>PNMZ01000019.1 GCA_013823945.1 bacterium | reverse complement strand
CACGACGATAATCGTCATGAGCAAGACAGTCATCTTCATTTTGTTTCACTCCATTCGCATTGGATGTACAGGCTGAAGTTGCTTTGTTTATTTTACGTGGCCCGTGTCAAAAGGTTTCAAAAAACCATCCCGCGCGAGCGGGATGGTTCATGTGCCACAAAATGTCTGATACGGATACGTCCGCGGCGGTCCTGGTGAGACGTAGCGTCCATAGTCGGCTTCGTAATCGTACGGCTTTCGCAAGACGTCGAGCAGGGCCTGGGTGGGTTCGAAGTCACCGCGTTCGGCTGCCGTGAGGGCGGCCTCGACGTGATGATTACGCGGGATGACGGCCGGGTTATGCTGGCGCATGAGCCGGGTCACGTCCTCATCCGGGAGACCTTGTTCCCCAAGGCGTTTCCGCCAAGCGGCGAGCCACGCCTTGCCATCGTCCTGGTTGGCGAAGATGAGCGCGTCTGTGTCGCCGAGCGTGAGCGCCCGGAACGTGTTCGTGAAGTCGGCCTCGGACTCCATCATGAGCCGAAGCAGTTCGTCCGTCAGCGCGTCGTCGCCGTCTTTTCGGACGTAGAGCCCGATTTTATGGGCAAGCCCGGTGAAGTACGCGGCTTTATACGTTTCCGTGTAGTCGTTCAACAGCTTGTTGGCGATATCGACGGCGGCCTCTTGCGTGTCAGCGAGGAGCGGCAACAGCGTCTCGGCGAGGCGGGCCAAGTTCCACGAGCCGATATACGGCTGGTTCGCATAGGCGTAGCGTCCCTCGCGGTCAATCGAGCTGAAGACGGTGTTCGGGTGATACGTATCCATGAAGGCGCACGGACCATAGTCGAGTCCCTCGCCACTGATGAACGTATTATCGGTGTTCATGACGCCGTGGATGAACCCGACGAGTTGCCAATCGGCGATGAGTTTCGCTTGGCGGGTGATGACGCGGCCGAGGAATTGTTCATAGCGGTCCGGCTGTCCTGCAAGGTCCGGGTCGTGGCGTTGAATCGCATAGTCGGCGAGCGCAATGACGTCATCGATGGAGCCGGCCGCAGCGGCATATTGGAACGTGCCGACGCGTAAATGGCTCGCCGCAACGCGCGTCAAAACGGCGCCGTGCTTCGGCCCTTGGCGCATGATCGGCTCCCCGGTAGTGACGACGGCGAGCGCCCGGTTCGTCGGGATACCGAGGGCGTGCATCGCCTCACTGATCAGGAATTCGCGCACCATCGGCCCGACGGCGGCCCGTCCATCACCGCCACGTGAATACTCGGTCGGACCTGAACCTTTCAATTGAACATCGAAACGCTTGCCGTTCGGGGTGACATGTTCCCCGAGCACGAGTGCTCGTCCGTCACCGAGCATTGTGAAATGGCCGAACTGGTGGCCGGCATACGCTTGCGAGAACGACGTGTCGGTCTGGCGATTCCCAGCGAAGAGCGAGATGTCTTGGCGTACCTCGGCGTCGAGGCCGAGTGTCTCGGCGAGTGGTTCGTTCCAAAGCACGAGCTCGGGCTTGTCGACCGGATGGACCGGTCCCCGGTCGTAAAAAATGTCACGGAGATCGAGGTAGGTCGCCTCGAAGTTCCAGTTGGTTGTCATGGTGATTCCTCCTTCTTCGCCTCGAGTATAGCACAGCCGATTCCGTGCGTAGCGCTTCGCGAATTTTGGTAAGATGAGAGGGAAGTGTGAAAACGGGAGTGATGGAAGATGGAGACGAGACAAGATGTATTTGATTGGCTACATGGCCAGCTGCGGTTCGGGATTAAGCCGGGCCTGAAACGGATCGAGTGGATGCTGAACGCGCTACAGATCGAGGAGTTGCCGTCGATTCATGTGGCGGGGACGAACGGGAAAGGGTCGACGGTCGCGTTCTTGCGGGCGATGGCGATGAAACAGGGGTTGAACGTCGGGACGTTCATCTCGCCGTATATCATCCAGTTCGAGGAGCGGATCATGTTGAACGGGGAACCGATTCGTGAGGACGACCTCGTCAATATTGCCAACCGAGTTCGTGACTGTGCGTCAACATCACCAGAGACGTTGACGGAGTTCGAGCTACTGACGGTCATGGCCTGGCTCTATTTCCATGAACAACAGCCCGACCTCGTCATTTGGGAAGTAGGGCTCGGCGGCCGGCTTGACTCGACGAACGTGTTACAGAAGCCGCTCGCGACCATCGTGACGTCGATTGGACATGATCATCAAGGGATTCTCGGCGACACGCTCGAAGAGATTGCCCTCGAGAAATTCGGCATCATGAAACATGGCGTGCCGATGTTCCATAGCTTGATGGAGGAGCGGTTGATTGCCTTGCTCGTGCAACAAGGGGAGACGATGGACGCGCCGATTCACGACGTCACGCCGCTCGTCACGTCAATCGAGGACGGGTCCGAGACGACTGTGACCTATGACGGTTTGCCTCCGGTGACGCTCGGATTGACCGGACATCATCAAGCATACAACGGGGCATGTGCCGTCGCGGTCGCCCGTCATCTTGGATGGAAGACAGAAGCGATTCAAGCGGGGCTGGCGTCGGCGCAACATCAGGGACGTTACGAGCTCATCTCGAGACAGCCGCGCATCGTGCTCGACGGGGCGCATAACGCGGAAGGTGTCGCCGCCCTCGTCGAACAATTGAAACTCGAGCGTGACGTAACCGTTCTCGCTGCCATTCTCGCGGACAAGGACCGCAAGGCGATGGTCGCGTCGCTCCAGACGGTGGCGGATGTCTATGAGACGACGTTCGATTTCCCGCGCACTCGGACGAAAGACAGTCTGATTGCGGACGGGGCCCGTTACGTCGACTGGCAGGAGTGGTTGGCTGCGTGGCTCGAAGCACCGCAATCCGAGACGCTCGTCGTGACCGGGTCGCTCTACTTTATCAGTGAAGTAAGAACCTATTTCCAAGGTTTACAAAAATGACCTTGTCTTTGAACGGGTTAAAGAGTATGAATGAATATGAGTACGTATGTCCATATCATTTTATATTCCGAGGAGGAAACACATCATGGTCAGTCAACAAAGATTGAAACGACCCGTAGCGGTATTCGCCGTCATCGTCTTTTTAGCATCTCTCCTTATTTCGACTTTATTTGAAATTTACACGACTGTATCAGCGAATACGTCGGTTAAACCAGTTATTTTAGAACTAACGGATATAGCAGAAGTAAATAAAAATACAACGAATGTGACATATAAAATTCCCTCACAACTCAATTTAGGCACAGGGTACACTGTGCAGACGATGACAATGAAGCAATTCAATGCCTCACGTGAAGATTTACTTGGGAGATACGATGCGGTCGTCTTTGGTCCATCACGTGCAACTGACACTCAAGCCAAATACAGTGGGAGTACCGTGACTTATAATTCAGATTTAAGTGGATCAAATGCGATTCGACCAGTTACAAGTGCGTCCCATAACACGACCGAGCATGACAATGACATCACGGAACTAAAGGCCCAACAGCTACAACGTGAACTCTTGTCGAATGGTGTTCCGGTTCTACTGCATGAGGACGTGTTTGTCACAAAAAATAATCAATCGAAAAAATTTAGTATGTTGAAACAGACGCAAGCTACTGTGTTTAAAACGCCTGAAGAAGCGAGAGTGCTACTAAACACCTTTTTCAATGCTCATAAATCGAATAAAGTGAAACAAGTCGTGACGAAGCAAGGCTCTAGAACGTTAACTTCACTAGTCGATGTAAAATCGGCGACTTCAATTGTTCCGGCTGAGCGAGGAAAACCAATCAATTTTGAATATACACTTGAGAATACACCTTCAGCAAATGCGACTGTTGAATTGTATATCGACTTTGATAGCAATGATCGTTTTACAGCCAATGAATGGGTCGAAACGTTACCTGCGAAGCAAGCGGGGTCTTTCACTTATCAAATCGATGCTCCGAGTTATACGAGCCCTAGGTACTGGAAATTAATTTTAAAAGATCCGAATGTCAGCACTTACTCATACCAAACAGGACGTTTTTTGTTGAAAGATGAAAAAGCGGTAGCGAAAGTGCTTCAAGTTACGGCGGATACGTCGACTACAGCATCGACTGGTGATTTACGAAACACGTTCACTAATAATGAGATGCTCAATTATGGGGATCTATATGAATTTGATTTAGAGACGATCAGCTACAAACAATTGATTGATCGAGTTTGTGGACAGGATCTTAAGGCTAATGAAAAATGGTTGTATTCGAAAGATTTAATTATTTTCGGGTTTAAAGATTCATATATTTCAGGCTTGACGAATGATTGTTTTCACACAGAACTCCTAAAATTTATGGATCAAGGCCGCGGGGTCATGTTCACCCATGACATGTTGTACCGAACCGAAACGAACGGGCAGTTCAAAGCGGTAAACCGGTGGGAATCGAATTTTGCTTCACGTTTTGCCACGCGTGAATATACGAATATGGGGATTTATGCGCAAAACACTTCAACTTCGGTCGTGCCAACGGCGACGGGATTATTTACAGAATATCCTTACAAACTAAGTGGCAGTTTAGGAGCCACAAAAACAATAAAAACGACCCATAATCAATATTTTTCATTGGACTTAGAAAATGAAGAATTGACGACGTGGTTCAACTTGGTCGGCAATAACCGGACAGCCGGCGATAGTGCTAACCACTATTATATGTACACAGTCGGTAACTTGACGTATTCCGGAGCAGGGCATGTCCAAACATTTAATGAGCGAGATGAAAAAGAAATCTTTATCAATACCATGTTCCGCGCCTTTATCGGATCGAATCACGCTCCAAAAATTGAAGTGCTTGCGCCAATCGAAAACGAGAAGAAGAAGCGGACGGTATATGATATTGAACCACTTTACTTGTCGTGGAAGTCAATCGACTATGACTTTTCCGATCAATTTTTAGATACACGTATCCTCGTAGATGGAAAACAAGTATACCCGAGCAAAGAAGGGGAGTTAGCCAGCGTTCGAAATGCTGAGGCGACTGGTTTCTTCTACGACCATAAAGCGAGTCCTGGTTCAACATTGAACGTTCGTATCGAAACGAAAGAGAAACGAACAAAAGGTGCAATTACTTCTTTCGAAACGTTTGAAGTGGACGTATTAGCCTCAGAGGAAGCCGCATTTGTCTCTCGAACTATTAGTCCATTGACTACAGAGGTAGGAAATGGCGTGAAGCTTACGTATAACCTTAACTATTCAGTACCATTTATTCAGTCACCTAATGGAAATGCGTATAAACAATTCGGATGGGAAATCAATGTAGAGGATGTAATTCCTGCAGGCTACTCTGTCGTCTCAAATTCTTTGCCGGATGGCTGGAGTGTCGATGATGGAAAAGTGATTGGATTGATTCAAGATGAGTGTGTGATTAAACAAGGTGACCGTAGCTGTAAAGTGAACGATAAAAAAGTGGAAGTACAATTAGTGGCTAACAAGGTCGGGACATACTCGTTTGACAAAGGAACTTTCAACTATGTATTCGACGCAGAACATAATTCTAATGGGAATGATAAACATGATGTTCAAAAACGCGGAGCTGGAAAACTGTCTGCCGTCAATACGACAATCCTGGAAAAAGAGATTGAACAGCTGAGGCTTAATGGTCCAATCTACTTAAACATGAATGAGAGTCGTCAATTAACGCCAACCATTATACCGGATACTATTCAAAAGCTTGATTTGAAATGGAGTATCGGGTCAGATGCGGTCGAATTGACTCCGAGTTATGTGAATAACAGCGCGACGGTGAAAGGGTTAAAACCCGGGAAGTCCACGGTTCGAGTTGAATACACTTCACCAATAACAGGTAAAACGATTCGTTCGAATGAAATCGAGGTCATCGTAGACGATCCTCCGACGCAATTCAATGCGAACAATTTGAAGTTGCTCGTTGGTGAAGATGGTACAATTCAACCTTCAATCAAGACATCTAATCAAGACTATCGAAACTTCCGGTTTGAGGTTGTCTCAGGTCAAAATGTTATTTCGATTGTAAAAGAATCAGCGCAAGAACTTAAACTGAAGGGAAGCACTCCTGGAACGGCACAAGTTAAAGTCTCACTTGTGAATCAACCAATCACGCAACCAATTTCGCCTATCACGGTGACCGTTGAAGTCGAACTACCATCAATCAACGTTTCTCCGTCTCAAGAAACACTTTGGGTATATCAAGACAAATCTGGTACGATGATCCGTCAAACTAAAGAGCTCGTTCTTACACAGACGGGAAGCGTGAAGTTGCCAATTCGTTGGACACTCCCTCCGAACACGAAAGAAATAACGCTCGCGAATCCAAAAACGGATCGTGTGACTGTTCAAGCTATCCAAGGAACAGGTGTGGTGAGTCGTCTCATTCCAGTCACAGGTGCGTTAGAACAATTTACGTCGCAAAAAGTGACCGCGATGATTGACGTAAAAGAATATCCGCAAGACTTGTTGGCTCCGAATATTGAACTGTACATGGAGAATTCTCCATATTCGTATGAACCGGTTTTCTTGCCGGCGACAGCCAACGTCCGAGGATTCGGAATGGAAGTGGCAGAAGGGAAAGACGTTGTTGAAGTCGTCGATCAAACCAAACTCAGATTAAAAAAACCGGGGTTAGCTAAGGTTCGAATCGCGACTGAAGACGTGAGTAGCTTCTTCCCTGACAATCAAGGTCCAGTCATAGTGTATCGTGAGTTTTATGTACGTGTACGTGAAGGTAGTGATCCAAATCCTGGTTCGCCTGATGACGCGGGAGACTACTATTGATGAAAGTCAAAATGACCATAGTCTTCGGACTTTTATTCCTAGTAGGTTCAAGTATGTGGGGATATATTTACTATCAACACAAGCAAGCGCTTCATGCGGTGGAGCATGGAAATGTAGATCAATTAGAAAGGAAGCTCAACCAACCGTTTATAGAAGTTGATGGCGATTGGATGAACGTAGCAGTCGAACAATTTGATGTGGAAGCTGCTCTTATGCTCTACAAGCATGGAGGGACATTATCGGATGAACAGTGGATTTATCTCGCAGATCTGATGACATTTAAAGAATTTAAACAGATTGTAGAGGGTGGAGCACCGCTCGAAGTGGCACTTTCTTCTCAGACGTTAATTGAAGGACTCTACAGTTTAAATGATGAGCCTGAAAAATGGCGCTTTGCACATGAACGAGTGAATTCGTCATTTTTGAATGCTCATCCGAATGTGTTAATTCGTGCTGTTTATGATGGAAACACAGAGGCGTTCGAGGATTTATTGTCCCGAATGAACGCAGATGCGATTCCGTTTGAAGAACTTGAGTCAATTGTTTCTGAAATGGACCAACAACTCATGTCAGAGGCGTTAACCAACAAAAAGAATGAAGTTAATTAAAACAAGGACAGCCCGCAACGGGCTGTCCTTGTTTTAATTAACTTATCGGATCTGAATTGGATTGCTTACAAAAAATTGTAATTGATTCGTTACAGGAAGCGTGTTTAGTTGATTAAAGACGGTATCATTGTAGGTTAGCTTGAGACGGGACGAGGCGGCATAATGATCAGGCACTCGACTATCAAAATAAGCTTCAGGTGTCAACGCGTCTACATTACTAAACGAACCACGAAAAACATTTACGTACATCGGACCTTTACTGTAAAGGCCACCATTGATTTGAATTGTAGAACCAACAGCATATATAAATGTTGGATCATTTGAATCGCTATACAGGAACGCTTGTAGTGTTGTTGGTGTCTCATCAAAGGCGTTAATACGATTTAATAAAATCTTTCCTTTCGATAGGAGTACTAGCGAATTTCCTTTCGCTTCATCAATCGGTAGGATATTGGCACGATCAATGAACGTATCGCCTAACGTATATACGGTTGAAGCAAACGAAACGTTTCCACGAATTGTTAAGTTGCCTCGTACAATTAATGGTCGCTCAATCGTAAGCTGACTTGTCGACTCGATAACAACATCACCATCGAACAATAACGGAGTCGATTGACGAACGATGGATTCTTTAACATATATCGGGCGATTGGACAGGCTAGACGGTAATTTGATGATAGTTGGTTTCGAAAAACTATTATATACGTTTGCATCAGCGTAAGGAGTTGGTCGCTCAATGACGGTCAGACCATCCTCAGACAAAACGCGTTCAATTTCAAATGCTTTGTCAGTCGATGCAATCATGTTTTCATCGAAAATAGCTGTTTCAATGTTATTCGTATAGGATAGTGATCGTTCTACATGACGATTGAGGAATTCAATGATGGAGTATTCGTATTGAAACGGAGAGAATTGACTCTGTGCGATTCCGTAGTCAGCTGTTTCTCCAGCGATTTCCTGACCTGTCGTAAAATAATTTTTAGCACTACAACTCATACAATCACTAGTCTCTTTTAAATCGATTCGACCATCTAAATGTAAAAGACTCGATGGCGTATTTGATAACTGTTTCTTTGTACCGTTCAGTTGGTAGTCGGCAGTTCGATTAAATGATAACGGCCCTCCAGAATATAGATTTCCTTTCACGGTTGGCATTCCGTTCACGGATAGTTGTTGATCCGATCCGAGTACGTAATATAAGAATGATGGCAGTGCCGTCAGGTAAAGGTCTTGTGTGTACTCAACCTTTAGAAGTGGTTGTTCAGGGTTCGCTTGGCGACTCGCGGCGACATTGACTTGCAATATTTTCGTGAACGGCGCAGTGTTGAGAAGGTTTGCCTCATCATCCTCTTTCAATCGAATCGAATAGGTGATGTTGCTATCGCTCGTTTCACTAAACTGTACAAACGATTCGTCAGTAGCAAGTGTTTCTTGAATCGCATCATTGAAGGCTGCCTCTGAAGTCATATGGTCAGGCACGGTATTAGAATCATGTAGCGGAAAACGATTACGCACGTCTGCTGCAATTACGTTAAGTGCACTTCTAGCGTCTTCGTTCAATTGTGTGTCTTCAGTTCGGATAACCGTCAATTTATTCGTCACAAGATTGACCTGCATGGCGGCGAGCGATAAGACAGCGAGCGCGGCCATCGTCACAAGGACCAGGACGAGAACGTATCCTTCTTCTCGTTTGTGCATAATGATGTCCCCCTTTACTTAAAATGGTATAGAACTTTTAAACGTCTTGATTGAGTCAGGATTTTCGGATAAAGACAATACCATCTCGATTTCTAATAACCCACTCGTGATATAACTAGGGCGACGCGGGTCGTAGACAGGATCAAGGAGTTGAATTGAGATTTGTTTAAGTACTACGTTTGGGTTGCTTGGGCTATAAGATGCCTCAGATAGATTCAAGGAAATAGACTCATAACCTGCTTGTCGATAAATCATGCCGGCCGGGGATATATTTGGCTCGGAAAGGCGATGAAACTGATATGTATTGCTTACGTTTGTGACAGCATCAAACTCACTTCGGTTCACCTCTGATAAGATTGACGAAATTAAATAATCTGCTTCACTTCGAAGTTCACTTGTCTCGTTGGTCAGACGAAATCCTAGAGTTCCGGACAGGAATGCAGTGATGATGGCGCCACTCAAAATTGATGCGACGACAACAGTAACGAGTAGTTCCACCAAGGTGAAACCGTTTGACTTTTTACTGATTTTTTTCACTTTCTGGAACAGCTGTCTCAGGGAACGGTTCTCGTAACGTGGCATTTGATATCACTCCTTTCAAATTGATAGGTGTTGACATCGATTCTGTCGTGACAGAAACTTCAAGTTCAATCGTATTGTCGCTTGTGACCGAACTAGTTTCTTTAACATCAACTTGAAATGTTTGTCCATTGATTTCTGCACAAAACGGGCAGGGTGATTCGTTTGGTGTCAATTTTGACAAGGACAATTCATCTTGAATGGATGACGCTCTTCGATCTAGAGTGTGTAACGTATTTTGGGCAACTTGGTTAGCGATTGTTCGGTTCAGACTATCATTCGTCGTTTTTAAGCTTTGACTAAAGATATTTAACAAGGAAAAGGAGACGATAGATAGAATAACAATCGAGACGAGCACTTCAACGAGAGTAAAACCTTGTTCAGAACGGGCCAACGCATTGACCTCCTTTTCAAAAATGATTTAAAGATAGGAAAAAAGAGACTTTTCAT
>PNMZ01000018.1 GCA_013823945.1 bacterium | reverse complement strand
ATCCCTTACGCCCAAGCGCATCCACGACTAAGCCTTCAAGGACATCGAGCCTGGAATCTGACGCAACGCCAATCCGGATTCTCCGGCCGATCTGACGGACATATTATCTGAATACAACGACTTACACACAACGTTTAGACTTCTGCCGTTTTCTACTCCAGGTTGAATTGATTGTGATGAGTCAATTTTGCACGGCTAGTGAATATCCCTTTCAAACAGCTTGTAATCGCCTAAGAAAAACATGACCGCAACGAAGACCCATTCAAAGAGGCGCTCGTGCCGCCCGTGTTCAGGGTGCAGCTGGTGCGAGAGAAGTCCGGTCAGCGCACAGGACTCGACGGTCCAGATGCAGCAGCCCAGATTTTGGGGCGATATCTCCAGCATGCCGATCGCGAGCTCTTCGTGTCCCTGATGCTCAACGTCAAGAACCAGGTCATCGGGATCCACACGGTGAGCGTTGGGAGCCTTTTCGCTGCGATTGTTTCACCCAGAGAGGTCTTCAAGGCCGCGCGGGGAAACGATGTCTTGCTTCAAACAGTAAGATTCCAAGTCTTACGCGAATATAACAGACAACCTTAACCAGACTCTCTTGCATTGTGCCCAGTCAGCGGAACCACCCTCGATTCTTAGCCACGTTGAAGGCGCACGTGCGATAGTCGTACTTTGTGGCGATTTGATTCAGGCGAGCGAGTTCATTTTCATCGAACTTCTCGCCCGCGTCTTGGATATCCACGAACGAGTCGATGTTGAATGCACACACCTTGGGGTTTGGAAGATTTGTCTTCGAATCCAGGTGGGTATAGGAATAGGCATAGACGTTGTCTCGATTCCGTTCTTGGGTCTTGGGATTGGTCGTCCCAATGTCGAAGGGCGCAATCTTATGATCGACGACCTCACCATCGCTAGTGTGGCGATACTTTATGAAGAGGATCGCGCGAGACTCAATTGCCTCGGAAATCAGAGTTCTAACTATGTTGGCATTCATCATCAGGGTGTTCTCATATCAAGGTCTTGTCTTTCGTAAACTGCTCGGATGGCATTTTCAAGCGGTGCAGTGCAAGCGTCTCCGTTCGCGACGAACTTTGTCCAGCTCTTTAGAGGCTTCTCTCGCCCTGCATGAGGCATTCCTGCTGCATCCTCCCAATCGTGTCTATTTACGACAATCACTCCGATTGCTGTGCGAAGAGCTTTCCATTGAGTGATTCTATTGTTGGCCACGAGCTTGGCTTCGGGCTTATCTTCATCGCCGTCGATCCAAATCACATAAGGTACATGAAGGGATTCTAAGACCTTCTGATATGTTTCTATGTGGTCAGCTCCATTGCAGTCAACGATCTCAAATGCAGGATTGTAGAGTGCCAATGCACTTGCCAGCTTGGGCACGCACAGCTTCTCCGTGGCGCCTTCACAAAGAACGGCACAATCGGCAAAAAGCATAGCGGTCGCTCCTCCATCGAAATATCGGACGGTGAGCAGCCAAGCTTTCTCTCCCGGAGTCAAATTGGTTCCAGCCCATCCGAATACCTCGGTTTTTGAGCGATTGTCACGGGTGAAGCGAACAATACTACGGTGTTCTTGAAGATCAACGAAGAATGCGCTGTGTGTGCAAAGGACGACTTGAGTATGGGGCTTTGTGGCCAACTCCTGCAGCTCAAGCATTCTTACGCGCTCAGCTTGCGGATGCAGATACAGCTCAGGCTCTTCAATCAGAAAGAGTTTGAAAGGCTCCGGAGCAGCTATGGCCCCATCCAGTGGTGCTTCTTCATTGAGAGAAGCGACGATCTCTGGCATCCTCACAAAGGTTCGGAGCATTGCAAAAATTAAGGATCTACGAAGCCCATGACCCATGTTTCCAATACCTTTCACATAAGGATCCTCAACATCGAGAGTCATCCCAAACCTGTGATCTCCAAGAGACGGAGCCGTGGATTGGTGGACGAGAGAAATATCCTTGTCGAAGAGGGAAATCTCACTCTTCAAAATCTCCTCCATTTTGTTGAGTGGAGAATACGCCCACTTCCCTTCTTCGTCCTTCTCCACGAGTGCGTTGAGCAGCACTTGGAGTTCTGCAGTCTTTGCCGCTATTTCGTGATTTGATTTGGCTGCCTCTCGAATGAGCATGCCGCCGAGGTCGTCAAAAGCTGATTTAGAGCCACCAATTTCATCTTCTGCCTTGGAGTCGGCGGCAAGGAATACCACTTGAAAAAGGTTCGTGATCGTTGTGTCCGGGACTGGGCCCCAATCAAGCTCTTTAGCGACTAACCCTTTGGCGTCAATCGAGTTATAAAGAGCGACCCACTGATCAGGTTTCAGCGTTCCCGCTGGCATTGCACCTAGTTCGGCTTTTATATCAGCGGATATTGTCTCTGATTTTTCGATGCCTCCCTTGGTCGCTTGCCCAACAGCCATCTTTCTCAACTCAGGTTCAACCGCAACCATGCCTTGAACTTCCCACTGGAGTGGAGTCCCTGCGACACGTCTGCGAAGCTTGAGAACACTGTCTATCCCAATGGGCCAAGTCGCGGGGACATCTGTAAATTCTGCCTCTATACAAGCTTCCGCTTGCAGTGGTGCTATCTTTGAAAGATCTTCTTCAGTAGGGCGCACCCTCGGATCAAGCAGAAGCCGAAGGGCTCGCAGAAACGCGGATTTACCACAATCATTTCTGCCGATGATGCAGGTGTAGTCCTGAAGGAGCACCTCAGTCGAATGGTGACTCCGAAAGCCAACCAACCTCACCTTTGATAGTTTCATCTAGTCTTCAGCATCTCCTAGTACACCCGCATCGGATTCAAAGCCGGGTAATTCCGGCATTTCGCTTCCTGCGATCCCCTGCAGATCTCCTTGAAGAGAAGCTACGCTAGTGAGCACTCGCTCAATGCGACGTTCTTGCCTCTTCCATCGAGAAAGCGTTGCCCTCTTTTCCGCGACCAATTCGTCGTGAAGTTCTCTGAACGGCATGGCAATGCCTTCGATAGTCGCGCGGAACTCTTGCCCGATCATGTAAGCGTACAACCGCTCCATCTTGGTTTCCTTTCCTATGGCCCCTTGCCTCGCCTCAGCGGTCGATATGATTCCATGCCTAAGTGCGACCCCCAAAACAACGGCGTGGCTTGGGCGAACAGTCCAAACTCCTTCGTAGAGTCCAAAGTCGTGGATACCCTTTGGCAAGACTTCGCTAACGATGATAGCGATTTCGGCTCGGGCATTAATCGAATCTTGCTTTGCTTTTGACGCCCAGTCACCGCCCCAACTCTGAGTTCGTTTCGTTTCCCAGAACATCGTGCCAACAGATCTGCCCATTTCTCCAAGAACCCTTTGCAGCACGTCACCACCTCGCGCTCCCGCTTTGACCGACTCAATCGTATCTTGGGGGAAGAATTGTCGAAGTGTGGATTCAAAGTCGAGTTCAAGAACTTCGCCTTGCATCTGCTGAGAACCCTGAGTTGCTTTTCGCTGAGCTTCCTCAAGCTTCAATTGCATATCAGAGATCGTCTTATCCTTCTCTGCAAGTCGAAGCCGTGCCCTATCGTCCGCATCTTTTGAGGCTTGCTCTTGGATTGCCTTTCGCTGGTCATCGACCTTTCGTGCTACCTCTAGGTCAAGAGCTTTTGTGCGTTGCTCC
This sequence comes from bacterium, assembly GCA_013823945.1. Taxonomy (GTDB): domain Bacteria; phylum Armatimonadota; class Fimbriimonadia; order Fimbriimonadales; family Fimbriimonadaceae; genus UphvI-Ar2. Next base: position 6,964 of record PNMZ01000018.1, on the reverse strand, counting down.
AACTCATCTCTTTGTTGTCGAAGCGCAAGCTCTTCCTTCTGAGAGGTTTCGAGTAGGCTAGCCAATTCAGAAGCTCGCTTCTTCTCAGCTTCAAGTTCTGGGGCCAGTTCCTTGCGAACGTTCTCTCGCTCGGTTTGGGCTATCAAAAGTCTCTCGGCGGCGATTGCTTGATTTACAGCACTCTTTATGGAAGCTTCACGGTCGGCAAGCTCCTTTTCCTTGAATGCAACTGCTTCTTCCTTCGCTGTCAGATCTCGGAACTTTCCTTCAAACTCCCTCTTTGAAGCGTTTACTTTCGCATTTGCTTCGGCCTTTACTTCCGCAATCAAAGGTTCGGCAAGAGACTCGTCGAGGGAGAAGGACTCGCCGCACTTTGGACAATTGATCAATATTTTTTCCATTTCTTCTCCCACCATTATCCTAGATGACCCAACGAGCGAGTTACAGCATCGCTGCCACAACCTATCCAAAGGAACTGACTTTGGTCACCCAATTGTTACCTCGGATCAACCTCTTCACGAGACGGAAGACACAAAATTGCTCATATCTTAGCAACAAAACGGAGCACGAGAAGCTCTTTCCCCACCCCGACAAAGTCAGTGAAATTCTCCCAACTCCTTCCGGTAAATTGATCAGCTGAAAAAATTCGAGTGAAGATGGGCACTAAACCGACTCTTCGATAGATTTGAATCATCAAAGCAAACTGATCTAAGTTACAGCGCATCCATTTATCTGACATGCGATTCCCATTTCAGAGTCTCTGCTATCTTGGGTCTCGCCTCAAGAAATCTCAGAAATTACGGAGATTTTTATCGAAGGGTGGCGTGCGAAGAGCCATTCACGCAAATTCACATTTTATATAATTCCCCGACGAATAAGTTCATCAAACTCAGTTCGAAGGTTCATTCTTCGTCCGAACTACCATCTGAGCTATGGGATTAGAACTGAAAAACCCACATCAAGAGGGGATAGTGAAACGAAGACTCTTCAGAGCCAAAACAACGCGCGTCTTGTGCTCCATCCGTTTCCAACTACTCGTAGCATCGATGTCCAACACAACACGGAGTTCATCCGAAATGACTTCATGTTAGGGGGCTGGTCTTCACCATGTGGACACTTGGACACCAGTTCTTTAAGACAGGTGAACAATCATACGGAAGCTTAAGGAATTAGAGTGATTTCATTTCTAGAACTAAGAGTGCTTTAGATCTTCTACCACTTCGTCTTCTTCCTCAGCGCGACGACTGCTCAGTTTTAAACTAAGTGACTCCATAATGGAAATTACTGGTACAGGCTCTTTGTTACGAGCTTGTATACTATCGCACTCGGCAAAAAACATTTGAAGGTCGAGGGGGATACTTATACCCATTTGGACGAGCTCGTGGAGACATTGCATAAGAACTTCATTCAACACAAGGTGAAGGATTTGAGGTAGCTCACCGCCTAGATTTGGCTCGTTGCGGAGTGACAGGGCCAGAATCTCAATCTGATTTGAAAGTCGTACAAGATTTGATTTCCTCAGGAATAAACTCAATGAATGAAAAGTTGGTTCGCAAAGTATAACTGTATTCTTAGTGAATCCTGTCTGAAAACACAGGAAAACGCCTATGATCATATAGTGGCCAGCATCTTCTGCTTGAGTATCCTTGAGTTTGGACTCTCCAATACCAGTCAATATGATTGCTTGGGTAAATCTATCTTGGGCTACACTACTTTCCTTGAAGAGCGAGTAGAGAATTCCTACAGAGCGAACTTCATCGGGGAATATCTCTGATCTTAGCCTTAAGATATCGAGAGTATTCTTTGTCATAAGACGTCGATCAGTTCGGGGTGAATAACACGTCGCAGCCATTTCGTAGTAATTCAGGGCGTCCTTGTGTTGGGAAATACTTTCTGCAAGGCACCCCAAATTGAAATACAAGGTCACTTTAGACTCATTGGAAGGTGCAAATCGAAGAGCTTCCAGATAGCATCGCTGGGCGTCCTCGGGCAATTCATTGCCTCTATATGCAAGTCCAAATAAATTAAGAAGTCGATACTTCCCTTCTGGGCCCAATACTTCGAAATCTGAAAAGTTTGCAGCCCATCTACACAATCCAAGAAGTTTCTTATAATGCCCTTTGTGGAAGAGGCCCTTGCCGACTGCGACAACAAAAGAAACCCAATCGGAAGGATCTAAGAACTCGGCGCTCAACAATCGGGCTTCAGCTTGAAGAACGATATCTAGAGTAAAGTTTGCGCCAGGAAACCACTTAGACATTGCTTCAAACATCTTGAGTCCATCAAGATTATCACCCCGCTCCAAAAGAACCCTGCAGATTACTTCCAATGATACGATAGAAGTCGATAATTCCAAGTGATTTGAAACATCATGGGCAAACTTTTGAATCCAGTGGCATACAGAATCACAGAGCTGACCCCACTCCTCGGGCAAAGTTTGACCCTGCTTCACTGAGCTGAGAACCAGCCGAACTGGCTCAACAATCTTTATGCTATGATTCTGCTGCATTTGCACAAATCCAATAGAGCACAAATCACGAATGATTCCTGGGTTTACAAGACCAGACGATACAATTGCGCTGACTGCAATAGGTTGCTCTAGCCTTGTGAGAAATTGGCAACAGCGAAGATGTGAAGGCGAAAGCCCATTAATCTGCTCAAGAATAACCTTCCGAAATGAACTGGCCCCTTGATCCACTGTTAATGGGCCGTAAGAAAGCAAATCTGAATGAATGAATTCAAGTCCGGCCTTAAATCCTAGAGACTTGACAATATCTGCTGCCTTGATAAGGGCTCCTGGATTACCTGCCGTGAGATTGACGAGTTCGCTACAGTAGCGAAACCGAGTGGATGAGTCCTCTGGGAGCACGTTATCACTTAGCATTGACAGAATAAACTCCGTACCTGATCCAAGTTCTAAGCTTGTACCGGCACTAAGGGAGGGCATCGAGTGCTTCACCGAGCCAGGCAATCCGGATACACTTTCGGTGGCGATCACAGCGATGACTGCCGAAGTCGCTAAAGTAAGATGCTGAACTACGGATCGATACTTCGCTGCATAGTTATCAAAGAGGATCACAGTAGCTGTCTCGTGTAATTCTTCTGTGTCCAATGCTTGATCTATTCGGTCGAGGTCGATGAACAAGACAGCTGTATCGATCTTCAGTTGAAAATAGAGAAGTGCAAGTGCGTGAGACTTACCAGAACCTGGTGATCCAATGATCTCTATAAAGTCACCTTTTCTTGCCGTGCGAGTAAGTGAATTGAGCTTCTGGATGAATGCTTCAAACCCGAACGAACTGGTAGGCGATACTGGGACCGAGCTGACTTGTATTGATCGACCCTCGAATGGTTCCGTAGATAAGGCGAGTTCGTATACTTCATGAGTGGAGCTTGAGACCACTGCTCCAAAATCATAGTCAAGAGCATCTTCATGCCGCGCAAAGACTCGATGGATTGCACCAATATCTCCAATTCCGGCATATATCATCATCAATTGACTACAACAGCTTGATGAGGCGGCATCCTCTAGCCCTAGAATCTCGATTAAAGAACCAATTGATGTTGAAAACTGTACGCCTGTTGCTGGAACCAGTTTGCTCTGGATCAGATACCGGAGTCGGCTCTTCTGTGCCGCTAGCGCTTGATCCACAGATGGATTTCCTGGAGATAATTCGAGTGGCGAAATCATACTGCCAAGAGTTTCAAAAATTCTCTTGACCGGTCGGCCAGCAATTGCTTCAGAACCAATCTCTTCAATCAATTGGATCACTGATGTGAGGTCTATCTCGATGAGCGCAGGATCAAGCCAAACGGTATCCCCGGTAATTCTGAGAAACGACTTTCCATAAGGGCTAAATTTCTGAGTTGCACGAGAAAGAAGCACCCTCATTCTAGAATCGTGCCCCTCATCGATATCCCAAAACACTTGTTTAGCTAGAGCATGGCGGCTGTAAGAACAATCATTCTGGAGTGCAAGTATTATGAGCAGATCAATTAGCCGCCGACTCTTTGTCAGTATCTCAGAACCACCCGGCTCCCTCAGCCGAAATCCAGAAAAAAGTTGAATGTGCCATCTATTCATATGTTCGCCAAATGCTAGTTGCAACTATTCTAGCTCTTTTTCCAGACGCGCGCGATACGAAGTGAGATCTAAGTGTGATGGCCTGCCTCTGATACTGGGTGTCGATGAAAACACCCATTCTCACCGCCATCGCCGTTTTCGCCATCATTCCGATAACCGCAAACGCGAGTTACCAAGCTAATTCATCTCCTCTCCAATCAGTCAAGCAACGAGAGGCCGCGAAAACCGAAGCCTGGAATGATTGCGCTGACTTCATTTTCCAAAACAGTACTTCTATAAGTCCAGATGCAATGACTCGATTGCATCAAGATGTCATGTCTGGGGTCGTAACGTGGAGCATCAGTTCCTCAGTGCAAATTTTAGCTTTGGATGGGCCAAGCGTTGGATGGGTCGACGGCGAAGAGATTGAATTCGCTTCTCAAGCTGACCTCGATACAGCTGTCGCACTGATCCTAAATGCAACAGCAACCAAACCCAATTAAGCAAGCACTTACGAAGAGAGCAGCCACAGACATTGGGAGGTAGCTGGGCTGCCTCTCCATAAAAAAACATGACTCCTGTACCACGCAACGTAGAAATACCTCCGGCATCTCAACCACATGTCATTGATCCCATTCTAAACTGGGCCCAATCCAAAGTCTCACTCGAACCAATCACTATTCTCCAACCAGATGAGCTTGCCAGCCACCTTCTCACAACAGCCTATAACCAGATAGTGTCAATAAAGGGACACTTCAAAAATGTTGCTGAGGTTGTTCGAACAGTCCCTGCAGACACTCATATTGTCATCATGCCCGTTACTGGTAAAGCAATTTTTCATGCTCATGGAGAGAACAGACTCCTAGAGCGAGGGAGCTCGATTATCATTTCAGGCCCCCAAGAGCTTAGGTTAACGCTCAGTAGTATGTCATTTCAATTCCTAGCCGCATGTCTTCTGAACTCCAATCTAACCCCTCTATCAGAAGCGGAATTGATCGACCTTAAGACCGGTGAAACTAAATTCGTGCTGAATACAGAAGTCCTCTGCACGCACCAGAGGAATGATCTCTATGCTCTCTACCCCGCAACGGGGCTCAAAAATTCATTTCTTCTCAACCTCCTTATTGCATCAGCTCCTCGGGCTTCAACTGAGGATTCCTTTGCCCCTAAAATTCCCGCAACACTCCGCCCGTTCCAAGGGATTCTGGCTGATATCTGGCAAAACCCTCACCTGGACTGGCACTTGACCGAAGTTGCCCAAGCCGCCCACTATTCCCAATTCCATTTTTCACGACTCTTCCGCTCAGAATTCCAAATGGGGTTCAAAGAATATGTCACGGAGTGCCGCATCCGTCATGCAGCCAATCTTATCTGTAATAGCAATCTCACGGCCCAGCAAGTGATGGACGAAGTTCGCGTTGGTAGAGTATCTCTCATTCGGAATTCTCTTCGAACGGCTCTCGGCTTCTCACGGGCAGATCTGGCCCAGAGAACAAAACGGTACAAGGAGAACAACATCACCTGAAACCAATAAAAAGTGAAGGTGAAACGAAGACTCCTATATGACGGAATCCCACCCGCCTTCTCGAACAACAGTTTCCGAGCAACTCGCATCACGGAGTTTCTCACTAATGGCGGTGATCTTTAAACTACGCAGCATCTGGCCAATCATGCAGATTCAAGAACGATGAAACTCGATTACCAGAGAGCGAACAGGCTAGACCTCGAATAGCTAGAATGGATTCGATTTTAGTAGAATCAGTGTGCAGCGATTCAGGTTTGGTCAATTTCCGTAAGAGCGGCCTAGCTTCAAAGTTACAATGTGAGAAATTCTTCATGCGCATTCAGCCACCATTCAATCGAGCCAACTGAGAAATTACAGTCAGGTGACTCAAATGACTCCATGACGATACTCATATAGCATTTGATTGGATAAATGCAGGTGATCAACCCATTTCGATACAGATGAATGCACTCCCTACTGTAAAATGGTCCCATCGAAGGATAGATATTTCCGCTGAGGAGCATCCTGACTAGGTCTGCACCATCATAGAGGGCTTCGTGCAATTCTGTCAAATCGCCTTGATCATTAAAAAGATTCTTTTCGCCGGAAACAACTTGACACCAACCTAAAAATGGATCCAGAGAAATCATGTGCTCGGAATAAAACTCGGGAACAGGATGAAGCCTCTCAATTTCACTTACAAGCCCACTCTGAATCAACCAAGCCCCAGTCACCTTACCAATTTGCTTACTAAGCAGTGCTTGCTCATTCATCGCTCTCAGTCATCCCATCGCGGAAATCGATAAGTCTGAGTTCTGTTACAGTTTATCGAGGCTTTCCGGCATTCATTTATAAGTCTGTCCTCTACATAATATGAAAACGTATTAACATATCCCGAAGCATTTATTTTGGCAGCACATTCTTTTAGTTCGAATAGTACCCAACATGCTGTTTGCTGATGTGCGCATGGTTTTTTCTTAGTTGCCCCTCCATTTGGCCCATCACATAATCGAATGAAATTTGCTCTATCAACAAAACACTGAGCACCTTTTAAAAAGGCAGTTATCATCTCTTGTGGACTCTTTTTCGAACCAGAGCATATCTCCGAAGGAACTTCGCTGTCGGTGAAGCCCCTACATGAGTCTTTATATTTGTTAAACAATTCTTCACATTTCTTCTTGCTGGTTCTAACTGAGCCAGGTAATACGGATACTCCTACGGCACCTTTGGCAGCACCTCCAATTCCAACATTCAGCATCGTTCCTCGCCCCGCTGTGGCGGTCGGAGTCAAAGCTATACTCACAGGATTGACTCGCAAACCTCCCAAAAGTCTGAGAAGCCAATCCAAAATCGCTTGGTCAACACAAGGTCTTGTAGAAATTCCACTATTCGATGTG
>PNMZ01000017.1 GCA_013823945.1 bacterium | reverse complement strand
TGGGTTGATTTTGGGACGATACCTGGGAGGAGGGCCTTGGGGTTTGGTTGGTTTGGATATAATAGGTTTTCGAGTGGCGAGTATAGCTCAGTTGGTTAGAGCGCCTGACTGTGACTCAGGAGGTCGCCGGTTCAAGCCCGGTTATTCGCCCCATAGACTCTATTATGATACTTGGTGGAAGTTCAAGACAGCTTGGTTTCGCCCAGCCTGTTTGGCCCGCAAGAGGTTTTGGTCGTCGGCTTTTTTTTACTCGGGTGTTCTTGAGGGATGATTGAATTGTCTCACTCCCTTTAGTGTTGTTTTTAGTTCCGCGCTGTCTGGGGAGTTAATGTTGAAAATGGGTGAGAGTGAGGTTGGGAGAGTAGTAAGGGCTGGTGGGCGGGTTAGCTTGAATTGCGGGAGTCTTAGGAGCTGATTTCGGGGCTTCGGGGGCTGAAGTTTGGGCCGAGGCAAGGGACATGAGGGTGATGAGGGAGATGATTGCGCCAACGGTGTAGCTCTGGATGAGGCTTCGTTTATCCACGATATAGGATTCGGTGGATGCCAGTAGTTTTGCAGGGGAGTTAGGGCCGAAGTCGGATATGTTAGCGGTAGGTTGCGGTGGCGGAACCTTTGATTTGGATTCCTTTTGCGGTGAGGTTGATTGTGAAATCTTGGGTGGTTGGGGTGGTTTTGCCGAACGATAAAGTGGCAGAGATTTCGTCTGAGATCATATCGCTGCCGGAGGGGGATTCGAAGTTGACGAAGTAGATTCCGCGGCCGACGCTGGTTCCCGGTTTGGGGTAGGACTGTTTGCTTGCTTCGGGTGAACCAAATTTTGCGGGCTTCCAATTGATTTTGTGGTTTTGGAGGGGAAGTTTGAAATCGGTGGCAAAGATGATAGTGATTTGGTTTTCGGAGTCGAATGTGTCGGAGCCATCCATGATTTCAAGGTGGTATTTTTGGGCCTCGTCCGTGGCGCCGTTACTAGTGGCTTTATCGGACTCCTTAAATTTGAGGAGAGTGATGTTTTTGACGGGGAAAGTCTTACCGTTGATTTGGGCGGATAAGCTGGTGGTTTGGATTGCGGCAGTGTTAGGCGCGGAATTTGTGGATATGGGAACATCGCCGCCGGGAAGTTGACTGAGGACCTCGGCTGTCGATTTTTGGGTACCGGATTTCTTTGGTTTCGGGTTGCTGCTCTTGGTTGACTTCGGATTTTCGGCGATAGGTGTTGGGGCGGGCTGGGGGGCACAGCCAAGAATGAGGCTGAATGATGTTGCAACCAGGATTAAGGTCAACCGAGACATAGTTTGATATTCGGCTGGAGGTGGGTTATTTCCTTAGGTTTGTGGGGAGCCCGTTTGGGTAGGCGTTTTTGATGTTTTGCTCGATTCTGCCGATACGGTTTTCGGGGGAAGGGTGGGTGGATGCGAATTCCGGCTGGCGCGAACCTCCGGAGGCTTTTTCGAGGATTTGCATGACGCCGATGAGGGCTCGGGGGTCGTAACCCGCTTCGACCATGAGTTGGATTCCCCACTCGTCAGATTCGAGTTCATCATCGCGGCCGTATTTCATGTTGAGCAGGCTTCCGATTGCTTGGGCAACGGTGGCGGCACCGGCGGAATCGGATGCGGTGGCGACGGCGGTTGTTAGTCCGGTCGTGAGCTGCTGTTTCGCCATGTGTTCGGCACCGTGGCGCTCGATGACGTGACCGATTTCGTGTCCAAGGACGCCGGCGAGTTGACCTTCGGTTTCGAGTTGGTTGAAGAGGGCGCGGGTGATAAAGATTTGACCGCCAGGGAGGGCGAAGGCGTTGACGGTTTTGGTGTCCGCGAGGAGGTGGAATTCGAATGTGTACGGTGCTTTTTTGGCGATGGTGTTATGCGCGAGGTGTTGGCCGACCCTTTGGACAAGATCGAGATCGGGCCCGGATGTGATTTGACCCCCATACTGGGCGGCCATGTGGGGGGCGGCTTGGAGGCCGAGGGCAATTTCCTGATCAGCGGTGATGTTGACGCGTTGGGATTCGCCGGTAACGGGATTGGATTGGCTTGACCCGAAATAGCCAATGAGGGCAACGATGGCGATCACGAGGCCGATGAGGGGTGATCCTCGTCGCGCGGTGCGAGGCTGAGGGCCTTGGCGATATCCGGGTCGTCCCATCCCCTTAGTTTAATCGAGATTGGGGGGTCTTGTCATGGGTTGGTAACGACGGTTGACGCGGAAACCATATTTGCCATAGAAGTCGACGAGGGATGTCCAATCGATAATGCACTGGTGGACTCCGAGGCGTTGAAGATGTTGGAGGCCAGCTACTAGGAGGGCGCCACCGAGTTTGCGCCCACGGACGCGCTGGGAGACACCGATGGGGCCGAGGGCACCGGATTGAGGGCCAAGGTCTTCTTGCCATACATATCCAGCGGTTGGTGTTTTCGTGGTGTTAGAATTCTGAGTGTAAGCGAAGCCTTCGATTGAGTCACCTTGCCATAGAGCGATGACGTCCTCGTACTCTTTCCAGGTACGGCACTTTTCGATAACAGTGTCGTAATGCCAGCGACCGGGAAATTCGCGGAGGAAGAATTCTTCGAGAGCGTTGATGTCGGTTGGGGAGCAGGTCTTGACTTGAAGGTTTGGTTCGCTAAGTGTGGTGAGCCAGTCGGGGTTGATGGAGAAATCGCGGAGGTCACGCTCAAGGTCGTTGGCGAGGTCGCCGTCGCGATGGAAGCCGACGGATTCGAGGAGGTTGATGAGTTCGGGGCATTCAGTCGGGACGCCAGGGAAGATGTGGCCTTGGTCTTGGCCGAAGACGATGGGCTGTGATTTGGGGGCTTGGGCTAGGAAGTGTTCGAGGAGTTTTTTGCCGTGTTTGAGCTTGGTGTAGGCGAATTGGCTGATGTGGATGCGGTTCAGATTCGGTTCGCCGAAAAGGATGCCGTAGGGGTCGGCTTTGGCCGCGATGTGGGCTTGGGGACCAGACAAGTTTGTGAGGGTGAAGGAAAGATCGGGGAGGAGAGTTTTGTTGATGAGCTTGTTGCGGAGGGTTTGTTCGGTTACACGGTATTTGGGGGGGTATGTTGCGGCCCAAATGGGTTCGACGTTGAATTCGAGATTCGGATCCAGGGGAATTATATTGCTCAAGAGACGGCGAGTTTACTTGGCTCGGTCAAGTGGAAGGCTTGTTTGACGGCGGTTTGGGTGAGTTGGAGGAGATCGCGTACGGTGCGGTCATCTTGGTGGAGCAGTTGGGTGAGGGTGGGGGATTGGAACAGTTGCTCGAATGCATCGAGGGGTTTTGTCCAAGTGAGGGCCTTCGGAGCTTCGGGTAGGTGTTGGGTGAGTTGCTTTTTGATGAATCTGTAGTTATGGAGCATCCAGCTGCGTTCAGCGGTGTATTGCGTTTCGAGACCGGGCGATTGGCCGTATTGATTGGCATCGGCGATGGTTTGGGCGAGTTTTGTGTAGTGTTCGATAAATGTCTTGGCGATCCGGTCGGCGGGGATGGGGGCCAGAGGTTTTTGAGTCATGAGTTGTCCTCGTTGAGCTTTTGGATGTAGTTGATTTTGAGATTACTGACGAGGGTTTGGATTTGGCGTTTGTCGCTGTCGTCGAGTTGAGGGGTGATGAATTCGCTCAGTTGGGAGACGACATCTACGGCAGTTTTGGCTTGGGTGAGGTCTTTTTCGATTTTGCCGGTGATGAGGTCGTTTTGGAGGCCGAGTTTTTGCCAAGCGATTCCGGCCATTTGGTCGATCATGACCATGATGACTTGGTTGACATCGATGGGTTGCGTTCCTTGCGGATCGTTGTTCATCTCTGCTTTTGTATACGTTTTGTGGGGGTGAAAGGGGGCAGGAATTTTCACCATGGTAGAAAGGTAGAGGGTCATGGTAGAATTCCACCATGGCTTTGAATATCAAGAACGAGGAGGTTTATCGGCTGGCGCGGAAGTTGGCGGATCAGCTTGGGGTGAGCATGACGGAGGCGGTTCGGGTGGCTTTGGAGTTTCAGCTCTCCCGGACAGAAGATCGTGAGAAGAAGGTTAAGGACTTATTGGAAATTGGTCGCCGGTGTGCCTTGAAGACCGCTGGCGGGCCATCGATGCAGGATATTGAAAAAGAAATGTACGACGAATTTGGGATGCCTCAGTGATATTAGAAACTTCGGCTCTAATTTGTGTGTTGACTGAGGAGCCTGAAGCGGAGCTTTACATTCGTTGTATGGTGAGTGCTATTGAGCCTCTCACGATGTCGACAGGGAGTTTTCTGGAGACATCAAATGTCTTGGAGCGCAAAGGAAATCAGAATGCGGTTGCAGAACTTGATATCTTTATAGCGCGAGCAAAGATTCTGCTTTTGCCCTTCACTGAATCCCAAGCGAGAATTGCTCGAGACTGCTTTCGACAGTTTGGAAAGGGGTCAGGTCATCCGGCGCAGTTGAATTTTGGGGATTGTTTTGCTTTGGCACTGAGCTTGGAGACGGGAGAACCGCTACTCTATAAGGGTGATGACTTTCGGTGGGCAGGGGTGCGCAATGCGCTCGATGATTTTATTGCGCGTTGAGGGATTGTCGCCAGAACCAATCGGATTCGATTTTTGACTGGGGGAAGTTGCGGGTGTTGCCATCGGCGAAGATGAACACGGCTTGTCCTTCGCTGGTGACTTCTTGCTTGTCGGCGTCCATTTTTGGAGTGCCGCGATGACGGAAGTCGACATTCGGAACGCCGTTCCAGAACTCGGGCGGATCGAAGAAGTTGAATTTGTGTTTGATGCCGGTTCCATTTGGTCGCCAGGAGACGTTGTAGAAAGCGGATGTTACGAAGAGGGCGGATCGGGAGGTGTTTTCGAGGCTGGAAGAGGAGGCGGCACCGGAGCAGTTGGGGAACTGGCTGTAATCATTCCGCTCATGCATGTCGCTGCCAATGACACCCCAGTTGTAGCCGATTCCGAGATCATCACCGAACCAAGGCTCGGCGGTGAGGGTGGGGTCTTTGCTGAGTTTGCTTTTGATGTAAGGGGAGATCAGCCCTTTGGTTGAATCGTATTCATAGGTGCTGGTTTGGCGTCCGAACCAGGACTGGATCACGGGGCCGTCGGCGTACATTGCGAGGGGGAACGTGTCGTCGCTGTCGGCTTGATAGAGCATGGTTGCGGTGTAGAGTTGCTTTCCGGCTCTGCCGACGCCCATTGTTTGAACGGCACCTTTGGCTTGGACAAAGACCGGGAAGATAAATGCGGCGAGCATCGCGATAATTGCGATGACGACGAGAAGTTCTATGAGAGTGAAAGCCCGGTTGTTCATTTTCGCCTGTTTTATTTTATGGGTGATTTATGAGAAAGACGATAGTTTTGCGGGGAAAGTTGGGACAAAAAAATCCCCGTCGGGTTGGGACGGGGATTTTTTTGTTGGGGTTGATTACTTGCGCTTGCGTCGAGCAGCAGCGGCAAGAGCGGCGGCACCAAGGACGACCATGGTCGCCGGTTCCGGGATAGCTTCAGACGCGATTCGGATGTCATCGACACCGATCCACTCGTCGTTACCTACGGCGTTCGCGGTAATTACTCGGAACTCAAGATAAGCTTGGTTGTCCCAGAGCGAATTGGTTGCGAAGACGGGGGTGGTCAACGTTGCGAGGCTTGGGCCGCTTGAAGCATCTGCAACGAATGCGGAACCTACGTTGATGAAGTCCGAGGTGCTGGAGAGTCGGTACTGAAGAGCAATCGGTTGAACGGAGTTATCAGCCGATCCATCAAGGTCGCGCAAGAGGTAACCAATGGAGACGTTGGTTCGACCGCTGGCGTTCACGAAGAAGTTGAGAGACGGAGCGTCGGCAGTTCCGCTCCCATTGAGGGCTACGGTTGCGTTGGTGAGTTCGAACTCCGCGACGCCGCCAGTGAGGAACGTATTGGGATCGGTTCGATTGGCGTTGACATCGACTACCAGGCCAGGTGTAAGACCTGCCGGAGCGAGAATCGTTTGGGGGTCAACTCCAGTTCCAGCCACGAGTTCATCACCTCGGTAGCCCATTACGGATGCAACGCCCGACCAGTTGTCATCGGTCGAGATCAGCGCAGTGTTGGTCCAGTCTTGGGAGAAGTCTCCGGTCGAAAGGTCCCACAAGTTCATGTCTGCAAAGGCCGAAGCCGAAATCGTTGCGGCAACCGCAAGTAGGGTGATCTTTTTCATATTCTTTTGTCCTTTCCTCTATTCAAATGAAGGGCTTCGGCCATTGGCTTCAACACCGTGCTCCTATTATTCCAGAAGATTGAGTTGATTGGGGAGTGGCGGGACTTGAATAAGGAATCTTAACGATTTAGGGACGTTTTTCTAGTATTTTTGCGGGTCTTTGAACTCAAGAGATTCCGAGAGATTGACGTTGCGATTCGAGTTCTTCGTGGGCAGATTGGATTGCTCGGAGGGCAGCGTGGACGGCTTCAACAGGTGAGCCGGTGATGGGCCAGATGAGGTGATCCATGCTCATGTAGACGTCGCGCTTGGATTGGGTGATGATGCCAGGGATGCGGGGGTGGAGTTGGTGACTTTCGTGGAAGGTGATTTTGAGTCGCCCTTGGTTGCCATCGATTTGGGTGATGTGGAGGTCGCGAGCTGTGATTCTGGCGGACATGATGTCTATCGCGGTGCGGACTTCCTTTGGCATTTTGCCGTAGCGATCTTCGAGGTCAGCAGCGACCTCTCCAAGAGCGAGGGGATTTCGGGCGGCCATCAGTTGTTTGTAGAAGTAGAGGCGCTGGGCGGGATCTTCGACATAGTTGGTCGGGATGAGGGCTTGAACCGGGAGGTCGATGCTCGGGAGGGGTTCGAGGCCAGCGAGGGGGTCTTCGTAACCTTGGGGACGACTTCCGTCGGCATAGGTTTTGAGGAATTGCACTTCGGATTCGATGAGTTGGCTGTAGAGGTCGTAGCCGACGGCGTTCATTTGACCGGATTGCTTCGCTCCAAGGAGGTCACCGGCACCGCGGATTTGAAGGTCGCGAAAGGCGAGGGAATAGCCCGAGCCGAGTTGGTTGAATTCGGCGAGGGCTTGGAGGCGGTCGGTGCCGGCTTCAGTTAGAGATTTGTCTCCGGCGTAAAGGAGATAGGCGTAGGCTTGGCGGTCGGATCGTCCGACTCGGCCCCGGAGTTGGTAGAGCTGAGAGAGGCCAAATTGGTCGGCGTTTTCGACGATGAGAGTGTTGGCGTTAGGGATGTCTAGTCCGGCTTCGACAATAGTGGTGCTGACGAGGACATCAATTTCGCCTTGGACGAATCCGACCATAACGGGTTCGAGTTCTCGCTCGTTCATTTGACCGTGACCGACGGCAACACGGGCTTGGGGAACGAGTTTCTTGATTTTTTCTGCGATGTGATAGATGCCGTTCACGCGGTTGTAGACGAAGAAGACTTGTCCGCCGCGGGCGAGTTCGCGGAGGATGGCTTCGCGAATGACTTCGTTTGACTCTGGTCGGACGAAGGTGCGCACGGGGAGGCGTCCGGGTGGGGGGTCGTTGATGAGCGACATTTGTCGGATGTTCATGAGGGCCATGCTGAGAGTGCGGGGGATGGGGGTGGCGCTCATGGAGAGGACATCAACATTGACGCGGATGGCTTTAAGGGTTTCTTTGTGTTTGACTCCGAATTTTTGTTCTTCGTCAATGATGAGGAGTCCGAGGTCTTTGAATTTGAGTTGGTTTGAGAGGAGGGAATGGGTGCCAATGACGATGTCGACTCGGCCTTCGGGGAGTTGCTCGAGGGTTTTGCGACGTTCGCCGGCGTGGGTGAATCGGTTGAGGAGGGCGATGTTGATGTCGAATCCGGCGAGGCGTTCGGAGAAGCTCCGGAAGTGTTGTTCGGAAAGGATGGTGGTTGGGCAGAGGAGGGCGACTTGCTTACCGGCTTGGGCGACCTGGAATGCGGCGCGGACGGCGACTTCGGTTTTTCCGAATCCGACGTCGCCGCAGATGAGACGATCCATCGGGTAGTCGGTTTTGAGGTCGATTTTGACTTCTTTAATGGCTTGGAGTTGGGATGGGGTTTCGACGTAGGGGAAGGTGTTCTCCATCTCGTGGATGGCGTCGGAATTGGCTTCGTAAGGGTCGCGTTGGACGGCTTTTCGTTCGGCGTATAGCTTGATCAAGTCCCTAGCGAACTCTCTGGCTTCCTCGCGAGCCTTGGCGACGGCTTTCTTCCACTCCCCCCCCGTTAACCGGTTTATTTTGGGGTCATCGTCGGATGGACTGATGTATTTTTGGATACGGTCGAGTTGATCGGCGGGGACGAAGAGTTGGTCGGGAGCTTTGTACTTGATGTGAAGGTATTCCTTTTCAATGCCTTCTTGAGTTCGTTTGATGAGGCCTTGGAAGACTCCGATCCCGAAATTGATATGGACGACGTAATCGCCGGGTTTGAGGTCGAGGACGGTGGTGATCGGCATCCCCTCGCTGAATTTGCGTTGGGGGAGTTTGAGTCGGGCGACACCGTAGAGTTCGTGGTCGGTGACGACTGCGAGTTTGGCTTTGGGGATGATGAATCCGGTGGCGGGGTTGCCGTCAATGACATAGAGCCCTGGGGGAAGGACATCTGACTCCTGATCCCAGGGGTGGCCTTCGTCGAGAGGGGTGGGATAAATTTCGACTCCGGCGAGGATTGATTTGGTGCGATTGGGTTGGTCGGTGGTGAAGGTGACGGTGAGGTCTTGTTTGATCCAATTTTGGATGGCGCGGGTGAGGATTGTGGGTTGGCCCTTATAGTTGTCGATGGGTGCGGCACCGATTTCGAATTCGACGGTTTCGCTGATCCAGTTGGGGATCGCATTCATCGAGGTGAGGCTGAGGAGGGTGGGGGCGGAGCTGAAGTGCTCGGGAGATTGGAGGAAATCGTAGGCTTCGGCTGAGAGGATTTCTCCTCGTTGGTGACGGTGGGCGAGAGCGTCGGCGAGTTCTTCGGCTTGGCGGTTGCAGGTGGCTTCGAGGTCAAGGGGTTCGTCGAGGATGAGGAGTCCGTCTTCGCTGAGATAGTCGATGGCGCATGGGCCGTCGGGTTGGATGAGGGGACGGTAGAGGTCTATCCGATCGAAATAGGTTTGGTTTTGGAGGGCGATTCGGTCTTCGGTGATGAGTTCTTCGAGGCGTTTTGCAGCTTCGTCTGAGAGAGAGCCGGATTCATGGAGGACGGCGCGTTGGAGGATCTCGTCAAGATCGAGTTCGGGGGAGGGGATGACGGTTTCTCGGGAGATGCCAATGGAGAATTCATCGGCGCGGTCGGTTGACCTTTGGGTCATGGGGTCAAAGTGGCGCAGGGATTCGATTTCGTCGCCGAAGAATTCGATGCGGATCGGGAGGTCGTAGCCGACGGGAAAGATGTCGAGGATTCCGCCGCGGCGGGAGAATTGACCGGGGACGCGGACGGGGTCGGAAGTTTCGTAGCCGAGGCGGAGGAGTTTTTCGGCGGCTTCTCGGGAGTCGATTTCGTTGCCGGGGGCGAAGGTAAGGGTGTTTTCGGAAATGTCGAGGGGGTGGAGGGTGCGTTCGAGGGCGGCTTGGGGGGTGGCGATGACGATTCCCGGGGTTGCGGAGGCGAGGAATCGGAGGGAGCCGAGCCGGTCGGAGAGAGCGACGGTTTCGGGGGCAGCGTCTTCGAAGAGGGCGGAGAGTCCGGAGGGGAGGATGTGAATGTCGTCGGGATTTGTTCCGTAGAGGATGAGTTTGGCTTGCCAGGTGAGGGCGGCATCGTAGTTGCGGACGATGAGGAGGGTTTGGCGGGGGGTGTGGTGGTGGATTCCGGCGATGAGGCAGGGCCGGGCGCCCGCTGCGAGTTGTGACCAGGTGGTCGCGCCGGGAGCGAGTTGGGTTGCCTCAGAGATATGGGGGTTTTGGGTGAGGCGCCGCGCCAGTTGATGGAGGCGCATTCGTGGGCTAGAGTATAGCGGGTGGCTTGGGGTGGTCCTTGGGGGTTTGAGTTTGGAATTTGGATTTGTGGAATAAGAAAATAATGGCGCGGGGTGGAAGGCGATTTTGGTTTGGAGTGATGGGGGTGTTGGGTTTGACGGTGATTGGGGTTTTGGCGGGGTGTGGGAGCCGGGAGGGGAAGCCGATGCCGGAGTTTGCAATGAAGACGTTGGGGGGCGAGGCTTTTGGGAACAAGGATGTGCGGGGGCGGGTGGCGTTGTTTTATGTTTCGGGGGAGGGCTGAGGGGCTTGTGAGCCCGCCGGTCTGGCGGTGAAGCGGATTTTTGACAGTTACCCGAAGAAGCGGGTGGCGGTTGTAGCGGGGGATGCTTGGAACGATGATGTTTCGGGGGCGCGGGCATTGTCGAAGAAGTTGGGGGTTCCGACGGTGGTGGGGATTCGGGAGATTCAGCGTGACTTTGGGGCGACGGCGGTGCCGTTTTTTGTGGTGGTGGATCGTTCGGGTCGGGTGGTTTTTACTCAGTCGGGGTTTGGGGACGGTCAGGTGATTGAGGATGCGATTCACCGGGCTCTGGTGGCGAAGTAGGGGTTTTGAAAATTAATTGAGCAACTGAGCGGTTCTTTGGCATCGCTCAACCTATCCGCCGAGTTGGTTGATTTGGGATTGGATTTGTTGTTGGGTGGTGGGGTCGGAGGCGAAGGAGAGGGCTTGGTAGAGGGCTTCTCGGGCGGCGGTGGGGTTGCCGGAGACGCTGAGATTCGCAGAGGCTTGTTGGTATCGCTGAATGGCGCGGGATTTGATTTGGCTTTCTTGTTCGGGGGCGAGGAGGATGGCGTCGCGGAACTTTTCGTTGGCGTCTCGCCAGAATTCGTTGCGGGTACGGGCTGTGGAGGTATTCGCGCCTTGATCCACGAGGGTTTCGGCGTCTAGGGTGAGGGTGTTGGGGTCTCCGGTGGGGAGGGGGTTGCGGATGACGCGTTCGGGTTCGGTTGGTTGCGATTGGTTCGAATCGGTCGGTTGTGCAGGTTGGGTGTTTGTGGACTGGGAGGGCTTTGTGGGAGCAGGGGTACTAGGTTGGGTGCGGGCAGAGTTTTCGGCAAATTCGGTAGAGGCTTCGGAAATGGAATTGAGGCCGTAAACAAGGAGGCCACAGATTCCGCCGAGGATGAGGAATGCGGCGGCGAATCGGGCAAGGTTGGCACTTGCTTCGGGGGAGATGGTGACGAGTGGCTTTTTTGGGGGTGGAGGATAGTAGACGGGGATTTGGGATGGGGGGGCGAGGGCTCCGCTATAGGCTTGGGGATAGGGGTTGCCGGGTGGGGCTTGTCCGGTTTG
>PNMZ01000016.1 GCA_013823945.1 bacterium | reverse complement strand
GTGGCACAAGAAGGACTCGCGGCACTCGGGTTTACGGTCGATGATATCCTCGGCGCGATGCCGGGCGTCATCAGTGCGGCAGAGGCATCTGGGGCAGACATGGCGCTCACAGCCGAGACGATGGCATCAGCCATCAACATCTTTGGCTTAGAGGCAACTGAAGCGACACGCGTCGCGGACATCCTCGCAGAGACGGCCAACCGTTCGGCAGCGGACATCAACGACATGTCGTACGCATTGAAATATGCGGGACCAGTCGCGGCAAACCTTGGCGTCTCTATGGAAGAACTATCGGCGAGCATCGGGATCATGACCAACGCAGGATTAGATGGTTCATCAGCGGGTACGGCGCTACGTGCCGGATTGCTATCGCTCCTGAATCCGTCGAACGAGAACTCGAAGATCATGGAATCGATGGGCATTCAGATGACCGACAACAACGGCAAATTCATCGGATTGTCCGGTGTGGTCGAACAGCTCGGGACGTCGATGGAAGGTATGACCGATGCACAGAAGACCGCGACACTCGCCAGTCTCGTTGGGACGGAAGCGTCGTCCGGTTTCCTTGCCTTGATGGCAGCGGGACCGACAGAAATCGAAAAGTTCACGCAATCACTCGAAAATAGTGCGGGCGCATCCGATACAGCGGCAACCGCGATGAAAGACAACTTAAAAGGCGCCGTCGATGAAATGAAGGGGTCCATCGAGACTGCACAAATCTCAATCGGCAGCGCACTTGCTCCGGCGCTCATTGTCGTGGCAGGCGTCGTCGGGAATTTGGTTGGCGCATTTAACTCTTTGTCCCCGAGTATGCAAAGCACCATCGCAATTGGGGCGGCACTTACCGCGGTCGTCTTCTTATTGATTGCAGGGCTTGGCGTCTTGCTCATGGCAGCCGGCGGAGTTATCACAGCGATTGCCACGATGGGTGGCGTTGCGGCTATCCTGTCGACAGCTTTGGCGGTGCTTACCTCTCCGATCACTCTGACCATAGCCGGACTCGTCGCGCTAGGCGTGGCATTCGGCATCCTGTGGGCGAAGTCTGAGACGTTCCGCAACGCCGTCATGACGTTGTGGTCGGCGCTTCAAGTACAGCTCACGGCAGCGCTCACGGCCGTCGTCACGTTCTTCCAAGGTATCGGTACGCAATTGCTCGCGTGGTGGCAGACGAACGGCGTCATGATTATGGCGGCCGCTCAGAATATCGTCAATTACCTGGTCTTATTGTTCCAGACATGGCTTCCGATTTTCCAAGGAATCTGGTCTGTGGCCACCACGGTCGTACAGCTGGCATGGTCCGTCATCACCGCGGTCATTCAAGCGGCGATTTCCCTCATAACTGGAATCATCACGTTTTTTGCTGCCGTTTTCACCGGAAACTGGCAGGCGGCATTTGATGCCGTGGCCGGAATCGTCGAGGCGGGTCGCACGTTATGGACCACCGTCATCGATGCGGCGCTAAATGCGATTTTGGAAATCGTCACCACGGTTCTAAACACCGTGTATGAGACGTTCCAAAGTATCTGGAACAACGTCACCGAGTTCTTAGGTGGAATCGACCTGTACAGCATCGGCTCGGACATCATGAGCGGATTGCTCAACGGGATCAGCGACATGGGCGAGAGCGTGCTCAAGAAGGCGCAAGAGATTGCGAAGGGCATCAAGGACACGGTTGCCGGATTCCTCGGCGTCGCATCACCATCTCGCGTCATGATGGAAATCGGGGCGTGGACGAGTGAGGGGATGGCGATCGGTATGGAGAAAAACATCCCGATGGTCGAGAATTCATCCGAAGGTATCGCTGGAGCGGCCGCTTACTCACCTGAGCAGGGCGTCAGCAACACCCGCACCCAATCAAGCCGCACCATCACGTTCGCTCCTCAGATCACGGTCAATGGTGGCGACGGTGGCGCGAAACAAGACGTGAGTGACGTCCTTGAGGACATGTTCGCCCGACTCACCGACCTATACGATACGGAGGTGGCTTATTAATGGCGAGACTCGGTGACGTGTACATCCACGTCGAAGAAGAGAACCTGAACTCGTCCGTCAATGCGACCCAGTACGGCGTCGAGAGCGGTGAGCCGTTCACGGACCACATCGAGAAGAAGCCGAGCGAGATGGACCTCACCGTCTTCATCCTCGGTGACAACTACATGGGCGAGCTCGAGAAGTTGAAAGGCTACCAACGCACCGGCAAGCTGTTGAAGTTTGTCGGTCGTTCGGCGGTCGACAACGTCGTCATCTTGAACCTGAACCGGAAATACACGGCACAGGTCGAGAACGGCGTCGCGGTACAAATCACGTTGCGCAAGATTCGCGTAGCGGATACACCGTGGATCAAGATGCCGCCGAAGAAAAAACCGTCGATCAAACCACCAACGAAAGGCGGGGAGAAGAAACCGACGCAGAAGAAGGCTCGGCCGTCACCAGCGACCTATCATACAGTTAAGCCCGGCGACACCTATTGGGGACTTTCGAAACGATACGGCTCATCAATCCAACAACTGCGAGCCTGGAACAAGTATCCCGATAGATTGATACCGGTCAACGCAAAGTTACGAGTGAAATGAGGTGGTCAAAATGAGAAACGTATATGACATCATCGACGTGGACAAAGGCGAGCTTCCGGTCTCCTTCGACGTCGTGCTCGGGGTCGAGACCTTCATTCTCGGCTTTGACTATAACGAGACGGGCGATTTTTTTACCGTCGACCTCTACAAATCGGACGATGAGGGGGAAGAGGTCCCCATCGTGCTCGGCGAGAAAATGTCGCTCGGTGCTCCGCTATGGAAAGACCTCG
The DNA here is from genome assembly GCA_013823945.1 of bacterium. Lineage (GTDB taxonomy): Bacteria > Armatimonadota > Fimbriimonadia > Fimbriimonadales > Fimbriimonadaceae > UphvI-Ar2. The sequence goes on along the minus strand of PNMZ01000016.1, from coordinate 9,839 downwards.
TCATGAAAGAATTGCCGTCACCAACACTTGTTCCGCTCGACTTGGGTGGCGAACAACGACGTATCACCTACGAAAACTTTGGCAAGACCGTGTTCCTCTATATCGATGACGGCCCGCCAGAGGAGAGTGAGGACGCATGAGCTCACGACAACTGTTCGGACGCATCAAGCGCGTGAAGATTTCCGGCGGCTCATTCACTGGCACTTATACGAACGATGGAGACGACGGGCTCGAGATTCGTTTTGAAGTCCCGTTCGACGACGACCCGAAACCGAACGAGACGAAGATTGAGATATTCAACCTTTCTCGTGATAGCGTGGCGAAAATCAAGCGTGGCTCGTCCTGCACGCTTGAGGCGGGCTATAAGGGTGACGTCGGTGTCTTAGCATCCGGAAAGATTGCACGCGCACTGACGCGTCGTGAGGGCGTCGACAAGATTACGACCATCTACATCATCGAGGGCGAGGACTTTTCTCGCGTGAAGGTCAACGCCGCCAGTGCCGATCCTGCTGCCAAGGGTAAGAAGCAGAAGATTCAAATCAGCTTCAAGCCCGGCACGAAAGGAGACGTCATCATCAAAAAACTCGTCTCGGTGCTCGGTATCAAGTTGGCAGCCCCACCAAAACTTAAGAAGAACAAAGAATACAAGAAGGGCTATGTCGTCACGGGACAAGTCTTGAACAATCTCGAGGAGGTCATTCGGGATTGTGGTTCCGTGATGTACCACCGGCGTGGGAAACTTGTCATCCGACCGCTCAATGAAGGGACCGATGAGCGGTTCGAACTGTCCGACGAAACTGGCATGATTGGGAGCCCGGAACCATTCGAAGAGGACGGCATACGCGGCTTTAAAGGTTCTTGCCTGCTGCAACATCGCATCACGACGGGTTCGGATATCCGAATCAAGTCGCGGACGGCGAACGGGAAGTATCGTGCGAGGAAAGGTCGTCACGTCGCGGACGGAAACAACTTCCATACAGAATTCGAGGTGGTCTGATGGCGAAAGAGACGAGGTTTTTCGACGCGTTTGGCCGTCAGTTGAAATTGTCGATTCATACGTTCGCTCCGGCCCGTGTCATCACGTTCGACAAGGAGAACCAGGAGGCGACCATCGAGCTGCTGTTCAAGTCGGTGGACCAGGATGGCAATGCCGAGTCGTATCCACCGCTCGAGAAGGTGCCGGTGATTGGTATGCGCTACGAGGTAATTCAAGCGACAGACGTGACAATCGAGGGATTGAAGGCGGACACGGTGGATGTCAATGGAAATGACGGCACGCTCAAGACGCGCGAACCGATCTTGATGTCTCCGTTTTACAAGCCGGACGACATTGTCTTCGTCGCTTTCGCGGAACGGGCGCTAGACAACTTACAAAATCGACCCTTCGACCCGGATTCGTACCGGACGCACAGTCTCGTCGACGCGGTCATCATAGGAGGTTACCAATTGACATGAAGAATCTACTACTGGTGGACGGCGATCTGTTGCTCACGAAGGGGGATGTGGCGCTTGTCGAAGGGGACGCGGAACTGGCTCAGACGTTACGAACGGAATTGGAGACGGCACAAGGCGAGTGGTTCCTGGACATCGACATGGGGCTCGACCGAGAACCCTTTGAATCAAAACCAACGAATGAGGAAGCAATACGAACCGCCTTGACCGCGGTCGTGACCTCGCATCCTCAAATCGAATCGATTGAGTCGCTAGAACTCATTTTGGATAAATCAATCCGTACCCTCGCCGTCAGTTTCACGGCCCGAAAGGTAGACGGAGAAACAATCATGATGCAGGAGGTGGGATTGAATGGCGGATAACAACAAGGGCGTCACCGAAGTCGGTTTTAAACGACCGAACTATTCAGAGGTACGTGGCGAAATGGATAACCGCGCGAAGGAATTGTTCGGAGACGACGCCAACACGTCCGATAAGGGCGTGCTCGGCATCCTGAACGGCTTGTTCGGTTGGTTCCTCGCCAAGATTTGGGAAGTGGCGGAACGTGTATACAACTCGGCCTATGTATCGAAGGCGGACGGCGTCTCACTCGACCGATTGGGCAACAACATCGGCATCACACGACAGAGCGAGCAGCACGCCTATGTCACCTTGACCATCACGGGCGACCCGAATACAGACGTCCCTTCCGGCTTTTTGGTACAGACGGAAAGCGGCATCTTGTTCGAAACGACATACGACGTCACGATTGGGTCGGGCGGAACCGCAACGGTCGAGGCCTCAGCTGATCAACCCGGAATCGCAGGGAACGTCGGGAGCGGAATGCTCACAGTCATCACGACACCTCTCACTGGCGTCACAAGCGTCACCAATGACGCGCCTGCTCAGAATGGACGTAACTATGAGACGGACGAAGAGTTCCGTTCTCGCTATGAAAAATCGCTCGCTCAGGGCGGCGCATCGACGCTCGAGGCGCTACGTGCCTCGGTGTTGGACTTGCCTGGGGTGCAGACGGTGCTCATCGAGGAAAACGACACCATGACGGAACTGAACAGCGTCCCGCCGAAGTCATTCGCCACCTTCGTATTTGGCGGCATCGATGAGGATATCGCCCAAACCATCTACGATACAAAACCAGCGGGCATCCGTGCTTTCGGTGCCATCACGACCAACATCGTCGACTCGATGGGTAGTGTTCATACGATTGGATTTGACCGACCGGACACGGTCGAGGTATATGTCGATGTCACGCTGGTCACGAACGAGTTCTTCCCAGCCGACGGATTCGCCAAGGTCGAGACGAACATCATCAAATACATCGGTGGTACGGATGCGGACGGTAATGGCTATATCGGTCTAGGCTTGAGTGACGACGTCATACTCACACGGATCGTGGCAGCGGCACATCAGGTCGACGGTATCGAAGATGTCATCGTCAAACTCGGCACAACACCCGACCCGACCGGAACGACAAACATCGCCATCACGAGCCGACAAGTTGCGAAGACGGACGCGACAAAGGTGACGGTATCATGAGTATCAAACAAGACATGATTCGTCTCCTAACGGATGTCTACAAGAAAACAGAAGGCTCCAACATCAACAAGTACATCACGCTGGTGGCGGAACAGTTCGACAAGTTGCATGAAGTGTTCGCAGCCATCGAGTCGGCCCGTATTATCGATGACGCGTTTGGGGGATCGCTTGACGAAATCGGCAAGAACGTCGGGGAACCGCGTCTTGGACAGAATGACGAACAGTATCGCGAGGCACTCAAGGTGGCGCTCCGTGCGAACCTGTCGAAAGGCGACCTCAACACCGTCATCTCGATGGCGCGTTCGCTCTACGGGCAGGACGTACTCTCCATTTCCGAGACGTGGAGCATCGATCGCTATGATTATGAACCGGCCGGACTTGTCATGGTCGTCGAGAGCACGATGGACGAGGGGCTAGACCTCAACTTCCAACTGCTGAAGCGAGTCATGGCTGTCGGAGTTCGTCTCTATATCGAGGTGTACCAACCGAGATCACGGCTGCAGTTCCAATCCAACCTGACAGACATTCAAACCCGTAGCGTCATGCTCGGTTTATATACAGCCAGCTATCAAAATTTGAATGGGGTGATTCGAGGATGATACTCATTACACCGTCCACAATGGACGAGATTCAACAATTCTTCGCCGACATGCCCGACTTCGCGCGGCTACATGTGCAGGGCGAGGGGACGATCGATGTGCCGGTATACAAAGTAGAGCGGAATGCGAACATGGTCTTCATCTGGGCGCGCATCCCTACTGGTATCCGTACCGTCACGAAGGTTCAAATCTATCATAAGAACGGATCGGTCATGCTCGAGCGGAACGCGCCTCTCACGAAGCCGTCAAGCCGAAATGTATACACCCGTTTTGAATTTGTCATCGAGGAGGTTGGGTCTGAATGACGGACTACAATATTGAATTTAAGGACCATGTGGTCGAGAATCCCAACCGGTTCCGGCAGACGGTCGTCGCACCTGGCATCGTCGATTTGGTTCCTCTTTGGATTGAGAACCCGACTCAGGTCATTCAAGAAGGGACCCCGGTCAACGCAGATCTCTTCGAGAAACTGCGTGCCAACGTGACCCGTCGCTCAGAGACGTATACGGCCACCGCGAATCAGACGGTGTTCGATTTGACGAAAGCCTATATGGTCGGACAGGGCCGTTTAGACGTGTATATCTCAGGTGTCAAACAACGATCTGGCATCGACTTCACGGAGACGAGCCCGACAAGTTTTACCTTGTCAGAGGGTTTGGAAGCAGGAACCATCATCGAGGCAGTCTATTTCAGTGCTTCGCAAGCGTTGTCTGAGGACCTTATCGAGCAGGTGCAGGCGGCAGAAGCGGCGACACTGGCTGCAAGCGAAGCGGCAGATGACGCGAACGATGCGGCAACAGGCGCGCTCACGGCCAACCTGAATTGGAAGGAACCAGTGAGCAATCTGACGGCGCTCAATGCGCTCGCAAGTCCTCAGACGCGCGACACGCGGCAAACGAAAGACACGGGCAACGTCTACCGCTACGACGGCACGGCATGGGTGCTCATCCAGACGATGGACCCGAATGCGATCAACGCGCTCGACACTCGACTTACGTCACAGTTGGCGGAAAAAGCGTCACAAACAGATTTATTATTGAAAGCTAACAAAGACGAAGTAAATGATTTAGCAAGCAGAAAAGCCGATAAGTCGTACGTTGATAACAATCTAACTGCTCTCGATGTAAAAATCAATAGTCAAGCAAGTGGGTCGCCTAAAGGGGTGTATGCCACGTTATCCGCTTTACAGACCGCAAAACCGACAGGTGACTCAAATATCTATGTCGTGACAGCAGACGGTAAGTGGTACTACTGGAACGGGTCGGCGTGGACGGCGGGCGGCGTCTACCAATCGACCGGACTATCCGGAGACTCATTCGAGACGGCTATCGCGACGGAGACAGGGTTGAAGGTGCAACAAGGTGTCAACCTGTACAACAAAGACACCGCATTGGCAAACTTGCTTTTAAGCGAAGTCGCAATTGGTAGTGTCGAAGCGAGCAGCGGGTGGACGACTTCTGATTTCGTTCCCGTAGAACCAAACCGCGAAATTTCCATCGCAGCCCCGCGTCGCGTCGTCCAATACGACATGTTTAAAAATGTGATTGTGGAGACGTTCAACGACAACGCCACGTCCACAGACTTGACCATCACGACGAACGCTAAGACACGGTATCTACGCTTCTCGATTTTGACGACGAGCGCCGCCAACGGACAGGTCAAGTACGGCGGGGCGACGTTGCGACGCTATCCATTTGCCAACAAAGTGGTGCTAAAACGCCGAGACGGGCAAGAGTTGTTCGTCGATAATGTCGTCAACCACCGTTACGAGGTCAAGGCGGGCGGCAAGAACCTGTACAACAACGAGACGGCGACAACCGGGAACCGCTTAAACACGAGCGGCAGTCTGTTGGCCGCGATTGGATGGGTCACTTCCGACTTTATCGAGGTGACGCCACAAGCGCATACCATCACGCAAGCCCGATACTTGCATCAATACGACAAGTATAAAAATCCGATTGTGGATTCCTATGTCGATCTCGGCACGGTGGTCACGGGTCACACGTTCACGCCGAGCGTCGAAGCGAAGTTTTTCCGATTCAGTTATTTCGAGACGGCGACGCCGATCCAAGTCGAGACTGGAAGCGTGGCGAGTGCGTATGAAGCGTTTGTCTATGCGATTTACGCGGACGGGCGCAAGGTGCAGGACTTGAAAAACAACGCGCAGTCCCCTGCCGCTACCGAAGATTTGAGCGCGGTCGATTACGGCAACGTGGCGTTGAAGAAATTCAAAGCGATCAGCGTGTTCGATGACGGGACGTGGATTCGCAACACAGGTCTTGCCGGGACGGTGAGCGATGATACGACGAACAGCACATACGGCACGAAGGCGTTAAAAATGACGGTCGCCAACGACGCGAGCGGAGAGGTCAACAAGGCGGTCGATTTAGATATCTCAGACAAGGTATTCGTGATGAAGCTATTCATTGATGACGTCGCCAACCTCTCGTGGCTCGGAATCACGTTCTTCTCGCAGGGCAACGCCGATTATTACTTGTACCATCCTCCCGTATCGCAACTCAAGACGGGTTGGAACCTCATCGCCATCCCGACCGACGTCTTTTCTCCGAAAAACGGAACCACGTCGCCGGAAATCAAGAAGGCGATCAAAAACATCATCGTCCGCGCCACCGCGAAGGCGAGTGTGACGGTCAACCTGTCACTGGATATGTTCGGATTGACGCCGAACGCAATCAAACGCGGCAAGGTCGTCTTACAGTTCGACGACGCGTGGGACGGGACGTGGCTCTATGCCAAACCGGCGATGGACAAGTACGGTTTCCGTGGGACGGTCTACGTCATCAAAGACTTGGTCAATGCCGCACAGTTCATGACGCTCTCCCAACTCCAAACGCTCTATGACAACGGGTGGGACATGGGCACGCATGGACAGGTCGAGTTGACGACGTTGGCGACGCCGGAAGCGATTCGCGCCGAGTTATTAAGAAACCACGACTATTTGGTCGCGCAAGGATTCACGAGGTCGGCCAAGCATTATTGCACACCGGCCGGACGCTATAATGACATGGCATTGACGGAAATCAAAAAGATTTTCCTCACGCACCGGACGACGGAGTTCCGCTATAATGCGTTGCCGGTCGCAGACCGGTATCGGTTAGGCAATATCAGTGGGAACGAGAACGCGTTGTCGTTTTTGAAAGCTGTTGTTGACAATACCGAGCAATACAAGTCGCTCACGATTCTCAACTGGCATCAGATCGTTGAGTCAGGCGCGACGGGCAACGTGGCGACAGCACAGGTGTTCCGTGATTTTATCGACTACCTCGCGACAAAGAACATCGACGTGGTGACACTGAGTGACATTTTCAATCCGTTAGACTAATTTAAAATGAATAATTTGGAAAATCATCTGTGCAGTGATAGGTCATTAATGGTACAATTCCCCTTGATTAAGTGAAAAGGGGAATTGTATATATGTTTAATAAAGAATTGAAAATAAGTGTTCAATCCTTTGCGACGTTATTCGCGTTTTTGTTTGTCCTAATGAATATTTTTCCACCATTTAAATCTATTCCTGGATATAACTTTGTGACGCTGCTCCCGCTCTTGCTATGGGTCGCGTGTGCTTTTTTACAAAATCCAGCTTTTTTTACGATTTTTTCAAAAAATCCTCTTCATAGGCAAGTTGTCATTTTTTTTGCTGCTTACACCATTCTCATTCCTTATTTATTTGGCAACGGAATCATCGGGAATAGATATTTAGTGTTTGCACAACTCTTATCCTTCTATTTTATTTACCAATACAATCGCTACTACGGATATGAGAGAAGTAGTTTTAGAATCGTGATGTGGTCACTTCCGTTCGTTTTGATCACGAGTATCATCACATTCTACAGTTTGAGAACTAACCCTTGGCTCGCGCGCAGTATTAAAAGTAGTGGTGAATATTCTGCCCAAGTCCAGTCGCAAGGTTTTGGAGGTTACGAGTTCATTTATTTCTTAGTCTTTATTTGTATTTTGATTTTGTTTATTGCGTTAAATCGTGGGTTTATCAGCCTGAGTAGGACGAAACAATTATTTTTCGGCATAATTCTACTCCAGCTTTTTTCTACCGTTCTTTACGCAAACTTCTTTACCGCATTAGTGTTGTTCTTTATTGCCGCTACAATATTAATTTTGATTAGAAAATCAACCATGGGCGTAAAGTTGACATGGATTTTCATGGCGATACTTTTGTTAATCCAAGGTAAAGCTCTGTTTTTCATGATTTCAAATTGGCTGATTGCCAACTTGAATGCTGGACGAACGGCTGAGCGTCTAATCGAAATTCAGTTAAAGGTTCTAGGTACAGGCGGACAAGAAAGTTTGTTATCGGAAAGGGCGCCTGTTTTTCAAGCAAGCATCGATGCCTTTCTTGATAATCCAGTGTTCGGAATGATGACTACGCAATTAAGTTACGATGGCGGATTTTTAACTGGTTTTGGTCAACACTCTCAAATTTTAGACACATTTGCGCTGTATGGTTTCGCAATTGGGCTGGTAAATCTCTATATCATCTCGCAACCGTTCTTAACTCGCATGAAATCACATCCGTATCTATTTGGGTTAAACGTCGCTATGTTAATATCGGTTTTAATTTTATTTACTTCAAACAACGTCACACCTTCAATTGGGTATGCAATCTTCTTCATATATCCAGTAATCTATGATCTAATATTAGACCTTCCGGAAAATAAGGAGGTAAACAAAACGAAAGTGCCGACTCGGCCATATGGTCACCGCGTCAAAGAAACTGCTTCTTGAATTTATATCGCGGTTGGATGAAACTGAGTCATACCCAAATAAGTAAGCGAGCGTCCTTCGGGGCGCTTTTCTTTTACCCACACACACTCAAATCACAGCCAAAGGGGTCAATTATCAATGGAATACTACTGGTACATGCGCGTACGCTTCACATCAATCTGTCTATCGGACGTCCCTACTGCATATCGCGCCGGCGTCAAACGACGCTTGGATGAGCTGGGTTTAAACAGCTGCGGTAAATGACGAGGGAGGTGTCGGAGTGGAGGTGAACAAAGAAATGGATCGCTTACACGAGACGGTACAGCAGCACAGTGTCGAGATTACACAGCTCAAGATGGACGCCCTGCAACGCGACCACAAGATTGATTTGCTCACGGCCAAGGTCGACGGCATGAACCTCCAATTCTCGGAGCTGAAGAACACCGTACAGGCGGAGGGGTCGAAGTCCCGAGAAGAGATGTCGAAAGTCACGGACCGCCTCTGGTCACACATCGAGAAGATGGAGGCGTACGACCAAGCCGCGGCCGAACGAGGTGACGAGCTCCGCAAGACAAAGCTACAAATCTTCAAGGAAATCATGGTCGGCCTATTCGCCGCGACGGGTACCATTCTCGCCGGATCACTCGGATTCCAAGAAATCGTCAGGCTCTTTCAATAAGGAGGTTTAACTATGGACAATCAACGATTCATCGCATTCGCACGACTCATCGTCCCGTTCTACGCGCTCGTCAATGCCTTCTTACTCTCGCTCGGTTACAACCCGATGCCGTTCAACGAGGAAGAGGTCACGGCGGCCGTGAACGTGCTCATCGGTGCCATCGGGACGCTCTATGTCTGGTGGAAGAACAACAACGTTACACGGGCCGCACAGGAAGCGCAATTGCTTCACGACCAGGTCAAGCGCGTACAACAGGAAGTCATCGCCACGAAGGAGGAAAAATAATGGCTTACACACGAAGACAACAATGGCTTCCGGCCAACCGGTACGCACTCAAGGCGCCGCACGCCATGAAAGCGGAGTTCGTCACGATCCACAACACGGCGAACGACGCGAGTGCCGCTAACGAGATTGCATACATGCTCCGTAACTCGAACGCCACCTCGTATCACGTCGCCATCGACGACAAAGAAGCCATCGAAGCCATCCCGTTCGCACGGAACGCCTGGCACGCCGGTGACGGCGCAAACGGACCCGGCAACCGTAAATCAATCGGGATTGAGATTTGCTACTCGAAGTCGGGCGGGAAACGTTACGAGGAGGCGGAGGCGAATGCGATTGAGTACACCGCACATGCACTGGTCCAGTTGGGACTCCCAGCGTCCGCCGTGAAGTTTCATCAAGAGTGGAGCGGCAAGAACTGCCCCCACCGCATCCTTGACGAGAAACGCGGCAACGCCTTCAAACAAGCTATCGCCAAGCGCGTCAACGAGTTGAAGAACCCTAAGCCTGTCCAATCCGCCGCGAAGCCGCAAGCACCGCAGGACGAC
>PNMZ01000015.1 GCA_013823945.1 bacterium | reverse complement strand
TTGTAGTGCTCACCTGCTGAGCCAATCGTGACCTGTCGCTTGAAACAAAGTAGCGAATGGGTTTTTGGTCAAGGGATCCTGGGGGTGTGGGAGATTCCGGGTCGCGCTCGGAATGACAAAGTGTGCAAGCCTTCGGTCTGCTGATATGAGGGAGAAGGTTGTCGCCCCGGATCGGCGTCCGGGGCAGGCTCAGCGAGAATGACGATCTGAGGGCGCTTGGGCCGTAGTTAGGTCTGAGATTAGTCTTCTTCGACTAAACCGAGAATTTTGCCTAGTTCAAATCCTCTCCGGATGATTGGTCTTGGGGCGTTGACGCCTTTGATTTCGCCCCAGAGGATGTCGTTGAGTTCTTCATCGATTTCACTTTCTTCGGATTGGTGAGGGATTTTTTCCGAATCGAGGGATCGGTAGCTGGCGGAGGTGTTGACGGCGCAGACGATTTCTCGGCTGGGTTTGATGGCAGTAAATGGTTCTAGGTTCTCGGCGGTTTTACTGAAGACGTTGATGGGGCTTGCGACGGCATCGTATTGGCTCATGGGGCCGAGGCCGAGGATGAGGCACATGGTTCGGAGCATTGAATCGGTGTTGTAGAAGGTGCTGTCGTGGGTTGCTTTCTTGATATATGGGCTGATGACGTATGCGGTTGATCGGTGGGCATCTACGTGGTCGTAGCCGTTTTGGGCGTCGTCTTCGAGGATGCAGATGACGGTGTCCTTCCAGAACTTGCTTTTGCTGACGGCTTCGACGAGTTGCCCTACAGCGTAATCGTTGTCGGCGACCATTGATTTGGCGGTGGGTTGTCCGTTTTGTGAGCCGCTCGTGTGGTCTTGTCCCATTCGCACCATTTGGAATCGGGGCATTTCACCTTTTTTCACAAAGGATTGAAATTCACGGTTCCATTCTTGGAATCGGCTGGTGGATTTGTTCTCTCCGTAGGTCTTGGTTTGTCTTGGCCAGGTGTAATCGTATTCGGCATAGATTTCGCTATCTGGGTATGTGAGGTCGTATTTGCGGTAGTTGACGTTGGTGTTTTTCTCGAGGAGTTTTTGGGTGGGGAAGTTTTCTTTGACATAGAGAATATCGGTGAGTCGCTTATCTTCGATATCACTGGACATGCTGAACATTCCGTAGTTGCGGAAGGAGATTTTGTTCTTTTCGCAATGTTCCCAGATGTATCCGCTGGCCGGTCTTGTGACATCGGTGATTCCGATGAGGTCGGTGGGGACTCCGTTGTTAGTTCCTTCGGTGTCGTAGCTTCGTCCTCTTCCTCCGTAGTTGTAGACGGTGTTTCGACTGGCGTAGGGGTTGATCATTCCAGCGGTTGACCAGACCCATCCATCCTGGCTGACTTCGGCGCAGACGTAGAAGTTGTCGAGTAGGACGAATCGTTCGGCGAGTGCGTGTTGGTTGGGGGTTACTTCTCTTGGGAACATACAGAGGCTGGGGTCTCCGTTGCCTTTTTCGATGTCGCTGAGGACGTTATCGTAGGTTCGGTTTTCTTTGATGACATAGATGACATATTTGGCGCCTGGATTTGTAAATCCGGCGGGTTTGTTGGTGTTGAGGCCGGGCTTGAGACGGTTGTTTTTGACGACTTGGATGGATTGTTTTTTGAGATCTTTTGTGATTGTGTTGGGGATGAGGGAGACGGTGCCGGCGATCGTATCTTGGATGTAGGTTTTATCGGCGTTGGGGTTAAGGGCATCGCTGCCTTTTGCGTTTGTGACCAGGAAGTTTTCGTTGGTGGCGATGATGCTTGTGGGGAGCCATCCGGTGGGGAAGTATCCGGTGAGGGACGCTTTTTTGAGATCGACGGAGGCGACGGCGTTCATGTCTCCGAGGGTGGTGTAGAGCGTTTTTTCATCGGGGCTGAGGGCGATTCCGATGGGTCCAGCTCCGGGGAGTCCGCGCAAATCGTTTGGTCGGAGGGAGATAGTATCGAGGACTTTATCGGTTTGGGTATTGATGATGCTGATGGTATCGCTGGCGGCATTGGAGACGTAGAGTCTGGTTTGAGCTCGGTTGAAGACGAGAGCTTGGGGGGCTTGGCCGACGGTTATGGTTCGGCTCACTTTTTTGGATTTTAGGTCAATGACTTCGAGTCTGCCGTCGCGTTCAGAAGCAACATAAGCTTTGGCATCAGCGTTTTGCCCTTTGGTGATGTAGGCGCAGGCCAGGGGGAATCCGCTGACTGGGAGGCTAAAGAGTTCTTTACCGGTATCGGTTTGATAGAGGCTAACGGAGCCTTTGAGATCGGTTGCGGATGCGGTTTGGTTGTTGACGACGAGAAGCCGGGAGCCGTTTGAGTTGAATGCGATTCCGGCGAAATGGTAAGGGATGCCCCGATCTTTGGGAGCGGGATTGCTAATGACCCTTGACTGGGTGAGTTCTCCGCTCTCTGAAAGTGCGTAGGCGGTGACTTTATCTTGGGCTCCGTTGGAGGCGAAGACTTCTCCGGTTTTGGGGTGCACGGCGAGGCCGTAGTACAGTCCATCTCGGTTGGGGTTTGCTCGTCGGTGTTTGTAGTCTATTTGGCTGACGATGGCTCCGGTTTTGGTGTTAACGATGCTAAGGAATTGCTGGTATCCGACACCGGTGATTGCTGCAAGGTCTTTTCCGGGGATTGCAACGGAATTGACGGGATATTGGCCAACTTGCGTTTGAGTTCCGATTGGGGTGATGAGTTTGCCAGTGGGGATCATTTGTTGGGCAATTGAGACGGCAAGCAGGGAGACAATCATGCTATGAAGATTACTGTGGTAGTTGGACGAAACATTGAAATGTTATGAATGCTTAATATGAGATGGTGCGCGGTACAGGATTTGAACCTGTGACCCCTACAGTGTCATTGTAGTGCTCTACCACTGAGCTAACCGCGCGCGTGGAGAAGAAGTATGGCAGGAATTGGTTTTTTGGTCAAGGGGACCCGGGGGAGCCGGGAGTCCAAGCTACATGAGATTCTGGGTCACGCCCGGAATGACGAAGTAGTGTGTTGTTGACACTGGTTCCACTAGTTCCACCCAAGTGCATGCTGTTGAGATTCCGGATTACGCCCGAGATTGCAACGATTGAGCCTGCGGCATTTTTTCTTGGACTGGATCCCCGCCTTCGCGGGGAAGACGACAAAGGATGTTCAATGAGATTCCGGGTCACGCCCGGAATGACGAATCATCAAGCCAGCAGAAACGGGGCCTATTGGCCTTGACCGAGGCTGAAGCCGGGGACGCCGTCGAAGGTGCAGAGGTTTTCGGTTTTGATGAAGTCGAGTCCGGTGTCGTTGATCCGGTTGAGGAGGGCGATGATGTCGGTTCCGCATATCGAGGTGTTGCTGGTGAATCGGCAGCGCCAGTGATCGGTGCATTGGGTTTCGGGGTGTCCATCGGGCCACACTTTGAGGCCCCGGTTTGAGATCATCTGGAGCGGGAGGAGATCGTTTCCGCAGGGCTGAAGTGATGCGGCGAGAGCATCGGGGGAGCCGATGAAGTTGATAAAAACGTCAACGCCGACGGTGTCTTTGGTGATGGGCTTGCGAGGTGGTTCGGGAATTGATATGCAGGTGTGGAGGTCGGGATAGTCGATCGGTTTGAGTTGCGTGGGACGTTGTCCGAGTCGGGCGATGACGGCTTCGGCGAATTCTTGGGTGCCGACTCGTTGCTTGCTGTGGCCCTCTTTGAAAATGTCTCCGGTGTGGATTCCATCCTCGATGGTTTTGAGCCAGGCGTTGTGGATTTTCCCAGCGGTAGCGCCTTGTCCAATGTGGACGAGCATTTGGACGGCTCCGAGGAGGAGCCCGGATGGGTTAGCAATTCCTTTGCCTGCGATGTCGGGAGCGGAGCCGTGGATGGCTTCGAACATAGCGCAGGAGTGACCGATGTTGGCTGATCCAGCGAGGCCGACGGATCCTGTAACTTCGGCGGCGATGTCGGACATGATGTCCCCGTATAGGTTGGGGACGACGATGACGTCGAAGAGATTGGGGCGGGTGGCGATGCGGGCCATTCCGATATCGATGATGTAGTGGTCAGTTTCGATTTCGGGATATTCGGTGGCCATTTCATCAAAGATTTTGTGGAACAGGCCATCGGTCAACTTCATGATGTTGTCTTTGGTCATGCAAGTGACTTTTTTGCGACCGTTGGCTTTGGCGTATTCAAATGCGTAGCGGATGATTCGTCGGGAGCCGGGTTCGGTAATGAGTTTGAGGCATTGAACGACATCTTGGGTTTGGCGGTGTTCGATTCCAGCGTAGAGGTCTTCTTCGTTTTCGCGAACGATGACGACGTCCATGCCATCTGGGCCGCTGGTGAGGGCGGGGTGGTAGGTGACGCAGGGGCGAACATTGGCGAAGAGTCCAAGGGTTTTGCGGACCGTTACGTTGAGGGATTTGAATCCCCCGCCTTGGGGGGTGGTAATGGGGGCTTTGAGAAAGACTTTGGTTCGGCGGAGGGATTCCCAGGCTTCTTTGGAGATTCCGGCGGAGTTTCCGGAGAGGTAGACGGCTTCTCCGATTTTGATTTCTTCTGTTTCGATGGCAGCTTCGGCGGCATGGAGAATGCTCAGGGTTGCGGCCATGATTTCTGGGCCGATTCCGTCTCCGTAGGCGATGGTGATAGGGGTTTTGGGAGTTGACGCCGCGCTCATTGTGCCCGGTGTATACCCTTTGAATTCGGTAGCGAGAATGAGGGTCTAGTCTTTTGGTTTGGGTGGGGTGGGCTTCTTTGTGGCGGGCGTAGCTTTCACGGTCTTTTTGGGTTTAGGTTTTGCGGTTGATTTGGTGGTTGGTTTGGCTTGGGGGGGTTTGTTGGCCTTTGGAGCGGGCTCGGCGACTTCGACTTTTGGCTCTGCTGAAGTTGCTTGTGAGGATTGTTCTTGGGTAGGTTCTTCGGTCGGTTTGTCGGCAGTTTTGTGTTTGTTGCGAACTTCTTCTGCGGCGGCTTCTTGGAGTTTCGCGCCGTATTTTTCCATGGCTTGACCGATTTTTTTGGCTAAGGGTTTAGACGATTTGATGATGATCGGGACAGCGGCGGCAGCGATAACGAATAGTCCTGAGCCTGAGATGGGAAGTCGTCTCATTGTAAGCGTTCTTACTCGGCTGATTTGGATTCGGTTGCGTTTTGGGGCTCTGGACTGGGTTCAGCTGAATTGGGGTCGGGTTGGATGGAATCGCTTGGATTGGATTCGATCGGGGATGGTTCGAGCTTGGGTTCTGGTTTGGAGAAGGTGTCTTTGAGCGCGAGAAGAACGATGAGGGTTCCAGCGAGGGAGATACAGATATCGGCGATGTTAAAGACGGGAAAGTCTATGAACCGAGCGTAAAACATATCGGTGACTTTGCCCATCCAAAGACGGTCAATGAGGTTGCCGATGGCACCAGCGCAGAGGAGGGTGAGGGCGATGAAGACTCCGGGTGGGTCGTTTTTAGACTTGGCGATGTGGTAGGTGGCGTATCCGGCAATGATGATTGCGATTGGGGTGAGGAAGACTCCAGCCCCTTGAGCCATACCGAAGGCAATGCCGTGGTTATAGACGAGTTTGAATTCAAAGACGTTGGGCCAGATCGGCCAAAAAGTGCGGTATTCCACCCAACCAGCGGCGTCACGAGCCCACGCTTTCACCACTTGGTCAAAGGCGATGAGAGTGACGACATAGATGAGAAACTTTGAGAGACGCGGGTTTTTCATCCGATCAAGCTCAGGACACGCTGGTCGCGGGCGGAAAGGGGGAATTCTTCCCCGTTCCAGGTGACTAGCTCTACGTCAGGTCGGCGGACACGACTGCGGGCACATTCCAGATAGTCGGACTTCCGGAAGGTTATCTTGGGCTCTCCAATTGTGATATGGACATCGGCCATTTTGAAGAGATTGGGGAGGTCATGGAATTGGCGCAGAGTTTCTGCTTCTGACTCCGAGAGGGTCAGGTGAACTTCCACGTCTTGGGAATTCTTGAGTCCGAGAGAGGCCTTTTCTTGTTCCCACTGAACGAACGTTCGTCCACGAACGGCGAGGAGAATTTCGACCTGTTGGTTGATTTCTTGACTGATTGGCTTTGCAGGATCTCGCCAAGTTTCCATATGGACGCTTGTTTTGTGGTTGATGTGGGGGATTTTTGCGTATGTTTCTTCGGCAGTGTGCATGAGGACGGGGGCGATCAAACCGGTGAGACGGTCGAGAACATAGTGGCATGCCGCTTGAGCGGCGCGGCGTTTGGGATCGTTTGTGGCGTCACAGTAGATTGTGTCTTTGATTGCGTCGAGATAGAAGCGACTGAGCTCATTGACGCAGAAGTTGTGGATGGCACTCATCGCTTGGAGGTAGTCGTATTCCTCGAAGTGAGACTTAACCTTTTGGATAAGTTGGTCACTTGCTTGCATGATCCACTGATCAATGAGGCTAGATGACTGGGGATCGGCGGGGTCGAAATCTGCGAGGTTGGCGAGAAGGAACCGAAGGCAATTGCGAACGGAACGGTAATTTTCTCCGGCGATTTTGATGAGTTCTTTACTACAGGGTACATCGTTGCTATAGTTGACTGATGCGGCCCAGTAGCGGAGAACATCGGCACCGTACTCATCGGAGGCTTGGATGGGGTCTATGACATTGCCCAGGCGCTTTGACATTTTGTTGCCTTGACCGTCCACAACGAATCCATGGGTGACGACGGCGTTAAATGGGCGCTGGCCCCGGGCAGCCATTCCAAGAAACATGCTGATGTTGAACCAGCCACGGTGTTGGTCGGAGCCTTCGGAGAACAGGTCAGCGGGGAGATGTTCTTTCCATTCGGGATCCACGTTGCCTTCTAAAACGGCGATGTGGGTACACGCGGAATCGAACCAAACATCGAAGACATCGGTTTCTTTAGTGAACTCGGTTTCGCCCGTTTCAGGATGAGTGTAACCATTTGATAGAATTTCTATGGGATCGGCGGTGTACCATGAGTCTGAGCCGTTTTTGGCGATGTGAGTGGCGACAGCTTCGATTGCTAAGGGGTCGAGCACGGGCTTACCGGAGGTTTTGCCGTAGAAGATGGGGATGCCGATTCCCCAGGGGCGTTGGCGAGAGATACACCAGTCGGGGCGTCCTTCGATCATGCTGGTGAATCGGCCCTTGGCGGAGGAGGGGTACCAGCTGACTTCGGGAATTTGTTCGAGCATGGCTTGGCGAAGCGTTTTAGAGTTGTCGGCATGGAAGGGGAGATCGATTCCGATGAACCACTGCTCGGTGGTACGGAAGATGACGGGTTGATTGTCTCGTTCGGCGAGGGGGTATTTGTGATGGTAGGGTTCGGTGTGGAGGAGAGCACCGAGTTCGCGAAGACGTTCGGTAACGACGACGTCGCACTTTTTGAAATGGACACCGTTGAATTCTCCGGCTTCGGCGGTGAGGATGCCTCGCTCGTCAACGGGGCAGAGAACGGGGAGGCCGTATTTTTGTCCGGTTTGGAAGTCTTCGCGCCCATGTCCGGGGGCGGTGTGGACGATACCGGTTCCGTCTTCGGTGGTGACGTAATCAGCGAGAACGGCGAGAGATGTGCGATCAAAGATGGGGTGTTTAAACGTTGAGTACTCGATTTCTGCGCCTTTGAATTCTTTGACCACTTGGTGGGATATGATTCCGCAAGTGTCGAGAGTTTTTTGGAGGAGGTCTTTGAGGAGAATAAGGTGACCGTGATCGGTTTTTGCGACGACGTAAGTGAATTCCGGGTGGAACGCAACGGCGAGGTTGGCGGGGATTGTCCAGGGGGTAGTTGTCCAGATGACGACGCTGACATCTTCGATACTGGTGAAGAGATTATTTTTGTCTTCGAGGAGGGGAAATTTGACGAAAATGGACTGGCTGACATGGTATTCGTCGTAGACGATTTCAGTGTCGGCAAGGGCAGTTTGGAAGGTGGGTGACCAGAGGACGGGGCGAAGTCCACGGTAGATGTAGCCATTTTCAACCAAACGCTTGAAAATCCGGACGATTTCGGCACCATAGGCAGGACGCATGGGAGTGTAGTAGTTCTCCCAAAGACCGAAGACGCCGAGACGGCGGAACTGCTCGGTTTGGACGTTGATGTAATGCTCGGCATGTTTGCGGCATTCGGCCCTGAGCATGGGAATATCGAATTCTGTTTTGGATTCTTGGAGCTTTTTGATGACGGCTTGTTCGATGGGGAGGCCATGGTTGTCGAATCCGGGGACGTACGGGGCGCGGAAGCCCATCATGGTGCGGGATTTGACGGCGAAATCCTTGAGGATTTTGTTCAGTCCTGTTCCGATGTGGATAGGGGAATTGGTGTAGGGGGGGCCATCATGGAGGACGAAACTGGGGGCATCTTTGCGGTCGTTTTGGATGAGTTGGTAGATATTTTGGGAAATCCAGTTGGCCTGAATGGTGGGCTCAAGCTCAGGGAGGTTGGCCTTCATGGGGATGGAGAACTCGGCGTTGGGGAGATTGAGTGTGTCCTTCAGGTTCATGGATGGATTTGATGGTACCTGGGGGTGGGTTTTGGGTTCGGGGCGGGACTAATAGCCGGAATTAGTAACGAATACGGGAACATTTGATAAGGTCGAAGGGTCGGACGGAAAATAGCCGGAATCGTGCGGCTAGCCGGAGATAAAAAAATGAAAGCGTTGACAGTAGCAGTTGGATTGATGGGTGTGGCGATGGCTATGGTGGGCTGTGGTGGATCGGGCGGGGGTGCGAGTAAGCAGATTCGACTTCTTGCGGTAGGTTCGGGATCGGCGAGTTACTACTCGGTTTCGGAGAGTGGAGCATTGACTCAGCTGGCGGTTTACAACAACGCAGGTCAGATACGTTCGGTGATTCCGGGAGATGCATCTGGTTCGTTCTATTTTTCTCAGTTGAATTCTGATGCCGTGTTATTGGCGAAGTTCGATCTGAACGGCATAGTTTCGACGGCGGATTCGGGGCTTGCGGCACCGGATGCGGGGTCGATTTTGTTTAAGCACCCAAGCAAACCGATGGTTTATTCGTTGGCGACGACATCGAATATGGTGTCTCAGGGGACGATTCAGGCGAATGGGAGTTTGACACCGGTGGCTTCGGCGTCGGTGGTAGTGGGATCAAAGGATTTGGCGTTTAGTGGAAATGGTCAGTTTGCTTATGTTGCTTACACGGCGACGGATCAGATCGGTGTTTATGCGGTGGGGGCGACGGGCCTGATTGGAGCGAATCCGATGATGGTTGTGAACACGGTTGATGAGCCGGCGAAGTTGATTGTTTCGGATGATGGGGCGAATCTATATGTGATGAGTTCAGCGGGGGGGATTGGTCAGTTTGCGATTCAGGGGGGGAATTTGGTGGCATTGAATCCAGCGGTGATTCCTTATGCGAGTGCGAACTTCCGTGCGGCGATGACGGGGAACGGGGTGTTGTCGTTCTACCGCGAGGATGACGAGGGGATTGAAACGTACGGTCGGACGGTGGGTGGCGTTTTGACGAATCTTGGGGCGGCGAATGTGGTGACTTCGGCGGTGACGGATGTTTATCGGTTGCCGGGGACGAACATGGTGTTGCTGTTGACGGCGAGTGGTTCGGGCCGGGTGATGGCGATGGGGAGTGATGGGGTGGGGAGTCAATTAGGGACGGTGAGTTTCCCGGCGGGGGTGAAGAGCTTGGCGTTGACGGAGTTCTGAGGGGGGAGTTGGTGTTCGGCCCTGGGTTTGACCTGGGGCCGAACACTAGTTTTGAACACCTTTCCTACTTCCACTCAGCTAGTTTCTTTTTGCTAAACGTGACCCAGTTCTCCCACTTCTTGCGCTCGGAACGGTCTGACGATTGCATCCCTTCGAGATATTTTTGAAGCAGTCCGATTGACTCGACCATCATGGCTTTGTCTTTGTGCTTGAGTGCCAAGTTGTTTAGGGCGAACCCAGCGACTCGGGCATGAATGTAGACACCTCTTTTCGATTTGGCGAGGTTTCGAGCGGCGGTGGCTACTTTTGATTTCGTGAAATCATCCAACCGAAACGTCATGAAGTTCACGAGAGCTTCTTGGAAGTAAAGGTCGTCCGCGAGATATGGGCTCAATTTTTTGATCGTGAGAATGGGAGGAAATTTCCCTTGGTTTCCGAATTCATAGACGAACAACGTACAGATTTTCATGAACGAGAGTGAGTCCACTTTCTTCGTCCATCCAAAGAGTTGAAAGTCGATATCTTTACGCGCGGCAGTAAAAATTGGCTCCTTTTCGATTCCGATAGCCGTTCTTGCCCGGTAAACAAGGGCCATCAGTTTAGCGAGTGTGGCAGGATCGCCGCCAGACGTGCTGTTTTTGATGCGGGCTTCTTTTATGAGTGGCAACAGAGTTTTTGCGCTTTCGTAGCCAGTCGTGGTTTTTTGACCGAGCCCGGAATCGACGGCCGCTTTTAGAGAAGTGATTTCCTTCGTAGGATCCCCCTCCCACCATTTTGGGCTTGAGGTTTCAAAAGTGAGGAAAGTAGTACAGAGGAGAAAAGCGGATATCGTCATGGCTACTGTTCCGTTTAGCTATTGTAGAACGAAAGTTGTTGATCATTCAAGCGTTTGAGTTTTCGGTGTCGTCGCTGCTGGATTAGTTTTGGCGGAGGGCGAACGAGAGTCGTATGACTGTTTATTTGAGCTGCGGAATCTCATACGTGCTTCGTCCAGCTATCCCTCATTTTCTTGCAGAAAGCAATGTGGCTATCAATTTGTTTCCGGTCATCACGTTTGGCAGACCGCATCGTTTCCCGATATTTTTGAAGTAGTCCGACAGCCTCGTCCATCAGGGTCGGACTTTTTTCTGACATTGCCACGGCAAAAATCGCCTTAAAAGCGATGTAAGACCTGATAGTGGTTGCTTTTTTGGATTTAGCGAGCGTCCGTGCAGAAGCCAGAATATCGGTCTTAGTGAAATCGCGTACTGAGTACGCCATATGGTCGACGAGTACTTCTTGAAAAACCCAATCATCGGGCTTGACGTGCTTTCTTACTTTCGTTATGTAAGTGAGATCGGGTTTCTGGCCGCGATAGCTTAAGGAGTACATGTACAAAGTAACTGCTCGGATAAATGTAAATGAATCCACTTTTTGATCCCAGTGAGTCAATCTAACGTCAATCAGCCCACGAGCCTCCTTAACGGACGGGTGCTGATCCATGTTGATTGCATTTCGGGTTCGGTGTACAACGAGGATCAGGGAAGTAAGGTTCTCAATACTTGTATTCTTGCGATATGCCGCCAGATTTTCTTTAAGGATGGGGAGGAGTACTGTGACATTCTCATAGCCAGTTTGAGAGGGCTCAGATTGAAACGACCCAGCTGCCTTGACGATTGAGGGTATTTCTTTTGTCAGATCGCCATCCCACCAGTTTGAACCGTTGATATTTAGCAAAGCAGTAGAGAGGAGAATTGCGGATATCACCATGGCGAAGGTTCTGTTTGGTTATTGTGAACTGGTGTGCTCATTTGATTCAAGCGCTTTCGCCTTTCAGGTAGTCGCTGATGGTTTGGGCTTGGCGGAGAGTGAGGGTGGGGACGGAGGCGATGTCTTGGACAGTGGCGCGGCGGATGCCTTCGATTGATCCGAAGGTGCGGAGGAGCATGCGGCGGCGTTTGGGGCCGATCCCGGGGATTTCGTCGAGAGCGGAGCCGTGCATACGCTTGTCGCGGAGTTTGCGGTGGAAGGTGATGGCGAAACGGTGGGCTTCATCGCGGAGGCGGCGGAGGAGCATGAGGCCGGGGGAGGTGAGGGGGAGAACGACTTCGCGGTAGCTATAGATGGGGAGTCCGTCGCGGGTTTTGCCGGTGATTTGGTCGGGGACGAAGATGATTTCTTGCTTTTTGGCCAGTCCGACCATAGGGACGGTGAGTTCTAGGGCATCACGGGCTTCGAGAGCGGAGCTGAGTTGACCTTTTCCACCATCGATCATGATGAGGTCGGGGAGTTTGGTGAATTTGGGGTCGCCATCGAGGTATCGGCGGAGGCGCCGGGTGACAACTTCGTGCATCATGGCGAAGTCGTTGGGTTCTTCGGGGTTCCACTTGATTTTGAATCGGCGGTATTCGTCTTTGGCGGCTTGTCCGTTTTCGGTGACGACCATGGAGCCGACGGGCATTTTTCCTTGGATGTT
The DNA here is from genome assembly GCA_013823945.1 of bacterium. Classification (GTDB taxonomy): domain Bacteria; phylum Armatimonadota; class Fimbriimonadia; order Fimbriimonadales; family Fimbriimonadaceae; genus UphvI-Ar2. The sequence goes on along the minus strand of PNMZ01000015.1, from coordinate 1,315 downwards.
GGAGATGTCGTAGCCTTCGATTCGGAGGGCGGGGGTGGGGAGTCCGATTTCGTCGCTGAGTTGGGCGATGGCTTGAGTGGCCCATTCTTCTTTGGCTTCGAGTTCGAGAGCCATGGTTTCCAGGGCGAGCTGGGCGTTTTTTGCGGCCATGTCCACGAGGCGGAGTCCTTCGCCGCCTTGGGGGACTTCAATGGTGACCGCGGCTCCTCGTTTTTGGCGGAGCCAGGCCTGGACGATGGCGCGTTCTTCGATTTCGAGGGGGAGAAGGACTTCGCGGGGGATTTCGGGGGCAGAGGCATAGTATTGCTTGACAAATTCTTGGACGGCTTCGGTGGGGGAGGCGTCTTTTGATCCGTCCATCATGTAGTTGGTTTGTCCGATGAGGCGTCCGCCGCGAATGTAGAGCATTTGGATGGCGGCTCCGCGTTCGTCTTTGACGACGGCGACGATGTCTCGGTCTTGTTCTTCGGTGCTGAGGACTTTTTGGCGTTCAAGGATGGTTTTGAGGGCGGTGATGCGGTCGCGGATGGCAGCGGCTTTTTCGAAGTCAAGTTCTTCGGCAGCGGTCTCCATTTGGGTGGTGAGGTTGGGGAGGAGGTCGGAGTTTTTGCCTTCGAGGAAGCGAGAGACTTGGTCGAGGACTTCTCGGTATTCAGATTTTTTGGCAAGGCCCGCGCAGGGGGCGAGACATTGGTGCATGTGATAGTAGAGACAAGGGCGTTGTTCTTCGCGCCCGGACCATGATTTTCCGCAAGGGATGAGGGGGAAGATTTTGTGGAGGGTTTGGAGGGTTTCGCGTACGGCGTAGGCGTTGGTGTAGGGTCCGAATGTTTTGCCGAGGGATTTCCGAGGGTTGCGGGTGTAGAGGACACGGGGGAAGGCTTCTTTGGTGATGGCGATGTAGGGATAGGATTTATCGTCCCTCATGCGGACGTTGTAGGGGGGGCGGTGTTCTTTGATGAGGTTGCATTCGAGGACAAGGGCTTCGAGCTCGGAGTCGACGACGATGGTTTCGATGTCGCGGATTTTGCGGACGAGGCGTTCGATGCGGGCACCGTGTTGGGTGGATTTGCGGAAGTAGGAGCGGACACGTGAACGGAGGTTGACGGCTTTTCCGACGTAGAGGATCGCTTTGTTTTCGTCGCGGTAGATGTAGCAACCGGGGGAGGTAGGGATGTTTTTGAGTTTGTCTTCGACGTGGGGGTTGGTTGAAGTTGTTCTCTTTTTGGGGGTGGGGGTTTCGCTCACTCTTTGTCTACCCTTATTATGACGAGGTGGGGGTAGATTGTGTTTTATGCGTGGGCTGGTTATTGGC
>PNMZ01000014.1 GCA_013823945.1 bacterium | reverse complement strand
ATGGCGTAATGTATAAATGTCATCTTGACCCAAGAACGCTTGGTTACGACGCTCATACGAGAATGTCTGCCCCCGAGCGACCTTGAAGACGTCCATCGGGTTGATAGTCGAGTCGTATCCGCCCTTCCAGATCGTCGAGTTGCCTTTGAAAGTTGGCGAGTATTGCGGCCATTGTGTATCGACACTGAGCTCGATGTGGGCGTGTGGCGCACCACCATATTTACCCGTCCCACCGTAATTACCGAGTGTCGTACCCCATTTGACCTTCTGTCCGCGCTTGACGTTCAAGCGGCTCATGTGTGCGATACGGATAGCAATGTGTTTGCGACCTTTGTGTTTGCCGTAGTGGATGTCCACCGGTAGGGTCGAGCGGGCAATGACCGTGTATCCCATAAGGTAATCAAGACCCGCGAAGACGATCTCCATGTCGAACGGTGCGCGAAGCTGTGTGTTCTTGCGCTGACGGTCTACGAAGTCCGAACCGAAGTGGACGACGCCCTTAGAGCCGTATGTGCGTTGGAACCACGACGTGTATTCTGGGTGCTTATAACCACAAGTGATCACCATGTCGTTGATTGGCAAGATAGCGTTTTGAAACTTCGTCATATTAAATCTCTCCTTGAAATGTGTTTGTATATAAAAAAGACCCGTCCGAAGACAGGTCTTTGTGGGTATTAATTATTGAATTTCTTCTAAAAGTTTTACTTTTTCTTGCAATTCTGATACCTGCTTACTAAGCTGCTGGATAGCCTTCCATGCTACAGATACCATAGAATAGCTGTCTACACCGTCATTCGCCCTGATAATAGGATGAACCATCTCTGCTATCACTCCAACTTTAGGTTTGTCAAAATAACCTTGGTCGATTTGCGATTGATAGTGAAATTTCCAAATCTGAGTTTCTTCAATTAGCTTCAAAGCATCAATGCCAATATTATCGAATTTATCTAAGTTTGTTTTGTAGTTGATTGAAGATTTGTTCTCTACTATCCCCCAAAGCGTCCCCCATTGACCTCCTCCTGAATCAAGAATTCTGGTCACACCTAAAGAACCGCTCCAAATATTATTGTAGTTACCGCTCGATTTATAGCTAGAACTAACAACACCTGAAAATGTAGGCTGCGAGCCAGATGCAATGTATTCGGAGTGAGAATGATACTTAGAAGCAAAGTTATTCGACACCCACGATTCTGTTGCGAAACTATAGGTGTTGGCTATTGTGTTTGTTACCCACGTTCTTGTCGCGACAGTTTCAGAGCCCCATAACAGACTTCCGTAAGAAGGAAATTGAATAGAGTTTGCCCCAATTATAATGTTAGCGTTAGACAAAATCTGCATACTTGATTGTCCAGAACGAATGAAAACATCAGCATTATTATTTCCGCCCGAACCATTTATTTCATAACTAATACTAAAGTCTCTTGTTGTCGGCGTTTCGAAATAATTGTAGTCGGCTTTCATTCTTAGTGATCCATAATCCAGAATACTGCTAACTTTGCCTAATGCTGTTTGTTTATAGGTGCTTAATTGGCTGTCTGTGATAGTTAAGTTATCGTTGATAAAAGAACCACCTTGAATCATTCCTCCGTATATGTTCGGCGACCAAATATAGTCCTGGTTCAGATAGGTTGGCTTCCCTTGAAGACTAGACCATGAAACGTCAGGAATAGGCTGATTGTTAACCCCTCCCCAAGAGATGCTTCCGCTATTGATTACAATATCGTTTACATTCAATCGTCCGTTCGTATCAATCCAAAAAACATCTCCTGTATTTGTTTTGTTTCGAATTTTAATACCATAAGTTGAATCGAAACTGATTACAGGAATTCCCTGACTGTTTCTTACCACGGCTGAACGCATATCTCCGTTCACGATCGCCATGTCTGTCGCAGTAATCTTCTGCGCGTTTAAGTTGCCAGACGAATCCGTCCAAAGAAGCTTCTCTAGATTTGCTCCGCTATAACGAGAGATGTAAAATCCTTCGCCGTCCACGATGCCTACTTGGTTCTTACGGTTATCGACAATCAGGCCGAATCGCTCATCTTCTCCCTCTTCGGTGACGAGACCTAGCTTCACAACTTCTTCTCCGAAGCGATTAGAGATGCTTGCCTTGTTTCCAAGGATTCGGAAGATGCCATCCTTGTCCTCGATGGTGAGGTTCATACCGGCGATAATCTTCCCGTAAATCCGCTCCCCGACGATTCCCGTGGGCGTGATAGCGTGACCCCATGTGACACCGCCATTGTTCGTGGTCGCCATAACCCCGTTCTGAAGGACGAGATATTTGTTTTGGTCTTCGTAGTCCCGAGAGATGACGCCTCGTGAACTGAACTCAGTCAGTCCAGCGACACCGCCCGTCACTTTCTTTTTGATGGCATCGAAGTTTTGATTGATGAGCGCATTGATCTGTCCGTTGTTCTCTTTTGATAAATCCCATTTATATTTGTTCTCATTGACGACTGTCGCAGCGAACGATGATTGATAGAGCATCTGAAGAAACTTGTTCGTCCCATCGTTGTTGTCTTTGACGTTCGCCACCGTGACGTTTAAGTCTTTCGTGTCATAGTTGATAGAGAAACCGACAATCTTTACTTCTGAGGTTCGTTTGTTCCATGCTTCTTCGATTCGGATCGTGTCGAACATATGAAACTCTGAGACGACCTTTGGCGCGTCCACAATACTGAGAAAATTCAAAAGGCCGAGCGTCATACTGATATTCGGTTTGATCATCTCTTTCAGTTGTTTCTTGCCTTCTTCTAAAAGGTCTTTCGAGTCGATGATCGAGTCGTTCGTCCATTCTTTTCGGATGATGAAATGTGACCGCTCCGCAATCTGGCTTGGCGTGAAGTTGTTGCGGACGAGCATCTGTTCTTTCAATAATCCAATCTGACCACCTTCAGAGCCGGTCGGGACGAACCCTGAATCGTAATAATTTACCCCTGCGAGAGCGGAAATGTCGGCTTTTAGACCCGAAATGACCGTTTCGAGGGCTGAAATAGACGTTAAAATCTGACTTTTATTGGTCTCGTATTCTGCGTTCGATTCACCGTTGTTTAAAGCGAGATGGATATCGATTTGCTCTTGGATTTGTGCGAGTTGGATATTCAAATCCGCCTTCAAGTTCTCATTCTCTGATACCTGTTGCATCTTGTCGTCTAACTGTAGAAGGTAATCGTCGAATGCAGGGGATAAGCCTTCAATCTTTTTATTGTATGTCACCATCGCCTTTGCGAGCGAATCGGACATGAAGTAACTACTCTTGATGATGTTACCTTGTTCGTCCTCTTCGTATGGATAGAGGAAGTGCGAAAAATCCTCGATGTACGGTGAACCCGTAGGCGAGATATCGTGAATCGTCAAGCCATCTTTGCCGTATAAAGCAAGTTGTGTTACCATGCTGTCGGCATTCGTATCCTTCGTGAGAGACTTGAGATAGTTTCGTTCTGACATCTTTAAACCGCGATTTCGTCCGACTTTCTCGGGGTCTCTTAGGTTGATCTTATAGTTCTCGTCGTCATACTCGATGACCGCTCCAAACTTCTCTGCAACGCTATTGACCAACTCTCCCAATGAGCCATCAAAAGTAAATTCTCTGCGTTTTAAGTCTAAATCTACATCGACATCCCCGAGTGACCAGGGTGTGTCTTCGTCTCGGTCAACGGTTGCGCGAATAATCTCAGATGGTGTCCATGACGAATAATCTAGTCCGTCTGGATGTACGTTGTCGATCGTGGTAAACCCTTTGATTGGGATGTCTGATAATGTATATGCCAACGATTTACACTGAACCGTGACGGTCAAGTTGTCGGTATCAAAACTCATTCCTGCGATGACATAGAATCGTTTCTTACCCTTTTCTTTATCGTCGAGACGTACAAACATGCGATCCCGAATCATCTCTGCGTGTAGATTCTTTTTATTCTCTTCTAGTGTCTGATATTTCAATGGCAAAACAAAAGACAGCTCACTAAGCTGTCCTCCGTTGAATGATTCGGTTTCCTGCCGTGCCTCCGATAGTCGGGCGACCGTTGTGCGGTCAGGTTTTGATAAGTACAGGACGGGTCTATTCTCACTTAGCTTGGTATCGAAAAACATCGGCAAGCATTCCTTTCATTCCATATGTATATTTGTGATTGTTATCATGAAAAAGGGTCGCCATGAATGACGACCCAAAGTGTTACGGTTGAACAGGTTCTTCTACGACTGGCTCTTCGGGTTGTGGTTCTGTAATGTCATAGCCGATCTGAATCAACTTTTTACCAACCTCTTCTCGCAGATTTGATAAATTAGGTACTTCTGCATATGTGTATGTCCCTATTAATACAGCGGTAAACCAAACTTTGACGATATAAGAATTTCCTGTAAACATATTACTTAACATCTCCTTTATTGTTTGAAATGATATTGCTAATGACTTCGCGTAAATTAGAAAGGTTTGGCACATCTTCAATAGATAAACCTCCGATCACCTGCTTTAACCAAACTTTAACGATGTAAGATTCTTCAGTGAACAAATCACATGCCTCCCATAGAAATCAGCATGGTTAGATCCATGATTGCGCTATCCATGTCGTTCTTAATTTTTTCATTTTCTTCTTTGAGCGCCGCATTTTCTTCTTGCAAAACAGCAATCAACTCTCTTGATGTTGGGGTACGTGGTGGATCGGCTGGGCGTTCACCCATTTCAATCCACTTTTCTCCATCCCATTTCGGCTTATAGAAAGATGGTGGAGCCACTTCGACGCAATCTTCGGGGATATTATAAACCTCTTCGTAAAACGTCTGAGTGATAAACTCGGGTTCGACGAAGGGTTCTTCGTATGTCTCTTTGACAATCTCACCTTCAACGACTTCGCTTTCGATTACCTCTTCAACAGGTGGTTGGGGTGAAAATTCACCCTCAATAACCTCAGTAGTCACCGGGTTTCCTGTCGGTACTTCTTCCGTTAAAACTTCGGTTTTACTGTCATCCATTGACATTCACCCCACCTTCGTCCACAGGAGATTCTTCAACGACATCTCCTATTACCGTATCATCAACCGTTTCTTCAGTTGATTCTTCTGGAATCTCAGGTACATAATTTGGATTCGGCACTTGCACTTCTACTGGCACTTTTTCGGGCATGACTAAGACGGGCTCTAAATAGAACCCGTCCGCGTCGATGCGATACACTTGTTTCATGAAATCATCCTTTCTTTAGTTTGTCGGGAAGCAAACATTGTCCAGAGAGACATATGCGTTATCGGTCGAACCTTGCGAGATAACCGAAACTTGGCCAGCCGCATTTACCTGTATGGTTGCAAGCATATTTGTAGAGATTCCTGCAATTGCCGAGAATGCAAACGAATTTAATGGTCTGAATCCGGTCGGCAAGGTCATAATCGGAGTACTTGACCCCAACGTTCCCAGCCTTACAGCTCCACGCAGAAATACATAACCGTCGACTCCTTGTGAATATCTAGGTTTTCTACCGCTATCAAACTCCACCCATCCATTCTGCAACACTGCGTCAATCCATGTTGGTGCTAAGTTTTTCTTGAGGGACGTATCGAGGTCAACGATTAGTTCGACATAATCTGTGTTGATGACTGATGCTGTTGTGCCGTCAGAAGGATCTGCGTATGCCAGGGCGTGAACAAATCCATTGCTGTCAATACGAAGACTTGTTTGGGTCGACGCAATTGATAGCCTCTGAACGCTTGCATTCGCATGAGAGACTGTAGCATTCCACACCCCAGCGACGTCCCATAACGCGAATGAAGCTTTGTTTCCTGCTGGACTTGAGCCAGACCCCCACCAGTTGAAAGTCAATCGGCTGATATTTACACGCAACCACGCTACTTTATCGGCTGTCGTTGCGCCAGGAATCGTGCCATAGGTGCGCTGAACGTGTTCGATAAGGTTGAAAGAAAACTTTTCTTGCGCCTGAGTACCAGACAGCAAAGTTGTAATAGTTGATGACAACGCACCATCAGCCTGATGTATGCGAGAGTAAGCGTTACTTCCTGAGTCCGAATGTTCAACCCACAAACCATTATTGGTGGGGTCTCCTAAACCGACTGACGTTCTTCTTCCTCCGATATGCGGATTCGCCGTCGTACTCCCTGCAACTTTCCCGATAAAATTGGCATTTGATTGGTCGGTAATAGAGTTGCCCATAAGAGTTGAAATGAGTGAATCGCGGTCATTTAGTCTCTTCCATTTGCGCCAAAGACCTGCCGCATATGACCTAACAAATGTTTCACTTGAACTAACTTTGGTTACAGTCTGATAACGGACGTTGCCTTCGATGTTTTGAACGCTGACTCTGAAATATCCTTCTTCTGGCACACCGACACATCCTGCGCCTGTGTAATACTCACCCGAGTCAAATAGTGTGTCAAGGTTGCTGACGTTCGTTACCTTTGAACGTCCGTCGTCTGCTGTTAATTTGTAACCCTGCACTCCGCCCAATAAAAGATTCGTTTTAATGTCTGTTGATAGTTCAACATTCAATTCAACATAATCAGTATTAATAGTGGAAGGAGTCACCCCGTCAGATGGTTCGGAAAAAGCTAGGAAATGAAAGAATCCGTTGTTATCGATATATGACCCTACGTTGACTCCACTTATAGCATTTGCATATCTGGCAGGAGCAGACGTCGTGCCTTCAGTGTTAAACAGCCATTGAGAACCGTTCCATGCTCGAATCGTTGCTTTATTTCCTGTTGGACTAGAACCAAAACCCCACCAGTTAAAGACCAATCTGCCTATATTTGCTCTTAGCCACAAAACTTTATCTGCTGTCGTCGACCCCGGAATTGTTCCGTAGGTGCGTTGAACGTGTTCGATGAGGTTAAAACTGAAAACACTTTGCATGATATTGCCGTTGATGCTATTAGAGCCGGTTGCATTTGCGCTACCCTGAGACGCCAAAGCGTCATATGCTACTTGAGAGTATTCATTTGCCGCCGTGTACGACGAAGGATTGATTAAAGCGTTTACAGCTCCAAAATATGCCAAGTGAGGACTTGCGGTGGTTGACGCTCGAACCTTGCCGATAAAATTCGCAATGGCTTGGTTTACGATTTTGTTGCCCATGACGACGTTGGCGAGCGAGTTATCGTCGGTAAGTTTCTTCCAAGGTGTCCAGTGTTGACTCCAAAATCGAACATAAACATTTTTGCTCGCTAACCCGTAAAAAATTTGCACACTTTGAGTCACCTCGCGTCTGATTACCTGAAGATGTCCTCCAATCTCGGGAACATTTAAAGTGTTCGAGAATGTACCGAAGAAACCGGCATCTTTTTCATTGTCCGCATCATTGGTCGCAATAGACTTGGAGCCTCCGCCATTCTCCGTCAACCTCCACTTCTGCGCCCCATCGAGCGCCGTCTTGTCGGATGAAGACATGAGACCGGCGATTGACTGTGTGGCGGCAGGGAAATTGCTGTTTGTGATGGTAGAGATGCGATCACCCTGCGTTTTCGCATAATCTCCTTGAGTTTTTGCATGATCACCTTGAGTCTTAGCGTAGTTTGCCTGAGTCGTCGCATTGGTGGCCGCTGTGTTTGCATTATCTCTAGCTGTATTGGCTCCGTCTCTAGCAGCGTTTGCATTCGTCGCCGCCGCATTAGCATTATCTCTAGCCGTGTTAGCGCCTGTCGTCGCGGTATTGGCGGCGGACGTCGCACTGTTTGCATTTGTTGTAGCTGTGTTTGCATTCGTAATCACAGGTGCAATCTTTGCCCCTTCGCTTTTAGCATAGTCGCCTTGCGTTTTAGCGTAGTCGCCCTGTGTTTTCGCGTGGTTTGCTTGGGTAGTTGCGTTTCCAATTGATGCGGCCGCAGAATCCGCTGTTTGTCTGGCGTCAGATGTTATCTCCATGATGTTTTCGATAGTGACATTTAATGTCTGATCTGTCGATTCACTTGTATGAAAGATACGATCCGAAGGAATCTGTACAACCCCACGACCTTTATAGCGAATCGTTACGCTCCCTGTCTTTGTCGATTCGAAATACAGAACACCGTTCGTATAATCTACATAGAACTGAACGCCTGTTGGGTTATTTGTTCCTGTCTCTTGATGGCCGTCAACGATGATTCCGAATTGTTTGACCGGAATCTCGTCTAAAATCGCTCGTCCAGCAACAAGCTTGACGTTTTCAATCTTGTCCACGAACGGGTCTGATACCGACCCTTCTCGAAGCTGATAAAGTAATGGCGTTGGATTTTTTGTTGCCAAGCCAATTCCCCCTTATATTCTTAAATTAAAGAGAGACACCGCTCAACGGTATCTCTCTCTGTACTTGATAACCACATAAGCCCCAGAGCTTATCTGCAAGATGTTCTGTCCTGTCGGAAGAATCATATACTCCTCGTTCCATGCGTCGTAACGATAGATATTCGGAAGCGATGACTCGACATTTTCCCATTCGCAGTCAATTGTAACGACCTCTCCGCTCGCAATCTCTTTAAATATGATCTCTTGATTTGTTCGGAGATTTTTGATTTTAAATGGCTGTTCGGCAGTGATGTTTGTCGTTGCATGAATCTCGATGATAGGTTTGATGACGGATACACCATTGTTGATTAGCATATATTCTCCCGGACTTTCATATTCCATCGCAACAACCGGAGTGTGCCAATACGGAGAGTTTGCGACCATAGTCACACTAAAGTAGCCGTTTATCCCATCATGACTAAGCTTAATTTCGTTCTGAGGCAGGGCGTACACAATCCTGTCGTCACGTTCGTCAAAATAAAACTGACGATACTCGTCTGTGTCGAGCCAATATGCGATTCTATCGATAGCCGATTGATCCATACCATCTTCAAGATAAAGTGTCATCTGAAATGTAATCGGCTCTCTGATGACCCGCTTAAGCATTGTGATGTCACTCATCTTGCCTTTTTCTGTCTCGATGGTTCGCGATGACATCAGATCATCCTCAAACAATCCGCCAGATGTCGATACCTGTGTCACACCCATCGCTTTCGAGGACATTCCATCGTATACAAAGCCCATAAAATGTTTCATTTATTGCTTTCACCACCTAAGAAAAAGGAGTGCCGAAGCACTCCTTAGCGTTTTCCAAACTTGTTATTGATGAGGTTCATCGTGTGCTTCATGAAGTCTTCCGATGCACCCTTGCCATCTTTGATTTCGTTGTTGCTGAAATCGTTGTTGATGTTTTCGATATGAATAGATGGCGAAGCACCACCTTTGATACTCTGCATCTTACTGGCGAGCGCACGGAGAGGAGAGACCATACGATCGGTGAATTCGACCGTTTTTAACATGTTCTTCGTCTGCTCTTGGTTCAGCACAAGCTCCTTCTTGTGAAGGATGGCCGGTGCTCCACCGTCGAAGTCTCCTGTGTACCATCCGCCTGAAGCGAACGAGCCGACATACGACTTGTTCACATATCCTTTTTTATCTCCGTACTGCACCTCGTACATGAGACCTCTATCACGAAGGACTTTGATCGTCGCACCCTTAGGAATGGATGTCACGATACCTTCGGCAGACATATAGGGATTTGCGTAGAGAGCCGCGTTGGACACCATCTTAGAGTCTTTCTCGATGGTTGTCTTTCCTTGCAACGACTCGAAGAGCGCTTCGAACTCCCGTCTTGCCCGAATCAGTTCGCTCTGCATACCAAAGAGTGATGCCACATACTTATCGAGAGCATTGTTTCGTTCTTCGTTCGTGGTTGCACTCTCGTAAGACGACTGGTAAGTAGTGAGTGCTTGTTGTTGCTTCGCTTTCAGTCGCGCCGTGCTCTCTCTGACCATCTCGTCGTACACACGTTGGCCAGACTCGTTGCCGATCATTTTTAGGCGTTCCTTGTGCATGTTCGCAGTAGGGCTGTACTGTTTGAGCAGTTCGTTGATCGGTGAGGATGCTTTGTTCAGCTCTTGGGCTCTCGTGTTCGAGATTGCGACGCCCCACGAGTTTGAAGACGTTGACGATGAAAGTTCAGAGTTTCGAACCCAACCCGTCTTACCGCCACCCATGTCGACTTTAGAATATTCGGCACCCTGTTCGATGACCTTGTATCCTTTTCCGTCAATAAGTGAGCCGATGACCTTTGAACTGTTGTTTGCCTCTGCTTTGACCGATATCGGTTTGGCCGAACCTGTCTGCTTGGCATACATCGATAAACCATGGAATCCGTCTTCGTTGGAAAGGTCGTCTCCCGATGAGGGTTTTTCGTAATCGAGGTCATAATCTTGACCTGTCATCTTGGACATCAATTCAAGCGCTTCTTTTAACTTGTCGATGTAGTTTGTTTGAATCACTTTTCCGAGGGAGTCGAAAGAGTTTGTCGATGTGTGTACGATATCCATAAGTGATTTTTCGACGGTATTGCTCATACCGAGAGTCTTATATTCGACGTCGTCATAGACATAACTCAAGTCCTCAAGGACGCCTTTGAAAGTTTTATCCATGTTCTCGACCATCCGTCTGAATCCTAAAGATGTGTCGGTCAACATCTCCTCGGCCATCGATTTGATAGTGTTGAAGTTCCCTTTCATCGCCTGTTCTCGGATTGAATTCCATCTGCGCTCGTCGTTCAAGATGTCGTCGTAGTGCTTATTGAGGTCTTCTCGCATCTTCTCGGAGAGCGCCTGTTCAGCTTCTTCTCGTTTGTCTAAAATATCATTGAAATCTTCAAACGTCTTCTCTTCAGATTCCTGCTTTTCGTCCATCGATTTCTCATAAGCATCCCGCTCTTCGTTGATGGTCTCTTTTTGCTTCTCAAGGTTTCTACGGTACAAATATTCCTCCCGCTCTTCCTCGATGGCTTTCAGCTGCTCCATCAACTCTTTGCGCTTTGCTTTCGCCTCGAAGGAGTCGTCGGCCGAGATACGGTTGAGTTGTTTGCGGATATCCTGTTCTCGTTTTGCGAGGTCGTCCATCTGTTTCTTGTGGCTTCGTTCGTCATCCTGTTTATCAAGCTGCTTCAGACGTTCGTCGAAGTAGTCCGTCATTTTCTTACGCTCTTCGTCCATCTCTTTCATGAGCTGTTCGTGCGCATTTTTTCTGACATTCCGTTCGCGCTGAAGCGCCTTCAGACGTTTCTTCTCGATGTCGTCGATCGCCTTCATTTCGGCTTCCCGTCGTTTCTCAAGCGCATCTTTGATCGTGTCGATGATGTCGTCGGCAACCTGTTTGGCCATGTCTTTCTGAGCCGCGTTGATGCTGTTAACCGAGTCCTCAAGAGCCAACAGCTCGTCACTATACTTCTTCACGAGTTCCAATTGGTTTTGGTACGCTTGCGAAGATGCGCCGTAAGACTTACGGATACGAGTGAGATGTTCTTGCTCGGAGCGAAGCTGGTTGCGTTTGATTTCAAGCAGTCTACGTTCGGCCTGTTCTTGAGATACGGTTAACATGTACTTCTTGACCGTGTCTTCGTTTGACTCGCCGTCGATGATGGAGAGTTGTCGTCTGAAGAGGTTAGATTGGCGTCTGAATTGCTTCATCTGTTGATCGAAAAGTTTCTCGCGGATGTTCGCCTTCTCTTGTTCGAGTTCCATCAATGCTTGGATCTGCTGTACCTTTTCCTGTTGCTGTAAACGTTTAAGGTCTTTTAAGCGTCCATCAAATTCCGCTTTTTGAGAATTGGTCAACGACTTATAAAAAACCGTCTTCCGATCTTTGCTCATTTGAAGAATTTCGAGTTCGACCGCTCTCGCTTGAAGACGTGCGTTATTTGCAATCTTCTCATAGAGTGCCAAGGACTGACGCGTCGCCCCCATAGTCGTCTCAAGGCTAAGCCGAATCGATTCTTCGTCTTTGCCGTAGTTTTGATACATAATATTGTAAAAATCTGCACGAGAATTCAGCCACTCTAGAGTTTTATTTCCTTGCTCTTCTTCGAGTTCTGCGAGTATTTTTCGTTGAGCTTCTTCCTCTTTTAATTGAGCCGCAAGAGCTTGGTCTCTGTCTGCTTGTTGTTTCGATTTCTCAGAGTTTGCCTTCGCGACATCTGAATCTGACGTTCCGCTAGAACTCGTCGACACGACGGACGTACCACCCGAGACCTTTTTATATTGCGATGTGACGCCGCCGACCCAATAACTGTTCAGGTTGTTCGGGTCATTTTTTGCACCGTTAGGAGCATACTTCTTCTGAATCTCTTCGATTGAAGTAAGACCCTTTTGAATGTAGTTTCGCGACAAATTGCTGATCATCGCGGCGATACCCTCATCGAGAGACTTGAACACCGTCTGCTTCGACCAGTTCGAAGAAGGATTCATCAATCCGCCTGGATTGTTATAATTCCGAACCCCGTTAGACGAACCGTTGCCTGTCTCGTGCATCGCAATCGCCAAGGCGAGCGCCGGATCTACACCATACTGTTTTCCATACTTCTCAAACAGATGCTCTTTGCCTTTGAGGACGCCGCCACCACCGCTAAGCTTTTTGGCTGTAGACGGCTGTGATACCGTTACACCACCAGAAGAATAGGTGAATGTCGCTTGTTTACCGCTGACAGCGTTTTTGGCAGCCTGAGTCGGGTTGAGGAGATTCTGATTCCATTTACCCATCGCGGAGCGCTGCTCGTAGTGGACGTGTGGCCCTGTCGTGTTGCCGGTCAACCCCACGGTTCCGATTGGCTCTCCTACACCGATTTTTTGACCTGATTTAACATCAATTCGGTCAAGATGGGCATAGATATGGAACGTACCCTTCGTGTCTTTGATGACGACCGTTTTTCCGTATTCAGATGGAATACCGATGCTCGCATTCTTTCCTCCGACATAGAAGACCGTACCGTTAACGTTCGAATCAAGACGTTGTCCACGACTTGCGCTAACGTCAATCCCCTCATGTTTCCATGTTTTTCCGTGAATCGTTCTTGTCACACCGTAAGATGAACTGATGCCGCCCCATCCGCTTAACTTCTTCGTTCCGGTTTTTTGGAAACTTGCCGAACCACTACTACTTGAACCGGCTACGATATCATAGTCTTTCTGTGTCCCGCCAGTGGAGATGATATTGCCTTTGCTGTCGGTTGTTACAGATGTCGTGCTCGTATGGATTCCCGTGTTGGCGATGATCTGCTTCTTCTTGTTTGCATTCGCCAAAACATCGATGTATTCTTTTGTGACCTTTTTCTGCTTCTCAAGCGCCTGAATCTCAAGTTTGAGTGCATTGGCGTATGCTTTAGAACCTTTGGCATATTTGTTCTTAAGGTTCATCTGCTTCTCGGCTGCCGCCGTAGCCTTGTCGATGGCCTCCGTATATTTATTGGTGAGGTACGTCGAGTTCGAGATCGTATCCTGCTTCTCTTTTTCGCTCTCCGTCATCGACTTGTTCGACTCTTCGGCAGCTTTATTAGCGTTGTACAAGTCGTCAGTCGACGTCGTTACCGTCGCCATCATCTTGCGGGCGTTCTCTTCTCGCTTCTTCATATCTCCGATGAATGAATCCATCGACGCGAAGTCGGCATTGATTTGACCTAACATATCCCCCGCGTACATCTGGCGACCGTAGTTCGGGTCGTCTGGAGAGATATTGTTCATCTTATTCTCAATTTCCGCAATCTCTTTCGCGGCTTCTTGTTTGACCAAGACCAGCATTTTCTCGGCCTCTGCGATCGACGTGATACCCGCAATTCGACTTGCCGTCATCTCTGAAGCGAATTTTGCAGAGAATTCATCTTGTAATCGCTGTGCTGTCGCCTGTTTCAACTTCTCTTCAAATTGCAGGCGTTGTGTCTCGCGCAATTCTTCGATCAACCCAGTGTTTACTGAAACCATGCCGTTCGACACGTCGAAGGCGTCAATGAGATCTGGATACTTGTCAATCAGACCCATCATTTCGTCTGCTGTGAATCGGTGTCCGTCCGCACTCTTATGGAGGATATCTGTATAGGTGTCGACTGTATCAATCGTACTTCTTAATGCGCCCTCCTGATACCCGAGGGCCTGTTCGAGCATCCCGATACCTGTCGCCGCTGTCTCTGCGGACTCTCCAAGCTCTTCGTTTCCTTCGGTTAGATCGGATACGCCTGCCAACGCATCGTATGCCGCCTTTTGAGTATCTTCCATTTTTGCATTCTGCATAATGATGGCTGCGGTCGCCGTATCAATGGCACGACCCTCTTCGTTTGCCACTTGGATGATCTCTCGTCCGGTGTTGGCGACAGAGACCTTAGATTGCTCTAATGCCTCGTACTGAGACTTATAGCTTCCAGTCAAGCCGTCAACCGTTGCAACGTCAGCCGTGGCGAGGATGCGTTTCTGCTCATTTTCTAGCTCAACAATCTTCGAGGCGTAAGTGTTTACGAATTTGGTAGCTTGCTCGTACTGTTTTCCTTCCGACAAGCCTTTGAATAACACCTCGTCGAAACCAGGAATGTCTGCCATGATGGCAGAAACATCTAAGATATCCATCTTGATTTTTTCAAGTTCAGTCAATAAGCTTTCGACGTTCAGGATGCCCTCGCTGTCAGTTGAACGCTCGATTGCGCTGTCGATCAGATCTCTGTCGATATTGCTTGTCAATGAGTCGACAAGTTTTTGTTGTTCTCCGTTTAGATTCGCATATTCGTCAGAAGCTTGAACCGAGAGTGTGATTTGCTCTCTCGTAAGCTTGATCCGCTCCATCTGCGCCTGTTTGAGACGTCTTTCCTCTGCGACCTCTTGACGCTTATCCGCCTCGCGTGAAGCGCCGACATCGTCCGAACCAGCAGAATAGATAGCCGAATCGGTGATCATACCTTGAGACATTTCCATGCTGTTCGCATACTCTTTGTCGCTCTGTTTTTTCTTCTCAAGAAGTTTGTCATATGCTTTGGACGCTTTCTCGATTTCATCAGAGTTTGCGAATAAGGCATCCTCGTTCTTTTGAGTTTTGCCGATTGCTTCAAGCTGTTGCATTTCTTTTAATGTGCTGATGTATTCTTTGGCAGATGTCGCAGTAGAGAGATGGGTTCTTCCAAGTTCATCTACATGGGTGACAAGCTCAGGAAGATATCCTCCGAGCGACTTAGCCGTGGAGTGCATGAGCTCTGTCTCTTCAGCAGACCGGTTGGTTTTACTTTGAAGTTTTTCATAACGTTCAGCCAACAAGTCTACCGTTTCGGCATTGTCTCCATACGCTTTTAGCAACTCAGTTTGTTCTCGTTTTTGTTCTGCAATTTTAGATCGGTATTTCGTAAATGCAGAAACGAGTGCGCCTACAGCCATCGTGACCGCAGCGATACCAACACCGATAACCAACGATGTTGCGATTGCTGCACCTACCGTCTTAATAAACCCTGCGACAGCGACTCCGGCAAATCGGAACCCGCCTCCCATTGCAACAGCCCCGCCTTTTACCTTATCCATCATCGTGACGGTTTGTCCGCCGATAGGGACAGCTTTCTGTTGCTCAAGGCGTTGCTTGGTGACTTCAAACGTCGCCTCTCTGTATGCTCCGGTGACACCATCTAACTTTTGTTTAATTTGTTCACCGAAATTATCAGAAAACGCCATGTTTCGGATATTCCCGTTCATAAGCGTCGTCAACCCGCCCGTCAATCCTGCGAGCATCGTAAATCCTGCGACCAAATTACCTTTAGAGAAATCTAACGAGATAAGTGCGTTGATTGAGTTGACAAGGTATCGAAGGTCGTTTGTGATGACCGTAATCATATCGATGAAAATCGTGTTCCCGGCAGACAAAGCAAGTTCTTCCCAAGCTACTTTTAGCTTGTTGACTTTTGCCTGCGCAGACTCTAGATACCGAGCGTTTTCTTGCATCGCTGAACCTTGCGAATTGATAGACGTGTTCGTCGCTTTGACGGCAACGTCGTAGTTTTGCATAAGACCAAGGACATTCTGTTACTTTCATAAAGACCCATATGGGTGTAAATATTAACCTATTACGGTTTTTATTTACACCTTTTAAGG
>PNMZ01000013.1 GCA_013823945.1 bacterium | reverse complement strand
CGGTCGCCAGAGGGTCAAATGTGAGTCCGACCTCACCTTGTCCAATGGATTCAAATTTCTTCTTCAGGCTGGCCATTTTTCAAGAACCTCCTTCACCAAAGCGCGGTACGCCTGAGATCCTCGATTCGATGTCTTTGAAAGGACGATGGGAATTAGCGGCTCGTCCGATTCGCCTTCCATCTGGCTTCGTTCAATTGCCTCGGTGCGGGGGATTCGGGTTTCAAGTATTCGGTCTTTGATCGGATCGAGAATTCTTACCGCCTGGGCTTGGCGTTCCTCTCCGTGGCCCGTCACCATCGTCAACAGAATTCTCCAGTCGTAGGGGTCACCATTTTTGATACTTTCCAAAGTTGAGAGAAGGTCTGAAAGGCCCTTGAGGGCATGACCCGCGAGCTGTGTCGGGATGAGAATTTTATCCGCGCAAACCAGGGCATTGATCGAAAGTACATCGAGCGTCGGCTGGCAGTCGATGATGATGTAGTCGAAGCCCTCGACCCTCGCGATCACCTTCTTGAGGACGGATTCTCTGAATGTCCTGGAGTCCATGAGCCTGGCCGTTCTTGCAAGGCGAATGTCACTCGGAGCCAGTTTCAAATTCTCTTCGCTCGTGTCAAGCAGGATGTCTGCAAGCGGCAAATTCTCCTCACCTAGAACCTCTGAAATTGTTGGCAGCTCTGACTCATCGAGATCCACTCCTAAGCCATACGTTGCATGGGCCTGGGGGTCAAGGTCGATCAAGAGCACTTTATGGTCAAGTCGGGCAAGTCCCGCCGCGAGATTCACGGCTGTAGTAGTTTTTCCCGTTCCTCCCTTCTGGTTGATGATTGCGATGGTTGTGCTCATAGGCTCTTTTCCCTTTCAAATCTAAACGGTGCGGGGTTATGCTGCTCGTCCCATTTCCAAAAATCGAGCACCTCCACTTTCTTTTCATCCCTTAGAAACTCGGCGAACATCTTCGCTTTCTCTGCGGGGTCTTCAAGTCTGGTCTTCATCTGCTCAACGAACTTTGGACTCATATCTTTCATTCGCACAAGTCGCTGATTGTTCTTCTCCTCGAATACCTTGACCAGCTCTGGATTCTCCACGGCGAAGACTGTGAGTAGCGAAGACTCATACTGATTGAACGCCTCGGTGTGCCGATCTTGATGGGCTTTGCGCGCGTCCTCAATTGCTTGTCGCCGTGCTTTTCGCTCGTCTTCTTCGAGCTTCGCAAAGAAGCCGTCTCCGAAACCTCGAACCGCTAGTGAGAGGCTTCGTATGGCACTCTTCTCTTGGTTTTGATTCCTCTTGACGAAACCTCCGAATGACCGCCCAAGGGCACCCGGATCGAGATCTCTACCAAGGACTCTTCCAATTGCTTCCAAGAATTTTTCCGCTTGGTCGCTTTCCTGACGACTCGGCAAAACTGTTGGAGCGCCTTCTCTTCCGGCAAGTGCGGCGTAAAAGCATCCGACGAATTCAATCTCTTTCGAGGTCTGTTCGGACGTCCGAACGCTTTCAGGAATCGGCCAATTTTCCTCGATTGCCTTTCTGAGCATCCCGAGTTTATTGCGACTCACTTTCCTGAAAGGTAACGCGCCGATCTGCTCTTGGATTCTTTCTAGCGGATATTTGCTTGCTAGGGATCGAGCTGCTTCCTCATCGAATCCCTCCTCAATCAAAATCCGGTAAGAACGAAGTTCAAGCGAACCCACAGCAACAGCATCCGAAACAACCACCTGCTGTTGTTGTTTAGAAGAGTTGTTTATAGATGTTGTTTTAATATCGGTTCGATTTTGGAACCCTTCCTGGTTCGATTTCGGAACCGTTCCCGGTGCGAATTTGGAACCGTTGTCCGGTTCGATTTCGGAACTCAATCCCCGGTTCGATTTTGGAACCGTCTCTGATTTTCCGGTTCGATTTTGGAACCGATTCCCCGGTTCGATTTTGGAACCGTTGTTTGATTTAGGTTCAATGCGAGATCTTTCTTGGGATGGCTCAAGCCACTTGATGCCGTAGGTCGCGGCCTGGCTGTCGGCCCCTGCGTTCGGGTCAAAGAATCCTTCGGAAACCTTACAAACGTGATTCTTGTCAAGGGCCTCCCGGATCGCGATGCTCATGGTGGAGCGTGACGCGATTCCCGCCCTTCGCATGATCTCGGTGAATGACATTTCGACCTGTTGGCGTCTGAATCCAAACTTGGTCTGGAAGCCAATTGTGTGCCGGATAATCACGCCGACTACCTTCACGAGGGCCAGCGGTTCATTCGGGATCGTGAAGTCAAAGAAGTCGTTAGGGATGTGAGTGAGGTTGCCGTTTCCTGCAAAGAAACCGTCGAAGTCCTTAGGGTCGGTGATGTAGTCTTCGCGCTCATCCCAGCGCAGGGAATAGAGGGCGCTGAACCCTTCTTCTCCCGCCTTGTGGGGCTGTCCAAAGCGCAAGCAATTGATGAAGCGGCATTCTACAGCTTCCTCGATTGCCTCTTTGATTCGTCCCCGTCCGATCCCCGCTTTTTCGATAAGTTCGCGGTATGTGACGGTCGCTTCTGGGTTTTGCGGATTGCCGTGCTCGTCGCTCCAGCCAAGTGTTTTCCGAATAAGATAGGCAACCAGTCGAAGGCAACCACGGGACGCACGGGGAAGCACTACGTCGAAGAATTGGTTCGGCGTATAGGTTGTGCTCGACGTTGGCGGCGCGTAGCCTTGGAAAGCTTGCGCTGCTGTCGGTGCTCCAGTATGGTCGTTGGCTTCGTTCTGGTTCAAATCAACTCGTCATTTGTGATGCTTGGTTAGATGCTAGAGATGTGATGTCGATTCCAGAACTTGCGGCGTGGTCTTTCACCATCCGGTTGATCAGCCAACTTCGTGACCTTTCTTCGCGGTCGCGCAACAATTCGAGATACTCTAAGACGCCTGGCTCGAATGTGACTCCCGCTGGCGTCACGGTTCTTCCGGTGGTCGGTTTTCTTCCTCTGGCCATGTTTATCCTCTGGGTGTACGGTCGCAATCTCATCGAGTGATTTCAACTCGAATGATTTCCGCTGTCAACCCAATAAATGAAGACGGAGCATCACCCGCAAAAGCATCAGGAAACCTCGGTAGGGAAGTGTTCGGACGTCCGAACATCTGGTTCCTGAATCCATCGCTCGTCCGGCTCATCCAATAGAGTTATGAGAAGACGAAGACAACACCAGCCCATTCCATCCCCTTTGCTCGGTCAGCAATTTCAACCTGAGCAAGCGGGCAAAGCGATCATCGAGATACTTCGGGAGATCCACCAGGACAACATCGAACTTGAATCTCACCATGTGGAGAGGTTCATCGAAAGTGCGGTCACACGGGTTCGCTCGGAGCGCGAGAAGGGAGGTGCCGAATGAGAATGTCCGTCTTTGATTGCAACGTCTTCGTGCAAGCGGTGGCGTTTCCTGGAGCTGCTTATCAGTGCTTTGCCCACGTCTTGAAAGGGCCGGATCGTTTGCTCACGAGCAAGTATGTGCTCGATGAAGCGCGGTACGTTCTCTCAATGCCCTGGCTCCAAGCCAAGCTCCCCGGAATCACGCCAAAACGAGTTGAAGCACTGTTCCACCATCTTCACCGGGCGGCGATCTACGTCGAGCGAGTTCCCAAGGTTTTCGATTTTCCGCCTGATCCGGACGATGCGCCGTACCTGGATCTCGCCATTCACACGGGGGCGTTTGCGCTGGTCACAAGGGACAAAGAGATTTTGAAACTGAGAGAACCAAACTACGAGCTTGGTCGGTTGCTACGTCAGCGACATTCAGCCCTTCACCTTGCGATTCCAGAGGAGTTCCTCGACCTGGCTCATGTGAAGCCGTCCTTGAATGAGATCCTCACTCGTCGTCGAAGCGGGTAGGGAAAGGAAAGGCCCGAAGGCCCGTTCCTAGTATTCGCTTGGGAGAAGAACCGTCGTTGAAGCACGGTCGGCCTCGGTGATGATCCAGAACTTCGTGCCCACTTCGTCGTGATACACAGAGAAGATTCGAGAACCGTCTCCTAGTGCGATATCGTTCGCCTCGCGGTCGTCTTTGCAGCAATCTCCCCAATCCCCTCGCGCATGACGACGCAACGAGCGGAGAACATCTTCTGGGAGAAGTGTGTCTCTTGCTCCTGGAGTAATTAGGGTTTGTCCGAGTGAAAACTTGGTGCTTTCGATTTTCATAAATGCCTCCTTGAAAAGGTTTGTGTTTCTTCACCCCTAATCGTGAGAAACCAGAACCTTGCTTCAAGTGAAGGCATGATCTGGGCAAGAAATCTTTCGTCAAACTGTCGCTCGGGGCATGACAGCTCCGCTGGCGGGACGCGAGCCTGTGGACGGCATAGGGCCTCTAGGAATGAAAATCGGAAAGGGAAAATTCGGCCAAACGGCAAGCGATTACTCGACAATCGCCTCCAAGATGAGCGATGCGGCTTTTCGCACGGCGTCAAGGGATTGGGTGAGTTGGGCTTTATCCCCGCGATAGAGCTGAATGTAGTCGGAGCTAGCGGTTCCGGCATCGAGGCCGATGGCTTGGGCTACGACAAAGGCGACGGCTTCGGCTTCAAGCTCCCTGCTGGTCTTGGTGGAGCCTTTCCTCTCATCGCCCTGATGCAGGATCTCGTGAGCAAGCTCGTGAACCAAAGTGGTGAATTCCTGTGAAGGGTCAAGCCCTTCTTTGAGCGCAATCTTTCCGCCCCTGGAAACACCTAACGCACCTCCAAGCTGGTCGCTGTACTCAAGCTCGATTGAAAGTTGCCTGACCAGGCCCTTCAATCTCTCGGAGTAGTCGCCCGGATCTCCGGTGACTTTGGCGAACTCTGGAAGAGGTTCGCCGTCGGTTTGGCTCACGTCGAAAACATAGACCACGCGGAATCTGATTGATTTCTCTTCGTCTTTGTCGGCTTCATTCGGAGGCGATTCTGACTCTTGATTTTTGAAGGTCATAGGCGCGAGAATTGCGATCCCCTTCTCTCCAGCCTTGACGTATCGACCGAATGACTTCCATGTGTTGAATCCTGCGACGTGGGTTGCATCAGGTTTCTGAGCCATGATCAGAAGCACATTTCCAAGGCTGTAGCGGTGCAATTTTGCCATTGTGGACAGGAACTCGGTGAGCTGCTCGCTGTGTCCGGAATCGAGGTTTTCGGCTAGTTGATCGATGTGTTTGTCGATGATGTCTTTGGCTTGTTCGGTCTTCACGTTGGCTCCTTCAAAGATAGATTTCTCACCTATCGGAGCCAAGCGTCGTTCTGGTTCAGAGAATTGCGTTCGGACGTCCGAACACTTCGTCTCCAGGATTTTCCATAGGCGTCGGGCCTGAGCAGCGCTTCAACTACGCAAGTCGAAGGCGGTTCCTGTGGGAAATTCTGGAGATCCTAAGTCACCTCGCGCAAAGCAATTCCATATCCCCAAGAAAGGGAGAGATTGCATGGGGAGACAACAAGTAGCTCGGAATCAAGAATCCAAATCAAACTTGAGCGATCTGATGCCTCCAGTTTTTCGGGTTCAACTTGTTCGGGAAGCGGGCGTCAAGAGAACCGGAATTTCTGACGCTCATGACGCTGTGGCCCTCTTGCGGCGATATCTGGAACATGAAGACAGGGAACACTTTGTCACGCTCATGCTCGACGTTAAGAATCAAGTGATCGGGATTCACACCGTGAGCATCGGGAACCTAAACAGTGCCATTGTCTCGCCTCGCGAGGTTTTCAAGGCCGCAATTCTCGCGAATGCTGCCTCGATCATCCTCGGCCACAACCACCCTTCCGGCGATACAACGCCTTCACCCGAAGACATTCAAGTCACTGAAGTCCTTCATCAGGCGGGCAAGCTCCTCCATATCGACGTGCTCGACCATGTGATTATCGGTGAAGCTGGCGCGTTCTGTTCCCTCCGCCGTGATGGCAAGATGCCTCGCGACTAGACCTCGAATTCGTGAAAACAGAACCCCTAAATTGCCGGTCCTGCGCGTTCGGGAGTTTGGAAAACAATCCGAACTCGAACTTGGTGAGTGGGTTCTTAGAACTGTTCGAAATGGAATCCGGGTAGAATCTGTAGAGATTCTCCTCGAAGGGCACAAGATGGCTAGAAAAGTTCAAGTTTCGTTCTCAGACCGTCAGATGGAATTGCTTGACCATCTGCGCGGCGAACTAGGCGACTCCGACGCAGACGTCGTTCGTAGCATTGTCCTGGCTTGGCTCGCTGAGAAGAGTTTCATCAGCACAGTCATCAAGCGACGCATGGCAGGCGAGCACACATTGGAGAAGCCGAATGACTGAAGGCAGCTCAATCAAATTGAGCCCTCTGCCAGATATCAAGCCTCAATCTGTGATTGCCAGTCTTGACCGCGACAGATTTCAAACTCACGAGGGCACCTTTAATGTTCGGGATGTCGCCCCCGTGGTTGGTATGTCCGAGAGCTTTGTTCGGAAGGTAATTGGACACCGAGGTCTCCTCTCTGCACGTGATGTTCTTTCCTTGCTTGACCAAGATTCATTCGCGCCGACGTTAGCTCCTCGGAGTATGGTTCTCGACTACCTTATTAATCTGGCCAACAATCAAACCGCCGTGGTGAGATCGCTTCCCTCCTCCGAATCCTTGACCCTGTTGCAAGGCGAGTCTCCGGGAGTCCTTGAACAATTTGAGGAAAGCTCCGTTCGATGCGTGGTGACGTCCACCCCTTACTGGGGAATGCGCATCTATAAGGACTCGCATATCGTTGAATGGGCGGACGGCGAAAGAAACGCATTCGGACACGAACAAACCCCGGAGAGCTTTGTGCGACACACGGCCGAGGTCTTACTTGCACTTAAGAGGCTGCTCGCAGAAGATGGTTCAATCTGGTGGAATGTGATGGATTCCTTCAACACTCGCACTCAGATTCGAGGCAATGCTTCCGAAGCGCTACGGGCAATGCAAGGGAAAGACGGGAGAAAATGGAGCGAGCATGAGTGCCGCCGCTATAGTGCCGGACACGCCTACTTAAAAGACGGAGAGCAATGTCTCATCCCGTCCTTAATCGCGGAGTGCGCCTCCCGACTCGGCTTCTACGTAAAGAGCGTTATTACATGGGCTAAAACATCTTCACTCCCAGAGCCTCAGGAATCCCGCGTCAGCCGAAACATAGAGTACGTGTTGCACTTGACCAAAACTCGAACGCCTTATTTCAACAAGTCGATTTATCGTTCTCTCCCAGCTCAATTAGGTGGTCGAAACAATGGGAACGAAACGGACAAGCTGTCGGATTGTTGGAGTCTTCCAACATCGAGCGGCCGTGACGGGCATGGCGCGCAGTTTCCCGTGGCACTTCCAGCTCGGTGCATTGCGCTTTCCACAGAACCTGGCGACCTTGTGCTAGACCCATTTGTTGGTTCAGGTAACACCGGCGTTGCTGCTGGTGCTTTGGACAGGCGATTCGTTGGTATTGATGTTAGCGAAGAGTATCTTTCGATTGCGAGAGAGCGCCTTGCTCGCCTCTCGACTGAGCAATCACGCTTCAATTTCCAAAACGCTGAAGAGTCCCCGACAACAGTTGCTCTGCCCTTTTGATGCTTCCCATCGGGAGATATAGTTCAGACACGATCGTCCCCGTAGACGTTTGAAACTCCTTTACAGATTCTGGTTCATCATTATAAGCTGGGCAAATGAATAACCCGCGGCGGCATCCGAACGCAGTTAGGTATGCCTGCATTTGGTAGTGGTCACTTGCGTCTGGGGCCTTGTATTTAGCATCAGCCAACAGGAGCACACGAACATCCTTCGAAATCACAATGTCCGGAATCAGTTCAAACTGGCCACCGTGATACAGGCTAATTGGAGTAGACGCACCCTTCTTGACGACGAGGCCCTGAGATGAATATGCCTCCTGCAATGCGCGTCGGACAAATTTCTCAAAGACATCAGCGGAGTTAATTAGGAGCGCATCTCCTACTACAGTCTGCTTGCCGTCGAATCCGATACCCTCTGCGCTTAAGAGAATCCGTGCTGCCAAGAGGGCCTCACGGTAGTAATCCCGTGACCGACCATATGAGTTTCGAGCTAGCTTCTCATCGATTTGCTGACAGTCTAACCATAAGGTAGCTGATCTGGGGAACAAGCGTATCCACTTGCAATATGTGCGACGGAATGTGGCCTGGTCTGAAGGAGTGAGGAGTGGCCACGCCCTCACGATGGCTTCAGTGAGCAGCCGATTCTCTGGCGTATCAGTTGTTCTCTCTCGGTACTCGCACACCACGGGTTGAGCATCGTGAAGGGCAAGACGTTGCGCAGTCTTGTCTGGGACTATGCGCCCCACGGCGTACAGGCCCGCTCGGGTGATTCTCCGTCTAGCGGATTCCGGACTGAGGCGGAGGATAGCGTCAACACACGCTAGGAGCCGACGGCAAAGCAAGGCATCGAGGTTAGCCTCGCTGTCGTCAGTGTACTGAACGTAAGTATCGAAATCACGAATCGCTTGTTCGCCTAAACCCTGAGCACGAGCGAGTAGCTTGAGAAAGTTTGCCTTACCGATTTTGGGAAGTATGTGGATGGAAGCGCCGGTTGAAAGTGGAAACGTTCCCACTACACCTTGAGGTTCGATACCTAGAACGCCGCTTCTGCTGTGGCACCGAATGGAAGGCGGTAGACCCTTGGGCAGGTCACTAAGTAAGACTCCTGGGAGCCACGTCACCATCCCCTCAGTAGCCTTCAGAATCATGTCAATTTGCAAAGAAGTTGTCTACAATGTTGTCAAGACTCGAAAGGTCATCAGAGCGAAGCTCACCAAAAAAGCTTTGCAGAACAGGACGAACCCTTGTCTTATAGTAGAGGACAACCGCTTCCTTAGAGGCGCCCACTGGTAGGCCAGCAAAGTAGCCGTGACCAAGGGGATATTGCTCTAAGATAGCAGCATATAGTTGAGTTAGATTCTCTAGGACACTCCCATCGAGTGCCTTGGTATTAAGAATTGACAGCAGGTCTTCGGGCCGTGGTGGAAACTCAACTGCGGCAACACGTCCAAGAAGTGCATCGTCGATATCCTCCGTTGACTTATCAACAGTGTTCATCGTCAAGAAGAAGACAGTCTCCTCGGGAATGAAAAATGCCTCGTTACTGCGCAACAAAACACTGTTGGCCACACCACGATAAGTTGGCTCGATGAGCGAAAACACCTCGCCCATGGCTTCGGAAAACACAGTTCGATTTATCTCCTCCAGTACGATTGTCGTTTTTCCGCTCTGTATTGCTGATTTAAGCGGTCCGTCACTCCATTGCCAGTTCCCGTCGGCATCCGGTTTGAGACCCTGTATCAGCTGGTCATATCCCCAGCCATCATGAATCTGGATTGTTATTCTTGAATCGCTTGCTCTGGGCGTAATGGCGTCAATCAGCCTCGTCTTACCGGTGCGTGGAGGACCATAAAGCAAGATAGCTGTTGCGCCGTTGGCGAGAAGAAGCTTCACTTCATCTTCTGGAGATGAGCGAAGCCATGCGGGTTTGTTTGTGTCTGACATAATGCTGCGGATGCGACGTGTGTAGCTCTGAAAGGTATCTACTTGAATGGTGAAGTCTGGGTCGGCTTTGGACGTGACAAAGGGTTCGACAATGCCGAAGAGGCTTTCATCTGAAATCGGAGTGTGGCCCGTCTTCACGATAAGAGAATCAGTCGCAAAGATGGCCTGACGTTCTGCGTCGCTAATGTGAAGACTGTGCAGCATATCATTCACGAGGAAGGTAGTCGGATCTTCCTCTGCTGGAATCGGTGTTTGGCGGCCATACCAAACTGCAAATGCGACAAGTGGCACTGCGACACGTTTGTCATCAGCCAGGGCGAATCCTGACTCTCCGAACCCTAGCCCCATCGGGTATCTGCGTCCGAGTCGAATCGTGATTTGAGAGTCTGCTCCAGATTCAAAGTCGAGGTAACCAGTCGGATTACACGTGACAACAGATTGGCTCACGGCCCATCTTTGGGCATTCGTTTGGACTATTGAGCGAGCTGCGTCATGCTCCATAGTCTTGTAGCGAGTTGTATGACTAAATGGGATAAAGAACCGGTTAGCCTTGTCCCCGAAGGAAAATAGGCGCTTGAGAGCCGGAGTGGAATTGGATGTGTTGACGGAGATCGGGGAACCTTCTTTGAGTCCCATTTGCTTGAAGGTAAACCAAATTTTTAAAAGGTGGCCTGCTGAACCATGCAAGGCAGCAAGCGCTTCCTTGAGAGTTGTTTCGTCAACGTATGTCGTTTGCATCAGTTCGCTCATGGGTTTTCTTCACAGCAGACCGGCGAACTGGCCCCGGCTTGATGCCTTGATGGTAAACCTACTCGCCTTTGTAGATCCGCCAGTGTATCGAGCAAAACCTGATAGCTCTCTGCATCTTGGAGGACGATGGAGGGCTTCCCTTTAACAGTCAAAACGACCGGTTGGTGAGTGTGCTCAAGCCTGGAAATGTGCTCCCTGTGATGTCGCAGGAAGTCTGTGAGAGAAAAAATGTGCCGGAGATCAACCATCAAACTTTTATTTGATACCTGATTCCGGATACGTCCTGTCAGCTTTCGGTCTTTGATTCGGTGTGCTTGGGAATGTTTTCCATAGGCGTTCGGCCTGAGCGGAGCCTTTTGATATCTCAAGCGAAGGATATTCCTGTGGAAAACCTGTCTCTCAGAATCGAATGCGCTCGATGTCATCAAGCGTCGCCCGGTGGTTGCGACGGTCGTAGAGCTTCGTCGTTCGGCTATCCGCGTGGCCGGCAATCCACTGCGCCATTTCAAGGTTGCCGCCGTTTTCCAAGTAGTTCGTGATTCCGGTCGCTCGGAAGCTGTGGCAAGAGAATCGGCCTCGTAGCTCCGCGTCTCGGACTCTGCGCTGAATCATCTGATAGGCGTCGGAGCGGTTGATGGGCTTGTCTGAGAGTTTGCCGGTTCGACCGATGGCGCTCCGGAAGAGCACGCTGTTCAGCTCCTTCTCGATTCCGGATGCTTTGATGTAGGCGTCGAGATACTCCTCAAGCGTGTGGTGGCAAGGAATCTCTCTCTCCTTTCCGCCTTTCTCGTTAAGCCGGATAACCGTGCGCCTTCCGACCGCCATGACGTCTTTCACGCGAAGCGAGACGACGGCCTCGACGCGAGCGAAAGTGAACGCCATGACTCCAATGAGTGCTCGGTCTCGAAGGCCGACAATCGAATCAGTGTTGAAGCTCTCGAAGAGCTGGTGCATTTCGTCTGGCGTGAACGCCGGGGTCTTGCCCTCGGAGCGTGAAAACCTCGGCGTCTTCACTTCTCTCACCGGGTTCCGGTCGAGCACGCCCTTTTCGACGAACCATGAGAAAAGCATCCGGAGAGCTGAGAAGTGGCGCTTGATGCTCGGGTTGGAAAGCTCGCGGGACACCTCTTCTCTGTAGGCGGCAAGGTGGATGCTGGTGATTTGCTCCAGGCGGAAGCTCCGCTCGTCGCACCACTGGGCAAACCTGGCCACGTCGCGCATATAAGCTGCACGGGTGTTGGCGTTCGGAATCGTGACCGCAAAAAATTCGAGAAAAGCCCTCTGTGCCTCGGTGGGCGCGTTTGCGAAAAGGGCGGGCATAAGATGACCCCCCGAAACTGGGGTGTTGGCCCTTACAGGTAGTAGAAGTGTGTCGCCGTCCATGGTCTTTCCTTCAGACGATTCTGGCACACAAGAAGCCTCACATAAAAGGGGTTATGTGTGACTAATTATCAGTTCCAGAAGATCAACCATCTGAGTAGAATCCTCCTATGAGACTCGTCTATTGCAAGCTTTGTCGTTTCGCGGACACGTTCCAAGATCACGGACGTACATTGGTCGGATTGTTCGATGACATCAAGCCCTCGGGCTATCCAGCCCAATCGCCTCCGCTTACCGTAAGCTTGGAAATTGAATGTGAAGCTGCTGAGGCTGGCCGCCCAATGGAACTGGAGGTCGTATTCATTGATGAAGATGGGTCAGCGCTTATGAACTGCAAAGCTCAGGGGACTTGTCCTGAGCCAAAATTGGGATTCCCGGGTCGTATGCCGTTGAACATTCCGTTCGGGCAAGGCATGACGGTGATTCCCAAATCCGGAGCCTATCGCTTCGACGTTTTGGTTAATGGTGTCCACCTGGGCCACGAACGGCTTCTGTTTCTCTGATTAGGTGGAAGTATCGAGGGCTTCCAACAGATCCTCACTCAGAGACCCCGAGCCATCTTCAATCTCATCATCACGTCCGGCCCAGACTGCTTCGTCCCGAGTCGCCGCTTCGCTCATAGCAAGCACTTTCCTAAGTTCAGCTCGAAGCATTTCCTTTCGTCCTCGATAGAAGTCCATGAAGTGCTCGAACTCCAGGCTGATGCCCGAAGGCAAGTAATTGCTCGTAGAGAAGGAAGCCTGGTGAGCCTCGCTCATTGCGTCGAACCAGTCCTTGAATGGCGTGGCGTTCTTGGCTGAGTTCTGCTTTCCCTCCATCAGTTGAAGGTTCGGTAGGGCGTCGCGGAGTTCGAGCCAGTCCTTCCATTGCTCCTTCGGAATTCCCAATGCTTCAAAGTTAGAATCCTCAAACCTCGCAGCCGGATGGATGTGATCTTGGTGGAATATCACATCTTCTAATCGAAGGTGTGGATAGAGCATGGACAGAATCCAGAATGACGCCGCGCTTTTCTTCACGTTGAGGAATCGCTCGATATCCTCCTCGGTCACTGCGAGAGACTTTTGCTGTGGCAACCTGATCTTGAGTACATCGGCAAAACTGAACTGCTTGAAGCGACCGACGAAAGATGTGCCCTTCCCGTCTCCTTCGACAGCCACCCGGAAGGCACCTCGAAGATCAGAAATGAGCTGGTCTTGTGAGCTGCCGTAGATTCCATTGAGAAGTGAATGCACCAGATACTTCCGCATTCCGGCTTTGGATTCTTTGCTGAGGTCACCTCCTTTATAGATATAGTAGGCGAGAATCAGGGTGGCGTTCTGAGAAGTGAGACTGCTGCTGCTAAACCCAAATTCCGTGAGAAGGTCAACCGTTTTCTCGACGGCCGATGCAATCTGTGGCCACTCAGTTCTGATCTTGGCGACGTTCTCCGACTTGAACGAATTCACCTTGTAGATCACCGGGCCGTCCGTCAGCACCAGGCAACATCGCATCAGATATTCGTTGCCAAAGCTGAACCCGTCTCCCTTTGCATTGATGCGCTTGAGTAGGCCCTCAATCTGGTCTCGACCGTCGTCCCAGGTGGCCACGATGGTTGAAAACAGAAGATCCGTTTTGCTGAGAACTGTTCCGCCACTGTTGACCCTTACGAATATTTTGAGGATGTCTTCAAGGTCATCTTTCGCTACCTCGAAGTAGTTGATCAGCTCGTCTCGATGGATTCGCGTGTGAAGGATGTCAAGCCCGCGTCGGATAAACCGCTTGTTCGTCTCAAACGCTTTACGTTGCGAATCAGTCAAAGAGGTGGTTAGGATGTCGTTGACGATCCGGTCGAATTCTGGTTCGGCTTTCCATGAGAGAACATGCCCTACCTTCATCCAATACATCGGCTCATCTATTTCTGAGGTGCCTTCGCTCGACTCTACGCGACGGCTGACACTTGTCCTTGCCGACTCTTCCGATAGAAACCGAAACTCAAAGTTTTGCTCCTCTATCGAAACCACGTCATCCTCTTCGTCAACTCGGTACGGAAGGGAGAGTAGGTTCAAATACAGAGACATTTTCTCGTAGGCGCTTTGATTGGAGGTGCGCTTATATGGAGCCTTTTCGGTGTGGGTTCCCATGAGGCCAATGTAAAGCGAACTGAGCCGCTGCTGGCCGTCCAATACACCGATGATCTCCTCTGAAAGAAATGCCCCAGTCTTGCGGCGATTGAACGGTGATCGCTCGTCGTACTCTTTCAGAAATTCATAGAAAACGTAGCTCTCAGCGGAGTCTCTTGGAAGTCGCCAGAAGAGGAATGTTCCGAACGGATAGTTCCGCATGAGCGAATCAAATAGAAGCTCAATTTGCCGTTTGCCCCATACGAATTTTCGCTGTAGAGCGGGTAGATAGATCTTGCTCTCATCAATATCTTTGATGACGGCTCGGATGGACTTCTTCTGATAGCTCATTCAAATGCACTCTCAGAGATTCCGGTTGCCTGGGTCGTAAGATGGCGGGAACGGGAGCTGCACGACCTCATAGAACTTAGGGGCGCTCGTCCGACCGGAGTCAAAATGGTACGGGCTTGAAGACAGTGCGACGCGATCGTAAGGCGGCGGGAATGATGATTGAACTGCGTCGAGGGCCAAAAAGCGTCCCTGCGCTTCAACCTTGGGCACTTCCATTACCACCAGCTCCCCCGGTAGCTCCAAAAACACCCTGACCGATTGAGACTCCATATCAAGATTATGACTTCCCCCTCTTCAGAGTTGGTCTGTTCTTGACTAGGCATTGAAACCATGTTCTGATGGGCTATGAGCACAGAAATCGAACTTCGTCAAACACGTCTCCGCCTCTATATCACCTCTAAGGCTACCGAAGTCATGGAGGCTCGGAAGGAAAACCCGCGAACCTCACGGGCCATCATTCGAGCGATGGAATTCACCAACGGAGTCGAATTCCAGAACCCCCGAACACTTATGATCGAGAACTGCCCGCTCGGAGTTCATATCGATCCGGGTCGGGGCCTGGTCGTCGTCGTCTCAAAATTCCAAGGCTTTCCTGCCATTCCTGATGAGCTTGTTGAGGCTCTTCTTCCGTTTACAACTGAGGTCGCGGTTGCGTGATTACTCCCCGGAAGGTAGCCCGTCACTAGGAGTCGATCCAGAACTTGTGCTTGGCGGCGTCGGCGGTTTCTGCGCCTCATAGTGCTGCCATATAGGGGATCGCAAGAGCCTGGTGGTGCTTTCTCGATGCCAGTTCGTATCGGTGTCACTGTATCGAGTCCACGTATCTTGGTCTTTCCAGACTGCCACATATTGATTCTTGCTCTTCTCGATGAGGCCCGTCGATCCATAGCTGAATGGAGAAAACTGGGCTGAATAGGTCACGGTGGCCGTCGCGCTCTTGGGGCCAGTCTGTTCGACTGAATCAATCGTAGCCGTCACGGTCAAGTCCTTCACGTTTGCGGACAGCTTAGTGAGTCGCCCTTGAATCTCAGAGCGGTCAATACTGCCTCCGGAATCGAACGTAACTCGGTACCCGCTCGGAAAGTTGTTGTACGAGAGATAGCCACTTTGGATCTCGCTGGCAATCGTCGTGTAAAGGGCCGCGAGAGTCTCTTTGCTTGGGCGCTTGTCGTCGAAGGCTATGTCACCTTCGTCCATCTTCCAACTAAGCGACGCCTCACCTTCTTGCTGAATCAAAGCTCCTGTCTGGCGTTTCCACTCCCTCGACTTAATCTTCCATCCGCCTGAGTTCACAAGTCGATATTCGTTTTCAACGATTCGCTCGAATATCAGATTGCCGTCTTGGTCTGTTCCGCCCACGTTGCTGTACCAATTCTTGATTCCTGAGTTCCACCGGACAAGCTCCGCGACCGTGGCACTCACTTCGTCGCCCGTCACTTGAGCGATATTCATCACCTTCAGTTTTTGAATGCTTTGGGTCTGATCGAAAAATTCTGTTGGGCTTGTCGAAGATTTGCCGTTCATATCCCTGGAGGTGAATCCCGATGTCGTGAGATTCGTCGGGAATGAGCCACCGTTCCAGCCCGTTCGATACTCCTCCATGACCTCCGCAACCTTCTCCTGGAGGCTCTTTTCTTGAGCGGCCGTCATTTCGGATGGCTTGTTCTTTTCGGCTGGTGGGATCGGCTTTTGATAGAAGTCTTGAGGGGTTCCCGTGATCAGTAGGTAGGTTCCTCCAAGCAAGGCAACGGCAAGCGAAGCAACTGAAACGATCACGGACACGAACATCTTGACGCCCGAAAAGAAGGCACTCTCATCATGGACGTGCTTCTTGAGATCGAACCGCTCTCGGGTTTCGACCTTTATCGGATTGGCATTAAGGTTCGGCTCGCTCATCGCTGGTGCTTTTGCTTTTGGCTCTCCTGTTCCTGAGATTGTCGGGTTGCCTCATCAGCGGCTCGCCCGGACTGTTGTTCACGAGCGGCCTGGCGAAGCTCCTCGGATTGCTCGGTTTTCGGAAGGCTCGCCTCACGAAACTCCTGATTCTGACGCTCTGCGTCCCATTTGCTGGAATGCAAATTGCCCTGCTCTAGCTTTGCTCCTAATCTCTGCTCAAGTTCGGAGTGCTCACTCTGCTTGGCGTTCTTCCATTGCCACTCGCTGGCCTGACTTTCAATCTTATTTGGCTCCTGGGAGACGTTCTGAGTCATGGTGGTTTTGGCTTCCCACTGATCAAAGCGTGTGGCTCCATCTTGGCCCTTGTCCTGTCGCTCGGCGTAGAGCTGAACGCTCTCTGGCCTATTCTTTGAATCCACTTCAATGTTGTTGCGAACCACCTCGTCACCAAACTTTGAGGCGAATTGAGAAACGTGAGGGCCTTGGTTTTCCGGATGCTCTGAAAGAACGTATTGCCGACCGTTCGTCTGCATATAGAAAAGGGATTCCTGACCGTTCTCGTGCTCGAAGATAACTTCGTGCTTTGACCAGCGTTCTTCTTGTTCGCTCGTTCTCATGGCTTTTGTCTCGCTTTGAATCGTCTGTAGGGCTTAACCGCTTCTTCCGTTTCCTCCGGACTGGCAAGTGTTGGCTCGGCAATCATGGGAACCGGGGTTGCAACTGGAGCCGCGTTTGGAGTGGCCGCTTGCGCTGGGGCGGACGCTGGACTAGAAACTGGCGGATTTGAAGGCGGTGTAGCTGGGGCTTGCGCTTGTGGCTGATCGGGATTTTGAGGGATCGGTGAAACAAGCTTTCGCCTGATGGCCAAGTCCTCGTCCCAACCTTTGAGCCACTGGGCATAAGGATCATCCCACGGCTTGAAGTCCTCGATGGCGGCTCCGCTGATGAGGGCAGCAGTTGCGCCGTCCTGCTTTGGAAAGAGCCAATTGCCGGGGTAAGTGTGTCGGTATGCGCCAATTCCAGGAACCAAGTAGTAGCCTGTCAAACCGGATTCTTGGCTCGTCACCGGAATCGTGAAGAACTGGGATTCCATGACCGACTGCCGTTTGATGTAGTGCTCCGTCTCGGTTATCGAGTGACTCTTTGAACCTTGAGACGTTCCAAACCCCGTTGGGGTGGATGTTCCTCTCTGTTCGCTTCTTCGTGTCTCGATAGCCTCGTAGTCTCCAAAGAGCTTCGATGCCCATTCTGCCGTCTTTGGACTTTCGAGTCTGAGGATCGATTTACAGTTGCATTGGCTCGTGATGACTCCGGCCATGTTCTCGCCGTAAACCTCTTTGATGCTGTCGAAATCTTGGAATCCAAGTACGACGCAGACTCCCTTTGAGCGGCCTTTCGTCAAGAGGCTGGTCAATCCTTCAAGTTTGCCCGCGTCTCCAATCTCGTCGAGGAACATCCAATTCCTTCTCAACCCTGCTCGGTCTTCCGGCAGGTCTAGCAGTAGCTCGGAAACCCGCTTGAAGATGACCTGGTTGATTCGATCAATTGCGGCCCTTGCCCGTTCGTTGTTTCCCAGAATGAGAACGCAGTTGTTTGAGCCTCGGTTCTGAACCCAGTCGGTCAGAGAGATCTTTCTGCCCGAATCCTGAGCCTTGTCCCACATGGCCGCAACTGCCTCGTAAGGAGTGAGCTTGGTCGCCACGGTAGACATGACTTCATCGAGCGTCTCGCGGTTGTGATAGAAGCGGTCAACGATGTGCTGAGTTTCTGGGCACTGCTCAAGAATGCGCTTGAGCCTATCGACCGTGTACATCGACTTGATTAGGTCGCTGAATCTCCAGTCTGCATTCGACCGAATGAACGAAAGCATGACTCCATAGAGAAGGAGCTGGGCCGAATCGACAAAGAAGGGCTGTGAGGCATTCTTATCGGAAGGAATTAGAGTGACCGCGGCCTGGAGCGCGGCGGTCGGCTCGGTGATGTCTTTGGCAATGTCCCAAGCAAGGCACCGCTCATCGAAAGGATTCAGCGTGAAGACTTTGCCTGGAATTCCCATGCTCGGAATTTGTGAAGCTATGTCCTGCTTCGCGTCATAAATCAGCGCCCGATGGTCTGCTCCGGTTCCGATCTCTTTCAGAACTTCGCGCATGAGAAGCTGAATCGTGACGGTCTTTCCGCTTCCTGTCGTGCCAACCACCATGAAGTGCGACGTCGCGAACTTGGAAGGAATTCTCAAGCCTCCCCAAGTGATTCCAGGATCTCCCTTCTCCAGAACGAATTCGCTGGCCTTACTTGCCGCGAGATCGACTGGCTGAGCACGTCCTCGAACAAGCTTGTTGACGACATTCGGGATCGGCTGATTAAAGCTGAACCACCAGGCGATTGCCGCGAAAATAAGTGCGGCGGTTCCGGCGTTGCTGTTGTCGGTTTTCAGATAGACCGCGATTGCAAAAACCACGATGGATGCGGCAATCGGGATCAGGCTCTTGAGGATGCCTTTCGCGAGATACTCAACGAACCGAGAAAATAGGAGCGAGGTTCGCGGATTCGCTTTGTCAACTTGAGCGTAGAAAAGCAGCGCGTAAAGTGCGGTGACAATTCCGGCAACGATTGGCCCTTTTCGGAAGACGGCGTTGACTAACTCAAAAACGCCGAACCCAAGGACGACAAGACAAAGCGGAATCACCTTCCGTTGAAAGTCCGTCGAAACCATCGAACGGACGACTCGCCTAATTTCGACAGTCGCCGTATCCGCCATTAAGAGATTTTACCGGCGACGGCGTTCATGTTTCTGCCCTTCATCTTGTGTTTGTTGATTTCGTAACTCTTCTTGGCTTCGCAAAATGGTATGAGCCATGTCCTTTTGTCTCGACCTTTCCATCTCTCGAACGAGCCGTCCTATCTCGTCCCCAGCTTCCAATTTGGTCAAGTAGAAGGTGGTCACCTCCCTCGCTCTGGATGCCTGAACATATGATAGTTCTCGATCTTGCATCGATCCCCCCGCAAGCACATAGGCGCGGGTTGTCGTGGATCCTTGGGCTTTGTGTGTCGTAGAAGCGTATCCGAGGGCAATGTCGGTCATGGCATCGGCTTCAAAGCTGACCTTCTCTCCGGAGTCAAGTCGGACACTGACTCGCCCGCTCTTGAGGTCAAAGGAATCGACCACGCCCCGCTCTCCATTCATCACTCCCATTGCACCGTGATTCCGAGTGAACATCACCCGGTCACCTTTGTAAAACTGGTCTGAACCTATCGGAATCGCTTCGCCCCTGATCTCACCTGCATCCTTCCGGATTTCCTGCGCCATTCGATTGAGCCTCCCAACTTCGGTTCGTGATCCCGCGAGGATCAACGTCTCGGCCATTGGCTTCTTGTCTGTGTGCCAGTCTTTGATGAGAGTCTTCATGGCGTCTTCTCGCACGTCCTCAACCTTGACCAAACCTCTCTCAATGAATGCGTCAAGAGCTTCCTGCGCTCTCCCTTCGGCAATATCTTTCACGGCCCGCCTCGCCCAAGCATCGTTTTGCCGCCGAATGTCTTGAAGCTCAGCATGACCATATCGCTCCCCAAGTTCCATGAACGGGGCACCTGGGCCAATCGGTTGGAGCTGCTTTTCATCCCCAACGAGCACGAGCTTGGCTCCTACTTTCTCGCAATACAGGGCAAGTTTTTGGAGTGCTGGTGTGGCAACCATTCCGGCTTCATCAACGATCAGAATGCTCTTTTTGCCTAGCTTGCTTCGGCCCTTCTCCATGTCCATCAGAACCTTGGCGATTGTCTTGGATTCAATCTCTGCGCCGTCACCGAGTTCAGAAGCGGCCCTCGCGGAAAGCGCGGCTCCTTCGACCGTGAAGCCCTCGTCTTGCCAAATCTTTCGAGCAACATCGAGCATCCGGGTCTTTCCCGTCCCTGCCATCCCCGAGACAACAGCGAGTGCGCCGGACTTCTCCGTGATATGCCAAATCGCTTTCATCTGCTCTTCGCTCAAGGTCGGATTCTTAGCCAGAGCACCGACTACCGATTCTTGCGAAACGCTATGACTCAGATATTCGGATAGCTTCTCCGCGCTACCGAGAAGGGTTGCCTCCATTGCCAGCATTTCTCTTGTTGTGAACCTGTACTCGCCGTAGTAGCGGCCCAGTCGGATGATTTCCGGACTGTGAGCCAGGTGGTCACGCGCTCCTGCAAGTAGCTCGTCCACTAGCAGTCCGGATGCTTGGGCTTCCTCGGCCATCGCCCGAATGAAGTCGCGCTCGGTAAAGTGCGCCTGTGAGGATGTCAGTCGAAAGGTCGCAAGCGCGGCGGCCTGGTCAAGTTCATTCTCGATGTTGCGGGTGATTCTCACGGCTCCCATCAGCCTATCGGCCTCCAAAGTTGACCAACCTGCTTCTTGCCCGTCCTTTTGCCATTCACCGAAGAGCAGCATCCTGGAGATCGCTTCCTTGGTATCCCTCGTCTCGATAGCTGCAACTGCCGCGCCCTCAGCCGTTCGGATTCCTCTTCTATCAAGCTCTTCTTCGATTGCCGCCCTTCTCTTGCTGAACTCATTGATCAGCTCCTCCGGAACACCGGAGATCTCGAACCATGTCCGGAACTTCTCAACGGGAATTCCCAGCTCACGTTCTAGCCTTCCGGCAAGCTCAAGTCGGTAAAGTGCCCCCGCCACCATTTTCGCTTCAAAGAGTGAAAGTGAGCTTACGGTTCCCGTGGTGCCGTCCTCTCGAACGCCGATGTTCATCACAAGCGCGTGGGTATGCAATTGCGGATCGAGCGCCCTGGAAGTCGAATGTTCAAAGCAAGCAATGACCAGGCCCGTCCGGTCAAATTCTGAGCCGCCTCTTCCGCGCCTGGTCTTGGCGGCTGTGTCTTGGAGATAGTCAAGAGCCGACTTCACCGCTTCAAAATGTGCCCGCTGAATCTTCTGGCGGTTGTCGTCGCTGAGCTGCGACCAAAGAACAGAAACGGATTTCGGTGCGGAGAAGGTCAAATCCCAACCGGGCCGATGTTCGGCTTTTCCCTCGTGCTTCTGGAGCTGCACGAGTGCTCGCGATCCGTCCGGTGAAAGGCCGTCGAAGAGGTTGTAGAGCTGGTCTGACTCGACCTCACCGAGTAGCCCTAGTTTCTCCGCGCCCTCGCCAAACCAAATCCCCTGCGGCTCTCCACCCTCAAGGTAATAGTCTTCACGGGCAAGCCCAAGGTAGTAGCTGGCTTGACCACCAGACATGGCACTCATACTCAGCATGGTCAACTCCCTCCCGTAATTTTCTTGACGATTTCGGTGGCCTCTGCCTCTGTTGCATCGAGCTTGCTCACAAGAACGAGAAAGAACATATCGGCAAGAGATTTCCTGAGCGCGGTCAATTCATCTGCGGTGCCGCTTTGTGTTTGCCCTTCAAGGCTTCTGATGATAAGCCGACGGGCATATTCAGACGCACTCATGCCGCTCTGCTTCCCTAGCTCAGTGAGCTTCTTGACGTAGAACGGATCTAGACGAAACCCGATTGCATCTTGGGGCTTGGGGGTGTTCGGACGTCCGAACACTTCAGACGGTCGCGAAGATTCGAGTTCTTTTTTGAGGGCGGCCAACTCCTTCTTGTCGTACACGACGACTGGCCGGGTTTTCTTCCTGGCTCGTCCTTTGGTCAGCTTTCCGGCTGTCGCGAACCGCTCTAATGTTCTCGTGCTTACCCCGAGAAATTCCGCCGCTTCCTTCTTCTCCATGACTCTTTAGATGCTACCGAATCGCGACAAGTTGCCATGTCGTTCATCCAGAGGTGAGTCAGGTGTGATTGTGCTGAGTGCAGGGGATTGTAGTGCTCGGCTATGGGGTAGGAGTGAGGCTAGCAAGGGCGTCGGTGAGGGCGTCGCGGATGCTGTCTTGAGAGTGCTCGGCAGAGTGGAAGCGGATAGTGATGGTGGCGTCTGGGAGCTTGATAGAAGTGGAGCTGGAGGGTGGTGAGTCGTGGTCTGTGGAGCGTGGTTGGCGGAGAGTCTTGACGGTGAGCTGGCCGTGGAGGGCTTGGGTGAGGAGCTGACGCTGGGTGTCGGGGTCTTCTTCTTTAGCTATCTCAAGGAGCACGGATCTGGTCAACCGTTCGGACGTCCGAACGCTCTCCATCATGTCTTCGGGCAGAGTAAGAATCCTGAGCGTCTCGTTGATACTCGCCGGAGATTTCCCAAGTCGTGCCGCAAGCTGCCTTTGAGAAAGACTGAATTCCACGATGAGCCTTTGATAAGCATGAGCCTCTTCGACAGGATTCAACTCCTTCCGGTGGATGTTCTCAATAATTTGGATTTCAAGTTTTCGGTGCTCTTCGACCGTCCGCACAACGCAGGGAATCGTTTTCAGTCCCGCCGCTTTTGCGGCTGTGTATCGACGCTCTCCCGCGATCAGTCGGTAGCGGTCTTCCGCCACAACCGAAACAATGCACGGTTGAATGATGCCGTGCTCCAGGATCGACGCTTTAAGGTCTTCAATGTCCCCAACATCCTTTCGTGGCTGGTCGGGGTCTGGTTCCACCTGGTCAATCGGTAGCATCGCAAGGCGGGCAACGT
>PNMZ01000012.1 GCA_013823945.1 bacterium | reverse complement strand
AGTCTCAGGGTTGTGGTTGTGCCTTGGGCGGGGGTTGGAGGGTTAGTGATGAAGGCGGCGAAGGCGCGGGGGCTGACGGTTTTTAACTTACATCACAATGCGGAGGCGACGGCTCAGACGGCGGTGGGACTGCTTTTGGCGGTGACGCGGGATGTGGTGGGGATGGATCGTGAGTTCCGGGCGGGGAGTTGGCGGGCGCGATTTGAGGGGGCAGAGACTTTGGATTTGACAGGTCTGACGGCGGTCGTTTTGGGGATGGGGGCGATTGGGACACAAGTGGCGGCGATTTTGCGGGCGATGGAGATGGAAGTGATTGGGGTGGCGCGGAAGGAGCGGGGGGATGTTTGGGGGATTGAGCGGCTTGATGAAGCATTGGAGAGGGCGGAAGTGTGCGTGTGTTGCTTGCCCTTGACCCCTGAGACGCGGGGGATTTTGGATCGGAAGCGGCTGAGTTTGATGCCGGATGGAGCAGTGTTTGTGAATGTTGGTCGTGGGGCGGTGGTTGAGGAGCGGGCTCTATTTGATGAGTTGGAGTCGGGTCGGTTTTTTGGGGCGGGGTTGGATGTCTGGTGGAAGTATCCGGAAACGGCTGAGGATCGGGTTTGGCCAGGTGAGTGTGATTGGGCGAGCTTGGGGAATGTGGTGATGACTCCGCATCGCGGGGGGACGGGGGTGGGGGAGATGGCGCGGTGGCGAGCGGTTCGGGCAGTTTTGGATCGAGTTTTGGCGGGAGATTTGAGTGGGGCGGTGGATTTGGAGCGGGGGTATTGATGATCGGCAAAGATGAGCCCAATGGTTAGCTAGTTGAGTTTTGAGGAATGTTCGGGCACGTTTGGTTTTTGAATTTACAATCGCATGTAAATAATTTAATCCACCGCAAGCTTGAAGTGCTTGCGGTGGAGATTGTTTGATATCAGTTGGGTTGAAGTTGTACAGTATAAATGTTGTTGGGGAAGGCCATGTAGAGGTCAAACAGAATCGTTCCTTGCTGTCTACCCCAACTTTCAGCCTCGTAATTCGTTAGAAATCCATCTTGCCACCTTGTCTCGAACTCCACGACGTGATTGAATTGACTTGTTGGCCAAAAAATAGACTGGAAGTGTTGTGAATAGCTTGGATTTCCGGAGTCAAATGTCCTGAATGGTGTGCCGTTTCTATAGATGACAAATGTTCCCGATCCAAGCGATTTGGGAATGAAGAGGTGTGTTTGGGCCTTGCCCCAGAAGTCATCGTTTTGGTCGATACCGGTGCTGTTTATCGTATGTGGATAGACGCGGGTGCCGGTGATTGTGCCGCACTGAATTCGAACAGTTTTTGAGCTGATTGGTCTGGGGTTGCCATTTTCTACAAAGAACATGTAGACAGTGACGGTGACTAATCCGGGCTGACCATTCGCTGTGAATGTCGAGGATGATTTGTCTTCTACAGCATTGCCGTTTGTCCAGATTCCAAGATCACTTCGGTCGTACTGGAACATGAATCTGAGTTCTTCTTCCCCTTCATATTGAGTGTTGATCGTCACTTGTTCCTCCTCTCCCAGCTGTACGCTTTCGGGAGTAACAATTACATCGGGGACGAACTTGAAATCGTATTTAGCGGTGGCGACGAAGACATCGTTGGGTCCGTCAATACGAGTGACTTTGCAGTTGACGGTTGCGAACCCTGGTTCTTCGGTAAGCGACTTAATTTCTACTGTTTCTTGGCTTGTTGTCAGGATGCCACTTGGTGCATTTGAAGTTGTTCCGTTGTCGGCAGTGATTTCGTAACCTTCTTCAACAGACCACTCGTATTTATAGACTGCATCTGGGTTTTTATTTTGAATAACGGCAGTTAGATCTGAAGAATTTGTGACGCTGACGGAGCGATATTCGGCGGTGATACTGACTTTGCCCGGAGTTGTTGTGATCAAGAAGCGGTGACATCTCCCACTTCTGGCAATATCTGAAACGTAGAGGATCATGTCCGCAGAGGAGAAGAAGATATCGACGACGCCAAGGAGGGCAAGTTTTTCTCCAACATCTTTTGCTAGAGTCCCAGTGTTGAATGTATTGAGATCCAGGTTTCTGGATTCCGCATATTCAATGACGATTTCTAACATGGCAGGAAGGAAGGTATTTGACGTGAGAAGGGTTTCGTATAACGTCGTGAGTGCGTCTTCGACCTGGCCCTGGGAGAGTTGGTCTGCGAGTTGGGGTGCAGTTTCTCGTGAAATGTTGATTAAGTCGCTCAAAGCCGAGCTACTACCAGCAAATTTCAAAAAGTCTTCAATAGCTCCACCCTTGAGCGGGATGATGATATTTGCGATTATTGGAAGTGCTGCGTCGAGAATGAGTGATTTGAATGAAAGCTCCAAAACTTCATCAATTTCGTCGGCAGTCAAGTTTACAACGTTGCCGTCATTCCCTCCGAAACCATAGACTTTGAGCTCATAGGTCGTAGATTGAGCAGTTTCAGGATAGAGGGGGATGTCATATGGTTCTGACACTGTAGGAGTCCACAGAAACTCGCCCTTGAGAATATTTGCAGCAGTTCCAGTGAATCCTCCGTACCGGGATGGAGGCTTGATTTCGAATTTCTTGTATTCAGTTTGTGCTTCAGGTCCTTCGTGTTTTATGCCTTCGGAGTCAACGTACTCGACTCTTCTGAGCCAACCGGATGCTCGCCTAAGGTAATTGTTTTGGATTGTGAATTTTCCATCGATAATGGTATCGAGAAAGATTCCTGATGCGGAAGTTGGTTCGGCAATGGTTCCACGTCCTGCGGGTGGTGTTGTTCCTCTTACAGAGTCGACAACGGCCTGAATTTTTGCCGCAAGTGTTCCTGTCGCAAGTGAGACGTGACCTTGACTGACAATTTGATTCAATATTTCGTTTACGACTGCATTAAATCCAGAGAAGTCCTTGATTCCGTTCAAGACAGTTGAAGGGCCTTCGTCTATTTGAGATGCTCCACCGATGGCAAAGAAAATCATTGCAGTAGCGGTTGTTTCGGCATTAAAGACTGTTTGGGTGTTACTTAGGTAGCTAATGAAGACGAGTTTGCCTTCGGAATTTCGAACATCAGCATACTGGGGCCCATTGTTGTAGATCGTGACATTTGATTGACCGGAGGCATCAAATTTTGTTGCACCTCCGGAAGACCAGGGGGTGAGTGAGGAAGCGGAGATGGTGCTTCCGGCGGGAATCTGAAGTTGAGCTTGTATTGGTGTTTTTGTAAAAGTGAATCCAGATGTACTTTGGGGGTTGTTTCCGCTCCCACCACATCCGATGACAAACATGGCTGTCAATAGGGATGTGAGAATCAAAAGGAAGAAGACGAACCTTTTGTCGGAGTTGCTCATTCTCCCATCGTGAATGAATGAGCGTTACATAGCCGTTACATAGACAATATTTCTAAAGAATTTATGCAATTTTGCCACTGAGACCCCAGAGGTGGGCTTCGGTGGTGGTGATGGGGATGATTTCGCCTCGAAACTTTTCAAGGTCTCCGGGGAAGTGGATTTTGCGGAAGCATCGGCTGTACCCGTGGAGGAGTTTGGGGTTTTTGGGGGAAGGGCCCTCGACGAGGACTTCGTAGGTTTTGCCGACGCAGTCGGCGTTTTTGTTGAGGGTGATTTGTTGTTGGAAAGCGATGAGTTTGTTGAGGCGGTCTTTGCCGACTTGGGTGGGGACTTGCTCCATTTCGGCGGCGGGGGTACCGGGGCGGGGGGAATAGCGGAACATATAGGCTCCATCGAACTGGAAGCGTTCCATGCAGGCGAGGGTGCCTTCGAATTCTTCTTCGGTTTCTCCGGGGAAGCCGACGATGATGTCGGTGGTGAGGCCGACATCGGGCATTTTTTCGCGGAGTTCGGCCACGATAGCGGCGAATGATTCGACGGTGTAGAGTCGTTTCATGCGTTTGAGGAGGTCATCGTTGCCGCCTTGAAGTGGCATGTGGCAGTGCTCCATGACTTGGGGAACATCGCGGATGACCTCAATGAGATCGGTACGGAAATCTCTTGGGTAGGGGGAGGTGTAGCGGATGCGCTCGATGCCGGGGATTCCGGCGAGGAGTTGAAGGAGCTGGCTGAAGGGGACGCGGCCTTCGGCAAGGTTTTTGCCGTAGGAGTTGACGGTTTGGCCCAGAAGGGTGACTTCTTTAGTGCCGAGTTCGGCGAGGCGTCGGACTTCGGCGACGATGTGTTCGGTGGGGCGGGAACGTTCGCGTCCGCGGGTGGTGGGGACGATGCAGAATGTGCAGAATTTATCGCAGCCGTACTGGATGGGGACGAAGGCTTTGATTTTTCCCGTGCGTTCGAGGTTGCGTTGGGGGATTTGGGTGACGATGACGCCTTTTCGTTCGGGGAGGTCGAGTCGGGTTTGGAATCGTTTGCCTTGGAGGGCTTCTTCGACGAGTCCAGGGATTTCGCTGACTTGGGCGGTACCGACGACGAAATCAACGAGGGGGTTTTTCTGGCGAATTTCTTTGGCGCGAAGCTGGGCCATGCATCCGGCGACGCCGATGACGACTTCGGGTCGGTTTGCTTTGATGAT
Organism: bacterium; assembly: GCA_013823945.1. Taxonomy (GTDB): domain Bacteria; phylum Armatimonadota; class Fimbriimonadia; order Fimbriimonadales; family Fimbriimonadaceae; genus UphvI-Ar2. The sequence goes on along the minus strand of PNMZ01000012.1, from coordinate 28,945 downwards.
ATTGAGTTCTCCGAGGAGGGAGAAGGCTTTGTCTTCGGGTTTTCGGCGGACGGAGCAAGTGTTAAGGAGGACGACTTGAGCTTCTCGCCAGTCGGCGGCGGGTTTAAGGCCCAGTTCTTGGAGATAGAGGGCCATTTGTTCGCTGTCTTCTTCATTCATTTGGCAACCCCAGGTTTGGACAAAGTAGGTGCCTCGCTTTGTCTTTGGTGCGGCGGGTTTTGTGCCAGGTTGAAGGAGAGTGACGTTGCTCATTTCTCGATTACGGGATCAAAATGGTACCTGGGGGAGTGGATTCGGTTGAGTCCGCGATGGGGAGGTGTTCAAGGACGTATAATCTTGGTGTGAATCCGACGTTGTTGAACCGCGTGGCAATTGCCCTTTCTATGGTGGGGGTGTACATAGCTGGGGTTTTGAGTTATTCCCATGCGGCCCGAGTTGAGGTGCCGTGTAAGGCAGATTCGACGGTGAATTGTGCGGCGGTTGTGAATTCGCCGTTTGGTTATTTGATTGGGATTCCGGTTGCTTATTTGGGGTTGGTGACTTATTTGGTGATTCTGGGATTAGCGGTCTTGCGGGGACGATCTTCAGGGGCTCAGTGGCAAAGAGTGACGAAGGCTGGTTTTGCGCTTACTTTGGTGGGGGTTGCCTTTAGTTTGTATTTGCAAACGATTTCAATTTCGACGATTGGTCAGTTGTGCGCGTGGTGTTTGGCGAGTGCGGTGACGATGCTGGTGTTGTTTATTGTGCACGGGATGATTTCTCAGCGCGGAGAGCCAGATGCGGAAGAGGGTGAGGCGGCGTCATCAGTTGGGCCGCGGAGGGATGTAACGGTTCTAGCCGCGATGGCGATTTTGGCGGTAGGTGCCTTTGGAGTGACGGCCAGTTCGATGCGGAAGGAACTGCTCAGCGCGAGTTCTGGATTCACTTTTGAGGGCGTGACGATGGAGGAGGTTTTGGGTTCACCGGGGAGGATGAAAGGTCCGGAAGATGCGAAGGTTCTTGTAGTTGAGGTTGCAGACATCAATTGTCCTGCTTGTCGCACGAATTATCCTAAGATGAAGAAGATTTTTGCGGACAACGCCGGGAAGATGCGAATGAGCTTTATTCACTTCCCGTTATTCAACAAGCCTGGGCACGAGACGAGCATTGCGGGGGCGATGATGTCGGAATATGCAGCGGATAACGGCAAGTTTTGGGAGTTTATGGATCGAGTCTTTGATGAGTCGAACACTGAGCGGGTAAAGCAGGAAAGCGGTCTCTATGGGATTGCGGGCGAAGTCGGTTTAGACATTGAAGATTTGAAGAAGAAGATGGATGTTGATCGTGATACGACATTGCTGGATCGAGTGAATGCGGACTTCTTCAATTGTGTTGAGAAGATGAAGATTGGAGGTACTCCGGCGTTTATTTTGGCACCGGAAGGAGTTCAGCCAAAATCATATGGATTTGAGGGGTTTGAGGCGGCAATTAAGGAGCCGGGAATCGCGAGCCTATTGAAGTAATGCCGAAGAAGCCAACGATATGCGTCGCGATGAGCGGCGGGGTGGATAGCAGTGTGGTTCCGCTTCTTTTGAAGAAGCGGGGCTACGATGTCATTGGCGTGACGATGCAGATATGGCAAGAGAGTCAGACGGATCCTCGTCATGCGGGGTGCTGTTCTTTGGGCGCGGTTGAAGATGCTCGGCGAGTGGCAAGAATGCTTGATATGCCGCACTATGTCATCAACTTTAAGGACCAATTTAAGGCGACAGTCATTGACGAATTTGTGGATGAGTATTCGAAGGGCCGCACGCCGAATCCTTGTGTTACTTGCAATCGGAAGGTGAAATTTGATGCATTGCTTGACACGATGCAGGAGCTGGGATGTGACAAGTTGGCGACGGGGCACTACGCTCGGATACGTTTTGATAAGGAGCGGAGCCGGTACAGGTTATTGCGAAGCAAGGGCGGGAACAAGGATCAGAGTTACGTTCTCTATGCGACTACGCAGGAACAGTTGAGCAAGGTTGTATTTCCTTTGGGTGAGTTGGGTGACAAAGCGGAGTGTCGGCGACTGGCTCGGGAGGCGGGGTTGCCCGTGGCAGATAAGCCGGACTCGCAAGAGATTTGTTTTGTGAGTGAAGCGGGTGGTTATCGATCGTTCATGCGCAAGAACAAGCCAGAAATCTTTGAGGAAGGGGAGCTGGTTGACACGAGTGGTAAGACTGTGGGGACTCATTCGGGGGTTGCCGACTTCACGGTAGGTCAACGGCGAGGGATTGGCATTTCACGGGAGACTCCGCTTTATGTGATTGGCCTGTTGCCAGCGGAGAACAGAGTGATCGTGGGCAATAACGATGACTTGTTGCAAAGCGAGGTTTATCTGGAAGATATGAGCTGGGGTGCGTTTGATAGTCACGAGATGCCGATGAAGGTCATGGCAAAGATTCGCTACAACATGGATGCGGAGCCGGCAACTCTTTATAGTTATCCGGAACCGGTGATCGTGTTTGATCGACCGGTGCGGGCAGTTACACCGGGACAGATTGCGGTGGCTTATCGGGGTGAGACAGTGGTTGCGGGAGGACGAATCAAATGATGACCTTTTTGTTGATCTTCAATATTGTTTTGGCGGTTGTGCTTTTGGTTGGGGTTGTGTTCATGCTTCGGACGACCTTGGAATTGCGGAAGGCGATAAAGCTGATGGATGCTCGGGTTGGAAAGCTCGATGAGCGGATTACAGCTCAGCAGCAGCAGGTAAACGAATTGCGGCAAATGCTTTCGGATCAGCCTGATCCGATCCAGACGATCATAAAGAATTTATCAGGTTTCCGCAAAAACGGGCCGGTGAAAACGTTGGTTGCTTTGGGAACGAGCCTTTTTGCGGCATACTTTAAGCAGAAACGGGTGAAGGCATTGCCTTCGCGTGTAGAATCAAAGGACTAGAAATGAGCGGAAACGACGACAAGAATGGTTTGATGTATCTCTTGGCTGGCTTTGGCCTCGGGGCGATTATTGGGGCGGCGGCTGGTTTGCTCTTTGCACCAAAGGCGGGCGATGAGATTCGACATGAATTGAGCGACAAGTTGAAGGATGCGAAGCACAAGACGGAAGATTGGATTGCTGAGCAGCGGGCAAAGCGCGGCACGAAGGCAATTGAGTCCGACGAAGCAGGCGCATAAGAGCTAGGCATTTGAATCGCCCCGCATGAAAAGTTGGAGAATCTTCCTTTGGGTCGCCGTTGTTGCGGTGGTTCTTTGGTTCTTCTGGAATGTGCGGGGCGTTTTGTTGCCTTTTGTGTTGGCCTGGTTGATTGCGGTTTTGTTGGAGCCGGTACTGAAGATTTTGGCGAAGGCAAACGTTCCGCGACCAGTTGCGGTAATGGGATTGAGCTTGGTTTTTTTTGGGGGAATCGGACTGGCGGTTTGGTTGATCGGCCCGAAGGTGGGTAATCAGGTCAATAATTTGCGGGGGAATGTCCAGGGAGTTGTCACGAAATTAGCAGAAGAATCGGCGGACGATAATCCGTTTGTTCGCTGGAATCCGACGGTAGTGGCGAAACCAGCGGGGCCCCTCGGGGCAGTGGACAAGACGCTCGAGACTTATCGTTCTACTTTGGATCAGTTTGCACTGCCAACGACACGCCGGGCTTTTACTTCTCAATATGTTGATCCGTATCGTGAGAATATTGCGGGAGGGATTCAAGGGGCGTTTAATGGTTTGGTCGGTTTTTTAGGTAGTGCTTTTTCACAGCTGATTTTGCTTGCGTTCACGCCTTTGTTTGCGATTTTCTTGATGATGGACATGCGGGAGTTCCGAGGTCGTTTCCGGAATTGGATACCGCCTGCGATCCGGATGGATGTCATGGGATTTTTGGAGGATGTGGGGGATGTTTTCCAGAATTACTTGCGCGGGATCATTGTGAATATCTCGCTGTACGTTGTGGTTTTAGGGACAGTTTTGACGGTGTTTGGGGCACCTTATTCGATCATTTTTGCGGTGGTGGCGGGAATGTTTTATCTGATTCCGAATTTGGGGGGATTGATGAGTGTTACGATTCTGTTTGTGATGACGGGTCTGAGCGGAGTGACAAGCAATTTCTTTTTGACTTTGCCCAATAGCTGGGCGTTTGCGGCGGTTGTGTCGTTTGTTTTCTTTATCATCACGACGACATGGGATGTTTTGATTACGCCGAGGGTTGTGGGGAGCGCGGTGAAATTGCACCCGTTTGTGGGGATGTTTGTAGTGTTTTGTGGTGGTGCTTTGTTTGGGGTGGTCGGAATGATGGTTGCTTATCCGGTTGCGGGGGTTATTAAGTTAGTGTTGGAGCGTGTTCTGAATGTTACTAACAAGCCAGTGACGACGGCGGCAGGATTGCCAGCGGTGCCTTTGCGACATCGGAACGATTTGGGTTAGGATTTTTGGCGTTTGGTCTGACCTGAGAACTTGTTAAAGGCGTCAAACTATTCAATTATGATGACGATGATGGTTGCGGCAGTTGCAATGGGGGCGTATCAGTTTGATGCGAAGACCAAGCTGGATTACGACGTAAACGTTGTGTTTGACGGTTTTTTGCCTCTTCTAGGAGGGAACGAAGGGGTAGCGGATGTGAAGTTTGGGGTGCAGGTGAATGGGCAGGAACCAGACGATCTGGGGCTCCGATCATCGATCGAGTTGACGGCTTTTGAGTTGAGTTTTAATGGGGGTAAGTTGCCGATGCTCGATGTGAATTCAGCGAAGGTTTATTTCCCGAAGACTACGGTTAGTTCGACCAAGACAGGGAAAGTTTTGAAGTCGGATGCGCCGGATATTTTGTTGCCTGTTCGGTTACCAGGTTTGGACATCAAGCGTTTTCCGGACATTACATATTTGCCAATTGAGTTGGATGGTCGGGCATTGGAGACGGGTTTGAAGTGGGAATTTTCGCGGATGTTTGGGGATTCTCCGATGACATATTCTTGTGAGGTGAAGGAGTTGCGTAATGGCACGATCGCGACGATTGCCGTGAAGGTTCGTCAATCGTACGAGGTTTTGGAGGATGAGACTTTGGAGATTGTGCCGGAGGTGAAGGGGGCCTTTGCTCGGGTGAAAACAGATTTGACAGGCGAAGGTACGGTCATTTTTGATGGTGCGAAAGGGGTTGCGGCGATGGTGGACATGGCGAACAAGTCGGTGAGCACGGTTACGGAAATCAAATCGGGCAAGTCTACGACCCGGAAACTAGATTCCAAGCTGACGGTTCGATTGAAGGGATTCACGATGCCGGGAACGGTTGCGCAAGTACCGGTCAAGAAGGATGAAGGAGTGGTTGGTTTTATGAAAGATTTGTGGGGCAAGGGGCAGGATCTTTGGAGTCAGGGGGTCGGGTATTTGACGCTGGCGCGGATGACACTCGGGATGTTTTTGAGTCAGGTGCCAGGGGGGATTAATTTGGCCCGGATATTGGGTGGCGGTTGAGCTTTTCCGGTTAGAATTGGGTGATGGATGCCCGGTCTCGGATGGAATTTTTGCAGGCGGAATTGACTCGCCATGCGGAGCTATATTATCAGTTTGAGAAGCCGGAGATCAGTGATACGGAATACGATTTGATGTTCCGGGAGTTGTTGGAGTTGGAGGCGGCGCATCCTGAGTGGGCGGCGGTGGATTCCATCACCAAGCGGGTAGGCGCCGCGCCGGTGGAAGGATTTGAGCAGTGGCGTCATGGGGTGCCGATGCTGAGCCTAGATAATGCCTTTGGAGCGGCGGAACTCGCGGATTTTGATACGAGGTTGAAGCGGTTTTTGGGGCGAGATGAGGCCATAGAGTATTTGGTTGAGCTGAAATATGATGGATTGAGTTTGAGCTTGAGTTATGAGGCGGGGGTATTGGTTCGGGCCGTGACAAGGGGGGATGGGACAACGGGGGAGGTTGTTACGGCAAATGCGAGGACAATACGGGATATTCCTTTACGACTAAAAGAGGAATTTTCGGGAGAGGTTCGGGGGGAGGTGATTATGTTTAAGTCGGTTTTTGCGTCCTTGAATGAAGATCGGATTAGTCGGGGGGTTAGCCCTTTTGCTAATCCGAGAAATGCGGCAAGTGGGGGGATGCGGCAACTAGATTCGAAGCTGGTAGCGGAGCGCCGGCTCAACTTTCTTGCTTACGGCTTAGGGGCATTTGATGGGAAGTTGCCAGAGAGCCAACTTGGGGTGATGGAGATGTTGGCCGATTTGGGATTTGGACGTCAGAGTCAGCATTGGGTTTGTGGATCCGTTGACGAGTTGGTTGCGGTGACGGAGCAAGTTTTGGCGAGTCGGGCGGGGTTGGATTTTGGGATTGATGGGTGTGTTGTGAAAGTCAATTCGATCGCTCTGCAGCGAGAACTGGGAAATACGGCACGGGGACCGAGGTGGGCGACAGCTTACAAGTTTCCGAGTGAGCAGGCATTTACGACGTTGGTGGATATTGGCCAGCAGGTAGGGCGGACGGGGGTCGTGACTCCAGTGGCGCACCTGGAGCCGGTTTATGTTGGCGGGGTGACGGTGAGCCGGGCGACTTTGCACAACTATGAAGAACTGGCGAAGAAAGATGTCCGGGTGGGGGATACGGTCATTGTCCAGCGGGCGGGAGATGTTATTCCAGAAGTAGTTGGCCCGGTTTTGGAACAGCGATCAGCGGATGCGATGGCTTATGTCGAGCCAACTGAGTGCCCAGAATGTGGGACACAATTGGTGAGGGTCGAGGGATTTGTAGCTTTGAGGTGTCCGAATCGCAAGGGATGTCCGGCGCAGATTGCTTCGAAATTGGTTCACTTTGTAAGCCGGAAGGCGATGGACATTGAAGGGCTTGGGGAGAAGCAGATTGTTCGGTATTTGGGTGAGCCGGAGGGTAATCCGCTCTTGACGGATGTTCCGAGCATTTATGCTTTGAAGGACAGGCGCGAGGAGTTGTTGGGACTTGAACGGATGGGAGAGCAGAGTGTGGCTAACTTATTGGCGGCGATTGAAGCCAGTAAGAATCAGCCTTTAGCGCGGTTTGTTTTTGCTTTGGGGATTCCGTTGGTGGGAGAGCGGACGGCAGCGGACTTGGCGCGGGAATTTCGGACTTTGGAAGGTATCCGGGATGCCACAGCAGATGAGCTGGATGATGTTCCGGATATTGGAACACGGACGGCGGAAGAAATTCATGACTGGTTCCGGGAGCCAGAGAATGAGTCGTTGATTGATGCATTGTTGGACGCGGGGTTGGAACCAGTTGAGGGCGCGGTACCGAAGGGGGATCAATTTGCGGAAAAGGTATTTGTTTTTACGGGAAAACTTGAACAATTCACTCGGGAGGAGGCAGAAGCTTGGGTAATGGATTTAGGGGGTAAGGCGGCGGGGAGTGTGAGTAAGAAAACTTCTTATGTAGTTGCGGGTCCTGGAGCGGGGAGCAAATTGGCGAAGGCGGAGAGTTTGGGAGTTGTGGTTTTGACAGAAGCGGAGTTTGTGGCGATGTTGCCGGAAGGAATGCTGGGTGCTTGAATTTGAGATCAAAGGTAGTGGGATTGATTTTGGCCTTTGTGTAAGTTCGGGGCAAGTTTTTCGGTGGCGGTTTGATGGACAAAGGTGGGTCGGTGCGATTGGGGGAAGGTGGTTTGAGGTTGCGGATGAGTCAGGGGTTTTAAGCGTTCGATCGAATATCGGGCCGGAAGAATTCTGCCAGATTTTCGGTTTGGCGCGAAGTCATGAAGAGTGGTTTTCAGGGATTTTGAAGGCAGATCCGGGGTTGAGTGACGCGGTTGAGAGTTGTCGGGGGTTGCGGATATTGGTGCAGGATGAGCCGGTGGAAGTGCTGTTTTCGTTTTTGTGTTCAGCGAATAACCATGTGAAGCGGATTGAGGGCATGGTGGGGAAATTGGCGAGCTTTGGGGAGGATGCGCGATTTCCGGATTTGGAAGTTTTGGCGGGGATTGATGGGGCAGAGTTGCGTGCGGCAGGGTTTGGGTATCGGGCGGAGCGGGTTCCGGCTTGTGCAATGAAGGTGCTGGATTTTGGTGGAATGGCGTGGTTCGAGAAATTGCGTTTGGGAGAGTCTGATTGGGCGGTGGAGCAGTTGCAGCAGTTGCCGGGGGTTGGTCCAAAGGTGGCGGAGTGTGTGGCTCTTTTTGGGCTAGGTCATGGGGATGTTGTTCCGATTGATACTCATGTTTGGAATGCGGTTCGGCGGCGGTATTTTCCCGAGTTGGTTGGTGGAAGTTTGACGGTGGGGCGGCGAAAGTTAGTTCGGGATTTTATGAGGAATCGGTTTGGTGATGAGGCGGGGTTAGCTCATTTGGTTTTGTTTGTTGATGAGATGCGGAATTGGCGGTCGCGGCGATAGTCTTTTTCGGGGGTCGGGGTCGGGGTCGCTTTCGCATACCTTTTCTAATCGTGGAACGGGACAATGCCACAATGATTGCCCCCTCCTAAGTCCTCCCCCAGAGGGGGAGGGGGGACGAACGAATTCCGTGAAGTTTGAGCCCAGCCTCGTCTTCAGTAACCGGTTCAAGCCCGGGGCAGGCTCTGCGTTGGGAAGACGGCAAATGATGATAGGTGAGATTCCGGGTCACGCTTTTCCTAAACTTGCAAAGGGAAGATAGTAACAGGACGAGCGGGATGTTCTTCCGAGCAATCTAAATTGCAAAGGGTATCCTCGGGGTTCACAACCAGTTCCCATTGTTTGGGAGGGAAAAATTATGACTCACGAACGATACGAAGATTCGCACCTTTACCGCTTGCGGCATTCCGCGGCGCACTTGATGGCTCAGGCGATTACGGAGATGTATCCGGGAGCAAGGCTGGCGATTGGGCCGCCGATTGAGAATGGGTTTTATTACGATATAGATTTTCCAGAGCCAGTCAGCGAGAACGAGTTGAAGGGCATTGAGAACCGGATGCGCGAGCTGGCCAAGTTGAATCAGCCGATTGAGCGGAAGGTTGCGGCTTCACGCGATGAGGCAAAGCGAGTGATTATGGAAGAATGTACGCTTGGGCAAGGGGAAGCGGTGGCTCATTACAAGTTAGAGCTTTTGGACATGGTTCCGGAAGGCGAAGAAATCAGCTTTTATGACCAGCAAGCGACGGACAAGAAGGGAGAATTGCGGCGGTTTATTGATTTGTGTCGTGGGCCGCATATTGAGAGCACGGGGGAGATCAAGCATTTTAAGCTGATGTCGCTGGCCGGGGCTTACTGGCGGGGGGATGTTAAGCAGAAGCAGCTCACGCGGATTTATGGGACGGCGTTTGAGACTAAGGAAGATTTGGAACTTTATCTGCATAACTTGGAGGAGGCGAAGAAGCGCGATCACCGGAAGCTGGGGCGGGAGTTGGGACTGTTTATGTTTTCGGAGCGAGTTGGTCAGGGATTGCCTCTTTGGTTGCCGAAAGGGGCGGCATTGCGGGACGCTTTGTGTGACTTTTTGAAGGAAGAGCAGACGCGGCGGGGCTACGAGGGAGTTGTGACCCCGAATATCGCAAACGCGAAACTCTATGAGAAGTCGGGCCACCTTTTGACATACCGGGACAAGATGTTCCCGTTTATGGAGGATGAGGAGAAAGAGACGTTTGTTCTGAAGCCGATGAACTGTCCTTTTCACATTGAAATATACAGCTCTTCGCTCAGAAGTTACCGTGATCTGCCGGTACGGCTGGCAGAATTTGGGACGGTTTACCGATATGAGCAGAGCGGTGAATTGGCGGGGATGCTTCGGGTACGGGGTTTTACTCAGGATGACGCGCACTTGTTTGTCCGGCCAGATCAGCTGTTGGCGGAGTTTAAGGGTGTGGTTGATTTGATGATGGCGGTCTTGAAGAAGCTGGGCTTGAACGAGTACCGGGTGCGGGTTGGGACGAAAGAGCCGAGTAGTGATAAATATGTGGGTCACGATGAAAATTGGCAACTGGCGGAATCGGCGATCAAGCAAGCTTGCGATGAGTTGGGCTTGGAGTACGAAGTATCACCTGGCGATGCGGCGTTTTATGGTCCGAAGCTAGATTTGATTATTAAGGACGCGCTTGGCCGGGAGTGGCAAATGGGAACTGTGCAAGTTGACTATAACTTACCTGAACGTTTCGATTTGGAATATATTGGTGAAGACTCCAAGCCGCACCGTCCGATCATGATTCACCGGGCACCTTTTGGCAGTTTGGAGCGGATGATTGGGCTTTTGACAGAGCAGTATGCGGGAGCGTTTCCGTTTTGGCTGGCACCGGTTCAGGTGGCGATTTTGCCGATTGCAGACCGGCACGTTGAGTATGCGAAGCATGTGGCGGAGCAGTTGCAAGGATTTCCAAGTCAGGTTGTGGCGGAAGATGAACAGGTTGCTTTCGCGACGGAGACGGTTGATTCACCAGGATTGCGGGTTTCGATTGATGGGAGCCGTCAGACATTGGGCAAGAAGATTCGGGAAGCTCAGCGGGCGAAAGTGCCGTTTATGATGATTGTTGGCGACAATGACGCAGAGGCGGGAACGGTTGGCGTTCGGGATCGGGAAGAAGGCGACCTGGGGGCGATGAGCTTGACTGAGTTTGTTGCTCGAATTCGACCAATGCTCTGAAAATTGCGGGAATCTTGATTCGGTCATAACTAAATCGGTAAATCGTGGAATACGTCGATTAGGAACCACCTATGAGACAGCGAGGCTTTACCCTGGTCGAGATCATGATTGTAGTATTGATCATTGGGATCTTGCTGACGATCGCGGTTCCGGGTTGGATGAAAATGCGTCGCACGACGCATGAAAAGGCCTGCTGGTCGGGATTGCGGATGATTGATGATGCCAAACAGCAGTGGTCGATGGATACGAATCAGGAGACGGGCGCAACTCCAACGGAGGCTGATCTTTCGCCGGAGTACATCAAAACATGGCCGCAATGTGATGGCGGTGGGACGATAACGATTGGTTCCAATATGCAGAATGCGAGCCACAGTATTTGGGGCCAGGCCCCTTAGAATTATTCGTTGCGGAGACATTCGACGGGGTCGAGGCGAGCGGCTTTTGTGGCGGGGAGGATGCCGAAGAGTGATCCTAGCCCAATGCCTACGGCAAATGTCAGGGCTAGGGTTGCGGGGGTGACCAACGGTTTGATTGAAGTTGTGGTCGCAATGATCTGAATGACAACAAGGCTGACAAGGAGGCCAAGGATGACTCCGGCAAGGCCGATGAGGGCGGATTCGGCGAGGAACTGATTGAATATTTGTTTGCGGCTAGCTCCGACGGCTTTACGAACACCGATTTCTTTGGTGCGCTCACCGACGGACATGAGCATGACGGTCATGATTCCGAGTCCACCGACAGCGAGGGCAATGGAGGTGAGACCAACGACGAGAGTTCCGAGAATGCCGAGGACGTCGAAGACGAGTTTGAGGAGGTCTTCTTGGGTGAGGACGGAGAATTGGGTGTCCTCAAGGGTTTTGAGGAGGGCTTGGTTGATGTTGGGGATGAGAACCTTGGGTTCAACAGTGTTGTCGATTTGGATGAGGAGTCGGTCGACTTGGACGCTTTCCTCGTACTTCCGCACGGTTGAGAGGGGGATATAGACGACGTTGACGAGGCTGAAGGCGGAGAAGGGACTGGATTCGGCATTTTTGTCTTGGATGACGCCGCTGACGGTGTAGGTTTCTCCGTTGATTGTGACTGGTTTGCCGATGGGGGAGGTGTCGGGGAAGATTTGGTCGGCGGCGATTGAGCCGAGGACACAGACGCGCTGGCCATCATCTTTGGCGGTGAAGTATGCCCCTTCCTTGAGGGTGCTGGGGTGCATTTGGAACCATTCGGGGGTTGATGCGACGATGACAGGATAGGCATCGAGCTCTCCGGCTTGGATGCCTCCACCGGCGAATGAGAATTGGGCTACGCGGGTTATCCCGGGGAGTTGTTGGAGGTCTTTGGCGTTTTGGTCAGAAAGGAATGATTTTCCGCCGAGATTGGGGTTGAAGGAGCCAAGATCAACTTTTCCGGGGACGACGATGAGAAGATCGGCACCGAGGTCATCGATTTGTCCGGTGATGTCCTTTTGGACGCCGAGTCCGATACTGATGAGGAGAAGGATGGCGATTGATCCTACAGCCACCCCGACCATGCTGAGGAGGGTGCTCCGGGCATTTTCTAGGAGGCTTTGTAGGATCGCTCTCATACTGTAGTCAACGAGACAATCTCTTAGTTGATTACAGTGACTGGGGATTAATTTCCTTCGGAGCCTTCTTCTTTCGGAGGTGACAGGTCTTCGTTCTGCCCACCACCTAAAGGACCGGAAGAGGGGCCTGCCCCCATCTTTTCTCGCAATGCTTTGGCAGGTGGGTTGAGGTTCTTAGGGGTTGTTTTGATAATTTCAGCGTCTCCTTCTGTGACAGGCGGTTCGTTTGAACATCCGATAGCGGTGAAGGCAATGGCAGCGAACAAAAATGCGACGAGAAGCTTCATCGTGCTCATTTGATGAAGTTACCTTAGCAAGCTTTGATTTGTGGTGGATTTGACAAAAAAACCGGGAGTCCAATTCGGACTCCCGGTTCCAGAGATGCCTCTGGCTTAGTTTCCTTCTGGTGGCGGCTCCATGGTGGCACCGCTTGCGGCTCCTCCACCAGCTTGCTCGCGCTTGCTTTTGGCGTCAGGGTTCTCGTTTTTCTCGGTTTGACTGACGATTTCGGCGTCGCCTTCTTCAACCTTTTCACCTTGCGCACACCCGATGAGGGCGAACGAAGAGACTAGGCAGAGGAGAGCAAGAGCTCGTCCCAGGATCGACATCTTAGTACCAGACCTCTTCGAACGGAGCGGTTGGCTGAACGCCATCCCAATCCGGGGTGAAGCTGAAGAGGTGGCAGTAGTTGTTGTCGTACCAGCCGCCGCCCGGTCGTGCGCTGTTGTCGTAGCGTGTCCACGGGTCGTTGCGGAAGTCAGACGCACCGTTCTTTTGCATACCCAATCGCTTGAACTTAGCAGAGGAGTCGGTGTAGGTCCAGTTTTCGCCGTTTCCGAAGATGTGGTGAGAACCGAAGCCAGATTGAGTACCGAAGATGATGACGACAGTCCAGGTTCCGTTGGCACCCGAGCAGGTCGGCGTTTGGGGAACGTAGGAGCATGCAGTCGTTTCTGCACCCGTGCAGTAGAGTGATGGGCTGGTGATCGCTGCACCCTTCATGTTCAAGTTACCCCAGTATGCGTGCCACATTGGTGTTTCGCTGACTCGGTTAACTGAGGTTGCGCTTTGACCTTGTAGAAGACCGTTGTAGGTGTAGCCAACTTCAGCTGGCGTTTTCAAGAACGGACCGGTGTAGACGTTGTATTCTCGACCGCCATCAATTTTCATGATGGAGTAGTTCTTGCGGTATGGCTGGGTGGAGTTGACCGGGTGGGTGTTGTGCCAGTTGACCCATGCTGCGTTTGTTGAGCGGAGGTCAGCAGGAACATCATGGAAGAAGTTCTGTCGCCAGACGCCGAGGTATGAACCGTAGGCAGCCGGGAAGACATCATCGTAGTCTGCTTGGTAGATGATGGTTGCGGTACCCAATTGCTTGACTTCAGCCAAGCTCTTGGCTTTCTTAGCAGCGGTTTTAGCTTGTGCGAAAACCGGGAACAAGATTGCTGCGAGGATTGCGATGATCGCAATCACGACGAGCAGTTCGATTAGTGTAAAGGCACGCTTCATTTTGGTATGAATCCTTGCCAGAACCTCAAGTTGAGGCTCACGACCTATCGATTATATGCGAATTTCGATCCAATTGGACCTTGAGTTTCTAAAAATTATGGAATTGACTCCAGAGATTCAAATTGAACCGAACGTAGGCCGTTTGCCGCCTCCATCAGTAGGTCGAAAGTCCCATTATGAAAGTCCGGCTTGGTGGGCGAAGGCGAGGGTGGCGGGGTTGATGATGAGATCGTTAAGATTGACGGCCCGGGTGAGGGACATTCCGGCGAGAGTGCGGCAACGGGAGAGGGCGACATAGACTTGACCGTGGGAAAACGCGGGGCGATCGAGGTCGATATGGATTTGGTCGAAGGTGAGGCCCTGGGATTTGTGGATGGTGATGGCCCAGGCGAGTTTGAGGGGGAGTTGGGTGAATGAGCCGATGGGCTCGGTGACAATTTGGTTGCGGGAGCGATCCCACTGGTAGCGAGATTTTTCCCAGAGTTCGGGTTTGACTTCGACGAGTTTGTTGTCTTCGTCGAGCTGGACTTGGACGGACGATTCCGCGGTTGAGATGACGGTTCCGAGGGAGCCGTTGACCCATTCGGTGCTGTTTTTGATAACCATGACGCGGGCACCGGGTTTGAGGCGAAGGATTTCTTCGGCGGGGAGTTCACGTCCGAAGTTGCCTTCGATTTTGGCTTTGTAGTGGATTTCGGTGGCGGGGAGTTCCATCAGATGTTGGTTGTTGATAAAATTGGCGCGGGCGTTGGTGACGGTGAGGGTGAGGGTTTCGGGGGATGCGGGAGGGGCGACACGAGAGTTGATGAGGTCGAGTTCTTGAGGGTCGCCGGACCGGATTTGGTCAAGGACGTAGAGGAAATCGGGGTCGGTGGCTTGTCGATGGACGGTTTTGAGCTCGATGACGTCTATGCCCATGTCTTTGACAATTTGGGAATCGAAGAAGAAGGGGCTATTGTAATGGTGGGCGAGGAATTCTCTTTCTGCGGGGGATCCGACGACGGGTTCGAGTTGCCAGATGTCTCCGAATGCGACGATAGGGACACCGCCAAACGGGTATTCGGATTGACGGTTTTTGCGGAGGGAGATGCTGATGGCGTCGAGGAGGTCGGCCCTGACCATTGAGATTTCATCGAGGTAGATGAGTTGAAGGGCGTTGATGAGGCGGGATTTGGGGTGTCCGCCGCGGAAGAGGGGGATTTCGGCGGTTTCGGGATCCATGGGGCCGAGGGGGAAATTAAAAAAGCTGTGGATGGTTTGCCCTCCGGCATTGAGGGCGGCGATTCCGGTGGGGGCGACGGTGACACTTTTGAGTTCGAGGGTGTTGCGGAAGTGGCGCAGGAGGGTGGATTTTCCGGTTCCGGCGCGTCCGGTGACGAAAATGAGTCGGCCTCCGAAGGTTGATTCTTGGATTTGTTGGAGGGCGGCTTGTTGTTCGGGGCTGAGGGTGGGTTCTCCGGGGAGAGTGGGGAGGGGCATTGAGTTAGCTTCCAGGTTACTTGATCTGGAGTTAATGGAATTGGCTTGGGATGTTGACGCCTTTTGACCGGAGGGCTTGGATCAGATTGGGATCGAATTGGCTTGCGATCTGGGAGGTGAGTGGCTTGATGTACATCGAGTTGTGCCCTTCGGGGGAGTAAGTTTCGTGCTTGTCGGAGAGGGCGCAGGACAGAAATTTGTCTTTGTAGGCGAAGACTACTTGGTCGACATTGTGATAATCTGAATAAACGGTGATAAACGTCAGGTGTTCTTTGGACTGAAGTCGGTGATCTGGATTGATCGGCGGGATGTTTGGCGCGATGATCGCGCAACTTTTCGGGCTTTGCGATGGGTGATTGGTTGCGGGAATCACGTTGTAGAGCCAGACAACTTTGATGAGGTCTTCGATTTCAATTTGCTGGTTGATTCGGTAGAAAGTGCAGAAGCAAGAAGTTCCGTCATCTTCGATTACGGCGGCGATATTGTGGTTGGGGATATGGAATTCCCAATAGATTTCTTGGGTGACAGTCGTGTTTGTGGGTTTTCTTGGAAAATTGGACATAGTTCAGATTTTATGGTTCCATATGAAGTTGAGAGATTACGATGGGTTCTCCCAAAGTTTTGCGAGGATTGCGTCGTTAGTTGGTTCAGTGTAGGGGATGTCCTCGACGATTTCACCGTATTCGAGGAGATCGACGTTGGTGTATTGTTTGAATTCGATGTAGTTTTTGACTCTTTCTGTGAGGAGGGTTCGGCCTTGGAGGTAAATGGCGTCGTGATTGCCAATGATTGATCGGGGTATGAGATAACCTTCGCCGGGTTTGCGCTCGTATTCTCGTCCCAATTCCCATCTTCCGCCGACTTTAATTGACGATATTGGCGAAGTAACAGTTTTAGAGTGAAGATAAAATCGACCACATTTTGGGCAAGACTTATAGTCAGGCTGATCAACCCATTCGAGTCGTGGGACGATTCTAATGTCTGCAGCTATGCCGAGATATTGTTCATAGATTTCTTGAAATTCTTTGATAACGTTGGGCGGATAGTAGTTTTTGGCGAGGCGAAGACCACGAAATCTGGAAGCGAGGTCTCGCGCAATTTCGACTCGACACTGTACATGGCTTGTTCCCATCAGGAAATCGGCAAGTCCGTTTTCTTGTTCTATTATAGGAAATAAATTACTTACCCAAGAAAATCTATTGGAATCCGAAAATACACAAACTTCATCGCATTCGGTGTAGAATTCTGGATCAGGAAACCAGAAAAAATGGTGTAATGCTTGGCCTATATGATCTATGTGGTAGAGCTTCACCATATTAGTCGTCCCATTCAAGATCTTTCATCATTGACTTGTAAACATGCCGAATGTCATCTAGATCAAAATTGCCATCCTTCTTTAGTTGGAACAACCTTCTCATCCATTCTCCATTATATGCGCCGCCTCCGTAAGCTTCGCCTGTTATGGGACTTCGGAATCCTTCTCCTGAATGGAGTCCCCCCTTTCCGCGATGCCATGACCAAGGAACACTGATGACTTCGTCAAATTCGTCCAGACGTCCTTTGACCATTCCTTGGATCATTCTTGGAATGGTATGGTGCCATTCACGGCATTGGTTGTGAACCCATGCGAATTGGTTTCCGGCTTTGACGAAGTAGGTGTGTGTACCGAGGACTTCGAAGTTGTAGACCTGGGTTGGTGCTTTTTTGAGGGTTGTTTTTGTGACTCTGAGGAAGTTGTTGGAGTCGGTAGCGATTTGGTCGCCGGGTTTTATTTCTCCGGCGGGTATGAACCCGGCAGTTTTGATATAGAACGGGTGTTCTGGGGTTGTGTTAAGAGTTGAGCCGTTGGAGAGGGATAGGGTGAGTATCTCGGGTTTGGTGAGGGTGAAGAGTTGGGTGACAACGCTGACGCTGTCTGGGTCGTCTTCATCGCCGAGTCGGTTGCGCGTGCGAATCAGATCGCCGATTTGGAGGCGCGATATGGGTTTGGTCGTGCCGTCGGCGAGTAGGATTTGAGTATCGGCTGTGAAGCATCCTGACGCTTTGGAGAGGAATTTTTGAGAGATTTTCCCCCATATGTTTTTTGTTACCTTTGCTCCGATATCGATTCCGGCTTTACCAGAGATATAGCCGAGGAGGTCACCAGTTCCTTCACCGATTTTGTATGCGTTTGATGTCGGGTCTACGACACTGAATGCTCCGGATTGCTCATTGATTGCGCGTGTTAGGCCGAAAGAAAAAGAGTCGCCAACTCCTTGGAAGAAGCTGGCAACTGCGTACTCAAATTGAGGTGATTGACCATTGGGGTCGCGGTAGCTGATGGGGTTGCCGAGGCAGTATTGGTAGAGGTTTGGTCCGCCATGAAAGCCGATGGGGTCGGTTGCGAGCCAAGTGCCTTCTTCGGGGTCGTAGTAGCGGTGAGTCGCGAGGAGGATACTGTTCTCCCAGTCGCGGTAATAGCCGTATTGGGCTTTGAAATTGATCCAGGGATCGGTCGGGTAGCTGGAGTTGATTGGTGTTCCGTAAGCGCTGTACGCATGCCGCGAACTGACGGCTCCTGTGGAGGAGAGCCTTTGGGCGGTGCCACCTTGGATATTGAATTTGTAGTAGGTTGAAGTTGTTCCGGCCCTGCGGGAGACGAGACCGTCTGGTCCGAATGTGTTGTAGGCGAGGATTGAGTTGGAGCTGTTGAACTCAATTATGGGAGAGCTTCCGATGTTGAGGTAGTAGCGCTTGGCGGCGGTACCGGCACGTTTGAACGATCGGATGCCGTTGGCTTGATAGCCCGCGGTGAGAGTTCCGATTGCAGTGATATGGCGTTGCGCGTTTGATTGGAATGTAATGTTTCGGTGAAGGGATGGAGTGCCGTTGGCGAGATAGGTGTAGCCTGGATTTGTGCGTTGCCCGACAGTGTTGTAGGCGCGGGTGACGTTGGCAAATTGGGTTGGATTTCCGGCGAGGTCGTGGGTGTAATTGCTGGTGAATCCGCCGACGGTCGTGCCTGATTCTTGAGAGATGCGGTTTTCGGAATCGAATTGGAAATGAACGGTTCCTGTATGGGCGGCGTAGCCAGGAACGTTTGAGACAATAGATGTTGGGTTGTTCGAAGTGGAGTAGCTTGGTATTGAATAGCTGGAAATGAGCGTATTGTTAGCGAGTCGATTTTCGACGAGGGTACGGCGCCCGAGGGCGTCATAAGTGTAAATTGACTTGGCCCCGTTGTGGGCGGTGACCATGTTGAGCCAATTGTTGTCGAGGTAGGTGTAAGTTGTTGTTTCGGAGTACGGATTTGTGAGGCTCGTAACTCGGCCCGCGTTGTCGTAGTTGAATGATTGGGTTCCGGCAAAGGTTGTAAACGAAGCGAGGGCGGCATTCGGGGTGTAGGCAAATTGAATTGCCTTGGCGGAGGCGCCGGTGTGGGTTACGGTTTGGGAGTCGATGGTTCCGGCGGGGCCATAGACAGTGGAGATGGTGCTTTCAGGGTTTGCTTCAGAGGTAACTCTTCCTTCGGAGTCATAAGTGTAGGTGGTTGTGCCGGCGGGATCGCTCGGGAATGTGTGGCTCAGTAGCTCGTCGGTTACGGCGTGGTAGCTGAGGTTTTGGACTTTCCCACCGGGGTGAATGATTTGGGTGGGTTGGCCGGTAGATGAGTAGCTGGCGAAAGTTTTTGATTGGCCCAGGGGATCGGTGACGACATGAGGGAGACCGCGTGGGTTGTATGTGATTGTAGTTGTCCGGCCAGCGGCATCAGTTGATGCGGTGATTCGGTATGAAGGGTCGAAGACCGATGTTCGGCTATTTGATCCGCTGGCGGTTGCGAGGAGTTCACCTTCGCCTCCATAGGTATAGAGGGTGGTTAGAAATGGGATTTGGATCGCGCCAATGGTTGTTCCCGAGGACATGATTTGGCTGCCGGGAAAAGCGTATTCGTTCCATGAAACATATGGATTTGCGCCAAAGCTTGCGGGGGGGAGAGTTTGCGAGACGAGCTGATTGGCAATATTGTAGGTGTTGGATGTCGTATTGCCGAGGGCGTCTGCGGACTGAGAAACCAGGCCTTGGACGGTGTATCTGAATCGTTGAACTTTACCGAGTCCATTCGTGTAGGTGAGCGGCTGGCCGACGGCTGCAGATTGCGTGTAAGTGCCGTCGGTGGTGTAGTTATACGTCTCCGTCACCGTTGTTCCTATGGTGAAACCTGGCTTGGTGACTGATGTGAGATTGCCGAGACTATCGTAGGTGTAGTTAGTGGAGACAGTGCCTGATATGGCAGGGTTTGGAGTTGTTATTGACTGTATCAGACCTGATGGCTCGAAATAACTGTATGACAGAACTTGGTTTGTGCCGATCGTGTTTGCAATGAGTCGGCCCACCGGGAACACGGAGTAGTCGTATGAGTTAGTTGTCGTGAGGCCATTTGGTTTTGTTGTTGAGGTGAGATTGCCAAATTGATCATAGGTGTAAAGTGTGAGTCGGCCAACTTGATCGAAGTGGCTGGATGGGAGATGGGGGTTTGCGGGGTCGTTGAAATTGTTTACAGAGATGAACCCGGATGCATCCTTGTGGGTTGTTCCTCGGAGCAAGGTGTCGAATCCTTGTTCGTAGTGGGAGATTACAGTTCCGGTGTTTGACTTGACCTCAACTTTAGTGGCATTGGTGAGATAAGTGAAGGCGTTAATGTGTCCATTTCCGTCGGTGGTATGAGAGACGACGGGTGTCCCGAGGATGGGGTGGGTCGCCCATGTGATGGTGCCGACTCGGTCGGGCTGATTTGGACTGATAACCCGGATTTCTTTGAGGAGAGCTCCACCATTTGGGCCAGATTGGTACGAGAAGCGTTGGCGAATGGGCGCACTGGCCCTTGGCGTTGTGACGTCGACGATTTGAGTTCGAGCAGCAAGGTGAACCCCAGGTAGCCCACCTGACGCGAACCCTGACTCGTAGGTGAAGTACACCCGGCGGTTGTAACGATCTGAGACGGACTCGATGAGATCGTTGGTTCCGTAGTTACACTGGAGGAGCGTCGTTTGGGATGCGAAGTCGCGGATTACCGAGAGCTTTTGGTCACTTATATAGGTGAATGAGATGCCTTGTCCGAGGGAATTCTTAATGCTGGCGAGGGTATGGACTCCGTTAGTTGAGGCGGAGAAATTCCATCGCGTTCGGTCTTGATGAAGGAGAGATAGGTTTGTCCATTGGTTGAGGGTTGCGCCGGGGGTTCCGGTGAGGATCAGAGGCGTCCCGGCTGGAGAAGTGAATTCTCCGGTTGGTATTCCGGCATTAAGAATGGGTGTGAAGACGACTTTCGCGCCTTGGGGATAGCGGAGAATAATAGGTTCCCATTGATCGGTATTGTTTATGGTTTGGAGGGTGATATCGTAGTTATGTGACCAGCCACTGGTCAAACCGGGAGTGGAAGATTGGGTGCTTGAGGCTAGGGCTGAGGAGTAAGCGCGCTTGAAAACTGCATGAACGCCGTTGGGATTGTAGACAGAGAGGTCTGGGCTGGGATTAAAGGTGTTGTGACCAGTGGCGAGGTCGACCGGGTCTCCCGTGAGTAGCGGCCCAAAAGGGAGGAGATGAATAGGATTGAATCCAGGTTCTTCTGCCGGGAGGCCACCATGAATAGGGTCGTTACGGTGTGGTCGGAAGGGGTGGGTGACTCGGGACGGGATAAATGGAGGGGGAGGGAGTTCGATGGGTGATTGGGTTGTGCCTCCGCTCATGTAGGCCCAATTTGAGGAGGCACTGTAGCCCGCATTGTTTTTTGCGAAGACCCGAATAACGCCGTTTGCGGATCCGGGTGCAAAGGTTCCGAGAGGGAACTGAGTTAGATTGGTAATGATCAGGGTGGAGTTTGGTGTTGATGTGCCGAATTGGAGTTCGTATTCATCAGCCCACGCGACGGGTTGCCATTTTGCAACGTACGAGTTTCCTGGCCCTCGTTCGATCCAGGCGTGAGCTGGGGCATTGAGGTTGGTGAAAGCGGTAATCCATGCTGACTCAGAGCTTGGGGACTGGAATGGGATATAGGCGAATACACGATAGTTGTACGGGTTGCCATTAATTAAAGATGTATCATCGAACGATCCTGCTTGCGAACCTGAATAGACGATGTGTTGGTAGTCGTTGAGTCCGTTTCGATAAACGATGTAGTGTGCGTTGGGGTGTACAGAATTCCAGCTTACGGTGATTTTCGCCTTGCCGGGTGTTGTTGTGACTTCGGGTATTGGAAGTCCCCAAGATGTTTGGGCTTGAGCAATTGTTATGATGAGAATGCCCAGGAAGATAGTTGTTAGCCAGCGCACGATTCCCATAGAATGGCATCAATAAGAGTTAAAAATTAATCAATTTTAATAAATATAAAATACATATGAATTGTGTATAAAATTTAACTTAAATGGCCCGGCTGAGAGGATTCGAACCTCCGACTTCTTCCTCCGGAGGGAAGCGCTCTATCCACTGAGCTACAGCCGGGCGAGGGGTCTATTTTAGCTGATCAGAGTGGAAGAGTTGGGTTTTGGCAATTTCAGCAAATGGTACGGGGTGGGAGAGAAGTCCATTGATGCGGAGGGTGGCAATTCCGTGAATGAGAGCCCAGGCGTGGAGAGCTCGGGGGTCGTTTGGGTTTTCGGTGTTGAAGTGTTTGAGGAGGGTTTTATAGGCGGAGATTGAGGCTTGCTCAAGTTCGGAACCATGGCAGTTGGCGGCAAGAATGGGGGAGAACATGAGTTGGTAAAGATTGGGGTTATTGAGAGCGAAAGAGATATAGGTTTCGCAACCCGTGGTGAGGTCTTTAGCAGGGGCGAGGAGATGTTCAAGTTGTTGGAAGCCTTTTGTGGCGAGGGCGGCGAGGAATTCTTCCTTAGTGGGGAAGTGTTTGTAGGGGGCATTTGGGCTGACATTGACAGTTCGGGCTACTTCGCGAAGTGAGATTTTGTCGGGGCCCTGGGCTTCGAGAATGGGGAGAGCGGCAGTAATGAGAGTGTCTCGGAGATTGCCGTGGTGGTATTTTTTGGGGCTTTCGGGAGGGGATGTTGACATTGTCACCATTCACCGTTTATGATGTTGACAGTGAACACTTCTGATTTTAGTTGATCGAAGGGTTCGGAGTCAAGGACATGAAGAAGATTTTGGTTTTGGATTGCCACCCGAGGGCGGGGAGTTTGGGTTCGGCTTTGGCGGCTGCCTATGCGGAGGGGGCAGATGGAGCCGACGTCCGGCGGTTGGCACTACGCGATTTGAAGATCGATTGGGGTCGTGATCCGGGTAAGAAGCCGCCGGTTGAGCTTGATATAGCGACGGCTCAGGCAGCGATTGGTGAGGCTGATCATTTAGTCTTTGTGTTCCCGGTTTATTGGGGGACATTTCCGGCGCAGTTGAAGGGATTTTTGGATTTGGTGTTTACGAGTGGGTTCGCGTTTGAATATCAGGAGAATGGATTTCCGAAGGGATTGCTTGCGGGTAAGTCGGCGCGTTTGATCTATACGAGTGACACTCCGGGATTTTTGTGGAGGTGGATGATTGGGATGCCGGCGGAGAAGACTTTGCGGATGGCGGTTTTGTGGCTTTGTGGGATTCGCAAGGTGAAGCGAACGATGTTTGGTCCGGTGTTGAAGAGTTCGGCGAGTCAGCGGGCGGAGTGGTTGGAGCGGGTTCGGGGGTTTGGTGAGAGTGATCGAAGTTAAGCGAATTGATTTAACAGATTTGTGACGACGAATAGCTCCGCGTCGGCAGGAGTGAGATCAATTCCTCCGCCTCGGCGATTCGAGCCTGCGTTCCATCGTCCTCCGTAAGTTTTGAGGAACCTTTGGATATTGAGATTTTGCAGTGACATTTCTGTATGAGCTTGACGCCCGAGCCGCAGTTTGACTTCGGCACGTTTTGAATCTCCACGAAACGGCATAGTTAAGACGATAATTTGTGTTTCTGGTAGGAACGGAACAAGGAGGACGCTATCTATTGTCTCAGTGGTGACAATTGACGCGATTGGCCCTTGGATTTTCGCATTTGAAGCAAATTCGAAGGCGATTTCTCGCTGTCGTTTGCGAATTTCGCGAGCTTCTAGAGCAATTTGGGGAAGCGGTTTATTGTCCAAAAAAGCGGAGATGATGTTGATACCAAGATCGAAATCTCGCTTGTCTTCTAGCTCTTGAATGAAGTCTGCTATTTCATTTTCTTCGCCGGTATGGTCTGCGGCGATACACGCGTCTGCGAGTACTTCAAGTGGTGGAAGCAGACCTGTGACGATGCCGGAGGAGATGATGCTGTCGGTATCTGTGTGGTTAATGATGGCTTCTTGAGCAGTTGAATGATGCTTGAGATATTCGATCGCGAGTGGGCCAGAGGAGATAGGCTTTTGAAACCTTCGATCGGGTGCGTGGTGATCAACGACATCAATTCCGTCGTAAGACCATCCGTAGACTGTTGGGGTCGCAATATTCTCAAGATTTTTTGGATGGAAGTCGCAAATGGTGAATCTGGATGTGTTAGCGTGGGTTTTGATAAAGTCGATTTCTGGTTGAGAAGTTTCTGGAATAAGTGTAATCACTATGGTTATGATACTGAGTTGTTGTCAGGTTTTGGGTGGAGCGGAGGTCCATTTTGCATTCTTCCGGCAGGCGAATTTGTAGTATGGGATCAAACTTCCCTTAACAAAGTTGAGTTGATTTGATCTTGAATTGAATTCTATACTGTTGGAATGCGCAGATTTGTGGTGTTGGTTGTTGGTTTGAGTTTTATGGGCTTAGGTCAGGCAGAATTTGGGTTGCGTATTCGCGATGTGATAGCGGCTCAAGGGAGAGGGAGTGAGGGGACGGCGCGGCTTGATTCGATTGCGAGCGCAACGAAAGTTGTTAATTGGCGGTCGGAGGGGAAGATCAATTTTCAGATTCAACCAGTAGCGCGGGAAGGTCGGGTTGGGATGAAGTTGAATATCTGGGGATTTGGGACACCTGATCGGGAAGCTGGTGCACCGGGTTCTCGTCCGGAGGCTCCTAAGAACCCGATGACAAAGGTCGGACGATTAGTTGCGAGTATTCCGATTTCCACGGTTCCCGCGAATGGATTTGATGTGAAGCTGAAAGATTTTGTGCCTTGGCCGACGAAGTTGGTGACGTTGGGCGGCGGGAGTTCTGCGGCACCGGGGATTTCTGCTGCGGTGCACGCCCAGAATTTGAAGGATGCATTGGCCGAGATTGAAAAATCAGGCACTTTGAATTACACGGCTCAGTTGGTGGCGGATGATGGGGGAGCGAGCAATTGGGTGGTTTTTCAATATGGTGAGCCGAAACCTTCTGGTGCGGCTCCAGGAATTGAGATTGAGACGCAGGCAGGTACGCCTGAGTTTCCTGCGACATGGGGGATGGAGAGAACTTTTAGTGATGCTAGTTTGCCGATGAATTTTCGGTTTACGGGATTGCCGAGCGGGTCTAAGGTTTGGCTTCAAATTGCTCGTGATTCGTTTGATCCAGCCTGGTCGTTTTTTGGGAACATCAAGAACGAAGTGGTTTGGCGCGAGGTGACGGGGGGAAAGATTGCTTTGCCGGCGAAGGATTTAGCAACGCAAAAATATCCGACGGTTTTTGTGGCTCGGGTGGTGTGTTTGACTCCGCAGGGAGATTTGGCAGCGATGCCTTCGGGGCAGATAAAGTTGACCAAGCAAGCCGTGCAGGTGGTTCAGCCAAACAATTCTGGTCCGGAGAAAAAGTTGAGTTATACGGTTGAGCTGATTGGATGGGAACCGGCTTATTTGGGGGATACCTTTGATCAGTATCGTTTCGTTGTGGGGCGAAAGCTGGATGCGAAGATTGAAGGGAATGTAACTGAGATCATTGGGAAGGCTCCGGCGGTTGGGGATAAGGTGTTTCTGCCGCCGAGTGAACCGAAGAAGGATGACCCTTGGTATAAGAAGGTGTTTAAGGCCGTTGCAACGGTTCTAGATTTTATCAAAATAGGACTCCAGCAGCTTATCACAGGTCCACAGAAAGGTGCTCAGATTCTGATCTACAATTTGTATAGGGCCTCCGCGCAAGGTCTTGGAATATCTAACGATCAAGCGGTCAAAACTTGGAACAAGGCGACGGATGTGTATTTAGCTCCAGGTCAGGCGGTTGATTATTTACCCAGATATGTATCGAAGGGCAAAGACTATGTTGCGGCTAAGATTCTTGACGATTTGGATGTGAAAGATCCTAAGACTCGATTAGCTCTGTCTGGTCATTTGCGTGGAGTGATCGAATCTGAGATTTCAAAGCAGTCTTATCTTTCGGAAAGTTCGAGTCAGTTAATGGGATTGGCGCCTGACCCCGACTTCGCAGTTCGGCCGGGTTTGGCTTATGTCCGGGTGAGGGCGAGCCAGGTAGCGGGGCTGCCAGCCGATTATCGACAGGCGGGTCCGGTGATTGATCTCAAGGTGGGCTGCATTTGGCACAACGCGTCGTTGTTGGGGACGAGTCCTCAATATGCAGATTTGTTCCAACGATCCTTTGCGGGGCCGACGATGGCTTCGGGTGAGACGATTATTTTGGCGATTCCGTTGGATTGGCATTGGAGTTACAAGAGTAACAAGGATAGTTGGATGAACTCCTATGCTTATGCTCAGCAAGCTCGGTACATGCTGGACGGTAAGGAGGTCAAAGGTGATCTTGTCGGCAAAGCCTGGGGGACAACGCTTAAGTGACGCTGGTGAATTGAGTCTGCTTGGTGGGATGTTGTTGCAGTCATAATTACTGGTGATGACCGATCGGCCGAGTTGGGACACCTACTTCATGGATATTGCTCATCTGGTGAAGACGCGGGCGACGTGTCCACGTCGCCAGGTGGGGGCGGTGGTTGTTCGGGATCGACGAATCGTTGCGACTGGCTACAACGGGGCACCGAAGGGGTTGAAACACTGTCCAGAAGAGGGTCCGAGTCATGATTGGCCGACGGGCTGCATGCGGGCGGGGCATTGCATTCGGAGTTTGCATGCGGAGCAGAATGCGCTTTTGCAGGCGGCGATGATTGGAGTTCGTTGTGAGGGGGCGGTGATGTATGTGACTTGCCAGCCTTGCAATATGTGCGCGAAGATGATCATCAACGCGGGGATATCGCAAGTGATTTATGAGGGGGATTATCCGGATGATTTTTCGATGGAGTTGTTTGAGGAGTCGGGGCTTGAGGTTTATCGGTATGTTGCGGGTGAGCGGGAGCGGGTGGAGTTCGCTCGGTGAGTTTGCTTTTCGATTTATGGGCTGATTTTGGTTATTCGGGCTTTTTCCCGGGTTTTCGGGCCGCTTTGTTGACGGGTTTGATTTCGATGGTCGTTGTTTTGATTACAACACCTTTTGCGATGAAACTTGCTCATAAATATGGGGCGGTAGATGATCCAACTCGGGATGAGCGGCGAGTACACACTAAGATTACTCCGAGATGGGGTGGGCTTTCGGTTTGGCTTGGAGTTGTGGTTGCGGTTGGTGTGATATTGCCATTTGCTTATCCAGAGGTGCCCTATGCGAACTATGTGGTGGGGATATTCTTGGCAAGTATTCTGGTGTTGATATTGGGGTTGGTGGATGATGTGGTCCAGCTCTCGGCAAAGTGGCAGATGTTGGTCATGTTGGTGGCGGGGGTAGGGGTTCAGTTTTTGTACAGTGATGTAGGGCGGGTTCAGATTCAGGGGGTGAATTTGGCGGGAAATTGGATTGATTTTGGGATTTGGGCGGTGCCGCTGACGGCGGTTTATATATTTGTTGTG
Organism: bacterium; assembly: GCA_013823945.1. Classification (GTDB taxonomy): domain Bacteria; phylum Armatimonadota; class Fimbriimonadia; order Fimbriimonadales; family Fimbriimonadaceae; genus UphvI-Ar2. The sequence continues at coordinate 2,107 of PNMZ01000012.1, read as the reverse complement.
ACGAAGACGATGGATACAATTGATGGGATTGACGGATTGAGCAGTGGGATTGCAGCGATCAGTGCTGGGACGATTGCGGTGATTGCGAGCATTGAAGGTCAGCCAAGGGTGGCCTTGATTGCGATGGCGATTGCAGGAGCTTGTTTGGGATTTTTGCGCTACAACTACAATCCAGCGAAGATATTTTTGGGTGGTGGTGCGCCCTTGATTGGGTTCTTGTTGGCGAGCTTGAGCGTTGTGGGAGCGATGAAGACGGCGACGACGTTTGCGGTTTTGGTGCCGCTGTTTTTGTTTGGCATTCCGCTTTTTGATGCCGGGTTTGTGGTGATTCGGCGGGTGTTGAGTGGGAGTCCGATTACGAGTCCGGACAAACGCCATGTGCACCATACGTTGTTGAAATATGGGTTTACTCAGAAGCAGACGGTTTGGATCCTCTACTTGGTGGCGATTGCGCTGAGTGGGGCGATCTTGTTTATGGTGAGACAGAATGGCTAAGCCGAAGGTGATGTTTGTGGTGGGGACGCGACCGGACGCGATCAAGACGGCTCCCGTCGTTCGGGAGTTTCGTCAGTTTCCGGAGCTTGTGGATACGGTATTGGTGAGTACGGGGCAGCATCGAGAGATGCTTTGGCAGGCGCTAGAGGCGTTTGATTTGAAGGCGGATTATGACTTGGAAGTTATGACGCATGGTCAGACATTGGCGGGGGTGACGCAGAAGATTTTGGGGGGACTGGATGGTTTGTTGGAAGAGCATCGGCCCGACATGGTTTTTGCTCAGGGGGACACGACTACGACGTTTGTTGCAGGTTTGGCGAGTTTTTATAGACAAATTCCATATGGACATATTGAGGCGGGGTTGAGGACTCCAGATATTTTCAATCCATTTCCGGAGGAGTTTAATCGGAGGGCGGTGGGGTTGTTTGCGGCACTGCATTTTCCACCGACGAAGTGGAGTGAGCAGAATTTGTTGCGGGAGGGGATTGATCCAGCGCGGGTTTTTGTGACGGGGAATACGGGGATTGATGCGGTATTGCATACATCAAAGGCAAACGATATGCGCTGGTATTCAGATTGGCCGGGCCGGATCGTGTTGCTGACTACCCATCGGCGAGAAAATTGGGGGGCACCGCAGGAGCAGATTGCTCGGGCGGCGCGCCAGTTGGTGGATGAATTTGAGGATGTGAAGCTTGTGGTTGCGATGCACAAGAATCCGGCGGTGCGGGAGACGTTGCAGGGGATTTTGGACGGGCATCGGCGTATCGATTTGATTGAGCCGCCGGATTATGCGGACTTTGTGAAGTTGATGCAGCGAGCGCATTTGATCCTCACTGATTCAGGTGGGGTTCAGGAAGAAGCTCCGAGTTTTGGGATTCCGGTTTTGGTTTTGCGAACGACGACCGAGCGCCCCGAGGGGGTTGATGCAGGTACGGCGAAGTTAATCGGGACGGAAGAGGCAGTGGTTTTTGCCGAGGGGCGGCGACTTTTGGGTGATGATGCAGCTTATGGGGCGATGGCGAATTCGACTTCGCCTTATGGGGATGGGAAGGCTTCGGCAAGAATTCGATATGCGACGTTCCGGCATTTGGGCATTGAGAGTCCTGAGAGGGCGATGTGGGTTTATTAGAAGCGATTATCCTGGGATTAGTGCAAGGATTAACGGAATTCCTGCCTATTAGTTCGAGCGGTCACGTTTTGTTGGTGCCGGCGTTGTTTGGTTGGGATGATGCGGGGAGTGGGTTTACGGCGGTCATCCAACTGGGCACTTTGCTTGCGGTCTTGATTTACTTTTGGGGGGATATCGTCCAGACCTTGCGCGGGTGGACAGCGGGGTTTCGAGACCCAGCTAAGCGGTCTGGGGTGGATTGGAATTTGGGTTGGGGGGTCGTGGCGGGGACAATTCCGATTGCGGTGGTGGGTTTGCTTTTTGAGGATCAGATTGACACCACGTTGCGGAGTCCGCTGATTGTTGCGGGGGCATTGGCGGGATTTGGATTGCTTATGGGAGTTGCGGATCGGGTGGGGGTGAAGCAGCGTGGGTTTGCAGATTTGACAATTAAGGACTGCGTGGTAATGGGGTTGTGGCAGTGCTTGGCTTTAATTCCTGGGA
>PNMZ01000011.1 GCA_013823945.1 bacterium | reverse complement strand
CACCAATATCTCACAATCAGCCCCAACCTCTTCCCCAAAATGAACCTCCAACCCCTCAAAAACCCCCTGCTGCTCCTCCGTCAACTCCCCCCAAACATGAACCTTCATTCCAAAATCCTACCCCTGTCTCGTGAAAATCTCAACGAAAGTCACCTCAGGCTCAAAGGGAAAATGATTGCAATTTCCCGCCCCAAGTCTTGTCCTCGCGAAAGCGGGGATTGGGAAGGGTGGCCCCCATAGGGGTCGGGAGGGGTTGACAAGTAGAAGCGACTCTAGATCCTATAAAGATCTATCACTTCACTCGAACAACTCGATCCTTCGCCCGTTCAGACCAGTCCTCCGCCTTGTCCAAACCCCCATCATCAACTCCGTCCGGGCCCACACTCCAAGCAACCCCGCGAACCGGATCATAACCAAAATTCTTCCCCGTGTAAGGATCAACCACTCCGTCCTTCAATCCAAACTTCCGCAAATCCGCCACCGTCTCTGGCAACTTCCCGGTTTCCGCCAAGCCCCGCTGTGCCGCCAAAACAACCTCTGTCAAACCCTCCGAAGCCTCACTTTTCACCGTCGCGCTCAACGCTTGACCAAAAACTGGCAACGAATCCAGAATTAACGCCTTGCCGTACCCATTCGGCTGATCTTTCAACCACTTCTCCTCCGCATCCTCGGGTATCTCGCCCAAAAATTCCTCCAAGAGCTGATTCGCCTTATCCAAGCTCAATCCCGTCCCCTCAACCTCCTCCAAAGCCACCGCTATGTACTGTTTGGCAAACGCCAAAGTCGCTTCTTGGTCAAACTTTGCTCCAGCTAATTCCCCTGTCTCGGGCAACTTTGCCTTCTCGAGATAAGGAATCAACCCACCTGTCCACTCACTTCGTAAGGCGTCCGCCAACGCCTTTCGGTAGTCCTTATCAACACCTTGCAATATCTTAAATTCTGCCTCACCAAATGAGCCCTTAACTGCAATCAGCCTTGCTGTCCGCTCGGATATTGAACTAATCGCCAACGCCACCAAATTCTCAATCAGCACGCGATTACTCCCCAAGAGCCGTTCACTCAATTTCCTATTCGCCGCAATAGCCCGGGCCGAGAGATCATAGCTCCCCCCTTCTTCCGCCGCTTCCGATAAAGCCATCAAAAATTTTGAGCCAACCTTCGCTCTTGCCGAATTCGACATTTGCGCAGACAACCACTCCAGTTCTTCTTCCTCGGCCTCCGAATTAATTGCCGAATAGTCAAACTCCCCCAGATCCCACGCATCCGCCAACAGCTTCTCCGCTTCCGGCAAAAACACCTCCCCCGCCCCAATCAAATTCGCTTTCATCCCAGCCGTCCACTCCTCACGGCGAATATCCGGCGTCCCCCGAACATCCTCCGGCAACCCATCAACCAAAGCGATAAACTTCTCAAACTGACCCTTCACGCCTGTCTGCACCGGAACTTCAACCGCCGGAACCGAACCCGACGACGCATCAGAATCAACCCCATCCCCCGCACAACCCACCAAACCCAACCCCAAACCGACAATCAATAGCGCCGCTTTCACCCCTCAATTATACGGAAAAAATCTACTCCCCTTCGTGCTTAAACTTCTCAATAATCTCATAAGCAAATTCGCGCTTCTTCCAGCCCTTAATCTCCACGCTCTTATTCTCCAACTGCTTATAAATTTCAAAAAAGTGGACAATCTCGTCCAGCGTATGCTGGTGAACATCCCGCATCCGACCTCGATTCCCAAACCTCGGATCCTTGCTCGCGACACACAGAAGCTTCTCGTCCGGCATCCCCTGGTCAACCATCTCCAAAACCCCAATCGGCTTCGCTTCAACTACAATCCCCGGAAAAGTAGGGTGACTCACCAAAACCAATGCATCAATTGGGTCACCGTCAAGATAGGTTGTGCGCGGCAAAAATCCATAATCCCAAGGATAAAACAACGGCGAATAAAGCACTCGGTCAAGCTTCATCGCATCCATTTCAAGGTCGTATTCATACTTATTGGAGCTATACCGAGGAATCTCAATAATCACATTGACTTCTTCCGGAGCATTCTTCCCAAGCGGCACGTCACGCAGACCCATAACGAACCCTATCGTACCAACCCATCACCCTAGCCCCAAAGCCAAAAACCTCTATGCCTGGGCGTAACGGTCCATCAATTCTGGCCAAGTCCCCTGCTCAATCGCATCACGAATCTCCTGCATCATCCGCCCATAAAACCAAATGTTATGGAGCGATGCCAACCGCGCCCCAAAAGGCTCCCCCGCCTTGAATAAATGCCGCAGATACCCCGCCGAATATCGCTCCGTTACCGGAAAAACCGAATCCTCGTCAAACCACCCCTTCTCCTCCGCCCACTTTGCGTTCAAGGCATTCACCCGCCCCCGCAAAGTATAAAGCGCATGGTGCCGCGCCATCCGCGTCGGCAATACACAATCAAACATATCCACCCCGCATTTCACCGCATGCAAAATATCTTGCGGGTGCCCAACCCCCATCAAATACCTCGGCTTATCCGCCGGCAAAAGCGGAGCCGTGAACTCCACCACCGGATACTGCATCTCCGTCGGCTCTCCCACACTGACTCCCCCAATCGCTACCCCATCAAAATCCATCCCCCGCACAACTTCCGCACTTTCTCGCCGCAAATCCTCGTGCACACCTCCCTGGACAATCCCAAATAAGTTCACTTTCTCCCCCTTCGCCGCAAGGTTCCTCGGCAACCACTTGTGCGTCCGTTCCATCGCCGCTGCCGCCTCATCACGACTGCAAGGATAAGGCGGGCACTGATCCAAACACATCGCAATATCCACCCCTAACCGAGCCTGAATCTCCATACTCCTCTCCGGAGTTAGATATATCTCCCGCCCATCCAGATGACTCTTAAACGTCACCCCATCGTCGTCAATCCGGTTCATATCGCTCAGGCTCATCACCTGGTACCCCCCACTATCTGTCAAAATCGGACCCCGCCAGCTCATGAGCTCATGCAAGCCACCAAATCGCTCAACCAGCTCATCCCCCGGACGCAAACTTAAATGATATGTATTTGAGAGAACGAGTTTGAACCCCGCCGCCTCCAAATCCTCACTCCCCAAAGTCTTGACATTCCCCTGCGTCCCCACCGGCATAAAGCAAGGCGTCTCCACAACCCCATGCGCCGTGTGAATCCGCCCCCGCCGCGCGCCCGTATGCGGACAAACCGCCATCAACTCAAAGCGCAATCTCATCGCCTAGAGTTTCGCCCCAAAACCCAAAGCACCCTAGGACAAAGAAGAGGAGTGACTCTTGCCACCCCTCTGATAACGTCTGCGATACAAGAATTACTTGCGCTTGCGTCGTGCTGCCGCAGCGGCAACCAAACCAAGGACAACCATCGTCGCCGGTTCAGGAACTGCTTCTGCATTTACCGTTACCATGTCGAAGCGAGTCGTCCCCGTTGTTGCATAGTTACTGCTCGGGTTTGAAGATGCATAAACACCTGCCGTCGGATTGGTCGGATCAAAAATCGCGACAACTTTGAAACCAAAGTTCGCATTATTGTTCGCACCCGCAACCGTGCTTAAGTCAAACGAATTTCCGTTAAACCAAGTGTCACCAGCATTTCCGTCAACAATTCCTGCACTGATGAAATTCGTGCCATCCAATGTGTACAGAACTTCTTGGTACCGCGATGAAGTGTTGCTCTTTCGCACATCAAACCGGAAGCTAATGCCTTGGAAACCAATCGTCGAAACATCGAACCGAACGCCACGATTTCCATTATCGGTGCTCTGTGCCGCATAAGTCGTAATATTCCAACCATAGTTGTTTGGGGACGTCGTAACAGGATCGCTCGAACCTCCATTCGAGATGCCACTCGCAAAGGTCGAAGTGACTCCACCGAGCAGTGTTGCAGTACCTGCTCCAATTGAAGCTGTCGGCGATGCGGTGCCCCCCGGAACGGTGGTTGCGCTTGCGCCGTTAAAATCCCACTGAGTTAAAATCGCTGCGTGTGCTGCAACTGCAGCAAACGACATAACACCAATCAAAGCAATCTTTTTCATTTGTCTTCTCCGATTCATTCCAAGGCAAATGCTAGGAACACGCTTCTATCAAAGTCTAATCCCGTTAAGCAACTGTTAATAATCAGGCAGATATTCCCCGCATAAATACTAGGTTTATCCGTAAAAATCAGACACTTTTGGCCCTCCACTGATAAGAAGGGCCAACATTCAATGTCTAGCCCCGCTTCCGTCGAACCAATCCCGCCACCGCCAAACCCGCAAGCCCCAAAACCGACACCGGTTCCGGAACCGCCTCCGAGTAAATCGTCACTTGGTCGTAATAAACCCCCGCCGACGTCTCCCAGTCATCTCCTCCCCCAATACTCGATTCCTCGGGAAAAACCGAAACAATCCGAATTCCTATCTGAGAATTATTTGAAACTCCCGGAACGCCCGAAAGATCAAAATCTAACGAATTAAACCAAGAATCAGGATGATTAATAAGTGATCCATCAATCACCGCTACGGGAGTATAAACAATCCCGCCGACCGACACTTCGATCTGACTAAATCGCAGACTTCTTGGATCTTTGTACTGGTCAAGTTTCAACCGAATATTCTCAAACCCCATCGTCGAAATCCGGAATTCAACCCCGGCCAAACCCTGGGCAACTTCAAATGGGTCATACCCCCTCGCCCCCCAAGCGCGATTCAAATCAATCACTTCCGGATCACTTGAGCCAATTCCGCTGATCCGATCCAATGTCACATTCCCAACGGCAAGGGCCAGTCCCTCCCCAATCGAAGGACTCGGGGAGTTCACCCCGCCCGGAAAGTTGCCCGTATCACCATCGTTAAAATTCCACTGGGTGATAATCGTTGCTTGCGCACTGCTGATAACAACTGTTATCAGACCAATAACTGCTAATGCTTTGTTCATTTCTTTCTCCTGATTTCAATAACAGCAACTTCACCTGCGCGCCACAGTGAAGTCGCCATCTTGTAAACGAATCACATTCAAACAAGAAACAAAAAACCCAAGAGAGTCCCAGAAATAGCCGGAAAAATTAACCCACTGATTTCTTTGCCTGTTCCTTCTTGAACTTCATCCGCCGGAAAACCGGCACAAAAAACATAACAATTCCACTCAAACTCAAACAAAACAATAAAATTCCCACAATCGGCAATCCCCACTCGTGCCAAAACTTCGCAAAATAACTCAAATCGTGCAAATCCTCAAACATCTGGTCGTTGCGTTGACCTTTGCTCAAGACCTCCGCCGTCACCCCATCCACTTGAACCTCCCGGTAACCCTCCTTGCTCAAAACCTTCCAAACCCCATCCTCTGCGTGAAACTCCAACCGGTCTATGTCCTCAACTGACTTCAACTCCACAAACCCCGCTCCAAACGCCGAATCCATCACCGTCCCCACCGAAGCCAACTGATCAACGGATGCCACCGTCCCCGTCTGCGTCTTGGGCCGCATCCAATCCAACTTCCCTTTAATCGCCAAAAAGAATCCGGTAAACGAAATCACCATCAAAAACAAACACGCCACCAAGCCCGCCCATTTGTGGACGTTCCGAATTCCTTTATACATCGCTCTTAACCGTACCTTACGCCAGCTTCTCGGCTTCCTGAGCCAATCTCACCATTAAATGTCCATAAATCTGCGCCATCTTATTAAAACTGCTGATTGCCATTCGCTCATCGGTCTCGTGAGCTGGGCCATCTCCTTCCCATCCCGTCCCAATCGCCACACAGTTCGGAACCGCCCGTGCATAAGTGCCGCCCCCCATGGTCTTTGGCTCTTTCTTTTCACCCGTCTCAGCCTCATAAACCTCTCGAATCGTCTTCACCAACGGATGATCCAGCGGAAAGTAAAGCGGCTTGCTATCACTCATCGAAACAAGCCGGTAATCGCCAGGCAACTCCGCCAAGAACGCTTCACATTTCGCCCTCAAGTCATCGCCATCAAAAGTCACCGGGTACCGAACATTGAGCGTAAAGAACACCTCGTTCCCCCGGGTTTCGACCACACCACAATTGCACGTCAATGGCCCACTTGGCTCGTCACTCCCCGCAATCCCAATGCCATTCCCGCCGATGTGCGTGAGCATATGCATGTAGTCAAAATCACGCTCCTGGGCCAGCGGTGCCGCCTCTTTCAAAAATCGCAACACCCGAATCGCCGCACTATCTCCCCCAAAAGGATATGCCCCGTGCGCCGCCTTCCCAACGCCGCGAATTGAACAAACATCTCCCTCCCAATCAAAACTCAAATTCTTATCCCAAGCCTCACCAATCGCCAACTCAAATGCTGCCCGATAACCCGCCGAAACCTGAACCCTCGCCACAAAGGAGTCAATAACGATATTAGGTCTCTGACCACCCGTCATTTCCAAAACCGTCAAATCTCCCTCTGGCTTCGGGCGAGCAATCAGGAAGTCCGCAATCCCCTTCTCCCCGTGAACACAGGGCCAACCCGCATCCGGCGCAACCCCCAAAGTCGGCACCTCCTCCGTTTTCATATAATGCTTAATGCACTCAAAGCCACTCTCTTCATTGCATCCAAAAACACTCCGAATCCGCACCGGAACATCCGGCCAACACTCTTTCAAAGCTCGCGCCGCATAAAACATCGCAACCGTCGGCCCTTTATCATCGCTTGCTCCCCGCGCATAAACATAGCCTCCATCAATCTCAGCCCCAAACGGCTCATGCTTCCAACCCGGCCCAACCGGAACCACATCCAAGTGCCCCAATGTCATCACCATCCCCTTCCCACTTCCAAATTCTGCATAACCACAGTAACCCTCCATATCCCGCGTTGGCATTCCCGCTTTCTCCGCCAAACCCAAAGCAAAGTCCAACGCATCCCGATTCGCCTGTCCAAAAGGAGCATTCGGCAAAGCTGGTTCTTCCAAACTCGGAAACCGCAATACCGTCTGAAAATCCGCAAGCATCTCTGCCTCATGAGCACGGAGCCATTCCTGTACGCGAATAACCAATTCCTGAGTTGACATGAACCCAAGCATACATCCTAAAACACTAAAAGAGATTGCGGAGCCAGGTACCAAAACCCGGCTCGCGATCTCCTGCTGAGAAATGCCGCCAACTATTCACCCATACAATTAGTCATGCGGGTGGCCCGAAATAGGCGGCTCGGGCCAGCCCACACCAAGCCTATCATTCCTGGCAAATCAACCGGAAACCCAAGTATCGTTACTAGGTCACACATAACGACCTACCAATTTCCAACATGATTGAAGAAGCAACCAATCTTTTTCGTTCGGCCTTCGGCACCGAACCCACCCACATCGCTCAGGCCCCCGGAAGGATAAACCTGATTGGCGAACACATAGATTACAACGACGGCATCGTCTTTCCCGCCGCCATAAATCTCGGCATCACTGCCGCAATTGCTCCTTCGCCCGACGACCAAACCCATCTGATCTCAGCCCAACTTGGACCAGGGGAATCGTTTCGGCTCCCCCCAGACTTTCCTGCTCCCAATTCCTGGAGCAAATATCCCGCCGCAACCGCCTGGGCCATCGGAGCGAAAACCCCACTTCAGATCGCCGTCAACAGTTCACTCCCCGCCGCCGGGGGCGGACTCTCCTCTTCCGCCGCTCTCCTCCTCGCCACCGCCGTAGCCTGGAACGAAATCGACAAACTCGGTCATTCCCCCACCCGACTTGCCCAGCTGTGCCAGCTCGGAGAAAACCAATATGTTGGCGTCAATTGCGGCATCATGGACCAACTCGCATCCGCATGCGGAATCGCCGGACACGCCCTCCAAATAGACATCCCCACGCTTCAAATCAACCCAGTCCCTATCCCCGCAGACCTCTCAATCGTAATCCTCGACACCGGAACTCCCCGCTCCCTTGCCGAATCCGGATACAACGAACGACGCCAACAGTGCGAAGAAGCCTGCCGCATCCTCGGCATCGGCACGCTTCGCGAAGCCAATCTCCCTCTCCTCGAACTAATTCTAAACCCTACTATAAAAAAGCGCGCCCGCCATGTTGTAACAGAGATTGAGCGCACCAAAAAATTCGCTTCTGCACTTGCCACGAGCGATTATGATCAAATCGGCTCCCTCATGGTAGCGAGCCATGCCTCCCTCCGCGACGATTACGAAGTGTCTACTCCCGAACTCGATACTATAGTCCAAGCCGCCATCCAATCCCCCGGTTGTATCGGTGCCCGCCTGACCGGAGCTGGGTTCGGTGGAGCCGCCGTTGCCCTCGTCCAAACAGAATTCCTTAATAGTTTTACTTCCGAAACCGAACAAATCTACCGATCTACAGTCAAAACATCTGACCCAAACGTCATCCCCGTCCACCCCTCACCTGGGGCCTCAATTCTAAGGATTTGAACCAGGAACTTAACAAAAATGAGAAATTCCCAAAACGCATCTCAAAAAACCAACCCCGCATGGAAAACAGAACACAGGCGGCAATCAAAAATGCGAGGAATGGGATAAATGGCAATGCCAGGAACATCAAGAACAACTGATTCACCAAGGGGCGTCCGACTTACGCCAACCGAAGTCAAAGTGCTGAGCTTAATCGCACAAGGCCACAGCAGCCAGGAAGCTGCCGACAAAATGGTCGTGTCAAAGCGAACCGTCGATTTCCACTTGGCGAACATCTATCAAAAACTTCAAGTGAACAACCGCGTGCAAGCTCTGCGCGCCGCGACCCGACTCGGCCTCATCCCCTTCGAACCGTTCTTCGGACACGGTCAAGGCGAAGCCTAAGTCACAACCAAAATTCCCGCAAGCAACGTCGCCTGCGGACAAACACAACCACCGAATTCCAAGGACGGAATCCGGTGGTTTTACGTACATTGATTGGATGAATTGCAAAGGACAGATAAGTGCCAATTCCTCCCCTGATGGGGAGGGGAAGGGGTGGGGAGACTGTTTTGAACTGCAAAAATGTTAACTTCAAGGCAATCATTAAGTGTTTTGCAGCCTAAAATTGCCAAGATGTGACAAGTCTTATTTAACAGGGTGAAAATATTCCTTCGCACCAAGCCATACTCCCAATCAGCGGTGATCCAAACCCTCCTCGACCTCATCTACCCTCCCAAATGTGCCCTCTGCGGTGACCTCACCCACCCCGGACTGTGCCGCGCCTGCCAGGCAACTTTCACCCCCGCACCAAACCCACTCCCCACAAAGCCACCGCTCACCACCATCACCGCCCCATTCCTATACCAAGACCTCGCCGCCGAAGCCGTCAAAAAACTCAAATTCGACCGGCGCACTCCTCTTGCCGAACCTCTCAGCCAAATCCTCCATCGGGCCGCGCAATCAATCCCCCACGATCTCGTCATCCCCGTCCCCATAGCCCGAACCAGACGATCGGAAAGAGGATTTAACCAATCCGAACTCCTCGCCCAAGCGTTTCCCAAGACCAGCGTCCAACCCCACCTTCTCCGGCGAACCCGGTACACCAAACCTCAAGTAGGCCTCAACGCCAAACAACGCCTCGAAAACCTCAAGGACGCTTTCCTCGCCCCAGAACCGTTATCCAACCAACGGATCCTCCTCCTCGATGACGTCATCACAAGCGGCGGAACCGCCATCGCTTGCGCCCAAGAACTCATCCGCCAAGGTGCATCCGAAGTCCACCTCCTCACCTTCGCTATCCAACTAGGAAACTAGCGCTTAATTATCCGGCGCCATCAATCCAAATCCGCCCTTAGCCCGACGATAAACCACCTCAACTTGATCATTCACTACATTCCGAAAAACATAGAACTCATGATCCATCAGCTCTAACTGTAAGAGTGCCTCTTCAACGCTCACTAGCTTCATCGAATAAACCCGATTCTCCGCCAAATGACCACTATCCGCCCCTAAATCAGCTTCGGCTTCCGGAATCTCCTCCAGCCCCAGCGGAACTTGCATCCCATGCCCCCTAGCCCGCTTAAGTAGTTTCGTCTTCAACCGGCGTAGCCGCGTTTCTAACTTAACCGAAACCTTATCAATGGCCGCATTCAAATTGTCATCCCGTTCATGCCCATGCAACATGATCCCGTCCGCAAAAACCGTAACTTCAATCTCGTGCAACCCCCGCTTATCCTCCGTATGCGCTAGCTCGACCCGGCTCGCCGCTGCAAAGTAGCGATCCAATTTCCCCAATTTCCTCGCGGCATACTCCTTGTTGTCGTCCGTCAAATTTCCTTGCGCGTTTCTTACCAAGACTTCAAGCATGATTGGTTGTTCCCACGTCTATTTTCGGCTGATCGTGGCAACTGCATATCCCGCAATTCCTTCAGAATTTCCAATCGCCCCCAACCGCTCATTTGTCGTCGCCTTGACACTCACTCGCCCCACTTCAATCCCCAAAGCACCAGCAATCCCAGTTCGGATTTCCAACGCCTTAACCATCACCTTGGGTCGCTCCGCAACAACCGTTGCGTCCACATTCATGATCTCCCAACCCTCACGGCGCAACATCTCCCCGGTCTCGCTGACAAATCTCAAAGACCGGCAATCCTTCCACTGCGGATCACTCGGCGGATAGTGCACTCCAATATCTCCCAGCGCCGCCGCCCCCAAAAGTGCATCAACGATCGCATGCAGCAAAGCATCCGCATCACTATGCCCCTCCAACCCCGGGCGATCATCAAACTCAACTCCCCCCAACCACAACGGGCGCGCCGGGTCTTCACTGAACCGATGCACGTCGTAACCAAATCCTGTCCGTATCTCCATAGGCCTCTTCACATCGCTTGGATGAGTAATTTTCTGATTAACAGGGTCACCCTCAACAACAAAAATCTCAACCCCATTCGCCTGAAGATATGCCATCTCATCCGTCAGTTCCGCCGGATTCATCATCGCCGACCGCAAATCATCCACCCGCGCCCCTTGAGGCGTCTGAGCCGCCAATAACTTCGTCCGATCCAACAACTCCCCGTCCCGCCGAATGGTATCTGTAACCCCAATCGCCGGATATGCCGCCCCTTTTTCGCGTATCGCGGAAACCACGCGTTCAATTAACTCTGCTGAAACAAAGGGACGCGCCGCATCATGCACTAACACAAACTCAAATCCAGCCGGAACCGCTGCCAATCCTCGCCGAACACTCTCCGCCCGGGTCTCCCCACCTGTGACCACAAATTCCATGTCCGATACCCGCGCCAAAGTCTTGGCAACTTTCTCAGCCCGGGTAACCACCCCCACCCCATCCACTACCCCCGAATCCCGAAACGCACGGTACGATTTCTCCCAAACCGGTATTCCCCCAAAATCAATCTCCAACTTATCTGCCCCGAATCGCTCCGACTTCCCCGAAGCCACCAAAATCGCGATCACCTTACCGTTGCCCACGCGGTAATCGTCTCCGTTGTCCGTCCGGCAGACTCTCCCCACCCCCCGCGTCCGCAAAAATCATCTTCCCTCGCTCCGTCTGGATCACCTGAGTCACCACTACATCCGATGGCTCCTCTGCTCCAATCAAACCCGCCCCTCCCTCCACAACAACCATCGTTCCATCATCCAAGTACCCAACTCCCTGCCCAACCTGATTCCCTTCCTTCATCACCTGTACGCTCAACAATTCACCCGGCAAAACATTCGGTCGGAGGGCCAAAGCCAAGTCATTGATATTCAACACCTTGATGTCTTGAACCGATGCCGTCTTATTCAAATTAAAATCGTTGCTGACCAAATCCGCCCCAAGTGACTTACACAACTTCATCAACCGCGTATCAACCTGGTCTTTTTCGGTTCCCGCATACCGGTCGCGAGTCCCCACCTCTACATCAAATTCGGCTCGAATTCGATTGATTACATCCAGCCCCCGACGTCCACGCTGTCGTCGCAGTCCGTCCGAAGAGTCGGCAATGTGCTGGAGCTCCAAAAGCACAAACTGAGGAACATATAAATCACCGTCCAAAAACCCTGTCCGAATCAAGTCATAAACCCGACCATCAATCAAAACATTCGTGTCGAGCACCTTCAAACCCGTCCTCTTACTCACCGCGCTCGTCTCCCAAGGCAAATAGGGACCCAGTGAGCGAAGCAAATAGATCATTGCTGCCGAGCAACCCATGACCAACCCCAGCATCAAAAGCGCCCCTTCGGGCCTTCCTTGCAACGCAAACCAAAAAGGTGTCGAGACAACAATCCCTGCAATCACCCCAGTAAAACCACCCAACATTAAAGTCACTTTATCTCCGCTCGGTGACTTCTCCCACTTCTCTCCCAACCTCTCGCCAACCCGCAACAACGTTCCGCCGACCACCATCCCAACAATAAATCCAAACAAACCAATCGCAATCGGATGAGTCCGAAATTCAGGCCGGGAACCCACTTCATCCGCTACTGGCGGAACCTTAACCGTCGTCGTCTTTGAAGGATCATCCTTGTCTGGAACCTGAATCTCCGTCGCCTTATCCGAACCAGTATCTTTCCTCGATTCTTCTCGCAAACTATCAAACAACCGTTGACCAAAGCCATCAACCACTGGAGGTAACAAAGTCAAGCTCAAGATCACCCCCAAAATGCCACAAACAATAACAAACGCCAGCTTCCCGCGATGATTCATTGGATTCCTACCTCTCGACCACTTCTATCTTAGCCCCATCCAGCAGAAATCCCTGCAACGCTTGACCCACCGTCCCCTGGGTCGTTTTGATGTAACCCGACCCCAATCGCAAATCCGGACGAGTCGTGTCCATACCAATCCAATTCTTGCCATCCCAAAACTCAACCCAAGCGTGATAGTAGTAAGAACCTTGGTAAAGCACCAACCCATTCGCAAACCGAGTGGGAATTCCCGCCGCCCTGAGCAGTGTTCCCGCGAGTATCGCATGATCGCGACAAACCCCTTCCTTGGTTTCCAAAATCTCGCGCGCATCACGCATCACACCAATCCCCGCGTTCACTCCCATCAACCGGAAAACGTAATCATGAATCTTAGCCGCGGCACCCGCAACGGTTTGTGTCCCCCCGACTACTTTCTTTGCCAGATCCACAAAGTCCTGATCGCCCGATGGAACCCGAATGTCCGGTTTCAACCACTCGGATTTCTGACCTTTCAAGCTAGAAATTTTTACCAATCCATCGGGCAAAGCGTCATTCCCCAGTGTTACTCTCCAGCCATCACCGTTTTTGGTTACTTTTTGGCGGGCATCACTCGGAACCTTGCTCATGTCAATCCCCCGCACCATCAATTCCACCTTCGGATCACCCCAATTCACCTGTCCAACCGGAGTTAACCGACTCGCAGCCGCCAAATCAATCTGAGCCGTACCCGTGAATTTCTTCGCCTCCTCCTCAGATTCCGGAATCATCTCGATTCCCATCGGCCCTGTCATCTTAATCAGATCACCTTTAGCGGATAAATAGAGCGTACTCGGTGCTCGCGGATCATTCACAAACACAACAATTGCCTTCACCCGACCCGCCGGAGTCGAAATCTCCTGCTCGGGCCGCGCCTCCACAGTTACCGCGATCAACTCCAAGGATTCCGGGCTAAACACCAGAACTTCCATCGGTTTTCCAACCACTGGCATCCCTCCCGAATTCACAAGGTCAACCGGATCCATCAAAATCCGCTTCCCCGCCGGAATTGGAATCCGTTTCTCCTCCTCTCCCGAACCAGTCACCATCGAAGCAACAATTTCTTTTGCCCCAAATCGAGCATTCACCGCCATCGTCCGCCCCGCACTTTCCATCCGGTAAGTCATCTGCACTGGTTTCCCACCACTCATCCAAGTCGCACTGTCCACTACAATCCGCATCGCGCTCCCCAGCATCTGAGTCCCAATCTCCATCTTCGACCGACTGACTTCAACCGATTTCCCTTCAAATTCCTCTTTCTTCGTTTCTGAATAGCTATATCCGATCTTCTGACCTTGCAAATAAACCCCGAGCCATTCCCCCTGACCAAAGGCGACCGCCCCCAAAACCCACATCACCAATATTCCCGCCAGTCGCAACCTTTTCATAACCAATTCCTCAATCAGACGAATAATCCAACGTCCATGAACCCCAAAAACTCCCCCAATACCTATAAATTCCAAAAATTCAGCGACATCTCACTCGTTCCAACGTCCAACCCAATGAGTACCCGACCAGCAAGACCAAAAGATTTGATCTAAACTCTTCACCGCCACTGCGGAGCAAAACCGAAATACCATGCCAAAAACCCTCGTAGTCGTCGAATCCCCCGCCAAAGCGCGGACCATCAGCCGATTCCTCGGCAAAGACTACGAAGTCCTCGCCAGTTTCGGACACATTCGCGACCTCCCCGAAAAAGCCGCTGATATCCCCGCATCCCACAAAGATAAAAAATGGGCCAAGCTCGGTGTCAATGTCGAAGGTGAATTCGAACCTCTCTACATCATCCCTCCCGACAAAAAACGCCACATCACCGCCCTCAAAGATGCCGCCAAAGGATCCGCTCGACTCCTCCTCGCAACGGATGAAGACCGCGAAGGCGAATCCATCAGCTATCACATTCTCGAAGTTCTCAAACCCAAAAAAGATGTCACGGTCGAACGAATTGTCTTCCATGAAATCACCCCAGAAGCCATCCGAGAAGCTATTGCTAATCCACGAAAAGTTGACGATGCCCTCGTCCGCGCACAAGAAACCCGACGCATCCTCGACCGACTTTACGGCTATACCCTCAGCCCCCTCCTTTGGAAAAAAGTCGCTCCCAAACTTTCCGCTGGCCGCGTCCAATCCGTAGCTGTCCGCCTCGTCGTTATGCGAGAACGAGAACGCCGAGACTTCATCACCGTCGAATACGCCGGCGTGACCGCCGCCCTGGCCAAAAATGAAAATGCCTTCCGAGCAAAATTAGACCGCGTGAACGCTTCACCAATCGCTGACGGTCAATCGTTCAACTCCCTCGGCGAGCTCACTCGGCCCAAAGAAACTTGGCTAAAAATCAGCGACGCCACCCCCCTTGCCACCAAGCTCAAAGCCAATGAGCCGTGGACTGTCACCTCGGTTGAAACTAAACCCGGAGTCGAAAATCCGCCGGTTCCATTCATGACCTCGACCCTCCAACAAGAGGCCAACCGCAAACTCGGATTCACCGCCCGAAGAACGATGCAAATCGCCCAAAACCTCTACGAAGGGATCGACATCGGCGGCGGATCAACTGGTCTCATCACCTACATGAGAACCGACTCGCTCTCCCTCGCCGATCGGGCTCTCAAAGAAGCTCGTGAAGTCATCAAATCAATGTATGGCCCCGAGTATCTCCCTGCCCAACCCAAACAGTATAAATCCAAAGCCAAGAACGCCCAAGAAGCCCACGAAGCAATTCGCCCAACCGATCTATCACGAACTCCCGCAAGCATTAAATCCAAGCTCACCGACGAACAATTCAAACTTTACGATCTCATCTGGAAACGCACCATCGCTTGCCAAATGAACCCCGCCCGAGTCGAGCGAACACGCGCTGAAATCGAAACCAAACTCGATTCAAATACCTACACCTTCGCGACTTCCGGCAAGAGAATTGTCTTCCCTGGATTCTTGAGAGTCTACGTCGAAGGATTCGACGACCCCGACACTGAACTGGGCGACAAAGAAACCATCCTCCCCGAACTCAAAGTCGGTGAGACTATCCCCGCCCACATCAAACTCAATGCCGTAGATGCAACCGAACATAGCACGAAACCACCCGCACGCTACACCGAAGCCTCTCTTGTGCAAAAGCTCGAAGCCGAAGGCATTGGTCGCCCCTCAACCTACGCCAGCATCATCAGCACAATCCAAGATCGCGGATATGTCTTCAAAGCCGGAAACCAACTTGTCCCCACCTTCACTGCCTTCGCCGTCACCCAACTTCTCGAAGACGCATTTCCTAACCTGATCGACACAGGCTTCACCGCCGAAATGGAAAACGAACTCGACGAAATTGCCGAAGGTAAACGCGATATGGTCGCCCACCTCAAGGAGTTCTACTACGGGACACCCAAAGAACCAGGAATCCTCGATAAAGTCGAAAAGCAGGGCCCTGATCTACCTTTCCCCCACATCTCCCTTGGCGAAGATGTAGTAATCCGCATCGGGCGAAACGGCCCCTTCATCCAACGCGGCGAGGGCGGCCCCGGAAACACCGCATCCATCCCCGAAGACCTTCCGCCCGCTGATCTCGATCTCGAAAAAGCCAAAGAACTTCTCGAACAGCGAGCAAAAGGCCCCGAAGCAATCGGCACGGACCCTAAAACCGGACGACCCATCCTCAGCAAAACCGGACGATTTGGCCCCTACCTCGAAGTCGAGCAAACTCCGGAAGAGCAAGAAGCCGGAGAAAAACCCACTCGCATCGGACTACCCCCCGGAATAACCCCCGCTCAACTCGCCCCCGGTGATATCGACATCCTCACCAGCTATCCCAAGCTCATTGGCACCCACCCCGAAACCAGCGAACCCATCAACCTCCTCCTCGGACGCTACGGTCCCTATCTCTCATGTGGAGCAAAAAATGGCAACGCTGGCGATTGGCGCGATGCCCCCAACCTAACGGTGGAAGTTGCCGTCGAACTCCTCGCTCAAGGCGGTTCGCGCTCCAGAAATGCACCCGCCGCCCCGCTCAAAGAACTCGGACAACCCGAAGGAGCATCAGGACCAATCAAAGTCATGAGCGGTCGCTACGGCCCTTACGTCACCGATGGCAACACCAACGCAACCATCCCCAAAGGCACCGATCCTGCATCGATCACTTCAGAGCAAGCCCTCGAACTCATCAAGATTCGCGAGGCCGCCGGCCCATCAAAGAAACGTGGGCGAACTACCCGCAAAGTAACTACCGTCAAGAAATCAACCACAAAAAAGACAACTACCAAACGCGCTCAAAAGAAAAAATAAACCAAATGGTCGAGCAACCATCTGCTCGACCATCCAAATTCAACCTAGTACACTTCCATCGTCGGGTCAATTTCCGCCGCCCAACCGTTCATCCCCTCACTCAAATTCGCAACCTTGTAAAACCCATGACTCGCCAAATACTGCCCGACCTTGCGACTCCGGTTCCCCGTCCGGCAAATAATAATCAACTCCGCTTCCGGATCAAGCTCATTCAGACGCTCCGGTACCGAACCCATCGGAATATGTACCACTCCCGGTAAGACCCCATGTTCGAGCTCGTCGAACTCACGAACATCCACCAAAACCACCTTCTCCCCATCATCCAATTTCGCCTTCAAACCCGCCAACGAAAGTTCTTCGACTGCCATGATCATAATGTTATCATGGGTTCAATTGGCAATCTCATCCCCCGTAAAAATTGTGACTTAAAGCACAACTAGTAATTCTAACTAACTGAAATCATCGCTTCGTCACTCCGACGCTTGCGCACTTGTTCCAACATCAACCGATTTGCAGGCAAACTCAAGTTCGCATCCTCTGCCAAAATCGCAATTGCCCCCTGTCGCGCTTGCTCTAGCACTGGGCCATCACTAATCAAATCCGCAACCTTAAATTCCAACATCCCACTTTGCCGCGTCCCCATCACATCCCCTGGGCCCCGAATCTTCAAATCCGCCTCCGCTATCCGGAACCCATCCGTCGTCTCTTCCAAAACTTTTAATCGCTCTTCCGCATCCCCCGTCGTTGCATCCGCAATCAGGATGCAATAGCTTTGGTGCTCTCCTCGCCCAACCCGCCCCCGCAACTGATGCAACTGGCTAAGCCCAAACCGATTCGCATCCTCAATCACCATTACACTTGCATTCGGAACATCGACCCCAACTTCAATCACCACCGTACTCACCAAAACGTCCAACTCCCCCCGTCGGAACTGATCCATCACCGCTTCCTTTTCCGCCGATTTCATCTGACCATGAAGCAACCCCACCTTCAAATCCGGAAACGTCTCGTGGGTCAGTCGATAATGTAAATCCTCCGCCGCCTGAGTCTGCATCTTGTCGCTCTCCGTAATCATCGGACAAACAAAGTACGCCTGCCGACCCTCCGCGACCAATCGCCGAACCGTCTCATAAACCTTCTCCCGATCCCAAGGCTTTTTCCAGTGCGTCTTGATCGCCTTCCGCCCCGGCGGCAATTCATCAATCACACTCAAATCCAAATCCCCGTACAAACTCATCGTCAATGTTCGTGGAATTGGTGTCGCTGTCATCACGAGAACATCCGGATTATCAACCCCCTTCTGCCTCAAACTCAACCGTTGCATCACCCCAAAACGGTGCTGTTCATCAATGACTACAAATCCCAACTTAGCAAATTCAACCCCCTCACTAATCAAGGCATGAGTCCCGACTGTAATCTGCGCCGCTCCACTCGCTGTCTTCTCTAGCGCCTTGCGCTTATCCTTCGCACCCAATTTCCCAACGAGCAAGCCCACAGAAACCCCAAGCGGTTCAAACAACCGCCGTAAATTCATCCAATGCTGCTCGGCCAAAATCTCCGTCGGTGCCATCATCGCCGCCTGATAGCCACACCGAACCGCTCCCAACATCGCACATGCCGCCACCGCCGTCTTCCCACTCCCCACATCCCCCTGCACCAACCGGTTCATCGGAAAACCCCGCTCCATGTCCGCCCAAATCTCTCCCACCACCCTCCTCTGCGCGCCCGTCAGTTCAAAAGGCAACATCGCCAAAGCCTGTTCCTCTAAACTCCTGGCATCCACCCCGCCATCCTCAAAAAGGCCGCCCCCCATCCGCATATCCCGCCGCCCAATCTCACCCAGCGGAAAAGAAATCCCGATCTCCTGCTGAACTTCCATCCGGCGCATCTGCAAAACCAACTGCAAATACAAAAATTCCTCATAAACTAACCGATGCCGCGCCTTCTCCAAGTGAGCCGCACTTTCCGGTGCATGCATCTGCCGCAAAGCCGCCCCCAAAGGAACCAACCGATTTGCCCGCCGGAATTCCTCTGGCAAAGGATCCTCAACTTGATCAGCAAAATACTGAATTGCACTCGCCGCCGCCCGTCGAACCGTCTTCTGAGGAACCCCCTCGCTCAGCCCATAAACCGGAACAATTCGCGCAAAGTCCCCGCTCTCGTCCTCCTCATCCACCGCTTCCCATTCCGGACTCGCAATCTCTAACTGCCGACTCCGCCCCTCTTTCACCGTCCCATAAGCCATCACCTCCCCCTCAATCCGTTGAAGCTCTCGCGCCACCCAAGGCTGATTGAACCAGGTCAAAGTGACCTGCCCGCTACCGTCATCTAACACCGCCTGAATGATCACCCGGCCACCGCTAATGCGCCGTGTGGTGACCCCTCTCACTCGTCCCCGAACACTTTGCGCCTCCCCCGGCCGGAGCATCACAAGTTGAGGCAAATTCGACCGATCGTCGTACCGCCTCGGCAAATACCAAAGTACGTCTTCCACCGTCTTCAACCCCAATTTCGCCAGAATCATCGCCGACTTCGGCCCAACTCCTTTCAGGAACTGCACCTCCATCTCCAAACCCCGGCCAATTGATTGCTCTGCCATCCGCTCTTCAATTAAACACTCTCTACAACCCACCAAAGTCGCAGATATTCCCAAACCAGATACAATCACCCTGTGGAAAAACCTGATTCCCCAGATTCCCCCGCCGAAAACCCCTCCCCCATCGACATCCTCCACGATCAAACCGAAGAAATCGCAAACTCAACCCGGAAAAAATTCGAAGAAATTGACTCCGATTTCGACCAGAAACTAAGCCACCTCTCTAATCGACTCGAAACGGCTCAAGCTCAATCAAAAAAACAAGCCCCCGGATCGAACAACGCCAGCGGACTCACCCCCGAAGATGCAAAAGGACTCGGCGCGGGCCTGACCGCAGCCTATTCTCTCATCGGAACGCCCATCGTCCTCTACGGAATCGGAGTCCTCGTGGACCGAGCTGGAAATCGCACCGAAGGTCAAGTCCAGTTCGCCGCCATGTTCGGCTTTCTTGGCTTTATCCTCGGCCTCATCATGACCATCATTGTTGCCAACCGACACAACAAATGAACATCTTTCTCGGAACCATCACCGGGGCCTTCGCAGGATCCGTCAGCATTTTAGGACTATATGCCATTGTCTTCCTTCTTTCTCGCGTTTTTGAACCTGATTTGAAACCAAAACTTCCATTAGGCGTACTCATTTTTGGACTTATCTTTAAGGTGCCTGCACTTGGTGCAGGTTGGCTATTCACAAGGACACTCGGGACCGCTGGCCTCCTGTCCTTTGGGGCCGGAATTGTGTTGGTATACTGCCTCGCGGTCGGTTGGATGATCACATCATCACGATCAGATCAAACGCAGTAGAACATGAATCTTATCACCGGATTCCAATTTCTCCTCGCCGCAGGAGACGCAGAAGGGGGCCACCATGAAGCCTCCCCGATGGCCCAGTTCTATGGCCTCATGGTTCTGATCGCAATCGTTGCTCTTGTAACTTTCTTGTTTCTTGGGTCAGCGAAAAAAGGCCTCAACACCAAGTTCTTCAGCAAAACCACCACCAAACTGCTCGAACAACTCTACGTTTTCATCGAAGGACTCGCAATCGGCATCATCGGCCCACACGGCAAAAAATATATCCCCATGATGATGACCTTCTGGTTGGTCATCTTTGTCTCAAATCTCGTCGCCCTCCTCATTCACGCTTCTCCAACTTCTGATATCGCCTTCAACCTCGGAATGGCTCTCATCGCTGTCGGCTACGTCCAGTACGAAGGAATGCGATCCAATGGCGTTGTCGGACACTTCTCCCACTTTGCCGGACCAAAATTGCCCATCGCAATGGCCGTCTTTATCACCCCAATGATCTTCCTCATCGAAATCGTTTCCGAAACGATGAAGAACGTATCCTTGAGCTTGCGTCTCTACGGCAACATCTTTGGCGGCGGAGAAGCCGTCGTTGCCATGAATAAACTGGGTTACAACGGAGATACCTTCCTCCTGCCCGTCGGGGACTTCCTCTTCCCCATCAAGCTCCTCACCTGTGTTGTGCAAGCTCTCATCTTCTGCTTGCTGTTCGCCGTCTACCTCTCCCTCGTGACACATCATCACGAAGAGGGGCACGACCACGAATCGCACGGAGAAGCCGCGCCTGCACACTAAAACAGCGATTTCAATCCTGAAACAACTGGAGAAACAATAAAAACATGCTCGAACAAGCACCTCTCGCCCTCGGACTCGCCGCATTTGGTTGCGCTATTGGCCTCGGACTTATCGGCTTCGGTGCCATGAACGGAATGGCACGACAACCGGAAGCTATCGGGAAGCTCCAAACCGCAATGCTCATCGCCCTCGCCTTCGTTGAATTGGTCTTCCTCTTGACCGTCTTCGTTGGTCTCGGCTCCCTCAAGGCATAATCCGAAATCCAACATTTTTCGGGCGCAGCCAATCCATTACTGGTTGCGCCCGACCTGACTCATTCAAACAACATCGAATTTCAAGCCCCTCATGAGCCAAGAGACTGGAAGAAAAAAATCTAGCTTAGGAACCGTCGTGGCGTTCATCGCCGTCGGCGCAATCCTGGTCGCCATCGGCGCATTCATCGTCAATAGCAAGTCCCTCAAATCCGTAGAGGATGGCGTCATGAACGCTGTCGGACTTCACATTGATTTTGGCAAGCTCATCGCTACCATCGGTATGTTCACCGCTCTTTTCAAGATCGTTGAATACTTCTTCCTCAATCCTCTCTTTGACGCCATCGATGGACGTACCAAAGAACTCGAACACACATTCGGCGAAGCCGAGTCCCTCCGAACGGAAATGACCCAACTCAAGACCGACTACGAAAAGAGACTCACCGAAACCGAAGCCAACGCGCGAGAACAGATTCAGGCTCAAATCAAAGAAGCGCAAGACCTCAAGAAAGAACTCATGGCCGACGCCCAACGCAAAGCCGAAGAGTACAAACAACAGGCCATCGCCGAAATTGAAAGCGAAAAACGCAAGGCCCTCACCGACCTCCGCGTCCACGTTACCAATCTCAGCCTCCAAGCCACCGAAAAGCTTCTCACGGAAAACGTTGATAACGATCGCAATCGCCGCATCATCGACGACTTCCTCGCCACCGTCGAGGTCAAGAACTAATGTCAGAAATGCGAGTTGCCAAACGATACGCGAAAGCACTCTTCAACACCGCGCAAGCACAAACCATCGTGCCCGCAGTCAGCGAAGACCTCGCCCTCGTCACGGAAGCAATTCGCAATAACCAAGGGTTTCGTGAATTTCTCACTAAACCGCAAACCGAATCCGCTGACAAAGTCACCATCTTCGAAAGATCATTCGGCGACAAAATCAACGTAACAACCCTGACTTTCATCAAGCTCCTCATCAAAAAAGGACGAGATGAAGAACTCACCGGGGTCAAACTCGCCTACGACGAACTCCGCCGACAATCCGAACGAGTCGTCAAAGCCACCGTCGAATCAAGTGCCGAACTCGACCAAAAGCAACGAGACGCCATCGTAGCTAAAATTGAAAAAGAGACCGGCAACAAACTCGAGTCAGAATTCATCGTCAACCCCGATCTCATCATGGGAGTCAAAGTCACCTACGGCGACTACGTTCTCGATGGATCCATCCGAGGACAACTCAACCGAATGAGAGAAGCCCTCGTCTACGACCTCCTCAAACAAGCTTAAACCCAACAAAAAGACAACACGACCATGGCCATCAAACCCGAAGAAATCACCTCAATTCTTGAACGAGAACTGAAAGCCTTTGACAAAAAGGCCGAAGTCGAACACGTCGGCACCGTCCTCCAAGTCGGAGACGGCATCGCCCGTGTCTACGGTCTCCCCGATTGCCAAGTCGGTGAAATGCTCGAATTCCCCGGAGGAGTCATCGGACTCGCTCTCAACCTCGAAGAAGATTCAATCGGGGCCGTCCTCATTGGTGATTCCAACTCCATCAAAGAAGGAGACCCTGTCAAGGAAACCGGACGGATCATCGAAGTCCCCGTCGGAAAAGCCCTCCTCGGTCGAGTTGTCAACGCTCTAGGTCAACCGATCGACGACCTCGGAACCATCGCCGCCGAAGAGTTCCGACTGATCGAAACCAACAGCCCCGGCGTTGTCGACCGACAGCCCGTCACCGAACCCCTCCAAACCGGAATCAAGTCCGTTGACGCCATGATCCCCGTCGGTCGAGGCCAACGGGAACTCATCATCGGCGACCGACAAACCGGAAAAACCGCCATCTGCATCGACACCATCATCAACCAAGCCAAGTTGAATGAGCACTGCGATGAAAAAGACAAGGTCTACAGCATCTATGTCGCCATCGGTCAAAAAATGGCCAACGTCGCCCGTGTCGTTGAAACTCTCCGCGAAAACGACGCCCTCAAATACACAATCATCGTCGTCGCCTCCGCATCCGACTCGAACGCCATGCAATACCTAGCACCGTTCGCCGGAGCCGCAATGGGCGAATACTTCCGCGACAACAGCATGCACGCATTGGCCGTCTACGATGACCTCTCCAAACACGCTGTCGCCTACCGAGCTGTCTCCCTCCTCCTTCGCCGCCCGCCGGGTCGTGAAGCCTATCCCGGAGACGTCTTCTATCTTCACTCTCGCCTCCTCGAACGAGCCGCAAAGCTCAGCGATGAGAACGGTGGCGGATCACTCACCGCACTCCCCGTCATCGAAACCCAGTCTGGCGACGTCTCTGCGTACATCCCCACCAACGTGATCTCAATCACCGACGGACAAATCTATCTCGAACCAGACCTCTTCTTCGCTGGTGTCCGCCCAGCAATCAACGTCGGAATCTCCGTCAGCCGCGTCGGTGGAAACGCCCAAATCAAAGCTATGAAGTCCGTCGCCGGGAAAATGAAGCTCGAAATGGCAAACTACCGCGAAGTCCAAGCCTTCGCCCAGTTCGCCTCCGACCTCGACCGAGCAACCCAAATGCAGCTCCTTCGCGGTCAGCGACTCACCGAACTCCTCAAGCAAAACCTCGTCGTTCCCTACCCTGTCGAAGAGCAAGTCATTGCCATCTTCGCCGGCACCAGCGGAACCATGGACGATGTCCCCAACAACCACGTCCAAGAGTTCGAGAAGTTCCTCATCGCCTTCATCCACGAGAAATACCCGGATGTCATCGAAAGCATCCGAACCAGCCGAGCATTCGGTGACGATGCCCAAGAAACCGTCAAGAAGGCCAACAAAGAAGCCCTCGCCGAATACAAAGCCAAGCACAACCTCAACTAATAACAAACACCGAGAATGGCAACGCTCAAGCAAATTCGACAACGCATCCGTGCGGCAAAAAACACTCAGTCCATCACCCGGGCGATGAAACTGGTTGCCGCTGCTCGACTCACCAAAGCCAAAAACCGAGTCGAAGAAGCGCGCCCATACAGCGAAAAAATGTACGAATTTATCTTGAGCGTTGGCGGTGCCGGAGAACTTCCACCCCATCCCCTCCTCGACCGAAGACCCAACGTCAAGAAGGTCGCTCTCGTCCTTATCACCGCCGAACGAGGACTATGCGGCTCCTACAACACCAACCTTCTTAAAACCGCCCAACGCTGGCTCGACACTCAATCCACCGAGAAAACCCTGGTCAGTGTCGGTAAAAAAGGCAACCTCTTCTTCAGCAAGCGCGGATACGAAGTCAGCCACGCATTCACCGTCCCCACCGCCGGGGCCGATCTCTCTGATGCTGTCACCCTCACCAACACCATCAGCGAAATGTTCACCAACGGCGAAGTCGATGCCGTCTACCTCTGCTACAGCAAGTTCATTAGCGCAATCCGCCAAGAACCCAAAGTCATTCAGCTTCTCCCCATCGAGCCGCCTCAACTGGAAGAAGGCGAAGCCGCCGCTCAAGGCAAAGAGTACGCCTTCGAACCCAAACCCGAAGACCTGCTCACCCTCCTTCTCCCCAAATATCTCCTTACCGTCACCTATCAAGCGCTTCTCGAAAGCTCCGCGTCCGAACACGGTTCCCGAATGACTGCAATGTCATCCGCCACCGATAACGCCGGAAAAATGATCGGCGAACTCACCCTCACCGCAAACCGAGTACGGCAAGCCGCCATCACCACCGAAATCCTCGAAATCGTCGCCGGTGCCGAAGCTCTCAAGAGTTAACAAACCACTCAAGGAGAAAAAAACCGCCTCATTCCAGCAACAATGAGGCGGTTTTCATTTTAGAACCCGTTCCGTCCATCAAAATTCCCGTCCCGATCCACATATCCTACCAAAACCTTCTGCCGCGCCGCAATCGTCACCGTCCGATCCACAACCCGTATCCCCCGCGTCCCCACCCTCACCCGGATCACCCCGCTCACCGTGTCATTGTTCCGAACATAAATCTCATACTCCTCGTGCGAATACCCCGGCTCATTGGAATAAAAACGAACCTCCTTGTAGTCTGCTTGGGTCGTCACACTGCACCAATCCTCCCCTCGGTCATCCCGACACTCCTTCGCCGTAGTACTCCCCGAGTCATAAGTATCCACACTCACCCCAAAGCTCGGCGTCAAACTCCCGGTCAAAGTCGCCCGAACTTCATTCCGGTCATCTCCCAACCCTCCACATCCTGCCAAAAACGCACAGCCCAAAACCCCGATCCAAATTTTCATCTTAAAATTTTACACCCCGAGCAAAAAAAATCCCCCCATCACCATTGACAAGGGGACCCTTTCATGCATTCACCATCTGAAAAGAAAGAGCGTTAAGCCATCCCTTCGCATACGTGATTCTTATTCCGAATCTGCTCAATCACTCGGCGCAACTGCTTGTGCGCCCGGTGCAATCGGCTCCGAATCGTTCCGACCGGAGTCTGGAACTTCTCCGCAATCTCGTTATAAGGAACACCTTCCACATCCGCCAGCCAGACCAACTCCCGCTGTTCATCCGACAAATGCTTCAGTCCGTGCTCCATCTCCTCGCTCAAAGCTTCGCCAAGCAAAGCCTGAACTGGAGTCGGACGATCATCCGGTGCCTCAAAGCTCACCGTATCGTCATACCCATCGGCTCGCAAAGGAGCATCCGTACTCACCGTCTGAACTCGGCGTCCCCGAGCACGCTTCATGTCCAAGAACAACCGCGTCACAATCCGAAAAATCCAGTTCTCAAACGGACGGTCTCCCTGAAAAGTGTCAAATTTTCGATACGCCCGATAAAACGCTTCTTGCGTCAAATCTTCTGCATCATTCCGATTCCCGCTCAGCCGATAAGCCAAATTAAAAACCTTTTTGTAGCTGCGCTCCATCAAGGATTGGAATTCTGATTCCATCGGCTGCGATACTTCAAATGTGGCCATGCTGTCTTTCATCTCCTTCTCGGTATGAATACTGAAACACCAATTCCCCGGATTCAGTTCCGCGACTGGGTCCTTTATTAGACGCACCGTTTCGTAAACTCCGTTCGTCGCCGACCCAAAGGGAACATACTTTCAGCTGTCTTCAACTCCGCCCCCTGTCGGTGCCCACTTCTTTGCCCCCTCTTTCGGATGGTACGACCGTCCCGGATTCATCCCATTCCAAGCCAACCCCCCCAGCTTCCGAATCGCGACGTGCCCCTCGCAATCAAACCCCCAACTCCGATCCGTCGCATTGTCCGTATAAACCGTCAAAATGTACGGCCTCGGCCCATAAACAATCGCCGAATCACTCCGACTCCGCTGCAATGCCCCCACCTTGCTCGCAATCACAACATCACTCGGCACGCTCCAATCTATAAAGTCATCCCAATACTGGCTACTCATAATCCGAATCATCTTCTCGCAAGCCGCCGGACTCGCCGCTTTCCCATCATGAATCAGCTTCAAAATCGAAGCCATCTCCACCGGGCTCGTCACTCCCATATTTGCAAAAGTCTGATACAGCCGCTCCAATCGCTCCCCCTTCCCCGCCGTCCGAATCGTACAAGCCGTATTCTCAAATCCCCAGCCCAACATCCGTTTCTCAATGTTCTGAATCCCCACATGCTGCGACAGCATCACCGTCGCCGTATTGTCACTCACGTTCATCATCAGCGAATTCAAACCATCCAAATTCACCTTCGTCCCCTCAATCAAGTGCGCCGTCCACATACTCGGGTTCCGCTGGCCCACCGGAGGAACATCCAGCTTGTCCTCAAAGCTCATCTTCCCCTCCTCAATCTGGTTGAACAACTCAATCATCACAACTGTCTTGATCGTGCTCGCACTCGGATACCGTTCCTCGTCCCGAAAGCCAAACCGCCGCCCCGTCTTCAAATCAATCACGTGATAGCCCAGCCGCCCCCTAAATCCCGCCGCCACCTCGTCCATCTGCTTCTTCAAAACGCTCAGTTCTGGGGCTAAAACCTCACCAGAACCGGGATTCATAAGGACCATTGCCGCGCAAATCGTGCTCAACATAACAAATCTATACCCGTATCCCCGTTAAACATTCGGAAATTCGTTAACAAACGCCCTAGCCAGTATTTCTACTGTGGCAATCCCATGCCTCATCAGTTATAGTTAAGGCAGTCCGCAACGAAGCGATCCCGGTGTCATTGGATGCCCCTCGCGCGGATCAATGGTGATTTGCAAAATGAGAAGGAAAACCCTCAATTCGCTGGGCGTCATCGCCCTCATGACCCTCGTCGCTGGTGCTCAAGCTCAAGTGACCTTGACTGCCAAAGCATCTTTCGGTGGAGGGGATGGCTGGCTGACCGGAGCTGAAGCTGGTGCAACTGTTCTGGACAGTGGGAACACAAACCTCACGAGAGGATTTGCATATGACAATGCTACAAATCAGCTGATCGTTGTGAATCGCTCAGGTGGTGTGAACCTCAACTTGTTGAATGCCAATACCGGAGCACTCAACGGAACCATGTCAAACGCAGGCATTTCTGGAGGCACTTTCGCCGCGAGTACAGTCGGTGTATCCGATGACGGCAAAGTTTACGTCGCAAACCTCGCAAGTGGACAGAACTCAAACTTCAAGATTTACGAATTTGGATCTGCAACTATTGGTGCTGCGGGATCAAACGTTTACAGTGCGGTTCTACCAGCATCAGGTACTCCGAGATTGGGGGATACATTGGATGTAATTGGCTCCGGTAATTCATTGAGAATTATCGCAGGTTTTGGTACCGGAACTGGTGGATATCGTCAGCTTGACAATACATTTGCTGCTACTGATGTCAACCCAGCTGGTACCGCCACCGGAGACTTCAAATTTGGGATCAGCTTTGGTGCAAATTCGGGAGACATTTTTGGAACTCAAGGCACGACATTTAGATACATCCAAGCAGGTGTCCTTGTCGACTCTTCTCCAACGCCAACCGGATCGTCAAGACCCATGGATTTTGCAATCGTAAATGGTAGAGCCCTCCTGGCCTTTATCGACACTGTAGACAACGGAGTACGTGTCCTTGACATGACAGATCCGTTCAACCCGGTATTCGTCGCTCAAGGGAACAACACCACTGGTGCTCCGATCCCCAACGGCAACGGAGTGGGCCAAGTAAAGTGGGGCGCGATCAATGGAGGCTCGGCGGTTCTGTATGCATTGAACACGAACAACGGTATTCAGGCGTTCGATGTCAACGTTGATGCCGTTCCCGAACCCGCTACCATGATCGTTCTCGCCGGTGCCGCCGCAATCGCAGCCCGACGACGACGCAAGAATAGCTAAGCCCAAACCGCTCAGCGAAAACAAATGAGGCTCCCCTCAACCGAGGGGAGCCTCATTTCATTCAAACCTCAGTAAAAACTACGCCGCCCGCTTCCGACGGCGAACCGCAACCAATGCAATCCCAAACCCGACCAAAGTCAAAGGCTCCGGAACTGGCGTTACTCCCTCAAACTCGTGCCAATGCAACTCCGCTCCATTGCTCACATTCAAATTACTCGCGATCAACGTCCCATCAATGTTCTGACCCTGATTCACTGTCGCCCCCACCGCTAAAGCACTCCCGCGCAACAATCGCTCGTTCACGTTCAAGGTCGTAGCCTCATAAAAATTCCAGAGCGTCCGCGTCGTCGAACCATTAAAGTTCGTCCCCCAATTCACTGTCGAACCGGAAACATTGAACACAATCGTCTCCGTCCCGTTCCCACCAATGACATCCAGCGTCTTTCCGCCGCTCAACAAAGCGCCATTGATCGCAAACACATTCAAACCACCCACGTTGCTCAAAGTGATTGAGTAGTTGTTTGGATTTGAAGTGTTCACCGCTCCACCACCCAAACCAGCAAGCAAACTGGACTGAAAAGTGCTGTAACTCAACTGCTGAGCAAAAAATGTCGGCGTTACCAGACCCGAATTTGTAAACAAAGTCCCGCCATTCATTGTTGGCGTGCCCGTCACCGATCCACCTACATAAGCGTTCCGACCATTATTCACCTGGAGCGAACCCGGATTCTGCCCCGCACCAACATTCCCTCCAACATAAAGCCCGAGGTTAGTCGCACCACCAATAGTGGGATTCGCCGCCGCACCATTGATGCTCACTTGATAATTGTTCTGAACAGTGAAATTCCCTCCCACCGCCAACGCTCCGTCGCTTTCGCCACTTTGCGCCGAAACGTTGCCAAAAATGACCCCGTTAAAGTCGTTCGCCGACCCCAAATTCGTCCCGAAGGCCACCGCCATAAAAGCCGTAGCTCCTCCAACTCCAGTTAATTTAATCCAATTCATGAGAACTCAAAGAGTACTTCAAGCGGCACTAATCATCCGAACGCAACAGGCACCCAAATCCCCGCAATTCTGCCGGATTTGCTTAAAATTGGCCGAGCATAAAGCAACTATCCTTCGGGAACCACCACGGGCTTGCCCCCGTTCTTCGGCCCCCGGAACCACCCCTCCCGCAACGTCTTCACCCGAGCCGAAGCATCCTTGATCTCTTCAATAACTGTGTCCACCGTCTTCCCCTCCTTCACTTCAACGGTACGCTCCAAAATCTCTTCGCCACGCTTGACTTTCAACTTCAATGTCACGCCCGGCTTCATCATCTCTCGCCAATCTTCCCAAACATGCTCCGTCGCGTGAGCATCCGCTCCTTTAGCAATCCCATTCATTTCAACAATTTCGTCGCCCGCTCGCCACTGCTGATCCCTCGTCCCCCGAGAAACCAAAAGCCGTCCATCTGTCCCCCAGCTCACCGGGAAGCCCATGTCCGCAAAAGTCGTCTCCGTCTCAATAAATCGATACCCAATCTTCTCCAACTGCTTCTCAACCGGCAACTCACCCGGCTTCATCACCCAAGTGTCATAAGCAACCCCCATCCGCTCTCCCCCCATCGCCACCATGATCTCCCGAATCCGATGCTCCTCAAACCCCGCTTGGTCATCCTTGCATTCATCCCAAAGCTGATAAAGCACATCATCAAACGAATACTTCCCATCGGTCGCGTCCCGCAGCTCAATGTCCAAACACAACCCCACAACCCAACCCGTATTGTAATAATTCACCCCAAATCCCGCCGAATTCCCTCGGCCACCCGCTGCCTCACCCACCCGATAACTCGAGTCATAAGGGCTAACATTCATCCGCTCCGGATTGGCCCGTGTTGTTCGGACATTCCGAATGATGCGCGATTTCATGTAATCCTCGTTGTAAACCTGGTACCGATACAACAACAAATGAGCATAGTAATCCGTAACCCCCTCTAACATCCACAAAGCACCCGACTTCGGCAAAACCAGATAATCGAACGGCCCCAGAGCCTTACTCCGAATCCGCTTCACGTTCCAAGCATGAAAATATTCGTGGTTCATTACCCCCACTGTCCCTTGACCCAATCCCGAGGCCAGCCCAATTGTCGTACTGCTCAAATGCTCGAGCCCCCAACCCCCATCCGCCGCATTCATCACCGTGAAGTGCCAAACATATTTCTTGAAAGGCAACCCACTCCAAAAATCTTCTTGTAACAACGTAATCTTCTTGCAATACTCAATAACCGCCGCCCGATTCACTTGCGAAACATCCCCACCATAATAAGCAATCTCGTGCTTCACCCCCTTCAATTCATAAAAATCTGATTCAAAAACCCCAATCGTCACCGGATTGTCAATCAAGACATCATAATCCGGAGCCACATAGCCATCCCCCTTCACCTCCAGTCCGCAAGTAGAACGCCAACCCGATGGAAGATCAAATTTCAAAGTGCAATCCTCTTTGACCCGACCTTTCACATACATCAAGTTCGCCGGTCCAGTCATGTGCAGCCGATTCCCTATCGCCGAACCCATCGCCCGCTGATACCTCAGCACGATGTCTCCACTCATCCCCCCCGTAATTTCCCAACTGTTATCATCGAGCCGATTCACCGCCACTTTCCGACTCGCCCTCAAAGCGGTCACCTCATTCACTGACTTAAAACTCTCAACTAACCGGTAACTCCCTGGTGCCCAATTCGGAATCTGAACAACGACGGGTTTCCCATCACTTGGAATCACCATTTCAACGTCAAGATGGGTCGTACCCTCAGCAATCCGAACCCGGTAATCAACCCGCGCCATTCCCACCGCAGCTAGCGCAATTACCAAAACCGAACTCATCGCAAATCGCATTTCTCAACGATAGACCAACAGTCCCCCAAAACGCAAATTCATATTAACGAAATATCAACGAATCCCCGCATGTTTACTAGTTTTTTGTTGAAAATGGGAACACTTAACCGATTAGTGGAAACCCAATCCAAACGTTCAAAACCCTGACTGTTATACTGGTTGAAGCTGACAAGCATATGGCAAGTCGCGGAGAGGAAATACTGCTTCTCGCTGCATCCGGACTCACCGACAAACAGATCGCTGAACAACTCTGTATCAGCACTAGAACGGTCGAAGGACATTGGCGAAGATTGCGGGAGTCGTCTGGAACGAATAATCGGGCCGGACTCGTTGCTCGTCACTATGAAAACTCAAAAATCCAACTCGCAGAAGCCAACCACGCCCTGAAATCTCAAATCGAAACCCTCGAATCCGAACGGAAGCAACTCCAACAACTCGTCAACCAAAATTCCGCTATCCTACAAACAGAAATTAATCAACTCTATCAAGAGGTCAACCGCTTGAAACTAAACGCCAAACCCACCGATGAACTCAACTCAATTGTCATCAAAGGGAACGTTCTCGCCTTTCGCATCCTCGCCGAATCCCCCTACCCCTGTCTCTACATGTCCGATTCCGTCCGACTCTTTGGCTACCGCCCCACCGATTTCACAACCAATCAAGTTCCAATCACTCAGCTGTTCCACCCTGCCGATTTTGCCACCGCTTGGTCAGAAGCTCTCGCCCAAATCGAATCCGGTACTCACCGCCTGGAAAGGAAATATCGCATCCTCACAAAAAGAGGAGAAGAGCGCACAATTCTTGATCGCTGTATCTACGAAGAAGCAACGCCCGGCCAACCCGCCACCCTCAGTGTCTTCGCTTTCGACATCACCCATACAAACTTTCTCGATGCTCTCGCCGACCACCCGAACCTAAAATAACCGTACGATCATTCGCTCAGAACCATCCTGAGCAATCCCCACCATCGTCCCATCCGCCCCGATCCCCCCCATCTCGCCAATCACAACCCCGGCACCAATCGGCTGACCAGTCAATACCGTTATCCCTAACCCCAATTCAAAGACCCAATGCTCAACAAGCCCAGATTCTGTGACACCAAATCCCAAAATGCGATCGCGTCCACCTACCCCAAGAACCGACAAACGACGATATCCGCGAACACCAAGTTCCTTCATTTCCCCCGACCCCTCAACCAGGAAAATTCCATCATCACGAATCATCACAACAGACCCGTCTGAGGTCTCTCCAACCTCCCAGTCTCCCTCTCCTTTTCGCCCCAAATAACCTTGATCACGCCTCACCGCCGAAACCCGGATGAAGTCGGCGCAAACAATGCACTGACCATCTCGCCAAACTGCCCCTACCTCCAATTCCCGAATCACAACCGACCCATACGCAATCCCTGAAGTTGAAACCCCATCCACATCCATCTCCGAAGCCCCCGCCGGCCGCTCTAACTCGAAAACATCGCCTGCACCAAAAACCTGAAAGCCGCCTTCCCCAAAACCAGTTGCTCCCACCGCCCAACTACCTGCACCCCCAACCAGCCGTTCACCCGGTTCAAACCACCGCTCTTCATCCCCCAGAACAACCCCCCTACCAATCCCATCTCGCCGCGATATTGCGTTACCCAAAACCCCCATGTCGCAGACGCCAACGACCGAAACTCGATGACCTTCCGGTTCTGCAAGAAGTTCCCAACGGTACTCATGTAAACCACCGGTTCCAACCCCTGCTTCAATTCTGCGCGTCTTCATTCCAAAATCAACCTAATCCAATGAGCAAATAAGACAAGTTGGGGCCAGTTTCCTAGCCCCTTGTAGTGCCAACAGCCCGTTCTGACAATTGGTACGCTCCTCTTACTTGCGGGGCAATGCCCCTGCCTGGACAAGTCCAGACAAATCGTCTCAAACCTGGCAACTTTGCGAGTATCAAATCCCACGCAAAGCCACCATGTTCAGATATAATCAACCCTGATGGAACAAGGAACCTATCCTGTCGTGCCATCGGATTGAGTTTGTGCTCAGTTGCTGGAGAACTTTGTCCAGCGTTTGATTTGAAGTGGAGGTTGCAAAAACTCCTATTCGTTTTTTTCCGACCAAAATCGGGAAAAAACGACCGGCACCGAGGAAAACGAGTGCCGGCCATCGGAGAGGTTTGTGCTCTTTTTGCTCATGTCCCGTCTACGAGGGCACTCGTTGGTGCCGCAGGACTCCGAAGCCCAAAAACTTCGGAATCCAAATCTTAAACAGCCCGTTCACAAAAAGACGCTAGAGTCGGCGGAGAGCCTGGATGTCTCCAATGAGACACCGCTCCTCTCTTCAAAGCTCCCGACCGACTCGGCGATCTTCACCCCAATCAAGTTTTCAAAGTTCTTTGTTCTTCTTGAGAACATCCACAGTATCACCTAATATCTCCCCTCCTGCAACACGGGAAATCCCTCTAAAGTAAATTTCATTACGACCCACAAAGCAACATAACATACTCGACCCCGCAAAAATACTGGCGTAAAACCCACATCTTGCTCATCCCCCACACAGGTACAACTCCACACATGTCAAGACCATTCGAGCCAACAATTCAACAAGACTTCACCAACCGAATGGATTACAGCGGTTACCTCCACCTAGACCGCATTCTCTCCGCACAAGAACCCCTCAGCAATCCACCCCATCACGACGAAACCCTCTTCATCATCCAACACCAAACATCAGAACTCTGGATGAAGCTCGTTATCCACGAGCTCCGCGCCGCCATCGCTCATATCCAAGCCGACGAACTCAGCCCCTGCTTCAAAATTCTCGCTCGAGTTAAACATGTCCAGCGAATGCTCTTCGAACAATGGGCCGTACTCGAAACCCTCACTCCATCCGAATATATTCAATTCCGCGGAGTCCTCGGCAACGCCTCGGGCTTCCAGTCTCACCAATTCCGAACCATTGAATTCCTCCTCGGCAACAAAGACCCCCAAGCCACTTCCGTCTTCCGGCATCACTCCATTATCCATGCTGAACTAACCGCAACCCTCAACGCCCCCAGTATCTACGACGAATTCCTGCTCCACCTCCACCGACAAGGACTCCTCATTCCAGACTCCAGTATTAGCCGCGACTTCAGCCAACCCTACGAATCAAATGACGCCGTAACCGCCGCATTTAAACAAATCTATACCCACCCCCACGACCACTGGGACGCCTACGAAATGGCCGAAAAACTCGTCGACATCGAAGAACAATTCACCCTCTGGAGGTTCCGCCACGTCCTCACTGTTGAACGCATCATCGGATTCAAAACCGGAACCGGAGGTAGCAGCGGAGTCCCATTCCTCCGCCGGGCCGTCAACATCCGTCTCTTCCCCGAACTCTGGGCCGTAAGGACAGAATTATGATTCACAGCCCTTCCCTCCCCAAATTTGAGGAGGACGGCCCGAAGGGTCGGGAGGGGTTGACCATTTTCACAGAACAAAATCCATGACCTCCCCCCTCACCCCCCAAGAAATCCAAACCCAAATCGCCCCTCTCTTCACCCGACACAATCCCAACGGCATCTATCTCGCCAACCACAGCCTCGGACGTCCTCTTGACGCCACCCATGACAAAATAAACGAATACCTAGACCATTGGTACTCCGATCTTGATGACGCTTGGGAACCTTGGCTCCAAACCCTCGACTCCTACAACGCCAAAGTCAAGTCTCTTATCCGCCTGCCTGACCCGGGATCCGTCGTCCTCAAAACATCCGCCGGACAGGGACTCCGCGCCGTCCTCAACTGCTTTCCCCAAAGAACCCTGAACATCGTCACCTCATCCCTAGAATTCGACAGCATCGACTTCATTCTACGCACTTACGAAGCTCAAGGACTCGTCAAAACCAATTGGGTCAACCCTCAACCAACCGAGCCTGTCCCAACATTAACCGCCGACGATTTCATCGCCCAAATCACTCCCCAAACCGATCTCGTCATCATCAGCGTCGTCAACTTCACAACCGGACAACTATTCCCCGATCTCGACAAAGTAATTGCCCACGCTCACTCAAACGAGGCCCTCGTCCTCCTGGACACCTACCACAGCTTCGGCGTCATAGATCAACCCTGGCCCGACGCCGACTTCGCCATCGGTGGCTCATACAAATACGTCCACGGCGGCCCCGGCTCCTGCTGGCTCGCCATCGCCAATCCTCAAGCCCACCAAACCCTTGACACCGGATGGTTCGCCAAAAAAGAACTCTTCGGCTACGCCCGCACTGCCGACCGAGCCGAAGACCACCGCGCCTGGTGGGAATCCACTCCCCCCATAATCCAAGCCTACCAAGCCCTCCCCGGACTCGAATACCTCGAACACTTCACCGTCGAAAAACTCCGCGCCACTTCCCTCGCCCAACAAGCCCAAATGAGCCAAATCTTCCGCGACCATAACATTCCCATCTTCGAACCCGAAGACCCCACCCAATTTGGCGCATTCTCCCTCCTTCCCGCCGAAAACCACAAAGAGATTGTCAACCACCTCAAACAAAACAACATCAAGGTCGATTCCCGAAACGGCTTCGTCCGCTTTGGACCCCACCCCCTCAATACCACCGAGGAGTTCGCTCTCGTCGCTCAGACACTATCCAAAATGAACTAACGCCGAATCAAAAGCTCATTATCCTTCGGCATCGCCAGGCTCACCTGCTCAGCTAGGCCATGTGAAATCCCGGGCACCTCATAGTCTTGATCCGACCCCAGAATCCCCGCCGCAATCGCCCGCGCCGCCACATATGCACCATCTAACCGAGCATGGTTCCCATCCTCGCTGATCAATTTATAGCGCGGCGCCTTCGCTCGCATCCGATCCCAAACCATCCCGACTCGCACTATTTCTCCCCCTTTTGTTTCCTTTTGAATCCCACGATAAATCTCTTCAATATATGCCGTCTCATCCCAACCCGCCCGCGACCACTCTGAAAAATACAAAACCCTCGTCCCCTTCTCCAAAAGTCTCCTGGCTAACTCAACTCCCCCCGACTGCGAATAAGTGTATTTGTGCGACTGGCTTATCGAAGCCCCTTGCAATACTGCGACATCCCACTTCTCGTTCTTCAATGCCTTAACCCGCTCTGGATTGGCCGCCCAATCGTTCAAGACCCCTGCCGACCAAACCTGATACCGGACATTCGCCCAATCCCCATCCAAACGCAACCCCGCAACCACCATCCCCGGAATATCCCCCGTAGCCGTATGACTGTTCCCAACAAACAAAATCGACGGCCCCACCATCTGCATTACCCCAACCGCCACCAAAATCAACACCATATCTCACCTACCCCGGTAGTGCTTGCATTGGTTCCAAAAGCAATTAGAAACCACCGGGGTGAACGAAGATCAGTCTAATTTTCAGTGTAGGTACAAGCGGCGGCTGACCAAGATTGGTTGTTCGGAAGTTGAGAACAAGCAGGGTTCAGAGCCTTTTTCCCTTCCATGCTCGTCATCCATTCCCACTTTCGATACTTGGCACTTGTATCCAAATGAACAAAAACTGAACCTCCGTTATGTCGCTTACTCAATTGGTTAAAAATTTGATCCCAATTGGTACCGCCCGGCTCGAAGTAAATCGCATTGTCCTCATCAAAGTCATTTGTGTCATTATCTTCCGACCCGTCTCGGACACACGCATAGAAAATCTTGTCGCTTACCGACTCCCAAGTCGACTCATTGCTCGATGTATTGATCTGTCCACCTTGTTGACCGGTGAACCCAAAGTTGTGTAACAACTCATCGTTCCGACCAAAGTGACCGAAGAGCGACGGCCGATTTCCCGCGCTCGTTGAATTGTTCGGAGTATTTGTCCAAAATGTCCCATTCGCAACCAAACTCGTGTCGCCCGGGTACCGGTCAGTGAACGAAAAGTTCGTAAACTCCCGCTGAAAAGGCTTGGGTGCCGAACTCGCAGGGTCTGTGAAGATATCGATATTCTTCGTGTAAGGGAGCAAATCCACATGCATATCCCACCACTTTCGGTTCACCCAACCGTCGTAGTCGTTCATATAAATGTAAGACGCCGTTCCAATCTGCTTCAAATTGCTGAGCGCCTGTGTCTTCTTGGCCGCTGATTTTGCCTGAGCAAAAACCGGGAACAAAATAGCCGCCAAAATCGCGATGATTGCAATCACAACCAACAGCTCGATAAGGGTGAATGCATGAATAGTTCGATGATTTCTCACACCCGTTAGTCAATCTGTCAAAAGTTAAAAATCCCGCAATCAAAGGACTTACGCATTAAGACTTCGCCAATGCTTAATCTCGCCTTAATCAGCCATCATCTTTGTCAAAACTGGACGGATCGCCGCCCCCCAAACTTCATAACCCGCCTTATTGGGATGCAACTGATCAGGCATCAGCCCCGGCTTCATACGACCATCTGATTCCAAAAACCCCGGCCCGCAATCAACATAAGTCACCCATTCTGGCCATTCATGCTTCGCCAAAATCCCATTCGTCCGGTCAACTTTCTTCCGTACTTCCCCCACCTCCGTCTCGCGCGGCAAAATCGAACTGAGCAACACCTTCGTCTTCGGCGCTTTCTCCCGCAACTTCATAACAACCGCAACCACCCCCTCCGCGATCTCCGCCTCAGAATTACTCCCCATGTTATTCGTCCCAATCATCACCATGCACACCTTCGGATTCACTCCATCCAAAACCCCGTCGTCCAAGCGCCACAAAACATGCTGCGTCCGATCCCCACTGATCCCCAAATTCACCGGCTGATATGGCCCAAACAAAGAATCATAAAGTTCCGGTGCGCCCCCCGCCCACTGCGCCCCCGGTTGAGGGCGCCCACCCCACCCATGCGTAATCGAATCTCCCACCAGAGCCAACTCAAACTTTTCTCCGCTCGACGTCAAAGCCTTTTGCGCCGCATGACGATTCTCCCAATCCGCCCCTGTCCGCGCTACCGGAACTAAAGCCGAATTCTCAACCCAAATCAACCCAAGAACAACCGCCGCAATCATAAATCGAAGTCTACAACACCCACTAACCTAACGCAACACAAATTATTTTCCCGAATCAATAACCCGCCGGATCATTGCTTCCGTCAAAGGATCACCATCGTTCACCGTCCCCTGCCAAAGAACCGTCCCATTACGGCCCACCAAAACCATATAAGGAATCTGCTTCACCCCAAACGCATTCCCCAATTTTCGCTCCGGATCACTCGTCAAACTATATCCAATTTCATACCGACTCGCAAACCGTTCAACTTTGTCCGCCTCCTCATCCGTCACCCCAACGACCAATAGCTCATCCCCAAACTTCTCCGCCCACCGATTCAATTTCGGCATCTCCTTCACACACGGACCGCACCATGTCGCCCAAAAATCAATCAACACTGGCTTTCCATCCCGAACCGGTTCTGGCCCCCAAACCCGAGTCCCCCAATCCAACTCCGGTGCAGCTTTCCCCCTAAAATCCGTCGCCCCCATCGGTTTTCCAACAATTTCCAAGCCCCCGCCACTCGCCGCCAACTTCTCCCGGCCCGCATTCATCTGCGCCTCCGCATGTTCCAGCCAATACCGTGCCCCGCCATTCCCCAAAAAGCCTGACCGACCCAACAAATCGCCCCCCGCTGTCACAAAAACCACCGTCGGAAAAGCCGATGCCCCAAACTCTGTCTGCAAAGCCTCGTTCTGAGCAACCAACTGCTCCGGCAACTCCTTACCCCGCGGAAAATCTGCCTCAAACAAAACCACTTCCTCCTCCGCCCAGTCCAAAAACAACGGCTTCTCAAAAACTCCTTCCCGCAACCGCAAACAATAAGGACACCAATCAGACCCCGTGAAATTCGCCAAAATCGGACGACCCAAAGCCGCCGCATAACGCTTCGCTTTCTCCCAATCCGTCAGCCACTCCCCCCGGCCCAAGACCGGAGTCGGCATCATCAAAAACCCCGCCACCAAACTCAAAATCATTGCCGTTCTGTTCTACGACCAATTATCCCTATTTTCCCCGCTTGGCCCGAACCACCCGCCTCAACTCCGGCAAATACTCCATCACCGAACTCCCCGGACAATCCGTCTCCCCTGGCGCAAAATCAACATGCCCCGCAATCCGATCCGCCGGAACATCAAACCGATCCGCCAACCACAAAACCACCTTCTCCAACTTCCGCCGCTGATCCCGATTGAACTCATCCGTCGGAAAACTTCCCTCAATCACCACCAAAGCATGACCCCGAACATCATAAGTCGTATTCGTATCCCCCGGCAACTCAATCGGACGACACTCCGCCACATCCCCCCGCCAATCAATATAGTAATGGTAAGGAATGTCCGCCCACTGCGGCTTTTTCCGTCCCCCTGCCAACTCATCCTCCCGCTGACTCCAAGCCTGCAACCCACGCAACTTATCAAAAAAAGGACGCGTCTTCACCTGCGCCACTCCCGTGTGATGAATCGTGATCCGGTCAATCCTATGCGGCTCCATCTCCAAAACCACCGGCTTCGCCCCCCAGTCCCCCCGCCGATACAAAAACATCGGCTCCCGTACATCTCCCACCACAACCGCACCCATTACCAAAGCCGAAATCATAACCCTACTCTACCAACAACTCCCCTCGCCCAGCCAAAACCCCCAACCACACCAAACCCAAAATCCAAGTCGCACCCCCCAAAGGCGTAATCGCCCCCAAAATCCGAACCCCACTTACCGCCAACCCATACAAACTCCCGCAAAACAGCACCAAACCCACCGG
>PNMZ01000010.1 GCA_013823945.1 bacterium | reverse complement strand
GGTTGGCTGTATTGGTATTGATTAGTGGGGGGTGGGGGTTGACCTATTTGGGCGATGGCAGCTTGGTTGGGGTTGTAGAGGGGGTTGGGGGTTCCGTAAGGGGTGACGGGGGAGTTTAGGAGTTGGTTATAGGCTTGGGGGTTATTGGGATTTTGGGGAGGAGGGGTGGCGTAGTGTGGATTGGGGTCGAGGACGAGATCGTTGAGGGATCGGAGGGCGGTTTTAAGTTCAGTGATGAACTGTTCGCAGGAGGCTTGGCGGAGCTGAGGGGTTTTGTCGAGGGCTTTTGTGATCATTTGCCAGACCATGGAATTGAGCCCGTTGATGGGGGCAGGCTCGGCGTTCATGATGGCGTAGGTGATGGAGACAACACTGTCGCCAGTGAACGGTTTTTTACCGGCGAGCATTTCGTAGAGGATGATGCCGAGGCTGAAGATGTCGGATCGGGCGTCGATGTCGCGTCCGTTGATTTGTTCGGGAGACATGTAGGATGGGGTGCCGAAGACTTGGCCATCCATGGTGATATTGGGTTCAAAAGTAAGGCGAGCGATGCCAAAGTCGGTGAGTTTGATGGCGCCGTTGGCGAGGATTTGGATGTTTTCGGGTTTGACATCGCGGTGGACGACACCGTGGTTGTGGGCGAAGACGAGGGCTTTGGCGATTTCGATTGTGATTTCGATGGCTTTGTCGGTGGGGATGGTGCCTTGTTCTTCGAGGGTTTTGCGGAGGTTTTGGCCATCGAGGAACTCCATGGCGAGGTAGTAGCGGCCTGATTGTTCGGCGACATCGTAGACGGTGACGATGTTGGGGTGTACGAGTGATCCGGCGGCTTTGGCTTCGCGCATGAAGCGTTTGATTCGGTCGTCTTTTTGTTGGGTGGTGGCCCCGGAGGGGACGGCGAGCTCTTTCACGGCGACGCGCCGGTTCATCACGGGATCGTATCCTTCATAGACGATGTCGTTTGAACGGGCGATCTCGCGGATGATTTGGTATTTTCCCAGTACGTCCGGCGGGGATTGGCTCATTGAGTTGGTTTGATTATCGGTTGGGTTGTGTTTAGTTTGACGTCTGTTTTGGATTGTGGGGTGCGTTTTGTTGGTGATAGGGCTATGAAACGGTTGGGGCGTTCCGATAGTCATAATGATTAGATAACTTGGGGGCGTCAGGCTTCGACAGAGCTGGATCGCTTTAGAGTTGCGAGCCGAGGTGCCGTTGGCCTCGTAAATAAGCGGCAAAAACATAACTGCAGAAGATAACAACTTCGCATACGCAGCCTAATTTGAGCTGCTCGTCGGCTGGTAGGGTGACTCTCTCGCCCAGTTAGACGTCGCAAATAGAGGATCGCCTGGCAGGTTCTGTTCGGACCGCAAGGGTTAAATTAATCGGACTGGACGATGTTTCAGCCTAGCCTTCGGGATTGGGCATCGTTGAGAACCAAAGTGAAGGAGACGCTCGTGGATACTTTAGGGACGACAGTTTTGGAACCGGGTTCAATTCCCGGCGCCTCCACCAAGTATTTTGATTGTTGAGGGTGAAGCTAGTTTTTATTTGAGCGGAATCTTGCGGGCAACCCCACCCCTGCCCCTCCCCAAACTTGGGGAGGGAATAATCGTTTCAACCCCTCCCGACCCTATCGGGCCACCCTCCCCAAACTTGGGGAGGGAATTTTAGATCAGAGGTTTGCTTTGATTGAGGCCGGTTTTTTTGACGATCCCTCCAACTTGCGTTGCTCCCCAAACTTTTTGTGACAAACTGCTTGTTTGGACAGGTTCCATCTGTGGTTTGAGTAGGGATTTGGTGACATGAATTGGGATATAGTTTTTGTTATGTCATTGCCGCCGACGATTCAGAATGCGCAGCTTGGGATTTGGGAAGGGAACAACTACTATTTGAAACGCAAGATTTTGAAGTTGGTCGGGGGGACGTTTCATATTTTTGATCCGAGTGGAGCGGAGATATTGCGGGCGGAGAAAAAGGGTTTTAAGCTGAAAGAAGATATTCGGATTTTTGGTGGTCCGGGATTGCAGCAGGAGTTAGTCGGAATTTTTGCGCGGCAGGTGATGGACTTTTCGGCTTCTTATGACGTGATTGATTCGTTGACGGGGAACCGTTTGGCGGTTTTCCGCCGGAAGGGTTGGCAGTCAATTTTGCGAGACGAGTGGGTCGTTTTGGATGCTCAGGAACGGGAGATGGGGCAAATGGTTGAGGACAATATGGGTTTGGCGTTGCTTCGGCGGTTCCTTTCTAATTTGATTCCTCAGAACTATGATTTGTTGGGATTGGATGGGAATCGGGTTTTGGATTTGAAGCAGAATTTCAATCCTATGTCTTATCACCTCAACGTAGACTTCTTTACATCTCCGGCACAGTTTGATCGGCGGATTGGTTTGGCAGGAGCGGTTTTATTAGCTTCAATTGAAGGGCGTCAGTCGGGATAGTTTGGCGGATAGAACAGAAACATAACTTCGAGCAGAGCAAGGTGAGCTGATTTTGGATCAAGCTGGTTCGTTCATGTCGAATTCGAAGACTCTGGCGATCGTGACGCGGGGTTCCTGGACGTGTCGGCGTTTTGGAATCTAGAGGAACTGGTACTATAGAATCTCTTAGGTTTCGTAGCTGG
Source organism: bacterium (assembly GCA_013823945.1). GTDB lineage: Bacteria > Armatimonadota > Fimbriimonadia > Fimbriimonadales > Fimbriimonadaceae > UphvI-Ar2. The sequence continues at coordinate 44,510 of PNMZ01000010.1, read as the reverse complement.
TTCCCTCGCTTGCACGGGTTTTTTTGGGTTCGTCCCAGTTTATGGCCCGGAGTGATTTATGGCAGACGAAATTTCAGTTGGAAGTGTTGTGACGTTGACGAGTGCGGTCAATGGGAATGAGAAAGGGACGAAGTGTACGGTTTTAGAGATGATGCGCGGGGGCTATCTTTATTTGGTGGTTGAGGGCGGTGATCCGGAAAAGGATGCTTTTTCGATTGCGGCGTTTGAAGTAGAGCCGGCGGCTCCAGTTTAGGGTGGTTCGAGAACCCTCATTTCGTGATTAGAGCGTATAGATGCCAAGAATGCCGGTTTGAACTGACACTCCTGGATATTTGGGAGAGAATTTGCCAATAATCGTCGATTTTGTCAGCGATTGCTGACTAAATTACTCGCCGCACAGTTCTTTGTACATCGCGATGACTTTGCGGACGTAGTTTTGGGTTTCTCGGTAGGGGGGGACGCCGTTGTGTTTTTTTACGGCTCCGGGGCCCGCGTTATAGGCGGCGAGGGCAAGGACAAGACCTTCAAATGAATCGCCAGTTTTGTTGGTGTATTTGTCGAGGTGTCCCCGCAGGAGCTTGATGGTGCCGTACAGGTTTTGGTCGGTGTCGTAGCTGTTGCTGACTCCGAGTCCGCGGGCGGTGCCGGGCATAAGCTGACCAAGGCCCTGGGCTCCGGCATGAGAGCGGGCGTTGGGGTTGAAGTTGGATTCGCAAATCACGAGGGCCATGACGAGTCGGGGGTCAACGCCGTAGTGGGCAGAGTATGCGAGGATGGTTTCGGCGATGTCTTGGGCTTTGGCGGGCGAGAGTTTGCGATTTCGCTTTTGGATAAATTCGGTGTAGGGACCAACAAGGGTAAGGAACTCTGCGCTGAGGCCGGGGGTGTCTTTGAGGGGTGATGCGCTGGGTTTGGGGATGTTGCCGGGGAGACGAGTTGGGGATGATCCGCTCCGGCTGGAGGGAGTTGAATTGCGTTGCTGGGCGGCGGCTTTTTTGGCGGCTTCTTCGGCCTTTTTGCGGGCGATGACAATTTGTTCAGCTTCCCAGGCGGCGATTGGTCCTTCGGCAGTAGCCATGATGAGGACGGAATCAACAGGAGCGTTCTCGTTTTGTCGATTGGCTTTGATCAGAAGTCGCGCGGTTGTGTTGGAGGTCTTGAGCCAGCCCGGGGCATTGGTCGCTGTGATGAAGAGTTCGCGCTTGGAGTCGGGGTTTTCGAGGACTAGGAGCTGACCTCGAGAAGATTCGAGGAAGCCCCGGATGACGCCTCGGACTTCGAGGACACGTTCGCCGACGAAGGTTTCAAGTGCGGCAGGGGAAGTTGCTTGAGCCACGCCGTTTTGCTTTCGGGCGGAGAGGTATTCGTTGAACGTTTGGGCGTGAGTGAGTACGGGAAGAATGAGGAGAGTAAGAGGGAGGAGTTTTTTGATCATTTTGGCTCCTGGGGTGGACATGGCGGACAGGCCGGGATTCGAACCCGGGAAGGGTTGCCCCTTACCCACTTAGCAGGCGGGCGCTTTCGTCCACTCAGCCACCTGTCCGTGCGGTGCATATATTACCATGATCGGTTGGGCGGTGCCAATGGTTCAGTCTAACTGCTGGGGCCGTTCTCTTTCATTGATTCGAGAAAATCTTGGTATGTTCGTCCGGGTTCATCGTTGAACTGTTCATCAAGGGTGATGATTGACTGTATTCGGTCGAGTCTGAAAACTCGGAAGTCAACTTTGAGTTCGCACCATGCAGTGAGAGTCCATACTTTGGCCCACATCTCAACCTGGAGTGGCCAGACGATTCGCTGGGTTGAAGTACCGTGTGGATTTTGGTAGTTGAGGTGGATTTTTTGATGAGCTTGGATGGCCTCAAGGATTGGGCCTATGGGCAGCACAATATTCTCGTTTGGAGCGAGATGGGGGAGTATTGAGAGGGGAAGTGAGTTTGGGTTTCTTTGCGTGGTGTCGCCAATTTTTGAGATGAGGTCTTTGGCCGCAGCTTGCAGAATATGATCTTGGGTCTTAGCCACATATTGGAGCCCGATTGTGACAGCAATGAGTTCTGTTCTGGTTAAGTTGAGAGGTGGTAGAAAAGCTGGAGCGGTGAGTTTGAATCCTTGGCGTGGTCGCCCGATGATTTGGAATCCAGATTCATTGAGGGAATCGATATCCCGATAAATCGTCCTGACCGACACTCCGACCCTTTGGGCAATACTCTCTGCGGTTGAGATGCGCTGATTTCTGAGTGATTGAAGGATTTCGAAGTGTCGGTCAGTTTTATTCATGGAGCGATGATTGTTAGGTGTTTCAATTCAAAGTGCTCAAAGTCGATCAAATCAACGTAAGCGTTTGTTCGGGGATCAGATTCGAACGCTTTCACTGCGTTTTGCGCGGCTTCCATTGAATCCCATTGCACAATGTCGAACCAGAGGTTTGAATCGGCAGATTTGGCAAGTGTTCTTTGAATGAATCCAGGAATAGCCTGGGCTACTTCGTTACTGAGGTCGTATGCTGCTCGCATTTCCTGGTCGGTACAGCCTGACTTAGCGGCAAATGTGACGTGCTCAATGATGTTGTTCATAGTCTCTTTGGAGCAATTGGCTCCTGGACTAATGTTGCTTTTGAATGTTGACACATTATGTCAGTAATGAGTCTTTCTGGGATCGGGATAGACTGACAATGATGAAAGCGAAGAAAGTGGTGGTTTTGCGGAATGGGGCGCGGCGGAAGTTTGAGAAGGGGTTTCCGTGGTTTCAGAGGAATGATGTGCGGATGCCGGAAGAACTGGGGCAGGGTGAGCTTGTGCGTATTGAAGGGCAGGACGGTAGCTTTTTGGGAATAGGGATGGCGAATCGGGGGGCAAGATTCCCAGTCAAGATATTGACAACTGAAGATCGGGCGATTGATGGAGCGTTTTTCCGGGAGCGACTTGATGCGGCCTGGGCTTATAGGTCAGGAATGGACTTGGAGTCGAATGCTTGGCGGTGGGTTCACGGGGAGGCAGATGGGCTTCCGGGATTGATCGTGGATTGGTTTGACGGGCATGTGGCGGTCCAGGTGCGGAATGCGGGGATGGAGCGGCTGAAGGATATTTGGGCGCCGGTTTTGGCGGAGCGGACGAAGAGTGTTTACGAGCGGTCGGACATGGCGGGCCGCAAAGAAGAGGGACTTGAGGAAGTGAATGGTCAGTTGGCGGGTGAGACTCCGGATCGGGTCGAGATTTTTGAACGGAAAGTGAAGTACTTGGTACCGATTAAGGATGGATTGAAGACAGGGCACTTTTTGGATCAGCGAAATTCGCGTTACCGATTTGCGGATCGGGTGAAAAGGGGGGAGAAGGTGTTGGACTTGTTCTGCTATACGGGCGGGTTTTCAGTTGCGGGGGCGGTGGCAGGAGCGGAAAGTTTGGGGGTTGATTTGAAGTATGTGGCGGTTGAAACGGCGCGGGCGAATGCGGTTGCTAACGGGGTTGATGTTCCTTACGTTCAGGGCAATGCGTTTGACTATGTGGCCAAGGAAGCCGAGGCATTGGGGCCCTATGATTGGGTGATTTTGGATCCGCCGGCGATTGGGAAGACGAAGGAGACTCGGGAATCGCTGAAGTGGGGGATTTGGAAGTTGGTTCACGACGCGCTCCCTTTGCTTGCGGCGAACGGGAAGATGGTGGTGTGCGCTTGTACTTGGCAAATGAATGTGGATGATTGCTGGGAGGTGATTCAGCTTGCGGCGGGAGACCAGGGGGTTCGGGTGGTTTTGGAGGAGGTGACTTTACAAGATTTGGACCACCCGGCGGTGGCTCATTTTCCGCAAAGTTTGTATTTGAAGTGTTTGTGGGTGCGGAAGATTTAGGAATAAAAAAAGTGCTGTCGTTCAATGGGACGACAGCACTTTGAGATGTTTTGTAGTTATTCGGCGGCGGTTTCTTCGGTTGCTTCTTCGGCTGAAGTTGATTCGCTGGTTGCTTCTTCGGTGGTTTCTGCATCTTCTGCGGCGTCACCCATTGCGGCTTCTGCGTCGAGCGTGGTCATACCGCGAAGTTGCTTGGTTGATGCAAGAACGGTTTGGTCGGAGTGGAGGAATTCGATTTTGTCGCCATATTTGAGGTCGCCGACGACGAGCTTGTCGTTTTGTCGAAGCTTTGACGCGTCCACGATAATTTGGTCGGGGAGGTCTTTCACCTTGGCTTTGATGGTGAGTTGGTTCATCGGAACCATGAGGGTTGCGGCACGCTTGGTGACGGCAACGGGGGTGCCTTCAACAACGACGGGGATGTTTACTTTGACCACGTCTTCGTCGGTGATTTCCATGACGGTGAGGTGGGTGACTTGTCGGCTGACGGGGTCGCGCTGGACATCCTTCATGATGACCTTGGAGGATTTGCCTTCGACATCAACGTCGAAGATTGCGACACCGGAGATATCGTGGAAAAGGGCTCGTGCGGCGACTCGGTCGGCTTGTACTTTTTGAGTTACGCCGCCTTTGGCGATAAGGGCCATGGGGAGGACGCCTGATTTGAGGAGTCGTCGGGTGCCGGCAGAAGATGCGTCGGCGCGGGTTTGGAGTTGCAACGTAGCCATTTTGAGAAACCGTCCTGTGTTGTCCGCTGTGATAGGTTTGAGTTTAGGTTCCAGCGAACCAAAATTTCACAAGCGGTAAAAGATACCTTGGGAGGCGCAGAGTGGCGTGGGGGACCTAGGGTCAATGGGGCTATCTCAAAGATTCTTGCCAGGATTCAATGAATGAATTTCTTGCGGTAATGGCTTTATTGCGGCAGTCTGGGCCGGAGACGTTTATGTGTCCCATTTTTCGACCGGGGCGAGATTCGGTTTTTCCGTACCAGTGAAGGTGGGCTTGGGGGTGGGAGGCGAAGAGTTCTTGTCGGGCTTTGAGGAGGGCTTTTGTGGCGGCAGCTTCGAGGGTTTCTTGGCTAAGCCAATCGTAATCGGATGATTGGACTTCAACCCCTCCCTGCTCGATTGGATCGGGAACAGTTGCGTTGTGTAAGTTTGTGCTTTCTTGGACTGGATCCCCGCCCCGGTTCAAGCCCGGGGCAGGCTCTTCGCGGGGATGACGAATTCCATCTGTATCAGATGAGATCCACTCCTCCTTCACGAACTGGGTTTGGACGAGACCATCTCTTTGGAGGACATCACTTTTTAGATCGTCTATTCCGAGGATGTTGACTATACAGGTGTCGGCTCCGGTGGGAAGGGCGCAGGGGAAGCCCATGGCGAGTCGGACGTGCTGTTCGAATTGGCTGACGCCGCCCCAGTCGAGGGTGTAGTGTCCGGTGTTGTGGGGGCGAGGGGCGATTTCGTTGATGAGAAAGTTGCCAGTGGTGGTTTCAAAGAGCTCGACACCGAAGAGGCCATATCCTTGGACGGCTTCGACGGCAGCGATTGCGGCCGCGGAGGCATCGATTCCGGCGGGGAAGACCTGGTCACAAACGTGGTTAACTTGGACCGTTTCCATGGTTGGGAATGTGCCGGTTTCCGTCTTTGATCGGTAGACCATGACGGCGAGTTCGCGGGAGAAGGGGACGAACTGTTCGGCCATCCAGTTGCCTTGGTCGATGAGGCCTCGGTGGGTTTGAAACTCTACCGGTGTGCGGGCGTAGCGGGTGCCTTTGCCGTCATATCCACCAAAACGGGCTTTGAGAACCATGGGGAATCCGATCTTGGTGATGGCTTCGCTGTAGTCTCCTTCGAGGGGAACGGCAAGTGGGGAAGGGGCACCGTGTCGGTGATAGGCTTCGCGTTGAAGGTATTTGTCTTGGATTGTGGCCAGGGTGAGGATGCCGGGGGTGAGGCAGGATTCATCGCGACCGGCAATGATGAGTGCTTGTTTGATGGTTTGGGCGGGGATGAATTCGTTCTCGAGTGTGACTCGTGCGGCGGCATTGAAGAGATGGGCGACTGCTTCCGGGTCGTCGAGGGAGCCGCGCATTGCAGGGGCAATTTGGGAGGCGGGAGTGTTTTCGCCTGGATCGAGGCTGATGCAGGTGAGGCCCATGCGTTGGGCGGCCATGATAGACATTCGGGCGAGTTGTCCGCCGCCGAGGAATCCGAGGTCGTAGACGAGGCTCATGATTGTTTCCAGTCAGTTTGCCAGGAGGTGGCTTGTCGGGTAGGGACGATTTGAGCCGGCCGGGGATGAATCTTGATTGTGCGTTCGATGTCAGTGTCGCGAATTACCCCTATGAGTTGGGAGTAAGGCTCGTTGTGGCCCTGTTTGGCCGCGAGGTCTTCGATATACGAGATGATTTTATCGAAGTTCGTTGAGTCGGGCTGAGTGATGTTTAGACTGACTTGGGCTATTTCTTGGGCTTGGAGTTCGAGGCCGAGAGCACGGATTCCGGTAAAGAGGGGGTTCTTGGCTTGGCGTTCGTGGCGGATCTGGGCGGCGATGTGCTTCATGGTTTCGAATGCGCCGGGGGTGTTTGGAAAGTTGATGTTGAGCGCGATGAGGAAATCGCGCCACCCGAGGACGGTTGCGCCGAGGTGGGGGTGGGCATGATTTGGGCCGAAATCGGGGTTAAGAGGGCGGTTGATGAGCTCTCCAAATCCACCTTCTCTGAGGTTGGGGAGAGTTTTTCCGGGGGCAGAGTGTTCGTACAGGAAGATGGGGATATTGTGGGCTTGTGAGAGTAGCTGGGCGGTTTCGGTGATGAATGAATGGAGTGAAGATTCAAGAGTTCCGTTCTGAATCTCTTTGGCTGAGTTGGAGCTAGTGTATATCGTTTCCGAGTTCGTTTCATCCGAAAATTTGGGGACGATTGTGCCCCACCCCTTCCCCTCCCCAGCGGGGAGGGAGGAACGAGCTTCACCCCTTGCACCAAGTTCGGGGATGGGGATGAATGGGCAGACGTCGAGGCCACCGATGCGGGGATGGACGCCAGTGTGACGCTGGAGGTTGATTGCGGGGAGGAGGATCTCGGCGAGACCGAGGAGTGTTTGCTGGACGTTCTCGGGCGTTCCTGAGAAAGCTGTTACCGTTCGATTGTGGTCAATATCGGCTTCGGCGAAGTGGACGGTGACGAGTGTGCTTTCGAGAAAATCGATGGCTTGTCGAAGCACGGTGCGTTCCCGACCGATTGACCAGTTGGGGACGGCGAGGATTGGCATTTTGGATGTTTTACTTCATGACGAAGTTGAAGCCGCTATCGAGATAGATGATTTGTCCAGTGATTCCGCTGCTGAGTTCAGAGCAGAGGTAGACGGCGTTGAGCCCGCACTCGTGTTGACCAAATGGACGTTTGAGGGGGACGTATTCTTCGACGTTTCGGATTTTTTCAGCGAGTCCTTTGACTCCCCGGGCGGAGAGAGTGTTGATGGGACCGGGGGAGAGGGTGTTGACACGAATTCCTCGATCTCCGAGGTCAACGGCGAGGTATCGAACGGCGGATTCGAGGGCGGCTTTCGCGACGCCCATGATGTTGTAGTTAGCTGCGGCGCGGGTCGAGCCAATGTAGGAGAGCGTGACGATGCTCGCGTCCTCGTTGAAAAGGGGCTCGAGGGTGCGGCACGCAGCAACAAGGGAATAAGCGGAGACTTCGAGGGCGAGATTGAAGCCGGCTCGAGAGGTTTCGATGAATCGGTTTTGGAGGTCTTCTCGGTCGGCAAATGCGGCGGCGTGGACGAAGAAGTCAATTTTGCCGAATCGCGCTTTAACTTCATCATGCAGTCGGGCGAGGTCTTCTTCCGAGGAGAAATCGCATGTTATAGCGGATAGGCTCTCGTGGCCCTCGATAAGTTTTTCGACTTTGCCGAGGAATTTTTCGTTTTGGGCTCCAACGGCGATGGTGGCACCGTGTTGATGGAGGGCTTCGACGATGCCCCATCCGATACTGTTGTTATTTGAAACGTTTAGGACGAGCCCCTTTTTCCCTTCGAGCAACATGGAGTTGAGGTTACCCGGTGAAGTTCTGGGGGTTTAGGGTTCGTTATGGGTTGATATCTATTGCAGTCAAATAAAAGTCGCGGCGATGATCGTCGATCAGTGTGTATCCGATTATCTTGTCGTTTTCCAGGTTGTAGACCATTGTATTTGGGAATTCGGGGTCTGGCGAGAGGGCAGTGAAAGAACTTTCGGTGATTTCTGTGATTTTGAATTCGAGGCTAATTTCGGTAGGAAGAACGGAGGATAGGTCTTCCTTGAGGTGGAGAATAGTCAGTTTCAGCTGTTCGCTTTCTGGGAAAATTCTGAGCAACTCAACATATCGAACACCTCGAGAACTGGTGCATTGGAAAGTCCCGATGAGGGTGTTATTGTGAGCCTTGGCCCAGGTTTCTGTGGCGGGATTGCCTTCGTACGTGCCTTGCCAGTGTCCGGTTAGCCACTTGAGTTGCTCGACGTTTTGAGTTGGGAGGGTTGCGGAATTTGGCATATGGAAAGTCCTCCAATTTGTACCCGTTTAGACCTGTGATAGCAATCTTAATTGTGAGTGTTTTGTCAGGATAAGCACAAAAAAGTGGTGCTCCTTCTCAGGGGAGCACCGATACCCTCTTTTTCAGCTTCTGTTTTCCCTGGATGCTGAATTTGCAAGTCTCTGTCGGACTTGTCATTCTTCATGATTGGGATTTGGCCGACGAATCTTTAGGATCAGATGCCGAGGAGATAGATTGTGAGGCAGGGGATGATATTGTGCGGATTCAGAAGTAAGAGAGGTCGTGAGAGTTTTTTGGTGCAGGATGAAATTTGAAAGTAAATTGCTCTCCGCAGGGTTCGCCGATTGTCATAACGGATCGCAGGGTGTCCCCATCTCGTTGATATTTCACGTAGGCTCCCTCACTCAAATCATCAGTAAAGAGGGACATCGAGTTTTCGGATAATTCGTGAAGGAAGAATCGGCAGGGTTCTCGTTGTCCTGCGGGATCGGACAAATCACCGTTGAAGAATCTGACAGTAGCCTCCACGAAGCCTTTTTCATCATTGAGAGCAACGAGTTCAAATCTGATGACTTTGCCGTCAAGATGATGGCGAAAGATTGCGGTGAGATTACTTCCGGTTGGTTGACCCCAGATTTCTTCCACCCATCCTTCGGCGCCACGGCCGTGCCATGTGCCGACCATGAAGGAAATGTCTTGAAGAGTGCTTGGAAGAGGGAGTGGAAGCGTATTCATCTGCTGGGTAATGTTGAATGAAGCTAGTGCATTTTACACAGCGCTGATTTATCACGCTGGAGTATCTTGATATGCCATTAGATCACAAGGTAGTGTGCAATGACGATAGTCCCAGATATTACTATTCCCTAATGGTTTAGTGCGATTCAAATGCTGCATATGATGAATGCGATCTCAAGCTGCTATCCGGTTGACTGCATTCCGGCGGCGAGTCCGGCAATTGTTTGGAGGAGAGCTTGCTCGGTTTCTGCCGACGGATTTGATCTCATTTTCTGAATGAGATGAGTCTGCATTATATTGAGGGGGAGAGTAATCGGATTACGGAATTCCACCGTTTGGCGGACAACTTTACTATTTGCCATGAGTTCTTTGGTTTGCTTTATTTGGAGAATGAGAGACTTTGTGAGATTGAATTCTGCGGTGATCCGACTATGGAACTTTTCAGCAAGAATTTGATTTGGTACGAGGGTGGAATAGAGTTTGGCGGTCTCGAGGTGAGCGCGGGTGAGTTCAAGTTCGGCGTTTTCGATGACAGTAGCGAAGAAGGGCCATTCGCGAAACATGGTTTGAAGTTGATCAATTGGGATAGTGGCCAGTCCAGTTCCGAGTCCGTACCATCCGGGGACGACGTATCGGGATTGCACCCAGGCAAAGTTCCAAGGGATTGCACGGAGACCGTCCAGAGAGTCAAGCTTTTTTCCGGGTCGCATAACAGGTCGTGATGCGATGCTGAGCTTGGAAATGAACTCGATGGGTGAGGCGGCGAGGTAGAACTCTAGGAATTGAGGATCATTGTAGATCAGGTCGCGGTAACTGGTTTTTGAGGCTTGGGAGATGGTTTCGGCGGCTTGTCTGAATTCGGGATTTGTAGCTCCGGATTGGGTTTTTCGGGCAGCTCCGGCGAGACATGCACTGGCGATTTGTTCGAGGTGGCGGTGAGCGATTGGACGAAGAGAATATCGGAACGAGATGACTTCGCCTTGTTCGGTGAATCGAATGTCGCCACTGAATGAACCAGATGGTTGAGAGAGAATCGCTTTGTTTGCGCGTCCACCGCCTCGTCCGACGGTGCCGCCACGACCGTGGAAGAACCTTAGTTTGATGGAGTGATCCTTGGCAATTTGACTGAGATCTGATTGAGCTTTGTGGAGAGACCAGTTGGCGGTGAAATAGCCTCCATCTTTCGAGCTGTCGCTATATCCGAGCATGACTTCTTGGCGTTGAGAACGCGAATTGAGAATGGAGAGATAGAGGGGATTGGAGAACAACTCTTGGAGTAGCGAGATGCCCAATTCAAGGTCATCGATTGTTTCGAGGAGGGGAACGAAGTCAATTGATGACTCAGGGTTTCCGTGTTGGTAGACGAGGAGTCCGGAGTCTTTTGCAAGGACGACAGCTTCGAGGAGATCGCTGAGGCCGTGGGTCATCGAAATGATGTAGCAGTTGATGCTGGAAGAACCGAACTGTTTATGGGCTTTTTTGATCGTTCGGAATACTTTTCGGGCGGCTTCGCATTGGCTCGTTCCACGCCAAGACTGGTCAACCATTGGGCGCGGATTGCTGAGTTCTTTGAGGAGGAGAGCAATTTTTTCTGGTTCGGAGAGATGAGAGTAGGCGTCGGCGGAATTGAGTTCACCGGTGGCGTGAAAAAGTTCACTGATTGCGGCGACGTGTTCATCGGAGTGCTGGCGGATATCGAGGGGAATGATTCCTCCGGGAAAAGCGCGGATGATTCGAAGGAGTCGTGGGAATAGCCCAGTTGTGGCAAATGCAGAGTTATTCGACTCGTGAAGGGTGGAAGCGATTGCGGAAAGTTGGGAGAGAAGGTCGGAGTGGGAAAGGGTGGTGATTTGCTCGGCCAGAGCGTTGAATAGCACATGTAGAGGCATTTGGTCTCCGCTCGTTGATGGGATGTGAGCGGAAGACTGCGAGGCTTCTCGGGCAAGCCTTTGGAGGAGAGACTTTGCGGTGTTTACGAACGTTTCACGATGTTTGGAGAGGGTTTCGAGAGTTACTTCGGGGGTGACAGCGGGGTTGCCATCTCGGTCACCGCCCACCCATGATCGGTAGGTGATCGTTTGGCTTAGATCGGGAGCGGTGGTGTCGAATTCGGATGTCCAGGCGTGCTCGAAGTCCCTTTGGATCCATGAGGCGACGCGAAGGATCGTCCTTTCGAAATAGTAAAGTGCGTTATCGACTTCGTCTAGGACAGTCATTCCCCCGGGTTCTTGTTCGGCAGTTTGCCAAAGCGTGGTGATGTTTCGCACGAGGTCTTGTTCGACCATTTGGTCGGAATTAAGCGGTCGGCTCAGATCCACGTCATTTCTTGAGTCAGAGATTTCGACAAGGTTGCGGGCAATTGATTCGAGTTTATCGAGAACTACTCGGCGGCGTGCTTCAGTGGGATGCGCGGTAAGGGTAGGGACGATATGAAGATTTTGAATCAGCTCGCGAAGTTCTCGTTCGGTGTGAGAGGATTTAAGATGACTGATGGTTTGGCGTACTGATTCGGGTCGATCGGGACGCGATCGGTTAACCCGCACAATTTCTTTTTGTTCGGCGATATTGATGAGTTGGAAGAGGATGGTGTATGCGCGGGCGACTTTTTGGATGGTTTGGGGACTCGTGAAGGCGGGAATTTCTTGTTCGATGTTAGCTTCGGGTTTGGATTTTGCGAGTTGATGAATGGCTTGAGCGGCGTCTAAAATTGAATCGCCTTCTTGGGTTTGGACAACTTGACCAAGGATTTCATCGAGTAGGATGAGGTCTCGCTGGAGGGGTTCTGAGAGCCCAGCGGGATCGAGAATTAGGAATGGGCGGATCACAACTATTGTTTTACCGCTTTCTGGTGTTAAGAATGGATCCCACCCTTTGGTGGAGTCCATTCCTCGTGAGAATCAAAATTCGCTTAGCGATTTCAGCTCACGTTCGGCCAGTGTGACTTGAGTTCCAGCGAGGAATTCATTGAATTTGTTAGTCACGGAGTGGCTGTCACCAATTCTGTGCGATACGAGGATTATGCCAATGATCACAATGAATCCAAAGGCAATGTTACTAAGAATCCAGAACGGATTGACTTTGGTGAGCACTGACGGACCCAAGAGGGTTTGGAGCAGAAGTATGGGAAATGCAAACCATCCGGTTAATGACGCTGCGAAGAACTGCTTTGCCCCTTTCACTCTAAAGCGCTTTATTTCTGCCAAACGTGTTTGAGTTTCAACGACTGGTTGTGTCCATTCTAGTTTTTGAATTAGAACGAGTTGCCAAATTGAATGTGCAATGGCAGCGATTGCAAGGCAATGAATGAATAAGGCGGGAAGAGCGAGGGCCGGTTTTATTGCGAAAGCACCGAAATTGTCACCCATGAATCCTCCAGTCCACAGAAGGGTTAGGGCACCGATGACGATTTCTAGCGTCGGCTCTTTTCGCAACGGAGCTTGGACTTTTTGAGTTATTGTGGTTGCATTGAGTGCTTCTTCCATGTGATTGACCTTTGAATTGAGTTCGATCCAGCTAGCTTTGAGTTCATTTAGTTCCATGAGTTCTTTTCCTGTGCTTCAAATTGGTGTCGGAGTTGCGCTTTAATGCGGCTGATCCGTGTGGCGATATTTCCGGGTGTTGTGCCGATAATTTCGGCGATTTGTGACTGAGATAAATCTTCAAGCGAGAGGCTGAGAATAGCGCGGTTCAAGGGGTCTAGATTGTCAATCAGTTGACGCAAGACTTGAGCACTACCGTCGGAGTAGCTTTCGGGCGCGGGAACGTTCTCTGGCAGTTCAACTGTATTTCCCTTTCTTGAGTGGGTTCTGAACCAAGAAATTGCTGTGTTGATGGAGACTTTGTATGCCCAAGTTGAGAATGACTGTTCAGGGTTGTATTTTGGAAATGCTTTCCAAAGGTTGAGTTTGATTTCCTGGACAAGATCTTGTTGATCTTCAACCTTTCGGGCATAGGTGGTTGTCACTCGGAAGATTAGTCCCTGATGCGCTTCCATAAGGGACTGAAACTTGAGTTGATTTTCGACCCGGTTGGCCATTGTTTGCTCCACGGTGAAGTGATTCGCACGTGGAGCGATTATCTTACACGAGACCTAGACAGTATTCAGACGAGTTCAATGATGGGGATGACGATGGGGCGTTGTTTTGTAGATCGCCAGAGGAGTTTTCCGGTGGCTTCGACGATTTCGGTTGCCATGTGGTCGCTGGATTTGAGTTCAGCGGGTTGGTAGCGCGTAAGGATCGTACAGAGATCGTCGAGGACATCTTCAATATCTTTGGGGGTCGCGTTCATGCCTCTGATGTCGGCGCGGGGACGTCCAAGCATTTCGCCAGTTTGCTTATCGATTACCAAAGTGATGACGCAGACTCCGTCGTGCGCGAGGGTGTGGCGTTGTCGGAGAACGTTTTCGTTGATGGGTGAGTGGTTGTTTTGATCGATGAAGACTTCGCCGAACGGAACTTCGTCTACAACCCAGGCAGATTCTTCATCGATATTGAGGGTTTGTCCGTTTTCGAGGACGAAGATTCTGTGGGATTCGTGACCGCCTTTGACCAAGAGGTCAGTCATTGCCTTTTGGTGTCTTGGTTCACCGTGGACGGGAGCAACGTAGAACGGCTTGGTGAGAGCGATCATGTGCTTGACTTCCTCTTCATAGGCGTGACCAGAAGTGTGAACGGGGGTTTCGTGGTCGGTGATGACGTTTGCACCCTGGCGGATGAGGTTGTTGACGGTGCGCCAGATGGGGCCCTCGTTACCGGGGATGGGTCGGGCGGAGTAGATGATGGTATCGCCTTTGCGGACTTTGAGTCGGCTATATTCTCGGCGAGACATTTGGCTGAGAGCCGCTTTTGGTTCGCCTTGGGAACCGGTGACGATGAAGACGACTTTGTTGTTGGGGAGTTTGTGGGCATCGTCGATAGGGATTGTGTCTTCGCGATCGACGTTGATGTAGCCGAGTCGCCGGCACATGTTGAAGGTCATTTCCATTCTTCGTCCAGCGATGCTGACTTTTCGACCAGTGGCTTTTGCGGCATCGCAGATTTGTTGCATCCGGTGGATGTTGGAGCTAAATTGGGTAACGAGGACTCGACCTTCGGCCTGATGGAACAGCTTTTTGAGAGATGGTCCGACTTCGGATTCGGAGGGTGACCAGCCTTCTCGCTCAACGTTTGTGGAATCGCAAAGGAGGAGGAGTACGCCATCTTCTCCTAGTTCTTTGAGGCGATCTTCGTCAGTGGTTAGTTTATCGACCGGGGTTCGGTCGAATTTGAAGTCAGCGGTGAAGAGTACGATTCCTTCATCGGTATGGAATGCGATGGCGTTGGTTTCGGGGATTGAGTGGGTGATGCGGATCGGCTCGATTTCCATTTCACCGAGTTTGAATTTTTCACCTGGCGTCATGCGTTGGAAATTGACTTCGACGTTGCGGGCTCTCTCTTCGAGCTTCATGGCGACCATGGCTTGGGTGAGAGGGGTGCAGTAAAGGGGGAGGTTGAATTCGCGGAGAAGGTATGCGAGGGCACCGACGTGATCTTCGTGGGCATGGGTGATGACGACGCCACGGACTTTATCGCGATTTTCGAGGATGTATGTGAAGTCGGGGATGACAATATCTACTCCATAGTGTTCTTCGTGAGGGAAGGAAATTCCACAGTCCACGATGATAATGTCTTTTTCTGTTTCGACGACGGTGCAGTTTTTTCCGATTTCGCCAGTTCCACCGAGGGGAATAATTTTGAGGGAGGGCATAGAAGGAACTGAGGGTACCTGGGGTGGGTCAGTTGACCTCGGGTTTAGTCGGCATGGGAACTAGGGGGAGATGGGTCTGCTTTAGGAATGCATGATGAGTTGGAAATGGACGGCGGGGGTTGTGGTGTTGGCCATGGGTTTGCTCGGCTGTGCAACTGAAAAAGTTGAGGTTCCGCCGACTAAGGAAGTCGTGGTGAGCAACGCGCCAAGTGAGGCGGGTGGTTCTCTTTCGGAGACGGTTGCGGTTGGGAAAGCGGCACCTGATTTTGAGATTTTTGATGAGAACGGCAAGAGCTGGAAGCTATCGGATTACCGGGGGAAGACGGTGTTGCTTGATTTTTGGGGCTTCTGGTGCCCGTATTGTGTGAGGGAGTTGCCGGAGTTGAGGAATTACTACGACGAATTGGAGGCTAAGGGGCTTGTGCTGATTGGAATGAATAACGATTCCGAGCCTGTGGGTGAGATCAAGAAGCAGTTGGCGAAGAGCGTGGTCAACTGGCGGCAGGGGATGATCGGGGATGGTCATGAGTTGGACAAGGATTACGACGTGAGTGCATATCCCACTAAGGTTTTGATTGATCCGGATGGCATGGTTGTTTACATTGACAACTTTATTGATCAGACGACAATTGAGAAGCATTTGCCAAAGTCGGTGAACTGAGATACACTAGTATGTAATGAGTAATTTGAGGATTGGTTTCTCATTGGTTCTGGTTACCATGGTTCTGGTTGGCTGTAGCCCGGAACCTGCGCCAAAAGTTGCCCCTCAACCTAGTGGCGGAAAGATTCCGGTCGAGGCAGCGGTTGAAGCTTCCAAGGTGGTAGGGATGGAGTCGATTTCCGAAACGGTGGTGGTTGGCAAGGAGGCTCCGGATTTTACGATCAAAGATGTGGATGGGAAAGAATGGAAGCTTTCTGATTATCGGGGCAAGACAGTTTTGTTGGACTTTTGGGCGTTTTGGTGAAGCAGTTGCGTTGAGGAGCTCGGTGAGCTCCGGAAATGGAACGACGAATTGGGCGGCGACGATTTTGTGATGATCGGAATGAATGCCGATCCGGAGTCGGCTGAAGAGCTGAAGCCTCGCTTATTGGAGGCAAAAGTCAATTGGCGACAAGGATTGATGGGTGAGGAGCATCCTTTGATGGATGATTACGAGATTCCGGGCTATCCGACGAAGATCGTGATTGATCCGAACGGAGTGGTGAAGTTTATAGACCACTTTGTTGACGAGGATCAATTGAAAGAGTTCCTGAAGAACTGAGTTATTTATGCGGTGGAGGCCAACTTGGGTTAGCTTCCGCCCTTGATTTTTTTGGCGTTTTCCTTGAGCGAGATTTCTGCTTTTGCGAGTTCGGGGATGGTGAGCTTTGAGGTTGTTTTGACCATTTTCATGAAGTGTGCGATTTCAAAGTCTTCGACTGGGAAGCCGATGTTGCTCGGTTTTTTAGTGGGATCGTCGCTGGGGCGGAGGCTTGTTTGGAGGGTTTTTCCCGCGGGATCGATGATGGCGAAGAAGGGGATTCCCTGTTGGTTGCCTCCTAGCTTGGATTTGAAGTCGTTTGCTCCGGGGTTTTCAAGGGCTTTTTTGTCTTCGGCTTCATCGACGATGAGGGTGACGATGATATATTGGTTTGCGACCATTTGCCCGGCTTCGGTTTTTTTGAGCCAGTCATCCATTCGATGGCACCAAGTGCACCATGAAGCGGAAAATTTGACGAGGATATTCTTTTTTTGCTCTTGGGCTTGAGCTTGTGCCTTTTGGATGATCGACTCAGTTGAATCTGCGGCAAATGCGGGGATTACGAGAACAATTGCCGCTAATGTGGTGAGTGCCATTTTCATCTTCATATCTTAACTGATTTGTCTTCTCAACTAAACATTGAAAAGGAAGTGGAGGACATCGCCTTCTTGGACGACGTATTCTTTTCCTTCGGATCGGACTTTTCCTTTTGCTTTGGCAGCGGCCATGTTGCCGTTGTCGACAAGGTCTTGGTAGGCGACAGTTTCGGCGCGGATGAAGCCTTTTTCGAAGTCAGTGTGGATGACGGCGGCGGCTTGGGGGGCTTTCATGCCTTTTGTGATAGTCCAAGCTCTGGTTTCTTTGGGGCCCGTGGTGAAATAAGTTTGTAGGCCGAGGAGGTCATAGGTGTGGCGAATGAGGTTTTGAAGGCCTGATTCTTTGATGCCGAGGGATTCGAGAAACTCGGCACGGTCTTCTTCGGGAAGTTCGATGAGCTCAGCTTCGATTTGTGCGGAGATTATGACCAGGTCATTGCCTTCTTTTGCGGCGTGATCGGCGACTTTCTTTGTCCAGTCGTTTCCAGTGTTGATGTCGGCTTCGCTGACGTTGGCGGCATAGATGACGGGTTTGGCGGAAAGGAGTCCAAGGTGTTTGATTCCGGCCCGTTGCTCGTCATCGAGTTTGGCTTCGCGGGCGGGTTTACCGTCTTCGAGGAGGGGCATGATTTGTTCGAGCGCTTCGAGTTCCGGCTTTGCGTCTTTGTTGGTCTTGGCATCTTTTCGAACGCGTTCGATGCGCTTTTCAACTTGGCTGAGGTCGGCGAGGATGAGTTCGAGGGAGATGATGTCGATATCTCGGAGGGGGTCTACGGAGCCGTGGACATGGGTGATATCGTCGTTATCGAAACATCGAACCACGTGGATGATGGCGTCGACTTCGCGGATGTTGGCGAGGAATTGGTTGCCCAGGCCCTCGCCTTTGGAGGCACCTTTGACAAGGCCGGCAATGTCAACGAATTCGACCCGGGCGGGGAGGATTTGTTCGGAGCCGGAGATTTTTGCGAGGACATCGAGTCGCGTATCGGGGACGCTGACCATTCCGACGTTGGGTTCGATGGTGCAGAAGGGGAAGTTTGCAGCTTGGGCTTGCGCGTTGGCAACGACGGCGTTGAAGAGGGTTGATTTCCCGACGTTGGGGAGTCCGACGATTCCGGCTTGGAGCATTGGATTGATTATGGCGGATGGGTTGAATTGACCGGGGGGCGGAGCCCCGCCGTGGTCGGCGGGGCGAGGGCTTGGCTTCGGGCCCCGGGTCAATTCGTTTGGAGCCTACAGATTTGGGTGAGATAGAATACGGTCATGGCAGATTACGCGAGTCGTCGGTTGGAGTTAGGTCGGGTTTTGCGGGAGGCGGGGATTGATTCATTCATTGCGACGACTCCGATCACGATGGGCTACTATTCGGGGTTTTTTGAGGGAGGAGGGGAGCGATTGATGGCTTTGGTACTTGATCAGTCGGGCGGAATGCGACTTTTTTGCCCAGCTCTAAGCGTGAACCAGGCCATTCGATGTGGAATTGAGGATGTCCGCGGATTTGTAGATGGCGAGGATCCAACGGAGGCGATCAGAAGTTCCGGGTTGAGAGGCAGGGTTGCGGTTGACGACGAGATGTTAGCTTCGATTCTGCTTCGATTTCAGGGCTGGTTACCAGACGTGAGCTTTATCGCGGGAAGTCGGCTAGCGGGTCAAGTGATGCGATGCAAGAACCAGTCGGAGCTGGACGAGTTATTCCGAGCGGGGAAGATGGCGGATGTTGCATTTGAGGCGGTGCGTGGAACGATTCGGGCGGGTGAGCGCGAATCAGATGTCGGAGGGCGGTTGGAAGCAACAATGAAGGCGGAAGGGGGACGACCAATGTTCGCGATTGTGGCGACGGGTGCCAACGGTGCAGAGCCACACCATCACTCTGACGAAACGGTTCTGGCGGATGGGGATGTGATGATTATGGATTTTGGGTGTGAGGCAGGTGGTTACATGAGTGACATTACGCGTACGGTTTCAATTGGTGAACCTCGTGATCCGGAGGCTGACCGGGTCTATCAGATTGTGCTTGATGCGCACCATGCCGCAAGGTCAGTGATTCGTCCAGGAGTGACGGCAGGTGAAATCGATGGCGCAGCTCGAAAAGTCATCGAAGAAGCAGGGTTTGGCGAATTTTTTGTCCACAGAACGGGGCACGGGCTGGGGATGCGCGTTCATGAGGAGCCGTATATCATGCCAGGGAGTGACGAGGTGATTATGGAAGGGGACTGCTTTAGTATTGAACCGGGGATTTACTTACCAGGTCGTTTTGGGGTGAGGATCGAGAATATCGTGACTTGCACTGCTGATGGTCACGCAAGTTTTAATGTTGAGCCACCGATCAGTTTGATTCGAGTCTGATATAAAAGAGCGGGAGAGGCATTTGCCTTTCCCGCTTGAATACTTGGGTGGGTGGAGTTATCTCTTATTTCGTCGTTTGCGTGCAATGAGGCCAGCACCAGCGGCAAGAGCGATCATGGTCATCGGTTCGGGAACGGCTTCAGCGCTGAAAACGAGGTTTTCAGCTGTTCCGTCGTTGTAAGTTCCGCCGCCAATTCGATCAAAAGTGACCGTAAAGTTGATGGATCGAGTCCCGCTGGCAATAATTCCATTGGCTTCGCGGAATTGCATGCTGGTGACGTTGTTTCTCTCGGCAGCCGTAACGTTTCCAATCACGGTTGAGTTGAGAACAGTGCTTGATGCATCGAGAAAATCAACCGTCAAGAACGCAAAGTCTTGTTGACTAGACCATCCACCAAACCAACCGCTGACGTTGAAAGCAGCATTCCCTGCGTCGATCGTTGCGAAATCAGCGGCATCAATGACGAATGACTGATCGATGGTGTTGAGGTCGTTGTTTCCTCCACCGACAAACTTGTTGCCATCGCTCCAAACTCCGAAGGGAACTTCCCACCACGTTGCGGGGCCGTATTCACCAACGGTTGTGAGACCGTTCCAGTCGGGGACGGCAACGCTTCCGCCATTGACAGCGGTCGATCCGGCCTCAAAGCTACCGTTCTTGATAACGTTGCCTGAGAAGATTGATTGAGCGGATGCGAGCGAAGCGAACGCTATGGCACCCAGGGCAAGAATGATTTTGTTCATTTGTTTTTCCTCTGCAAAATGCAGTTGAATTTCCGGCAATCCGGTATTCCTGCTTCAGTTTCAAGGAACCAAGTTACGAGAAAATTAAGGAGCCTGGAAAAGGGCAAGATTTAACGAAAAAAAGCGGGAGAGGCATTTGCCTTTCCCGCTTGAGTATATGGGTTTTGGAAGTTTACTTTTTGTTTCGTCGTTTGCGAGCGATGAGGCCAGCACCTGCAGCGAGAGCGATCATTGTCATGGGCTCGGGGATCGCTTCGGGTGGATCTTCGTTGTTCGTGACTACGAACGGGATTGCGGCGAGTGGCAAGAGGAATGCAGGATTGAACGATGCGCCACCGCTTGAGATGATGCTTGATACATCCATGGGAGCAGCGGCAGGAAACGCCAATGCGGATGATTCGATATCTGCGGGCAAAGTTGAAGCGACTAAGTCGGTCGGGGTTCCCTGGGGAACAGTGACCACTTGGGCTGGCTCAACGATGTTTGCCGTGACGGGTTGCTCCATGGCAACTGACGTACTATCGGTTCCGCGTACCATGGGGTTTCCGCAAGATTCTTTGAGGACGATTGTGCCTTCTTGGTCAACCCAGACTTTCGTTCCAGCTTTATAGAAAATTGCTCGAGCACGTAGCTCTTCTGATTCGGGAACGTTGTAGACGAGGTAGACGCCGTCTTCTTTGAGGGTGTCGAGCTTGAGGGTGTTGAAGTATTCAATTACTCCGGCTCGGGACATCCCAAAGTGTCGCATAAAGCGATTCATGACTTGGTCGTCTGATTGGACTTGCTTCATCAATGCGCTGTGCGTTGTGGCCGGCTTGTTGAGGAAGCTATTGGGTTCGGTTCTCGCGGCTGCGATTCCGACTACCATTATTGCGACTAAGAATGCCGCTACTTTCGTGATTTTTGTGTTCATAAACCCACTCCGGATAAGACGGTAAGGCACCAACCGTGCCAACACGCCAACGAATTGATCAAATTTGATCAGATACTGGTATATGATACAAGGAAATAGGTTCAGTGTTCCAATTCCCAGGCCCAAATGAGTCTCATCTGGCAATTGTGTGGGGATAAGTATTTGCCGTTGAAATTGTATTTAGATTTCGAGGTCTTGTTCTTGGAGCATTTTTCTGCTTCTCTGAGCGTGTTCGATGATTTCTAGCGCGTCTTTTGCAGCGGCTTGCTCGGCTTCTTTTTTGGATCTTCCGGTTCCTTCTGAGATGACATCGTCATCGAAGACGACGCTGACCGTAAACCTTTTTTCATGAGCGAAACCGTTTTCGCGGCTGACGCGGTAGGTGGGTGTTTTCCGCCACAGGGCTTGGGAGATTTCTTGGAGTCGAGATTTGAAGTCGTTGGGGCTGACATCTCCGGAGCTGATTTGCATGAGGTAGCTGTCGAGCTGTTCGAGGACGAACCACCGTGCTTTCTCGAGACCCGATTCGATATAGATTGCACCGATGATTGCTTCAAAAATATCGCACAGGATGCCGGGACGGTTGCGGCCTCCGGTTGATTCTTCTCCGGGGCCGAGTTCGAGAAGTTGATCAAGACCAAGTGCGAGGGCGCGGTCGGCGAGGGGAGCCTCTTGAACGACGGATGCTCGGGCCTTTGACATCATGCCTTGATCCCAATCGGCATGGTGTTCGTAGAGATATTGAGCGATGACAAGCCCCAGGACGGCGTCGCCGTAAAATTCCAGTCGTTCGTAGGAGTCGGTTACCGAATTTTCAGCGGCAGATCGGTGCCGCATAGCCAGTTTGAAGAGGGCTTCGCTTTTGAGGGGAATCGGCTTGGGGATCATGAGAGGTCGGCGAGGGCGGTTTTGAGTCGGGTGATTCCCTCGGTGATTTGGTCAGGGCTGGTGGCGTAGCTGAGGCGGAGGTGTCCCGGGGCGTAAAAAACCGAGCCAGGGACGGTGGCAATGTGGGCGGTTTCGAGGAGGTGATTGGCGAGAGTTATGTCATCGGCGATTGAGCTATTGAGGTGAGATTTGACATTGATGAAGAAGTAAAACGCGCCTTTCGGGTCGTTGACTGAGCATCCGGGAATCTGACGAATCAGGTCAAGACCGAGTGATCGGCGGGTGGTGAAAGCGTCGATCATGCCTTGGACGAGAGATGGGTCGGAATCGAGCGCAGTTGCGGCACCGATTTGGGCGAATGTGGTTGCGTTCGACGTGACCTGGTCTTGGAGATTGGCCATCGCGGCGGCAATTTGGGGATTTGAGACTGTGAATCCGACCCGCCACCCGGTCATGGCGTATGTTTTTGAGACCCCTAGTATGGTGATTGTTTGATTTGCGACATCTTTGCTGAGGCTGGCAAAGCTTGTGTGATCGTGGTCGTAGGTGATGCGTTCGTAGATTTCGTCGCTGATGATGGTGAGATTGTGCCGAAGGGCGATAGCGGCAACTTCTTTGATGAGGTTTCGATCCCAGGCACCTCCCGTGGGATTGCTTGGAGTGTTGCAAACAATCGCTTTGGTTCGGGGCGTGATCGCAGCTTTGATCTGGTCGGGATGGGGGCAGAAATTGTTTTCGACATCGGTTGTGATGACGACAATTTTTCCGCCCGCGAGAGCGACTTGGTCAGCGTAGGTCATCCAGAACGGAGCGAAGAGAATGACTTCGTCTCCGGGATTGAGAAGGACTTGGAGGGCATTGTAGACGCTATGTTTGGCCCCACATGAGACGACGATTTGACTAGCCTCAGCGGAAAATTTATTCTCTCGTTTGACTTTACGTTGGATGGCTTCGACAAGGGTTGGGTGGCCCTTTGAGGGAGCGTACTTAGTGAATCCATCGTCGAGGGCTTGTTTGGCGGCGGCGATGATGGGATCTGGGGTGTTGAAATCTGGTTCTCCGGCGGCAAAGGAGATGACATCTAATCCTGCGGCTTTCATCTCGCGGGCTTTTGCGGTCATTGCGAGGGTAGGGGATGGTTTGATGAGGCCGCAACGGTCGCTGAGATTGGTCTGCACCACGATTTTTAGTTTACCGGAGTATGCTTGGGGGGTGAGTCAACGGGATCGCGGATTGGTTGTGGGGGTCGCGTTTTTCGTTATGCTATTGAGCTTGGTTTATCTGGGGTTTTCGGGATCGGTTGCCTTAGGTTTTTCGGGGATTATTGATGGGATTTTAGGTCGTGACGAATTGGCTGCGACGGTGATTTGGCAGTTAAGATTGCCGAGATTGGTGGCGGGTTTGATCGCAGGATTCGGGCTTGGGGCGGTCGGGGCGGTTTTTCAGACATTGCTCCGAAACCCTTTGGCGGAGCCGTATGTTATGGGTGTCAGTAGTGGGGCGGGGGTTGCGGGAGCTCTGGTGATCTCATTTGGTTTGGGCAGCGTTTTGGGTGGAAGTTTGATGAGTCTGGGCGGGGTCGTGGGTGGGATTTTGACTTTGGGGTTGGTCTTTGGGTTATCTGGTTGGTCGAAGAAAAGTGATGTGGTGCGTTTGATTTTGAGTGGGGTTGTTGTGGGGTCGATGTTGGCATCGGTCACGACTTTAGTTTTGCTTTTTGGCGGAAAAGATACAAACGTTGTCATGCGATGGTTGCTCGGAAGTTTGACGCCGATGCATTGGGAGCGAGTTGGGGTGATGGCGGTGTTTGTTGGGATTGCCTTTGGGCTCGCTTGGCGACAGGCCAGGGTGCTGAATGCTTTTGCCTTTAGCGAGGAGTTGGCGGGTCGGTTAGGAGTCGATTCGCGTCGGGTCTTGATGGGTCAGCTGGTGGCGGGGACATGCGCAGTCGGAGCAATTGTGGGGAGTGCGGGGATTATTGGGTTTGTTGGCCTTGTGGCACCTCATTTGGCGAGGAGTTTGGTGGGGCCAGATTTGAGACGGTGTTTGGGTTTGAGTGGTTGGCTGGGGGCAGGATTGATTGTGGGATCGGACTTTTTGGCGCAACGGATTTGGTCGGGGGCAGAGTTGCCCGTTGGGGCGGTAACGGCGGTTGTGGGTTCTCCGTTGCTTTTGGTCTTGTTGAGGCGCAGTGTTTATCGGGTTTAAGTCACCTTGCGTAAGGGTTGCAGAGGGGGTCGCCGACGACTATGTCTTTCCATTTGACAACGGGAGATGCGGCATAGAAACTTTCGGCGAGATTGAATCCTTGGACGTATCGGTCGAAGAGGATATCGGGCTGGGCGAGGGCGAAGGTGTATGGCTCGGAGACGTATCCTTTGACACCGGTTACTCCTTGGGCGATGAGTTCAACGATGAGGGATTGGCCCCCGACGGTGGGTTTGAATGTACGTCCGCTGGTGCTGACGAAGGTTTCGCTGAGGGCACCGGGCAAGAATTTCACTTTCTTATACTCTTCTGGTTTAAAGGCACCATCGTTGCTTCCCCATGAAACATAACCCATGACGGGTTCAGTCGGAGCGGTGAATGTGTCAGTTGTTTCGAGAGTTGTTGTGAAACCTTTTTGGGCGAGGCTTTGAGCTGATCGCTCCATGAGAGATTGAAGCATTCCGTAGCTTGACGTTTTACGGTTACCGGCTTGATCGAAAAAGAACGGCCCTTTTGCGGGTGTAGCGGCGAGAGAGTTATCAATGAGTTTGAGGGCGTCTTCTGTGGTGTATCCGATTAATCGGGTGACCAAATACATATTGTATTTGGCACTTGTGAACCGGGTCGTTGCACCGTAATATGGATTGGCGGAGCGTTGAATATTTTCCTGTTTGAGTTCGGTTATAGCGGGAATATTGAGCTTCATTGTGGCCAGATGACCATCAACGGAGTACCCATTATCGTTGTCGAGGCGGATAGGAATACCATCGGTTAGGACAATGTAGTTAATTGGATTTTTGGTGTTTTTGATAGCCTCTTGGACAGGCGTTTTGATTCCAGAGTTGTATTCGTGTGTGGCAATGTTTTCGGTAGTCGAGACGTTGATGATGACAACGTTCTCTTTTGGAATTTTTCGCTTTGACCGGTAATAGGCTCCAATTTCACGGCTTGCAGCACTTGCAGAATTGATGACAAGAAGAACTTGGGTTGAATCCGTACTGGGATCTCTTTGCGGTGCGATAACTGGTTCGGTACTGGGACTGGATGTTCCGGGCCGGTCGAGGTATGCGAGGGGTTTTGATCCGTCGGTCGGGCCGCAGGCAGTCAGAAGCCCTGCTGTGCTGAGAACTATGGCGATGATGGTCAGGGCTTTCATGTTTGTTTAGACGTATTTTGGCCTGCAAGATGAGTGCCGAATGCATGAATTGAAGCGATTTTTGGATTTGTGTCGTCTTGGCTTGAGAAGGACAGACGCACGGATGCAGAGTTCACTTTTTGATTCGGCCCCAGTGATGGGCAATTTTGTGAGGCGTGAAGCTCGGTTGAGTTTTTCGTCTTGCTTTGAAACGGCATTGGGATTAATGGTTGCCGAGACTTACGGCGGTCGGTTGACTTCGTTGAAATTTGTTGGTGAGGGGCAGATTGGAATTGGTTGCGCATTGGGGGAACGAGTTGCGGAGCAAATTGGAGCCTATTTGGTTGGTGACCGTCAGGAGTTTGATGTGCCTTTGCGGTTGATGGGGACGCCTTTTCAGGTGCGGGTTTGGAAGGCGTTGCAGGATGTTCCTTTTGGGGCGACCGTTTGTTATTCCGATTTAGCAGAGCGTTTGGGGGTAAAGAATGGTCAGCGGGCGGTGGGGATGGCAAATCGGGTGAATCCTGTTGCAGTGATTGTGCCGTGTCACCGGGTTATTCAGGCCGATGGTCAGTTATGTGGCTATGCGGGGGGATTGTGGCGGAAGCAGCAGCTCTTGGGGTTGGAGAGCGGTCAGCGGGGGTTGTTTTGATGGAATTCAAACAACAAAAGAGAGACTAACCACATTCCTCAACAGGGACCGCAAGTCGTGAGGCATGGGTTGTCTCTCTTTGTCCTTCTACTGGAGACATGGCGGGAAGGATGCAAAACGTAAGTTTTTTCTTTACCGCCAGCTGGGGAGACTCAATTTTGGAGGCTGGAGTTCGGTTGATGCGGACCTGTGGCCCAGGCAAATTTTTGTGTTATGCCTGTGCCACTTGCTTCAAGCCGACAAATGCTTTGATTTCGTTGGCGACGTATTCTGCTTGTTCGATGGTCATATGTTGATGAACAGGGATGCTCAGGCACTGCTTGCTCACGATCTCGGTGATGGGAAGCGAGCCTTCTCCGTTGGCGTACATTGCATAAGGAGAGTGGAGATGGAGGGGGACGGGATAGAAGATTGCCGAGCCGATTCCTTTTTCTTTGAGGTGCTCCATTAGTCCGTCGCGCTTGTCGCTTTGGATCGTGAATTGGTGCCATACATGGTTGTTGCCTTCGTAGGTTCGGGGAAGGATGAGATCAGCGTATTTGAGGGCATCGAGGTAGTAGTTGGCGATTCGATTTCGGTTTTCGTGCCAGTCATCGAGGCGGACGATTTTGCTGACTAGGACAGCGGCCTGGAGTTCAGCGAGACGAGAGGTGTATCCGACTTCGTCGTAGTAGTAGCGTTCTCGGCCCATTCCGTGAATGCGGAGGCTGAGGCAGCGACGGTGGACTTCATCGTCGTTTGTGAGGATCATCCCACCATCGCCAGCTGCACCAAGATTTTTCGTGACGTAGAAGCTGATTCCGGAGGCGATACCGAAGTTACCGGTGTAGGTTCCGTTGTGGTGGCTGTAGATGTTTTGGGCGGAGTCTTCGAGGATCAGCAGGTTGTGCTTCTCGGCGATTGCTTTGATTGCAGTGACGTCGGCGAGTTGTCCGAAAAGGTGGACGGGGAGAATTGCTTTGGTTTTTGCGGTGATGGCGGCTTCGATCTTGGCGGGATCGATGCACATCGTTTCTCGGTCGATGTCGACGAAGACGGGGATTGCGCCGAGTTGGACAACGGTTTCAGCGGTCGCCACGAAGGTAAATGCGGTTGTGATGACTTCGTCGCCGGAGCCAATGTCGCAGGCCTGCATAGCGATACGGAGGGCATCGGTTCCGCTATTGACGCAGATGGCGTGTTTGACTCCGTGGCGATTGGCGATGGTTTCCTCGAGTTCTTTGTTGTATTTACCGAGGACGTATGCGCCAGTGGAGAGGATCTCGGCAATTGCAGGATCCAGGGTGCCCTTTACTTCTTCGTATTGGGATTTGAGGTCAATGAACGGTACGTTCACAGGCATGATAATACTTGGTTAGATGGATTGGTTGGGGGAAGGTTTTGGATGAGTCGGGTTGATTAGGTAAAAGGGTGGGGTGTTGAAGTTGGATTATCCGGTGATCCTGGCGAGTGGTAGCCCTCGCCGGCGCGAGTTACTTGGGAGATTGGTGGCTGAATTTCATGTTGTGGTTGCGGATGTGGATGAGGATTCGTTGACCGTGGAAGACCCCGAGCAGACGGCCCGGATTTTGGCGCGTGAAAAAGCGTTGACGGTTTACGCCGATCATCGGGATTCGATTGTTATTGGGGGGGATACGGTCGTTGCTTTAGAGATTGACGGGGTTTTGACTCAGCTCAGTAAGCCAGTTGATGCGGCGGATGCGGTACGGATGCTTGGGCTTTTGAGTGGTCGAACGCATACGGTAATTACGGGGGTTTGTGTGAAGTGGCCGAAGGGGATTTCGGTTTTTGCAGAGCGGAGCGAGGTGACATTTGGGGTGATGAGTAAGGGTCAAATTAAGGCTTATGTGGAATCGGGTGAGCCGATG
The DNA here is from genome assembly GCA_013823945.1 of bacterium. Lineage (GTDB taxonomy): Bacteria > Armatimonadota > Fimbriimonadia > Fimbriimonadales > Fimbriimonadaceae > UphvI-Ar2. The sequence goes on along the minus strand of PNMZ01000010.1, from coordinate 17,057 downwards.
GACAAAGCGGGGGCTTATGGATTGCAAGGGGGGGCACGGCAGTATGTGACTCAGATCAAAGGGGATATTGAGAACGTGATCGGGCTTCCGGTTGATCGATTGAGAGAAGCGTTACGGGAAATCTGACTTGTTAATGTTGAGTTCTTTTTGGATTCGGATGAATTTGATGCCGAGTGCGATCATCCATAAATGCGAGAGTACGCCGCATATTGTGAGAACAGGGCCGAGGTCAAAACCGATGAGTTCAACTGCAGGCACGAAAAGAACGCCAGCTGTGAGATATGTCAATACAGCCCAGATTCTTCCGAATTGCTTTGATTTGCTCATGGCGTGGGCTACGGCAACAGCCCAAATTGCGGCGAAGAGTGAGACGCCGAGGTATTCGCCGATGCTTCCTGCAAGTGAATTTATTGACGCAAATACAATTGCAATCATTTCTTTGGAGCTTGAATTGGCTTGGGCGTCCATTTGGGCTAAGAGAGGCATTACGGTGAGCCAACGTATTATTCCAATAGATCTGGCGAGGGTTGAAAGAGCGGCGGCTCCGATTGCGATTTCATTATTCTTTGGGCGAATTGCTTGGATGGTGAGAGTTGCGGTGATGAAAAAGAGAACTGAGTAGGCCAGGTAGGCGATGTATCCAATCTTGATTGACACAGCTTGGGAAATCATGCGGGGCAGTGCGATGCTGGCGGGGTCGCTGAGTGAAGCCGGCCACCCGATTGCGGAGCCCAGAACTGTGAGGGGAATGGCGATCAGAAGTGCTTGGGCGATCAGGAGCCATCCGGTCGCTTTGTAGTTTGAGTGCTTGATTTCCATGACAGTGTTGACGGTGTCAACATAGGATTCCATATGTAAGTTGACATTGTCAACACCTAAAAGGATTTTTAGGCTTTCGGTTTATGTTGGGGGTGAATCTTTTGGAGGAAGCATTAACAGAAATAATTGACAGTGCATCAGGTTTGCGTTTAGACTATGGGATAGGTGATTAACTGATGATGCTCCGAACGATTTTAGTAGTGATGATGCTGTGGGGTGGGGTGATTGGTTGGGGGCAGTCTTTTGATGAGAATCCTTTGATCGTCGCGGCGAAGCAGTTTGGGGCCAAGGGGCTCGGAAAAGATGTTGATTCGGGTTCAGCATTGAAATATGCGCCGAATGGGAAACTCGATTTTAAGGGCAAGTATTTGAAGAAGTTCGAATCTGACAAGGAGATTCAGGATTTCTACAAACAAGTCTTCGATTCTGGGTTTGAGGAATTTCGGAAGCAATCAATTGAGCGAAAAGCGCAGAATGACGCCGCTTATGCCTACGCGTTTTCGGTCAACCTTATGGATTCGATCATCCAAGGTGAAGAAGCTTCGGACGAAATGGTGGATCACTTAGCGGGGCAAGTGAGAGCGGCTCTAAAATCGGTGATAGCGACGGACGCTCAGAAACAAGAGTTTGCTGAATGGGCACTTTGTGAGTCATTCGTCGTTGTGGGGTTTGCGGCGGCACTCGGCGAGACGGAGGATTCCCTGAAGAAATTGATGGACGTTGCTGAGGCGACTTTTACAACTTTAACGGGTGCAGAGCCTGAGCGGGCTCGACGTGAATCCGGAATCCTATTGATTGCAGCCGATCCTGTTTCTTCTGCGAATACGAGCGAGGTAGTAGGTGGATTGGCACCAGGTTTTAGTTTTTCGGTTCCGAGTGGTTGGGAATCAAAAGAGGGGTGGATTGTGGGTTCGATGGAGCATTACGGCAATATGGTGGGAGCAAATATCCGAATGTTGCCGGCAATGAAACCGACGAGTGACTTGGGGGCGACTCTCCGTTCGCTGTGGAAGCAAAACACACCTAAAGGGTTGGTTAACAATTTTTCGGGGATGGTTTTCCGGCGATATGTTGGCGATGGAGTCCCAGCGCACTTTATTTGTGGTCGCGGTCAGCAGGATGGGGAGACTTGGGATTCTTTGTTCTCGCTCTACATTGTTGATTGCGGCGATTATTGGCAACCGTTCGTGCTTGCTCAGACTTGGTGGGATCCGAGTGGATTTGCGCCGGGCGCGAGCATGACGGCGAGCTTGAGTTATGGTGGATCGGCAGATTTGGGCGAGGTGTTTCTCAAAACAATTCGTAACCCCAAAACCAAGGGTGCGGCATTGGTTGATGCCTCGGCGCTGGTGGGTGATTTTCACTTTGGGAGTGGGGCGAGTATGAACTGGGTAAATGTTTATTCAGGTGCGACTTCGACGACATTTGTGAGTTCAGGCGGATCATTGAGCTTGGCGAAAAATGGGACGTTCACTTACACTTATTCGAGTGCGAGTGGTGCGGTCGGGGCAACGATATTCCGCAAGGCAACGGGCAAAGGAAATTGGACATTGCAAGGCGACATTTTGACTTGCAAGTGGACGCAGTACGACCAAGGAGATGGGTACCAGGTGAAGGATTACGTGTACCGTGTTGCGGGGGTCGTGGTTTTTGAAGGTGGGGAAAGGGTTCTGGTTTTGAAACAGGATTTAGACAAGCCCATCAATGCGGTAACGGTGACTGATTCTGCTGATTACTTCACAACGCGGAAGAAAGGCTGATGGGCTTGATTGAAGGGTGTTTGAATTCAGTTTGTCCATGGAGTGGCAATCCGGTTGCGGCGGATAGTTTGACGGTATGGGAGGGCCGGGTTGTGGGCTTTTGTAATCCGGGGTGCCGGTCAGATTTCGATGCGGGTCGAGGAGATATTGCGAAAGCTATTGGATTTTTTGAGAAGTGTTTGATGGAAATTGAGTGGGCCAAGGGGTTTGATACGATGACGGCTTCGCTGGGTGCTGGTGTTGAGTTTAATGAGGTTTTTCGTGACCGAGGGATCTCGGTGGAGATATATGCCCCTGAGGGTAAGGACAAGCAGACTCCTCATGATCGGGATGAAATCTATTTGGTGAAGTCTGGCTCGGGAGTATTTGCACGGGCGGGTGAGCGGGCGAATTTTAGGGTTGGTGATCTCATCTTCGTGCCCAAAGGAGTCGAGCATCGGTTTACAGAATTTTCCGATGATTTTGTGACTTGGGTCATTTTTTATTCATGAATTATTGGATGATCACGTTTCTGGGTTCGACCTTTTCGTGCGAGATTTTATATGCGGTTAATAGGGTCTTTGACGTTGCTTCAGCGGATTCTTGGGTTGCGGCATGAATTCGGAATAGCGGTTGATTTGTTGGAATATGGTCGCCAATTTGGACCAGGGTTTCGATTCCGACGGTGTAATCGATGGGGTCACCTTTGGCTTTGCGTCCACCACCGAGTTCGACGATTTGGAGGCCGACGGTTTCGGCGTCAATTGATTTGATCCAACCAGGCTCATCAAGGTGTAGGACTTCGTGAATGTGGGGTGCGGATTGCCATTCTTCGTGATCAAAAATTTCGGTTGACCCCCCTTGAGCGGTGACCCATTGGCGCATTTTCATGAGGGCAACACCGGAATCGATGGCAAAGGCGGGGTCGGCGAGAATGCCGCAATTTTCGAGTGTGATTTGGGCGAGATGGATACAGAGATCGCGGAATCGTCCGGTCTCTTGTCCTTGAAGGATTCGGATCGCTTCTTTGATTTCGAGTGCGTTTCCGGCAGTACGACCGAGGGGTTGATCCATGTCGGTGACAGCGGTGCGGATTTTGAGTCCAGCGGCGGTGCCAACCTTTGTGAGAGCGTCGGCGAGACGATGGGCTTCAGCGGGGGTTTCCATAAATGCCCCTGAACCACACTTGACGTCGAGGGTGACGTGGTCGGCTCCACCGGCGATTTTCTTGCTGAGGATGCTGCTGACGATGAGGGGCAGGCAGGGAACGGTTCCGGTGACATCCCGGAGGGCGTATAGGGTTTTGTCGGCGGGGGCCAGGCTTGGGGTTTGACCAGTAAGAGCGATACCGATGTGGTTGGCTTGAGCTTTCATTTGCTCGGGGGTGAGATCGGTGCGAAAACCGGGAATGCTGGCGAGTTTGTCGATGGTTCCGCCGGTTTTGCCGAGTCCGGGACCGGACATTTTGATGACAGTGAGGCCGCAAGCAGCGAGGATTGGGAGGAGGACGATGGTGGTTTTGTCGCCGACTCCGCCGGTGCTGTGTTTGTCGGCCCAGGGTGTGGGGAGTCCCGTGAGATCTACTCTATCACCGGATTCGGCCATTGCGCGGGTGAGGTCGGCGGTTTCTTGATCGGTTAGCCCGTTAATGTAGACAGCCATGAGCCATGCGGCGAGTTGGTAGTCGGGGATGGTTCCGGTAGCGGCTCCTTGGGCGATGAAGGCGAGTTCTTCGGCGGTCAGGACTTGTTGGTCGCGCTTTTTGGTAATGATAGAGATGGGGTTCATGAACGTGCTTTGCTTTTTAGTGAGTGAGGTTGCATGTGGGATTGTTATCGGCTTAAATAGTGGACGAATGGTTTAAGTAATTGAGTAGGGTGGTTTGAGGATGCCTTGCTCGGTCACTATTGCGTTGATGAGGGTGCCGGGGGTTACATCAAAAGCGGGGTTGTAGATGGGGCAGTTGTCAGGGGCGATTTGGATGGACTCCGCATGGGTCAATTCGGTGGAATCTCGTTCTTCAATGGGGATATGGTCGCCGGTGGGGAGTGTTGGGTCGAGAGTTGAGGTGGGGGCAGCGATCACAAAGGGGATTTTGTGGTGGTGGGCGAGGACGGCGAGCATATAGGTACCGATTTTGTTGGCGGTGTCGCCGTTGGCGGTGATGCGATCGGCTCCGGCCACGACGAAGTCGATTTTTCCGGCTCTCATGAGTGAAGCAGCGGCAGAATCAGCGATGCTGTGGAAGGGGATTTGGTCGTGAAGGAGTTCAAATGCGGTGAGACGGAGACCCTGTTGTCGGGGCCGGGTTTCGCAGGAATAGACGTGTTTGACTATGCCTTGTTGGTGGGCGGTGCGAATTATGCCGAGCGCGGTGCCGTGTCCAGCGGTGGCGAGTGAACCGGTGTTGCAGATGGTGAGAATGGTGGCATTCTCGGGAACGAGGGTGGCTCCGTATTCACCGATTTTGTGATTCATTGCGAGGTCTTCGGCTTCGATGGCTTGGGCTTCAGCTAGGACGGATGTGGGTGATTTGTCGGTTAAAGCGTCGAGTCGGTCGAGAGCCCAAAAGAGGTTGACGGCGGTTGGCCGTGATTCGGCGAGAGTTTGACGAGCTTCGTTCCAATCAGCTTGGTTTGCGGCGGCGAGGGCCATGCCATAGGCGGCAGCAACACCAATCGCGGGAGCACCTCGGACAGTCATATTTCGGATTGATTCGGCGACTTGATTGTGGTCTGAGTGAGCGATCCAACTGGTTTGAGTGGGGAGAATTCGTTGGTCTAGGAGTTGGAGGGTGTTGTTCTCAAATTTGATGCAACGGAGGGCGGGCATTGAATGGAGATTACCTACTGCCTTGCGTTTCCCCTGTTTGAGAAACTTTTCCAAAGTATTTTTCATCCATTCCCCCCACCCCTTCCCCTCCCCAACCGGGGAGGGATGAAACGATCAGACTACTAAAAATAAGTTTGGACTACTTCAGTACGTCGAGCGTTTGGAATGTGCCGCCGAGGACAACGCCGGAGTCGTTGCCCATCCAGTTATCGAGCGCGGTGGCGTAGACCTGACGGAAGTCGATTTTGAATTCGAGGTCACCGTCGTTGAGGTTGTTGAGGTCTGGTTTGGGGCCGTGGAATCCGCCTTTGACGTTCTTGCCGATGAGGAACATGGGGGCTGCCTTTCCGTGGTCGGTTCCTTCGGAGCCGTTTTCGTAGGTGCGGCGACCAAATTCTGAGAAGACGAGGGTCATGACTTTGTCGGCTTTGCCGATTGCCTCGAGTTCTGATTGGAATGCGGCGATGGCGTCGGAGAAGCCCTTCATGAGGGTTTCGTGAGACGCACCTTGTCGGGCGTGGGTGTCGAATCCGCCAACGCTGAGGTAGATCACGCGGGTTTGGGGTGAAGTCGCGATGATTTGGGCGATTTGTTTAAATCCGCGACCGAAAGCGTGGTCGCCATAGTTATTTTTGGGTTCAAACTTGCTGAGGTTTGTTTTGAGGGCGCTGATGGCATCGAGGGCGGTGTTGTTGGCCATTTGGATTTGGCGGACTGATGAGCCTTCGGCACCAGCCATGCCCTGGATTTCCCGGAGCATGCGTTCCGCATCGGGGTCTCCGACCATTTGCTGGACGTCGCCGAGTGAGGCGAAGCAGGGGATTGAGGCTTGTTTGGCGGTGAGGGCGAGGGGTCGTTCGGTACTGAGGCCGAGGGCGGCGATGGGGTCGAGCTTGGCCCCTGATTCACAGTTTTTGTCGAAGGCACGACCGATCCAGCCGTACTTGAGGGCTCCATCCGGGCTGGCGGATTGCCAGATGTCCATTGATTTGAAGTGGGATCGGTTGGAATTGGGGTAGCCGACATTGTTGATGACGGCGACCTGGCCTTTTTGGAAGAGCTCGGCAAAACCAGTCATTGCCGGGTGGAAGCCGAGGCCGTCGGAGGCTTTGATCACTTGATCTGGTTTGAAGCCAAGTGACGGACGGAGTTTGGCGTACTGGGGATCAAGGTAGGGGATGACGGTATTGAGGCCGTCGTTTCCGCCGGAGAACTGGCAGACAACGAGCACGTTGTCGGGGTCAACTTTTCGACCATTGGCAAGTTTGACGACATCGGCACGGGCGATGGCAGAGAGCCATGAGGGGGCCATGAGTCCGACGGCGAGGACTCCGCCGCGGACAAATAAATCTCTTCTTGTGATGTCGTTTTCCATGGTTTTGTTTGGCTTCCTGTTCTATTGTATGCAAAGTCGGGACGGAAGTCAGGCTTGTTTGTTCAGTTTTTTTGTTTTTTAATTGTGTTAAGCTGGGAATGTTTGGGGGGCTTTGATTGTTCCACTTGAGAGATTGAATTGAAAACACGCGGATTGATTTCCCGCCAGGTCGGGTCATATGGTGCGGCGGCGGTGCTTTCGGTGCTGACTTTGGCGGTGTTTGCTTATTCAAAGGACACGGGGCCGGAAAGTACAGTTCGGCGGTATCACCAGTCGATTATTGACGGAGAAATTTCTGATTTATCGAAAGTGACGATAGGGACGGACGGAGCGCAGGAGCAGCTCCGGCTGATCGTGACAGGGGCTTTGCGTCAGAGTGAGGGTGTGACTTTGGGGCGGGTACGGCAGGATGGGCGCGAGGCTTACGCGGACGTTGTTTATGTTTTGCCTGGGGGTCGGGGGATGACGACTTTGCGGTTTATGGTTCGCAAGCCGAATTTGAAGTGGAAGATTGATAGTGAGGGGACGTTGCGGCTTCTGAGCCGGATGAATCAGTTTGAGTGAGGATACAATAGGGAGAAGTTATGACGAAGTGCGCAGGAAAGATTCACTGGATGACGATTACGGCAATTGTCGGAGCGGTTTTGATGGTTGGGATTTTAATGTCGGGAGGCGATGATCCGGCAGGTCGCGCGGCGACATTCATGTCGGCGTTGGCGCGGGGGGATGCGAAGACTTTGGCGGAGAGTACATATGTCGAAGGCAAGTCTCAGGAGGAGATTTTGAAAGAGTGGGAGAAATCTGTTGATGATGCCAAGTATTACCGTTTCAAGTTTAAGATCAAGGGAGCACAGCCGACGGGTGAAACGGCTCAGGTACGCATGGGCGTGTGGCGGAATTTTTCGGCGGGGGCTTATGACGAGAATTTCCAACTCGAATTGGTGAAGCGGGATGGGAAATGGAAGGTTCGGGGGAATGGGATTAGTCGGGAGATGTATCCGTTTTTGCCTCGATTTGACTAGTAACGTTGTGAATTGACGGAGCCGTCGGGAATCATTCGCGGCTGCATTTTCTCATTGCTTTAGGATTAGATTCCGGGTCACGCCCGGAATGACGAAATATTTGGATCGTTTTGGCAACTGCCGAGTATCCGGGTCATATCTGAAGTGACGACTAAGCTTGTTAGTAGGGTGTTTGGCGGGGTTGGGCCTGTTAAGAAATGAGCGTGAAGCGGTATTTTGCGGAGGGCTTTCGGAATGAAGGCTTGATTCAGGTTCGGTTTTTATGGCAGCAAACGTTCGCAATTTGGGGATCATCGCTCACGTTGATCATGGCAAGACGACATTGGTCGATGCGATTTTTAAGCAAGCGGGTTTGTTCCGGGTGAACGAGTCAGTAAGTGATCGAGTGATGGACTCGAACGATTTGGAGCGAGAGCGAGGGATTACGATTCTGAGTAAGGTGGCGAGTTGCATTTATGGCGGGGTGAAAATCAATATCGTGGATACGCCAGGCCACGCGGACTTTGGTGGAGAAGTTGAGCGGGTTTTGTCCATGGTAGATGGCGTCCTTTTGATTGTTGATGCTTGTGAAGGTCCGATGCCGCAGACTCGATTTGTTCTCAAGAAAGCGTTTGAAAACAATCTGAAGGTTGTTTGCTGCGTGAACAAGATTGACCGGGAAGGGGCGCGGCCACAAGAAGCTTACGACAAGACGATTGACTTGTTTATTGATTTGGGGGCGGACGAAGAGGATTTGTTCTTCCCGGTGCTTTATACGAGTGGGGCAGGGGGATTTGCGCGGACGTCTCCGGACGGCGAAGAGCAGGACATGCAGGCTTTGTTGGAGGCGATAGTCAAGGAGATTCCTGAGCCGAAAGTGACGGACGAGGGTCCGATGCAGCTCCAGATCAATAACTTGGACTACTCCGATTATTTGGGTCGGATTTTTGGCGGGAAATTGCTGAGGGGTCGTTGCCGAGTTGGGGATCGTTGCACGATTGTTGGCGAAGGGGGTAAGCGAGGGAACTTCAATGTGACAAAAGTTTGGATCTACGAAGGATTGAAGCTTAAGGAAGTTGAGGTTGGCGAGCCAGGAGAAATCGTCATGATTTCTGGTTACGATGAGGTTTTGATTGGGGATACGGTTTGTGATGCGCAGCATGTAGAGGTTCTGCCGCGAATTGAGGTTGAACCGAGTACGTTGACGATGAATTTCTATGCAAATAATTCTCCATTGGCGGGGAAGGATGGCGGGAAGTTTTTGACGATCCACAAGATTCGGGAGCGATTGGAGAAGGAAGAGAAGGTTTCGGTGAGTTTGAAACTGGATCGGAGTGCTCCGGCGGATGTTGTCCGGGCGGCAGCACGGGGAGAAATGCAGCTATCGGTCTTGATCGAGACGATGCGACGGGAGGGCTTTGAGATGGCGATTGCGCGACCGGAGGTTATTTTCCGTGAAGTTGACGGAAAACGCCACGAGCCAGTTGAGGAATTGACTTGTGAGTTTGACGACGAGGGGATGGGTGATGTGATGGAAGAACTCAGTCGACGAAAGGCTTTGATCACCAACATGGAGCCTCTGGGTACCGGTCGCAGCCGCGTCGTGGCAACGATTCCAACGCGGGGCTTGATTGGTCTGCGCAGTGTCTATTTGACAATGACCCGGGGGACGGGGATTATGGCGAGCATTTTTGTAGGCTATGAGCCGTACAAGGGTTCGATTGAGAGCCGAACGAACGGAAGTTTGATTTCCAAGGATCCGGGCAAGATCACGAAATATGCTTATGAAGATGTCCAGGAGCGTGGGACATTCTTCTATCCGGTAGGAACGGAAGTTTATGGCGGGATGATCATCGGGGCGAATGCTCGGGAGGATGATATGGTGGTTAATGTGACGAAGGTGAAAGCAGCGAACAACATCCGCTCAGCGAACTCGGAGAATACGGTTGTTTTGGATACTCACCGCGATTTTAGTTTGGAACAGGCATTGGCTTGGTTGCGCGATGATGAGCTTTTGGAAGTCACGCCGAAGTATTTGCGGTTCCGGAAGAAGTTATTGGATCACTCGGAGCGACGAGTGGCGGAACGCCGGTCGCCTGATTAGGTTGAGAAGTCGGTTTGGGCAAAAAAAATCGCGGGGTTTCTGAAGCCCCGCGTACGAACTGCTTTTCGTGATCGTATGCGTGCGAGTGAATTCTGATGCCCACTTCTTTTGGATGCCCTCGTAATCGTTCCTCCAAGGTCAACCGCACGCCGCGACACTTACATTCTTCGGCAGAATTGTTAAGAAAAGAAGGCGATTTGGGACTCTTTTGGAGCAAATAGGACTTTAGCGAGCGATAAAGGGATAAGCGATAGCGGTCAGGCAGGCGATCAGGGTCGTGATCATGATGAGATCGAGGAGTCGAAATCGATTTGCCATAGCCTTGTGGAAAAGTCTGAATCCAAATTGTTAAGAGGGGTTTAGGGGTGAAGGACTTGCGGGCAAATTTTGTTCGGATAGACTCATAGAGTGATTTTGGTGATCGACAACTTTGACAGTTTCACATATAACTTGGTGCAGTACCTTGGGATATTGGGGGCGGAGGTGTTAGTGAAGCGAAATAACGAAGTAAGTTTGGGCGAGATTGACGATTTCAATCCGGCAGGGATTTTGTTGAGCCCGGGGCCGTGTTCTCCGAAGGAATCCGGGGTTTGCCGATTGGTGAGCGATGCGGCTTTGGCGGGGCATTATGCGAAACGAGGAGCTCCCGTTTTTGGCGTTTGTTTGGGGCACCAGACACTGGGGGACTTGAGTGGGGGCTATGTTCGGCGAGCGAAGACAATCATGCACGGCAAGGCGAGTCAAGTGGAGCATGATGGTCGCGGAGTCTTCGTTGGGATGCCGACACCATTTTCGGCGGTTCGCTATCACTCATTGGTGGTGGATGAGGGAAAATTGCCGGATGTTTTTGAAGTGTCTGCGCGAAGTTTGGATGATGGTGAAGTTCAGGGAATTCGGCACATCGAACTGCCGATTGAAGGTGTTCAGTTTCATCCAGAGTCGATCTTGACCGAGAATGGCCTGCGGATTGTGGAGAATTTTGTGGGGATGTGCCGACCGATTTAGGCTGGTTCGATACTAAACATTTCGATTTGCCAGATATTCTGTTTGAGAATAAGGTCGATTCGGACACGGGCTTTTCCTTTTTGGAATGTTGCCCGATTTTCGTATTTGGCGCGGATGATGGGGTCTTTGCCTTTTCGTTCGGCGTTGCTGATGGAGGCTCGGCCCTTCCCTGATTGAAATTCACCGAGGGCTTTGCTGTTTCCGTCGAGGGTTTTCTGAAATTGGTCTAGTGTGAAGGCGGTCTTGTACTCTTTGGTGCTGAGTGTCGTGAGAGTTTTGGCACTGTAGTCGCGGAGAATCTGCTTAGTGTAGGCGTCGCCGAAATTTTTGGCTTCGGTTTCTCGTTTTGAGACAACTGCGGAAACAGGACTGAGGAGGTACATGAATCCGCCGCAACATGCGAACATGAGGACGGCGAAGACGATCAGGCCATATTTGAAGCCGTTGTTCATTGTTTCCCGGTAGTGTTATCGGTGGATTTTAGGGCTTGATTTAGGCTTGCGCGTAATCGGGCAATTTGGGGAAAGTTCGTCTCGGGATTTGTGGATTTTGAGTTAATCTTTGAGGCGAAATGGCGCGGGTGATTGTAGAGTCAGCGGAGCAGCTTTTGGATCAAGAGCTTCGGGTTTTGGACAAGGGGTTTGTCCGGCTTGTTGACTATATGGGGAGTGATGAACGGATTGTGCAATCAGCGCGCGTGAGCTATGGTTCGGGCACGAAGAGTTTTCGGCAAGACAAGGGGTTAATCAATTATTTGATGCGGAACGAGCACACGAGTCCGTTCGAGCAAGTGATTTTGACATTTCATACCAAGATGCCGATTTTTGTGGCCCGGCAATGGGTTCGCCACCGCACGGCGCGCTTAAATGAGATCAGTGGTCGTTATTCGATCATGAAAGATGAGTTTTATGTTCCCGAGGCGGCGCAGATGCGGGGACAAAGTGAGGACAATAAGCAGGCGAGAAGTGAAGAAGTTGTCGCTCATGCCGGGGACATGATCGCAGAGATGGAAGCGGATCAGAAGTTGATTTATGACCATTACACGGGGATGGTCGAAGGGGGATTAGCGCGGGAGATTGCGAGATCCAATTTGCCGCTGTCGCTTTACACGGAGTGGTATTGGCAGATTGACCTCCACAATCTGTTCCGGTTTTTGCATTTGCGGATGGACAGCCATGCGCAGTATGAGATTCGGGTTTATGCAGAAGCGATGGCAAGATGCGCAAAGGCGGTTGCGCCGATTGCTTATGATGCTTTTGAGGAACACATTCTCAACTCGGTTCGGTTGTCGCGGCAGGAATGTGTGGCGATGGCCGCGATCATGGATGGAAAAGCGAATCCTTTGGAGGGTCGTAGTTTGGCGATTTTTGAATCAAAGCTAGAAAAGCTACGATCGATTCAGATGCCGTCGGATGATGAACTCTTGCCGGACGTTGCGGTTACGCCGAGTTAGGTTCAGGCAGCTTCGCGGAAGTTGGATTGGCGGGCGAGGTGTCGGCGGGCTCCAGCGATGCTAAACATTTCTTCCCGGAGAAGTTTATGGAGCAGGAGCACGGTTTGGATATCTTCGGCTCGGTACCGGCGTTGTCCACCAGCGGTTCGGATCGGATTGAGAAATCCTTCGAATTCTTTTTCCCAGTAGCGGAGGGTGTGGACTTCGACGCCAGTGATTTGACTGGCGAGGCTGATGCTCACTCCTTTATCCGCTTTGCTTTTCCGCTGGCTCATTCCGCTTGGTTTGCCTCTATGTATTGGTTTTGGGGGTTAACCCGAGAATGATATTCGGCAGGGGCTAGCAAAAAAACCAGGGTCTTGCGGTTGTTTTTGGAAAAGTTTTGCGTAGGAACGGATGGCGCGGATGTTGTTGAAGTTGCATTACAATGGTGGGAAACGCGGATGAACAGTGACTGTCCGGTATTTCGATCGGTGGTTTCGGAGCTTGATGAGTTAGCTCCGGGTGTTCCTCTATTGGCTTTGGGGCAGACGGTTTTTTGGGATGAGCCGATGAAAGCGGGGGTTTTCAGAGCGTTTTCTTGCTTGGGTAATGATCGCAAGTTTGTGGCAGGGGTTCACGACACGGATTATTTTGCCAAGTTTCAGATGAAAGGAGCGGGCGGATTTGCGGCTTTGCCGCATAACGATACGACGACCAAAGATTTGTGGAGTGCGGCCGGGGAATTTAGCCATATTTTTGGGAGCGAAACCGTTGTCAGTAAGGAGAAGTTGACGGGGGCAGGGGCGAAAGTGGGGTTGATTGAGCATGTTCGACCGCAGATGCTGGACTCGGTCACCGAAGCTTACGGGTGGAAAGGGGTTGTTTCGTTGAGTGCAGAATCAAAAATCACGGCAGAAAAGGGCTTGAGCCGATTGTTCCCACATATTTACGATACGTTTAGTTGGGCTTTAGATGAGAGTTTGAGTTTGATTTCGGGGGATCATCATCGAGAGTCGATGGTGATGCGCGATCGGCTCCTGGCAATGGTTTGCGAGGCGAGGGATCAGGCGTGTGATGATAGTTTGGCGTGTTTTTATGAGGGGTTATTGCCCAAATTCTATGATGTGGTTGCGGGCGGAGGAGTTGAACTCGAGACGACCCGGACGAGCCGACTTTTGAAGTTCACTCGGGAAACGGCGGGGTTACAAAGATTTGAGATAGTTGACTTGTTTCTTAATCCGGTGACCCGGGAATTTGCCCGAGAAGCTTACGATGATTCTGTTCGGGGAAGTGAGATTTATACTCTGGATCGGTTTGGCAGTTGTGCATTGCCATTTGACTTGGTCATTCCGGGAGTGGGTCGCGGAACTCTCAGGCTAGGAAACCGAGGTGGGGTAGTGATGACGGACATTCCGGTTGGATTTAGCTTTAAGAAGCCGATTGAGACGGTCGAGCAACTTGCAGACGTGATTGAGGCGAAGTTTGGATCTGATTGTGTGTTGGTTGGTAAAGCGGTGAGCCTGATTTTGATGTTGGGTACCGAGTTTGTTTTTGTGTTTCATGAGGGGGCGAGCGGCTATGTTTGGCGATCGGAAAAGATGGCGAGATTGCTTGCGGAGGCGGGGCATGATTTGGGATGGCATCCGATTTTACGGGTCAAGCTCAACCCTTGGGATGCGATGGATGACTGTTGTGCTTGGTTGCAGTTGCCGGAGGATATGCGTCGTCCTTTTGGAACAAATGAAGTGAGCGCGCCGACGTTTGCGTTACGGTGGCGAGAAGTTGTTGACGGACAGAAGCAAGTTTTGCGTGACTTGGGCGATGTTCGGCGACCATTGGCTTTGCTTGGGTACTTGCAGAGTAAGTTGGGTGGTCAATGGGAACGCCTTGCTGGGGAGTATCAGGCTATTGCGGGTGATTTTAGTCGACTCGGGAATCAGATCGGGGAAGTGAAGTATCGGAAGCGCGGAGTGCTGAATCAGCTGAAATTGGCGAAGGCGGAGCGAAACGAATTGGAACATGCGAAAGGGCGGCATTGGCGGGAGTTCTTGTTTGAGAAAGACGCCGGAGAAGACGAACGGAAAACGCGAGAAGAGTTTGGGACAAAAATCGCAGTAGTTGATGAGCGAATTTGGATATTGAAAAGTGAGTTCCGGAAACTGGAGGAGGAGCAGAGGAATCTCGTTGATAGTCCGGCTGTCCGGCGTATTCGGGAGAAGCGGTTTAATATTGCGTTGGAAGCGGAATTGATGCGGGTGAAGTTGATTCGTGAGGCGGTTGTGAGTGGGGAAGGGTTGGCAAAAGCGGGGTATCGGCCAAGCGCTTGGTGGTTCCCTTTGGTTTGTCCGGATGGGACTTGGTTCCGTTCGACAATGATGAAAACGGAATGCCGTTTGGAGCCGTTGGTTGTGCGGTCGGAGGTTGGGGCTTCGTGAGCCGGTTGTGCGAGGTTCCATTTACGAAGCTGGAAACGGTAGGGAACGACTTTGTCTTGGTTGACCGAGCGGTGGTCGGGGAATGTAACTGGGAGCAGCTTGCCCTGGAGGTTTGTGAGCGTCGCTACTCGGTGGGGTCGGATGGGTTGTGTGTGATTTGGCGAGAGGGTGAAGAGATTCATTTGCGGTTCTTTAATCCGGATGGAACCGAGGATTTTTGTGGCAATGGGTTAAGATGCGCGGCTTGGTATGCGTTCCGTCAAGGTTGGACGGGCCGGGAATTTTCTATTTTTCAGCTTGGAAAGGTGGTGGATATGATTGTAGATCCCGCTGGTCGAGTTCGAGCGGTGATGCCTCCGGCGAGTTATGATCCAGGAGAGATCCCGACGCAGTTTGATGGAGAAATGCTGGACGTTTCGGTGCAAGGCGTTGTTGGAACCGCACTGACGACGGGAAGTGCGCACTTTGTGACATTTACTGATGAATTGCCGGATGATGAAGAGTTTTTGCGCCTGGGATCGGCGATTGAGAAGGATCCGGTTTTTCCGGAGCGAGTCAGTGTGATGTGGATTCAGCCAATTGGTGAACGTGAATTGCGAATGCGAATATGGGAGCGAGGAGTTGGGGAAACGTTGGGTTGTGGAACTGGGGCGACCGCGAGTGCGAGTGTTTGGTTCCGGAAAATGGGGTTATCGGGGAAGGTGAATTTGATCAGTAAGGGGGGAATTTTGGAGATCGAAATGGATGGCTGGGATCAGCCGATTAGTGTGGAGTGTGATCCGGAAGAGATGTTCACCGGATCCGCTTTGGTGAGCGAGAAAGCTATGGGGTCTCGTTCTTTGGCTTGTGGATGAAATTCGCCATTGCGGCCAGGGTTTCGGTGCTGACGTGGTGTTCAATTCCTTCGGCGTCAATTTCTGCGGTTTGATCTGAGATACCAAGTGCTTTGAGAAACTCGACGACGGTTTGGTGCCGGGCTTGGGATTCGGCGGCGATTTTTTGACCTTCGGGGGTGAGGAAAATACTTCGGTACGGTTCGGAAGTAACGAGGCCTTCTTTGGCGAGTTTTTGGATTGTTTTGCTGACGTTGACTTTGCTGACGCCGAGACGGTCAGCAAGATCGGTTGTGCGGGCTTCTCCCTCGGTTTCGATGAGATGGGCGATGAGTTCGCAATAGTCTTCCGCAATTTCCCGGCTGTGATCTTGGCGAGTGCGGTGGAATCGTTTTGGGTCAGCGATGGGGTTATTTTAACCGAGTTGTCGGTAGGTCAGGAGTGTTTGCGGTTGGGATTGGATAAGATGTTGGACTTCTTGGACGGTAGGGATACTGGCGGTTGCGCCAAGCCCTTGGCAGGCGAGGGATGCGGCGGCGGCGGCAAAAGCAAGGGCTTCGGGAATGGGTGCTCCGGAGTCAAGTTGGTGGAGCATTCCAGCGCGGAAGCAGTCACCCGCTCCGGTTGAGTCGATTTGATTTTCTGCGCGGAAGGGTGGGTAATGGGTGGCAGGTTGCTCCGAACCGCAGACCACAAAGCCATTTTTCCCATCGGTGAGGATGCAAAAACAGTTGGTTTGCTGATGGGCTTCTTCGATGAGGGTGAGGTTGGCTTGAAGGTCGCCCTTTGTTCCGAATTGATCGGTTGAGGATTGCCAGATATCGGTTGGAAGGTAGTTGGGCTTGGATTGACCATAAAGGGGAAAGTCCATGAAATAGCGCCTGAGTCCGCGCTGAGCAGCGGCCTCGCCGAATCGCAGACTTGAGGCACCTAGATTCGGATCGGCGGTGAACCAGTCGCCAGAGATGAGTTCGATGTCTTTGGGATTGGAGAATTCACCGAGGGTGGCGAATCCGATGCCGAACATTGTTCGTTCGCCATCAGGGGTTACATAAATGTCGCAAACGGGGGTGGTTTGATTGGGAGCAAAATTGAGGGGGAGAGAGAAATTGAGTTGGTGGAGGAGGGTGTTGATGGTTGTGGCTTCAGGAGATGTACCGATGCTGTTTGGGATGAACTTTGTGGGGTGGTTCCAGTTTCGAAGGGAGAAGTAGGTGTTGAATGCTTCACCGCCGAGAGTGAATTCCGTTTGTGCGATTTCGACATATCCACCGGGTCGGGGAAGCTTGGGGACCTGGTGGAGTCGGTCGAGGCAGAGGGTTCCGTAGACGGTGATCACTTTGGGGGGAGTTTATCCGGCGGGCGGGGTAGATTGAAGGGCAGAATGCTTTGGGCTCAGGCATCGGTTTGTTTGATCTTGTGGGTGGGGTTTGGGATTTGGGCTTCGCGCCGGGCGATGGGGATGAATCTGGCAAAGAA
>PNMZ01000009.1 GCA_013823945.1 bacterium | reverse complement strand
CCCCGCCACCGCCAAAATCAACCACGCCAACCCCATCCACATATGGTAATTCCGCGCCGTCTCATAAACCCCCAACCCATACTCATCCAAAACCCCCGCCAAAGCATGCGCCCCAAATGCCCCCAATCCAATTGCCAAAGCTAGATTCCACAAAGGCCAAACCAGCCGCTTATTCACTCCCCAAAGCCTCCGCCGCCAAGCAGTGGAACTGGTGAACCCCCGCCTCCCGCTTCACCGAATACCGCCCTCGGTCATAAAACCGCGACCGCAACCCCCGCTGAACCGCTTCCACAATTGCCTCGTCCTCCCGCTCAACCCTGTCCAAGTCCCCCCCAGCGCCCGCACCCCGCAATTCCGGTCGCCAGACAAATGGCAAAAATGTCACCTTCGTCCGCCCGACCCCCAGCGGCTGAATCAAATTCACGCTCAACCCCCAAGGATAAAAATTCAGCATCAAATTCGGGAAAAACCAATAGTAATATGCGCCAACTCTCTGCCCAAAATCCGGACTCGATTCCGGCAAATCAAACGCCGGCTCCCCGCCCCCCGCCACCCCCAACTGCAAATTCCCATGCCGCAGCAACTCCGTCCGGTAGCTCCCGTAATCCAGCGTCGCATTCAATGCCGCATGAACATATGGAATATGAAATCCTTCCAAATAATTCTCAACATAAAGCCCCCAATGTGCATTCACCAAATAGTCCCGCCGACCCGACTCATCAAATTCAAACTCCTCCACCGGCAACCATCCCACTCGCGCCTCTAACTCCTCAAATATCTTCGCCAATGCCACATCCCCGACTCCCGCTCGAACAAAGAAAAACTGCCGCCACCGATCCAAATCAACCCGAGGCAAATTGTCCGATTCCGCCGGGAAACCGCAAACCCCCTCAAACTCCGGCATCGATTGAAACCGACCATCCAACCCAAACTTTCGCCCGTGATACCGACACCGCAAGCTATTCTCCACCCCCGCCCCCTCGCAAACCAAATTCCCCCGATGCGTACACACATTGCTCAAACAGAAAACTTCATCCTCCCGGCTCCGAGTCAGCAACAGCGGCTCATCCAAACAACCCGGCAAAAGTGTGAACGGATAGACACTCCCCGGCACCCGCACCGAATCCTCCCAAGTCACAAATTGCCAACTCCGCCCAAAAATCCTCTCCTTCCCAAGCTCAAAAACCCCCTCATCCGTATAAAAAGCACTCGGAATCGTCCACGCCTCTTCGATCTTTGGATTCATCTCAAACTTCATTCAAAAACTCCACTGCTCGCCCAACCACCGACCCACTCCTAATAATCCGGAAATGACCCAATCCCTTCGTCTCCCAAAGCTCAGAACCCTGCCATACCACTTGCATCGCTCGACTCTGTGCCACCAAGATCTCCTGGTCATCCTCATCATGCACCATGAGCGCCCGCGCAGTAAATTCCCGCCCCGCCACATCCCCATGGTAACTCTCAATCAAACCCCTCCCAAAATACTCCTCGCTGATCCGCCACATCTCGTCTTGACCCGCCCGATCTAACCCCACTGCCGCTGCAAACTCATAAAACCGCATCTTGATCCAACACATCGTGCTCAAATAAACAACTCGCTCAACTTGCAATCCATCCTTCATCGCCACCGTCGCCGAACATGTCCCAAAGGAATGCGCCACTACTCCCCAAAAATCCCCCATGTCCTCGGCCAACTTTCTCGCAGCTCCAGCATAAAGCGGCGCATAGCAGTGGTCACCTCCACTGTCCCCATGCCCATGGGCATCAAATGCCACCACTCGAAAGCCCGCATCCACCAACGGCTCAACAAACGAACTCAAATTTGTCGCCCTCCCATTCCACCCATGCATCAAGAGGACTGACTTCTCTCCACCTCCCCATTCCCACCCAACGAGATTAACACCCCCACTCTCAAACTCAAATCGCCGTCCCTTATCCGCGACCCGCGCTTCTTTCCGCGCCATCGGCACCCGCACCGGCGTCGCAAACATCCGCAAAGCCTCCGCCGGAGTCGGCACCCGGTCCATCCCCCGCCGAATCTCCAACATCGACTCCGGCACCCGAATCACATCCAACGACTCCACCACTCCATCCTACCAACTCCACAACGACCACCCTCAGGCTCAGGAGCCCGCTTTCGAATTTCTGGCCCGAGCCAAATACTGCGACCGATTCACCCCAACCGCCTCATCGAAATCAACAACAACATCACAATGAGCCCCCGGAATCCTTGCCTCCTTCGCCGAAACCCCCGCTAATTCCGGCAACCACTTCTGAATAAACTCAGACGCTGGGTCATGCTCTGCCGCTTGTTTGACCGGATGAAAAACCCGAAATTCCCGTCCATCCGTGCCCACCCCTGCATGGTACTGCCAATTCCCCCAGTTACTCGCCACATCGTAGTCAATCAAATTTCGCTCAAACCACTCCGCCCCCATCCGCCAGTCAACATTCAACACTTTGGTCAAGAAATTCGCCGTGATCTGCCTCCCCCGGTTACTCATCCAACCCGTCGCCGCAAGCTGTCTCATGCACGCATCCACAATCGGATAACCCGTCCACCCCCCACACCATGCATCGTAGAGTTCATCACCGCCACTCCAATCGAGCTCCAATCCTTGAATTCCCTCCCGCAAAAACATTTTCACTCCCTGCTGCCGCGCGAGATAATGAAAGTAATCTCTCCAAAGCAACTCTAAAATAAACCAATAGGTTGAATCATTTGCTGCATATAGATCCTCGCACCGCCGCACCTCCGCCGCGGCCTCACGCACACTCATGCATCCCCATGCCAAATAACTGCTGAGTAAGCTAGAAGAATTCCATCCATCGAATCCATTCCGAGTATCTTTGTAGACAGAAACAGGCACTGGCTCTAGACCTGAAAAAAACCAAGTCCCCCTCCATGCCGCCCCACGCAAACCTGGTGGCATCATGAGTTCCACTATCGAAACCTCCTCTGCTAATTGATCCAAGAGGCACTCTTCGCCATCCCATACCCATCCCCTCAACTCCGGCACACCCAAGACCTGAACTGCCCCCAGCGGCTCAACCTCCTTCCGAAACTTCGTAAAAATCCCCGGCAATTTTCGCCAGTCATAATCCACCAAAAAATCTTGACGAACCAACTCCGCCCCAACCCGATCCGCCTCCGCTGACTCAAAAACCCCGACCTCATCCGAACAAACCACCTGCCGACCCTCTAACTCCTCTAAGTCCCGCACCACCACCAGATCACTCCCGCATCGCCGCATTTCCTCCCTCAATTGCACGAGCGAATCCACCAGAAAAGCCTGCCCAAAACGCCCCGCTCGGCCCACCACTGCCGAATCCCAAACAAACACTCCGACCACCGGACCACGAGAAGCCGCCCGAATCAAACCCCAATTGTCCCGCACTCGCAAGTCACGTCGGAACCAGTAAACAACTTTTTCCATCAACCTAATGGTTATAACGAGATTTGCCCCGCGCACTCGGCAATTTTCGTTTTTCCATCCCGATCTTCCCGTCACTCACCCCCATCATCTTTCTCAAAGACCCGATCTCATCCCGAACTTCCGCCGCCTTCTCAAATTCCATCGCCTTAGCTAATTCCTTCATCTTTTTCTCAAGTCCCGAGATCAATACCGGAATGTCCTCAATCGGTACCGTCGCCCCATCACGCATCAGAGCCGAAGCTTTCTCATCCGTATAGCCTGCCGGAGTCTCCGCCACCATATCGTAACTCCGCACTGTTTCCCGAACCTGCTTCATGACGGTTGAAGGTTTCGTCCCGTTCTTCTCGTTGTACGCCCGCTGAATCTCCCGCCGGCGGTCTGTCTCGTCCAAAGTCGCCTGCATACTCCGAGTGATCTTGTCCGCATACATAATCACTTTCCCTCCCGCATTCCGAGCTGCCCGACCAACTGTCTGAATCAGCGAAGTCTCCGACCGCAAGAATCCTTCCTTGTCTGCATCCAAAATCGCCACCAAAGTCACCTCTGGTAGGTCAAGCCCCTCTCGCAACAAGTTCACTCCAACCACAACATCATAAACCCCGAGCCGTAAATCCTTCAATATCTCCGGCCGATCCATCGAATGCACTTCGGAGTGAATGTAATTCACCTTCACTCCCAAATCCTCCAAATAATGGGTCAAATCTTCCGACATTTTCTTAGTCAACGTCGTCACCAAAACCCGTTCCTTCTTTTCAACCCGCTTCTGAATCTCTCCGATCAAATCATCAACCTGATTCCCCGTTGGACGAATTTCAATCTCCGGATCAATGACATAAGTCGGGCGAATAATCTGCTCCACCCGATTACCCTCTTTCTCCAATTCAAATGGCCCCGGCGTCGCACTCACATTAATCACCTGCGGAACTCTTTCCAAAAACTCATCGAACTTCAAAGGGCGATTGTCCAATGCACTCGGTAACCGAAAACCGTAGTCCACCAAAACCGACTTCCGCTGGCGATCGCCATTAAACATCGCCCGAACCTGAGGCAAAGTCTGGTGACTCTCATCCACAAAAACAATCGCATCTTTCGGCAAAAAGTCCAGCAATGTATAAGGAGGATCACCCGGCTTCCGACCATCAAAATACCGCGAATAATTCTCAATTCCGTTGCAGAACCCCACCTCACGAATCATCTCCATGTCAAATTCCGTCCGCTGACGAATCCGCAGCGCCTCAATTAATTTCCCCTCACTCTCAAACTTCGCCACCTGCTGATTCGACTCCGACTGGATGTATCCCAAAACCTCATCAATCCGGTCAAACGGAGTCACATAATGCGTCGCCGGAAAAACCGAACATCGTTTCGGCTCGTCCAGAACGTGCTGAGTCAATGGATCAATCAACCGAATCCGCTCCACCGTATCCCCGAAATATTCCACCCTCGTCACAATCTCTTCGTCTTTCGGTTGAATATCCAATATATCCCCCTTCACCTTAAAAGTCCCCCGGTCTAGCGCAAAGTCATTCCTCGTAAACTGCATCTGGACAAGCTTTTTCATCGCTTCATCCATCGGGAAATCTGCCCCCGATTCAAACGTAATCACACTATCCGCATAAACGTCCGGACTCCCCAATCCATAAATGCAACTCACACTCGCAATCACGATCACGTCTCGCCGCTCAAGCATTGCCTGAGTCGCTGCGTGCCGCAACCTCTCAATCTCATCATTTGAACTCGAATCCTTTTCAATGTAGAGATCCGCTCCCGGTACATAAGCTTCCGGCTGATAGTAGTCGTAATAGCTTATAAAAAAGTGAACTGCATTGTCCGGGAAAAACGCTCGAAACTCCTGGCAAAGCTGAGCCGCCAAAGTCTTGTTATGAGCAATGATCAACGCCGGACGTTGACTCTCGGCTATCACACTCGCCATCGTAAAGGTCTTTCCCGTTCCCGTTGCTCCCAGCAAAGTCTGGAACCGAATCCCACTGTCCAAACCTTCTACCAACCCCGCAATCGCCGTCGCCTGATCCCCTTTCGGAGAAAAGTCTTGCGTCAACTGCAAAGGAGTATCAAAGCGAACGATGGTCGAGCTCATCTCAATCTATTATACGCTGACCAAGAAAATTTAATGTAGAAATATATCTACTTAACCCAGGACTCAAATCCCTGCTTTATGCGGCTTTTTTGTAGTCACCACACCCATCAACAAACTCATCCATCGGAATCGGTCTCGAATAATGGAACCCTTGCCCCCACTCACAACCCATCTCTCGCAAAATCCGAACTTCATTATCAGACTCAATCCCCTCCGCAACAACATCAAGATTCAAAAGTCGAGACAACTCCAAAATCATCCGAACCAATTCGACACTCTGCCGATCCCCCGTCATCCGCATGACAAAAGACCGATCAATTTTTAAGCAATCAAGGGGAATATCCATCAACATGCTAAGAGAAGAATAGCCCGTTCCAAAATCGTCCAGTGCAATCCGAATTCCCATGTCTCGGAGCCGGGTCATTTTCTCCAAAACATCCGCACCCTCTTGAATCAACGACGATTCAGTTAATTCCAGCCACAAACTCCCATTCTCGATGGAATATTGATCAACAATCGCCTCAATTCGCTCAACAAAGTCTGGCTTGTTCACCTGACGGGGAGAAATGTTCACACTCAAATGGATATCCCGACTTGGAAACTCACGACCCAAACGCTCCAAGTTACGACACGCTTCCTCCACCGCAAATAACCCCATATCCTCCACCAACCCCATACTCTCCGCCACCGGAATAAACTCCGCCGGAGAAACATTCTTTCCATCCTCTCGGGTCCAGCGGATCAACATCTCTCCCGCAATAACCCTTCCACGTTCCAAGTCAACGATCGGCTGGACCGCCATCCAAAACTGCTTCCGTTCCCAAGCGATCCGAAGCTCATGCTCCATCTCAACCCGGCGCTCCAACGCCTCACCCATTTCTGGCTCATATTGAACAATATTTCCCGGCCCTTGAGCCTTCGCAACATACATCGCAATATCCGCCCGGCGCATCAAGTCAATGCCACTTGCTCGATCAAAATATCCCACCACACCAACACTTGCCGAACAAAACTGGGCCATGAAACTCACGATGAGCGGATACTGAGACAGTCGCTCCCTCAAAGATTCCAGACCCATGTTGAGCCGATTCAGAGCATTCTCCCCCTTCATCAAGACAATAAATTCATCTCCTCCCATCCGACCAATTACGGCATCTCCTAGATGCGATTGGACCTCCTCCAAGAAGGACACCAACATCCGATCACCAAACGCGTGACCATAGTGATCGTTCGAGTGTTTGAATCCATCAAGGTCCATTACCGCCAAAGCACAATCCGTCTCTGACCCACTTTCAAGTTCATCCAAACAGCTCTCAAGCTCAGCGCAAAATCCCATCCGATTGAAAACTCCAGTCAGCTTATCCGTTCTCGCCAACTGGTCCAACTGTGCATTCAAATGTGCGAGTTCTTCGTTCGAATGTTCAAGAATGCGATTCGCCTCAAGCATCCCCAAAAAATCTCGATGAACTCGTTGCGTTAACCGCATACTCCAGAGCCCGAGGAAACCTGCCAAAAGCAAGGACGCTATAAACCAACCCGCATAAAACCGGCGTCCAATGGACACCGCATTTAAGTATGCATCGGCCCTAACATCCACTCCAACAACCCCCGCTATCTCACCCTGACTATCAAAGAATGGAGCATAGGCACTCATAAATGTTCCCCATTCATCAGTTTGGGGTTCCTCTTCAGCATTGGGCATTCCACGCTTTATGCTCGCCATCAAATTGGGCGTTTTAACGTCATAACCCTCACCCCAATAAGCCTTGTCGTCGCGACCATCCCCATCCTGATCCCCCGGCTCGGTCGGATCAAAGCCAAATCGAACTTCCTCGCCATCGCCGAACAAGGTGTAGATGTAGCAAAGCTCCGGATGATACTGAAGAAATCTACGAAGCTCCGTATTCGCTTCTTGATACAATTTTTTCTCGTTCTCACCGACCAATCCTCCAGATTGGCGAATCAAATTATGCTTATCCCCGTCAACGATCCTAGCCGCTGCAATGGCCAAAGTCTTGAGGTCATTTCGAACTCGATTCTTCTGGTCATTCTCATACTTAGCCCCAACGACAACTCCAAGCATAAGGAGGGCGAACAAGAAAATTCCACTGACAACTAATGACAGCAAGCGGTTATCAAGCTTGTGCCAAGCTCTTAATTGAACAAGAGCATCCCAGCGCGTCATATTTAACAGTCGGATAATTGCATTTGAAAACAATACCACCTGTTACAAAAACCGCAAGATTTACCCACTTCTTGCACAAATCCCTTTAAACTAACTCTGAAACAGCTTCTCTGTGAACCGAAAGACACACTAACCTCCGATCCGGCCCTACTTTTTCCAACAACCCACTCAAAATTCGGCATTCTTCATCCGTCAAACCAGACAAAACGCTTTCAATCTCATCCAAATGCCCCGGATAAACCTCCTCAAAAACTGATCGTCCCTTTTCAGTAACTCGAACAATCGTCTGCCTCCGATCCACTTCCGACTTGAATCGACCCACCAAACCCATTCGCTCCAAATTATCAACAACCATTGTGATGTTCCCGCCCGTTTTCAACAAATAATTGGCAATATCCTTCTGCATCATCTCCCCACGCTGTACCAAAACCTTCAAAGTCGAATACTGGCTCGGTGTCAATCCAAAAGGCACCAACCCCCTGCTCACGAGCCCATGCAAATGCTCCGCCGATCGAACAAGCCAAACATATGCTTCAACCCGCGCACTGTAACTACCCTTAGGATCCTGACTCACTCATTCCATTGTACGCCATCAACCCGTTCAACGTTAAATCAACCAGACGCATCCTCCCTAGCGCCGAAACTTCACCCGCATCTCAACTGGACTCGTTTCCAAGCGCATCGAATAGAAATCCCAAAAATACTCGCCCTGAAAAACGTCAAACCGTCCATTTCCTTCCACCATTTTTGGCGACGAAAAAACAACCTGTATCGAGTAAGTTGACTCCGTTTCTTCTTCCTCCTCGTTACCCATTTCAATCTCCGGAGCCGCCCCACCAAACTCCTCCTCCGTATCCAAAACCTTGAAAAAGCTCAGCACGGTACCCCGAGCTTCATCTTCACTCACCCCATCAACCGACAAAAACAGCTCCGTCATCGGCTCAAAGCACCGCAAACGTACCTCTCGCTCAAATCGTCCCGGAGAACTTACCAAAATCGGAAAAAGAGGCTCGCTGGGGCCAAAAACCGCATTCATTAAAATCTCCCGCGCCCCAATGGCTAATCTTCTCGACTCAGCATCATTCAAGTCACCAACTGTCCACGCCTGTCGCAATCTTGCCGCACCCTTCTCAATCTCGGCATTTAACTCATCTGCTGGCACCGGCACCTTCATCGCGTACCGCTCCACAAACTCCGCCCCCTCGCTTCCCACCAAAAACTCAGACCGACCCAAAACCGCCTGCTCATCCGATACCGCTAATTCAAAATCAACCGCCGCCGACTCCAAACTGTCAAACACTTTAGAAACCCGAATCTTAACTTCATCTTCGTCACTCAAATCCTCAAACTCCCAATCATCGCCCGGCAACTTCAATTTCGCCCGCAAAGACTCTGCCGTAATTTCACCACCCCCCATCGCCCCCATCATATTCTCCGAAATCGTAATCGACTTCTTCACCACTCCGTCGGCTCCAACCGAAGTTCGATTCTCCACCTGACTGCAACCACCAAGCAAACCCCCAAGAACGACCCACATCATCAAAATCCAAATGCGATTCACGGACATCAAGACGAACCTAGCCATGAAAAATCCTCACATTCCCGTACCACTCCTCAGAATTCAGCCACTATATGAGTATGTCCATCGACAACAATCACAAAGGTTATGCCCACCCCCAAGCGCTGGTTTCAACCGATTGGGTTGCGGCAAATATTCACAACCCCAATGTCGTGATCGTTGAATCAAACGAAGACCCTCTCCTCTATTCGTCCGGACACATTCCCGGCGCATTTGAAGTCGATTGGACAATTGACCTCAACGATCCTCTCATCCGTGACTACCTCGGTCGAGAAGGATTCGAAAAACTCATGTCTCGGCTCGGTGCCACGACCGAATCACACATCGTATTTTATGGCGACAAAAACAACTGGTGGGCTTGCTACGCTTTCTGGGTATTCCACCTTTTCGGACACACCAATTGCAGCGTCATGGATGGCGGACGCCTCAAATGGACCAATGAGCAACGCCCTCTCACCACCGAAGCCCCCTTCGCAAACCACTCCACGTATATCGCCCCTGAACGCGATGATTCCCGAATTCGCGCCTTCCGAGACGAAGTAATTTCCCATGTCAAAAAGCAGGGTCAACTCGTAGATGTCCGCTCTCCCGAGGAGTTTTCCGGTGCCCGCACTCACATGGCCGATTATCCCAACGAAGGCGCCCTTCGTGGCGGACATATCCCCGGAGCAAAATCCGTCCCCTGGGCCAAAGCCGTTAACCCCGAAGACGGCACGTTCAAATCCTTCTCCGAACTCACCGAGCTTTACCAAACCACCCAAAACCTCAACCCCGCCGAGCCAACAATTGCTTATTGCCGCATCGGCGAACGCTCTGCCCACACCTGGTTCGCCCTCAAATATCTCCTCGGATTCGAAAACGTCAAAAACTACGATGGCTCTTGGACTGAATGGGGCAACTCCGTCGGCCTCCCAATTGAAAAACCGTAACTACTTCAATGCCCTACCCCGAATCCATCCAAGAATTTGTCGAAAACATCGCCCTCATCGATGACCGCGCCGAACGAGTCCAAGTCCTCATCGATATGGGCAAATCGTTCCAACCACCCGCCATCGAAAAACCCTACCCCGCCGAAAACCGTGTCCCCGGCTGTGAATCTGAGGTCTACACCTGGGTCAACCTAAACCAAAATTCAAACCTCAATATCCAAATCGTCGTGGATAACCCCCAAGGGCTTTCTGCCATGGCCATGGCCCAACTCCTACTTGAAGGGCTTCAAAACCAACCCCCCGCGATCGCCAACCTGATCGACGAAGACCTCGTCGCCAAAACCTTCGGCCCCGAACTCAGCATGGGCAAATCCCTCGGACTCACTAACCTCGTTCGCCAAATCAAGGCCCAAGCCCTCAAACTGGCATAATCACAGGATGCTCACTGGCATCGCCGCCCTACTCCTATCCCAAAACGTCACCCCTACCCAAATCTCCCTCGAATCGCGATTCGAGTACGTCGCCCCCCTCGCCCTTCCTCCGGTTCAAATCCATCACCAACTCGCCAAATACGGCATCGCCCAATCCACAGCAGCCCGAATGGATCTCCAAGCCAGAATCCTCTGGGTGGACGCCACCGCAAACCTTGGCCGCGTTAACAGTGAAGAAAAAATCGCCGCCCTCTGCGCCAAAGCCGCCGAAGTCGGCTTCAACACCATCGTCTTCGACGTCAAGCCGATCAACGGATACACCATGTATCCCTCCCGCCTCACTGAGCAAATCACCGCCTGGCGCGCAACTTCAATGACCGCCGGATTCGACCCCCTCAAACACTTTGTCACTGAGTCCAATAAGCACAACCTGTCCCTCTTCGTTGCCCTCAATGCATTCTCCGAAGGCCACTCATTCGGCAAACGCGACTTCGGCAAACCCGACAACCAATTCTTCAAGCCCGGCTGGGGTTACGAAAACCCCGAACTCCAAACGGTCCGCTATATCCCCGTCCCCGTCTGGCAAACGCACGAAATATCTCCCATTCTCGACGCAAACCCTGAAAACAAGCCGATCGCCATCTACACCAGCCCCGAAAAGGCTCCCGAAAACGCTCTCTATGCCACTGTCGAAAAATCCGGATCAATCCGGGAACTTACTTTCACCAAACCCGAAGCTCTCAATGGTCTCGCCCTCTTCGTTTTCACCGGTCAAGCCGCGGATGATCTGATCCGGCTCAACCCCGCTCGCATCTTCGTCAACTCCAAACCCACCTATGTCCGCATCGGAGACTCCCAAAACCAAATCCCCCTCATGATGAACCCCCATGACGAGCGAGTTCAGCAACGCACTTACGACTTCATCGACGAAATCGCAGGAAATTACGACATCGACGGACTCCTCTACGATGACCGCCTCCGTTATGGCGGGCTTGATACTGATTTCTCCGATCTCACCAAATCACTTTTCGAAAAAGCTGTCAATCAAAAAGTGACCTGGCCCGATGACGTCTTTACATATTCCTACACTCCATCCCTCACTCCTCGCCTCCAGCCCGGGAGGCTCTACGACGCCTGGCTCACCTTCCGCGCCCAAACCATCACCAACTGGACCGCCGAAGCCCGCCGCCATGTCAAGAAGCATCGTCCCAACGCCCTCTTTGGCATCTATGCCGGGTCTTGGTACGGTGATTACCAACGCTACGGCAACAACTACGCCAGCCCCGACCTCAACGCTGGTTTTCCCTTCCTCACCAACGCCTATCGAAAAACTGGCATGGGTGCCAACCTCGACCTGCTAATCACTGGCTGCTACTACCCCAACGGAACTGTCCTCGAAGCCATCGCCAACGGAGCCGCTCCCGGACGCACCGTTGAAGCCGGCGGAATCCTCTCCAACCGAGTTGCACGAGATCAATCCTGGACCGTCGCAGGAATTATGATTTCCGATTTCTTTCCAGAACCCACCAAAATCCAACCCGCTCTCCAGGCCGCCACCGCCACTACACAAGGCGTTATGGTTTTCGATCTTTCTCACAACATCGAAGATTTCTGGCCCACCTTCGCCCAAGCATTCAAAACGAAGAAACGTGCTCCATTTCAAGTCCCTGGACTCCTCGACTCCGTCCGCGCCCAACGCGCCGATTTCGACCGCCGAGGCTTCCGAGAACCGCCCTTCCCCACCTTTGAAGGAGCCCCCGGTACTGGATTCTAGTCTCCCCCTCTCCGTTATAATGGAGAGGGGCTAGAGGGTGAGGTTATTGTCTATTTGCTCCAAAACTCTTACTTTCCGCCCAAGCCTTAACATCACCACCCGGTAACCTAGCAAAACTATGGTACGCACCGGTAGCGCCGTCTGGCAGGGTGGAATTCTCGACGGAAAAGGAACCGTCTCCACCGAAACAAACACCCTCAACAATGCCCCTTACTCGTTCACTTCTCGGTTCGAAGAAGGACAAGGCACCAACCCCGAAGAACTCATCGGCGCCGCCCACGCCGGATGCTTCAGCATGGCACTCTCCGCCGTTCTCGGTGGACACAACCTCACCGCCGACAAAATCGAAACATCCGCTCAGGTAACCGTTGTCAAGCAGGAAGCAGGATTCGCAATCACGAAAATCCACCTCACTCTCAACGCCACCATCCCCGGCGCAACCGATGAGCAGTTCCAAGCCGCCGCCGCCGAAGCCAAGGCCAACTGCCCCGTCAGCAAGCTCTTCAACGCCGAAATCACCCTCGAAGCAACCCTCAACAACTAATCAAAATAACAAACCCCCGTAAGCCCCCCAAGTGGCCGATCGGGGGTTTTTCATGCCCGAACCCCAACGAACTCAAAAAGTAAACTCCGCCCATGAGCCAAGACATCCTAGAAACCTTCCCCAACCCCGCCCCCCACCGCGATTTCATCATCCACCACTCCTGCCCCGAATTCACCTCCGTTTGCCCAAAAACCGGACTTCCCGATTTCGCAACAATCGAACTCGAATACATCCCCAACGAATCCTGCATCGAACTAAAATCTCTGAAGTATTACTACCACTCATTCCGCGATCAAGGCATTTTCTACGAAGCCGTCACCAACCGCCTCCTCGACGAACTCTCCGCCGCTTGCAACCCTCGCTGGATGCGCATCACCGGAAAATTCGCCGTCCGCGGCGGCATATCCAGCATCATCACCGCCGAAACCGGTTCAAGGTAGTCACCCCCCTCCGGCATGGATTGTGAGCTCCCCCCTCTCCGTCTTAATGGAGAGAGGGTCAGGGGGTGAGGTCGACTACAACCCTGGAACGATCCCCGCCGGACTCGTCAATCGAACCGCCCCCAAATCCCCCTCAAACTCCATCTCCATCCAAACCGCCTGCGAATACCCCTCCCGGCGCCGAAAAAACACCTCCGGCTCACGCAGCAAATCCACAAAAAACTCGCTTTGCGTAAAAATCATCGTCTCGCTCACCCCGCCCCAAACCCGAATCGCCCGAGGCACCAAATCCGAACGTCCTCGAATCTTCAAACCGTCCGCCTCATCAACTATCTCAAACTCCGCCCTCGGGAAAACCCCCAACCCCGCACACCGAGCGCAAAACGCCCCCACGGTCGAAAGCCGATACTCCCATCCCCCAATCGAATGCCCCATATTCCCAACCACCTGCATCGCTGACCCCGCCGGCAACCCGCGATAAAAAACGCGCCCGGCATCAATTGTCCAAAATGGATCGTTACTCCCACTCACGACCAAAGCTGGCACGCGCTGAACTCCCAATCCCGTCCAAGGATCAATAAACCGCACCAACGCCTCGCCTCCCGGTGTGATCGCGAGCTCATGCAAACGTCTGCGCGTATAGTCTTCCAACATCGGGCTCAGAGCCCCCCAAACCCTGTTCTGATTTTCCAACTGAGCCGCCATATTCAAATTGTCATAAACAACCGGAACAATCCCCACCACCCTCGGGTCATCCAACTGTGCCACAAGCCAACTCGTCCAGCCTCGCTTGCTCGCGCCCCCAACCACTACTTTCCGAAATCGCTCGAAACTCCACTCCGCAATCACATCAATTGCGCAACTCACACTTCGAACCATCGGTACCAATAAGGGCCATTCAGGGTCGCCATGCTCCACATATTGTTCAAAGGAGTGAGCAATGAGATCGTCCTCACGCATATTCCAAATCGGCTGATTCGGAATCCCAAACAGAAGTGCCACCGGCAACCTGAGTGCATCCGCCAATGCTTGCCCATAAGCATCATCCGGTGCACCCGCATCGTCCCCTGTGACTTCTAAAAAATAAGTGTCTTGTGAAACAATCTCCCCGCTCGCCGGGCGATACATTCGTACTTCATGCTCCCAAACTCCATTTTTCCAACGATGGCCGGAAAAACGACAAACATTCCCCTCCGCCCGCCACTCATTTAACCGCTCAAAGTCTAAAGCCACGTCTGTAAATCGATGTTCCATGAGCCGTCGTTTCCCCATATTATTGCGCTTTTAAGCAAAAGACAACAAAAAACCTGAGCAACCCACGAAAAGGACCGGATATAGTAGAGGAGATATGCGCTTCACTGGGATAGCGTATGTCAACCGGATGCGCTCGTTGAACTAAAAATCAACCGACGCAACCAAAGGAAATTGGGATGAGGAAAGGAATGAAATCCAAATTCTTGATCTGCGCCGCACTCGTAATGAGCGCAATCGCAGCACAAGGCAGCTTTGTCGACGCCTCGATCATGATCGACCGCGCCGCCAACAACAAGACCATCACCGTCAAGTACGACAAGGCTCGGGCCGCTGTTGTCGAACTACGGATCAACGGCGTCTCCATCGCGTCGAAGGCCGTCTCCGATCAATTCGACTCCGGAGAAACCGCCTTTGATATCGACGTTGCCGCCCTCGAGTCAGGCAACAACAAAGTCGAAATCCGACTTTTTGATGCCTCCGGAAAGCTCCTCGGTACCGAAAATTCCGAAATCAAAATTGACCGATCTGGCGATGGCCCGGCGTATTTCGTTTCCCCTAAACCCGAAAGTCGAAGTCAAGGCATCGTCAACATCGAAGTTGGATTCCGAAGCAAGCTCAAAAACGTATACGTCAGCTTCTTCGTTAACGACGAATTCAAAATCCTCAAGAACTTCCCGCCCTACACCTACCGATGGGACACCATGAACGTCACCAACGGATGGCACGAAGTACAAGCGTGGGTAGTTGATGACGCCAACGCAAGCTTCCGAACGGAAAAGCTTCGCATTTTTGTCGACAACCCCGGTGGACGAACCAAGCGACAGAATCCCGACGCTCTTGGTACCAAGACAATCGAACCAACTGGAAAGCCAGCTGAAACCACAAGGGTTGAAGGCACCAAGGTCTCGGTTCCGATGAACGCCAACGTCACCAAAAGCGGCAATCCCACCAAAGCCAACGCTGGAACTGGTACAGCCACTGGCCAACAAGCGATTGATCCCAATGCCGGTGAAAAAGCGAATACGAACACTTCCAAGCCCGCAAACGTGGTTATCACGAATGACCCAGCCAAACCAAACGACTTAGTCGTCCTCAATACGAAACCCGTAGATACAAAAGTCGAACCAGAAGCAAAACTGAAGCCGCTCGCAATCGCGCCCGGTCGACGACTTCCGGACACGAATCACTTCGATCTCTTCATTGGCGGAGAAAAAATCAACTTCGACGTCTCCCCGCGGATCACAAACGGGATTCCACTCAGCCCATTCCGCCATCTGATGGAAGGGTTCGGTGGCGACGTCAAATGGACTCACGCAACCAAAGAAGTGGACAGCCTCGCCGATGGTCAGCAAATCTGGTTCCGTATCGGTGATCCCAATGCAAAGGTGAATGGGCAAAGCGTCTTCCTCGAAGTCGCTCCGTTTATCGAAAAAGGCCGATCAATGATTCCTTTGAGTTTCATGACCCAAGCCCTCAACCTGGATATCCAATACGATCCCAACACTGGACACGTACTCATCCAATCCACCGCCCGGAAATAAGCCGAGCACCATCCCAAAAATCCTAAAGTGGGCCGAGAGAAAACCTCTCGGCCCACTTTAATTTTCTTCCTTCAAACTCTCATCCCTTAGGGAATCCTCAATTTATGCCAATACATTTACTAGGATCAAGGACACCTAACAACTTTGCACCAAAAAGGCACCTCCCGAATCACCGTCTTTCTCTCCCTCGCAGCTGGCTTTCTCGTCCTTGGCCTCAGTTGCTCATATATCCTCTATACCGGAGCCCGTGAAAACTATTTTCGCCAAATCAATACCTATCTTCAAACCATAGCCGAGCTCACCGCCTTGCAAGTGAACCCGGACAATATCGCCAGCCTCAACGAGCCAACTCAAACCAATACACCCCAATTTCAATCCGAAACCAATCGAATTGAGGAAATCTTAACTGCCACAAAGAGCGTCACCCACATTTCAATTCTCAAGCAAGTTGGCCCGCAATATCATTTCGTCGTCGATGCTAGTTCGCAGGGAGCAGAACAATCCAAGTCAAATCTCCTAGACCCGGCCGATGAAATACCAACCGAACTTACCCAAGCCGTAACATCCCGATCAAGTGTTTTCACCGACTCCTCGCATACCGATCGCTGGGGTACCTGGTTCTCGGCATATGCTCCAATTCTCAACGCCGAATCACAATTGGTCGGCATCGTAGCTGTTGATTCCGACGCAAA
Source organism: bacterium (assembly GCA_013823945.1). Classification (GTDB taxonomy): domain Bacteria; phylum Armatimonadota; class Fimbriimonadia; order Fimbriimonadales; family Fimbriimonadaceae; genus UphvI-Ar2. Next base: position 41,503 of record PNMZ01000009.1, on the reverse strand, counting down.
CAAAATCTCCCTCGGCGATCTTGAACTCCTCCAAAAATTCCAAGTCACCCTTGCAATCGTCATCGCCGTCTGCATCGGAATGGCCTGGCTCGCTTCCGGACCGATCACTCAAAGCGTTCGCCAAGGCGAAGTCTGGAAAAGCTCTCCTCACCGGCGAATCGTCGCCGAAGTGTTCCTTGTCGCCGTTGTCCTCGGAATCATATTTGAAATGGGGCAATCCCACCTCAGAAATATTGAACTCATCCAGACCCAAAACAAAATCACTTCAAATCAAGCCCTCACATCCCTAAGCACAAAAGTCCTCGACACGATTCAAGAAGGAGGAACTCCCAGTGAAGAAGTACAAAGAGATCTAGACCGCATTCTCATCACCAACAACTATGGCCAGATCGCTGATACCTTTAAGGAGACCATCGTCAACCCAACGTCTTTTTCCATCTCAAAAGCCAACAAATCAGTCGAATCCCTCGCCAAACTCCAAACCGCTAGCATCGAGCGGATGAACGTACTACAAGAAAGTCAATCATCGGCAAACCTTCGCCTTTTCATCGGAATTTTTCTCCTGAGCATCTCGACAATCGTCCTGGTGCGATACACTGCCAACCAAGAATTTCGCATCTCACAAAATCTGGAAAATACTGGCTCCATCCAAGCCCAATTGTCTAGTCTGATCGAAAACCTGCCCATCGGTCTTTTCGTCATCGAAAACGGGAAAATCACCTTCGCAAACGCCGAATGGAAAAAGCAGATTGGTATTCAACCCACCCAAACCGACTTCCATCCCAACCTGCTCACAGATGCCATTCACACCGAAGAAAGAGGGGTCATCGTCGAGAAGATCACAGAGGCCGTCAAACAAGCAAAACCGTTCCAAGTTCAATATCGAATCGCAAAGCCCGGTGAACCTGCTCTCCACGTTGAAACACGTGCCGTTCCCGTCTACGACACAGATGGCGTTTGCCGACAAATGCTCGCCTTCACTGTTGATCTCACCGAAACAGTTATCGCCAAACGAGAGGTCGAAACCGCCTACGGCGAAGTCAATCACAAAAACAAGCTCCTTTCCGACGCCCTCGCCGAACTCGAAAAGAACCTCGAAAGCGTCGTCAAATCACTCGTCAAAGCCGTTGAAGCCAAGGATCCCTATACTGCAGGTCACTCCGAACGAGTCATGCAATATAGCCTCTGGCTCGGAGAAGCCATCGGACTTGGCCCCTACGAGCGCCGAATCCTCGAACTCGGAACCCTCGTCCATGACGTGGGCAAAATCGGAATTCCTGACGCAATCCTCACTAAACCAGATCGGCTCACCGACGCTGAATACGACATCATCAAAAAACACCCCGAGTACGGCGTCAACATCATCGGCAACATCGAAATGTTCCGGGAATGTCTCCCCATCGTGCGCTGGCATCATGAACGCCTCGATGGACGAGGTTATCCGGATCAACTCAAAGGTGAAGAAATCCCCGTGCTCGTCCGCATTTCCGCTATCGCCGATATCTTTGACGCCATGACCTCAACGCGTGCTTACCGCACCGGAATGGAACTCGACAAAGTTCTCAATATCATGAACGAAATCTCCGAACGAGGGGAAATTGATGCAGAACTCTTCGCCACGTTCTGCCAAGTCATTCACCAACGCGGAATCATTCCTCAATCCGTCCAGCAAGAACCGTGGAAAGCCGCCTAATCACTCTAAGGATTCGCAAGAAAACAACCAAAAATCATCTATAGACAGACCTGTCGAAAAAACCGGGAAACAACATGAACATGGAACACAACCTCTCCGATCGACGCAAACACGCGCGATTTGAACTCATGGACTACGCAATCATCACAAAAGATGGCGAGACGAACACCACCCGATCCGTTATCGTGGATATCAGCCTCGGCGGACTCCAAGTCCGATCCAAAGTACCGTTCGAGGACGGAGCCAAATACAAGCTTGAAATCGGACGTGGCAACGCCACCCCCGTTTCAATCCATGCAGAATCCCTGCACTCCAAAGCAATCGAAGAATCAGACCTGTACAGCACCGGCTTCCGCCTCACCCCAACAACCGCTCTTGAGCGCATTGAGTGGGTCGAATACGTTCATTGCGTCTTCAAAGCCCAAGGCGAAATGCTGACCGGCTAGTCAAACCTAACATTCAAAACCCGGTGAATTGCCTTCAACTCTAGGGAGTTGAGGGCAATTTTTTTCATCCTATGGCTGCGCTCGGACTGATTGGAATCACAAAGGTCAAGATTGCCATCAAAACTGTATAACTCAAAAGCCAATTTCTTCGTGAATCCCACTTATCAATGAAAACGCTGAGCACAACCATGCCTAAGCCAATGAGTGAAAGGCTGGCTAAAACAGACCCTGCGGCTGGTGGTACTAAAAAAAGACTACTGTTCAAATCAAGAATCAAAGTGGCATTCGTAAAGGTAAACACCGTAGCGGCAAAAAGCAAAAGGGCGCGAGCAACACGTTCCCGCATGCTCACGCCCTCCGTCACATCCAATCGCCTAGCTTGCGCAACCGCAGCTACCGCAACCGCCGGCAGGTGCGCCTTCACTGCCTTCAGTCTTAAAGCTGCTTCCACAACCACAGCTGGAAGTGGCATTCGGATTCTCAATCTTAAATCCGCCACCCATCATGTCGTCAACGTAATCAACCGTTGCCCCCTCCATATACTGAAGGCTCAAACCATCAATCACAACCCGAATACCGCTGTATTCAAAAGTGTTATCGCCTTCCTCTGCTTCCCCATCATCAAGCGCCATGCCATAAGTCAAACCGGAACAACCGCCCCCTGCGACCCAAACGCGCAAGGCTGCTTCCTGCTTCTCCTGACTGACCATGAGCTCTTTCAACTCAGTGACAGCGCGATCCGAGAGTGTGATTGCCATTAATTCAGATAACTCCTGTTCATATTTTAGGCCAAATCTAACCAAACTGTTTGCCAATCCCCCCCAATACCCATCCCGAACCTAGCTACAATGCGACCAATGTCCCGAACCTATATCACAATCTATACTTTTTTGGGCACTTTCACAAATCTCACCCCGAAGACTAGGTGTGGAAATCCGCCTACGACCCAATACCCGCGACGGAAAGCGCAAGCTCATGTCCGCCGCCTCAGTTCTTTTCGCCAACGGGAGTCTCCAGGGCGTGAGCGTGGCCCAAATCCTCGAACATAGTGGTGTTAAAGCTCCCAGCCTCTACCACCACTTCCAAGATAAAGAAGGGCTCTACGTCGCCTGGGCCACTCAAACCCTCGCTGAACTTGGGGCAGACCTCAAATCCGCCACATCAATCGAACAATTCATCAACATCCTTCTCGATGGGGCCCGGGTGGACTACCTCCAAATCAATCGCGATCTTCGCGACCTCTCGGAACAGGTCAACCGAGATGAAATCCGAGAGTCAATCCAACTCAACCTCATCGCCCCCGCTACCGCCCTCATCAAAACCTTACACCCAGAGATCACCGATGAAGAACTCATCGAAGAAGCATCGTTCCTCCTCCACGCCGCGATGTACGGCCACCCGATCTACGCAAGCATGAGAAAAGGCACGAGGATCAACGGAAGAATGGCAACGTGGCTCGCAAACAAAAATTCCGGCGGCACCAAGAACTAAAAATCCGAAAAGCTGGCTCGAATCCTGCATAATCAAGGGGAGATATGCCCTACGTCGTGACAGAACCCTGCATCGGTGTCAAAGATAAGTCATGTATGACCGTCTGCCCCGTTGACTGCATCTATGAAGATGGCGACATGGTGGTCATCAACCCCGACGAGTGCATTGACTGCGGACTCTGCGAACCTGAATGCCCCGTCTCAGCTATTTTTGTCGACACCGACGTTCCCGATAATTGGCGCGACTTTATCGAAAAGAACGCCGAACGCGGACGCGAGCTCGCTGGCTAACAATCAAGCCGGATTCTCAACCAACATCTCCCATTTCGGACTGATCGTCCGCTCCAATGGATCAAGGTGAATCCCGCAACGGTGCATCCCGTCACGGTCGCGATCACTCGTACAATAGCGCACGTTTCCACGGAAACTAAGCATCCCGTACTTCGTTTGAATTGCGGCTTCGACATCCTCGTCCGCACTCAACACCGCCGCCGTCGTAAATCCGAGGCCCTGCATACTCACGTCAAGACTATAACCCTGGATCTCGCCTTGCGAGGATTTCACCATAACCGGAAGTGGAGGAGTCTTGATCCGGACATTCTCCATTGATGCCGCAAATCGTGCGGGGCCAGACATCCGCAAAAGAAAAGTAACGCGCTTCGCCTCAATTACTGAGCTTTTCGTGCCCTGAATCCCCGCCACAATCCCATCTGCTGTCAAATCCAGTTGACCAACACGCACCATCTCAGCATTCACGATCATAGACACCTTGTGACCATATCCCTCAATCCTAAAAACATCTCCAATCTGAACCGCCGCCTGAGTATTGGTCGAAAGCGTTATCAAATCACCATCGCAATTCTCTATCCAACCCGAAAAAATCTTTGCATCTCGCAGTCGCTGAAAACGAGTGCGAGTTCCTACAAAGCTGGCTGCAGATATCGTTGCCATAAATTCAGGTTCGGCAGAATGCCATCTATATGTTCGGACAAATGTGAGGAAAAATCCCCGTAAAATCACCTGTTGAGACGACCTAAGCCGCTTTCTCCAAATAACGTTCCCAGCGCGGACGATTCACCCGATCCATATCCATAAACTGAAGGCCCACTCGGTACATCCCATCGCGATCGCGATCCAGCCGACAATATCGAACATTCCCCGTGGCATCCACCGGACCCAACCGGGTCTCAATCCGAATCTTCACGTAGTCCTTCGCCTTCAAAGGTGTCCCCGAGATCAAACCTAAGCCCCCTTGAGACACATCCACAACAATCATCTCATGCTCCCCCACCGAATCAGCCACTACCGCAAACAAGTCACTTGTCCGCATCCTCAAATTCTCATGAGAAGCCGAAAATCGTACCGGACCAACCAGCGTCAAATGAAATGACACGCGCTTGGCCTCAACTATCCGAGCATTCGTTCCCTCAATCGTCGTCACTCGACCGGCATCCACCAAACTCAATTGCCCGACCGAATCCAATACCGCTGTAAAAACCACCGAGATATGATGTCCAAACCCCTCAAATCGAAATTCATCTCCCACCTGAACCGCAAAATTTGTATTCGATGAGATAACAACCTTCGTCCCAAAGAAATCTTCAATCCACCCCGTAAATAACTTTGCATCCCGCAATCGCTGAAAACGAGTACGAGTGCCAATGAAATCCTGAGGCGAAATCTTTCCCAAAGCTCTCAAATTATCGGCTCAATCAATTGCTTCCACCACCGTTTCTGGCGATTCGCCGCAATAAAAAACCGTAAACTAAGACACCTGTGAGTGAGATATCCAACGCAACCCGCCAAGCCCAAGAGCAATTCATCATGGAATGGGGTCGAATGTCCTCCAGTTGGGGCATCAATCGCACCATGGCCCAGCTCCATGCCCTCCTCCTCATCACTGGCAAAGACCTCACAATGGATGAAATGATTGAGCAGCTCCACATTTCTCGTGGCAACGCATCAATGAATCTCCGCGACCTCACCGAGTGGGGGGTCATTCAACGATACCGCCGCCCCGGCGACCGCAAAGATATCTATCGCTCCGATGACGACATCGTCCAAATGTTTACTCGTGTCGTCCGCGAACGCAAGCGCCGAGAAATTGATCCCACGGTCTCCGCCATCCGCGATTGCCTCGAAATCATTCCCGACTCCGATCAATCCGAAGCCGCCAATGTCGTCCGCCAAAGACTGGCCGTCCTCCTCGAAGTCTTCGATATCATCGATCGTGTTTTTGAAGAACTCTTCCGATCCGAAGAATCCGTTCGACACGCCATGGACACCCTCACCTTACAAAAATCGCCCACCCCTGAATCAAATTCAAATTCTTAAAACTCTCGCAAACTCAACTGGTGCATTTCCGCAAATCCTGCGGTAACGTAACCCTATGCCGAAATCGGCCCGAGTTGATAATCCCCAAAATATCCGCGCCAAACTCCCTGTACTCCCCGTGCGAGATACTGTCCACTTCCCCGGAGTGATTCAAACCCTGCTCGTCGGACGTGATATGTCCGTTCGTGCCCTCCAAATCGCCCTTAATAAAGACCGAGAAGTCATCGTCGTCGGCCAGAAAGACCAGCTTATCGAAGAACCAAAAGGCACCGATCTCTACCCCATCGGCACCCTCTCCGAAGTTCTCCACGTCCTCCCCCTCCCCGATGGAACAATGCGCGTTGTCCTCCGTGGCATGGCCCGAGCCCACCTCCACAAACTCAGCTTCCGTGCTCGGTCATTCTCAACTGAATACTCACTCGCCCAAGAGCAAGAAGTAAAAACCCCCAACACTGAAGCTCTCATCCGAGAAGCCGTCGCCGTTTTCCAACAAGCCGCCAACCTCGGCATCAATATCCCCCCCGAAGTCAGCGAAACCATAACCGCAATCACCGACCCTGGTCAACTCGCTGATACCATCGCCCACCACCTTCCCACCACTGCCCAAACCAAACAATCCCTGCTCGCCCAACTCAACACCGAAACCCGGATGACCGAGCTCGTCCAAATTCTGACCCGAGAGCTCCAAGTCCTCGAACTCCAATCCCAACTGAGAACCAAAGTCGAACGCGAAGTCGGTCAAACCCAACGCGAATACTATCTTCGTGAACAACTCCGGGCTATCCAAGCCGAACTCGGTGGCGGTGATCATCTCTCCGAAGAAGGAGAAAACTACCGCCAGCAGTTCATCCAAGTTGGAATGCCCGAAGAAACCCTCGAACGAGCAATGCAAGAAGTCAAGCGACTCGAACGCGCCCCCACAAGCTCCCCCGAAGGTATGGTCATCCGCAATTACATCGATTGGCTCCTCTCCCTCCCCTGGCAAACCCTCACCGAAGATTCAATCGACGTCAAAAAAGCCGTCCAAATTCTTGACCGAGACCACTACGGACTCACCACCGTCAAAGACCGAATCGCCGATTTCCTAGCCGTTCGACAAGTCAGTAACTCCCTCCGGGGCCCCATCCTCTGCTTCGTTGGACCTCCAGGAGTCGGAAAAACTTCCCTCGGAAGATCGATCGCTGAAGCCCTGGGCCGCAAATTCCAACGCATCTCCCTCGGTGGTGTACGCGATGAAGCCGAAATCAGGGGCCACCGCCGCACCTACATCGGCTCAATGCCCGGACGTCTTATCCAAGCTCTGAAACAATGTGGCACCAAAAACCCCGTTTTCATGCTCGATGAAATCGACAAAATGACCTCCGATTTTCGTGGCGATCCCACATCCGCCCTTCTCGAAGCCCTTGATCCCGAGCAAAACAGCACTTTCTCCGACCACTACATTGAAGCTCCGTTCGATCTCAGTGCCGTGATGTTCATATGCACCGCCAATCTTCTCGAAAACATCCCTGCCCCCCTCCGTGACCGCATGGAAATCATCCGATTCCCCAGCTACACCGAAAAAGAAAAAATCGAAATCGCCAAAAAATATCTCCTCCCAGAAAAACTCCGCGAGCATGGGCTCAACAAAACCCACCTTAAGGTTGATCCAAAATCGTTTGAGACAATCGTCCGCGAATACACCCGTGAATCCGGCGTCCGCTCCCTCAACCGCGAAATCGCCACAGTGTGTCGAAAAACTGCCCGGCAGATCGCTGAGAACAATACAAAGTCAGTTCTCGTTACCCCTGATAATCTGACCGACTTCCTCGGTCGGCCCAAGTTCCGATACGGGCTCAAAGGCAAAACCAATGAAATCGGTATCGCCACCGGACTCGTTTACAGCGAATACGGTGGAGATATCATTAGCATCGAAGTTGCTCTCTCAGAGCCATACGCCGAACAACCCACCATTCGGTTAACTGGATCACTTGGCGACGTGATGAAAGAATCCGCCCACGCCGCAATGTCCTACCTGCGTCAGCATCAAGCCGAACTCAGCGACAAAGACTTCCGCTACGACATCCACCTTCACGTTCCCGAAGGTGCCGTTCCCAAAGATGGCCCATCCGCCGGAATCACCATCCTCACTGCCCTGACCAGTGCCTATACGAACCGCCCCATCCGATCCGACATCACCATGACCGGAGAAATCACTCTGCGTGGAAAAGTTCTACCTGTTGGTGGAATTCGTGAGAAAGTTCTCGCCGCCCACCGCGCCGGTTTCCGAAAGATCATCCTCCCCGCCGACAACGAACGAGACCTGGATGACATCCCCGAATCCGTCCGAAAGCAAATTGAATTCACATTCGTCAGTGACGCCCAAGAGGTTCTCAACCTTGCTCTCACCAAGAAATAGCCGCTTTAGTCTCGAACCCGCTGCCCAATCGTCAACATACGCTCCAATGCCACTCGCGCCCACTCTGCGGTCTTCTCCGGAACAATCACTTGGTTGACAACTTCTCCTGCCACCAATCGCTCCAAAACCCAGCACAAGAAACTCGGATGAATCCGGTACATCGTTGAACAAGGGCATATCTCCGGGTCCAAACAAAACACCGTCTTGTCCGGATTCTCAATTGCCAAACGCTTGACCAAATTGATTTCCGTCCCCACCGCCCAAACCGAACCCGCCGGAGCCTCCGTCACAACTTTCAAAATAAACTCCGTCGAACCATTCATGTCCGCCGCCTGAACAACTTCCAAAGGACACTCCGGGTGAACCACAACTGTCACTCCCGGATACTCAGCTCTGGCTCTCTCAATCTGCTCAACCGTAAACCGCTTGTGTACCGAACAATGTCCCTTCCATAAAATAAATTTCGCCCGTCGCAAATCCTCCGCGGAATTCCCGCCCAGGGGTTTGAATGGATCCCAAACAACCATGTCAACCTCATAGTCAAATCCCAGACGAACCCCGGTGTTCCGCCCCAAGTGCTGATCCGGGAAGAACAACACCTTCTCGCCCTGTTCCAGTGCCCACTCAACCGCCCCCGGTGCATTCGTGCTCGTACACACAATCCCCCCATGCTCACCGACAAATCCCTTCAAATTCGCCGCCGAATTAATGTAAGTCACGGGAACCACCCCTTCAATTCCTAATTCGGTCAATTGCTTCCAGCAACTCCGAACCTGAAATAAACCCGCCATGTCCGCCATCGAACATCCTGCCGCCATATTCGGCAAAATAACCTTTTGGTCAGCACTGGTCAAAATGTCCGCTGACTCCGCCATAAAGTGAACACCACAAAATACAATAAACTGCGCCTCGGGATGCGCCCGGGCATTCTGCGCAAGCTTATAACTATCACCTCGAAAATCCGCAAATTCAATGATCTGATCGCGCTGATAATGATGACCCAAAATCACCAAGCGATTTCCCAAAGCCGACTTGGCCGCCAAAATGCGTGACCGAAGTTCCTCCTCCGATGCCGCTGTGTACTCAACTGGCAATGGTGCCTGATACATCCCAATTCATTATACGTTTCCCCGTAACTTAACCTTGAAAAACTTGGAATAATGGCCCGATCAATTGCGTAGTATTAAAACTAAGGCAACGATGCCCCACTTCGAAATTCCCGTCAATCTGGTTCACGCCGCAACCATCGCCAAGCGACTCACGAGCCGCATTGCCCAAACTGTGCCGCCCTACCGTGACTCGGAATCCCTCGAACAAGCTCAGTATATTTTCGCCGAGCTCTTCCCCTATCATCTCGAATCAATCGATCCTCCCGCCGCCGAACAAATGATCGTCTCCGCCCATGTGCTGGATCTCGCTCGCCACCTCGTCACCCTCATCGAACTCGAAGGCTGTGGCAACGACAGAATCGGTCAATCCATCCGCAATCTTTTTGAGTGCCTCGGGCGCGGTCAAGAAGGCGCAATTCTTGGCCTTAAAGCCGGCGAACATCCCGACAGCCTCCAAAGACCAATCTAAGCGAGTCCGCGCCCCAAGACCGAAGCGCGAACCGTCTGAACAATCCCCGCCGCATCGAGTCCAACCTCACCCCGAATGATCGGCTGTTTCCCATGCGTCACCCATGCATCAGGCAACGCCATTACCTTAACCCGTTGAGGTAACTGCTCATGCTCCACCAAAAGGTCAATCAGTTGCTGACCAAAACCACCCGTCCGCACATTCTCTTCAACTGTCACCAAAAGCGTCCCCGGGCTCAATCGTGCCGCAACTGACTCCCAATCTAGCGGTTTGCACCAGCGGGCATTAATGACCAAGGCTCGCACACCCACATCCGTCAACCGAGAAGCTGCATCCCATGCCTCAGCGACCATCGATCCAACCGCAACAATAACCGCATCAACATTCCCTTCTTCACCACGCCGAATTCCTGGCACACCCAAAACTTCCGCCTTGCCAAACTCGACCGGTGTCCGCCCTTCCGGCAAATTGTCCGGCACATTCCCCCGTGGGTACCGAATCGCACTCGGACCCGCTTCGTAATCCGCCATGAACTTGAGCATCTCCCGCAACTCTGTCGCATCCCTCGGCGCACACAGAGACATGTTTGGAATATGCGTCAAAAACGAAATATCAAATGTCCCATGGTGAGTCGGACCGTCATCCCCCACCAACCCCGCCCGATCCATCGCAAAACGAACCGGCAAATTCTGAATGCAAACATCATGCAAAACCTGGTCATAGCCCCGCTGCAAGAAGGTCGAATAAATCACCGCAAACGGCTTATATCCACCAGCCGCCATCCCCGCCGCAAAGGTCACCCCATGTTGCTCCGCAATCCCAACGTCGTAATACTGACCCGGTAGCTTGGCTCGGAAACCGTTCAGACCCGTTCCATCCGGCATCGCTGCCGTAATCGCAATGACTTTCTCGTCTCTCTCCCCCAATTCAGTAATTGCATCACCAAAAACGCTCGTATAAGTCGGAGCGGCTGCCTTGCTCGGCATCTCACACTGTTCCAAATCAAACGGAACAACCCCGTGCCACTTCGTTGCATCTTCTTCCGCTACATCATAACCTTTCCCCTTCACCGTCAACGCATGGATAAATACCGGATAACGAACCTCTTGGATATTCCGGAAAATCTCTAGCAGAGTCGGCAAATCGTGCCCATCCACCGGCCCAATATATTCAAATCCCATTTCCTCAAAAATCGTCCCCGTTTCCTCCGGAGCAAAGTAGTGTGTCACGCCGTGCCGCAATCCCGCCGCGATTCTCGGTGCCGGCCCAGGAATCTTCTCAATTACTTTCTTTGCCTGCCGGGCCAAACCCTGCACCTGCGGACGAGACCGCAAACGGTTGAAATAATTAGTCAATGCCCCAACATTCGGCGCAATGCTCATCCGGTTATCGTTCAAAACCACGCACAAATCGGTCTGCAATTCACCTGCATGGTTCAAAGCCTCCCAACTCATTCCCGAGCAGATCGCCGCATCCCCCGCAATCGCAACGACTTTTTCCGATCCTTGTGCCTGGTCCCGCGCTGCCGCAAAACCCAATGCTGCGCTGATCGCCGTCCCCGCGTGGCCCGCCCCAAAAACGTCCAGCTCGTGCTCATCGCGCTTCAAAAATCCGCTCAATCCTTTATGCATCCGCAAAGTATCAAAACGAGGCAAACGACCCGTCAACAATTTATGCGGATAAGCCTGGTGCCCGGTATCCCAAATCACCTTGTCCGGCGGAATGTTGTACGCCGCATACATCGCAACCGTTAATTCCACCGTCCCCAAATTCGAACTAAAGTGACCACCCGTACGACTGACATTATCCAAAATCGCTTGCCGCACCTCCTTCGCGAGTTCAGCCAACTCCTTGTCCGACAACTTGCGCACATCTTGCGGGCTAATGATCTTGCTCAAGTAAGGGTAAGCCGATTCCATATCATCCTCTAACGTTCCATACGGAACTTTCACTCCCAACGATACGCCAAAAGGGCCGCCAATTCATTCAAAAACCGTTCATCTTGTTCGTCAAATGCACCTACCTCGTGCCCATCAATATCAATCTGACCCAAAATTGTCTCCCCATTCCGAATCAAAACAACCAACTCACTTCGAGTAAATGCTGAACAACTCAAATAATTCGACAACTCCCGTACATCCTCAATCAATTGATTCTTGTTCTCCGCCACCGCCGTTCCACAAACCCCCCGGCCCACCGGAATCTCCGTGTGATCAGTCGCCGCCCCAACATATGCGTCAAGGTGAAGCATCTCCCCATCCAAAACGTAAACTCCGCTCCAATCATAAGTCGGCAATGTATCCAACTGCGCCATCGCAAACTCCCGCAACTCCCGACCAGAAAGTTCACACTCTTTCACCAATTCCAAAATCTCATCAAACGCCGGCTGTTTGTTCATCTAGTTCTCACTTTCCCAACGCGCCAAAACCGCATTGATCTCCTCATTCTGCTCCGGGATAACCTCAAGCACCTGGACCCCCTCCCAACGCGCTCGGTCAAACCCACCTTCTGCAATCCGAAACGCCGCCGTCTTCGACCCAACCGAATCACCCGCATTCAGTCGCTTCCCTTTCAAAACTCCTTGCCCCAAGCCCAACATCAACCGCGCCGCCGCTTGCGAAAGCCCTTCCTCAACCTCCATCACCTCAAATTCTGGCAACCCAAACTTTTGCATTCCCAGTGTATACATCCCCCACTGTTCGCCCTTCGCCACCGACTGCACCTTCACAAAATCCTGAATCGCAAATCCTTCTGGGCCAATCGGACTCAAAACCTGATTGGGCAACAGATAAACCTGACTCACCGGATCTGCCACCAAACCGCCTGTCAAATCCGCCACCCTGGCTCCAACTTCATACATCATCCGCACTGCCGGGTGAACCTTCGGATCGTAGCTCTCAAATGTCAGCTGAATCAGAGTCCATGTCGCGGACATCCTAGCCCGAGCATCCTCACTAAGTGTTAAGGCTAATTCACTCTGCAAAAATCCTCTGGGATCAAAACCTGCTTCTTCCTTACTGATCACAAGCCCCCGAATCACTGTCTTCCGATCCAAACTTGCAATCGCATAGGTTCCCCGCTCCATGGGCCGATCTAAGTCTTCTTTATCCCCCGCCATCGGCACCCCAAACCCCAAGACCGCTCCCCCTTCTCCCTTAGGATTCACCACCGATCGGATGCTCGGCAAAGGCATCTGAGCCGCCATAACACTCAAATAGAACTGCGGCGAAATGTCATAGCCCGGCCCCTTTTCCCCTTTGAACTTCAGCAACTCCGAAATCTTTGTCTTACGCATGTACAACCTCCGCTGGCCACAATCCGCGCGAAGCCAATTCCCGAAAACCCGGACGAATTGACATTCGCCGCGCCCAACTCAAAATTTCTTCCCCCGAGTAGTGACACACAAATGCCGCCACTATCACCCATTCAAAGAGCGGAATGTTCATCGAATACTCAATATACGCATGCATCGCCAATGCCGCAAATATCACCCACTTCCGAATCGGCTTATGGAATACAAGCGTTGCCATCGCCAGTTCGACAAAGAGAGTCCCATATGTCGCCACTTTGATCGCCGGTATCGTATGCATGAAATCAGGAACCGGAAAACGAACAAACTCATTCAAATTCTCCGCGTACCAGGTCGCCGTTCCGTTCCGCCACAAATCACCTCCCCATTTCAGCCAGACCGTCATAAAATAGACAATCGCCAATTGAAACTGAACCAACCTCTGAGGCCACAAAGAAACCTCTTCCACCGATCCCGCCCCCTTACGCACCGCAAGCCAGCGATCAACTGAAAAAACTGCCCCGCAAGAACTGACCGCTAGCGAGAAAATCCACAATCGGAGCAACCAGTCGCCGGCATGCAATACATCGCCACTCCGGTGATGTAAGGTCAAAAGCAAGACAAAAAGCCCAATCGTAGATATTCGCGTGATAAATCCCACCATCACAAGCAGCGACGCCAAGCCCGTCAACCCCAACATCACCCATGTCACTCGGTCATCCGTTACCCCAGCCAATAGATTCAGCCGGGGAATCCCTTCCGCATATCGCTCGCTCATCCAAACCGGAAACAACCCCTTCTCCGTAAAGAAATCCGCGAACACTCCCGCATAAATCAACACATTCAAAAAACTCAAGAATCCAACAAACGTACGAAAGACCGCCATCGGCAAAACCGATCCGTACCCAAAAATCGCCTCATCCCAATCTTTCAGCCACTTCATCGCATCAGACCCCGCAAAACCTGCTGATCAACCAAGCAACTGTAATACTCCATTGTCTCATAAGTCTTATCCGGCGGAGTCGGTGGCTTACCCACCAAATAAAAATGCCGCCTCAACGTCACTCGCACCGGAATGTTTCCCTCGCCTTTCCATGCCCGAGCTGCAAACCAATGCGCCGTATGGGGCCACTTCCATGCATATGCGTCCGATGTAAACCGCTCCCGATACTTCCGGTACCGCTCCTTCACGTACTTTTCCGCAATCCCCATCTCATACATCCGCGGATAATCCACTACTTCCGTCGATCCATCCGCAAACTCCACGAAAGCGTCCGCCCAAATGTCCTCCTGAGCCGGATTCGGCGCAAACATATCCCAGTACTGCCAAATCCCTAGACTCTCTGTGTAATAGGGCAACAACCATTCCCGCTGCCTCAAAGTATCAAAATTCGTCTTCTTGACCTGGGCCGCCACCTTCGCCGGCGAAAAACCTGCCTCCGTCGCCACCTTCACGTCAACATCCGAAGGAACAGGCAAAGTCCGCGAAACCACAACCAAACAATGAAAAATCAACCAGACCTTAATCGCCCAATGCACCCCTCGATTCTTCGGTGCCATCTGGTCGCTAGATAACTGTTCCGCCACAGGTCTAGTATAAATCATCCCTTCCCTATCCGTGACCAATCGACTAAACTCAAATTCCAGGAGCCATTCCCACCGAGTGAAAAACCAAACGTCAGATTTTCTCGTCATCGGCAGCGGACTCGCCGGCCTTACATTTGCCCTGAAAGCCGCCGAACTCGGTCAAGTCACCGTCCTGACCAAAGCAGAAATCAAAGAATCCAACACTTCCTGGGCGCAAGGAGGAATTGCCGCCGCCGTCGGAGAAACCGACTCATGGCGACTCCACGAAGAAGACACCCTCATTGCTGGTGCCGGACTCTGCAACCCCGAAGCCGTCAGGATGCTCGTCCAACAAGCTCCTGCTGCAATTGAATGGCTTGCCCAGCAAGGCACCCGATTTGACCTCTCTGCATCCAACAACCTCGACCTAGGGCGTGAAGGCGGACACTCACGCCACCGCATTGTCCACCATGCCGACAAAACTGGCTGGGAAGTCGAACGCGCCGTCTCCGAAGCCGTCCGCCAAAACCCCGCCATCCAAGTCTACGAAAACTGCTTTGTCACCGACCTCATTCTCTCTGAAGGGGAATGCATTGGTGCCAATTCCATCATCTCAGACCTCGGCCCCGCCCAATTCACCGCACGAGCCACCCTCCTCGCCACCGGGGGATGCGGCAAAGTCTACGACAACACCACCAACCCAAGAGTTGCCACCGGAGACGGAATCGGACTCGCCCACCGCATCGGCGCGAAAATCGAGAACATGGAATTTCAGCAGTTCCACCCCACTACCCTGAAACATTCACAACTCGCCGGATTTCTCATTACCGAAGCCATGCGCGGTGCCGGTGCAACTCTCCGAAATCACAACGGCCGACGATTCATGTACGATTACGATAATCGTCTAGAACTCGCCCCCCGGGACGTCGTTGCCCGATCCATCGAAAGAGAAATTCAAAAGCTCAAAACATGGTGCGTTTATCTCGACGCCACGCACCTCAATTCCGAAGAACTCAAACACGAATTTCCTACCATCCACCAGCGCCTCCTCGAAATCGGGCTCGAATTTGATCGCGAATGGATCCCCGTAGTCCCTGCTCAACACTATTCCTGCGGCGGGGTTGTCACCGATCTTCAAGCCAAAACCTCAATCCCCCGCCTTTATGCCAGTGGTGAAGTCACTTCAACCGGTGTCCACGGGGCCAATCGCCTCGCCAGCAACTCCCTCTTAGAAGCAATCGTTTTCAGTTTCGCCGCCGCCGAAGCGGTCAGCCAAGAATCACCTGGCCTTCCCCCAACTTCCAACTTCACCCCGCCTCATGTCATCCCCGAAAACGAAGCCATTCACATCCGCCATGCCCTTCAAAAAGAAATGGCCCTTCACGCCGGGATTTTCCGCACCAATGAAGGACTTAGAAAACTCAAGACGTTTATCGACGAAACGTCCATCGCCTACGATAATCCCCCCTCTGCCCCTTTCAGTGCCTATTCCGCCGAAGCCCGTAACCTCCTCACAACCGCCGACTACATTGTCTCCGGTGCCCTAAACCGCAAAGAAAACATCGGCCTACACTTCAACGCCGATAACCCCTGATTTACTCACTGTAGCGCGGAGCCTCAACGACCTCCGGCAGTCCCCGGGCCCAACCCGGCAATCTCAGTGCTACTCGGCAAACTCCCGGCCCCTTCGGAACCACTTTCAACCGGGTCTCCGCCAAAAACACATCTGGAACTATTGAACTCACATTGTCCCGCGCTTCAACTTCTACTGGAAACTCAGTCACCAAACTCAAACTTGACTGGTCACCTGCGCGATGCTCCCAGCTCAGAAGGTACAAATCACCTACCTGCTCTACAGAAACGTTAAGACCTCCAACAACCCGCACCGGACTAGACAAAGCCGAAACGAAATCCGCCCGGTTCGGAGCAACCGTCATATCACCAAACAAACTCTGGCGCAACTCCTTCAGAGGCTGAATGACCCTTTCATCCCCCGGCGCCAACCCCCGACGCTTCAAGTAATCTTGACGTACAAATTCTGCTGAAGAAGCTGCATGGGCCATCGCTCCCCGCGCCCGCATCGCCGTATCACCAACCAAAGCTGCTCCCACCGCGTACAGACCCGTCGCCCTGCTTCGCACATCCGACCTTTCCCCCAAAATCTGCCAAGTCCACGGATCCCAGCGATCATTCAATTGTCCGAGAAATTCGCTCCCCTGACCAGCACTCAATTGAAGGAGGGCCTGCGCCGCCAGTAAATCTGCCCCATTCCCATTCCCAGGCAAAGCGGAACTCTTCCCCGTAACCTCATCAGAATACGTCGGCAATGCACGCCGGAATTCGCCCAATGAAGTTGCCACAGCATCTAAAGTCAAAGCATCCCGACCACCCATCAGCCGACTGAGAGCCAACTCCACCACGCTGGGAGTATCAAACCCACTCGCCGAACTGATCCGGTTTTCAAACTTCCCAACCACCAGGGCATCCCCAATCGGAATGCGTCTCGCCGGAAATCGTACAACAATCCGTGGCTCACGACTGAATGCAATTGGCCCCTCTACCAAATCAAGGAGTGAACGCGTCACGCCCGTCTGAATCTTCGCGTCATAACCTCCCGCTCGGCAAAGCATCAATGCCGACGGAATCGCCGCCCCAACACCATCAAAATTCCAAATCGCCGTTATAAATCCTGAATCACTCCGCGTCTCAAAATTCACAAAAGTCGGCATCGGGCGCATCAATTCTTCGGCAAGGGGGCTAATTTCCTTGGCAAGCATCCCGAGGGAGGAAACATTTGCCGCAACGCGCTTCGGACCAACCGGAGCCAAAATCCGAACCCACCCCTTGAACGGGCGCCCAGTAGAAAGCACCCACCCACCACTCTCCCCCGTGATCATCAATTGCTCAGGTTCGTCAAAAACCAGCATCAACGGAGCCTGACCATCGCGAAAATTCAAGAGGTGCCAGCGACTCGCTGCCGTCGGAACATCAACCCCAACACTCCCCTCTCCCCACGTTAAAAATGGCCCTAAATCTGTCCGCATCGTAAACCGTAGCCCCAAAGGAAAATAGAGTTCAACCCCCGGCCGCCACGGAGAATACCGAACCGCCCCCGGCGAAAAAACATAGTCCAATCCCTGAAAAACTGCTTCTCCATTCTCGATACGCTTCGCCCGAAGGTCTCGAACCGGAGAAGAAAAAAGCAGCGTATCCGCCGTCGTGTGGGCCACCCGAACCCCTCCAGGCAGTAACTCAATTCCCGGTACCTGAGGAATCGGTGCGAACATGAAGCGGCCCAGCGAGCCGTAGCTCACCCCAACCAGCGCCATCATCAACGCACTAATCGATACTCGTGCCCAAAATCTCAATGCCCAATCTCTTCGTGCGGTGCGAATAGCTCAGGCCAATCTCTCGGAAACCAAGCCGGTAACTCAAGATATACGACTGATCCAAGAACGAATCAACTCCGAATTGATCGAAGTAATAACCGTATTGAACGCGCCACAACGGCCCCAATTTGTACCTCAAACGGGCGTTCGCACTCATACGATCTGCGTCCAAACTCTGCAATAAATAAGCGTTGATCCCAAAATTCCCCGTGTTCCAAAATCCGTCAAGCGTCAACTTGTGTCTTCCGATCAAATCAGAAGCAAATCCATCGTCCAAATATTCGTATCCCAAATTCAAATATGCCCCCGGTGCCGGATTCATTCCCAAGTTCAATGTCCCTACTTGAACCAATCCTTGCCGCACGTTATGACCTGAAACCTGCTCCAGCGAATAAGAATAGTTGAACAAACTGGTTCCCATCCGGTACGGTTGACCGACAAAACGCATCCGAACCCCCGCACTCTGTTGGTAATTGCGGGTAGTAGCCGTCTCAAGAGATGACCCCCGCGCTGTCACCCCCAAGTAAATTCTGCCCGGCAAAAACAGCGATTTAATCGGATCCTTCTCAATCACAAATTGAGTCGAATCCGTTCGGTAATCCGTACCCTGCAAAGACTGACCGTACGTACTCTGAATGTTCGCCGAAAAGCCGTCGAATTGGCGACTCAAATTCCCCGTCGCAAACATACTTTTGTGCGCAGGGAAATCGACCGCCATTGAAAGCGTTGTCGAGTCGTCATTCCGCCAAGTCTGCCGGAGCGAAGCCCCCCAGTCATCCCGACCAATTCCCCCAATATTCAAACCGCCATCAAAATTCCGTCCCTTATTCCAATTGAGTTCGTAGTCAACAAAAGTTCCGCCCCCGGCCCCAGTTCCCGTCCCATAGTTTGCGCCATATCGGAACCGGAGAGCACTCGTTTCCCCGGGTTTCAAAGACAGGTAATACGGGTAATTCAATGCAAAGTTGTTGTTTGAAACATTCACCCACTGTTCCGTAATCACTGGTGATGCCGTGTTCACACTCACGCTAAATAGCGGAACTTGCATGATCGTCTGACCTGCCATTCGAACATCAGCCTTGTGGAATTGCACTTCCTTACGAGGATAAGCAACTGCTTTTTTCGCCGAAATCATGGAAACAGAATCTGAAATCGTCGTAAAGCGAAGGCTCCGAGGATCAACATACGCTTTGGGCAAACTGATCCGGCGGTTACCAACCTCGATCATCCCAAAATACGGCCGTGTCGCAATCGCAGCTCCTGTCTCTGGATCAATTACGTTCCCTTGAGTCGACCCGCCATAAACCGTCTCGCCGTCTTCCCCCAGCCATACCGTTGCCGTTCCATAACCATCCTTTTTGTTCAGTCGGAAAAACAACGATTCAAATTCCTGTTCCCAGTCCCCGATCTTGAGCTTCGCCCCCCGAGCCCTTACTTCGTAGGTCTGAACCTGAACCTGCAAGTCGTTCGCCGAAATCTCAATATTCTGGAACCGAACTACACCCCCACGCATCGCGCCTGTAGCTTCCAAAACCCGATCTTGAACGCTGTACCAGAGCGTCTCACTCCCCACAACTTCAATGTAATCCTGAGCCGAACTCAGCAGCGAGCGATCGGCGACAAACTCAACATCGATGTCCGCCCCTGCGCTAAACCTCAAAGCCGAAGCTCTGATCCGAGCGCCACCTGGAATATCCCCCGCAACAAGAATCGCCCGGGCAAACCCGTTTGCTGTCTCGACAATCTTCTCCCGGAACGAACCTAAATTGGTGTCAAAAACAACCTGAGTTCCATCCGGAACGAAATTCCCGGAGCTATCCCGGATCTGCGCCGTAATCGTGACCGTACTCCGCCCGTCCGCCACAACCATGGATGGATATGACTCCAATTGAATAGTTCCGTTTTGCCCAAAGCTCATAGCCCCAAAGATCATGAGCATGCCCATAAGAACAAACCGAATCACCCCACTTGAATTCACAAGTCGTTTCATACCCTCACTGAACAGACGATCCAAACCGCATAAAAATGCGGAAGTCAGCTCATTATGAACTGACTTCCGCTTCATTGTCTTTTTTTCTCCGAATTATCGGATGACGTTGACCGGAACGATCTTGCGCACGCGCTCACCGTTCGGGGTTTCAGCGAGGATTTCAACCGAATAAGTTCCCGGAGCAACTGATCGATTGGCATTGTCCTTTAGAGTCCATGTCGCGGTGTTCTCGCCGGCACTATCGCTTCGGCTTCGAGTCACCGTATAGACTTCTTTACCTGTTCCCGAGAGGATGCGAACCGTAACCAGAGCGTCCGTTGAGAGCGAGTAGCTGATCGTAATAGGACTGTTGGATGCGTCTCGACCGGCGGCTCCAACGATCACGTTACCAATCGTCGGCCTGGAAGAACCGCTCTTCTCAACCGTCAATGTGAACTCTCGTGTACCCGGCTGATCCATTCGGAATGTATAGCCACTGGAGGCTCGCAAGTCACGCTTCGTACCCGTTGCCGGATCGTCAAGCTTCACCCGCATGTTCCGCGGAATACTCGGCAGGTTCGGCCAAGTGATGGTCACATCGCCCGCTTCCTTGCTGTTGACAACAAGTTTGTACTCCTGGCGACCAGCACGGTCAGCAACTGCCTGTGCCATCCGAGTGGGTTGGCCATCAACTGATGCGATGACTGCCATTTCCAATTTGGAACCTGGTGCTTCCGGAGCTTTGCGAACATTTGCCAGCTCAGCCTTGCGTCGATCCGAAATCACACCAACGAAGTTCTCGCTGTCAACACCCGAGCTTGATCGAGCAGAGAGTTGCAGTCGCCACTCGCGATCAGACTGATCAAATTGGCTGTCAACGCTTCGTCCTGAATTCGGCAGTCCTTCTTGGAAGAGCGGCGGCCAAATCAATCGAACGTCTTTCGCCGCATTGACAAAAATCCAATAAGCGCGATGTGGCTCAAGTTGACCGGAATCCGGTTGAAGAACGTAGCTTCCACCACCCGGCAAGGAGTTATTTGGTTGGAAGAATGTCAAGGTACTAGAAATGAACCGTTGGACAACCAACTCATCCCAGGTTAGGGCTTCAGTATTGTTGTCTTCCGGTACACCAAGCAACTGACGAATAGGAACCGCGTAGTTGTATGGGTTCCCAATCATGTTCCAACCTGGCTTGAGGTTAACAAGCAACCCACCGGCACCTTGATCCGCTGGCAACTGCGCATTCTGCAATGCTAGTGACGGCTGAGCCGAATTAGGAATCACCCAGTAACCAATGCCCCGTTGAGCACTCGTCGTCGGGACATAAGCTCGAAGAGCCGCATCCCATTGATAAGCGATGTAATCAACACCCGTAGTCAATCCAAGGATGCCATCAAAGCTCGAGTCACCGAACGAGTACGGCAAAGCAACCATGTTGGGGCCCTGGTTGAACGAAATCACCGGATTGGCCGCGATACGTACAGTTCTGGACAGAACTCGAGTCGGGCCAGGAACTGTTGAGATTGAAACAGAGACCGGCAAATCACCAAATGTCTCACCGTCAGAAATCACTCGCCATTCCAAACTATCAATATCGTTCGTAGCAATGCGAGCAATGTTCTTCGTTTGCGGCTCACCAGGTGCGAGGCTCAAACCAGCCGGCAAATTAATCTGAGCGGAAACATTGACCAAGTCAACTTCCTTATCAATGGTTGCGTACTGGTTGTCAATCCAAATGCGGAAAATCAATGGATCAGGAGTCTGACCGCCGCCTGCACCATTGTAGTGAACGGCGCGAGGAGCATCAAGAATCGCTGTGTACGGATCGAAGTAAAACCCGGTGCTCCAAATAGAGCGGACGTAATGGATGATCTGAGCCGTACCATTCAGTGTTTGCACCGGAGTGAACCGCTGAACGATGACCGGAGTTGTCAAAAGTGCGTCGCTATCGTCAAGTTGACCACCTGTCGGGTCGCCGAAAAGTGGGACACGCACCGTGTTACCGTCAGAAGTAGTAAGCCAGTTGCCGACTTTCACGAAGTTAGCAGAAGATGCATCCGGCGTACTTGAGTTGGCCGTATTGTCCAATCGCATCCCGTACGCATCCGATTGACCAAACATGACGCGAAGGTATTGGGGGAAAGTTTGATCGGTAATCTCACGCTTCTTTTCGGTTCGGAGCGGTCGATCTTCACCAAAGGCAATGAAACCGCTGTATCGATCAACAAATCGAGCGTTACCCGTCGCCGAAGGAACACCAGCCGAGTTTGACTGATTGAATCCTTGATAGTCCACGCCACCAATGCGCATCCATGGAGCCATCACCCAAACAACGCCAAAACCACCAGTACCCGCTGTGTCAACGAGCGTCCAGCGCATTCGAACTGCGTCTGCCGCAACCCGAACCTCAACCTGAACTTGACCAGCTGCCACTGCAGAAGTGATCAACGCCTTCCGGTCTGAAGCCGGACGGAAAAATCCAACGCCGTCGCCACCAAAAAGTTCTGCCGTTCCAATATCCCCATCCGGCCCGGTGATCAAAGCATAGTTATAGTCACCAGCTGGCTCAGAAGCATTGAACGGCGCAGGAGTTGGATCCCACCCCATTGTATAGGCCATTCCGTCATCAAAGGTTGATTGAACCGATCCGCCCCCAAAGACGCCGAAAGCAAACCGCCCTGCGGCATCAAGCGTGTTGGAACCAGGTCGGCAAAGGAATGCATCGGCAATACCATGCGTTACCGTCCCCTGGACACCACAAGCAACGCCGATTAAATCGGTGCCAAATGCGCTTTGACCCCAATCCGTTGAAAACGGGGCCGTATTTGCAGGGTCGATGCACTCAAAAGACCATGACCCCTGGGCCATGGCAGCCGCAGAAAAGGCGGCTAAACCGAGTGTCAGTGCGCTTCGAAAATTCTTCTTCATGGCAAATTTCTTTTCTCTTTCAGGGTGTGGGCCAGACTTCACCAGTCCAGCCCACATGTGGGACGTAAGGAGGAACGTGTTTCGTTCCCTTTATCGCGTGATGCGGCGCGCACCACTCCAAATGTAGCGCTTGCCGGAACTATCTGCAACCGGACCCGGAACGTCTTGGACGTTGCGGACACCGATGCGCCAATACACAGTCGTTGCGGCCGGGAACAACGTACCCGTAGCTACTGGCTGAGTCGCCAAAGCCTGCGCATTCGGAGTTGCCGTATCAATGAACTCACCAAGAGTCACCGACTGACCACCAAATACTGGATCAGGAGACAGCTGGACTGCATACTCCAACGGCACCGAAGGATCAAGCCCTCGAACCGACTGGAAGGAGAATACAGTGTTACCTGTGTCGTTCGCTCCATCAGTAGGTGCCGTAAGCTGTGGTCTGTTAAGCGGAGTTGCTTGACCAGAAGCCGGAACTCGAACGGAAACGAAGTAGCAATACTGCGCTCCGCCACCACCAGTCGTTCCAGTTCCACCAGTCGTACCAGTTCCACCAGTCGTACCTGTACCACCAGTCGTACCAGTACCACCAGTCGTTCCAGTTCCACCGGTCGTACCCGTACCACCAGTTGTTCCTGTCGTACCCGTAGTACCGCCACCTCCACCGCCTCCATTAGGAGGGAACGGCAAGGAGTTCGGATCAACTCGGTAAACCATTTCTACGCTGTATCGCTGAGGAACACCAATCGCAAGCGGTGCCGCTGCCGGATCATCACCACCCGGAGGTGCTTCATTGATACAACTGTTACCACCCGAAATGCCACCAAAGTCATCCCATTGGTCGCCGGAAGCCGGAGCAAATGTCCCGAGCGTATCGTCAATCACAAAGCTTGCCGGAGCCAAAGCAACCGCAACCGGATTCGTATTGACACCCTGTCGCCAAACTTGCCAGCGATACGGACCTTCGTTATTCCCTCGTGCAAATGCGTCGAGAGTCCAACTCACTCGGACACCCGGTGAAATCGAAGGAGTTGTTGCCTCAGCCTTGACATTGCCAACAACCTCATTGCTGCTTCCACGACCACCAAGGAACAAGAAGCCCAAGATAACCAAGAGGAGCAACAAAGAGAACAGAGCCTGATTTCCACCAGAAGATCGCGATGCCCGCGTTTTCGGCGCACCGTCTCCACCCCATGGATTCGCGGCCAAAACCGGAACATCAACAATGGTCTGAGTGGAATCACCAGGTCGAACACCCTTCACCTGTCGCGTAACCCGAACCCAGGCAGAATCAGCATCAACACTGTTGACAACCCCTTCGGCAACCTGCTCAGTACCGCGCAAGAAGATGACCTTCATCCCTTCTTTCATGCCCGATCGAGCCCCTTGGTTCAACAGAATTCGCGAGTCAGTTGTATTCAAAACCGTCGCTTTCGGCAAAATCTTTCCTTCCATGTCGTTCACGACCTGGAAAGCACCATCCGTCAAAGCATCAGCAAGCAACGTTGCGTCGCTCGTGTCGCCCGCTCGGGGAGCAGATTTACCCGTTGCTACCGCCGCATTCACCGGAACACCGCCGGATACGTTGCGGACTTGAACAACCATCAAAACTTGTGCCTGTCGCCCACCGCTGACCTCTACGATCCGCCAGTTTGCAACTTCACCCGTCACAACATATTGAGCATCAACCGCATCACCCAAACGCAACAAATCTGCTGCACGGGTTACAGGCGGCATCAAACCCAAATCGCGCATCGCACGAGTGACTTGATCCGTCGGAACCGTCTCACGATTCCGCCCAAATACTTGAGATAAGGAATCGCGAACTTTATCGCGAGCCTCCACTCCAAGATCAACGTCCGCATTCGGCACCTTCACCGCAAAATCGGTCACCGCATAGCGATCCGTTTGCTGAATCTGGGCCGTCGCCGGAACGACTAATCCAAAGGTCGCGGCTGCCACCAAAAGGGCACCCATGCGGGCAATGCGCCCGCCCAATCGAGACTTCGTTAACAGTTTCACTGTGACGCGTCCTCCTCGTTCAACTTCGTCTTTCGCATGTTCACGTTCCCAAAACCGGCTCGTCCCATGAGTCCGCTTTCGTGGGCCATAGCCCAATCTTAGCCGATGCAACCGCCACAACGCAACCAATTTGCGCGAACAAACACGCAAAATTAGCGGCAATGCAACCAGTCAACGCATCAACTCCCGGCGAGTATAGCACGGCTTACCCTGCAAAAAATCCACCAATTCATCAGGGAATCGTAAAATTTCCGTCAAAACCAGAGATTCGCAAGAGTTCGAACCACAGTACGGACGGAATCCATCCCCTCATCGGTTCGGATAACTTCATCACCAAATACACGCCGAACCCCAATCCCCACCTGAGAACCCACCAACCGCTTCGCAACCTCACCGTCACCCAGCCGCTTCACAAGCCGCTCCAGAACAACTTCCACCGGACACTCACAGACCAAAACCCGACCAAACGCACTCACCAAACCCGCCTCCACCAACAAAGGCACCTCAATCACATCAACATCCAAACCACATAACCGCGCCCAAATCAATGGATGCATCAACCCATTCAATCGCCGCCGAAACTCAACATCCCCCATCCGCCCCCGCGCCAATTCCCGCAAATCACCCTCACCTAATTCCTTGCGCAAAAATTCTTGCACCCGGTCATCCCCAAAAACCTCCCCCGCCACCTCGTCCGCACTCCCCACCCGCAACCCCAACTCCCCAAACATCCCACAAACCGTACTCTTCCCACTTGCAATCCCCCCCGTCACAACCACCGCCCGATTCACACCCCTATTATAGAGGCGTCACCCCTATTCAAAATCACCTGAAAACGACCCGCATAGA
This sequence comes from bacterium, assembly GCA_013823945.1. Taxonomy (GTDB): domain Bacteria; phylum Armatimonadota; class Fimbriimonadia; order Fimbriimonadales; family Fimbriimonadaceae; genus UphvI-Ar2. Next base: position 15,552 of record PNMZ01000009.1, on the reverse strand, counting down.
ATAAGGTCTCCCCACAGCCGCACCCGTGGCTACGACCCAAGATACATTTGCTCCAAAAATCCCGACGAATATTCGGCAGTTTCATGGTCTACTCGAAGAGATCTGGCAAAACCCAAACCAGGACTGGAACCTCGTGGAATGCGCTCACGCTGCCCACTACTCCCAGTTCCACTTCTCTCGGCTCTTTCGCTCACTGCTTCAGATGGGCTTCAAAGAATATGTCATCGAATGTCGTATTCGAAGAGCTGCCTATCTCATTTGTAATGAAGACCACTCAATGCAGAAAATCATGGAAGAAGTTGCGTTCAGTAGCCAGAACGCTCTGCGAAACTCGCTACGCAATACTCTCGGCTTTTCAAGGGCCGAATTGATCAACTGCAAAAAGTATCTGAACTCTGTGTAATCACGCTTGGTTCACGGGAACAGACCACTTTCATAATCCGCTACATGACCGAGGTTCGATCATAACGCCCCTTCTGCCCGCCCGTCACAGCTCCGCTACGCACCAAACCCCAAACATCATAACTCCGCTAATTCGAGAGGCTCCACGATGTACCAGCAGGGTTCTTGCTCAGAGTCGCAACCATATTCCCATGTGTATCATACAACGGATACGCCTGAGTTATTACCCCAGAAATCGTCGTTTTCATTATTTCACAAACAAGAACAGGATTAATTATCCGGGAATAGCACATTGTGGTCGCTTGATAAAATTTCCGATTGACGAAAATGCGCGATTCTTCATCCTCGTGTATTTGTCTACAGTTATGCGTCAGTTACATGATTTATCATTATATTAATTATATCCATAGACTTAACGCAAAATTTATTCAGCAGGGACTATCATGAGAATTGCAAACACAACCAGAAGTGCATAAAATAGTTTTACTTCACTGCGATTTGATGTTTTAGGTAATCTCCCGACTCTTGAGATCAGTATAATTAAGACTACTCCAACAAAAAGCAGCAATGCTCCCTTAGCGTCTTTGTTCATCAATCAAACTCCATCGAAACTAAATATCCAAAACAAAGAAGACTGTAAGCAAAAAGTGCTAAACCAGCTTTAGCGGTGTGCGTTTTGCCAATCATTGCAGTCTCAATAGCCATGGGTGTTATTTGTTTGATGAGATTCGCGAATAAAACTTCTATGAGTACTCCACCAATAGCTACAGAAGCATTCAAATTTTCATTTTCTTGAGACACCCCAATGCTAATCAAACTGACTCCGAGACCAATTAGAATAACAGCAATTGAAGCAGCCTTGATTGCCTCGATTACTCCAGTTGGTGTATTGTTTATTATCAGTAACGCACCTGCAAATAGTGATTGCAATATCCCAAGAGTATATACGGCCGCGCCAGCATAAAACCAATGACTGTACCTTCCAGTCTGGTCGATCTTAACTGTCGGTAAATTGTCTGCATAACTAAACCAATTGTGGCCAATTTTTGCTGCATCTTGGCTCACAAACCGTCCCGTCTCAGGCTCGTAATATCTCGCCCGCATGTAATTCAAACCCGATTCATCATCCTGAACATGACCCAAGTTCGCAACATATCGACCCTTCGGCCCGCCAGTAGTAACCCCAGAGCGCACCGAACCCCAAACATCATAGCTCCGCTCATTACCGAGCGACCACGATGTACCGGCAGTGTTCTTGCTCAGAGTCGCAACCATATTCCCATGAGTATCATACAACGGATACGCCTGAGTTGTTACCCCAGAAACCGTTGTTTCCATCATCTCAATCCCCCGAGCACCAACAAAATTCCGAGTCAATTTGTCATTGCCCGTAGAGAAGTCCTCGAACGTCTCCACCGGCATCTGACCATCATAGTAGACCTTTTCAACCAAACCCGGAATCTCCTTCCGAACCCGCATCCCATCCGCCCGATACTTGTAACTGTTCCGCGACCCACTGACCGGACCCGCTTCAATCATCCGGTTCACCGCATCCCAGCTATAACTCGTCGTATTCCCACCCGAGACCTTCGTCAGACGATTCCCAACTGCATCATGAGTGTAACTCGCCATCGGGGAACCACTCATCCGGTTGAGATTGTCATATGTCCATGTCCCCGGCTTTGCCGAATCACTCACCCGGTTACCCGCTGCATCATAACTCCAGCTTTGAACCTCATTCGCAAGGCCATCGTTGTAATCCACACTTGTCAAGTAATCAAAGTCTGCATCGTAAGCGTAGTTCTCCGTCCGATCCACCGACCAGTTCGCCTGCCCTTGATTCAGGCGAGAAAGGAAAGTTGTGCTTGTCTTCAAACCAAGAGGATGAGCATACGCCGCCGTCGCCCCCTTGATTGCTTCACACATAAAATTGGATATCATCGTCCTGAAGGATTACTAGTTGAACGAGAGCCCAGAGAAGAAAAAAAGACATAAATGCATCCTAAAGTCAAAGTAACCATACTCCATTCTACATAGCCCATAAGTATAAGCGACCAACAAAGTAGTAGAGAGCCAATCAGGGTCACAACTATCTTCCTGCTCTTCAATTCTTCACCAAACAAATGAGCACACGCACCAATGACAAAAATAAGGGCTACTAATCCAGAATTGGATTTATGGATTATAAAATTCACAATTGTTCCAACAAGCAATATCAAAACAATACCTTTTAGAGCGATGTTTAATCCCAAAACTTCATCCCCTCAGCCCGTTCTCCAATAAAGTCAAGGGCCATATTGAGGATAGTAGTATCCATTGGGTCACCGAACATCAGCATTATTCCAATATAATAGGCTTGAATTCCCAAAGATACTGAATTGGCTGCGCCTGTAAGTCCAGCTAAGCCATCTGCAATCGCTCCCATATTCATTCCTAAACCTAAGGCTGTACCTGCCCCCGGAGCCATTCCATCAAGATATCCGTATTCTGCTTGCGCCTGCATAGCCCGAACTAAAGCTATCTTTAACTCGGCATATGCTTTAGAAAAATCAGCAACAGCCTTAGAAAGCATAACCAGAGCAAATGAAATAAACATTTGCCCGAGTAGGAAAGTATCCTGTGTGACTAGTCCAGTAAAATCCACCTTATTGATGGGGTCATTTCCACAATAAACATACCAGTTACTGCCATCCATCGCAGGATCCTCACTCACAAACCGACCTGTCTCCGGCTCGTAGTACCGGGCCCGCATATAGATCAAGCCACTCTCATCATCGGCGACATGACCCAAGTTAGCTACATATCGACCCTTCGGCCCGCCCGTAGCCGCTCCCGAACGAACCGAACCCCAAACATCATAACTCCGCTCATTACCGAGGCTCCACGATGTCCCAGCCGAGTTCTTGCTCAGAGTCGCAACCATGTTTCCATGTGTATCATACAACGGATACGCATGAGTTGTAGCAGAATTCTGAGTCGTTTCCATCATCTCAATCCCCCGCGCACCTACAAAATTCCGAGTCAATTTGTCATTGCCCGTAGAGAAGTCCTCAAACGTCTCCACCGGAATCTGCCCATCGTAATAATAAAACTCTACATTATCGCAAGTATATGAAATCACACTCATCCTATTCTTAAATGTGTTTAGTCCTCTGCCAGCGTGGAGACCATCGTCATCGTCCTTTTTCCTTTTTACCAATAGGCACAACTCCGGCTAAGAACTCTTCGGACTAAATGATCGACTCGTAAGTATCAAAAACCATAGGAGCACGATACTGCTAGCAGCAAAGGAAAAAATATCTGAGTAACTTATAAGTAATGCAGGAGCTACTGAAATAGGACAGAATACATTGTATTGCTTCATAGGCTCATTTCTCAAAAATATAAAACAAAGCACCAAAGAGACAACGACGAACAAAATGGATATAATGCCAAAATTACTCTCCATAAAAAGCTCCGAGTGTCAAAAAGACTAATACCAGTCCATATCCCATTGCCCCAAATGCATACTTGTTTGCACCAGGTAGTGTCTCTGCTGTTTTACACAATGCGACTGCAGATACGAGCCATCTAGTAACCCATCCACTCATCACAAAAGACGCCAACGACGCTTCGTTCCCAAGAAAATTCCCATATGCAAACCCTGCCTCGATCATCCACAGTCCGGCAAGCATAGTTTTCAGTCCTATCTCAGCAGCCTTAAGGTTCTTACCCGAAAATATAAACACTGAAAATCCTGCAAACATTGTAAAAAGACCAATAGTTTGCAAAGCACTGACAATGACATGATGAATAATTTCATACGAGTTTCCACTTTCATCCACATAGTTATTGGGATCATTCTTGCAATACGAGTACCAATTTGCAGCTTGTCTTGCACAATCCTCGCTTAGAAACCGCCCACTCTCCGACTCGTAATACCTCGCCCGCATATAGATGAGGCCACTCTCATCATCCTGGACATGACCCAAGTTCGCAACGTAACGACTCTTCGGCCCGTCTGTAGCCGCACCCGAACGCACCGAACCCCAAACATCATGGCTCCGCTCATTACCAAGCGACCACGATGTTCCAGCAGTGTTCTTGCTCAGAGTCGCAACCATATTCCCAAACCCATTCTACAACGCCTCACCCCAAAAGCACCAATCCCCAAAAAAGAAAAGCCCCCCGGAACTTCCGTCCCCGGGGGCAATCCCGAACCCAAATCCCGAGTTACTCGGACTTCGAGTCGTCTTGCTTGACCAAGCCCTTCAACAGGCCAAGTCGCTCGCCGATCGTCGCACCGCCCGTTGCCACGCGCTGTGATGGTGCCGTATCCTCGGCTGGCTGGCGGAACTTTGTACCGCCGCGGCGCTTGCCGCCCTGACCTTGACCCTGGCCCTGACCGCCACCGTGGCCACCATGTCCACCGCCGCCCTGGCGCATCTGAGCACCAACGCTCGGATCCATGCGGTAACCACCAATCGTCGGATTCGCCCGCATACTCAAAACCATGCGGCGCTCGTCCGGTCGCAAGTCAATGATCGTGACTTCCGCATCCTGACCTTCTTCCAAAACGTCCGAAGGCTTGCCCACTCGCTCATCATTAATCTCGCCCACCGGCAAGAAAGCTTCCGCACCCTCCGGCAATCGGACAAACGCGCCCGCCTGAACCATTCGACCAATCTTGACCGTGATCTTGTCGCCTTGCTTGTAATTCTCCTTAATCAAATTCCAAGGATCAGGCAACACCTGGCGCAAACCAAGGCTGATTCGTCCGCCGCTCTCATCAAGCCGCAAAACCATAACCTTAATGTCCTCACCTTCTTTCAAAACTTCTTTCGGGTGATCAATACGCATCCAGCTCATCTCACTGATGTGAAGCAAACCATCAACGCCGCCCAAATCAATAAACGCACCGTAATCCGTGATCCGACGAACTGTTCCTTCCAAAACCTCGCCCGGCTTGGTTTTGTCGAACAACTCACCCCGTGCTTCGTCGCGTCGCTCATCTTCCGCCGACTTGTTGCTCAAGACAACTTTCTTGCGCTCCTTGTCAACCTCAATGATCTTGACCGCCAAAACTTGACCAACGTACTTCTCAATGTTGCGGAGCTTGCCGCTACCCACGTGAGTCGCCGGAACAAAGCCCCGCACGCCAATGTCCACAACCAAGCCGCCCTTGACCCGGTCAATGACGTTCGCTTGGAAAATCTCGCCGCTCTCGAACGAATCAAGAATCCGTTGCCAAATCACGTCAAAATCGGCCTTGCGCTTACTGACAACCGCGTTGCCTTCCGCGCTGTTCGTCTTCAAAACGATAACTTGGAATGTGTCCCCCGGCTGAACGTGACCAATTGCCGTCTCAAGTCGCTCATTCGCCAACTCCGCAATCGGAATAATCCCTTCCGCCTTCGTCCCCAGGTCAACAAAAACTCGGTCATTCTCAACCTGAATAACCTTCGCCTCAATCCGCTCACCTTTCGTGAGTCGTGATCCTACTTCCTGGTCATCCCCGCCCAAGTCCGCCATCGCTTGCTCAAAAAGCAATTCATCGGCGGTCTTGCCACTGGCATCAACCTTGGCCGGCTCTGCCACAACCTCCGCTTCAACCGCGACGGCTTCGACCACCGGGGTCTCAACCGCTGCCGGTGCTTCTGCTTCCGCAACCGGAGCTTCCACAACCGGAGCCTCAGCAACTACCTCAGCAGTTTCAACGGGGGCAGCAGCTTCCGCTTCCACCACAGGAGTCGTCTCAGCCGTTTCCGGCTCACTCGGCGCGACCTCAGCCGCAACTTCTTCGGTCACAACCGCAGTTTCTTCCACTGCCGTCGCTTCCACCGGAGTTGCTTCATCTGAAGCCTGTTTGTCTTCCATCATCATAGGGTTCCCAAGTCGTTTGCCCCCAATCCCATCACAACTTCCAAATAACAAGGCGCGTGAAAAAAAGGGCGTAATTTGTCGAAGCCTATTGTAGCGCAGAGAAAGCAACCGATCAGGACGTTTCCCAACTCAAAAACACCAACGCCACTCATCACCAGTAAACTCCGACTGCCCATGAGAAAAGCCATCATCGACGTCGGGTCAAACTCCGTCCTCCTCACCGTCGCCGATCACACCTCCAACGGATGGCAAATCGTCCACGAAACCTCCGCCGTAACCGGACTCGGCACTGGCACCAAAAGAACCGGCCTCATCCAGTCTCAAGGCGCCAACGAAACCCTCGCCGCCCTCCGAACCGCATTCACCGAAGCCAAAAACCTCTCCGCAGAGTCAATTACCGCCGCCGGAACCATGGCCCTCCGAATCGCCACCAACGCCCAAGATTTTCTCGGTCAAGCCAAAGATCAAAACACCCCCGTCCAAATCCTTTCTGGGGAAAACGAAGCCCTCCTCGGATTCCTTGCCGTCGCTGAAGACCAATTTCTCGACCTCTCCGACCGAATCACAATCATCGACCCAGGCGGACACAGTACCGAACTTCTCACCGCGCAAAAAAATGGGGACAACTGGAAAATTCTTCTCAAAAAGTCCTTCCCCGTCGGTGCCCTCGGGCTAATCGAAACCCACTTTCCCACGGAAACCCCCAACTTCGCCGAACGCCTCGCCGCCGTCTCCACCATCGATGACATCATCGGCCTGGAATACCTCCCCCACCAAGTCGGCACCACCGTCGCTCTCGGCGCTACCGGCACCAACCTCATCTCGATCCGCGAAAAACTCACCCACTGGCAACCAGAACTTGTCCACGGCACCACGCTCGACTTTGAAGAAATTTCCCGAGCTGTCGGTTGGATGTGCGATATGACCGAAGCCGAGAGAAAATCCATTCCCGGTCTCGAACCCGGTCGAGAGAAAACGATTCACATCGGTGCTCTCATCCTCGAACGATTCATGCAGGCAACCCATGCCCTAGAATGCCGAGTATCCGTCCGAGGTTGGCGACACGCCTTGCTCGACCACCCGGAAATCCTCAACTCCCCTCAAACCGTCCAAGCCTAAAATCAATGCAGAAAATCCTCCGCCAGTACTGGTACGTCCTCTGCATCCTCCCCTACCTCGGATTCTGGACTTACGGCCTCACCGATCTCGACGAAGGGTTTTACGGAGCCGTCACCATGGATATGCTCCGCCGAGGCGACTGGCTCACCCCTACCCTCAACGGAATCCCATGGTTTGAAAAACCCATCCTAAGCTACTGGCTCGCCATGCCGTCCGTAGCCCTGCTGCCAAATGAGTTCGGTGCCCGGCTCCCTTCATTCTTTTGTACGATGGCCACAATCTGGCTCATCCACCGTTTCGCCAAACGCCACTTCAACGAATCAACCGCAATTGTTGCGAGTCTCGTCTATTCCTCCAGTCTCCTTGTCGTCGCCATCGGACGAATGATGATGACGGATGCCGCCCTCAATCTTTGTCTCGTCATTGCCTTCACCACTTTTTATGAAAGTCTCCAAGGCAACCAAAAACTCCGGCTCATCACCGCCGCCGCTCTCGGATTTGCAGTTCTCGCCAAGGGCCCAGTCGCTCTCATCCTTTTCGGCCTCATCGGAATCTTCACTTTCGCCCGCCTACCCCAATTCCGTCCGGAATTCAAAAAATACTGGATCATCGGAACTGCTCTCCTCGTTGCTGTCGTCAGCACTTGGTACGTTCCCGCCTATCTCGTAAACGGCCAGTTCTTCATCGATAAATTCCTGATCGAACAAAATATCGGTCGCTTCGCCGGGGGCGATAAGGCCCACACTGTCCCCGCTTGGGCACACCCCATCTATTTCCCCGCCGTCCTCCTTCTCGCAACGCTTCCATGGGTCGGCGGCGCGGTCCGCGCCAAGTTCTGGCAAACCAAAAACCATAACCAATCCCCCAACCCTGCCGCAACATACTTACTTATTTGGTTCCTCGTCCCTCTCGCATTTTTTACGATCTCTGGCACCAAACTCGTTCACTACATCCTCCCCTCCCTCCCTCCCCTCGCAATCCTCATCGTCCACGCCCTCCTCACCCGTCACCCAAAATTTTCAACTGGTATGGAACTCCCCCTCTCCGTTTCAATGGAGAGGGGGCCAGGGGGTGAGGTCAACTTGTCTTCTGAATCTGCCAACCTGGGTGGGGAGGGGTCAGGAGTTGAAAATCAAAAAAGCCCTGGTCAAAATGTCGTTTCCCCTCCCCCCCAGGGGGAGGACTTAGGAGGGGGCAGTTTGAGGTCAATTGGCAATGAACCCGGTCTCGACCGAGCCCTCAAAATCGCCGCCATCACCTCTGTCACGACCCTCGCACTTGCCCAATTCGCTTTCTCAAAGTACTGGAACGACCGCTTCCGTGACGTTCAATCGCTAGCAATCCTGGCGCGAGAAACAAATCTCCAACTCTACGAAGCCAATCTCGGACGCCCTGCTGGCTCAGACCCCGAAATCAAATTCCAACTCGACGATTCCGGTCACCCCTCCCTGGGCTTCTACTACAGAAAACCCATTCTCCCATACGAGAACGAACTCCCCTCAAACGCCCTCATTATTGGGCGCGATCACACCTTTGATCAATACAAGGGCAATCCGCAGGTCGAACTCATTCTCAAAGGCCGCTATTCCGGGCTCATCACCCCAAAAAACTAATCCTGCGGCCCCAAAACTAAATGGAACACATGCCACTCCTTCTCTGCACCAAAAACTGTCTTGCCACGACGCCGAACTTCCTCAAAATATAGAACGTTCAGTCCCGAACACATCTCTTCAACCTGCTCCTTTGTCAACGCGATATGATTAACCGCCCAATCGTCACCCGGACCAATCAATTGTCCCCCAAACACTGCTCCACCCTTTACAAGCTCCCTTATTTTTGACCACGTGGCCCAAAATTCATCCTCACCCGCAAAAAACAACGCAAACACCGCCGCGATAACATCAACTTCCCCCCAGTCAACCTCACTATATCCTGCCTGAAAAATCTCCACCCGATCCCCATATATTGACCGGGCATAATCACACATTCCCTGATCCGCATCGACTCCCAAAACCTCCCATCCGCGATCCACCCACCATCCAATCCCCGACCCCGCACCAAACCCTAACTCTACAACTCTTCCTGGCTCTTCTCCTACATATCGGTCTAAGATCGCATAGAAAGGATTCGGGCCTAATTTCTTAGCCGCTGCAAAATAGTCCGACCAGTCCATAATCAATCGAATTTAATGTACGGCAATATCTGCCGAACAGTCTCTGGTCCAATTCCTGGTACCCGTTCCAAATCTGCCGCGGTTTCAAAAGGTGCGACCTCGCTCCGCCAACGGACAATCTCCGTGGCTAATCCAGGGCCGATTCCCGGTAGCTGCTCAATGATTTCCAATGGAGCCGTGTTGATGCCGATCGGAAAAACCGCATCCAACGGCGTATTTTTCTGATACTTCACATCAACCTCGTCCCCATCTCTTAGGATCTCCGCCAAATTCACGCTCTCGACATCAGCTGATAAATCAAAGCCACCGGCTCGTTCAATCGCGTCTTGAACTCGCGCTCCTTTCTCAAACTCATAAACTCCGGGTTCAACTACTGCCCCTTTCACATCTACAAGCACCATCTCAACTTGAAGTGTCTCACTCTCTTTCGACCTCCCACGGTTCTCAATTGGTTCTCGTTCTATTGTCTTTTTGACTGGTTGGTCTCCCCGACCCAGCCAATATCCCGCGACCAAGGCCGCAACTACCGCAAGGCCTACTAGTCCACCCTTTTGCTTCCCACTCAGTTCACTCCACACCGCCCACCTCTCGGATCATGACTGCAACCCTTTCCGCCTCATTCTGAAAAATTTCCGCATGCTTCCACCCCTCAAACCACGTAACTTCAACCCCCGCAGCTTCGGCCAATGCCTCGGCATGGCGCGCCCCAAACATCCCATCCCCGCGACTATGCAATATCAATGCTGGCCCACCGAACTTCTTCGCCGCATCCGCAGGTCGAATCTCCGCACCATTCACACCTTTCTTCCTTTCCGCTAAAAGAACAATCGGTCTAAAAAGACGCGCACCCCCGGGAACGCTAACACTCAAAAAGTCATCGCTGCCCCAATCAAGTCGGGCAAAGGCCGCCTCCGTTGTCACGCTTGTAAACAGTTCCGGTTCCCTTCCTGCCGCAAGCCAGGCCGCTGCTCCACCCATGCTCACCCCTACAACGTGAACCCTTTTACCTTCCTCTCTCAATGCTTTGGCAACTGTAATTATTTCACCCGCTTCCCCGTCACCAAATCCAACCTCTCCTACTGGACTGACCGTCTGACCCATCGTCGCAATGACCACAACTTCTCCATGAGGCATCAATTCTGTCGCCAATTCATTCCAATAACTTTGCCTTCCCCCATATCCATGAACCAACAAGAACACATCATCACCTTCTCCCGCACGCCAGGCCGGTATCTCATACTCATCAGTCTCAAATGCAACTTCCAGCACTCCTGGTAACCGTTCTCCCGCGCTCAACCGAACCGGCGAGACATAACCCTTCGCCATGACAAAGCACCCCCCCAAATAAAGCCCGATCACCCCGCCAAGAACGAGCCAAATCACCTTAGACCAACGTCGCTTCTGCCGCATCAACTGTATTCATCAAAAGACTTGCTACCGTCATCGGTCCAACCCCTCCCGGAACCGGGGTAATCGCACTCGCTACCTCAGAGCAACTATCATAGTCGCAATCACCGACGTCATGGGCGCGACCCTCGACTTTGTTATAGCCCGCATCAATAACCACCGCACCTGGCTTGAGCCAGTCACCTTTGACCATCTCTGCACGGCCCACTGCAGCCACCACGATATCCATCGTCCGGCAAAGCTCAGGCAAATCTTTTGTCCTCGAATGAGCTACGGTCACTGTTGCATTCCGTTCCAAAAGCATCAAGGCCATCGGTTTACCCAAGATATTAGACCGACCAATCACCAGCGCGCTCTTGCCTTCACACTGAACCCCATACCGATCAAGCAACTTCGTAATTCCCAGAGGAGTCGCACACCGAAATCCGGGCAATCCCGCCGTCAGCCGCCCCAAACTTGCACTCGTAATCCCATCCACATCCTTGGCGTGACCCAAAGACTCCAAAACCCGATCCTCATCAATATGCCCTGGCAACGGATGCTGAATCAAAACCCCATGTACCGCAGAGTCCGCATTCAGCTTCGCGACTTGTTCCATCACCGCTGACTCACTCACCGAGTCATCAACCATAAAAGTCCCGCTCTCAATCCCAACCCATCCCGCCCACTTTTTTTTCATTTCGACATAAGCCAAACTGGCCGGATCTTGCGCCGCGACTACTGCCTCTAATCGTGGATTCACTCCCTGAGCCTTCAACGCATCCACACGAACTTTTAACCCATCACGAACTTCTCTCGCCAAAGCCCGACCGTCCAAAATCACCGGAGTTTCCACCATCACCCCCTCATTCTAATCCGACCGACGAGAAACCCGACGATCCTTTTCCAAAACCTGGGTCACCTGATCCTCTCGAAACATCAACAACCGTTCGGCTAAATCACTGTCCGAAATCGCCAATATCTGCACCGCCAGTAACCCCGCATTCCGCGCATTCCCAATCGCAACCGTCGCCACCGGAACCCCTTTCGGCATTTGAACAATGCTCAGCAAACTATCCATTCCATCGAGTCCCCCGCTCACAACCGGTACACCGATCACTGGGAGTGTTGTTAAGCTCGCCACCATTCCCGGCAAATGCGCCGCTCCACCCGCCCCCGCAATAATCACTTTTAACCCACGATCGCGTGCCAATTTGGCGTACTCCACCATGCGCTCGGGAGTCCGGTGAGCACTCACAACGTGCAACTCGTAACTCACCCCAAATTCATGCATCACCCCCTCCGCCGCCTCCATCGTCGGCAAATCACTATCCGACCCCATGATGATTCCAACGTCAACACTTGCCATGAGTCAAGTCTACTCTCCGCCCACAAAATCTTAATGTGGATAACTCAGTCAAAAATTATCCCCGAATTCCACTAACCCCGATACTTTTCCCGAAAACCCTCCGTCCTCTCCACAAGACCAACTGGTCTTAAAGCAAAACACCATGGATTTCGGGACAGACGATATGACGCCAATCAATCTTTTTGAATCACAAGCCGTGATCAAGGTCATCGGCGTAGGCGGTGGCGGATGCAATGCCGTCAACCGCATGATTGAAGCCGGAGTTTCCGGAGTCCAATTCGTCGCCCTCAATACCGATACCCAAGCTCTTCGCAATAGTCTTGCTGACGTTCGAATGGCTATCGGTGAAATCTCAACTCGAGGGCTCGGAACCGGTGGCGATCCCACTAAAGGAGCCGAAGCTGCTCGAGAGTCTGAAAGAGCAATCTCAGACATCCTCGATGGATGCGACATGGTCTTCATCACCGCTGGAATGGGTGGCGGAACTGGAACTGGTGCCGCTCCCGTCGTCGCAGAAATTGCCCGCCGACTCGGAATCTTGACCGTCGGCGTTATTACCAAGCCTTTCGTTTTTGAAGGTCCAAAAAGAAAGTCACTCGCGAACGCCGGTGCCGAGAACCTCAAAGCTCAGGTCGACACGCTCATCCTTGTCCCCAACGACAAAATTCTCGAAGTTGTTGACAAGAATGCCCCAATGTCTGCCGCCTTCCGTGCCGCCGATGACATTCTCCGCCAAGGCGTCCAGGGTATCAGCGACATCATTACAAAGCCGGGAATGATTAACGTTGACTTTGCCGACGTCAAATCCGTCATGAAAGACGCTGGCATCGCCCTCATGGGGATGGGCACCGCTGTTGGTGATTCCCGAGCCCGACTCGCCGCCGAAGCCGCCGCGAATTCCCCATTGCTTGAAACAAAAGTTCAAGGTGCCAAAAAGCTCCTTGTCAACATCACCGCCAATTCCAATTTCAGCATCGGTGAAGTCCGAGAAGCGATGGAGTACATCAACCAGCTCGCTGACTCCGAAGATGCCGAAATCTTCTTTGGTCAAGTCACCGATGATTCAATCGGCGATGAAGTTACGATCACCTTACTTGCCGCTGGGATGGATCAATCCGCCCGTCGAGCACCTGAAGCCACTGTCTTCCAAGCCCAACCCACCGTCACGAGAACGGTTGAACCTCAACCGGAACTCGTCACTCCCCGGGCAACCCAACTCAACAAACCCATCGAGCTCGCCGAAATCGATCTCGACATCCCAAGTTTTCTAAGAAGACAAAAAAAATAAGTACCAAGCTTATACGAGCAACGTACTGGTCCAACGAATGGCCCGGTTCCCCCAAGGAGCCGGGCATTTTTTTCATTTCGTCATTCCGGGCATGACCCGGAATCTCGGCCTGTGCCCCTTATGAAAAACCCACCTAAAAATCAATGTTTGAACAGTGTCTGACCATGACCCGAGCAGGGAAGCAGAGGCAGGATTGTAAGACCAAAAACCCTCACCAAAAATCCAAACCCTGCTCCAAAATTATCGAAATTCCAAAATTCCCTCCCCAAGTTTGGGGAGGGGCAGGGGTGGGGTTGCAAAACCAATATTCCCGCCAAAAATCCGAACCCTGTTCCAACATAATATCGACTTTGGGAAAATTTCCCCTCTCCAAGTTTTCGTGAAGAGTTAAATTGTGCATCCGATGAACCAGACCATAATTTTAACGGCTTAAGCGATAACTCCCGCGACAATTCATCGCAAATCCAAACCCTGCTCCGCTAAAAATCTACGAATCGCCTCGCGACTCCCCAGTTCTCCAGAAACCCGTCGCCCGCTTCGCTGACTCCAATTCACACCGGGATTCATCCCTTGCGACTCATAGAACTCCACCATTCGCTCGTCGTAATCCCCCAGACCCCGCTCCTCGTCGTAAACCTCCTCAAACCACACCGACTCCTGACTCAAACGAGGCTTGATCTCAGCTCCGGCACTCTCAGCCGGATACCCCAAACACAATCCAAAAACTCCAATCGCTCGCTTCGGCAAACCCAAAAGCTTCTTCACCGCATAAACATCATTGCGCAACGCCCCAATGTAACAGCTCGCGATCCCCAATGACTCTGCCGCGCAAACCATCCGCTCTGCCGCCAAAGCCGCATCAACAACCCCCATCGTATAAAACTCCGCCGCATCCAAAGCTGTCGGATTCTCCCCAACCGCCTCCGAGGCCCGCGCAACCCGCTCCAAATCCACACAAAATGCAAAAAACCACGGTGCTTCGTGGATTTGCTTCTGATCTGCACACAAACGCGCAATCTCGTTCCGCCGGTCTGAATCCTGCACCGAAACCACACTCCACATCTGTAAGTTAGAACTCGTCGCCGCACTCTGGGCCGCAGCTACCAAACCCGCAACAATATCCCGCGAAATCTCACGATCAGCGTAAGCCCGGACGCTCCGATGGGTTAAGAATCGAGCCAATTGATCCGGTACGCCACCCGGAACCGGCGACTCGCTCCCGTAGCGGAGCCGCCATGCCTCCCCAAAATTCTCGCCGAACATCACCGACTCATATCAACCAAAATGTCATAACTCGCACGGTCAAGCAAGACCTCCTGAATCCACATCTTCGACTTCGCTTCGGCGGTCAACGACTCCGGATCGGTCTTGCCAAAAAGCCGAGGATCTATCGCATTCTCAACTGATTTCATCTGACCCTCATTGCAAATTTCCTTAAGTTTTTCGTACATCTCGTGCGAAGAACTCCCCCGCAGAACCTGACGCCCCAATACAAATGCATTCTGCATTCTCAGCCACTCTTCGGTGAATTCCGTTCTTGGCGTCTTCTGCTCACCCCCAATCGCTTCCTTCAATGCCTTATCCAGTTTAGGCTCAAATTCTTTGAGTTTCTCTAGCTCCTTCTTCTCGAGATCAAGCTCTTTCTGGCGCCACTTCTCAATGATTGGAAGTAGTTTCTTTATCTGCTCTTTGGTTAGCAGCACGGGCAACATCTGGTCAACAATCTGCAACTGACGCACCTTCAAAAGAATGCGATCGGCTTCCGGATTCGGCTTCTTCTGCAAAACCGGAGCCCCCGCAATCGTTGTCCCAAAAACCATCATCACCATCGCCATTGCCAGCACTTTCAACATTTGATCAATCCTTACTTTCCGACGCACCCGCACCGCGAGTGGTTTCCTCTCCAACCACGCTCCGCAACACCCAAACTGCTCCATAACTCTGCGCACCCGT
>PNMZ01000008.1 GCA_013823945.1 bacterium | reverse complement strand
TGCGACGCTTGATGCTATGACGGGGTTGAAGTAGGGGGTGAATTATGTGGAGTGTAAGTGCGGTGTCTGGGTTCCAGCCTATGCGGGAAAGACGAATAGGAGGGGCTGGGATCCCGCCCCCTGATCAAGTCCAGTGCAGGCTGTGCGAGTTCTTGACAATTGATCTTACGGATGAGGTGGTTGCGTTGTTGAAAGATAGATCCCAGCATTCGCTGGGATGACGAACGAGGCGGACTGATTTATCGCCCCATGATTGAGATCAGGGGAAGGGTCTTGCTGGGAAGACGGAGCTTGGGAATATGACCCTATGGTACTGGTGAGTGGGTCATTCTGCACATTTTTGTCCAGATTGTTGTAGGTCATCGCCAATGGGACGTGTAAGGGGTCGTAGAATGGGGGGACATCATGCTTGAGATTAAGAATTTGCACGCCCAGGTTGCCGAGGATGGCAAAGAGATTTTGCGGGGGATTAATTTGACGGTGAAGCCGGGCGAGGTTCACGCGATCATGGGGCCGAACGGGAGCGGGAAGAGCACGTTGGCGAATATTTTGGCGGGGCGTGAGGATTATGAGGTCACGGGCGGGGAGATTATCTATCAGGGTGAAGATTTGATTGAAGTTGAGCCGGAAGAGCGGGCGCACAAGGGGGTTTTCTTAGCGTTTCAGTATCCGGTGGAGATTCCGGGGGTTTCGAATACCTACTTCTTGCGGGCGGCTTTGAACGCGAAGCGTGCGGCGAATGGGGAGGCGGAGATGGGTTCGATGGAATTCATGAAATACATCCGCGAGAAGGTGAAGCTTTTGGGGTTGAAGGATGAGCTTTTGACACGGAGCGTGAACGAGGGTTTTTCGGGTGGGGAGAAGAAGCGGAACGAGATCTTCCAGATGGCGGTTTTGGAGCCGTCGCTTTGTGTTCTGGACGAGACGGATTCGGGGTTGGATATTGATGCCTTGCAGACGGTTGCGGCGGGGGTTAATGCTCTACGCGATTCGGAGCGCTCGTTCGTGGTGGTGACGCACTATCAGCGGTTGTTGAACTTCATCGTGCCGGACTATGTTCACATTTTGATGAACGGGAAGATTGTGAAGAGCGGCGACAAGAGCCTCGCTTTGGAATTGGAAGATAAGGGTTACGGCTGGCTCGAAGAGACGGTTGGAGTTTGATCTAATGAGTAAGGCATTGATCTATGAGAGCCAGATTGGTTCGGTTTTGGCGGCGGTGAACCGCGACCAGGAGCCGAGTTGGTTGGTTGAGTTGCGCGATCGGGGGGCCGGGATTCACTCTTCGCTGGGGGTTCCGACGATGCGGAATGAGGAGTGGAAATACACTTCTTTGCGGGGGGTTGCGGCCGTGAATTGGAATCCGGGTGAGCCGGGGCCGGCGGTTTTTGGTGAGGATCCGACTTACTATGCGGAGACAACGATTCGGGTTGTGATCGTAAACGGCCGGTTTGATCGCAATTTGAGTGAGGTTCCGGCGACGAGTGGCTTGACGGTGATGTCTTTGCGAGATGCGATTTATGAGAAGCCGGAAATTGCGGAGTATCTCGGGAAAATTGCGGCGATTGATGACCACACGTTTGCAGCGTTGAATACGGCGGTTTTTGTTGACGGGGTGTTTTTGCACTTGCGGGCGGGAGCGGCGGTTGCTCCGGTGATTGAGATTGTTCATGTGACGAGTGGCGAGGGGATGGTGATTGCGCCTCGGATATTGATCGTTGCCGAGGAGAATTCGACAGCGAAGATTGTTGAGCAATATTGTTCAGATGGTTCGAGTGGGAATTTGACGATTCCGGTGACGGAAGTTTTTGTGGCAAAGCATGCGAATTTGGAGCATGTGCGGTTGCAGGATGAGTCGCTGAATTCGTACCACATTGCTCTCTGGGAGACGAAGCAGGCGGGCGAGAGCGAGTACCGGAGCTACAACGTGGCGTTTGGCGGGGCGATTGGGCGGTTGGATCAGAACATTGATTTGAACGGCGAGCACATCACGACTCGGTTGGATGGAGTGGTTGTGGCACGGGGTGAGCAGGTGATCGATAACCATACCAAGCTTGACCATGCTTTGCCGAATTGCAATTCGTTTGAGATTTATAAGCAGATCATTGATGACAAGGCGACGGTTGTTTTTAATGGCAAGATTTTTGTGCACCAGGATGCGCAGAAGACGGATGCGAAGCAGACCAACCAGGCGTTGCTGTTGTCCCGAGATGCGACGATTAACAGTAAGCCGCAGTTAGAGATTTTTGCGGATGATGTGAAATGTACGCACGGGGCAACGGTGGGTCAGATTGAGGAGACATTCCGGTTTTATATGCGTTCTCGGGGGATTCCGAAGGCGACAGCGGATGCGATTTTGGTTTATGCGTTCGCGGCGGAGGTTTTGGAATTGATTTCGGACGACGTGGTTCGGGAACGGCTGGAGCGTCGGCTGTATGCGAAGTTAGGGATTGATTTGGGATTGATGTAGGATTCTCAAGACCCACACCCCCAGCCCCTCCCCGATCAGGTCGAGGACAGGCTCTCTCCATTAAAACGGAGAGGGGGCTTTACTTATGGGTGGGGAGTGATTGCGATAATCGTGATTTGGTTTTGGTCAGGGCCGTAGTGCCAGAAGATTCGCCAGGCGGCAGGGGTGTTGTTTTCGACGTAAGATTCCCAAACGTCTTCGCCGTTTGCTCCTTTGAGTGATGTGTATTTGTGGGAGTTGAGGCCAGGGTGGCGAGGGTTAGATTCGATCAGAGCGAGACAGCGATTGACTCTTTTGAGCTTGGGCAGATTGCTTTTCAGGCTGGCTAGTTCAGATTTGGCTTGAGGCGTGAAGAGGAGTTGGGGCAAATTTTAGTCCTCATCTTTGAGGTATTTCGTAAAAGAGCCTAAGTCTTCCAATTGCCCGGATGCGGATTGATCGAGTCCGGTTTTGACTTGGGTGAGGGCTTGCTCGTTTTGGTAGAGCCAGGCTTCTCGTTCGTGGAGGACGACTACGGGAGAGAGGAGGATATCGCCGTTTGGTTGGTGCTGGATGGTGAAAGTTTTGCCAGCGAACTCTTTGCCGAGGGTGATTCTTCCGGCGGAGTCGGGGCGCTTGAGTTCGAGGTCTTGGTGGGAGTATGCCATTGTGGGATTATGCCTAGATAGTTGGACGGTTATAGGGAATTTTTGGTTACTACTTTTTTCGGAGATAAGCGATTTACACATCCCAACTCTCCCCGATCGAGTCGAGGACAGGCTTTCTCCATAAAAACGGAGAGGGGGCTATTTAATCTAGGGGAAGGGTGGGGTCGGGGGAAGATTTGGGAGGGGTGAGGCCGAGGTGGCGAAAGGCGTGGTCGGTGGCGACGCGGCCGCGGGGAGTGCGGGCGAGAAGGCCGCATTGGAGGAGGAACGGCTCGCATACGTCTTCGATGGTGCCTGAATCTTCTCCGGTAGAGGCGGCGATGGTTTCGAGGCCGACGGGGCCACCTTTATACTTTTTGATAATGCTTTCGAGGACTTGGCGGTCGAGGTTATCGAGTCCGAGATTGTCTATGCCGAGGGCGTCGAGGGCGCGGTCGGCGATGGGTTCCGTGATGGTGCTGTGCCCGTCGACTTGGGCGAAGTCGCGGATGCGGCGGAGGAGGCGGTTGGCGATGCGGGGGGTGCCACGGGAGCGTTTGGCGATGGTTTGCCCGCCGGATTCATCTACGGCGATGCCGAGGATGGTGGCGGATCGGCGGACGATGTGGTTGAGAGCTTCGTGGTCGTAGAAGCCGAAGTTCATGACGATGCCAAATCGGTCGCGGAGGGGGCCAGTGAGATTTCCCTGACGAGTGGTGGCGCCGACGACAGTGAAGGGGGGGACATCGAGGCGGATGCTGCGCGCGGCGGGGCCCTGGCCGATCATGATGTCGACTTTTCGGTCTTCCATGGCGGGGTAGAGGATTTCTTCGACTTGGCGGGTGAGGCGGTGGATTTCGTCAATGAAGAGGACGGCGCCGGGTTCGAGATTGGTGAGGATGCCGACAAGGTCTCCGGGTCGGACGATGGCGGGGCCGGAGGTGACATGGAGGATGGTCTCCATTTCGGTAGCGACGATGTGGGCAAGGGTGGTTTTACCGAGTCCGGGGGGGCCGTAAAGGAGAAGATGATCGAGAGGTTCTTCGCGTTGTTTGGCGGCCTGAAGGAAAATACTGAGATTGCCTTTGATATTTTCTTGCCCAATGAATTCGGTGAGGCGACGGGGACGGAGGGAGAGCTCATCTTCGCCGGGGATTTGTTCGGGGTTGATTTGGTCGTTGCGGCTCATATTTGCCTCTTACTTTTGGAGGTTGCGGAGGGCGATGCGGACCTGCTCGCTGAGGTCGGTGGATTGCTCGCGGGCGATTGCGGCGGCGTCTTCGAATTCTTGGCGTCGGTAGCCGAGGGTGAGGAGAGCTTCGGCGAGGGGATCGTCGTTGGGGGTTGATTTGACGGGGGTGACGGCGGCGCGTCCGGGGATGGGGGCGATTTGGAGTTCGAGGATTTTGTCTTTGAGTTCGAGGACAATTCGTTCGGCGAGTCGGGGTCCGATTCCGGGGGTGGTAGCGAGGGTTTTGGCGTTTTGAGTGAGGATGGCTTCGACGGCGCCGCCTTCGGAGAGGGTGCTGATGAGGGCGAGGGAGATTTTTGCGCCACAGCCTTTGACTTCGCGGAGCATTTCAAAGAGTCGGCGTTGGCGGGGGTTGCTGAATCCGTAGAGAGTGTGATCGGTTTCGCGGATGACAAGGCAGGTGTATAGGTCGATCGCGGTGCCAACGATGCCGTGTTCGACGAGGACGGAGTGGGGGATATGGACTTCGTAGCCGACGCCGTGGCAGTCGATGACGATGGGGGATGATTCGGCTTCGAGCACTTCACCGCGGAGTCGGGCGATCATTGGAGTGATGTTAGCATATGTCTAGGTGTTTTTTGTGATTGGGTCGAGGGGATGACGCTTTGGGGTGAAGCGTATGATAGACTGAGAAGATCATGGATACGCAGGCAGCAGCGCAGAGTTTGGGACGGGTTTTGGCGGACAGCTACGTTTTGATGTTGAAGACCCAGGCGGTTCACTGGCATGTTGTTGGGGGATCTTTTGTGGGGATCCACTCGCTGACGGAGGAACAGTACAACGAGTTCTTTTTGGCGGTTGACGAGATTGCGGAACGGATTCGGGCTTTGGGGCATGATGCTCCAGGTTCAATGGCGGAGTATTTGAAGCTCTCTCGGCTGAAGGAAGGGGTGGGCGGACCGAGTGACGAAGAGATGGTGACCGAGCTATTGAATGCTCATTCAACAATGTCGGATTTGCTTAGGAAAGAGATTGATGTCATGGACGATTTGGATGACTATGGAAGCGAAGATTTGCTGGTTGGCCGGTTGCGCGTTCATGAGAAGTCGGCGTGGATGTGGAAGTCGGTTCTGACCCAGATTACGGCGATGAAAGGCGGGGGTGCTCCGATGGTTTCGGTCAAAGAAGAAAAGCCGGTTAAGAAGGAAAAAAAGAAGGAGAAGAAAGCTCCGAAAAGTGAGGTCTCGGTTAAGAAGGAGGTTCCGTTGCCGTTCAAGAAGCCAGAAGCACAGGCGGCTGAATCGGGTTCAGGTGGAGGGCGTCGGAAGTTGTTTGGAGTGAAGGCGGAAGGTTAAGCCGCTTTGGCTTGTTTATTCGTTTCAAATTTCCATGGAATGTTCCATGGAATGAGTCAAGCCTAAGTTGATACGGAAAGCAAGATCAACGGTGAGTCACTTACGGGCGAGGAAGTTCGAAACGGGAGTGGGTGGCGAGGTCGAGGTATTCCGGGCCGCCCAGGCGAGCGATGAGATCCGGTGGGATGATCTGTTCGGAACCGAGGAGGTTCGGGTTGATATGAAGGAGAAGGATTTCGCCGATAATGTAGCGTGACGATCCGGGGCCATCTCCATGGTTAATGGTTTTGTGGAGACGGCATTCAAATTGAACGGGAGATTCGGCGACTCGAGCGGGTGCTATGAGGTCGCTTGGTAAGGGGGAGAACCCGGATAGGGGCCATTCATCGACTTCGGCGGGGAAATTGGGGGAGGTTTGGTTCATACCGTCGGCCATGGAACGGGTGACAAGATTGACAACAAATTCGCCGGTGGATTCGATGTTTGAGTAGGTGTTTTTCGGCTGCAACTGGGGGCCGAGGACGGTACAGATGGAGAGAGAGGGGGGATTGATTCCGCCGATGTTGAAGTAGCTGAAGGGGGCGAGGTTGGGGTGACTATTTGCGGAGATGGAACTGACGAAGGCGATGGGACGCGGGACGACGAGGTTGGACATCAGGTCGTAGATGCGGCCCGGCGGTTCTTGCTGGAGGTTGATGGTCACCATGGGAAGTTCGGCTTGATCTACGAATTTTCACGACGAAAGTGGGCGGAGAAATCGGCTCTTCGCTACTTTACTGCTTTCTGGGATTGATTTTTGAGCAGGTAGTGGGTGAGGGTTTGGTTTCGCCAGTCGATGGTGGGCTCGTCGTACTGAAGTTCGCGATCTGACAAAGATTTGCGAGTGAGGGGAGGAAGGGATTGATCCGTTCGCCATGCGAGTTCTGCATCGGGGCTGAGGGAGGCGATGTAATCCAGATCAGGATTGGCACTCGCGAGGTTTGTTCGGGTGATGAGGGCTTCGGGGTTGGCGGCGTTGAGGAGGGCAATGACGGAGAACCCGGCAATGAGGGTGCCGAAACCAAATTTTTGGGGTCGGTTTGCAGTGATAGTGGGAATGAGCCATGCGAAAGCGATGGCGAGCCAGACCATGAAAACGGTCGTGTAGAGTCTTAGTTCGGTGAGGCCGAACGCTTGGGTGTAAACAGACATGCGGAAGATGGCCGAAGCGATAACGAGTCCGACAAGGGCAACGAGGGAGCGGCTGAGCCAGCGATTGAGAGTTGTCGCCTGGGATTGGAGACTGTGGAGAGAGAGGATTGTGATGAGGGACAGTGCGGCGACCCAAACAAGTTGAAAGAATCCAGAGCGGGCATATTCTGCGACAGTGAGCCCTGTGGTAGCTGTGATGACCTTGGTGCCGCCAAACAGAGCTTCAAATTGTGTGGCGATGAATGCGGCGAAAAGGAAGACGAGGGTGCTGAGGACAGTTGAGATTTCGATGTGTCCGAGGCGAAGTGGTGTGGGTTTTGATTTGGCCGTGTAGAGCGTGGTTGGTCCGATGAAATCGGGGTGAGTTTCTTTGAGGTAATCGGTGGGTTGAAGGAAGTAGCGGTGAAATGCTCCACCGAGGAAGACGAGAAGAGTTACGGCGAGGAAAGAGAAGCCGAGGGTGTCGATGAGGTTCCAGTCTAGGGTGGCGATTTGATTGACACGGCTACGGAAGAGGGCGTCGGCGCTGTAGAAGAGACCGCCGAAAACCATGAGGAGGGGAGTGGCGATCATTGCGCCGACGGTGACAGGCAGAGCACGAGATTCGGCTTTGACGGGGGGTCTGACTAGCTTGATGAATTTGGTGAATGCGGGGACGGTTGCGGGGATTTGGGCAAAAGGTTGAAAGAGATAGTGCGAAAGCTTTTTGTCGGCGAACGATGCGGATCGGGCCGAGGCGAGGGATGCTCCGAGAGCGACAATGAGGGCAAAACCGTTGGCGATTTGGAGACCAGGGGCGGCGCGAAAGGCGAAGAGGATGGCAAAGATGGCGGCAACACCGAGGAAAAATTGGCTCGGTCGGGAGAGTTTGATGTCGAACTTTTTCTGGAGCGCGAAAATGAGGGTAGGGAGGAGAACTCCGGTGAGGGCGAGGTTGATTCCGAGCCCGGCCCGGTAGAAGAGGGCGGCGGTGAGGAGGGCGGTGGCGGTGGCAACGGCGAAGAGTTTTCGGGGGGAGTTGTCCATGGCTCTTGGGGGGTGTAACAGTTGGGATGTTGTTTTGCGTTCCCTGGGGTGGGCCGTTTGGGTTTTGGTTCGGCAAATTAGAAGTGCTTAAGAAGTTGCTTTCGGGCAGCAATTGCATATGTTTGAATGGGTTGTTCAGACGAGTTGTCCCGTAGGTTCTCGGGGATAATGGGTGGTGATGGCGCGGCGGTTTTTTGTTGGGTTTGAGCTTGGGGAATTGGCGAAGGGGGAAGTTTTGCGCGTTCAGGGTGAGTTAGGGAAGCGGGCGGGTGATGTATATCATTTGGTTGAGGAGGAAAAGTTGCATTTGACGTTGTATTTCTGTGGGGACACAGACGAGGCGGCAATGGAGGCGATTGGGGATCGGCTAGCAGGGATGGATTTGGTGGGATTTGAGGTTCGGCTGGATGGGTTGAAGCGGTTACCGGCAGATGATGTTCCGAAAGTATTGGCGATTGGTATTCGCTCGGCGGGGCGGGAACTGGCGAAGTTGCAGCAAAGGGTTCATGATGTGTGCTTTGGGCTTTCGGCGGTTCAAGAGATTCGGCCTTACACTCCGCATGTTACATTTGCGCGGTTGAGCCGAGGGGTGCCTTCGAATGCAAAGATTGTTAAGCGGTCTTTGGCGGCTTTGAGGGAGATTGCGGCGGTGGAGTGGTCGGTTTCTGAGGTAGTTGTTTGGGCGAGTGAGGAGGGTCGGTATGAGGTTGTTCGGCGGATTGGGTTGGGTTGAGACTTCTTTTAGGCGATTTAGAATTTTTTCTAAACGGATATGGTTTAACCCCTCCTTCAATCCCTCCCCATTTCATTGGGGAGGGCAAAACAAGAAGAGTACATTTTTTGGAGGGCACTATTTCGGACTATTGAAATGCAAGGCAGGCGCTCCTCAACAAGGCAGGCACGAATCGAACAGTCCGTTCTCGGATGGGCCAACGCCGCATCGAGGGATTCGTTCCGTTGGACATTGGGTTTTTGCTAGTCTTATGGCTATTAGCGGTTTTGGTTGTGGACCGAATGTAAATCGGGAAAGAGAGGAATCAGTAAAGCCTGCTCCTTCGACGGAAGCTTGGTTTGGGGATGGGGTTGGGGGGGAGGCTGACGCGGAGACCGGTGTTGGGCGGAGTTGGAAGTGGGATGGGGGAAAAGTGGTTGAGAGGGCGGATGTCCAGCGTGGGGAACTGGTCGAGATGTTGGACTGGGTGGATGTTGAGAATTGGGAGGTTGAGGTGCCGCTGGAGAGGTTTGGAGCGAACTTGTCGGCAGGGTATTCGAAGGGGCCGATCTCGCCGTTCGGTTTGACGAACGATCGGTTTAACTTTCACATGTTTTGGGATGCAGATGTCTGGGTTTTTCCGGCGTTGGCTTTGGTGAAACCTGAGGTTGCGAGGCGGGTTCCGGAAATGCGTTGGGATCAACGGGCGGGAGCGAAAGAGAATTTCCGGGCGTGGCAGGCGGCGGGGTACCCGGTGGTGAAGGGAGAGAAGCACGCGCCGATTGACGAGTTAGTGACGTTAGCGAGAGGGGTTCAGCCGATGATGTTTCCGTGGGAAACGGACATGACGGGTTTGGAACGGTCGCCGAATCCGGAGACTCGGCATCAGATGCACGTGACAGGGGGCGTGGCATTGATGTTGCATAGAGCGATTCAGTTGGGTTTGGTTGAGAAGGCGAAAGGGGAGGAAGTGATTCGGGGATGTGCGGCGTTCTATCTGTGGCGAATGGATAAGAATGAGGATGGTAGTTATGGGCTCCGAGGGGTGGTGAGTCCGAGTGAGTGGCATACGGTAGCCAACGACCTTTATACCAATGCGATTGCAGATTGGACGATCCGCCGGGCGTTTGGGGAGAAAGTTTGGCCGAGAGGAAAGGTGCGACTGCCGAGGCGGGGAGATACGTTTGCCACTTTTGATGGGGATGACTTTGACGAGTATCAGCAGGCGGCGGCCCTGCTTGCGGTGTTTCCGCTTCAGCATCCGGATATTGAGCCAGAAGCGCGGGCGATGTACCGACTTTATCGGGGACGGCATTCGGAATTTGGACCAGCGATGAGCTCGGCAATTGATGCGGTTGTTGCGGCAAGACTGGGATTGGCGCGTGAAGCAGGCGAAGATTGGGATGCGAGTTGGAAACCTTACACGGAGAATCCGGCGGTTGAGTTCCGGGAGAAACCGAGGACAGGGGAAAGTTACTTTTTGACAGGTGCGGCGGGTGCGGTCAATGCGGCGGTTTATGGGATTTTTGGGGTGCGTATTCAGGATGAAAAACCGGGAGACGATGAGGTAGCGATTTCGTTGCGGAATGGGGGTTGGTTGACGGTTGAGCCGTGCTTACCGGAGGACTGGAAATACGTGAGCGCACGATTAACTGTTCTAGGTAGGGGGCTGGAAATATCTGGTTCAGGGGACGAATTTTCGGTCACTTACGACGGGAAGAAGTTGCGCTGAATATGAATAGTTTGTGAATAAATCGGGACACCCGTAAATAAGCGGGGGAATCGGTCAATAATAGGGGTGATTCCATGCGCAGTTTGAAGTACGCCCATTCGTTTGAAGTTTTTCGTGAGTTGCCAGAAAAGCTAGCCGATTTGCGAGCCTTGGCTCTGAATCTTCGGTGGTCTTGGCACCCGGAAACTCAGGAGCTTTTTGAGGAGGCGGATCGAGAACTATGGACAAGTTTGGAGCATAACCCGATTGAGCTTTTGAATCGGATCAGCGATGAGCGGTTGAAGCAATTGGCTTCGGATGAAGTGTATTTGGCCAAGCTCGGGGTTTTGAAGCGGGATTTGGATGATTATATGGCGGGAGACAATTGGTTTGACCAGAAGTTCCCAGGCGAGCGTGAAACGACGCGGATCGCTTATTTCTGTGCGGAATTTGGAATTCATGAGTGCTTGCCGATTTACTCGGGCGGCCTTGGGGTTTTGGCAGGCGACCATTTGAAGGCGGCGAGCGATTTGGGTGTGCCTTTGGTCGGGATCGGATTGCTTTATTCGCGGGGATATTTCAGGCAATTTTTGAATAGTGATCATTGGCAAACGGAGCGGTATCCGCAGTACGACTTCCATCGTTTGCCGTTGGTTTTGGAACGAGACTCGGATGGAAATCCGAAGCGGGTGAAGGTGGAGTTTCCGGATCGGACGGTGACTTGCCAGATTTGGCGCGCGCAGGTTGGGCGGGTTGCTCTGTATTTGCTGGACTCGAATGTTCTGGACAATGACGCGGCGGATCAGGGGATTACGGATACGCTCTACGGTGGGGACGAAGAGATGCGGATTCGGCAGGAGTCCATTTTGGGGATTGGTGGTTTCCGGGCCCTGATGGAATTGGGAATCAAGCCGACGACTTGCCACATGAATGAGGGTCACGCGGCGTTTTTGAGTTTGGAACGGTTACGGCAGTTTATGGCCGATTACGGCTGTGACTTTCGGACAGCACGGCAGTGCGTGGTGAGTGGGAACGTTTTTACGACGCATACTCCGGTACCGGCGGGATTTGATATTTTCCAAAGGCCTTTGCTGGAAAAGTATGTGAGTAAGGCAGTAGGTGATTTGGGAATGCCGTTTGAACAGTTTTTGCGCTATGGGCGGATTCATAAGGATAACAAAAATGAGCCGTTTAATATGGCAATTTTGGCGATGGAGAATAGCAACTATGTGAACGGTGTGAGCAAGTTGCACGCTGAAGTAACTCGGGAGATGTTTGCCGATCGTTGGCCAGATTATCCTTTGGTCGAGGTGCCGATTGGGAGTGTGACGAACGGAATTCACACGGGCACGTTCATGAGTCAGAGGATGATTGAGTTGTTTGATCGTCACTTTGGTTCAGGATGGCGGGATGATATGAGTGATCGCGGGGTTTGGGGCCGGGTTGAAGAGATTCCGGATTTGGATCTTTGGGAACTGCGGGACAATCAGCGGGGTGATTTTGTTCGATTTGTGCGGCGGCATTTGCGAAAGCGGATGGCGATGAATACGGCCAGTCCGATGGATGTCAAACGCACTAATAATGTGCTTGATCCGCGGATATTGACAATTGGTTTTGCGCGTCGATTTGCGACTTATAAGCGCGCGACGTTGCTGTTCAAGGACGTTGAGCGGTTGAAGCGATTGCTCCATCATGTTGACCGACCGGTGCAGTTTGTTTTTGCCGGGAAGGCTCACCCTCGGGATGATGGCGGTAAGAAGTTGATCCAGGATATTGTGAATTTCTGCCGTTCGGAGGAGAGTGGCGGTCGGATGGTCTTTTTGGAAGATTACGACATGAACGTCGCCCGCGAGATGGTGCGGGGGGTTGATTTGTGGCTCAATAATCCTCGTCGCCCGATGGAGGCAAGCGGAACAAGCGGAATGAAAGTTGTTCCAAATGGTGGATTGAATTGTTCCATTTTGGATGGCTGGTGGGCGGAAGGGTTCCAATCGGGCGTTGGTTGGGCGATTGGAGACAATGAGCAAGATGAAAATGAGAACCATCAGGATTGGCTGGATTCTCTGTCACTTTATGACTTGATTGAGCATGAAATTGCGCCGACGTTCTATTACCGTACGGACAACGGCTTGCCGACCAAGTGGCTGGAGATGATGAAGAAGTCGATGGCGGAATTGGCGCCAACCTTTTCAACATTGCGGATGGTTCGGGAGTATACGAGCCGGTTTTATGTTCCTTCAACACGGTCGTTCAACAACTTAATTGAAAGCGGCTTGGAGCGTGCGAAACATGCTTTGGTATGGCGTGATCGAGTGGCTTCGGCCTGGGACCGGGTGCGGGTAGCGCATGTATCGGATGATGCCGGTTCCGCATTGAAACTGGGAACGGGATTTGAAATCCATGCGGAAGTGGAGCTGGGTGATCTGTCACCAGATGATGTTCGCGTACAGGTTTTGGTAGGTCGTGTGACTTCTAATCGGGAGTTGGTCGACTTGAATTTGGCGGAATTAGAGCACGTAGATTCTCATGGTTTGGTGCATGTTTATCGCGGGAAAGCGATCGGCGAACATGCAGGAGCTAAGGGCTACATTGTCCGGGTTGTGCCGTTCAATGAGGACGTGAATGTTCCGAGCGAGTTGAGTCTGGTGGCGTGGGAGCCAAGCTGAGGTTGTTCAGCTCGATTAGTCGAGCGAGTGAGTGAGGAACCAAGCTCCGAGGGATTCGTTTTGGTAGGCGTTGTCCCAGGAGTTGTGTCCGACCCCGAGGTATTCGGTGAGTTTGGCTTTGCCCCCGGCGGCATTGATCGCGGCGATGGCTTTTCGTGATTCTTCAACTTTGACCGCTTGGTCGACTTCGCCATGGAATGCCCAAAGCGGGATGTTCACAAGCTTTGCGGCTGAACTTGGATTTGTAATCCAACCGCACACTGGAGCGGCGGCGGCGAATTGCCACGTGAGAGACGTTGCAAGTTCGAAGGTACCGTTACCACCCTGGGATAGCCCGGTGATGTAGCGGCGGTGGGGGTCGATTTTGTGGTTGGCATCGGCGAATTCGAGAGTTTGGTTGATGCGCTCGATGTGGGCGGGCCAGAGTGAATCGAAATCGGGTTTTTGAGGCGCGATGACGATGAAGGGCCAGTCAGCGGCGCGCATTCGGATAGCGTGTCCGAGGCCAATTGCGGATTGTTTGATGCCGTCGGTGCCGGATTCGCCACGTCCGTGGAGAAAGAGGATGGCAGGGGCAGGGGATTCAATTTTTCGAGGTGTGTAGATCACGAAGTCGTTGCCTTCGATTGAGTGAGAGATGAATCCCGCGGGCATGGCGTTAGTGTACTTATCGAAATCAAAATTGGGTTCAAAAAAATTGCTTCGTACTAGGCACTTAGATATTTCACAATCTCCCCACCCCTTCCCCTCCCCATCCAGGGGAGGGGGGCGAAATCTCCTTAATTGTTAGTTGGATATCTCACGGACGTCGAGGTCGAAGTCGATATGGACTTCATAGGCGCGGGGCCAGGGGAGTTCGACGACGATATTGCGGAGGGCGACAACGTTATAGGTTTTTTCTTGGACACGGAAGGGGTTGGCAACCATTTGGTCAAGAAATGTTTTATTGAGTCGTTCAGTCATGTCCTTTTTGACATATGATTCGACGATTTCGACGTTTTCTTCGGCGGAGATTTCTTCTCGGTTGCCGTCTTGCATTCTTTCGATCATGCGATAGGCTTCGGGGCGGACATACCGGTTGTAGAAGTAGTCGGTAACCAAACGGTGGAGGACGAATTTCCGGGCGGCGGTTTCTCGGCGGAGACCAGGGACGCTGGTTTGAAGGGCGATCAGATATGCGTTGGCGGCGGGGATTGTTGTTCCCATGGTGTTACCGGCGGTGTTCCAACCGGCATAGCTCACGAGTTGGGGACCTTGCCGAGTGGCGGTGAGGGCATCGAACAATTCGGGGTCGGCGGTTCCGGACCAGCCGAGATTAGTGTCTGCGATGGCGATTCTTTTGCCTGCGGTGATGGACGCGGACAACTCGCGAACGAAAGCATCGAACTGGTTGGGGTCGCGTTTGGGAGTGTTGAGGTAGAGGATATAGTCGGCTTTGGTGGGGTCACTGGTGACGGTTGCGCCGCTTGTTTCAAATTGATCTTGGAGGGATTCGCGGATGGGTTCAGTTTCGTAGGCAGCGACTTGATCAAGACCAGTGGGGTCAGAAGATCGGATTGCGACGGTGGGTTTCCATTTGGCTTGATCGGAGAGGGCGCGGCTGACCAGGCAGTTGGAAATTTGGTCGATTCCCATGCAGAATTGAGTTCGAGGTTTGAGCTTGAGCCGATCGACTTCTTGGTTGAGGGAAGCGATTTCCCGGGTGTGAGGCCCAACGGGAGCGGCGTCGTCTTGCCCGAGAGTGAGGTGATTAAACGCTCCGTGAAAGGTCATCTTGAGAAGCTCAATTTGGATGTTGACGTTGCGGGATCGAATGGAATCGTAGCGGGTCAGTTCGGCGGGTGGGATTTTCGAGGCGAGAGTGGCGGTTTTGCGCTTTGCTTCGGGGTCGTTGTAGAGTTTTGCTTGCTCGCGGGCGATGGCCCAATAATAGAGATCTTGGCGCCAGGTTCGGTTTTCGGCGACGGCGGTAGGGGCAATTCGAGTGAGGGTGCTGAAGACATAGAAGGGGGTTTTGAAATTGGTTTTGCGGATTCGCCAGAGTTCGCGGAGTCGGGATTTGGCCAGGGTTTCTGAGGATCGGTCGGTTCGGGAGGCGATAAGCCCGCCGTAGGCAATCATGTCGGCAGAGACGATGACTGATTCGAATTCGCTGAGGTTTTGTTTACTCAACCAGTCGAGGATGGATGGTGGGGAGCCGGGTTGCTTGAATTTGCCGAGGAACGGGAGGGGTGGGGTGACAACTTCTACTCCGGCGATGTCGCCGATCATGGCGGCGAAATGGTGTACGGCGGGGCGGTCATCCACGGGGATGAGGAGTATTTTTCGGGTAGGGGTTTGGGCGAGAAGAGTAGAAGCAAGAGAGGCGGAGAGAAGGGTGAGGGCGAACTTCACAGGAATAGGATTAAGGTACCTGGGATGGTTAAGTTTTGGTGGTGATTAGTGGGCTCATGTAGAATGAGGTCATGTCAAACAAGATTTCGCGGCGTTCGATTTTGGCGGGGGCAGGGGCGGTTGTTGGTTCAACGGTTGTGAGTTTGCCGGGGATGGCGAGTTTTGTTCGCCCAGTTGAGAAACGCGCGAAGAACATTATTTTTTGTGTGAGTGACGGGATGAGTGCAGGGGTGCCGAGCATGGCCGACCAGTTTAAGGATGTCAACTTTGGGGAGCGGGGAGTGTGGTGTGATTTGATGCGGCGACCAGAAGTTGTGCAGGGGGTGATGGATACTCGGAGTTTGAATTCGCTCATGACGGATTCGGCAGCGGCAGCGACGAGTTGGGGGAGTGGAAGTCTGGTTTTGAATGGGGCGATCAACTATTTGCCAGGGATTGGGGAATTGACGCCGCTCTATGACTTGCTCGGGAAGGCGGGGATGCGGCGTGGTTTGGTGACAACGGCGACAATTACTCATGCTACGCCGAGTGGGTTTGCGGTGAGTTCGGCGAAGCGGTCGGCGGAGCCTGAGATTGCACGGCAGTATTTGGCGAGGGGAGTTGAAGTGCTCATGGGGGGCGGGGATGAGTTTTTCTCGGCAGAACTCAGGGCGGACAAGATTGATGTTTACGGAGAGTTTGCGGCCAAGGGGTACGGGGTGGCGAAGAATCGGGATGAGATGTGGGCGAATGATTCCCGCCGCTTCTTGGGGATTTATGGAAAAGGTCAGTTGCCGTTCTCGGTTGATCGGATGCATAACGAAGATATCGAAATGGCAGTTCCCAGTCTGGCGGAGATGACGAAATCGGCAATTGACCGACTGAAAGGGGGCAGCGAGGGATTTGTTTTGCAGGTGGAGGGAGCACGGATTGACCATGCGGCTCACCCAAATGATCTGGCGGGTTTGATTTATGACCAATTGGCGTTTGAGGCGGCAGTTGATGTTGCGGTGCGATTTGCGGAAGAGGATGGCGATACTCTTGTTGTGGTGACTAGCGACCACGGGAATGCCAATCCGGGGATCAGTAATGGTCCAGCGGGATATGGCGATGCTAACGGTTTGTCTCGTTTGATGAAAATGACAAGCAGTTATGAGCGGATGCTGCCGGAGTTGCGGGCAGCGGATGCGGCGGGAGTTCAGGGGTTGGCTGAAGCAAAGTTGGGAGTTGAGATTTCGGCGGATCAAGCGGCGATGGTTGTGTCTGGTTTGAAGGGCGGAGACGATTCACCGATGCAGCAATTTGGGAATTACAAGTTTGCAACGGCGGCTCTCTCGATGGCGGTCGGGACAGCGACGGGGGTTGGTTGGAGTAGCGGGAATCACACGAGTGATTGGACTTTGGTGAGTGCATTCGGGCCAGGGGCAGAGTTGTTCCACGGGATGGTTCGGAATTACGAGATTTTTGGCAAGCTGCTGAGTGTGCGAGGCATTGAGTTCAAAAATCCTTCGATGACTTTGGAAGAAGCTCAGCGGGCCGAGGGCGGGGGGTTTGAGTTGGAATCAGATTTGCATTGGATTTAGTTCTTGATACCAGCGGCCCAGAGGATTCCGCCGATGAGGTGTTGGCGGAATTCGGGTTCGGCGAATGATTCTTTGGTATGTCCGCCTCCGGTGTACCAGGAGCGGCCTTTTGCGATGGTTTGGCACCAGGCGATGGGGTGATTTTCGCCCATGGTTGAGCCTTGATAAGTGGTGGGGTCGAGTTTGGCGAGGATGCGGGCAGTGGTTGGGGGGAGGGATTTGTAGCAGTACCACTCGTCCGTTCTTGACCAATTGGTGGGGAGATGGGTGGTGCTGGGATGGTTACGGTCGATGACGTTTATGGTAGCTTTTTGAATGTGGGGGTGAGATTTGAAGTATGCGCCGACAAGTTCGCCGTAGAACGGCCAATTGTATTCGGTATCGGCGGCGGCGTGGATGCCGACGAAGCCTCCGCCTTGCTTGATATAGGCTTCGAAGGCTTGTTCTTGCTCGGAGTTGAGGATGTCGCCAGTGGTGGAGAGGAAGATGACAGTGCGGAATTTCTTGAGGTTATCGGGGGTGAATTCGTTGGCGTCTTCGGTGGCGCTGATGGTCAGGTTGTGGTCGGGAGCGAGGGATTGGAGAGTTTGGATGGCAACGGGGATGGAGTCGTGGCGGAATCCGGCGGTTTTTGAGAAGACGAGGATGGGGGTGGGGGGAAGGAGGGTCAGGACGGCGAGGAGCATAGAGAGAAGTCTGGCATATCTGGTTGTTCGAGGGGATATTGATACTTTACTTTTTGGAGCGAGGGCACTGCCTGATCACCCGCTAATCCGTTGTTTTCGGGGCGGGTGAGGGTGGCATCTTTTGGTTGCTTTAGTAGTCAATTAGACTCTGAGCCCAGGCATTGAACGTTATCGCCCGTCGGGGCGGAATGCGGGTAGTTCGATGGGTGAGATGAGCCTTGCATCCGTAAGCGGGGTATTCACATATCTGTTGAACTCACTAAAGTTTACATACTTCGTGATGTTCCTGCCGATTTTTTCACTTAGGTAGTTTGAGTAGAGGTTTCTTGTCCTGCCTTGCCTATCTCTGAATTGAATTTTCATGCCGTCAAGGGTCCATTGATCTCGTTGCAATAAGGTCTCAAAGAGAACAACTCCACTGGCTGCTCGACCCATGACTGTCTCTAGCGACAATGCATGGATGTTCTGAATGAAAGTTGGCGATTGAAATGCAAAATTCGTACTCCAAGCCGTTCGGGTTCTAAATGCTCCTCTTCTGATATCATTTTCGTCCGGTGCTGTTTGCGAGATCACAACCCTTGCCTCATCATTTGGGGTTCCGGCAAGTCCCAAAATGATTCTGCTTGTCTCGGAGACTTCGCCTGACTCCGTACGCAAGTCGTCTGCACCTGTAAAAATAGTCAAAGTAACTGTCTGCACGTTTATGTTGAGAGGCAGAGTTCTGAGATTTACAACGGGAGTTTGCCAAGATTGCTTATCCACTAATTTGGCTGACATACGTCCCGATTCATAAATGGGGATTGCTGGAAGATCAGGATCCCCGCCAGTTAAAGCGATTGACCTTAGCTCACACTCGTCATTGCCCGGGCCGTATGAAGTGTATCCCCGATGGAGATTGACTTTATGCAATAGTTGAGGGTTCATTGTCATTGGAAAATAACCAACAACTTCTCTCGTTCGGTTATCCGCGGCCCGAACAAAGGTTACTCCGCTCACGAAGCCGTGGATGTCTTCTAATTCAATTTCAAGAGTTCGATCATCATTGATGCCATCTCCAAAGCCCATCACAGCCTTGTATTTAGAGACTTGAGGGAGCGCTTCAATCGTGCCAAGTTGAGGGAATGCTCGATAACCACTGCGGACAACCGTTCCAAGCGGGTGGATTTGCGGCAATCGCCGGACGATTAGTTTGGCGCCAGATTCAGTAATTGCAATAACCTTGATTCCGTTAAAATCGTTAATGGAGGGGGAAGAGCCCGGGCTCGCCTCTTTAATGCCAATATGTCTTACTTGGTCAATCTCGAATGATGGAAAAACTGCGGTTGCGGTAATCCCAAAGCCTCGGCGTCCTCCTTGAGTGAGCGGGGCGGTGACGATCTCGCCGTTTGTTTTTTCGATAACGGCTAAAGTTGTATTCCGGAGAAAGTTAGGATGGGGCCGCTCGCGACTATCTCGTGGGGATTCTGCAATGATGCCATCTCCGCCGTATTGTATTGAAAGACCGAAATCCGATCGGCTTGGAACAAGAGATTCATATTTTGAGAATTCGAAGCTCAGAATTCTCGTTGTGTTTGGACCGGCCAATGCAGTTCCTGCTAAAAGCACCGCAGCCAGCAGGGGAAGTGACTTAATCTGCATCATAATTAGGCTATTATACGGGATTTACCCCGTTATGAGTTTTTTTCGTTACTCGTTGGTGGAGCGGTATTGGACGGCTTCGGCGAGGTGGGAGCGGGTGATTTTTGGGGAATGGTCGAGGTCGGCGATGGTTTGGGCGACTTTGAGGAGGCGGTCAAAGACTCGGGCGGAAAGGTTAAGTTTGTGAGCGGCGGATTGCATGAAGGACTTGGATTCGTCATCCATTTGGATGAGGCTTTTGAGATCGCGGGGGGTCATGCTTGCATTGGTGCGGGCAGATCCGAGACGTTGAGCTTGGGCGGATCGGGCGGTAATGACCCGTTCGCGAATAGTTGCGCTAGGGGCACCGGCGGGGATGGCGGTGAGTTCTTCCGGTTTGAGGCGGGGGACGTTGACGTGGAGGTCGATGCGGTCGAGAAGGGGGCCGGAGATTTTGGCACCATATTTGAGGCATTGGGCGGCCCCGATGCAGTTGGCCTCGGGATAGCCTTTGAACCCGCAGGGGCAGGGGTTCATCGCTCCGACGAGCATACATGCGGCGGGGAAGGTGAGGGTGGATTGGACGCGGGCGACGGTGACGACGGCATCTTCGAGCGGTTGGCGAAGGGCTTCGAGGACATCGCGACCGAATTCGGGCATTTCGTCGAGGAATAGCACACCGTTGTGGGCGAGAGAGACTTCTCCGGGCTTCGGGGTTTTGCCTCCGCCGACGATTGCGGCGTAGCTGGTAGCGTGGTGGGGTGAGCGGAATGGGCGTCGCCAGACAAGGCCGTTGGTGTCGCGAGGTTCCCCGGCGGACGAGTAGACGCGGGTGACTTCGATAGCTTCTTCAAGGGTGAGGGGGGGAAGTATGGTGGGGAGACGACGGGCGAGCATGGTTTTTCCCGATCCGGGGGGGCCAGTCATGAGGATGTTGTGACCACCGGCAGCGGCGATCTCGAGGGCTCGGATGGCTTGAGATTGACCTTTTACGTCGCTGAAATCGATAGGGTATTCATCGGCTTGACCAGTTGGTTGAATTTGGAGAACATGAGGCTGATGGAGGATTGAGCCGTTGAGAAGTTCAACGACGTCGAGAAGGGATTTTAGGCCGTAGACTTCGAGCTCGGGGATGATGGCGGCTTCGGGGGCGTTTGATTCGGGGACGATGAGGCGTTTGAATCCTTGTTGGTGAGCCATGATGGCGATGTTGACGGCTCCATCAATGCGGCGTAGATTTCCGTCCAGTCCAAGTTCGCCGATGATGAGGGTTTCTCGGAGGGTTTGAGATGCGACTTGCCCGGAGACGGCAAGGATTGCGATGGCGATGGGGAGGTCGAATCCTGAGCCTTCTTTACGGACATCGGAGGGGGCGAGATTGCAGACGAGGAGTCCGTTGGGGAAGGTGAGTCCGGAGTTTCGGATTGCGGTGGCGACTCGTTCGGAGGATTCTTGTACGGCTTTGTCAGGGAGACCGACGATGAGGAGTTTAGCTTGTCCGCCGCGGAGATCGACTTCGACAATTATCGGGAGGGCATCTATTCCGTTTAGAGTGGCGGCGTGGGCCTGGGCAACCATATTCGATTGAGGTTACCCAGATGAGGGTGGTTCTGGCTCAGTCAAGAGTGAGGGGTTTTTCGTATGGCTTGCGGTATCCGAGTTCGCGGGCACGTTGCTCTTTGCCGTAGGGTGAGTCGAGTTGGGCGGTTTTTTTGAGGAGTTCAGCTCGATCTGTTTCGATTTTGCGCGATGCCTGGATTTTATCGTTGTAGGCTTGGCGTTGGGTTTGGAGGGTTTCCCAAGAGGATTTTGAGAGTAGGAGCCCGGTAGTGATGGCGCAAGTGATTGTGAGGGCGATGATGACTGGACGCTTCATGGGTTGCCTTCCTTGGCAGGATGCTAGTGATTATACCGGGGTTCTTTTAAAACTTCTATTCTGCAAGCCAAGACTTGATTTTGTTGCCGATGATCCGGAATCCAATTTGGTCTCCGAGCCAGGTATCAGATCCTGATGATACGATGGCCCAGGGAATGTATTCTCGGGTGTGGTCGGTTGATGCGTCGGTGGGGTCGTTGCCGTGGTCGGCGGTGATGATGAGGAGGTCTTCCTCGTCTAATTCGGCGATGATTTTGCCAAGATAGACATCGAATTCTTCGAGGCATTCAGCAAATCCGGTCGGATTGCTTCGATGGCCGTAGAGCATATCGAAATCTTCGAAGTTAGCAAAGATGAATGAGTGATCATCTTGCATGGCATCGAGAAGGGCGCGGAAATGCTCGGGATTGCTTTGGGTTCTTGAAGTTGCTAGGAAGCCTCGGCCGTTGAACAACTCAGGGACGACACCAATTCCCAAGATGGGGCCGTGGATTGCGGCAATTTCATCAATGATGTTTGGAGGTGGCACTACGGGGAAGTCTTTTCGCCGTTCGGTACGGGTGAAATTACCAGGGGTACCGGTGAAGGGCCGAGCGATGACGCGTTGGAGGTTGTTCGGTTCGGTGCAGATCTCGCGAGCGATACGGCACCACTCGTAGAGGGATTCGATGGGCACGACATCTTCGTGGGTTGCGATTTGGAAAACGGAGTCTGCGGAGGTATAGAGGATGGGGTGACCGGATTTGATGTGTTCGGGGCCGAGTTCTTCGATGATTGCGGTGCCGGATGCGGGTTTGTTGCCGATTGATATTCGTCCGATTCTGGACTCGAATTCTTGAATTAGGTTTTTCGGGAATCCGTTTGGGTACGTTGGGAAGGGATTGAGGATGTCAATACCCATCATTTCCCAATGTCCGGTTACTGAATCTTTCCCTTTCCCGGTTGGTTGGAGTCGGCCCGAGTTAGACTGCGGGTCGCCGATTCCGCACGCAGCGAGGAATCCGATGCGTTGCAGGTTGGGGGCGTGAAAGCCTTTGACATGATTGAACACATTTTTGACAGTTGCGACTGTGGGTTGGTCGCCGTACTCAAGAGAATCGGGTGCGGCTCCGGCACCACACCCGTCGAGAACGATGAGAATTGCCCGCTTTGGCATTGCAGGCAGATTACCTTGTGAATTTATCGCACGGTGCGAATTGTGTCCCTTACGGGCTTTTGGATAGGTTGAATTGGAGCGTGATCGTTAGCGGTTAATTCTTGAGATTGCTTAACCTTTAACGAATTACGATCAATCTTTAACAGCTTTTGATTTTGCAATACAAAAACCTCATCTCCTTGGATAGCGATAGCCGAAGTATTATTGTTCGCCGGTGGCATCTCAATCATTGGAGTGAGCTGCTTTGCAGTTCGAGTTTGATCGTTAATAAGAGGGAAGTACGCGATTGCGGTGAGAGCAAGCGCAGCGAGGATCGTGATTGATCCGGCAACTCTTTTGTTTAATGGTTTCATTTCTTGCCTTCAACTGTTCGCTTGATCATCTTCCCGGGAGGAATTGCTTCAGTTGAAGAGGAATACCGGAATAGAATGTTGAAGGTTCCGCAATTTTTTCTGGTCCTACTGTTTAAGCTAGGCCATTTCTTCGTAGTTGAGATTATGGGCTTCGCAGTATCGCTTAAACAGGTTGTGCGCGCTGGCATAGCAGGAGTAGGGAGACATGAAGTGGGCGAACTCGAACGTGATGATTTTTTCTGCGGTTTGGGTAGCAGCTTCCATTTTGAGTTCGAGGTACCGCCAGTCAGCCGGGGGAAATTTGATCGGCATATCACGGTCAAACGTCTCGACATTCGACCATGTGGAGATTCCATGGTTGTCAGCGATGGATTTCACTCCATGCAGAAATTCTGGTAGTTCGTGATATTGGATTTGTCCATCTTGGAAAGCGCAGATGTCAACGACGTCTTTGGTTTCATCGAAGATGCGATTCCAGTGATCGAGGGATTCTTCAAGTGTGAAGGCGTCTCCGGTTACGAACTGTTTTGTACCTTGAGGGAATGGGCTGATGAGGACGGGAACATCCTTGATTGATTTGCAGTGAGCGCCGATTTGATTGTGGAGTTCGATGATGTGGGCTTCGTTCTTGCTGGTTTCGTGGCAGAGGTACCACCCGGCGAGAGCGGGGTGATTTCCGTACTTTTGACCAACTTCATCGAGAAAGGCTTTGTTAAGATCGACTTCTTTCCAATAGGATCGACGGTACCAGTGGGAGCCGCTGTCGAAGGTGCCAAAGAAGAGCTGAAGGTTATGTTCCCCGGCAAGGTCGAGAAACATTTGGGCAAGGTCAGATTTGAGGGGCAGGAGGTTTGGGACTGATTTAGCGGGAAAGATGCATTTGTTTTGGTATCCGGCACGGATGATGATGACGGTGTCGATGCCAATTTTTTGGTAGAGGGCAAATTCTCGTCGCCATTCTTTTTCTCCCCAGTTTTGGCTGGGGATATCGTGAGTAATTTCGTCAAGGAACGTGCCGGTGATTTTGAGCATCGCCGGAATTTTAGCCCTTGGCTGGCTATTTTTTCAGATAGTCTGTGAACTCACCGGAGAATTTGGCGAACATCCTGATCCATTCTTGAATGGAGAGTCGGGTTACACCTGGGCTCAGGAGAAGATCGGTGCTGAGCATTGCGTCGCCTTCTGAATCGACATATGCTTTGACGTACCGCGTGCGGGCGTTCCAGTCGTTGATTTTGCGTAGGTCAGCGCCTCGGGCGATTCGGTTGCCCACGTTGAGGCCAAGGCTTGTGACTTGCCCGGCAGGTTGGTCGGTGTATTGGTACAGGGCGAGGAGAATAGATTCACCGTCATAGACGTAAAATGCGGTGAGCCCTTCGGCATCTTGTTCTTCGCGGATTGTGATTTTTTGACCGGGGATGTTGGCACTCGTGATGAGTTCCCTAATTTGGTTGTCGTTAAGGGATGAGACGACTTGGAGTGGGTTGGGGGTTGAGTTTTCTTGCCCGATCGCGGGAATGGCAGCAATGGTCAAGAAAAGTGCAAAAGTGGCGAAAGATCGTCTCATGAGATACCTAAAATTTAGACGGTCGAAACCTTCTTGATGGTGCCACACGTCTCATTGAGGGTAAAGATATTGCGATTTGGAGCGCAAGATTCAATCGGTTAGAGGGAGAATGCTGGAGAAACTCACGGGAAAGCGGGCAAGGCTCACGGTTATAGAGACCGGTGCGATTGTTCCGGCTAAGCTATTGAATGTGGTTGAAGACGACATGGTTTTTAATTTAGAGCTTCGGGATTCAGCTCCTCCGCACGGCAAATTGATCGTTGAGATGTTTTCGGCTAATCGTCATCTTCTTTTCCCTGCGCAGGTGGGCGCGGCTCTTCGGCCCGATACGGTGAGTGTTAGAGGGATTGGTTCGGTGGTTGAGCATGCGACTGATACTGACCTCAATATTTTTCTGGCTAAGGTTCCCGTTGAATTTAAGTTGAATTACCGCACGGTGAAGACATTTGCGGTTGCGGGTGGAGAGGGGGGTATGGCGGTTGAGCTGACAGAGGCGATTCCGGCTCAGACGAAGATGGCGATTACGGTGATTGAAGATGAACGCCAGATCACGACAGAGGGGTATGTAACGGTTTGCCACCCGCGGGGGAAAGGCTTTTTGGCAATTTTTCGATTTGCGGGTTTAAGCCGGGTGGAAATGATGTATTGGAACCGGCTCGTTCGAACAGCCTAGTTTCTTTTGCTTACGCGACTCCTTTTGAATTCAATTGGTCGTCCCGATATTGAGGTAAGGGAAAGAATGCGGCAGACGAAGATTGTGTGTACATTGGGTCCGGCGGTTGAGAGCCAGAAGATGGTCGCGGGCTTGATCAAAGAAGGTATGAATTTGGCCCGATTGAACTGCTCGCATGGGGACTGGGAGGGGAAGCGCAAGTTCATTGAGTGGATCAAGGCGGAGAGTCCAGACTTGGCTCCAGTCGGAATCATGGCAGATTTGCAAGGTCCGAAAACTCGGCTCGGAGTTTTGGCAGGGGGAGCGATAACTTTTGATACAGGGGCATCGACAACTATTGGGCTGGGAGAAGAGATGGAGCTCCCGGTGGGGTCACCAGAGCTGGTTGCATCGATGCGGAAGGGGGATCGGATTTTGTTGGGAGATGGACAAGTTGAACTCAAACTTTTGAGTGGTGAAGGGACACGTTTTACGGCTAAAGTTGTTGCCGGGGGGACAGTGAAGACCAAGCAAGGGGTGACAATTGTAGGGCGTTCTTTTGATATTCCGGCTTTGACGACAAAGGATTTGGGTGATATTACTCAGGCAATTGAGGCGGGATGTGACTATATTGCTTTGAGTTATGTTCGGAGCGCGGCGGACATGCGGGAACTACGCGATATTGTGGATCGGCTCGACCCGAGCGTGAAGCTAGTTGCCAAGATCGAAACTCGGGAGGCCCTGAAGGAGATTGATGCGATCATTTCATTGAGCGATGTGATCATGGTTGCCCGGGGGGACTTGGGATTGCAGATGGAAGTTCAGGATGTTCCGGCGGCGCAGAAGAAAATTATTGCGCGGTGTAATCGGGCGGCGGTTCCGGTGATTACGGCGACTCAGATGCTGGAAAGTATGATCACGACGAGCCGTCCCACTCGGGCTGAAGCGAGCGACGTTGCGAATGCGATTTTGGATGGTACGGATGCGGTGATGCTGAGCGGGGAGACAGCGAGCGGGGAATACCCACTGGAAGCAGTTCGGACGATGGCAAGTATAGCTCGGGCAACGGAATCGCATGTTAAGGTTCATACGGGGGGTGAGAACAAGACGGGGGTCGCGACGGACGTCGTCGCAGAATCAGCGGTTGCGATTGCAAGGGGAGTCAAAGCCAAGGCGATTTTGACCACTAGTGCGAGTGGCAAGACTCCCTGTATGGTGAGCAAATATCGGCCGGATCAGCCGATCTTTGTGGCTTGCTGGTCGGAGCGGGTTCAGCGTCAGTTGTGCGTTGTGCGAGGCGTTTTTGCATTAGTGGTTGATCCGCCATTGAATACGGATGATGCGATTCGGGCAACGGTTACGGCGTTTTTGCGGCGGAAGTTGATTGGGATTGGGGATCAGGTTGTGGTGACGGCGGGGGTTCCAGTGGGTCAACCGGGGAATACGAACTTAATTCAGGTTTTGACGGTTTAGGATCGACTTTGAAATCAAGAGACAGAACTTGATATTGAGCTCTTGATTGCATCACCTGGGCTTTTGAAATATAGGAATTACCTCACCCCCTAACCCTCCCTGCCTTCGCAGGGGCAGGCTCTCTCCATTTACACGGAGAGGGGGATAGGGAATTAGCTGCGGATATCAGGCTCTGGGATCGAGGTGGAGTCGTTTTGCGAGGTCGGAGGTGAGGATGGCTTGGGGATCGAGGGTTGTTTTGAGCTTGGCGTAGGTTTCGAGCGCGTCCATACCAATTGACTGGGCGAAATGCTCGGGGGTGAGGGTGGAATCTTTGGCGAGATAGAAGCGACCACCGGCTAGGAGAACGAGTTCGTTCATTTGGTGAGCGAGTCGCCAGACGGCGTCTTTATTGCGCTCTGTAATTTTGAAGTCAAGGGCAAGGGAATAGCCATCTACGGCATGGGAGAAGAGGAAATTATCCGGTATGTGACGTTTCATGACGCCGAGGAACGATTCAAGCTTAGCGGCTTGTTGGAGTTCGAGTTGACGGGCAAATACTCGAGGCGCGTGTTCGGCGGGGACGAAGGTTTGGTATTGAATGAAGCCGGATGAGCCGTAGGCGAGTCGCCAATTAGGGACGTAATCGAGGAGGAAGCTGAACCCGACGAGGGATTGCGGATGGGGGCGTCCGTTGCCGAGGATACGACTTGATGTGTACTTTGCCCAGTTGACAAAGCTCATGCCCGGGCGGTTGTTCAGCTTTTTGAGGAAGCGCCAGACGATTGATTTCGGGAAATAGGTGAGAATCGTGTCGGGCAAATCTTGGTGTTCGGGGCGAAGCGTGATCGGGTTGGGGCTGGGGTCAACGGTGTAGTATCCAGCGTGAAACAAACCGCGTCCGGCGGATTTGCCCCGACCGAAGCAGTCGATCCAACTGACCATGTAATCAGCTTGCTCTCGTTCTTGCTCGAAGACGCGGAATTGTCCGTCCCAGTTGGGGATCGAAATAGGAAGGACTCGGAGATCGCCGCTGGAGATTCGCTTCATTTTGAGCTTAACCCGGAGGATGATTCCG
This sequence comes from bacterium, assembly GCA_013823945.1. Classification (GTDB taxonomy): domain Bacteria; phylum Armatimonadota; class Fimbriimonadia; order Fimbriimonadales; family Fimbriimonadaceae; genus UphvI-Ar2. Next base: position 50,141 of record PNMZ01000008.1, on the reverse strand, counting down.
AGGAGTCCGGCAGTGGAGATCACTTGGTGGAAGAGAGGGTGTTCGGGGGTGAGAGTCTCTTGATTTCCGTTGGGGAAGAGGACTTCGATTTCGGTGACGTGGTTGCCGATGGGGCCGGCTTTGAATGCATTTTTTCCGTGGAGATTCATTCCAAGGGCACCACCGAGAGTGGGGAACATTGTTCCGCTAACAACGGGGGGCCAGAACCCGGATTCGAGGGTGTAGCGCCAAAGCTGTTCGAGAGTGACTCCGGCTTCACAGTAGATCAGTCCGGTTGTTGGATCAAAGTCAAGGATGCGGTTGAAGCGTGTGATGTCGAGAAGGATTGATTCTGATCCAATATTCGCGTCGCCGTAGCTACGACCAGAACCTCGGAGAGAGATTTGACGCCCAGTCTGTTGGGCGAGGGCAAGGATTTGGTGAAATTCTTCGACTTGGGTGGGGCGGTAGAGATACCCGTCGGCTCCGGCGGTCATTCCGAAACCGGTGACGTTGGCGAGTCGGTCGAGGGAAAGGTGCATAGGGAGTTATATTTTGAGTTTGCGGAAAATGGGAGACGGTATGCGTTTGATGATGAAGAATGCGATCCGGTGGGTGAGTTTGAGGTAGTGCTCGCCCGTACGATCTTTGAGATTGATGATTTTTGCGGCGGCATCATTGACGGGCATAGTGCCTTTCATGCCTTGAGTCATTTCGGATTCGGTGGGGCCAGGTTTGATAGTGACCACTTTAACGCCCTTTTTGACAAGGCGGTTCCTGAGCGCTTCGAGGTAGGTGTGGAGAAAGGCCTTGCTTGAGTTGTAAACAGGTTGGGCGCACCGACCCCGGTCACCGGCGACGCTCCCAATGCCGATGATGCTGCCGTGTCCGGTTGATTCCATGCGGGTTGCGGCGGCGTTGAGCCAGGCTATGGCGCCTGAAATATTGACGTCCACCATGGCGAGGTCTTTTTCGGTGTTGTATTCGTGGGGGCCGACTTCCGGCATGACTCCAGAACAATAGATGATGAAATCCAGTCCGCCGAGGGCGTCAGTGCACTTTTGGAACACTTCAGGAGCTTCGGCGTAATTGGTGACATCGTGAGTGAATGGGAATACGCGTTCGGGATATTTATCGGCAAGGGGTTGGAGGCGATCGGTTCGGCGGGCAACGGTGGCGACAAGGCCTCCGCCTTCAGCGATTTGTCGGGCGAGTTCGGCACCGATTCCGCTTGATGCGCCGACGATAATGGCTTTTTGACCAATGACTTTTGTGGGCATGATTATTCGATGATGGGGACGGTTGCGACGGTTGTCATTGCGAATGCGGCGACGATGATGAAGAGGACGACGGAGATAAGAACGTGGGGGTCTTTGAAGAGGAGATCTGAGGGTTCTCCGCCTTCATCATCTTTGAATACGCGCTGGATGTAGCGAGCAACGCCGTAGAGAACCATTGGTGCGGTGAGAACAAGTGCAGGGTGTTCCTTTCCGGTTTGGGATTCCATGGTGTAGATGCAGTAGGCCATGCATGACATTCCGCTGAAAAGAAGGACGAGCATGTCGAGTGTGGCTTTACTGTATTCGTTGAGGACGGCGCGGGAGGTTGTGCGATCCTCGCCCATGAGGATGAATTCATTGCGCCGTTTTGCAAACCCGAGGGTGAGTGCGAGGACGCCCGTAACAATGAACATCCAGCCGGACATAGGGACGTTGATGGCTTCTGCGCCGAGAGCGGCGCGGAGGACGAATCCGGCGGCGATGGCAAAGACGTCTATGATGGCGACATGTTTGAGCTTGAGATTATAGAAAACCTGGATGAGGATATAGACGCCGATGATGGTGACACAGCCCCAAGTTCCGGCGATGTGAGCCAGGGCGAAACTGGAGATCGTTAAAAGCGCGGCGATGGTAGCGGCTATCGGGACAGAAAGTTTGCCGGATGCGATGGGGCGTTCTTTCTTTTTAGGATGTTGTCGATCGCGAGGGGCGTCGAAGATGTCGTTGACAATGTAAGTAGCGGAACTAATGAAACACATCGCTACGAATGCGATGAGGGTATCGGTGAGAAAGGGGAGATCGGCGAGTTTGCCGGTGAAGATCACGGCGGCGAATACGAGGAGGTTTTTGGCCCACTGTTTGGGCCTCATCACTTTGATTATGTGTTTCATCCTTGATTCACCTGGATTATTGGCAAGAACTGTACCACCGCGTATGGTTGGTTACCTGAGAGACGTTAATAAGAGGATATGGTCGGAGCAGAGAGATTCGAACTCTCGACCTCTTCCCCCCCAGAGAAGCGCTCTACCAAGCTGAGCCATGCCCCGACGCACGGTTATTATAGCCTTTTGGCGTTAAAAAACCTCCGGGGTCCCTTTGGGGTGAATCCGGAGGTTTTGTTAAGTTGGTGACCCGCAGGTTAGAACGAATCTACTGGAGGGAGGGGCATGAAGGGCAGCCGACCGTTGCGGTAGAGGTAAATCCACGCTTGTTCGGCACCGGGCGCGAATCGCCCTTTGAGTCGTGAGTCGTGGACTCCGGCGGTTCGTAGGGCTTCCTCGGTTTGGTCGCGGAACGCAGTGGCTTGGGCGTTGTTGCCTTGCTTGAGGGCATCCACTTGAGAGAGTCGAAGGGCACCAGCGAGCACGAAGTGGGCTCCGGCATATTCGGGTGCTGCTCCGACGGCAGCGCGAGCAAAGCTGAGGGCTTTTGCTGAGTCGCCTTTCACCATGTGGGCGGTGCTGACGGCAGTGAGTCCTTCGATTGAGCTGGGGTTTGCGGCGAGTGCGGCTTCAAAATAAGCCATTGCTAGTCCAACTTGGTTGTTGAGATCGTTCCCGGTGAGGCTTTGGGCGAAAACTCCTTGGAGGATTTGGTAGCCACGCTCAACGAGGATGGTGGTGTTTGACGGGTCGGCAAGGAGCGCATTTTGGGCGGGCTCAGTTGCGTTGTTGTAGTTGCCGCTCAGGAATTGAGTCGCGCTTCGATAGAAGTTGACCCCGACGCTGTTGGGGTTTGACTTTTCGAGGTCAGAGATGTAGCCCGTCATACTGGCGAAGTTGCCTCGGTTGAGGGCAAGGTAGAGCTGGGTGTACTTGGTTGTGTTACCGCTCGGATCTTCAAGGATGACCTCCTTCTCTGCGGCTTCTGATCCTGCATTGTCACCGCGCATTTGGGTGACGATGGCATTGAGGGCAAAGGTGTACGCATCGGGTGAACCGTAACGCTTGACTGTGCTGAGGGCTCTCGACGCTTCTTCAAGTCGACCCCCCATAGTCAGAGCATAGACAAACCGGTTGGTGAGAACAGGGTTGTCGATATTCTTTTCCCAGTTGGTACGGAGAAGTGCGGCAACAGCGGCGTATCGGTGTGCATTGAGGTGGACGTCGATTGATTTGGGATCGGTTGTAAGGGGAGTTGAATCAGCGGCGGCCTTGGAGATACTGGAGTAGTTTTCGGCGGCGGCTTTCAGGGCGTTGGCGACGTTTTGATTTCGTTCGTTAGGGTTGTTCCCGCCGGCAAAGAATGCCCGTCGGAGACTAATTGCGCTGAGAAGTGACTTAGCGTCTGCGTTGTTAGGATCGGCGGTGAGGACATCTTCGCTGAATTTTTGGGCGATATCGAAGGTGCCAGAAGCGTAGTTAGCGCGGGCCATTGCCATCTTGGCTTTAACATTTGTGCCGTCAATTTTGAGAGCAATTCTGGCCGAGTCGATGGCCTCTTTGTATTTGCCATCTCGGGTGTAGTTGGTGGATTCCTCGACGTGGAAATCCACGCCCTTGGCGATTCCGTTGTCAATTGTGAGGTTATAGACCTTTTTGACGCTTTCACCGTTCGTGTTGTAGGCGGCGAAGGTTACTTTGATTGGCCCTTCGGCTTCGTTGATTGTGTCCAGTTGGAAATTGTAGGGAGTGCTGTCGTCGGTTTCTTTGAGGTCATCGCCGACATAGAATTCGACGTTGGAGACGAGGACGCTACTGGTCACGCGGATATCGAATTTGAAGTTGCCTTTGATGGACTGTCCGTCATTGACGTTTGTGGTCATGGTGAGGGACGCCATCGAGAGGGCGGCAATGGAACTGAGTAGGGTGGCACCGAGAAATCGTTTCGCAAACATGGGTGGTTTTTTTGGCCTCGCGTTGGATTATGACGAATGATTTGGCTTGAGGTAACTAGACGGCCTCGTCGTTTTGCTCTCCGGTGCGAATTCTGATGGCATTTTCGATGTTTTCCACAAAAATTTTGCCGTCTCCGGGTTCTCCGGTGTGGGCAGCTCGGGTAATTGCATCAATTACATCGTCTTGAAGTGGTTTGGCAACGACGACTTCGATCATGGTGCGAATAGGGAGCGGAACAATGCGATCCTGGCCGAGGAAGTTGACGGATTTTTCGGGGTGATTACCCGAGCCTCGGGCGTCGGTCACGGTCAGACCGGAGATAGGGAGGAGGGCGAGGGCGGATTTGACCTCTTGGAGTCGGTGGGGGCGGATATAGGCGAAGATGCGGACGATTTGGGTCATTGGCTTATTGGAATTGGTAGTTTCGCCAGTGGAAATAGACGCGGACGGGATAGGTGAGGAAATTGAGGGCGTCGCGGTAGAAATCGGCGACGGCAGTGGGGACCTCTGATGGCTTTCGGCGTTTAAGGATCATTGAGAGGTTATAGGCCACATAGGCAAGATAAATTGTGGAGATGAGCCAGGCGAATGGGATCGAGGAGATCGATTCGACTTGCTGGTAGCGCAGAGTGATAAGAATCGGGATCAGGGCGAGACTGCAGACCGCGACCATTCCGCTGAAATTAAAATCTCTTCCGGCGAGAAGGGTGTATAGCCCGGTAAGGGCGGCGGCAATTAGGAGAGAAAAAATGGGGTAGCCAGCATTGTGAATATCTTTGCAGAGCTGACCGAGGAGGGGAATAGCGGCGGCGAGGGCGACAAGGGAAAGAAGCTGTTCGAGTCGGCCGGTTTTGAGAACTAGCCTGACGATGGTCATGAGCAGCATGAGGATTGCAAGCAGAACGAGGAGTTGGGGGTCGGTGAGCGGGATTGTTAGGGCTTGGGCGGAAAGGGCGATCAGGAAAATGGTGACGAGGTGTCCGACGAGGGTTCGTTTAATGAAGCGGATTTTGTCTGGGTAGGGTTGGTCGTCTACACAGTTTGGGACGGTGTAGGGTTCCGGGAAGGGGTTGTCGGGGAGTTTCACCTAGTGTTAGACAGATTATCACACGGAATTGACGGCCGGGCTTTGTTAGCGGAGAATTAAGCTTCTAGCCCAAAGAACTATGGTTAACCGTTAGTTGATGCTTGTTTGAAATCCTGAGCTCGATCTGATTCGTTGGAATCAGCTTCAAATGCTTTGGAGAAAAAATGAAAAACAACATTGTGCTCATGGGTGCGATCGCGCTCGCTTCGATTAGTCAAGCTCAGTTCCTTAACCCGACGGTTCACTATGATTTCAACAACACGTTGGAAGTAGCTGGAGGCGGAAATGCCGCACAGCTTCGGAATACTGGTGGAGTGTCCGGTCTTGGTTCCGCTGCTTCAGCGACTTTCAATTCAGGGGTTGTTCTCGCCGATGGTTCGATGGATACCGTTCTGTCGTTGAATCAGTTCGACTTTTTGGTTGTCAGCCACTTGATTTCCGCAAATGGTGGGGGCTCGTTTGTCAATCAATATTCCATTTTGATGGATATTGAATTGCCGGCCCTCAATGAGTGGGTTTCGCTTTACCAGACAAATACGTCAAATACCAACGATGGTGACTATTGGATTCGTAATACCGATTCACGATTCGGAGTGAGCAGCAACTATGTTGGTACGCCAGTTGTTCGCGATCAATGGAATCGCATTATCTTGTCAGTTGATTTGACTACATCAACAATCAATACCTACTTGAACGGTTCTCTCGCTCGGACTCAAACCCTGGGTGGAGTCGATGGTCGGCATTCGCTTGATCCGACAGTTTTGATTTTGGCGGACGATAGCGCTGAAATGGCTTCCCGCGCAAGGCTTGCCAATTTGGCAATCTATGGTGGAGCGATGTCGGCAGAAAACGCACTTGCCCTCGGAGTTGCATCGAGCTCGATTGAGGCTGTCCCAGAACCAGCAACCATGGTGTTAGTTGGTCTTGCGGCGGCTGCCATTGCTCGTCGAAATCGAAAGAACTAAACTTGAGTTTAAGGGTCTGATTCTCGGGTGAGAGTCAGACCCTTTTTCGTGCTCCAACTAATTACGGGGAGCTCTCATTTCGGATTCTTTGACTTCGTGCTTCCAAAGCTCGGCTCCGTCTTTGTCATGGGCAGTAAGGGTGAGTTTGCGGTCTCGCCAGGGGCCAGAGACTTGAATGAGGCCGAAGTTGCGCTTTTCGGTGACGAGGGTTCCGGGGACACGGGCGGGATTATTCTGTTCGTTTGGGCGGGTTCCGGTGCCTGATCCAAGGGGACTGGAGGTGTATTCCACCCAGGGATAGGATGCGCCGGGCCATTGAACTTTGAGCAGTTCGGTATGATGACGGTCGCCGGAGAGGAACATGATCCCAGAGATATTGTTTTGGGCAATAAAGTCGAACAGTTCTTTTTGTTCGGTAGGGAATTGTCCGAAGGCTTCAAACAGGACGAGAGGGTTGATCATCTGCCCGCCGCATGCGATGATTTTGAATGTTTTATCGCTGTTGATGAGGGATTGTTTGAGCCACTCGAGTTGGCCTTTCCCGAGCATAGTTTTTGCAGGGCCACCGGGGTAGTCGTTTGGAGTGCGATGGTAGCGGTTATCCAGCATAAAGAATTCGACGTCGCCCCACTCGAACCGGGTGAAAACGCCTTTGGTTTCGGGGGTGCCGTAAACGACTTGTGGCCAATACTCTTTGTGGAGTTGAAGGCTAATGTCTTTGAGGCGGAAGCTGGTATCGGAGTTGTTTGGGCCGTAATCGTGGTCGTCCCAAGTGGCGTAGTTGTTGGTAGACGCGAGGAGGGGTTGGATGCTGGGGTGAGCGCGGTCGGTTCGCCACCGGTAGCGCATGGCTTGTTCGGTCAGCCAGTCCATTTCTCGGTGGTAGAAGTTGTCTCCGAGCCAGAGCATAAGATCAGGTCGGGTTTTGTGGAGGGCATCAAAGATTTCATAGTCACCGCCGTAGGGTGTTCCAGGTCGGTCGAATCCGGGTCGTGATTCGTTAAAATAGGCGCACGAACCTAGTCCAATTTTGAGTTGCGGGGGGAGCGGGGGATTGGATGCCCATCGCCAGTGGGGTTGGGTCTGGAATTCGAGGGGGTAATTCCTTTTGATTTCCTGATCATTGATCGTTAGTTTGTAGTCGAACTTCGTTCCGGTGGGAAGGTTTGGGAGGATGACGGTTGCTATGTTATCGGTTGTAGTGGGAGTTGGATTTGACTTGAGCCACGTTTCAGAATTCTTGGGTTTGTAGATGATTTGTACGGTGGCTTTTTGAGTGGTTTGAACCCATATGGATGCTTCGGTCATTTCGCTGTAGCCGAGCATGGGGCCACTGCTGAGAAGGGGATGTGATTGGGCGAGCGATAAGGAGGCGAAAGCGAGAGTTGATAGGGAGAGGGTCAGCCGCATATGGCGAGGCTACCCTCTTCGATTGTTAAGAATTGGTAGCGGTTGCTTTGCTTTTGCGATGCTTGTAGCCGATCTCCCATACGGCGTAATCAGATCGGGTGAAAAATTTGACCATCTTGCCGTCACCTCGTCGGTCGGCGACTCGATGGGCGACATTGAGGAAGGAGGAGACGGATTCGACTTTGAGTCCGCGATGGGTAAGTGAGTTATGGATTACTTGGTTGTCGCGGCCTGAATCAATCACTATTCCGACGTGGCCCTGCATGGTGTTGTATCGGCCAGTGTAGCGAAAGACAATGATGTCGCCGGGTCGAAGTTTTTCTTCCGAGGTTTCGGCAAATCCTTGCATTCGCATGGTTCTGGAGTCGTAGAGGTCAGCGGTCACCAGGCGTTTGAAAGTCGGTTTTCCGGAGGCCCGGAGGTAATCGGTGACGAAGGTGCTGCAGTCGTTGGTGCCCCACTTGTAACGGCTACCGAGTTTTTGATATTGGTGGATGGGGTAGATGAGTTCAGGATGGATTATGAGCGCGGTTTTTGGGGCAGGTGATGGTTTGAGGGGAAGAGTTTTGAAATGGTGGAGGACGACGATATGACTAAAAACAGCGAGTGGCGCTAATGCTGTGAGAAAGAAAACGACTTTGATTATTTTTTTGCGATTTGGCTTGGTGGCCATTTTCTTTCTGACGTTCGAGCGAAAGATGGAGTTGCTTTGAATCGCGGGTGACGATTGAGTCGTTTGATTAAGTGTGATTGTGAGCTCAGTGGTGGCAGGATTGCTATTTGGTTCAGCTACGGCGGAAGTGCGGGGGACATGGCTTACGACGACCGCGAATGAAGCGATTAGTTCGCCGGAGCGGACGGCGCGGACAATGAGGACCTTGCGGGAGATGGGTTTGAACACGGTTTATGTGGAGGTTTGGAAGAATGGGTACACGGAGTTTCCGAGTGAGACGATGAAGCGGGCGGTGGGAGTGGAGATGCGGGTGAACCCTTCGCCGGGTGGCCCGGCGATTCAGCGTGATTTGCTGGAGGAGACGATGGTTGAAGCTCATCGAAACGGATTAGTATATGTTGGATGGCTTGAATATGGATTTATGGCGGCGCATCAGGGGACAAAGAACGAGTTGCAGGCGCGGAAAGACTGGCTGAGTTTGGACAAAAATGGGAATGAAATTGCGAAGAATGGGTTTGTTTGGCTCAATCCATTGCATCCCGACGCGCAAGAATTATTGCTTGGAATTGTTAAAGATGCAATCAAAAGGTACGACTTAGATGGGATTCAGTTGGATGATCGGATTGTGTGGCCATACATAGACATGGGGTACGACGAGTTCACGCAGAATCTGTATGCTTCGGAGCACGGAGGTCGGCGGCCACCGCTTGACCATCTGGATTCGGAGTGGGTTGAGTGGCGCAAGCAGAAAGTTGAGGCGTTTTCGAAGCGGTTTGTGCGGGAGATTCGAGAGGCGGCGGGGCCGAACTTCATGATATCGCTTTCGCCGGGGCCGCACCCTTGGGCATTGGAGAATTATTTGATTGATTGGCCGAGCTGGTCACGTTGGACGGACGGGCCGACTTGGGATGAATACATTCCGCAGGTTTACCGGATGAATTACGGTGCGTTTGCGCGGGATTGGGTTCAGCAGGTGGGGTTTATGGGTGATCGGAAGAAGGACTTGATTGCGGGGATTCGGATGGTGGGGGATGGGCCGGATTTGAAGCCGGAGGAGATTGCTCCGCATGTGGATTTGGTGCGGGAGACGGCGGCGGGCGGGCATTGTTGGTGGTTTAGCCGGGGGGTTTTGGATGTGTTTCCGAAGGAGGTGGCGGCGATTTATGATGTGAAGCGGAATGGTCATGCTCCGCATCCTCGGTTTGGTGCGGGTTGGCGTCCGGCACCGGTGGTTTTGCGGAAGTCGGGGTCGGAATGGGTGGGACGGGTTAAAGAGGCGGGGGATTATCGGGTGATCGGGCGGTTTGACGGTCGGTGGCGGACGGTTCGGGAGTTGGAGGTTTCGGGTGAGGTCAGGTTGGGATTGGAGGGGGCGAGTGCGGTGGAGTTGTTGCGGAAGAGGCGGTGATTTTTTGAGGGGTTTGGGGGTTTCGCTAGTCTGGGTCGGACATGGTGTTAACATTGGTCAGGGTTAGAAAAATATATTTACTCATTCGGTAATTTTCCCAGGTAACGTTCCTTATACGATGAGGATGAAGCATGTGTTCCTTCCGGCGATTGGTCTTGGCCTTTTGATGAGTGGTTGCGGCGGGGGTGGCGGGGCCGAGATTGGTGGTGGGGGTGTACCGACATTTTCGGATAACTCCAATTCCCAGGGTGCGACGGCGAAGGTGACGGTGAATTTGGAAACTGGTCAAACGGAAATTACGCCGTTGGGGGCGACTTCACGGGCGGTTTTTGGGTCGGGGGCGATTGGGGTGAGCAGTGCAGAAGTTTTTCGGGTTACGGGAAGTTCCACATCGGCCCGTACACTTCGCTTGTCCTTTAAGAACAATTCTCAGGTTGATTTTGGCGCAAATGGAGGTCTACGATTTTTGATTGGAGCGGCATCTCCGGGTTTGACAGCGAGTACGGAGGCAGGGATCGGTGCGGGGGCCAGAACTGATGGTTCGGTTGCTTCGGCGGCGGTTGGTTCGCCGAGTGGGGTTTGGGAGGATGTTGATGGAACGATGTTTATTAGTCAGGGGGTTGATGGAGCGATTCGGTCAGTTCGGAACGGTTCGGTTTCGACGTTGAACACCCTGTACAATTCACCTCGGGGAATAACTGGAAATCCCGGTTCAGATTTTCTTTACTTCTGTGAGACAGGTTCTCACCGGATTATTCGGTTGCGGAAGGATGGGAAACAAGGGAATGTTGTTGCTGGAAATGGGAGTCCGGGCGATGCGGATGGATCGGGGGCGAATGCTCGGTTCAATACTCCGATTGGTTTGACGAGTAATCCTGATACGGGAATTCTCTATGTCGCTGATTATGTCAACGGCAAAGTGAAAGCGATTAGTAATCCGGATACGAGTCCTTCGGTATCGACTTTGGCAACGGGAATTCCACTTTGTTTAGGGGTTGGTTTTGGAACCATCGATGGGCGTCCGCTTTTGGTGGCAACGAGTTCTGGATCTGGACAGGTTTTCTTAATTGATCCGAGCTCGGGAACGAAGTCGGTTATTCGGACACTTACGCCGAACTTGACCGGGGCGACGATTCGTGAGAACCGCGTGCTGGTTGCTTCCAGTACCAACGTTATAACAGTTTTGCGAACGGGTTCTGGAGCGAGTCCATTTGAGGCTTCGAGCTGGCAGGTTGAAGGAACATTAGGTGGAGCAGCGGGCTTTGATGACGGGATCAATGCTCTGTTCAATGGACCTCAGTTGATGAGTAGTGGATCGAGCAATGTTTACATGTGCGACAGTACGAACCACCGGGTACGGCGAATCGTATTGCCGAACTTCTTGGGTGGTTTTTCGACCCAGCCGGCCGTGTTCACGAATACGGAGAAGTTTACGCCGAGCAACCAGGGCATTTATGAACTTGGAACGCTTGCGGCGGGTCAGACAACGACCAAAGATGTTGCGTTTACGGTTCAGTTTGGTGCTTCGATGACGTTTTTTGTGACGGTGACGGGAGGAACCAACGGTACGGTGCCGCTGGATGGATCAGTAAATGACAATGCGAGAGGAGTCTTCTTGCGCTTGCTGGCTGGTTCGGCAACGTCAGGAGGGGTAAGAATTGATGGCGTTGGAGGTGCTGCTCGCATTAACAGTAGTAATGCGATTGCGGCGACTGATACAGATTACGTCTTCTTTGGGGACGGTCAAGCGGTCAGGGTTGTTGCTCCGGATGGAACGGTGCGGACAATTGCGAATAAAGCCCAAGCATCTGGTAACAGTGTTAACGGCTCGGGAGAGTCGGTTGTTTTTGCGGGAAGTATCATTCGTGGGTTGGCGTGCAACAAAGAAGGTACGACAATTGTGATTTCGACGAGTTCAACCATCTATATGGGAATCCGAAACTCCATTAGTGACATTATGAATCCAGGGTCATGGACTTTTATCCGTATTGCGGGATCAGTTGATGGTTCGACGGGCGACGTTGATGGAGACGGGGACACCGCCCGATATTCTGACGTCGCCGGGCTCGCACTTTCGGAAGACGAACGGACAATTTTCGCAACATGCTTTAGCCAGGCAGAAGTTGAGGTGATTCGTCATCAGGGTGGCAGCATCTTTACACCGACAAATTGGGTTTCGTCGGTGTATGCGGGTTCGGGAACTAGTGGCTTTGCTGATCTCAACGGAACATCGGCGCAGTTCAGTAGCAGTATCCAGGGACTTGCATTAGATCGTCTTGGTAACTTGTACGTTGGAGATTCGAGCAATGCTCGGATTCGTAAGATCGCGTTGAACCGAGACGTCACCACGCATGCGGGAACTGGTACCTTCGGCGATGACGACACGGCAGGAACTTTGAGTGCAATGCGCTTCATCGCGGTGGATAACAGTGACTCAGTTTACTGTAGTTCCAATGGAGGGCGGATTCGAGTAATTCGCAACGGTCAGATCCGAACAGTGCTGATTGGCGGCGCTTATTCAGGTGATGGGTTCGTTCAGGGCTTTTCATTTAGTCCTCGGCACATGGCGGTGAACCGGGCTACGGGTCGGCTTTTCGTTGGACAAGGATCGGCAATCTATTCGCTTGAGCCGCTCGTGCCGTAGGAACTTGTTACTCGAAGACTTGGGGTCGGCAAAATGCCGACCCCATTTTTTTCAAGACTCGTTTTGAAGCTAATTGATGTAACAGTTTAGTTTCTTGCAATGTCTTGGCTCCGCCTTGGTTAGCCAGGCTGAGGTTCTGGGTCCATCCCGAAATGGCGTGATTGAAGGGTTTAAATGCACTTGTTTCACCAATGGCACAAGGGGATTGGTTGTATTGTGGGGGGCGGTTGGGGTTAAGTGGTGGTTATGTTGCGGCAGCGGATTGATGGTGATGCGGGGTATTTGGCGGAATTGCGGCATGATATTCACCGTTGTCCGGAATTGATGTATGAGGAGGTCCAGACAAGTGGGCGGGTTCAAACGGAGTTGGCGAAGGCGGGAGTTGAGTTCAAGGCGGGGCTTGCAAAGGGGACAGGGGTTTTGGGGTACTTACCTGCGACGAAGCCGGGCGGGAAGACAGTGGCTTTGCGGGCGGATATGGATGCTTTGCCGATCCATGAGGAAACGGGATTGCCTTATGCGAGTGAGACTCCGGGGAAAATGCATGCCTGTGGGCATGATGGTCATACGGCGATTTTGGTCGGGGTTGCGCGGGCTTTGGCGCAGGAACCGGAGCGACCAAATGATGTTTTGTTTGTGTTTCAACCAGCGGAAGAAGGGGGGGCAGGGGGCCGAGCGATGTGTGAAGATGGGGTTTTGGATGGGAAAGTTTTGGGAGGTAAGGCAGATGTGATTTATGGTTTGCACGGTTGGCCAGAGGAGCCGGTGGGTGAGGTTCGGTGGAAGGTGGGGCCGATGATGGCGGCGACGAACCAATTTATCATTCAGATTCATGGAAAGGGGGGACATGCGGCGGCTCCGCACACAACGGTTGATCCTGTGGTGACGGCGGCGCAGATAGTCACGGCATTGCAATCGATTGGGAGTCGGAATGTTGATCCTTTGGACGCAATTGTGGTGAGCGTGACGAGTGTGCACGGGGGGACGGCGTTTAATGTGATTCCGGAATTAGTGGAGTTGCGGGGGACGATGCGGACTTTATTGCCCGAGACCCGAGTTCTGGGTAAGGAACGGATTTTTGCGATTAGTGAAGGGATTGGGGCGGCGATGGGGTGCCGGGTGGAGATCGAGTGGCGGGAGGGGTATCCGGTGACGGCAAATGAGGCGGGGGCAACGGATGATGTTCGGCGAGTTGCTTCGGCGGTAGTCGGGGAGGGGAAGGTCGCCGAGCTTTCGGCACCGGTGATGGGGGGCGAAGATTTTAGTTTTTATGGGGAGAGGATCCCAGCGGCGTTTTACTTTGTTGGATTACGACCGGAGGGGGTTGATGAGATGCCAAGTGTGCATACGCCTCGGTTTGACTTTAATGATGCGGTGATTCCGGATTGTGTGGAGATCATGAGTCGGTTGGCGTTGGAGCGGATGTAGAGGAAGTTTCTTGTGATGAGCTAGGTAACCTAAACCTATGCAGTATCGGAAATTGGGCAAGTGGGGGATTCGGGTGAGCACTGTGAGCTTGGGGGGTTGGTTGACGCATGGTCGTTCGTTGGAGGATGATCAGACCGAAGCGATTGTGAAAGGTGCGTTTGACTTGGGGATCAATTTTTTTGATACTGCGGATGTTTACAACAATGGCGAAGCGGAGATCAGCTTGGCCAAGGCGGTGAAGGGGTTACGCCGGGATGATTTGGTGATTGGGACGAAGTGCTTTTTCCCGATGACGCCTGGTGTAAACGACCGGGGGTTGGGTCGAAAGCATATTTTTGAATCGGTTCACCATTCTTTGAAGAGATTGCGGATGGATTATGTTGATTTGATGCAGTTTCATAGATTTGATCCAGAGACGCCGATGGAGGAAACAGTTCGGGCGATTGATGATTTGATTCGGCAGGGGAAGGTGATGTATTGGGGGGTGAGTGAGTGGAGTTCGGCTCAGATTACGCGGGTGTGCCATGTGGCTAAGGAATTGAATTGCTGTTTACCGGTGAGTAATCAACCCCGATACAATATGTTGGATCGGAAAATTGAGGCTCGGGTGATCCCGGCGAGTGAGCAGTACGGGTTGGGTCAGGTGGTGTTTTCGCCGTTAGCGCAAGGGGTTTTGACGGGGAAATATGAGCCGAAGAAGGCACCTCCGGCGGGCTCGAGGGGGGCGGACGAGTCGAGCAATATGTTCATGGCTAATGACTTATCGGAGGCGGTTTTGGCCAAGGTGAAAGCGTTGGGGCCAGTGGCGAAGGAGCAAGGTTGCACGGTTGGCCAGTTGGCTTTGGCTTGGTGTTTGCGGCAGTCGAATGTGAGTTCGGTGATTGTTGGAGCAACTTCGGTTAAACAGCTTGAGGAGAACGCAGGGGCTTCGGATTTAGAGATTCCGGCAGAAGTTTTCGAACGATGCAACGAAATTTTGGCGTAATCCACTCATGAAATTAGTTTGGACTGAGACTTCTTGGCGTGGAGCCGTATAATCGATGGTTAGCGGCAGGACAAGATATTGGCGCAGGATCCGAGCAGTTTGAATTTAGGGAATCAACCATTTGGGAAGCATTTGGCTTCGGAGGTTGATGTGCCTTTGGTGGCGAACGAGACGGCGTTTGAGAAAGCGCGGGGTGTGAATCGCGTGGAGATTCGATCGGGGTTTGCGAGTGCGCGGATTGGGGGGTTGTCGGGTGACGTTCAGAAAGAGCGGCTCAAGGTTTTGAAGCCAGTTTATGATTCTGAGATTAGTTTTGACTTTTTGAAATTTGCGGCGGATGGGATGAGTTTTGTTGTGGCTTCTGAGATGCGAGAGAAGTTGGAATCCGTTTTGCGGGGGTTGGGAGTTGAGTTTGAAGTGAAGGGGGATCGGGCAGTTCTGAGTGTTCACGCGGTGAATATGCGGGATGAAGAGGGTTTGGTGGCGAAGGTGGTGAGTCAGGTGATTGAGAGTGGGGCGAACATTGAGCACTTAGGCGAGATGCATGATCGATTGTTGATGCTGATGGGAGAGAGTGGGGCGGCGAAGGCCAAGGCGATGCTTTTGGCGGCATATCCGGAGGCAGAGTCGTGAGGATTAAGGTTTTGAAGTTTGGGGGGACGAGTGTTCGGACTCCGGAGGCTCGGCATTTGGCGGCTTTGAAGGTGATTTCCGCCCGGGAGCAGGGGTTTGCGCCCGTGGTTGTGGTGAGTGCGATTGGACGCCGTGGTGAGCCTTACGCGACAGATACATTGAAGGGGTTCTTGGAGGAAGTGGATTTGGCGACGGAGCCAGATGCACGAGAGATGGACTTGGTGATGGCGTGCGGGGAGATTTTGAGCGCGAGTGTGTTTGCGACGTTGCTTAAGAGTTTGGGTTGTCCGGCGATGAGTTTGCGGGGTGGGCAGGCAGGGATTCGGACGGATGGAGTTTATGGAAATGCTCGGATCTTGGGGATCCAGCCGCTGGGGGTGATTGAGGCGATTGAGCGAGGGTTTGTACCGGTCGTTTGTGGGTTTCAGGGGGTTTGGGTTCAGGGTGGCTTGCCGGGGGCGGAGTTAACGACGCTTGGACGAGGGGGGAGCGATACAACGGCTTCGGCTTTGGGGGCGGGATTACGGGCGGAGGCGGTTGAGATTTACACTGATGTTGATGGGGTGAAATCGGCGGATCCGGATTTTGTCAGGGAGGCTCCGACACTGCGACGGGTGACTTATGATGAAGTTGCAGAGATTGCTCATTTAGGGGCAAAAGTTTTGCACCCGAGAGCAGCGGAAATTGCGATGAAGTTTGATATTCCGCTGTGGGTGAAGAGTACGTTTAGCGAAGATGCGGGTACGGAGATTGTGCCGAGTCGGGAATTGCCGGGGCGCAGGGTGACTGGGGTGACTCATTCAGGCAAATTGGTTTATTTGCAGGTTGACTTGAATGACGCGGTTGCGGGGCACGTTCGGGATTTGCAAGCGCGGATTTATGATGCTCTTGCTCGGTACGAGATTAACGTCTATATGACAAACTTGGGGCCGACGAGCATTGGATTTGCGGTTGCCCGGTCGGATTATGCGGAGGTACAGGATATGTTGGACGCGTTGGTTCTGCCGATGCGGGGCGATGACGCGGTCGTGTATTTGGTGCAGAGTAGTAACGAGCCAACGAAAGCGTTAGAGACGCAAAGGAAGTTGCTTGAGCCGCTTGGTGAGGTGCGGGAATTAAAGTTTAGTGTAAATGAGGGATGCACGATGGTGAGTTTAGTGGCGTATGATTTCTTGCAACAGCCGGGGGTGTTTTACAGGGTTTTGAGTCTGCTAGATGAGGCAGGGATTCCAGTTTTGCAGACAAACGATAGTGATTATTCGTTGAGTTGTTTGATACCGGAGAGTGAGGTTCGGCGGGCAGTGGCGGCTTTGCATGAAGAGTTTGGGCTTTCGACGTTGAGTTAAGGTGTATTTGCTTGGGCAATCAGGTTGGTTTGTGGTGGCGATTTAACATTCGGGTGCCGAAATATAGAGTGGTTTCGGGCACGGTTCGAGTTGCGAGTGCGTTATGTTATGCGCTGGTAGACTCGGGATTCCCCGCTAGAATTACCGGGACATTGGATTGAAATTGGCATGAAGACGGCGCTTATCACGGGAATTACGGGTCAGGATGGCTCCTACTTGGCGGAACAGCTTTTAGAGAAGGGTTATGTCGTTCATGGGATGATGCGACGTTCGAGTAGTTTTAATACAGCACGGATTGACCACTTGTATAACGATAAGGCAGTTTTGGATGAGCGGCTGTTTTTGCATTATGGAGATTTGACGGACAGTTCCAATTTGAACCGGTTGTTGGAGAAAACGGCTCCGGATGAGATTTATAATTTGGCGGCACAGAGCCATGTGAAGGTGAGCTTTGAGGTTCCTGAGTATACGGCGGAGGTTGACGGGGTTGGGACGCTGCGATTTTTGGATGCGATTAAGGAAGTCGGTTTGAAGGACAAGACTCGGTTTTATCAAGCGAGCACAAGTGAGCTTTATGGGAAGGTGCAAGAAGTGCCACAGTCGGAGACGACGCCGTTTTATCCTCGGTCGCCTTATGGAGTGGCGAAGCTCTATGGTTATTGGATAGTGGTGAATTACCGTGAGAGTTACGATCTTTTTGCGGTGAATGGGATTTTGTTTAATCACGAGAGTCCGCGACGGGGTGGAACGTTTGTGACCCGGAAGGTCACTCAGGCGGCGGCGCGTATCAAGCTTGGTTTGCAAGGAGTTTTGACGATGGGGAATATTGACTCGCTGCGGGACTGGGGATATGCGCCGGAGTACACGGAGGGGATGTGGCGCATGTTGCAGCATGGCACGGCGGAGGATTTTGTTTTGGCGACGGGAGAGATGCATACCGTTCGGCGGTTCATCGAGGTGGCTTTCGAGGAGTTGGGGATGGACTTGGAGTTTCGGGGAGAGGGGCTTAATGAGGTGGGGATCGAAAAAGCCACGGGCCGGGAGCTGGTGAAGATTGACCCAAGGTATTTCCGACCGGCGGAAGTTGAGCAGTTGCTCGGGAATCCAGCAAAGGCGAAGGAAAAGCTGGGTTGGGAAGCGAAGACTAAGTTCGATGACTTGGCGCGGCTGATGGCTAAAGCGGACTACGACGTGGCGGCGAAGACGGGCGGCGTATTTAGTTAAGGATGGCTTTGGATTCGTCGAGCTTGATTTATGTTGCGGGGCACAGGGGGATGGTTGGCTCGGCGGTTGTGCGGGCGCTTGGGCGGCGCGGTTTTGGGAACATTTTGACTTCGACCAGAGCCGAGTTGGACTTGACGGATCAGGCGGCGGTATTTGGCTTTTTGGGAGAGCATCGCCCGGCGGCGGTGGTGATTGCGGCGGCAAAGGTTGGGGGGATTCACGCCAATAGCACCTATCCGGCGGAGTTTATCTACGAGAATTTGGCGTTGGAGGCGAACTTAGTGGAGGGGAGTTATCGAGCGGGTGTCAAACGGGTTTGTTTTTTGGGAAGCAGTTGTATTTATCCTAAAGAAGCGGCTCAGCCGATGCGCGAGGATGCGCTTTTGACGGGGCCGTTGGAGGAAACCAATGAGGCATATGCGATTGCTAAAATTGCGGGGTTGAAGCTGTGTGAATTTTATCGTCGGCAATATGGGGTTGTTTATCACAGCGCGATGCCGACGAACCTTTATGGAACAGGAGACAATTATCATCCTGAGAATTCTCATGTGTTGCCGGCGTTGATTCGGCGGTTCCACGAGGCGAAGGTTGCAGGGGCGGAATCGGTGGTGATGTGGGGGACGGGGAATCCATTACGAGAGTTTTTGCACGCGGATGACTGTGCGGAAGGGATCGTCCACTTGCTTCTCATGGACAATCCACCGGACTTGGTGAACGTGGGCAGTGGGGAGGAGATTTCGATTAGGGACTTGGCGCATTTGGTCGCGAAGGTT
Source organism: bacterium (assembly GCA_013823945.1). GTDB lineage: Bacteria > Armatimonadota > Fimbriimonadia > Fimbriimonadales > Fimbriimonadaceae > UphvI-Ar2. The sequence continues at coordinate 31,469 of PNMZ01000008.1, read as the reverse complement.
GTGGGATTTGAGGGCCGGATCGAGCACGATTTGAGCAAGCCGGATGGGACGATGCGGAAGTTGATGGATAGTTCGGTTTTGCGGGGGACCGGTTGGAAGCCTAAGATATCTTTGGAAGAAGGGATCCGTTCGGCATATGGTGAGTTTTTAGCAGAGATTCAGTCGGGTGGAGTGCGCGAGCGATGAGAATCTTGGTGCACGACTACGCAGGGCATCCCTTTACGGTTCAGCTGTCGCGTGAATTTGCTCGGATGGGGCACGAGGTGATGCACGTTTTTAGTGCGAATTTGACTTCGACACCCCAGGGCTTGAACGAGCGATTACCGGATGATCCGGATCATTTTCATTTGCGGCCGGTGGATATTGGGCGTACGATTCGGCGGCAGAGTTATGTGAAGATTTTGCTGAAGGATGACCCTGACCATGGGAAGGGGGTTCAGTCGGCGATTCACGAATTTCAGCCGGATGTCGTTTTGAGCGGGAACTGCTCTCCAACGGTGAATCAGTTTGTTCAGTCGGCTTGTTGGGAGTTGGCGATTCCATTTGTTTATTGGGTTCAGGATCTTTATGGGCATTCGGCGAATGCGATTTTGCCGAAGAAATTTGGGGCGGCGGGTTCGTTAGCGGCGAAGTTGGTGGATTGGCACGAGCAGTGGATTCTGGGGAAATCGGACGGGATGGTTGTGATTGCGGATGCGTTCAAGCCGCATATTCGGAAGTATTCGGGGCAAATCGAGGTCATTGAAAATTGGGGTCCGAGTTTGGGAGAGGGAGTTTTGCCACGGAAGAACGAGTGGGCGATTGCGAACGGTTTTGCGGAGACGCGGAATTTGATTTACTCGGGGACAATTGGGATGAAGCACAATCCGGAGCTTTTGGTGAAGGTGGCGGAGGCCTTCCGGGAGGAGTCGGATGTGCGGATGGTGGTGATTAGTGCAGGGATTGGGATGGACTTTTTGGTGAAGCGGAAGGAGGAGTTGGGGTTGGAGAATTTGGTTTTGATGGGATTCCAGTCATTTGAGGTGGTGCCGCAGATCCAGGCGAGTGCCGATATTTTGGTGGCGATTTTGGAGCCGGATGCGGGGGTGTTTAGTGTGCCGAGTAAGGTCTTGGCTTACTTGTGTGCAGGTCGGTCGCTTTTGTTGGGGGTTCCTTTGGAGAATTTGTCGAGTCGGATTGTGGACGAGAACGGGGCGGGGCTGGTGGTTGACCCGACGGATGAGGTGGGGTTTGTTGCGGCGGCGCGACGGTTGATGGGAGATCCGGCGATGCGGGATGAGATGGGGGTGGCGGCGCGGGGCTATGCGGAGCGGACGTTTGATGTTTCGGGGATTGCGGGTCGGTTCTTGGAAGTGTTTCGGGAGGCTGGGGCGGAGTAGGTTTCTTCGTCTTCTGAGCCTCTCAGTTTAATTCTGGATAGAAACGTACAGTTGCACTTTTGGTCTCCCCACCCCTTCCCCTCCCCATCTGGGGAGGGAGGAAACAATACACATTGAGCTCCGACTTTCCTCCTTGCTACTGTATCGAGTTCGGGGCAGGCTCTCCCCCAAAGGGGGAGGGGGGACGACTATCAAATTCTTATTGATTTCTTCGAGACTGACCCTATTTAACGTACCTAAATCAAATCTGGGGCAAGCTCTCTCCCTTAAGGAGTTTAGGTAGAGGGGTGTACCTAATAAATCAGACTTTGGCGAGTTTCCATTTCCCTTGTCGCCAGTAGTAGATGCAGACGAGGCCTTGGATGGCTTGGGTGATGGTGAGGGTGAGCCAGCAGCCGTCGGCGCCCATCCCGAAGCCGGGGAAGGGGAGGACGAGGGGGCCGAGGCTGAGGGTTTTTAGCGATAGGATCGCGGCGAGGGGGACGCGGATGAACCACATGCAGGTGAGAGTGATCCAGAAGGGGCGGACGGTGTCCCCCGCCCCTTGCATGGCACTGATGAGGACCATGGCGTAGCCGAAGAGGACTTCGGTTGTGCTGACGTAGCGGAGGTATTGGGCGGTGAAGGCGGCGAATTCGGGCTGATCGGCGAGGACAAAGCGACTGATTGGGTCGGCGAAGATGAAGAGGCCCAAGGCGACCACGGCACTCACGATTCCGGCTTGGTGGGCGGCCATCCAGCCAAGTGCAGATGCGCGGTCGGGTCGCTTCATACCGAGGGATTGGCCTACGAGGGCGGATGCGGCAACGGCGAGGCCGAAGCTGGGCATGAAGGCAAGGGCTTCGATGCTGAAGCCGGGGCGGACGGCTCCGATGGCAATTTTGCCATCGGGGACCCAACGCAGGACGGCGAAGAAGGCAAAGAGGGAGGTGACGCGGACGACGGACATAAGCCCGGCGGGGGCGGCGATGCGGAGGATGCGTTTTGACCAGTCGAGGCCGGGGAGTTTGATGCGCCAGACTTCGCCGAGGGGGGTTCGGGTGCTGAACCAAAGGTAGATGAGGGCAGCGATCCATGCGGAAATGACGAGAGCCCAGGCGGCACCGGCGAGGCCGAGGTTTGCACCAGGGATGACGATCCAGCCGAGGTCGTGAGCGGGGAAGATGAGGAGGTAATTAAAGATGATGTGGAGGATGATTTGGAGGCCAGAGATGACCATCGGGGATTTGGTGTCGCCGATTCCTCGGAGCGACCCGGCGAGGGTTTGGATGATGAAGCTGGGGGGAAGCACGAAGGCGACGATGGTGAGGTACTGGAGCATGAGTTTGGCGGCTCCGGGAGCGTCGGGGGGGATGACGAATTGGGTTGCGGGGTTGCTGAGTGGGACGGCGAATCCAGTGAGGAGAAATCCAAAGAGGACGGCGAACCCGAGGCATTTTCGGTTGGCTTCGCGGTATTTGTCGGGGTCGTTTTCGCCAAAGGCTCGGCTGACCATGGCGGTGGCGGCGACTCCGACGGCCATGCTGAGGCTGACGAGGAGCCAGAGGGTGGTGGTGGCGGCTCCGATGGCGGTGAGAGCATCTCCGCTGAGGTGCTGGACAAAGTAGCTGTCGAGGAGGGAGTTTATGGTTTGGAGGGCGTTGAGGGCGACGGCGGGCCAGGCGAGGATCCAGACGGTGGCGAGGGGGTTTTCGTTTTCGGGGATTGGTTTGGGGTTGTTCGCCACTCGGTTTTGAGTCTACGTGGTTTGGGGTTTTTTGAATTGTGACTTTCGTGAGGGTGAGTGCGTCGGTTGAATTATGGTTAGTGCATTTTTGGGACTTGTAATAGCTATACCGTCAGAGTCTCAAGCAGTGAAACGGTTGGAGTTTGCACCTTTTGCTGAGTTTGCTGAAAAATTGAATGATGGTAGTGGATATGAGTTGGAGTATGACTGGGAGATTGGTCGACGACCGGTGGTTTGGTACTTTGGAAAGAAGAGTGAGCACGGTTCGATTGAGCTATTGAAACGGAGTTGCAGTGAGTTATATTTGAATTTTGATATTGATCAGGAGCGGAAACGAATTTTCATCTCGGGCCATTCAGCGGCAACCGGAAGTGGGCTCAAGGGACGCATATCTGACTCGTTCTCGAGGTTCTGCAAGGTTTTTGGGGCGTTGTCGCGGATGAGTCCGGATGAATTGGAGCAACTTGGAGTGATTGATACGGAATCCGTTGATTCTCTAAGTGACATCGAAAAGCAAGAATTACTACTCAGGCAATCTGCGATTGAGGCTCTGAAAACGAAGGCGGGTCGTCTGTTTGGGTCGCTGGTTACGGGCTTGAATGATGATCTTTTTTCTCGAAGCGTGGTTGGAGATTACAGTTCAAAGAATCGGTTGCCGCTCATGGAATGGGGTCTGCGACAGGTATTGAAATATGTGGGGTCGGGAGAATTTGCTGCTCATCAAGTGCAAGGGGAATTGGAGTCTCCCGAAGCATTCAAGAAGCGGGTTGATGCGGTCAAGGGATTTACCGGGAGGGGCATGGAGTTCTGGATTCGGCATAAGATTGTGGAGGGGAAGATCGTGATCCTTGAATTGCTTGTTACGGAGATTGATCGTCCCATATCTCTCGTTGCAACTTTGGCGGTGCCGATATTCCAACCCGCTTCTGAATCTCACCCAAGTGCGAAGGATATCCCGGACAGTCTCTTGAACTTTATTCCACAGCGGAAGGATCAAGTTTTTTGGGGGCTTTTCAATGTTAATGCATGGCAAAGTTACGCAATTGAGAACGACTTGAATAGTGTTGGGTGGTTTGATTCGATGTGGACTTGGCCCGAGTCCCGGGGTAACGTTCGGCAGCATCAAAAAGACTTCGTGAACTTGGCAATTTCGGAGGACGGATGGTTATCCGTAAATCGAACTGGCGACGAGTTTCCAATGCTTGCAGGAGATTGGCGAGGCGTTGAGCGGCTGTATGCAGGGTTGAAGCCAAATGGGGCGACGGCGCAAGATGTATTCAGGGTTTTGTCCGAAATGCCGAGCGACGAGCTGGATGGGATGCAAACGGTCACTAGGATTGCAGGATGGGGTTGGGAGGATTCTCGTGTGATGGATTACGTTGAGGGGATAGCTCGGAACGGGCGAATGGTTCGCGCGGGATTGCGCGAGTATTTAGCAAGTGGCGAAAAGCGAGTTGAGAAGCAGGTCAAATTCTTGAAAGACGAGAGCGCTCGCGACATTGGGGCGGTTTGGTTTGGTGCGTTGGGGGACTCGTCTTCGTTTTTCCCTATGAAGCACAGGCGCGGGGATTACTGGTTGGTTGTTGATCGAGGATTGGTGGAGTTTAGTGACCCTGAAAATGCGTTAGAAGCAGGAAAAGTTGAGGGATTGGTTGTGTTGTTGATTTTGAAGGACGGCAACAAGTTACTTGATCGAATTGGTCCGGTTCAAATTTTCTTACCTCGCGAAGAGCGTTAAGAATTTGTGTATCGGACGAACATTTCAGTGTTGCCGAGATGTAATATTGCGGGATGCGACATGAGATTTTGTTTCAGCCTGAGTTTGCCGTTGTGAAAGTGATGTTGGAGGCGGGGGAATCGATCCGCGCGGAAAGCGGAGCGATGATGAGCATGACGGCGAATGTTCAGCTTGACTCTAAAATCAGTGGGGGATTGGGCAAGATGTTTGGTCGGATGCTGACGGGTGAGTCGGCTTTTCAATCCAGTTACACGGCTCAAAATGGACCGGGTGAAGTGATCTTGGCCCCGGGTTTGCCAGGGGATATTGTGGCGGTGGATGTGAGTCAGCGACCGCTTGTGGTGACGAGCGGCGCGTTTTTGGCGGGAGACACGCGGTTGGATTTTCAGACTCAGGCGAGTATGAAGGGGTTCTTTGGGGGTGAAGGGTTGTTTATGACTCAGATCAGCGGGCCTGGTTTGTTGCTGCTGAGCAGCTATGGGGCGATCATGCCGATTGAGCTTGCTCCGGGTCAGCCTTACATTGTGGATACGGGTCACTTGGTGGCGTTTACGGCGGGGATGGGTTACAACTTGCGGAAGGCGACTAAGAGTCTGCTTGGTACGGTAACAAGTGGCGAGGGTGTGGTTGCGGAGATGGTTGGTCCGGGGGTTGTTTATACTCAAACGCGGACGATTAGTGCGTTGATTGCAATGATGCCGGTGAGTCGCTAGTTCGGGTTTTGGATTGAAACCGTTCTTGGCTGAGAGTCCAAGTTCGACGAGGTGAAGCCACTTGATTTTCACGATGATGAATCATGAGCGATGTTATTGGCGGAGTGGGATTGATAGGCAACCCCTCCCCAACCCTCCCCAAACGTGGGGAGGGAAATGTCGCGGAAGTCACTCTCGATTTTGTCGATGTCGGAACTTATTGGCAATGGATCAGTAATGCTTTGGCGGAAGGGGTATTCGACTCGGCGGGTGGATGGGTTTATTGTTCCGGTGCCATTGGCGGTTCCGGTTGTGGTTGGATTGTCGGATGTTGGTCAGGTGACGGACGGAGAGCTTTGGATGAAACTGTTGGATAAAGATTTTCCGGATCTGGACTGGGGGATTTTGAGTTTTGGGGTGGATTTGGAGGATGTTTTGCCGGGGAGTCGTTTGCGGCGAGTGGTTGCGGTGGATGGCGATTGGGGGGTTGAGCGGGAGTTTTGTTTTTGTGTTGGCGCGGGGGTTTTGATGGTGGGTCCGCCGACGGAAGATGCATGGGAGGAGTTTGCGGAGGTTATTCGGGGGAGTTGTGGTTGAGAAGGTTGTTCTCGAGTTTCTTTTTGCGAAGTTTGTTTTTCGTTGGCCCCCTTCGAAGTCCCCAGTTCAAGACCAGGGCAGGCTCTTATCCATAGGGGTAGGGGAGTTTCATCTTTAGTATTAGTCGTTCTTGAGACCGTCTCCCCACCCCTTCCCCTCCCCAGTTTTTGGGGAGGGGATTTAGACAATGGCAGCTTTGTGCTCTAGGTGTTTTTAATAACGGTCTCCCCACCCTCGATCCCTCCCCATCAGGGGAGGGAGATAACGACGACGATGAATCTTTCTTAGCCGCCTTGGGCGAGACCTGAGGCGGTAGCGCGGGAGCCGGCGGGCGGGACGAACGTGTAGTCTGCGCTTGCTAGCTCGTATTTATAGGCGTTGATGTTCCAGTCGTTTATGGTGGTGGTGGCTCCGCGGATTTTTTCGGTGCGTCCGACGATTCGGGAGAGGATATCTACGCCGGCGAGGGAGCTTGTTTCGTAGGCGAGATAGCGGTAGTTGGGGACTTGAGAAACCGCTTCGATGACTCCAGAAGAGACCACGAGTGAGCTGTACATGGGCATCCAGGGGAGCCATTTGTTGGCGGCCACGGCGGATCCGCTGATCCGGGCTTCGTAGGCTTCTTGGGCGAGTTGGACGAGGAATTGGTCTTCTCCGCTTATGAATTTGCGCAGAGTGCGGAAAATGGTAGCAGGTTGGTCTGCGATATTGAGCTGGTTGTAGGTGTAGGTGCTGTAAGAATTTGTAGCGACGGTGTAGAACCAGATTCGGCTGCCGTCAACGACGCCCCGATGGGTGTAGACACCGTTTCGACGGGCGACGTATTCGATACGGTAGTGGACTTCGCCGGGGTTGGTTGAGACATCTCGGACGATGAGGCCAGAGTCGATATTGGTGATAGTGCCGTTGATGTCTTCGGTGCCGGATTTGTAGAGGGAGTAGACGGGTTCGGATCCGAGGTCGGTGAGGACATCGCCCATGAGGGTTTTGGCGGCGGGAAGTTGCGCTTGGGACATGGCGGCGGTTGCCATGAGAGTTGTGGTGAGAAGTTGCCCGAGTTTCACGGTTTGTTAGACGCAAAACTCGGGTTTGGTGTTCGGGCTTTTCGGATTAGAATCCGCAGCCCGATTGCATTTTCGCCGGGATGTAGTCGAGTTTAAGGTTGGGAACTGTGCTCCAACTTCGGGCTTTGGTCAGGTAGTTGGATACAATGGACTGTTTGTATCCATTGCTGTACTCTTCAATTTTCTTGCTTTTGGGGTTGATCAGGGCGATATCGAGGCTATGGGTTGCCCCCATTTTTTCGATTGTCTTGCCCGTTGGATCCGTGATGAGGGGGATTGTGAGTTTAATTGTTTTGGCATAGGTTTTGGCTTCGGCCGCGGGGGCATTGATAAATCCAACGACAGAGACTTTGCCCGCATGATCTTTTTGGAGTCGGTTAAAGATGGGTGCTGAGGATGGATTGTGGGGGCATCCTTTGTTCCAAAAGACGACGATGGTCGGTCGTTTGGTGAGGCTCGCTTGAGTGTATGTGAGTCCGTCAATGCCTTTGAGGTTGAAGGCGGGGACGGACTTTGGGGCGGTGAGGATTGTGGTGGTAATAATGGTGGTGATCATGGTGTTTCGTTCGAAATTGGTTCAGGATCGGGGAAGAGACATCCGGAAGTGAGCTTCTTCGGAGCGGCGATTGAATCGAAGCCTTTGTCAGGAATTCCCGCAAGGTCAGCGATTTTTGCGGATATTTCTTTGAGGGTTTCAAGGGAATATCCGGGATAGGCTTTGACAATTTTTTTGTCAGGGCTGATGAGAGTTGTATAGACTCCTCGTTCGGCGGAATACGCTCGGATTGCCTTTTGACCGGGGTCTTCAAGGACGAGGAAGTGGGGTTGGGTGAGTTTTCGCCATGTTTCCGCTTCTTTTCCTGAAGCGTTGATGACACCGATGACCGTCGCTTCCTTTTCGTATTTGTCGGTCAGGGTGTCGACGAAATGTTTGGCACCGAGACAGCACGGACATTTCTTTTCGATGAAAAAAATGAGGAGTGGTTTTTTGCCTTGGGTGAGGGAATCGAGGTTGTGAAGCTTGCCGGTTTCGTCGGGGAGGCTGAAATCAGGAGCAATCTTTGACTCAAGTTCTTCGGCCGTCTTGATCATTTCGTCGGTGACGGGGTGATCTTCTTGTTGAATGAGTCCGGCTTCTTCGATGGCAGACGGGTCTTCGACTCCGAGGTTGGGGTCTAGCTGAGATTCGATTGGTATTAGCGGATGGTTTTGGTTTGGCCACATAAATGCTCCCATCGTTATTCCAGCTGCAATTACAAACGCAGTCTGAAGGGTGATTGCGTTACTCTTTTTCATGTCTTATCTCCCGGGCAAATTTCTTGACGGCTTCTCTGAATGGTTCGACCATTTGGATACTCATATCTACGTCCTCTTTCTTTGCTTTCTCAGGTGATCCGTAGTCAAACATGGGATTTGGATCGTATTCGAAGAAGAGTTGACAGAGTTTTGCGTAGTCTTCACCTCCTAACTTTGCAAGAAGAGCTAGGCCGAGATCTAACCCTGCACTCACCCCGGCTCCCGTCATGATATTGCCGTCTTCTACAGTTCTTTTGTTGACAGGTTTGGCTCCAAATTCACTCAGAAGATCGCGGGCAGCGAAATGACCTGTTGCTTCTTTTCCTTTGAGGAGTCCGGCGGCGCCAAGGATGAGGCTTCCGGTACAGACAGAAACGATGTGGTTTGCTCTTTTTCCTCGATCGGCAAAGAACTTCCGCGTTTCTTCATCTTGCATCGCAAGGAGGGTGCCTTCAGTTCCACCACCGACGAATAAAACATCCAAATCTTTGGGACATTCTTCAAAGGTGGTGTCGGCTATGATTTGAATACCAGTGTCGGCGGTGATTGGTCCTTTCTTTTTGGCTACGATTCGGACTCTTCTGTCCATCAGTGCCCATAAGAACTGATAGGGTCCGATGAGATCGAGAACGGTGAACCCTTCATAAATCACCATTGCGATAGTTGGGGCATCCGCGGGCAAATTCTTGTATCGATCTGGGTGGTCTAATTGACCATCCCCGTTGTTAAATTCTTGCTGTTGATGAGCAAGAAGGTTCATCCACCCCATTGCTGGGGTGAGTGCCGTCAGAGAGAGTCCCGCTTTGAGAACATCTCTTCGGTTCATGGTTGTTCCTCCGGGCCACCGTAAAAGTAGTCGTTCGTTGTCGTTCCCTTCATGACATACCCGATATTGAGTTGCTTTCGTCTTGCACCAGTTGATCGGACGACAGGTTTGAAACCTTTCGCATGTCCGTCGAGCCAGACTACGTTGGCGATTCCGCCATTGTGACGACCGTGGGTCGTTTCACAATACTGATCTTCACCAAATAGGTCTCCGCATGACGGGGGTGTAACCCAGGCATATTTTTGAAGTGGCATTGGTGTTATAGAGTCCTCGTAAGCGGAGTCCGTAAACACGAGGGTTTCGGCTGGTCTTTCGAAGCTCGTTAATGACCTTGGATCGTAGGTGTAGCGAGCCAAAAACGACTGAGGTCCGGGACCGTAAAAGTCGCCATATCCACCAAGGTAGAAGTAGTTGTAGCCGTAGTCGGTGTATCCCCATTGTCCTTGCTCGGGTATTCCCTTTGCGGTGGGATCTCCCATAATGTCGACGTTTTTTTGATAGGGGTACAGAGGCGATTCTTTGGGATTGGCCCCTGCTCCTCCAGCCATGAGGCCGCCCGTGATTGAGCCATACCAAAGGTAGTTTTTCCCGGTGAGAGAAAAATCCTTCATGCCGGAGGCAACGGACATATCATCGTAGTCTCCTGCATAAAGTTGGAATGAAAGTCCGAGTTGTTTGAGGTTGCTCAGATCTTGGGTTCGTTTGGCTGCGCCTTTCGCTTGCGCGAAGACGGGGAACAGGATTGCAGCGAGGATTGCGATGATCGCAATGACGACGAGTAGTTCGATGAGCGTGAAAGCACGCGTGATTTTGTTTTTCATTTTTTGAGAATTTCAGGTGAATTTGGCACCTGTGACAGACCCCAACATAAGTTGGGAATGCTAACGAAACACGGGTTTAATGACTATGCGTTTGGTGGAGGGATGGGGGGAATATTCGGAGTTGAATGTAAACGAGATGGTTGCCGCGAAAAAGCTTGGTAGGGGAACGGATGGGCCAAAATTTGTAGATGATAGGTTGGATCGCAAAGCGTGGGGGTCGGCACAAGACTAGAGAGATTGATCGTTTCTAGTTCTGAACGTTGTTCGATATTTTCTTTATCGGCGCACAGACATTGTTTGAATTCTTTATCTCCGGGTTGGGGAGTTTTGAAATCCCCGTTGTCAGATTGGATTTTCTGGACAAAGGCTGTTGGACAGTGGAGTCCGGCCACGCTTCGAGGGACATAAATTTGGGGGGCGCAATGTATAAAACAGATGATCGTTGCAAGGACTAATCTTGCAACTTCGGAGACACCTTGCCAGATGATCCGTTTCATCGCTTACCTAGAGTCTGGCATTCAGGTGGTGATGGGGGTGGGACTTACTAGTGAGAATGCGGGGTTCGGGAAAGTGGAGTTGCATGGGAGCAGGTTTTTTCGCTAGGATAGGGGAATGCGCGTTTGGCCTTTGATTATGATGGGGGTTTTGCCGGGAATGGGGTTTGGTCAGACGGTGATTCAGGATTTTGAGACGGCGGCGTTGGAAAGTGGAACGCTGTTTCGTCAGCCTCGGTACAGCGGTTCAACTTCGGGATTGTTGGAGAATCAGTTCAACCTGGGTCGGGTTGTGCGGATGGGGGCACCGGCATCTAATTTGGCGGGGGCGGGTCAGCAGTGCTTTGAAGCGCAATTTGAGTTCAAGTGGAATCGTGCGGCGAAGTGGTGCCGTTTGACGACATTTAATACGGCGGGGACACCGAACCCTTTTGTTGATGTGACGCGGAAATTGCGGATCGATTTGTGGGTGAACGCTCCAGTTTATTTGGCGGCGGGGTTGCGAGAAGTGGGGGGTGTGGGGGCGATTGGTGCGAATGGAGGAACGACCGGGAGCATTGAGTGGGTGGCGAATTCGGGTTTGGGTGGGCCGGGAGGTCAACCTAATGGTCAGCTTTTGACGGGTGGGGTTTGGCAGACGGTGGAGATTGATTTGGGGGCGATTCCTAAAGGGGTTTTGGCTCCGGGTCGAGTTTTGAACTTTGCGGGGGGGAACAATATTTTGAATGCGCCGGGTGGATATACGTTGGAGCATTTGGCGTTTAGTGGTTTGGATCAGCATTACACGGTTCACGTTTTGATTGACCGGGTATACATGGTTCCCTGATGGTGATTGATCGCGTCCGGTTGTATCCTTATTCGATTGGCCGGCTATCTCCGTTCCGGATTGCGACGATGACATCTTATTCCGTGGATGGAGTTTTTGTAGCAATTGATGGGGGGGATTTGACGGGTTGGGGGGAGGCGCTACCGTTTCATTCGATCAATGGCGAGACGCGGGAGACTTGCGTTGAGGCGTTGAGATTTTTGGGTCAGTTTTTGGTGGGCCGTGATTTTATGGCGGTTGGGAGTTTGGTTGCGGAGCTAAAGGGATTGTTACCAACGATGACGACGGCGGTGGGGGCGATTGATGTGGCATTACACGACTTGGTTGGGCAGAAGTTGGGGGTGCCGATTTATCAACTGTTTGGTGGAACAAATCGAGAGTTGCCGACAGATCTGACGATTGGGATTGTGGAGCCAGATGTGGCGGGAGTTCGAGCGGGGGAGATTGTTGCGGAAGGTTTTGGGCGGATCAAAGTGAAGTTGGGAGATGGGGTTGAGAATGACGTAGCTCGGGTTTCGGCGGTTCGGGAGGGGGCTCCGGAGGCGTTGATCCGGGTCGATGCGAACCAGGCTTATGACCGGGAGACGGCTTTAGTGGTTTTGAACGAAATCGCGGAGTTTGGTGTGGAGTTTTGTGAGCAGCCGGTGCGGCGGAAAGATTGGGCGGGGTTGAAGTGGCTTCACGAGCATGCAGGGGTTGCGGTTATGGCGGATGAGAGCTGCTTTGATGCGGAGGACGCATTTGGATTGATTTCGGGGGGTTGTTGTAGTTTGGTGAATATCAAGTTGTGTAAGAGTTCGGGGTTGATTGGGGCTCGAGAAATTGCGGCTGTGGTGCGGAGTGGTCATGGCCGGTGCATGGTAGGGGGGATGGCGGAGACCCGACTGGGGGTGACGGCGAGTGCGCATTTGGGATGCAGTGATTCGGCGATTGAGTATTTTGATTTGGATGCTCACACGGGTCACACGGAGGATGTGATTGAGGGTGGTTTGGAGATCGTGGGGGGGACGGTGCGGATCGGGGATGAGCCGGGGCTTGGAGCGAGGCCGAAGGCGGAGTTTTTGGCGGGGCTTTCGATGATTGAAGTCAAAAAATAGCCTGCTGGGGAAGCAACAGGCTGAACGAACCTCATGTGGGCACAAAAAATTTGGTGGGTTATTTCTTTCGATTTTTGGCGATGAGGGCGGCGAGGGCGAGGATGGTCATGGTTGCGGGTTCGGGAACGGCGCCGTAGTCGGCTCCGGATCCGCTATTGAATGACCAGCCGTTGACTACGGCACCGTTTGCGTCCTTGAGCACCATTCCGGTCAGGATGACAGTGCTGTCAAAGTCGGCGACTCCAGAGATATTGGTTCCATCGGGTGAGAATTCGGTGCGATGATCGAATTGGCTAAGGATATTGGTGGAGTGGTTCAGAATGCCATCGCCGATAGAGAAGTTCTTGGTGACGAAGGTTTGGTTTATCGTGTTTCCGTCGTTGGGGGTGAGGATGATGCTGTCGAAGTCTTCGTCATTCTCAACTAGGATGGAATGGTAAACGGCTCCTCCACTGAAGGTTCCGGTGATTTGATAGAAGAAATTGACAGTGACCGCGGGCCCGATGTTAGTGTAGGTGAAGACATCGTTGTATTGTGCTTGACCAAATGAGATGAGGTAGTCGGGGGTGCCGTTGTGGTTCACTGAGCCAGTGTCTGAGTTGTAGTACCAAGGGTTGTTTGAGTTGTAAAAGGAGTTTGTAACATTGCCCGTCGCATATGTTCGGAGGATGCCGTACTGGGCGCTTGCCAATGCGGTTCCGGCAAAACTCATCGTTTGTGAATCACCGTTGCCATCAATTCCTGAGAAGGTCTCATTCCCGGCGGCAACAATGGTAGTACCGATGCCACTGAAATCCGAGGCGAAGGCGTTGATCCCGAAGTTTTCGAAACCAGTATTTCCGGCCCCGACTGCGACATAGGAAGTGAGGGATTGAGCGGATGAGATGGTCGTGATTGCAAGCAGGGCAATGGTTGTGAAAGCGGTGGCGAATTTCATAGCAATTCGTTCATGGTAACAAGTCGACCATTACACGACCATTACAAAACATTTCAGATGAAAAAAGTGGGCCATTTGTTGTACGGAACGGTTTAGACTGGTGATGATGGAGATTTCGGTTCAAATTTTGAGTGATCCGGCGGTTTTGGTGACGGGGCAGACCAAGCCAGTGAGCGTGAGGAGCTTGGGTCGGGTCGTTATATTTCTAGTATTTTTGCGTGGGGCGAGTATCAGCCGAGAAGAGATGGCTCGCTTGCTTTGGCCCGGGGAGCCGGATGAAGTGGTTGCGAATCGTCTACGAGTGTCATTGAATAGGGTGAAGAATTTGATTGGTCGGGCTTTGGAATCTGATCGTTTGAGTGTTCGTTTATCGGGAATTTCTTCCTCGGTTGATGTTTGGGAGGAAGAGAAGCGATTGCGCGTCGCGTTGGATGAAGTTGATCTTGATTATCAGCTTGAGGTTCTGATGGCCTCAGCGGATGCAATCGGTTCTAAGGATTGGCGCGAATTTGCGGACTTAGATACTGAAGGGACGTTGGCTCGGTGGGATGAGGTCTGTCGTCAGTCTTTGCGGCGGATAACGGCCACAGCGGTGAAGAATTCTGACTGGAATTCAATTGACTTTGCTTGGAATCTGATGCGTAGCCGCCGGGACTTTGATCGTGAAATATGTGAACGGTTTTTGGACGCGCATGATGCGTTGAGAAGTTTGGACGAGGGATTTCGGCTATTGAGGCAGGCGGCGAGCGATCTCGATGTTGACTTGGAAGGTGAGTTGTTTAAGTCGCTGGGGGGTTATTGGAAAAAACTGAAAGAGGTCGGACAAGGTGATCGCGGGTTTCAGGTCACGCACTCGCAACTCTTAGGTGGTGCTTTGTTGAGTGCTTTAAGTAGTTCAGCCCCAATGTTGGTTGACTTAGTGGTCAAACCGGAGATTCAGTTTTACATGCAGTCGTCACCGTCGGAATACTTGCAGATTTTGGAGGTAGTTCAGGGTCATTTGGAGATTGGAAGTATAAGTTGGGTTGCGATTGAGGTGGCCCGGGTTTCGGCGTACAGCTCGCTATATGATTCGAAGAAGGTTATTGAAATCAGTCAGTCACTGTTTTCTTTTGAATTGACTGATAACCAAGCGGCGAACGCCTGGATGATTTATTCCTTTAGTTTGTTTCATCATCGACGGTGGGATGAGGCGTTGGCGGCGGTTCGATCAGGGCAGGTGGTGGCACAGCGTATCGAATCAAATGAGCGGTATGAAATGTTGCGAACCACCGAGGCAGCCTTTTTGTGGCACTTGGGACAAGTTGCGGAAGCAAAGCACATCTACAATCAATTCCTGGAAAAATCTGCGAACGAATCGTCCTTTCTATATGGCACTAATCGAGCCATTACTCAGTTAAATTACGGAGTTGTGGAGTTAATTTTTGGCGACATCAGGGAGGCTCGGAGCTATGTTGATGCAGCATATGCGGCGCGTAAGAACTTTAATTTTGAGCGAACGATGCCGAATTTGCTCTCTTTCATGGGAGTTGTATATGGACGTTGTGGTGAAGTCAATCGAGGGGTTGATTTTGCGATTGAGGGATTAAAGCTTACGTACTGGCGAGGTTCGAGCCGAGAAGCTCATCTCAATATGGAATGGGCATGTGGGCTTTTGGTATTGGGAGGATTTCGGGCGGAGGCATGGAACGTTATGGGTTGGATCAATTTGTGGCGGATTCGGACGTTGCATTCTCGTTCGGTATCCGAGCTTCGCTATTACGACAGTTTGGGTTTGCATGAGTTTCAAGGCGGGGAACTTCAGATTAGAGAGGACGAAGAATATCGAGTCGTGATGGGATTCCTGATCAAGTTGCTGCGGCGGGTTCAGGAGAACTGCGCTGGTCAAGAGGCTATTCTATAGAGCGTTCGGTTTCAGGGTTGAGAAGAGAGTCTGCTTAGTGCAACGGATCGAAGGAGAGAGTGGTAGATTGGGTTCATGGATGCGAAGAAAGAGATTGAAGTTTTAGTGCGGGCGAAGTACCCGATTCTTTACATTACAAGTTGGGAAGAGCGGAGGGTTGAGCAGGCAGTGCGGGATGTTGCACTGGGATTGAACCGGCAGATGCATACGTGGAGCGTGACGCAGGGGATGCAACCAGCGGTGCGAAGAGCGAGTGGGCCAGTGAAGGCGAGTTCTTTGCCGGGTGAATTGGAGGCGTTGGCTCAGATTCATGAGAGTGCGGAATTCACGGTGTTTTTGTTGAAGGATTTCCACCCTTATATGAAGGACACGCGGGTGGTTCGTTTGCTTCGAGATTTGGCAGCACGGCTCCGAGGGAAAGCGCAGACATTGATTCTTTTGAGCCCTCAGTTGACTTTGCCGACGGAATTGGAGAAGGACGTGACGGTTTTGGAATATCCGTTGCCGGAGCGTGATGACATTGAGACGCAATTGACGGACGTGATTACGGCGATGGTGGACACGCCGAGTGTTGACATGTCGCTTACGGATGAATTGCGGGAGTCGATTGTCCGGAGTGCGCAAGGT
Source organism: bacterium (assembly GCA_013823945.1). Taxonomy (GTDB): domain Bacteria; phylum Armatimonadota; class Fimbriimonadia; order Fimbriimonadales; family Fimbriimonadaceae; genus UphvI-Ar2. Next base: position 15,446 of record PNMZ01000008.1, on the reverse strand, counting down.
TTGACGGCGGACGAGATCGAGAGTGCATTGGCGCGGAGTTTGGTTGAAGAGCGGAAGCTTACGGTGGATAAGATTATTGAGGAGAAGAAGCAGATTGTCCGGAAGACGGGGATGCTTGAGTTTTATCCGAGTTCGAGTTCAATGAAGGATGTTGGTGGGCATGATTTGCTCAAGGATTGGTTGGAGAAGCGGAGCAAGAGTTTTACGGATGCGGCGCGTGATTTTGGGATTCCTTATCCGAAGGGGATTTTGATAATTGGGGTTCAAGGTTGTGGAAAGTCGCTTGTGGCGAAGGCGGTCAGCAGTGCCTATGGGTTGCCGATGTTGAAGATGGATGTCGGGAGAATTTTTGGGAGCTTGGTGGGGCAGAGTGAGCAGAATATGCGGCGAGCGATTTCGATTGCGGAGAGTTTGTCGCCCTGTATTTTGTGGATAGATGAGTTGGAGAAAGGTTTTGCGGGGATGAATGGTGGGGTGAGTGATAGCGGGACGACGGCGCGGGTGTTTTCGACCTTTTTGACATGGATGCAGGAGAAGACGAAGCCTGTTTTCTTGATTGCAACCGGGAACAATGTGGCGCAGTTACCACCGGAATTGATGCGGAAAGGGCGATTTGACGAGATTTTCTTTGTTGATTTGCCGGACACGAAGGAGCGGGAGGAGATTTTCAGTATTCACTTGAAAAAGCGGAAACGCGATCCCAAGAAGTTCAAGATTGGGGAGCTCGCGTCGATTACGGATGGGTTTAGCGGGGCGGAAATAGAACAGTTGGTGGTGGGGGCTTTGAACGCGGCGTTTTTCCAGGATCGGGAAGTGACATTTAAGGATATTAAGTTCGAGGCGGATAATCAGGTGCCGCTCAGCCGGATGATGAGCGAGGATATTGCGGAGTTGCGGGAGTGGGCGCGGCTTCGGGCTCGTCCGAGTGCGACTTACGGCGAGGGTTAGGCATTGGGTTTGACCCTTCTCGTTGGTGCGACCGGCCACAGTTGGCGGTCTTGGCTTGAGGGTTATAACGGTCGCGTGTGTGTGGCTGATCCGCATTTGGGTGATTTTGGATATCCAGGGCGGGTGGGGGAATTGGTGGATGGCAAGATTGTTGAATGGCGGTTCGTTGGCTCGCTGGAAGGGACGCGTAATCCGCTGGGGTTAATATTGGGTTGTTTGGATTTAGTTCGGGGGTGGGAAGAGGGGGTGATTTTGGGGCCAGAGGGGAGGGATTCTCCGGCGTCGCGGCAGATGTTGATTAGTTTGGCGCAAGCGATGGGAGTCGAGAGAATTGTGATGCCAGAGGGGTGTGGTTTTGCGGGATGGGGGTGGCCGGTGGGGCCGGAAGAAGTGGCGGTGAGTACGGATTTTCCGGTGATTGTCAAGGATGCGCAACGGCGCGCACGGTGGCTGAGTTTGCTGGAGGATTCTGGGTTACACGAGGTTGTTTTGGCGGATGTTCGGGTGATGGGGGCTCGGCTCGGGAGTGGTCGGCGAGTGGATTTGGGTTGTGGTTTGGCGGAGGTGGGGGGTGGAGTTTTGCATTGGGTGACGCGAGAAGAGGTGGGGGAGGACCGGATTGCAGGACTGGTGAACGAGTTTCATGTGGGGCGGGTGAACTTGGTTGATCCAAGGAGCTATCACGGGACGGTTTGTAGCTTTGCGCATGAGGACGGTCGGGATTTTGCGATGGGAGTGGTGAAACGATTTGACGAAGGCCGGGGGGTTGTGGAGATTTTGAGTCCGGCAGTGGTTCCGGCTCCGGTTCGAATATTGAAGGTGGGGAGTTTGCGGGTGGATAGTCAGGGCCGGGAGATTGGGGAGCACGCGCCTTGGGCGGTATAACGTAGGGTCTGAATGCGGTTATATATCGTTCGTCATGGTCAAACGGAATGGAATGCCAGTGGGTTCGCCCAGGGGCATTCTGATATTGAGCTTGACGAGACGGGGCGAACGCAGGCGGCGGCAATGGCGAAGGCATTGATGGATTGCCGGATTAGTAAGGTTTATTCGAGTGATTTGCGACGTTGTGTGGAGACGGCGGATGCTTTTGCGGGACCGCTTGGAATGATGGTGGAGGCGCGGGAAGATTTGCGCGAGCGGACATTTGGACAGTTGGAGGGGGCGCACTACACAGAGATTCGGGCTTGGTTTAATGGCGAGAGTCGGCAGAGGGGTTTGGGGGAGCATGAGATTCGACCGGATGGGGGGGAATCGCTGAAGGATGTTTGGAATAGGCTCGCAAAGTTCAACCGATTGATTGACCGAAGCCGCGAAAACGTTCTAGTCGTGACGCACGGGGGAACTGGAGGACTCTTGATGGCGCGGTTGATGCGGGGGACGGTGCAAACAGCGAAGAGTTTTCGGCTGGAGAATACGGGGATTACGGAACTGATTCGGCGGCCCGATGGTTATTGGCAATTGTTGCGGTTCACAGATACGCGGCACTTGAGAAGTGATGAAACAGGTTCTTGAGCGGAATTGGCCTTGGTTTGCTAGTTTTGTGTTATTGAGTTTGGCGTTTCCGCCGTTGAACGTGTTTTTGTTGGTTTTTGTGGCGTTGGTTCCTTGGCTTCGGGTTCTGCGCGACGGGGATGGAAAGAAAGGATTTTGGGCGGGGTATGGGTTTGGGTTTTTCTACTTCTTGTTTCAGATGTTTTGGTTGATGCCGTTTGTGGGGAAATGGACGGGGAGTTACGGGATGGCGGCTTTGCCGTGGCTGGTTTGCGGGATTTTGGCGGGGGTGTTTTATGGGGTGACGGGATGGTTGATGGCTCGGGCGTTTGCTTTGCGACTGGCTTTTTTGGTGCCAGTGATTTGGGCGGGAAGTGAGGCGGTGCGGGCTTATGTGCCGGGGTTAGCGTTTCCGTGGGGGATTGCCGCTTTGCCGTTGTGGCAGGTGCCGGTTTTAGCACAGGCGGGAGCGTGGGGGACAATTTTCTTGGTAAGTGCGTGGGTTGTCTTGGTGAATCTGATTATTTTGGAAGTGTTTTTCCCGAAAGAATCGGGGGTGGAGAAGCGGCTTGTCCGGTGGTATGGGATTGCGGCGGTGGGGTTAGCGGTTTTGAGTGCATTTCGTTACTCGAATACGCCGGAGGGCGATGCGAAGACATTTACTTTGGGGCAGCCGGGGGTGGATATGGCATTTTTGACCCCGGATGAGGAGAGACAGGCGCTGTTGAATGCGACGGGGGATTTGGTTTTGGGGGCGGAATTGCAGAAAAGTGATCTGTTGATTTTGCCAGAGGGGTATGCGGGTCGGGTTTATGACTTTCCCCAGACTCCGCTTGGACTTGAGCCTTCAGTGAAAGTGATTATGGGAGGTCAGAGAGAGGCGGAGGATGGTCGGGTTTTTCAGACGGCTTATGCGTGGGATGGAGCGGAATGGAGTCATGCCGATAAGACTCGGCTGGTGGTATTTGGGGAGTATGTGCCACTGAGAGATCAGTTGCCGTTTTTGAGGAATTTTAACTTGCCGGCGGGGGATTTGGTGGAGGGGGACACTTTGATCACGATGGAGGTGGCGGGGATGAAAGTTGGTCCGCTGATTTGTTTTGAGGGAGTTTTCCCGGATTTGGCGGTGGGGCACTCGAATCAAGGGGCTCAGGTTTTGGTGCAGATGTCGATTGATGATTGGTATGAGGCGACGCCAGCGCATGATCAGTTGTGGATGAGTACGGTTTGGCGTTCAATCGAGAGTGGGCTTCCAATTCTGCGAGTGGGGGGGCGGGGGAAGAGTTTGGCGACGGATGCGCGGGGGAATGTCTTGGTGGATGTACCGGTGGGGAAACGTATCCCGGCGATGGCGAAGGTGGTTGTTCCGGAGGGCAGTGATGCTTTTGGGGGTCGGTTTTGGTTTATTTGGCTGAGCTGGGCGGTTTGTGCGGGTGTTGGGATTTTTGGATTGCTCCGCCGGACTCCGGAGTGATCAGGAGGTTGTTCGGTTTCGGCTCTCAACTTGGGTGGGGACAATCGTTGCGCAGACGTTGACGCGGACGCATTGGTCAGAGTCTCTTCGTTCGGGATCGAGTTCGTTGTGGTCGAGGGCGAACTGGATGAATTCTTGAAATTTATCTCGGACGAGTTCCATTTTTTCAGGGGACAGGAAAACGTATTGGGTGTTGAAGGCAAAGAATTTGCTGAATACTTCATCGGTATGGGCGGCATTTTGGAAAGCGGAGTGCTGTCTTCCGAGGAGCCTCATTTGGCCGAGGAAACGTTCGATGTAGAGTCTGCGCTCGGGTTCGGGGTATCCGGCGGGTTCGAGTCGGTAGTCGATGGCTCCGTGGACGTAGAGAGCTTCGATTCGGGATCGTCTTTTTTGGGTGCCGACTTGCATGAGGAGTCCGACTTCGACGAGTTTTTTGACGTGTTCACCGACGGAGGCGGAGGTTTTGCCAATGTTAGCGGCGACTTCCCTTATTGCTCTTGGCTTGTAGGGACCCATTTCGGCGAAGACTTCGGCAGCGGCGTAGGAGGCGAGCACTTCGAGATGCTTGGGGGTGAGAACTTGGAGTTCGAGTTGGTTGGGGTGGAGGTGGTTCATGTGAGGATTTCCATGAAATTCAGACTAAGATTTGTTGATATGGGCTTTTGGGTTAGGTGAATAGGTGAGAATCCACCAGAGGGGACTGCGGGTGCGATGCAATGTGGGCTCAAGAGATTACACTTGATTATGGTCTGGTTATTTTACTTAAGTCGCTATTTCACAGGAATTACACAGAGCAACTGTGGAGGAGAGAAGGGGATTCGAACCCCTGAAGGCTTTCACCTTAACGGTTTTCAAGACCGTCGCAATCGACCACTCTGCCATCTCTCCGGTGTTTGCGATCAGGATTTTACCTCTTGAATTTGGGGTGGGAATGGGAGGGGGTTTTGGGCTAAATTGTTGAGGTGTGGAGTTTTCTGCTGGCGGTGACGATGATGGATGATTTGAAGCCTTTGGGAGCGGTTCCGAGTGCGCGTCAGTTGGCTTGGCATGAGCGGGAGTATTACGGTTTTGTTCATTTTGGTCCGAATACTTTTTCGGGGAAAGAATGGGGGGATGGGCGAGAGGATCCGAAGATTTTTGCGCCCAAGGAGTTGGATACGGATCAGTGGTGCCGGGTTTTTCGGGATGCGGGGATGACGGGGGTGATTTTGACGGCGAAGCATCACGATGGGTTCTGCTTGTGGCCGAGTCAGTTTTCGACGCATACAGTTCGTGAGGCGGGATTTGATGGCGATGTAGTGGCGAAGGTGGCGAAGAGTTGCCGGAAGTATGGTTTGAAGTTTGGGGTGTATTTGTCGCCTTGGGATCGGAACCATCCGCAATACGGTACCGAGGATTACAACGATGTTTTTGTTGCGATGTTGGAGGAGGTTTTGACAAATTATGGAGATGTATTTGAGGTGTGGTTTGACGGGGCAAATGGAGAGGGGCCGAATGGGAAGAAGCAGGTGTATGACTTTGCACGATTCAACCAAACGGTGAGGAATTTGCAGCCCAATGCGGTGATTTTTAGTGATGCGGGGCCGGACATTCGGTGGGTGGGGAATGAGGATGGTTTTTCGGGTGAGACGAACTGGGGGACGATTGATCGGGATCGTTATGTTCCGGGGACGCCTTTTTATAAGGAATTGACGGAAGGGAAGATGGGGGGAACGCATTGGGTTCCGGCGGAGTGTGATGTATCGATTCGGAAAGGGTGGTTTTGGCGGGGGAGTGAGGATAGTACGGTGAAATCCACCGAACGGTTGATGGAGATTTGGCGTGGTTCGGTTGGGAGGGGGTCAAATTTATTGCTCAATGTGCCACCGGATGACCGGGGTTTGATTTCGGATGTTGATGTGAAGGCGTTGATGGATTTCCGCAGGGCGCGGGAGGAGTTCTTGGGTGAGTCAGTTGAAGCAGCGGTGCGGGGATTTTCACGTCGAGTTGGTCATGAGAGTTTTCGGGCGGGGGATGGAGATGCGAGGACATTTTGGGCAGGGAATCCGGATGGTGATTGGCGATTGACTTTGGATTTTGGGGGTTATGAAGAGGTGACGGGAATTGATGTTCGGGAGTATTTGCAGTTGGGTCAGCGGGTTTCGGGGTGGCGGGTCTTGGTGGAGGGTCAGGATGGGTGGTATGAGGTTGCGCAGGGGACGACGGTGGGTTGGCGGCGGGTAATTGGGTTTGGGAGGGTGACGGTGCGGAAGGTAGTTTTTGAGGTGACGGGGGCTCAGAGTACGCCGATGATTTCAGAGATTCGGGCGTTTCGGGGTTACTGAGTTGAATTAGAGGATGATTGAACGGGAATCGGTAAAGATAATGACTTGACCATTTTCAGTTTCAAAGACCTGGATTCGTTTTGGGTTGGTGCAGGGTTGGGAGATGACGGCAGCGGGGGTTGGGAGTTCCGCGACGCTTGGGATAGGCGGTGTGACGGTTGCGGGAGTCGTGAGTGATACGAATACTGCTTTTGCCGCCAGGGCGACGATCTCGACGACGGATTTAATGAAGTTGCCCATTTTGTTCTTTCTCCTTTTGGAATGATGCTTACCGTTTGATATTTGCCCTCGGTAGTGATCAGTTCCTTGAGTTATGTGAAGGAACGTGTCAGTGGGCCAAAGGTTTTGTCAATTGGCGTCATAATGGGGCTGATGCCTGAGGTTTTGCTCGATTCGGCGGGGATGCGACGGACGTTATCGCGTTTGGCTCATGAGATTTTGGATGGCAATGGGGGGGCAGATGATTTGGTTGTTGTGGGGATTATGCGGCGGGGCTATCCGGTGGCAAAGCAGCTAGCATTTTTGATGACTCAGGCGGAAGGGGTCACGGTTCCTTGTGGGAAGTTGGATGCGCGGGGATACCGAGATGATGTTAAGGATTCGGGCGAAGATTTAACGGAGATACCGTTCCAGATAAATGATCGGCGGGTGGTTTTGGTGGATGAGGTGTTGTTTACGGGTCGGACGGTCCGTGCGGCTTTGGAGGGGATTATGCGGTTGGGACGACCGAATGTGGTTCAATTTGCAACGCTGATCGACCGGGGTCACCGGGAGTTGCCGATCCAGGCGGATTATGTTGGTCGGCGGGTGGAGACTCAGCGGAGTGACTTTATATCGGTTAAGTTGAATGAGTTTGATGGGGAGGATGTTGTGATGTTGTTGGCGGAGAGTGAAATGGAGGCAACGGTTTGAACAAGCGGAGTTTGATTGCGATTCGGCACATGGAGCCGGGACAGATTCGGGAGTTGATCGATCTTGCGGTGGCGATGAAGGCGGATGTTCAGGCGGGGCGTAAGATTGATGGGGGTCGGGCCAGGACAATCGGATTGCTGTTCTTTGAGAATTCGACTCGGACACGAGTGAGCTTTGAGCAGGCTTGCAACTACTTGGGTTATCGCGTAGTGAATTTTGCGGGGAGTGGTAGTTCGATGAATAAAGGCGAGAGCCTGAAAGATACGATTTTGACTTTGAAACATGAATTGCTGGAAGCGGTTGTGATGCGGCACAAGGCGAGTGGGAGTGCGCAGTTGGGACAGGGCTATTTTGGTGGGCCGCTGATCAACGCGGGGGATGGACAACACGAGCACCCGACTCAGGCACTCGGGGATGCGTTGACGGTGTTGGAACGGAAGGGTCGCTTGGATGGATTGAAGATTGCGATCGTTGGGGATGTGATGCATAGCCGCGTGGCGCGGAGTAACTCTTGGATGTTTTCTAAGATGGGGAGCGAGGTTCGGTTTGTTGGGCCGAGGACGCTGATGCCAAGTTCTATGGCGATGTTGCCGGGTGAGGTGTTTTATGATTTGAGAACCGGAATTAGCGGAGCGGATGTTGTGATGTGTTTGCGGTTACAAAAAGAGCGGATGACGGATGGGCGACTGAGCTCAATGGGTGAATATCGGAGGTTGTATCAGGTGAATCGCCAGACTTTGAAGTGGGCGGCGGATGATGCGATTGTGATGCATCCGGGGCCGATGAACCGGGGGGTTGAGCTTGACGACTTGACGGCGGATGGGCCGGATAGTGTGATTTTGGATCAGGTGTCGAACGGGGTTTTTGTGCGGATGGCGGCGTTGAAGTGGTTGTTTGACGGGGAGGAGACGAACTGATGAGAACGGTGTTTAAGAACGGTCGGATTATTGATCCTTCGCAGGAGTTGGATGTTGTGGGCTCGGTGATAGTCGAGGATGGTCAAGTGGTTGATCTCGGAGAGGATATCGAGATTGGGGAATACGACGAGCTTTACGATTGTGAGGGGCTTTGGATAACGCCGGGTTTGGTCGATTTGCATGCTCATTTGCGGGAGCCGGGTGAAGAGCGTCGGGAGACGATCAAGAGCGGCACCCAAGCAGCGGCGGCGGGGGGGTTCACGACGATCTGTTGTATGCCAAATACGAGTCCGGCTCTGGATTCGCCGAGTTTGGTTGATTTTATATTGGACAAGGCAGCGAGTCCGGAGGCGGGCGGGATTTTTGTTCAACCGATCGGGGCTTTGACCAAGGGTCAGCGCGGTTTAGAGTTGGCGGATTTGGCGGCACTCAAGAAGGCGGGGGTTGCAGCTGTGAGTGACGAAGGGGGGCCAATTCAGGATGCGAGCGTGATGATGCGGGCGATGGAGTTCTGCCTTCAACTGGACTTGCCGATTATGGTTCATTCGGAAGATTTGAATCTGAGTGAAGGGGGTTGCATGAATGATGGTCCGACAAGTGCGATGCTTGGCTTGACGGGGATTCCTCGGAGTGCGGAGGAAATCATGATAATGCGAAACGGGGTTTTGGCACTGAATACGGGATGCCGCATTCACTTTATGCGCATTTCGACTTGGGGCGGGGTGGAGATGATCCGGCAGTTCAAATATTTAGGCGCTCCGGTGACTTGTGAAGTTTGCCCTCCTTATTTGACTTTGACCGACGAGCATGTGGGTGAATTTGATCCTGTTTTCAAGACCACTCCGCCACTCCGGACGGAGATTGACATTGATATTTTGATGCAAGGGTTGGCGGATGGAACGATTGATGCGATCGCGAGCGATCACTCGCCTTATGCTCCTTATGAAGTTGAGGTTCCATTTGATGAGGCACCGATGGGGATGTCGACATTGGAATCGACACTCGCGGTGACGTTGACCCATGTGACGCACAAGGGTCGGTTGAGTCCAATGGAGACGATTCGGAAATTGAGTACGGCTCCGGCGGAGATTTTGGGACTGGACGCGGGGAGTTTGATGCCGGGTCATACTCCGGTGGCTCAGATTACGGTAATTGATCCTAATTTAGAGTGGGTTTTTGATGCGACGCGAACGTTTTCCCAGGGTAAGAATTCCCCTTATCATGGGTGGAGCATGACGGGGAAGGCGGTTTTGACGTTTTGTGGAAGTGAGGTTTATCGATGTGCGCACTTCGACGAGGAGCGGTATGAGTTGGCGTTGCCTTAGCCTGGCGGGGCTGTCAGTGTTTTTGGGCGGGTGCTATTTTGCCCAATTGCCGGATCCGAACGAAATTCAGGGGATGGCCCAAGTTGACGCCGAGATCATGCAGCGGAATATTGCGATGACGCATCAGAAATTGGATGAGCAGATTCGGAAGGGGATGATTTCGCCGGCGCAGAAAGATGCCGAGATCAAACGGATGGTCGAAGGGATTGTCAGCTATGTGAAGTTGGATCAGATTCCAGAGGACGAAGCTTGGCGATTTGCGGATTTGTACCGCCAGGCTGGGGATTTGGAGACGGCTCGGGGTTTGTTGGAGCAGGCGGTTCAGGTGGCGCCCTCTGAAGATCGCCGGGTGAATGATACGATGCAATTGGCCCGAGTGATGGCGATGCAAGGGGATATCAAGTTTGCCGTTGAGACAGCGAGGAAGACATTTGATACACCTCCGGCAGAGAAAGCCCCGATTTTGATGTCAGCTCTTTATGAAATTGTTCCGGCGGGTTTGAACTCGAAATCGAAAGATGATTGGATAGTGCTTGCTCAGCTTTTGGAGGATGCGATTGGACAGCATTTGCTTGTAGAGGTTGACCCTCAAACTGAAGCAGGGAAAGCATTTATGGCATCGGTGGGGGTTCATGTTGAGAAAGCCTGGGATCAAGTTTTTCGGCTTTATTCGAAGGCGGGCCGGGATGATTTGCTGAGGGCAGCGATCAGTCGCCGGTCGGAGCAGGACGAAAAAGTAGGGAAAGTTTAATGGGCTTTGGGGAAATGCTCGATTCGCTTGAGGGTTTGCGGGCGGTGGTTTTGGGGGACGTGATGCTTGATGAATACATTGTTGGGAGTGTAGATCGGATTTCACCGGAAGCTCCCGTGATGGTGGTTCGGAAGAAGGAATCACGTTGGGTTCCGGGCGGAGCCGCGAACGTTGCGAAGAACATTGCGGCTTTGGGGGGCGAGGTCGAGGTCATTGGGGTTGTAGGTGACGATGAAGGAGGGGCGAGGCTTCAGGAAGCGATTGAGAAGCAAGGGGGGCTTCGATCTCGGTTGGTTGTTGATGGGACGAGGGTGACGACGCGAAAAACCCGGGTTGTAGCGAACCATTCGCACCAGGTGCTGCGGATTGACGAAGAAGTTAATGACTCGGTTTCGACCGACGTGGTGGATCGGATTTTGGAGGGATTGGATTTTAGTGCCGTGGATTTGGTGGTTTTAAGCGATTATTTGAAGGGTATGTTGACGGAGGGGCTGGTCAGCCGGGTGATTGGTCTGGCGCGAGAAGCGGGGAAACCGGTTGTCGTGAATGCGAAACCTCAGTCAGCGGGTCTATTTGGTGGTGCCGATTTGGTGACTTTGAACCGTGGTGAGGCAGCGGCGGTGATTGGGGAACGTCCGAGGGATTTGAACCACGCGAAAGATATTGCCGAGGAGCTGTTTGTGAAACTGCACGTGGAGGGGGTCTTGGTGACAATGGGTGAATCAGGAATGAGCGCAGGTTGGAGGGGAGGCAGTTCGGTTGTTCGGGCTCCGGAAGTTGAGGCATATGATGTGGCGGGGGCGGGGGATACTGTTCTCGCAACCGTTGGGATGGGGCTAGCTCGGCATGGGTATTGCGATCAGGTTTTTGAGCTTGGGGCAGAGATGGGGGCACGGGTAGTCCAGCATATTGGGGTGGCGGTACCGACCCAGCGGGACTTGGATTCAATTCGGTCCCTCAGTTAGATTGTCTCGGGGTTGGTATCATATGCGGACGACCAGACGGATTTAAGTTATGCGAGTACGAAACAAAGAATTGCGAAACCGACGCAACCGTAAAGAAGAGCGAGTAAAGGAGCTCATCAAGGAAGCGATTGCGGAGAAGAAGGCAGGCGGAAAGAAGAAGTCAACCGCAAAGGCAGAAGTGAAGAAGGAAGCAGCTCCGGCGAAGAAAGCTCCGGCCAAGAAGTCAGCAGCTCCGAAAGAAGATAAGGTTGAAGAAACTGCGGTAGCGGAAGCTCCGGCGAAGAAGCCAGCGGCGAAGAAAAAAGCTCCGGCAAAGAAGAAAGCGGAAGACGCTCCAGCGGCTGAAACCACCGAAAGTTAAGAAAGAGTCTCAAACGGGAAACTTGGTGACCCCGCCAGCGTTAATACACGCGTGCGGGGTTTTTTGGTGCTTAAATCCGGCAGGGTTTGGTACATTGAGGATGGGCAACACTTGGAAGACGTTTTGAGTCCGATTGATTCTGGATCAGCGGTGGTTTCGACTACGGCTGACTGGTCGGATTTTGCCGAGTATATTCGGAAGCATCCGAGCAGTTTGTCGAAGCCCGCAGAGGAACTTGCCTCCCAATTTGATCTCGAAGTAAATTTTGTCCGGAGCTTTTTGGCAGCAATGCAGGCTCCGATTCAACAAGAATCGTTTTTGGAAGTGTTTGCGCGGACGATTAAGGGGGGTATTCAGCGCGTTGGTGCGATAATTCGCGATACGTTTTCGGGATTGACGGCTCGACCATTGCTTTGTTTGTGTTCGACGTTGGTGGTCGCGTTTGGGACTTTGACGATTTTGGCGATTTCGGCTCAGTCATTGGGATTGGGATCCAATTTTGTTTTTACGGGTGCAGCAGGGGCATTGATTGGAGCGGTCGCAGTTTTTTCGATTTCAACTCAGGCGGTTTGTTACTATCGCCACGCGCGGGCGAGATATGCGTTCTTGGCCTCGGCTTTGGTCATGATGGGGTGGTTCTTATTCTTGAATAGTGCGGTGACGGACGCGGGAGCGAATGATCTTCGTGAAATTGGGATGCCGATTCCGGTTTTCTTGGCGATGGCGTCTGCGATTTTGACGGCAGTTTATTTTGTGTTTGCATTGACGAGTACATTTTTTGGTAGCTATGCGCAGTATCGGAGGGCTTCGCGGGAAGAGGTTGAGGTCAGTCGCCAGGAATTGTTGAATCGGCTTTTTATGGTTGATTCGCGATTGCAGACAATGCGGATGGTTGAAGGATGGAATCGCATCCGTTGGGTTGATCGCATCCGGACTTCGCGTACGTTTTTCTTGAATGCGCTATTGATTGGGGTGGCTTTGGGGATGCTTGAGGTCTCCTTGTTGGGAACCTATTCTCAGGTGACGGGTCGGGCATTTGAGATCAACACTCAGATGCGCATCCCTTTGATCTTGTCGGCGTTAGGGATGTATGCGGTCAAGATTGGATTGGGCGGTTTGATCGGATTTTTGGGCGGTCGACCGGGTCGCTCGATGAGTGCGATTTTGGCATTGCTCGCGGGGTGTTGGCTGGCAACTTGGTTTCCTTTGGGGGTGTATGGGCCGAAGTATGCGATGGGGATGCTGTCGGTTCCCAATCTGCTGGAGAATGCCTTTTGGGTTGTGACGGCGGGTCTTTTTACGGGTTATTTGGCTCTGGTTGAGGACCGGAACTATCGGAATCAGAGGCTGAGCACGGATGATTTGCCGAGTCTTCTGGCGGAGCAAATTCAGTTACAATGGCGACTGGGATTGGGATTGCAGGCCACGACGGTTTTGGTGGTTGATGTTGCGAAATCGACACTGATGAAGTCGAATGAGGATCCGTTGAAGGTGGAGTTTAGTTTTCGGGAGTATCAGGGGATGGTGGAAGAGATTTGTGCGCGGCATGGTGGGACGGTGCTTTCAACGGCTGGAGACGGGGCGGTTGTGGGCTTTGCCCGTCCAGAATCGGCGGTGCAATCGGCTAGGGAGGTATTGACGGAGCTTCCTGGTTTCAATATGCGGCGGAATCGATTGGATACGCCGTTCCGTTTGAGGATTGGGATCCATGCAGGGCAGACGGAAGCGAATTTGGCGGATGCTCCGTTCAATGAGGTGATTGACATTGCGGCACATATTGAGGGGGTGGCGCCGATTGGAGGGATTGCAGTGAGCGGAGTTGTTCGGGAGGCGGTGACTGAGGGAGTTGAATTTGCGGAGATGGCTCGCACAGTTGACGGTCAGGCTGTATTTGTGGTTTTGAATCCGACGGTGGAGGCCTAAGCGTGCGGGTTTTGGATTTGGGGCGACTGGGCTATCAGGCGGCTTGGGATCGACAGTTGGAGGTTCATCAGGCGGTGCTGGATGGGGGGGAAGATTGTCTGATTTTTGTGGAGCACGATCCGGTTTTGACGTTGGGGGCGAATTTTCATGAAGAGAATTTGCTGTTGACAAGAGAGCAGTACGGGGAGCGTGGGATTGACGTGATTCGTACGGATCGGGGAGGAGACGTGACTTACCACGGACCGGGCCAATTGGTGATTTATCCGATTTTTGATTTGACTCGGAATGGGAAAGATTTGCATAAATGGATGCGTGATCTTGAAGAGACGATGATTGTGACTTGCCGAGAGTTTGGGGTTGCTGCAGGTCGGCTGAGTGATGTGAATACGGGGGCTTGGGTGGGGAATCGGAAGATTGCGGCGATCGGGGTGAAGGTGCGGCGGTGGGTAAGTTTGCATGGGATTGCGATTAACTGTTCGAATGACTTGGGGGATTTTGACTTGATTGTTCCGTGTGGAGTGATCGGGCACGGGGTCACAAGTTTGAGCCGAGAGGTGGGAACTGAAGTGGGAATTGAGGAGGTTAAGCCTGTCGTGGTGAAAGCGTTTGAAGAAGTGTTTGCGGAGTCAGAAGGAGAAAGAAGTTGAATGAGTTGAAGTTGTGCGTCCCTGATCCGTCGTTAGATCTTGTCTTGGAGCGGTTTGTTGAGGTTGCGGTGGAGCGAGTTTGGGCGGCATGGACTCAGCCTGAATTGATGGTGCAGTGGTTCACCCCAGCTCCTTGGAAAACGTCAAAGATTGAGTTGGAACTCTGGCCGGGGGGAAAGTTTAAGACGGTCATGGAGTCACCGGAAGGTGAGTTGATGGATCACGATCCGGGTTGTGTTTTGGAGGTGGTTGAGAATCGGAAGTTTGTCTGGACTTCGGGGATGATGCCTGGATATCGTCAGAGGGCAGCGGCAGAAGGCGAGTTTTTGTTTACGGCAGAGATTTCTATGGCAGCAAAGGATGGAGGCACGCTTTACCGTGCGGTTGCGATTCATGATGATGCTGAAGGATGCCGGAAGCACGAGGTGATGGGTTTTCACGATGGGTGGGGAGCGGCGCTCGATCAGCTTGTTGCACTAATGAAGTAAGGATTTACGGAATCGCATCCTTGTGATGAGTGAGTCGATTGGGGGTGATTGCGATCAGGTCGTATCGGGCTGGTAGTTCTGGTTGGTCGGCTTGGGAGAAGTATTCTGCGACGGCGGCATGGAATCTTCGGGATTTGAGGGGAGTGATGGTTTCTTCGGGGGTGAGGGCGGTGTTCGTTCGCGATTTGACTTCCACAAAGACGAGCGTGTTGGGGGATGTGGAGGGATCGAGGGCGATGATGTCGATTTCACCGGATGGGGTTCGGTGTCGGCGGGTAACGATCGTGTAGCCCAGATTGAGGAGATATCGGGCGGCTTGATCTTCGGAATAGGTGCCGGGGCGTTTTGCCATTAGAAGAGGATGGGTTGGTTGACGAGGGACTTGATGGGTTCAAATGATCGGCGGTGAATGGGGCTTGGGCCGAGATTGTTGATCGCTTGGATATGGGTGGGGTTGTGGTAGCCGAAGTGGGATTCGAACCCGTAGCCGGGAAATTGGATAGCGGCTTCGACCATGAGGCGGTCGCGGGTGACTTTGGCGAGGATAGAAGCGGCGGCGATGGAGGCGTTTTTTGAGTCGCCTTTGACGAGTGTTTCGACGGGGCAGGGGGGATTGGGGGGGAGTTGGTTGCCGTCAATGAGGGCTTGTTTTGGTTGGGTAGGAAGTTCTCGGAGCGCTTGGCTCATGGCTTGGAGAGTGGCGCGGAGGATGTTGAGACGGTCTACTTCGGCGGGAGCGACGATGACGATGCTGTATTCTGCGTATTCGGTGATGCGGAGGAAGAGGGTATCGCGTTGTTCGGCGGTGAGTTTTTTTGAGTCGTTGAGGCCTTGGGGGTTGAAGTTTTGGGGGAGGAGGACGGCGGCGACAACGAGGGGGCCGGCGATTGGTCCGCGTCCGGCTTCATCGACGC
>PNMZ01000007.1 GCA_013823945.1 bacterium | reverse complement strand
TCCTGCAAATACTCACTCCCATCCCATGGGGGCCAACCAATTCACTTTGACGTCACAATCCAGGATAAACATCTTAACAGTCACTTAGATTTCCTCAAATACATATCGAGCCCACTACGTGAATTTCTAATCACTAGCATTTCATCCTTCTTCTCAGCAGTGAATTCAATTTTGTTGTCACTCCGAGTTCCAAATCCAGAGAAGTATAGAAACTCAAGGGATTTGTCAGTACTAAAACGGATCTCACTTTTCGTCTCCTTCTCGATTTGGATTGGGACATCCCAGAAAGTTGACTTTGAGCCGTCGATTACTAAATAGAATTCCTTGGCACTTGCCTTGGGTATTTTTTCCAATTGGCTTTCGGTACCTGCGGTCCAGCGACCAGTAAAATCACTCCTCGCAGGTGACACACAGGATACCAGCACAATGCTGATCACCAAAACTGAGGCCACTAATGATACTGTTTTGTGGTTTTTTCTCATCACAATGTCCGTATAACTGCAGGTTTGTCTGCAGTTGAGCTGCTAATTGGTGGAACGGTCTTACCTGGTTGCACTCGGCTTCCAATGGATGGAACATTAAATGCCCGAAGTTGCAAAGCTGTGCCAGCACAGCTGTTAATACATCCTTGAGGATTAATAGCGAACTTGCAGCATCTCTTACAAGCAAGTTCCCAAATTGAAATGGTACTTTGCACCCAGGTGATATCAATACTTCTCGTAGCATACTTTGTATACTCTGTTGCTTCATTCCAACAGTCCGACTCTCTTAAGAAGTTTTTTCCTCTAGATGCAATAGGAGCAACTGGTGGCTTTTGGCTCGAAATTGTTGGAGTTCCTCCACCGAAGCCAAAATGCGACGGTTCTTTCCATGGGAAGACTTGACCATCCAATCCAGGTCGCCAATTCCCTGGGCCGTGTTCGCCTTTGCAAAGCCTGTAGTAGCCAGAAGCCCACATATTGCAATTTCGTTTGCAAGTCTCATCCGGATATTTTTGCCAATAGCACTTATTACAGTACTGGTAGATAAATTGATTCCATTTCTTCCTCAATACTGGATCGCAACAGTCATACATGGATTCTGGCGGAGTGAGGCCAAACCTGCTAGTAGTGCCACCATGAATCGGCGACGGGTAAATTGCCTGTCTTCCACTCGGATCGCTCGCCGTCATCACCCTGTTCTCGACATACCCATACGCCATCTCAGAAGGCCAAAGAGGATCAACACTCGTCCAATTCCCAAGTATCGCCGCATAGTAACGAGCGCGAACATAGTAACTCAGTAACTTACGAGTCAAAGCTATCGCAGAATAACCCCAAGAACCACACCACTGCAAACGACACTCCATACACCCCCAGTCTACAACACTCATGCTAAATCTCAAAAATCAAATCAGAATGATCAACGCCCAGTCAAAACCATCCCTCCCGGATCAGTAACCAATCAGAATTCTCCGAAAAATCTATCGCCGAACCCCAACCACATCACCCAAAACTACCACCCGCCCTCCATCCGCCTCAACACTCAACAAATTCACCTCGATCGGCAAATCCGCCACATCAAAAATCGGATTGATCTTATCCAGCTGACTCTCAATCAAATTCTTCGCCGCCCCCCCCAGAACATCCGCCTGCTTCAAAACCACCTCCAACCGCTTCCCATCCCGAATCTCAATCGTACAAACCGCCTTCACCGGAATCGTCACCACAACCTGAGCCTTCGCCTCAACATAAATCAGACCCCCCGAAATCTGCACCGAAAAATCCCGTACCTGCGCCGGAGCCTGCTTCGTCAGTAGCGCCTGAATTGCCCCCTCCGTCACCACTGCCTTCGCATGCCCCGGACTCGGTAACTGCAATCCACCGCTCTTCAAATCAACCGTCGCCCCGCTGCCCCGAATCTCAAAACTCTCTACCACCAAACCAAAATCTAACTCCACATTCCGAAAAACCGCCTCAACCGCCCCAACTTTCAGTTCCTTCACAAACCCAATCTACCCCTCACAACAAAGCCGAGTTTCAAGCCCCAATCTCGCAACGAAAAAATAGGGCCCCGGCTTACCAGCCAGAGCCCTCTTCATCCGTGTTGTCAGCGGTCAGTTTCCCGGGACCAACTTGGCCCGCACGGCCTTCATCGCTGCTTCAGTTCGGGAGTTCACCTGCAACGCCTTCAGGATGTTACTCACATGGTTCTTAACCGTTTTCTCGGCAATGCTCAAGTGATTCGCAATCTCCTTGTTTCGCATGCCTTTCGCAATCAGTTCCAAAATCTCCGTCTCGCGATCACTCAAAACGTACAACTCAGTGTCGTCCGTTTCGTCGTCATCTTTCACCCGACGGAAGTCCTCAATTACCTTTGTCGCAATTCGTGGCGTAATCTTGGCCTCACCACGGTGAGCAAGCCGAATCGCGTCAATCACTTCCTGCGGAGTTGACGTCTTGAGCAAATAACCCAAAGCCCCCGCCCGGAAAGCCTCGAAGACAACCTCGTCTTCTTCATTAATCGTCAGGACAACCACCTGGATGTCCTTCTCTTTCTTTAACACACGCCGCATCAATTCGATGCCGTCCATGCGGGGCATGTTAATATCGGTCAGCAAAACATCAGGAGGATCAGCCAGCGCAATATCAAGCGCCTCCTGACCGTCCTTGCAGATGCCCAAAATCTGACATTCGGGCATCAGGGTAAGCGTTCGCTGAATGGCGTTTCGATACGCCGGTTCATCATCAGCAATGACAACACGGATGGTTGACGACATGCCCGCCAGTATACACAAGCCGACCATTATAAAAAACGCGGTCATAATACAAAGTCAATGCCCCTCCTCGAAGTCGAAAATCTCCACGTCGAAATCAACGGCACCCCCATCCTTCGCGGAGTCAACCTCACCGTCGATTCGCAAGAAACCCTCGGTATCGTTGGAGAATCCGGCTGCGGCAAATCTATGACCGGACTGGCCATCATGGGCATGCTCCCTCCTGGCGGAAAAATCACCCAGGGATCAATCAAACTCGCCGGACACGACCTTACACACTACACACCCGCTCAATGGCGCACCATCCGAGGCCAAGAAATAAGCCTCGTCATGCAAGACCCATTCACCAGCCTCAACCCCCTCATGCGCGTCGGTGATCAAATCGCCGAAGTCCTCCAACTTCACAAAAAAACCCCAAAGAAAGAAGCCCGGCGACAAGCTGTCGAAATGCTCCGCACCGTAGGCGTACCCTCTCCCGAAGACTCCGCCCGCAAATACCCCCACCAAATGTCCGGCGGGCAACGCCAACGCGTCGTTATCGCCATCGCCTTCATCTCCAAACCCAAAGTCCTCATCGCCGACGAACCAACAACCGCCCTCGATGTCACTCTCCAAGCCCAAATTCTTCGCCTCCTCAATCAACTCCAAGCCGAAGAAGGCACCGCCGTCGCCCTCATCAGTCACGATATCGGAGTCATCGGCAGCGTCGCCGACCGCGTCAGCGTGTTCTATGCCGGACGAGTCGTCGAATCCGGCCCCGTGACTCAAGTCCTCCGAACGGCCCGCCACCCATACACCCATGCACTCCTTGAAAGCATCCCCACCCCTGGCAAAGATCGACTCCTCACCATCGGCGGACAGCCACCTCTTCTCTCAGATCTCCCCGCCGGCTGCCCCTTCGCCCCCCGCTGCCCCCAAAAATTCGACAAATGTAATGTCGAACCCCCACTCGAAAACGGAGCCGCATGCTGGGCAGTAAACAATTCTTAGAATCACGACTATAAATCTCGACTTAGAGCGAGCCCGAAGTTCCCCCTCTCCGCTTTAATGGAGAGGGGTCTAGGGGGTGAGGTAGGTGTGATTCATTCTGGAGTTGCTTAAATGGAGTCTGTCCCGTACAAGAGCAGGGGACTTTGGAGGGAGCAATACGGTTCAAATGATCAAATGACGAGCCAAAGTGACAAGACAACTTGTCAGTGAACCCGGCTCCCCTCGGGTGCCTCCGCATCCGGTTGAAGCAAAATCGCTTCCCCGTCCGCATCATCCGCCGCAAGAAGCATCCCCTGGCTTTCCATACCCATCAACTTCGCTGGTTTCAAATTCGCCACCACGATCACTTGCCGACCAATCAAATCCTCAGCTGAATACTTCTTCTTGATGCCCGCCAAAATCTGCCGCGTCTCAGTACCCACCAAGACCTGCAACTTCATCAGTTTCTCCGACTTTTCAACCGGCTCCGCCTCGATCACTCGACCAACCCGAAAATCAATATTCATCAAATCCGGAAACTCAATTTCCGCCGCTGGCTCCGGCAATCCCTTCGCCTTCGGCTTCTTCTCATCTTTCTTGTCGTTCGGCTGATCAACCGCCGCTCCTGGTTTCATTTCTTCCATAACTGTCTTATCCAATCTCGGGAATATCGGCTCCGGAGAACCCAACTGAGTTCCCGCTGGCACCAAGTCCCCGCCAATTCGTTCCCATTCCGTCACGTCTCCTACGCCCAACTGCCGCAAAATTTCTGCTGCTGTAGTCGGAATAACGGGATGCAACAAAACCGCCGCATTCGCTACCACCGCCAGCATGGAAGCAACCACCGCCCCCAAACTCGAATCCTCGTTCTTCGCCAAAGCCCAAGGGGCGCGGTCATCAATGTACTTGTTCAACCACCGAATCAAGTCAATCCCCGCCGCCGCAAACTCATCCAATTTGAGCAACTCCATCGCCCGTTCCGCCCTGTGCCGCGCTGCTTCAATCGCCTCAACCGCCGATGCCTCAACCCCATCTCCCGGCATCACCCCCGCCGAAAACTTATGCGCCATGCTCAAGCTCCGGTTCAGAGCATTTCCCAAATCGTTCGCCAAATCCGCATTATAAATCCGCCCAATCTCCTCCCACGTGTAATTCGTGTCGCCGTCATAAGGCAATGCCCGCACCAAAGTGAACCGCGCAACATCCTTCGCAATATCCGCCCGACATCCCGCCTTATCCGTAAAGAACGTGAGCAAATCCGCCGGAGCAATCACATTCCCTTTGCTCTTGCTCATCTTGCTATCCCCAAAAACAAACCAACCATGCGCAATCACCGTCTTCGGCAGAGGCAAATCTGCCGCCATTAACATGGCCGGCCACAAAGTCGCATGGAACCGTGTAAAGATCTCCTTGGCCATCCAATGGACATCCGCTGGCCAAAGCGATTCCCAGTCCCCGTCCGGCCAGCCAGTAGCCGCCAAGTAATTGATCAATGCATCAAACCAAACATAAATGACCTTGCTGTCATCGCCAGGAACTGGAATCCCCCAACCCGGATTCGCCCGTGTGATACAGATATCCCTCAGCCCCTGCTTAATAAAGCTCACTACTTCATTTTGCCTGCCCTGGGGCAACAACCACTCCGGCTCTGCCGCAATCTTCTCCAACAACCGATCCCCAAACGCCGACAACTGAAAGAACCAGTTTTCCTCCTCCACCCACCGAACTTCATTCCCATCCGGGGATTTACCATCCACCAATTCACTCTCCCGCACAAAAGTCTCCGCACTCACGTCGTACCACCCCTCATACTTGTCCAAATAGATATAGCCCTTGTCCCGAATCACCTCGAACAACCGCTGAACCGCCTTCCGATGTTGCTCGCTAGTCGTACGGAAAAAAACATCGTAATCCACATTCAACTCATCCGCGCAAACTTGAAATGTCTGGCTAATCCGATCAACAAACACCATCGGGTCTTCACCTGCCGCTTCCGCCGCCTCCTTTACTTTAAGCCCATTCTCGTCCGTCCCCGTCAAAAAGTAACCCTTCTCACCCCGCATCTCTCGATAATTCTTGCTCACATCACAAGCCAACATCGTCAACGCATGACCGACATGCGGAACCGAATTCACGTAATAAATCGGCGTCGTGACGTAATACTGCTTGCTCATGCTTCCCCCAATTCTACCGATCACCCAATCCCCCGCCTAAACCCCCGCCAAACGGCACCGAATCAAATCTACGCAAAACCCCCGTATCCCTGCCAGTTTTCCGCTCCATAACCTGTAACTTCTTCATAGTCGTTCCAACAACAAAATTGTGAGACAGGCGCCAAAAGCTCGATCCCAGCACGCATTCACGCTGATCGAAACTGCCATGAGCATGTACATCCTGCTCATCGGAGTCCTCGTATTCAGCGGAATGGCAGTCTTCTCCAACAAAATTGCTCTCCAAGCCAAAGTCCGAACATCTGCATATCAAGTCGCGCGTGGACAGATAGACATCCTAAAATCAACGGACTTTGATAGGTTGGCACCAATACCCGACACCTCATTCGATATTCCAACGGAGATGATCAACGCTCTTCCAGGCTCTACCAACACAAAGTACGAAGTCCAAGGCCTCCGGTCGGTAGCACAAGTCACTAGCACCAAAAAGCAGCTGAACGTACGAATTAAATGGCGGAACGCAAGCTCGCCAGAAGGAAAAGTCGCCCCTTGGTCCGAAGTCAGACTCAGCACAATCGTTGTCCGACCCGGATCAGTGACAAGCCCTCTCTAAAACAAATTCTCGAGATTCAAAGCATGAAAACTACCCAGAGAAAAAATAAAGGAATGACCATCGCAGAATGCGTCGTTTCTGGAGGTGTGATGCTCATGGTCATCGTCATGAGCTTTGAAGTAATGGTCGCCGGCACGAAAGTCAGCACAAAAGCCGCCAATAATTCAGAAGCAAACGAAGAATCGAGAAGCGTACTCGAACAATTTACTAAAGATGTCAATCGATCAGATGCAATCATTTCATATATCCAAGTTGGAGCCCGCTCGCTGTGCAGTAAAAACGAAGCGATTGTCATAAGAGCACCCAAATTTAACAACAATGGTTCAGTTCGACCCAACGAATATGAGTACATCATCTACTACTCATCTGGAGAGGCGCGAAAGCAACTCATTCGGCAAACCATAAGCAACATTAAGGGAAGCTGGAAATCCTGGTCACCCAAGGATGTTGTTGTTGACGATTTGCTCAAAGTCAACTTCTCCTACTTCCGGCATACGGCTCTGAGCTTCGATTCCCAGAAAAATGGCTATGTTCTGCCCTATCCACTTACAGACAGTGTAAACCCACCTCAAAACAGAGTCTCGCTTCTTCGATTAGATGCCCCGTGGATCAATCTCTCAACCCAGGGCTTGAAAGCAATCAAAGCTAACTCAAATATCAGCCTATCATGTGATTTAATAAAGATTGTTGGTCAAAGCCCGTCGAGCTCACCATATGTTTCGATCGGTGTCAACCCCTGTACGCGAAAATCACCATTAAGCTCTGCAAGTCTCGCAAACGGAGTAAGACTGACCTTAGTTACTAGAAATGCAAAAGGAAGTCGAAACGCTGGTGAATCTGAACTTTCAACAATTGTAACGCTCAAAAACGAGAGAAACTAAAATGAAAAACTCGAAGAAACGTGCCGCAACATCAATGCCCATCGTCCTTATGTTTTTCATGAGCTTGGGAATGGTGACCGTTGTCAGCGTGGGCCTCAGCCAAACCACAGACAGTATGGTCTTTCGAGGAACTCAAAAAGTCCAAGCCAATGAACTTGCCGAAAGCGGTATTCAGTCCATGTACGACGAAGTTTGCCGCAAGATGAAGAACGGTTCAATCCTCAATCAAAACCTAAATGGACTAATGCTCAATTCAACCCTCGACGGAGTATCACGAGATCTCGGTACATTTTCCGCCGAAGTGACAGATGTCACTCACTCTGATCTCATCGACCCCCCAGGGTATGCCAAGGGAACAATTCAAAGAACCTACCGGTTCCAACTCAAAGGAATAGGTAGAGCGCCAAACGGAACCGAATCTATCATGATGGCCTCATTCAATGGCCAAATCGTCGCCAAGGCGGATGGCTTCAATGATCCGATGCGGGAATGGGTCATCTACCCAGCGGCGATTCAATCAAATAGTGATATCCTGATCAAAGCCGACAGCAATATTCGCACCCTCGACATCAATACCGTTGATAAAGAAGCCCATATGATTGCCAATCGTGGAGTGAGATGGCAACCCGCACATGGTTCAAAAACATCAATCACTGCCCCCGATGTCATCTCAGTTGACGGTCATATTCTTGTACCAAATCAACCTACTGAGACTCACTATTTGGACTCGAAAAGTGCTCTTGGTTTTGGGAATTACACTTCAACCGTCAAAAACTATCAGTCCGCAGGGCCATGGGTGAATAAGCCGAATCTCTATCCTGTCGTTGCGAACGAAGTCACACCAATGGGGCTTGCAATGCCATTTCCTTCGGTCGCACAACTAATTTCTTGGCACAACCGTTGGAATGCTGTCGTCACAAACCATCCAGACTCTCAAGTTCTCATTCAAAACAATACAAGTCAAATGAGAGCCAACACTAGCGGATTGAAGACGATTACCGCTCCTGCCCGATTAACCGCTGGACTTACCGTAGATGCCAATGACACCATCCACCTCATCCCCAAGAGCGATGACCCCTCAGAGAACATTATAAAGGTCAACGGAGCGATCCTCAATCAGGGAAATATTGTCAATCATGGCGTTACATTAGTCTGCTCTACCTATCAAGACACAACGACTGCCACCTATAACCTCGACAAACAATACACGAAGTACCCAGACCTCAGTGACGTTTACAAAAATGCCGGACTGATCGCAACCGCAACTCCTGTTTTCAACCCTCAATCCGGCGCATCCAGTAGTTCAATTTGGATCCGATCCGATGTTGATGGCAAATATGGCCTCGTCTACGCCCTCGAAGGGTTTATCAAAGTGACGGGAAGCCTTGAACTCAACGGACTGCTGCTCGCTGGAGGAGCCTCAAGCAACAAAGCTAGCAGAAGAAGTGGGGATCTCGCGAATACCCCTCTCGTTGATGGCGGAATCCACATCGAACCCGATGACTCAGATGGCTTCACCCTCGTCTATAGCCGAGAGTCCAAAGGATTTACCCTTCCGGGTGCCCTCGTAGACGCTTCAAAGGTCGTCGTTCCATTCCGAGCGGCTGCACTCGCCAATTGGATGCAGAAAAAATAAGCCAATCTCCAATCTAAGTCAAGATGCCCTTTGCAATCAGAGCAGAGGGCATCCTTTTCTACAAGCGCCTCAAGCTGTCCGCCACAACCCAACCGACCAAACTACTCATATAAAGTCCGCTCCCGGCCCACAAAACAGTCTGAACAACCGCCTCTATCCCCACCCCAAACCGCGCCAAACCAAAACCAACCGTCCCCACCGCAACAAACCCGATCAATCTCGTCAAACTCTGGTGAAACGAACGCTGAGCGATCCCGACCAAAAAATAGATCCCCAAAGCCAACCAAAAATTCACCATGCTCACAACCGCTACCACAACACCCGGATGGAATCGATACCCCGCTGCTCCGCCTCCCAAATCAAAGTGATCCAGTAAATCACTTGCACTCAAGCTCGCCCCCATCGCTAAACCCCCAATCACAATCCAACCAACTTGTCCCAGCGTCCAAGTCGAAATTTGCCCAAAGTTCGGAGCTAACGGAGACTCCTTGGCAACCGCCGTATAACAAATTCCCGCCGTCACCACAACCATTCCCACCATAAACGCCGCAAAGTTCTTCTCCCCCGGATCGCGAGCAACCTGTGGCTTTTTCCGCCGACTCGCCTCCATCATCGCCACATGCATGGATTCATAAATCTCATTGCCCGGATCAAACTGAACGGCAAACCCGAACTGCTTCGCCGCCTCCAAATACTCACCTTTCAACCGAGCCGCATCCCCCAAAACTGCATATGCCACTGGATCATTCATCCCCGCCGCAATGATCTCATTCGCCACCCCACTCGCCTCACCCCAACGCCCCTTCCCCACTAACTTCTGCATCTCTCCCACTCTACGTCTTAACCGCAAGAACTCCTCTTTGCTCAAATCACCATGCGCATCGCGCTCCCAAGCATTCCTCCCGTCCCGAAAGTAACCCGCCGTTTTCACCCGATCCTGACTCCAATCAACCTGTGCCTTAACTTCCTCTCGAACCCTTGGCTCTGGCTGTGGCTCAACCCGCTCGCGACTCTGGCGAAACCGGTCATAAACATCCCTCCGATCCGGATTCATGAGCGTCTCATAACTATCTTTGATCGATAAAAACCGTTCCGCCGCCTCTGCACTTGGATTTCGATCCGGGTGAAACTCCCGAGCTAACTTGCGGTATGCCGTCTTGATCTCATCGTCCCCCGCCCCCTCCCTCACTCCCAAATTCGAATAATGATCCGCCATCTCAAATCGTTGTCCGATCCGCCGCAAATCCTGTATAAAATTTAATCGCAATATAGGCAACATAAGCCCCAACTAAGAGCAACATAAACACACCGAACAAACTCGCTCCTTGCTTCGCCTTCGTCTGCCCCTCATCCTCATAGAACTCGCTGACCTTGATCAGCATCTCATTCATGTTCCCCGTCATCTCTCCCGTGCGCACCATGTCCAAGACCACCGGTGTAAACGCTCCGCTCATCGCAAAAGTCTCGTGAACTCCCGCCCCAGCGTCCAACCGATTCACAACCGGATAAATCTTCGCCCGAACCGCTTCATTATTTGCACTATCCGCCCCGAGTTTCAAAGCCTCGGTCATTGGCACCCCCGCCTCATAAAGTGCCCCAAATGCCCGACCAAACATCGCCATCGAAAAACCATGCACCATCGGTCCAATAAACGGAATCGCAATCAAAAACGCATCCCAATTCTGCTTCACTCCCGGTTGCCGCAACAAGAATTTCCTAAAGATAAATATTGCGATCACCGCCAATGTCACGAGCAACCACAGGAATTTGGGCACCCCAATTCCCGATGCCCCCGGAGCCAACCAATTGATCACGAAATTTGCCCCCAAAATGATCACAATCGAAGCCCCAAACACCAGCTTCGGATAAAAAGTCTCCCTCCGAATCAAATTCCGCAACTCAATATCGCGCTGAATGTAATCCGCAAGGCGAACGCACTGATCTCCCATCATCCCCCCCTTCTCACCTGCCCTCACCAAGGCCATCATTAACGGACTAAACACTTCCGGATACCGCTGAAATCCTGCGCTCATCGGCCGACCCGCCGCAACATGATCCCGCGTCTCCATCAGCACCGATCGCAACTTCCCGTCGCTCTGCATCCCCAGCGTTTCCAAAGCCTGCCGGACTTCAATCCCCGCATTGAGCATCGCCCCCAATTGCCGGAAGAAAAAGTGCAACTTGCCCAAACTCACCCCACCCACCAACGGCCCAACAAAATCCGTCTCGAACCGATGCCGCGCTTCCGTCGGTGGTGCCCCATCTCCCAGAAATTCTGGTTGCCTCGACGGCTCCCTAACCGAAGGCTGGACCGCCACCGGCGAACCCGCTGAAACGCTCAACGGATCGCCCATAGACTGAGCCATCCCTAACTGAGAAATAACCAAGCCCTGATCAGCCAATCGCCGGGACACCATATCAAGCGACTCACCCACAATATGTCCCCGGACTTGCTTCCCGCTTGAATCCTGCCCTGAATACTCAAAAACCGGCATCTACCACCCCGTCCCTTCAAAAATCGCATCCCACATCACGCCATAAAACTGACTGATCATCACCGCCCCAATAATCGAACTGACCCCAAACACAAACAACATGATCCAAACCACCGATTTCACCTTAAGTATCTTGTCCGTGTTCTCCTTGTCCGTTTGCGCCAGCCGTTGGATCGTTTGGAAAGACTCGCTCGTTGTCCCCGTCAATTCACCTGTCCGAATCAAATCCACCAAATCATCCGGCACCAAATCCCTCGGTAACATCTGCGAGAACGTCGCATCCTCACGCCAAGGCTTCGCCGTCGCAACCAACTTATCCCGATAAATCTTGTTCGGAATCGCCCCCGCCGCCAAACCAAAGGCTCGATACGGACTAATCCCCGCCACACTCAATTTCTCCAAATGAAAGCCCAATTCACGCGCCGTTTCCAATCGAGTTCGCCGACCAACCAATGGCATCTTTGCCGCTAATCCATGCCGCAATCCCAAAAATCCAATCCGACCGAACAGATAAGGCCCGAGCAAGAAAAAAGCACAAATCAAAATCATCCCCACCAATGGCCACCCCATCATGCCTGCCTTCAACGCCCCCAAATACTGCCCGACAAAATCCTGGTTTTCACCCATCCCATTGTTCAATGTCGCCCCTAAACCCTCAGCCCCCTTTCGAAATACCGGAATCAATGGCAACAAAATAACCGTTGAAAAAATCGACGTGCTGGTCCACAGATACCATCGCCGAACCTTCCAACTCTCCTGAATCTGCTGACTTGTATGCAAGAGCGCATCCGGCAGATACCCACCTGCTTCACCTGCTCGCACACTTCCGCTCACCCCAACCGGAAATATCTCCGGGTAAACCGCCATCGCATCGCTCAATGCACTCCCCGTCCCGGTCATCCGAGCCATCTCTGCAAGGGCCCGACGCACTTTTGATTTTAAGCTCGCCCTCTGACTCAACTCCTCAAGCATTTGCGTTGGCCCAATCCCCGCCCGCAGAATCGTCCCCATCTGATTCAGCAACATCCACTGATCGTAATCTTTCAAAAATCCCGTCATTTTGGGCTGAACAGTTCCCCTACCAACCCCTGAACTAACCGGGCGATTTGCCATCGAATGCCCCACAACCGTTGCCACTTGAGTGCCCACGAAATTCCCAGCATCAACAGCCGGCGGCATATCATTCCCACCCAATACAATCGGATCCAGACTCCCGCGACCTGCCGTCTGGGTCACGATCGACCCCACCATGTCGAGCCCCTGAACAACCAATCCCTGCTGACTTAACCGAGCAATAACTTCATTCGCACTCGCCCCCGCCATCCGACCATTGGCCGGGCGACCAAACCCATCCACTGCGCGAAAATCAAACTCCGGCATCTACTCCGTTCCTACGCCTTGCCCCATCAATTCTACTGGTCAAGACGCACAAAACCACCATTACTGACCAACGTATCCGGAAACCTTCCCTTCATCCGTCGGAGTCGTCGTCAAATTTACGGCATTAGAGCCATTTGCATCAACCCGGAAAACATCCCAAGCCAAATTCACCAGGCTCAAGAAGACTATCTTCGTCCCGTCACTCGAATAGCTCGGAAACTCAATATCCCCCGCCGCCGAATAAATGAACGTCTTCGTCCCGCCGCCAATTGGCATGCGATACAAGTCACCATCTTTGGAAAAAACCACCGTCGATCCATCGGGTGAAATCACTGGTGTCAAATCAAACGAATTCAAATCGTTACTCAAATTCGTCACCGTAATCGTTCCGCTCGTGTTCGCTGTGTAAATCTGCGGCCATCCACTCGGTGCCGCGCAGAAAACCACCCGACTGCCATCCGCATTCAAAGCTAATCCCAAGCCATCCATTCCCGCCAGAGCCGAAATCTCCGTAACTCCTGTCCCACTTGAGCTCATCACATAGAGCCGAGTTGCCCCAGAACGGTTGGACAAAAAGGCAACCGTACTCCCGTCTTCACTCACCACACAGTCAAAATCTTCCGCCGAATGATTGGTGAGATTAACCGCGCCCGTACCATCCAAATTTGCCGAAAATACATCCGAATTTCCCGTTTCCAATGACTCATAGAAAATCTTCGCCAAGCCCGAATCCGCTGAAATCGAAAGCCGATTCGCATCCGTCGCCGTAATCGCCGTCACCCCCGTCCCATCCCAATTCATCCGCAATAACTGCGATATCGCCCCTGCCCCATCCCGGGTGAAAAACACCTGCGGCATCGTAACCCCTCCCGTCGTTCCAGTAGTTGTCCCAGTCGTCGTACCAGTTGTTGTTCCGCTCGTGGTTCCAGTAGTGGTTCCAGAAGTCGTTCCTGTCGTTGTCCCCGTTGTTGTTCCCGTCGTGGTTCCAGAAGTCGTACCGGTAGTAGTTCCAGAAGTCGTCCCAGATGTAGTCCCACTTGTCGTGCCAGAAGTAGCACCCGTCGTTCCGGTTGTTCCGGTTGTTCCGGTAGTCGATGTCGTACCCGTAGTAGATGTTGTCCCAGTGGTTCCCGTTGATCCCGTAGTTCCAGTTCCACCCGTCGCACCCGAAGATCCGCCCGTCGCTCCACCGCCACCACCCCCGCATCCGATAACAAACACTCCCGCCACAAACAACGCCAAAGGCAAACTCAACTGACGAACCGACAACATAATAAAATTGTCGGCACACGCACTTCTACCTGCAGGTCAAAACCAAAGTCTTAATCCTTTTTTTCGCCTAGTTCAAACCGGGTATCCCGTTCCATCAAACGAGTGATCGCCTCATCAAACCCAATCAATCCAATCAAAACATCATTCAGCGTCGACATCAAAGGCACTTCAATCCCGCGTTCAACCGCCATCCGCAGAGCCACTCTGAGCGTCGGAACCCCTTCCGCAACCTGACCCAAAGAGCCAACCGCTTCCTCCAAAGTGCTCCCCTGAGCAATCGCCAGACCAACCCGGTAATTCCTCGACAACCGACTATTGCAAGTCGCCAGCAAATCACCCACCCCCGCCAATCCCAAAAACGTTTCCAAACGCGCTCCCATCGCCACCCCCAAACGCGCAATCTCCGCCAAACCACGACACACAAATGCCCCCTTCGTATTGTCTCCAAAACCCAAACCGTCACTCATCCCTGCCCCAATCGCGATCACGTTCTTCAACGCACCCGCTAACTCAACCCCCCGCAAATCATCCCCAATATAAACCCGATACCCCTTGCCATTGAAGGCCTTCCGCACCAACTCCGCCGCCGATTCATCCGGACTCGCACACACCGCCGCCGTCGGAACCCCTTTCGCCAACTCAACCGCCAGATTCGGCCCGCTCAACGCCACCGGAATCGCCGCCGGCAATACTTCCGCCAAAACGTCACTCAAAACCCCGCCCGTCTGCTCATCCAAGCCCTTACTCGCCAAACAAACAATCCCCCCATTACCGATCTGAGGCAATACATCCCTCACCGCATGGGTCGGGACTGCCACCACCGTGAAGTTCGCCGGACCACTCTGACGCCCCAATGAAACCACGCTCACCGTCTCGGTAAAGCGATAACCCGGCAAATACTGCCGATTCTCCCGGTCCTGGTTCAGCTGAGCCGCCGTCAACTCATCGTGCGTCACCAATTCCACCGTGTGACCGTTCCGCACCAATACCAAACTCAAAGCCGTCCCCCAGCTCCCTGCACCAATAACCCTGACTCTCATAATCTCTTATGTTCTATTGTGGCAACTTCCCCCGCAAAACTAACAGGAATCTGCATGAAAATCGAACGCTGTAAGGAAATTGGGCACCCATTGTCAATTCACAAATGGGCACCCTCAAAAACGTAATTGAGTTTACTTATTGAAACGGCGTCGAGCCGTCAGTAAGGTCGCAGCCCCGGCGAGCACAGCGATCGTCCCGGGCTCAGGAACTGGTTCCGGCCCGTACAGCACAAACGCTTCAAGACCGCCGCTCGCATTGAGCCCATATCCCGAAATATAAAGATCACCACCAGGCCCATAGCTGATTCCCGTTGCCGTACTCGTAAACCAACCAGGCAAGTAATTGTGCAAATCAATCCCCGACCCCGCAGAACCCTGCCACAAAAATGCATGGGCTGCACCGCCAATCTGGTTGCCTGTCACGCCGACCGAACCACCAAAAACCGCCATTCCGACCTGATATTCGTCCAAAACGTCGTTCGCCAGAGATGTGGTTGCCCCCGTCGGATGGAGGTTCACCCAAGATGCGGCCGTGCCCGACCACAGACTCGCTACTGTTCCGGTCGAAAAAGTCACTTCGCCCACTTGATTTCCGCCTTGTACTGCATACGCTGTAGAATTAAATGCTCCCGCCTGATGCAAGCTCACCCACGAGTTGCTTGTACCAGTCCAAAGTGCAGCCTCTGAAGTGAGAGGCGGTACACCAAATCCGCCGGGTAGCAGAACAGCGCCGACATGCTGGCTACCATCTGTACCATAAGCAGCCGATCCAACCACTCCCGTTGGATTCAAATTTACGAACGATTCCGCCGAACCCGCCCAATAAGCCGCATGGTTTTCTGAGCCGAAAGCTGCACTTCCAACTTGTACGCCATTCGCTGTCGCTCTTGCTACAGACCCCGAAGCCCCCGCAGGCTCAAGATTGATGAACGATTCCGCTGTTCCACTCCACAGCGAAGCCTGATAAACACCGCCAAACCGCGATTCACCAACTTGAAATCCGCCCTGCGCCCCAAATGCCCGGGACGTTGTCGCCCCAGTTGGATTCAAATTAACAAAAGTCTCCGAACTACTTTGCCAAATTCCAGCTACTTCACCCAAAAAGTTAAAATTATTCGAACCAACTTGATACGGCCCATCTGATCCGCGCGCATACGAGATCCCCGATTGCGGTGTCGCCAGAGGAACCAAGGTCCATTGCGCATTCACGCAAGATGCCAATACAACCGCCAAAGCGGCAAAACTCAAACGATGATTGATGCTCATTTCGCTCCTTTCCCGTTCAGAGGTGGAGAATCGAGCCACTCGCTTGACCAATCCACTTGAATGCACTCAGAATATCAGATCAATCCGAAAAATGCAAGATCAAGGCAGATTCAACAAAAAATCTTTGCCGAGTTTGATAGCAGAATGAACACAGAACTGTGACCGTTTTAAGAAAAAATGAGAGTCCAAAAGTACCCCAGCCCATCCAGGACCATCCCGAATCCACCCACAACAAGGTATCATCCCAAAAGCGAAGGCTACTTTGCGCGCCGTTGTCTGGAATCTCTTCCCAAGAGGAGCTTGCAGAGAGCGGCACTCAGATAGCCTCGCCGATCTGAATCATTCGACCGCAGAACGGTGAAGTCAGATCCATCAATGAAAACGAGGCCAACACTAAACAAATGCCACTGCATCCCGTTACAAAAGCTGAAATCATCAAAAAATATGCCACTTCCGAAGGAGACACAGGCTCTCCCGAAGTGCAAATCGCCGTCCTCCAAGCGCGCATCGCTCAGATCACTGATCACCTGCGCACAAACAAGAAAGACTTCCATTCCCGACAAGGGCTCCTCAAGCTCGTCGGAAAACGAAGAAAACTCGAGGGCTACCTGCGAAATAAAGATGTTGTCAAGTACCGAGAGCTCATCGCTGAGCTTGGCATTCGTGAAGTGCGGCCTCGCTAACGCAAGTTAGTCAGAGGCTCAAATAATGATTCACACTCACACTTTCGAGGTCGGAGGGCACACCTTCCACCTCGAATCAGGTCGCGTCGCCAAACAAGCCGGCGGCTCAGTTCTCCTCGGCGTCAACGAATCCGTCATTCTCGGAACCGCCACAATGTCCCAAACCGCACGAGATGGAATTGACTTCCTCCCCCTCGTCTGCGACTTCGAAGAGCGCAAATACGCCATCGGGAAAATCCCCGGCGGAGTCATCAAACGCGGTGGACGACCCTCAACCAAGGCAACCCTCATCAGCCGACTGATGGACAGACCCATCCGGCCCCTCTTCCCCAAAGGGTGCACCAACGAAATCCAAGTCATCGCCATGCCGTTTAGCATCGATGCCACCCAACCAAGCGATGTCCTCGCCGTCAACGCCGCCGGAGCCGCTCTCGCCGTATCCGACGTTCCGTTCAACGGCCCCATTGCATGCGTCCGAATCGGACTCATCGAAGGTGAATTCATCGTCTTCCCAACCTACGAACAAATGAAGGTCAGTACACTTGACCTCATCGTCGCCGGACACAAAGGCGCAATCTCAATGGTCGAATCCGGTGCCAAGGAAGTCAGCGAAGAAGTCATGGTCAAAGCCCTCCTCTTCGCCCACGAAAACATCCAACTCATCTGCAAGGAATTCGAAGCCTTCGCCAAAATCGCCGGCAAGGAAAAACGAGTCGTCGAGTCCAAACCGACCGACAAAAAATTCTTAGAAGAACTCATGAAGAAGGAAGGCAAGGCCATCACCGCCGCCCTCTTCCACAAAGACAAAACGGTTCGCGAAGCCGCTGAGTCAACCCTCAAAAAGGAACTCAAAGAGAAATACAAAGCCGGCAAAGAGGATGATGCCGAATTCCTCGCCAGCCTCGGTGGATACATCGACAAAGCCATCAAGGAAGTCCTCCGCGCCACCGTCATTAAAGACGGCAAGCGACCGGACGGACGCAAACTCGACGAACTTCGACCCATCGAGGCCGTCGCTGGTCTCCTCCCCCGTGTCCACGGTTCCGGACTCTTCACCCGCGGTCAAACTCAAGTCATGACCGTTCTCACCCTCGGGATGCCCAAGGATGCACAATACGCCGACATCCTCGACCAACTCGATGAAGAACAAGAGCCCAAGCGCTTCATGCACTTCTACAACTTCCCGCCCTACTCGGTCGGTGAAGCCCGACCCCTCCGCGGCCCTGGTCGCCGAGAAGTCGGACACGGTGCCCTCGCCGAGCGAGCCATCGAAGCCGTCGTCCCCATGGATGACCCCGATTTCCCCTACACCGTCCACCTGATAAGCGAAGTCCTCGAAAGCAACGGATCGTCCTCCATGGCCTCCGTCTGCGGTTCAACTCTCGCCCTCATGGACGCCGGTGTCAAAATCAAGGCCCCCGTCGCCGGAATCGCGATGGGACTCATGAGCGATGGCAAGAACTTCTCCATCCTCACCGATATCCAAGGCCTCGAAGACCACACCGGAGATATGGACTTCAAAGTCGCCGGAACCCGAGAAGGCATCACCGCCCTCCAACTCGACACCAAACTCGAAGGGATTCCCGAGCAAGTCCTGATCGACGCGCTCACCCAAGCCAAAGATGCTCGGTACAAAATTCTCGACATCATGGAAGAGGAGATTGCCAAGCCGAGAGCCGAACTCAGTGGAACCGCTCCGCGCATCCAAACCCTCCAAATCGATACCGAGAAGATCGGCCTTCTCATCGGCCCTGGCGGAGCCAATATCCGCCGAATCACCGAAGAATCTGGCTGTGAAATCGACGTCCAAAAGGATGGCCGCGTCCTCATCGCCTCCTCAACCGGCGAAAAAGCTGCGAAAGCGGTCGCATTGATCAAGGGCCTCACCGCCGAAATTGAAGTCGGATTCGAATTCACCGGAACCGTCACCCGACTCATGGGTCGAGGCGCCCTCGTCTCCATGCCCAACGGCAAAGACGGAATGGTTCCCACCGACCAACTCACCAAGGCCAAGATCGGACGACCCGATGACGTCCTCAGCGAAGGCGACGTCATCAACGTCCGCGTCCACGAAGTGGACGGCATGGGCCGCATCAACCTCTCCGCAATCGGCCTCAACCCCGATAACGAACGACTCAACGATCCCAACCCACCCGTCAGCGAACGCCCAGCCTTCAGCCGAGACCGCGACGGTGGCGGAAGAGATCGAGGCGGACGTGGCGGTCGAGACGGTGGTCGAGATGGCGGACGCGGTGGCTACGGCGACCGTGACCGTGGCCCTCGACGCGACAGCCGCGATGGCGGCGGACGAGAAAGCGAAGGCGAAGGCGGCTCCCGCTTCCGCAAACGTCAGTAAGCTGTCCTAGTCCGGAGACAAAAAAGCCCCGGAAACTTCAAACTTCCGGGGCCTTTTCACGCCTCACGAACTTTCCAAACTGAAAAATCATTTATACTACTCACAAGGCAAGTGAATAACCCCCTCGCCCAATTGGCAAAAAAATTCGCCGCCACTCTCGCGATCCTCACCGTCGTTGCCCCCACCCTTGCCCAGCCCCTTCAACCCAATTCCTCCTGTTGCTGCGGCCCCGCCTGCCAATGCCCCCACGAAGATCAAGCCCCCTCCTGCATCTGCGCGACCGAAAAATCACCCTCCGCCGACACAAAAGTCACCCTTCCCACCCCGGAAGGCACCCTCCCCAGCGAAAAATCCCCCACCCAAACCCCATCCCAATCCCTTCAACCTGATCCACACCCCACATCAACCGACTTAACCACTCACCAAGTTCTCGACCGCAGCCACTCGCCTCGCGGCCCCCCAATATCCTAATCAACACCCAAATCAATCCGCTTCAAAACCAACCGAAGCCATGACCACGATTAGGAACACATGAACGAAAACACACAAACCTGTTGCCCCTGCTGCACCTGCGGCCCTGACTGTCAATGCAACCCTTGCACCTGCTGCAAGTGCGCCGACCAAGAAGGAAACTGCACCTGCAAATGACAACCAAGAGCATCCTCGCGGTGCTCGCGCTGGGAGCCTTCGGGCTCCCAGCCCAAGCCCACTCTGAATCAGAAACCAAACTCCCGGAACAAGAACAAGGCACCGGTCAAGCCCGCTGCCCTCTCTGAGTCGCCGGGGGATACTCCGCCAGTTCGGCGGAATCATCAACCTGGATGATCAACACGGTCATCGCACCCACCACCATTACAGAAGCAGAAACGTTTATCTGGTACCAAGCAAATCCGCGCCTTTCGCTCGGCGTCGCCCACCTCTATAAGCAAAACTCCTTCCGTTGGCTGGCGAGCATCAATATCCTTCCCGAATCAGCAAAATTTCCCGGAATCAACGCTTCCGCGGGTGTCCAAGGCATCGGCACCGGAAACCCCGGTTACAGCGTCACCGCAGAGAAGAATTGGACGCTCGGAGAGGCGAGTCTGAATGTCTACTCGGGCGCCGGTTTCCGTTCCAACGAAAATCACGCTCACGGACTCGTAGGGTTAAAATACACAACTCCAGATCGATGGACTTTCGGCTTTCAAAACGAAGGCCACCAAACCCATCCGTTCGTCACCTACTCCTGGGATCAATACACAACTGGTCTCTTCCTTATCAATGGTAAAAGCCCGGCGTACATGATCGGAGTCAGGTTCTAAAGAAAAAGTGGTGAGAGGGCGGCGAACACTCCGCCCCTCACCGTTTACTGTCGGAATGGGCCTCAGCCTGTGGCTGAGAGAACCCAGGAAACCCATACTGATTTTCTGCGCTCCTTTCATTACTTAGAAGCACGTTTCATGCCAAAACCTCAAGTAACTTGTGAAGTTCGAAAAAAAACAGCCCCCCGATCAAGGAGGGCTGTTGAGCCTTACTTCTCAGCAGAAAAGCAATTAAGCGTTCTTCTTCTTTCGGCGAGCGGCCAAAGCCATCAAGCCCAAGGCACCCATCGTGAACGGTTCAGGAACTGCATTCAAGTTGTGACCATCAACCCAGCCTTGCTTGCTGAATTCAAACTTCTTCAAGAATCCATCGGTGCCGTACTGAGCATCCAAACCATCAACCGGGTGGAACCAAATGCCAACCTTGTTGTCAAAGCCAGTTCCAAACCAGTTGCTCGCCGGACCGTATTTCGGATCGTGATTGTTGATGATCGCTGCATTGATATCAAACTTCATCGTTCGGGTTCCGTTCGCGTTATTCACAACGGAAAGTGAATTCACGAAGTTGCTTGTGGTCAAACTGCTCGCAATTTTGTCCGGTGCCTGAGTACCAGATGCATTGGATCCATCAAAATAGCTTGAATTGCCGTTCTGACCGTTGTAACCGTAAGCCGTCAACTTTGCTTGACCGTTGTTCGTCACACCCGTATCAAAGTAGAAAATCGCGAGTTCATCACTCGTTCCTTTCGGGTTGGGACCGTCGTTCAAAACAAGCCAGTAACCATCCGGCAAAGTACCAGCGGCGGAATTACCAAAAGTGGCTTCAAATGCCAATCGGTCGGTGACATCGTTGAACGAACTGGAAATCTGCTTCACAGATCCACCTGTGGCACTGTAGCCATAGCCCGGACCACCACCATTCTGCGGTTTTAAGTCGAAGTGCCAAGTTGTTGCACTAGCTGAGGCGGCCAAGACGGCGACCAAGCCGGTTACTGCGATCAATTGCTGCTTTTTCATTTTTTATTTGCTCCCTCATTGCCTGAGAGGAACCCAGACCCTGGAAGGCTGGGTGAACCAAAGAGCAAACAAGCGCACATGCCGTGCCAAAACACAAAGCGCAGCAAGAGAAAACCTCTTACCGCACTTTAACTTTTTGAATTCAGGAGTTCTTACCAGGGACTCACAACCGATGCTTTCCCGGCTTCAGAGAGAACCGCTTCGCCAACCTTCATCCGAACTACAACTACATCATCACTCAAGTGATCTCCTGGCTGAGCATAAAGCGTTTTGCCTTCTTTAACAAAAACTCCTGTCGCCCCACCCTCTGCTTCAACTGAACCAACAAACTTCCATCCATCAAATGGCTCCACCTTTTCCGGCTCCGCTGCAGAAGCGACGGCTCCTTCAGACTTGCCCGCCCCTTGAGCATAAACAATGTAGATATCATTCGGAATTCCGTCCATCTTCATCCGACCACCAAAACGACCTTCGATCGTTTGAGGTGAACCTTCCGCAAAATCTCGCTCACCTTCAAAACGGAATGCAAAAACGGGCGACCCTTGCGGATTCGATGGTGCTCCCAAGAAGACCGTCGTAGTACCACCTGACTTTGAAACCTTCAAAACGACCCCCTCCGCTCGAACTGGTGTCCCCGTCATCTTTTCCGAACCCTGAGCAGAAACCGCCTGGATCAATTCACTCGCCGAATATACCTTTGCATCCAACTTCGAAAAATCGGGCTTACCCGCCTGACCTGCGTCTTCCTCCATCAACTCGTTAACTGCTTGAGCCCGAGCGTCCGCTTTAGCCTTGTCATCTTTAGCTCCCTTGATCGCCTTTTGCCCACCCGCCAGTGATCCAGTATTGATCTTAGGTGCCAGCGCCGCCCCACCCATCATGCTTAATTGCGCCCGAGCACCAACCGGATAACTTGCCAATGCCGCAACAATGGCGCACATTGACACCCCAACAACAAACTTCGTCCAAGCCATACCCAGCTTGTTCCCCAAGCTAACGGAGCGAAACCCAAGTATTCAGGCCAGGATTCCTCTACCCTTCCTTGTCCTCATACTGCCCCTTCAGTGCCGCGACAACCCCGGGGTCAGCCAAGGTCGTCACGTCACCCATCACCCGGCCCTCCGCAATGTCCCGCAGCAGCCGACGCATGATCTTCCCACTCCGAGTCTTCGGTAACTCTGCCGTAAAGAACAAATCATCCGGACGCGCCAACGCTCCAATCTTCGTCGCAACATGAGCCCGAAGCTCTTGCTTCAGTTCCTCAGAAGGCGAAACATGCCCCTTCAAAATCACGAATGCCGCAACTGACTGACCCTTCACATCATGTGTCTTCCCAATCACTGCACTCTCCGCTACCGAATGATGATCCACCAACGCGCTCTCAACCTCCATCGTTGAAATGTTGTGACCGCTCACCAACATAATATCGTCCACCCGACCAAGCAACCAGAAATAGCCTTCTTCGTCCAACTTCGCCCCGTCGCCCGCAAAATAAGCATCGCTGAACTTACTCCAATAAGTCTGACGATACCGCTCCTCATCACCCCATATTCCGCGCAACATACTCGGCCAAGGACGATTCAAAACAAGCAATCCACCGACCGGAATGCCGTGAGTCTTCACCAAATCATTACCATCCTCATCATAAATCGTCGCGGAAACACCCGGGAAGGTCCGCGTCGCACTCCCCGGTTTCGTCGAAACAATCCCCGGTAACGGCGTGATCATGATCGCACCCGTTTCTGTCTGCCACCAAGTATCAACAATCGGGCATCGTCCTCCACCAATCACCTCTTGATACCAAATCCAAGCTTCCGGATTGATCGGCTCACCTACCGTACCAAGGAGTCTTAATGAACTCAAATCACAACCCCTCGGGTACTCCTCGCCCCATTTCATAAACGTCCGGATTGCCGTCGGAGCTGTATACAAAATCGTCACTCCATGCCGTTCAATAATCCGCCAGAACCGATCCTTATCCGGCGTATCCGGAGCCCCCTCATAAAGCACCTGGGTCACGCCATTCGCCATCGGACCATACACAACATAACTGTGCCCCGTGATCCAACCACAATCCGCCGTACACCAATAGACATCCGAATCCTTTAAATCAAACACTAGCTTCGACGTCGCACTCGTCCCCGTCAAATACCCCGCCGTCGTGTGCATAATCCCTTTCGGCTTCCCCGTCGAACCGCTCGTGTAAAGAATAAACAGCAAATCTTCGCTGTCCATTTCTTCACAAGCGCACTCGGCTGATTGCAGTTCCACAATCTCATCCCACCAAACATCTCGTCCCGGTATCGCCATTCCCCGGTCATAGTCCGGTGCCGCCATCCCGTTCGTCACATGGCCGACCACTCCAACTCGCTCATGAATCAAGACGTGCTCAACCGTCGGACATTCCAAATCCAAAGCGTCATCAACAATCTTTTTGAGCCCGATTACTTTTCCCCGTCGCCACAAACCATCAGCCGTAATGATGAGCTTCGCCCCCTGATCATTCACACGCTCCGCAATCGACTGAGCACTAAATCCACCAAAAATAACCGAGTGAACCGCCCCAATCCGCGCGCATGCCAGCATCGACAAACACAGTTCCGGACCCTGGCCCAAGTAAATACAGACTCGATCCCCTTTCCCGATCCCCAACTCTTTCAGCGCATTCGCCAACTTCTGAACTTCCGTCAATACATCGGCATAGGTGAAAACACGCTGATCGCCCGGCTCACCTTCCGCAATCCAAGCCACTCGATCACCCCGTCCCGCTAATACATGTCGATCAACCGCATTGAAACAAGCATTGATCTTTCCGCCCGTGAACCATTTTGCAAACGGCTGTTCCCATTCCAAAACCGTATCCCACTTCTTGAACCAATCGAGTTTTTCCGCCCAACTCGTCCACCAACCCTGCCAATCTGAATCCGCCGACTCATAGATCGTCGCATCATTGATGTTCGCTTGGGCAACAAACTCCGCACTGGGCGCAAACTTCCGGTTCTCTTGCAGTAGGGTATCAATCGTTTCTGACAACTTCGTCTCCGTGAATAAACCGTTTTACCCGGTACCTTTTTTGGATATCATCTTTCAAAGCGATGGCGTTTGATCTCAGCCCCTGTGTCGGACTCACAACTCCCCATCCAGATCCCCTCGTTAAACTCTACACGACTCTCTTTGAACTCGCCCCTAACCATTCAATCGACGGGCTCAAACTCACTTCGGAATCCCTCTCATTCTTTGTCGATCCTGGTCAGCGACAGTCACCCATCCTAGAACTCAGCACTCCCGACCTCTATGCCGCACGGCCCCTCCTTCGGGCCCTCGGATTCGAAGAGCTCACATGGCACGGCGAGGGTCAACTCAATCTCCTTTGCGATCCGTTCGGCATCAGTTGGAATGTCTTCCAAACCCTTCCCGAATCGAACTGGCCCATTATCAATCCCAACCCACCAATCATTCTTCCCAAAATTGCCCTTCATCTCCACGAATCCACAAAAGCCGCTCAATTCTATGCCGAC
This sequence comes from bacterium, assembly GCA_013823945.1. Classification (GTDB taxonomy): domain Bacteria; phylum Armatimonadota; class Fimbriimonadia; order Fimbriimonadales; family Fimbriimonadaceae; genus UphvI-Ar2. The sequence continues at coordinate 116,967 of PNMZ01000007.1, read as the reverse complement.
CTCCTGCAACAGTCCGCCACCAAAACGCCCTCCGGCTGGACGATTGATTCCAACCACATTCGGCTCGTTATTGAGCCCGGGCTTCCGCACGGACCTGCATTCTACGTCGATCCCAACAACTCCCAAGACCCCCAAGCCCTCATCGAGTTTTTTGGCGACAAAGCCACCCAAACTGACGATTACGGGGTCACGTGGAAACTCTCACCTCGACCCCCATCAGACACAGCAGCAATCATCAACTAATGGCACCGTCCAGATGTCTGCACCACCAAAAATTCACGGCAGGCCATAATAAAAAATATGCAACTCCTCACCGATTGGGACGGTTTCCTTGCCGAAATGCAAAATCGCAACCCCAACGGAGCGACGATCTACCTGTCCCGAGATGGACGATACACAGTTCTCACCCACCTCGATCCCACTGACCGAATCCTCTTCCGCTGCGAACACGCCATTCCCCTAGAAGAAGCAACTCATGCACTCACCGCCCTCGGACACTCCTGCCGCACCGGGGTCTGGAGTACGGAAACCGAACATCAATCTCTCGACGAACTCTACATTGCCGCCATCGCCTATAAATCCGATGAACCCCAACCGGGACTCTGGATTGACGCCTACGACTACCCCCCCAATCCCAGCGAAGTCCTCAGCAAACTCCTCGAAGAGTTCAACGCCGAAGGCACCCTCGACCACGCCGATAACGAAACATTCACCAAACTCGCAAAACCAAACATTATCATCCTATCCCCCGAAGACATCCAGAATTTCCTGGCCCAAAACCAATCCCATCATCAAATCGAGTCCAATGACCAAGCCTAATATCGATCAATTTGAAACCCTACTGAACGCCCACAAAGATCAAGTCTATCGGCAAATGCTCCGTGTCTGCGGAAACCGAGAAGACGCTGAAGACACCCTCGTCGAAGCAATTCTAAACGCCTACAAACACTACCAATCTCTGGAAGATAAAGAGCGATTCCAAGCATGGCTTGCCATCATTGGCCGCCGGATATGCGGTCGAATAAAGCGCAAAGAAGCACTCCTCCCCGTAACCGATCTCGCCGACCTGTACCCCGCTCCGCCAGCGGAACCCGATTTTCAAGATTCCACCCTCGTCACAAAAGTCCACCAAGCCCTCGAAATCCTCACTCACGAGGAGCGCGATGTGTTTGAGCTGAGAGACATCCAAGGTTTAAGTGGCCCCGAGACTTCGCAACGACTCAACATCTCGCTCGCTGCTCAAAAAAGCCGCCTCCACCGCGCTCGGGCCAAAATCCGCGCCAATATCGATTACTGCCTCGACTGCGAAGCCAACTGAGCGCGCCACTTCGAGAGAATCTCCCGCGCCATGTCCATCTGACTCCCCGTATCACTGTTGCGGAACAAAATCACTGTCCAACCCGCCTTGCGATCCCGCAAAAATGCCGACGTGTATCCAAAAGTTGTGCCCGTATGCGTCAATTCCTCATCACCCACATGCCACCCAAAACCATATTTCCCCGCTGCCGGGAAGCTCGGTGTCCATTGCTGCATCAGAATTTTTTGATCCAAATCCCCATTGCGCAAAGCCAATTCGTACTTCACCATATCCTCCAAAGTTGAATACACCCCGCCGCTCCCGTGGAAAATACGCGGCCTCTCTCGCAAAGGAATTTCATAACCCCCATCTTTCCACCGATAAGCAATAACTTCATTGGTCCGTTTCTGTCCCGCAACGTAATATCCCGTTCCAGCCATCCCAACCGGATCAAAAATGTACTTTCGTGCCAACTCCGGCAAGGAACTGCCACCCGCAATCCCCAAAAGTTCGCCCAGCAAACCATAAGCGTAATTGTTATAGCGATACTTTTCGCCCGGCTTCGTTTCCAGATCTGCCTTCGCCAGCAACGCCACATACTCATCAGTCGAATACTCTTTGGAATATGAAAATCCCGCCGGATCAGCAATCCCGCTCGTATGACCCATCAAGTGCCGCACCGTCATTCCTTTCCATCCCGGATTGCCCTTCGGAAACCACCGCAACACTTCATCATCTAAACTCAATTTCCCGTCCCGCACCAAGCTCAGCGCGACAAAACTGCACATCTGCTTACTCAAACTCGCGATACGGTGCGTACTCTTCTCTGTAAACAATTCTCCAGTTTCTCGATTTGCAACCCCGTAACTGCGAAATGCCACCTTACCACCCGGATCTATCACCGCAAAAGCAACTCCCGGCAAATGGTCAGCTTCCATTTTCGCCTTGACATACTCGTCCACCCCATCCGATAACCCGACACTCACCAATCCCAAAACCATCAAACTCAAAGCCCGTCGCATTCCAATATCTAACCTGAAAAACAGCACAATATGCCCGAACCGAACAATCTTCGTGTTATAGTCATCCTAAGAGTATTGGGAGCCACTCCCTCACCCCCAAAATGAAAAGAGCCTTTACCCTCATTGAACTGCTTGTTGTGATCGCAATCATCGCGATCCTTGCCGCAATCCTCTTTCCCGTTTTCGCCCAGGCCAAAGCCGCCGCAAAGAAAATTTCAAGCGTCAGCAATCTCAAACAAGTTGGCACTTCCATGCACATCTATCTCGCCGATTACGATGATGTCATGCCGATCACTTACACCCCCATGCCGGGCACCCCAACACGATACAACTATGATCGCCTTACTCCAGCCGGAAATTGGCTGGTTTCAAACGACCCGGTCATCAACGCCTCAATTGCCGGATTTTGGGTCAACAACACCCAACCTTACGTCAAAAACTACCAACTCATGTCCGACCCTAACGGAGTGAAGGTTGGCGGAGTCACTTCTTCCCCTTATCCCGGATTTACTCCGCCGTCAGGTGCCCCCGCAATCAGCTACACCTACAACGGACTGCTCAATAGCTACAGCCATACTTCAATTACCTCGGTTGCTCAACTTCCCGTTCTTTGGAATGGACGAGGTCGAGCATCCATCGAAGGTTGGGCATACGCCAACCCGTATCTCGGATGCTTCACCGGAAGTGCTCCCTGCATCTACCAGCCACCTGCCGCCGGATGTTCATTTGCCAATAACGGATCACTCAGTCGTGCATCTACAAACTCCCGCAACACGGGCTATGATCTCCACTCCGGCGGAATCATATTCACATACGCCGACTCCCATGCCAAATGGGTAAAAATCGGTATCAAATCGACTGGAGCAACTGATCCGACCAAGGATCCCTTCACCGACTATGCCGGAACCGCAGAGCCCAACGCACGATGGCAAGACTCCACTGGTTGCCACTCCTTCATGTTTCGACCGGATTACGACTTCAGCACCCAAACTGCGGTCGCCCTACCATAACTCAATTGCTTACGTGGCAAGGATGTATTCAATCCTTGCCACAATCTTAACACTAACTCCACAAATTTTTCGTATCATCAAGATACGATGCCAACAAAAGTCTTTGAAACCTACATTAAAGCCCCAGTTCAAAAACTTTGGGACTTCCACTCCTCAGCATCAGCCCTCCGCATTCTCACCCCCGCCGAGCAAGAAATTCAACTCATCAGTAAGAATCTTGATGTCAAAGAAGGCGCCCTCCATGAGATGAAAACCAAGCAGTTCGGCATTTGGCTCACCTGGAAGGCCCGCATCACTAAAGTCAATCCACCCCACGGATTCACCGACACTGCCGAAAAATCACCCTTCAAATCCTGGACGCACCACCACGATTTCATCGACAATGAAGGTGATTGCATCCTCCGCGACACCATTCATTACGAACTGAAAGGCGGACCGCTCGCCAAACTCATTGACGAAGTCGCCGTCAGCGAAAAACTCGACAAAATGTTCAGTTACCGCCACAGAGTCACTAAAGAACATCTTGAAACTGAACAAGCCAAAATCAACTCCGAACTCTTCGACTCAGCTGCCAGCTATGTCAGCGACTTTGAACTCCACGAACCGAAAGAAGAGACATCTACCCCATAACGTGATCAAGTCCAACAACGAACCCCTTCACATTACGAACCTCACGGATCGCAAGCAAAACTCCCGCCATAAAACTCGCTCGGTCAATCGAATCATGACGCAAAGTCAAACGTTCGCCCGCTCCGCCGAATAGCACTTCTTGACTCGCCACATAACCCGGTAACCGAACCGAGTGAACAGGAACACCCTTTACTTCGCCCCCTCTCGCCCCCGGTGCTTTTTGTACTGCTCCGTGCGGTAATCGAGGCGCATTCTGCCGAGCCGCCGCGATCCGCTCCGCCGTATGCCACGCCGTTCCACTCGGCGCATCCATTTTCTGCTCGTGGTGAAGTTCCATTACTTCCGCATGGGGGAAGTATCTCGCCGCCATCTCCGCAAATTTCATCATTAGAACCGCCCCAATTGCAAAATTCGGTACCAATATCGCCGAAGCACCATAGCTCTCACAACTTAGCTGAATCGCTCGTAGATCCTCGTTATTCAGACCACTTGTCCCGATCACAACCGAAATCCCTCGCTTCAATGCGTTCAAAGTATGATCCGCCGCGCCTGCCAAATGCGTCAATTCCACCAAAATGTCAGGCTGTGTCTCATCCATCATCGCCCCAATCTTCTGCCCTATAGGAACATCTGTGACTCCCCCACCTAACATTGTGCCCGTACTCGCAAAATCAACCGAACGGTCAAAAGCTCCAACCAATTCCATATCCTGCGCTGAACTCACCGCCCTGACAACTTCCTGCCCCATTCTCCCCGCCGCCCCCGCAATCGCTACCTTAATCATTTTGCTCGTCTCACCATCTTTCCGTTCCCTGTCTCAACCACATAAGGGTCTCCCGCATCGTCCAAATAGGCCCGACCTTCTCCCATCGTCACCAAATGCGCATTCACCGTCTTACCCCCCCACTTCAAATCCCGCTTACCATGATATTCGCACTTAATCTCGGCCCAATTCTGCTTCGCCATGTCAAACCGCCAATAACTCTTCACGCCGCCTGGATTCACCACATCCCGGATAAACCAAAATTCCGGCGTCGCCAAAACCGATTTCCCCGCCGGATACTTGATCGTATCATTCAAGGTCTTCCCACCCTGATCAACCTTAAAATTTGCTCCTGAGTCATCAAAAGTCACTACAACCGACTGTAATGCCGATCCACCTTTCAAATTCGTCCGTTGCAAAAGCCGAACCGGACGCCCAGTCTTGTCATAAGTGGACTCCTGAAGCACACTCACCGATTTCCCACTCGCATCCTCCAACAACATCCCCAATCGAACGTACTTCGACCCATTTGGTAACAACTGATTCACCAACGTCGCCGAACCTTTAAGACCCCCCGCATCAACATCCAAAATCACTTCCCCCGCCCAACCAAGGGAAGCCAGACCCGCAACCACCACTCCACCAATCAATCGTTTCATATATCCTCCAATATCTGACGCGCCGCCCGAACTCCTGTCTCATAGGCCTGGTGAGTTCGAGCTCCACTCAATCCATCGCCCACAACCAATACCTTTGCCCCGTGCGGATTCGCTGTTTCAAACCCAATCGTGTTGGAAGAGTGACTGTACCGCCACCGCATCACTGAACTCACTTCATAACCCACCTTTCCGAGTTCTAACACCCGCTTGACATCCACCCAAGTCTCTCGCAGAATATCCTCATCCGACCGTTCATAACTATAGCGGCTATACCGCGCACTCATCTGCACCACAACCGCCGCGTGACCGTCTGGAGCCCGGAATCCTCCCGGACATTTCACATGCTCCAGACTCAACCATGTCAAAGGCTGACTCTGATTAGGATCCAGTATCGCATGGTAAGGTCGATCAATTTCCGAAGCAACCCCAAACATAACGCTCAGGCATTTCCGATACTGCGCCCCCGGAAAACTCCGTTTGTCCCCTAGGCTAGCAAGTAAAACCTCCGATTGAGGAATCGGCGGGTTCAAAATCACATGGCTAAAACTCTCCCCATCAATCAAATAGTGCGGCCCATTCTTTGATATCTCCTCCACACGCATTTCTAACCGAGACTCAATCCCTTCCCCCAAAAGCCGGCCCAACGTCGAATTACCTTTCGCATAGGCATACCGCTTGATCTTTCCTCCTTCCGGGTCAACTGCCGTCACGCGGTCATCATGAGCCAGATAAATCGGAGCCGTCACATCAACGAGTTCGTCTGTCGGTAATTCTTCTAGGATCACCCGCTCTAATTCACTTCCCCTTGGAGAAATTACCGTCGCGCCGTGGTCAAAAGCGTAATCGCCCAAGTATCTGGTCGCCACACGCCCACCTAATCCCCGTGACTTCTCAAATATAACCGTGGCAATCCCCGCCACACGCAATGTTCTAGCCGCCCCAAGTCCGGCCATGCCGGCTCCGACGACCGCTACCCTCACGCCGTCGTAAGCTCCCGATCAGGTTTCATTGCGAAGGCCGCAACCCGCTGACCACTCAAAATCGCTCCATCAATTCCCGCATAAGTCGTATGCTCACCCGCCACCAACAAACCATCCTCTGGAGCCATCGGCGTCAACCGATCCATAAATCCAACTGGTTGTGGCATCTGAGCATGTGGTATCCGATCAACACGTAACGGTCGCCAACCTTCCACATTCTGTTTTGGGAACCAATTGGTAAGTTCATAGCGAACTTCTTTCGCCAAATTCAAGTCACCCATCAGTGGATCCCCCAAGATCGAAGCCGAAATTAATGACTGACCATTTGGTGCTAGTGACTTGGATGCATTCGTCATACAAGCAACATGGTTCACACGCCCCAGCCCAGAACCATTGACATGCAAAATCGACTCGAAAAATGGCCGCTCACTCGCCGCAAAGTGAACCGTTGTGCAAGGTCTCGCCGACCACTCTGTCCCAATTCCCGTCAGCCGTGAACTCGCCGATTGATCAACCGCCAAAACAACCAGTGCCGCCTCGATGACTTCACCTGAGTCGAGCCGTACTCCAGAAACTCGACCCCCTTCACGAACCAACGACTCAACCCTAACCCCGAATCGGAATGACTCCTGCCTAATCCCCGCCGCAATTTGATCAGGAATCGCTTGCATTCCCTCCGCCGGAATCGTCGCTGGAGCTCGATCCAGCATCTGCCAATAAAACGCAAATGGACGGCTGCTCACATCCAATGTCGGATCTAAGAACACACCTCCAAAAAACGGGCGTACAAATTGATCAATCGCCTCCTGACTAATCTTGCGTTTCCTCAAAAAATCGACCATCGGCTCATCTTCCAAAGCCCACACCTCATCCTCCGTCAAATGGTCAAGATCATCCCCCAATTGGTTAAAACGAAGCAGATCAGTAACTGAAACCCATTTCCCAAAAATCGTCTGCAGAATGTTCTCACGGTGAACTTCGCGCAACTTCTTCCCATCAAAAACCATGCACCCAGGTTCAAAATCCTTCAAATTTAATGCCGCCAAATCAAGTTCTAATTTCGCATTAGGATAAGCCTCAAAAAAAACCTGAAACCCACGATCCAATCGGAAACCATCCACATTAACCGTCCGGATTCGACCTCCCGGCCCATCGCCTGCATCCAATACCAAAACATTGCGCCCCGCCTGTTCCAGACGACGAGCGCAGACCAAACCGGACAAGCCAGCACCAACAACAACAATCGGTTTGTGCATTGGACTCCAAATGTACCTGGTTAGCCGAATCGAAAAGACCAAATAACCCAAACCATTTCAGTGCACCTGCCTAGTAAAATTGTCACTTCAGCCAAGGATAAAACATGATGAAACGAACGATTCTCCTCTGCGGAGCCCTTGCCCTTACCACCATGTCATGCGCCGATTGGACAATCGGCTCCGGGCGCGCATCCGGCATGGGCCGCGCCGGTCTCGCCCTTCCGGGAGACTACATCTATTCCGGAAGACTCAACCCCGCCATGTACGGCCTCGCCCCGTCCGCCGCCAGATTCCAATTCCCCCGATTCTCATTCCGAACCCAAAGCATCAGCCTAAGCGATCTCAGCGACTACTTTGGCGATATCGATCAAGGTGGACTCGACGCCAACCAACTCTCAACAATCGCTCGCGCCCTTGGAGACGAAAAATTCGAATTCGGAGCCGGTGGTGGCCTCGGATTTCTTGCCAACGGATTTGCCCTCGATTTTAACGGAGATGCCCTCGTTGCTGGACTTCCCAATGCCGACCTGCGCAACTGGGTCAGCTCCGGTGCCCAAGGCAACGTCCCTGTGAACTCACGACTCGATGCCTACGGCCTGGGTGGTTACCAAATTGGGATCGGTTACGGCCGACGCCTCAACACTCCCGGCAATATGGATCTCTCCGTCGGGATCCGAGTCAAGTTCGTCCGCAGTTACTACACCCACCGATTCGCCGACGCCAATAGTATTCAAAACAACACCGCCGGTGCCCTTGCACCAGAAATGAACGGTAACGACATCCTCGATGAATCAGGCGTCGGCCTCGACCTCGGATTTGTCTCCAGTGCCTCAAAAGATCAGGGATTCTTCTTTGGCGCAACCATCGAAAACCTTGTCGAACCCCGGACAACCTTCAACGCAACCGATCCCCTCCTGCAAAACAGCATCATCAGACCGTACCAACGGACATTCAACACCGGGTTTGGATATGTCGCTCCCGGCTCAGTTGTCTTTGCCGCCGACTTCGTTGATATGTTCAACGGTGCCGGATCACAAGAATTCCGGGCTGGTGCGGAACTCATGGCTGGTTCAATCGCCCTTCGCGGTGGCTACGAATCGCGCTCAGGTTTCACTCTCGGAGTTGGCCTCGGCGGATTCAATCTCGCCTTCGGGGGCAATTCCAGCGGACTCCTTTCCTACGCCCTCCGATTCTAATCCGGCATCCTGAGTAGCCCGGTCGGGAACCATCCACCGGGCTATACTGTTAAATTCACTAGGTCGTTTGTAGCTTCAATTCAATGCCGAATGAGGCCCCAATCCCTGAAATTGCATCCTCGCAACTCAGAATTACGTCCTGAAAACAGTCCGCTACCATTCAAAAATTTGGGAAACGGGCAAAAACAACACTGGAGACTATAGTCAAATCATGAAAAACAACAAGTTCTTCCTCGTCGCAGTTGCCGCTCTTCTTTTGAGCGCATTTGCTTTCGTTGGATGTGAGCAAGCTGCCGAAGCTGGCGACAAAGCCGCTGAAACCGCAACCGATGCTGGCGAAAAAGCTGGCGAAGCAGTTGAAGATGCAGGTGCCGCCGCCGGAGAAGCCGCTGACAAAGCTGGCGAAGCCGTCGAAGGTGCAGGCGAAGCCGTGAAAGAAGGCGCAGCCGAAGCTGGTGAAAAAGCTGGCGAAGCCATGGAAAAAGCAGGCGAAACCGTTAAGGAAGGCGCTGCTGACATGAAGAAAGATGGCGAAGATCACACCGGACACAACCACGCTGAAGGCGAAGGTCACTAATCACAACCGTTTCTGACTAGTTCAGAAACAACAAAACCCCCTCGGCTACTCACCGAGGGGGTTTCTTTTTCCCTAGGCCTCTAAAATAACAACCTAAAAATCCCCTATAATTAACCAAGGTTAACAAAATGCACCTGGGTTCACTCTTCCGCCTCCTGCTCATCTGCACTCTAGCCGCAGGCATCTTAACTGGTTGCCAAACTCAACAAAACTCCTCTTCCACCAAAATAAACGTTGTCGCCACAACCGGAATGCTCGCTGACCTCACCACCAACATCTGCGGGGAGCATTGCGAAGTCACCCCCCTCATGGGCCCCGGCGTTGATCCCCACCTTTACAAACCCACCGCTGGAGACCTCGAGAAAATCCAATCCGCCGACCTCGTCGTCTATGGCGGACTCCACCTCGAAGGCCGAATGACCGACATCCTCGAAAGCCTCGGCGAAAAATCATTCAGTGCGGGCGAGGCAATCCCCAAAAACCTCATCCTGTCCACCGGCGGACAATCTGACCCCCACATCTGGCACGACCCCACCCTCTGGCAAGAAGTCGGCACCGCTCTCGCCAAAAAACTCACCGACATGCGCGGAAAATCCATCAGCATGCATGTCGTCAACAATTGGAAAGCCTATCAATCTGAACTCAAAGAACTCGACGCAGAAACTCGAAAAAGCCTCAACTCAATTCCCGAAGATAGCCGTGTGTTGATCACTGCCCACGACGCCTTCGAGTACTACGGCAAGCGCTACAACCTCCAAGTCCTCGGAATCCAAGGCACCAACACCGTCACCGAAGCCTCCGCTCAAACCATCGTCCAACTCGCAGACACAATCGCATCCAAAAAAATCAAAGCTATCTTCGTCGAAACCAGTGTCAATCCCGCCACCATCCGCGCCCTTCAAAAAGCTGTCCAAGACCGGAACTGGGAAGTCAAAATCGGCGGCGAACTTTTCTCCGATGCCCTCGGTGCAAACGGAACTCCCGAAGCAACCTACATCGGCATGATTCGCCATAACACCAACACCATCGCGAACGCCCTCAAATGAGCAACTCCCTCTCCATTCGTGACCTCACCGTTTCCTACCACGCCGAACCCGTTCTCTTTGATATCGATCTCGATCTCCCTGCCGGAAAACTTTGCGCCATCGTCGGACCGAACGGAGCCGGAAAGTCCACTCTCATCCGCACGATCTTGGGACTCCAGAAACCGTCGGCCGGAACGATCTCCATCCTCAATACCCCCAACCCCGAGGGAATCAAGAGCCTTGGCTACGTCCCACAACGCTCCTCCGTCGACTGGGATTTCCCTACCGACGTCGCCGAAGTTGTTCTCATGGGAACCTATCGATCACTCGGATGGTTCAAGCGCCCCGGCAAAGCCGAACATGATCGCGCCCAAGCCGCCCTCGAAGCCGTCCGAATGCAAGATTTTGCCCATCGCCAAATCTCGGAGCTTTCTGGCGGCCAGCAACAACGCGTATTCCTGGCCCGTGCACTCGCCCAAAATGCCCCTGTCACCCTGATGGATGAACCGTTCGCCGGAATCGATGCCGCCAGCGAACAACAAATTTTTGAAGTCCTTCAATCCATGCGCTCCGCTGGAAAAACCGCCATTGTCGTCCACCACGACCTGGAAACCGTAGGTCAGTACTTTGACCACATCACCCTCCTGAACCGCAAAATTATTGCCTCCGGACCAACCGCTGGAATTTTTACTCCTGAACTCCTCGCTCAAACATATGGATTCGCTGGAGTCCTCAAACCGTGAGCATATTCACCGACTACACCCTCCGCACAATCCTCCTCGGCACAATGTCTCTTGGCCTGTTTTGCGCCATCCTGGGGAGCTTCGCCGTCCTTCGCCGACAAAGCCTTGTCGGAGACACTCTTGCCCACGCTGCCCTTCCCGGAGTTTGCCTAGGATTTCTGCTCACCGGAAGTAAAGCCCCCCTCCCAATCCTCATCGGAGCAGCCCTCACCGCTGGACTTGCCATGGCATGGGTGCGGTGGATCACAACCAAAACCCGAACCGACTGGAATACCGCCCTCGGTATTGCCCTGACATCACTTTTCGGACTCGGCGTCCTCCTGCTCAGCCTGATCCAACGCTCTCCCTCCGCAAACCAAGCCGGTCTCGACACAATCCTCTTTGGTCAAGCCGCCGCCCTTGTTCAAGAAAACGTGATTGCCATCCTGATCGTCGGAACGGTTGCAACCGCTGTCCTCATTCGTATTCGCCAACCCTACCAACTCCTCGCCTTTGATCCGGATTTTGCTCGAGCTTCCGGGCTCAATACAGCCCGAATCGAGTTCCTTCAAACCACCCTCCTCGTTGCAGGAATCATCATCGGGCTCAATACTGTCGGCGTTGTTCTCCTCAGTGCCCTCCTTGTCGCTCCCACCATTGCCGCCCGACCGTGGGTGAGGAGCACATCTCAACTTCTCATCATTGCCGCGATCTTTGGGCTTGTTAGTTCCGCAACCGGAGCTCTGATTTCGGTCAATACGCCAAACCTTCCTACCGGACCAACTGTTGTCATCATTTCAACTCTAGCGGTCGCTTTGTCCCAAATCCTTTATTCCCTTTCACACCGCAAAAAACGCACACCAGAGGTCAAGACCGCATGAGTCCACTCATCTGGATCTATCTCATTGCCGGACTCGCAGGATTCACTTGTGCCCTCGCAGGTGCCTACTTGATCATCCGAAAATCCGCAATGATTGCCGACGCCATCAGCCACAGCATCCTCCCCGGACTCGTTGCCGGATTCTGGATCGCAAACGGACCAAACCTTCTGACTGGGCTGATTGGTGCCCTCTTGAGCGGAATGCTGACTGTCTGGCTCGTCGAATATCTCACTGGCAAACGCCGGATCAAGCAAGACGCCGCAATCGGCCTCGTCTTCCCCTTCTTGTTTGCTCTTGGAGTCATCTGGATCAGCCAAGACTTCAGCAACGTCCACCTCGATACCGACTCCGTCCTCTTTGGCGAAGTCACGCTCGCCCCATTTGACCGACTAAAATTAGGCGGAACAGATCTCGGCCCCCAATCCATCTGGTTGCTCGGCTTCGCCCTCATCGTCACCACTCTTTTCCTGACCCTTTTTCGAAAAGAGCTTAAACTAGCCACCTTCGACCCCCTCCTCGCCACCGTGAGTGGATTCACCCCCATCGCTCTCCACTACGGTCTCATGACCATCGTCAGCGTCAGCACAATCTCCGCATTCGCCGCCGTCGGAGCGATTCTCACCGTGGCCCTTGTTATCATTCCTGCCGCAACCGCACGACTCCTCAGTCACCGCGTCAGCGGCGTTCTCCGAATCAGTGCCCTCTTCGGACTTGCAACATCCCTTGTCGGAACATGGCTCGCTTTCACTTTCGACCTAAGCGTTTCCGGAATGATCGCAACTCTTCTCGGAATCATCTTTTCCGCAACCGCTGTCCTCGCCCCCCGAAACGGCATTGTCGCTCAAACCAAACTCCGCCAACGAGACCAAATCAATCAAGCGATCCAAGCTCTCATCATCCATCTCGAAGCCCACCAAAACACCCCCGAAGAGGCGACAGAAAACACCATTTCTCACCTCACCGCCGAACTCGGATGGTCCACTTCTTGGACGCAAACAGTTGTGCAGTCCGCACTCGCCAAACATGCCATCACCCAATCAGGACAAACTCTTGCCCCCGGCCGAAATTCAAATTCGTTTTGGCATTCTTGATCCCCCGCAAAACTGACCCAGGCCCAAACCCCCAAACAAGCACAATTGAACCTGGCCCATGTTCTACAACAAGTACCCCAGCCCCGCAAACTTCACCTTTGCCCAAGCCGGGAAAAATAACTCTCTCCAATTCAAAAACCGCCTAGCCCATCTCCACATCACTTCCTACCAAAATAACATCCACCGCATCCACCTCACCGCCGGAGATACCTGGCCCGAAAATCTCGCCCTCACGCCTCTCAATTTCCCCGACCCACTCAAAACCCCGTCCGCCCACTTCACCGACAATCAACTCGTCATCCCCGCTGAAAATCAAACAATTCTCGGCGTGCCCGAAGCGAGTATTGGGCTTAACGGACAAGCCTCCATCTTTCAATTCCTCGTTGCCGAATCCACCCGCTATTACGGAATGGGCCAGAAATCATTCGGCGAACTCGAACTGTCCGGATACCGCACCGTCAACTGGAACACCGATGTCTGGTCAGACTTCCACTGGGCGCAATGGGGGGGCCATCCCACCGACCCCAGCTACTTCACAACCCCCTACATCGCAGTCAAGTTCGCCGAAAACCAATACGCCGGATTCCTCCTCCACAACCCTGCCCCCACTTTCATGGAAACCCCCGGCAAAGACGACTCCCGAGTCTTTGTCGAATGGCAACGCACATCCCCCCACCTCATCCTCGGTGCGTACGATGGACAACCTGATCTCGTCATCCTCACCGCCGAGTCACTCGCTGAACTTACATCCAAACTCAACCAATTGGTTGGCACCTGTCCGCGCCCACCCGTTTGGAGCCTCGGCTACCACCAATCCCGCTGGGGTTACGGCGGACACAATGACCTCATCAACCTTCGCGACCAATTCAAAAAGCACGAAATCCCTGTCTCCGGTCTTTGGCTCGACCTCGACTACATGGATGGCTATCGAATCTTCCAAACCAATGAGTCACTTTTTCCCCAAAAGGTGGAAGGCACTGCCAAAGAACTCGCCAAAGACAACATTCGCATCGTCCCCATCATTGACCCCGGCGTGAAATCCGAACCCGGATACCGCGTTTATGACGACGGCATCAAGCAAAATGTCTTCTGCCAAAACACCGAAGGAAATCCCTTCATCGGCCTCGTTTGGCCCGGCGAAACCGTATTCCCCGACTTCACTCTTACCAAACCTCGCGAGTGGTGGGCAACCTACTCTTCCGAATTCCGAAACTCCGGATTCGGTGCCTGCTGGGTGGACATGAACGACCCCTCCACCGGACCCGTCGACCCCTCCGATATGCTCTTCCAAAACGGCCGGCACAGTCACCACCTCCACCGCAACCAATACAGCCTCGGGATGCAAATGGCCACCTTCGCCGGGTTCAAACAAGCCGTCCCCAACGAACGCCCCTTCATCCTCTCACGATCCGGATTCACCGGAACCTCGCGCTATGCCGCCATCTGGACAGGTGACAATGTCGCCAACGATTTCTATCTCAAACTCAGCATCACCACCAGCCTCGGCATGAACCTCTCCGGTCACATCTTCAATGGTGCCGACATCGGTGGATTCGGCGGAAATTCCGCCCCCCGACTCATGGAGCGCTGGATGCAAGCCAACTTCCTCTTCCCCTTCGCCCGCAATCACAGCAACAACGGCACCAAACCCCAAGAACCATTTGCCTACCCCGCTACCACCCGGGATAACGTCGCCCACTACATCCGGCTTCGCTATCAATTCCTGCCGTATCTCTACAACCTCTTCATCGCCCACGAACGAACCGGAGCGCCATTCCTCCGCCCTCTGTTCCACGACTTCTCCGGCAAAAACCTCGATGAAATCAACGATCAATTCCTCGTTGGCCCCAACATCCTCCAAGCCCCCATCATCGAACAAAAATCCGAAACGCGCGGCCTCGTCCTTCCCGGTAAACACCCATGGTTCGATGCCGCCACTGGCACCTGGATGGCCCCCGGCAAATACGTCCTCCAAGCAAAACGCACCGAGACCCCCCTCTTCTTCCGCACCGCGAGCATCACGCCGCTCCAGCCAGAACTCCCCACCACCAACCGCGTCAACCTTGATGCCCCGGCCTTCCTCCTCGCTTTCCCCGAGGACTGGCGCGGCGAAACCACCACCACCTACCTCGCCGACGACGGACTGACCGACAACCACACCCACGGCGAATACACTGAAATCCAAATCACCGTCCGAGGCACCAAGAAAGGCCTCGAAATCACCACCGAAACCCTCCACCAAGGCCACGACCCCATCACCCCCAACTTCCTCCTGACTCCCGGTCACAAATTCGTCAAAATCAACGGCTCCCGCGCCAAACAATCCCCTCACCGCCTCCACATCACCGGTAAACCAATCAAGATAAAGCGGCTTTCAATCCAATAAAGTAGAATCCCGACCATGACCCGAAGGGCCATCTACCCCGGATCGTTCGATCCCCCCACCATCGGTCACCTCGATATCATCGAACGAGCTGCCGAAATGTATGACGAACTCATCGTCGCCATCGGGGTCAACTCCGACAAAGCCCCCTACCTCCCCCTCGACCAAAGACTCCAAGCCCTCGCCGACTCCACCGCCCACCTCCCCAACGTCAAAGTCAAATCCTTCTCCGGACTCCTCGTGGACTTCGCCCAACAAGAAAACGCCCGCATCATCCTCCGGGGACTCCGCGCCATCTCCGACTACGAATACGAACTTCGAATCGGACTCGCCAACCGCAAACTCAACCCCGAAATCGAAACCGTTTTCCTCATCGCTAAAGAAGAATTCAGCTTCCTCGCCAGCTCCGTTGTCCGCGAAGTCGCCCGCCACGGTGGCAACTACCAGCAGTTCGTACCGGCTCCGGTGGAAAAGTTAATTGCCAAGAGACTCGCAGATTCACCTGGGTCGTGAACCTTTTAGCGAAGAAATCTCGTGTTAAACTATAAGCACGCTTTGGCGGTCAACCCCTATGGCAATCCGATCAGACTATTCCATTGATGTTCTTCGACTCCTCGAGAACCTCAAATCTAAAATCGAAGGCACCAGAACCTTCGGAAACATCGCCTTCGGATTCAAAAAAGAAGACCTCAGTTTCCAAGTTGAACAAATTCGCGCGTCTATGCCCCGGGAAATGAAAGACGCCGCCAGCCTCACCCGAGAAACCGAACGCCTCATGGCCAGCGCCGAAGAAGAATCGACCGCCCTTCTCGAAGCCGCACATGCCAAAGCAACCCAAATGGTTGCCGATGCCGAACGACAAGCCAGCCTCATCGTTCAGCAAGCCCAACTCAAATCCGAGCAACTCGTCGCCGAAGACGAAATCACTCGCATCGCCAAAGCTCAAGCCGAAGAGATGCGAAAATCTGCCGAAAAAGACGCCCGAGAAATGCGCCGAGGAGCCGATCACTACGCCTCCGACACTCTCCAGAACCTAGAAAACGTCGTCGGAAAAGTCCTCAGCACCGTCGAACGAGGCAAGCGTGAACTCCAAAGCCAAATCACCCAAACCGAAACAATGACCCACGCAATCGTCGAAACTGAACGCGAACGCGCAAAAGTCTAATTCCCGGTGGAAAACCCCACCCACCCAATACAAACCTATCTCTCCGTCGCGATCGGCGGAGCAATCGGAAGCGTCATCCGCTTCGCCATTTCCCAAATCCTCCACCGAATCAACCCCGATCACCCCTATCTCGCCGTCGCATCCGTCAACATCGTTGGTTCATTCCTCATCGGCCTGCTCGCCGGCCACTTTACCGATCGCACTCAGCCCCTCTATCTCTTCGCCGCCATCGGAATCCTCGGCGGATTCACCACATTCAGCTCCCTCTCCCTCGATCTCCTTACCCACTTCCAAAAAGGACAAGCCGCTCACGCCATCTTCAACGCTCTTCTCCAAATCACTCTCGGTCTCATTGCCGCCGCCATCGGATTCAATCTGACGAGCCGCTAGATTTCCGCTTCTTCCGCTTAAACTTCTCAAACTCATCCAAACTATCCTCTGTCGTCCCCGCTGCAAAACTAAATATATGGATCACAATTGCAATCCCCCAACCCATCAAAGGCCAGAACGCCCAGTCAATCCCACCCCCCTGAAACCAATCCATCGCCATTAAGCCCGCATTTACCCCCAAATAACTCCCCAAGTGCGAAATCAAATCCCCACGCTGCCGCACTCGGAACTCCTTCCACAGCCGCGCCTCTTCCTCCTCCTCACTCCGAGCCACAACCTCCCGCTCCTTCGTCGCCAAATACTCCCGTTCCGCCGCCGCAACCTGCTCCGGGCTCAATCCCAACTCACTCGCCGTTTCCATCAAACGAGCGCGCAAATCCGACGACGACCCCGCATTTTGATTCACCGCCAACCGCAAAATCGCCTCAACATCATCGTCCGAACGCAAATGCTCGTTTTCCACCAAACCTATCTTACAAGATCAAGCATCATCGCGTTGCCGATCCCCATTTCGTCGCAACTGCCGCCACGCCAAAGCCGGAGCAAACGCACCAATAAAACAAAATCCACCTCCTCCAGAGTTCATCATCGCAATCCCCAACCCGATTGATGCTACAACCAAAACCCCAATCCCTACGAATTTCAAAATCTCCCAACGACGCGCGCGCTGTTCCTGATCTCGCAAAACTTCCGCATCTCGCTCGGCAAAATACTTCTCCTCCGCCGCCCGCAACTGCTCTTCACTAATCCCCAGTTCCGCCGCACTCACCCTCATTCGCTCGCGCAAATCTTCCCCATCACCTGACGACTCACGCACGGCTAACCGCAATATCTCCTCAACATCCTCCTCCTTGGTCAACCGCTCATCCGCCACTTATTTATCATACGCCAACACACAAAAAGAAGCGGGACAGGTTCAAATGAACCTGTCCCGCTTCACAAGCACGCAGCTGAAGACTATCTCAGTGCTTTCGCACCCGAACCACCTTTCGGTGCTCGCGAGCGATTATAGTCACCCAATGGATCAGGAACCTTTCCTGCATTGTTTGCCGGGGATGCTGCATTGGCGCGGTTCCCTGCATTCACTTCCTGAGCCGTCAAGAAGAACACAATCTCCGTCTTTTGCTTCAGGTTGTCCGTTCGTCGGAACAACGCTCCAATGATCGGCAGATCTTTCAGCAAAGGAATCCCATTGGCGCGGCGGCGATCTTGTTCCAGAATCAATCCACCCAATGCCAGGGTCTCACCACTGCGCATATTCACGAACATGCTCGTCAAACGGTCGCTGGTCTGCGGCAAGTTTCCACCACCGGGAACCGGCGTGAAGCCCGTGAGAATATTGAAGTTCTGATTCAAGTCAAGCGAAATCTGACCATCGCCGCCAATTCGGGCCTTAATGTCAAATGTCACCCCAACCTGAACTTCGTCGGTCTCAACCGTCGTCCCGTTCTGCGTTGACTGAATCGTCTTCACATACCGAACCGTGTCACCAACGAACAACCGCGTTCCGCGACCATCGCTGACCAGAGCATTCGGGCGTGCAATCAAGTTTCGACCGCCATTGAACTTGTCGAGCGTCGCCAAGAAGCTTGCACTGTCGGCAGCATTGAACTGGAAGTTCCCGCCGACCGTGCCCGGAGTTGCCCCCGTATCACCAAGGCCTTGGTTGATCCGAATCGGATTCAATCGTCCACCCGTCACAAGCGTCCAGTCCAAACCGATTCGCTCGGCTTCTTCTTTCGTCATTTCCAGAACCCGAAGTTCTAGAGCAATTTGCTTAGGAGCGACGTCAACCATAGCAAGGTAGCTCTTAGCCTCTTCGATCTGGGCTCGAGTCCCTCGAAGAATCAACTTCATCGGCTCCCGACCCGTGATCGTTCGCTCTTCCGTCTTCGTTCCGGATTGGGTTTCCGTACCGCCGTCACCAGCTGCACCTTCGCCACCCGTTCCGCCACCAGTTGCCCCGGTGTTTTGTTCAGAATTACTCGTTTTTCCAGAAATTCCCGGAGTCACGGCATCCGGCAACAGACTCACCTGCAGACCCTTAAATCGGCTCTTCAAATCAAGCTCAATCAAGCTCGGTTCCGCGTAGTTAAGGTCAACAACTTCATAGAACTTCTCAAGACCAATCAGATCATCCTCAAAGCTCTTGCCCATCACGGCGCAAAGCTCACGATCCAAAGTCTTGGCGAAATTCTCCAGCTTCGAAACATCATCCTTGGGGCCGATCATCAAGAGGGTCATCGTCATGGATTCGCCCTTGGTCGTACCTTCCAAAATCGATTCTTGAATGCTGAACTCAGCCGCCCGAGGATGCTCAGCAACCAATCGGTCAATCATCAACTTGATTCGTGCCGTTTCGCCGCTCTGGACAGGAACAACAATCGTTGCCATATCTGCTTTGCGGTTGAACGAACTCGAATCAGCAATCTTCGCATCCAAGTCGCGGATATAGGTTTCCACTTCCGAAACACGAGCCGGATCACCCACCACCATCAAGTAGTAAATGCGACCAGATGGACGAGGTGCTTCTTGAGTCGGTGCTGCCGCAGGTTCGCCGTTGGCACCCTGCGCCGGAGCCGCTGTCGGAGAAAGGGCCACGCCCGGCAGATCAGCCGCCGTCGGAACAATCACTTCATAAAAGCCTTTCTGTCCCGCTGGTGAAATAGCCTTCTCGGTCGCTTCCTTAATCTTCTGAGCCTGACCACTCACAAGGTTGACAACCCGAGTTTCATACCGACCGCCCATGCGCTCCATAACCTGGCGCATCGCCGCCGAGAAATTTTCACTCGGAGTGACAATGTAAGTATTGCCAACTTTTGCAAATCTGAGATTCGCAATCGCTGTCACATAAGTCAAAGCCTCGTCCAACGAAACTCGATTCAAAGACAACGTCAAACGAACCGGCTTGTCAATCGGACTCACCTCGGGTGCCGAAACAATGTTCACGCCCGATTGAATCGACAGAGCTTTCAAAATCTGGATGATGTCCGTACCAACGAAATCCAAACTCACCATCTGGGCAAGCGGATTATTCACCGCCGCCTTCGCAACTGCTTGTTGAGTATTGGTCGTCTCGGTCACCTTTTGATTCGGAGTATCGGTTCCCCAAATCGAATTCATGCGCTCCGCCGGAGTTTGAGTTGTCTTAGGAGTGGACTCAGTTACCTTTGATGCCTCCTGTGCTCGCGCCATCGGAGAACCAGCAACCGGCTTCGGAGCCCCTTTCTCACCCGGCATGGGCAAAGCCTCTTCAACCGGTGTCGAAACAACGGGTTTTACCTTAGAGGTCGAAAGTTTCGGTTGAGCCGTAGAGTTCGGAGCCGTCAATTTCGGTGCCGAGGTCGTGGTCGTTTTCGTCTGAGTCGCTTCAGTCTTCACCGAACCACCAAATCGAATCGCCCATCCCGTCTTTGTCGTTTCGAACTTCGGAGCAAACGCTCCCGAAAGACGGAAAGCCAAACGAACCTTCGGCGGATTCGCCGAATACCAACCAAACTGAACCGAGCTGACACCCGCATCCTGAACGTTGATCCGACCGCGATCGGCTACCAAATGAGCATCAAACTCAATAATCGTCGTGTTTCTGCTGGTCAGGTTTATGATCGTTGGCTTGGCCAGATCAACCCCTGACACAACAATACTGTGCGCTCCGTTCGAACCCTTTTCATGGGTGACCGAACGAATTTCGGATCGCGCCTGAGCAAAACCAGCCGAACTGATCAAACCCAGGGCAATCGCCCAAGTTACTGTCTTAGTCATTGCGTGCTTCCTCCTCGATGACAAGCGTATGCTGCTTGCCCTTGTACGACACCGTGACGCGACCCTTATCAATCGCGACAACACGGGTGTCTCCGTCAACTGAACCGCCAACTGAAACCAACTTCTGGTTCCCGTCGCCGTCTTCAAAAACTGCGAGCGGCTTCGCGCCCAACATAATTCCCTTCACCGTGTATTGCGGCTTCGCCACGACCGGTGGAAGTGAAACTTCATTCCCCTCACCAAAACTCGGCAAACCACCACCCATCGGCGGAGTCAGCGGAGCATTCCCGGCGTGCATTGTCGGAGGTTGAGGATTGGACCTTTGGACAGCCGGAGCCGGATTTTGCTGGACGGGAGCGGGCGGAGCCGCCTGAATGCGATCATCCAAACCAGCCGGAACGGTGAACGGATCACGAACGGGCAAAGGCATGAGTGCCAAAGCCCCGTCTCCCTCAGTAGGCAGACCTCCTTCTTCACCTTCAACACCTTCGACACCTTCTTCACCTTCAACACCAGCTTCGGTGCCGTCACCGGCTGTTCCTTCCGTTGGTGTTTCCGTCGTCGCGACAACCTCAGTAGTTGCAGCCGCACCGCCACCACCCATAAAGCTAAAGGCACCAACTGCGATCATCACAAGGGCGAGAACACCCAAGATCATCATCTTCTTCTTGTCGTCTTTCATAGCGCCACATCCTTTCGCATTCGTCGCGTGTCAAGGCCCTCGGTCTTGATCGTCGAACCAGAACCATCAGTTCCAGTGCCCGACTCACCTTCCGTACCGTCACCAGACTCGCGCTGACGAAGATCTTCCGTACTGCCTTCAACCGGCGGGAGCGGCTCCTTGAACACAAACGCCCGCAAGCGAATCGTTGCATCCAAGTCACCTGCCGCACCTTCAGAACCTTGCTTCGGCTGCATGTTGATCGTGTTCACCGCCAAAATCTTCGGGAAGTCCTTCAGGGCGGAAATCATTTCCAACATCGCCCGGTACGTCCCCGTACCCGTGATGTCAATATCGAGCTTCTGATAACCCGAGTCATCGAGACCCGTTTCTTCGGTTCCCACAACCTCTAAAATCGGCCGAATACCCGTGATCTTCACACTCTTAGAAGTCCCGAGCATCTCCAACTCCTTCAACAGGGTCGGAATGTAAGCTGACTCCGGCAATGCTCGCTCCAAGTGCTCAAGCTGAATCCGTGCCGCCTCAAGTTCCTGCTGACTTGTCACCAAGTCTGCATTCACCTGATCCGCATCCGGAAGCTCGGCTTGCAAGGAAGCAACCCGTGTCTGAGCTTCACCCCGCGCACTGTATTGCCAGTAGATCAAACCACCGCCAATCAACAGCACAACGACGGCGATCAAAGCAACAACCTTCATCCGTTCATTTGTTTTCATGGGGTTTCAACCTCCGTTGCCGTTTCTTCTTCCTGAACTGTTCCCGCCATATTTGCGGTCAATTCAAATTCCAACATCTGGCCCTTGTTGCTGAATTTCGGCTGGGTGTACTTCAGAGTCGGACCTTCCAACTCCTCGCAAAGCCCCAAACGATACTGAAACTCACCAACAAACTCCTGCTTCGTACTCACCCCGTTAAAGGTCAAAACCATCGGTGTTGTCGTGTCTTGCTTGAAGGCCTTTACACTCGTCAACCAGGTGTCATTCGGAGTATTCGTTGTCAAATAAGCAAGAACAACTTCCCATTTGGTTGAATCCTTGCGAGCCGTGTCTAAGGTGTCAATCCGGGGACGCATCGTCTCCAATGCCGCCTGGTTTGCCGCGAGCTCTTGCAAAGTCGGCTCTAGCTCGAGCTTCTTCTGCTCCAAAGCACCCGCCTGCAAGTTCAGCCGTGTCGTATCAATAAACAGGACAATTGTCCCGAGTACCGATAACGCGCCGATCGCCATCGTGCCAAGCAGCGCAAATTGAATCTGCTTGTTCTTCTGGCGAGCCGCAAACCGCTTCTCTTGAATTAAGTTAATGTTTGGCATATCATTGACTCCTTAAGCCGCCTTTGTATGAGCGCGCATTGCAAGCCCCGTGGCTACCGCCCACTCTAGTCCCTTGCCCGGGGGTTCAATCCCGGCCGGTACAAATTTCGGATTGTCAAAAACACCCGTGGTGATCACTTCCGCACCCAACTTGTTCGCCATGTACTCACCCAAGCCGTGAAGCTTCGCTCCGCCGCCTGTGAGAACAATATGCGTCACCGGGTTGTTCTTCGAACTCTCGGTCTGCTGCGACTGGAAGTAACCCAGCGACCGCCGAATCTCACGCGCCAAATCATCAACGTGAGTCTGAATCACCTTCAAAGGCGCATTCTCCGTCAACGGGTTTGCCACGAGCGGCGAAAAGTCAAGCTGCGACTTGCCCTGTTCTGCCTGCTCATCCGAAAGCTGGAAGTAAGTCCTCAAAGCATCCGTCATCACCTGACCAGCCTGGACAATCGTACGTGTCATCGCAAACTTCCCGTTTGTAATCACACTCACCGTCGTTGCCGCTGCACCAATGTCAACAATCGCAACCGTCATCTGGTTCAAAACCGAATGCTCATCTGATTCAATCAAACTGCGATAAAGCGCAAACGCTTCGACATCAACAATGTCCACCTCAAGGTCTGCTCGCTCAACTGCGGCTAACTTACTCTCCACGATTTCTCGCGGAGCAGCTACAATCAAAACTTCCATCAGGCCCTCTTCCGGAGCGTCCCCGATGATCTCACATTCGATGTAACTATCCTCGATCGAACTCGGAACGTAATGGCCCGCTTCGTACTTGATCGTCTTCCGAAGCATCTGCGGAGTCATCTTCGCAACCTTGATCGTTCGGACAATCACCGAAGCACCCGAAACACCAATAACGGCCTGGCTGGCCGTAATCTTGTGCTCGCGCATTCCTGCCTTGATCGCAATCCCGACAACATCCGGATCAACCACAACTGCATCCTTGACTGAATCGGATGGTGTCGGAATCGAAACCTGTTTGGTCACTCTCCAACCCGTTCCCATGCGATCCAATTGCACTAATTTGATGTGCTTGTGGCCAATGTCCACACCCACATAACTCGGTTTCTTAAAGGGATTAAGCGACATGTTCTGTCTCCTCGTGACCAATCGACTGCATTGTCAACCATTCGTCCAAATTCGGTTTCGGGAAACGCCAGCGACCATCAATGACAATCCCAGGAATCTCACCCTCTTCCGCCAATTTCATCAAAGTGTCTTTGCTCACTCGCAAATAAGCGGCGGCTTCTCTGGCTGTCATGACCGTGTGTTGACCCGCCATGATCGCCTTGAACAAACCACTCATCTGCTCCGCTGTCAAAAACAGCTCAAGCCGAACCACATTCCCTGAGTGAACCGCCTGACTTGCCGGAGCCGGAATACTCGCCGGATCAACTCCCAAGCCTTCAACACCCGGGAATACTGGCGAACCAATACTCACCCCAATCGTCGAGACCGGAGCTTGCGGAGCAGGTTGAACCGGCGTAACCGCTGCTTCGCCCAAACCCAAGGCCTGGCTCGCTGGCGCATCCGCCGAAACTTTTCGAATCGCATCCGCAAAATTCATGCTGCCGCTCCCGTGAACTCTTCGCCCACTTCCTTTATCAAATAACCGTCAACGAACTTCTCTTTCCGCGCCATCGCCATCAACATCGCGTTGTCCGCAAGCTGAATCACGACTCGAGGCGCGCCACCACTCAACCGGTGAATCTCATGAATCGCCTCGGGCGTAAACGGACTGCGATCCTCCTGGAATCCCGCAATTCGCAACCGGAACAAAATCAACTCACCCGTATCGAGCACGTCCAAAGGTTTGATCTGGTGACGAACCGCCATCCGTTGCTCCAAAGCCGGAACTTTCTTCAACTTAGGCAACAACTCTTTCTGACCAAGCAGCACCAAGCTGATCAGAAACTGGTCGTTCATCTGGCAATTCAAGAGCAAACGCAACTCTTCAAAACTGTTGCTGCTCCGAATCAAATGTGCCTCGTCAATCATCAGCACAACCCGGCGCCCACGGTCATAATTCTCAATCAACGTCAAGTGAAGTTGCTGAACCAAAACCTGCCGGTTCCGCGAATTCGTCTCAACATCAAGCTGAGAAAGAATCTCCTGCAACATCTGCGTCGGAGTCAAAATCGGATTCACAATCAAAACAATCCGGTACTGAACCGGGTCAAGCATCTCAAGCAATTTCCGGCTAATCGTCGTCTTACCCAGACCGATCTCGCCGCACAGCATCGCCGCGCCCTTGTTTCTCGCAATCGCGTAATGCAACATCATCAGAGCATCTTCATGCGCCCGACTCATGTACAAGAAACGCGGATCTGGCGTCAATGTGAATGGTGCTTCGTTTAATCCCCAGTACTGTTCGTACATTCAATTACCTTCTCTGGTCGTGCTGACCCAGGTAAATGTATTGGTCACCCGAAACCCAATACTTAGGGGATTTGTCAGCTTTTCAAACTAAAACCTTAAAATCTTATTTTGGACTGAGCTAAAAACTTGGCAGTCTTAAAAGCTCGAAACCTAAAGGTGTAGCCTGAAACATGGAGGAACACCAAAATTAATACGACACTTTCAATTTCGCCGGTGGAATCCCGCCCCCACCCTCTTCCATCATCTTCCGAATCTCCGCCTTCCGCTTCGCAATATCATCACGAACCGACTGAGGCAAACCCTCTAACCCCGAAAACTTCACCGACCGATCCAAAAACGAGAACCGGTACTCCCCGCACCAAAACTTCCCAAACTGCAAATTCAGACCCAAACTCTGCTGATTCCCCGCCGCATATTCATAAGTCCATTCATCTCGCCCGCCAACCATCTCCCCCCGACGCTTCGCTTCCTCCAGGTAATACTCTTGATAAGCCAAAGCCTCAGGCGACATAAACTGCCGATAAGAATATTCGCTGGTGGATTGCTTCACAACCACCCCCGACTGTCGATCCATTTTCAACCGAATCTCCCCCGGAAATCCTTCCTGGCCCGCTAAGAAAACCGTCTGCTCCAAACCCATCTGAGGATGACCTTCCCAATGCTCATCCATTTCTTCATCCATCTCTTCAACCGGCTGCGCCCCCGCCGTCGAATTCACATCGTTACGCCCAATCGTCACTTCCAACTCGTTCTGCCGAACCAACAACTCCAACAAAGCCTGAACGCCTGCCGGCATCTGGCCCCAACGCATCACAAATCCCGTTTCGGAAGTCACCAACCGGCGTTGAGCCGAACTCAACATCGCATAAATTTCGAGCCCCGCCGTGCCAAGACCATCACCCGAACCCATGTCTGATGTCTGACCAGAAATCGCCACTGCCGACTGCACGAGCTGATTCACCTGCTTCCGGTTTGGCAACGCCTTCACCGCATCCGCCAATCCATCCAACGTCAACACCCCATCCCGCAGAACCGTCCGTGCAACCATGGCCAAAGATCTCATCGGAACGTAATAGTCACTAAAAACACTCCGATTCCTTTCCGGCTTGACAATCAAACTGTTTCGTTGCTCTTTCAGCTCGTCACTCACAAATATTCGAGCAATCTCATTCGCCTTCAGTTTCTTACTGTCCGAACCCCCGAGCCACAGGATCGGAGCCGCAACTTCCATCACCGCCTCGTTCCCCGTAACCTCACACCCATAGTCCAAAATGCGACTATAAACTCCTTTCATCGGGTTCACCTGGTCAAGCGTCGCAAAATACTCCAAATCCGCACGGCTCACATCCCCCGCATCACCCCAAAAGGTATAGAGTTTCTGCATGCGCTCCAGTTCCAGAGAATCGGATTCAGACAATACAAATTCCCCCTTCAAATCAGCATAGAGATTCTCAAAATCTCGATAATCCACTTCCTCAAATCGACTATCATCCTCCCCCGTCGAGATGTACTCACTCACCGTACGAACCATCCTTCCCTCCGCATTAAAGCAGCGCAATTCCGCCGAAACCGAACCCATCCCCCGAGTCACCACCAAGTGAAAATCCGAAACCGGATTCTCAACCCCACCCCACTCCTCCATCAATTCACTATAAAAATACAGCTTTGTCAACTCCTCATCCGAAAATCCACCTCCCGCTCCCAAAATCTGATTCTTCCGAATCGCCGCTTCATTCAACCATCTCTTCTGACGATTGGCATCTGTTGGCCAAGCCCGCTGTAAACGCGTCGTCTTAGTCGAAAAAACCACCCGGTCATCCATTGGTAATGACGTAATCCCACGAACTCCCAAAGTCTTCAAACACTCATGCAAAACCGCAAATGCCGGATCAAATTTTCCCAACTTGTTGAGTTGTTGATACAATTTCGGATCGTAGTCACCATCCGGCTTGATTTGCTTGGATAACTCCTTCAAATCAGCCATCGCCTTCTTCATCGCCTCGTCCGAATAACTCGAAGCCACGATCCGCTCCAAATTCTTCTCAAAATGATCAAAATCCTGCTCCGCTGGAACCTCCTTCCCCGGTAAAAAAGTCAACGCCCCATTCCTATCCAGTACTTGAAAATTCACGCCCTGCTCAACCAACTTCACCAACTCCGGCAAGCTCCTCTTCTTAACATTAATATAAACATTCCGATCGCCGACCTCTGGCCCGACAATCACCAATCGGCCCGTCTCCTTCCCCAACCAATCCCCAAACTCGCGGACACTCATGACCGGAAACTTAAAATCACGAACTGGCTCAGCCTGCGCCAATGCCAAACCCAAAACCAATGAAGCCACCATAACACTTATATTATAGTGAATTCAATCAGTTTTCAAAAGTTGAATTAAGGAATAAGCCGAGCCATTTCGGTGCCTGTCAGCCGATAAATCGGATGAATCAAGTACCGCTGGTCAAACCAAGGACTCCGCTCATAGAACCAATTCAGCCGCGCCCCCGGGCTCCCGGCAAACGAAACATCTTTCAACGCTTCTTCAAATGCCGCCTTTGTTGCCGGATCCTTCAACATCTCCTGCGCAATCGGCTCCATCGCATAAGCCTCTGCATACTCCTTGCTCTCCAAATATGCATTCAAAAAGCCCCAAGCGGCAAAACTGTCACCCGAAGTTGGCTCCAAAAGCTGAGCCGCCAACCGCACCAATCGCTGGTTCACCGGAACCACAAATCCCGCCGGAACCACAATGTCCCGCTCAACATCAATCACCTTGAACCGAGGCATCGTCCGACCCTCAAAAGTCGACGTCCCCAAACTCACACCATCAAATTTCTGTACCGTCCACCGGACAGTCGTGCCCACCGCCTCGTCCCGAACCGGAATCATCTGAACCCCATGAACCTGCAACCGATCCACAACGGAACGTAAATAACTCGGCACAAACCAACCCGCCGGTGCCTTCGCCGACACCCCCGCCTCAAATTCATCCCGAATCACCGTTTCGTGATTCACTTTCTCTCGCGTCCACCTCGGAATCTCCGCCCCGCTCACATCGCTCTTGTAGGGATCAAACTTCAAACCTTTAAAGACATACGGCTTTGTTTTGCCTGAATTTCGAGCTGTCAGAACAACATCCTCACCCTCGTCCATCGCCATCCCTTCAACATCCCCATATTGATTCCGAACCCGCAACAAACTCGCATTCGCTCCCACCCACTCCAAAGTCAACCGATTCAACTCCAAAGTTGCGTCATATCGCTCCTTGTAAGGCTTCAAAACATGGGTTTCAACCAGCATCGAAGGCCGATTCCGCATCGCCCAATATCCCGTCGAATATCTCGGACCATAAAACCCCAAAGTAATTCCTCGACCCGGATTCCGATCATCAAAACCCCCAAAATAAGGCGCATTCTCAAAACCTGATTTCGTCAATTTCGGCATCACTTCGTCAACAAACTTTTGCGAAACATCCACCGTCGCTTTCGCCATCGTCGGATACCTCGGAACATCCCACTGCACAACATATTGCCAATCACCACCATCTGTAACATGGTTATCAATATAAAAATCAGGCTCGATGTCGTTCACAAACTCAAGCAAGTTCCGCATCTCCAACCCGTCAATCTTCGCAAAATCGCGGTTCAAATTCAAGTTCTCGCTCGTTGCCCGCCACCCCATCTCCTCCGGGCCGTTCTGATTGACCCGGTTAAACCTCGAAAACCGCTCGTGACCATCCACACTCAAAACGGGAATAAATGCAAAGCTCGCCTTATCCAGCAATCCACTCCAATTCGCCTCCTCTGGTGCCCCATCCGGATTTACCAATCGCCGCGCCAAAACAAGCGTCGCATCCTTCCCATCAATCTCCCCACTATGAATCCCATTGTTCACAAACAAAAGCGGCTTCTTTCGATTCTCAAAATTCAAAACATCCGAATCCGTACTCACCACAACCACGACCATCTCCCGCCCCTCCGGCGACTTACCAATCGGAAATACCGAAACATTGTCCTGTAACCCCAACTGCTCACAGAACCTCAACGCTTCGGCATACCGCCCTGTCGCCCGAAAATCCGTCCGTTCACACGTCAACGTCCAATCAAAATCCACTCCCCCACGTGCCACCATCGCCATCCCCAACATCGCCGAAATCATAAAGCTGATTATTACAGAGTCAGCCCTTCATGGCAATCAAAAATTCTTCAACTGTAATCCCAGATTGCCGTATCAAACCTCTAAGCGTTCCCGTCGCAAGCTCTTTATGCCGAGGGATCGTAAGGATCGGAAAGCCTTCTCAAAATCATTTGAGATCCCCGCTGTCGAGCAAATTGCCACCCTAAAATTTCAAAAATCCGCCGAGTTGCTTCTCAAGACAAAACGGGAAGCGGAGGCATCGTTAAACTGCAACTTCTCCAACGAGAATAAATCTCGATTCAGGTACATACGGCTCGCCTCTTTCCGCCAAAACTTCCAGATACCCCTGGATCGCTTCCCGAACATTCTCTGTTGCTTCCTCAATCGTCTTGCCTTGACTAATACACGCCGGTAACTCCGGAGCATCGGCGAAGTACCCCCCGTATCCCTCATCAAAAGTGAACACCACCTGAAACCGCATTTCAATTCTAGTTTACGCCACAATTCGTACCGACCAAGTAAACTCAATCCAATGATCCCCGCCCTCCTCGCAACCACCATGCTCACCCAATCCTGGATCTATCCGCCCACAAAAACCGTCAACCAAACCGACACCTACCACGGTATCACCGTCGCTGACCCCTACCGTTGGCTCGAACAACCCATCACCACCCCCGAGGTCAAAGCCTGGGCCGAAGCCCAAAACGAACTCACGAACCGATTCCTCAACCAAATCCCCAACCGCAAACCCCTCCTCGACGAACTCCTCCGCCGCGTCAATTACGAACGATTCGACATCCCCGTCCAAAAAGGTCAGCGCACATTCTATGGCTACAATTCCGGACTCCTCCCCCAAAACGTGATCTACGTCGTTGATCGACCCGGCGCAACCCCCCGTATCCTCCTCGACCCCAACACCCTCAGCACCGATGGCACCGTCGCCCTCAGCGGAACCGATTTCAATAACGACGGCTCACGAATGCTTTATGGCGTTTCCAAAGCTGGCTCCGACTGGATTGAGTGGAATGTCCTCGATGTCGCCACCGGAAAAACTATCGGCCAACCCGTCAAGTGGTCCAAATTTGGGGGCGGAGTAATCAACTCCGACGGTACCGGCTTTTACTACCTCCGATACCCCGCGCCCGAAGGTGACACCGCCCTCACCGCCGCCAACGAAAACTCATCCATCTACTTCCACAGCGTCGGCCTCGACCAATCAACCGACCAACTGATCTACGAAGACAAAACCAAACCCCAAACGTTCCTCTACCCCGCAATGGACGACGCCAAACAAGAGCTTTTCATTTATAGTGATGAACCCGGCTCAACCAACAATCGCATCTGGCACGTCAATCACGATGGCAAAACCGTCACCATCAACAAAATCCTCGATGCCAACGACGCCAACTACACCCCTCTAGCAATCCGCAATAGCCGACTCTTCATCCGCACGAGCAAAGACGCCCCAACTGGCAAAATCATCTCCATGCCACTCTCCGGAGGCGCAATGACCGATGTCATTCCCGCCCGAGCCGAAGCCATCGAAGGAGCATCCCTCACCCAATCCCGCATCATCGTCCAATACATGAAGGACGCTCACGCCGTCGTCGAAACCTTTGACCTCGCCGGCAACCCGATGAAGAATATCCCCCTCGCCGGACTCGGTGCCGTAACCGGATTCACTGGATCATCAAACTCCGACGAAACCTACTACAGTTACGCCGACTTCACAACCCCCGCAACGATCTACAAGTACAACGCCGCCGCCAACACGTCCGAGATCTACCGAAAACCCGAACTCCCCCTCGACCCTTCCAAATACACCGCTAAGCAAGTTTTCGTCACTTCCCCCGACGGCACAAAAGTGCCGATGTACATCGTCCACCGCAAAGACCTGAAAATCACGGGAAACAACCCCACCCTCCTTTACGCCTATGGCGGATTCGGCGCTTCCCAAACCCCTTGGTTCAGCACCTCCCGCACCGTCTGGATGGACATGGGTGGAATCTGGTGCCTCGCCAACATCCGCGGCGGATCCGAGTACGGCAAAGCCTGGCACGAGGCCGCGACCAAAGTTCGTCGCCAAAACGCATACGATGACTTCATCGCCTGCGGTGAATACCTCGTCAACGAAGGCTACACCACCCCCAAACGCCTCGCCATCCAAGGCGGATCAAACGGCGGGCTCCTCATCGGGGTTGCTATGAACCAACGCCCCGATCTCTTCGGAGTATGCATCCCCGAAGTCGGCGTCATGGACATGCTCCGATTCAATAAGTTCACCATCGGTGCCGCATGGGAAGGCGATTACGGCTCGCCCGAGAACCAAGACGAGTTCTTCAGCCTGTACCGCATCAGCCCCTACCACAACCTCAAACCGAACACCCACTACCCCGCAACCCTCGTCACCACTGCCGACACCGACGACCGTGTTGTCCCCGCCCACTCGTTCAAATACGCCGCCAGACTCCAAGCCGTCCAAGCCGGCCCCGCCCCCGTTCTGATCCGCATCGAATCCTCCGCCGGACACGGTGCTGGAACCCCGATCCGAAAAGCCCTCGAAGCCGTCACCGACGTCTACTCCTTCACCCTTCACAACATGGGAATTACCATCCCCGAAATATTCTAGATGTTGCCGGATCCCTCCCCAGATGGGAAAGGATGATAGAGCCGATCCAATGAGTTCGATGTTGATTGCTGCCCTCCTCTCCCGTTGGGGGAGGACTTAGGAGGGGGCAGAACTCCAACCAATTCACTAGGTTTGAATTATGAAACTGACTAAAATCGACAGGAATCGAATTGCTTAGAGTCAAAGTTTCTACCCCAACCCGTAAATCTCCGAATACTTCGCCCCGTTCAATTCAAAGTTATATCCTTGCAATTTCCCTCCCCAAGTCTAGGGAGAGCCTGCCTCTGGCTTGAACAGGGGGTGGCCCGCAGGGTCGGGCGGGGTTGCAAAGAGCCGATTTAAACCTACCCCAACCCGTAAATCTCCGAATATTTCGCCCGAATCCGCCTCAAATACGGCTCCGCATCCAAACCACCTCCGCACACCCGCCGCAACAACTCCTGCGGCGGATACTTCGACCCCTGACGATAAACCTTCACCTGCAACCACTCCAAAATCGGCCCAAAATTCCCCGCTTCCATCAACGCCTCCGTATCGCCCAAATCTGCCTCCAAAAGCTCCCACAACTGATAGCTCAAGATATTCCCCATCGAATACGTCGGGAAGTAACCCAGCAACCCGCCGCTCCAGTGAACATCCTGCAAACACCCGTTCGCATCATTCGGCGGAGTAATTCCCAAATACTCCTCGTACCGCGCATTCCAAGCATCCGGAACCTCGCTCACCTTAATCGAACCATCCAGCATCCCCTTCTCAAGCTCATATCGCACCATGATGTGCAGGTTATAGGTCACCTCGTCCGCCTCCACCCGAATCAATGTCGGCTGACTCCGATTGACGGCCCGATAAAACGTATCCAAATCCACACTCGCCAAAGCCGGAAACGCTCCTTGCAAGTCACCATAAAAGTGCCGCCAAAACGCCTTGCTCCGCCCCACAATGTTCTCCCAAGTCCGCGACTGGCTCTCGTGCCAACCTAAACTCACCCCGCCCGCCAGAGGTGTACGATCCCACTCATCCGGGCTCCCTTGTTCATACATACCGTGCCCCGCCTCATGCAAACTCCCAAAAACCGCACTCGGCAAATAGTCCAAAAACCGAGTCGTCAGCCGCACATCCCCAATCGCAAAATTCGTACAGAACGGATGCGGAGCCGTATCCAGCCGACCCCGATCCAACCGGAACCCAATCCCATCTAGTAACTTCATCGAGAAAGCCCGCTGAGCTCCCTCATCCCATTGCCCCGTCAAAAACGAATCATCAGGCTGATTCGGACTTGCCTTGATCTCCGCCACCAAATCCGTCAACGGCTGACGAATCGAATCAAACATGCCATCCCAAAACTTTCGACTCGCTCCCTGCTCAAACTGATCCGTCACCGCATCATAAGGGTGATCTTCATAACCCAAATACTCCGCGATCCGCTGGCTGATGTCCACCGTCTGCGTCAAAATCGGCTCAAACGCCTTAAAGTCGTTCTCTTTCCGAGCCTTCACCCACACTTCGTGTCCCACCGCAGAAAGCTTCGCCCGCTCTTCGATCAATGCCTGAGGTAATTTCGTCTCAATGTCCATGTTTCGGCGCACCACTCGCACCATCGCCGAATCATCTTCGTCCCCTCCGCTCACTTCCTTCTCAGCGTTCTCAAGGGCTCGTTGAGTTTCCTCGCTGACGAACATCTCGTGCGCCATCCCGCTCAAAATCCCCACGTGTTCCCCCCGAGCATCCGCACCCCCCGATGGCATCAAGCACTGCTGATCCCAATCCATCAACGCAATCGCCGAATTCAACGCGTTCACTTTCGCCAACCGACTCTTCAAACTCTCAAGCCCAGAACTCATTGCAATAGAATACTCAGACAGTCGCAATGAACGTTCACAATTCAATCTTTGTCCCGCCCGGCCCGATGCCGCGCCCTCGTCAGGATTGAAAAGACAATCCCGACTCCGCCCTCGGGCGGAACAAAATAATGAGGCAATCCAACGACAATCAAATGCTCCAAATCACATACCCCCAATTCGAAGCCGTCGAACTCCGCGTCAAATTCCCTCCCCAAGTTTGGGGAGGGTGGTCCGAAGGGCCGGGTGGGGTTGCTCAAATCTCAAATACAACGCGTCATATTCACTACTTAGGCCCCCCCCCGTACAAATTTGAGCGGGAGAACTTGCAACTGGCCCGGACTGACTCGGACGGAGTTTAACCAAGGAAATGCCGCTTATCACATACCCCCAATTCGAAGCCGTCGAACTCCGCGTCGGAACAATCACCCACACCGAACCCTTCCCAGAAGCCCGGAAACCCGCCTACAAACTCACTATTGACTTCGGCCCCCAAATCGGCATAAAACGCTCATCCGCTCAGATCACCCATTACTACACGCCCGAACAACTCATCGGCTCCCAAGTCGTCGCTGTCACCAACTTTCCCCCCAAGCAAATCGGTCCGTTCATTTCCGAATGCCTCGTCACCGGTTTCGCCGACGAACAAGGCAACGTCACCCTCACCCGCCCCGAACACCCCGTCCCGAATGGCACAAAACTCTTCTAAATAGCCTGTCCTCGACCTGATCGGGGAGGGTTGGGGGTGGGGTAGACGAAATTGAAGCGCGAAACGACCCAATCCCCCCTATCCCAAAACGTTTATCTCCTGGAACAGAAAATCTCATGCGCGCAGCAATTTACAAATCGTACGGCCCACCTGATGTCCTCCAAATCGTTGATCTCCCCAAACCCACCCCCAAAGAAAACGAAGTCCTCATAAAACTCCATGCCACCACCGTGACCTCTGGCGATGCTCGGCTCCGTGCATTCAACCTCCCCCCGGGTTTCAACCTAATCGGAAAATTCATCTTCGGAGCAAAAGCTCCTCGAAACCAAGTCCTCGGCACCGAACTCTCCGGAGTCATCGAAGCCGTTGGACAAGGAGTAACCAAGTTCAAACCGGGTGATGAAGTCATCGCCTTTAGTGATGCAAAAATGGGTTGTTACGTCGAATTCAAGACTTTCCCCGAAACCGGAGCAATCGTTCACAAACCAAAATCTCTATCCCATGAACAGTCCGCCGCAATATGTTTCGGGGGAACAACCGCCCTTAGTTTTCTCCGCCGCGCCAACATCAAACCCGGAGATCGAATCCTCATCAACGGGGCATCGGGGGGTGTCGGCACCGCCGCTATCCAACTCGCCAAACACTTCAAAGCCGAAATAACCGCCGTTTGCAGTTCGCCAAACCACGCACTCGTCCAGAGTTTAGGTGCCGACCATGTAATCGACTATCGCACCACAAAAATCACTGAACTACCCGATCAATTCGACATCATTTTGGATTGCATTGGCTCGCTCAACCAGCAAAACACTCGATCAATTCTCCACCCCAAAGGTCGCCTTCTCCTCATCGTCGTGTCTTTTCGAGATCTGCTCGCAGCTCCGTTACAATCGATGGGAAGCGGCAAAAAAGTCATCGCTGCCCCCGTCGTCACAAAACCCGAAGACATTCAATTCCTTGCGGAGCTGGCTGATCAAGGCGAATTCACCCCCGTCATTGATCAAACATTCCCCCTCGACCAAATCGCCGCCGCTCACGCTCTCGTTGATTCAGGGCGCAAGATAGGCAATGTCATAATCACTTTCTGAGTCGATGCCAATTCCTCCACCTAATTCTGTCGAAGTCCAGTCCCGCCAACAGTGGCGAGACTGGTTAGTCCAAAATCACAAGACAAACCAAGGGATCTGGCTCATCACCTACAAAAAAGCCGCAAACCCTCAATTCCATCTCACTCAAGACGACATCGTCGAAGAAGCCCTCTGCTTCGGATGGATAGACAGCAAACCCGCAAAACTTGACGATATCCGCACAATGCTTTATATCGCACCGCGCAGTCCAAAATCACTCTGGTCTGCTCTCAACAAATCCAGAGCACAAAAAATGATCGAACAGTCTCAAATGCAAGAAGCCGGACTCAAAGCCATCAATCTCGCTCGAGAATCTGGAACG
This sequence comes from bacterium, assembly GCA_013823945.1. Lineage (GTDB taxonomy): Bacteria > Armatimonadota > Fimbriimonadia > Fimbriimonadales > Fimbriimonadaceae > UphvI-Ar2. The sequence goes on along the minus strand of PNMZ01000007.1, from coordinate 81,023 downwards.
TGGGACGCCCTCAACGATGTCGAAAACCTTGTGATTCCAACCGATCTAGACCAAACATTCCATAATTACCCCCAAGCAAAATCTAACTTCCAAGCCTTCCCCAAGTCCGCCCAGCGAGGAATTCTCGAGTGGATCCTTCAAGCGAAAACCCCCAGTACAAGGCAGAAACGAATCAACCAAACCGCCGAACTCGCAGAGCAAAACATCCGAGCCAATCAGTGGCCAAAGAAACCTTAGCCGGTCTTTCGCGGCGTAAAACTCGTACCGCATCCACAACTCCGTTCCGCATTCGGATTCTCAAACGCGAACCCTCCCCCCATCAAATTCCCCGTATAAACCAAAGCCGCCCCATCCAAAAACTTTGCCGACTTCGGATCAAGCCGAATCACCACCCCATCCAATTCCCAAACAAAGTCCCCTTCCAGCTCAACCTCATCGAGCGCAAACAAATACTCAAGACCCGAACATCCGCCCCCTTTCACTCCAATTCGCAAAAAGCTCCCCGGTTTGCCTTTCCGTTCCAACAGTCGCCGAATCTGAGGCACGGCCGTGTCGCTAATCACAACCGGAAAACTCATCAGCAACACGCCTCGTCTTCAATTTCAACGGGAGCCCGCCGTGTCACACTTAACTGAATCTTGGGCGGCTCAATCACTCCGTCGAGCAAATCCTGAATCGTATACCGACCCACGATGCCATCCACCGCCTGCTGAATCCCATTCCAAAGCGGTCGCAAAGTGCAATCCGTCTCGTGCACACAATTCGCCAAGATTCCCGTGTGCCGCTCACAAAACTCCTCACTAAACATCCGCCCCCCTAAGGGCTCCAAAACATCGCGCAAAACCATATCCCGAGGTTCCATCGCCAGTGCATAACCTCCCGATTGGCCCCGAGTGCTTGCCACAAAACCACTGCGACGCAAAATTGCCAGAATCTTCGCCACGTGACTACTCGTCAACCCTTCCTGATCACTAATTTCCGGAATCGTCATTGACTGTCCCACGCCTTTCCGCGCCAAAGCAATCAAGCACCGCAACCCATATTCTTCTTGTGCACTAAATTTCATTTCAGAACAGTCCCAATTCCAACCGAATGTGCTCCGGCATACGATCAATCGTATAAGGCGGATCCCAAACCAAATCAACTGATGCCGACTTCACCCCCGGCGTATTCAATGCCGCTTGCTCAACTTCCCCCGGCAACGTCCCCGCCACTGGACAAGCCGGACTCGTCAAAGTCATCGTAATGTCCACAACCCCCTCATGGCTCACGTTTAATCCATAAATCAAACCCAAATCATAAACATTGATCGGCAACTCGGGGTCGTAAACCTGTCGAATCGACTCAATGATCTCTCCCTCCAGCAATGCCCGCTGAATTGAATTCAAATGACCCGGATCACTCACCGGCCCACTGTCAATCTTCTCTGGCATCACGAAACCTCCTGGGATACTGGAGAATCGAAAGCCGCACAGATCGCATGCCAGGCCAAAGTCGCGCATTTCACACGGTTCGGATACTGCCGTACACCAACCAGTGCCTCCAATTCATCCAACCCCGTCAAATCAGCACCCTCAGAGGTCACCGCGGTCTGAAAATGGCCAAAAAGCGTTTCCACTTCGTCAATTCGTTTGCCCCGCACCATCTGAGTCATCAAACTTGCGCTCGCCGTACAAATTGCACACCCTTCGCCCTCAAACCGAACATCTTTCACCACATCACCCACAATCAACAAAAACACCCGGACGCGATCCCCACAAAGAGTATTGAAGCCTTCTGCAGAATGCGTACACCCCTCCATCAAGCCAAAATTGCGCGGCTTCTTTCCATGATCCAAAATCACTTCCTGGTAAAGCTCACTCAACATCAGCCAAAAATCTCCCGTGCTTTTCGCACTCCATCAATCAGGACTTTTATGTCCACATTCGTATTATACGCCGCAAAACTTGCCCGAGCCGTGCCCGGTATCCCTAACCGGTTCATCAAGGGCATACAGCAGTGATGACCGCTCCGAATCGCCACCCCAAATCCATCCAAAATCGTCCCCAAGTCATGCGGATGCGCAAAATCCGTCACGAAACTCACGACACTCGCCTGTGGAACGCTTCGCCCGACCAATCGAACCCCCGGAATCTCTAACAACTCATCCCGCGCGCGAACCGCCAACTCGTTTTCAATCCGCGACAACTCTCCCAATCCCTTCTCTTGAACCCACTCTAAAGCTCGAGCAAATCCTATCGCCCCCGGAACATTTGGCGTCCCCGGCTCAAACTTGTTCGGAATCTCATTAAAAGTCGTTCCCTCAAAGCTCACCGTTCGAATCATGTCCCCACCCCCCATGAACGGCGGCATCGCTTCCAAAAGCTCACGCCGACCATATAAAGCCCCCATCCCCATCGGACCATAGACCTTATGCGAACTCATCGAATAAAAATCTGCTCCCAATTCCCGCACATCGACGATAACGTGAGCCAATGCCTGAGCACCGTCCACCACTATCACCGCCCCGACCGAATGAGCAATCTCCGCAATCTCCTTCACCGGATGAATCACCCCCGTTGCATTGCATACGTGCTTGACCCCAATCGCCTTCGTCCTCGGCCCGACCATCCCCCGCAAAGCATCCAGATCAATCACACCATCATCATCAATCGGGATCGACCGCACTAAAGCACCTGTCCTTTCGGCAACTAACTGCCACGGAACAATGTCCGCATGGTGCTCTCCCGTGTTCAAAAGCACCTCATCGCCGGCCTTCAAATTCGCTCCGCCCCACCCCTGAGCAACCAAATTCAAACTTTCCGTGCACCCCTTCGTCCACAGAATTTCTGCGCTTTCCCCCGCTCCAACAAAATCTCGAACAATATCCCTTGCCCGTTCAAAAGCTTCCGTCGCTTCTTGACTCAACCGATGAACCCCTCGGTGAACATTGGCATTCATCGTTCGCGAAAAGTCATCCATGGCCCGCAAAACACAATCCGGACGCTGCGTCGTTGCTGCATTGTCCAAATAAACCAACCGACGCCCGTTCACTTCTCGACCTAAAATCGAAAATTCACTTTTTAGTCCGGTTTCCACCACATCTCAGTTCTACCAACTTCTTAACTTCAACATTTCAAAAAGCCCCACCGCAAATTCGTTCTATTAAAAACAACTGACAACTAAAACTTTTTCACAACTTTTTCCACAGATGTGGAAAACTCCGCTCCAGCCTGGTATATTTGACCCTAGCATTTATTCGGGGAGTGAACGTTCTCACAACGCCGCACCCCAATCAATCGAGGATTCGACTTGTCACTGCGCGAATTCATATTCAGCGCCAGCGACCGTTTGCAAAAAGAATACAGAGGTGCGGGTGTCGCTATCTACAGCGACCGACCGCATGTCGTCACAAAAGGACTTGATCTGGGACAGTCCGACGACCTGAACACCTCCGTATTCCACTTGTCCGGTTTGGGCTGGGAACAACTACTGGAACAGTTCGTCAACGGATTGAGCCCCGATGACCTCACATCCTGCACCGCCGTCCGATACTCCGCCGACGAACCCCTCGAGCCTTGGCGATCCCTGTCCCTCAACGACCTCGTCACCCAAGTTTCCGGTCGCTGGTTCAACGATATTCTCACCGAGAATCGCATCATCTCTTACTATCAACCCATCTACTGCCTCAAATCTTGCCGAGTCATAGGCTTTGAAGCCCTCGCCCGAGGCGTTGACCACACAGGAATTCGATCTGGATTTGAAATGGTGTCTGCCGCCGCAAAACTCGGTCGCAAAAAAGAATTCGACCGATCCGCCCGCATCGCTGCCCTTCAATGCCTCTACGAGCAACTCGGCCCCGAAGAACTCATCTTTATCAACCTTTGCCCCGATAGCTTTGCCAACTCTCTGGAAGACCTTCACAGCACCGTCTTCGCCATGCGTGGAGCTGGAATCAACCCCGCCCAGGTCGTCTTCGAATTCGTCGAAGCCGATCAATTTCCTTCCGAAAACGCTCTCCTCAATCTCGTGGCCACAATCCGCGAATCAGGTGCGAAAATCGCTCTCGACGACTTCGGATCAGGGCATAGCACCATTGCCATGGCCGAGCTGATCCGTCCTGACATCATCAAGTTCGACCGCACCCTCCTCCAAGCCACCGACGATGAAGCCAAGGAAATTCTCCTCTCATCTCTCGTGAATTTCGCAAAATCGCTTGGCGCAAAAACCGTCGCCGAAGGGATCGAATCAGTTGCTCAACTCGCCTTAGCCGAAAGATCAAAATTCGACCTTATCCAGGGCTGGCTCGTCGCACGACCAAACGCCCGCCTCCTCCGCCCCGAACTTGCATTCCAAAAATCCCTTGTCGAATTGGATTAGTGTTCTAAACCGTTTACCATTCCACCGAACTCAACCGATCCTGAGGCACCCGCATTCCCGGACCCACAACCGCCCGGAAAGCCGCTGGAACGATTTCAAAAGTCATCTCATCAAACCAACATTCTTCCCCGTCAAGAACCACCGGAAGCTTAGGTCTGGTGCGAACTACAAGCCGATTTGCTTTCATGGCATCAACCTCCTTAGTATTTGTATGCTCGCCCCCAAGAGCCAAAACTGCCGCACCTACCATCTCGCCCATACCCATCGGTTTCAACGCGTAAACATCAAACATCCCATCCGTGATCGTTGCATCCGGACTCGCCAAAAAAGGCCCCGCATGAGTCCGACCATTGCAAACCACAACCTGAACCATAGAACCAAAAATCGTCTCGCCTTCCCCCTCAATTTCAACTTCAAAAGGCCTCATCTTTTTCAAAGCGGCTGCCAAAGCCGGAACGTAACTCGCCTTCCCTAAAACCCCCTTCGACTCCAAATTCCGTGCTATCTCGGTCGTCAAGCCCAATGTCGCAACCGTCAAAAATCCTTGACCGTTACAGAGGCCCAAGTCAAGCCAAGCTAACCGGCCCTGAGCCACCGTTGCTGCATAAGCTCGCAACTCCTCCGGCAAACCCACCTCACGTGCAAACTGATTCCCTGTCCCTAACGGCACCGCTCCGAAAATTGTCTCAGAACCTCGAAAGTGTTCACTCACGCCCCCCAAAGTGCCATCCCCACCGCCAACAAAAATCGCCTCAGCACCTCCCGCCAGTCGCTCCCGAACAATTCCATCTAATTCCGCTTGATCGCCACACAAGCGAGTCTCATCAAACCCTATTCCTGCCTCAACCAAAGCCTCTAACGCATCAAAGAACGCCGTCCGAGAACGCCGAGAACCCTCATTGGCATAAAAAAAACGTCCGCCACTCATTTGAACCTTATTCTGTCATCCCTACCAGTACGAACTCTTTCTTATTAAACTGCGTTTCATACATTACATGAAACTCGGACTGATAGCCACAACCCTTGCCCTCGCCGCCTTTGCCCTCGGAGTCTATGCCTTACAGTCCCAACCAAATTCTCAAAACGGCAAGCCGAAAACCTATGCCGGACTCACGATCGAAGAAGTTTCCCCTAAGCGCAAAGATAAAGTCGTTAAAACTGATGCTGAGTGGAAAAAAGAACTCACTACCGAGCAGTACCGCATTCTCCGAAACAAAGGCACCGAAGCCGCATTTTGCTCCGGACAGCTCGAGAAAAAAGGAGACGGTACATATCACTGCGTTGGCTGCGATCTCGCCCTCTTCAAAGCTGATTCTAAATTTGATTCTGGAACTGGCTGGCCCAGCTTTTTCCAACCATTCAGCCGCGAAAATGTCTGGCTCAAAACTGATCTCAGCTTCGGAATGGTTCGGGTTGAAGTCCTCTGCTCCCGATGCGATGGACACCTCGGTCATGTCTTTGACGACGGCCCAAAAGACAAAACTGGAATTCGTTACTGCATCAACGGTGAAATTCTAAAGTTCAAACCAGCACTTTAATCCCCGAATTCATGCACAATAGCGGGCATGATGCGCATGCCTATCGCAACACTCGTCCTCGCGTTTGCCGCCCTTGCTTCCGCACAAGCTGCTACCGAAACGCACCAGAAGTACGAGTACATGATCCCCATGCGCGATGGCACAAAGCTCTACACCAGCGTCTATGTCCCTAAAAACAGCCGATCTCCTGGCCCGATCCTCCTAGAACGCACTCCCTATTCCGCCGGACCCTACGGCCCAACATCATATAAACGCGGCTTCCGAGGCTCAAAAAGAATGGTCGAATCCGGATACATCTTCGCCTTTCAAGATGTCCGGGGAAAATACATGTCCGAAGGTGTTTTCGAAAACCTGCGACCCCAACTCACAAATTCATGGCAACACAACGGCCTCGCCCCCAACCCCGCCGATATAGATGAATCAACCGACACCTACGATTCAGTCGAATTCCTAATCAACAACGTACCCAACAACAATAAGCGCGTCGGACTCTGGGGCATCAGTTACCCCGGAGGATACGCTGCCCTCGGCGCAATGTCGGGCCACCCGGCTCTCAAAGCCGTATCCCCCCAGGCACCTACCGCCGACTGGTTCCTCGGCGACGATATGCACCACAACGGAGCCTTTATGCTCCAAGATTTCATCAGCTTTTTCAGCGGGTTCGGCATCCCCCAAAATCAACCCGGCCCGACTCGACCCGCTGGCATCCCCATCAACCTCAATGGTGATGCATACAAATACTTCCTCGACCTCGGAGCCCTCTCCAACGTAGAACCCAAACTGTATAAAGGCGCAGTCCCCTATTGGTCCGACATTGTCCGCAACGACACCTACAACGACTACTGGCAAACTCGGTCTGTACCATCCGGTCTCAAAGATATCAAGTCGGCAATGCTTTGGGTCGGCGGATTCTTTGACGCAGAAGACTGCTATGGCCCCCTCGCCTGCTACAAATCAGCTGAAGTCCAAGCCAATCAACCCAACAACTGGATCATCATGGGGCCCTGGTACCACGGCATGTGGGCTGGCGCAGACGGTCAAAAATTCCACGTCCACGACTGGGGCTCAAACACCAGTCAATTCTTCCAGGAAGAAATCGAATTCCCCTTCTTCGATGCCTTCCTGCGCGGCAACGGCCAAGTCACCCTCCCCAAAGCTACCATGTTCGATAGTGGAAACAACACTTGGCGACGATTCAACGAATGGCCACCCAAAGCCACCAAGGACACCACCCTCAACTTCCAACCCAATAACAAACTGACCGTCAACCAAGCCCCCCAATCCGGAACCGCAACCTATGTGAGCAATCCCGCGAGCCCGGTTCCGTATCAAGGCGGTACTCTGCTTCGCCGAACTCGCGAGTACATGCTTGCCGACCAAACATTTGCCTCCCAAAGACCCGATGTCTTGACGTTCACCACCGAGCCACTCACCGAAGACTTCACCGTAGCTGGAAACGTGGACGCAGTGATCAACGCCCAAATCTCCGGCACAGACTGCGATTTCGTCGCCAAACTCATCGATGTTTTCCCCGCTACCCATCCCGCAAACCCCAACTTCCAAATGCTCGTCCGGGGCGAAGTCATGCGGGCCAAATTCCGTAACAGCTTCCAAAATCCACAACCCATGGATCCCACCAAAGTCGAACGCGTTCCATTCACCCTCCCCGACACCTGTCACACATTCAAAAAGGGCCACCGGATCATGATCCAAGTCCAGTCATCCTGGTTCCCTTTGGTCGACAGGAATCCGCACAAATTCATGAATATCTTCACCGCAATCGACTCCGATTTCCAATCCGCCAACATCAAAATAACAATGGGCGGCCCGAACCCGAGCCGCCTCATTGTGGACAAATTGAACTGAACTGAATTATCCCCGAATCGGCTCGTAATTACGGGCCGATTTCGTCACACTTTCCATAACCGGAACAAGTGCTACCGCTTCTTCATCACTCAAAGATCGCTCCCAGATCGCCTGCAAAGTCGTTTGGACAATATCACAAGCACGATGGCGAACCTCCTTCCCCTTGGGAGTAACCACGGCATACCAACCCCGCCGGTCATCCGGACTCGGTTCCCGAACGACATAACCAAGCTCTTCCAACCGATCAATCATTCGGGTCAGGCCACTTCGGCTAAAAAGGATTCGATCCGCTAAATCGCTCATTCGGAGCTTCCCCCCCTCAGAATCTTCAAGCGTCTGCAAGACCTCATAAACGTCAAACGAAATTTCATTAGCCTTTCGGAGCTGAAATTCGATCTGTCGTATCGCCCAACTCTGGGCAATGAGTAATGAACGCCAAGCATTTTGATGATTTCGTGAAATGATGTGAGGCATCGTCTGTGTTCCGGAAACTTAGAAGCGCACCATAACGTTCTAGTTCCAAGTCCAGCTAAAATACGGACCAAAAGTCGGATATGACGCTTTAATTTCGCACTCCTTCCAAATGCAACTGTCTCGTACGGAAGATTATCTCTCCATGAGTTAGTAACTTTCAGGTTTGTGAATACTCACACTTTAACTATCTCCGAAAGAGTTAACGCTTCCGGCTATAACGAATCTTCTAGTCTATCACCGACTACATCCAACCATGATAAAAAGTCGCCCGCTGAACTCAGATTTGACTCCCCACTCTTCACGAATCACCGGGGGCCCGGCCCACCTGACGAGCCGCCCGATTTCACAATTGCTTCTCGCTTTTTAGGCGGAAATGCTTCTCCCAAGTCATCACCTTTACCCCCATAATCAAGCAAATTCGCCCCGCCCTGATCTACTCCATCCTTTCCAATAGAATAAACAACGATCCTCTCCCCAATAATCTTCACCTTCACAAAATCACCTGTATGAAAATCAATAATCTCGTAACGTTTCCCTGACTTTGGATAGCTCCCCGTCCGAATCTTCTCTCCCCGAGCCCAAAGCACCGCCGCCGCGATCTTAGGCATCATCTCATCTTTCGCCACCGCTTCTCCCGCCTGAGAATAAACCGGAAATAATACGCGATTGCCAAGCTGACTCAACTTCAGCGGTCCAGACTCAAAACTTGCCGTGAACTTGTCCAAGGCCCGGGTCATTCCAACCGGATCACCCTCAAACTTCTTCACGATTTTCTGCATGTCCACGTGAGCTTCCATATGCCGAACCATCATCGCACGGTTCATCACCCCCTCCGGGAATCCACTCCGCTTCAGCCGGTCAGAAGGGTTGTATCTGGCAGCCTCCTCAAAATCAAAACTGCCCGGAACAATCCGACCTCGAAAATTGCGATAAAAAGCTACTCCCATGTAAGCCTCTCCCTGCATAGCCAAATTCAAATCAGCCTCCGGACGCCATCCCTCCACCTCGACTCGCAAACGATCAATCCATGCCGAATCGTTGGGCCGAGCATCCGCAACATACAAGACCGCCCGATTCGTAATCGCCCGGCAAGCAATTCCCACCAGCATTGCAATCAAATTTGGGTTCCGACCAACTTTATTCGAAATCGCATAGCTCGACCGTAAGTCTGCCAGGGCCCCATTCAAGTCACCGTCTCGCGCCCGCAATTCTGCTCGCGCCGAAAGCATCTTCACTCCGATTTTCACATCCGCATATTCTGGAAACAACACATTGGGGCCCAAATCCCAATCCTTTGACAACCAAATCTGATCTAAAGAACCCATCGCCGCAAATTCACGCACGGTCGGTGCGCTCAATGCGTCAACTTCACGCCGTGCCTGACCGTATTTGCCTTCCGCAATCAAATCAAAAATTGGTTGGCTCTTCTTGGACCAAAGCGGTACTCGATCCTCCAAAATCGTCACCATCGGCTCGCCCACATTTGAGCCCGTGCCCGAGAACTTTTCCAAATCTTCCGCCACCCAAGGCAACCCCGCCGCCCGATACTCCGCCGCAACCTTCTCCGCCCGCAAAGCCACCACCGGATAATCCACAACCTGCAAAACCGCAAATCCAACCAACCCCAAAACCAAAACCCCTACCAAAGAACATCCAATCACCCACTTCCGCCGAGGGGCCTTCACCAATCGCTCACTAATACTCATAGTTCAAAAAGTATACAGGCCAAAGCAATCCGTATTGCCTTGGCCTGCATCAAAAATCCATTGATAAGCCTAACCGACCGAGTGCTCCAAACTCACCGCCAACAGCTTCTGAGCCTCCACCGCAAACTCCATCGGCAACTCACGGAAAACATCCTTGCAGAACCCAGAAACAATCATGTTCACTGCGTCCTCCTCGCTAATCCCCCGCTGGGCCAAATAGAACAACTGATCCTCGCCAATCTTCGAAGTCGTCGCCTCGTGCTCCATTGTCGCCGAATTATTCTTCACCTCAATATAAGGGAATGTGTGCGCCCCGCACCGGTCGCCCATCAGCATCGAGTCGCAGACCGAATAATTCCGCGCGCCCTCAGCCCCTGCGTTGATCTTCACCAACCCACGGTAAGTGTTCTGACCATTGCCCGCCGAAATCCCCTTGCTCACAATCGTCGACCGAGTGTTCTTCCCAATGTGGATCATCTTTGTGCCCGTGTCGGCTTGCTGTTTGCCCGCCGTCAGGGCCACCGAATAAAACTCACCCACACTCGAATCACCCTTCAAAATCACGCTCGGATACTTCCACGTAATGCTCGAACCGGTCTCCACCTGAGTCCAAGTCACCTTGCTGCGGTCACCCTCGCACCGGGCGCGCTTGGTCACAAAGTTGAAAATCCCACCCTTGCCATCTTTGTCCCCCGGGTACCAGTTCTGAACCGTCGAATACTTGATTTCCGCATCGGCATCCGCCCAGAGTTCAACCACCGCCGCATGAAGCTGGTTTTCGTCGCGCTTCGGCGCCGTGCATCCCTCGAGGTAAGAAACCTTCGCCCCTTCCTCACACACAATCAACGTTCGCTCAAACTGACCAGTGTTCTGCTCGTTGATCCGGAAGTATGTGCTCAGCTCCATCGGGCAAGAAACCCCCTTCGGAACAAACACAAACGAACCATCCGTAAATACTGCTGAGTTCAAAGTCGCATAAAAGTTGTCCGTATAAGGCACCACCGAGCCGATGTACTTCTTCACCAATTCCGGGTGCTCCCGCAACGCCTCACTGATCGGCATAAAGATCACACCCGCCGCCTTCAACGTTTCTTTGAACGTCGTCGCCACGCTCACACTGTCAAAAACTGCATCCACCGCAACGTTCGCAAAAATCTTTTGCTCTTCCAGCGGAATCCCCAATTTGTTGAACGTCGCAATCAATTCCGGATCAGCCTCGTCCAGCGAATTCAACTTCGGCATCTTCTTCGGGGCCGAAAAATAAGAGATTGACTGCAAATCTGGCTGTTCATAACCCACATTCGGCCATTTCGGATAATCCATCGTTTTCAAATGCTCGAACGCCTTTAACCGAAACTCCAACATCCATTCCGGCTCACCTTTCTTCGCGCTGATAAACCGAATCACATCCTCATTCAAACCTGGCGGCAACGTGTCACTTTCAACATCACTCACAAATCCCCATTGATATTCCCGCTCCGCATAATGCTCCAACAGAGCATCATCGTTTTCAAATTCCGGCGCATCAACCGCCACCTGATCCTTCACTGTTTCACTCATCGAATCCAACATTTCTCAAATTCCTTCGGAATCAACCCAATCGGGACAACGCCTACTACGAAGCGCCTGTATCAAAGTTTACTCTTTAGTCCACTTTGACCCACCAACCGAAAAAAAAGACTGGGGACTCCACCATGGAATCCCCAGTCCACTCACCTAAACCTTACGGCAAAGCTCGAACTCGGACTCTGTCAACCGCCGTCGTGAAGTTCCCCGAGCTGCTACTAGGCAAGACTTCAAAGGCAATCTGCAATTCAGTCGTCGGCGAGTAATAGGCCGCCGGATTCAAGATGTCCGCCGAATAGAAGCCATCGCTCGTACCTGTCACACCTGAACCGATCACTCGGAAAAATCCAGCCGAGTTATCAAACGCCAAGATTTGATAAGTCAAGCCCGCCACGGTCGTGAACCCTTCGACTTCGATCCGGAGCCGACTGGCATTGGGAGTCGCTACTCGGGTGCGACCAAACAACGTCGTCGAACCACTACTCGGCCGTCGCATCACCCAACTCAACCGCGTATTGTCCGAGTTGGCCATGCTGCCCAGCGTTCCCGCCGCATTCGAAGAGTTGCTCAAATTAAACCGAGTCAACGCAAAGTTCGCCGTTGCCCGGACCTGTACCGTCGCCGTTGCCGTTCCACCCAACTCCGCCGAAATCGTCACTGTTTCTGAAGTCGTGACCTCGTTCGTCGTGTAGGGAACAGTCACCGAGCTTTGGCCAACTGCAAAAGTCACCGAACTCGGCAAATTCAGATTTGCAGAATTGTCGAGCAGAGGAATAGTGATCGCTTCCGGAGCTGGTCGGTCAATCGAAACAACAACCGTCCCTCCATCCCCGCTCATAACCGAAGTCGGATTCGCAACGACGCTCTGAATTTGGGCCGGAATAATCTTAATCCGCCACATTCCTCGACCATAAGTTGCGGCCGTCAAATAGCCTGTCGTCTTGTTCGCAACCAAGCGACGCACTTCAACATTCGGAAGTCCGCGACTTTGAGTAATGTCCGTCCATGTTGCCCCTGCGTTTGACGTCATGAATACGCCGACGTCAGTTGCAACATACCATTTGGTCTCCGGCTGCCAAGGATCACGTGCGATCGAACTTGCCGCAACGTTGGGCAGACCCGTAGAGCCGCTGCCGCTAACGTTCGTCAAAACCGGGCTTGCCGTATTTGTCCCCGTAATCCGGTACAAATGCGCCCCCGAACCACCTACCGCCAACAAAATGTCATCGGTATTCCTAGGGCTAACACTGATGTCAAGAACAGACCGGTTAGTGAAGCCAACAAGCTCATCCAATCTCGTCCAAGTCGATCCAAAGTTACGGGTCATGTAAACGTCGCCGTCACTCGCGCCCGTGTAGAAGATGTTGCTGCTCGAACTAAAGCCCATCGACCGAACTTGGCCGCCCGCCGAAAGCAACTGACCACCCAATCGAGGAGTCCAAGTCCCCGTCCCTTCCTTGTACCGCCACAAATAGTTCGTGTTCACATAAACGTTCGTCGGATCATTCGGATCAAGCCACAAATCCCCAATGAACGGAACTGAATCACTCCCGAAACTCGGTGCAAACCCGCTTGAAGAACTATAACTATTTGTTGTTCGATCCAACCCATGAAATTGACTTGAGTTATATTGAATGTTGGGATTGTTCGGGTTGATCGCGCATCCAGCCCCATCTCCCGCTCCGGGGTTACCCCACTGGATCAAATTCCCAAACGAGTGTGGCGTCGAGTTATCCTGAGTTCCACCCTTGATGTAATCCTTGTTTGTCGGGTGCACCGCCAACGTATAAAACTGGGTAATCCCCAAGTTCTTGTTCAAATTCGTCCAACTCACAGTGTCGTTCGTGTTGTTGTAAAGCATCCGGAACACACCACCATCCGTCGCCACCAAGGCTCGCAAAGGATTGTTCGGGTCAATCGCAATGTTGTGGTTATCTTGGTGAACAATCGCAGTTCCAGAGTAAGCAGCCGTGTAATTGCTTCCGCCAATATTCCGCCAAGTCGTTCCCCCATCAATCGACATCACGATGTCTATCAATCCCGCAAAAAGAACATCCACCGGACCGTTCGCGGTGTTTCGAGTCGTTGCATCCAGATAATAGTCATACCAACCCTGACTCCAGTTATAGTTGTTCGAACCATTCTGGAACCCAGCTGAAATATCCGTCCAACTCGCTCCTTTATCATCGGAACGATAGAGCCGTCGCGCCGTCGTCGACATCAAATAAACCCGATCCGGATTCGTCTTACTCGTCGCAATTTGCAACGGATTCTGGCTTCCTGAAACCGGCGAAGTTACCGTCGTCCAGTTCACGCCTTGGTTATCGGAATACCGAATAATCCCTGGATTCCCACCAGAACAAGCCCAAATCGTTCGGCTCCCATCTCCGCGTAAAGCTCCAATCTCTAAATCCGCCCAATCTGAATCGGTCGTGACCTGCTCCGTCCAAGTTGCCCCCGCATCAGTCGATCGGTATATCCCTCGCTCCCCACCTTTACCCGCCGTAGCAATTACAACGCTCGGGTTCTCCGGATAGAACTTGATCATCGAAATTCTTGCTGAACCCATATTCAGTCCCGTTCGAGTCCAAGTCGCACCACCGTCCGTACTGCGCATCACACCAATTCCCGCAACGTCGTTGCCAAAAAAGTCGCCTGTACCAGCCAAAACAATGTCTCGATTCGTTGGATGGACTGCCAACGAGCTCACACCCAACAAGGGCCAACCATCCGTCGTACTCGACCAGTTCACCCCACCATCTGTGGTCTTCCAAACACCACCCTGTGCGCCTCCGGCATAGTATGTGTTTGAATCAATCGGGTCAAATGCCACCGCGTTCGCCCGACCATTCACCGGACTCAATCCAAAATAGATTCGATATGGTGCTCGCAAATCGCGTGGTCCCGTGAACTCCCATTGACCTGTAATGTCCTCTGGGCCCCCGGCTGACCCCGATTTGGGTTCAACTCGTCCGCCAAAAAAACCTAAGTCAAGCGATTTCGACTCGCGACTCGCCTGCGCTCGATTCTGTAAATCAAATTCAAATGTCCTCCTGTTCGCAACATCCTCATAACCCGACATATCAATGAACTCATTCGGATACGATCTGTCGTGGCGATATTGGAGATACGATTGCAAAAACCCGGTGCCCGGAACCTTTGTTTCGCCCGCTTCCCCAACCTTGAGAGCGGTTCCCGTTGCCTTTGCCCAAGCAATGTAGCTTTCCCGGTACTCCCGATAAACCTGATTCAACTCTGTACGTGGACGAGCCAACAAATTCTCACCCGGCATCAAAGGTGCAATCGCTGTAACACTTTTAACCGTCTTGCGGCCGCGCAAACTCTTCAACCGATCCGCAACCTCCAACGGATCATCCAAACGGACTCGAACAGTCTTGTCGTCTCGCGAAACAACTCGCCCCCACCCCATCACCAAGCTTTCCAGCGTCCCTTGGTCAACTCGGGTCAATTCGATGTCAACGTCAATCGAAACAAACCTTCGACTATCCGCCACTCCAAAACTTGCCAACGCTATGGCTGCCGCAACTGCCACATTCAATCGCATTCTTCTCGCACGCATGTTCAATCTCACCTGTGAATCAATATTCACACAAATGAAATATATCCTGATTTCTGGCAAAAAACTGTAGCAATTAATCCACAGTCAAAGAAACCCGGTAATTCCATCAAACTCCCCGACGTCTGCAATTCCCTGGGAAGTTCGGTGCACTCGCCCCGTAGTTTAGGGTACACCCTCACACCGAGGGGAACACCTCTGCCAACCCAGGCGTAACACCATGGCATCTGTAGCACAAGAACAACTGGTCACCATCACGATCAACGATATTGAACTTCAGGTTCCAAAAGACGAACTCATCGTCGAATCCGTGAAACGACTCGGCCTTGAAGTTCCTATTTTCTGCTACCACCCTCGCATGAAACCGGTCGGCATGTGCCGGATGTGCCTCGTCGAAGTCGGATTCAAACAACCAGACGGCTCCGTCCGCAAAATGCCAAAACCCCAAGCCGCCTGCACTCTCCCCGCCGGCGACAACATGGTCATCTATACCGACACCGAACAAATCCACAAAGATCGTAAAGGCGTCCTCGAATTCCTCTTGATCAACCACCCCCTCGATTGCCCAATATGCGACCGAGGCGGAGAATGCCCTCTCCAAAACAACACTCTTGCCTATGGCCCTTCAACCAGCCGATTCATTGAAGTCAAACGGCACCTTCCGAAAGCCTATCCTCTCAGCCAATACGTCACCCTCGACCTCGAACGCTGTATCCAATGCGGTCGCTGCGTTCGCTTTACCGAAGAAATTAGCGGCGATGCTCAACTCGCCTTCCGTTTCCGAGGGGCCGAAATGCAACCCTCAACGTTTCAACTCACTGACTTTGAATCCAAATTTAGCGGAAATGTCATCGAAATTTGCCCCGTAGGAGCCCTCACCTCCGCCCGCTACCGATTCCGCGCCCGACCGTGGGATCTCGAAACCAAACCCGGGATATGCACCGTCACCCCCTGCGGAACCAATATCTGGTTCGACTACCGCGGCTCAAAATTCATTCGCATCAACGGACGCACCAATGAAGCGGTCAATGAAGAGTGGACCGCCGACCGGTGCAAATTCGGACACGACTTTTACAACGACCCTGCCAGACTTACCGCTCCGAACAAGCGGGTGGGCGATGAATTCGTTCGCACTTCCTGGAGCGACATCAACAAAGAAGTCGCTGCCCTTCTCGAAAATGCTGGAGATTCTGCTGCCCTCCTCTTGAGCCAGTCTCTCAGCAACGAAAGCCTGTTTACCGCGCAATCACTTTTCAACCAAGTCGGTTCGCCACATGTCGATTCCCGATCAACTGGAGATTTTCTTGACTCGAAATCACGAGCCGAAAACCTCTTCGGCGGCATCCGCCGCACCCCTATCGCCGAACTGGAACACCAAAGCGGAGTCCTCGTATTCGGTACTTCCCTCGCCGAAGAGCAACCCATGTCCTTCCTGCGCGTCCGCAAGGGCTGGTTCCAACGGGGAATGAAGGTCGTCGTCGCAACCTCCGAACCAACAGAAGCGGACTCCTTCGCCCACACAATTCTGCGATACCTCCCCGGCACAGAAAATTTCGCCGCAGCCGCCATTGCATCCGCCCTCGGCACCCCTGCCGCATCCGGCGTGAACTTTGCCGATGCCTGCACCAAATCAGGACTTAACGAGGATCACGTCCACGCCGCCGCCGAAGTCCTAAAAGGCGACAGCGTAACAACAATCACAACTCATTCCCTGACTTCTTCCGAAAACGGAGTTGCCGCCTACCACATCCTCGCCGGATCAGCAGCCTCGCACAACCAAGCCTTTAACTACATGGGCCTCCATTGCAACTCCGCCGGAGCCCACCTCCTCGGAGCCGTTCCGGTTTCCGACCAAAACAATACAAAGTCGATCCTCGAAAATTGCGCCACGGGCAAAGTCAAAACCCTGATCCTCGTCGATTTCGATCCCATCGATCAAACGCCATTCCGAGAACTCGCTGAATCCGCACTTGAATCCGTTGAAAATCTGATCCTCATCACCGCCATACCAGGAACTGCCGCATCCTATGCAACCCACATCCTTCCGATGGCCCTCCCCGCCGAACAAGACGGCACATACACCAGCTCTGAATTCCGAGTTCAACGTATGGCTCAAATCCTCCCAACTCCCGGGGAATCCAAAGCCCCTTGGCGGATCTTTACCGAGCTCCAACTTCGCATCAAACCTGGAACCCCAGCTTTCAATCCATCCGAGATCATGGATGAAATCGCCAAGCAAAATCCTGATTTCCAAGGGGCAACTTACAGCCAACTCCCTAAAGCTGGTTTCCTCCTACCCCAAAGCAACAAACCCTTCGACCAACAGGCTTTCGCCGGGAGCTTCCCGAAACTCGCCTAGTCAGGCGAAACTCGGCGGGTAAAGTGAGGTCAACGTGGTAGCAGAGTGGTTCTTCCAACTAAACGAAAATAACCCCCTCCTGTTGGGGCTCATCCGAGTCATTTTCGTCGTCGGTGCCGTCCTCGCCCTCGTCCCGCCTCTCATCTGGTGGGAACGCCGTCTTCTCTCCTGGATGCAAGACCGAATCGGGCCAAACCGATCCGGAACCATCACATTCCCCGACAATTTCCCCCTCAAAGGACTCGCCGGAAAAAAAGTCCGGACATTCGGGTTAATCCAACCCCTCCTCGACGGAGTCAAGCTCTTTTTCAAAGAGGACATCACCCCCTCCGACGTAGACCGCAAACTCTACTTCATCGCTCCCGCCATTGCCCTCTTCCCCGCATTCGCCCTCGGAGCCACCCTCCCCTGGGGGCCAAGCACCGGTCTCTACGGGATCCTGACTCCCATTGCCGATGTCGAAATCGGCGTTCTCTACGTTCTTGCAATTTCCTCCC
This sequence comes from bacterium, assembly GCA_013823945.1. Taxonomy (GTDB): domain Bacteria; phylum Armatimonadota; class Fimbriimonadia; order Fimbriimonadales; family Fimbriimonadaceae; genus UphvI-Ar2. The sequence goes on along the minus strand of PNMZ01000007.1, from coordinate 63,081 downwards.
TCGGTGCCTATGGACTTGTCCTTGCCGGCTATGCATCCAACAACAAGTATTCACTCATGGGCGGCCTCCGTGCCTCCGCACAATTGATCAGCTACGAACTTGCCATGGCCATGTCCGTCGCGGCAATCGTAATGGCCGTCGGAAGCATGAAGCTCACCAACGTCGTCGCCATCCAAGAAGGCCCTCTCTGGGGCGCTGTGCCCTGGGCACAAAACTGGTTCATCCTCACCCCATTCGGCTTCATTAGCGCAGTCATCTTCCTAATCGCCCTCGTCGCCGAAACCAACCGCGCACCATTCGACCTTCCCGAAGCAGAAAATGAACTCATTGCTGGCTATCACACAGAGTACAGCTCAATGAAGTTCGCGGTCTTCTTTATGGGTGAATACGCCGCAATGTTCGTTTTCTCCGGTGTTTTCGCCACTCTCTTCCTGGGCGGATACAACATCCTCCCCGTCAACTGGATGGCCTTGCACGACGCCACTGGAGCCGGAATCTTTAAGTTCCTCAGCAACGCAAACTACTGGCTCGCTCCCCTGGTTTTCCTTGGCAAGTGTTTCGGTGGAATCACATTCTTCATTTGGCTCCGGGCAACCCTTCCAAGACTCCGCTACGACCAATTGATGAACCTGGGCTGGAAATCACTCCTCCCCCTCAGTGTCGCTAACTTCATTGTCGTCGGACTCTGGGTCATCGGTACAGAACTCTACGGAGTCGCTGGCGGATGGGCCGCCGCAATCGGAGCCATGGTCATCGGCTACATCATCTACCTGAACATCCTCACCGTTAGCAAGAAAGGAGCCCCTGCCACCACCAAACGCACCGTCACAATGGTCAATCCCGAAGCCGGAAGGCGATCCGTTGCCATGGTTGACCCATCAACCCCCAAATCCCCCTAACCGATTTCAAAAACCCACGACCAAACTGGGATGGTCGCGGAATAACAAAATGAGAACGAAACAACTGAACGCCCGAGGAGGCACGCGAAAACAATGAGCTCGACCCTGCTCAACCAGGTCGCGTTCTACCTCCTGTCCGCCATCGCCATTCTCGGTGCTCTTGGCGTCGTATTTCTCAAGTCCCCTGTCCGCGCTGCCCTCGCCCTTGTCGCCAACTTCTTCACCCTCGGTCTCATCTACTTCATGCTCGGCAACCAGATGATCGGCATCAGCCAAATCATGGTCTACGCCGGAGCCATCATGGTTCTGTTCCTCTTCGTCATCATGATCCTCAAAGATCAAACCCCCGAGGAAGATAAATCCCTGTTCCAAGACCGACGGTTCATCTTTGGACTTCTCAGTGCCATCGTCATCTGCGGACTCATCTGGGCTCTTGTCATCAATCCCACTATGCAAAGCTTTGGCGGTGAAATGGATCGTTCCTATGGCTCACCCCAAGCCATCGGTCGTTCGTTCTTCACCACCTACGTCTGGCCATTCGAAATCATCTCCATTCTCCTCCTCGTCGGAATCGTCGGCTCGATCATGCTCGCCAAGAGGAAATTCTAAGCCATGAACACATTCCTCAATCTCCCCCTCGCTGGTGCCGTCTACGAAGACATCCCGCTCGGACACTTCCTCACCCTCAGCCTTGCCATGTTTGCCCTCGGCAGTATCGGAGTACTCATCCGAAAAAACCCCGTCATCGTCTTCATGTGCATCGAATTGATGCTCAATGCCGTCAACCTTTCCTTCCTGGCCTTCGCCGCTTACCCCAACTCTCACGTTCAAGCCAACAACGCTTTTGAATCCGCCATGGCCGGACAAGCCATGGTCATCGTCGTCATGGCAATCGCCGCCGCCGAAGTTGCTGTCGGACTCGGCATCATCATGGCCATCTTTAGATATCGAAACAACGTCGATGTCGACGACATGAACACAATGCGAGGCTAACCAGAACAGACCATGGAACAAGAACTTTTCAAGAATATCTGGTGGGTACTCGCCCTGCCCGTCTTCGGCTTCCTCATCCAAGCATTCGCGGGAAAAATCGTCATTGATAACCTTGGGCCAAAACTCGGTCGCCAAGTTATGGGCGGAATCGCCGTCCTCCCCATCGCAGCCGCTTTCGCCCTCGCCGCACAAATGACGATCGCGCTCGCCAAAATCCCGTCCGGCGAACGGTCAATCATCCTCACCCTCTTTGAATGGATCACCGTCGGTAATCTCTCCATTCCATTTGAAGTCCGCGTCGATGCCCTCAGCATGACCATGGTGCTGATCATTACCGGAATCGGCTCTTTGATCCATCTCTATGCCACTGGATACATGGCAGAAGAACCCGACTTCCCTCGGTTCTTCACCTATCTCAATCTCTTTGTCGCCGCCATGCTCATCTTAGTGCTCGGCAATAACCTCGCCCTTCTCTTTCTCGGCTGGGAAGGCGTCGGTGTCTGCTCCTACCTTCTCATCGGCTTTTGGTACAAAGATAAAGCCAACAGCTTCGCTTCCAACAAAGCCTTCATCGTCAACCGCGTCGGTGACTGGGGACTCACTCTCGGGATGTTCACCCTCGCCTTCATGGCCGCAGTTGTGCTCGGCAAAGATGGCACCGAACCCCGCTGGCTCAGCTACGATGTCCTGCTTCCCAACGCCGCTCGAATCGCCAGCGAATTCAATCCGTGGGTACTGACCACCGCCTGTATCCTCCTCTTCATCGGAGCTATGGGCAAATCCGCCCAGTTCCCCCTCTATATCTGGCTCCCCGATGCGATGGCTGGCCCAACCCCCGTCTCGGCTCTGATCCACGCTGCCACAATGGTCACCTCCGGGGTTTTCCTCCTCAACCGGATGAGCGAATTCTTCGCACTTTCCCCCACCGCAGGAGCCGTTGTCGCAATCTTCGGAGCCATCACTGCCCTCCTCGGGGCTCTTATCGCCTTCGGACAAACCGATATCAAAAAAGTCCTCGCTTATTCCACCGTCTCCCAACTCGGCTACATGTTCATCGCTTGCGGAGTCGGTGCCTATTGGGTTGGGCTTTTCCATGTCGCCACCCACGCATTCTTCAAAGCACTCCTCTTCCTTGGTTCCGGAGCCGTCATCCACGCCATGGCCCATAACCAAGACATGAGGAACTACGGAAAACTCCTCAAGTACCTCCCCATCACCGGAGCAACCATGCTCGTTGGATGGATGGCCATCGCCGGACTTCCTTTCATGAGCGGTGCCTTCTCAAAAGAAGAAATTCTCATCGAATCCTTTGCTTCAACCCTGACCTGGTACGGACTCCCCATCGGACAAATCGTTTTCGGTGTCGCCCTCCTCGTAGCCGTCCTCACCGCCCTCTACATGTCCCGCATGACTTACATGACCTTCTTTAGCGGCGACGAACGATGGCGACTCATCCCCGCCCATGCCGATGGCGACCACGGACATGATCATCACCATGATGACCACCATCACGATGATCATGCCCACGATGATCACCACGGCCCCGACGTCCACGGTTTCTTCTACACCGATGCCGAAATGGCCGACCGAGCCGCCCTCACCCCCCACGAGCATCACCACGACCTCGACGAAACCCACGAACCCCACGAAGTTCCCCCAACAATGTTTATCCCTCTCGTGGTTCTCGCTGCCCTCAGTATCATCGGTGGCGGCTGGCTCTTCTTCGGTGTCAACCTCGCCGATTGGCTCCACTCCGCCGGCGTCGTCGTTCACCATCACGAAGCGCCGAAGTCCATCATGTACTTCGTCCAAAAAACCCTGGCCAAACCCATCTTCTGGGGCGCAACCGCCGCATTCGCCATCGGTGTGTTCGGGGGCTGGCGCATCTACGGTAAGAAACTTCCCGAAGACGACGGGATGGACACATCCAAATGGAAAGCCTGGCGAAAAGCTGCCGCCAACCATTTCGGCATCGACAAACTCTTCACCCAGGGCTCCATCAAAGGTGGAAACGCCATCGGAATCCTCTCCTGGAAAGTCGATAAATCCCTCGTGGATGGCATCGTAAACGGACTCGGAACCATTACCGCCGGATTTGGCAACCTCCTCCGAATATTCCAAACCGGGTTTGTTCGCGGCTACGCCACCATAATGCAGGTCGGAATCGCCGCCCTCATCGTCTACTTCGTTTACGCCATCACCACAACCGGAGGAGGCAACTAATGGGCACCATCACCACCACCATCCTCATCCCCATCGTCGGGATGATCCTACTCTTCCTCGTCCCCGAGCGCTACCCCAAAGCCATTAAATGGCTCACCATCGTCTTCACCAGCTCGGCATTCCTCGCTTCTCTCGGCGTTCTTGCGCTTTTCAGCTCAAATCAGTTCAATTTCCAAATGGTCGAAGCCGCACCTTGGATCCCCGCCTGGGGCATCAAGTACAAAGTCGGTATTGATGGAATCAGCATCTGGCTTTTCCTCATGACCACCCTGCTGACCCTGCTCGCGGCAATCTTCAGCTTCTATATCGATAAACGCCCACGCATCTACTTCGCCATGATGCTTCTCCTCGAAGCCGCAATGCTCGGCGTCTTCGTTAGCCTCGACCTCATCCTTTTCTATACATTCTTTGAAGCAACCCTCATCCCAATGGCGATCATGATCTACGTCTGGGGCGGCTCCAACCGCAACTACGCGGCGATCAAATTCTTCATCTACACCTTCGCCGCTTCCATCTTCATGCTCCTCGGCATGATCACCCTCGCCAAGCAACACGAAGCTCTCACCGGGGTCATGACCTTCGACATCACGGCAATCCAGGCGCTCGTCGCTTCCGGCGAATTCTGGCAGAACACCGGCAACCTCCAAACCCTAATCTTCTGGGCGTTTACCGTAGCTCTGCTCGTCAAGTGTCCGATGTTCCCCTTCCACACTTGGCTTCCCGACGCCCACACCGAAGCCCCCACCGCTGGCTCCGTAATCCTTGCCGGCGTCCTCCTGAAAATGGGAACCTACGGCCTCCTCCGGTTCTCACTCCCGCTCTTCCCCGAGGCAACCCAAGCCGCAGTTCTCCCCATCATGACCCTCGCCGTAATCGGAATCATCTACGGTGCCGTCGTCGCCGCTGTCCAGCCCGACGTCAAAAAACTCGTCGCCTATTCCTCCGTCGCGCACATGGGATTCGTTGTCTTCGGCGTCTTCTCCCTCAACCAAGCCGGAATGATGGGCGGTGCCTACCAACAACTCAACCACGGAATCAGCACCGGAGCCCTCTTCCTCCTCATCGGTCTTATTTACGAGCGCACTCACACCCGCGCATTCAAAGATTACGGTGGACTCAAAGCTCAAATGCCCATCTTTAGCGCGCTGTTCCTGATCGTCATGCTTTCCAGCGTTGGCCTTCCAGGGATGAACGGCTTCATCGGTGAATTCCTCGCCCTTTACGGAGGATTCATGACCGCCGCGAACGGACAATATGGGCTCACCCTTGCCTACCCCGTGATCGCCGGAATTGGTGTCATCCTGGCTGCCGCATACCTGCTCCACATGTTCCGACAGGTGTTCTATGGCCCACTCAACCCCAAGCTCGCCCGCCTCAAAGATCTCAAGCCGTGGGAAATCGGACTCGTTGGCGTCTTCATCGTCTTCATCTTCTGGGGCGGTATCTACCCCAACACCTTCCTCAAGCCCATGGAGAAATCCATCAATGCCACCCGTATGATGGCAATTAATCCTGCTGGTCAACGACCCGCTTGGAACAACCCAAATCACGAAATTGACGCCCAGGGCAACCTTGTCAACATCAACGCCCGAACCACAACCGGAGACATTGACACCTCTGCCGGATTCGAAGTCGTTGCCGCCGCTGACTACTATGCCCAAGGCGACTCTGCTACCTCAATTCAACCTAAACGATGACCTCACGTGAACGACTTGTCACCGTCGCCCGAGGCGGAACACCTGATCAATCCCCCACAATTGGTCAGGATGCTCTCCTCGTTCCCCTTGACCGAATCGTCGCAACCCTCGCATCCAATCCCGACCAAGCCGTCCTTGCGGTCATTCCCTCTCCCCTCACCGTTGCTCTCAAGCAAGATCTCGACATCTTCAACGAACTTGAATCAGACCCCGAGGCCGGTAATCAAACCCTCGATCGCCTCGTCGCCACAACTCAAGTCGCCATCAATGATGCCCTCCACGCCGGAGCCGATGGCATCTGCTATCTCATCGAAGGAGCCTCGCCCGACGTCTCAACCCCCATGCAGTACGGAGGGTTTTTCCTCGAACGGGACCGAGAAATCCTCGCTGCAATCACCGACGCTCGGTTCAATCTCATAGCTATCGCCGGAACGTCCGAACCCTACATCGACTTCGTCAGTGACCTTCCCGCCCACGCATTCGCCTGGCAAACCGAATCCGGCTGGACACCCGCCCGAGTCGCCGAACTCCGCACCGGTGCCCTCGCCGCAAACCACTCCGAAGCCCATATCCAATTTTCAAACTCCGCATTTGAACAGATGCGGCACACACAGGAGGCAAACGCCAAATCATGATTCAAATACCGACCATCGATTGGGGCGTCCTTATGCCCACCATCATCGTCTTCGTCACCGGGATCATTGGACTCCTGGTCGAGATGTTCCGCCCCAAACAAAACAACAACCTGATCGTTGGCCTCTCCCTTGCTGGTCTCACCGCCGCATTTGTCCTCCTCCTGGGACAACTCGGTGCCGAACCAACCACAACCATCGCTAACATGGTCTTCCGAGATCAACTCGCCGTACTCCTCCAACTGGTTATGCTCGGCGCAACTGCCCTTTGCTTCCTGTTCAGCGAAGGCTATCTCCGGCAACGCCGCATCGCCTTCGGCGAATTCTATCCCCTCGCTCTCTGGTCTCTCGGCGGAGCCATGATCATGGTTGGCACCCAAAACCTTCTCATGCTTTTCGTCGGCCTGGAAGTCCTCTCCATCGCCCTCTACTGCCTCTCGGGAATGGCCCGTGGTGACCAACGATCCGAAGAATCTGCCCTCAAATACTTCCTCCTCGGCGCATTCGCTTCGGCATTCCTGCTTTACGGAATCGCATTCATCTACGGTGCCTCGGGAACCCTCGACCTCGAAGGATTCAAAATTGCCCTCTATGCCACCGACAGCACATTCGTCATGGCCGTGTTCGCCATCGCCCTTATGCTCGTTGGTCTCGGATTCAAAGCCGCCCTCGTTCCTTTCCACCAATGGACTCCCGATGTCTATCAAGGTGCCCCCACCAACGTCACCGCCTTCATGAGCATTATCAGTAAGGTCGCCGCAATGGGTGCACTCATCCGAGTACTCACCGCTGCTGATGCCCTTCAAAATTTCTGGTTCCCCGCTCTCACCGGAATCGCTATTGCAACGATGACGGTCGGTAACCTCGTAGCTCTCGTCCAAAAGGACGTCAAGCGAGCCCTCGGCTACTCCAGCGTCGCCCACGCCGGATACCTCCTCGTGGGAATCCTCGCCCACCTCAAAATGCCCGTAGAGATTCCTCTCGCAAGTGTCATTTTCTACTTCGTTACCTACACCGCGATGACAATTGGAGCCTTCGCGATGATCAGCATCACCGCCAAAGATGGCAAAGAAGGAACCCGAACCCAAGACCTCAACGGCATGTGGCGAAAAGCCCCGTACGCCGCTGGCGTCCTGTTCATCTGTCTCGTTTCACTCATTGGTGTCCCTCCCACCGGAGGCTTCTTTGGGAAGCTCGCTATCTTCAATGATGCCCTCGCCGCCGGACTCCCCGTCCTCGCCATCACCCTCGCTATCAACAGCGTCATCTCCACCTTCTACTATTGGCAAATCGCCAAAGCCGCGTTCGTGGATGATGAACCCGCCCTGCAAACCGATTTCGCCCACCTCAATCCTGGGCTTAAACTCACCGGAGCAATTTGTGTAATCGGAGTTCTTGGCATCGCATTCATGGCATCACCGCTCATCAACTCCGGGTCAACCGCCGGTCGAGACACCATGTCCGTCATTCAACTCGAACCCGACGTTCAAGACACTCCCGCAATCGCCGTTCCTATCCCCACCGAAGTCAACCAGGAAGTCCGCTAACCATGATGCATCTCGGTATCTCGATGTACAGTTACGTCGCCGCTGTCAAAGCCGGCAAACTCAATCTCGAATCGTTCATTCATGAAGCCGCAAATCTCGGTGCCCCCGGGGTTGAACTCCTCGACTTCTTCTACACCGATTGGGAAGCCGAACGCAAAATCGCCCTCGCTGCCCTCAAAGCTACTGGACTCACGTGCGGTGTCTTTAGCGTCGCCAACAACTTCGCTAAAGCCACCCCCGAAGAACGCGCGGAAGGCGTTGCCATCATCAAACGGGGCGTGGACGAAGCCCTCCACTTCCAAACCAACACCGTCCGAGTCTTCGCCGGAGATGTCTACTCCGATTCCACGTTCACCCAAGAACAAGCCTTCGCCTGGATTGTCGACGGCCTCGCCGAAGCTGCCGATTACGCTCACTCCCAACGCGTTCGCCTTGCCCTCGAAAACCACGGCAAACTCGCTGGCCGGGGTGATCAAATCAATGACATCATCGCCCAAGTCCGCGCCAAAACCGGACACTCTGCCCTTGGCGCTAACCCAGACACCGGGAACTTCCTCCTCGTGAACCAACCAGGACACGAAGGCGTCGCCGAAGTCGCTCCCAACGCCTATATGTGCCATTTCAAAGATTTCATCAAGGAACCCGGTGGACATTACAAAGGCATTGACGGCACAGAATTCGCCGGAACCATCATTGGCGAAGGCACCGTCAACCTAGAAGCATCCCTCCAAGCCCTCAAGTCTGCCAATTTCTCAGGCTGGGTCAACCTCGAATACGAAGCCGAACTCGATCCCCTCGTCGGCGTTCCAACATCCTACGCCAACGCCAAAAAATTCCTTGACGCAGTAAATGCCTAGCGGCCAATTGTCATTCAGGGCTTGACCCGGAATCTATGTTCGTTGTCAGCTCATCTATCATCCCTCGAACAATCACCCACTGATCCTCCAATCCCATCACCTCCGCCCGAGGCACATGTAAAAACCCGATCCGCTTCGCCGGAAACCGCGACACCCCACGAAAAAACAAATAATTACACAAGTAACCGCCCGCATCAATCGTCACCCCCTCCCACCGTCCGGCAAATAAATTCCCATGCAATTGGCCCGGCAACGAAGGATCAATCATCCCCGGACCACGCACCTCCCCTCGGACATCCGCGCCAACACGGCACCAATTCCGCGCCACGCATTCCAAATGCATTCGCTCTGCCGATCCATGCACTCCCATCATTAGCCAAGCATCAAAACTCTCCCTATCCAACTCTGCAACAAACTCATCTACCGCTGCATAACTCACCTCGAGAACCCGAACTCGAATGGAGTTCGGTTCGTTCTTTCCCTCCCCATTGAAAATGGGAGGGGTCAACCTGTCCTCATTCAGCGGCAAATCAAGCACAGGATCATAGTTAAGGACGCGCTCCGCCAACCACTGACTTGGATTCGCTTCAATATCCCGGAATGCTCCAAACCCCGTCACCAAAACCCGATTCATCAACTACACAATACCAACTTCCAAAAACCTCCCCGAATTTCCAACAGCTAAATTGCTGACCCAATGCACCAATAATTAGAATGTGGAACCAACCACGATCATCATCCTCGGAATCATCGCGGGCATCATTCTATTCAGCATTCTCCTCCTCATCCCTAAAGCCCAAGAGTATCATGCCAAACTCGAGAAAGAGCGCGCCGCCGTAGAGTCTGCCCTCAAATCTCGGGGCCTCAGAATAGAAACGCCAGAAAAAGGCGACATCAAATGGATCGCCCACGGCCCCGATTTCACCCTTGCCTATAACAGCGACCACAGCTCCGAGTCAAGCACCCCGACCCTCGTCTGGGAATCGCCCATCAAAACCTCCAATGACCAGCAATTCATCCTCATTTCCGACTCCGCTCACAAAGTTTTCACCGATAAATTTGCCCGAAAAATCCTCAATAAACTCGAGTCCTTTGCCCAGCGGATGACGAAAAAATTTGATGCCCAAACCGCCAGGGAGACCCTCACGATCATTGACCGAAACAACGTCACCCAAATCGCCGCTTCAAAACATCACAAGTACCTCCTCGCCACCTACTCCGCCCAAAAACTCGGCAACTTATCACACTCCCACCTCGCATCGGCCGCATCCAGTCTCTTCTCGCTCGAAACCCACGCCCCCCAAGTCGGTGAAAATCGAATCAGCCACCTCAGCAACAAATCTACTGTCACGTTCTACTGCCAAGAACCCACCGCCGAGCAAATCAAATGTATTCTTTATCTCGGAGAAACAATCCGAAAATTAGCATCATAATTCGATAAGTGACCCGCCGCCAACTTCTTGCTCTTGGCCTCGCAACTGCATCATCCGTCGTTCTCCCCAAAGTGGCCCGGGCCACAACCACAACCATGCCTCAGCCACAATCTGACAAACACATCTCACCCCAATCCCTCAAGCCGGGCGATCAAGTCGCCCTCATCGCCCCCGCATCCCCCGTCGGTGCCGCTGAAGACCTCACGGCATTCCGTTCCCGCATCGAATCTCTCGGCCTCGTCCCTGTCGATGCCCCCAACCTCATGCGCACCTGGGCTTACCTCGGCGGCACCGATCAAGAACGTCTCGACGATCTCCACTGGGCGTTCAAAAACCCTGAAATCAAAGCCGTGTTCCCCGTACGTGGCGGCTACGGGTGCACCCGGCTCCTCCTCCAGATCAACTACAACCTCATCCGTCAAAACCCTAAAATCCTTTGCGGATACAGCGATATCACCGCCCTCCTTATCGCCATCAACCAAGCATCCAACCTGATCACCTACCACGGCCCCGTAGTCGCCAGCACACCGTCCGAATACTCTGACGCAAACCTCAAAGCCTTCCTCTTTGGAACCCCAACCCAGTACGAATTCAAAAATCCCACCGGCGAGGGCGATCAATACACCCTCCAAGCCATCACCAAAGGCATCGCCACTGGCCCCCTCACCGGTGGAAACCTCGCCCTCCTCAGCGCAATGTGCGGCACCCCCCACCAACTCCAAGGGGCTGGGAAAATCGTCTTCATCGAAGATATCCGCGAAGACCCTTACAAAATTGACCGGATGCTCACCCAACTCATCAACTCTGGATCACTCCGCAACGCCGCCGGAATCATTTGCGGGCAATTCACCAACTGCGACCCAGAAGAACCCGAACCCAACGAGTGGCTTGTCAAAGATGTTCTCAACGAGCGACTCGGCCTCCTCGGAATCCCCGTCATGACCGGAGCCGCCATCGGTCACGTCCGCCCCAAATGGACAATTCCTATCGGCACCACCGCCACCCTAGATACCAACTCCCTCATCATCAGCATCTCCAACAATCAAAACACCTAAACAACCCCTTGCCCTCCAACCCCAATCCCCGCTAAACTCACACCCAAATGAACCCCACCCGACGTGACGTCCTCAAAGCTTCCGCCACCCTCGCCACAGGACTCGCCACCGGGATCGGATTCTCCAACACGACCATGCCCCAATCCACCAAATTCAAACTCAAGTACGCCCCCCACTTCGGCATGTTCGAAAACCACGCAGGAAAAGACCTCTTCGACCAACTCAAGTTCTGCGCCGACCAAGGATTCACCGCCTGGGAAGATAACGGCATGATGGGCCGAGACCCCCAAACCCAAGAAAAACTCGGACAAACCATGCGCGACCTCGGCATCCAAATGGGCGTCTTCGTCGCCGATGCCGAATGGTCAAAACCCGTCTACGCCCTCGGCGGCGATGAAAACCGCGCCAACCTCCGCAAAAAAGCCGAAGCCGCCGTCCAAGTCGCCAAACGCGTCGGCGTCACCTGGATGACCGTCGTCCCAGGCCCCTACCACCTCGGCCTCGCCTGGGATTACCAAACCGCCAACGTCATCGACTGCCTCAAAACCATGGCCGAAGTCTTCGCGCCAGAAAATCTCGTCATGGTTCTTGAACCCCTCAACCCCCGCGACCACGCCGGAATGTTCCTCACCAAAATCCCTCAAGCATTTCAAATCTGTAAGGCCGTCGACTCCCCCGCCTGCAAAATCCTCTTCGATATGTATCACCAGCAAATCACCGAAGGCAACATCATCCCCAACATCGACGCCGCCTGGTCAGAAATCGCCTACTTCCAACAAGGCGACAACCCCGGCCGCCAAGAACCGCTGACCGGAGAAATGAACTACCAAAACATCTTCAAACACATCTCCCGCAAATCCAAAGACATGATCATGGGAATGGAACACGGAAAATCCCAAGGCGGAAAAGAAGGCGAAATCAAACTCCTCAACGCCTACCGCTGGGCCGACGATTTCTAGGTAATGTGGATTATTTGGGGAATTTGAAACATCAAAACCACTCGTGGTTCGTCTACACTTTTGAATGGTGTTGACGTCAGTGGAATTATGTGCAGGAGGAGGAGGCCAGGCTCTAGGGTTGGAAAGAGCGGGTTACTCCCACGAAGCGGTTGTGGAAATCGACCCGCATGCCGCCGCAACGCTTGTCAAGAATCGACCTAACTGGAGTGTTTTCTGTCAGAGCATTGACGGCTTTTCCGCAAACTCATATCGAGGCATCGACTTACTTGCTGGTGGTCTCCCTTGCCCACCATTCAGCATCGCTGGCAAACAATTGGGCAAAGCCGACGACCGAAATCTATTCCCATGTGCCTATCAGATTATCTCGGATGCAAAGCCTCGAGCCGTAATGATTGAGAATGTCCGAGGACTTCTCGATCCTAAGTTTGAAGAGTTTAGAAACGAAATCGCCACTCACTTTGAAAAGCTAGGATATTTCACCATATTCAAACTCCTGCATTCGTCTGACTTCAATGTTCCACAACTGAGACCAAGAGTGGTCATTCTCGGGCTGAGATCAAGGGATCTAGAAAACTTCGCTTGGCCAATGCCAATAATCAATTCAAAAACTGTTTATTCGGAAACAGTAGATTTACTTACGGAACGTGGATGGACTCCAACAAGCACTTATTCCAAAAATGCAAAGACAATAGCGCCAACGCTAGTCGGCGGAAGTAAAAGGCATGGCGGTCCTGATCTTGGACCAACTCGGGCACGAAAAGCTTGGGCTATTCTCGGGATTGACGGAAGCGGTATTGCAAACTCAGCTCCCGAGCCTGGTAATCCATTTCCCAAACTGACAGTGAGGATGACTGCCCGATTACAGGGATTCCCCGATGATTGGGAATTCTCTGGCGGTAAAACTGCTCAATATAGACAGATCGGCAATGCTTTCCCGCCACCTGTAGCCGAAGCTGTCGGCCGGCAAATATATCGAGCTATGGAATCAAGCATTCCAAAGGTTATATCCGTATGAGCTTGATTTCAACTGCCCGTAAACAGTTTCATGCAACTCTAATCAACTCAATTCTGTTTACGAATCAAAGTGGTGTACCAACGAATGCTGATAAAGCAAGTCGCATTTCTATCGATATCGCAAAGTCAATTCTTGAACAACTTAAAAGGAGTTCAATTGCCAATCGACTACCTGGTCAAAGCTCAGGGAATCAATTTGAGCAAATTGTCCAACAATTCACGGAAGCTACCTTCCCTGCACTTAGCAACTTGCGTCCCGGAGTTTGGCACATCGATCAAGTAACAGGCAAGAGATTGACAATTAGTGATTTTGAGCAGTTTGTCCATCTTGATGCACTTGATCGTGCCGCGCGAGAAAATGCTGAATTAGCTACAGCACTTGGAAATGACTACTTTATAAAGCCAGACATTGTCGTATCACGAAGTCCAGAAAATGATGAATTCATAAATGGTTCCGAACTAATCGTCGATACCACCACCTCAAATCTCACTCCATTGAGGTCTGTAAATACATCTCAAAAACTTCTGCACGCCTCAATTTCTTGCAAGTGGACACTTAGGTCTGATCGGGCTCAAAATGCTAGATCAGAAGGGTTGAACTTAGTGAAAAACCGAAAGGGGTCACTTCCACATATTGTTGTTGTGACCGGTGAGCCAGTGCCAGCCCGTATTGCTTCACTAGCTTTGGGGACCGGAGAAATTGATATGGTTTATCACTTTGCGTTACCAGAGCTTCAGGTTGCGTGCCAAAATTTCCCCGACGCCGCTGAACTCATTGAAATTATGATAAATGGTAAAAGACTGAAAGATATCTCCGATCTTCCATTTGATCTCGCAATCTAAACCACCACCTCCGCCCGAACCCGACCCGCCCGAGGATGCCAAGCCTCCAACTCATAACGACCCGGACTAACCACCCACTCAAACACCGCTACATCATCCGTCGAATCCGCGTGCCAGCCAAAAGTCATCGAAGGAACATGCGAATACCCCTTCAACTGACCCCCATCCTGGCGCACCAATCCCCCCTTCAACCAACCCAGCCCATCCACACCAACACAAGAAATCTCGCCGACAACCCCCCGAACAATCTTCTTCTGCGCCGCATGTTCCGTCACCGTTGTCGGCAAATACCCCGTGTTCTGAACCACAAACCGCACCCGCGAAACATCGCCCATCGGCTCAACAATCACATCCCGAACCGCCAAACAAGGCAACGTCCCCGCCATCCAGACCGCCCATTCCGCCAGCGGCGTGATCTCCTTCTCCAGCAAAAACGGCGGCGGATTCCGGAACGCATACTGCGCATCCCAACCCCCAATCTCCACCGAACCCAACTGCGGATGCTCAAACACCCGCCAATCCTCATAACCCTTTCCGTCTAAAACCTCATCGCTCCACTTGAGCAATGCAATGTCATCTTCAATCGGATGGTCGCGGAACCACTCAATCGGCTTATGCTCCTTGATCCCTGCCTGTACCTGGGGACTCCAAATCTCCACCGTCCACCCATAAACCCCCAAGTGGTCATAAAGCCAATCATCAAACACCCCCGTGATCACCTCCTTCGGGTGATACTTGAAGTCGTGAAACACTGAAATGCACGGATATCCACTCATCTCCGTCCCTTTCTTCCCCAGCTCCTTCATCGCCCAAAGATCCTCGGGCGGCAAATCATCGTCCGGCCCCCGGCCCGGAATCCGCAAAATCACCCCGCTAAACGTGTGATAAGTAATCCCCCCGCAAATGTTCGGATGCGAAGTGATGAACTCCACCGCCGCCCTCACCTCCGCTTCACTTGTTGGGAACGGCCCCGCTCCGTGCTGTTCATGCTCACCCCGCCACCCACTCGGCCAATTCCGGTTCATGTCCAGCCCCTCTTTGATCTTCCTTGGCCGCATCGTCACCCCATCCCAGTTATGAAAAGTCCCCTCCGGCAACATCCGGTAATAGGTGCCCCCCGTCTCCCCGGGCTTCCGCTTCCGCATCAATCTCGGCTCATCCTCACAAACCGCCCAACGACCATTCGGATCAACGTAGCGCATCGTCAAAATCCGACCATCCCCATCAATATCCACCCGCTCCAAACCGTAAGGATCCTCCTCATCAAAAGGATAAGGCCGCGTCGAACTCCTAATATGCTTCGGCGTGTCCGCCAACGCCCACTCTGCTCCATCAGGATTCAACCTCGGCACCAAATAAAACGCATGAGTTTTTAAAAGCTCCGGCTTATCTCTCAACAACCCGTCAATGATTTTCAAAACCGCACTCGAAGCACTCACCTCCGTCGCATGAATGTTCCCGTCGCACCACAAAGCCGGCTTGTCACAATCTTCCCCGGTCGAAAAATCCGTCACCGTCACCACCGGAATCTCCCGCGCCTCATAACTCAACCCCAAACTCCCCAGCCGAATAAACCCCGGATGTGTCTGCGCAAACCCTTCCAATACCTCCAAAATTTCCGCGTACCGCAAGTACCGATCAAAAATCCCTGAACTCATTGCACCGAGAATACCAACCACCTTTGCCACCAAAACCACAAATTCCAATACATTTCCCCCCTCTACCAAACCGACAATCAAATCCATGATTGCCTCACTCACCATGGCTCTAACCATCGCGCTGACCAGCGACGAAACCAAAACGAACACAACAACCCAAACGAATGCCAAAACGGTCGCAAAGCTCAACCCTTACGCCGAAAATGCATTCCGCCGCATCGTCGAAGGCAACGCCCGGTTCAGCCAGGGCCTCAAAACCAACCCCAACCAAGATATCGACAAACGCCTCGAAGTCGCCAAAGGTCAAGTCCCCCACACAATCGTTCTCACCTGCGCCGATTCACGACTCAGCCCCGAAATCCTGTTTGACCAAGGCCTCGGCGACCTCTTCGTCATCCGTGTCGCCGGCAACGTCGCGGATCAATTCACCATCGCGAGCATCGAATACGCCGCCGAACACCTCCATTCACCCCTTCTCGTTGTCCTTGGGCACGAGCGCTGTGGTGCTGTAGCTGCCGCCGTCGGAGCTTATGAGTCCCACCTCAAATCCGATTCCCATACCGAAAAACCCGCCGAAAACCACGGAGATGAACACGCCAACATCACCGCCCTCGTCAAGAAAATCCTGCCTAGCGTCCTCGAAGCCGCTCGAACATCCGGACCAATCCTCGACAAAGCGATCAACATCAATGTCGAAAACACAATTTCTGACGTCTTCACCCACTCTCCTCTCCTTCGACGACTCTCTGAAGAAGCAAAATTCAGCGTCGTCGGCGGAACTTACGATCTCGATGATGGTCGTGTCACCTTCACTGCCCCCCGAGATGCCAAAACCCTCGTTCGAATTCACTAATTGTCTTCAGAAATCAGCAGGGAATCTCTTCAATCGGGCCGGACTCCTCAAGTCCGGCCCGATTTACGTCAAAACCTACTAAAATAACGAGCATGAAGAATCTTCTTCCCCTCTTGGCTCTCACCGCCCTTATGAGCGGAGCCATTCTCACGGGTTGCGCCAAAGAAGCCGAACCCGTCGCCACTCCCGAAACTTCCCAAACCACGGATTCCGATAAAACCCAAACACCGGAAACAACCGAACCGCCCGCCGACGATGCAACCACCAAGGCTGACTCTGATGCCCCCCTTGCAGATAAACCCGCCGACGGAGAAGAAGTCGCTATCCTCGAAACCGCAAAAGGGAAAATTGTCGTCATGTTCTATCCCCAGCTCTCCCCCAAACATGTCGATAATTTCAAAATGCTCGTGAAAAAAGGCTTCTACGATGGAACTCGATTCCACCGATGTATCCCCGGTTTCATGATCCAAGGTGGAGACCCCCTCTCCAAAGAACTCGACCTTGCACCGCGCTGGGGCACCGGCGGCAACACCGACGAAAGCGGAAAAGAAGTCAACGTCGAAGCTGAATTCAACACCAAGCTGAGCCACACCCGAGGAGTCCTCAGTGCGGCTCGGAGCCAAGATCCGAACTCCGCAAGCAGTCAGTTCTTCCTCATGCACCAAGACTCAACCTTCCTTGATAATGAATACAGTAGCTTCGGGCGCATCGTGAGTGGGATCGAAGTCGTTGATGAAATCGTCAAAACGGGAGACGCGAATGCCAACGGAGCGGTCGAACCCAAGAACGCAATCGTCCTCAAGAAAGCTACTCTCGCGAAGTGGCCGGTGAAGTAACAAATGCTCGCCGGAATCCTCGCAACTGTCTTGACCGGGCAAGAACTCATCCCGGTCACCTTCGATCAAGACGCGATCACTCCCCAAGCCGGAGAGGAAGTCGCCGTGATGAACACAACTGAAGGGAAGATCGTGATCATGTTCTTCCCCCAAGTCGCCCCCAATCACGTTAAGAACTTCATCGGCCTCTCTAATGAAGGCTTCTACAACGGAACCCGGTTCCACCGCTGTATCGCCAACTTTATGGTTCAAGGCGGTGACCCCAATTCCCGCAAACTCGAAGTCAGCGACCTCTGGGGAACTGGCGGCCCAACGAACGCCGACGGATCACGCAAAAACGTAAACGCTGAGTTCAGCAAACTCAAACATAAGCGCGGAATCCTCAGCATGGCCCGATCCAGCAACCCCAACAGTGCTGGTTCGCAGTTTTTCATCATGCACAAAGACTCCCCCCACCTCGACGGGCAATACTCCGCTTTCGGAAAAGTCATCGAGGGCCTGGACGTCGTTGACAAAATCGTCAAAACTGGTGACCCCAATGCTAACGGCAAAGTCGAACCAGCCAAAGCCATCGTCCTCACCGATCTCAAAATCCAAAAGTGGCCCCTCAACTAAATAAAACACAATGAGCGAACTCAAACCAACTGCTGCCCCTGGCGCAACTGCCCCGAACGAAGGTGACAATGTCGCCGTCATCCAGACCAACCACGGTCGAATCGTCGTCAAGTTCTTCCCCGAACACGCCCCCGGACACGCCGAGAATTTCCAAAAGCTCGCCTCCGAAGGCTTCTATGACGGAGTCCGATTCCACCGCGTCATTCCCGGCTTCATGATCCAAGGCGGTGACCCCAATACCAAGGATCAACCCCGGCACATGCACGGCACCGGCGGCCCTGGCTACACAATTAACGCCGAATTCAATGAAATCCCCCACACTCCCGGAATCCTCAGTGCCGCCCGCACCAGCGATCCAAACAGTGCCGGGTCACAGTTCTTCTTGATGCACCGTACATCTCCTCACCTCGATCGCCAATACTCGGTCTTCGGTCAAGTCATTGAGGGGATGGATGTCGTGGAAACGATCGTCGCCCTCCCCCGGGATGATCGCGACAATCCCCACGAAGAAAACCCCGCAATCATGGAAAAAGTCAGCGTCACAACCTGGCCTCTCGCTGATTAATTCTATTGACCTATTCGTCTCTCCTTCCCTTGATGGGGAGGGGAAGGGGTGGGGAGACGGTCTCAGGCACGACTGTTGCTACAAATGAAGCTCCCCCTCCCCTCTGGGGAGGGACTCAGGGAGGGGCCCCTACTAGAAAATCCTTTTTGTTTCCCCCTCCCCCTTTGGGGGAGGACTTGAGAAACTCATCCAATTCGATTCTCCCTCCCCTGATGGGGAGGGGAAGGGGTGGGGAGACCAATTTGAAATGATCTCAAAAGCCAAAAAGGAAATTCGCTATTCCACCGACAAAACCAAGCTCACCCCAAAATCCCGCGCCGTACTCACCCCCGCCCGACCCATCACACAAAATGCCGTCGCCAAAGGATCACTCACCAATCCCCGATCCGCAATCACCGTTGCCATCACCCGATTGGTTAACCCAACCCCTGTCCTGGGATCAACAATGTGCGAGTAACGCACTCCATCAACCTCAATAAACTGCTCCGTATCCCCGCTCGTGCTCACCGCACAATTCGCCAAAACCCGCGATTCTTCCTCTCCTGGAATCCGAACCGGCCAGCCGTCAGCCCCCGGCGGAGCATCGCCCAATACAATATCACCCCCAGCCTGCACGATCGCCGACTTCACCCCATAACTCCCCAAAATTCGCACCGCCTCATCGCACGCATACCCCTTCGCAATCCCGCCCAAATCAATCAATACCCCGTCCCGCGAAATTGTCACCGAACGATACTTCGCGTCCAACTTCACGTTCTGCCAACCCACCAAACTCCGCGCTTGCGCCAATTCAATCGCTCCCGGCAACCGCCCCGTGGCACGTGCATTCCGCCACAACTTCACCACCGGCCCTGCCGTCACATCAAACGCTCCATCCGTTCGAACGCTGATCTCCTGAGCCATTGCCAAAACCTCGAACAGCTCCCGAGAGACCGGCTGACTCCCACCAAAAACCAATCCCCGAACCTCGCTGCTCGGGCGATAATCGCTCATGATCTGCTCAAGTTCGGCAATCCTCCCGTAAGCCCCTTTCGCTGCCCGCTCCGCTTTTGCTGCATCATTTGCATAAAATGTCAACCGGAACTCGCCCCCCATGTGAACCTCCGTAAATGTAAACCGCTCCAAATGAACCGCTCCCATCATCGCCAACGCTAAAGCAATCATAACCCAACTCAGTTTATCGAAATCAACTGAACACAAAGAACCGTATCCTCGCTAGGAATCATCAAGAAACTATGAAATGACTTGGAGATAACTTGATCAAAATCGAACGCCGAGTATGATCTATCCAAGGAAACAACTCCATGAAGAACATTCTAATTACCGGGTGCAGCTCCGGATTCGGCAAACTTGCCGCCGAAAAATTCTCCGCCGATGGCCATACCGTCTTCGCGACAATGCGAAACACCACTTCAAAAAATAAAGCTGCCGCCGAAGAACTCTCCGCTTTACCTAACATCCACGTGGTCGAAATGGATGTATCAAGCGAGGAAAGCGTCAACAATGCAGCCAAATCAATCCTTGCCATCGCAACCCCTGACGTCGTCATCAACAACGCTGGCCAAATGTTCGTCGGAGTTACCGAGGCATTCACTCCCGAAGACCTGACACGTCAACTTGATGTCAACGTAGTTGGAGTTCACAGAGTGACCCGCGCCTTCCTTCCTGCCATGAGGGAAGCAGGATCTGGACTCTTCATTAACGTCAGTAGCGTTGCCGGACGATTTGGCTTGCCATTCTTCGGCGTCTACCATGCCAGCAAGTGGGCCTTGGAAGGCTACACATTAGGGCTCCGCAATGAACTCGCCCAATGTGGAATAGATTTCACCGTCGTCGAACCTGGCCCCTTCGCCACTGAACTCTTTGGACAATCCCCGCAACCAAGTGACCAGGATCGAATCAACTCATATCCCGAAATCATTCCTCAAACATTAGTAGGAATGACCAAGAACTTCGAAGATATCTTTGCCAATTCCGAGGCCCCGACCGATCCCGCCATCGTTGTCGAGGTCTTCCAAAACCTGGTCAATTTGGCCCCCGGCACCCGACCCTTCAGAACGACCGCCGGGCTCGATTTCGGAGTTGCCGATCGCAACAAGTCGGATATGGAACACGACGCAAAACTGGTCGAAGCAATGGGAATGGTGGAATTCACAACGCTCAAAAATTAGTCCTTATGATAAAAAATGCCCTCAACCCAGACTGGTTTGAGGGCATTCGCAACTTAAAAGTTTTAGCTCGACGAACCGTCCGAACTATTCCCAAGCCGCTTCTCAAGCTGATCCAATTGCGCATCCAAATCGTCGGTTGAAGTCGTCGCCACGTTCTGAATCTCCGGCGCACCCAAGCCCAACTTCTCTTCTAGCTTCTTTAGCTCTTCTTCCGCCGCGTAGTCCATTGTGGCATCTTCCATCTCCATCATCTTCCCTTGAATTGAGCCCGCCATCATCTCGTTACGCGCATTTGCCGAAGCCTGCTTGTCCTTAATCTTATCCCTAGCCGAAGCAAAGCTCCCCTCATACTCGTTCTCAAAGGTCAGCCCTTCCAATGCCTTGCCGATACTTTCTTGAATCTGCGCTTGTTTCCACTGCGCCTTCAATGCCAAAGCCTCCGCTGCTTTCTTCTTGACCTCTTCTTCCTGTCGCTTGATTGCAACCTTGACCTGGTCAACTGTCTCCGCCGCCTGAGCGAGAGTGGTCTTCAAAGTCTCAAGCGTCGCATCATTGCTGGCCTTCTCGCGCAAAAACTGCTTCGCCAACTCCCGGTTCCCCTGCCGCAAAGCTGTGCTTGCCTGGGCTTCCAATTGCGCCGACTTCTTAGTCGCTTCGTCAAGCATCTGCTGCAAACGATTCCGCTGAGTGATCGCCTGAACGGCCTTCTCCCGGTTTGCCGTCAACGTACTCTGCATGTCACGGCGGGCCTGATCCAGCATAATCTCCGGATCCTCCAAGCTGTCCATCGTGCGGCCAAACAGCGCGCGCAACCATGCAAAAAATCGCTTCATAAGTGCTCAGTCCAGACCAATTTCGGTCAGTCGCAATTATACACGTCACGTTCCATGCCACGTTGCACCAGACCCGGAACCAAAGCCCTCGGCATAAACATCTGACCTAATTCCAAATCAATCAACCCATTTCTCTGATACACCGTGTAGAGGAACAAAATTAAGCCCATGCCCAACACTCAAACCTGCCCTATCTGTCACCAAACCCAACCTGAAATCCAAACAATTCCCTACTCAGCCCTCAGCCAATCTCTTCGCACATCCATCCAATTCCATACCCCCCAAATTAACGAAGAAGACCACATTTGCCTCGCATGCTTCGAATCTGCCCGCACCGAATCATTCGCCTATCAACTCAAAAATAATCAACGCGAACTCACGTCGCTCGAAAAACGAGTCATCCAAACCCTTCACGACCGAGAGACCATCGCCGTCTCCCCCGCAACAATTGATGAAACTCTGACCGTCGGCCAAAAAATTTCCGACAAAGTTGCATCGTTTGGCGGGTCGTGGGCCTTCATCCTTTCATTCCTCGGCATCCTGGTGATCTGGATTATCTTCAATTCTGTCGCTCTCACCCAACAGCACTTCGATCCCTACCCATTCATTCTCCTCAACCTCGTCCTCAGCTGCATCGCTGCCCTCCAAGCCCCCATCATCATGATGAGCCAGAACCGTAAAGAAGCCAAAGACCGACAACGCTCCGAAAACGATTACATGGTTAACCTAAAATCCGAACTGGAAATCCGCACCCTCCACGAAAAAATGGATCACCTCCTCCGCTCACAAATGCACACTCTCATGGACTTCCAAGAGGCTCAACTCGAAATCCTGCAAAAAATTCAAAACCGAACCTAATCCCCTGGTTTCCGTTTGGCCCAAGGCCAAGCCCTCGTCTGCCCCAAACGGAAACCGCCAAACTCCCCAAAAAACCAAACCCCGGACCCGCCCGGGTCCAACAAACCCATAGGTATACTCCCACCCGGTTCGCCACCCCCTTTTCGAACCTGAAAAGAACCGTGGCGCGGAGGATTTCAAAACCATATGTCGAACGTTGGCACCGTCGTGCAAGTTACCGGACCCGTCGTGGACTGCCGATTCAGCAATGAATCACTTCCCGAAATTTACAACGCCCTCGTCGTCAAAGACGAAAAGCGAAACATCAACCTCACCCTAGAAGTCGCCCAACACCTCGGCGATGACATGGTCCGAACAATTGCCCTCAGCTCCACCGACGGACTCGTCCGTGGTATGGGTGCCGAAGACACTGGTCAACCCATCCAAGTCCCCGTTGGTGAACAATGCCTTGGACGCGTCTTCAACCTCCTCGGACAAACCATCGACGGCGGCGAACAAATCACCGGCGGCCCTACCTACCCGATCCACCGCAAACCCCCCGAATTCAGCCAACAAAACGTTAAAGTCGAACTCCTCCAAACCGGACTCAAAGTTGTTGACCTGCTCATCCCCTTCAACAAAGGTGGAAAAATTGGTCTCTTCGGTGGGGCTGGTCTCGGCAAAACCGTTCTCATCCAAGAACTCATCCGGAACATCGCCGTTGAAGCCTCCGGCGTCTCGATGTTCGCCGGAGTCGGCGAACGAACCCGCGAAGGAAACGACCTCTGGCGAGAAATGAAGGAAACAACCTTCACCGACGTTGACGGTTCTACAAAACGAGTTATCGACAAAACCGCAATGGTCTTCGGACAAATGAACGAGCCCCCCGGAGCCCGACTCCGCGTTGCTCTCTCCGCCATGGCCATGGCCGAATATTTCCGCGATGAAGTTGGAACCGACGTCCTTGTCTTCGTTGACAACGTCTTCCGCTTCGTCCAAGCAGGATCCGAAGTCTCCGCCCTCCTCGGACGGATGCCGAGCGCCGTTGGCTACCAGCCAACCCTCGCCACCGAAATGGGACTCCTCCAGGAGCGGATCACCTCAACCAATAAAGGGTCAATCACCTCCGTCCAAGCGGTCTACGTTCCCGCTGACGACCCATCTGACCCTGCTCCGGCAACCACCTTTAGCCACCTCGACGCATACGTCTACCTGGAGCGATCCATCGCCTCCAAAGGTCTCTACCCGGCTGTGGATCCCCTCGCATCCACATCCAAAAACCTCGACCCGCGCATCGTCGGTGAGCGACACTACAAAGTGGCCCGCGAAGTCCAACAAATTCTTCAACGCTACCGAGAACTGCAAGACATCATCGCAATCCTCGGGATCGATGAACTCAGCGACGACGACAAGCTGATCGTAGCCCGCGCCCGAAAGGTCGAGCGATTCATGTCTCAGCCGAACTTCGTTGCCGAACAATTCACCGGTAACCCCGGCCGATACGTCACCATCGAAGACACCGTAGACGCTTTCGAAAAACTCGTCGGCGGCGAACTCGATGACCTCCCCGAACAAGCATTCTTGTACTGCGGCGGCCTCGATGACGTCTACGCCAAAGCTAAGAAGCTCCAAGAGGCGTAATCCAAAGTGGCAACCTACAAGCTCTCCGTGGTCGCTCCCGACCGAACTGTCTTCGAAGACGAAGTCAGCGCATCCACTTTCCCCGCCGTTTACGGCTATCTCGGAATTTGGAGCAACCATGAGCCCATGCTCGTAGCCCTCAAACCTGGCCTCATCACATACACCGACGCCAAAAACCAACTCCACTTCGTCAGCATTTCCGGAGGCTTCCTCGAAACTTCCGGAACTTCCGCCATCGTCCTTGCCCAAGATGCCGTCCGCTCATCCGAAGTTGACCTCGCCCAAGCCGAAGCCGACCTCGAAGAAGCCAAAAAGGCCCTCCGCGGAGAAGCAAGCAGCATGACGGTCACCGAAGCGATGCACGAAGTCGAAAAAGCCACCGCAAGACTCCAACTTGCACGCAAAAAGTAAGAACTATCCTGGGAATCCCACCAGCTTCCCAGGAATCCCTTAACCTTTCTCACCGTCACAACGTCCAAAAGGATAACCGCTCATGGTTTCTAGCATCATTCTCGCCATCACTCTCGGCAACCTTCCCGCCGAGCGGCCCGCTGGCATCTTCACTGAGCAAGAATCCACCCGCCTTGTCGCATATTGGAACTCACCCGACCGATACCGATCCGAAGATCTCAACCCCTCCGAGCCGTTCCAACCGGTCTATTCTCCCGCCGCCTCCGCATGGCTGCACCAGATGTACAAACAGCGCGACCCGGGCCAACCCCTCATCCCGACCCGCCTCCCCGTCGCCCGCCAACCCCGCCACAAAGAGTGGGACACCTACATCGACACCCAATACAACCAAGACTACGCCTGGGCCATGTCCGTCGCCGCTTGGATGAACGCCGATCTCAGCCAATCACCCAACGAGGGACCCGTCAGTCGCCCCATCACTCCCACCCCCGCCGATCTCAAAGCCCTCGCAAGTGATCCGCCGCCCTTCTTCCTCGTCCACCGACCCCAAAAGATCACCGTTAGCTTCGACGGATTCGTCGCCATCTACGAAGAAGGCGTCGACGTCCCCCGCAAATACCCGTTCCTCCGCAGTGCCACCGGAGTCGTCAGCAGCAGCACCCCTCCGACCGCCAACGAACTCACCGTTCTCGCCCGCCAAGCCAAACTCCCCGAAATCCTCCACAAACCCCTCCTTGCCGTCGCTCAACTCGAAGGCGGATTTGACACCATCAACACCTACGACACGGGCGGAATCTCCATCGGAATCATCCAATTCGCCAGTCTCACAACCGGACGAGGAAGCCTCGCTCAACTCCTCCAAAACTACCGCTCCTCCCATCCCGCCGAGTTCAGCACAAACTTCCGCAAATACGGCATTGATGTTGCACCCGACGGGCGTCTCAGCGTCATTGATCCCACGAGCGGATTCGAAAACTCAGGTTCCGACGCCGTCCGAGTCATCGTCCAAGATAAGCGACTCACCGCCGTCTTTCAGCGCGCCGCCAAACTCAGCACCAATTTTCGAACCGCTCAAATCAAGCTCCTCGCCCGCACCTACAACCCTCTCGCTCTCTCAGTTCCCGTGACCCTCAACGGAAAATCTTTCTCTGTACCAATCAGTCAACTTTTCCAAACCGAAGCCGGAATCGCCACCCTTATGGACCGATTGGTCAACCGAGGCTCAATTGACCCAACATCCGACGTTTTGTCAAGCTTAGCCCGAGAGAACAATATCACATCTGTTTCTGAACTGAACAGTCTAGAACGTGACGCAATCACTCGTCTCGCTTACCGGCACGATTTCCTCAGCGTTGCAACCCTCTCTCAACCGACCACCGAAACTGGCCCCCGAAGACCAGCCAATCAAATCGCCGGAACACCAACCGGAAACCCAACCCAAGCCGGATCCATCGGTCGCCGCAACGAAATCCAGCGAACGCCCGACGAATCTGTGGCTCCCTTCGACCCCACCCAGTCTGGTCGTGTCGCTTCCAACCAACCAAAACCTGCCGACCCCAAAGCCCAGCCTCCCGCTGCTGTTCCTAAAGAACCCACACCCACCGCCCCTGCCGGTCCGATCACCATCCCCGGCGGATAAAAACTTTCTCCCGTAACCCTCTTCCTCGCCCGGCGTTTCTACTACAATATTGAAAGGAAGGAACCAGAATGTCGTCGCTTACTCCCAAAATCACCGCCCTGGCCCTTGCCAGCATCGTTACCATCACGGCCGTCCCCAGTTTCTTCAGCCCTCAAACCACCCTCTTCACCGAACAGGAAATCAGCTCCATCAAGAAATTCTGGAGTAAATCGGGTCGCCATGTCGTTACCTTCCTCCCCGGTTCAGAAATCAATGGCCCCTACGCTCCCCGCCAAACCCCCGATGGGTCAACTTGGCTTCTCAACTACTTCCGCGCGCGCGGAAACGCCGGAAAAGTCGTCCCCGGCAAAACCCCCGAAGCCCTCAACGACCGTCAAAAGCAATGGGACGCCTGGATCGAGGGCCGCTACTCCTGGGATGAATACACCGCCGCCCTCGAAGCCTACAGCAAGAACAAAGAAGAAACAAATGGCTCTGCCCCAGCCCCGACTCTAAAACCCGCCGCAGATCCCGGCCCCATCCCCGCCGATCTTCTTGAACTCGCTGGAGACCCTCCTCGTTTTGTCACCGCCGTTACCCCACGCCAATACCTCACCGATTTCGGCGACTACATCCATACCGCCAACGACAACGTCCCCATCCGCCGCAAATATGCTTACTACCGATTTAGCGAAGGTGTCATGGATCCTGGCACTCCCATTCGACCCCGTCTCAAACAACTCCGTCCCCTCTTCACCAAAGCCGGACTCGATGACTCATCTTTTCGGATATTCTCCGCCGTTTCCTCACTCGAAGGCGGTTTTGAAAGTGTCAACACTTACGACACGGGCTTCGTCAGCGTCGGTTTCATCCAATTCGCATCTCTCAAAGGCGGTTCCGGCTCCCTTGGGCAAGTCCTCCTCAGCATGAAGACCCAATTCCCCGGCGACTTCCAAAACCATTTCCGAAAATACGGTCTCGACGTCACCCCAAAAGGCGAACTCGTCGCTCTCAATCTCGAAACCGGTGAACCGAAAATCGGCCCCGACGCAAACACCGAAATCATCACCAACCGCCGCTATCCCAGCGTCTTCGTCCGCGCCGGAGTGATGAGCGAACCGTTCCGCATCGCGCAAATCAAAACCGCGATGGATCAGTACTACCCTGCCAACGACACCGTCACCTTCAACTTCCAAGGCAAACCTACAACCGCCCGCATCAAAGACTTCATTCTCACCGAAGCCGGAATGGCCACCTTCATGGACCGCAAAGTCAACACGGGCAAATACGGCGATCTCGTCACCATCCTCGAGAACATCGCTTACAGCTACGACATCAAATCAATCCGCGATCTCGCCAAGCTCGAATACCAAATTATCCGCGCCATGAAGTGGCGCGACGACTACCTGGAACCCAAATTCGAACTCTCCAAACCCCGCGACCTCGGCCTCACCCCCTCCCGCGGCGGCTCCGGACGCAACATCCCACCCCGGTACTAACTCAAAAAGAGACCCTCTCCATTTTGATGGACACAGCTTGTCCTACACCTGATCGAGGAGGGTTGAGCGAGAGGTCAAATTGAAAATCGAGACCTTACCGCCCCGGATCGTCCAACCCATTCCCTTCCGTAGGCGTCTGCCAACTCTTCCAGTAATTCGGATCCTCGATCCCCACCGCCGCTGCCGTCAACTTCAACGGTCGGAATGTATCCATCATCACCGCAAGCTCATTCGTATGCGTGTGCGGCATACTTGCCTCTACTGCCCCCGGCTGCGGCCCGTGCGGAATCCCTAGTGGGTGCAACGTAATCGAACCCTCTTGAATCCCTTTCCGTGACCCAAACTTGTCGTTGCAGTAATAAAGCACCTCATCCGAGTCAACATTCGAGTGGTTGTACGGAATCTTGATCGCCTCTGGATGGAAATCCAAAACCCTCGGGCAGAACGAACACACCACAAAACCGTGCGCGGCAAACGTCTGGTGAATCGGCGGTGGCATATGAATCGCCCCCGTAATGGGCTGAAAATCGTGGATTGAAAACGCTACCGGATAAACAAACCCATCCCAACCCACAATGTCAAACGGATGGAACGGATATGTGTACTTCGTGTGCCGCCCCCGGCTCCGCACAATCACCTCATAATCCGCCCGCTCGCGATAAGTCTTTAATTCATGAGGCGCCCGGAAATCACGCTCACTATAAGGAGCGTGCTCCAACATCTGACCATAGGCATTCCTATACCGCTTCGGCGTACTCACCGGCCCAAAACTCTCCATCACAACCAACCGAACCGGATAGCTTTCTAAACTCAACCGATAAATCGTCCCCCTCGGCACCACCACATAATCGCCCGGTCGAACCGCCACATCACCATACATCGACTCCAAGGTTCCCGTACCATCATGAACGAACAAAATTTCGTCCGCTTCGGTGTTCTTAAAAAACTGGTTCTCAGGCATCGGCTCCGCGACCAAAGCCTGCGCCCAAGTGCAGTCCTGATTACCCATCAAGACTTTCCGGCCCGTCACAAAATTCCCCTCTGGCTTCATTTCCGCCGTCTTCAAGTGACGGTGCCGCAACGGCTCGTCGTCCAAGTAAACCGGCTTCACACTTCCCATGTCCTCCCACGCCTTCACCTCCGTCGGCAAATTGATGTGGTACATCGTGCTCATCGGCCCATCAAAACCATGCGTACTAAACAACTGCTCAGCGTACAATTTCCCCGCCTCATCCCGGAACTGAATATGCTTCTTCTTCGGTAGATCGCCCAATCGGTG
Source organism: bacterium (assembly GCA_013823945.1). GTDB lineage: Bacteria > Armatimonadota > Fimbriimonadia > Fimbriimonadales > Fimbriimonadaceae > UphvI-Ar2. The sequence goes on along the minus strand of PNMZ01000007.1, from coordinate 34,113 downwards.
GTATCGAATCATCGTCGTTTCTCTCCACTCATTCTACACCAGGCCCCCCGCTCAACTTTTTTTCAAAAAACTCGTCCCCGCCCCTAAAGTTCTCCGGTTTTCATCCCGTAATCATTACCAGGACGCAAAGACTTCGAGTGAAACGGCACGACTGGTGCGAACCAGATCACGCAAAGCCACGGATCTCCCAGGAGACCGCCGGGTTACCAAATCGAAATCAGTTTCAACAGAGAGGTCAAAAGCGTGAAAATATCAACCCAACAAATCGAAGAAATTAAGAAAGGAACACCCGTCGCCAAAGAAAAAGTGGACGCCGCCGTGATCCGACTCACCGACGCAGATCTCATCGAAGAGATCACCGCCAAAGTCAATGAGATGCCCGACCGAGACGAAATGGTCGCCGCACTCAAAGCCAAAATTGAAGCGGGCGAATACAACCCCACCGGAGCCGACATCACCGATGCCATGATCCGACGAGGAATCGCCGACCGCATCACCGAATAAAACTTAAACAACGAGACACCCCTCAAAAAACCAAAGCCCCCGATCTCCAAATCAGGAATCGGGGGCCTCTCTTTTCATTACTTGGCTAATTCTGCTCAACCAGCATCACCTGATCTACAACTCCCACATACCAAAATCCATCTTGGCCCGGCATCTCGTGCCAATCATAAAGGTAACCATCCACCAACCTCAAATCCGAAATCTTCTCATCAAGCATTACCTTGGGCACCCACACCTCCGCCAGAACTGGATACAAATCACCCGGCAATGGCGGCTTCATTAAACGATAATCATCTGTCACATCCACAACCCGCACTCTTGCCAAGTTGTATTCCCAAAGGTTGCCGTCAATCACCGCCATGCTGCTTATCGGTCCAGACGCTTAAACTCAACACTTCGGCGCAGAAAGTTTTGCACCAATCATTCTAAATTCAAAATTTAAACCAGACCAAGCAGTCTAATGGCCCCCATCATGACCATTCTCTCCCGCCTTTTTCTTCGCCTCCGCCTCACCAAAAGCCCGGTCAACCGCATCCACCGGCGAGAGTCCTTTCGGTTTCACGAAAACGCCCTCAACCGACTCATCCGCAATGTCGGTAGGCATCTTCTGCGTCGCCGTCCGCATAAATCGGTACGGCAACAGAACCGTCACCCGCCGATTACTAAAGTGATAGGGATCCTCCGGCTTCCGTAAGTCGGTATCCGCTTTCCCTTCAACCCCAATGATCTGACTCTTCTTGACCCCATACGTCAAAAATAACCGACGTACCGCATTCGCCCGCTCGGCACTCAAATCAAAATTGTCATAACCACTCCCCGGAAAAGGTCGCGCATCTGTATGTCCATCCACTTTAATCAAACGACCCGTTGCCGCCAGGACCGGAGCCAACTTTTCAAACACCTTTTTTGCCTGGTCGCGCACCCCTGAACTTCCAACTGTAAAAAACACTTCGCCCCCCGCTTCATTCTCAATCAACTCCAACACCAACCCCTCAGATGTCTGACTCACTTCCAAATCCCCCTTCGCCGCCAAAGCTTTCAAATCCGGGTCTTCCTCAATAGCTTCGTTCAGCTCGGCCTGGGTCTTATCCATTTCGGCCTTGTCGCGCATAATTCCCTCGTCCCGGCTATCTGCAGATCCACTGTTCTCACCCATCATCTTGTCCATCGGCCCCAGACTAATCTGGTACATCGGCACCTGCTTCGTCACGCCGCTTGGATCACTAAAATAGGCCGCGATTGCTTCCTTTTCCGGCTGAGACATCCCCAAAATCCACATGACCATAAAAAACGCCATCATAGCCGTAACAAAGTCAGCATAGGCAACCTTCCAGGCCCCGCCATGGTGACCATGGCCGCCTTTCTTAACCTTCTTGATAATAATCGGGGTGCCTTCTTGCATCGCCCTTTCTCCGTTAAGCCGCCTTCACCGCTTCTTCAAGCTCCACAAATCCCGGGCGCAAGCCCGGCTCGATCTGTCGTCGCGCAAACTCAACGCAAGTAATGGGTGATTCGCCCCGCGCAAAGCTAAACAGAGCATGACGAATGCAGTTCATGTACATCCCCTCCGCCCCGATCTTGTTCAAGATCGACTTGCTCAAAGGCGCACAAACAACGTATCCGACAAAAATCCCAAGGAACGTACCCACCAAGGCCGCCGCAACCGAAGCTCCAATCTTCTCTGGCCCTTCGTTGATCTTGCCCATCGTGATAATAACCCCCAAAACGGCCGCAACAATCCCAACCGCCGGCATTGCATCACCAACCGTCTGCAGCGCCTCCGCCGGACGATGCTCCTCTTCGTGGGAAATCTCCAAATCCATTTCCATCATTTCGCTCAAATCATGCGGCCCCACCGCCCCGGTCAAAATCACCTTCAACGTATCGCACATAAAATGCACCGCGTGGTGATTCCCCAAAAAGCTCGGATATTTTGAAATAATCGCACTCTCATCGGGCTTTTCCACATGTTGTTCCAAACCAAGCAGCCCTTCTTTCCGCGCAACGTTAAATAATTCGTACATCATCTTGAGCAATTCAACGTAATGCTCCTTTGTCGGCGGAGCCTTCAACAAGCCAATGACCGCTTTTATCGTCGCCGTGAACGTCTTCATTCCAAACGAACCAATGAAAATCCCCAGCGCCGCACCGAAAATGATGATGAATTCAGTGGGCTGGATCAGAACCGCAATCTTCCCGTGGTGGAGCACATACCCCAACAACGTACAGACGATTCCAACGATGATTCCAACGAATGCGAACATGATGCTTTGGCCTAGCTCAACGCAACTCCCCGCAACAATGCGAGGAATCACATCCTCATTCTCGGCCCACTTCCCTCAAAAACTTAGCTCTGTTTCTCCAGTTTCAACCGTATGGAAGGACAAGCGATGAGTTCTGCCCCCCTCTCCCCTCCCCACCTCCCGCCCATCCGGCTCCTCGATAACCACACGATCAACCAAATCGCCGCCGGGGAAGTCATCGAACGACCCGCCTCCGCCATCAAAGAACTCGTCGAAAACTCCCTCGACGCAGGGGCCACCCAAGTCACCATCCGACTTGCCGACGCCGGACGAACCCTCATCGAAGTCGCCGACAACGGACACGGCATGGCTCCCGAAGAAGCCCAAGTCGCTCTCCTTCGCCACGCCACCAGCAAAATAAATTGCGCCGAAGATCTCAACCAAATCCTCAGCTACGGCTTCCGTGGCGAAGCCCTCCCCTCAATCGCCTCCGTCTCCCATCTCACTCTCGCCACCTCGCCAACCGATGGCTCCCGAACAATACTTTTTGTCGAAGAAGGACGCATCTCTCCTCGCCCCGCCGAATCTGGACCACAAGGCACCACGATCACCGTCGAACATCTTTTTGCGAACGTCCCTGCACGACTCAAATTCCTCAAAACCGACACCACCGAGATCAATCTCATCGCCGAAACAATCAACAAATTCGCAATCCTCCGCCCGGATGTTGCCTTTCGACTCCTGCACCACGACACCACCCTCGTTCGTACCTCAGGATCGAGAGATTCCCTCACGGCACTCGCCGAAGTCTGGTCCCCCGAGCTCGCCCGCGCGCTCGTTCCATTCACTACGAGCAACGGCTATGCCACCGTCTCAGGATTCATTAGCCCGCCTCACCTCACAAAACCAACCCGCGCCATGCAATGGCTGTTCGTCAATGGTCGCTCCGTTCGCTCCCGCACTCTGACCGCCGCCATCGACCAGGCCTACCGCTCCCTCACCCCCGACCGCCGCTACCCTATCGCCGTCCTTTTCATCGATCTCAATCCCGCCGAAATCGACGTCAACGTTTCACCCACCAAGTCCGAAATCAAATTCCACCGCGAAGGCGGAGTTTTTGACGCAGTTCGCCGAGGAATCAAGGACTCCCTCCTCAGCCACGGCATGGTTCCTTCTCTCGCCGATATCTCCGCCGTCAACGAAGCCCTCAACCCTCACACCCAATCAAGCATTCCCTTCGATCTGACCAGTTTCGCAATCGCCGCCCAATCCCCTCTGAGTCCTCATCAAACCGCCCCCCAACACCGCGAAACATCCGACCCCAACTCCCAACATCTCCCCGATCTCCTGCATGGCCTCAGGATCCTCGGTCAAGTCGACCAAACCTTCATCCTGGCCGAAAACCACGACAGCCTTCTCATCATCGACCAACACGTCGCCCATGAACGCATCCTCTACGAAATGTTATGCAATACCCGGGGCACCACGCCCATAGAACGGCAGCGACTCCTTGAGCCCGTCACCCTCCCCGTCGAACGCCGCGTTGCCGCACTTCTCACAGATCACCTCCCTGAACTCGAACTGATGGGATTTGAAGTCGAACTCTTCGGGGCAGACTCTCTCCTAGTGCGATCCATCCCCGCACTCGGCCGAGGCAAATCCGCCCTCGCCGTCCTTCAAGACCTCCTTGATGAACTTGCTGAAGGGGCCACCCAGCCCAACTACACTCCCACAAGAGACGATGTCTACATCATGTGCTCCTGCAAAATGGCAATCAAAGCCGGAGACCCCCTGGGCCATGCGGAAATGCAAAAGCTCATCGAAGATCTTGCTCTGACCGAGAACCCGTACCTTTGCCCCCACGGACGACCCATCACAATCACATGGCCAAAGGGTGACCTCCGCCGGAGATTCAAGCGGTGATCATTCTTGGCATTGATCCAGGATTCGGTCGCGTCGGCTACGGAATCATCCGCAAGAACGGATCCCAACTGACCGCCATTACCTACGGGCTGATCGAAACCCCACCCATTGCCCTCCCTGACCGACTCCAATTGATTCACCGAGAAGTCAAGGATTTAATCTCGACTCACAAACCGGACGCCCTCGCCACCGAGCGACTCCTTTTTACCAAAAATCAAACCACCGCAATGGATGTCGCCAAAGCCCTCGGGTGCATTCTTCTCGCTACCGCCGAAACCGGACTTCCCTACACCGAATACTCACCCCCCGAAATAAAACAATCCATTACCGGTACCGGTCGCGCCGAGAAAAAACAGATCCAATTCATGGTCACCAAGCTCCTCGGCCTCCAATCAACCCCTAAGCCCGATGACGTCGCCGATGCCCTGGCAATCGCCATTACCCACGCTCTTCGCACACTCTCAACGCCTCAAGCGACCCTTCCGCCCTTTCCTGTAGGCAAGCCCACCCGGTAACCCCCAAACGGCTCGCGCACAACCGTCGCTCCAAACAGGTCAAGTTGTCCTCTTTCAAGCGGTTTTCGTATCAAAAACTCCAATTGATCCGACCAACCAAAATCCATCGCAAGTTCAATTGCACCCAGAGCAATCAAGCCTCGATTTCCTTCTTCACCCGGCTCCCACCATTGAGCCTCACCTAAACAACAACTACCATCCTCCGCACCAAATTGTCCGCGGCCCTGCGACACTGCGATGACTTGACCCAACCCGCGCCGCAGGGCATCCGTAGCACCATTCCAAGTGCCTCCGACTCCAAGGCGGCTGTGCATAACTATGGTGCGCTGAGACCAAGAATAAATGAGACGATTCCGCACTGTCGCATGCGCCCCTGAGAATCGCGCCCTTGGATCAAAAACCGATACCAAAGAACCAACCAGCCCCCGGAGCGACATCTCTCCAGACTCTAAACCATAAGGCAGAATATGAACGACCGCTTCTTCGCCTCCACGGTCAAATGCGCCCTGACCAGCCCGCCGATCCGCACCCCACGCCCCGCCCGTCACAACTCCCCGTCCCCGGCTTACCAACCAACCGCCCAGTGCCTCTGACCACTCTCCGTAATCAACTGGTAACTCACGCGAGCCAACCACACCAATGCGATCTCCTCCCACGGCTCCTTCACGCCACACCGCCGGCGGAGCGAGCGAACCGAGCCCTTCTAGCCAGCCCGTTGGATAAGCACCATCAAAAACAGTCAGAACACGACCACACCGTACCAATTCCTCCGCCCAAGCAAGACGGCCCGGCTCATCCATCAATGCAGCTTCCTCCCACAACCCCTCCTCACGAAGAAGTCCATTTACAGTAGCCCCCATTGCGCCAGCATCCCCCGCTCGCATCAACGCATCCGCAACCTTGGGCCACCGTTTTGGCGGCGCTCCGCGCCACTCCGACGACACCAAGTACAAGCTTGCAATATAACAAGCCCCAGCATGCCAATCTCCCTTCAGCATTCTCTCACCATACCCTGTATACTCCCGCCCATTCTCCCATGGAAAAGCATACGTCGATCACCCTGCGCCGCATTCGCCAATTCATCGATTTCCAACTGCGCGAAAACCTAATCTCCCAACCCACTCCGCTCCCCACCTCTCTCGCCGTTGCCGCATTTCCCGACGAATCAACCGCCAGAAATTCTAAAGCTTTCAGCCCCATTTCCATCGGCGACACCTGGGGCCCCGCCTATCAAGAAGGCTGGTATCACATCACGGGCAAACTTCCTACCATCCCCGAAGGACAAACCCCCATCCTTGTCTACGGCCCCAACCCTGAATTCAAGTGGGAAACCCACCCGAATGTCGAAGGAACCATCTGGCAAAACAACACCCAAGTCGGTGGCCTCGACTTCGGCCACGAATACTTCCGCCTCAACCCTGCCGAACCCAAAATTGATCTCCTCCTCCAAACATACGCCCATAACAAAGAAACCACCGTATTTCGACCGGAAAAACCCCGCACCCCCCAACCGGAGAAATTCGAAGGATTCAGTGTCGCCTTCCTTGACGAAGAACGGCTTCCTCTGTTCTACGATGCCGAGTTCGCCCTCGATCTCCTTGAATCGTTCGATGAAACTGACCCCGCGAGGCACCTCCTCATCCGAACTCTCAATGAAGTCTGCAACACTTTCCAAGAAGAAAATCACCGCACTTGGCGCGACTGCCGAAAGCTGATCAAAAACGCCCTCGGCAGCATTACCACCGAAACCGGACACACCCTCTACGCCATGGGGCACGCTCACCTCGACACCGCCTGGCTCTGGCCCCTCAGCGTGACCAAACTCAAAATGGCCCATACAACCAGCGTTCAACTCGGCCTCGCCGAGCGATATCCCGGCCACCTCTATGCCCACAGCCAGGCAAGCCAATACGAGTGGCTTGAAGTCAATCACCCACAGCTTTTTGAACGAGTCAAAAAAGCCATCAAGGCAGGCAATTGGGAACCCGTTGGCTCCATGTGGGTCGAAGCGGACTGTAACCTCACCGGCGGGGAATCCCTCGTCCGGCAATTCCTCTATGGTCGCCAATATTTCCGCGAAAAACTTGGCGTCAATTGCGTCGACATGTTCCTCCCCGATGTCTTTGGCTACTGCGCCGCCCTCCCCCAAATCCTTCAAAAATTCAATATCTCTGCCTTTTCCACTCAAAAGCTGAGTTGGAACAGTATCAACAAAATCCCCCACAACACTTTTTGGTGGCAAGGGATTGACGGCTCAAAAATATTCAGCCATTTCCCCCCCGCCGACACCTACATCGCCGACTGTTCCCCCAAACAAATCGCCCAATCCGTCAAAAACCATCGCGATCACGCGCGTTCTGACCAGTCCCTCTATCTCTTCGGATTTGGTGACGGCGGGGGCGGCCCAACCGAATGGCACATTGAACGCCTCAATCGAGCGCGCCTCGCTCCCGGACTCCCCATGATCGAGTCCAAATCCAAAATGCGTGACTTCTACAAAACCGTCATGGAAGAAAGTCGTGACCTACTTACATGGTCGGGCGAACTCTATCTCGAGGCCCACCGGGGCACGCTGACGAGTCAGGGAGAGACCAAAGCCAACAACCGGAAATGCGAATTCCTCCTTCGAGATGCCGAACTCCTCGCAACGTTCCATCCCGAATATCCAGCCAACTATCCCGCCGCAGACCTCGAACGGGCCTGGAAAATCGTCCTCCTCAACCAATTTCACGACATCATTCCTGGTTCGTCGGTCAAAGAGGTTTACGACGAAGCAGCTCGTGACTATGCTGAAGCCGTCACGATCACCCAAAAAGTAATCACGTCAAGCATCAAACGCCAAGCCGGATCACTCAAATCAAGTCATTTGGACAACCCCGTTGCTCTGTACCACCAAGCCAACCTCGAAACCCAAGCCGAAACAAGCCATCAGACCGACCAAAATATCCAAAGCATCATCTGCGGCTCCGAAGTGTTGCCTGTTCAACAGGTCCAGCAATTTGGAGAATCCAAGCTGATTTTCCCCACTCCGAGCAACGCCCACAATAGCGTCGCCGTCGCCGGATTCAGCAGCGAGCCTGCGCCCAATCTCCCCCGGCTCAAAGTCAGCAATCGCAAACTCGAAAATGAGGACTGGATCGTCCGCTTCGACCCGAACGGAAATATCACCAGCATCACCAGCCAAGATGACACCCCACTTGAATTCATCATCCCTGGTCGCCTCGCTAACCTCTTCCAAATCCTCGACGACCGCCCCCCATTCTGGGATGCATGGGATACCGAGCTCTACGCCCAGGAAACCGTCCAAGACCTCACCAGAAGCACATCATTTGAAATCGTAGAAAAGGGTCCAGTCCGGGTCGCCGTAGAACTCACCAAAACGTTCGGCAATTCCACAATCAAGCAAAGGATCAGCCTTGGACCAACCCCCGGCATCCGATTCGACACCTGGGTGGATTGGCGGGAAGCCCACAAATTCCTCAAGGTCCTCTTCCCAATCAACGTCAATACAACAAAAGCCACCTGCGAAATCCAATACGGTCACGTCGAGCGACCCACCCACCGAAACACCTCATGGGAAGCGGCTAAATTTGAAGTCTGCGCCCAAAAATGGGTCGATCTCAGCGAAGGAGGACACGGGTGTGCCCTCATCAACACCGGAAAATATGGACACGATATCCACAATTCTGATCTCCGACTCAGCCTCCTCAGATCACCCAAAGCACCCGACCCAACTTGTGACATGGGAATCCACCAATTCACCTATGTCCTCCTTCCCCACTTCGACCAAGTCCCGCAAAGCGACGTCATCGAAGCCGCCTACAGCATCAATGCGCCATGCCACGTCGTCCCCATCGACCAACACGAAGGGCACGACAACCCATCGGCTCCGTACATCCAAACGAGTTCCCGGAATCTCATCGTCGAATCTGTCAAAAAAGCCGAGAAATCCAACCACCGGATCATCCGACTCTACGAAGCCCACAACACCCGAGGACACGCCAGCCTCCACACAAGTGAACCGGTCAAACGGGCATGGCTCTGTGATCTGGAGGAAAAACCCCTTCATGAACTCGAAGTTGCCGACGGAGCGGTTCATATTGGCTATCTCCCCTTCGAAATCCTCACCGTCGCTCTCGAACATTAAAACCACAAATAGATTCGGCCTATCCCCCAGCATTTCAACCGGGATAGGCTTCACAATCTGGTCAGGAGAAATCACATCATGAGCGAAAATATGGAAAAGTTCCGCCACATTGATGGCAACATGGCCATCATCGAAAGCGACTTCATCAAAATTACTTTCCAACACGGGGATCCTGCCGAAGTCGGGGTCAACGGGTGTCGCATTGAAGACGTGATTGACGCCATCGTCGAAAAACTCCTCGACTTCCAAGGCCGCGACCTTGCCTGCGAAGAAAACGCCACCGCCCTGTACCATCTCGACCTCGCTCGAGAAGCACTCCTCCTCCGTCGACGCCGACGAGAAAACCAAGGCCTCATCGGCAAACGGTCAAAACACAAAGCTGACTAAGTGGTGCGAAGGCTGGTCATTCAGGCGAGCCTTCAACCAATAAACTTGTAACCCACGCCCCGAACCGTGAGCAACCTGTCTGGACGACTCGGCTCGGTCTCAACCCGCTCACGCAGCCAGCGCACGTGGACGTCCACTGTACGCGCACTCACATAGGCGTCCTGGCCCCAAACCCGATCCAACAGAATTTCTCGACTAAACACCTGTCCCTTGTGCCGCACCAAGAAATACAACAGCGCAAATTCCTTCGGTGACAATTGAACGGTCTTGTCGTCCAGCCACGCCTCATGCGTCCGGGGATCAATCCGCAAATTCCCACTCTCCAAAATCTCATTCGGAGTCTCCCCCGTTGCCCGGCGCAAAACCGACTTCACCCGTGCCGCGACTTCCGCCAAACTGAACGGCTTGACAATGTAATCATCCGCAATCTCAAGCCCCTTCACGCGATCATCTTCGCTTGCTTTCGCCGTTAAGAAAATCACCGGAACTGAGCTATCCTTCCGAATCGCCCGTGCCAAGTCCACCCCGCTGCGTTGAGGCAACATGATATCTAGCAAAAGGAGATCCGGCTTGATCAACCGATAAAGCCGCATCCCCTCTTCTGCTGTCCCGGCCGTAAAGACCGTGTAACCCTCCTTCCGGAGTTTATTTTCGACTGTTTCTACAATCGTTTCTTCGTCGTCAACTACGATGATTTTCATGATGTGGCAATGATCTCGACGTTGGCTCGTGGCACACAGACCACTTCGCCATTGCCGAGCTTTGCCTCAAGAACCCGAACCTCCGCCCCCGACTCCACAACCTGGAGCTGGGCCGGCAAACCGGAAACCGTAGCAAGCGCACCAAAGTACGGCTCGCGGATCACGCGAATCGGAGTCCCAACCTTCAATTCGTTCCCGCTCGCCGCCGGAGGCAAATCGCCCGCCGCATGCTCCACCGGAGCAATAACTTCAGGACGGATAACCCCCGCGCGAATCTGTGTCGCCCCGTTCAAACTCGCAGATCGTCCTTCCAGACTCTGCAACAGCTTGAACGTCCTCTCTGCCATGCTCAACTTTCCAAAACCTTCTGTAACCACCAAGGTCGTCGCAACATCTTCCTGACCCGTGATCGCAACCCCAATTTCATAACCCAAAAGCTCGGTCAAATCAACATCTTTCACCGCGCCGACCACAACCCCCGCAACGCCTACTTCATTCACTTTCTTCAAGGCCGCTGCCGTGACACCTGCCCCACCAACAAGAATTTTCCCCGCGTCAGATTCCTGGATGTGACCCTCATCAAGAACTTCATCCTGATTCGCAACCGCAACTCGAATAACTCCGTTGCGCTCACCGCCGATTCCAAAGATGCCCTGAACCATTCCACCACGGGTCTGGATCGTTGCCCCCTCTTCCGACATCACATCCACGACCACTCCCTGGATGTAAGCCATCATGTCAACCGGGATCGCCGCCTCCCGAACCAAAATATTTCCGGTCACTTCAGAGATTGACTCAACCTCTCCCGTGAACTCACTCAAAACAATCTGCTTAAAAAACTTTCCAAAAAGACCCTTCGTCTCCGCAACCACATCCCCTTCGTTAACGTGGTCACCCACCGCAAAGCGGCACTCTTTCGGAGCTTCCTTTGCCTCAATCCCCAGCTTTTCTGCCAGTCGAATCGTCTGCAAAGGACCCGGCAACAAAGCCCGAGCAACAATTGTGTCGTGCTCAACCTTGTCCCCCACCTTGACCAACACCTCACCCTTAATCGGTAACCGACGCAAACGGTCAACTACCGTATCCGAACTCACTGTCAATCCCGGTGTATATGCACTGCCCATTTTTTCTAAACCTTCCTGCCGCCACCATTCGGCAGCAAACTTTCCGGAAAGTTTAGCATGGCAAGAGAACGAGTTTTCAATTTACAAACCGCATTGCGGCCTTAACAATCCTACAAGCCTAGGATTAACCCATTGTTAACGATTGCCGAGAGGTAAATTTCGACCCGTGAAAGCGATTGCAAAGACGCAGGCCGCACCCGGACTCGAAATCATCGAAGTCCCCGAACCTACCCTCCAACCCGGCACCGTCAAAATCCGAGTCGAACGCGCATCCCTCTGCGGCACCGATCTTCACATCTACGACTGGGACGACTGGTCCAGCAACCGGATCAAACCCACCCGCATTATTGGACACGAATTCTGCGGCACCATTCTCGAAGTCGCCCCTGACGTCACCGACCGAAAACCCGGTGATTTTGTCGCCTCTGAATCTCACGTCGTCGATCCCACCTCGCCCGACTACCTCAACGGACTCGGACACGTTGACCGCACCACTCAACTCCTCGGAGTGGATATAGACGGCGGATTCGCCCCCTACGCCGTTATCCCCGCGATGAACGCCCGCCTCGTCCCGACCAGCGTCCCCAAAGACGTAGCGAGCATGCTCGATGCCCTCGGCAATGCCGTCCACACCGTCATGGATGGCCCCGTCGAAGGGAAAAACATCCTCATCACCGGACTCGGCCCCATCGGTCTGTTTGCCGTCGCCATCTGCAAATGTCTCGGTGCAAAAAATGTCTTCGCTACCGAAATTTCACCCTACCGCACCCAACTCGGCATCAACGCCGGAGCCGATCTCATCTTCAACCCCCTCACCGACGACATCCCCGCCCTCTTCGCCGAACACGCCCCCGACGGATTCGATGCCGTTCTCGAAATGTCCGGGCACCCCACTTCCCTCGAGCTCGCCGTCAACTACTGCAACCCCGGCGGACGCATCTCCCTCCTTGGCCTCTACGCCCAAAATCAACAATCAATCGAGCTCAACAAAGCCATCTTCAAAGGTCTCTCCATCCACGGCATCATCGGCCGCCGCCTCTGGGAAACCTGGGATCAAATGATCTGGCTCCTCGACGAAAAAGGCCTCGACGTCTCCGCCGTCGTCACCCACCAAATGCCCTTCACCCAATTTGAAACCGCCATCCAAACCATGAAACGCGGCGAAGCCGGCAAAATCGTCCTCACATTTGACTAACCGTGGTTCCGACGGCAATGCCGTGTTATGGCGCAACAAACGTCGAGGACGTATTCAGTGGCTCAAATAATGACTTCGTGAACCGAACCTTGCGACCTGCCGTACCAACCCGAACCGCATTCTGAGCATCTGCCAACGTCCAACCGCTAATCGAGCCAAATCCGGACCGGAACATCACCACCGTCAAACGATCGCCATTGTCATAAACCAGCGGGTAACCCATAGATGGGAAATTGTAAATCCCTCCATCCAAACTCGTTACAATGTTCGCCGAAGGGGCAAGGTATCGAGAGAAGTTCGTGTTTGCAAGAGGAATGGCCTGCGAAGCAACCGGAAAACCAATGACATAGTTCCACTTATCCACCCCATTGACGATCAAAGTCACGCTCAATACGCCACGCGCTAAAGCACTCTTCGGAATATCAATGAACGAAACAAGAGCCTGCTGAGTCCCCGCCGGAATCACCTCCTCACCAACCGTAAACTCGCCCGTTTGCACCGTCGCCCGATTACTCTTGAACGAACTATTCTCGACCAAAACTTCGGTGACACCGCTCACATAATCAACCCGAATCTCATTGTCCGACCAAAACTTGATCGGCATATTCACACCTGTTGTCTCCGGATTCCCAAGTACAACCCCCGGATTCGGGCCAAACTTTCCAAAAAGGGTGATCGTCGCTTGCTCCGAATCATAAGCCAACGCATGAATCGAGGGCCGAATCATCGCCGGCGAATTACTTGCCGAAAATACTCGCAGCTTTGCCCCAAATTTGTCGGTATCGAACTCATAATTCAACCCGGGGCGCTTCGTCACCTGCATCGCAGAAACCGTTTCCGAAATTAAACTCGGCCAACTCGGGCTCGTCGGACTATGCGCATTGGGAATCAACTGCCTCAAACCAATGAGTCTGTCAAAAAAGAATAGCCCAGATCCATAAGCATCGTCATCCTGAACTCGCCGACTCCAACCCAAAACCGTCCCAGCACCATTGGCTATGAATGCATCCGCCATCAAATTTGATCTCCCGTTATAACAGGTGTTAATAAAAACCAAGCTCTTGTTCCCAACCTTCACATGATCCCGCACATACAAATGCGACATCAAAATCATCGTATTTCCATTCTTTGGTTCAAAACCGATTATCAAACGCTTTGTCTGTAGGTCAACCTGATAAGTCTCTTTCAGCTCCGCACTCGGCTCCGTTGAAGTCGCCAAATAAAGCCATTGCTTACGCCCAGGGTTCAAAGGAGTCGTCGGATAAAGCTCAACCCCATGACCATCAATGTAAAGCAGACCAACATCCTGCAATTTCTCAAAGTCATCAAGCGAGCCATCTAAGAACCCTGATCCTTCGGTAATTTGTGTATATCCCGGTTCGCTTAAGTAGGGTCGCACTGCCCCCGTCGCATTTAAATATCGCGAGTCCACAAATGTGTATAGAAGGGCAGATTTGCTCGCTCCGGGAAAACCACTCGCGACCCGACCAGATAGATTTTCAAAGCCAGCGGCAGGCGGCGCAGAACCTGCCGCATTGCGATCAAACGGAATGACAAACTGAACTCCATCCGAAAGGGTCATCCAAACCAACTGACTTTCCGCCGATTCAAACCCGACTTCACTAAATTTCCCCGTCGCCCGCATTGCAGCAACAAAGGCGTCAACCTTATCTGTAAAGTTTTCGACCGAAATCCCCGAGCTCGAAAGCTCATCCCGAACTGCTTGCATAGCAGCCTCCTGAACTTCATAGGGAAGAGGTGGGGGTAACTGCACATCCTCTCCCGAATTTCCACCACATCCCCAAAGACCACAGGCAAGAGAAAGTAATCCCAAAACCGTGAAAAGCCAAGCATTGCGTAGAGCCATGCAACTACTCTATACATTGACCGTGAAATCTCCGTGAAATGCAATTGCACCCTTAACCACCATCCCCCAACCCCTCCCAAACCACCCGGTACAATCCAACCCATGCAAATCGCAGTTCTGCCGTTCAACGCCGGGCCAAACACAAAACCCGAACTCGCCCGACAATTCGCGAACTTTATTGTCGAAATCGGCGCCAACCACACTCAAGCCGAAATCTCCGCCGCCAACTACATGGCCCAAGTCCAAGAAGACGGATTCCCCAAAGTTGCCCTCATCAACCCCGCAGAAACTCTGAACGAAGCCGAAATGATCGCCCAATTCAAGGGCCAAGCCGAGATCGACACCCTCGTCGACGGCCTCTATACCGAAAAATCCGGCGGCGGCACCATCACCATCCGATCCTGGAGAGAAAACACCGAAGAACCCTACCAAACCGAAGAATTCACATTCCTCCCCGGCGGCCTCTTCGACGCCCTCCGCGGAGCTATCCAATTCCTCATCAAATCTTCCAACGCTCCCGAAGCTGACCTCCCCGCCGACGAAGAACTGTTCGGCACCACCGATGCCGAAGCATTCATCAATTTCGTCACCGGCTACGACGCCGTCCGCTTCATCGAACAAGCCCAAGGCAACATGGTCAGCACCTGGGATGTCATGCCCTATTTCGACAATCTCATGTCTGCTGTCGAAGCCGACCGAGACTGGGAAGCACCCTACATGGTGCTCGTCCAACTCTGTCGACTCTGCGCCCAAACCCGCGTCGGCAACGCCGAAACCGTCGAATCAACCCTCAAAAAACTCACCGAACTCGAACCCGAAGACAGCCGCGCATGGTTCGCCCTCGGCGAATTCTACGAAATCGTCGGCAACGGACAAGAAGCCTCCAACTCCTACGAAAAGGCATCCAACCTTGCTCCCGAAGAACCGGCAATCATCCACCGTTTGGCCCGAATGCAACTCGTCCTTGGGATGCCCGTCAACGCCGAACGCAATCTCCGCAAGGCCGTCGAAATGGAAGGTGATGACAAACCGAGCCTCGACCTCCTCAGCGATGTCCTCGCCCAAACTGGTCGGGTTCACGAAGTCCCCGAACTCTGGAACGACGTCATCCGCGCCAACCCCCAAAACCCCAAAGCTCACGCCCGCTACGCGATGAGCCTCCTCGCCAACAACCGCGAAGCCGATGGCATCAAAGCCTTCGACACCGCCCTAGAGACTCTCGAAGATAACACTTACGTCAAGCGATATTACGCCCCTGTCCTCGCCCAAAACCCCGACGAAATCGACCGGGCTATGGACTTCTACGAAGACTGTATCGACGTCGCACCGACCGATCACCAACTTCTCTGGGAGTACGCCCAAACCCTCGCCAAAGCCAATCGCGAATTTGAAGTTCCCGACACCCTTCGCACTATCCTCAGCAGTAACCCCGATCACAACCTCGCCGCAAATGCAATGGCCTGGATGCTGGAAATCGAACAGCCCAAACGCGTTGAAGCCGTCCGCGATGCCTCTCAAAAAGCCGAAGCAGGAGACTTTGAGGGTGCCGTCAAAGACCTCAAACCACTCAAGCAGTGGCTCGGCGACTACTGGAAAATGTGGGTTCTCCTCGCCAGTTGCCACAACCAGCTCGAAGAGCACGCCGATGCCGAAGCCGCCGCTCGCCGAACCCTGGAAATCTTCCCCGCTTGCGAACCCGCATACATCGAGCTCAACAATGCGCTCATGGCCCAAGGCAAAACCGATGAAGCCTTCCAAATCATGTCCATCGCGTTCAGCAATATGAACCAAAGCCTGCCCATCGCCGTCGCTTATGCCACCGCCGCCAAAAACGCCGGCAATCGTGACGAATCACGCCGCATTACCGGACAAATTCGCGAAGCCATGAAGCAATCCGGCGCCGACCCCGAACAAACTAAAGACCTCGTCGCCGCCCTCGACCACATCGACAATAATTAGTCCGTTCAAGCTCGCGGGCTCACTCATCAACATTCAATAGAGTGGCAAACGCGCACAAAGAATAGACGGGACTTAAGCTCAAAATCCCTCCCCTGGTGGGGAGGGGAAGGGGTGGGGAGAATCTCATTTAAAAGATCATGAACTTGATTAAATTTCCCTCTGATCTTGCTCACAGTCACTTCAACCCGCTAAAATCCTGTCGTAACCATGCTCATCCAATGTCCTAACTGCCAAAAAACTATCCCCGCCACCAACCAAACCTGCCAATTCTGTCAAAACCCCATCCCCGCCAACCTGCGCGCCGCTCCGACAAAAACGAACTTCAAACACTCCGACGATAGCCTCGAAGCAGGATCGGGACTCCCTGCCGAAAAAGTCTGGCGCATCTACAACGGGCTCGCCTGGTTCTGGATCATCACCGCTGGACTCAACATTCTCTCCACCATCATCTACTCAATCCAAAAATCCGACGGCACATTCCTCATCCTCGCCTCTGTCGGAATCTTCCTCAACCTCGTCACTGTTTTCTGCGGAACCGGCCTCCTCCTGAGGTGGGAATTCGTCCGCAACATTGTCAGCACGATCTGTGTAATCAAAGTCCTATTCGGACTCTTCGGACTCCTCGGCTCAACGATGTCCATCATCGCCTTCGGCCTTTTCGGCGTCCTCGCCGTCATCAGCCAACTCTTCGATCTGGCCATCTCCTGTGGACTCATCTGGGCCATCTCAGAAACCGAACGCCTCATCAAGCTCAACTACCTTGACCGACTCGGCAACACCCGCAGATGATCGCCGCCATCCTCCTCCTCGCCCAAAACCCAGTCGCCCCACCCCCCGAACAGCTCGTCAAACGCCTCAATCTTGACCCCTTCTACAAAAAACACATCGGCGCCCGAGGCATCCCCATTCTGAGTTCAGAAACCGTCCCCGACCAAGCCCTCGTTCGCGCCCGGGACGTCATCATCCCCATGCTCAAATGCGTTCCCAAAGCCCGCGAGCAAATGGTCAAAAACAAAGTCCGCCTCGTCGTTATGGGCCAAAACGAAGTCACTACCCAAATCCCAGAACACGCCTTTCTCAAAGATGACCCCAACACAAATTGGGATCAACGCGCCCGAGGACTGGGCGCAACCATTCACGTCCCCGTCGTCTCGTGCGCCGAAGAAAATGTCCTGCACTACCCCACCGACCGGTACAAAGGCGAAAGCATCCTCGTCCACGAATTCGCCCACGCCATCATGGATACTGGACTGATCGAGAGCGACCCAACCTTCCTCCCAACCCTCGAAAATCTCTTCCAGCAAGCCAAAGATCGTAATCTCTTTCAAAACACCTACGCTATGACCAACGTCCAAGAATTCTGGGCCGAGGCCGTACAAACCTACTTCGACTGTAACCGCACCGCATCACCCCCCAACGGCATCCACAACGAAATCGGCACCCGCTCCCAACTCAAAACCTACCACCCCGAGCTCCACGACTTCCTCGCCAAAATCTTCCCCACCGAATGGCACTACCAAGCCCCCTAGCACCGGTCAAACCCAGGCCCCTATACACTCCCCCAACCCCAACCGCGTAGAATCAGAAAACAACTGATGGCCTACCGCGACTACCAACACTTCCTGGACACCCTCAAAGCCAAAAACGAACTCAAGGTCATCACCGAACCCCTCTCGCCCTACCTCGAAATCACCGAAGTCGCCGACCGAGTCATGAAAGCCCAGGGCCCCGCCCTCCTCTTCCAAAACCCCGTCGGCCCCCCCCACCGACTCGGAACCCCCAACCCCCAATCCGCCGTCCTCAATAACCCGAGCATTGATCCGATTTCTCGGCCCCAAGGCTCCCACGCCTACGCCTACCCCGTTGCAATCAATACTATGGGCACCCGCAAACGCATGTCTCTCGCCCTCTCTTGTGATGACTACGAAGAGCACGCCGAACGCATCGCCGCCCTCCTCAAACCAGAAATCCCCAACGGCCCCGCCGAAGCCCTCAAATCCCTCCCTAAACTCCTCGAACTCAAAAACGCTCCGCCCAAACCAGTCAAAAACGCCCTCTGCCAAGAAATCGTCCTCCAAGGTGACGACATCGACCTCACCAAACTTCCCATCCTCACCTGCTGGCCCGAAGACGGTGGCCCCTTCATCACCCTCCCCCTCGTTTTCACCCACGACCCCAACACCGGCAAGCGCAACGTTGGCATGTACCGCGTCCAACTCCATAACAAAAACACCTGCGGCATGCATTGGCAAATGCACAAAACCGGAATGCGTCACATGGAAGACGCTGGTGCCCAAAAGAAACGCATCGAAGTCGCAGTCTGCCTTGGTGGAGACCCCGTCTATAACTTCGCTGCCATCTCCCCCCTCCCCCCCGGAATTGATGAAATCCTGTTCGCTGGATTCCTCCGCCGCGAACGCGTCCAAACCGTCAAATGCAAAACCGTAGACGTCAAAGTCCCCGCCGACTGCGAATTCGTCATCGAAGGCTACATCGATCCCAACGAACGTCAACTCGAAGGACCGTTCGGGGACCACACCGGCTACTACAGCCTCGCCGGGCAATTTCCCGTCCTTCACGTCACTGCAGTCACTATGCGCGAAAAACCCGTCTACCCCGCCACCATCGTCGGGCAACCTCCCATGGAAGACGGATGGATGGGCAAAGCCGTCGAACGCATCTTCCTCCCCATGATCCAACTGACCGTCCCCGAGATCGTGGACATGAACCTCCCCGTCGAAGCCACCTTCCACAACGTTGCATTCGTCAAGATCAAAAAGAAATATCCTGGTCACGCCTACAAGGTCATGAACGCCATCTGGGGGCTCGGCGGGCTCAGCTTTACCAAATTCGTCTACGTTTTCGACGAAGATATCAACGTCCACGATCTCGGGGAAGTTCTTTTCCGAATCGGCGCAAACTGCGACCCCGGTCGAGATACCCTCCACTCCCGTGGACCTGTCGATCAACTCGACCACGCCTCTGTCGCCGAAGGTTTTGGCGGCAAAATCGGCTTCGACTGCACTCACAAATGGCCCGGCGAAAACGGCTTCGCCCGCGACTACCCCAAACTCATCACCATGTCCCCCGACGTCGTCGCCAAAATCGACTCCCTCTGGCCAAAACTTGGGCTCTGAATCATCCCAGTATCTCTACTGGGTTTCAAGCGCAAATCCCCAAAACCCACCAGACCTAGCTGTCAAACTTAAGTTTCCTTACCCGCACCGTCGCGGGCATTCTTCGGAGAGTCATCTACAAGTGAAAAAACTGCTCATCTTCGCCCTCGTGGCAACCGCAACCCTCGCCCAAGCCCAACTCATGATTGTCGATTCTGGTCAAGATCGTGTTGTCCTCCTTGACCAAAACAATGGCAGCATCATCAACGGCTCCTTTATCACCGATGCTGCCAGTGCAACAACGTACGATTTCAACCTGCCGGTTATGGCCCTCAGAGTAAACAACGAAATTTGGGTAAATGACCGTAACGCCGATGCAATCTTCCGATTCGACACAAACGGTAGCTACCTCTCAAAAATTACCGATCTAGACGATCCACGGTCGATGGCTTTGATCAATGGTGAAGTTTGGGTCGCCAATAACAATACGGGTAACGGAGCTACAGCCGGAACAATTCGAAGGTACTCAACCGCAGGAATGTTCGTCGGGGACTTCTCCGGAGCAACAAACACGTTTGGTATCGTCGAATTTAACAACAGACTTCTGGTCGGAAATTGGGACACTGAAGACATTGACCAATTCGACCTCAGTGGCAACGCAACCGGACAGTTCCACTCATCCGACGGAGTAACTGGTATCGATAATCCTCATCAGTTGTTCGCCGAGGGCAACTCCGTCTGGGCCGCAGGATTCGGAATTCCCACCGGGTTGTACCAATTTGATGCAAATGGCAACCAAACAAACCGATTTGACACTTCCGGTTCACTTGGTTTGCGCGGAGTCTCCCGCCTGGGGAACGGTAATATGATCGTCTCCGGGGGAACCAGAATTGTATCAATCAACACCGTTCTTAACTCCAATTCCGATCTCGTTAACCAAGCTGGAACGAGCTGGCAACACATCACTTCGTTCGAAGCCGTCCCGGAACCAACAACCATGACCCTCCTCGGCCTCGCCGCCTTCGTCGCACTTCGCAAAAAGCGAAAGTAGTCCCCCACCAAACACCCTAGCAAAATCACCGGGCTGACTTCTAAAGAGTCAGCTCGGTGATTTTTTTATCTACCTGCTCCTAAAAGAAACTCACCACCCCATCTGCGCAATCCCCCCCGTACAAGGTATCATAGAGCCTCGGGAATCCCCGCTTGTCAGTGAGCTGAGACGCAACTGAGCCCTCGCTCGATGATTGGATCAGGACAAAATCTAAAATGGTGTACCGGCCCCTCCGCTATGAACAAATGATGAAAGCCGCCGAAGGCATGGACGTCCGAGCAAGACGCATGTTCGAAGGCATGGCCATCTACTCCGGCGAAAAAATGTTCGCCTTCCTCGTCGAAGATGAAATCGGTCTCAAACTCTCTCCCAACGAGTACGATAAAGCCATCACTCTCGACGGAGCCGAACCCTTCCGAGCTAGCGAAACCGCAGAACCTATGCGGGAATACGTCAAGCTCCCCAAAAACGTCCTCGACAATTACGATACATTCGCAACGTGGGTACGTAAAAGTGCCGACTACGCCACCGGACAAACCGTCAACTAATTCATAAAACCAAACCCAAACCTGCAACGGCGCAGAGCACGGGACAGAACCCCTTTCCAAAAACTTCAGAGAGTCCGCGTGAAAAAAATAGCCGTCATCACGAGCGGGGGCGACGCCCCCGGAATGAACGCCGCCGTGCGCGGCGTCGTCCGCACCGCATTAGCCCGCAAAGTCGAAGTCGTTGGATTCCTTCACGGCTATCGTGGCATTATCTCCGAAGAACTTATCACCCTCAATTCTATGTCCGTCGGTGGAATTATCTCCCAAGGTGGAACCACCCTCCGCACCGCACGCTGCCCGGAATTTCGAGAACGAGCCGGCCGCGAACAAGCTATCCAGGTTCTACGCGACAACGAAATCGACGGCCTCGTCGTGATAGGTGGAGATGGATCCCTCACCGGAGCCCGAGCCATCCACGAAGAATTTGCATTTCCCGTCATGGGTGTCCCCGGTTCCATCGATAACGACATTGCCGGAACTGATTACAGTATCGGATTCGATACCGCCGTCAACACCGCCCTCCAAGCCGTCGACAAAATCCGCGACACCGCCTACTCCCATGAGCGTGTCTTCGTTGTCGAAGTCATGGGCCGAGCCAACGGATTCATCGCACTTGAAGTTGCCCTTTCCGGAGGTGCCGAAGCCGTACTCATCCCCGAAATCCCCTTCTCCCTCCTCGAAATCTGTAACAACCTCAAACAAGCCCGGGTTCGCGGCAAACGCTCCTCAATCATCGTCGTTGCCGAAGGGGCCGCGCGCGCCGGTGATGTCAAAGATTTCGTCCACAAAAACACCGGGTTCGAAGCCAGAGAGTCAGTACTTGGTCACATGCAGCGGGGCGGATCACCGACCACCTTCGACCGAGTCCTCGCCCTCCGCCTCGGTGCCCATGCCGCCAACCGACTCATCAGCGGATTCAGCGGCGAAATGGTCGGAGTCGACGGCAACGATCTTTGCCACAATCCCCTGAGCTACGTCCTGAGCACCGAACGCACCATCGATCCCGAAAAGCTCCTCCTCGTCGACATGATGGCTAATTAATATGATCCTCACCGTCACCCTCAACGCCGCCCTCGACCACACCCTCCTGACAAACGGTCTCAAACCCCACGATACCAACCGTATTCAATCTGTTCAATCAGACGCTGGCGGCAAAGGAATCAACCTTTCCAGAATCGCGGCTGAACTTGGAACCTCCACCACCGCCACCGGATTCCTTGGTGGAGGCCCCGGAGCATTTATCCGTCACGTCATGCATCGCCAAGGTGTCATCGATGAATGCATCGAAATCGCCGCCGAAACTCGAACTAATTTCAATATTGAATCTGGCGATGGCCCACCAACTACTTTCAATGCCAAAGGTTCATCTGTAACCGAAGAAGAATGGCAAACCCTCGTCGCCAGAGTGACCGAACTCGCACCCCATGCCTCCTGGGTCGCCCTCGGAGGCTCCCTTCCTCCAGGAATTCCCCTGGAAGCCTTCGCCATTCTTGGCCGAATTGCCAAATCCAGCGGAGCCAAACTCGCGCTTGATGCCGACGGCCCTCCCATGCAAGCTGGCCTTGAAGCTAAACCCGACTTCATCAAACCCAACGTCCGAGAAGCCGAACGCCTCCTGAACCGCCAACTCTTCGGCTCCCGCGATGCCATCATCCAAGCCGCGCGCGACCTTTGCGAAACCCTTGATGCTGGTGACGACACCCATCCTACGGTCGTGATTTCGAGGGGTGCTCAAGGCGCAATCATGGCCTGCCCCGACGGTATCTTCGAAACTGATCCGCTCCAAATCGAACCGAAATCCACTATCGGGAGCGGCGATTCTCTCATCGGAGCCTTCCTCCATGCCCGGCTCACCGGACATGATTTCCCCACTGCGCTTCGCTACGGCAATGCCGCGGGAGCTGCCACCGCCACCACCGATGGATCAGAAATTGGCCGTCGCCAAACCATCCTCGATCTCCTCGAAAAAACCTTTGTCCACCCAATCGTCTAAGAGGCATTCCAATGAACCGAAGTGTCCTAGAATTAAATTTCCAATAGAGAGTAATATTGTGTCTCCTACTGCCGGGGTGGCGGAATGGTAGACGCGGCGGTCTCAAACACCGTTGAGCTCAAACTCATGAGGGTTCGAGTCCCTCCCCCGGCACCAATATTCATTTTTTTACGCGTAATCACCCCGTCCTCAATACGTCTAACCTCTACAACCGCCATGAAAGCAGGACACATTCTCGCCCTCTGCGTCATCTCCGGAGCCGCTGGTGCCCAAATTGCCGGGCAATCCCCCTGGAAAGCCATCCAATACCGCAACGTCGCCCAAGGCAATCAATCCCGCATCCAAGAAGCCAGAACCGACATCATCACAAACGCCCAACAATGGCAACAACTATACTCCCAAATGGCCGGAGACCCCAAACCAGGCTTCACCCCCGCCCCCGTACTTGCAGATTTTAACCGCCAAGATCTTATCGTCGTGCACACCGGTAAAAAATTCACATCTGGACATGGCGTATACATCAGCATGATTCGACAAGAACGCGCGACAGAAGTCGCCGTTGATGTTGTCATAAGCCAACCAACCGCCAACTCTCAAGTCCAACGGCTGACCAACAGCCCCTACGTTGTCACCGTTGTCGAAAAACAACGCGTCCCGTACACCTTCCGATCAACTTTCGCTTACACCACTACAACCTATCCCGGCGGAAACCCGGGCCACGGACAATGCCGATGCACCTGTGGCGGATGTTGCTGCCGATCTAACTCCGGATTCAACCCCGGCAAGCAAAACAACTCAGCAATGGGCGGCGAAATCTGCCCACCCATCCAACAAACCCGAAGCGGCGGCGAGTAACCTCACCCCAACCATGCGGGCGGAAATCATCTCCATTGGAACCGAACTTCTTCTCGGACAAATCACCGATACGAACGCTGCAACGCTCGGAGAATTTCTCGCCCGCCAAGGCATCACCCACACCCATCGTCAAACCGTCGGCGATAACCTCCCCCGCATCGTCGAAGCCATCCAACTCGCTCTCACCCGCGCTGAAATTATCTTCACCATCGGCGGACTCGGACCAACACCCGACGACCTCACCCGACTCGCCATCGCCCAGTCAATCGGCGAGGAACTCACTCTTGACGAAGCCATCAAAGCCCACCTCATCGAAGAATATGGTAAGCGCGGACTTAAAATGTCCGAATCCCAATTCCGCCAGGCCGAGAGGCCGCCCTCCGGAACCCCAATTCCCAACCCCAACGGAACCGCGCCCGGACTTCACACGGAAAAAGACAATCACCACATCTTCGCACTCCCAGGTCCAAAAAGTGAATTCGGCCCCATGCTCGCCGGCCCGGTCAAAGAAATCCTCGGCCAAATCCATTCCGGTGACCCTCTCCACAGCCGAACCCTACGCGTTGTCGGGGTCTCCGAAGCCATCATCGGCGAAAAACTGGCTTCCCTCATGGATGCTAAAAACCCGACCGTTGCCCCTTACGCCAAAACTGGGGAAGTCCATCTCCGCATCACCACTTCTGCGGCAACGACAGAGGAAGCTGACAAGATCATCAACCCTATTGCCGATCAAATCCACACCATCCTCGGTTCCGCCATCTACGCCGAGGGAGAAGAATCCCTCGCCGCATGGATCATCCAAGAATTGACTCGACGTGGCCAAACCATCGCAACCGCTGAATCGTGCACTGGTGGACTCCTTGCGGCCGAATTCACGAGCATCGATGGCAGTTCAAAAGTCTTTCCCGCAGGATTCGTCACCTATTCCGCCGAAAGCAAACACCGCGAACTGGGTGTAGACCTGGAAACCCTCCGAACTCACGGCACCGTCGCCGAACCAACTGCCATCGAAATGGCAACCGGGGCCCGCGAACTAGCCCAAACTGACTTCGCGATCAGTATCACCGGCGTCGCGGGAGCCGTCCCCCTCGACGAACCCCCTTCACCCAAAGCGAGCGGACTTGTTTTCGTTGGAATTGCTTCACCCCAAGGCAATGCTGTCCACCGCCTCCACTTCAGAGGTAGCCGCGATATCATCCGCACTCGCGCCGTCATCGCCGCACTCATTCGCTTCCGCGACATCCTCATCGTGATATAAGAACTTTCATATGCCCACAATGAACATCAGAGCATTGTCTCTCCCCATGCCTATCCTCGCGAAGGCGGGGATTAGGGAGGGTTGGGAGGGGTTGACGCATATTCGGATCTTCTCTCAAACGCAATTCATCTAATCTTGGTTCACCCTTCCGTCATCCAACCCGTAGATCAACTCGTGCCGCAAGCCGCCCTCATCCTGGGAGATCAGCTCTTCCCCGAACACCCCGACATCCCCAAATCGACGCCCATCATCATGTGCGAAGACTGGGAACTTTGCACACGGACCCGCCATCACCAACAGAAAATCGTCCTTTTCCTCTCCGCGATGCGTCACCACGCCAAGGCCCTCAAACTAAAAGACCGAACCATCTATTATTCAGAACTCTCTCCTTCTCAACAATCTTTCTCGTCTCATCTTGCCCAAATCCTTCAGTCTAAAAATATTAATGAACTTCTGGTCTATAATCCCGCCGATCCCTTCCTACTCCCCCTTCTCCATTCCGCTCTCCCAGAAATCAAATTCACGATTCTCCCAAACCCATCGTTCCTTACCCCACGAGAAACCTGGCTCACGTATCGCAAAAGCCACCGCCGACTCCTTATGGCCGACTTCTATGTCGAACAACGTCGCCGCCTCAACATCCTTGTCGAGAGCAATAACCCCATCGGCGGACAATGGAGTTTCGATGAAGACAACCGTAAATCAATTCCCAAATCAGTCGTACCCCCCACAACCCCTCGGTTCCCTCCCGATCAGCTAACCCAAAATGTCATCGCAACCGTAAAAGAACTGTTTCCAAATCACCCCGGAAATGCCGCTAACTTTGACTGGCCCGTCACCCGGGCCCAAGCCCTCAAAGAACTCGAAAATTTCATCGAGTTCCGACTCCATAACTTCGGCCCATACGAGGACGCCATCCACGATCAAAACCACACACTCTGGCACAGCCTCCTCAGTCCGCTCATCAATTGTGGACTCCTCCTCCCAGGCGAAATCATTCAAAGAATCCTCGAATCAGACGCCCCCTTCGCCAGCAAAGAAGGGTTTATCCGACAACTGATCGGATGGCGTGAATTTATCTATCACGTTGCCCAAGATTACGAATCGAACCAAACTGAGTTCAAACCTTTCGGCCCCGCCAGAAAAATGGCCCCCTCGTGGTACGACGGCACCACCGGGCTTCCTCCTCTCGATCACACAATTAAGTCCGTCATCCGTCACGGCTGGTGTCACCACATCGAGCGCCTCATGGTTCTCGGTTCCCCCATGCTCATGTCTGGCATAAACCCTGACGAGGTCTACTCATGGTTTATGGAGCATTTCATCGATTCCGCCGATTGGGTCATGGCTCCCAATATCTACGGAATGTCCCAATTCGCCGATGGACCAACCTTCGCCACCAAACCCTACATCTCTGGGAGTGCCTACATCCTCAAAATGTCCAACTTTGCCCGAGGAGACTGGTGCGATACATGGGATGGCCTTTATTGGAAGTTCATCCTCGATCACCGCGAACAGCTCACCCGCAATAATCGCATGGGAATGATGGTCAATCAACTTGAAAAGATGAACTCTGACCGAAAAAGCATTCTCTTTCGGTCAGCCGAACAATTTATTCAAGACAACACAGTCTAAAACTCACTTCTTCGGATTTAAGATCAAACGTTCTGTAAAAAACTCCATCATCCGTGCGAAGTTCAAACCCGTATGTCCTTGGTCAACCCCCGCCTGCAATTCGTGGTATTTGCCCGCTTTTAGCAAGGCATTTGACAGCTGATATGTGTTCGCCGGATGCGTGTTATTGTCAAGCGTTCCAAAGTAGAGCATCAACCAGCCTTTCAAGTCTTTCGCATAGGTCATACAAGTCCCACGATCATAACCCGCCAAGTTCTCTTCCAACAAATCCATGTACCGCTCAGTATAAGTCGAATCATAGAGCCGCCAGTCACTCACCATGCTGCTTGAGCTTCCTGCATGAAACAATTCCGGATACCGCAAAACGCTCATCGCGCTGGAATATCCACCGTACGATGTTCCATAAATCCCAACCCGGCTCGTGTCCGCCCAAGGCATCTTCCGCAGAGCCATCGCTCCCGCCGCAAAATCATCAATCTCAACAATCCCCATCCTTCGATAAATCGCATTCCGAAAATCC
Source organism: bacterium (assembly GCA_013823945.1). GTDB lineage: Bacteria > Armatimonadota > Fimbriimonadia > Fimbriimonadales > Fimbriimonadaceae > UphvI-Ar2. Next base: position 6,572 of record PNMZ01000007.1, on the reverse strand, counting down.
CGACCGCGACCATTCCCACCCCGCACATAAACATCAACAATCGCAAAACCAGCCTCCGAAACTGGATCAGGTTTGTCAAAAGTCATCCCTGCACCTCGGCCCGGAATCGGACCCCCGTAAACCGAGAACAAAATTGGCAACTTCTGACCTTCTCGATAACTACTCGGTAGCTCATACTTACCCCACAGAGTCACAGTCCCATCCAAGCTCGGAAAGCTGAACCACCGCACCTGACGCGCGTCCCCCGCAGGCGCTGAAAACGACTTGACGACCGGGTTATTCACATTTTTGCCCGTTCGGTCAATAATTCGCAATCGGGGTGCCTCACGGTCAGTTTGGTATACAACTGCCAGGGCTCTCCCATCAGGACTGACGGTGGCCGAGTTGTGGAATTTAGGGTCGGTTAACCGAACCGCATTTGTCCCATCGAGCTTGGAGCGATAAACCTGATGATGATACGGCGTATCTCCATCTCCGACCGTGTAATACATCGTATCACTCTCAGGATAAATCCCGAGAATCCCCCCCACATCTGCTTCATGCTTGGTTACCTGAGTTCGGCGACCAGCTTTAACATCCATACGAAAGATATTCCAAAAACCGTCCAACTCGCTCATGAACAGAAAATTTCGACCAGAAACTGGATTCTGGCGCGCAGGCCGACTCACCATATCCCGAACTGGAGCAAACTCAACCCACGCCGCTGCATTTTCCTCACGGTCAACCAAACGGACTGAATTCTTAACCGGATCATAAGCAACCAATTCCCGAATCTTTTGCCGTCGATCCATCCGGTGATACAACAACTCCGAACTGTCATCAAGCCAACTCATCCCGTAAACATAGTGCCCCAACCCATTATCGAACTCGCCATCCCGGACTTTAACCTTTTTGGATTGACCAGTCTCAATTGAATAAACATACAGATCAACCTTCGGATTCGCCGTCCCTGGTTTCGGATATGCCTCAACATCCAGGGCCGAAATCTGCTTCAACTGATCCGTCGCAATGTAATAAAGCGGTACGCCCGTCTCATTGAATCCGTAATACCAAAGCCATTTGCCGTCCGGGGAAAAGCCCATCGCATCGACCTGTGATAGCTCTTCTCCGTAAACCCAACTTCCGGTTCCAAATTTTTCACCCCCCGTGCCCTTGCCTGTTGTCGTCACGGCAATCTCTTGCCCACCCCGAGTCAAAATCACATTCCCATTGCGATAGGTCGCCGTCATTGTTTTGTCCGCAGACTGAACAGTCTCAAATTGCCGACCACGCTCCGGCATCCTCTGCGGCTTCGGCTCTGGCCAGACCAATTCAATATCCAAGACGTCCACATCCCCCGTGCCCAAATCAACTTCTTTGGCCCCATCCAAGTCCTCAAACCGATACTTTGTATTCCCCACCCATTGCCCCCGCAACTGCGAAACCTTCCAATCTCGTCCAGCGGCAGCCCCCGCTTGCATCTCTTTGTATCCCGGCATCAACGGCCAGCGATCCTGAGCAATCCCCAAACTCGACAAAACCAAACCCACCAAAAGCAAAGACCTGCGCATGATTAAGAGTCTAGCCAAACCCCACTCTCAGAAACTACTCTTTTGAAAAACGAGCCAATACCCGTCGGCTCCCTGCCGCCATCACTGGTGCCAAGAAAAGTGAAGGCAAGAATAAAACACTTGAAAACTCTCTGATCCCCGTAATGTTCAGTCCAATCGCCAACATGATCACCCCGCCACAAGCGACCGATTCTCCAACGAGCTCCTCATCCTTGGCAAAACCGGACAAAAACCCCGCCAGACCTGTCAGTAGTCCTTGAAATACTAAGACAAACACCGCCGAAACCAAAACTCCGACCCCCAAAGCCGCCGCCATAAAAATCGAACTCACTCCATCCAGCAAACTTTTTAAGCCCAACAACTCAATCTTTCGCTCCAAAGCATCCTGCAAACACCCCATCAATGTCATCGGCCCAATGCAAAACAGCACACAAGCGGTAACAAATCCCTCGTTAAACCGACTATCACCCCCCAAACTCACCCTCGCCCACTCCGCCAGAGATTCAACCCCAAAATCCAATCCCATCAAAGCCCCTAAGATGCCGCCCAAACAAATCGCCCCGACCGTCACCAACGGATTCTTCGTCCGCAAGAACATCTGAACTCCCAACCCCATCGTGATCAACCCAATCCCAAAAATCGCCACCTCCTGAACCCGATCTGGAAAACTCCCCCCAACCGCAAGCCCGATCAATGAACCAATGACAACTAATAGGGTATTGAGAACTGTTCCCAGACCGCGAAATGAGAGAGTTTTCATCAAAGTCTCAACTCATTTAACTCCGCAATATCTTTCCGATAACTCTCCCCTTCGCGAGTTCATCCACAAGCTTGTCCATATACCGGAGTTCACGCATCAATTCTTCCTCAACTTCTTCGACCCGAACCCCGCAAACAACCCCCGTGATCAACAGCCGATTGGGATTCAAAGCCGGAGCCCCGGCTACAAACTCTTCAATGATCGTCTCATTGACCAATTCCGCATCCAAAGACTCCTGAGTGTGACCCGTGAACCAACGGATCACCTCATCCAGCTCCTCCTTTGTCCGACCCTTCCGCTTAACCTTGTTCAGATACGCTCGGTAAAGCCCAGCGAAGCTCATCTTGTAAACGCGATGACTCATTCAAGCTCATCACCCTTTGAGCAAGCCCCGCAGAACATACTGCAAGACCCCACCGTGGCGGTAATAGTCCATCTCTGTCGGTGTATCCAAACGGCAAACTACGTCAAAAGCCGTAACCCGACCGTCTTCCGTCGTCGCCCGAACATGCAACATTTTCCCGCCCGAGAACTTAGACGCCACGCCCGCGCTCAAACCAATCACCGAGAACTCTTCTTCTCCCGTCAATCCCAGTGACTCTGCCGTCTGACCATCCTGATACTGAAGCGGCAAAACCCCCATCCCGATCAGATTCGACCGGTGAATGCGCTCAAAGCTCTCCGCAATTACTGCCTTCACGCCCAACAGCCGAGTGCCCTTGGCCGCCCAGTCACGACTCGAACCAGTCCCATACTCCTTACCCGCCAAGACAACCAATCCAATTCCATTTTTCTGATAATCAATCGCCGCGTCATAAATCGAAGTCACTTCGCCCGATAAGTAGTTCGTCGTGAACCCACCCTCAGTTCCCGGTGCCAACTGGTTCCGCAACCGAATATTTGCAAACGTTCCTCGAACCATCACTTCGTCATTGCCACGCCGCGCCCCATAGCTGTTGAACAAATGCGGAGAAACCCCGCGTTCAATCAAGTAAGTCCCTGCCGGTGAAGTCGCTTTGATCGATCCCGCCGGAGAAATGTGATCCGTCGTCACCGAATCCCCCAATTTTGCCAAACACTTCAGGCCATTCAAGTCTTCAACCGAATCCGGTGCATCTTTCGGCATTCCGGCAAAGAACGGAGCCTGCTTAACATAAGTCGAATTCTCATCCCACTCGTACCGCTGCCCTCCCGAAACCTCGATCGCCTTCCACTTGTCATCACCCTCAAAAACTGTGGCGTAACTCTTGGTAAACATCTCACGGGTGATGTTCTGCTCCACGACATCCGCAATCTCCTGTTGACTCGGCCAAACATCGCGCAAATAAACCGCATTCCCGTCGCGATCAGTTGCAATCGGATCATTAGCCAAATCAATGTCAATCGTTCCTGCAAAGCTGTACGCAACGACCAACGGCGGTGACATCAAGTAGTTCGCCTTCACATCCTGGTTCACCCGGCCCTCAAAGTTCCGGTTCCCACTCAAAACACTGACAACGGTCAAATCTTTCTCTCGAACAACCGCCGCAACTTCATCCGGCAAGGGACCGGAATTCCCAATGCATGTCGTACACCCAAAACCCACAATGTTGAACCCAATTGCATCCAAATCTTCCTGCAATCCGGCTGCTTCTAAATACCGCTCGACCACCCGACTTCCCGGTGCCAAAGAGGTCTTAACCCACGGCTTCGGAGTCATGCCAAGCGCGCGGGCCTTCCGAGCCACCAATCCCGCCGCGACCATCACGCTGGGATTACTCGTGTTTGTGCAACTCGTGATCGAAGCAATCACCACGCTTCCGTGCGAAAGCGCATCAGCAGATCCCGTCGCATCCGGAAAAGCTTCAAAAAACGTCTCTTTCGCCTTGCTAAGCTCTGCTCGATCCTGGGGCCGCTTTGGACCGGCTACGCTCGGCTTGACCGAACCCATGTCCAACTCCAACCGAGAGCTATACTCCGCCTCTGCCGAATCCGCCGTGTGCAACAAACCTTGCGCCGCATAGTAGTCACGAACCAAAGCAACTTGAGATTCGGCCCGGCCGCTCACCATCAAGTACCGCAGCGTTTCCTCGTCCACCGGGAACAAACCACAAGTCGCGCCATATTCGGGAGCCATGTTCGCAATCGTTGCCCGATCCGCCAGCGGCATATTTGTAATCCCCGGACCATAGAACTCAACAAATTTCCCGACAACTCCGTGCTTGCGGAGCATTTCAGTCACGGTTAAAACCAGATCCGTCGCGGTCGCCCCTTCCGGCAGCTTGCCCGTCAACTTAAAGCCGACCACCTGAGGAATCAACATGCTCACCGGCTGACCCAACATCGCCGCTTCTGCTTCAATTCCCCCAACTCCCCATCCCAAAACTCCCAATCCGTTGATCATCGTCGTGTGGCTATCCGTCCCCACCAGCGTATCCAGATAGGCCACCCCATCCGCCTGCATCACAACACGAGCCAAATATTCCAAATTCACTTGGTGGCAAATCCCCGTGTTCGGCGGAACCACCTTAAAATTCTCAAGCGCACCTTGTCCCCACTTCAAAAATTCATATCGCTCATTATTTCGCTCAAATTCCAAGTCCAAATTGATCTGTAAACTCGCATCTTTCCCGTAACTATCAATCTGAACTGAGTGGTCAATGACCAACTCAACCGGCTGCAACGGATTGATCTTCTCCGGATCTCCCCCCAACTCCGCCATCGCGTCCCGCATACTCGCCATGTCCACCACACATGGAACCCCCGTAAAATCCTGCAACAATACCCGCGCCGGCGTAAAGGCAATCTCAGCATCCGGTGTTGCCGTTGCATCCCAATTCAACAACGCCTCAATGTCCGCCTTGCGAACGTTCACTCCGTCCTCACTGCGCAACAAATTTTCAAGCAAAACCCGGTGCGCATAAGGCAACCGCGCAACATTAAAACCTGCCCCCTCCAATGCCTTCATGTTGAAAAATGTGACGGATTGACCGCCAAGTGAAGCCGTGGTTTTGGTGTTAAAGCTGTTCATAGTTCGCGTTGCGTCCCAATGGATTTTCGGTACCCCAAAGGTTACCTGCCAGACCCCTACCAAACGGGACAGACTAACAAACCATTACAGTAGCGGCACTCCATTCTGAACAATCTGATTAACAAAGATAAACTGCGGATCAACCTCCACCAAACTGCTTCGCAAAACCCCATTCGCTTTGTCAACAACATAAGCCTCGCCCGTGAGACGATCAACCAACTTCATCTCAACCCCGTACTTTTCGCCTAATGACAACCGTATTGCATCCAAATTCATCTGCGTCATATACGCACTCTCAATTTTCGTCAACCAGTTTCGCTCCATCTGCCCAAAAACCAAGACTCCCACCGCATTATCTGATCCGCCAACGGATTTCCCCACCGACACCAAATCCCATTCCTCTGGTCGCTGACTCAAAATATCAGTTCCCCACGCCCCCACAACGCGTTCCTCCAATATCGCCCGCCTAGACCGCAGCTCGTCAAAAGTTGCCGGAGATTTCGATTCATAAAGCTCCTTTGCCAATTTCGCACACTTCTCAATGTTCACAACCGACCGCGCATCGTCCAACACTTTCTGTAACTGAGTCTGGACGCCGGTCTCCCCACCCAGTTCCATCGGATCAACCGCCATCAAAACCTCCGCCGCATCACGACCCCCATTGAGCTTGTCCAAAATGCCGCTCAACTTGGACTCACTCAATTCGCCATCAATTGAATAACCAAGCGTTTCGACTAGATTCAAGTCCAACTGCTCCAGAACTGCCCGGACTTCCTCCGGCTTGAGCTGAAACTGAGATATCGCCTCTGCTGCAATCAAATAGGAAGGAAAAACATCCGCCTTCACCAATCCTGGAGCTGACTCGACCGCCTCCCGCGCAACAACCAAGGTTTCTATAGCCCGACTCCGAGCCCCTGCCTCATCTCCCGACAAGGCTAAGAGCCGGCTCTCCAAAACCAAGGCCGCAACCACCACCCCAAACCGGGAACTCACCTCTTCTTCAGGCCACCCCTCATCGCGGCTCTTCTCCTTCTGGGCTGCCTCCCGCCAATTTTTCAACTTCCCCAACATGTCTGCCCGTTCTGCAGCCGTCTCTGGCTTCACCCAATCCGCTGTCAACGAAAACGGATCCGCCATCGCATCAATCAAAATCCCATCCATCGGTGGATCAACCGCCACCCACCCCCGCGCTGACCAATCATCCCCTGCCCCCATCGCCAGGTCAACTTCCTTCCCCCACATCATCTCCCAA
>PNMZ01000006.1 GCA_013823945.1 bacterium | reverse complement strand
ATCTTTCTGCCGACGAGCTCTCCCGGGTCTGCATAGCCCCTTGCTGTGACCTCCTCGTTCACCTCGAAGTAACCGTCCATGAGCCGTTTATGCCGCGTCCGTGAGGCAGAGACTTCCTCGTTGAGAATCGCGGAGTTTTCGTAGGTCGTCGGATACTTCACGGGATCGAACACGAAATCCTTCCCGTCCACGATGTATCGAGTCGCCGTATCTGAGGCGCCATCATCCGGACGGACGAGGTATCCCTCAATCACAAGTTTGCGCTGATACTCCGGATCGTTCGCCATCTGTTCCATCCGCTCACGAATCTCGACCGGCGTCATATGGACCGCCTTCATAGAGAACGTCGATTGTTGCCCCTTGCTGGTAAACGGCTCCCTGAACTCTTCACCCTGACGAGTCACAATCAGCGGATCTGGCTCAAAATACACGCCTTGTCTTGTCAGAGAATCATTCAGTCGACCCATGTCCTGCTGATCCAGCGGGACAGTGTTAAGCCATTGGATCGGGTTGTCTCGTCCAGGGTTCATGAGGTATCCGCCCGGCATGTAGGCCCGTACGTCCTGTTGCCCGAGGATCAATCTGCCGGCATGGTCTGATTTAACACCGCCATAGAAAGCTGCAACGCCTGCCTCTTCGAGCACTTTAGGCGCGGCCTCATACACACGCTGCATCGAACGACTCGAGACCATATCCATGTTCAAGGACTGTCCTGTGATTTGTTTACCCTCGTCGAAAATCGTGACACCTGGATTGAAATCTCTCTGTCCCAATTCACCCTGCTCGATCATCTTCTTTAAGACATAATCAGATGTATCAATCGAGTATTGTTTGTTCTTGTCAGCGAGCGTCTCTTGATATAACAATCCATCGTTGAAGGACAGGATTCCTTGAGAACCTGCATAGCCGCTCACCGCGCCGTCCAAGGCCCGACGCATCCCTGCACTTGCCCGTTCTCCGTCACCTTGGTGTACCGAAGCGACGAAGGCACGCATCTCCTTATCATAGGCGTCTGAGATGAAGTCCATCGGCCCGACGATTTTCATGCCGCCATTGTCGTATTGCAACGACGGACGAGCGTTCAACTTCCTACGCCCCGCCTGGAAGTGCCCGTCAATGATCGGGAGGTCGATCGTCCCAACGTTCACAGGGACCTTGCCTTGTGTGATTTGCCCACGAATTTGGTCCGCCTGTTCGGATGTATAGGAGAGCACTCGGATCATTCCGGCATCTTCATCCATAAAGACGCTATATTGTAATTTGGCCTCTTCCAATCGCTCCATGACCCGCTCGAGTGAACCCCTGTGATCTGTCGACCAATTAAATGTCGATCCAGGGGCTTGCGGCGCCGGCCCATCAATCTGCTTGAGGAGTTCATCTACACCTGAAGAGTATCTTGCCTTTTGCCCGACAACCTCTTGCATATGCATTTGCATCGAGTTGTGCGTTCGTTTGACATCTCCGATCGAGGATTGCGTCAATAGACGCGCTTGCTGCGGACTCAAGGTCTCGTCGCCGCGCGGGCTGATCGATCGTACTTCTATCCGGTCATGATGCGCGTTCGGCTGAATGACCTCTGCGATACGACGCTGCAGGTTATACGGGTCCCCGTATGTCGACAATGCGTCCTCCACATCTCCTTTCACGCCTCCGGCAATACCTTGGCTTACTAAGGACCGTGCGATCACGCTCATGCGTTGGTTCCGAAGAAGTCGCTCATCGTCCTCGACGAGATTCTTTAATGCCTGCCCTTCGAACTTTCGAGTCCCGGCCAATTTGATTCGTTCTTCGTCGTCGATTCGTGTCAACCGGTCAAGGTCTGCCCGTAACGCTTCTGGAGAGGCCACCGAGACGGATGTATCTCTTCCTGTCAACGGGTTGAAGAAGGTGAATCGTTCCTGACCTGGAAGCGGTGTTCGCGCGACAGTCGTCTGCGGCAGTGCCTCACTCGTCGCGCGAGCAAATGTTTCCTCCATCTGCTGGCGAACCCGTAGCACGCCATCTCCCTCTGCATTCTCAAGCTCTACAGCAAAGCCTTGATCGATCTCGTCGATGATTGCCTTCACCGTATGAAGCTCGGAACGCATCCGTGGTAAGAGCATCTTGAAATCTCTATATTCCGCCTCGTTAAATACGAACTGGTTGCGAGAGGCGTCCCATTGGCTGTTGAAATTCAGTCGACTGATTGCGTCCTCTTCGCTCATCCCATCCCGCATCAGGTTCACATAGGCTTCTGTATTCTCGTACATTCGCTTAGCGGCGAAGTAACCTTGCGTGTTCACGCCTGATGCATTTTCACGTCCTCGGTTCGTGAGTCCAAACAACCCCTCGTAACGTCTACGTGCGAGATCTTCTTGTCTCGTGTGACTGATCAATTCTTGCGTTCTCTCGTCCAGGAACTGATAAGGGACCATTCGGCCAAGTTTCTCTTGAAGGTCAGCATGAGCATTGTCTCCGAAGCTCGTGACCATTCCTCGAATCGAGGGGTCGTCATCGTCAAAGAATATGGCCGCGACGCCTTTATTGCCTTGCTTGTCGAGCACTTCCTCGAATCCATCGAATCCCAACACTTGTCTCGAATTAAAAGCAAAGCGCTCTCCGTCGATGATTTGACCATTGGCATCGATTCGATATGCTCCGTCATAGCTGCCCCATGCTTTCGTCGTGAAGAAGATGTCTCCTCGACCGTAACCGAAGTTTGACAGCTGAAGCTCGTTCGGGATCTGACCCTGTTTGATTCCCTCGTAAAAAGGCGCTGCATCCAACGCTTCCTCTACGTAAGGCTTTAACTCGTCGAGCACCCCAAGAAGACCGCCTTGGCCTGTATCACCAAGTGCAGAGTGTGCCTCAGATTCGAACCCGAAAAGTTGCACCAAAGCCTGTAGTTTTTGGTCTCCCATACGGATGCCTGGTCTGCCTTTCTCTCTCAACAGTTTATCCATCGTCGGGAACACGGTCTTCAATAGGTCGTACGTGTCGAGATGGTTCGTCATCCCTCGCCACGTCTGTCCGTTCCGCTCCATGAATCCTTTCAAGAGCGGCATATCGAATTTCCTTGAGTTGTGACCGACGTATAAATTGTCCGGGTCCATAATCGTCTGAAGTTCTGCCGCTACCGTATTCGGCGCATCGAATGTCTGGATCGTCTCGAGACCTGAGCGCATATGCGGGATGTAATCTGCTTTAGCCAACGCTTGTACATAAAGCCGGTCTTGATCAAAGAGGGCATCTGCCGCTCTGTTGTGAATCGACCCTGTTCGGTCGAAGGCATTCTCTCCAAGTGCCGAATACCGGACAAGGTCGGCAATCGTACGTTGCTCGGTTCGACTCATTCGATAGATAGACATCGGATCCTTTTCATACCGCTCGAATAGATTTTGAATATCATTTATGTTCTCAGGACGGACAAAACGATGGAAGGCTTGACCTGATTTCGATTGAAAAGCCATCTCGACGATCTGGTTATCCCCGCCTAATGTCTCTAAGTCAAAGGCGAATACATTCTCTGGGTCCATTTGTGTCCACTTGGTATATGCCCAAATGGAGTCGAGTCTTCCGGCGAATACACCGGAAAACCCTTTCCGCATCGATTGGGTCGCATACTCGTCTGCTCTGCCCGTCAAAGTCAGTTCAGGAATGACGTGCTGTACCTCTTTCCGTTTCTTTGGGAACATGGCCCCACTGTGGAACAGGAGCTCTCCTGTCCCAGCCTGCCTCATGACGGGAATCCCCTCTTGCCTCGCCCATTCATATGCTTCATTCATCGTCTCATCTCCTGCAACTTCGTTTTAGCCAAACTCTCTTTCAAGTTCTCTTCGCATACCCAAAGTGATTTCTTGAGTGCGATCTTCTTCATGGGTCAATCGGATATCCATTCCTGGTGTCGATGTTTCCTGTACAAGGATCTGGATGTTCTGAAGGCCTTCAGCTTTCAACAACCTGAACAATTCTCCATGGACGTCCCGGCCGCTCTCATTTCTGATTGTCCCGTCTCTTGCTGCATCAGGTGCCATCTCGGCTCCTGCGGCGTCCCCGTGCCATAGACCAAAGTCTGTCGCGTCGAGATCTTCCCTCATGACCTGGCGAAGCATGACATCATCAAGACTCACGTCCTCTGCCCAGCCCATCCAGTTCGCATCCGGCACATCATATTTGCTCATATAGTAGTCGAGCGACTTCTCCGGGTCCGTATCCATCTTCCATAGGGATTGATACATTCGTCGTTGATACTCTGGGATGAGTTCGAGGATCTTCTCACGATCCTCCTGTTTCGCGCTTGCGAATGCCTCGAAGTACGCCTTGTCTTTCGAAGGCAGCGCCCGCATCAGCTTCAATCGATCTCCGAATGGATCCATCCCTACAAAGGTCGACTCCATCTCGTTCTTGTAGCCAATCACACGTTGGACAGCACCCTGCAATTCTTCCGGCACCACATCGACAGTACCGAACGGCAAGATGCCGCTGTCTCCCATACTGCTCTCGGTTACACGCTTCCGTTCTTTCTCCGCCTCTATCAATCGGTTGATTTCACGTTGTTCCTCTTTCCAGTTCGGAATCGTGTGCTGATTCTGATAAAGGAACTGTTTCTCGTCCTCGAGCTCCTTGATCCGGTCACTCGCATTCTCTTCCAACTGTTTGCGTTCGCCCAGGTACTCGTCCATATCGAAGCCCATGACCTTGAGCTCTTGCTTTCCCTTTTCAAACAGCTGACGATTCTTCATGTATTTCAAGAAGTCGAAGTATTCGTTCAGCTCATCTTCCCTCTCTCGCCGTTCCGGTCTCCATTTCTTTCCGTTGGCCATCTCGTATGCTTGGCCGAACGTGTTCGCCGCGGCGCCGACTGCTGCACCTAAGGCTGCCGCCCATCCTGTACGCGCGCCTCCACCTAGCATAATCCGTCCGATGAATCCACCTACCATCCCGCCCGAGATGATCGAAGCGACTGGCGATTCATTGGCGACCATCTGGTCAATCGCCGGTCCGAGATAGTCGTCGACCCCGACGCCTTCCCAAGTTTTCCATGCCTTCCCGTATACCTGGCTTAACTCGTAGTCCTCGACGGCTGATCGCACGTTCATGAACTTTGTTCGGAAAGATTGCGGGATCAGCATGCCCAATCCTAGCTCGTCCTGTGGATGCACGAATCGCTCCCAAGAAGCACCTTGATTGATTTCGTCTTGAGAGAACCTTGCATGGACTCCAGTCGCCGAAAAGTCTGTCTCTGACTCTTTCATCTGTGCTGTCTCGATTATCTTCCGGTTGAGGTTATCCAATCCGTCGAACACGACTGCCTTCATCGTGGAATACGTATCATTCGATATTCTTCGCGTCTCGTCCGCGTCGATCCCGATTCTGATTTTATCCCCGACATCGAAGTACTGTTGCAACACCCCGGACGCATCGCCTCGCGCGTCGATTCCGGCCATACGGATCGCTTGCGCGCCATGCTCTTTGGTGACGAATGTGTAGTCGTCTAGGAACCCTTCGACGGTGACCTCTTCGTAGGCAAGTTCTTGGCCTTCGAACTGATACTCATAGTGTCGTCGCTTGTCGTTTCGCTGCGAGACCTCTTTTTTGATCTTTGTAACCTGTTTTCGCAACGCCTCGTCCTCGAGGTTTGCTTCCACGTATTTCTTCCAGAATTCATATTCAACAGAATACGGGGCAACGTCGGCCAGAATCTTGAACCGGTCAAACGCTCCATAGTGCCCGAATGCGCCCTCCATCGTGGATGTTTCATCTGGGTGCAGTTCGTTCATCGACTCATAGCCAGAACCTGGGAGCCGGAACTCGCCTCCGGATATCTTCCCGTATGGATCGCCTGTTTTAAAGTCGACGAAATTGTCAGCTCCCGGCATCCATTCCGGCATCATGTTCTTGACCGGGTTCACTTGCTTCAGCATCCCATCATCTTTACGTATGAAACGACGCATGATCTCAGAGAGCTCGCCGCCCATCGATCCCAGACTGTTGTCCCAGAACCGTTCACTCGGGGCATATGCCTCGCTTGCATCTGCTATGACGGCCCGGTTCGTATACGGATCGTTCCCGAGCAGCTCGTCTTTCAACAACCATGCGTAAACGCCATGAGGCTCCCACCAGTTCTGTCCGAGCTCTTGCATCCGCCACTCCAGTGAACGAGGGTCCACAGCATTCTCGAGCAACGTCTGCTGGTAGATCTTTTGATCGATCGAGCTAGATCGATAGGAGTTATCCCTTACCGCGACGCTCGGCATCCCATCAATATATTCGATTGGCTTTCGGCTCGACATATGCTTATCGACGAATCCCGTCTCCGTATACCCTGCCTCGGACATAGGGATCGCATCATAATAGCCGTCAGCGGTCACAGTCTTATAGAACGCACCTGACCTTTCTGGGATTCGAGGAGCTTCATCATCGGGGAACCCGTCGACTTCTCCTCTCACGGTTTTGATACGTTCTTCTCCGGTCCCTCCAGCCGTGCCACCAATCTCTGCGGTACCTTCTACAGAAGTCGAGACGCCTAGCCCCGCCTCTTGACCTGTACCGAAAGCAGATGACAATGCATACCCTGCTTCGAAATAACCGATATCTGCAGATGAACTGACCCCCAGGTCGGCCGCCGTCGCTCGCTGCAAGTTTTCAAAACGACCGTTTCCGGTGATCTTCATAAGCGGGTCCTCGAATGACCTGCTCTCGTTCGCCATAAAATTGATCGTTCCATCGGGATTGAAATATTCTTCATGCATCGTGATCTGCGGCTTGATCAACGCACCAATGGTCATATTCCCCACATCTCCGAGGAATGGCATATTCGGGTCGAACAATCCTCCTGACACAAGATACGGCCGATCATTATAGTGCATATTTTCGAACCAGTAAGGATCTGCTGTACCGACCACGTAACCCAGGGCTCCAAGCGGGTTCTCGAACGTAGGGAACCAACTGTTCTTCCAGCGTTCATTGGAATCACCGTACATCACATCTGTATATTCGTAATCGGAAACCGCTCGGCGATAGGCATTCGGCGCAAAGTACTCGATACGGTCGCCCGCATACGGGGTGCTCGAGCCGAACAGCCACCATCTACCTTTACGCACCGCCTCGGTTCCACTCACAAGATCTTCTCTGACTTCCTCTTCCGTCATCGTCTCTCGCTCGTCTATCGATACGTCATTACCCGCCATGCCAGCCAGTTCGCTGAGGGCGTGTCCGATACCGACTTCTCCTACCACCGGTAACGTAAGTTCAGGAAACTCGCCCCATTGGTCTGCACCCGGAGTAAGCAGTCTCTGACGTTTCATCGCCTCCATATCAACGCCCATACTCTCTCGCTCTTGAGCGGCCCGAATGTCCTGGTCCGCCCGATGGATCTCGTAGCGATCCATCAAGGATTCACCTGTCGCGCGTTCGATATTATAGTCCAAGTATTCATACGCGCTGAATCCACCGACGATTGGCACGACCCGTTTGGCCATCAGGTTGCCCCACAAGTGAAGTCCGGATTGCATCGATGCGTCACTGAATCCCAAGCCCACTGACCCAAGCGCCGACTGGAGACGATACGGCAGCATGTATGCGCCGTACGCCGTCAGCGCGGAAAAGTCCTCCATGTGTTTTGTGCCTGCGACCATTTGTTTGGATATCTCACCGATGCTCAACATGTCGCTCCATTCGGTACGGTTGATCCCCACGTAGATGTCTTCAATCTGATTCTCTGGGACGGTGCTCGAATGCGGCGCCCAAATCGGGAACTGTCGGGCCGCCTGGTCATACATGGAGTCATTGAGGCGTCTACCTATGTCAGTGTTGACGTCGAACATCCTTGAATGCAGGTCTGCGATCCGCTCCTTGTCGAGATGTTTCGTCGGGTCATTGGCGTCGAGCACGTTTTTCGCCGAATATAGGCGAGCGGTCGCTGCCTGGTCTAGACTGATCTGACCCGCTTTCTCCCACGCATCTATCATGTCGAACACCTTCAGGTTCTGGTCGATGCTATCGCCAGGGACTCCCCGAGACATACGTCTGATCGCATCGGTCGCAATCAATGAGTCAATCCGCTCCATCCCGCCGATTAATTGGTTCTGTCCTCCTAGGATTGGGTTCGCCTGCCCTACCGGCCGGGACTGTGCCATGAACTCATCAGGGTTCTGCATATATCTCCGGTATGCCTTCAAGAGGTCGTCGTTGATTCCCACGACCCCTTTTGACGCCTTCTCTGAAAGGTCTTCCCCGATGCGCTCGAACAACATGATTCGCTGAGCCGAGTCAGAGAAGTTGACGTCATCATAGAGGTTGCTCCCTGAGAACTTCGCGATGAGCTCCATCGTATTCGTCGACATCCGCTCCCCACTCGAGTTCGCCATATCTTGAAGGAAGCGGTAGTCATCCTTTGTCGCGACGCCTCCTTGGAAAATGTTCCGGACGCGGTTCCGCTCCCAATTTTTATTGGCGAACTTCGTCACAGTCGAGATCATGTCATAGAAGCTCGAGTCCCGATCCTGTATGCCAAGGTCGAACCACTCCATGAACTTGTTCCGCTCCTTGCTCTCTGTCATGAGACCGGCGGCATGGCGTACATACTTCCCAGCTGAACCATATTGCGAGCTCGCCAGATACATCTTCTTGTTGTTCAGGATTTCGCCACTGACGAGGTCCATGAAATCGCCATCGGTGTAAAGGACTGCTTTCCCGAGCCCCTCGTTTAGCTCCTTGCCCATCTGAGCATTCAGTACGGGTTGGACGCTTTCCGAACCGAACATGCGGATTGCGGCTCGTTGCGAGGACTTACGCTTATGATAGTAGTCCTGCAGCTTCGTGAGACGCCCTGGCAATGTGGTCGATAGCCAGTCGATGGCCTCGTCCGTCTTGTTCCGGAAGATACGATGATCTTCGAAACGACCGTTCCTCACAAGTAACGAATTATCGAACACGCTATCCCCAAAGGTTTCGTCCGTCTTACGAAGCTCTTTCATCTCGTCCACTAATTTCTGGTCCAGCTTGATCTTTTTCGCATCATGCGCAGTGAGCACATCATCGACCGAAGCCATTCTGCCCCCTCGGATGACGTTCTCGATCTTTGGTCGCTTCGTCTGACTCACGATTGACTCGTTTACTTTCTTCTGCGCATTCTTGACGGCGGCCTCGATCGTCTCGCGCGCCTTATCGTCATCGAGCTCGATCTTCTCCCCTTTTATCTGCTGATAGCCCTTCCGGACGAGCTCCCGCGTACTCTCATTGATGTCCTTCATGTGAACATTCAAAGCGTCTTTATCCGCACCTCTCAGGCGTCGGCTGTCGATCTTCGCCAGGAAATCGATCGCCTCATCAGCGCCCTCGACCCCTTGTGCTCGCATCCGCTCACGAAGTATCCGCAGTCGCTCTTGTTCACGCACCTGATAGGCGACGTCTCCGCTCCACGTTCCATCTTTCTTACGCTCCCCTACGACCTGTCTGCGCTGTCGCATCAAGCGTTCCATGTCGAAGGCGTTTTCGGGCGTGTTCTTATTCCAGTTCATCGGCCCGATCATTTGCGCCTGCTTCTCTCTTTCTTTTCGGAACACCTGTTGTATCGTGTCAATCGATTCCCCAAGGGGACGCCGAACGCCTCCACGTTCGACGGCCTCTTGGACGGCGACCCTCGCGGCTCGCCCTTCGATCGCCAAGAGCCGACCGACCCGCGCCATGCTACCCGTGCGGTACCCGAGTCCTGCAACCCCTAAGGCGGCGGCCGCGGCGATGCCTGCTTTTGTTATGCCAGACATGCCCTCCTCTTCCGGCGCCTGGTAGTGGTCCATATTTTGCTCGAGCATCGCTCTACGGCGTGCATATTCTTGCGGGTCGAGTCGCTCCATTTGATCTGTCTCCTTTAATCATAATCTCCGGTCACACTATCTTTGTGAATATGGTAGTTCATGGACTCATGGTCAAGCTCTGTCGAGACGTTGGACGCACCGAGCATCGCCAACAGTTGTTCTTCCGTCATTGCCCCGCCATTGCTCGCAGGCGGTTTTGGCTGATTCGTGACCTCGACCCTTTCCACCGGTTCTCCCCAATCAGGTGGCGGTGCGGCGGCCGCACGTTGAGATGGCGATTGAACCTTTTGGACCCGCTCTGACGCCAGCAGATCGTCTTCACTGATATACCGCACATTTTTCCCGCGGATTGCAGAGAGGATGTATTCCGCCCTGCTGAAGTAGTAAAGGTGCTTCACGACCGGCCAGTTCTGTATCTCTTCGATGTCAAGGTTAGGGAAGGCTTCGACGATGATGCAGTCCCGCTGATAATCGATGTTACGGTAGAGCTCGCTACGGAAGAGGCCGAGTAAGAAATCGGCCTGCCCTTCCGCGAGTCCCGAGCTTGCAAGGATGCTCTCTGCTACCGTCGTCGCCGCTCCGGCAAGTCCGCCCCTCCAGTCATACTCCTCTTCGACACAGTACATACAGACGAGTTCGTCGATCTCTGCGACGTCCTCGGTCGTCTCAAGTATGCCCCTGTATTCTTCCCTGCCCAACAGACGATAGGTGAACACGAGCTCTAGGCCATCCGGCCCGTTTCCGTCACCCAGCACGATTTGGAAACGGAGGTCCTCACTCATAGCGCGATTGGTGGCGTGAGCGCACGGAACGCCGATTTGTCATAGATCATCTCTGCCAAGATTCCTGCCGTGCCGGCCGGTACCTTCTCCATGAAGAACTCCTCGTTCTGGGCCTCCGGCGGCCAGATCGTACAGATTGCTGAGATGAGTTCTTCATTGTCGAACTTCTTCGCCAAACGCTCCTCGAGCGGCTCTTGCTTCCCTGTCTCTGTGAGCTTCGCCTTCTCCTCTTGGATCGAACGATACTCCGGTCGCGTCAATCCGCGAATGATGAATGTCCCGAAGTCGAAAGGAACCATATAAATCTTACGGTGCTCCTGCTTCCAACTCTCGACCATCTCGCGTGTTGGCCCATCGTCAAATACCGGCGACGTCCACTCCTCAGGGGTGAACTTTCTCCCGTCAGGCAATTCAATCCACTGCAGCTCTGGATCTGATTCCTTCACGCCATCTTTTATTTGTTTCTTTTCTGCGATTTCTTTCCCTAGCTCGGCGGCCGCTACCAAGTCCACGTCGAGCTGAGGCATCCGTTCTCCGTTGAATGAGGCCTCCGCTTTTGTAGAAGCCCCTACATTCTCTCCTAGGCGCTTCTCCCCTTCGACGCGCGACTCCGCCTCTTTCATTTCGTCCATCTCAAATAATGATTGCTGTTCTTCCATCTTCTGTTCCTCCATCGTCATTGTTTATTTTTTGACTTGCTCCGTGTTGATATCCTTGGCTACGAATGTGTAGCCTTCCGTGACAGGCACTGCCCCTTGGGCAGTGGAAATTGATTTTGTCACGCCTGAGAAATGCACGCCTACCACTGTCTCGACAGTCGAGAAGGCGAAGTCATATCCCTTTTCGCTCGAATAGAACGCTCGGTTCAGCTTCGAGGCAGCCTGTTTGTCGAGACCTTGCCCGAGCATCCCCGTTTCCCCGCGCCAACTTGGACCGTAATGGATTCGAATTGTGTAACCATCCTCGTCCGCCCAAATCGGTTCATATGGATTCGTTAAGAACCGCTCCTTGTCTTTCGACTCGCCCCAGATCGCTTTCTCATAATCATCCGCGATCTCATCGAATCCTTTCTTTCCGTACAGCGTCAGGATGTCATCGAGCGAATATTCTTCCTTCCGATTCAGGACGACTTGTCTCGTATTCTGAGCGACCTCGCCTTTTACATATCGGATGAGCGATCGGTTTTTCAGGACCTCGTTCAAGTACCCCACAGACTTGAAGTTGATGGACAAACTCCCTTGTACGGTCCGCTGCCCATAAACGAATGCATCAGCCGTATACGAGTTGTGGCCGAACATGGGCATCACTGTCTGTCCCATCTGTACGTTCAACGCATTGATGTCGTCGATTAGGATACCGTCCAGCATCACACTGACGTCCGCTCCAGTGAAATATTCTGAGTTAAACAACTGATACTCTGTGCGTGGTGCCTTCATCTGATATGGGTCCCTTTTTGGAGGGATGACGATATTCCTCAACCACTTACACCTCCAATCTTCACGCCCTTCTTGAAGTTGAGCGGCGCCATCGGATCAATATCCAAGGCGTAGAATTCATAACTTGACCGTGTCATGATCTGATCGATCGACATCATGCTGCCTTCGGTGAATGTGGAGATTCCATACAGCCGGAAGACTGAACGTTGTCCTGTCTCGTTGGCCATCGTGATGGTGATATCGAACTGCGGCAGCTCATCCATCAATACGTGATAGCCCATATCGTAGTATTCAGACAATAACTTATAGGCGACTGAACGATCGAAGTTCACAAACTCAAGGATGCCTGAGATGGTTCGTTGTCCCCTTGTCACCCCTTTTGGCCTGACGCTCCCCAAGGCTCTCACTAGTGTTTTCTCTCGGTACACCGAATAGTTGATGCTTGCGAGCTCACCCAATACCTGCGCTCTCCCGCCAGGCATCTGAATCGTCGCGACCATATCCGCTCCCGAATAGCTCGAGTTGGATAATGCCTCGGGTGGTATATAAGGCTTAGACTCTTGCACATGGGGCTCGATCACGACAGCCTTCATCCTAGGGGTCAGTTTGAATGTCCCTTCGCTTTGTCCGGATGCGTTCAACTTCGCCCCCACCATGGTTCTCAAGAGGTCATAGTATTCTGTGGCCGTCTTGTCGCCCCCTCGCTCACGTAAAAGACGAAGCGATGTCATATGCGCATATAAATGGCCATCAGAATCGAATAGGTTGTCGAACATCCCTAGATATCCTGACCAATCATACGTCTGAATGATCATCAATTCGTTTTCCTTGAGCCACTTTAGTTTTGCCTTCATCCTCGTGATCGTGTTCACGGATTGACTGTCCAGAAAGGACTTGTCCGCGAGAAGCTCGACATATGTGTCGAGGATCACGAAGTAAACGTGAATGTTTGCCTGATCCATCCCGGCCCTCCTTCCTATCAAAAAAAAGAGGAGGACATCGAGTGTCCCTCCTCTGAGTTGTCGTTCACGCATCACGCTATGTCCATCATACCATAGCGAGGCGTTCCCGGCTTATACGTTTGTAGCGATCGAACGGTTATCCACCACGGCGTTCGCTGATGCTTGACCGGTTTGGACGTATGCGTTGCGGCGCGAGACTGGCTTGATCTTACGAGCCACGAACTTGTATGCTTTCGCAGAGATGATGTCGTCAATCGAGTAGCCAGAGCCTTCAGATTGAATTTGGACACCGTAGATCTCCATTCCTGCACGAGCACCCATTTCGTTCGCCATCGTGATCGTGATGTTGAACGGCATGAGCTGGTCCGTGTATTCAGGCACGAAGAAGTCAGTGAGGTTGTCCGCATTGAATTCTCCTGTCGAACCGTACCCAAGTTCCGTCATCTTCTCATCCCATGTTTCGATACCGTAGCCGCCTGTGCCACGAGTCGATTTGAGACCGTTCAAGATTTGGTTTTCAAGGCCGATTGCTCCGCCCGCTCCAGTGCCGTTCGCATTCGCGACGAATGTCTGATAAAGCATGCGCGGCTTGCCTGACGCGTACTCTTTCTTCATTTCTTCGAGCAAGGCATCACGGTCGAACTGTACGAAGACCATATCCCCTTGGATACCACGCTTGCCTTTAGCAAACGAACGAGCGTCCGCGCTGCTCATCGTATAGACCGGCGCGATCTCGCGCATGATCGTATACGAGATACCCTGAAGCTCACCGATGACGCGTCCGTTGAATGTCGCCGCGATGTCGGCACCAGAGAACGCGCTAAACGTCTTTTGATACTCTTCTTGTAGCATATCGGTTCCCACCTTTTTTTATCAATGTACCGGGAGGGTCACCCCTCCCGGCCGTCTTATACAGAAGCTCGGAGTGCTACACGGTTGTTGATGCGGCGCAACTCGAACGCTGGAACCAAGTCGAGGTCGACATGGCCTTGACCAATCACTTGGTCCTGCAACGAGGCGAAAATGTTGAACGTGAAGTCTTGGAGGTAACCAAGCTCTTTCTCCTGATCCAACTTCGCCTGGATTGCCGTCTTCATGGCGTTTCGCTGAGCGAGGCCGTTCGCTTCTCCGATGAACGGCTCAGTCGCTGCACGAACCACACGGGCCGAGCGATGTGCGATGCGAAGCGTTGAAAGACGCTTGTAGTCAGAGTTTGGAAGCGCAGAAGTAACACCTTCCTTGACGACGTAGTACGCCTCTCCAGCCAATGTCGTCTTACGGTCGAACGAGACATAACCCGCAGCCAATAGTGCACTGTGTTGTGGGTCTGTCAGCGTGTAACGAAGCCCGCCTACTGCAATTCGCTTGTTCGTCGGAGCCGACTTCTCAAGGAGTGTCGATACCAACGCAGCGTATGTCGCAGCGCCTCCGGCAGCATATGCCCCGATCTTAGGTTGAGCAAGGCCAACCTCAGGACCGAACACCTTCTGCACGAACATACCGATGTCGATGAGCTCGTCCGTCTCCTCGTTCAAGATGAGATCGTCGTTCGTCTCATCGTACATGTAGTGAGTCGTGAACTCGTCTTTGATGAGCGCCTCAAGGTTCGCCTGGATTCCTGCGAGAGTAGCTTCCACGACCGGGAGCGTCTCGATAAATCCGATTGTCTCGTGGCTCTTGACTGTCACGATTGCACAGTGTTGCGCGAGCTGAGTCGCGAATTTGCGTTCAGGAGCATAGACGAGTCGTTCAGTCGAACCCTCGAACTCATACTTCCCGATCGGCGAGTTGACTGCACCCTCGAGCAAGACGATCTGGTCGACGTTGTATTGTTCCAACTTCGAATAGAGGCCTTGTTTGAGAAGGACTGTCTCTCCGAGGTCGTTGACATCATAGACGCCTCCGAGCGCTCCGAAGAGTTCTGTCATCGACTCCATGTCGACACGGTTGAAGAACCCGTTGTCACCTAGCCATGGGTAGCGTGCGAGCGTGCCCGACGGCGCCTCCATGTCCTTTTTCAAGAAAAACTCTTGTGCGCCTTCGTCGAATTGCTCTCCGAGGAAGATAGGGCGCTTCGTCTCGTAAAGGTTACGGATCGGCATTGCACCATGCTCAGTCGAAACGTTCAAGCGAACGATGTTGTTCAACGGGCTTGAGTTCACGAGGTTTACGAACTGTCGGATCGTCTGAACTGCAGACAATTCCTTCGTTTTGAATACGAGCTTCGCATCACGTTTTGAGAGACGCTTGGACTCTGGTTTCGTGAATGTGATGATGCGCTCCATGTCATCGTCCGGATCGTGTTCTACCTGTACTTGAACACCGTAGATCGATTTCTCGTCATTGATGTTATGGAGGCCAGCGTAGCCTTCACCAGCGTACATCGCAGCGACTTCGAGGATCGGGTCCCCTGTTCCACCGCTTGACGTCTCATAGAGGGCGACAAGGAGCGTTCCGATAGGCGCGGCATCACTTGCGATCTTCACTCGAGCCTGCTCGCCGACTGTCGTCGGGAGTTCGAGTGTCACGTCTGCGTCTGCAAGATAGCTGCGCACTCCGCTGACTTCATAGAAGACTCGGAATTGGCCGCTCTCTGGCAATGAACGCAACGGGAAGAGTGGGACTTGCCCGATCGCTGTCTCTTCTTGTGTATGCGTAGTCGAAGTTTCTTCGAACCATACATACTCCGCTTCAACGACAGATGATGCAGACAAGGCAGGGTATCCTTGCGACGCTACGAGTGTGTCGTATGCAGATGTGAAACGAACACCACCTTGTGCATATTCGAACTCTGTTGGGACTTGTTGTGTCTCGTTCGTCACTGTGCCGTCAGAGCGACCCGGACGATAGAGGAAGTTTCCTGCTTGGTCCATCCACGGAATCGTCTGACCGTCCACTGTGACCGAGATCGAGTGGCCGAGATCGATACGTGAAGACCAGTTCGTCTTCGTAGACGAGAAGTAACGTGGGTTTGCCGCGTCACGAGTCAAGAGACGATCAGGGTTTGGACCTGAGAGATCTTGGAGCATCAACTGAACCTCATGGTACGTACGCTTGCGCTCGATGTATTCGAGTTCAAGTTTGTGTCCCACTGAGATGTTGTTCTCTTTGAGCGTCACGATGTAATCGCTACCCTCTAAGCGAACATCTGAGAGATACAATCCTAGCCCGGTACCGGATACCGTACGGATGACTGCGCCAATTTCATCTCGCACCGTCAAGCGCGTGATTCCTTTAGCTGCGACTGTTCCGTCAGTCACGACCAGTTTAAGGTCGACCGATTGGTTTCCTGGCATTTTGCCGAGGAGTTCGTCACGCTGACGTGTCGAATCTTTCGCCATGATCTCTGTTTTTGCCGTCTTCCCTTCGATACGAACGATACGAATATCGTCATTACCCTGCTCGATTGCCTCGTACATCGCACGCACTAGGTTTCCTTGGTGCGGTGTATCGACCATCCGATACAATGGGTCTCCTGTGACAGGGTCCAACTTGTTCAACGGAACACGTTTTTTCTCCGTCACGCCTCCGAAAAGACGTTCTGCCGCTTTCGGCCCACCCAATTGGTTTACCGAGATTGGCTCACCTACAGGGCCATCTACTGCTGAACCGATGAGGAGCATTGATTTCGTCGTAGCTTGACGAGGCGCTTGCCCACCATACAGGTTACCGTCGGCATACGTTGTCCGAACGCCTGAAAGATTGTCTTTCTCATTCATGTCTTGTCAGCCTCCTTTTTTATCTTAAACCCGAGCCGACACATAGGCCGCCTCGATGTCCGATACATTCACATGGCGCACTACCTTGTAGCGAAAGTCAAAGATGACCTTCCGAATCGCTGTCGAATCTGCGCCTTCCCTCATGACTTCACTCTCAAGCTCTTTGACAAATTTGATGTGCATGACACCTTGTTTTCCAAGTACGTCTGCATAATCTTCAAGAATATTCTCGAGATTTTCCATCAACTGCTCGGCTTGTGTGGCGGATCGGGATTCTATACGAAACTCGATCCGCGCGATGAATTGCTTCGAGCGCTGTTCGATGAACTCGCCCGGAAGCTGAGGGTGAGGGAACGTGCCCTCACTTCGATATTTTTTCTCCCCGTCAAGCGCAGTGTCCCGGATACGCTCTAGCGTACGATACGTGACAGCAGGAAGCGCCTTCTCCTTGCCGATGGCACCGGATATAAAGAACTCTCCTGGATACCCTAGCTTCATCCACAAGGACCGCAACGTCTCCATCCATGCATTCATATCCAATGCGAGGATGTCATTTCGTTGTTGGTTCATCTACTCACCCCTTCTGTATACGGGCGACACCTGATCCACTGATCCCCTCAATCCCATATATCGGGAAGAGGACGATATCGCTCGTGATTTCTCCATCCATTGCTGAGAAAGATATGCCATATGTCGCTTCTGAGATATGGCCGGCTTTCTTGTAACTTTGGATCAACTCCTCCGTCACGCGTTGGACTTCGTACAGACCAAGCTCGATCGATTCACCAGGCACTTGCCTCAATGCATCGTTCCATTCGGATAGATACCATTGGAGCACTCTTGTCGCCCGTAACTGACGATACGGAGATCCTCCCTGAACGAGGTTCACCCCGGCATACACCTGGGTGTGTGTGTGTGTGAGGAAGCCGACGATGCCCGCTTCCGCGAAACACCCCAGCCAATCCTCATCGACGGCAGTCTCTACTTTCTTGCTCAATGGGATCGACTCAATGAGTTCCCCAGGCAAGGTGCGCGCATATGCGACGCTAAAGTCGACCGCTGCCCCGTCATACTGTCCGAGTACAAGGCACATCTGCCTGCCCTCCTCCATGACGCCATCTCCCGTGTCAACGTTCATCATGGATGAGATGTCCAACAGGTCTTCAAATGACGCCTGATCCTTCGGAACAGCTGCCTCTATGATTACCTGGATCCACTCACCAGCCTGTCTCTTTGCCTCTACGAACTCTGAGAGTTCATCAAGAAAGGTGATATCGACTGGTATCCCGTCGAAGCAAAACACCTTCGCCTCTAAAGACATCAGGATCTCATAAAGCGGGCGCCGCTCCGTCTCCAATGGGTCAAAGCCTACTAAGACAGCTCCTTGGGGAATCAAAGAAGCGATTTCCTTGAATCTCCCGTCTGGGTGCCTTTGGTTTAGTTGAATTTGACTCTCCATGATCCACGGCGAGAGAGGCGGGCCGCCCCCTGGGTCAGCAATGATGGCAATCTGTTGAACCGTCGTGCCTTGCAACGGATTGGCCTCTTCGAGCACTGGTTCTACATGGACGCCATGCCACATCAGACACTCCTCCTTTTCGTGTAAATCGCCGTATAGACGACCTCTTGGCCGTCCTGCGCATGGTCCGAAGTAGAGATGATATGGGTGGTATAGATGCCGTTTGCTCGCTCGACGATAATATCGCCGCTCCCTGCATCCACAGCGCCTGCCACGTAGAACAGATAACTCCTCACATCCTCAGCACCTGCATCCTGTTCTTTCCTCGTATCCGGCATTGCACCCTGATTGTTTCGCTTTTTATATGCCTGCAGCTTGGTCAGCTTCACCTTGAAGCCCGTACCGAGGCACTGATTGCACAGCGCCTCTTGCTTCAATTCGCTTCGACACTTGCATGGACGGGCCATGTCTCGTTTCGCCAGAACGACCGGATGACCATGTAGTTCTAGGATTTCGAGGACTTGTTTTGAACGACTCATCGAAATCCCTCCTTAGATTGTCCGATCCTCGGCATTGCCTGCACCTGATCTGTATGCGGCGTTCTGAGCTCGAGCGTACCCACGTGCATTGCGTCTCATCATTGCATCTCTCCAATACAGGAGTTCAGACTCCCACCCCTGTAGTCGACGATTCAACAGGTTCTTTGCTTGCTCAGCCATCCCTGCCCCATCATCCCGTGACCCTTGGATTTGGAGGTCTCCGATTGCATAAGAGCCTGACGTGAAAATCGAGTCAGAGCTGCCATATACCATGTCCGCAAATAATCCTTCTGCGCATCGCACGAGCGTCTCGTACAAGACGAATCGCGTAGTCGCATAATAGTTGTCTGCGTCCTCCTCAATCGCCTCGAATGACGAAACATCGTAGATATTTGTTGAGAGACGTTGCAACTGATGCGCTTTCAATCCCGCAAGTCGGATTGCAGACAATAGCTTCCGCTCGTCAAGATCTCGTGCGAGGACCCCTAGTTCACGCATGATCTCTGATCGCCCTACGTAAAGCGGAGAGACCTTTGTATCGAACGTGGTCTGAACCCAAGCACCCAACGCTTTGCCTCCACTTAAGACTGCTTCTGGGCCGATGTACACGGTATACGTGTGGTTTGGCGCCAAAGCACTCGTCGGGCGGATAATGAGTTCTCCCCCTTCGACCTCGAACGTGAAAGGAATCGATTCTTCCTCATATGGGATATGGCCAGAAACAAATGCTTCTTTCAAAAAAGGCGCCAAGGCCGTGTCCGGTCCTTCGCGCGGGTCATCAGTTTCTGGATGTGTGACGGTCAGGAGAGACTCCTCGTTCACCCACCCGTCCATGTCGAGCCAGCTCGCACGGATAAGATAGGTCCCTTCGCTCCAGTCACCTATGGTGACGAGTGCACGAAGTCTCCCTTCCTCGAACTCCAGTATATCATGCGCTACAGTTCCATAAAAATTCGGCCCAATTCCGATAATCTCGAATTTCGCACGATTTTCCCATGTGTCGCCAGGATTTTGTGGCGATACGGGCGACGTGTTTACGAGGATGGATTCCCCTATTGACTTGGTTCCGATATGTCTCATTTCGTTCACCCGTTCCTTTCTCTGATGACACGAATATCTGAAGCGTTGATAGATACCAAGTTGCTACTCAGCTTGATTCGTATCTCTTTCACACCCTCGCTCACCTCTATTGCTCCAAAAGCAGGTGTCACTTCGACAAGACCTGACGTATGGGCCTGCCCATCTAACTTATCCAGGACCTCATCGATCAGGTTTGTCCAGTCTCCCTCCTCGACGTCGCCTGGTTGGTCGAGTACTCCTCCTTCGAGTACGAAGAGCACTGCGTCGCTATACCCCGATACTTCACGATCACGCAACGCCCGGACTCGGACATAATACGTCCCTTTTGCAAAGAGGACCGGTTTCACCTTCGTATCGAACTGCTTTTGACCGTATGCCGGCCAAATCACGGGGTCGAAAGTTCTTGTGCGAGACACTTCAAGTTCATAATATGCCGCGCCTTCAACCGACGTCCATGCGATTTCAAAACCGTTCTGAACTATCGAATCTGCGCTCGGCGTGAGAATCACAGGTGTCTGAAGCTGACGGTCCTCCTTCGTGTGAAATTCAAGCGTGTACGACATCGGCATCCGCTCTCCGCGTACATCAAGCAATCCTTCTTTTCCTCCATTAATCGTCACCTGGTAATGCGAATCTGGGAGTAGGTCGAACATCGGCTTGATCTTGACGACTCTTCCTACAAGTTCTGCCTCGAATGGATGTTCTGATAAATCGACCAAGTTCTTGATTGAAATCAGATAATCTATATGTTGCGTGTTGTCCAAATCTCTTATGAAGTGGACCTCGATTCCTGTATCGATCGGCACCCCTTCTGCAAGCGGATGCGGGAACGACTTAAGCGTCCATTTAACCCCACCATGATTGAGCGTCATTTATCACACCACCTTTGCATATCTGTAGTCGACTGAAACCCGGCTCGAAAGCTGAGGCACCTGGTCATTTGCGAACGTGATCGTGTCTCCAGTAATCATATAGTCGACCCCTCTAACCATAAGGATTCCGTTCTTGTATACAACCTCTGACTTTACGATTGGTAGGTTCTTCAATTTGAAAATTTGATTTATCCCATCGATTATTCCAGAAGGTAGCTCTTGCGACGCTTGCGCGGATCCGCTGAAGTCCGGCATAATACCTTGCTTTCTCCGAAACTGAGGCTTCCCGTCTACTGCCAATACTATAGCCATATAAAGGCCTCCTTATTTATACATCAGCGCATAATCGACGACGGCCGGTCTCACCTGATCCGTATAGCCGCATTGCACCCTGATCTGAATATAGCGACTCTTGATCGCGAGCAATATTCCAGTGTCCACAGGGAACGGCACCCAACTCCCGTTTGTCGTCGTGCGGTAACTGAAAGCCACGGTCGCGCCATTCGCTCGACTCTCCCAATACTTCGATACTAAATAGATCTCTTCTGCCTGTTCTGGAAGCTCGTGCATCACTGAAATCCATGTATCTGCCTCTATTGCCATCGTCAATTTATTCCGTATTGCCGACGATGCGTTGTTGCGAAACTCATCCGTCGTGAAATCTTCTGCGAAGTATACACTGTACGGACTCAATAAAAGGTAAGTGTCATACCGTTCGAGCGTCATCTTCCGCTTGAGCCCTTCCGCAATGTTCGACTGCATCTCGTTCAGGTGATAATCATGTAGGTTCTGGCCATCAATGAAAGCAATCCGCTCCATCGACTCCTTCTCAAATGCCATCTAATTCACTCCCTTTCATGATGAAAGGGGAGGTCACGCCTCCCCGCCATCTTTTAGAACGTGACGCTCCATGTCACGCGCATCCCGGTCGTACGATCTTTTGTTACCGGTCCGATTCCTGCGATGTTGAACATTTTTGCGTCGATGCCCATCCCATCGAACATGGCCACCTGGTAAACATCGAATGACGTCTTCTCGTACTGATAAACCACGAGAACATTCTCGTTCCCTGTCGCAGTCAAGAATGTCACCGACAATCCATCAACCCCAACCTCGTAGCCGACTGCCTCTGTCTGCAACACATTGTTCAGGCGAACCTCTTTTACAAGGAAGGCCCCACTCTGATTTTTCGCGATCGGACGCAACAGCGTGATCGTCGTCGCGCCAGACAACGTCTGTGTCTTCGTCTCATCCGCCAACGTGATGTCTGGAATCTCTTTCGGGAAGTCGGCGACAAATTTCACTGTCGTCCCGGCATTCACGTAGTATTCGACTGTAATTTGCCCCGGCGTGTAAACTGGGTTCTTCACAGAAGATTGCCCCGTCGGCTGCGCTTTGAACTCGATTTGACCTGCGTTCGGGTTAGAGAACCATACGTCTCCAGATCCAATCGTCAACCCCGAGTCAGCGATCACGTAATCGGTGACTTCTCCTGTCACCGCATGAACATGCTTGACTCGTGCGATTTGAATCGCCGGCGCCTCTGAAAGGTTGTATCGGAGGTGTTGGTTTGAGAGCAACAATTCATATTCGACGTCAATCTCGTCTGCGATGACGACTTGCCCCGAAGTGAATGCGATCTTCCCTGTCGCCGCGTCAGTGACCGCCACATGTCCAGCTGCAACGAAGTCTTTGCTATCCGATTTTCGTACAGCCTTTACGAGACGGAAGAATGTCCGTGGTCCATATGATGAGACTAGCCCGAGCGTGGCAGTCAAATTGGCTGCCCCTGCCCCGTCATCGATCACAGTGACTTTTTGTGTCAACTTCTCGACGCTCGGTGCGATTGTATTCAAGACTTCGATTTCAGGGACACCGTTTGAAATCTCTGCCGGGAAGTTGATGGCGACTCGCGTCTTGGCAATCTCTTCAGGCATGTTTTCCTTGAGCTTGTCGAGCTTGCTGAATGCGACCGGCTGGAAGTCCGGATGGCCCGACGGCTTCCCACCAAGCGCCATGAAGGCGAGTCCGTAAGGGAGTTCCACCTCATATTCCACTCTCACATCGATCTTTGTCGATTGGAATTTCACTACCCCTAGCTTCGCGTCGAAGATATAACGCTTCGCCGTATCGACCGCCGTCGCGCCTTCTTTCCACAGTTCACCGGCCACGTACACTTTTTGCGCCCCCGCCACGATGTCGAATGTCGGGTTCACGTCTTCAATCAGATCGATTTCGACAGGCGCTTTTGGAGCGACTACGAATTCGATCTTCCCTTCGGCCTTATCCACAAGACGATAGTCAGTGAAGAGCGTACTTACAACGCCCCCGACGCGCACCTGTTTGATCTGATCAACCCGTTTCCCGATTACGATGATCGTATCCGTGTTTGACGCACCTGGATCCACCGAGAAGGCGACTTCTTTGTAACGTGACTTCTGTAACTTGTACGGGTACAAGCCATCAGCACCTGCTGAAATCGAGGCTGCCCCATTTTCAGTCACCGGGTACCGTGTCTTCTTCCCTGGCGTCGCGAGCATATTTGCCACGATCTTGTTCGCATTCCGAACGACCAGGTTCTTTTTCTCAAGCGTCTTAAACACGCCCTCTTCATTGTAGAGTTCAATCTTTACACGACCTTTTGGATTGAACATTGTTACGTCTTGAGTCATCAGTCATCTTCCTCCTTTATGGTGAAGTCAAGTGAAGGGGGAAACTCCCCCTCTACTCAACCTTTGAATGATTTGCCGTCTTCGTCCGTGAGCGTGATCGTCCACGTGACCCGCATCCCTGTCTTCGTGTCTTTCCGAGTAGGTGCCACACGAACCAAGGAGAAGGCCGAGACCGGATAGTTCTTGAATCCTCGGATTGAATCATCGAGGCGTGGTCCATCAAACAGACCCATCTCCCGAATCGTGACGGCCTGCATCGGCGTGTTCTCTTTGAACTCCGCTACGAATTGGATCTCACCTCGATCGAGCGCGAACCATGGATATTCGTTCATCTTCTTAGGTTTTAAGATGACGGCACGCTTGTATCCTGTCGGGACGCCTGGGCGCTCGTCCGTTCCGTATGTGAGGTCGATGTTTCCAATCGGAGAGCCATCCTTCACTCGTGTCGAGATCAACACTTCCTTGTCATTGAGTGGGTTCAACATCGCCGTCCCCGCAGCGGCAAGGTCTTTTGTCGCCAGAGCAACATCGTAGAGCGCCTGCGACTTATCGTAGACCTTGATGTCCGAACTTGGCTTGAAGGCGAGCGTGTATGATCTGACCGGGATCGAATAGTTAAACTCGACTTCGATCACTGTTCCTACGGCAGGAGCAGGGCTAAAGGTGATATTTTGTCCTGCTACACTGATACCAGAACTTGTAAGAACTCCGTTCACATAGACACGAACACCGCTTACCGTACCAATACCAGTAACGAATCCAGACGGTTGGAACGTGCGGTTCACGCCATCGATTGCGCCGACCACCCCACTCTTCACATCATTCGCTGTGACGTTCTTCGAAACGAGAAGGTTCTCGCGCTGATCTTCGTAGAATTCATTTGTCGTCGTAAACGTCACGGCGAGACCTGTCATCGCTTCTGACATATAGACGTAACCACGAACATGATCAACGAAGAACTTGCCACTCGATAGCTTCGATTTCTCATCTACCTCTTGCAAAGATGTCGTGTCATAGTTGAGCTTGACACTATCTTTCACCACTGGGAAGTTCAACAAACGGAACACATAATGCCCGTTCTCGTCCGGAGTCGGCATAGTGTTGTAGATTTCGACTGTATCGAATCGGTTTTCAAAATTCTTGAACTCTCGAATCAATGTGTTGTCCTTCTTTTGGAGCGCATCCGTCTCGATTGACTTGACAACGATTTTTGGACCCGTCACTCCACTGTCCGCTCCTGCGAACGTCAATTCGACCTTTTGGAGACTATCGAAGTCTAAATCTGAAACCTCGACCAAAAGATCCTCTGTCTCGCCTGTCGCAAGGTTGGAGTCATATGTCTCGACCGTCTGATGAGCCTGGTCGTTGACCTTGATCTCTACCTGACCGCCCTTGTTTGATTTCTCAAACAGGAAGGATACATGGGACAATTTTTCCTCGATCTTCAGCGTAGAGCCTTGTACGGTGGCTGTGAGCTTGCCAGAGTCTAAGGCAAAGCCTGACTTGATGATACGGGTGTCATCCAACGGCATCTCTTTTTTAACTCCATCTCCAATACCGATGAAGTAGTTCGAGTAGCCAGAATAAATTTCTGCCTGTAGCGGAACGGACCCCGTGACGGCCGTCTTCGAGATACTGAAGGCGACTTGACCTGGCTCATTCGACGTTTCCTCCTTCACGAAAAGGGTGATGGGGTTGAACGCATACTCGGTTTCGAAGTCATCCTCGTTCACCCCCGACCAAATCACGTTCGGGCTATGCGCAATCGTGGATTGTCCGGATACGACCTCAGTCAAGGCCTTGTCTAGTCGGATATGATATTTCGGGGACACCCCGTTAGCTGCCTTCGGGATGCGGTTGCGGTACAGCGTCCGCTCTGTGTCTCCTGCAAAAGAACGTAAGAGGATGTGCTCTGCACCATCCACGACTAAGTTCTTCTTGTCTGCAAGAACACCTACGACCTGCCCATCTTCGTCAATCTCCTCAATCATGATTCGACCCTTTGCAGAGACCTGAAACTCATCATGCAACCCACCACCCGCGCCGCCGGACTTCCGATCGAGTTTCGAGAGTAATTGTTTTTTCATCGGGGAGTCTTTCATGCCCTCGATGAGTGAACGTAGAACATTCTTGTTTTTCACGCTTTCGTCCTCCCTTACCGTAGTTTGACCCTGATTGTTCCGGGTCAGAGTGTTGTATTTCCTAGCTGTATCGAGCCGAGCCCATAGCGCTCGTCCAGTTCGTCGAAGGTATATTGTTGACGCTCCTTCTCCTCCTGCTGGAAGCGATCATGACCGTTGAACGAGTAATCTGAAGAATGGATTTTATCCTTCGTTCGATTTTTGTTCGATGAGTCGAGCCTTGTTGCATAAAAGAGCTCTCTCTCCTCTTTCGGATTGGCTTGCAGAGACTCTGACGGCATTAGTCTCAACGCCCACCTATTGATCGTATGCTCCAACAATCCCAACGTCTGATTGTCTATTGCAATCAAGCGATTGGAGAACCCTACGTTCACCCCATCCTCAATCTTTTGTGACACCTGCTCGCTTTTCCTGATTCGTGGCCAGGCAAGCAGCTGGGCATATTCTCGCGTCGTTGATTGTTTCAGTTCATGTCGTCGATGATGCCCTTCCGACTCGCGAAGAACGCGTTCCAAGAACCCTACGACCGACCGCTCGAGGTTCCACACATCTCCTGATGCCTCCAAGTCGACCGACTCCTCTGCCCCTCCAACCAATGCCTCGTTGAACAATGTCCAAGTCTCGTCCTCTCTTGATACACTTTCGTTAACACGGCTTGTGACGCGCTCATGACGTCCTGTGTCAACGTGAAGGCGCAAGCCTGCATCATTCATCTTCGTCAACCAGAAGGCTGTCAGCGGTACATCCAGATCGTTCTCTTGACCTGTCTGTTCAAAGACGAGTCTCAAGATGTCTTCCAGGAGGATGTCGGTATGCCCGTCATGCTCAAGGATCATCTGATGTTCTGCCCCTTCCAGCTCACTGATATCCTCTACCAGGTTTGCGAGGTCCATCGATAATCGATCCTCCGGTAACGCCCATAGGATCGACAGCGAAAACAGAAACGTATTCAATACAGCTTCAGTTTGCCCGATTGCCATTTTCTCAAAAACG
This sequence comes from bacterium, assembly GCA_013823945.1. Taxonomy (GTDB): domain Bacteria; phylum Armatimonadota; class Fimbriimonadia; order Fimbriimonadales; family Fimbriimonadaceae; genus UphvI-Ar2. Next base: position 168,360 of record PNMZ01000006.1, on the reverse strand, counting down.
ACCGGGTCACGACTGAGTGACACAAGGTCTCTGAAGCGAAAATGCACGTGATCTTCAGGGAAAAGCTCCCACGCCTCTTTTGCCGCCTCTTGCAAAACCTGGATATCGAATACCTCAGATAAGACGGCGAATGGGTTCCCCCCTGAACCGAAAGCCATCGGACTTGATTCCTCGTCGAGCCAATCGATTTGATCTTCGATGTACCCATAGAACACCTGGAACAGCTCGTCCTTGATTTGGTTCGCTGAGGTATCTAAAGCACCATACACTTTGAATAGCATGGCCAATTCTTCCGGTTCGGCCCTGACTATTTCTCTAAATGTTTTCGTGTGTTCGCCGAAAAGTTCTACAATCTCTGCTATTGCTTGTTTTACTTGTTCCTGCTGTTCAAGGACTCGTTCCGGTGAAGCACCTTTGTCCAACCAGTCGTTCTTGTACAACTCATCTAGGAACTTGCTCATCATGTATTCGATGGACGGATCATCCATCCAATCCAGTGTATCTGCCAGGTCTGATAACAACTGGAACAGAATGTCCTCTCCCTCGTCTGTCATGAGATTCGAATAGACCCACTTCGACGACTTTCCAGCATCACTGACCCCTCGCACCCGATAGTGAACGAGTTGCGCCTCGACGCTTTCCTCTTGCCCATGATGCCCCAGCCAATAGCTCTCTCTGACCCCTTTGTCTGCAGGGTCTAGAACAGAGCGTACTCGATATGCTCCCGCGTCCAAAGAGAAGACCCGATGAATCCTTAACCGGCGCACAGAATCCAGGGAGGCGACGGACAAGGCATCAGGCTCAGATGCGAGCCTGATTTCCATCCGATTCAATGAGTCGCTTTCACGACGATGGGAGAAGGGCTGATTTTTCATGCCGATTTCCCCCTCACATTACGCTTCAGTCTTCTTAGCGGTTGTCTTTCGTGTTGTTTTCTTCTCGACCACAGGCTCTTCCTCTGCTGGCGGTTCAAGTTCGAGCGACTGCGCCTCGACCTTCTCATCCTTTGCCGGCGCCTCCGGTTCATTTACGTCAAAGAGCGTGGCCTCCGAGAATGACTGTGCCCCCACTTCCGGTTCTACCGGTGCCGGTTTCGGAGCGTTCTCGACGATATTGTCCGCTCGTTTGAAGATCTGGAACGGGACTTGGTATTGCTGCTTAAACTTCTCCTTCTCTTCCTCCGGGAATGTCCCTTCGAGCAATACGAGCGCTGGTCGAAGGGTGAATAACCCTCGTGCCAAACCTGAGAGGTCTGCTCCGTCTGGAACTGTGATCTCCTTGAACGGTTCTTCTAGCGTCAAATAGAGTTTTGTTTTTTGGTCGAAAAAGCTGACCTTTTTCGGGGCGAGCCCTAACTTCAATGTGGTTGGCATATTTTCTCCTCCTTGTTCATAAAAAAGGGGCAGAGGAAGAATTAATCCTTCCTTCCGCCCCTTGCGTTAGAATACGTCAGTTGTGACGTGCCTTAAGATACGACCTTGATGCGGTCTGGTTCCGGCCATGTTGTGTCGAACGCAATGTTACGCGCGACCGCGATAGCTTTACCTTCGTCGTAGACACCGATACCGTAACGCTCCATGACTTTGATGTTCTGGATGTCGCGTTCTGGGTCTTCGAACTGATCCGTCTTGAGCGGCGTCTTCTCGACGAGCGCCCCGATATTGCCTTTGTCGACCACATACATGTCGAATTTCTTCGTCTTGTGGTTGAATGGCACGTACGGGCTGAACGTAAGGTTCAACGCGAACGGGATGCGACCTGCTGCCTGGTCTGGAGTGATCTTGAGGCTTGTCACCTGCGATCCACCAAGAGCGGCGTGACCCATCGACTGCATGAGGTCGTTCTTGAAGAAGATCGACCAGCAGAGAGGATGCATCATGATGTCTGTCGCGTTCTTGTTGTTCGCAAGAAGTGCGACGAACATGTCGATCATATCCTCTGTCGAAAGCGTGTTGTTGAGGCTACCCTCACGGTCAAGACCGGTTGTACCCGCTTCAGCGTACTGCTCACGCAAGTCGTTATCGAACACAAGGTGTCCGTGCGTCGAGAACTGGTGGAATGCATGCTCCTCTTTCAAGCGAGCCATTGCTTCCCCTGCCTTGCGGACCAAGATGCCGAGAACATCCCACGCCGCGTCTTCGATGAGTTCTTCCGTGACAGAGACCATCATACCGGCCTTCTGCACACGAATCTCATCTGTCTCGTGGAGTTGGAAGTCTGGAGATTCTTGAAGGTAAGAACCCGATTCCCCGATGAAGTGTGCACGCATCGCGCCGATCGAAGGGAACTGGATCGAACGACCGTCCGTCAAGCGGATCTTTTGAAGCATGTTCGTCGCGACGAGGGCAGGCTCTGCTGCCTCACGGAGTGCGCCAGTGATGACAGCCGGCATCAAGATCTTCGCATCTTGCGTGCTGACTGCTTCCTTGATTGTGACGACATCCTCTTTTGTGAGCTCTGACAAGTCTGTTGTAGGGTCGAGCATCTTGCCAAGGCGTTCATATACCTTGGCAGATTCCTCGCTCAACTGCATTTCTTTAAGTTTTCCGAACATGTGTGTCCCTCCTTATTTCGAGAGCAAGATACGGACCAAGCCCGCACTGCCTTTGAAGTCAGCGTTCGTCGGCACACCAGGGATCTGGCCTGTCGCTTTGAACGTTGCTGTGATTGCGATTGGTTCAGTCGTGTTGTTCTTCGGTGCCGTGAAGGCTACGCGGCCTGATTGCAAGTCCACGTAAAGTGGCTCGATTGGGTCAGCGCCAAACTTGAACTCGTATGAACCTTGAACGATCGGCGTCTGAGCAATACGGAAGTCGTGACGGCCCTCTTGACCAGGGTTCACGTAACCGACCAACTCATCCGTGTATTCGACTTCGATGTTCGAACCGTTCGTCAACCCAGGGATACCTTGTGGGTAGTACTTGTTCGTGTTTACATCAAAGTTTTTGTAAGTCTGCTCGTAAGGGTAGCCAGGGAAGTCCGTCGCACCACGATCAGTAGACGGGCCGCTTGTGCGCATCTTCCAGTCATCTTCTGCGACTTGTTCGTCTGTCCAACCTACCCATCCGAGGAAGCCTTCCATCGGCATCTCTGTCTCAAGCGCCCATACCGAACCGACGACTTGGTCGCGGAGACGGCTTTCCTCTTTGAGGAGCGCTTTGAGTTCAGTTAAGTCTGCTGCTGCTTCAATACCCTCACGGATTTTCTCGAAGTCAGCTGCGACGAGACGACCATTTTCGTCAGGGACGAGCTGGTCACCCGGCTTGAGAGCGCGTGTAGCGTCTGCGTCATAGACGACGCCCCACTCGAGTTTCTCTGCATCTTCCTTCTTCGGAAGGTACGGAAGCTCCACGTACTTCTCGTTTTCGATCGTTGGTTGCATACGATCCCATCCATCGAGCATTTGCTCATAGATGTTGCCTGCAGCAAGGCCGATGACCGTGTTAGCGGCATGCGTATATTCCTTGCCTTGAGTGTCATGCTTAAGGCTATCCTTACCACCGTTCGCTAACGTGAGTACCGGTTTCAACTTGCCAGTCTTTTTCGACTTGAGTTGTCCGTTTACGAAGCCGTTGCCCTTGTCCGTCGCGATTGCTACCGCACGTCCTTTAGGCATGACCACGTGCCCGTTGCCTCCGAAGTGATATGCAAATAGCTGCTTCAAGCGCGGGTCAACGATAAACTCCTCGCCTGGAGAATCATGTTGTGCCGACACGAGTTTCGTGTTGGTACGGTTCTGGACCTTGTCCGTTGACGGAATTGGTCCCTTGATGCCTGGGAACATTGCCATGCTGTCTTCCTCCTTTTTAAGGTGTCTTATTTATGACCGCTCATGCCACCGATCATGTTCTTGACCAAGGCAATCGCTGACGTCTTCGGTTTCACGGGTTCTTCTTCTTTTGAGGCGTCTTTCCCCTCGACTACCGCTCCACCCAAAGCAGGGTTATCGACTTTCGTCGAACGGTGTTCTCGATTCGCCTCTTTAAGGAGATCCTCCCGTGCATCCTTCAATGAATCGATCGAGCGTTTTGTGAGCCCTTCAACGAGCACACTCTCCTCGACCCCATCCACATCCGAGCGACCAAGTTTTTTCTTCAACTCGATCACTTCTTTTGCGATTCCTTCTTTCACCTGCGCCTCCAATACGGCGATCTGGCTAAGAAGGTTTGTGTTCTCCTCACGGAGCAAGGCGTTGTCTGCCTTGAGTTGGACGGTCTCCAGGACGGGCGCCGGATCAACGTCCGGTTCCGCCTGGGCCGCCTGAGGCTCCGACGATGGAGAGGTTTCGCCGTTGGACTCTTCGACAGTAGCGGCTGTCTCAGGATCTTCCTTCGGCGAGTCTTTGCCTTCCTCGACTACAGGCGCTTGGGCCCCATCGACTCCGGCGCCATCTTCAGCGCCTTCAGGCTTATCTTCGGTCGATTCATTCGTCGACCCGTTTTCTGGGTTCTCACCCTGAAGGTCACCCTCGTCCACCCCGTCAAGAGCTGAGGCAGCGATACCTGCGACACCCTCTGGACGTTGTGTCTGTACGATTGGCTCGTCGGCTCCATCCGTCGATTCTGTCACTGATGTCATCGCGATGTTTCCGGCATGGATATCAGCCGGCGTGTTCACGTAACTGACTTCCTCACCGAATGTCGTCCCGATGATGAAGTGGCATTCTTGCCCATCATAGACCTCGCCCGGGTAGTGCTCACACCACTCGTCCATACGGTCCGTCCCACAGCAGCTACACACGACTGAGTCGGTATAACCCCCGATTGAAACCGTCGAGTAACGGCCGTCCTTGACCTTCTCGATTGCTTCCTTGTCCGAGATTTCTACCTCGAACACGAGACCCTTGCGCCCTGAGAGCGTCGCTTCTTCGAACTTCGCACTCTTGATGCGGCCGATTGGCTCGCCATTTCGTGAGTTGTGATGGGTGAGCACGGGTTTCTCATGAGGTTTCGTCCAAGAGTCGATCCCCTCTTTAAGCCCCTTCTCTGTATAAAACGTTCCATTGCGGGTCTTCCCGACATGGATCGCTTCCATCGTCACACGGAGCTTTTCTTTTTTCTCGCCGTCGCCCTTCGCTTCAGCGAACTCATAGATCGGCTCGAACGAGCTCACCTTCGCTACGCCCTCAGTGAGCATACCGGCGATTTTCGCCTTCGATTCATGAAACTTTTTTGTGATCACGATATTCCCTCCTTCTTTAGTAGATAGCCTCTAAACCGACGTGTTCGCCGTTCGGGTGGAGTGGTGGCACCTGGAGAAGGAACATTTGCTCCCCGTGTCCGCTCACCTCGAGCATCATCGTTTCGCCGTCCCTTGCCTTGCAATCCGAGCAAGCATCCTCCTCGACTTTGAGTTGGAACTTCGTACAACCGTTTCGGTGGTGCGCGATGGCATAACCGAACCAGTGGGCTCTCATAAGGCAGATCTTCGCGTGAAGTTCCATGAGGTGAACGATACGCCCATCTCCCTCGGCGATTCGTTGTTCATAGCGCTCTCGTGGCCCATCCACCAAAGCACCTAATAGCTGATGATGGTCTGGAGCTACCTTGCTCACCGTTCCCGCCGAGCTGTAACCTTCACGATATGCGCTTACGACGTCTCGCTTCAGAGATTCGAACCACATGTTGCCCCTTGCCTCCCGCTCGAATCGAGTCGATGCGGCTAGGGTGTCGTTGGCACTCTCTGTGAATTCGGTTGACTTCTTCGGACCCGACCGCTTACCTGACTGATTCTCAGGCTTTTGTTTATTGTCGGTCTCTGCCGTACTCGTCTCTTCTGCGCCCTTCCCTAGGAAGTTATGCATGAGACGAGCCTCGTCCACGTTCGGACTGAGGTTCAGGTTCGAACGAAGCTCATCGAACGTGATGGCGTTGTGCTCGTATTTGTAGAGCTCATGCGTCTCACGCTTGATGAGTTGCTCGATTTCCGTCTCACGGAAGACCAATTCGACTCGCTGGTCCGGGTTCATATAAGGATCGAACCCACCCTCGACCAACAATTCCTCGATGATCCGTTTATTGAAGTACGTCATGATGACGTGTTGGAACATCTTGACCCGGTCTGATTTGATTCCCGTCATGGCATCTGCGGTGTTCCGGTTAGCCGTGTCCCCACGACCGAAATCCACAGCCGACAAACCGACGCCCGAGAACACACGGTTCTCGAGGTAGTTGATCCCAGGCTGCATGTCCATCATTGGGATGTTCACCCCTTCGATGTCATGGCGTTCTGGCATGACGTGAATCGCCTCAAGGTCAGCGTTTTCCAATTCAGCCTTGACCTCTTCAATCTCCTCGTCTGTCGAGTAGCGCTCCTCTTTCGCCTGACCGACCTTGTATTTGATGGTCGGGAATGCGAAGCGGCGTGACTGGAGAATCATGTTCTCCTCGGCCTTCCGTAATGCAAGGACATCCTCGATCACAGGAGCGAACAGCGATTGACCGAACACCTTCCCTGAGGATGGGTTGAACGGGAAGTGCACCACGTTTTCCGGTCTTAATGCGATCGGGTCACCTACGCCCTGGATCTCTTGCTGCCAGGTGAGAATCTTACCGTTCTTGTCCCGAGCCACTGACATCGATTCCGGCGGCAACGGGAAGTATCCCGCGACTGGCTCTTTGTTCGGTGGCATCGGGGTGACGGAGATGCCAGGCGGGAGGCCTATGCCACCTTTTGCTCTGGCCTTCGCCATAAAGACGTTCCCAGATTCGACGAGGTCTTTTGCGACCTGCTCTAGGAGCGCGTCGAATGGGATGTCTGTCGCAATCTCGATCATCTCGAATCGTTTCTTGATGTAATCGAGTGCCGTCTGATCCTCAGACCAGAAGTCGTATCCCATCTTCAAGATGAGTTCGACGTACTTGAGCGAGGCCTGCTGCATATAGGAGTCTCTTTTGAAGGCCTCCTTGATACGTGACAGGTCCGCTTCAGGCGTTTCAAAGTTATCCCGGCCGCCCCCGTTCGGGACGTCCTGATAACCGATTCGCCTAACCTGGTTCGCCTTCGGGTCACGATTGATCGCGCCACCCTTCCCGCCTGGGGCGTTCCGGAGTTGCTTCGCACGTCGAATGGCCAGGTTTATTAGTTGTCCCATCGCTGACCACCCTCCTTTGCGAAATCGTCATCGATGCGGTCAGATCGTTGCGCTGAAGCGCATTATCTATCCCTCATTATAAAGTGGCCCAAAAATCGAATCAAAAACGGCGGGATTTACGATAGTCCACGGAATTCACGATTTTTTCAACATCCTCGGGCGTAAGGTCTTCTTGGTCCGCCAGATGAGCCGAGATTTCTCTGAATGTCTCAATCTCTCTGAGCTCTATCGCCAAGGAAAATGCTCTGCCGAACCACTCAACTTCTTGCGTGAAGAGATTGATCAAGGTGCCTTGCCCCTGACTCGAACGTGATTTGATGCGCCGTCCTGATCTCGTAACGTATCCAGCAAAGCGGTCAAAGAGCGGGCTTGCGTCCTCATCCGCCTCGAAGAGCGGCATCATCACACCTGACTCATAACCAGCCCGAGCTCGATAGTCATTATCTTGCGTCGCGTGAATGGCATCGATGACATCCGTAGAGAACGCAACTTCTTGCTTTAGGTGGTTCCCCCATTGGGTCTCGACATTTCCTCTTTCGTCCTGTAGCAATGCCACGACCACGTTCAGGTCCGTCTGGACGACATGGGCTGCGAAGTGTGTCACCCCATCTTTCAGAGCGGGATGCAACTCCAGGAGATCATCCTCCATCAGATCCAATAGTTCCAATAATCCGGAGATCCTGTTTTGATGCACCAGTCCCAGGTCTGCGATTTGTCGATGGAACAATCCGGTCTGAATCGTCTCCTTGGCGAAAGGATCTCCGACGTCGTGCCCATGTATCCCTTCCTCATCTTCTAGGACTCCTAGCATCGTTCTCCACATCTTCAGCGACTCTTCTTCGAGTTGTTCAATCTCGTCGGTAGTCTTCCCATCTAAGAGAAATTGCTGTTTCAGTTTTTTAATTTGGTGCTCTGCCTTATCCTTCAGTCGTCTCAGCAAGACGACGAGTGGATTGTTTTCATCCAACTCGCCGTCCTTTTCATATCGTTCAATGTGGTCATCACATATCGCTATGATCTCCTCATAACCCCTGTACGTCTTGGTCAGCGAGAATCGCTCACTCCGCTCGACCATCTGTTCATATGGATTTACCTGAGGGGTCGCATTCGAAAAAGGCGTCTCCGCATGGAACTCCGGATGGTCCCGTAACCACTGTTGAATCTCGTTCTCTTCATCCATTCAAATCACTTCCTCAAAACATTGTACGGCCGCTCCCCTTACTCCGGCCGCCGCCTCGACGGGCCATCGACAATTTATTCCCTTTCTTCCTTGCTGTCGGGATCTTGCCCCAGCTACCCTCGTCAGTCTTCCGCCATGAACGGCTACCCCCGCCATAGATATCGCTAGTTCCACCGTAGATGGCGCCCTCGACGTCACCGCTCGCCATGGCGATTGATCCGAAATTGGTGCTATTCTGCTGCTTGACCATCGTCTGCGTGATCTCAGGATACTGCTGCGCAAAGCCGAGAATCGTCAACATGAACGCGTCCAATGCATGCTCGTCCTCAGAGGTGTAAATCGGGTCTCCGGATGCGGAGAACTTGACGACCGAATAGCCCATCATTTGTTTCCAAATCATATCGTCAAAAGCAGAGATTGCGATGCGCCCTCGTTCGAGCAACATCGATGTCTGGTTGACCATGAAATGCTTCGCATTCTTTTTATCGATCCCACCTGTGACCGGATCAGTTACCTCGATCGACATCTTGAACTGGATTCGCTTGACCTTCTTGTATAGGCCGGTCTCCGGGTTCTCTTTCCCGTGGAGACGTAGCTGCTCGATCTGCATCTCGCCGGAACCGGCGTCCACATAGATCGCATCGTAATCAAATATATCGTTCAACTCGATGATCTTCTTGACCGCATTGTCGAAAGTGAACTCACTCCGTGGAATCTCCCATCGGCCTTCGACTCGGAACTTGTTGAGGTGGGTGTCATACACCGTCGATACGATCTGAGTCGCGTTCGCGTATTTATCCCAGTCGACGCCGAGGATCCGTTTCGCACTAGGAGGAAGGTTCTTCTGCGTATACTCTGCCATGAACACGATCTTATCGATATCGTATCCGTCCTCTTTTGCGAGACCGATCTGATATTCGTTGAGTGAATAATACGAGTACAGGAATTCGTCTCTCGCTGCCTCGACAAACCGTTTACCGAACACACCCATCGTTTCCTCTCCGAACTCTGCCAAGACCTCGTGCACGTAACCCTGTTCGGTCATCGTGCTGCGGAACTCTGTCTCCATGGCGATATCGAAGTTCGGGTTGACCATCGACGGATAGTGATACGCCGTATAACCGGTCGATCGGTTCGTACAAATCTTATAGAAGAAGCTCCGCTTCCCTGTAGGCGTCGAGCTTGCCCAGATCCCGATGTTACGTGGATCTTCGTGGCTGATTGCAATCGTCGCGTCGATACCATCTTGGCTGATGTAATCGATCTCATCGATGAAGAGGAAATCTGCACGCTGACCACGTACCGATGCACCTGCACCGCTTGTCGCACCTACCGTGAACCCGATGATGGCGGTCCCGTTCGAGAAGCCAAGTTCATATGGGTTCGACGTATCTTTGATAAGAGAGTCGGATAATTCCTTAGATGTCGAAATCAATTCCTTCAGCCGTTTGAATATCAACCGCACCTGGTTCTCATACGGCGTGGCGACGAGCAGTCGCTGATTCTTTTTATGGAATGCATGCCATAGCATGTAGACACACATCGTCTCAGTCTTCCCTACCCGTCGTCCCATTCGGACGGCGAGCTTGTTCGTCTTACCGGACACGACGTCATTGATCAAATCGATTTGATACCAGCGGGCCTGCCAAGGGTTCCCCTTTTGATCCTTCAGCTTCCATCTTGCCCATTTCACTGGGTCTTTGCGTAGCGTGGCCTCCATCTCCAGGACATTCGAAACATTCGACATGCCCTGTCACCCCTTCTTCAATTCGCCAATGATTGGTTGAACTCGATGACCCGCCCGACTCGTTCGCTTTCGAGGGCATCCTTTACTTTTTTCAACGCATCAAACCATTTTTTATCTTTCTGCGAGCGGTCAAACAAAATCAGATCGAACTGATGCCCACGTAAATACTCTCGCTCCATATCAGAAATCGTGAAAATCTGTAGGCGCTTCGATAGAGGAACCCCATCACGGTCGAGCCCTGGCAATTTATTTAGTACGAATTGCATATAACGACGTGCAGTGTCGTTGTATACGATTACGCCCACCTGTTTACGACGTATAGCGACCTCATAAAAGGCCATCGCAACTACAGTGGTCGTCGTTCCCTGCCTACGATCAAATACACGTTTTTCGATCCACTTCTCGCTTTTTCGCGTCAATAGCGTTACGCCCATAGACAGCATCTCTCGCGGTTCCAACCCGAGTTTCTTTCCATACCGATCAAAGAATTTTGGGGCTGTGTCATAGCCTTTCACTCGGTCGAGAAAGTACTCCTTCAAGCCTTTATATTTTGCCTTGATTCGTTTCTTCAACTTGACCCATTTCTCATTCACTTGAATTCCTCCTCATCTTCAGTTCAGTAGGTCGAATGCCTACTTCTCGCGTGATTTCTCGTTTTCTGCATCATGTACTCCCCAGCCTGTGATTGGCTTGTGAGCATCATCTCTCGCATCGCTACCTGTCCCTCTTCCTCCATGTAGGGCGCGGCCCCCATGACCTGACCATTGCGAGCGAACTCCTGTTTCATGCCCTGATATCCGTCGTACATCGCTCCTGCGCTCTGCGCCACACCCAAACCTACACCCATGGCGATCGCACCTAGTGCACCTCCAGGAAGTGCCGCATAGAAGGCGCCGGTTAAGGCAGCCTTCCCCGCGGCCGGAATAATGTGCTCTCCCTCTTTCATTCTGCTGTAAACGTCCCATGCAGCTCCCGCACCGGCAATCGCATTTTGAGCACCGATCCGCGGCAAGCGCCGAGGGTTCACATGCCCTGGAGGCATATTCTGCGGAGCTGGTAGATTATTTTGACTCATCTTTTAACCCCCTAGGTATCCGCTGTGACGCAATTTATGCATGGCGAATACGAGTGACTCCTGATCATTACGTGCCCCTCGTATTGTCCGTCCCGAGTACGCCTGATAGTTCATCTGGTCCGCCCGCGTCCCCGCGATGCTTTGAATCTCATTCGTCATCTCTGCACGCTGTTCGATGGCCTTCGAATCGGCATCATCGAATTGATAGACCCCATATCCGACACCACCTGCCGCTACGCCGTATTTCGCTCGAGAGGTCAGCCGACGGTTTGTGAATAGGTTGTCCAGATTCCTTCCATCTGCCTGCTTGATGAGCCCTGGTTCTTTCAATCCCTCTATTGCTTCTCCAGGCATACGTTTCATTCGACCGCCCACGGCTTGAGCCGCTCGTTTAGCCCAACTCATTCATAACGCCTCCTTACAGGATCGGAATCCCTACGATATCCCGCTTCCCTGTCTCGTTTCGAGTCAGGTTTCCACCACTGCCCATACGATCAACCGCATCGAATCCGGCATAACCTGCCGCTGCAGTGACCCCTACCCGTTGCCATGACGTCGAGCCTTTGGCAAATTTATGGTCTTTCCCCTCACCCGACTTGATCATCGCGTCACGTGCCTCTCGGGTCCGGAATACTGTCGTCGCGGGCGCCTCGCCTCGTGCTGCCATTTTGATATCCTGCATCGCACGGAACTTGCTCTCTGTCGGCGGTGTGTCCGTGATCCCTGTCGCCTTCACTGGCGGCGTAGAGGGTGGTGTGGCGACTGTTCCACCACTAGCTTTAGCTCGCGGTGCCCGAGGCTGAGGCTTCACACCTTCAGCAAATCCTTGCGCCCATTTCTTCTGAGCGTTGTTCACGACAGACTGAGCCTGCTTGTCGGCCATCCCTTTGATACGGCCTCCTGAGCTTTTTCCTGCTCCTCCACGTGCCATGGCCTGATCGATCGTATTCTGTGCATAATCGCCTGCGAATCGATCCACCTTACTCTTCGCTTGCACAAGGTTTGTCGCAATCTTATTGTTTGCCTGGTTGAACCCACGCGTCACCTTCGATGCGATGCTTTGTCCTAATTTACGCATTTGTTATTCCTCCAATTCTGAATATTCGGCTTCCACATACTCGCCTGTCTCAACTGGTGCTTCGATATCCCCGGAGCGGCCGGTACCTAGGTAGGCGTCACGACGCTTCGATTCCTCGCTGATCTGCTTGCTCGCCTCACTCATCACGAGCATCATTTCCGCGACGCGCTCGGCTTCCGTCATCTCAACCTCAGTGCTTTCGTTCTTATCCTTACGTGTCGAGTTCAAGAGTTGCAGCGTCTTGTACTTCGATGCGCGTAACTGCTCCTTGTAAGTGGACGCGGTGTGCAAGGACTTCTGACTGATCGGGTTCCCTTCACGGTCTTCACCGACGACGTTCTCGACGATGAAGTCTGCATCGATTGCGAGCTTGTTGTCGCATCGCAAAATCATGATATCGATATCAATCAATTCCTTGATCATCATCGTATCTATGGTCTGCTCAGGGTCATCCGGATCGACACCGAGCTCCTTGCAATAACGCATGAACAGATCCTCAATCGAGGCGATTTCAATCGGGCAACGCTCACCCTCTGGCGCCAATTCGTGCGCATAGAAGTCACATGTCCCATTGAACGGGCATTCGTGCGACTTACATACGAGCGGTATCGAGCTCAATACAGAACGCTTACGGTTCTGCTGTCGCATCCGTCGTGCGGCCTCGAGCACCGAGTCGGATGATTTCTTCTGCATCCATCCCTCGCTACGTCGCACCAGCATCTCGAGCGTCTGCTCCATGGCGTCGTTCTCTGAGATTTCCATCCCGAGCTCATCCGCCTTCTCTGCGATGTCGATCTTGATCTCGTTCTTTTTATTCGTTAGCTCTGACATACATTCACCCCCTCTCAATTTTCGGACACACAAAAAAGCAAGGCAGCATCGACCCTTCCTCCGGCCTGCGCCGGTACCTGTAGCGGTCCCTGTTGAAGTGATGGCTGTCCTTGCTTCTATATCTCTATTATACCATGCACATCCAAACCTCGCTCAGGTATCAGATACGAGAAAAGGCCACACATGCGTCTCAACATGTGTGGCCCCAGTTTCTCTCGTATACGCACAAAGTCTTGTCCGTTGATCCCCAATCCAGTTGGGATCTAATCCAATCTTAGCACAGCCCCCGCTGCAAGGAAAGCAAAATAAAAAGCGACCGGTCCCCCGATCGCCTAGCCCTATGATGCTCTGCGCCCCAGTCCACGTTACGGTCGTCAAATCGAGTCGTGGCGGGTCATTCCTACATAGCTCTCTGTTTTTTTGGCAACGAGATGAGCAGGAACGCCCGTACCTGGCGCGCTTACCATAAGGTAGTTTCCACCAAATAAGAGATCAGCTGCGGGTATGGCGAACCGCTGCTTGATGTTCCCATCATACCACGCTCACCACCCTTGCGCAACTACCTTTTTAAATTACGATATACTTCATCGGCCAGCCGATTGCCAACGAGAGATACTCCATCTCTTCTTTAGACAAGCGCCCGCCAAACATTACGGCTCGACGCAATCGAACATGATTCACCTTTGAACGCTTCGCCATCCCTTGCAGACCGCCTTCATCTCGATCAATCGCTCGTTTCGCCAAGACACGACCCGCTTCACTGAAACCATACATATTCCTCAACCCCTTTCACACAAAAAAGACCCACCGGTTGGCAGGTCCTTGCTCCTTCGAGCGGACAGCAAGACATATGAGGCGAACGAAGGGGTAACCGCACATGCCTGGCTTTCCACTCGCGTGGCAAGCCGCACCACCTAGGTCGTGTTCACCGCGTTCGGTGCACGACCACTCTGGTGATACGTGAGGGCTTTCGCCCTGAAGTTCGAGTCGCCCCTCGCTATAGTTTAGGGGAATACAGTCCGACGTATATTTTCTCTTCCTACCCATAAAGAAGGCCCCGCCAGGGGTCAGCTGCACTCGACTACAACTGGGTCTTCACGACCATCGATCGGTTCGGTTAGCCCCGGGCCCGAATTTCCCACCCGCACCCACGTACTCTTACCTTCCGTGGAGTGGACCGACATCAAGCCGGCAAGTCAGGTGCCTTAGACTCATGGTCTTAGGCCTCAACGTATTGTTTCAACTCACAAGCGTGAGAAGCCCCGTCTGAGGGATCGGTACGTCCTGAACGGACCGTGGGCCAGTCGACCCTACAGTGGCAATGGAACCCTGTACATGGATTATACCATGCTCGCCCTTCCATGACCACTCTATTTTTATTTTTTAAACTTCTTGCGCGACGATGCCGCACTTGGTCATATATTCGAGCTCGGCTTCCTGATACGCGACGATTTGCTCGACCGTGGTGCCTGTCTTCTCTGCGATGAAGCGGGCCATCTCATCCATATCGAGGACGGCGTCCCCTGTCATCTCGCAAACACCTAGCTCATATGTGTACTCTTCTTCTGGCATGGGTTTCAACTCCTTCCGGCACCGTCAGGTGCGCTCTGTTTTTTTCAAAGAAAAAGGAGCACATCGTTACCAATGCACCCCTTTCTGCCACCCCCGCGAAGGAGCTGCACAGTACCTGGACCTGGAGGCCACTCCATTTCCTATACCATCGGGCCCGTTTGTGGAGCCCATACATATGTTTGTCATGAGGACCATGCGGAGCCCTCACGACAAGGCCCCGTCTGCCGGGCGCCTAGAAGCTCATGGCTTCTTGAGAAAACCTTACCACGCTCACACCCGCCCGTTCAATATTTCTTTTTTTGTTTTTATAAATTCCTCGAAGATCTTTCACATCCGGAACGAGAGAAAAACGCCCTATAGGGGCAAAATTTCAAAAAAAATTTTGGGAGCTACCTAGTTATATTGTATTCCGTTCTCAATGGAGTTCGGTGCCCCACCCCCTAGAGGGGAATCAAATCAAAGGAGTGTTGCTTAATGAACAACGTATTAAAGGTATTGGTCGGTGCACGCAAGTTAGACAAGTTCGTGGAGTGGGGTCAACTCATGGAGTCGTGTGGGACTCTCCACGTGTCGAAGATGATGCTCGATATGTTTGAGGTCAACGGTGTCGTAACAGTACGTCGCGGGGACGTCGTAACAGTCATTCTTACAAGTGAAGGCTATCGATTCGCTGTCAACTATTTGGAGAAGAAAGGAATGGTCACACAATGATGAACACTAATAACTCAATGTCGGCTAACACAAACAAGGGGGAAATGATGATGAACACTGTAAACGATAACGTAGTATTGGAAGCTGTATTGTACCTTGAGGAACGCTACAACAATGGGGATTTCATCAATCTCACTGAGTTCATGATGGATAATGGTATCTTAATGGCCGCTACTATGTTGAACAGTCTTTGCGAATGTGGTGTATTGGCTCCTACACACGATGGTTTCAACCGTCAAGAAGTGCCTGAGTTCTCGTATGTCTACATGGGTATCGATGATCGCTTCACTGCAGGACTATCTGCTAAACGTATGCTCAAAGACTTCCTTACTGCTGGTCCCAAGGTCATCAACGCTGCCAAAGGTCTTTTCCACTACGTCGTCACTAACAATGACATCACGCCTGAAGCAGTTGAGGATACGCTAAACGCATACTGGTCTGTATGGTCTGATTTCTTCCCAGGTTGGAGACTCTTCACAGGTAGCCGCATCTTACATGGCAATGAGGATATGGTCGTTTGCGATTGGGCAAAGAAACGCATCATCTGGCTTGCTGATACAGTCGAGCTACGTCTTGCTGCCTCTACTCTTGGTATGGACTGGCGCACCTATGTACGTGTTGCTATTGCTCACGAGCTTGGTCACGCATCAGATCATACCGCTGTTGAGCATATCTTCAATCCAGAGAATGTGGGCCGTGTCACTGAGGTCACCCTTAAGCTCGAGAAGAATGCTTGGGAGCTAGGTCGTACATTCGTAGAGGATGCTGAGAAAGAAGAGTACGAGTTGTTGAATCACAAGAACATGAGCACGTATGTAAAGCTGTTACACCAAAGTAAGAAATATGTCGGCCTTGCCATGGATGAGACTTCTGTGGCAAACAACAAAAACGAAGGAGTGGTTGAAATGGTAGAAACGAACAACTTATTGGAGAACGAATTGGAATATGTACCTGCTATGGGTGAGACTCCTGTGGCAGAAGATAACAATGAAGGGGAAGATAAAGTGGAATTGCTCAAAGTATTAGAGATCACATCAGCTCAGAAAGAAGACCCGATGCACCTCACGCAGTACGAGGATGCGTTCAACTATGTCATGAAACAACCTGGTTTCAAAGGTACGTCTAAATTAAAAGAGGCCCTCTTGGTTGCGACCCAAGAAGACCCTAACAACTTGATTGCTTTCCTCCGCAATCCAGAAGACTTCGGCGTGGCCAAAGGTTCTGCTACTAAATATATTAAACCAATCCTTGCAGAAGTCAAGTTGCCGCGTAAGAAATTCACACGTGCGAAATACGACCAAGTCCTCACGCTTGAGTTTTCATTCGACGATGCGAATATCAGCGAAGACTTGAAACACATCTACGTTGACGCTAAATACGGCCGCCGCTCGCAGTCGAACCTTCTTGAAGGAGTCGCTGTTAATCGCCAAGTCCGTGCCAAAGTCCTTACGACTGCCGGTCATCAAGTCGACCGTATCATGTGGGATGCCCGTGAACTCGTATATGTCGAAGCGAGCAAGAAGTCTGCAGCCTTGTATGATGCCGTACTCAAAGGTGGAGCCAAGATCTATGTCCGTGAACCACTCAGCGAGAAATACTTCGCTTATGAGCCGTCAATTCGTTCTGCGTCGAACCGTCGTCAGATGCAAGGAACGCTCGTCCGTTCGAATGATCTCGTATTCGGTGCACGTATCGAACTTCTCGACAAGCTCGGTTCGCACCCTGCTACACTCGGATTCATCGTTGACGCTTCGAAAGACCGTGCTGCCTTGAACGCATCGAACTCTCTCGGGACTGGCCTCTACATGGGGACTGAGGTTGTCGACACAAGCGCACTTTACGGCCCAGACTCTTACGGCATCGTCGGTGGAGACTTCAACGCCATCGTCACTTCTGATGTCACGTCGATCGTTTACCAAGGTGAATACCAAGTCCTCGACCTTGAGACGAAAGAGATTGTCACGTTGAACGCGAAGGATCACCCAATCAGCCAAGAGATCACAGATGGTAGCGCAATCGCCGGTCCTTTCTTGAAGAAACATATCAGTGCCCTCTTCGGCGAGAATGTAGCGGGATGCCAGTTCCGTCTTGCACCGGCTTGTAAGGGTTGCATCATCTTCCTCCCAGATTTCGAGGAGACATTCCCAGGTTTCCACTTGTTGATGTTCGAATCATCAGTGAAGGTCGATATCCGTTCTTACCTTGCTCACATGCCTGTCCAAACTGAACTTCGTGTCATGAACCCTGCTCGTCGCAAGAAAGAGAAAGTCCTCGAGGCTTCTTACCAAATGGGTCACGGTATCCTCATGAAACATGAGTCTTACCTTGACATCGCTAACCCTGTATACGATGCATACAACGCTGTTGCCACTGATCCACGTGCGATCCTCGGCCTCCTCAACAAAGAAGGTCTTGCTGAACAACACACGATGCTCGATAAGTTCCTCTCTGAGTCAACGCTCGCGGCGAAAGACCCGTACCTTGCCCGCACTGCGATCGATCAGTCGAAAGAGGCGATGAAACGTATCCGCGACGGCAAACTCCCGATGAAGGCTGAGTTCAAGTTCGCCATGAACGACGTCTACGCGATCATCGATGCAATCCTCGATATGACGTTCGAAGTGAAGCGTGAGGCCGGTATCAAAGCAGGGTCTGCCATCACCCTCATCAAAGGTCGTCTCATGAATGGTGGAACTGACTTCGCCACAGGCCGTTTCCCACTCCAGTCACTTGGCGAGGTCGCTGCCCTCTTGGCTCCTGAGCATGAAGAGCTCGATCAACGCTACCTCGATGCGATTGCCCTTGCAGAAGGATACTTCGAAGGGTTCGTACTCTACAGCGCGCACGACTTCCTCGCCATCAAACAAGGTGGTCTTGACTACGACGGTGACCTCGTCATGGTGATCATCGATGGACGTTTTGTCATGGCCGCCATCCGCACGCAAGACGCTTACCCGCCGGTACTTGACTTCGCTATCACGAAAGAAGGAGAACTTATCGCCGGCTGCCCTTGGTCTGAAGAGATCGTGCCTGAAGGCGACTTCATGGTCCCTGGCGTGAAATCACAGAAAGGCTTCAAGCTCGAGGTATCAGAGTGGACTCGTGAAGCGACTGTCGCATTCCTTCAAATGCAGGACTTCTATGACTCATTGACACTCAAGCCTAACCGGATCGGTGAGTTCACGGATTACGCAACGATGCTTCACGATGCGCTCCGTGCTGTCGCATACGAGACTCGTCAAGCGAAAGCTGCTAGTGATATGGATCGCGTCGCCTTCCTCAAGGGAGAGGCTGATACGATGTTGAACTGGATGGCGTACCTCCGTCTTATCCAAGGTTACGAGATCGACCGTGCGAAGAAAGGTGGCGCATTCGAAGTCGAGCTCAAAGAACAGTTGGCATTCATGGAAAACCCAGGTGCGCTTGCTTACCGCCTCGGTACTTGGGAGACGAACGAGCATGGCAAGAAGCACTTCAAATGGGCTCGTCCGGTATGGATGAAGTCAGGCAACGAAGAGCAACAGGCTCCATCTGTATTCACGATGCTCTACAAAGAAGTCAACAACCGCATCGCCCGTCTCACGAAAGACTCTGGCCTCTTGATGCAGCGTCTCGAGAAAGAGCAGGAAGTCCTCGCAGCATTCTCAGCGACGATCCCGTTCAACGACGAGCACTACTCGAAACTCTACAGCTTCATCAGCAAGATCGACATGGGCTACTCGCATGAGGTTCGTTCACTCATGAAGTCACGTGATGACCTTGTCGCCAACCAAGAAGGTGGCCTCTCTGAGAAACAAGAGAAGATGTTCGCTGAAGAGCTCTCTGCCATCTTCGAGAAGTACACGGACGAGATGGATGCCCTCTACGCGAACGCAACGAAAGTCGGTATCACGAAAGCTCAGTTCGGCTTCTACGTTTACAAGGTGGTTCAACGTAAAGCGTTCAAGAAAGACGAGAACACGTTCCAAGGTCGTTCGTTCCCATTCCGTGCCGCGGCTGAGTACGTCTACGCTGCATTCATGGAGGCTGAAGGCAAGGAAGCACGTAAGAACTACTTCGACGTATTCAAAGGTCGTCGTATCAAACTTCGTGGTATCCGCCTCTCTAACCATGGTGTCCTCTCTGAGCGCATGAACGGTGACGTTGCTGAGATCCAAGTGATCGATGGCACGCCACACGTTGTGTTCGCAAATGGTGTACAGGTGAAGGTCTTCAAGGACCACATCGATACAGTCGTCGGATTCACTGGCCGCGTCAAGGTGACGAACGTCATTCTTCCAAACGACAAGGCGAATCCGAACAACAACAACGTGGGCTTGGAGCTTATCCTCGGATGAGCTTCCCCCACTTCCTCTTTGTCGGGTTGCCCTGTCGCCCTGATTCCCATGACGTGCCTATCCCCCTTCGGGTAGGTGTTGGTGCGTCGTGGTGCCAGGTGCTTGCCTCCCAAGGGTGGGCGTGTGACCAGTCGAGACAGCTGGTGGATTGTGGTGCGTGGAGCGGGTTCCGTATGGGGTCTTCCCCCTACGGGCTCATTCCCCGAGGGAGGTCTCCCTCTAGCGTGTAAGGTCTGCCTTCGAGAAGAAGGTTCTGTTACATCGTATGGTTGCATGCTTTGGTGTGTCCGGCTACCGCCGGGATTCCATGAACGGTTTCCTTCGTTCCGGGTGTTGTCCTGGAGCGTGGGGATCCGTTCTTTTCTTTTGTCGTCCGTTCAGGTTCCGCTTGTTGGTGGGCTTTCTCGGACGACGCATTTCAGGTGCCCACGGGCTTTGGGCTTGCCCCCTAAGGGCGGGTGCGAAAGGTCCGCCCCTACGGGAGGGTCACCGCTGACGAATCAACGTGGTTGGTCCGGCTGCCGCCGGGCTTCCACGAATTATGAAAGGAGGGCTTTCTATGTGGTTCAAGTTGATGATGGTCTTTGCAGGTGTGGCCTGCATCGTCGACCGTGTCGTGAATGGCTACGAGTCGTACTTCAGTGGAATGATGCCAGTCACAGAGAACCTCATCTATATCTTCTTAGGTGTGGCACTCATCATGTTTGGCGTCATGATGCCGAGACAGGCTGTCCGCGATATCTTTTAACACCGTGCTCTCTCGGTGGTGGCCGGTCCGGCTGCCGCCGGGATTCCACGAATAAAGTCGAAACGCCTACGGGCGTCTGGTGCCTTCAGCAAGCGCCACTGATGAGATAGCTGAACATCCAAAGGAGGAAACTATTATGCATTCATTATTGTCATTGTCACTTAACCTTGGAGCTTTCCCAGATAAAGAGTACGTCGTACTCGAGGAGTCTTACGCAGGGGACCACGAGATGGTCAATCTCGTAGAGGAGCGCTTCAACATGATTGGTATCGATATCCTAGACCTCACGTATGCCCGTATCGGGAATATGATTGTCTTTGAATCGATGAGCTCGAACGTCTCTATCTCTGTGGCTCGTATCGCCAAAGGGGAGCGGGACGCAATGGAAGAGTTGTGCTTTGAATACGAATCTGATTTGAAGGGAGAGGGCCTCGATGTTTATCGTGCCATGTAACGGACAGTTTGAAATCCGGGAGCGTATGTTTGACGTCTCCCCTAACACAGGCAAGTTGATCCGCTTGGAGCGTACCGTAGAAACGGTGCGCTCCTTTGCGATCGCCAAGGCGAAGTTGATCCAATACAACCAGATGTTGAAGGAGCGTGCGACAGCATGAGACGCTATTTCAAGGAGACTCACGTATCAGGTACTGTTGACCGCTTCACCCGCGAGGAACATCAAATCGCGACAGAGTTAGAGGATCGCTTCGGACTTCGGCCTGGCGCCATCACAGAAGAAAATCTCAAACAAAACGAATGGACTTATTGGGATTTAACCGTCGTTGAGATCACCGAGCAGGAATATAACGACCCGGAGTTGAAGGAGCTTTGTGACTTCTATTCGCTTTCAGAATTCAGCTATACCTAATCCAACATACACTAGGAGGAACCCTACTATGAACCGTACAGCCCGTATCGCTATGTCAGCCGCTATCATCTCGATGTTTATTTTTCCGCAGATCATCTTCAGCCTTGCGTGTGTCC
Organism: bacterium; assembly: GCA_013823945.1. Classification (GTDB taxonomy): domain Bacteria; phylum Armatimonadota; class Fimbriimonadia; order Fimbriimonadales; family Fimbriimonadaceae; genus UphvI-Ar2. The sequence continues at coordinate 147,007 of PNMZ01000006.1, read as the reverse complement.
TGCTCGCCTATGACGTGCTCATGGGCATCGTGACAAAGCGTGGCGTGATCGAACGTCTCATGCGCCCCACTGTCGGCCGGTTTATCGGCTGGTGCTGGAACTTCCTCAAGAACACGTTCCGCTCGTCGAAGAAGCATGCCGTCGTCGTATACAACAAACAGCAATACAAGCGCACCGTCGATCCGAGCAAGGATACCATCAACCTTTGATTTCGAAACGCCTTCGGGCGTCGTGCGCCTTTAGCAAGCGTGCCTGATGAGATAGCTATGGAAGGAGGGCTCGCCCTTGAAAGTAAAACTCCAGCAATTATATAACACGATTTGTTTGGCAATCCCATTAATGCCTCGACCCGGTCGCAACAAGCAAGAAAGACTGAAGGATGATATGGATAATCGACTCTTTGCTGTTGAGGAGCAAATACGCATCGTTTCTCTCTACATCCAAGAGAGAGACAAGCCTGAAGAAGAGTCTCCCCCTATCCGTTGAAGCCCGCCCTTGGGCGGGTTGGGTGGGCTTTCCGGCAAAAGGGTCGGATCGACCGAGCATGCACGCCAGGGCGTGTGTGCGAGGGAGGACGGCACTACTGGGCATGGCTAGGCGAACGGGTCTTCCCTTTCTAGTGGAAAACCGCTACACTGGAAAGGATGGCACGTTCGCCAGGGAGGAAAGGCGCCGAGCGCAGCGAGGCGCAACACACACAAGGAGGCCCATCGCTATGGAAGATAACTCGAACCAATTTTTTCTCGGCGCGGAGAGGAAGCTCAGACTAGACATCACCAACCATGAATCTCATCTGAGTCGAATGCGCCAAACTCTAGAAAGCATCGAAGCCATAACGGAAGAGTTTAGGAAACCCTCTGAGTGGGAGCATGTATTTGATACTAGGACTCATATGGATCTTGAGTTTATCTCCAAGAAGGTGAAGGCGGATTATGTTGATGCTCATGGGAAGAAAGCTCCTAGCGAGTATGTCCTTTCTGAGACCAGACGACTCTTGCGTGAAGATTATGAATTGAAGGTGGAGCGGACCAACAAAGAGATCGCTTATCTCGAGAAACTGCTCGCCCGAGCTCGTAAGCACATCAACACAGACACAGACAAAACATGATTCTCTAAGACTCGGCGGCATCACCCTTGCCGTCTTGTCTTTAACACACTGAAGGAGGTCGGCCACTATGACAAAAATCGCCGAGCAGATCATCTATCTCGATAAGATGGTAAAAGACATCTGGTCCAAGATAGAGGCTGCCCAGCAGGAGCTTCGCGACATACCAGAGGCCATCAAGAATATCGATTCCATCGAGCCGATCGTCGAGGAGCTGAACTACCCGCAACTCTATATTCGTCCTGAGCTCCGCTACTGGATAAAGCAGACCTGCGATGAAGAACTCACCGCTCGCATGGGCAACGGTATGACGCATGCCGAGAAGGAGGCCATCAAGGTCGCGCTACGGAACACGCGCACCCAGATCGATACCCTGCAGATGGCTGTCACGGACAGGATCGTCGCCCTTACGGCAGATGCAGAGTTGTTGAAAAGAAGAATGAATGAGCTTCAACACGGAGAGGAGTCCCCATGAGCAGGGGCCTCTCTTCTGATTTTTATCCGCTCAGACGTATGCAGATGGAGTTCTCGCTCGAGCACCTTCAGGAGCGGGTCGCTTCTACAGACGCCGCTCTCGAGAACCAGGCTCGCCTCTATGAAGGGCTATGTTACGTCCTTGAGATGGCTGAATGGCTCGATGATGTGACCTACCTGATTGATGAGGATATGTTCGCGGCCATGTGGCTGGCCTCTCAGATGCCGCCGTCATCCAAGCCGTCCGGGAATAACATCCCGAACGCAGACGTCATCGCCGGGCTCGCGTACATCGGGAGCGAGATCCTCTCCCTGAAGAAGCAGAAATCTAAACTGGTGCATGGCATCAGCGTATTGGAGGGACTACTATGATCGAAGGTATCATGATCATCGAGAACACACTCCTCGAGAAGAGAGCGTCTCTCGAGAAACTGATCCAACAGAACGCGCGGACCCGCTCCGAGGTGGAAGCCATCCTTGAGATCTTCCCTGACTCCAACAGTTGGGCACATGTCGCCTCTGAGGATGCGAAACACATACTGCGCGCGTGCCGTGCAGAGGCCCGTGTGGCCTATAAGGCGTTCAATCCTAACCGTCCTTCTGACAAGGACATCCACCCGGAAATTGTCCGACTTGCGACCATCCACTTCGACGAGCGGAGGGAGACCCTAGTCGACAGTCTCGCCAAGAACGAGACCCATTTAAACAAACTACGAAGCACATAGAAAAGGGGAATCCCATTGGACCACATCTTGAAAGACCTATCACGCCTGACCTTCCTCTCGGAGGGTAGCCTATCTTCCCCTAGCATGGGAACCTTCGTCATGGAGTTGACCGCTCCCCTAGGGGACATCGGCCCCTATGAGGGACGCACCACCATCGAGCGGGGCATCACCCTAGCGAAAGAGCGGCTCCGGGCGGAGTTGCTACAAGGGGCGAGCGAGGCGCTCGTCCACCTGCCAGAGATCAGCCCACGCGCAAAGCGTGAGGCACACAACAATGTTGTATCACTATTCGGGCGTCGCGCCCAATAACCCATAGGAGGAATTATTCATGTCTAAAAAATTCATCGTCAAAACACCTTTCGGTATCGGAGTCGCAACATCAGATGAGGACCTCAAGGAGCTGCTCTCTTTCGTTACAGGAGGGCCTGTCTCGAAGGAAGAAATCGCAGAGATGCTTCTCGGCGAAGATAGAATGACTCAAGAGGAGGTGGACGCCTGCGACTGCGAGAACTGCCAGCACAATGCTGAGATGTCTGCCAAGAAGATTGCAGCGCTTCGTGAGTTCATTGCCCTCGTTGACCATCCTGAACCGCTCAACTTCATGAAGGAGGACCTCAATCGGGAGATTTCCAACGCAACGGTTACGGTCGGCGAGGATCACCCTGCGACGAAGCACCTCAAGGAGATGCTCAAGGTCGTCGAGGAGCATAACAAGAAGGTATCCGCGCCTGATGCCAAACCGGTCGAAACGAAGAAAAAGAAAACTCGTCTCAAAACAGGTCTTCGTGGCATCCTTGCCTATGACATCGAGATGATTCGCAGCATCACATCGCTAGATCAACTCAAAGCTATGCGCGCCTACCTCGTCACGGGACGTGATGCATTGGGCAACGATGACAAGGCAGCAGAGGTCAATACTCTCATCGAGGAGATCGATGCTCGCCTATTCGACTTCGACGGAGCAGAAGATTTGCTCGAGAAGGAAGACAACCCTGGCACAGAGGGTCCTGATGAGAGCATCCCGACGAAGGATTCAATCATGGCCATGGAAGACTATGATGCTGTCGACCAGGTGCAGATCTCACTCGAGGCAGAGATGAACCGGCTCTCCGATCAGAAGCAAGCCATCGTCGATGAGATCCATGCCGAGATGAAACGAGTGGAAGACCTTCATTCGGTAGCCGCCACACGCAAGGCGGAGCTTCTCGAGAACAAAGCTGCATCCGCTCACATCCATATCGCAGACAAAGTGAAGGCGCTCCAAGAAGCCATCACGGAAAGTGCGCCGCATCTACTTATCCATGAGGACATTGCGGAGGCTATGGAGATCCTCAAGGAGCGATACCGTAAATGAGCTCAATTGATGATATCCTTGCTCTCGAAGCAAAGGAGATACTCCGAGAAGAGAATCCATCCACCCTGAAGTCATGGGTGGATGATATCGACTATGCTCTGGGAGAGCTCCCCTCGATCAAGAGTCGTATCCTCGAACAACTGCAGGCAGTCAATCAGAAAAAAGACCTGGAACGAATCGTGAGCAGCAGGGGTCAGATTGACTCATACAAGGAGAGTTCCCCTATAGACGAGGGCGCTCTCAACCCGAGAGGGGTAATCACCTATATTCAGGAGGGCACCTGCATGAACGAAGTCAAATACTTCTTATCCAACGAGAAAAACAAAGAGATAGTCTCACTCGAAAAAATAAAGTCCGTCGACTCAATCGATGAGATCCACCGCTTGCAAGAGGCGCTCAGTCAAGAGTGGTCTTCCCTCACCAATAAAATCGGGGGATACGCCAAAGACAAAGATACAGTCGAGGGGTTTTGTCGAGCGGTTGATGACCGAAGAGAAAAGCTTCTTGGACATGACAAAGAGAAAGCACGGGAGAGCATCTTCCTAACGGTACTCGAGCTGGAACAGAAGATCCTACGATCCACAGATGTGGAACTGCCCACATACATGTCCACCTTCGAGGCAATCAATACCCTCAAGGAACAATACAAACCTGAATAACTATCCGTATTCACCCTATAGGAGATACTCCCCTACTACAGACGACTCTACCTATAGGGAACCCTCTTATAGGAGCGGATATCCCTCCAGAGAACATCGTTTCCTAGATGCCTCTCTCGCTTCACAGGAAGCCCGCTACGCACTTGTAGCTCCCCCGGAAGGGAAAGGCCTCTCCTTCGACTCTCCGTTAGCCTGAGGGCGTGTCGCTTCTTCCCGTGTGGGTTACCTAGTCCCAGAGCATGTCTCCCCTCTTCTTTGATGGGCAGATTGGTCTCTCGCGAAGAGTGGTCAGACCGCTCTCAGTTGTCTCTCATATAGGGGTTTTCCCCTATAGGGGGACTCTCTCTATAGGGACCGCTCCCTATAGGGGAATTTATCTCGATACATGAAAGGAATGATGGTATGGGCAATAAGGCATTTATTATTATTGGCGATGGTGAGCCGCTCCCTATAGTGGATATTGTCCTAAGTAAGGACAGGGACACTTCCGCATCTACTATGGGCAGTATGAGCTTCCCTAGGGAAATCAGTGGTGAGATGACCATCAAGGAGCTAGATGCCGATTCAGTCAGTCTCTTGACTGATGGCAGTCTTGGGCTTAGGGGCCGTGGCACTGTAGAGCCGTCTCCCCCTAGAGAGATTGATACCTCTGAGGATATGGCGTCCTACGAGATTTATGTGCCTGAGCGTCCTAGTGAATTGCCTAGGAATCGTCAGAACTCGTTCGGTAGTTTCTTGAACAAGGGCAAGCGTTGGTAGACCTCGCATACGGCCCGCTCACATAAGATAAGGCTCCCTGTATAAGGGGAGCTTTCCTATAGGGGGATTGCCCTATATAGGAGGTTGTCTCATACACATGAAAGGAGAGGTCACTATGAATATGTTACCGATCAGTCATAACGTTTCAGAGTATCCAGGTATGAAATATGTGCGCAAGTATCCTAGACGCAGTTCTGGAGGGGCTCATAGGCTCTATTTCTTACCACCGACTGAGTCCGCGAAGGAACGTAAGGATAACTTCCGCAAGTTTGTCTCTCGTAAGTAGTAGGAGTCCCTATGGGGATAGTGTTCCCTATAGATGTTATAGGTCTTATAGGAGTATTCCCTATCTGGTTAGAGGAGACGGGCACCGGATTATCTTTTCTTTTGTTTTTTCTTTGAAAAAACGCCTATTTCTGCTCCGAGGATGGGTTTTCGCTAGTAATGACATTCTTTTCGGATAGTGTCGCCTTGTCTATGTCTACATCCCTTGAATAAGGGTACAAATCATTTCTTGATTGGAGGTCCGTCTCATGACGATTCGGCAGCTCGCCATTATCTATTTCATTCAACTTTATGTGCTCGTACTCAACTTGAACTTAAATCCTGAGAACACGTTTTGGCAGAACGTTCTCGCTTGTGCTCTTATCTCGTTTGCCATGCCGATCTATCTTTATCACGAGCATCCTCGTGTGAAGAAAGACTGAACTTGTCCGTCTCATAATCCAATCCAGAAAGGGGTCTTCCCTATGTATTCACTTCCACCAAAGCGCTGCTATGCTCTCAGACGAGGTCATCTGCTCTACGTATACCATATTGCTTCTGAACAGTTGATCAGCCGCGAGAAGACTCGTGTCATTAAGACGCGCTCGCCCTATGATTACCAGCCTCGTGCTATTCATCCAGATGCAGAGGTCCGTATCATCTTGAATGCCGAGAGATATTATGCGACCGAGCACTCATATGACGCTCCCAAAGCAGGATATGACTATACTTTGGAGAGCTTCTGCGAATGCGGGAATCACGACACACATTATATTCACGCAACCTGTCACTTCCAGTCTTTTGAGAGATCCGAGTTTATGAGAAAATCTACACCTACTGATTTCTCTTGCAGCTCTTGTGGTGCGAAACATATGGAGTCCCCTACTATGGAGTTCCATAACTTCCACGCTAGATCCTATAGTGATATCTCGTTTTATCGCAAGCGTGGCACCCCAATCAAACCTCATTCGATGGAGCACACGAAGCTCGATGCCTGCATCCTATTTGATGACTTCCTCGAACAGGGGAAGATTTCACTCAAGTTTATCGGGCATGCGACCTTTTATGACCCGAACAAGGTACGTATCACATCCAATGACGTCCATCGTCGCTTGATCTATTCTTCCAAGACCGGCCGCGTCTACTACAAGGCTGGTCGTCGCTTGGAGGACGTGACCTATTACCTTGGTGGCAAGGCGATAGACCTCACACAAGAGTTCTTCCTCGAGCACAACTATCGACAACAAGGCCTCTTTGAAGGTGAGTTACCTAGTCACGGAGAACGTCTCTTACATGACACTCTCGCTTACTTTTTCGGTGATTTCTGCCGTCGGGTCTTCGATGTCATGGATGCGCCTCTTTGGGCATCCCCTATCGATGCAGTAGCACCGCTCCAATCCCTGGAGTTGGCCTTCATGAGCAAGATTTCGCCTGCCGCTCATGCTGCCTTTTCATGGCGTGAACCAAAGCTCGCTCGTGGGAAGTTTGCAAAAAATCTTCGACTCTTCGATAACGAATCTGATGCGATGGACGCTCTGATTAACCAGCCGAGCGGCTTCTTCCGCAAAGCATTGCGCAACTCATTGGACGTCACCGAGTTCCGCTATCTCATGGAGGTCGGGCTCAAGCTCGCTAGCCTTTTCAAGGACCCGAACCACTTGAACACCTTGGTCGCTACAGTGCAGGCATCTTACCGCGAATACGTGAAAGAAGGTCGTTTTTATCGATACGCCTCACATAATGCAAAGAACATCATCAAAGGACGTTCTATGTTCGTCTCCATCAAAGATATTGAGAAGGCCGTCTCTCTTTCTCTTGATGAATTGATCCAGGATAACAATACAACCGTCAAACTGTTGAATCCGACCGACCTCAGACTCAAGCATGACACTCATGACCCTTATTTAGAGCGCATCCCATTGACGGTTCAGCTTAATCGGAAAAAGCATAAGTTCGAACCTACTCTTGATGCCCGTACTGCTTTTCAATTCAAGAGCAACTTCAAGCTAAGCGACGCCCGATTGGTCTTGATCCTTGAGGAGATGATTCGTACTAGAATGTCTAAGTCTGAGACGAGTCTTTTAGATTTGCATGTACTCCGCGATATGTCTCGCCTGCTCTCTCACATTCATAGAAACTTTCCCGAGTTCATGCCGAAGCTCGGGCTTGATATGCATGTCGAGGAGCAGCGTCTCTCTCGTGTGTATAATCGCATCGGTCTTAAAAACTATGCATTCTCATATAAGCCTGAACTTTTTGAGTTAGAGACTGAAATTGATGGGCATCGCTTTCGCCTACCAAAGATGTCTTCTGAGCTCTCGAACTTAGGAAATCGTCTCAGTCACTGTGTCGGAGGATATCATGAACACGTTGAAAACGGCTTTACGGCCATCTTCATCGTCGAACAAGATGACCATTATGTGCTCGCGATCGAGGTGAGAGGCACTGAGGTCGTTCAAATCAAGGGTATGAACAATAATCTTGGTTACTATATCCCGAAAGAATTGGCCAAAATCGTCAAGAAATGGGCACATCATAATAAGCTCACCATGAAAACACATGACCTCGATTCTTATGGTCAAGACCCTGTCCCTTATGTGCCTTCAGATTACACTCAACTAGAAGAGATTGTGGAATACGACCTTGAAGCTTTGTATGCGATTCATCGCGGCCGCGTCGGAGCGGTGACTGTTGCGCCCTCCCTCACTTACGAGGAGTTGCGTACCTGCATCGAGGAGGACCGCAAACTCTTGATTGACCACCTCGACAATGGAATTCAACAATTGGATTATGTCGCAGAGCCACGCCCATATATCCACGCACCTGTTGATGCATATATGGTGCCACAATATCAGGACCCATTTGGAGAGTTAGACTTTTAAACCCAAGGAGGTGTTACACTATGAGTATCATCGATGATCTCCCGTACAATGACCCTGCTCTATACGGGGAAGATGAGCTTGTGCAAGAGAACGAGCACCTTGCTCAGCGTGTGGTCTTGCTGCAAGAAGAAAACGAGCGGCTCCAACGTCTGTTCGAGACCGTATAAATAAATAGGAGGTGTCAGCCATGCCCGCCCTTTCCTTATCGGAACAGTATCCACATGGTACCCGTCTCTCTCTCATCGAGATGAAGGACGACCCTTACCCGGTCCCACCTGGCACGACCGGTACCGTGTCTGGTCACAGCGACAATGGCTTCATCTACGTCTCTTGGGACAACGGAAGCACGCTCAGTCTCGCCTACGGCCTCGATGAGTTCGAGGTCATTGAATTCCTCAATCCACCAACAGAAAGGAATGCCCGCTATGCGTACTAACAAACTACAGCATGACCGTATCCTCGCTCTCGAGGAAGAGAACTTCTTCCTTCACGAACAAGTCCATGAATTGGAGATCCAGATCTCTAACCTCAAGCGTAAGCTGAAAGAGGCCGCCAAGAAGGACCCGAACTTGTTTGATCGCATCAAATCTATCTTTGCTTAAACTGACTAGGCCATCCTCTCGAAGGGTGGCTATTTTTGGAGGCCACGCTATGTCTGCACCTATGTTGTTCCTATTGTTCCTTGGCCACTTGGCCATGACCGGTATCACCTTGTCCATCCTCTTCCGACTGGTGAAACTTCATCATGCTCGGGAGGGTCATGAATGATCGCACGTATCGTAATCGCTCTACTCATTATCAGTTGGGTCGTCTTCCCGCAGGGGGCGCTCCTATTGGCCGTCCTTTGCCTCTCCTTTGACCTGTTCCGTATATGGTTCGGCAGATGGTCCGTCGAGAAGCGCAACTCATTCAGATGGACATTCGTATTCATCTTGTTGTTTTTGTCCCGTGCTTTTCGCACAGGACGCTTCCGCTCATCGAAGTGAGGCCTCTTCCCTTCGGATAGGTCATCCGTTCCTAGAGCGGCGTTCCTATGTCCGGCTGCCGCCGGGTTTTCATGAATATTTAAGAAGGAGGTCTTCGTATGAAAGAAGGTCGAGCAACTTATGTGGACTTTTTGAGCAGTGTATTCCCCTATCCGCCTCACTGGTATGACCAGAAGACGGACAAGGAGCTCTGCGCGATTTATCGTCAGCAGAAGAAGAAGTTGGAGGCCCGTAACATGAGTTACTTCGAGGCCGACGACAGCAAGATCCGTTCAGTCCTCTCGGAAGTGGTCAACCCTGTAAAAGGGCCTGAAGACATGCCGAAGACGGAGGACGGCAAAATCGATTTCATCAAACTTCGTGAACGTTACCCAGTACCTGTCAGATAGGAGGATGACCATGAGCACTACAGAGATTTTGACATCATACATGAAACCATTTAAAGAGCTGTTGCGCCATTCTTGGAACGCCCGTGAGGGGATGCTCCTCTCTCGTGACGGCGAGGATACGTTCCTCATCGTCTATACCACAAACGTGGGAGATATTACGTCTCATGTCCCGTGTATCCTTTCTGGAGCGGAGCACGTCCATTCGTATGACGTCTCCTCGGACTATACGACCCACGTCTTTCGGATCACCGACCTGGACACCGCGAAGCTCTACATGGGCGATGTCCGGCGGGGCTCTGACCCGCACCGCATTCTTTATATCGAACTTGATTCAATGAATGATCGTGCCATTGTTTATACGATGGACCCCTTCTATGATCTATCTGCATGGGACGCAGCCGTTGAAGAACTTGAATACTACGAGGAGGTTATGCAATGAGCTCGTATGAGGCACTGCCTACCATTCAGGTGAACTCGCTCATTTCTTCCCTCTCGACAATGCACTCGGATGATATGTGGGACCTCGTCCCCCATCCGGGTCTCGTTTCGATTATCGAGGAGAGACTAAAGCTCATCAATTATCACGAACGATTCTTCATTACCGGTTCGAAGGTCCACTGGTCAGGCATTTTGACTGCTGAACCTTTTGATGACCTTTTCGCGAATTATGATTCTGAGGAGGATATTCTGAACACGATAAAAGACCACAATCTCAAGGTGTCTAGTGCACCGGATGGGATTGTGGTCTCTTTTTATTACAATTCGGAATCGCCGCTCGCGACATTCTTCTCGCAGTATGGTCCAGGTGGATATGGGGGCAACATCCCTCACTCGATCGCAGGCCTTATCAACAATATCGAACGTTATCTTCAAGATGACATTCTTGAGAATCCGGAGGTGTATGGCACATGGAACATGGAACATGGCGCTCAACGTCTAGCGTCACCGCTCAAGCTACGCAGCATCCCTGTCGTCCAGGTGGCCCTCAAACACAAGGAGGAACTTTTCTTCGACGACATGAGGATTGACTCGACACAACTCGCCTATGAGGTGTTCGACAAATATTTGGGCATGCCTGACCGTGAACATTTCGTCATGCTTTGCCTCGATAGTAACAATAACCCGATCCATATCGAGACGGTCGCCATCGGGAATCTTTCAGGAGCGATCGTCACGCCTCGTGAGGTGCTCAAGAGTGCTATCCTCGCGAATGCTGCCAGTATCTATGTATGCCATAATCACCCGAGCAGTAATAATCAAGCGTCCCCCGATGACATCAGCGTGACAGCCCGTCTTCGTGATGCTTGCCAGCTCATGGGTATCCGCTTTATTGACCATATCATTCTAACCCGTCGCTCATACACATCCATGCGTGCATTAGGGCACGTGTGACCCACTAAAAAGGAGGAACTACCATGTCAACTCAACAAGCTCGCTACAACTATCGTTTATTCATGAAACTCATCGATCGTAAGCCTTCCCTCGTCATCGTCATGAAGGACTACAACAACTTCGAGTACATCATCTCTCAAGGAAACTCGTTTGCTGACCTCAAAGGGACCTATCAATCATTGAGCGCTAATCCACACACTGTCATCTCAGGAATCGAAAGTCAGGTCTTGCCTTATTACCACCGCTTGCAGAATAGTTTTGCGGGGTGAACATGGGTAAAACCCCCTTGCTCTTTTGGTGAGGGGGTACTACAATTGAGGGGATGCCACCCCTTTAGGAGGGATTCATTTGCCTGACATCGCTACAACTGAAAACACAGATTACGAACGCTACAAGGAAGAGGTTCGACTAGACTTCACTGCATCGTTCAATACGCCCATTCCGGACAATATGAACGCCATGCTTTATGCCGGCACGGTGACTTTCTCTCATCCAAGACTAGGCTACACGGATATTGATTTTCTCTCACAGGAGATACATCCCAATGAGCCTACTGATGGGCACCCCTTCCGACTGAGCGTTATGCTGAGCACTCTCGAGGAGACGGTAACCAGTGAGAACAATGACTCTATGGAGCATATTCTCTCTGCAGATTATTTAAAGGCTGCAACTGTCATCAATGTCTCCCATGAGTTTGAGTTATTCGGCGAACCGGTTCTCTATGAGGACTGCTTGTCCATCGAAGACATCAAGCTCTCTCTGATTCACCACGGAGAGATTGAGCATCTCATCGAATATCGGAATCATGCTATTGGTGTTCATGAGGATGAGCGTCAACGTTTACTTCGCTTCCTACATGGAAGTCAATCATTCGAATAAGGAGGACTGCATATTTATGCCTACCGCTGTATCTAATCCATCTGTCGTCTTGAACGACCATAAGGATGTCTTGATCTATCAGTTCAGGCTCCTAGAGACATTACCCGCCAATGAGCGGAGTGTCGTACTCGGCTATCTATCGATGATGTGGCAACTCACGACTGTAGCAACCCAGCCACTGGACACCTTCAATATCAGCTTCCGCTATATCATGGAGTCTGCCGTCACTCGCGAGCGCTACGGTTTCCTCGTGCAGATGGACCCGATCCAAGGGATCATGCACAGCTTCGACTTTGAAGGACTCGTCTCTGCAGATGCCGCCTGACCTGAGAAGACTGCCATGTCGGCGGTCTTTTTCTTTTGTCTTTTGACCTTGTCTTTTTTCTTTTAATCACTTGACTTTGTCTTTTAGGGTTTTATACTCCGAGTTTGGACGGTTGGAAACGGCTGGCGGGCAGACTACTCCCTATGAGGAAGTTGGTAGCAGTCTGCCCATAATAGGAAAATCTCACTCCGTGCCCGGCACGTATAGGTATCCGTATGTATGGTCTCGTTAGACTGAGCATTCTTTCGTCCGCTCTCCAAGTGTACTTTCCGCCTGCCTATCTGACAGGTTTCATACGCGGCGTCCCCACGCCCTACCGCGTTACCTTTCGGCTGTTCCACTTGGCTCCGACCTTCTCACAATGAGAATGTCCGTGTTACAGTGTCCGCGTGCCGCTTACTAGGAAATTACCCACAGTTCGTCGTGGGCCTGCCTACAGTCGTACAGAACGGTCTTGTCTGGGCCTCGTCTGGTATACGCTCTTTACCATCCTTCCCCTTGAGGAAGATTAGGTTTTGCCCTCGGTGCTCTCTTCACAGAGAGAATGGATATCCTACCGGGCTACGGGGTTGCGTCCTTTTCCCGTTCACCGCTTTTGCTCAACGAGTCGAGTTAATTACGGCGGGCCTAGTCCTATCTACTTCGGCTGGCCAAACCACATTTGAGTTATATGTAATTGTGACACACTGACGTCCATTCATCAGCGATATCCACATTGTAGTCCACCTTGTTACCCATGTGCAAGGTGTTTTTTCCTTGCTCAGGGATATTTTTTCTCTCCTCGGGAACAGAGTTATCCACATTCTGAATCGGAGGAGGGACGAAACCGACCCTCGCTTATCCGTCGGCTGCCGCCGAATTGTCACGAATAAAAAACAAAACCATTCACAAGGAGGAATTTATCATGAATCATGTATCTCTCGTAGGACGTATCAGCAATGATCCACAGCTTCGTTACGGAAATTCTGGCAATGCCGTGCTCGCTTTCACATTGGCGACAGATGAGCCGGAGATCAAAGGCAAGGACCGCACTACTTTCGTCCGCGTCCGTGTTTTCGGTAAGGCTGCAGAAACCCATGCGAATGTCCTTACAAAAGGCTTGCTCATCTCGCTTCAGGGTCGCATCAATGTATTTCAGACTGAGCGGATGATCAATGGCGCTCCTTTCAAGATCGATGAAACGAGCGTCGTTCCAGATGATATTCGTTACCTTGAGACGCGTGCAACTGTCGATGAACGGGCTTCTCGTAAAGCGGCCGTAGGACCTTTTTAATGCGCTCGTTTGTGTCCATTTGAATCCTTTAGTGTCCTGAAAGGTACCGTTTTTGCACCCAATTGCGTCCAAACCGGTTTCTTTTAACCCCATATGGATGCATTTTATTGTGGTCCCATAAGAGGTCATAAGAGTTCTCACGGGCCCTTTTGTGGTCATGTGTGTCCTAATTTACTATTTTGTACCTCTACTTCTACACTTCGTAAGGGCTCTAACGGTTCCGTTCGCATCCTTTTGTGACTATTTGTGTCACCAATGAACACTTTTGGTTGCAACCATTCGCATCCTTTTGCGCTCTCTTGTGACCGAAAAGGCATCAAATGTGCCGTTATTTTATCTTCCACAAAAAATGCTTCCTTTCTTAAATCCTTTATCTTACAATTGGAGGGTCTAGTATGAAAAAACAAATATCGCCTGTTACGCTTCGTCTTATTCAGGCATCTACACGCGAACAAGTCGCTCAAGCCCTCAATGGGCTCGACTATCATGAGGGAATTCCAGCTTTACGCGCTGCGATGGATATCACCTCAGACGACATTGAGTCATTCCTTGAACAAGGGTTAGATTCTCTAGCGATGAGTAAGGCATCCCTCCTGAGTCACTTATCGAAGGCGGAAGATGTAATTCTTGAGAAACATGCTCAGGAGGCTTACTGATGGCATTTTTCTCTACTCTTTTGTTTTCTGCAGGCTCCGCTCCCGCGATCACATATGTGGTGAGCGTAGCCTTGTTCATGGTCGACATCCACACATATATGGCTAAGAGGTGAACAGTTTGGACATTATACTCGCGCTCTACAAAGATTTGACGGAGTTAGCTCTTTATTACACCACGTTCTTCGGAGGGCTACATCTTCTCGTCTCGCTGATCTTGACCCTTGTCGTGTTGAGCCCGCTCTATTTCATTGGTGTCTTTTTCAAAGAAGTGGTTCAAAACCTGAAAGGAGGCAAATAATATGGGGCTTCGCTATAGAAAGACTGTACAACTAGGCAAGATACTCTCGCTCAACATCTCGAAAAGTGGACTCTCGCTTACGATCAGGCTCGGCAAGGCCGGCTTCAATCTATCCAAGAGAGGCATCCGCCCCTTCTTGAATCTAGGCAAAGGCTTTTCTTGGCGTAAATAACATCATTCAATCATTCGGAGGTAGCATTCATGGAAATCAAATACGCAGTCAATCGTGAAGGAGAACGTCATTCTATTTCAATCAAAGGAGCGGGTGCAACAGACTTGACTGCACTTATCGCTCTAATGTCAGGAAGTGCTCATCCTACGCCAACACCGGTCGTTTCTCTTGTAGAACCGAAAATCGATAAACCGATTGAGTCTTTCCTTCCAGCGACACGACCTTTAAAAAGGTCTGCAGAAGAAATCATGCTCGCCGTAAAAGAGAAGTCGCTTGATAAGGCGAAAAAAACGGTTGAGCAAAAAGTCATTCATCGTGAACATTCGAGCTCTATTTCTCTTGGAGAAATCATGAAAAGTAAAACATCCGTCGTAGAGACTGACTCCACACAAGAGATGTACGAGATCCCTGACTCTTCTTCTCGCATTGTCAACGATGGTCATGGAGGCGAAGTCGAGGTATATAAGACCAAAGTCATCTGCCCCTCATGCGATTCTACCCATGATCGATTTAACGGCACGGCGAACAAGTACACGAAATGTGTTGGGTGTGGCGAGAAGCTATCGATTGAGCGAGCAATGCCGAACTTCCTTCAACCGGATAAGAACGGGTATTTATTCATCGCCTCTCGCGTGCATCAGTATAACTAAAAGGAGGGTTCAACAATGACTCCACAACAAGAACGAAAGGCCGTCTCCTACGCTATCAACTTTTTGCGTATGTCGATCCAGCACTTGGAACAGTCTTTCCCACTTCAAGAAGACAATGCCATGAAGCCTTTATTGGATATGCGTCTTTTGGAATACAAGGACGATCTCAAGGAACTCGAAAAGATACAGGCCACGCATCTATGACGTCTCTATTTGTCATCATCTCGTTTATAGGCGGCTTCTACTTTGGCAAACGCTACATCGTGCAAGGACTATCACTTAGGGTCGAACAGCTCTATGAGGAGGGCGACCCGGAGATGGCCGAGTTCATCCGGCTCATTCTCCAAAGAATATAATTACCAACATATGAAAGGCGGGATTTCACATGAAACATCCTTATAACACCGAGATCCAGCATTATCGGGGCATCCCGCTCCTGCTGATCGCTCGTAAAGATTACCAGGGCAAGGCCGCTAAAAGATTCACCTTGAACAATACGAATCAAAACGTATGGATCCCGAACAAGCATCTCTCAGAAGACGGCACGATCGATCCGTTCGCAGACCTCGATTATGTCTTCAATACCACTCATGCGAAGAACAAGTTGCATATCTCCGGTATGCGTCTACAAGGAGGCATTTATGTCGGAACAGCAGTATAACGCATCAGAGATCTCATCTGTACAAGTGATAGCCTATGCAAAGGTAACTTCTTTTTCCATCATGGAGTGCGTCATCCGTGACTGTAGCGGCAAACCTTACGACCTAAAATACATCAAATCAACAGATCTAATAGAAGAAGGTGTCATCAAGCGATATGATGCCACACAAAAAGCCGAGCGGTGGTTCAACACCGAAGAAGGAAAACGTTGGATCGCGAGCGCAACGGATTATAAAGACGTATTGCTCGATAAGATCAAGACCCTGCATGACAACTTCTCGAACCAACGAGAAACAAGATACTAGGAGGAATGTTACACATGAAACAACGAGTAGACATCATGGTCGACCTGGAGACGCTTGGTCTTGAGCAAGGGGCTACTATCTTTCAGATCGCCGCGGCCGCGTTCGATATTGCAACCGGAGAAATTGTCGCGACATTTGATAAGGTCGCAAGCATCTACTGCACCAATGATTTGAAGATCGAGGGCAAGACTTTGGAATTCTGGTTGAACAACAACCGTGACCTTTTCTTCAAGCTGCAGGAACGCGCGGATGGTTGCCCAAATCAATTGGTCAGCGACTTCTGGCGTTGGTTGAGCGTCTTCACGGACCAGGAGGATGCAGATGTATTCCTTTGGGGGAATGGCATCTTGAATGACAACGCCTGGCTCAAACATGCCTTCAATGAGAACGGATTGGATTACCCGATCTTCTTCCGCAATAATCGTGACGTTCGCACCCTCAGAGAGGCCGTTGAGATGAAAGTGTCGATTGAAGGACGTACTTTCTCATACGAGAAGGTTGGAGAGCTTCATGATGCCATGGATGATGTCCGCTCTCAGGTCAATATGGTCGTCGAGATGTACCGCGTCCTTGTGGGCGACGTCACCAAGGCGGGGCGTGTTCAGAAAGTTGATGTCGCTCCATGAGGGTCTTAGATGGCATCACCGATGCGCTCAATGACAGCAATGATGTCGGCATCCATGAGATCCTTCTCGTCAAACCCGAAGAGAACCTCGTCCTTATCTCATGTGACGGATTCATTCTTCACCTCAACGTGACGAAAGAATTGGCAGACTATATTCAGCGGCTACAGAAGAATAACCCTTCTTCTCGCCTTGCGGGGAGAATCGTCTTCAATCGTCGACGTGCACGCCTTTATCGCATCACAAGGTATTTTAAGATGACCTCACTCGGGGGGGCTCGAACCCATACAAGGTGAGACCCGTCTTAAAAAAGTCTTCTCCTTATACATGAGTTCTGTCTGGATCGCTGCCATCTACTTGCTCGTCGCTTTTTTATGGTATCTATCAGAGCTCATCATCTATGGCGAGACGATGCCTCGTGTGCTTGACGATGTGATCGCCTTGATTATGGCGAGCTTGATTTATACGCTCTATCGCACCGTCTCGAAAAAAGGTTAACTTCTACTCATTCGATAAATAGACAAAGGAGGAGCACTATGATTTCTGGATACGCCCTCATCTCGGTCAACGACCAAGGAAAAGGTAGGCTCTATGAACTGGATGAATCAACAAAGTCCATCAATTACCTTGATATTGAGCGAGGCTATCATGTGGAAATGGATGACGAAGAGATCGCTGAGATGCTCACGCCAGATGGGCAGAAAGATGTCCTCCTGATGGTCTTCTTCCAATATTGCTGGGCTGGAGGAGACTCCGGATTCTATGTTGACGACTTCGAGGAATGGCTTGGAATCGATTCTTTCAAAGTTCTTACAACAGAGCATCGTCAACATTACCATGCGACCCTCAAGTGGGTAGTTGAGTGCCTGAAAGACGGCCCGACCACAATCGGTAGATTCTCATCGGTCCCTATGGTGGCAGAAGACGAGGAATCTGCTGATTATGCTCAACGTGAAGCTGAACGGTTGATTGCAGAGTATGAAGAGTTCTTCGGCCTCACGTTTGAAGATGGGAGGCCTTTGTGACACATGAGCGACTTCTTTAGACGCATACGAATCACAGCAAGGGATGCCTGGTCAGACGGCTTCTACACCATCACCCAATTTCATCATGTTGTCGAATTCTTTGTCATTTGGGCAGTCAATTTATTCATTGCATTAGTGGTCGCCCCAATCGTTCTAATCCTCATACTCGTCTTGCTGCCGATCTATTGGCTAATGCTACTGTTCGGGAAGCCTGTCCCGCCAAGGGAGCAGGATGTTGTATCTTACCGGATGAAAGAACAATATCAAACAGAAAAACAAGAGGAGCACCTACTATGAATAAATCCTTGATTTTGACCGGCCTTATTTCTGCAACAGTAATGTTGGGTGCTTGTGGTTCGGAGGAACCAAAAAAGGTAGACGATGATCTCGGTTTTGGCAATGAGGTCATCTTCTACACAGACCCTGCCAATGGCTGTGAATATCTTATTTTTGATGGAAACAAGGCAGGAAATATCATCCCGCGTATGGATCCTGACGGGACGCAAATGTGCGACTCAGAGTGAATTTTTATTGGAGTGATAGTCATGAATGACATAAATCAACAAGCCAGGGTGTTAGATATGATGGAAGCTGACGGCTACATCTTAGAGATTGTTCCTCACAACCAATTGGCTGAAAATGAAGCTCAAGCTGAAGAAATCAGAAAAGGTTGGATGAAAAAGATTTCGTTCACAGCCACGATATACGATTCGGAAATAGAGGATTTGATCGATGCACGGTCATTTGATACTTTCCCGTTGGCCTTGGATTGGGCTATCGGTTGGTACATCCTAAAAACAAAACAAGTATAGAAACATAGGAGTGGAAGAATTGGCAAAATACTCAATAAGCGCAAGTGTCGTTGCCTCAAAACACATCGGAGAGTATGAGGCAGAAACAGAGGAACAAGCAATCGAAATGGCTTGGAAGGATGCGTCTGTATCTGTTTGTCATTACTGTTCGAGACAAATAGATGAACCTGAAATTGAGGACCTTCATGCAGAAAAGATTGACGAATAAATTATGACTTTCTCGGACAATCGGGCTAAAGATAAATTTATAGGAGAGTGGAAACAGTGGATATGACTTTCGAACAAGTCCGCAATCATCAGATCACGAAAGATTTTATTGAAGATACAAAAGATTTGCTCGAAGGATATGTAGTCGAAGGTTTACCAGACGCTCATACTATGAGAGGGCAAGAAACGTTACACATCGATATGAGCTTTTATTATCAAGCGGGTTTAAAGGAAAACAAAGGATTAGCCAAGTTACTCAAAGATAACGGCTGGAAAGTTTGTCGCCGTGATTTTTCCGGATGGAGAGAAGAAGCCAAGCACTTTAAATTTCAAGCGACAAAAACAATCGAAATATCAAACCAATAAAATTATGAATTCCTCGGACAATCGAACTAAAAAATAAATTTTATAGGGAGATGAGCGGAATGGGATTAACACGAAAGAATCGAGTTCTCGAAAAGTCGTTTTTTATCAACGAGGATATTGTCACTGTATTTGTTCCTCATTTTCTCTATGTAGATGATGACGGGAAAAAGACATGGGCTCGTATTCAGACTAACGATGAGTGCAAGCATAAGTTGGATTTTATGCACGCTTCTACACGAAAAGCGGCAAATTCAAAAGCCAAGTTGTTTTTGGAAAAGCACGATAATTTTGATGATCGCGAATTAGAATAAAGGGGTTAACCTTATGGTTCAAAGTTTATACGCCATCCAACAGCAGCAGATGCAGCGAACTTTCGGTGAACTTAAGGCTTTACTTGCGCTGCATTTCGATCCGATGAGCCCGCGCGACGAAAGTTACAAGCGGCTCGAAAAACTCGTCGAAGAGGCAATCGAAGAAATCACCAATGAAATAGGGTGAACCCAAAAAATAATGCTCAGGAGGCTCGATGATATGGGACGAATTTGTGGGATATGCGAACAAGCTACCTCCAATGAAGATTGGTGCGATAACTGTCTCGAACAAGCAAAGAGGATGAGAACTGAAATCCAGAAACGAAAAGTCGCAAAACAAGAGAAACAAAATAGTGGGTTCAAGAAAGGAGATCACGTTGTCATGCACACCTGTATGGAAGCTGAAGAACATGATGGAACAGTATGGACTTGTAGTAGTGATGAATATAAGCTCCACAAAAATCATGATTATAACGTGGTCATGCTTGAAGGATTCAGTGGAGCATTCCAAACGCAATATTTACAGAAGGTCCATTTTTCTTACCCCCAGGAGGTTACTAAATGACCGAGGCTTTGGTTCTTATGTCTATGTTCATACTCGGAGTTTTCGCCGGTCTGGTCGAGAAATGGAACATTAGGGTCACTAAAAAAATTAAGGCGATGAGACGCCGTGATCCTCATTTCTGCTGCCCCTCTTGCGGGCTGGACCTTCGTTATTATTCCGAGTCACTACATGATGGCGTGATCTCTATCAAGAAATGTGATCATTGCGACACCATCTCCAATTGGAAGTTATCCGATGACCATCCCCCTCTTCCGGTCAAGAGACCCATTCAAGAAGGACGTTAAATCTCTAACATCTATGAGGAGGACTTATGTCGAAATATTCCATGATGAAACGCACTATAGAATCGAATATTGAAATGATCAATGAGATCAGTTCTACTGTCGAGATGCTCCGCAGCATGCCAACTGGACATAAAACTGCAATCGATACCCTTGTTGCAAGGGTCAGGGAGCTACATGATGTCAACAAACGCTTGAACCATCATCTCGATCGCGCCGGATTCGAACCAATCTCATGGAGAAAGGAGTGCTGATAATATGACAAAGCAAGAACGAGTCGCTCTTATAAATGACCTAATCAAGTGTATCTCCGAGAACGGGAGACAATTCTTCAAGACGCGTTCGACAGGCAATGTATCGAGCATGGACATCATCAATAAACGTGTCTATTACATCGATAGTTATACGCACGTTCCGATCTATTGCAAGAACGGTTCCCCTACTTGGGAACACTTCTCTTCTGGAGGCACGCTCCAGGCCTTGGTCCTCGACTTTGCGGACTTCATTCGAACCGGAAAGAAAGTGAACGGCAAGAATGGATATGGAGGCCTGCACTCCGAGCATTGGGGCTATGATGAAGCATCTAAGCAGAAGGTCATCACCTATGCGACAGAGATCGGTTATTTGTGACACACATCAATCTACCAGGAGGGTTCAGCAATGGAAAACGTCAGCGTAGTTAGCGGTCAGATGGAATATCGTCTACTTGTTTCACCTGAGGACAAGAACCATCATCTTTTGAAGGCGCGTATCTGGGTCAATCTGATCAATGATGGAATGCGTCCAGTAAAATGGCTCAAATCGACGAAGAAGGGCACCAAGGTCAATTTCGTACCTATCACGAGCGATATTCAAATGAATGAGGCTTATGACGAATTCGATACTTACCTGAAGATGGTCAATGAAACTTATGGGACCGAGATGAAATTGACTCGCCCTGAGAAGAAGGTAGACCTTACTACTGCATATCCTACAAAAAAATGATTCACGTGAAACATAGATGGAAGGGAACGATCTCATGTCTTCAATGACACCGACAGAATACTTTGACCAGGTCAAAGCGAATCGCCATACGATCACAGACGAGGAGCTCACAGCATTTTATGACAATGCATTGGAGCTGTTCGGGAAGTATCAGATGACGGGTCAAACCCGTGCCATGGAAAAGCTCGCATTCTATATTGAAAACGTCCCGAAAGAGCGCGAACTCATCCGGCTCGGTTTTGACCGCTATGTTTATGAGGATGACGTGACGTCCTTCTTGTCATCGGTGAAGGACCGTGTCATCAAGATCACGGACCTCGAATCGTATGAACGAGATATCCCCACGGATATCGCCCTCAATATCGAGCTCACGAGCCATTTGTTCGACGACTATTATGTCGTATTCACGGACTACACAGGCGAAGCGGAACGTAAGGTTGAAGCCCATCGCCGGGATAAAGACCCGATCCTCTTCGGAGCATTCAAAAATCAGAAGAAACGTCATATCTCGAATCGATTCTACTTCCTTGGGGACTGGGTCGATGAGTTCTGTGACCTGACTTTTGACCGCTTCATCGCTGAATCGAAGGCTCTCACAGGAAAAGACCCAACGGTGACCATGAAGTTCGCAAACGATATGGATTCGATTCAGGCAGAACTGGACAGAATCCGCAACAACAGTGGCCGCTATCAGACCCAGCGAGACGAGGTGTCCATCGAGGCCCCACGGCTCATCTTGAAGGTCACTGATGATGGACTCGACCTCCCCATTGAGGATTCTGAGCGCAAGACATGGCGCCAGCGTATAAAGGAATGGTTTACATGATCCTTCCTATGAATATCGACCTCACCTTCACGGGTGACTTTCTTGAAAGGCCGGTCGACCCTAATCTTGATGCCTCTCCCCTTTTTTGGGTCCCTCGCGGGAATCGATATGTCGCTGATTCGAAGATACGTGACTTGAGAAACCCTTTCTTCGGATTGGAGACGTTTCGCAGTATCGTCGATATGACACCGGCTGAGCGAGTCTTCTTCCCTCGCTCTGAAAAATATATCGACTCGATGACAGGTTGCGCACGATGCGGCGGCGACATGAGGCTTCCTTTGGAGATGTTCCATAGCGAGGAGCCGTTTCAATATTTCATCTGCAACTCATGCGAGGAACAGATGAATGAAGAATTGATTTTTCCGCTTTTCTTAATATAAGGAGGATTACCCATGACCCAGCTCGATCAGACAGTTTATCCGCTACCTCTCGATTCATTGATGCCTCATGCGAAGCGTATCGGGAACTTGGAATTTACCGACATGTTGAAGGAATTCGTTTCTTATTCTGATATCCGTACACTCGGTCTCACTTCCATTCAGATGGAGGGGTCAAGGACTTTACTGAACATTGAGTTTCCTTCGACCGTCACCCGTGAAATCTTCATCGAGTCTCTTGCCTCTTTGAACCCGTCCATGATCGTCGAAGAAGGACAGGTCTTGGGGCATGACCATGACCGATGCCCGATCGATCACGTATTCTGTGGACGGCAAGGTGAATTCGATTTCAATCCGATGTGCTGCATCGGGGCCGCTGTCTATCATTCACATGGGAATCCACATGCCTTCTTTTTGACTGACTTGTGGGTGAGTGAAGGTGCCTTTAATCAGCCGTATCGGGGAGATGAACTCCTTCGACTGAATCAACAGCTTTATGAGCAGGTTTGGCTCCCACTCGCCAAGCAGCACAATGGTAGGTTTACTTTCACATCAGATTATTAATCGAAGCATCCCTTGTTCGGTTGCGGCCTTTCTAGGGAAGTGGGATAATGGAAGGTAGACTCACTATAAAAGGAGGCCAACTCAAACATGATTCAAATTCGTGAAGAGTATGGCGTGATCTATGTACGAATCATCTCCGATAATGAGATGTTCATGCAGACATACAGAACGATTCGAGAAATCCGCGGGGTCACCTATAAGGCGAACACTGGGGAATTCATGGTGGATCCGGAGTATGTGTCAGAATTGATCCGTCTATATTCGAATCATATTGTCTGGATGACCCCGCTCAGGGACCTCGTCAAGACGTTCAACATCACACGAACGCCTTATATCAACCAATACCTTGCCATGGCCAAGGATAAAGAATTCGATTCCTTTAAGCTGAAGCCTTATCCTTACCAGGTCATCGGTGCTAAGTTCCTCGCGAATCGAGGTAACGCTATGATATTCGATGGCGTCGGACTAGGGAAGACCCCTCAAACGATCGGGGCGTCCCACCTGCTTCGTGCTACAGCTATTAAAGAAGGTGCGACTCGCTTCAAGACCATCGTCGTCACGCTTAACGCGATCAAGCGACAATGGGCCAAAGAGGTCGAGAAGTTCACCCCCTACACTGCGGTTCCCGCTCAAGGCGAGAAAAAGAAACGGCTCGCCATCATCGATGAGTTTAAAACACGGGATGACCTTGACTATCTCATCGTCAACTATGAGATGTTACGCGACAAGGATTATTTGAAGCGTCTTCAGTCCATCAAATTTGATGTCGCCATCCTTGATGAAGGTCAGCGGATCAAGTCCGGTGTCACGGACAAGCGGTTCAAAATTGAGCCTTCACAGGTCGCCATGGGGGCGTATCAGCTTGCGAAAACGGTCAAGCATCGGTTCATTGCAACCGCCACTCCGATGCAAGGGAAACTTGAGGAGCTCTTCTCCCTCTTTTACTTCATCGACCCAGCAATCCTCGGCGATTGGAATTTCTTCCGTGAAAGTTTCTGCGATATGCATGATCGGTACGGTATCATGGGCTACCATGATACGCATCTCGTGTACGAACGCATCGCCCCTCATTTCATCCGTCGGACGAAGGAGATGCCGGAGATTCAACAGCAGCTCCCCGCTGTCTCTCATGAACAGGTTCGTCTCGAGATGACAGATGAACAGAAGAAGCTAACCGCTCATTTGCGTGGTGTCATCGAGGATTTGAAAGAAGAATCGAAGAAAATCAAGGGGCCTAAATTGGTCGGGGCAGAACTCCTCAACGAGGATCAGGCGAAAAAACGTCTCGACGACATGGTCCAAGGCTATACGGCATTCCTCGCCGCGATCACAGACGCACCTTATCTGCTCAACATGAGTGAGTCTCCGATCGCCGAGAAAGTCAAAGCAGATTCCAATGTCTATCCCAAGAAGAAGACCTCACCGAAAATCGATTATATCGTCGAATTCTTGGGTCAAGTCTTCGCTGAATCTTCTTCTACGAAGGTCATCCTCTTCAGTCGATTCGAACGGATGGTTCAATTGACGAAGCAGGCGATCGTCGATAAATATGGGGACTGCGTCGTTACCTTCACGGGGAAAGACAATGATAATGCCCGCGAACTCGCCCGTGACCGATTCTGGGACGACCCTTCCATTCGGGTCTTTATGGGCACAGAGGCGGCCTCCACAGGTATGAACCTGCAGTGCGCTCGCTATATGGTCCATATCGATATGAACTTCGACCCTACTATCATGGAACAACGGAATGGTCGCATCGACCGGACCGGAAACCCGAACCGAAACATCACTATCATGTATCTGATTCATGATGATTCTCATGATGAAGATGTCTTGCGGAACCATGACCGTAAGAACACGCTACGCTCTGATGTGCTGACTGGTGGATCGGAAGACCTCAATATCCAGATGCGGACGTCCTGATGGGCGTCCCTTCGGGATGTTTGCAACCGTCACTTCTCTCCTTTTCAAAGATGAAAGAGGTACCTCATATGGAAAATCACATGAATCAAGACACGCTTCGCCAATCATTGGCGGAGGAACAAAATACCATCTACGATGCGCTTTATGAGCTAGGACAACATCGTATTCAATTGAATCTGGAGAATGCTCGTACCGACGAGAATGGGCTCTATCCGGAAGAGGCGAAGATTCGTGAACGTATCGGTTCGACTCGCTACTTGAACGAACAGCTCAACCACGCCAGACGTGATCATGGGATGAGAACAAGGTAAATTATATGTGAGCAAGCCCTTCCTCTACCCTTTTACTTGAGGTACACTTGAGGTCGAGGGTATTGATTCGGAAGAGCCTTCACGTCGCAAAGGCACAGCTCTTCATTGTCTCTTTCCTTGTTCTTCTTCCGGCTGCCGCCGGGATGTCATGAATTTTATGAAGGGAGCTGAAAATAGTGAGCTATTTTTCGTTAGAAGACCTGTTCGAGCAAGGGGACGGCGCAAAGGCTACTGGAATTTCGAAGGTCATGCCCCCTTCAGAGAATTCTGAAGGCGTCTATGCGGTCATGGTCCCTGATACAAGAGGCATGTCTCAAGAAGAGGTCGCAGAGCTTCTCCATCGTAGTATGGGCGCCTTGTTTATTCAAGAAGCCCTGCTCAATGCGATGGCCGACCTTTTGATTGAAAAGGGCATCTTTACAGAGCCTGAACTAAAAAAATGCTTCGAGGAACTATTGGACAAGGGTCCTCGCCCACAGAAGGAGTGATGAACATGGGGGAGAACCATTCCCTATACCGTCTTCTCGAGCCGCTTCCAGGCGACTTCTTTAGTGCGATCGATCGCAACAGCCCGATCGCCTATATGAAAGGACGTGTTGCCAGTGTGCCTGTACCACAACGTTTTCACGACAAGGATTTTTATCGGATCGTCGTGGATGACGGTATTGAAGAGCGTGACATGTTGGTCCGCGAGGACTTTCTGTTCGCTTGCGACACGATGATTCATAAAGGTGAGCTCCTGACGATTCAGGCATACCAATATGACTTCTTCGGAGAGCATGTTCTATTCGTATTCGATTTCGAAAAACAACCACATCTCACACACAACTAAGGAGGAAATCATCATGTCAGAACAAAACAACAAGCACTTTTATACGTACCTTCATTCAACTGCAGTAGGCCGCCTCACGCGCGACCCGGAGCTCCGTGGTGACTTCCATGACTTCTGTATCGCTGTGAACCATCAGAACGGTGAGACGTCGTTCATCGACCTTTCTGTCAACAAGAACAATAGTTTCTTGATGTCTAAGGTCCAGTTCCTTAAAAAGGGACGTCTCATCCTTGTGAGCGGTATCCAACAGATCAAGCCGAAGGGTGAAGGCAAAACAGGAAGTTATGTCTCGATTCGCCCCGAGCAAATCATGTTCTTAGACACGGACCAGGCTTCTCAAGGTCAAGGTCAAGGCCAGGCTCAAGGTCAACCTCAGCAACAACAGTATGCACCGCAAGGTCAACAACAGCAGTATGCTCCACAAGGGCAACAGCAACAACAGTATGCACCACAGGGCCAACCGCAACAGCCTTTCGGCACGCCTCAGCAACAATATGCGCCACAGGGCCAGCCTATGGCTCAACAGCAACAAGGGTTCGCCCCACCGCATGGCATGCCACAACAACAGCCGTTTGGTGCACCACCACAAAACCCGTTCGCAACACGTGGTTGATCTCAAGAAGAGCGCAAATGCGCTCTTCCTTGAGCATTATGGCGGCCTGCTTCGCTCCGGGTTACTCCCGTCTGAAGCACTTGGGCAAGCAAAGAAGGATTGGCTGCAGGCCATCGAAGAGTTCAACGGGTTCACTCTCGAAGACCATGCCCGGTCCTTGTTTGCCTTAGTCGATCAGGAAGGTCGTCGCCTTCATAAAGAATCGGTCACAAAGAACGTCGAACGCATCACCGTGCTCAAGGGCTTGCGCCTTGCTCTGGTCGAAGTGCTTGAAATGGAGGAAAAGAAACATGAGTGATTTTATGAAGAAGTTCAAGAAGCAGTTTGGGGAAGATTCGGTGTTCAGCTTTGCTGACCCGAACTCTGATCCGATCACCCCAATCCCTTTTGGCGTCCCTTCACTAGACTACGTGACGAACATCAATGGATTACCTTCTGGACGCCTCGTCGAGTTATATGGAGGTGAGTCTTCAGGTAAGACGACCTTGTGTCTCATGTTGTTGAAGACTGCTCAGACGCTACAGCGAGACAAGACGAGTCGATTCTTCGGACGTCGAGGCGCATTCGTTGACGCCGAGTTCAGTGCCAGCCGGGATCATATGGTCAGTATCGGCATTGATCTCAACGATGAAGACGGGCTCATGCTCGTCGAGCCTGAGAGTGGAGAAACCGCATTCGACATGCTCGAGTCCATGTGCGCATCTGAAGAGTTCTCTGTCATCATCGTCGACTCGGTCGCCGCACTCTCCCCTAAGGCAGAGGGCGAGAATGACAACACGTATAATCCGGTCGGGCTCCAGGCCCGTATGATGTCGAAAGGGTTGCGTAAGCTAAAAGGGATCGCTAAGCGCTCGAACACATTGGTCGTTTTCATCAACCAGACGCGAACAAACGCTGGACAGATGTTCGGAAACCCGGAGACAACACCTGGAGGACAGTCGTTGAAGTTCTACGCCTCAATTCGAGGCCGTGTCAGCCGTAAAATCATTCAATCGAAGCAAGGGCCGATAGGTCAGGAGATCACCGTCGAGTTTATCAAGAACAAGGTCGGCGCTCCATATGGCAAGACAACGTTCAACTATATGTATGACTCTGGTGTCGACATCTACACGGATATTGCCGAGATGGCCGACCGTTTAGAAATTTTCAACAAGGCCGGCTCCTGGTACTACCTCGGGGAATCTACCAAGAACCCGATGGAATTATCAAACGGATTAAAGGTGAAATTCAACGGTAAGGCCGACCTCGCATTCGCCTTCCGCATGAATCAGGAACTGTTCTTCATGGTGAATAACCATGTCCAAGAAGCGCTCAAACCGAAGACCATCTTGGATGCTGCGCCGGAAAATGAGGAAGAAGAACCTTCTGAGGAGGCAACCTTGCTATGAGTATGATCCAGCGCATCCTCGCCGAGAACAGGGCTGAATGGGACGAGATGCTCGTCCTCTTTCAGTCACAAAATATGCAGGCACGTGTCCAACGGGAAAACAGCACAGAAACGCTCCATGAGCTCAATGTCGCGCTCGCTAACCTTTATGACCGTGTCATGCCTTATCATGGCAAGGCTCGGGCCTACAAGGATGCGTTAGAACGTCTCATCGATCGCACCATCAAAGGTTACAACGAAGGCAAGAACGAGGCCGCTCGACGTAGCGGCGGCATCCAGCTATGTCGTGAATATGTGGTCCATTACCCGAATAGCGAATACGTATGCAATCTCTTTGATCTCCAAGATGATTGGGCCTTCTATTTCGAACAGCTTGATGCCATAGTGAGGTCTATCCGCTTCAAGTCGGACGCTAAGATTACGAACAACTCTCTCCTCAATTTGGAGCGAAATCTCATGTGATAAGGAGCATTACATTTTGAATATCTATCTATTTCATTTTGAGGACGATACAATCTCGTTCCCACTTATGGTCAAAGGTGACACAGCTGAACAGGCAGCGGTTCTTTACAAAACAGAATTAGAACGTACTTTTGGGGCGATGTATTCTGACATCGATCCATTGAGCCACTTACAACAGGAATTGAGCGACCACGGCCCTCTTATCCCTTCTTCGAAAGTGAATAAGAACAACGAGGTCGTCACCGCAGCGCCACGAGCAAATCTTTCGCTCGCACCCTTAGACGAACCGGAACAACGCATCTATTCTTCAGAGCAATCGAAACTTATTCTTGAGCAGCTCTCTGAGGAACTGGTGTCGGCCCGTCGTGGAGATTGTGAGAAGGACACCTCACTCAAGCAAATCATCCCTTACGTCATGCTGAAGCATAAAGATGATTACTTCGCTTACAAGCGTTTGTCTGGCTCGGGAGAAAAACGACTCGTCGACAGCATCTCGATCGGTGTCGGCGGCCACATGAACTATCGCTCCGACGACCGCGATCATGCAGGTCTTTTAGAAGTCATCGCACAGGAATCCCTTCGAGAGCTCAACGAAGAGCTCATCATCGGGCAAGACGTGAAGGTCGATATTAAGTGGGATGACATGAAGATCTTGAACGACGACAAGGAAGATGTCGGTAAGGTCCATATCGGTGTCATCTTATTCGCAGAGCTTTCATCCGACGATGTACAAGTACGAGAGACCGACTCGCTCGAAGGCAGCTTCGTGTCAAAAGAATGGCTCTCCGAGAATCGAGACAAACTCGAGAGTTGGTCTCGCATGTATATCGACTCTCTTGATTTGGCAGAGACGTCAGTCTAAAAAGGGGTGCCATAAGGCACCCTTTCCTTTAAATCAGATGAAGGTGCATTTGTGTTCGTTTGTAACCAATTCAAATAAAGAATATGTGACATCATAAAAAATACGCTCAGGAAATGGGTACAAACGGAACCTGTTGTGTTCAAATAGACCCAGTTGATATGCACCCTTATGTGACCGGTTGTTATTCTTTGTGACCGTATGTAACCGATTGACTCCGGACACAAATAAATGGCTCTATATCAATACTTATAGCCATTTAAAATATCAAACGGAACCATTTTGGTCACAAAAGGAGACATTTGGTTGCTATTATACATTTAATCAATTAGGACACAAAGACTCCTATTGTATCCTAATGTGTTCTTTTGGTATCTATTGTGTCCGGACACAATAAAACCCTTTGTTTGAGCCATTTCATAATAATTTGTGTCCTATTGTGTCCTAATGTACACGTTTGTGTTCTTTTGTGACTCTTGTCAATGATTAAACATTTTGAATCTATTTGTGTTCTTTTGATACACATTGCATCCTAAAGGGGTTAACTATCATGTTTGAAAAAATTGCCGTCATCATTGGCTTCATCCCGCTTACTGTTTTATGCCTGACCACGTTTCTTAAAAGTGACAAGGTCCGGTATCTCTGGAAAGAGCCTGATCGAGTACTCGTGGTAGGAATCACCGACCATTCTTTTCAGAGGGGAGTCATCGCTCTTGAAGCTGGACTCCACGTCCCTTTAACCTGTACGACAGATGTCGAGTCTCAGGCCTCGATGATGCTTTCCTCTAATCCTGAGGCCAACCTTTTCATGACTTGTTACATCGATCGCAAAAAACTTGAAATCACAAAAGTCGTCTGTTATCAGATGTCATTGGACTCTCCCCCACTACGTTATCCACCTACTGAGGATGGTCGTCAAAAACCAAGACGTCCGAAAGGGATAATCTCAAACTATTGAAGGAGGCCACCGGGTATGTCAGATTGTGACCGATATTCAGAATGCGCTAACGCAGGGAAGGTCTGCTTCAAATGCTATGACTTCTCTTTATATAAGCCCCCGAAGCAAATCCAGGGGCTGCGTGCAAAGAACACGTCCCGTAAACTCAAGACAACGAAAGGTGGCATGCAATTCGAGCAAGACGGGGCAAACCGATATTCCTCTGCTGTTCGCTCCGGACAGGATGCTGCCAGACGCCAACCAGGGTCAGGGGCTCTCGCCCATGCGCTGGGGGATGTCATTACCTCTGAAGAACTGACTGCCGCCATTGCCGAGTTCAAGGAGCGCGGCAGCATCACCAAAAGCGGAGCCAAATCGATATCCATTAAAAAAGAATGGCTCGACAAGCTCGAACAAGAGGCTGCAAGGATGAACAGGGATTACTATTTCCTCCCCTTCCGTTTTACTGGCGAGGATAAGGACTATCTCGTCATCGAGTATGAGATGCTCATGGGCTACATCGAGACCATCCATACCTTGCATGAGGACAACAAACGCTTAAGAGGTGAATTATGATCAATCAACAATCACCCCGTACGTTACGGATCGGACATAAAAAGAAGATGAATCGATTCAAGGGCGTGGCGATCGCTCTCGCCCTTTTTGTGGGTATCGTCGCCGGGGCTTCGACTCATGCAGTGACAGAAGAAGAGATCGTCCACGTC
Source organism: bacterium (assembly GCA_013823945.1). GTDB lineage: Bacteria > Armatimonadota > Fimbriimonadia > Fimbriimonadales > Fimbriimonadaceae > UphvI-Ar2. The sequence continues at coordinate 115,810 of PNMZ01000006.1, read as the reverse complement.
GAGGATACGGATTATCTTGATATCGCCGAGCCGACGATCCAAGATGCCAATCAGGTCGCTGAAGTCTATGCTTCTCTGATTATCCAAGGCCAACAGAACCCTGCCTTTTTAGAAGAGGAAGCATTCCGCGAGGGTACGACCGATGCGATTCGCACTCTCGATCAACTGATCGGTCGACTTCGAGACACAAGGACCGTCACCGAGGCTGAACGTCTCCACAAACGTAATCTCATTGAGTCTTACGCTCGTTACGCGACGGGAATGGAAACCATCCGTAATGGCATGCTCCTCTATAACGAAGAGCTTGTCCGTGAGGGCGAATCAATCATCATAGACACATCTTTACGAATTGAATCTATTCAAACCACAATCCCCTACTAAGAAAGGAACGGTTACCCATGACACGTATCCACGCACACCAGGTCGACCTATCAGTCAATTTTTCTAAGGAAGGCGTCTCTCGACAAGACATGTATCAAAGCTACTATGCTTGCCGCCATCACTACCCTTTATCAAATATCGAAGAATACAAGATTTTGGAACACGAAAATTGCTATGAGTTGCAATTGAAACTCTATGTGCTTGGAGAGACTCCAGACGAGATCCATCTCCTCACAGAAGCGAAGACAAATGAGTTCTTTGGCGATTACCGTATGGGGACGAAAGCGACATCCATGGAGATTCACGGCATCAAACGTCTTTACTCAGGCAAGGCCTACGACCACAACAAGGACAATATTGACGTGACCTTTGTGGTAGAAAGCGGCGATATGTTGCTCTTCGAAGTGGAACTCGAAGAAGAGATCGTCTCGACCGAAGGGAACGAGACGAGCACTATCCGGATCGACATTAACAAACAGACGCTCGCCCATGGGCTTTATACGACATTCTCTGAAGACTATGACATCGGTGATGATATCAATCCTGAGACTGCATCGATCGACGTCGAAGAAATCGTCCCTTATCTCGTGACCCATCGACATCAGTTCACCGATATGTCGGAAGAATACCGGATGAGCTACGCCCTTCGAGGAGAGGCCATTTAACGTCACATTTAAAGGGGGTGAATAAGATGGATGAGGATATCTTCGGAAAGAAGGACAACAGCTTCAATTATCAGATGCTCAGTCGACTGAAACAGGATTGCAACTACTTCCTTGGTAACGGGAACCGCTCAGAGCGTAGTCTTTGGGCCGGCTCTGTTGATGGGCAGATCGCGGAGATGAAGTCCTTATGGGAGCAATTCAGCGAAGATGAAAAGCCCGAATGGCTGACTTATGAAGAAATTCTCGATTACGAGAAGAAAATGAAACAAGATGAACTCAAGGAGGAAGACAAATGAGCACAATCGATTTTAAAGAAGCAATCCGTATGGAACAGGAACAACTCGATATCGAGGCGTTGATGAATTCAATCATGGTGGACGAAGATGATTCCAAAGTCTCCGATATGCGCCTTGACGATATGCAATTACGCCGTTATATGCTCGCGGCGAACAAGATCGAAGGCGAGGCCGCTAAATTGAAAGAGGCCAAGAAGGCCGTCGTCGCGCAATGGGACGGTATGATCAAGAAGACGACAACGGAAGCCGACAAGATCAAGGCGATCGTGAAGCATGAGCTCTCTAAGCGCAAGGAAGAGAGCAATTCATTCAAGAACGTGAAGCTCGATATCGGGACGATCTCTTATATAGAGGGAGGAAAAAAACTCGAGCTCACATCTCCTCAGAATCTTGAGGTCGATGCCTTCATGCTCGGCAAGGTGGCCAATTATCAAGTGACTACGACTACCTTTGATGCGGAACGTCTCTTCAAAGAAGTGAAGGAACATTATGACGAGCATGGCACGATTCCTGAAGGCTATAACGTTGGGGTCAAAGAAGTCGATACTGCCGCTAGTATGCGTTTCACGAACCGAATGAAATGACGCTACAAGAACAGGCTCACCTCCTATGGCTGGCCTATGATTACAGGACGGAACGATTCGATGCGACCCTCTCTTTAGGGATTGATCCCTCTAGTGGGCTGCATCGGGTGCGTCCCGACTTAATGAAGATCTCTTCTTCTTTTGCTCGAACGTGTTATAAGGGGATGCTGAAGGCGGCTGAAATCTCTTGTACTCCGCTTGATGAGCTACAATCTTTCCAGCATTCCACCAGACGGCCGATGACCTACCGGCAGATCGTGGACGAATATGAGCGTCTGAACGATGAACAACGTTCTTTTATCGAAGATGTCTTTCCGGAGAACAGAAAAGTGTCCATTTCGGACGGACAGCACACTCCTAGGGTATGGCTTGGTTGAGCCATACCTTTCCATATGTTCTCCTTCCGTTTCTTGAAAGTGGTCCCATTTGTGCAACAAACGGTTACAAAATTTGTGAAACCCCTTCCTTTTCGGACTTCGGTGTGCTAACTTGAAATCAGGCCCTTAATCGAGGGCACACCACAAAGTCAGAGAGGATGGTCCACATGTCTCAAGCAAGAAGCCCACGCGTTCAATCCAGAAGCAACGCAAAGGCAACGTCAGTATCTACTGAAGAAGAAGTGTTCGAACTCGTCACAGGTTGCGATGGCGGCAACACGAAGACGAAAATCTCTTACTTATCCGAAGAGGGCAACATGGTCGATTTGGCAATCCCTACGGTCATCGCTAAAGCCTCGACATCAACGATCGAACTCGGTTCGGCGTTATATGACGCCGAGATCAACCCGACAGAGAATCTTCATGTCATGCTCGAATCAGATGCGCTGACGAACGACCTGCGCCACGCCTACTTCTATGTCGGCGCCTCGGCCTACCGCCAAGACGAAAGCGAGCCACAAGAGCCTAGCGGCGAAGAGAAGCATGACTCACAACTCCACCTCATCGTCACATTGGTAGGACTTGCATTGGCTGCTGCAGAGTCAGGCGAGACAAAAGCACGCGTGAACTATCATGGCGGGCTTCCGATCAACGAATACAAAATGTATAGCCAACGTCTCATGAAGCAACTGCTCGGCTCACACGAAATCACGTTCGTTGACGGGAAACATAAAGGCAAGAAGATTGAAGTAGACATCTATGATGGGAAGATCCTTGCTGAAGGTGTCAGTTCCGTATACGGTTTGATATTCACCGTAGAGAACGGTGTATTGAAGCACACTCCACTCTACGAGCAGATTAAACAGGACCGCTCATTCATCATCTCGGACCTCGGCGCTGAGACGCTTGATGTTGCCTACTACACGGCTGGAGGCGTCTCGAAACACTTGTCTCTCTCCCACAACCTTGGTACGAACGGATATATGGATAAACTGATCGAAGAAATTTCTCTCTTGCCTGAATTCGACGCACGTCGCCAAAAGAACCCGGAAGCCCGGATCTCCCGCACTCGTGAAGAGTTCATCCTACGGTACCTTGAAAAGACTACGAATGAACGTATCAAGACGGGCAAAGACATCTCGTACCTCGCTTCATGGGGCCCGACAAAGAACGTCGACGTGACTGATGCGATTATTGATCAGGTCGGAGACTACGGGAACGAGGTCGTTGCATTCCTCGACGAGTACTGGTCATCAAAAGCATCTGATGCAGAACGTATCTACCTCGTCGGAGGCGGAACGCTCTTTGGTTATGAGGTCTTCAAACAGGCTGAAGGCTATGACTTCCTCCCAGACGATATCGTCTTCAAGAGCCCGTTCGTCACGTCTCGTGCTTACCTCATTGCGAATATCATCTCGCAACAGGAGGCCCTTGACGCAGAGGAGGTAGAAGCATGATCGAACCGGGGAAGCAACATAACCTCCGGGTGCTGCGCGACGCGACGTGGACGGAAGATTTCAACCGTCTTCTCGCGGTCAGCGGGCTTTCAGCGAACCGTCTTCTGAATCACCTGATTCAGACCGGTATCTCGACACTAGATGTGACCGGCCAGAAGAGCCGAATCGCTATCGTGACGACAGAAGAGCTCAATCATCTGCTCGAGCGGCGTGCGAAAGGCCCTTCAACTGAGCCAGTCGCGCAAGTTCGTCAGACCGAACCGGTCCCTGAACCGATTCTTCAACCAGTAGTCGAGCCTGAACCTGAGCCACAAGCAAGCACTCGAAGAAAACCACAAATCGAACGCAAACGCCGCCAAGACGTCAAGGTCGGCGGAGATGTGCTCGATACATTCCGTCAGTATCAGACAGATTAAGCAGGCGCCCATAAGGGCGTCTTTTTTATTAAGGAGGAATTATTTTCGTGGCAAATGTTACGGTAGAAGCTCATCACGATCGACTGACAAGATGTGTGTCATGCGGAAAATCGAAGGATGAACATGGTGTTCAGTTATATCAAACGAGGATCAACATGGGCAGAGACGATATGGTATTGCGTTTGTGTGAAACTTGCCTGTCACAATTTGTCGAACAAGCAATCATTGCGCTCACTCCCCCAAACTCTTAAAAAAGCCCCTGTACATGGGTCTTCTTTTTGTGTACGATTTTGTGGATGGGCTTATAAAATTTTGAAAGGATGATACCCATGCTCAACTTACTCGGCGTGAATAAAAATTCTTTGACAGCGGGCCCTGGTGGCGAGCGGTTTGAGATTTTCTTGAAAGGATGTATTCGAGGTCTCATCAACCCATGTCCAGGATGCTTTAATGAATCTTCATGGACGTTCGCCGGCGAGTCTCGCGAGATTTCTGCCGAAGAATTGCACTCCATCTTATTGAACGAGGCCCATCATCGACGTTTCACGGTCTGCGGTGGCGAGCCTATGCTTCAGGTCAAGGCCCTCCTCCCCTTGTTACGTAAGTTGAGCAAGGATGGGTTCCACACGACCATGTACACGGCTTATGACGCAGAGAAACTCCTTAAGGGCGGGCTTGCATTCACATGGCGCGAGGGCATGGAAGAAGCCATGCGCGAACGACTCATGCAATACGCCGTCTCCTATCAGGTGAAGGCTGATGGTTCGGTCGTTTTCCGAATTGCGACGCCAGAGATGATGGAGGAACTGTTCAGTCTTATCGATCTGCTTGTCGATGGGGATTACCAGCCGACCAAGCGATTGACCCAATCCGACACCATGGAAGAAGGTTGGTTCGTCGGCTCGTCGAATCAACGTCTGATCGACACGAAAACAACTGCCATGCTCGGTAGATTTGTTTATGACGAGCCTGAGCGCATCAAGGAAGCCATGCTCAAATAATTCAAGTTAGGAGTGATTCAAATGTATGAGAACTTAATCAAATACCCGAATAAATTGGAAGGCGCCACGATCAAGGCGATGACGTCCTATCGTGGCCATATTCTGCTTACCTTGGAGGATAAGCGTTTCGGCATCCTTTCTGCCTCCATTGCCGAAGAAGATTCCGTCTATGAGGAAGAGGTCGGCTTCCTGAAACCTGGTGAGACACACGCTTTTCTTATGGCCGATGCTTATGCCCGTGAGTTCTTCAAAGAACATGGATGCCACGACATCGAGGCGATTGAGAGAGAGGTCGCTGAAAAGCGCAAAGAAGAGGAACGAACACGTGAGCAGCGGACGATCGAACGTGAGAAGGCCCTGCTCGAAGAACTCAAAGCAAAATACGAATCATAAACAAGGAGGCCACTCAAATGGACTTGAAACAGAAATATGATATTGATACCCTTATCGCCCTTCAGAAACAGATGCGACATGAGGACGAGCACGATAATGACTGTCAGGCATCTCCTCGCTTCTGGATGATCATGGATTATCGTGAGGTCGTCGGGAATGAGGACTACAATGATGGACGGACTGTCTTCGTTCATGACAACGGGGACCATACAGAATTTAATTCGTTCGAACAACTTGAAACCTTCATTCAGGAATATTTCTTTGACGATGAGGAGAAAGAAGTCCCTTCTGAACTGCAGGAGATCTACGACGCAGAAGAAAAGTCATATGACGAGCTTGTCCAATATGCCCTAGAAAATCTGAACGAGGACGATGAGTTCAAGGAATTGTTCTTGAAAGAGGAGTCGTTCCTCTCAGAGAATTCTTTCTTCCTCACAAAAGATGCGGCCAAGCGCCATCTCGAAGGCAATCGTCACCATTACACTAAGAAGGCACATACCTACGCTATGACCGCATGGCGCTCTCCAGGAACTTTCGACGTCTATCGTCTCCTTCACCAGTTTGATTTTGAGTCGCTCAAGGAGAAGGAAGAGTTTGATCTCTTAATCCGCGACGCCATGCTAAAGTCGAGGCAGGCCGGGTTCGAATCGTTTATGAACTACAATTCGGAGGTCATTCTCGACAAGAAGTGGAACGTTTACTTCGGCACGAGAGATGCGAAGACGATTGCTGACTTAAAACGTAAAATTCTTTCTTCGCTCTCGTACTATTCGGTCAAGGGGGTCAAGCCCAAGCGGCAGGCCCGATACCTCGCTCTTTTGAATGACATCCTCGGAACCGATTTCGACGGAGAACAGATGGAGGTCGTCTATCGTTTCACTGGGAACGGCGTCAATCGGGAACTCTCCGATGAATTCATTGCTTCTGGATTTGATATGGAAGTCTTATACGCCCATTGCCGCTCCATCGATGTAAAACCAACTGAGGAGGAAGTCGTTTCGTCATGACCACACAGAATCTTGTTTTGCATTATTTCTTACGCAAATTCCGCTTCAATCGAGGATTGATCCTCAAGGACATGGCAGATACGCTTTCATTGGGCGTGGCTGAATTGTCTTCTATTGAGCATGGTAAACGACGTATCCCAGAAGATTTCACTTCTCGGATGCGCAAAGCATACAGTGTCACACACGATGAAGAAGTACACCTCTTCCTCATCGATCGATTCCAAAAGGAGGGCTCAATATGAGTGATAACGCTGAAGTCGTCACAAAAAAACCTTTTATCCAAAAGGAGGCCTATTATCTCGATGACTTGCTGAATATCGTCCATGTCAAATTTTCGTTCTTCAATGAGGCTGACATGGTCCGTGTCAAGATGGAAGGTCATCGATTCGGGGCGAGGAGCGAAGAAGATATCACTATCGATGATCGTATCTTAGATCGAGAGACCCTGTTCGCTGAACTCAATCAGCGGATTGAGAAGCATCTCAAGAAACTTGGCCCTCTTGATGTCCAGGTCGCCCCGCTTGATTGCCTAATTCGCGCGGCCGTCCCCGACATCCCCGGCATCCATCGTTTCATCGATATCTTCGGTGGGGATATCACGGTCAATGGTAAGCGTCATACGCTCACCCGTACACGCCTGACGGCATCCCTTGAAGGCATTCATATGCAGGCTTCCTCTATCGTTCCTCTCACTGATAGTGAAGACTCGATGGGCAACCTTGAGAATATCTCTGTTTATCTGAATGGTGCTCGTAGCTACTTCCAGAAGGCACAAGGTATTCAACAATCAACGGTCCGTCAATTAGACGACTTCAACTTTTTCCGTTTCCACGGACTTTCGACCGGATTCACGGTCGACGATTCTTTCTTGGTAGAGAATGAGGAACGCACAGAGGCAGCCAAGAAGCTATTGCGTATTCCTCACGACATGCAGTTCCGAGATTATGTTCTCCCATCGAGAACGGATCTACTCGAATTGATTGCGAGCACCCGAGAATCGGATGCCGTCCGTATCCGCACAGCTCACAAGCGCGGCATTGATATCGACTTAATTTAACTTTCAGGAGGCCATCCATATGACAACTCAAGCAGAAAATCAGAATTTCAAATCAACCCATCGACAACACGAAGACCTTGTAGCCTATTTGGCTGCGCGCCGTTCGGCGATCTTGGTCCAGACCTATGAGGAGAATCGATTCTTACAGGAATTAGAGCTCATCTCGGCTGAACGAGGCGCTTCTATCTACTTCTTCTCTCTAGCTAAAGGCCTTTACAAGGTAAACGACGTCGACAGTGATGAGCGTTACACGTCGATGGATGTTTATGACATCCCGACAGCAATCGAGACGCTCAATGGTAGCTCTGCTCAAGGGCAGTCTTATCTCGTCATCTTTGATATCCAGGACCTTTGGAATGACCCTCGCGTCAAACGGGAGATCCGTGACCATATCGAGCATTTCTCGCCGGTTCAGTATCGCCCGCTCATCTTTGTTTCTCCTTACGCACAGGTGCCTATGGAGATCGAAAAATTGACGGCCATCACAGAGTTCCAACTCCCAAACCGGGATGCTCTGAAGGAGCAGTTGGATGCGATGGTTCAATTCCTCGTCCAGAAAAAATTACCGGTGCCGGACGATAAAGAGTACGAATCGATTCTTAATGCGGTGACCGGTTTGACTTTCGCAGAGGCCGATAACATCATGAAAAAGACGATTGCGAAACATCGCCGACTCGATATTCGCGAGATCACATCGGAAAAGGCTGCTGCCATCAAGAAGAGTGGTCTTTTGCAGTTAATCACGAACTTGATTCCGCTCGATAGCATCGGCGGCATCGACAACATTCGTCATTGGCTCAAGCGCGCCGAGGTCACTATGCGACCAGAAGCACGCTCTTATATCAATTCTCCTGCAAAAGGTATCGTGCTCAATGGGTTCCCTGGTACAGGTAAATCCGCCCTAGCCAAAGGGATTGCCCATGAGTGGAACCTTCCGCTCTTGCGACTCTCGATGAGCTCGATCATGGATTCGCTCGTCGGTTCCTCAGAGCGTAACATCCGACGTGCGCTCTCGATTGCCGAGGATGTCTCCCCTTGCATCTTGTGGATTGACGAGATGGAGAAGGCCTTTGCAGGTATGAACGGGCAGAGCTCCGATTCAGGGACTTCTCAGCGTGTCATGCAGGAGCTGTTGACATGGCTCTCTGACCGTGAAGCGTCTGTATTCGTCGTGGCGACATCAAACTCATTGAAGAACGTCTCGGATGAGCTCACGCGAGCCGGCCGCTTCGATGACCTCTTCTTCGTATCGACCCCTTATGAGGAAGAGCGCTATGACATCATGAAGATTCAGTTGAACAAGGCAGGTGTCACGTTGCACGATGGTGATATTCGTCGGGCAGCTCAAACCCTTGAAGGCTTCACCGGTGCTGAGATCGAACAGGTTGTCAAAGAGGCTGTTCGTGAGGCATACCTAGACATGATTGATAAAGGTGAGACTTCAATGGAGCTCAAGTACTCATATGTCGAGGCGATTGCTGGAGAAATCACCCCGCTCTCTCGCAAGAACCCTCACTTGTTGACTGAACTTCGTCAATGGGCGAAACAATCAGCGCGTTGTGTTTCTTCTCAAGAACACGCCCATCTCTTCCCACCGAAGGCGGCAACCCAGGGCAGCGCAAAACCTTCATCACTCTTTGACGGAGACCTCTTTCAATGAGCAGTCCTACGATGTTCTTCAATAGCTCTCCTGAAGGAAAGGCTCTCATGAAACATAGTGGCTACTACCATATCAGTGATATCCTTCTGATCGCTGATGCGATTCGCAAAGACAAGTCACTTAAATATCTTACAGAGAAGGTGCATGAAGAAGCGGTCATCGATCTCATACTCGAAGAGAAGTGGAAGGTGAAGACATGAGACCAGACTTAGTCGAACAAGAAAAGAAATGGTTGAAGGAGTTCCTTGACAAGGAGAGCCGTGAGCCGACATCCCGCGAGCTTGTCATCCGGGCGAAAAGTCTTGGGCTTTCAGAAGTGGATGAGCTAGAGCATCTGATGCAGGATATGTTCAGTGCCTCATCCACGCTCGTGCTGTCCTCTCAACCGATCATGGCAGACCTGAAGAAGGAATGCATGTCTGCTTTACGTCGCTATCGACACCTCATCTCTCGTGAATACACGAAAGAAGAGTTTGAAAACCTGCCTAAGAATGCGCAAGGGGACATGGAGCGCGCCTTGCGTGACAGACATGCATACCTTCACGCCTTGATCGATCGCCACGGCAAACATTGAGAGGAGGTGAACCATGAAACAAGATGACCGAATCCTCATCATCGTGCAAGGCGGCACGGTCACGAGTGTCATCACAGAACAACCATGTCAGGTATTGATTGTCGACCATGATGTCGATGGGATCCTCCCAGAGGGACAGGTCCAGTTTGAGGGAATGGCTGCGTATGTCCCCTCTCAAGAGATGACGGAGCCACAACCTGAACGCTTGCAAAAGGCGTACACCCAATTCAATCGATAAATCACAAAACAAAAACCAGGAGGAATTACACATGTCACATTTCGTTAACTATCAGATGCAATTGAAGGATGAAAAGAACCTCATCAAAGCGCTCCAGGATTTGAAGTATGATGTCTCACGCAACACTGAGATCAATGGTTACGCTGGACAGAAGCGTAAGGTTGAAATCGCTGCTAAGATCGGCAAGAAGCAACATATCGGCTTCAATCAAGAAGAAGGCAATTATGCTGCTGTCGCAGACTGGATGTACATCCCTGGTGGCGAGCGTCAACGCATCCAGCAGCACTATTCGAAACATGAGGTCATGGACGCGTTAGCGAAGTCTCGCTTCACATTGAAGTCTGTCACTGAAGAGAATGGTGAGATCGTTCTCGTGGGACAACGCGCCTAATGAAGATCGTCCTCTCTATTCTGTCTATCCTTTCCTATATCGCCGCCGCTTTTATGGTGGCGATGGGGATCGATAAGTATGCCAACTACTACAACTCGGAGGACGACATCCTCTCCGACCTCTCCGTCAACGCCTATGTCGGCGGCGACGCCTACAACTACATCATCAACGGTACTTACATGACGGCGTTCTTCTCGCTTGCAGGAGCCTTCTTTGTAGGAGGCACGATTCTACTTGCGATGACGGTATGGCTTCACTACAAAAACAAACCACTTGGAGGGATTTAATATGGAACAAGTCAAAGTAACGATCGATAAGAATGGTGAAATCAAAATGGAGGCGCTCGGCGCTGTCGGGAAAGAGTGTGAAAGCTGGACTGCAGGACTTGAAAAAATCCTCCAGTCTAAAGCTACTGTTACCGGTTCAGGCAAGAAACCAGAATATGATATGACCAAGGGCAGCACGAATATCAGCACACGCTCATAAGAAAAAGGGCCTAGGCCCTTTTCTCGATTCGTAGAATGTCTTTCAGCCCGACCCTTGTATGATCTGGTGGATGCCATCGGTTTCGAATGGACCGTTTGAAGGCTCGATAATCTTTCAGCGCGATCAAGACGCCTAGCGGCTCGATCTTTTCGACCAATCCTCGCATGGTCGTACCGGCATAACGAAACTCTACGATTTCTCCGACGTGAAGCGTATCTTCCACAGCACCCACCCCATTTCTGTTGTTACATTCATTGTAGCACATGGTAAGAAATCGTTTTCATTAAGCAAGTCCATAAACATTGAGCAAGGGGTATACGACCCCTTCCTCTTTTTGTCGGGTATGGTATAATTGGACTGCTGTATCCGACAAAAAGCCAAGGAAGGAAGTGTCTGCGTGTCAGAACAATTAAAACTCGATACGAAGTCAACGCCTAAGAAGAAGGCACCTCCAAAGAAGGAGCCGGCCACGAAGGCCATCGATATGAGTCCATTCATTACAAGTGAAGGCAATGTTTATTGCGTGACCAACATCCCGGAGGAATACTTAGCCGTACTCTTCGCCAAAGTATCTCGCTCGCCAAAGTCTTTCCGAGACGAGCTTGAGCGGGCTTTACAAGAAGACGCCGATGTACTCTTACAGCAACTGCCTCTCTTTGAGGGCCTTACGGAAAAAGCACGCGAGTTCCATGAGAAATGGACCGTGGGGTATGGGCATTCGTCTGTCTCTGAGCTTGCCTCTGTAAACCTTTGCCTAGAGAAGGTATCTCGTTTAGCCACAGAGCAATTTGAACTAGGCTCACGATTCATCTCTCTTACTGAGTTCAGTCAACGCTATCAAAAACCACAACGTGGAGGATGGCACAACCCTGCAGAAGAGAAAGAACTCCAGGCGCGATTCGAGGACTACTTCTCACGTCTGTTCAAGATCTACGAGGAGCTTGTTGAAAAACTGACGGCCTATCATGTCTCTAAAGGCATGGCAAAATCCCCTGCTGAAAAGGTGGCCTACGAGGATGCTCGCTACGTGCTCCCACTAGCGATGCATTCACAGCTAGGCGCCAAGATCAACGGTCGTGCCCTATCCGAGACGTTACAGAATATGAACGCTTCTGCAGACAAAGAAGTCCGTGAGCTCGCGAAGATGATCCAGGTGGAGGCACAGAAGGTATTGCCGACGCTTATCCGCCATGTCGAGGCGACTCCATATCAGAAGCAATACACGTCAGAGGTTGATCGCTCTTCCCATTACGATATCGACATTAAAGCGCCGAAGGCCCATTTCCTCAAGAGTGCCTCTACTGCTCGCATGACACGCGACTTTGAAGAGAATCGTATTCTGAGCAATATGCCTGTACCGTTCCAACATGTCGATCACATGATTCAGGGCGGCTACAAACGTCAAGCATCTGTCGAATCATTCCTCAAAGGGATTCGGTCACATGATCAGCTTGGCGCTTATGGTGAGTTCACGACGTTCCGTGCCGAGTTCTTCATTTCGGAAGCCTGCTGGCATCAATTGCTTCGTCACAACCGTCGCACTAACTTCATTGCGAGCCCGCCATCGACTAAGCTCGGGGTCGTCACACCTCCAGCTGTCATTGAGGCCGGCCTGACGGAACTCTATCAGTCGGCTCAGTTGTTGAGCAACGTCTTCACGGCGATGCTTGAGCAAGAAGCGCCTGAACTGATCTCGTATGCGGTGCTCAATATGAACATTCGCATCGTCAATGCACAGTTCGACTTGAGCCAGTTGTTCCACCTCGTCAATCTCCGTACCTCTTCAGAGGCACAGTGGGAAATCCGTGAGGTGTTCAATCAGCTGTTCCGCCATCTCGAGACGGAACACCCTGCATTCGCGCCTTATATGAAGCGACGCAATTAAATAAGGCCCGCCATGATGGCGGGCTTTCTTTTGAGGAGAATGACATGACAACTTTAATCAACGAGGCTCAAGAACGCTTTGGCCATTTATCCCATGACGAATTGATTCAACTTGTAGAAAAACAACGCGCAGAATTGGCTACCGCAAGGGGCAAACTTGGGGCGAGGACAATCGAGTCCAGTCGTCAACATTCACGGCTTTGCGCTGAACGTAAGGCGCGAATCAATAACGCGAATACATTTCTTGAGCGCCTTGATCTTCCCTTGCTTGGTCCGCTCGCGAGCTTCTCTGAGTTAGAAGAACAAGAGAAAATCATTCAAGACCACTGCATTCATTTGTTGACACCATTTTCTTGAGAGGAGGACCACCTATGCAATCGACAACGGAACTTGCTTCCACATTGAATCCAAACCAACACCAGGCTGCTCTTCATCTCTTCGGTCCCTGTCTTGTTATCGCAGGGGCAGGGTCAGGAAAAACGCGAGTCCTTACAATCCGCATCTCCTATCTTGTAGAGATTGGAATCGACCCTTCTAGAATCTTTGTCTCCACCTTTACGAACAAAGCAAGTCGTGAGATGCGTGAGCGGCTCGCCCTTGCAATCGGTGAAACGAATGCGGCGAAGGTATGGATGGGCACTTTCCATAGTCTCTGCATACGTATACTCCGAGCGGGTGCAGGTTTCCTCGGTTACGGTGTGAAGGATCATCGTTCCAATTTTGTGGTCATCGATCAAGATGAGGCTCGCAACATCAAGGTCCAAATTCTTAAGGAGTTCAACTTCCGTGAGAGCGACCTCGATGATTTCGATCGCTTCTTGTCTTATAGTAAGTCAAAATTGATCACGCCTGAGGCATCTAGAAACCAGGCCTCTGTGCAGGTCTACTCAGACATGTATGCCCGCTATCAACAATACTTGCTGTCTGAGAACATGATGGACTTTGATGACATCATCGTCAATGCGGTCCGTTTTCTCGAGCTCCCACAGGGGCAGCGTTGGCGCCATCGCTTTGACCATTGCATGACGGACGAGTTTCAAGACACCAACCCGGCACAGCTTCGATTGCTTGAGCTCTTGGCCACTAACCGAAATTTCTATGCCGTCGGTGATGATCAGCAGTCGATCTATTCATTCCGATATGCCGACATGCAAATCATGCTCAATCTTCATGAACTATTTCCGGAACTTCGTACGATTCGATTGGAACAGAACTACCGATCGACATCGACAATCGTCGAGGCAGGAAACCATATCGTCTCGAACAACGAGGACAGACTCGATAAGATTTGTTCGACGCCACGTGAGGCTGGTGAGCCCATAACGGTCTATCATGCAGACACAGATATCGAGGAGGCGGCTTATGTCGCATCACGGATTCATATCAACCACGTGAAGCATGGCATTCCTTTGGAAGACCATTACATCCTCTATCGGGCGGGATATCTTTCGGCCGGTTTAGAGATGGCCTTCCAAAAATTAAACCTCCCTTATCACATTCATAAGGGCACTGCCTTTAAGGACCGTGAGGAGATCAAGGACATCCTGTATTGGTTGCGGATGCTTTATCGCCCAGATGACGTCGAGGCGCTTCTCCGTGTCATCAACAAACCTTCTCGAGGGATTGGAGAGAAGACGATAGAAGAGATTAGAGACCATGCTAAGTCTCATCAAGTGAGTATCTCTTATGTCTTAACCCACCTAGATGATACACCCCTTAAAGCAAGGGCTAAGAAAGCCGTTCAAGGGTTTGTGGCGCTTCGCAATATGGTCGCAGCAGATATCCCGCTTATCTCGCCTGACCGCGCCGTATACATGATTGCAGAGCGCAGTGGTCTTTGGGACCACTACAAAGCGATCGATGAGAAGGAAGGCAGTGATCGACTGGAAAACATCCAAGAGTTGGCGAACATCATCCGCTCATATCTCTCTGAAAACCCGGAAGCAACCTTGGAAACTTTTGTCGAAGATTCAGCCTTGTTCCATGAACAAGGCGAACCCATGTTCGGTGTTCAGATGATGACCGTGCACGCCTCGAAAGGCCTTGAATCACCGCATGTGTTCGTGGTAGGCATGAACGATGGGATTCTTCCATCGGCTCGCTCGGTCACAAGGGAGCAAATCGAAGAAGAAAGGCGCCTATTTTATGTGGCCGCGACCCGTGCTCAAGATAGTCTAACTCTCACTTTTTGTGATAAACGCAGCGGTCGTGGCGGGGCGCGAGTGTATGAAGAATCACGATTCTTAGATGAGATTCCTGATCATTTAAAGAACTATCATCGTGAATAAGGAGAACAAGGGTATGTCATTATTTTAATACGTAGTATTAATTATAAAAATATTCCCTTGTACGCTATATTGAACGAACGGCGCTATAACGCCGTTCGTTCTGCTTTTGTTACGGTTTTTGGGGTGTTCGTGGTGTTTTAAACAAAACAAAGAAGTTGCAATAGTTCGGTTTTAGGGTTTAGGATTAGGGTATAAACATATTAGTGCAATATTTAGTACTAAGTTTGGTACTAAGTTTGGTATCAAGTTTCGTACCGTGTTCAGGACCAAAACTTGTACTAAAATCGTATTGAGCTATACCTCAACCTAGAAACCATGGAGGCCACACTTATGTCTGCCCTAACAAAACCAACGCAGATTTACCGAGACACACCACATACTTTCGCAGATGAACACCTCATCTACCACATGATTCAGACCGCGGTCGACGTTCAACCGAACGGTTACTTCCGCTACATCTCGAAAACGGCTTCCGACCGCATGAATTGCTCTCGTGCTACGATCGACCGTAAGATTGACTTCTACGAGGCGAAAGGTTTGATCAGTCGAGTACTTATCCAGGATCAGAACTACAAGCAAGGGCGTGCTCGCTTCTTCAAGTTCTTAGACGCTGCCCTCGAACGTATCTTGTTCGCTTTCCATAGCGTACAACCTGACCTTGTTGTATTAGGCCCAGGACAGTCCTCAGCTGACTTCGAAGCGATGAAGGAACGCCTGCGGGGAAAAAGCAGCGAGGTGAAAAAAACGCTGGAGAATCACCTCGTGAACATGCCGATTCAAGTCCAGCTACTCCCTGAATCTGCAGAACGAAAAATCGCTGACTCTAAACGCTGGCCGTTGATCGAGGCGAATGATGTCCCGATGGTCGAATATCTCGACATCCCTAACCCTGTTGCCTATGAAGAGCGTCTCTTGCGCATCGCAAAAGAAGTGGATGCCCCTGATCGATACATCAAGTCGCTAACACTTGTCATCGACAAAGCGAAGAAAGATTATCCAGATGCGAATCCAACGGAAGAAGCAAAAATCGTCGACTTGAAGCCGGTCGAAGCCCAACGTCTAGAGCGCCCTGAATTGAATATTTTCTATCCGTGGTCGTTGAAGCCTGTACAGGAACGGGAGCAGGTCACAATCGACACGATTGAACAGCCTACCCAAAGCGCTCCTGTCGCGCCTCCTGTGCGCCCAGAGCCTTTACAAGACTATCCGGAAGGGCCACACCCATCATGGTCACAGAGCCCGCTTCACGAGGCTCCTGCAGACGATTATCGTCTGGGTTCGATTCACATCGAAGACCGTGCATTCGACTATATTGCTAAGGAAGATGATTCTAAGGTACTCGCCTTGATTACCGAGACGTTGAGCACAAATATGAAATGGCTGCAAGAGCTCTCACAGATGCTCTCAGCTCACAAGATGAAGGACCAACTCACTGCGCTCATCGACATGAAGGATGGGATCGAACGCGAGAACGAACAGCTCCGTAAAGAGAACGAACAGCTCCGTAACCAATTGAAGACTGTACAACAAACACTACGTCCTGAGAACTTGCGCCGCTCACAGCTCGATGCGTATACGATGTTCGAGACATTCTTCAACCTACCACCTCAAGAGATGTACCATAACCGCAAGAAGTATGCGAAGCAGATCGAGGACGTGCTTCAAAACACTTTCCAAGAGCTCATGAATCTCTCGAGAAATATCAAATAATCTTAGGCACCGCATCTCAGGATGCGGTTTTTTTTATGTCTTCTTCCGGCTGCCGCCGGGATGTCATGAATTTATCAAATGAAAGGAGTGCCTGGTATGGTGCCTCAAGAGCTGATCGATGAATTGAATGCAAAGCCCATCGCCGACGTTTTTTCTCGTTATGGACACTCTATCGGTACGGACGGCACATATGCATGCCCCTTCCATGGAGACAAGGTTCCTAGCATGCAGATCAAAGAAAATACTTTTTTTTGCCATACGTGCTTTGCCGGCTCTGCCGACCATGATACAATTAAATCTCCGAGTGCAATCTCGGCAGTCATGGGTCTCGGTAACTACTCGTTCCCGCAGGCCGTTGACGAGATGTGTTCCTGGTATGGGATCACACCTCCACAATCGCATAATAAAAAGCCGGTGAAGCTCGATCCATTCTTGGATGGAATCTTGATCGCAGAAGAGAGGTTCCATCAGAATCTTCTCTCTGACCACGGAAAGATCTCCTATCTTCTTGCAAGAGGAATCACACTCCATGAAATCGAGACGTGGCGCCTGGGACTCGGTGACAGCAAGGAAAAGCGTTATGCCTACTTGAATGACCGTATCGTCTTCCCGTTAAAGGATGAGCGTGGTCGCTTGGTCTCCTTTACAGGACGTCTTGCCTTGACCTCGGACGAATTGAAAGGACTGCAACAGGACTTTCGCTCCCGAGGCGAGCGTCCGCCACCAAAGTACCTTGATCGGGTAAAGAATTTCATCAAGAACGACTATCTTTTCGGGATTGACCGGGCCACCATCGCCATACGTTCGACGAAAGAGGCCTACATCACAGAAGGGTGGACTGATGTCATCTCGCTTCATCGAGCAGGTGTGCATCAATCCGTATCGAGCATGGGGTTGGGTCTTTCAGAACGCCAGTTAGATATGCTTCGCTCATCCGGAGCCAAACGGCTGGTACTCATTCGAGATGGCGACGAGGCGGGCATGAAGGCAATGCTGAGGGACATCAAGCGAGCCCAAGCAAAGGGTTTTGATGTCTCTGTCGTCCTCCTGGACCAAGGGATGGACGCCGACGATGCCTGTCGTCTCCTCGAGTATGATCCCTTCCGATTGTATAACTACTTCCTCGAGCGGACCTACCCCGCCCATGTATATCCGGTGGAAGCGGCCATTCGCCAGTCGCAGGGCGATGTGGATCACTATCTCTCCCTTTATACGTCGGCTCGTATCCGTCAGGCCGAGGCTGTTCGCCTTGCAATCGATGGCATCGAGGACCCTAATTTAAGAATCATATCAAAAGAACACGCAGACCACAGACTAAATGCTGAAAGGGGAACTTACTCATGGCTACAACAACCAATTCACCAGTTGACCAACAACCAAACGACATGACGCACGTCAAGGAGGTCAATAAAGAAAAGTCGGCTGCAGCCTCAATCGATTTCACGAAGATGAATATCTATCAGAAGATGATGTACGTTCGCAAGAACATCGGTCCCATCCACAAGAGCTTGAACGTCGTATCAGAGGACAACTCTGATCGATACAAGGGCGTCGCCGCGGCGGACATCATCACACCGATCGAGAAGCTCCTTGAACAGGTCGGGATTTTCAAAATCCCTGGAGATATCGATTATCAGGTGAATGGCCGCCTCACGACACAGCGCCAAGCCTATCGATTCGTGAACATCGATAACCCTGCAGAGGAAATCCTCGCGCATGCATCCGGACAAGGATTCGACATGGCGGACAAGGGCATCAACGCTGCCTCGACCAACGCAATCAAGTATCTCTATATGCGTATGTTCGGTTTGATGGCGGAGAATGAAGATCCTGAAGCGATTCATTCAATGGATAAGGTCTATAACGCCAATCAGATGACCCCACCACCTCACATGGGGCAGACGCAACAAGTACCACAACAAGTACCACAGCAAGCGCCGGTCGCGCCGTACCAACAGGCGCCACAATATCAGCAGCCGCAACATGCATATATGCAACAGCCAGAGCCTGTCGTACAGGAGTCTCCTGAGGCGTCACGTTTCAAGGGTCTCGTCGAAGAACTCAGCAAATGCAATATTCCTAACGATTCATTGTTTAACTACTTGAACACTCAGTTGAACCCATCCAACCCACTCGACTTCAATCGTCCGGAATTAATCGAGCGGGAAGTCTTGCACACTATCAATGAAAATCTTGTCAAGATTCTGGCGCCTTATCAGAATGCTGCTGCGGCCCAAGCTCAGAATGCCGCGACACCAGCTTAACAACCACATATTGAGGAGGAACCCTTATGTCACAAAATCTATTTCTTGACCTGGCAGTCTTCCCCGACTCACCGGTCGACCCGATGACGCTACGCAATTTCGTGGAGCAGAACCGTCAAGGGCACTCGATTCAGAGTGCCCGCAAAGGGAGAGAGTTCATCTTGACCTATCGCCACAAGGATGAGCAAGGGGAGGTCATGTTGAAGATCAGAGGGAGAGTCAGTGAACAGAATTTAGGGTTCCTTCTCCCTGCCCCAGTGGCCGTCTACCTCTACGACAATGAAGTAGAAGCGCCCAAGAAGAGCGTCACGCTCTATAAAGATCGCCCTTCTGGGCTTTTCACTGAAGTCGAGGGTGAGCGGTACATGCGTGCATGTCGCGCCGCCTGGGGGTACATTTCAATCCATTCTAGCCTGAGACGAGGTGATCTCTGATGAAGATGACGAGACTTCCCGAAGACTTTTATCCGCTGTTGCGTCGGATGCTCCGTATTCCGGAGGAGCCGCTCAACATGCTCGACATCGCTTCTCGCTCTTTCCGCACTGGCCATGGCGAGCCCTTGCTCCGCCTCACGGCCAACGATGAGCATATTTTGCGATATATGGTCGGAGATGAGGTTACGGAAGAGAAACGCTATGAGAGAGTTGTCAGCGGCCATACGATCATCTCGACGCAGGCGAAGATCACGCTTGCATCGTTCCCGCTCGCATTCGTCTCCCCCGAGGTCAGTGAGTATGTCTATGATGAGTATCGTCTTACCGATACACATATCCGGCTCCCTGATTTCGAATCACGTGCAAAGCGTCAGCTCCTTCTAAAGAACACCGAGAACCTTGATATAGACGATACAATCGGTATCGACCTTGGTATCGAGGAGAGCGCGGAAGAGAAAGAGGCCCGGATCAAGCTCGAGGCCGAGGAGTTGGAGAAAGAGATCGCCAAGCTCGCCCGCGCCGAGAAGAAACGAATCAACGAGCATGACCTTGAGACATCGCTTCAACGATTGGAGCTTTCTTATCTCCAACAGACGTACAAGTTGCTCGCTCCTGAGGGCATCCTCTTGTTCCTCACGAATCGACAGCTGATGGATAAGCCGTTCTTGCATTACCTGTATACCTCGTTCGAGCGTGTCGTCTTCCACAACATCCCGGACGATGAAAACAACCGGATTCTCATCACCGGTACACGCCGTCAACGAAAGGCCGAGTATGACGCAACGGTCGTCAACCAGTGGCTCCAGCATCGATATGGGACGAACGACGAGCCTATGCCAGATCTCGGTCTCTCAAACACGGTCTATCACGTCCCTGCCGTGCCGGTCGAGCAACTGTTCCAATTCCGCATCGGCCCGATCACAGAGAAAGAGGTCTTGGCTCTTCATGAGAAGAGTAGCCTGGTATCGCGCATCATCGGAGAAGAGATGCGTCTGCCTGTATATGAGCCGGTCGCCCCGGCACCACTTCATAAAGGACATCTCGTTCAGCTCTTGACGAGCGGGATGATCGACTCCTACATCGGCGAGGGCTCCCAACAGCACCTCGTCAAGGGGTCGAGCGTCAGGATGGCCAACACGGTCGTCGAAAACATGTCCGAGGAGGAGACGACGACGATACGTGATTATTACACCGTAAACCTGAAGCTCCTCCTTCCAGACGGGAGCTTCCTTCGAATCAATTAAATAAAAGGAGGAACCACCATGCCAAACATTCGCCCAGTAGACGGGGCCGCGTCCCTCATCGCGACAATGATCATCAGTAAAGATCATTTATCAACGAGCTCTTGGCTCAACCGAGATACCCCATATGCCTTCGAAGCATATGGCACGAAAGAGGCGGTAAACGAACTCAAGGACGCCTTGAAGGAAGGCAAAGACTTCTTCCTTCGTTCAGACTTCCGTGCCCCATTCTCATACAACTATCGTTTCGAGCTCCTCAACGATCGGAAGAACCAGTTCATCTATCACGAGGAGGAGCATGGCGATGTCGTCCATCTCTTCGCCTATCACCAGCTACTCAATGCCAACTTTGGTGATATCGAGGCTTGGGAACAGGACCAGCGAAATTTGTCTGTCGAGTTGCGTTCGAAGTTTCGCCCTGATGAGCTGAGTCCTGTCGTGTTCTCGCATGACTCTCAATTGGAAGACCGTCTCTGGGATATGTTGCAGCGGTTCAACACTCCGATGTTATTGGATTGGAAGGAAGTCTTGATCGAACGTTTACGAGAAGAAAACTATATCGTGGACCTACCTGTTTCTTATTTCAATTACCGCGACGGGTCACAACAAGCGATAAAAGGCGAGTTTCGAGCATGTGTGCTCCGATTTAGTGAAAAGACGCTCGAAAACACGATCACTGACATGATTCGTGATTATGAGATCCCTTTCGCGTTGGATGCCATGCATGACTCGTCTCAGTTCGATCAGATCGGTGGCCTCACAGGCTATATCGAGCGGTTTGCACCCGACCTTGCACGTTCGGTCCAAGAGCGCGTCAACATCTTGTTTGATGCATCACGCGATGACCATGACCCATCGATCCGTGATTTGAACCTGTTCGCGAACCAGAACGGCCTTACCGGAATGTTCGCGCCACAGGCGGACACGGTCATGGCGACTGTCGAGACCCTGGACAACCAGTCGTTCAGTTTCCTCTCGGGTGAGATGGGCGTCGGTAAGACGCTAATGGGTGGCGTGATCCCTTATGTCCATGCGAGCAAGCATGGTCGACAAGGCTATCGAGCCATCGTACTCTCCCCTAAAATCTTGCTGAAGAAATGGGAGCGAGAGCTCAAACTACGTGTCCCAGGGGCAAAGGTCTTTCAAATCGAGAAGTACGAAGACCTCTTGCGGCTCAAGGGTGAACCAAAACGCCCTCAAGGGCCTGAGTATTATATCCTTTCACAGACTGCATTCAAGACGAACTATCCGGTCGAGCTAGCCGTCGAACGTCGTCCAGCAGTCCATGAAAGCACTAGACTCATTGATTTTGCACGTCAAGAAGAGCTCACGCCGGCCTATAAGGCGTTGGAACTTCAGAATTCGACGAAGATGGGTGCGTTCCGCTTCGAAGCAGATCGTTACCGCTGCCCTTCTTGTAACAAGCTCCACCCTGCAGAGTATTTTCACGGAGGAAACAATATCCACAATGCGAAGATGAGCCCTTCCAACAAGACATGTTCTCAATGTGGCGAATCTCTTTGGACCGCCAAGAAGCTACCGGCAAACTCGAAGATGCGCAAGGTGTCGCCCGCCTGGTATATCAATAAGCGCTTCCCTCGTGGATTCTTTGAATACTTGCTCGTCGACGAGGCCCACGAATATAAATCGGGTGCGACGGAGATCGGCCGTGCGCTTGGCCAACTGATCAACCATTGTGAGTATAAGGTCATGATGACGGGCACGCTGTTCGGTGGGAATGCGACCGACCTCTTCTATCTCATCGCCCGACTCAACCCTAAGAAGTTGAAAGCGGAGCGTATGACGTATCATAGCGAGGGTACTTTCCACAAGAACTACGGTATCACGGAGAAAGTTACGACCTTCTCTCAGGTCACAGAGAAAACCCATTCGCGGGTCAAACGTCGTCCTGGTATCAACCCGACTCTCTATCCGATGCACTTGATGCCGAATGCTGTGTTCCTTGAGATCGCAGACCTAGGTTTCGCTCTCCCGCCATATGAGGAAGAGGCTCGATTCGTCGATCTCGACCCGAATATGCGCGCTATCTATGAAGACATGTTTACCGCGGCGGCCGACTTCCACCGTCAGCGCGAGAATGAACGGGACGATGCCGAGGATAGGTCGCTCCTCCGCTTCCCTGACTATAATGCCACCCAATTGGTCCAGCAGATCAACGGATGGCTCGACCGGCCATATCGGACAGATCGTATCGGGTTGCGTGACCGCTTTGGAGTCTACCATACGGTCTATCAGATCCCCGAGTGGCTCTCGGACCCGGTTAACAACAAGATCGAACAGCTCACTGAAGACCTCGACTCAGAGCTTCAAGCCGGTCGCAAGGTTCTACTGTATGTGAAGGACGTCGATACGAACAACCCTGAGATGGGCTTGGATATTCATATCCATGCGAAGCTCCAGGAGATGGGCTATAAAGTAGGGCTGCTTCGTTCGAACGGGACATCTCCTTACGGCGGCAAATACCCTGCCCCTGAGAACCGTGAGAAGTGGCTCCGTACGATGCAGGACGCCCATGACTGGGATATCCTCATCACGAACCCGTCACTCGTCAAGGTCGGACTTGATCTCTACGACTATCCGACGATCATCTTCTACCAGTATGGCATGAGCTCGTTCGAGTACATGCAGGCGGCTCGTCGCTCATGGCGCATCGGTCAGCTGAAGGACGTCAAGGTCATCACTTACGCCTATGAGTCGACTCCGCAACAGAACTATCTCGAGATGCTCGCCTCGAAGATCGATGCCGCGCTCACCATTCAAGGTAAGCTCACAGAGGACGGCCTGCGCAACCTCTCAGAGTCGACCTCTGACCTTGCACAGCTCGCCAAGAGCATCATGGAGGGTGACGCCCTCTCCAACGTAGAGACCGTGCATGAGCGCTTCAAGCGTATCAACCGTATGGCCAAAGAAGGGACCATCCATGACGAGGAGTTATACAAGGACTACGAGCAGAACCCGATCGAGGGTGGTGCTGAGACCGTACATCTCATCAAGGAGGGACTCTTTGACCCATTCGCCGGCGCAGTCGAGGCTGACTTCACAGAAGTCGTCGAAGAAGCTGTCGCGCCTGTTGAGCCTGAACCGGTCGAGGAGGAGATTTTCCTTCCGGAAGACGCACCTCAACCTGTCGCAGAAGTCGTCGAACCAGTATCTGATTTCGTAGACCCGTCGCTCTTTGACCCAGACCTCATGTTCGAGACGTCCACCGTCAAGGTGAAACGTAAAGTGACGAAGCAAGTCGTCGAGGTAAACCAGTTCGAATTGCCGTTGTTCTAACCCCACCATAAAAAAGGAGTGTACTCTCATGATCAAATTCAAATTACCGACTGAAATCCTCACACAATTGGCCCATGACCTTGGGCCGGTCGTCCCTACGCTTACAGCCCAAGAGATCCTTAAAGGGATCTATGTCCATTTCGATAAAGATGTGGTCACCGCCGTCGCCTTTAATGGCACGGTGGCGATCCGCATCCAGCGCGAGCTAGACGAACCGTTGAACGTGACGCCATTCGATGTCGTCCTTTCACATCCGAAGCTCGTCTCGCTCCTCAAGAAGCTCAACGACACATACACCACGCTCAAGTATGACACGGAGCGTGAGGTAATCGATGTCCTCTCTGCCGGCTCTAAATACCGAGTCTCTGCACTGAATGCATCGGATTATCCGAGCTTCCGTCAGATGATCGTGCTCACGAGCACGGTGGCCGAAATCCATGCCGAAGAGATCACGCGTGCGTATCATTCTACGGCCGGTTTCACGATGAAAGAAGAATCGCGGCCGGTGCTTCAGGGTGTAAATCACATGTTCAGCTTCGACACACTCAAGTTGATCGCGACTGATTCGCGCATCCTCCGAGAGACTTCTCTCCCGCTCGATGCAGATGCTTCTCAGATCTCTACATTGGATGCAGGTCTTTCGATGTCGCTTCCAATCGTGTTCACGAACCAGGTGCACCGCCTGCTCTCGAAACGTGAGGACTGCTCGATCAAGTTCCGTGTCGGTTCAAATGCTGCTGCTTATGAATGGGATGTAGATGCTGTCCGCACGTCGTACACCATCTACACGCGCGTCATCGACGGCGCTTACCCTGATACCGCTCGCCTTACTGCAATCGGTGATGGATATAAGCGGGTGCAGGTCTCGAAGCAGACGATTCTCGAGCTCTTGTCGCGAATCCAGGCGACTTCGGATGCATCAGATCATGTGGTCCTCGCTTTCAAAGGGACGAAAGGGAAACTCTTGACCAAAGGTCAGTTCCCATCAGTCGAGAGTTTCTCGCTCGAATCGGGTTACTCTTCAGATGAGCAGTTCCTTGCTTCGTTCAACACGAACTTCCTGCAGACGGCGGTCAAGTCGTTCTCTGAGGACGCGATCGGCATCCATGTGATGAACAAGGACCGCCCTATCTTTTTCGAGTCGATCGAAGACCGGACAGAAGGCCTTGGGCTTGTGCTTCCGATTCGTCTTAACGAGACCATCAACATCGAGTGGGGCGACGAACCTGATGTCGCTTTAGAGGAAGAACCGCTTGTGTTCGAGCCTTCTTCAGGCGAGCGCATCGCAGAACCAGAAGCCTCTAACCAGGGAGTGACGCCTTCAATCGGTGAGGCTCACGCAGCGCTCGACGCCCAGTTCTCGAACCTTCTTCCGGATGAGGGTGTGGATCAAGACATCGATGACGCCATCTCTGTGATCGACTCGCTCGACCCTGGCACGGATGAAGAATTCATCTTCCGCATGGAGAAGATCCTCGACTTGGAGGATGTATGGATGCCGGACTTCGGCACAGATTATCATACCGATGCACGAATCGCCGCGAACAACGCGCGCGAGACTATCAATGCATTCCGTGGAGTAACCCAATGAGGTACCATACACGGATTGAGGGGGAGCGTTATCCAGTTTCCACGCTCCTCACGATTCGACCCGATGATGTCGAACTGGTCCTCAGCGAGTCCTTCATTGACCAGTCAGGCGTCCCCCGCTCCATGATCGCCTGCCGGGCGATTCGACAGATGGACTTCTCGATGGATGAGCAGCAATTGCTCGTCCAAGGAGAGGCCATCGACGAGCGTGTCATCTTGATCAAGGGTGTCGCCGAGGCACCAGAATTCACAGACGCCTTGCGCGCCTATCTCGGTCTCGCTGAACGTGGCGACGGTACCATCCCATTATTCGCCAAGAAAGGATGACCTGTAATGATGAACCCGAATGATATGCGGAACATCCTACGCATCGACCCAGATACGTTCAACTTGTCTTCATTTGAAATCGATAGGGTCCTTCAAAGCTATGCCGGTATGCCCGACACGCGAGATACTTGGAACACTATCAGTGAGCATCTTCAACAACTCGACAATGAAATGAGGATTAGAGGCCTCGATCAGCCGGTCTCCCGGATGCAGGGAGATCCCTTCATGAACAAACTTCGCATCATCGAAGGTCTCGTCCGCTCAGACGTGGCCGAAATCAATTTTACCTCAGACCCGAGGATGTTAGAGCAGTCTTATTTGAATGCACCTCCAAGGAGTGCGATGACTCAACGTGTCGGCATTTTCATCGATACTCGGAACGATGGTATGACATCCACCTTAGGATTGGAGCCCATCGTCGAACTCATTCCAACGAGAGAACGTCACGAGGCGGTGCTCCGTGCGATGCAATCCTTTGTCGATACATTGACTGACATTGCAGCTGCCGGAGGCGTCATCCAAGCTGATTATTATGCGCACGAGGATAGCCATAGGCCTGCACCTGATAAGCCCGAGCCGACGAAACGCAAGTCGAATGAGATCGAAATCGATCTTGATTAAAGGATGTGCCCACATTGCCAAACAGAACGAACAATATACGCACCCAGCGAGTTTCACATACCGTAGAACAACGTTATGAGATCGCAGCAAGACTCCAGATGATTACCGCTTTGATGAGTGGCAGCATCTATAACATCTCGACTCAACGTGAATCGGAACCCATTTATGCTGGAGGCTCTCGACATCCTGTCATGTTTCAAAGGAGCCAAGTCTATGAGATGTCCTTTACGACCTCTTATAACGGAGCGAACAATCTTGCCAATCTTCTCGGTGGCATACCTGACGACCGTCTCGACGATGTCATGTTGGGGCTATATCAAGTCGCGCATGATTATCTGACATCAAACTCTGGAACCGACCCTAGACGAGAGCCCGATAACAGTACGCAATTAGATCAAAATGCAGAACCAATCATCAAAACCAATCAAAACAAAGCACGAAAAGACGATCCGAAGATCATCGTGATCGATCTTGACTGACGACATGGAGGACCACAATCATGAACAAACTGCTCACACGGCAACAACGCCGTCAACAAGAACGCACCAAACAGAAAAAAATCGACCGCGCCATGGCCCGCACCTATACCGGTGAAGAGTTACAGCAAGCGATCGAGCGGACGATGACTCAGGCTTTTGTCATGATGCAATCATTCAATTCAGAATCTTTACGTGTCGCCTGCGAAGAGACTAAGGGCATCGGACCAGACCGTCAGAAAAAAATTCAAGAGGAGTTTTCCAAAGCCTTTGAGAAGTCGGTCACTGCGAAGCTGAAAGAAGTTGAAGAAAAAGGGTTTCAACCAAAATAAGGAGGGCTTTTATGTCGAACAATTATGAGAGAAATATTGAACGGGCCACAAGCCTCTTGCTTGATACACGACATGCATTAGATGAGAACGAGGGCGAGCTGACCGTCTCCTCTAAGGACATCGATACGATCACGTTCCTTGTCCAGGAAGCCAAGAAAGCCGATATGTATCGTAACGCCTTGGATGCCATTCATACCGGTAAGTTAAACTACAGCTCTTCGGTTACAGCGCTCGAGGTCTTGGGTGATGCAGAAAGTCGATTTGCACCAGTGACCCATCTTCAGAAACGTCCCCACTTTACATCTACAGAAGCGAAGTATGAGGAATACAACGGACTCCCATTTGAGATCCTTGAGGATTCAGAGGGTCCACAAAACTCTTACAAGATCCGCCTCGGGAACGGAGAAGTCATCACCGCATGGAGTCATGAGATTTTTCAGCGTGATGTCATCGACGATAAGCCTGAGCAAGAACAACCTGAAGGTGAAAATGACATGGTGAAAAAGAGAACCTGGAAAGAGTTTCGTGAGAATGGCCTTCTTTGGATGATCAATACGACACTCCATATGTTCGGCTGGTCCATTGTCGTAGAGGCTGATGGAGATGGCAACATCCGTCATGCCTACCCTGCCCGCGTTCGATTCCGCGGCTTCTCTGAAAAGAGCAACACTGATGGCTATATCAAGGTAACCGAGCATCTCAAAGAGAATATCGATGAGCTCGTGAAAGAATCAAAAGAATAATCAGAAGGGCGGCAACCATATGTATTGGACTCAATTTATCGATATGCTGCAAAACTATTCGATTACCTTCACCGGAGGATTCGCTATCTTCTTGACGATTGCAATTATCTATTTACTCATGGTCGGCATCTATCAGATCATCGTCTATACGCTCACCACTCTCCAAACTCTTGTCCGGAAGGTTCGTCAAAGACGTGGCCGCCATTCTTGAGTGTCGCAACTGTGCAGAGACGCAGGAAGCACCCGACCTGAATTACAATGGCTCCGGCTATTGGTGTGAATGGTGCGATACCTTCAACGCCCTCGACATGACGGCCCCTCAGTTCTATGTGCTACTCGAGAACAAGGGAGAGGGATTGAAGATCCGGAACAAATATCGACGTCAGTTGTCACCGTTCCGCTACCCTGGAGGCAAGAGTCGCATGATTCCCCGCATCTCGGGTTATCTGCATCCATATTATCGCGATGTCCTGACGTCACCCTTCACCGGGGGCGGATCGTTCGAACTGGCTATGCTCGAGGCGAACGAGTTCACGAGAATCCATTTGAACGATGTAGACTACGGCGTCTACGGTGTCTTTGCAGAAAGTGTCGATGATCCTTCACGCCTGGTGCGCTTGATCGAGAACACATCATTCGATCACGACCTGTTCTATCAGGCGCGTGAATCGCACAAAGAGGGGCATGCCGGGAAGGAACGCCATGAGGCGGCCTTCTTCTCCCTCGTGGCGAATCGTCTCTCCTATTCGGGATTATTCACCTCGAATCCCTTAGGAGGCAAGAATGGCACATTGGAGAAGCTCACCGCCCGCTTTGACAAGTCTTCGATCATCAGTCGCATCCAATGGATTCATTCCATGCGTGACCGTATCACCGTCACGCAAGAGGATGCCCTTTCACTTATCGAAGAGGCCTACTGGCAAGACGGGACGCTGTTCGTCGATCCTCCATATGTCCAGAAGGGTACCCAATTGTACACGAACTCATATGCTGAGGACGATCATGTACGATTGGCGCAACTCCTCAATGGGCTGAACACGACTGCCGGGGCATCCCATTTAATCGTGACCTATGATGACGACCCGCTCATCCGTCACCTGTATCCTTTTGCGGATCAAGAGGCCGTCTCCGTCACCTATTCAATCTGATTGCCTCAAAGGAGGGCACATCATTGCTCAAGTTTATCTGCAAGCATTTCATAGACCGGTTCTTTTGGAAAGACGTTCCCGGCTTCGTCGGCCGTCGCTTCCATTCTCGTTTCTTCGGACAAGACTTTATCGTCACTCGATATAAGTCCGATAGCAAATGGTATTTCCGTTTCGTGAACGGTACTGAAGAATTCTCGGCCAATACGAAGCTGTCTCATTTTATAGGTAACGGCTTCGAAATTCATTCACCACCCACCCGCAAACTTTAATTTGAAGGAGCTGTCCCCATGACTATTACCCTCACTAAAAATGAACGGATCGAACTCTCATACTTACTGATGCTCGGATTCAAATGGCTCGTCCGCCATGAGATCGGATCAGTAGAAGTCTATAAAATCAAGCCTCACCGAGACAAGGAGGTCAACTACTATCCTTTCGGCAAAGACCGAGGCGGCTATAATACGTGGATCGAAACAGCGACTCCTCTCACTCTGGAAGAATTGTCCCGTTGTAAGAACACCTCATATGGCAAATATCAATTTATCCAATGGAAGGACGAGCCGATGGACATTGAAGCCTTGCTGCTCATGAGCGCAGAGCCTCTCAGGATCCCTGTCCGTGTTACGAGCGAGACGAGCCATCGTGTCGTCGAAGGAACGCTCTCTCCTCGCCAGCTGCTCGACCTCTCGGATGACTGCGATATCGTCGAGCATCTCACTGCATGTGACTGTGCTCCGGTCGGAGAAACATATGTCGTCGAATGTAATTGCGATGAAGAGTTCTATGAATCGATTGTCCTCATCGGGGATGAAATCAAAGAGAAGGAGCAACAAGATGCCCTCAATTCGAAGCCTGATGTCACTGCGTGAGCGGCTTGCCACGAAGCATATCCTCGTGTTCACTTACGACCCACTCGAAAATGTCACGGCAGCACTGGATATCGATAACATCTTGGAGTTTGCCGAAGATGGCATATCTCGACTAAATGAAATCAAAAAGGCACTCGACACACTTGGCGAGAATCCGAGCGCAGAAGATATGGGCGTCTTTCACGATGCAGTAAACCAAATCTTATTACGCGACATTGATATCTGACCCTGTTTCACAATTGAAATAAAGGAGGCCACACCTATGAAATTGACTGAACAAGAAATTGACACAGCTACCACTGCCCTTGAGTTATTGGGCACCTATCGGAACACCGAATACAACGTCTTTGAAGGCAACATCAACGAGAGAGGCCTGTTCCATGACGAAGAGTGCCTCTATCAAAAACTCAACCCGTATGCAAAACTCTCGACGAAAGAAGAGCTCATCGATGAAGTCGCCGTGCGTCAGATGGTCGAGAACCATGCAAATAAGGAAGGATTGAAGGTAGATGGTAGTCAGCTGGAAAAGATCACAGGCGCGGTCTCCAGCATGGCCTTATGTTCGGTCGAGGATGTCCAGACCGAGATTGAGCGTCAATTCGATCATTTAGATTAACCATCACTTGAACAGCAAAGGAGCGGTTTATATGACAGAGAAAATCTTACCAACCGAGGAGCAGATCATGGCGTTCGACGAGAACTACAGCGTATCTGTTGAAATTTACGGTACAGCCGCATTGGCCCTCAACGCTAATGGACAGACAGAACTAGGGGCCTCAGACGACTTCGAGCCCTCTTCACGAGCCCATTGTTATGTCTTTATTGAAGACGAAAAGGTATCGTTCTCGAGTGTCAAGGACACGGATGAGTTCATGATCGAATTGGTTAATGCTCTACATGACGTCGACCCTTCAGACGCGATTGAGAAATTGCGCTCAGACGACTTCCCTTATCGCCTCGCGAATGATAACGACATCCATTGGCCATGCTGACATGCCACGAGCGATGAGCCGTTCAAAAATGGATAATGCAAACAGGTTATATACCTTGCAGCATAAAAAGATGGATACAAATAAACAAGGAGGACAAACACATGCCCCAATATATGGTCCTGTTCGACGTGAAGGAGACGCTCCCGGAGTCCTCTTTCCTTTCCCATTTAGGAAAACTTTCGGAGAAGGGTGCGGTCTCTAAGACCATTACCCGACTCGACATCGGTAAGTATATACTTCCCCTCCCACACCAGAGCCTGGTTGAGGAGAACTTGTTCATCGAAGTCGGTAATTATGAGGCCACGCTCATCAGAGCAGGCATCCACGACGACAAGGATCTTGTAAGCCTGAAGCGACATCCAGAACGAGGCTTGACCTGTAATGTCAACAATAAAAATATCATCGAAAGCAATATTTAATTTGAGGAGGAAGCTAACATGGCACAATTTATGATCTTATTGAACGTTGATGATGAGAAGCTCAAGGAAAACAATCCCGGTGGCAAGGCTGTCCGAGAAACCGAATGGGTAGAGAATGAGTTAGGCTGGCTTGAGCAGAGCGGCATGAGCGTGCAAATGGTGGTCTCAACGGACCAGAAAGAATACTCAATCCCTATCCCGAGTCAACGTGTCCTTCCTGATGAGAAATTGATCCTCGAGGTTGGCGGTGATGTCGATTATCCCCGCGTTTCAATCATGCGGGAGCTTACGCGCGGCGACTTCGAGGAGATTATCCGCTTGGAGCGTGATTCGGATAAAGGTGTCCGCTCCGTGACATATACAGAACAGGACGGGCAAGACGATTCTGAGAATATCATTGCCAACATCTCGTTCATCAATCCTTTGGAAGTCCTCTTTAAACATTTTCGAATCGAGGCCCATTCTTTGTCCGCTCAACGTCTCTCTTACGATGAAGACGGCGATGAATTCCAATACGATTCTGCGGATGTATATGGCGATACACAATATATCTATATCTCTGACCGCGAGGATGGCTTCGAGCTCTGTCTCGAAAACTTAGATGAGAACAATGTACTTCCTGAGGTTGCCTCTTATCTCAAAGAGCTCGACTATGATATCGACCTCTTCAAGGCAGAAGCACCTAAAAAATTTGCCTCAAAGAAAGAAGGTAAGAGCACATGAAGACGATAAAACGCGAGGCATTGATGCCATGGATTCTTAGCTCTATCGTCGAGATGGGTGGAGTCGTCCCCTCCGAACTAGAATTTGAACTTGAATTAAAAGACCGAGGGCCTGATGAAAACAAGCTCGGTGCCGACCTCAAGTTCACTGGCCCTGAGGTCGTGACCGAATTCTTCGTAGCTGCCGCCCTCTATCTCTCGGAGGACAAGGGAGAAGCGTTCCTAGATGCTATCGAGAAGATGGGGAATTACCGAGAGAACGTGGATTTAGAACATCTGCGAAAGAATGATGTCTCGATGGAACTTTCAGTCGACTTCACGGATATCAATAATCCGATCGTGAAGTCCAATAACCTGTCTGCTGAAGGCTTCCTTGTCATGTATATGTATTTTGTAGCTGAGCTCGGGGAAGAGACCGCTGAAGAAATATCAAACATCATTCTCCGCATCACGGAGCGGCTCATGAACATCCAAAAGAGTATCAATTTCGATGATTCTGAGGAGGAGGCCCTTAAA
Source organism: bacterium (assembly GCA_013823945.1). Classification (GTDB taxonomy): domain Bacteria; phylum Armatimonadota; class Fimbriimonadia; order Fimbriimonadales; family Fimbriimonadaceae; genus UphvI-Ar2. Next base: position 82,954 of record PNMZ01000006.1, on the reverse strand, counting down.
TGAATCAAGAAGATCGTTTCCGCATCGACGACGAACGAGACCGCATCGCCTCGATCGAGCTCAATCGCGATATGTATCGAAGTTTCGAGGAAAAATATAAGCTCTCAGAGGTTGTGACCGGCCATCGTCGCCTCCTCTACGATCAGAAGAACACTATCCGTCGCCGTACCCTGATCCCTGACACGGATGGCCCGCAGGTATGGATGCTCGGCCCGAAGCTCCAAGCAGAATATTCATATCAGGTGACCCTGCTAACCTTCGAGGACGAGGTTTACAATCATCTCGTTCGCAATCTCTACAATGTGCATCCAGAGGACTTATCGGATGCATTGGTCCACTTAATCGATGATCCGAACGTCTGTTCATTCATTCGTCTATAATCAATCCATTATTTTAAGAAGGAGCCCTGCCCTATGGACAATAACTTGATCAGTGAGATCCAGGCCGATACGGTAATCTTTAGCCTCACGGTAGCGGATTTTTCTCCACATATTGTGAACACCATCGCCCGCGAACTTAACGTGAGCGAGGAATCGGTTTTGAAAGACCCCGTTTTGAAGAAAAAGCACGACGCGCTTATTAAACACGCGTTTAGCACGTTCACCATTCCCTTTTGGGGTTCTCATGTGCGAAATTTTACCGATAGCACCTTCATGCTCATGGAAGGCAAGAGTTCCTAACCCTTGCTCTACCTTTTCGTCAACGCTTCCTCTTTTCGGTGTAATCGTTTTGACGCCCTGTGCTTCAACGAGTGAATTTATCGTCTGGTGAAATGTTTATATTAACAAAATCATCAGACGGTGAATTTATCAAATGGAATAATTAATCATACGTACTACTCATATTCATAAATATTATATTTTATCAGTTGACCATAACTTAATTATGTAAACCGTTTTATCTTGGATAAACCCGTATAACCATGCATTGAGAGTTAATTCATCGCACCTCAGAGCGAATCCGTTCTTTGCTCGTTACGAACATTGCGTGAAATTATCATTTCGCGCAAACATACGAACCAAAAATCAACCTATTTTAAAGGAGGGGCATCATGGACCTTTTAACACGAAACGTATGCGACCTCGCCAAGAAGCTGAAAGCGATCTGCGATGCGTCGATAGTGCTCTCTGAAGCACGCGGCGAGCATCCTCTCTATGGTATTCACACCGTCCAAAAGGATGTCGACCGTGTATTCGAGGAACACATCAAGATGCACGGCCATCCACTCAAGGAGATTGCTGGCCTCTATGCCAGCCTTCAACGTTGCGAGGTTGTTTACTCGAATAAAGGCTACCATATCCGTTCGCACTACAAGACCTGTCAGTATGCTGTTTGAATATAAGGGAGGAATCTACTCATGAAAATGCTCTTGAATAAGATCGAGGAAATTGGACTCTCACGTTGCGCTTCATGCCCTGCTTACTATGCCGGCCGCTCGGGAGAGGAAGGCGAGTATGATGAGGGCTGTTCAATCAATCGAGATATTGATTCTTTTTGTCTCATATCGCTATCCCCTCGCATCATAGCAGAGCCCTTCGTTAATATGGAACAGCGCAAGCTAGACGAAGATTATATCCGTCATTTTAAAGACCACTTATAGAAATAGTCCCCGAAGGAGGAAGTATCATGGAATTCGTTAATGATTTTGAACCAATCGAAACATTAAATGCTTCAATCGACATCTCTTTTCAAATCGATCCTGTCGAATTTGGTCGTAACCCACAAAAGGCAATCGAGGAGGCAATCTCTAAACGTATGTATCAGCTCGAGGGCCATGTCGAGGTGTCAGGTTCATCAATTCGAGAGCTGTACGATAAAGGTACCCCCTTCACCAATAAGTACATCTGGCACCATGGTGTGCCCATGTCATCGAGTGGTATTGAGTTGAGTCTTTCAAATGAAATAGTCGGTCGCTTGAATCCTTCGAAGGACATGTCTATATGAAAACAAAAACCGACTTTCAGACTTCTCTTGATATTTTTGTAGAACATTTTCTAAAGGGAGATCCTTTTCCTAATGACAATTGGAGCATCTCCTATTGGGAAGAGGTCATTTATAAATGGTTGAATGGCTTGTACTACGATGAAGAAGATCTTCTTCTCTCAATGGAAGCATTGCATCAAGCGTTTGTCGCACATTTCCCGTATACAGGTGAACTATATCGCGGTACACAGCTTCCCATTGACGAAAAGATGACTCCTCGTAACCTAGCGAGTTTCTCCTCATACGATGAGGTCGCTCTATTCTTTGCTGGAGACAGTGAGATATATGGGGAAAACTTCAGAGCCGGTAGGCCGAACAGGACTTTTATTTCTGCAAGGCATGACCAGGCTTTCCACTTTATTGACTTCCTTGAGAAGCTCAAGCCACTTACGAGCAACTTCCCGCTTCTTATGCTGATTGATGATCGAGCCTGGGAGAGTGAAGTTTTGGCTCCACTGACAGAAGAGATGCTTCAAACCGCACAGCCTGTAACACGTTCTCATTAAACTTAAGGAGGAATTATCATGATTACAAAAACGAAACCTGAGCGCTCGATCGAACGCCAACACGAGATCGATTTCCCCGGAGAGACCACTTTATCCACCGAGTGGATCGGTGAGGTTGTCCACTGTGACGAGGACGCCGCTCTCTATATTCATAAGACGGACGTCGCCTCTTATCGCTACATCCTCTCGCTCGAGAGCGGCGACGTGTTAGACAGCGAAATGGATTGGTCGTGAGACTATGCTGGTCTATTTTGCAAATGAAGAACAGTATCGGGAGTGGATCTCAGGGGCGACCGTCACAGTAAGCAGCACTCCATTAGAAGACACGTTCAAGAAGATCATCGTCTCACCGATCGAGGTGGAATGTTACCGTCAGGGCGAAGATACGCTTCGTATCACGAAAAAATACTAAGAGAAAACAAGGAGGATTTTATTATGAGCAGCAGGGAACGCGTAATCGTCAAAAAGAAAGGTTTTGTCGAGAATATTGAGGCTGTATTGCACTATGACGAGGAGGGCAACGACCTCGAACTACGACAAGCGGACGTCGCGCTAGAGACCGGCAGTTGGCCACTGCAGAGCTATGACGTCGTCCGTTATTTGGACCGTGAAATTGAAGAACATTCACGCAAGTTGGCCGCATTCAATGAGCACTTCATCTTCTCTGTCGATGCCACCACTGCCGTCACAATCACACAGAATATCGAGGGTGCTTTCTCCTACGCATCAAATCCCTCTGATATTGTGCGACATGACCGTGAGCTATGCGTCCTGAAGAACAAGGCTACCGGTTCGCTTGGTGTGACCGAGTATATCTTTGAGCAGGTTCGTGACCCAGAATCGCTCCTGAGAGAGCTTATCTCTGTATTGGGTGATATCGTGCGTGATCAAGACCATGCCTATGACCTTTTGATGGATGACTCTTCGTGGGCAGATCGGCTAGGTGAGACTGTATGATCCCGATCGATGATTACTTTACAGCAACACCAGAAGACTTCCTGCTGACGACTCGTCTCTCACACCATGCGATTGAAGACCTTCTCAAGAGCCACGACGACTCGATTGCAGGTAAGTATTTTGTCCACAAAAAAAATAGATACATCTATCAAATAAGCCACACCTCGATCCTGAACCACCAGAATAAGGCCGAGCTCGCCGTGAACTATGTCCCCGTCTCTGTCGTATCAGAGCACGCCGACTTCTTTGTGGTCCGGCCGCACAATCATGTCCGTCATAACCGACCATGCAGCGAGTTCTTTGATGGCCGGTTCGAATTCCTACAAAACGCCAAGGAGGCAACCTCATGAATGTTCAATCGATTGAAGACTCGAATCTAAAACACGTCGGGATGTCGTATCTTTCGTCTCTTGACTACCCGAAAAAGAATCCTTCCGTATATGCCGGAGAATGGTTCAAGATCCATTCCTACGACGAACAGAATGAACTCTTCATCTGCGAAGGCTATGATGAGCATTTCGCTTTAACGCCACATATGTGCAGCTCGATGCGAGAGGAACGCGATCTTCCTTCTTTGTCTGATCCTATCTTAGAGTCAGCGCTGACGTCCACACATTACCTTTTCTTCGGGCTCGTGTTCGGTCTGCAGATAGATGATCCGCCGGTCCAGGAGGTCGACATGTTCATCGGCAAACTGCTCAAAAACCCAAGTTTCTTGAGACAGGCCGGATACAAGTCTCTCGTAGCAGAGTACTTGTCTTTCGGTGAATATGTTGCCGGTTTAACCAAAGAGGAGATCTATGATAAGTTCTATGAGTTTCTCACAACCCTTATCCCTATCTCAGATGCGAACAGACTCGCCATGTATTATACGAATCTCGCGAGCCCGAACTACCTTCTCAACTCTCAATTTGACAAGAAAAGCACCCTACTTGATATTGCTACCACTTCAAAGGTGATCGATGGCAAAGAAGTAAAATATATTGTTCGACTGGTAGAGGACCATGGCAACCCAGATTATCCGAATACGGACGAATTGATGACATGGATGGAGATCGACGGGGAGGTTGTTGAAGATATCGTTTCTGTCTTCATCAAGAAAGGTTCGATTGTCTCATGACAGGCAGCTTATTTGTTAAAAGCAAGCCGACTACGAAGCGGTCACCGCCGCCACCACCACAAAAACCAATCGGAGGGATTTTTACTATGGAAACAATGATCAAAGAAGAGATGACTGTTGTGAAGAAGAGTGTCAGCTATAACATGGCCGAGGCTACAACGATCGGCCGCAGACACCTACGCCTCACGGAAGAGTATCGTTGTCAGGGTCTTGAGGTCATCACCAAGGATGGCGAAGATTATGTCCGCGCTTCACTCTATCATGATGACCCTGTGATCGACCCGCAGGAACACACTGTGGACCTACCGATCGTGCTCGAATTCGTCCTCTCTGCGGGGCAATTGGAATTCACGGTGTGAGCCATGCGTAAAAAAGAGTTTCATGTCGGACAGACGTGGGTGAGCCTGACTCACCCACACGAGTCCTTTCAGATTGTAGGAGGCACGATCGACACCTGCAGTGATGCCTACGAGGAAGACATGTATGGCCGCCCTTTCGAGGACCATCCGGAGTCGACAAAGATTTTTTTCTGGAACCGATCAGATTTGAATGCATTCAATGACTTCTTGGATTCTAAGTTCGGGGATCGCCCCAACACGTACCCGTATGCCTGGACCGGCGAATGCAAGCGGGGCAGCCTGCTGAACAAGATTCGTGCCTATCATATGACACTTGTCACAACTTAAACATCAAAGTAGTTTTCACTGGCTTTCGTTTTCTGCTACACTAGCGGTAACGAAAACTGAACGAGGGGAAGGAACCCCTCGCCCACACCGGAAGGATGAGACCATGATTCAATTATTAGACAATGCTGACCTGTCCCCCATCGCCCGCGTGGCCCTTACCAGTTACCTCTCTGATGTTCCAGAGGGGGGACGGGTGTCACGCAAGTCTTATGATATCTGGCGCGCGCAAGCCGATGACCCGCTGTTGCCCTCTTATCACTCGCTCGAGAGCACACAACCTGGCGTCGGAACTTTGTTTGATCGACTTTCGGATGAGTCGTCACGCACCAGCAAACAAAGCAGAGTCACTTCCCTCTGCGAAGCAGTCAAACGATTTTACGAAATGACCGGCTCGAAGCGTATCCGTGACTATAATCATTGGCGCAAGATCCGTCTCGAAGAATACGGTGAGACACATCCTGCACCGTCCTTGGACACTCGTGGTGTCCGATGGGCAGATGTCTTAGAACAGGCCGGTCTTGGCGGCGTGGACCGTTCTCGTGAGCCTGAGGTCGAACGCTGTGAGAACTCGCTCGCCTCATTCTTAGAACAGAGCGCTATTTATTCTTCCACTGCCTATAAGGCATGGCGTAAGAACGTCATCGAGTCGCGTTCGCCTCTCTCAGAGGCCCCGTCCTCCACTACCGCGTTGCTCAATGCCTTTGGCCCCTCATGGACGGATGTGCTTGCTCATATGGGCATCGACCCAGCGACCCGTAAGCGCGTCAAGTCGAAAGAGGTTCGTATCGAGTTCTCGCTTGAAGACGGGCAGCTCGTGGCATCACCGTTTGGTGGCTACCTTTACACTGAAATTTCCGCTAAATAGCAAAAAGGGATGCCCCTGTAACTAGGGCATCCCTTTTCTATGGCGATTCATATTTTTATTATAAACGAACCTCGCTCACCTTGCAACAAAACCCATGCACATACGCCCCTGATTTGTTATGATGAATAGGCACAGACGAAAAAAACGAAGGGAGGTGCCCCGAGATGGAGGCCTACATCTGGTATGACGAAGCGCTCGACCTGACGATATGTTGTCATATCTCGTATTATCTTCGCCGTCCGGTATGTCAGATGCTCTTCATCGACGGGGTCCACGTCCCTGACTTCACTGGCTACATCTCTTGGCTCGGGCTCTCTGTTTTCATCCTTGAGCCGCACGAGCCCAGTGTCAAACGGCTACGCGCGACACTGGATGTGCCTGATAAATGGGACGGTCGATTCCATGTTCCTCGACTCATCGGGGACGTGTGGGCGCGCGATCTCGAACCCGTTTCAGAACGGGCTTAATTTTGTCATGTCGCCATTTTAAATCCAGGAGGAGATCAAAATGACAGGAGTTGCAATCGAGGGTCCTTCCCTCATCTTCGTCGAGAAGAGAAAACTCGATGAACTGTTCGACAAATACATCAAGAAGGGTGAACAACCGCTTAAGAGCGTCGAGCGATTCCTTCGCCACTTTGAAGGAAATCATACCCTCCGTGGCGCCAACTATACGATGACCGAGGACGGGCTTGAAAAAATGGCTCGTATCGCTCTCGATCAGATGAGTGCTGAGGAGACAGGATGGGATAAAATCGCATCTTACTTCCTCAAATATTGGCTCTACCTCAAGGTATCGGTCAACACATTGGGTATGAAGTCTACAGAGTTCCATCCCTCATACCGACAACTTGCACGCAATCTTGTATCTAAAGGATTGTTCAAGGCTGCGATCTTTGATTCCTATAGTGACATGGAGCTCGAGCGTGCCGGTACGTTCGTCGAGCCTGCTCGAGACGACCTCTTCACGTATATCGGCTTGCGGACTCTCTCTGACCGTTACCTGACGCGAGGACATGACAAGGAACTTTATGAGCTCCCGCAACATCGCTTCCTGACGATCGCCCTCACTCTCATGGTGAACGAGCCGAAGGAGAAACGCATGGACCTCGTCAAAGAAGCCTACTGGGCGATGTCGAACCTGTACATGACGGTGGCCACGCCTACCCTCTCGAACGCAGGTAAGACACACGGTCAACTCTCTTCGTGCTTCATTGACACGGTCGACGATTCACTTCGAGGCATCTATGACTCGAACACGGACGTAGCCACGCTCTCGAAAGGCGGCGGCGGCATCGGCGTTTATCTCGGTAAAATCCGTTCACGCGGCAGCGATATCAAAGGATTCAAGGGCGTCGCCTCTGGAACATTGCCATGGATGAAGCAGCTCAACAATACGGCCGTATCGGTCGATCAATTAGGCATGCGCCAGGGTTCGATTGCCGTCTATCTCGATATCTGGCATAGCGACGTGCTCGAGTTTCTCGATGCGAAGCTGAACAACGGAGACGAGCGACTCCGCACCCATGATCTCTTCACAGGGCTCTGCATCCCTGACTTGTTTATGCAGACGGTCGAGGCACGAGGCGAATGGCATCTCTTCGACCCACACGAGGTCAAAAAATTGACGGGCCAAGCCCTCGAGGACCTTTACGACGAGGAGGACGACCGTGCCTTCACAGCCCACTATGAGGCTTGTGTTGCTCACCCGCTCCTTGCTCGCAAGACATTCCCTGCAGTAGACATCGTCAAGCGTATGCTCAAGAGTCAACTGGAGACAGGTACGCCATACGTCTTCTTCCGTGATACAGTCAACCGTGCAAACCCGAACAAGCATGAGGGCATGATCTATGCTTCGAACCTCTGCTCAGAGATTGCCCAGAACATGTCGGCCACGACAGTCGAGGAAGAGATTACGAAAGATGGGAAGATCATTATCACGAAAACTCCTGGCGACTTCGTGGTCTGCAACCTCTCTTCTATCTCGCTCGCTGCTGCTTACAATGCAGGTGTGATTCCTCGCGTCATCGACATCCAGGTCCGGATGCTCGACAACGTGATTGATCTCAACACGATCGAGGTCCCACAGGCCGGCATCACGAACCAAAAATATCGCGCCGTCGGTCTTGGCACATTCGGGTGGCACCATCTCTTAGCCACACAAGGCATTCGTTGGGAGTCTGATGAGGCCGTCGAGTTTGCTGATACGCTCTATGAAGATATCGCCTACCATACGATTCAAGCCTCGATGAACCTTGCACGCGAGAAGGAAGCCTATCCGGTCTTCCGCGGCTCAGAATGGCACACGGGTGAATATTTCAAACGCCGTGGCTATGAGGGTCAACGTTGGGGTCTACTCAAGAAGGCTGTTGCGACCTTTGGGGTTCGCAATGCCTACATGATGGCGGTCGCACCGAATTCATCGACTGCCATCATCGCCGGTTCGACGGCCTCTATCGATCCTGTTTACAAGACTTTCTACTCGGAAGAGAAGAAGAACTACAAGATCCCGGTCGCCGTTCCTGATTTGAACTTCACGACGAAGTGGCTCTACAAGTCAGGATTCGACATCGATCAGCTCTGGAGCATCCGTCAGAACGGCAAGCGCCAGCGCCACATCGACCAGGCAATCAGCTTTAACCTATATGTGAAGAACGACGTGCAGGCGAGCCGCCTCCTCGAACTCCATATGGAGGCCTGGAAGGCCGGCATGAAGACGATTTACTACACGCGCTCGACCGCCGTCGAGATCGAAGAGTGCGAGTCGTGTGCATCTTAAGAAAGGGATGACCGCATCTTGAACAAACCAGTCACACGTAAGGTTCGCCGTATCCTATTCAATGAATATCTCTTGAACATCTCTGTGACCACGCTCGCCAAGTCGCATAACCTCTCACGAGAGGATGTCATCGATGCGTTGCGTAAGAGCGGCGTCAGGGACGTGCGTGAGCACTTCAAGGATGACGTCGTACCCACGGTGTTCAAAGAATGCGGCGTCGATTTAAAGTGGCGCTACACAGACGAGGAGATGGATGCTATGACACCGGAAGAGATGCGCTTGGCACTCTCCGGCGTCTGCGGCATCTTTGAGAAGGAGCACGCCTTCCTTCGTTCCTCTCGCCAGGAGAACACGCGCCTTAAGCAGGAAGTCAATCGCTTGAGGACGCGGCTCTCTGCACCGCTCTCTATGCGTCGCCCGCCCATATCGAAAGGATGATTCAGATGAATGACGCTATCGTACTCTATTGCTCCCTTGGTGGGAACACGGAAGAGGTGGCAGCGCTCATCAAGGAGGCGCTCTCTGACCGTTGCCGTGTTCATATGCATCATGTCTCAGAAGCCCCGAAGAACCTACCTTACGAGGACAGCCTTCTTTTCTTAGGGGCATATACATGGGGTGACGGGAAATTACCGGCCGAGATGCGCAAGACATTGCGCCGTCTCTACAAGGAAGAAGGGATCTCCCCTTCCGACGTCGCCTGTTTCGGTACCGGAGACAAGATGTTCCCCTTGTATTGTCGGGCCGTCGACGAGATGGAGCATCACACCGTTCGTCACGGCCTAACGGTCATCGGGCCAAGCCTGAAGATCGAGCAATCCCCGCGAAACAAGAAGGAGGAAGTCCGTGCCTGGGCCGAGACGGTCCATGACATTGCCCGACACCATCAACCTATTTTGTAAGGGGATGGAGAAGCATGTCAGAAGAATTATTGGTACTTGTTGATGGCGGTCACGGTCTCGGGACATCAGGCAAGCAGACACCTGATGGCGAGAAAGAATGGACGTTCAACAACAAGGTCGTGCTCGGTATCGTAAACGGGTTAAAGAAGTACAAGGGCTATCGTATCGTCCGCTTGGATGATTCTACAGGAAAAACAGACCCACTCCTCATTAACCGCACAAATCGAGCGAATGCCCTCATTCGAAAACATCTCGCTGATGGCGGAACACGAGCAATCCTTGTGTCTTCACACCATAATGCAGCAGGATCTACTGGTAAGTATACGACCGCTACGGGTGTCGAGACGTTCTATATCGATCAGACGCGTCTTAACTACCAGGTAAATTTAGGCGGCCGAAATGTGGAGACGTCACGCATCAACGCATCGAAGAAACTCGCAGAGGCCGTGCACCCTGGTGTCGTGAAAGCGATGGGCCTCCGCGACCGTGGCATCAAGCGAGGCAATCTTCACATGGTACGTGAGCCGAACTGCCCGGCAATTCTCGTCGAGGGCGGCTTCATGGACGGGTCTATTGACATCAAGGCATTGCGTGACGCTAAGAAATTGGATGCACAAGGCAAGGCGATCGCAGATGGGATTGCCAAGTATGCCGGCTTGAAGGCCGCAACTGGAATACCTGTCGCACCTTCAGCAAAACCTTCTGCTCCTGCAGAGGTCAAAGGCATCGGACGTGTCAAGATTTTGGCTGACAAGTTGAACCTCCGTGACAAACCTGACCTTTCTGGGAAGGTGATCCGGGAGTTGCACGCTGGCAACGAGTACAACGTCTATGAAATCGACGGCATGTGGTACAAGCTCTCAAGCGTAGGCTGGGCCTCCATCGGTTCTGCGAAGAACTATATGGAATACACGCCACATCCGAAGAAAGAGACGCCAAAACCTGCACCGAAACCGGTGGCACCTAAGCCTCCATCACCTAAACCGGCTAAACCGGCAGCCAAACCAGTCGAACAGAAACCCCTTCACCGGGTCTCTGCAGACGGGAAACAAGTCAATGCATTCCGTGACGAGGCGAACGCGCTCAATCAGGCGCGTGAATCACTAAAGAGCGGCGCAAAAGACGTACGCATCACAAAACAATAAATCATGGGAGGGTCACCCCTCCCTCTTTTTAGGAGGAATTTTTATGAAGTACGCTATTGAAGCCATTCAAGAACAAATTCAATCACTCAAAGAATCCAAAGAACGTCGCTTAGATCGCATCGCACGCACAAAAGAAGAGCTTGCACACGATGAGGGTAAAGTTGAGGAATTTGATCAACGCATTGAGGAGTACAAGGCCGCAATCGTTCTCCTTTCAAAAGGTGAAGCATGAGCAAACTAGACGGCAAAATCAACCAGTCAGAGATTCACGTCATTCATCCGCCTCTCTTCTCTAAACGCCAACAACTCTCGCTCGCGGATGTCATCTCGCATCTAGAGACGATCACACAGAATGCGCCACTTCGTAGCGTCGAGGCGACAGACAAGACGAATGAGGCGCTCGCCTCGCTTCGCCTCCATTCCGGTTATCACCTCATCTTGCATGAGCTCCGGAAGGCACGTCCCGACTCGACAGAGATGAAGATGGTCGACCCGAAGGAGTCTAATAAAGATTTATTCATGCGCCATGTCCGTCAGGCGATTGATAAGGGAGACCAGACGCTCTCCGTCTATATTGAATCCCCTCAACTTGCTGAGAGCGAGATGATCGTCAACCCGCCCCTCAATTTGAGAGAGAAGCTCGCTTACTATATGACAGCTTATGATGACGAACTTCGTCTCAAAGTGAATAACGACATCCGTATTCGGGCCTTCGAACTTGCTGGACCTAGTTCCAGCGGTTTAGGGATCGAATTTGAATAAATGTCAGATTAATTGAATGGTGAGGTATAACTAGTGTTTGACTTTAATACTATCGGCGTGAATGGATTTGAGACTACAGATACAAACGTTCCTTTACTCTGTGACAAGAACACGACGACGGTCTATAAGTTATCTCAAATGCCAGCCTCCTTATTTTTCAACCCGAAGAAACCTCACGTCGTGTCAAAGATGCAGATCAACGGTGGCGGGTCTTATGCTCGGACAATGACTCCCCAGTTATATGGCTCGAATGACGGCATCAATTTCACTCTTCTCTACACAGGTGCATACTTCTCTTCTTTTGAAGGTAATTATGTCTATAATTTGCCCGCCGGATTGCCCGCGTTCAAACATTTTCGACTTGATTTGAATGCGACAGCATATGATCGAGACGCTGTTGAGTTTAGGAACGTCATCCTCACTGGTGAAATGCAAGCAGTCAAGAAGTTTCTTGTAAAGCAAGGAGACACCATCAAGACATTCATATCTGGGTCATGGGAGAACCTCCAATGACGACAATGCACACATGAAGGGAACCATTGTAATGAACCATATCAAGTATTTAACAGCAGACAAGAACAATCGCTCGGAGAAACTCTTCTTCGGGAAGACGTCAGGAATCCTCAACTGGAACGACACGACGTATCCACATTTCTATACCATTTATAAGCAGCTCCTCTCGAACTTCTGGATCCCGGATGAGATTTCCATGTCGAAGGACATCCAACAATGGGGAGCCCTCGAGAAGGACGAGCAAGAGGCATACAAACGGATCATCGGACTGCTTTCAATCCTCGACTCTGTCCAGACCCGGTTCACCTTGGATACGGCACTCCATTCGAGCGACACGTCGGTCCATGCGATCATGTCGGTCATCAGCCAACAAGAGGTCGTCCATAACCAGTCTTATTCGTATGTCCTGTCTTCAATCGTCCCTCTCGAGGAGCAGAACCGTATCTTTGATATGGCCAAAGACGATCCGATGGTCATGAAGCGAAATCAACTTATCATGGACATCTATCAGAACTTCAAGGACTCCCCTAGCCCTGAGACACTCGCTCAGGCGTTGGTCGCATCAATCATTCTTGAGGGCATCAACTTCTATTCCGGCTTCGCGTTCTTCTACAACTTGGCCCGTAATCAGAAGATGGTCGGCACGTCTACGATGATTCAGTATATCCATCGTGATGAGATGCAGCACGCTTACTTCATCAGCCAATTGCTTCGGTCCCTCATCGAGGAGAACCCGTCGATCGATCTTGACGGCCAGTTCACTCTCTGGGTGGAAGAGACGATGCGCGAGGCCGTTCGACTCGAGACGGAATGGTGCGAGCATGTACTTGAAGGTATCAATGGCATCGACCTTTTCGAGTTGAAGGACTACATCAAGTACTTGGCCAACAAGCGTGTTCGCATGCTTGGTATGGATGATCTCTATCCTGGATTTGACGAGGATGTCATGCCGTGGATCCGTGCCTATTCAGATGAGTCCATGAACGCCACGAAGAGCGACTTCTTCGAGCAGAAGAGCCGTTCATATGCGAAGGTCACAGATTCAAATGGATTCGACGATTTATAACATCTAGAGAGGCAATCTCTATTGCCTCTTATCTCATGCGGAAAGGTGTGAATATTTATGCCGGTCAAGTATTTTAATGGAGTGCCTATCTTCGTGCCCAATTCTATTCCAAAAAAAGGCGAAGGATACTATGTGAGCTACAACCCATCAGCCCGTGACTATGGTGTTGATACAACTGCTCTAGTGGTAAGAGTAGACAATGGAAATCGAGACGTCTATTACATTTTGTCTGGAGATCATGTTGAAGACTATAATGCTTGTGATAGTCTTGATGATTGCTTGCGCTACCTATTCGATCATGAAGATCAACTTCATCATATGTCTGAGCCGATCGAACATGCTCGACCATCATAATAAACATTAGGAGGAATTGTTATGTTACAACCTCAAGGAGACCGCGTGGTCATTGAAGTAAAAGAAAAGAATGATACAACGTCTGGCGGCGTCGTCTTGCTCGACTCTGCTGTACAAAAGGAATCGGTCGGGACGGTCGTCTCTGTCGGCAAGGGCCGTCTCAACAACGCAGGAGAACACATCCCACTTGATGTGGCGCAAGGAGATCTCGTGATCTTCTCGAAGTATGCTGGCACGGAAGTGACGCATGACGAGAAGTCCTATCTCATCGTTCGAGAGGCTGACATTCTGGCCGTCGTCCAGTAACCCGCGTTTTCATAACCGGCAGTTGATGGAATGAATGTTTTGTAGTAAGATGGGGTAACTATAACTATACGGGCGCATCGACCGTATCCATTAAAGGGGCTGATCCAATATGAAACTCGCAGAGAAAAAAGTCAAAGACATGACTCGTGAAGAGCGTGCCGCTCGCCGCAAACTTGTTTATAACCGAATTGTCGAGCGTAATGGAGATGCGCTCACGAAATTGAGCAAAAATTGAGCGAAGAAAAAATTGTATATTTAGACTTGGAGGACGTCGAAGACCTGCACAAGGAAAACCTTGAGCGGGACGGCGGACTTCCAGGCAGGGAGCCAGGGAAGCTAGAAGCGAAACTGGCTCTTCCTATGTCTGGATATGGTGGTATAGAATTTTACCCGACACTCGGTGAAAAAGCTGCCGTCTATCATTATCATCTGGCAAGTGGACATTGTTTCTTCGATGCGAATAAGAGAACGTCCTACACAGCCATGGTTTTATTTCTCGACTTCAACGGTTACGATCTTATAGCAGAATCTGATGACCTCTATGAATGGACTCGTATGATTGCAGACCATAATACACGCCCAGATTTCAAACACGCCGTAAAGTGGATTGAAGATCGGATGCGTAAGTTGTAACAGCGGACAATTTGTCCGTTATTTTTTTGTGGAACGAAATAAAAAAGTAAGGATTTCACTATCCTGTAATTCGAAATCAAGGTACAATGGAGGCATGCCTGTATATATGGGCATGCCTCTTACCTTGCTCATGGGAGGAATACAAATGAAGAAGAAAGAAAATCGCCGTCTATCGAAGGGAGATCGCATCGTGATCGCCTTCAGTGACCACCTGCGCCATCGTGAATGGGCGAGGGAGTACGAGATCCTCCGGACGAATGGTACCTCAGCCTATGCAATCAATGTCAATGATATGCGTAACCCTCAACGCAGTGAGATTCGCATTCGACAAGGCTCTCTCGAAATCGTCGAGACCGTCATGTCTTTCGTCTCGCGCCGCGTCTTCGATGACATGGGGGCATATGAGGAGCATGTACGCCGTAAAGAGTTGCTCGCTCAGAGTCGAGAGAAGGTCAACAAGATCATCCCGTCCCTCACGCAAAGTGAGCTCGACGACATCATCGACCGGTTCGCAGGAACCGTCAATCTTTGAGAATCTCTGCCAACGAGGGTCGGGGCAACCCACGCCCTCGTTTTATTATGACAAACCACTTGGAGGAATAGATTATGAGTATCAATCATGTATTTGATGTTGCAAAGAAGGCCTGGATGGCCAAAATTGAATCCCTTACTTATCAGGACGTTCTTGAAGGAGACGTTGTTCCTGAAGTCTTTCAATCAATCTTTTTAGAGGTCGAAACTTTCAAGAAGGTCGGGCCGATCGCCCATTACTTTGATAGACAATTGCCGATAGAGGAACAACCCACATCAGAGCCGGTTGAAATTGATATCCCTACCAAAGCCGTTTATCCCGACGACCACTTTAGATTCAAGCGCCTTGTTCGTGGAGGCGAACTGATCAACCTGAATAACGAATCTCTTTATATGGACCAGGTGTACGTTCCTGAAAGTTCTGTGCGTGATTTCGGACTGGTCACGGGTGATATCGTCGAAGCATCCGTTTATGAGAACACTCCAGGGAAATACACAAATCGAATCCATCAGGTCATCAGCCAAGTCGAACCGCACGTCGAGACTGCGCCTTTTGTGACCTATGCCCATTTGCTGGTCGAGCGCAATGGATTCGGTGAGCTCTACGCGGCCAAATATGCTTCTGGCGGTTTTGCTAAGAACGATGATGGTGACATGCTACAGTTCCGGATTTCAATCAATGACGAGCGACGTTACGGGATCCATAAAGGTTCACTCGTCGACATCGCTGTAGACCAACAGAGCGGGTATACTTGCGTCTCGTTCAACCACAAGCAGGAAGAACTGACCGACTCTAGTTCGAAAACGAAGAAAGCGAAGAAGGAAGCATCCGTTCAGGACTCCTCAGATGAAGAGTCGGGTCTCTATGACGGGATTGAATATGACCTCAAGTCATTTGAGGGGAAGACATTGGTTCTTATCGCAGGAGAGCATCTCGTTCCTCGTTATGAGCAAGTGTTCCAGAAAGACCTTGGCATGAACTTGCTTCAATTCAACATAGACCGAGAGCTGCCTCAGATGGTCCAGAGCATCGAGAACGGGCCTGACTATGCGATCGCTTGTCCTTCCGTGGTGGGGCATGACGCGACAGAGAGCTTCAAGGACGCGGCCAAGAAGACGAAGGTGGACTATACGTTCAGCAAGTATGACGGGCCGAAGCAGGTCCTCCTCAAACTTGTCGAACTCGATCAGCGTGTCAAGGAGCGGGCAGGATGAAGCAGATCCGCGAATGCATCGACCGTGCTTATAAAAAACTCCCCCCGCTGCGACGTAAGTGGCGCGCGCAGATTTTGAACTTGAAAGAGTACCCTTTCCCGGTGCTCATCCTCATGCACTACCAGCATGTAGTCCTGCTCTATTGCGTGGACCGCAAGAAGGTCATCTACTCCTGGCACGAGCTTCCGACAGACAAGCGTGGCCATGATGCTGCCATCGCCTATCTCGAGGAACTCGCACAAGGAGAACCGTTGACAAACTGAACCGAAAACAGGCACACTTCTCTTGACGACATCAAGTCAGAGAGGATGTGCCTTTTATGTTTCGATTCACGAATGTGACCGAGCCGCCTGGCGATTTATTTTATACATATCTTGCCGAGAGACGACTCGCCTATGAGGCGAAGGATGGTTCCTTCGCCATCCTTTTCGGGAAGAGCCACGGGCAGTTTGTTGGCTTCTACAAACCACGCCACGATTTTTATGAGACCTATGTTTTTCAACTCGAGGACACCATCGCTCGAGACTACCCCATTGACCCAGATCACAGTATGGATTGGACACGTCATCTTATTCAAGCGGGTGAGCGGTTCATGGAGGTCGACAGTAAGTATGTCCCCCTCAGTTGCTCCGACTTCATAGAATATTTGTCCACACCACAAAGGGAGGCCTAAGCCTCCCCTTTTTTTACATACCGATGTACTTGCAGGCTTCGAGTTTCCTCTGACGCTCGGCCCATCGCTCCACGATTTCCGATCCTGTCAGCCCTTCCTCGAGTCTCTTGGTCACGAAACGCTCTTTGATCTCAAGCGTTTCAGCAAAATCTTCTACCGACTCGAAGATCACGCCGGCGTACTCGATTTTTAATTTTCCCATATTGACCATCGCATCTTGCGATCGATCACGGCCGAGATGAACTTCATCCAGGCTACCTTGTTCTCGAGATATGGCATGACCACATGATACACGCGCTTGCCGGATACCGTCTTCACCCGGTTCTCAACCTTCTGGCTGATGTGTGCGAAATACTCCCGCACGTTCTCTGCCATGTAATAGTCCTCGTACTTGCCAATCAATACCGGCTCTTTCACCTCTTCGAGCATGCGCTTCTTCTCTTCGTTTCGTAGACGCATCCCTTTCTCGTTGTCTCGTTCCATCAAATATCCTTCTCTCTCTTTATAATTTCCAAGATGTCTCGCACCGCGAGCTGAATCTTTCCATCTGCATTCCCGATCACATAATCAGCTTCACTGAATACGCTCTTGCTCTCTTCCTTGTGCCCTGCCATTCTACCCTCAATCTTTTCAGGGTCATCTCCTCGATATAGCATGCGCTCTTTGAGCGACGTCGATGGCGAACAGAGACCGATGGCAATGACGTCATACTCGTCGCTGTCCTTGAGCCCCTCACGCAATTCGACGAGCCCGTTGACATCGACCACGTAACTCACAGCCTCTTTTCCCATAGCCTTGAAGTGAGATAGCTCTCCGAGAGACAGTCCGTAAAGATTGCCGTGATACTCTGTCGTGGCACAGAATGTCCCCTGCGCGGCGTATTCCAGGAACCTCTCCCTCGTGACGAAGTAGCCGTCGACACCATGCTCCTCCTTCTCGCGGATGGGTCTTGTCCGATGACTCACGAGTGACGGGATCTTCCGTTTCATCAATTCTCTTGCGATACTACTCTTTCCGGACCCAGACGCCCCAAGGATGCAGACGATCAGCATGCGACTCATTCGCCTCCACCGCTTGTCATCACTTCAAGAATTGCTCCCTGCAGCAATAATGTCTGATAGATCATGAGCCGCTGGTCATCGAAACGTTCTGCATTATCCACCACGGCCTCTGCAAGCTCGGAGACGAGCTCGCCCATAAGGATCCGCTGCTCTTCAGGAATTCCCGCCTCGATCACGCTCAACATCCCGTAGTTCATGGCAGCAAACGTCTCAAGCCCCTGTTTCGCCTGCATCTTCTCATTCTCTGTCATCGTAGGTCCTCCTCTCTTTGCAAACCGGTCATCAAGTCGATAATCACAAGCATGGCCGCTCCTGAAGCGATCCCATAGTATTGCAAGTGGACGAGGACCCCAATCACGATGGATGCGATCACGTAGATCAACATGTTGACGATGTTCTCGCTCATCGCAGCGACACCCCTCTCAGGCTACCGAGCATCGCCTTCAACTTCGACCGCCAACCCATGCGCGAGTTCGCTCGCTCCTCTATCTTTCTCAAATATACTGCCCGCATCTCTCTTCCTCCTCAGATCAAACTGTCTTTCCCGATTCGTTCATATGTGCCCTCAGGCAATGCCGAGATGTCCCAGACGATTACGCCCAATCGCTTGCTGGCCACTTCGAACTGCTTCGACATCTCGCTATATTGGTACGTCTTGCCCTCATTTTTATAATGCGTATAAGGCTCCGCCATCATGGCCGCTGATGCCTCTCCCGTGTCGAGGTCGCCTGTCTCGCAGGCGATCCCTTTCACAGCACGGCCATCCACTCGCATCGTCCCGTTCCATGTCGGGATCTGTACGGTCTCGCCTGCCCCCAATAGACTTCTCCACTGAACGACCTGACCCACACACCCTTCTGCACTCAATCTCTTTCCGTTCTTCAACAGCACATCGATACGTGCCATACCTGCTCCTCCTTAGAGAGCCATCGTGAACGGCTGGAACACCGGTGCGGCCGCTCGTCTCTGCTCTTCGACTTGTTGGATGATTTCCTCGTCTGCCGGCCTTGCACTGCCCGACACGAGCGTCTCCTTGTCTTTCTTCCCGGACATGGTCCATTTGCTTCCCTCGACGAGGTGATCCTTCCACTGCTCGTACTCTGAAGGGAACAAAAGGAACTGGATCATGTCCCGTTTCGCTTTGAGCACACCTCTGCACATCGTGTTCTCTTTCTTCGAGGTGAACTCGGTCACTTCTATGATGGTCCCTGTGACAGTCGTTCGTGCCTCTTGCTCGACATTCTCCCAAATTGAGGCATACGCCACCGAACGGCCCATCAAAGCGATCTCCCAATCGACAATCTTCTCTACGGTCTTCTTCTCCGGAAGGTCAACTTCTGTCTCCATGAGCTCGCCATAAGCCTTCAATACGGCATAGCGTGCCTTTGGCTCATCCCCGATGTCAAACGCGCCCGCCTTGATCAGGTTCATCATCTTCGTCTTGTTTAACATCTTGAGCTCGCCTTCCGACTCAACTACCGCATTGGCCGCCGTCTTCATGAACTGAAGCAAGTACTGCAACGGTTGCGTCAACGTTGCCGGGATGCGAGAGCGAACCAGTTTAATCAACGTCATGTCATCGTCCGAGATCCCCGCGATCGAGGATAACCCGTAACGGATCGTCTTCTCCTCTGCATTCGGCAGCCATTCTGCGGCCGAGTATCGGATGTCGGGCTTCACGATCTGGATACCCCACTCACGGAGCTCTTTCATGTATCCGATGTTCGTCCCGACTCCTTCTTTCTTCTTACCTGCAGCAAGGGTTAGTAATGATGCCATGAACTCTGTCGGGTAATAGCATTTGAGCCATGCCGTCCAAATCGAGATGACCGCGTAGCAGAGGCTATGTGAACGGTTGAACCCATAATCACCGAACGCCCGCCACTCGTCGGCCATTTTCAGCAGCTCTTGCTCGTCGTAACCGAGTTTAATGCCACCTGGAATGTTCATTTCCTCGTCTCCATAGACGAGCGAGTGCAACATCTTGTCCATGACCTCTTGAATCTTCTTGGCCATCCCCTTGCGCAGCATGTCGGCCTGACCCATCGAGAACCCGCCGATTTTCCGCGAGAGTGTCATCATTTGCTCCTGATACACTACAATCCCGTAAGTCTCCTTCAGGTCCTCTTCCATGACTGGGAACCGATAGAAGACCGCCTCCTTACCCTTCTTACGGTTGATGTAGTTCGGGATGAACTGCAACGGGCCTGGACGGTACAGCGCCACGGCGGCGTTGATGTCTGCAAGGCTTGACGCCTCCATCTCGATGACGGTCTTCTTCATACCAGCTCCCTCAACTTGGAACACTCCGTCTAGTCGGCCGCTCTGATAGACCGTCTGATACACGTTCGGATCGTCCAACGGGATATCGTACGGGTCCATATCTAGACCGGCGAGCTTCATCGTCATCTCGATCAAGTCGAGTGTCTCGAGTTTGAGCAGGTCATATTTGACCAAATAGTTCTCGACCCACTTCATGTCGAACATCGTAGTCAGGCGGCCGTGCTTCTTGTCTTTGAAGACCGGTACACGCTCCCAGATTGGCTCCGGGGAGATTACAACACCACCCGCATGGGATCCCATCGATTTCGGGTTTCCTTCCGCGGCCAACGCCATCGCCCACCAATGCGGGTACTCCTGCACGTATTGTGCGAGCCGTGACAATGAAGAGTCGCTCAGGTCCAGTTTATTTAATTTTGTCCCTGGTTTTGATGGGACCTGTTTTGTGAATCGGTCTATGACCGCCTTCTCGTATCCAAGTGCTTTCCCGATGTCACGGATCGCCGACTTCGCGGCCAATGTGCCGTATGTCCCGATCTGTGAGACCTTGTCCGCGCCATATGTGTCTTCCAAGTATCTATAGACGACCTGTGTCGCCTCATACGACATGTCGACGTCGATGTCAGGCAAGCCGACCCGCTCAGGGTTTAGGAATCGGTAGAACAGAAGGCCGTGCTCGATCGGGTCGACACCCGTCACTTTCAAGAGGAATGCGACCAGCGAGCCCGCTGCCGAACCACGTCCTGGACCTACGAGGAACCCCTCGTCCTTAGCCTTGTTGATCATCCCCTCGATGATGAGGAAGTAGTCAGCAAAGCCGGCCGTGATGATTGTGTTGAGCTCAAAGTCGAGCCGCTCCGAGTATTCAGCATAGTCGATGGTCGGAACCTTCAGCATATATTGGAACAAGGCCCCCCAACACCGCTCTCGCAAGGCTTCCTCTGGCGTCTGATTGACGAGAGGGAGTTTTGGGAACACTGGTGTCGTCGGCACGTCGATCACTTCACAGAGATCTGCGAGCCGCTGTGTCTCCTCGATCGCCTCAATATCGTCCGTTGTTCTGACGAGCTCGTCGATTGTTTTGATGTAGTGGTCTTTCGAGTAATGGTACCGGTCCTCGTCGAGGACGCATTTCCCCATGCCTGCAGATACCAATACATCATGTGTCTGCCAATCTTCTCGTCTCGCGAAATGGACGTCTGTCGTGATGACGCGCTTCAATCCCATCTCATTCGATAGTTTGTCCACCCATTCGTTCAACCATGGTTGATCCGGGTTGTCTGTCGCCTGTTTCTCGAGGACGAAGATGCCGAAGGTCTCCTGGCACTCTCTGATGAACGCCCGGGCTTCGTCAAACCGTTCGTGCCATAAGAGGCGCGGCAGGAACCCTCCCAGGCAAGCGCTTGTCGCGATAAGGTGCTGACCTAGGTTGTTTTCGCGAATCCATTTCAAAGATACTCGAGGGTCTGAGTAGAAGCCGTTGACATGCCCTTCAGAAACGATTGTATAAAGGTCTGATAAACCTTGTTCGTTTCTGGCCAGACAAACAAGGTGGAAGTTGTCGTGATCCAGATAGTCATCGATCAGCTCTTTGATCGTCATATGACTCGTATCATCTTGAACCCATGGCGGTTCTTGTCCTTGCGAGTCCGCATACCATTCCGGATCCAGATTGAGTGACTGCTCCGTCGGTCCGCCGTTCTTCATGATGGTCTCCATCTCATACATCTCAGCATCCTGAATCCCGTTCGCATAATCTTTACGACACTTCTTCAACAAATCTTGGATTTTCTTCTTCTCGAGCTTCCCCTTCTTGTTGACCATCCCTACACGCTCGGCGATTCGTAAGCGCATCTCCTCGAACACTGGCCCGCTGTTGACGCGGTGATCCTTGGTCGTGTAAATTTCGCACCCAGGGATACCTTTCATGCCCATTGCTTTCGCCTCTTTAAGAAACGACGGGACACCTCCCATAAAACCGTGGTCCGTCAATGCGATTGCAGACTTGCCGGCGTCCTTTGCCGCCTGCAGCAATTGCTTCTCGTTAGAGAGCCCGTCCATCAATGACTTTTCGCTGTGGGCGTGAAGGTCCACATGTTTTAAGCCTGGATGGAGGTACTCCGTAGGAAGGTCGATGACTACTTGATTGCACATATATATACACTACTTTCATCAGATATTTGGTTGTGAATACCTCCATTGTACCTGAATCGCTTCACCCTTGCTCAGGAAAACGCAAACGAAAAAATGAAATATTTTACCCTTGCTCAGAAAAGTTTCCTGAATCACTCTTCATCTTCTTCGCCTTCAGGCTCTGCGATCAGGCTATACCCCAACGCCCCGTTGATGCGCTTGTATAGCGTTTCAGGCCGTACATTTGATACGTACACCTTTCCGTCAGACGTCATCACATATGAGCGGCGTTTGTTGCCGTTCGTTGCGTCCACTGCGATACCCTGTTCTTTGATCTCTTCGTAGAAGAGCTTGTCGTCCTTCGTCTCTTCCTTGCCCGATTTGAGCCCTACGATTTTCTCTAGGTTGACATAGTTGTAATAGCCGATATCGATTAACACCTATCTGATCCCTCCATATGAAAAGGGGACGGCCAATGATTGGTCCGTCCCCCAGTTGTCTTAGCTATGCGCTATGACTATAGTATACCGTCTTTTTAAATAGCCTGCACACCGATTTCCGCTACAGGAAGGGGCATTTCTCCCACAAGCTCCTGCATCTCCTTGAGCTCTTCGCCATCAAGGAACTTGACCGTATGGGCTGCTGCCCGTAATACTGACGTGATGCCTAGGCGCTCCATCGCCTTCGACACGTCCATGCCCTCGTAATACACACCTTGCTCTTTGAATACATATGCATTTTCTTCTACGTCGAACACGGCGATCCCGTCATATGGTGTAATAGTCATCTTCCGACCCCTTCTGTTCGCTCGCCGGCTGCGGCGGCGGCTCTATTCTGGTAGACTTGCTGCTTTGTAGTGTTGTATCGTCTCGAAAGATGTTGTCTTGAGTAACCGAATCTTCTTGCCGCCTCGGAGACCGTCATCCCCTCCGAATCGATTGCAAGTAATATACGTCGCTCCCATGATGTCAATGCTTCTAGTGCCTCGTTGCACTCTCCCAAGACCCACTCATCGACGTCGGCCTGCTCATAGAGCGGGCACTTGTCCTCGAAAGTGGATGATTGCCTTGCTCTTCTTTCCCCTTCGAGTCGAAAGAACCGTGGCACCTCGTATCTAAAACTCTTGCTGATGTAATAGTCGCGAGTCGGTCCGTCCTTGGCTTTGCTCGCTATTCGTTCCATGACAAGGCGGAGCTCCTGAAAGAGGTCTTCTACCTCCCAGGGCTCCGCCGCGGCTCTCAGCGCTTCCGTCGCTTCGCTCAGGAGTGCCTCGTCCTTCATCAGATGTCTCTTACTTGCAAGCAACGCTCCACGCCTACCTCCCATGAGATGACGTGCGATGCCCCTAATGATATAGGAATTGAAATCCGGTCTCCCTGTCAGCGCCCTCATGACGAGCTTGACCACTTCAAGGTCCTTCTCGGTCATATAGGTCTCAAACATGGAGGAAGTTCACCTTCTCCAGCCATTCCTCGTTTGAATCACATTCTCTGATTTCGAGGTAGCATCTGGCCTTGTCTTTTACTACTCGCATATCCATGATACGGGGAAGTGCATAGTAGTCGTTCTCGTACACGACTCCTTCAAGTGCGTCCATCAGTAGTTTCAAAACGTTTGAAACGTCACGCACCTTGTTGTTCGGCAAGATGAAGTAGGCATCCACATAGACGAGTTTCTTTTTGATAGGCTCGTTCTTGCCTGCTTCAGCCCAAGAAATCTGGGCCATCTCTCTCCAATCCAACAAATGGTTTTTAGCCATATCAGTCAGTTGTTGCCCGCCTCGCATCTTTCGGTATATGTGGTTTACAGATGGGAATAAACCTGGATCTTCTCCACGCACCATCTCATCATAGACCGTGACTTGCTTCTTCGGCTTCTTCTTCCCGTTCTTATCTGTTGTCCATTCTACCGTTTTTTTGCGCTTGTACTTCCCGAACATCATCAACGGCATGTCGAACGAACACAATACGTCACTCATAACCCACTCCTTCGAGCTGGGTCAAGATTACCGTTAGCGATTCGCCTATCATTTGGCCATCTACATCTGAACGCTTACCGTATTTGAACGAGTAATTGTTTTTCATCTGCTCTGTGATGTCCGTGATCAAATTGTTCTCAACGCAATGCTTGATCATCGTCTCACCCATGATGTAGTCACGTGTCAGACGAATTTGATCTCTCATACGCAACTCTTCCCAGGAATCTTGTTCCTCTTGGAGCATACGTCCGATTGCATCGAGATACTCGTCACGATCGAGTCGGGTCTTTTTACCCAGGATACCCATCTTAGTAGGTTCGAGAGTCAATTCGACGATGCGACGAATCCCATTCCCTGGGGCCTTTTCTTCGATCTGTATGATTTCGGAGCGTTTGGTCCGCTCTTCTTGACTGTGTAGCGCAAAACTTACTTTCTTTTGCTTCATAGACTGAAGTTTACTCATCAAAATCTCTGATGCGTTTTGTTCAATCTTGACTGTGTCTTCCTCCGCTACAACGGTATTCGCTTCTGGAGCTTCAGATGAAGGGGTCACTTCATTCATGATCGCCCACCTCCTTGGCGGACGGATTGTCCTCTTTTTTCTCTTCTGTTGTCGGGACTATCTTCTCATTATTTAGAGGTAGTTTATACCCTAAATCTTCCACAATTTTGATTCGCTCCATCTTTAGCACTCCTCTACCTTATATTAATCTTTCCCGAAATGAAACCTTTTTTTAATAAATTTGTCATAAACCATTAGACACGTTTCGACAAAATCTAGTTGAATCTAGGACTCCCCACCCATAAAAAACGTCTCTGCCTGGGTCTCCTGAATCATTCGACACAGTCGGTAAAAGGTCGAGAATTAACTCTCTAGACCTAATATTACCCGATTTTTGATTTTTAAGTATGGAAATTCCTAAAGAGAGAATTCCCGTAATCACCGCTGCAGCCATAGAAGTTCCTGACATTTTGGCATATCTGTTCCCTGGGAATGTCGAAACGAGTGCGACCGAAGGGGCACAAACCAAGTTTTCAATCCCGTAATTGGAGAAATCAGATCGTATGCCTTTCTCATCTATCCCACTGACAGCAATCACATTGTCGAATCTTGCCGGAAACATGACCGGTCCGCTTTCGTTTCCGCTCGCGGCGACCACAAGGATACCTTTTTCCTCTGCTTCGTCCAAGAGAAGCTCTACATCCGGGCCCGGGTGTGTTTTTGTCCCGAGCGATAGATTGATGATATCGACATTCATGTCGATGGCCTTCCTTAGCCCATCTCTCAACATCGTTACTGACCCATGATTGTTTTTGTCAATCACCTTTATACTTACAATCTTTGCATCGGGGGACACACCGGTCACCCCGTCTGTCCCTTGTTGTGCTGCGATCAATCCGATACAGTGCGTCCCGTGCCCTGTTGAGTCGCTCCCATCTCCACCTGTCGTGTCGAACACCCCAACGACACTCTCCTTTAAATCCGGATGCATCCGATCCACTCCCGAATCCAAGACTGCGATGGTCACGCCCTCGCCCTTAGTCATCTCCCATGACTCCGGTACACGAATGACCTCCAGGTGTCGCGAGTTTGCCCATACCGCCCGGGCCATGTCCATCATCCCCTCTTTAGGGGTGATCGCACCGTCGCTCTGTACTTTCGAATATGCCTGCCGGTCGTTCATCTTGGCATGACGCCTCCTCTGTCGTAGTATTTATCGACTGCTCTTTGCGTTTGTTTATCTCTTTTTCAATCAATTTTTTCATTGCGGTACTTGAAATATTCAATTCTTCCAACCTTTCCATTGCGCGCACAACATTCTTTTCGGGCAGCTGTTGCATCCTTTTTGTTCTCTCGGCATGATCAGATTTTGTCGAATCATGGCCTCTGTCATCTTCGCGATCTCGACGAGACGCTTGTAATCTTCACGCGAGCGGATCACCGCTCGTTCCTTCCCGCTGACAGCATCGAATACCACGACCCGTTGCGCCGGTTGCTTCTTCACGCTGTTCCAGGCAAGCTGCAGGAACGTCAGACCCATGTCCGTCAGGTAATAGAACTCGCTCGCATCTGAGAAGGACGTCTTCACCCATACGAGTTCGATCTGCCCTTCTACGTCTCGCACCACGGGTATCTCGCCCGTCAGGTATAGCGTGTCCGAGATCTTCACCCGATACTTTTTCGACACGGCGACGACCGTCGCTTCTTTGGCCCGGTCGCGCCCGACCATCTCGAGCACCCCTTTGATGAGTTTCTGCTCCATGTTCACAATATCGCCACGTTCAGGTTTCACCCGTTGCATGCGCATCACCTGTCGGCTGTCGATCTTTCCACCATACAAGAGGTCGCTGAAGTGTCGCTTCACTTGATCGTAGCTTGGCAGCAACCCTTCCATCCGACGGGTGTAGTACCATTGGATCATCTCTTTTGCCTTATCCGCGAGCTCTTCCTTTTTGGTCCGCTCTCGCATGTGAAGCTCGGTCTTCGAGAGTCGCCATCTGAGCGGGCACTGTTTGAAGAGGTACAGATCTTCCATCGACAGTTCCATCGGTTCGATCACCTCCGGGCGTCCGGGCTTCATGTTCTCTCCGAACATCTTGTCACTTCCCATCAAAAGACGGTGGGGAAACTTCCCTCACCGCCGTCAGTTTTCTTCTTCGAACCAGTAGATCTTCTCTGCGTTCACGCCTCTGATATTCCCTGCGGAATGATTGAGCGCGTAACGATTGATTTCTTTATCGAAGCTCTTAAACCTACCCCTTTGAGAGAGCGAGGTGTACCCGCTTCTCCCTTTCTTGCCGGCGAGTGAAATCAAACAGGTCTCGATTGCCTGAATCACGATCCGCCTATTCTCTCCTCGCGAATAGAGGTGCTTCGTATAGGAGCCCATCACTTCATTCCAGCTTTTTTCTACCAAACGCTTCATCTCGCGGATTCTCCATTTGATGACATCCATGGACATCAGTGTCTTCCCCGACTGCCTTGGAGGCAGATAATGCACGTTCATAGTTCTTCTAACCGATAGAGGAGCGACACGAGATACTCTGGTTGGCCTGGCTTTGGTGCGAACTCGCTGATCGGGCTCTTCGTCCCGAGCGTTCCCCGTACGATCCGCGTCACTCCGCTCAGGAACCGTGGGTTCACGCCTTCATCTAGACCGTGCTTCGTGAGGAATAGCGGAAACTCGATCACGTGACTGTTCGGATAGGCCTCGCCTGTGATGTTTGTTCGAGCGAGGACCGCCCCTGTTGTAATTATATCGATGAGGTTCTCTTCGATGTTCTCTTCTGTCAATACGGCGCGAGCCTTGCGCGCGATGTCCGATCCTTTGACGAGATGACTCAACTCTGTCGGGTTCTCTCCGAAATGGTCGACCACCTTGCGGATGAGCTCCTTCAGCTCCGCTTGCTGGACACCTGATTTCTTCAAGATCATTTCGCTGATATCGTGTTCTTGCTTCACATCATTACTCTCTACTTCATACTTTGCTTGTTCTTCCATCGTCGGTTCCTCCTTATTCTTCTCCGCCGTCCAGGTCGATTACGGGACGATCAATCAATTTCTCAAAGTTGCCAGGGTTATGTAGCGGCTTGCGACACACCTTCCCCCGTTTGGCCAGCACACAGTTGACGCACTTCAGATACTTCGGGTCGTACGCCCGACACTTCAAGTCAAATGGGCACTCCTCGAAGTCCTTACAGACGACCTCGTGACGCGGGAGCGTCGCCTCCTGCTGATAGTCCAGCTTGGAGGCGTCCATCTCCTTCTTGCGCATATGGTTGTCGTGCCAGTCCTCTCGGATCTGGTCATATTTCTTTTCCCGTTCGCGCCGCGCCTGGTCCATCATTCCACGTCAGCCTCCTTGATTCCCCATTTTGTCATCTGGGATAGGCTGACCTCGACCACGGCGTCCTCAAGATACTTCTTACCATCCCGTCTCTGCTCGATCAGGTCGTAACGCTTGAGTGCCTCCTCGATCATGCTCCGTTTCTCACGGAGGGTGGCGATATCGGCGCGAATCTTCATCTGCTCTTCCACGAGCTTCTGATAAGAGGGGTTCACTTTCTTCTCATTCTCCGTGTAGAGAAACTGAGCCGTCTCGTTCATCGCGCCATTGTTGATGCGCATATCTTTCTCGAGTCCCTTCAACCCTCGCTTCGTATCGAGCAGTCGTGCGTCGAGCACCTCTGCGAGTTTGGTAACCTTGATTTCTTTGTTCAATCCTTTCATCTTCATCCGTCCTTCTCTTTTTAAATTTTGATGTTCATCAAGATATTGTCGATGTATAACGGGATCGGCTCAACATCAGGACCCGTTCTCTCTGGGTCCGTCTCAAACTTAATAGAGACACGATCCGATTCGAATCCATCGATATCATAGTGGGCTATCTCAAACACATAGATGGTCCCAGGCTCTAACGCTGTGATTTCTAATGTATTCGCACTTTGGATGTCCCTGACTACACGACCATCGAAGAACAACAAGGTCCCCGCAAATCGTAGGTCCGTCGGTAAATCGAATCCGATTCTGACTTCTCTTTCCTTCACTACAACGTTTATCCCTTGTGGATTTACGGCATAATCAGGAGTGATGTCTTTCAATTCGATCTCCGTCACAGGAGACCATCCTTGGTCAAAGACAGACACCCTAGCTACCATCCCTTCCATTACCAATCCCTCACCCATCCTGAACTCACCGATGCCTTCGTCCATATCTACCACTTGTATCAACTCGATACCATGATCATTTGGATCGATCACCGATATCGCGGCCAGGGTGCCTTGACCAATCGCTTCGATAACAAAATCACCGCCGTCCTTATAGGAGATCAGCCTTGGGCTGTCTGCTCCCCCGTCGTAGGTCTTTAACTCGACCATCCTTCCGATGGTCACCTTCTCTGCTGAGATTTGTACCGAATACTGAGCTTCGTCCGGCTCCTCGCTCAAGGATAGGTTCGCTATCTCGACAAGCTCTGGGTAACGGCCACTCATCAAGAGCTGTTTGAATACGATGCCATCTATTTCCTTCATGGCCACGACGGTATCACCCTTCTTGACCACAACCTGCATAGGCAACTCTTTAAAGATTTGGTACGGAAATTCTGCGATGAAGCTAGATAAATCCAATAAGGTCTTATCTACCAGACGTGCTGCCCTTGCAGGTTGACCTGCGTACTCCGAGATAGCTAAGTCCAATCGAGGCTTGAGGTAGTGCATCTTGTAATAGGCTTTGAGTTGTGCGAATTCACTGAGGCTTTCCATCTCTCCCTCGAAAAACTCCGTCACCTCTGTCGCCTGATCGACGACACCTGAGAACAGGTACTCGTCGATCATGTTCACGACTTGGTTGCCTGATACCATGATCAACTGACTATTTTGCTCTCCATAATGTTTGCGAGGCACACTGAAGCCCCCAACAAACGCCCGTGATGGGATAATCTCCGGAAGGTCAGTCCCTGTGCTTTCAACAACGCGATCGAGTTTGTTGACCTCGAACAAGTCAAATTCTTGTCCTCCAGGCAGAATCATGTTTACAGGCTGTCCCTGACTGTCATGAGCAGACAAGCTGAATGAGTTTGTCGTCTTTTCGATAGGCATTTCTACCTTGATGAGGTCGGTATGACTGAATCGCTCAATTCTTCCACCGATACTCAAGACCAATACGTCTTCTGTCCATTCAACCCCAAGAATAAAGATGAATCTGTCCTCTTCAGCGGAGATGGCTCCATATAAGCCACCTGGCTTTAATTGTATCATATTATACCCTCGCTCTCTTTCCAGATTCCACGATCACCCCTGCGGGACGCTGTGTCTTCGCATTATATGTCGCCTTCATTTCTTTTCCATACCATCCGATTTTCAATTCAGATACACCGTCTCCCTTCACGTAGAAGTTCGCTTCCGGGTGCACGTAGTAGCTCTCGAGCTTGCCTTTGGATAGCACTTCTCCCCACTCCATGCTGACAGGTTCTGCCCCGTTTTGGATGCCGGTGAACCGCATCATGTCGCTCATTACTTCGATTGTCCCGATATTTTCTAAGGTTACCGTGAAGATGTTGCTCGTCCCTGCAATCGGAGTGAGCGTCGCGGGAAGAATCTGTATCACCGTCTCGAACTGTGCCCCACTCAATCCGAGCGTGGCCATGCTCAGTTGCATGTCTGATAAACGCATCGCGCCTCTGATTCCATCATAGGTGGCTGTCTTAGATGTGATTTCCTGTGGCAGGCCCGTCGTATCGAATGAATAGGCGAATCTAGTCTGTTCAATTAGAGGCGGGTTATATTGACTCGGGATACGTGACAGTGTGTTCGCCAATGTTGTTGCACGATAGTCGTCCTCATGCTCCACTTCTAGTAGAATCGGTTCTCCAATCGTGTCTGTTAATAAGCCAATCGTCAAGACATCGCTCTCGTTTTGTCTGTTCCGAATCTCAAGCACCCACTTGCCTTGCTCGGCTATCAGAATCCGTGATACGACGATGTCATGCTGCTCATTGTTCAGCTCATCTGGCATGAACAAGAACGTCTTAGACTTCTCCTGCCGTCGTATGATACTCCCTGAAACGCTCTCTTCGATAGATGCGTCAATCGACAATGCGACTCTCCCATCTTGTAATTGGACGAGGCTTTCTTTCTTTACTCCGTGTGTGACTGCATGTGTTTTCTCTAAGTCGTAATAATAGGAGAAGTTCACACTCAACGCCCCTTGTCTGAGTAGATTTTGATGTTCGTCGAGTCATTGAATGACTTCAACGGGGACGCGAACGGGATTGTATAGCTGCCCTTCTTCTCGAGATATACTCGTCGGTCCTCGTCCTTTAATACGGTCCCGTCTGTCCCGACGACATGGGCATAAAATCCACCCTTTTCAATCTCTGCCACGGCCAACTCATAGACAAGTGAGCGCAATGTGCCATAAGACGATTGCATATGCGATCTCGTCTCGTTCTCGAGCGTGACGTTTCGTCTACGCTCTTTCTCTACGGTCGAGACCCATTCGATCATGGCATCCCTGTTCTCTGCGAACGCGATCGCACTCCTAAGATCGATGACCTCCTCTAGCAATCGCTTTGCATTTTTCTTGTATGCGTCGTGACGGTCCATGCTTCGGCGGAATTGGTCGCCGAACGTGTCGCTCTGTCGGCGCACCGCGAGATACGCCGCCTGGTTGGTTCTTATACTCATGCCTCAGTCTCCCTTCGCTTCTTCTCCACAAGCTGCCTCGTCCGGATGATACTGTCTGCCTTTGTCTTACCGATCACTTCGTTCAATGTGCGGGCACCTTCTGCATATCTCCAGAATAGCACGCAGAGCAAATTGTTGTCGGACACAGTTCCAGGGAACCGGTCCATCAGATAACCTACCTTCTCCGTGTTGTTTTTCAATTTGGCGAGGTCTCTTCTGATTTTCTCTGCCTCCAGCTGTTCAACTCTCTCCAACATTCTGCCCACAGGTGTCATCCTCTCTGTCTTCACTTCTTCTTCTCCCCTCATGATAGCTTTTCTTGAACGCCTTCTCAACTGTACACTTGTGTGAGGTAGCCGTCTTGCCGCTCCTCGTTCGCCTCGAGTAGGAGGTTTCTTGCAGGAGAGAAGTGATAGAAGATCGTACGATCGAAATCAGATATCTTGTTCTTCGCAAAGTTCAACTCGATGACCGGTTGCTTGTATGCATTATCGCTCTCATTCCAGTAGACATTCGCATTCTCTTTCTCCACTTTGACTTCGTTATACAAGAGCCAAACTAGATCGGCATCGTAATCCAACCTGTTCGTCCCCTTCAAATCTTCACGCGTCGGACGGTGCTTCCCGTTCGTTTTGCGTAGGTGCATCGTCCCGATGATGATCAGGTCGTATACTGTCGTCCATTCCTTTACCTTCTGCGAGATATGAATCTCCATGTCATCCTTGTTCCCTTTGAAGTCACGGCTGATCAAGTCTGCGAACGAGTCAAAGAAAATAAGTATCCGTGTCCCTTCTGGCGTGCTCAGTCGAAGACGCTGAATCTTTGTTTCCCAATCCTCGATCGCGTTTGATTGTTTTGCGTCAAAGAACATCAGCTTGTGCTTGTTCTCTTTTAGGAATCGCATGCCTTTTTGTCGCTTCTCCATGATGACCTGGTCCGTCTCATATTTTCTCGGGTTCTTCGCTTCCTTGATTTTGATGCGTTGATTCACCGAGATATAGCGCGGGATGATCTTTTTCATCGAGTCATCTAGTGATCCGACGAGGCAGAGGATATCCTCGTTGTTCTTTACGATGCGGTCTGCGATATCTAGCATGAACGCCGTTTTTCCCATGTTCGCAGGAGCGGCAAGCAAATACAGACCTGATTCAATCCCGCCGTCGAAGGCAGCGTCAAAGATCGGGAGTCCAGTCTTGATGGCCGACTCAGGGTCCCATTTCCATAGTTCCTCTTCCGTCTCGTCTAGCCGTCTCTCGTAGTCGTCTATTTCCTGCTCGAACCCTTTCTTCTCCGGCTCCGGCAACGTCTCTATGATCGGTACCTGAGGCATCATCTGTTGATTCATGGCATTCTCGAGTAGCGGGTTTGCAGGGCGATTGGTGAGCCCTCCCGACTCATAAGAGACCGGCCATTCATTCGCAGGTACCGAATGCTGTGGTCTTGCTTCAACTTGAGGCGTCGGAAACGGATTATAACCCATGATCGGCGAAATCACGTTTGTTACCGGCATTGATATCCCTGGCTGTTGCCCGAGCGTAGGCGGATATTGGTGTGGGGGTTGGAATGATGGGTTCATGCTGTAGTCTCCTTCTCTCTCTTGTTGAATAATGGGCAATTCCCTTTATCGCACACCCCGGAGAGTCGCTTGAAAGAGCCACATCCATATCTCGCCTCTGTACGATATACCGAGTCGACGATTGTCTTGATCTCTTGTTCGGGCATTGCAGGGACGCAGTTATTGTCGGACCAATGCTGCACGATGCTCAAGCAATCGTCCCTCTCCATTCCCGTCTGAAAGTAAAAACTTGCCAGGGCCGTACCTGAGTTATTCCGCTCGTCTATGGTCTGTCTGAATAAACGCCTGTGCATTTCGACGATGCAAGGTGGGGCCGCGTCCAACTCGAGCATCTTCCCTGAAAATTCTCGTCTCGTCTCTGCCTCTTCCTCTGCCTTGCGCACCATCCATCCGATATACTTCTGAGCCTTTTCGGAAGGCGAGCGATGAACGGGCGGATCCGCTTTTGGAGACATCGCATAAGCGAGCACCTGCTCTTTTGTCATGCGCTTGAGTTCTGAGTAGGAGATTCTTGTCTTATACGCGCCCGTCTTATCATGTCGAGTATTCGCTACACGGAACATACGCTTGTTGTCATAGATAGCCGTGTCCAACGTGCCGTGCGTGGTGTTCTCCTTGATTTTCTCGACGAGCATCTTATAGATCCTGTGTAGCTCGGTCGAAGGTTGAATTCCTAGCGTCATCATCGGCACCGTCAAGTGCACCCCCTTAGACCCTGAGAAATACAGCTTGACCTGAGATTCGTCGATGTCTAACATCATCTTCATAAATTTTAATGCGATGGCCAGGTCCGCCTTCACATAGGCGAACCCTGCCTCTGAATCAGATGGGGCATCAAAGTCTAGATAGAAGTCGCTCGCCTTGAGCGAGGCCTCTGCGTCGATGACCCATTTCTGTCTGTCGTTCTGCACCCACACCGGGTCGATGTAGTGCATCTCTGTCCGGAACACGCCTTGGTTCCCTGCATCCTCTGCGAAGCCATACACAGGGGAATACCCATGTGTGACCTCCAGGAACACCTTGCGTTTGAATTTGATTTTTGCTTCCGGTAGACTGCGTCCACATTCGACCCACACTTGCATGCTTAACATCCTTTCTCGTTACTGGAAATATTTCGCCATCCTGAAATTGTTTATACGGTTCTTCACAGCCTGTCCCGCTTCTGCGGCGTATCGTTCAAGCCCGAATGCACGGGTGACGATAACGTCCTTGCCCTTTGTCGCAAAGTCAATCATATAGAGCACGGCATCGATATCGAACATCTCGACGAGCTCCATCAAGAACTTTTTGTCGCTCTTCTTATATGCACTCATCAATGTAGCACGTTCCGCCAAATATTGATAGAGATCTTCGTCCGTGAACGAGGCCACGATCTCAAGTGGACTTAGCTCGTCCTTGATGTCTATCATCTCGCCGGTCGTCTCATCGAAAGTGATGAGTACGCTCGGTCGAGGCTTGATCAAACGGGGGTGGTAATATAGTATGCCTTGCAAGATCAGGTTCCCCATGCTCATACCGCCTGAATCGTACGGAAGTGTTCAACGACCCCTGCAATCGTTTCATTCGTGACGTTTGCGACCGTCGCGTTCGCGTCTTTGAAATAGTCACGCAAGGCGATGTTTAATTCCTTGTCGTTCATCAAGTTCAAGCGTTGACGGTGATGCGTGAACTCTTGAATCAAGGCAGGTCCTTCCTTCGACATATATCGCTCATCGAACGTGCCTTGCTTTACTTCTTCCTTTGGAGGTACGTTCTCGAATGGGAGATCTGTAAGTCCTTGTGGTTGGTGTTGGACCTGTTGTTGCATCAAGTTCTGTGCAGGTTCATGGAAGACCTCAGGGAGCGCTTCTCGTTGCTCTGCTGTTGCCGGAGGAGCGACCTGAGCCTGTACGAACGCTTGCGGTTGCTCGAATGCCTGCGGCTGAGGAAAAGCAGGTTGTTCGAAAGGAGCTTGAGTAGTCTGCTGATACTCATTGTTGAGTGGACCAACGAAAGGTTGAACCGGAACCCCTTGAACACCTTGTTGCATCATGTTCGGGTCTTGATAGAATTGTCCTTGAGGTTGATAGGCAACCTGTTCCGTGTAAACCGGTTGAGGGAAGTCCTGTTGTACGAACCCTTGTGGCTGATAGTTCTGCTGAGGCATCTGCACGACGTTGTTGTAGCTCTCCTGAGGAGCCCATGTTTCTTGGTTAGACCATTGTTGAGGTTGTTCTGTCTGTGGTGCCTTATACTGGTCTCCCTCTTCCGTGTAGATGTCGATTCCGATATCGAACATCGCTGCACACTTTACAAGCGCCGACGAACTTGCTGCCTTGTATGCATTGGAGTCTGCATCACGGTTGCCTTGTCCCAGCTTGGCTCCGAACTGGTCGCGAACCCCTAGCCCGTCAATAGTGAGTCTTGCATGGATATGGAAGCAGTACCCCCCGAATTCGTATACGTTCTTGTTCTTGTCCGGCTTGATATACACTTCCTCTCGGAAACGCTCCACTACCTCGAAGCTCCAACCTCCTGGCACGATTTCGTTCAGCACCTGACGAAGCGTGTCAGAACTGAGGTAGGTCACTTCCTTCCCTCCTTGACCTCGTCTCTTCTTCGCATATTCCTTGGATACAGCTTCTTTTAATTTTGTCTGTAGCTCCCGTTTTTGTTCCGAGCTCAACATGTTCTCCATTTTTTATTCTCCTTTTATAAATCCTTGTATTTGAAAAAGGCGATGCTCATAACCCTTGTTGTTGATGGGTTAATCGTATCACCTTTCGCGAAACTCTGCAAGCAGAAAGCTATTTCTTTTTTAACCCTGGCTCACCCTTTTACAGGTTCGATATCTATGGCGACAGCTTCTGTAATCGGAGAAACTTCAGGCTCTGTCTTCAGTCGCCGTTCTAAACTGTTTGATAACGGTTGAGATGCATCTGCCCCGTATAGTTTTTCAAACTGTGCTTGGCTTCGTGCCATCTTCGACTGGATTTCTGTTTCTAGGAAGCCGATGATCACATCAATAACCCAAAGCGGAATGTATTTGTCCCATCCTACGCGCACCACGTTCGCACCGAATGACTTCAATGTGTGGTATAAAATCCCGATGCTGATTCCAAAGAACATGAAGTCTCCGAATCCTACAAACAGATCCGCACGGTGGGCAATGACCGGTAAGAATGAGATGACCGCGATACGGATCAATCCCTTGAGACCATGCTCGCTCGTCTCGATCTTCTCTTTCTTCGCCGCCAGTGTCCCGACGATCAAGTCGAGGAGCAGCACAGCAATAACGATAATCATCATATCCGTACCTCTTTCTCCATATAGTGCGTTCAATGCCGGAGACAGGGCAGCGCCTGCCAAGATGACTACCATATTATCGGTCTTCAAAATGTTCTCCATCTGATTTTGAGCCACTTCCATTAGTTTCATCCCTATTCTCTCCCTTATCCTTTACGATTTTCTCGTGTGGATTCGCACGGCCTGAAGCGCAGGGGAGACACCCGTGCCTGTATCCGGACGTAGCCACACCTTCACCCACAACGACTGTTCTGTCAGTGTGTGCCAGGCGGCCATGTCGATTGGCAGCAAGACACCGTCACGTTCTCTGTAAAGCTCTGTCCGGAACTGTCTTGCCTGCGTATCATGCTGGAAGATCGGTTCGATTCTCTGGACCCCGTAAGCCCCTTGAAGCTCGACTTCACCCAAGAAACATTGTTCTTCATCGTAGTGTATGACGTGAGACACCTCTAAGGTTTCAAGCCCCAGTGTGAAGGTAGACTTCGTCCCACGATCTTGTCTCACCTCTTGAACTACGCGTACCCGAACCGACTCTGCCGCAACTGCAGGAAAGTGCAACAACAATGGCCCCTTGCTTTTTCCTGGGCTCTGCGGCGGAAGACTCCACTTCAAGTCTTTCCATGTCCCTCCAACGAGCACCTGTACTCCCGCGACCTCAACAGAAGCGCTCGGAAAGGGATGGATTTTGATCTGGTTGATCAATCTGTCTCCTGAGAAGAGCAAGGGAAGGTTGACCTCCAAGATAGCATCCTCCACTTTTGGAGCGCTCACGGTATCATATGTTACCGTTCTCCGCCAAATGCTCGATCCTGTGATCATATCTCGCATCCCACTATCAGAAATTTCGCCTCCGTTATTGGTGCGCCCCGCCTTGACGTTCACCGCAGACGGAAGGAAGCGATCTCCGAGCTGATTCGACATCGTCAATTTATCCAATCGCCGTCGAGGCTTACAAGACACCACGCCTTCTTCGTGCAAGATCGCGGCCTTGCCTTCAGCATCGTCTTTCATGTCATGCGCGAACAACGTATGGACGCCGTGCGTAGCGCCAACCATTACCTCCAGTGAGCTCATAGCCTCTTCCAATGCAATCAGTTGACCTGTCAGTGCACGGGTCTCATGTTCATGGTTCTGCCGCTCATTTATCAAGTCTCTTTCTAGAATTGCGATCCGCTCATATGTGGACTTCAATTCGTCATAGAGTTGTCTCGACTCCGAGTTCAACA
This sequence comes from bacterium, assembly GCA_013823945.1. Classification (GTDB taxonomy): domain Bacteria; phylum Armatimonadota; class Fimbriimonadia; order Fimbriimonadales; family Fimbriimonadaceae; genus UphvI-Ar2. The sequence goes on along the minus strand of PNMZ01000006.1, from coordinate 45,235 downwards.
TTTCCGAGTCGAATGCGTGCCCGTATCTCTGTCGGGATCCACCGATCCACTCACCCATTCTCTATCCCCTCCTTCACTCGACACATCTTCTCTTCGAGTCGTCGCGCTCTGCGCTTTAGCTCATCCATTGACAGTCTCTTCGGGCTCTCATTGGTACGCTCGTAACGTACGAGTGCCTCAATTCGGCCAGAAAGAGCTGCAAATTGATCGCTTAAAATCATTATACCATGCCGGTCGACTACATAGTCTGTTGAGTTGAGCGAGGTTCCGTTTAATTTTACAGATGAACTCACGACCCTTGCACACCTTAATCCTAGCCGAACTACCTTGACCCCCTCCGGTTTATGCGCCAGGACAATCTTCTCCTCGTCGATCAGGTTTACGCTCTGTGTCTCTTGCCCAAGGTCCATCTTCATCTCTGAGGCGATAGACTTTTGTTTTGCGTCCAGTCGTAGTAGTTCTCGTCGCATTCCAATTAGATATGCGTTCAGCTTTTCAGACTCTCTTGGTCCACGTCTCCGATGAGTCACCTTCTTGAATGTAGGGAGTTCGACGACTGCTTTCCCGTCCTTGACTAATACCGTCTCATAGTCGATTTCATCCTCTATATTGGTTGCCGGTTCGGCGGCCTCTGGTGGGATAGGTGCCTCTATCATCCCGTCCTGACCCTCCATCGGAATGAGTTTTGCATTCAGACGATATGTCGCCCCTACATTGTCAGTTAATGCGACTTTCAATTGTATGACGTCATCGTGCTGCAGCGGGGTCACCTTAATCTCGCTGCCTTCAACTTCAACCTTCGCGCCATTCGCTTCGGCGTAGAAGGTATGGCCTACGGGAAGTGAGACCAACTTGAGCGTTGCTGTTTCACCGACCTTTGCTGTTGCTTCGGTCGGCTCCAATCTCGCTCTAGGGCCCTCCACGATTACAGATGCAGATAGCTCGATTTTCAGCGCAGTCGTGAAGGAACCTACCTTCACGATAGGACGCATCTTACTCTCTTCGATCGCTTCCTCTCGATTTTTCCCACTCATCCACATTGGCTCGAGTGCTTGACCCCCTACGCTTGTTGCCCATCTGCCCTGCTCCTCGACTCCATACAACTGACCGCCGTCTCCTTGGAGCTTCTTGATCCACAGTGCGTCATTCTCTTCATGTGCGTACAGCAGTGCGCCACCCGTCAACGGGATGTAATATCCCTCCTTCAGCAACTCCCGAGACACCTCGACCGGATAGATCAAGGCGTCACCTATATAAAACTTCACCATCATTCAACACTCCCTTTTATAATCACCTCGGAGAGAGTCGGGGTTGCTCCCAAATCATCCCCACGTTCGAAGTCCACTCGAACGGCCACTTCCACCGGAGCGTCGTTTTTCTCACTGTAAATCAGTTGATATAGTGCGTCGTGATCATTCTCCATGACATACACCTTTCCGCCTTCCATTGCGAAGGCAGCTTCATCTCCGTTTGCGACCTCTTGATACAGCGCGTTCTTCGTCATCGCCTTCAATCCAGCAACTTCTCCTCTTACCATCCGCTCGTTAACCGTATCCCACTGTCCGATATAGAGCTCCGTTGGGAACTCTTCTTCATCAAATTCGACACGTCCGCTCATATCACCGACATGGAACAACAGCTCGATGATATTCCATCCTTTCTTGAGCGGCAAGCGATACCGGTCTGATTCGAACGTCAATCGTTTCTCATTCACATAGATGGAATAACTGGCCACCCTTGTCTTGTAGCCCCCATCCTCATAGGTAACACCCACAGAGATCGGTTGCTCTCGATCGTGATCCACGAAAAGCGTCGCTGTGAACCGGAAAAGGTTTTCCTCGCTAGACTTCCCTCTGTCCAGGTAGAGCGTGTTCCCGAACGGAATGAATCTCGTGCGGGCGGCCCCTGCAAAGTCACTGCGCATGGGCGCATCCCCATTGAAGGGCTTCGCTTTGCGCTCCACCTTCCACTGGCCGATACCGCGGTAAAGTCTCAATTCATTCTTCTCAGTGCCTTTGCCCCCTATTTCTTGGATCCGGCCATCTGAGCGGGTCAGCGTGTGTACGTCTTGACCAAAAAGGACTTCGCCTGACTTTTCAATCCTGTCGAATTCTGCGACGTGCTCCTTTTCTTGCGAGATCGATACCACTTGCTCGAAGCGCCGGTCTTTTCCACCCGCAGGTGATATCGGGATCCATGCCCAATCAATCGGTTTCTTCAGCATGTCCGCCTGAGCAACCATATAGGTGAGCGAAGTGCTCGAGGGCTCCATAGATGTCGTCTCGATTGCGATTTTGTGCACACCGTCGCGCAATAGCACCGGCTCAGAGAACGCCGTCCCTTTTGTGACGTATCGTGTTCCTGACGCATAAATATCCTGGATCGCGAAGTAGTAGTTATAGGAACCTGCAGAGAACTCGTCATGGCGTGACTTTGATAGTGTCAGCCGTAGGAAGGATGCTTCGGTCTCGATGAATCGAAACACGTCGTCTCCCTTCAGCTCCACAGGGTCTGGCATTCCTGGCACAGTGGAGAAGCTACTTCCATCGTTGCTTGTCTCGATAAGAGCCGCCGTCTTCTCTCCATCGATCGTGAATAACTTGATCATGTTCAACTTGCTTTGCTTTCCGAATGGGAAAGTCACTTCCAACGATACTCTGCTCTCACCGTTCCCCGGATCCTCTGTCTTAATCACATGCCACCAGGCCGTGTTCAGGTTGCCGTCCGTCATATTATCCGGATCTGAGAGGGAAACGCTACGATTCACTCCCCGAAGGGCTCGCACAATCGCATCCCTTCCTGCCAATCGAATCGGCTCAGATAGCTCTGTGACCTCATTCAAACGAATGACGCCCTCACCTGCATCCACCAAGGTGTCTGAGTCCCCTTCTTTCCACTGTGATTCACCATGCACCCTAAGCACCTCTATCTGAGTGCCTAGCCCGGCTCGGCTTGCCAAGATCGCTTGGCGCAACTTACGCTCGACGCGCTTCCCCTTCTCCTGGACCCTTTCTCGCTCTATCCTATTCTTCTCGAATAGTGCAAGTTGTCTATGCGTTTGCTCGATCGCCTCGGCCCGGAGGTCGAGAATGTCGTGCAATGCATTTTCGAAAAAGTCCACAAACGTCGAACGCTCTACCACGTCGCCAGCATAGACCCATTGTTTTCTTGCATACGGGCGTTCGGGTTTCTCTTTGGTTGCCCATACTGCCATTTCCCCGACTACCTCCCCGAAGGAGGGGTGATACCCCTCTCGGATCCGGTCCTCGACGATGGCAGCGATCGCTCGCTCTTTCCGTCGTCTCTCAATACTCATCAGTTAGCCCCCTCATGCGCGGTGATCTGTATACCCATTCGTATACTCATAATTTGCAGTATGTGCAGGGTCAAGGACGACCAACCAAATTTCGTCCTGCCCTCCCTGCCAAAAGTTCGGGTAATTTTCCGTCTTGAATCTGAGGATATAACGCCGCAGCACCCCAGTTCTGATTTTTTTCGTCTCGACTTTCGTTCCTAGTCCGAGCGAGAATGATGTAGAGCTGATCTGGTCTGGTGCCACCACATTCGAAAACACGTATGTGTAAGGCGCCAATACAGTTCTTTTTGCTTCGTCCTTGATTGCCGGCCATGCCAGCTTCGACTCCGGGCTGCTCCCCTCGTAGTTCGTCGTGGCTGTAAAGATTTTTACGTTCTCTGCTTCCACGATGTCAAGAACCGGCCTTAATAACGTCTCCGCGTTCGCGTTGTATGTGGTTGCTGGAATCGTAAGACCCATGTAAGTGACCATTGCGTTCGAGTTCGCCTGTTTGATCGTCTTCAATTTGTTGAGCGTATCCATGAACACTTGGTTCGTGGTCCCGCCCCAGATCGCATCCGCGCGCGCCTGAACCCAGTCGAGTGAGAATGTTCTTGGGTCCTCATACGTTCGTACATCCACTCCTCCCGTTCCAATCGTCATGATGTGGAATCGCTTCTTATTCATTGACTTGTAGTACCAGTGGATATCCTCTAGCTGCTTACGGACTTGCCCCGGGTCATATGCCAGCTTTTTCACCATGTATTCGACACCTAGATCGAAGTCTTTTTGGATAGCTTCCACGAATTTTTGCTTGTTCGCATTGAAATATGTCATAAACTCCGCCCGTGTGTCGATGACAAGGACACACTCAGTCACTTCTTCTTCGACCAAGATCGTCTGATTGACCGTATATGACGAACCTCCTGCCACTTGTGGAATCGGAATCCGTCCCATCACTTCTCCTGTGTCCTCTACTGATGGACTATAATACACAACGTCAATCGTTGGTCCATATTCTCCCGTCACCTGAGTGATCCCTGTACCCCAGTGGTTAAAACCTGTCTCAGTCACGCGGTTTCCTGAACGCACACGGTACTTGACATCAATTGTGTCTCCGTCAGAAGTTTGGTCAAACGTTATATATTGAGATCGATCGAATACCTTTAGTTCTGGTCCACCACTGATCACTGCAGCTTTGCTGAAAATCATCTCCTCAGTCTGTCCCGTCCAGCAATCTTTGAACCGGTACTTGAATGTTTTTGTCGCAATCTTTCCACTCGTATCTGTCACGATGACCGTATAGGTATCATTGGTCGTCTCATCCCCGAGCATATACTTCGCTTTATCCACCTGGAGCAATTCGTTCTTCACGACACGTTCGTTGACCAAATTTTCTTCTCCGGATACCTTCTGCCCGTTCAGGAAGATTTCATACGCTGACACTGCGATGTCGTCCGCCAATGTGAATGTCAGTGGCATCCCTGTAGATGGCACGTCCTGCAAGCAGAAGGCCCCGTCCCCACTCGGGAGGAGCGTCGTGCTCGCTTCGATATCAGGAGGAAGCACGTCTGGCTTAACAGCCGGGTCGTCAGAATCAACTGCGCATGCGACCATCTCCCTCGCCTTTACTCCAAGGAATACCATTGAGTCTACGCCTTTAAGTTCCGGCACCGGCTCGCCGTCCGCATACATATCACTGACTTCCAATGGATCGATCGGCTTCCGTACGGCGAACACCTGATTTTCCGGAGTATAGCCTACGGAAGAGATATAAGACTCGCCGTATCGGGCTTCCATCATACGAGACCGCACCAGTACTCCTATGGCAGTCACCACAAGCCCGCTCACCGTATCGGATTTGAGATAGACTGCAACACCAGTCCGAGTGTCGCTCCACTTCAAGATCACGTTGTGCTCGTTCAAGTCAGGCAAGAAGATGGTTTCTTGCGGACTCTGTCCGTCTCGCTTCTGTCCATGCAAGACTCTTCGATTCAACGTCTTGTCATAATACTCGATCATGAACATGGCGTTGCTCTCACATTGAGAACCTGTCTCTTCGACCTCTCCTGGTGTCAATATATTCATCGAAGGTTCGAAGCTCTCGGTGTCGACCGCCTTCCCGCAAACATTCGAACGATATTCTGATCCGAAGTCAGGAATCAAATAGGAGTTCAAACCCATCAGGCGAGGGTTTCCGCTGAATCTGCCCGTGCGTCGGATGGAATCACCCAAAGCAGTCAGTTCCTTGTCACCAAATGCGAGGTCCATCGCCTCCGTCATCGAGGAGTCCAATACCCCCTCCATATAGGAGACGGTCTCTTCAGGACTGATTGTACCGTCCTCTAGTTTTTTGCGATAGCGAATCGCGATCCTCCCGATGATGACCCCTCCCGTCTCACCGATTCCGTTCCGGACCATCAATACGGGTGCCGCTGTCATCTCGTTCCATGAGATGAGGGTCTTGATCCCTCTTCCATCCTCGAACCATCTGACTTCTTGATCCCAGTTCGGTACGGAGATGCTCTTGCGATTGAATCGGCCCAGGTTCCAATCATAGTAATCGACATCGATGTTCATGATTTGCCCGCAAGGAATGCTGGGCGGTCTTCGGTCTACGTATTGGATCACGAGCACGTCATCCCAAGTCTGGCCTTCAACATCTCGTGCGACCCATTTCAACTCGACCGGCTCGTTCAATGTAAACGCCAATGCCTCTAACTCATCCGGTGTGAACACCTTGATGAACTCAGCTCGTCGCTTCGCATCCCATACCAGGTCGATTTGAGTGAACTCTACGCCATTCACATACAGCGTGACACTTTCAATATCTTGCTCTGACTTCGCAAATCCCGAGACAGTCCACGGTTCGCCCACCTGCGGATATGAGGCACTGATATCGATGTCTCGCCCTGCCACGTCCTGGCACGGAACCACCAGCACAGAACTTAATGCTCTCGCTTCGGATATTCCATCACTCACCCACGCTGACACCGACACCCTTGACCGCTCTGCGAAGTAGCTAGTCGGGATATCTACCTTGATTGTCTTCTCCTCTACACCTGGAATTTCTCTGTAGACCTCTTTGCCGTCCAGGTAAATGATCGCCTCTACGACAATCCTCTCATGAGTGAAGCCCGCGATGACCGTCATTGGAGCGTTGTGGCAGGCTTCCTTTGCCACAGTGAGGCTTAGCTCCGGCGGCCTTGTCTCTTCATAGCTTGGGCCACCACCGCCAATATCCTCTAGCTTTGCATTGCCCCCGATTGCCTTGCCCTTTAGTCGTTTTGGGGGCATCAGCAGGGGAGACTTACTCTCTCTCGGCTTCTCCTTGGTCTCAGCGCGCATGCTGTACATAAAAATCTGAGGTGTATCTGGCACGTATCTTGGCCCACTTTGTCCGGATACCCCGACCCGCTCCATCGTCATCTTGAATCTCACTTCGTAAACGGGGCGATTCGTTCGGATGACGGGCACCTCCGTCGTGGTTTCCGCATCGTCATTGATGATGCGATAAACTTTTGGTGCACGCCCAAGCTCTGAATTGAAAGGCTGGATTTCGTGCCAATGCAATCCGTCGTCGACTGACACATGATATTTGATCTCGACGCCGGCTTCGTTTCGCTCAGGTGTCGCATCCGCCTCTAAAGTGATTCGCTCGAGCGGCTCATCGAAATGAATCGGTTTCGTGACGAGCTCTCCTTTGTCGAGGTAAAGTGATTCTTTTAATATGACGTCTCGGACACCGATCACTTTTCGTGTTCCTTCGATCCGCTTTAGCGACAGACGACGCTCCTTCGGATTGACCCGGTCTTCCAGTCTTCGAATCGTTTCTCCCATGTTCTTTGCATTTGTCTGGCCCATCCCTTGGACGCCGTATTTCACAGTCAACCCGTCGCTGCCCTCCTCGACCAAGTACCCCATGTCTTTGACCGAAATCGGTGGACCCTCCACCTGGATCGGTTCTTTCGGCGCCAATAGGCCGTCAGACGAATCGATTGTCAGCCGCTGGCCTTCTGACTCTTTCACGACCTCGTAGACGATATGTCCAAGGTCCGTCGGATACGCAGCATCTTGCCCTAACTTGATTACGATGCTTGTCGCGAACACCGGTTTGAATCGGAAAACGGTCTCACCCGCTACCGGACGCTTGCTTAGGACAGATGCAGGTGGTTCATATTCTTTGGATACGAGGATATCGATTACCTTCGCTGCTCTTGCGCCATAGTTGGTCGGGACATATGGCCGGATGTCGACCTCATTCAACCATAATGGCGAATCCAATGTGATGAGTATACTCAACTTCAGATCATCCCCTTGGTCTAGATAGGAGATACGCTTCCCGTCAGTCACGCCATAGTCTAGCCCCATGCCTTTGGCTAGGATTGATTGCTCCGTCGGCCGGATACTCACCCGCTCATATTCGAACCAGGTCTCTGAATCGCCATCGAGTATCGCCGAGAGGTCTGCGAAACGCTCGCTCTCCCCGGCAAACGTCAAACCGTTCCTGCCCGCACCTACAGATAATCCCTGTGCGGCGTTCTTGCGGACCTCATGGTTGTTTCCTGGGAAACCGTTCGATTCGGTCCCCAGTATCCCGTATCCGTCCGTATAGGTCCCTGGTACGATCGTGACCCTGGCCTTTCCGTTCAGAACCACAGGTTCCTCTGCATATGGCAAGGCCACGCTTCCCCCACGTATTTGCAGCGGCGCCCCCGAGATACGGTCATAGTCGATGTTCTGATCCGACAAGAAGAATTCGCTCGACGTGCGTATCCGGTTCTTCGCGTCGATGATCGCCTCGGCATCCGTGTAGAGGTTTTGAATGGCAGCCATCATGCTCTTCACTTTGACGAGCCCTTCCTCGTTCATCTTCTTCGTGTCATCGATGTCTACCTTCAATGCCTTACTGTGTTCATCGATCGACTCCATCTCTTTCTTCAGGCGAGACCAAAGATTCTCGATCTCGGCTTTATTGGCATATGGCGAGATCTCGTTTGGGTCGAAAGGATTCGACTTCTCCACAAAATCACGCACTCCTTGCAGGATTCCTGACAAGGCCATGTGCTGCCCATTGTTCGTGCCCTCCTCAAGAAGCGCAGCAAGCCGCCGCGCATCCTCAATATGGAGCGTTGAAGGTACCTTGAATTTGTCCATGCTCTGTCTCCTTCTCGTCTGCTGTATACAACGTGTACCCTAGAACACTCGGGGTCTCAGTCGACACGCCACCTTGATGCTGTCTGAGCACCGCTTTTACTCGTATGCTTGTTGCGAAACGATCATAATCAATCTTCACTTCTCCGTCGCCATCTCCGAACTCGATGACCTGTCCGTTGAGCCTGAATTCCTTATCTCCTGGTTTCTCGTCGACTTTGCTCCACTGCTCCCCACCCACATGCACTCTCACACTCTCTGCTATCGGGGCGGCCACAAGCTCGATCGTCTTACGTTCGGGGACCTTTTCGTAGCGCTCCCCTGCAGAACCGTCCTTGTCCACATGGGGGATTTCCTCCCCAACCTCTGACAGTCGTACGATCGACGAGTCAGGTGATGGGCGATAATCGACCGTATAGACCGACGTCGGAGAGTATAGCCCCCTCTTCATTGCGAGGGTTCTCTTATCGTCTGCGATTCCATACCAACTTTGTTCAACCCGAATCCCATCCTTGTAGAGCATCAGTCCATCCTGTACATTGAACCGCAACCGGAAGAACAGCATGTCGGCCCCGAATGGAGGCACCGGTGCAAGCTGACCACCGACCAATTGTTCCTGGATGACGTGACTGTCCCCTTGAGGCAGTATTGCTCTCCAGTCCTTCTCTTCTGGCGACGGTGTGCTCGAGATGGACCATTCAACAGAAGTTCCTCGCAATGCACTCCGCGCTCGACTCATATGCGTCTCTTCCGTCACGAGCACGATATCTCGTGTGGTCGCCGGTAGAGACATCCGCTTCGAGACGGCGACCCCTGCTTTCGCCCGGCGCACCCCTCGAACTTCTATTGACGAGAACCCATATCGATACGCGAGTTTAGTCTTCGCCGTATAGACATCTCCTAATCTTTCTTCGGCGAGCTCTCGGTCACCCTCAAGGTATCTGGCGTACAGCTCTTTTGATTTGTCATAGTCTCCGATACTCGCGAGTTCCAACGCAATCTTCGCTTCTTCTAGAAGATGCATGTCGCGGTTCATCTCACCCAACGCTTTTAGCTTTCTCAAATAACCGTACCACTTGCTCAATGCGTCCCCGTTCCCGCCGTCCTGACCAATCGTCAGGCTCTCTGATGTCGGCAAGACGAGTGAGGCTTGATGGTCCCAGATGGCCTGCTCTTTATTATCTTTCGTCGACACCCAATAATGCCGCTCTTCTGCGTTCCGCTGTCTGCACAATATCCGGATACCAGTCAGATCCCTACCAGGAAAACGGAACGTCATCCGTTCCGACGAAGAACGCGCCTCGGACGGTTTGACTAGGACATGTTCCTCCTTGTCGCTCATACCGACGATGCTCACGACCTCAATAGGGAATCTACAGAATGGTGTGATGTCGACCTCTGATACGAGTGTGCCCGTTCTGAAGGAAATCTCCATCTCGATGAATGCACCTTCCTTCGGCAGCCCTGGATAAATGTCATCCCACTCGGACATGCCCTGCCTCGATATTGAATCATCAGCGAGGATGGTCTCCTCCCAGTACGTTTGATTCGATCCGTCAATCACATTCTCAAGCGGGAGCCGCTGTGCTTGGCTTGATAATCCCACTCTCCTCGTCACCTTGATCTTTGCCCCGTTGCGCGCATCCGCTATGTTCGGGGAAGAGAAGGCCGGAATCACTAGCCCATCCTGAATCTCTACAGGCGATAATGCACGGCCGGTCTCCCTCTCTTTCTCCAACAGGGTCTCTCCTCGCTCCAGGTTCGCCCATGTCGGAGCATGGTCTTGAGCGATTGCTTTTCTCGCCTTGCCGTTCGTCAGCAACATGCGATCCGCTTCTTTCTCGATCTCGTCGAGAATCCTCGACTGCTCTAGAATCTCAGAGAGCGCTCCGTTACCCACGTTCTCGATTCGGGGTGTCAATATCCGTTCGAGGTTGCGCAATAGGCTTATCATGCCTTGCTCTACCGTTCCAGTGTCATTTCTGACCTGGTCTGACTCGATGATGTCCCCTAGGTTGACTTCTTCGATGATGCCTGCCTCCGTAAATTCGCCGACTTCCTGTTTATATTCAAGTCCGGAGAGCATGGCCTCGTATCGTTCTTTCTCATAGTCTTTCCAAGACTGCTCCATGATCTAGCCTCCTCATATGAAAACCGGACGAGGGTTCCCCGTCCGGTCAGTTGTCTTCCTCCAGTATATCATTATTCGGCGGGAACGATACCTTGATCACCATCGTATGGAACCCAATTCTGATTCTCGTCCATTCGTTCCAACACAAAGTGTGAGAGGTTAGGGTGATCGCTATAGCTGAAGGCCACGTTCACCTTTCCGTCATCACGCATATCGATCTGCAATCCTTTAGGTGTGATCGACTCCCGAATGATATCCTCCTTGTTCTTCATAAGGGTCACATCGGCCGTCCAACGCTCACCTTGCATCTGTTTCACCGTATCGATGAGGGAGGTCAACTGAGCATCGAATGCAGCGATTTGCTTGAACGTGTCCGATGTACGGCTGATCGTGGCACCCATCACTGCCTCCAGTGCCTCCCGCGGCCAGGCTTGCATGGCCACTTCCGCCGGGATGAACAATTGATACACACCTAGGTCGATGTCAGGCATGGTCACCTCGCCTGTTCGTCCGCCATCTCTACTCTGCACTTTCCCGACAGCCGCCTTGCCGTCACGCGTGAGCACGACCCCGCCTGTCTCTGTGGCGAATCCCACTTCCCCTTGAATGAATCGGGTATCCGGTTCCTCGTTCAGAATGATCACGTCACCGCCTAGATACGTGAGCGTTCTCGTGATTGGGATGACCATCTCTTTGTTCCCCAGGTCTCCTCCGTTCGTCGCAAGGTCAGCCAACTCCTGTAGGCGCGCATCGAGTTTCAATCCCTCAGGTACTAGTGCAGAAACGCCAGCAATCGCGTTATTGATCTCTTTGGTGATACGTTCATCAAAGAACGCGCCGCCTCCGCCCCCTCCATTGGATACGGCCTCCTCTGCGATATTACGGACCTCTCTTTTCAAATCTTCAATCGTCTTCTTTAGACGTTGGCCCCTCAACGCGATGGCTCCGCTCGTAGCGTTCCCGATTTCGGTCAACGCTTCCTCTGCTCGGGTGAACGCGCCCGTAGAGCGGAAACGGACATCGGCGATTTCATTTCCATATGCGGCGATCTTTTGCCTCTCTACGATCCACGTGCCGATATCCTCGGTCAACTTCTCCATCTTTTCTTCTAGGAGGTTCACAAACGGGACAAGTTCCCGCGTGTTCGATACTGGCATCTCTCATTCCACCTTCTTTTCGTCATTGGTCTTCTTGCCTACAGTATACAGCCAAGCGGTCTGCCCCGCTTGGCAGGTCAGACCGTCTCGACTTGATCATATTCAATCTTCGGGATTACACGAACATAGTCGATGACCATGCTAGTTGGCTCTGTATGAGAGTCAGGGTTTAACGTGATACGCAGGGTCTTGTCCGTCGGCGCGAAATCGATTGTCTGACTGAAGATCGTCCAGTCCTTGTAGAGCTCTTGAGCAGACATCTTCGTCACGACTCCGCCTGAACCTAGTAGGCTCTCGACCTTGAAGCACCGTCTCGCCTTGTCTCCTTCGAGCCTCACCTTGACTTGAATCTCATATCTTGACGCCTTCAATGCCGGTCTCGGTATCGAGACAACATATTGGGCGTTCGACTCTAGACGAAGCACCCAGTCGTCACCGGTCCCCTCAGGAGCGTACTCGATCGTTCGTACGCCGCTTGAACGCAGTGCATCATAGTGATCGATGTGAAGGCCGTTCAAGAATTCGGGGTTTCCTAGCTCTCCTACAGAAACGTCGACCACTTCACGCTTCACATATCGGATAATCGGCAAGACACCGAATGCCGAACGCCTGTGGACCGCCTCCTCGATTTCTTTTTCTGTGAACCGGTCAAGGACTCCCTCGTCGATTTCAACCACGAACGCGCCAGAGTTGTCATGAAGCATCGGTTTTCCGATATCCCACCAACCGAGTGCGTCTGCATCCCTCGCGGCGATCTGGTCGTCTGTGATCGACTCGTCGAGCCCACCGCCTCGGCGTCTGCCGTCTATGATTTGCACGTCCTCTTTACTCGGAGGGTTCACGGATACTCGGGCTAGTGGGATCATGAGTGGGTGGTACCGATGGCTGTTCGGGTCGAATAGCTCTTTCTCGGTTGTGTGTAACACCGTTACCTGATTCTCTTCGATGACGACTCCATTCATTGATATTCGATTTGGACGAACAAACAGATACATGTCTTGTGCAATCCACTCAATGGATTCTCTTTCGACCAGTTGCCCGTTCCCGTCGATGGTCACCACCGGTTTCAGCCCGTCCATCCATACACTTCTTCTATGTCCGGCGCTTGGGTTCAAATCTGCCTCCACCTGACCTGCTGCAGATGCATATCCCCGATAGTCATGGAATCGCTCACGCGTTGCATAATCCACATACACACGTTCGTCCTCTCTGACTATCTCATTGGTCATCACGACGCCGTTCGCCGCGTCGACATCAGACACGCTCATGCGTCTTGTCCCCTGCGTCGAGGTCACATATGCGGCCACCGTCGGATTGCCCTCGTCCGTCAGCGGCAGGATAGGATGGGCGAGCTTGAATGCTTGCAGGCCTACTCTCGCCGCCTGTTCTTTCTTCCAGACGGTCTTCTCTTTCTTCATTTCCGGCATTTCATAATCGACCGTTATGAAGACCTCTTTGTCCGGTGTCGATGGACGATACGGGACTAATCCTGGGGTTAACTGATAGACGAGCGGTATCGTTTCTCCTACTTCATAGTAAGGGAGACGGACCCGCTTCTGCCATCTGCCACCATTGACCCTCACTGCCCATCCAGCCTTCTTCTCTACACCGAATCCGACCCGTGGCGCCTCGACTTCATATCTCCCACTCTTCAGGAATTTTAACCCGAATACCGGTATCGCGAGCAACTTCTCGATGTTCGTCCAAGCCACGATTCTCATATCCCCGGTGCGGGTGTCGAGGTCACGTTCGGCGTGGACGGCAATCGGTCCTCGCCCTGTCGCAGGCACGGTTACATGGCCATATCCGCTCACATTGGTCGAGCTCAACTCTAGTCGATAGTCACTTGACGCATTCATTTCTAATCCTACACGTGCAATCTCTGCGGTCACCTGAGGATCGATCAATGTTCTTGCGTCATCTGCATAGATAGAGAGACGCTTCCCTCCTGAGGTAAATCGGCCTAGTTCTCCCGAGACTGAGTGGAGCTTCGTATATTTCAACTCATGGAAAGTGACGGTCTGAGAGATGGTCCCGACCCCGAACGTGCCTGAACCCCATTCTGTCACAAGGTCGAACACCTTCGCGAACTGGTCCGCGCCCTCGTTCTCCCTGAAGAGCAACGAAACCTTTTTCCCGACGCAATCCAATCTAGCGACATGCTTCCGATCGTTCAACCAGCCCTTCGGATAGCTTCGTGAGTCTTTCATCACAAGGCGCTTCACTCCTGATTTCACTTGGAATACGCGGCTGTGGTACTTCTTCCATCCGGCCTGTGTCTCGAAATGCGCCTGTGACGGGCTATCTGCGCGAGAGACATGATCGAACACATACTTGGAAGATTGGGTCTCATCTGTCGAACGCCCATTACTCAATGCCGTCCGCCGATGCTCAGCCTCCATGACCCACAGGTAGAAGTTGTTCTCATCCTTCACTCGGAAGAGGAAGGCCACTGCATCGTCATCGTTCCCTGTCGCGGTAAAGGACAGGTCGATCATCATGTCATCCGTCGGCAAGGTGCTGTTATAGACAGCGGTGAGATTCGAGCGGTTCGTTGTCTCTGTGAGCTCCCCATTCACGATCTCCCATGTCGATGGTCCTGTAGACGGATCGAATAAGTGCTTCCTCCCGATAGCGCCCTCTCCGAAATACTCGACCATGTTCGTGGACAACTTTTCTTCGATGATTGCCTTGTAAGCAAGGTCAAACGAGACCTCGCTGAATTGATCGTAAATCCATTTCATCCTGAAACGGTTGACGCCCTGTTGCCCCATCATCTGGTCCACAGGATAGCGTAGACTCGTCTTGTCGAGCTCGAACCGATGGTTTACTTCATCCCCTTGAACCCGTTCGATTCGAAGCAGCTGCTCGTCATTTGGAGCGATAGGCTTTAATCTCTCGATTAGCCCACCTGCATCGAACCCTTTAATGACTTCCTGTACCCCGTCCCGTTTCATGATTTGCTGCGGGTCGAGTATGACACTTCTTCCGGTCTGTGTGATCGGGGGCAAAGCGGCGTCCGCTTGAATCTTCAGCCCATCCAGCGTCACCTGCACAGGGCCTTTGCTCGAATTTACCACCGGCGCGGACCAGGCGAAGTTCGACACGTTGTCCGGGATCAGATCCTGGGGAATCGCCTTCGGTTCGCACTGTATCCATTTGGAACCATCATCTCCGAACTCGATCATTCCGCTCCCTTGTATGGTCAACCCCTCTGTCTTCGTGCTGAAGGACTCCCTTATCGTCCCTCCTGCAAGCGTCGAATTTGATTTAAGCCATACATTTCCCTTCCCTTGCTCGTCCACCCAGCTCTCAATATCTGAGTCTTGGACTTGCACGACGACATTCTCGAAATAGATTTCCTTTTTCGGGTCGTAATCGGGCTTCGTCTTCATGATGTCTCGGAGCTGACCCTCGTACTCCTCACCCACGTTCTTTTCGGTCACCCGCACCGGCTCATTGTCTTTGAACACGATGTCGCTCCATGGCGTCTGAACCTGTGCCTCGATCACCTTCGTGAAGACCGGGTCTTTGAATGTCGCCTGATAGGAAACCGTGAAGAAACCAAAGCTCCCTTTCGGATGCGTGTTCGCCGGGTCATGCCCAACCATGCATAAGTCCCCGATGTTTTTCGGATTATCATCAGGACGCTCTTTGATGTAAAGATAGAAACGGTCTCCGATACAACGCACGGTGATACGGTACGTCTCGCCTGGAATCCATCCCTTCTTCGCCATATCCGTGTTCCAAGTTGCATCCTTCCGGTCCGAGATGTCCTGGAACGAACAGCCTGACATGTCATGTGTGGATAGGCGCACTCGAGTGCCTGTCGAGTTCGCAGAGAGTTCCCCTGGGTTGCGATACTTCGTGTTCTTTGTCGCCTTCATGATGCGCTTGTTCCATAACCCCACCTTTTCCCCGATCGGATACTTGTAACTGTTCGTCGCAGCGCTCTGAGGTCTAGGCAATCCGAACCCCACGTTCTCCTCAAAGAACTTCCTGTTGTTCGTGGCCCAGTGCCCTCTAAAGTCATCCGGCAGGATGGTTTTGTTGAACCAATACGACGTATCGAAGTTTTGTGCAGCCAATTGGGTGTAATCGTAGAAGCTGATCCCCCATTCATCCAACATGATCCGGTTGGCATACAGATAGCTTTTCGGGCCATTATATCCGGTCCCAGTCTTCGTGGCTGTTTTCGTATTGAAATGGCGAATCGAGTTATCGCCCTCCCAAGCAAACATATAGAAGTTATGTTTGTCTCGGACTCTGAACAAGATTCCGACCACGTCATCGTCGCCCACTGCATCCATCTTCACGATTGTCGAGAATTCATAGTCGGCCTCACCTGAATAGTCTTTCCGGAAATAGCCCCCGAAGTCGGTCTTGTTCGATACGTTTGCGTACCCGTTTCCTTTGACCGCCCAATCCGAGTCCTCTGTCCGGGCCGCTGGTAAGCCCGTCGTCGTGCTCGCAAGAGCCGTATCAGTCCATGGGCTCGTCCCTCGAGTCTTCAATACCTGAATATCTGGCTCGCGTCCGGTCGATGTCCACAACGTGCGCTGCCCAATCTTGATGACGTCGGACAGATCCTGCAGATACATGACCGCTTTGATGAATACCCGCCACCGCGACTGTTGGAACGTCGTCGTGATGACCTCCCCTACACCATCAAGAGAGAATGTGAAAGGCAACTCCGTCACCTGTCGCTCTTCGACCACTTTGATCTGATGTGTGATATCGAGTGATTTGATCCGCGTATTCGCCCGGTCGATCATATCCCATACCGGTTCCGCATCTACCCGTTCCGCCAGCGCCATACCCTGGTCGAGCGATGTCCGTGTGCCCGCGTCCTCAGATTCACTTGCGATGGGACTCAAGTACTGTACATATCCCTCTCGGTCCGCGATATAATACGTCGCATCATCAGGCATAAGCGCAACCGTCTCAGGGACGTGATGCATCAAGATATCCCGATAGGACTGAATCCCGTCCTTCACCGGCACCGTAAGGACTTTTTGGTTCCCGATGTAATCGACAAGCTGATGACGCAACGGTCTCAAGTGAACCTCATCGGACAACCATGCGCTTTCGATCCGCTTCATTTGCCCTTCTTCCATCCAGAAGCAACCTAGCTTATAACTAAACGATGCCCCGCTTCGGACGTCGAACTCACTCTTATGCTTTGTCTTCAGCGAATAGCCTCCCTCAACATCTGAGACGTCGAGGAGACGGTCATCTTTTTCAGAGACGCTGAAGCGATCCTGTTCGGCTCGTCTGAACACACTGATCGCGTTGAAGAATCGCTCTTTCGCCCCCTCGAGCATATCCAAGTTCTCTTTACCCTGGTATAGTTCGATCTCTTTGAAAACCGGACGCAGTGCGTTCGTCGGTGTCTTTGTCGAAACATGATTGTATCGAACCTTTACCTTCTCGGTCCCGTTTGTCTCTTGAGCATAGATGCGCACCCAGTGCAGGTTCGGATTCTCTTCTAAAGCCATGACGAAGATTGCGTAAGGGAATGCGACTCGTCCGCCGTCTTCTTTCACCAGGTTGATTTCTGACCCTTTGTATCGGACGACCTCTCCTGGTACCCCAGCCTTGTGCTCGAAGTGATACTTTAGATCCATCACATGATATAGCGCGTTCTCTAAAACATCCCTGTCAGATAGGAACTCGTCCGTCAAGGCCACCTCGTCCACCGGAAAAACCTTGCCCAGTTTCCCTTCTCGCACTGGTGCTTCCCTGTGGTCGTTTTCAATGTGATAGAGCGTGCCATCGAGGTCACCAGCCACGAGCACTTCTCTTTCCTCCACCTTAGTCCCGTAAGGGGCATGCATCTCGACCACATCCAATAGTTCCGGAGTGACATCAGGCGTATTGATATAAGCAAGCCCTACACCTTTCTTCGTTCGTCTGTTGCCTATCTTCGGCTTAATTTCATTCATGACTCTCGTCCACCTCATTTCATTTAACGTCGGCCAATTCCTTGACCTCACCATTCTGTATCAAAAAAAGAGGAGGGGGTCCCCTCCTCCGTCAGTTGTTTGTCATGCAGCTTGCGTACCTACCTTGATCTTTCACGACCATGATGCTTCCGTTCGGCAACATAAGCCCCTCTTTCGGGATTTGCATGGCCACCCCTTCCACTCCATTATAGACGATTGCCTCCGATATTTCTTTGACAAATCTACCTTGCTCATCCCTTACCTCTGCTCTCGCTCTGCCATCAACGACTCGTGTCAAGATCACGCCTGTGTCCGGCTCAGAGAGGGTGCCTAGGGCTACCGCTCCTTTGGCTCTCGCGAGGTAGACTCCCGGCAATGCCACGACCCGAGTCGTCGCGAGCCCATCTCCGTTCGTCTTCACGACGAGACTGCCGTTCGGGTATTGGATGGAAACACTCTCGCCTTCTACCGGATTCCCCAACGAGTCTGTCGCTTTCACATAGAGCGTCACTCTCTCGGTCGGGTTTGATTCCTGACGCGATAGCGTCACCTGCAATCGTGCCAATACAGGTGTCGACTCCTCTTGGAGCCAGACCATACCTTCATCGTCTGTACGTAACGGTTGTAGGCTCCGCTCCGTCCAAGCGTACTTTCGGTCTGTTGATTCATAGCTGACGGTTACCGGCCCCAACGAGCTGTTGAATGCCGGATGGAAGGTTACCACGGTCTTCCCATCCTCCCATTCCGTGAAATAGGTCGCGGAATCGCTATGTCTCACGACTAGCTCCTCACCTTCTGCTAAAGGCGCCGAAACAACTACATGTCTGCCTTCCACGATGAATGATTCAAGCACCCCGTTTCTCCATGCCTTGACGTGATCCTTTTCAACTTTTTCGACGCCCAAGAGGAACTTTCTTGATCCGGTGTCCGCGAACGATTCGAATAGCTCGTGCGTCCGAGCACCATATTCATCGATCGCAAAGATTTCCTTGAAGGTCTCATCCCCACGTCGGATTTGGATTGGCGAACCTTGCTTGTTCGTCCCATTCAATACGACCTGCTTGGATGTTGACGGTGAGTGGGTTTCGACGACCTTCTCTGCGTAAAGGTGATGCTCTTGCTTGCCGATAAAGAAATCTCCCGAGTCGATCGCTAAACGCCAATCCTCCGGATAACGCGCCATCTTCTTCGCCTCCAGGGCGTATGTGGCACCGGTGTGGAACCGTTCCTCAGGGATTCGTCTCATCTTCCCTCCAGGCTCTTGCATCCGGACACGGATGTACGCGACCCCGCTATTCTCATAATATCTGAGCCTAAAGTCGACGGGTTTTCCTGCCTTCAGCTCGACCCCTGCAACACGTGGTATGCCATCTTTGAGACCAAACCCTCGAAACACTTCCTTGCCATCGATCTCGAGGATAACGCCCTCATTGGCAGTAATCTCGAACTCATGCCGCCCGCTGACTTCTACCGACATCTTACCAGTCCACTCCACTGCGAATGCATCGCTTGAAGATACCGGTGGCAGTTCGATATCAGGTAGATTCGGCGGTTGAGCCAAATCATCCTGAATCCATTCGGGTAGCCCTGGTTCTTTATCTAGTCCTCTGACGATAACCGACAAGGTGTGCCCCTGGTTGATTGTCTCCTGCGTCGTCGTCTCATTGAAGAAGATGGCCCCTGTCGAGACAGTGTTCATGATCCGATAAGATCGACTCACGATTTTTGCCCCACTCGTGATATCTGATTCATTGAAGATAGCGCCAATCGGCTTGGCCATCTCAAAAGTGAAGTCGCGTTGTGTGCTTGTCGACTGCGGCGTCTCGAATGAGCGCATCACCGTCTGCAGCAACCGAACATCCGTCTCAGGTGACATCTTCGTCGCGAAGATTCGCTCCATCTCCGAGAAACGAGTATCTGCCTGAGATAGTGTGAACACCCCTACCTCACACTCATCAAAGCTCACGCCTACGTCCACCACCACACTTTGCCCCTTGTCCATCCGGAATGTCAGTGTCTTCTCAACTGAGTTGTAGATGGCTTCCAAGGATCTGTCTGAGCGAGCCAAGATGTTACCTGGCCTACTCGGATCTTTTTCTCCGATCATTACAGGCTCGTTATGTTTCCGAACTTTCGTGAAGATCAGGTTCTGTGCCCCATACTCCTGTGGGTTCTGGCAAGTCCATCGTTCTACCGATAACCCATCGAAACCGGCACCGCCCGAATCCCATCCGATGACGATGTGCTCTCTTCTCTCTTTATCTACGAATAGAATGCCCGCTGCGTCATCGTCCGCCGGCATGATCGTGATATTCGTGGATAGACCGATATGACTCCCACGTACAGGATCCATCTTTGCCGTGATCGCCCCTTGGTTCTTCGTGCTCACAAGGTATGTGAACCCAGAACTCGGACCTTTCCACTCCCCCGTGTTCGACGCATCAGTCGCTCTCGCGCCGTTATACTCAGCCCACGCTTCCACTTGTATGAGATCATGCGCTTGCCGCTGTTCGACCGTTAGGGTCAATCCTACATCCGCTATATGTTGCTCCGCTTGTGCCGCGACAGGGTCCACCAACGGGAATGGGCCATCAGTGCCCCAGTTGAACCAAATCTCACGATCGATCCGCGACCCGTGGTATCGTCCCATGTCTTCCCTTCCTGGTCCATAGGGTAGCTCAAGCCGAAGACTTCTCACTGTGATTGTCGAGTAACCAACCGGTTCCTCACTTAGCGTAAGGGCACCTTGCCCTACCACATATCCCGATGTGAGCTTCTCACTGTCGAGATATACTTCAAGCTGTACACCATGGACTTTCTTCAGGAGATAGTCGGTCCCTAATTTACCGACCCGATGCTTCACAAGAATCCTTCCAGGGCCCGTCACTCCGCGCTCAAAAATCAGATTGTCTCCCAAACGCGTGTAGTTCGCCGGCGCGCCTTCGATGGTTGCAACGATATCAGTCGCTCCAGGGTAAAGCCGGAATACAAGGCTGTCTCGCCAAGTCTCCATCTCTTGTTCCTGCTGGTAGTACTCACTCGCCCCGCTCACTTCAAGGGTCTCAGTTACTATCCGAAGTGCATGCTCTCGCTGATGGTATTTTCCGATAAGACCAGTTTCTCCCCCGTTCAATGCCAGGGCCTTCAGTACCACGAATGGGTCTGAAGCGACGGCTTCTAGTCCGCTGATGACTACATTCGACGCGATGTTGTCTCGCGAAGGTTCATTCACGTCAGCCAATCGCTTTGGCGTCCGGACAGCGAACCTGTTCGTCAGATCCTGCACCCAATCTCCAGCCCAAGGGCGATGGAAGATATAAGCTGTCTCTCTCGTCGAATAAAAGGTGACTTGTTCATTCGTTGCAAGGTATAGCACGTTTCCATTGTCTACCTCTACATCGATCCCATCGACAGCAATAAGGTCGTCAGGCTCCGCAAGGTCAGAGATATCGATCTTTGTATCTTGCTTCCCTCGGCCTGAAGAAAGGAACGGTCGCACACCATTCACCGACGCCTTGCCTTCTTTCTTGCTCGATGTCCACGCGACTTCCCTCGGGTCAGGTATCGCACTGACGATGATGATATCGCTCTCGTCCTTTGTCATCACAAGCGGTTGCCCTGTCACCTGGTTCTTCTCTGACGAGTAAGTGGTCGTCGCATCGCCGGCCTTACCAAACGTAGAGGAAACTGTCTGATCGAGCGGCGCGACTTGCATGAGTGTGAATCTCATGCGCTCATGGCCGTGATACATCGGGGCTCCACTGAGCACATCCTCGTAATGCTCTGGCGCTGAAGGTAACTCTAGTGTGATCGGCTCCAATGAGGAGACCTGCCCATTCAACCTCAAGTGCGACACCTGCGCGCCTTTATACCATTCGTTGGTTTTGAGGATGATGGCCAAACTTTCTCCTGTCCCTTCCACACGATAGCTGTCGAAGAACTTATCGAACACATCCTCATCCACCTCGAATGATGCTGTCGAGTATTCATTCAAACCGAACCATTCCGCTAGAGAGATTTTCTTTTCGCCTTCATACGCATAAATTGGCAGCTCTACCTCTTCTGTTTCCTGTTTCACTCTTGCGTTCCAAGCAATCAACTTCTCGTTCGCGTCGCCGATCAAATCCCAATCATCGTCATCCTCATTTGTCGGCCGGATGATATCCAGATTATAATCTGTGACTTTGACGGCCCCTGTTCGCTTCAACCATGCGGCAACCTCTTCCTTGAATAGTTCCATCCCTCCGTCGAACACGACCACATGGTTCCATGGGCTGTTGATGTTCGGATCGATATCCAAGTATCCACTCTTTTTAATCGTCGTCGTCAACACGGCATCTGGTGCCGGGTTCTTCGTCTTCAAAGTCAATGCGCCGTCAGGCCACTTACCTGTGATCGACCCAACGATGGCCGTCTTAGGGTCTTCCAGCAACGATACATGGGTCACATCGTAGAAGTCCTTCTTATGCTTCGCACGAGCCTTATCGGTCACGTATTTCCCGATGTTCGAGGCGATCACATGATTTTGCTTTCTAGTACGGAACCAGCCTTCCTCTGGAAGATAGCCACTAATGGTTCCATGTTCCTGATAGCTGATCTTATGGAACTTTACTGCCTGAGAGATGTTGCACATCCCAAATGACCCTGATTCATAAGCCGTCTGGAACTCGAAGGCGAGCTCCCAAGATGCTCCGTTTTTCAAGAACAACTTGACTGATTTTCCGTTCGATACGACACGCATCCCCTGTTTCTTTCCGAGGTTCCATCCGCGCTTTGTCTTTCGTTTATCCTCTATCTTCACCTCATTGATGACCCCGTCTTTTACTCGGTATACCCGAGCATGACGCTTGCCCCATCCCTTGTTATCTCGATAATCGATCCATTTCTTTTTGTCGATCGCCCCACGCCCATCGTTGGCCGCCCCTGCTATTCCGGATACGGTCGTGTTGTTTCCGTGCACAAATAAGGTAGGGTGGTCAATCTTGTACTTATCCAGGTTGTTGATTCGACTTGACCCCGCGAGCCGCTCGTCACCTTCCCATAACAGCATATAAAAATCGCGCTTCGACTGCGCTTTAAAGATCAATCCGACAAGGTCATCGTCCCAATACTTCCCTTCACCCCAGCCTGACCCTTTATAGGTACGGAACGTAGAGCTGACCCGACGGACGTTCACGAAGGCGTTGTTTGTCCCCTTCTGCGTCGTATATGTCGGCGTGAACTCAAACTCTGCCTGGTAGTTTGATTTCTTCAGGTGGTCCCCTGAGATAACCCCTGACATATGCGGCGCGTTCTTAAGATCGATGACGTCATTCCCCTGTCTCGTCCATGTCGCCTTGTCTGCTCCCGCTTTGGTGACATGGATCGTGTTCGCAGCGACGAAAAGACTCTTCACGTCAGACTCGCTTCTTAGAATCTTTCTCCCTGCCCACTTCAATCGAGCACGATACTCCGCGCGCGGCGCCCCTGCGTTCACGTCCAATTCTGCTTGATAGTGGAATCGCTTGACTCCCCTCAGCTCATGTGTAAGGACCCCTTTGATGAGTTTTTCCGGATGAGCATCGACTCGTACCTCGTACCCTGATCGCCGTTCAGTGACGAGACGACGGCCCCGCTTTTGAACTCCATAGCCGAAATTTTGTTCGGGAAAATGCATCGCTTCATGGACTGTGTGACCAAGAAGCCTACTTTCTAGCTGATAAGGAATTGGCTCGTCCTCGTCGGGCAAGCTCACCTTCAAGTCTTCAAGTGATCCCACACCTGATACGATCTCTCCGACTTCATCAATCACCTCAGCTACTGGAGCGGGCTGATCGTAATTCCCTCCCTCAGTGATTACTTCCTTTCCTTCGGGCATCAAATCTCTGAATGCCTTCCGTTTGATGTCTCGATGGACGATCGCGTTACGATCTTCTTCCATCGGATTTGGGTTCAAAGCCATGCTCAACTCCACCTTTCCATCTTGTTGTCCAGCTCTGGCATCGTCTCAATAAGGGACTCATCGTTCACCATATCCCATTCCTGACGGTCATAGCGGATGCCGCCGTATAACACGGGCGCGGCAATGTCCCATTTTTCATAGCTCTCTATATCCACCTGACTTGGCACACCTGTCTCTGTGAATCTTGATGGGTGAAGCGTATATGCCTCTGCTCCCCAGTGAAAGACAACCTCATGGCCTCTGGGATCATTCGTCGGGTGTATCATGAATCCTCCGTCTGGAAGCATGCTCACTTTCATGATCTTCCCGTCAACACTGACATCCTCCCTAGCAATATTCAATCCCATCGGATTGTGGACCACTAGCGGATGATATGGATTCACCCAACGGACCTTTTTGAAATTCCCAGTCCGTCGCGCGACTTCTCTCATAATCCCATATTTTGTCGCATTGCCTGGATGAGTGAACAAGGTTTCCATTCGCTCTCGATATCTCCCATTGTCCTCACCATTAAGGCGAGGTAGTCCAAACTGAAGTCCGATTTCATCGAACTCATTGAACACGGGTGTCCATTTCCCATCTAGAACCTTGTCCACCCTTTCCTCCCTGATCATCCCTTGTAGATGAATCGGCCCATCGGATTTAAGTCGATGCATGACCGAGCGCTTTCGATCCAGTAGCACGACGTCTCCCACTGGGTCGTAATATAACTGAGCAAGGTCTTCGGTCACATTCAATGTTATGATGACCCCAGATTTCTCTTCCTTCACCTCTAGCCCTTCGATCAAGTCCAGTCCATCCATCTCGTACCGATATGTCTCATGGACTATTTCCAATGGGATACTATCCAGTCTTGTCCGTTTCAGTACTTCAGACAGCCCTTCCGCGATGTCTTCAAATATAGAAGCCGGTATGTTCGCAAGTTGCCTCAAGTTCGAGTTTCGATCTAAGACACCTGCGAACCACCCAGGGAATGTCGACACAGCGTCATCCACATATCGTGACTCGCTCAATGTATTAAGCGTTAGAGCGTATAGGCCGCCTGAAGATGGGATTCTATACCTTGCTCCCTCTATGGTAAAGGGAACGGTCTCCCACTTTCCTCGGGCCGCACTATGCTTCACAAAACCTACTCTGCCCCTGTCCTCAGGAGCTACGACATTAGAAAGATTGATGTACGCATGTCCTTGCCCTGACGTTGTCACAAGGAATTGGTAACCGGTCACCCTACGCCCATCGAATGCACCGCCCTCTTCCAAAGGCACCCCTGCCAACGGGTTCATCCTCGTGATTGTCGCCTCCGGACCCGACCATTCTATCGTGTTGTCCATATTCTTCCTCCTCAAGACGAAAGCGGGCGACCATTGTCGACCCGCTCAGTTTCTCTTATTGATTATACCATTTCCTCGAAGACGTGAGGGAAGATCCTTCGGAAAGTATCATGATGAGCAAGCCTCTCTGGTTCCAAGCTCTCGATCACGATGTCAAATCCAATTCGACGATAAAGCTCGAGACATAGCTCCGTGCACAGATGACGTCTTGCACGGCCCGCCCGGCGTATCTGAAGGCCTAACCTGCCAAGGAACAGCTTGATCGCCTCGAACCAGTCATAGCCTTTAGTCTCATCTATCAAGCTCATGGCCTCAACTAATATCGAATCCTGCTCAAAGTGTTTGAGCTCGCGTTTCAACCGATAGAGCTCAAACCCTCCTGAGGACGGGATCGGCCGTAGCGAGGCTGTTCTGAACCCATCCACATCAAGGACCATCCCATATCCGACATAAACACAGACATGAGTGTATTGACTATTCGTTGCAAACCGCACCACTTTTGAGAACATGCTATTGCCCTTGATCAGGAGTAAATCTCCAACTTCTAATGCATGTGTCTGCATCAAGATTCACCTGTAATTGCCACTTTACGAGCGATATGTGCCTCTCGATTCGCAATCACTCCCTCTGCCATGTGCTTGGCATATGAGAGATAGTCGAATAAGAAGTCTTCCTTGTTCACGTTACCGTTCGACAGCTCATGAATTTCCATAATGCTTCGCAATTGTTTTTCTAACTCGAACTCTTCTTGTGTGAATCCAACCCCGTCGAATCGTTTCATCATCAGACGTAGTCCGGCGAAGACGATAAATTCGATTGCTGACGCCCCGTGGTGCGGGTTGACAGGCTCGATGGCTATATCGAAAAGTAGATCTTTTACGAGTCGCTGCTCTTCAGGCTCCGCTTGATCGTAATCATCTTTCGAATAACTCCCTGCTTTCAGCTGAGCTCGTAACGAACTCTTTTTCAATACTTCATCTGATACCAGTTGTATCCGTTCCTTTGCCATTTACCTTCCTCCTTATGTCCATATTATCGAGATTGATTCCAACGTCCCTGTACCTTCAATCATTAAACTGATGTTGGATCCGCCCTCTTTAATTTTCTCTGACAAGTAGTGTAGCTTTTCCGATTGAATCTCTTCTTTTTTGTTTTCATCTTCATTTACCACCACGCTCACTTTTACAGTTGAATTTGGTGATATGATTGCAAGCACGGCTTGAGGAACATTTGGTATACTC
This sequence comes from bacterium, assembly GCA_013823945.1. GTDB lineage: Bacteria > Armatimonadota > Fimbriimonadia > Fimbriimonadales > Fimbriimonadaceae > UphvI-Ar2. Next base: position 19,040 of record PNMZ01000006.1, on the reverse strand, counting down.
TTCATTCGCAGCTTCCCGTTGGTTATTCGTACCGTCCCTAGTATAGGGTCATGCACATAGCCTGTACTTTTTGGCGTATCGATTCCGCTCAAATCAAGCAGGTCATCGAAAACCATATGATCGAGTCCGTATCTCTTTGCTTGTATTATGATGTTCAGCCTCGCCTCTGCTTTCATCAGGTTGACGGCATTTTGTATAATGACCCTGTTCGCCATCATCGTCACCTGATCCATCGATTCAATCAATGAGTCAAGTCTACCCTTCAGATCGGTGCTTGCCCCTTCTACGCCTGGCCCTAGGAGCGCGGAGAGCTCGTCTGCCCTCCGCTTCTCCTTACTGGCGACACCATAGGCGATGATATCCATCCGATCCTCTCCTCCTTATGCCCAACTGTATCCGACTCCATCCAAAGTTTGACCCTCTTTGAGCTCTACCTCTACTGTGATTTCATTGCCAGATGAATTAATAAGCTCATTGACCTCATCGAAAGCAACTTCTTCGAAATCTGTTCCATTCGTCGACACTCTTGCAACAGGGTCACTAGCTTCTATCATCTCTAGAGAAAGCCCCAAGCTCTGCACGACCGGCGTCCCTGTCGCTTCCTTGAACAAGGCGTCTACACCAAATACCTGAGGGCTGACCATCGGATCCATCGTCCAGATATATATGTTGATTTTGAATTTCGAACCATCCAGGTAAGACAACGCAACTCTGTCTAGGGCCGCAAATGAGGTGAGCGTCATAGCCATCGCCTTCACCTCCGACGATAAGATATCCATCCATTGCCCTCCTGTATAGACTTTCTCTCCCTCAGTTCCTCTTTCAACAGTCAAGCGAATATAGCTCTGTCCACTTGCAGTCGCATTCACGCTTAACTTCTCGATTACCCGTGGAGTCTCACATATCGCTGTGACCTTTGCCATCTTGTCCACTGGGAAATATCGAATCGCGGCGTCATCCTGAAGCAATGACAAAGTCCGCTCGATATTCGTCGGGAATAAATAATTATTTATGGTGCCATCACCGAAGACATATTGTGATTGTGCCCCCCAGCCCAAGAACTCACCATCTTTTGATATTCCGATACCTACCTCGCCAAAAGAAAACTTGGACATCTCTCTTGTGAATTTCGCAGGCGTCAATTGATGGGAAGTCGTTCCAATCCCGAGTCTTCCTGATGTGTTGAACCCCCACACCCAAATTGTTCCGTCTGCAGTGACTGCCGCTGAGGCGTCATGGTTTGCGTGACAAGAAATACAGTTCGACATCACTTGTGTCGGTACTGATTTGTGTGCTGCATCCCCAATCCCTAATTGACCCAAGTTCCCCCAACCCCATGCCCAAAGGGTCCCATCATCTTTTAATGCAAGACTATGGTTCGCTCCAGTCACTATATCTTTTACTCCGGTCATGATTTGCCCTGGCGATGTCTGCACAGCCGTCAATCCATTACCCAGCTTGCCGTTCGTCCCTTGTCCCCATGTCCATACAGTCCCATCTTCCTTTAATGCAACTGAGTGGTATGCACCACCCGACACTTTTTTAACGTTTTGCATTATTTCACCTGGTATTGTTGATCCTGCTGTGTATCCTCTACCTAGTTCTCCGTTCGTGTTGTATCCAGCTGTCCATAATGTCCCGTCCATTTTTATTACAAGTGAGTGTCCTCCGCCACATGAAATCGATTTTACGGACTCAAGCATCTTTTCAGGTCTTGGTGACGCTGTTTGCGCCGCACCAAATGTTCTATAGTTCGCTCCATTTCCCCATCCCCATAAAGAATTATCTTCTTTGATTGCTAATCCATGTGTATCTCCCAGCGCTATTGTCTTCACGCCTTTATCTATCATTCCGTGTACACGCTGCTCGATAGCCCCACCGTTCCCTAGCTTGTTGTTTGAGCCTTCGCCTGCTGCCCATAGCGTCCCATTTTCTTTTATCACAAAGGTGCTGCCTCTTCCTACAAAGACGTCTACCACCTTCAAATCTTCAGCTATCATTTCCATCTCGAAGTAGTTTGTTTTTTGATCGAGCCTTGCTTTTCCATACACGTATTTTGTATTGTCTCCGAATGCAAACAATCTCTTGTTTGCTCCCATGACAAATGTGGTTTCGGCTGAGCATCTAACCTTCTTCCATTCCATGCTTGTGCCTATTTGAACTGGACTTTTTTGAATTAAACCATAACTTGAGGCATCTCCGACTTGTCCTTTAAGATTATCTCCCCACCCCCACAATGATCCTTCTTCCTTTATCACCATCGTGTGACCTACTCCTGAAGATCCAGCGCGAACAGCATCCATAATCTTTATAGGAGTGAGTCGATTTTCTAGTGTGCCGTCACCAAGCTGCCCCCCACTATTTTTCCCCCACGCCCATAGACTACCGTCGTTCTTTATTGCCATACCGAAACCAACTCCACACCATACATCTTTTACGGTCGTCATGATTTGCACTGCCTGTGTCTTTGACGTCGTATCTCCTTGTCCAAGCTGCCCTTCGTTGTTCGCACCCCACCCCCATAGGGTTCCATCTTCCTTGATAACCACTGTAAACAATTCCCCGCCTGATACTTTTTTCACACCTTTAAAAATAAGAATTGGCGTCATACTATTCGTACCTGGCTTTTGTGTCAGTTGACCCTCCAAGTCACGGCCCCAACCATATAAATCTCCGTTCTTCATCAAAGCGAATGATTGATCTCCAGCAGCATATACTTGCTTCGACTCATTCATTATCTGTGCCCAAACAGATGAGCTGGTTGTGTTTTTCCCGTTCTGCGTGTGACTCCCAGAACCTACTGCCCAAACTGTATCATCTGTTCTTCTTACAACCGTATGAGCTCGACCCAAGGATACTTCCCTCACCTCATCCAATGTAAAGTTCGATAGAAAATTACTTGTTGTTCCTGGAAGACCAACCTGGCCACTTGTGTTGTCGCCAGATATAAACAAACGCCCTTTTTGGTCTATCCATGCACTATGCTTGTTCATTCCCAATAGAATTCAATCCTCCTCAATAAACCCAATTTAGCGTTAATTCGCCCTTTACTCCTTTGAATACTTCTTTTTCATTATAGACAAGCATTCGCTCAAAATTCTTCATCTCGATTGCTGGCTGCCCATCCGACAATGTCAACATCAATGCGTTGTCTATTGTCGATATATCCGAAGCGTATGATAGCTGTAGCCCGTCACTCTTATCCTCCATTTGAGGCAGTAAGACCATCTCGAATTGTACAACATTACCTTCTTCAATACTGACTGAAGAAGGACTCGCTTGTACAACTCCCCCCTCGAATCTCTTCAATTCCTTCCATTCATTCCCTTGAACCCTAGCACGGACCGTTACAGATGAGTTGTCTGGCAATGTTCCATTCAACCTGACGTCTTTTAAAACACGGACTTTTTCGCCTAGGTCAATCCAATCGCTTGTCCATTTCCCCTCAATCGGTAGCGCACCACTTGAAAGCCTAAGCTGCAAAGATCCATTATATAACTCTGTTTGATTGTGCACTCCTGATACTAATTGCAAAATTATCCTATTTATCGCTGCACGAAGACCTACTTTCGAGATGAAAAAGAAGTATGGAACCTCTTTCGTCACCTCTGGCTTAAACCTAACTATCGCCTTATCCAAGCCAGATTCTACCTTCAGATTTTCTTCGATTACGTCATGAAAATAGCCTGATGAATTAAAGTCATCAATATGATTTGTGGTCTTCAATGTATCGACTATAGATTCATTCAACTTACTCATTCCAAGATCAAGCAACATCTGCACCCTGAGATTATGCTTGTTCAGGTTGATTGCAGTATGCCCTGTCACGTCGCCTATACGCATAAGCAATGAGCTCTTTGGATCTTTGTCTTCAATTTTCCCTACCCGCTCCGCGACGTTATTGGAGCCAAGGTTAGGGGACAAGCCTAATTTAGCCCCTATCTTCTCGTTGAGCTTCTTGACCTTCTTCGCCTTTCCTATCGTCAAGATGTCCATTCCTTCACCCCTTTCCCTACACCCATGAGACAGCGAATGCTTCAAGCACTCCTGAGGTGAGCTCTGCAACTACTTCGATTTTCGCCGGTCCCTCAACATTCACTGGAACTCCTGGAATACATGCTCCCGAGTTTACCCCATCTTTGATCAAGCTAAAGGTCACATTCTCATACAATGCCTGCACGACAATTTGTTTTACCCCTTGAGGGAGATTAATTTCTTCGACTATTGCTCTCCCGGTACCTGCGTATCGTTTGTTGACCTCATCATACAACGTCTCAGACTCTACCTTGAGCTGGAGCGGAAGGTCATCCTCTTTAAAGCAGAGGATTTCAAATCCTGAACCAAACTGCCCCCACGTGCTTTTCTGTACATTGTTTAGCTTATTAATCCCATAGGTCATGAAAACGTCTTTTGAAGGCAATGTTTCCGATATCATGATGGGCAGACCGCCTTGATCGTCCACTTTATATAGACCCTCGTTCCGCTTTAACAGATATTTTTGGATGGACAGGTCTAACAGATAAGTGCCTCCCTCATCTACCCCCGCGACAGGTGTCTCATTGTCGACATTGATTATTGGAGCCAACATCAACATCTGAAGTGTCGAAGTGATATAACTCCCACTCTGCCTTCTCAAAAATCCCGGGTAGGCCGTGTAATAGTTGGATGAGCTGATCTTGATATCTCGACTCATGACCCCCATCAATGGATCAACGCCCAAATAAGCACCAATACCATCATGCTTGCTTAAGCTCATCGCAGGGAAATAACTCTGTGATAATGGCCCTATTAAGCTCGTGCTCGACCCAGGGTTTACTTCTTTCGCACCGATCAGGAATATTTTATGCACTTCCTGTCTGAAACGCGGCGAATTTGATGCATATCTTTCCGTGTATGCTATATCCAAGGTCGTGTCAATAATCCGTTCTTTTAACCCTTTTCCTATTTGGTTGAATACCTCGCTCAATTTTGAACGAATCATCGCCTCAGGCGAAGGGACTGACGTATCGAAATCAATAAAAGTGCTTTTTTCCATATTGTTATTGTATGGCGCAGGCATGACTTCATAAGGATTTGCCGTATTGATGACCCCAATCAATGTCGTCGTGTTCGCTGGATATCCGGGGTGATTCTGGTTCAATATCTTCCACCTTACTGCCGCCCCGTTAACGATTGTCTGCTTATCCATCACCCAACTATCTATAGGAACGTCCTTTAGTTTCATTCCATCGCCCACCTCATACGTTTTGTATTCTTGTGATATTTTCTTTCATCTCTGGCACCTGGATAGTAAAGAGAACGCCGCCCTCCATGACTTCACCAGCCCCATCCGTGAGATATGATTCCTTCCCTTGCCCGGATTCAATAGCTATAAATGCTGCAGTATCTGTATCGAATAGATCGACTTGCATATCATGCAACGATAATTGGTCTGCGCCTAAGATAGAACCCGCCTTGAAATTCAGCTTAGCCAATTGTATTCCGTTCATCCGTTCAAGTTCTTTTAACCGTCCTTCAATCGATAGCTCCTTTACTTCTAATCCGATTCCACCCACTTTGGGTGTGTCCAAAGCATCTGGGATTGTCGTTACTTTAAGGTTTGCTATCTGTACGACATCTGTATAAGAAGCAAGGTCTATAAAGAATGCTAGGCGTATCTGCCTTTTTCCTAAGAAGGCAGCTTCTGGCACCATGCTCAAGACGGCAGAAGTCATAGCCTTTCTCCTCAGCGCCTCAAGATCAGACAGATCAACTGTCTCCCAAGCAGTTGTATATGCGACAAAGGAAATACCTCCGTCGAAGGAGAGCAAGATTCCTCCTGGTCCGGTCACCCCTATATCCATTTTTCTGATTTCGCCTGTCGCAATAAAATCCGATTGTTGCTTTAGGACATAAGACATGTTAGCTTTCGCCACTTCCAATCTAGGATTTGTCTTCATCTCTTCAGAATACATATGAATGGTAATTGGACCTTGCAGCTCGTCCCATGCACTTTGCGGGATTGCATCCAGGGAGTCCATTCCAAACTGATCGAACTGTTCTTTCGTAGGCAGTGCCATATCTTACCCCTCCTTGAACGATACTTTTCCAATCTGGCCTAACGTAGGCTTATCGAATGTCACACTGTATAACATGCCTTCTTGGAAAACATCCCCCGTCAATGGCAGGTCTTCTTTGTTTTCACTTTTTAGGAGGCCTCCATCGAAGACGCTCTTACCTGGTTCGATTAGACCTGGAAGCTGATCCATTGTTCTTGTAGTCAATTGGTCAGCCGCAGCTGCGACCCCAAGCATCACCTTGAATTTCCAGAAACGTACTTTTGGCATCGCATTCAATGGCAATGGCATGAAGGTAGTAAACGTGATTCCATCCGCTGAGTAGCTCGCCTCGACTGAGATGCTTTCACCACTCTTCTTTTCTTCTGCCACAATGATGTTTAACACATCCTGTACACCGTCTCCTAGATCCAATATTTCTGTCTCTGCTTCACCGTTACGAACATACCCGGTCGCCGTTTGATTCAAAGTGATTTTTCCACCTTGCACCATCAACCCTTGATTCGTGCTCAGTGACATATCCGATTGTCGAATGATTTCAACGAGAAGTCCTGACGCTTGCCCTTCCAAGTAGGCGAGCCTCTGAGCTACATCTTTGAAACGTCCCTCTGCCTTATCTCCCATTCTTTTTTCGTTTTCCATCGCCTGCATCTTTGCCTTATCTGCAATACCACCTGCCAGGACATCCATTATCTAATCACCCCGTCTCTTGAACCGGAGACCATTCTGCACCGGTCCAATATTTGATGGTCTCCTCGGTCTCAACCAACCATTTTTGAACTTTAGAGGGCAACAGCAACCTTGTTATCGAGTCTGGGGCACGATTTCCATTCATTGTGACCTTCTCGATCAAGGATCCATCACCCTTGTAAAATTCTATATTCATCGGGTTTGCAGTTCCCCGCTGCCCGTATTGTGAGTCTGGTCTTTGAACCCATTCCAATACATCAACATCCGAGGCTATCTTGAGCTCAATCTCATAGAATGCACTAATCGTATTGTCTGCGGCCAACCAATACCCGTTATTCGGATAAATCCCAGTCTGCGATCGATTGGTCATTATCGCATGTTGCACCAAGTAATGGGTCTTGTATTTGTTCGACGCACGAGCAATCATGTTTTGTGTCTCCGCCACGCTTCCTACTTCTGAGATAAGCGCCCCTGGCTGGAGTACAACCCCTTTGTTGTAAAGGCGGATCCCTCCTAGAGAGATCCACCTATCAGTTGGATCTAAGGCTAGGCCCACAAATCTAATTCTTTTGACACCTCTCATATCATTCACCTCATACTATAGGGGTCACAGTACGACGATGACTCATTGCGCTCACGTTTCCTGATTGGCTATACGTGAACGTGGTCGTCACCTCTACGATATTACCGCTATCCTCATAAGTTTTCACAGCGCTGCTGATATTCCCGTTCGTATAATAATATTCGACCTTGAATTTCAGGTTGCCCGCATTCATGACCTCATGCTTGACTATATCCTCTGTTACAGGGTCATAAGTGAACACTTCATCATCTTCCTCACCTACAGATGAATAACCGACTAGCCCTTGCAAAGTGATCATTTTGCCCTCGAGCTCTTTCAGTGCCGTATCCATATCTCCCGTGGCGGTCTTCAAATCAGAGATGTCCGTAACATTCCCTTGTTGTGTTGTGCTCATTGCCGTCAACAGGTCCTTGATATTCTTATTGAAGTGCGTCCTCGTGTCGCGCAGGTCTGCTGTCAAAGCACGAAGCGCCGGCTCGAGATCATAGTCTTGTATCTTCGTTCCCATATGATTAACCTCCGCTCATAATGATTTCAATCTCGCCCGGCATGAGTTCTTCCATCTCATCCACTTCGACATTCCCGATTGGCCGTGGGTTATTGTCGACGTCCATCCAGTTCAGTTCTATGTCGACTATCGTCGATGCCGCCATCTTCATGCGTGTCAGCGCCTCAATCCAGATGAACGACTCACCCGGGTCGAGCTCTTCGATATATTGTCGGACCGCCTTTTTCGCCTGGCTTCCTGCATTGGCTTGCGCATCACCTAAGATGAGTAGGCGCATGTTGAGGTATTTTCGTCGCGGCGTCCGAATCTTGAAGCGAACACCTTGCGCTGCCTGTTTTTCATATGCTACCTCTAGTGCAGGCACGACCTCCTCGTAGGAGAATCCTGGTAGCGTCACAGGCACAGCCGTGAAACTTCCTGCGCCTAGCGTATACCTTTCGTATTTGACGTCCTTGATGCCTGGGACGAGCAAGGCCTCAAGCCTTACTGCGATTTCATTCGATGTAGCCAACGCATCAAATGCCCCTAGCAAGGCAACACGATACTCGTCGTCATTCTGCAAGCGCTCGATCGGTGTCCCATCCTCATCCTTCGTGACGACCGTCGCTCGAGGCATGCGCAACATCGCCCCAAACTTCCCTAGTTCGTCATCTATTGCGGTCGACATCTTTGCATCGCGCAGCACGATGTTCATCATTTCATATAAGTCTTCTGCGGGCTTCGCCAGCCCTTCAGATAAACCGCGCGCAATGCTCCCTGGATCTGTCGCCAGATTCAATTGTGCGAGCCTTTCGATCATCGTCTCCATGATTTCTTTTTGATTCTTCACTTGAATCATAATGCCACGTCCTCCTTCGCATACGCTTCGCCATTGAAGGCATAGACACTCACTCTATCAATTGCTGTCGGCACGACACGCACCTCGATCTCATCGAATCGCCCTTCTGCAGTCACACCATCTGTGACCGCATCGACAATCTCTGCCGCGGTGAGAGCTGTGTTTGGTTGTCCGACGAACTGGTGTAGGTCGCACCCAATCGATTCGTGCCCTCTCCAATCCCCTTTTTTGGACTGCATCCGAATGGCGATATCTTGTGCGTCTCTTTCTTCGTCCTGGACGAGTGCGAATGCCATGTCCTCGAATTCGATATCCCCGATCCTTTCGGCTACGACCTCATACATAGGCATCGCCTCTCGAGCTCGTCGGTCATATGTGAATGTCATCTTCGAGGTGCTCGTCAGCAAGACGCGCTTCCCTCGCTCAATCCGGTACACGGCATAACGGTTCGCCCATTCACGTTCCTCCCAAGTCACCTTGATCGCGGCTTGGGTAGGAAAGACATCATACGGTACTATTTCCCTCTTGTACAAACGTGCGTCTCTCATTCGTCTTCTCCAGCTCCTTTATCATCGGCCTGTCGACCAGATTGGGATTCGCTTCTCTGATTGCTGCAGTCGTGACGAGCTCCCCTGCCATGATGACGATGCGCCCTGTCGATGGATTAAGACGTATTCCACAGTTAGGGCCTGCCATGATATCGATCGACCCATCAGGATTTGTCTGGACCCCACCTCCGGTCTCACGGATTAAAAGTCCGGCGCCACCTTCTTTTGGCCCGATAATCTCATCCAACCCATCCTCAGGGAGCGATACCCCTTGCTCCATATCTTCTTCGATGATGGCTCTCCAGTTCATAGAATCTCCTCCAGTACAGCGCTCACTCCATAGCGGATTGTATTGAAGAATCGATCCGAGAATGACGGTTCTCGATAGTAACCCGTGATGACGGGGTATTGAAGATCCCCGTTCAAGAAGTTAACGAACACCCGATCATTCTTGTAGAGGCCGTAATCGAACTTTGACGACCCATAAACAAAGCACGGGACGTTCAGTAAAACCTGACTCTTCTCTCCCATCATAACACGCACATCCGCCGTGTGTTCGAGCTCCTTATCCTTCTTCGCTAGTGTGGGCGGGTGGTATTTCACGACACGCCCGATGAGGCCGAACCGGGATTGCTCCCGTGTCGTTTCGGCCCCTTCGCGTGCGATGCTCGCTCTTCTTTCACTTCTCATACGCTACCTCCTATTTCTTGCATAACGGCACAGACATGTGCAAATGATTGTGGTGTACCTTCGTGTCGTGCCAAGCAGTGATCCCACGCTTCTTCGCGTGATTCACCAGCGCCGAATCCCCGAAGATCAACCAGTCCCAACCGTCGTCAATCAACTGGTCGATGACCCATTTCCATTCTTCTCGCTCCTTCTTCGAGGCGAACCCGAATCCTCCACCTGGGAGCGGACGCATCGTGTTTGGAGTGTCCACGTCGATCGCATAACCGGTCGCATGCCAGTCAGGAAATGACGGTCTGTGAGTCGATGTCAGTTGCATCTTCTTCCCGTATTTGTCTTTATAAGCCTTCGCAATCTTGTTGATCGAGTCAAAACTCGCTTTACGAATCGCGGCCGATCCACCCAGGTTAACATAGTTGAAGTTTCTACTCGAGGGCATTGAGATGAGAGAATCCGATCCGGCAGCAACCTTGTAGTTTCTCCAATCCTTCGTAGGATGCGTCCCCTTCTTCGGACGGCCGTCACATGAGTAGTTGCCCCCTCCTGCACAGTCTCCGTTTTGCTTATCCTTGTATTGGTCCACCATCGCCAGCAACATCTTCGGCTCTTGTTCAACCAAACGCGTCCGCAGATTGTTCCCGTTTGAACTTGCAATCGAGTACGATACCTCATAGATGCCTCGGATCCATTCCTTGTCCGAAATTCCTTTCTTGTAGCTTTCGACGAAGCATCGAACGGCCGACTTCGGACTATGCTGCGTTATCCGAGAGAGCGCGGCCGCCTGAACGGCCCATGAGCGCTCATATAGATCGATGCCTGTCGCCTTCTTGACGGGATTGTAAATCTCGGGCCACTTGTGGATCATCATATATTCGGTCTGAAGGTTGTCGAATCTCGTCTTATATTTCTCTGCGACCGCAATCCATTCTTTATGGAATGCCCCATTCTCGTAGCAGGCACTCCCGAGCTTAGGCTCCAAACGTCCATGGATCTCTTTGTCTTTGCCTTTCAACCAGTTCACGAAAGCGTGGAGTGTGTCTTTCCCACAGTTCTTTAGTACGATCATCTGGAAAATACCGTAACTCATACCTGCACTGCTCGAGACACGGTCATATACGACCGTCTTAGATCCAACGCCGCTCGTCTCGAATCGGATAACCGGTTTGACGATAACCGACATCGGTGCGCGCTTGCCACATGGGACGTCATCGTTGTCGTCCCCGTCCAAGATGTCTTCTATCTTGTCCATGACTCCTGAGAACCAACTCTTCAGCTTCCCTAGACCGCCTGTCGACCAGTCACCCCCATAGTCGGCCCTCTCATTGAACCGCTGGTCTGCGATTTCATCCATCCTGCTTGATGTCGTCTTCACGGCTCTCAAGTCCTCATAATATTCCTTCATGTTGACTCGTTCCCTAGAAGGAGCGTTCGTTTTCTTCTGACTCGACGATAACCCTTCGATCCCGCTGTCATCACGCACGATTCCTGTAGTATCGATTCCTACCAGCGCAGCCATCACCCCTCCGAATCCTGAGCCTAGGAAACTTTTCACCGCTCCTTGGTCGTCACCGATCACAGAGCCTGCATGGCCGTTGATTCCAGCCGTGAACGGATAATTGCTCTTCTTCATAGGCGCGATAGATACGGCTTGACGTGTTCCTAGCCATCTTTCCACGAACTCGCTCACCGTGGCTGAGATGATGGTGAATGCGACCATCTCCACGGCCATAGCGGCCCATCCTATTGGTCCTGCCGCGGCTTGGACTCCCATCAACAACATGAACGCTCCTTTTGCTACATTCATCGACTTCGCTCCGCCTTTAGCCGTGCCTCGTATGATGTTCTGCACGAGCGCCTTCTTGCCTGTGGCGGCCCCGTCGAATTTGATGGCTTTGTGAATCATCTCCATCTTCTTGGTCCCGGGCAATTCTTTCAGCGCCTTCTCTAAATCCGTCGGAGGCATATCGAGCATATTGGCCGCGGTCTTCAAGGAGCCGTCCTTCTTCCACTTATCGATCCCTTTTTTCATAGACCCACCGACTTCGCGCTGTTTGACCCTGGCCATTTCCAATCCTCTAGTTGAAGGATCTTTGATATATTTTTGGGCCATTTCTTTCGTGAAGTCTGTACGCCAAGGACCGGTCATCTTGCCGAAACCACGTTTTGTGCCCGCCCATACGGCGTTCAAGATAGGGGCATTGCCTGCAAAACGTGTATGACTCAACATCTTTCTCATGCCCATATAACTTCCCGCCATGGTCACGGCTGGCATTGCGGCCATCGCCAGCGAGTATTGTCTCGTATCTCCATTGACCGCGAGTACGCTTGGCTTGATGATGCTGACGCAACCCATCTGCTGATTGAGGAAATGGGTGACCTCTCGACATTCGAATGTGCCTTCCATGTCTTGAATCGCATCCCGGGTAACCACGTAATCATATGGTTTAAGAGAAGGGTTTGCTGTCGTCATGATATATCCGTCATACATTTTCTTCACAGAGTCTCGAAGTGATGATGCGGCGATCTTTAAGGCGACGCCCTCATCGAAAGCCCACTTGAACGGTTTGTTCAAAAGGCCACCCACTAATGGAGTCTTGTCGAAGAGCCACACTCCTTTAGCATTCAGTGTCGTGTCTACGTTCATCGTTTTTTGCTTCTCCGGCCAAATGTTCGTATCCACGAATACCGGCCGCGTCGTGCGCAACTCCCCTTCGTCCTGTAGCACCCCGACTGCGACTGTGAACATATTGTCCTCTATCGCCTTTATATCGTTCGATAAAATTGAGGTCTGAGAATCGATATAATGCATCTGCCGGAACGTCTTCGTCTTCATCCCTGTGACAGCATTCCCTTCCACCTCATACCCATAGACGATAGGGAAGTAAGGCTTTCCTAGGAAAATCGTGTTCCTGAATCCGAATGGATGGACCGCTAGTACGTAGTCCTGTGCGATCGATGCACTGATTGCGAGCACATCCCAGACAGTCTTGTCGAATAGGTTGATGTTGATATTGACCTCATCGGCCTCGCCCATACCGAACTGATCTAGGACTTGGTTCCACCATCCGTCGGCATCCTGGTTCGTGATGCCGCTTGTCGGGTGGACGTTCATGTTGATCTCTCTGAGCTGCCGATCTCGAGGGAACAAGAATCCTGCGCCTAGGGCGGCCTTCGACATCAAGCCCATGAAGTCCTCGACTCCTTGTGGGACACCTTGACGTCCGAAGTGCATGAGTCCCAACGAATGCTCGTCATACTCTTTGTTTGACAGTCCAGCCCAGATGTTCTTGAAGAACCCTTGGCTGTCCGTGAGCAGCTCGTCCACGATCTCCATCGGCTCCTTCTTCGTTGTCAGGAATCCCGATGTGTCCGTGTTGGCATCCACTCGGATCTTGCGGGCCAACTCCACCCCGTCATCTTGGGCGATTACCGTCAACATATCGCCATCCTCTTCCATCGAGGTGATGGTCCCGTTCATGAGCGTCGGGATCTGTGACACACTCGAGCCGAATCCCAATCGGACATGGACCCTAACCCCCGTCGTCAGATGGATCGCATTGTAGAATCCTTCCGGCCGACGACGACTACGCTCGACGTCCTTAACATAACCGCTCGGATTCACGAGTGATAGGATCATCTCTGATAGCCCTGCATGGCCCGTAACATCACGTTTTGATGCATCCGATAATGCCCCGAACGTATTCATCAGTTCAAGTGTGAGTACGCTTGATGCGCTCTCTGCGGAGTTTGTGTACATCAATCCTGACACTGCCTGATATCGGAAGAACTGATCCGACAGCTTGAATCCTTTTAGGTAGCGCCCTTCATCGATGAATAGAAGTAAGAATGTCGGGAATGCACGGACCAAACGGCCGCGCTGATCATATTCCATCATGTCGTGGAGCATCCCTTGAGCCACGTTATCCGGATCTTCTAGCTTCGTCGGATCATACGTGTTCTTTTCAGGGCTGACATCCGATTTCACGCGCTCGCTCACTTTCAGTTCTTTACGTGCCTTTTCCAACTCCTCCTTCTTCCAAGACCCGGCCGACTTCATCCCATCTTCAACTTTCTGACGCATGCTTGATAATGAGGCCGACATTTTCCCGTTCAGCATGGCCTCGTTCGTCTCTTTCTCATACCCGAGGTAATACATGGCCGCGATCAGGAACTTCGCCTGCGCATCGGTGACGTCACCACCCGACAGTTCCTTCATCTTCAGTACAGCTGCAGGTTTCACAGCCTTCGCCTTCCCTTGCATGTCAGACAAGTGTTTCATCGCTGCGGCCGCGGCGAACAGTCCGTTCGAGTTTAGCTCGCTCCCCGTGTATCCCAGGTCTTTCGGCACCGCAGTGAAGCCAAAAGTCCCCTTGATCGGACCTTCCATCGCGAGGGATGGGTTCACGGCCAGGACCAACCCAAAGGCATATCTTCCGTTCACCCCGTATTCGTCTGCATAGCCACGCACGGCCCCTTCAAAATCTTTGCGTGAATTGAACGACATGGACTTCCCGTTCTTCTTTGCCGCCTCGACTTTAGAGTCCGTCGCCCCTTCTTTCTTATCTGAAGATTCTGTTTGACCAGCGGCCGCCCTTGCCTCTTCGGCATGCTCCTTCGCAGTCTTGTTGTATGTTGCTTTTCCTCCAGCGCTCATGTCGGCCCGACCGCCGACTCCGTCAACAAGCGTGACTGGTTTCTTGTCTCGAACGACCTGACTCAATACGCTTCCGATTGTCGCCATATCGTCATAGCGGATAAAGAAATCGGGATCGACATAGAGCCCGTCTCCACGGCGCGGGATCTTGAACCCGGCCCGTTCCACCTCTTCATAGGTAGGCAATTCCAAGTCGGGGTACAGCTCCATCAGTTCGAAGGTCTTGTTGACCTTGTCCTCATAGACCGCCTGTTTGATCTCATCGATACCACCCAGGCTACCCGACTCCACGTCTACACTCGATGTAGAGAGATAGCCGCCTAACCCCATGAACGACAGCGGTCCTTCAAGGACGTCTCGTACCATCGGCCGTGTCGCTAGACCCAATGACATATAGTTGACGATCTTCAGCGCGATATCCTTGGCCACATTCGGATCCGCCACATATTTGAGTGGATTCCATGAGGCATCCATGGTGAGGGCATCTACTTCCTGGGCTTTTCGGTCCAGGCGATTGTAGGCATAGAATATAAGTGAGACGTCATACACATGCGGCAGTCCTGCGACCGAGTCCACCTGATGATCGGCGAGAACCGCATTCTGAACACCGAATAGGTCGGCCATCGGTGAGTCGATCTGAATGGCTGAGCCAATCTTCTCACGACCATATTCCCTTGCGATATATGCCGATCGTGTCGCGAAATTCTCGATTGAGCTGAGTGAGTCCTCTCCCATCACACGATAGGTGACCGACAATGTCGTGTCTGCAGCACCAAGATATTGATACATCGGCGTCTCTTGTCCCGAGAGCACCTGTGCCGTGATCTGGTTCGCATGACTGATGCTCACGTCCGTCAGAAGCGCATCTCCGAAATCCCACGGCTCATAACGGGCATCCTCGGCCTTCACTACATGCTTATAGTGCTCATCAAGGTCGGCGACGAATTTTTTCTCCTTCGCCTCGTTCGATTTGCCGAATCCGATATCTTCCCAATCGATACCCGTCTTGTCTGCTTTCTCTTCCATCCAACTACGGATGATTCCATTTCGTTTCGTCCGCCATCGGCGGATCGCGACTAGGTCGTCTTCCGCCATGATGGATAGAGATAGTCCGTTGTCCATTCCGGATAAAGCCGGTCGAAGATACGTGACTCCTTTTGTCTTCTCTAATGACCGGCCGTAATGCCAGCGGAATAGGTTCCAGTCGATTTGTTGCGCATAAGATAAGCCCTGCCCGTTCCAAAGGTACGTCGCAGGATCAAAAGCAAACCCCTGAATCGTCGCTCGAAGCACGTTCGGGAACATTGGTACCGTGTCCACTCCAATCGACGTGATTGCCAATGCGTGTATGTTCGACCCTTGATTTAAGGTTATGCTTTCCACAGGAAGGAAAGGCATTCGCTTCACTTGTGCCACGATCGCCCGCAGCTCGCTGTTGATTCGGTCGAGCCCTGGGAAATATACCTGGAATGTGACTTGCTTCTCTGAGTACCCGCTCATCGTCGGGATTGACCCTTGCCCACGCAGCATCGGTGTCTGTTCGACCCGCATCTGTCGATGGATCTTAATCGCCTCAGGCGATACATATAGCAAGGTGTCACCAAGCCGCATCTGGTCCTTCCTCAAGGATCCGATTGCTCCGCCTAGCGGTTCATTCTTAACTGCCACATAAAACCCTCCCTTTAAAAAAGACGGGGTGGGCTCTCGCCCACCTCCGTCAGTTGTCAGATATATCCCTCGACCTGGTCCCGATAGAACATCGGGTTCAGTCGTTTCGTATTGTCTCGCTTCTCTAGCGTGAGGTTTCCGTTCGTCCATGCCTGGACCTGCCCCTCGATACGCTCCGTCGGCATCTTCCCGCGCGCCTGCGCCACGACCTTGTACCCGCGACTCGTCTCGTATTGAGACGCATATCCCGCATTCGAAGGTGGGGGCGCTTGGCGGCCGGTCGGCTCGTCATTCAACATATTGTAGAGCGACAACGCTCCCACTGCCGCGCCCCCTAGGGCATAGGCTCGTTTGTTGCGTTTCACATGAGACAACATGTCTTCCATCATGCCTGAAGGATTCGGTCCGTCAGGTGGCACGATCGGTGGAACATCCGGTGGACCGCCACCACCTGTCGTAGGGGTGAGTCTTGGCTCTTCCGGTGCCATGCTCTCCAATGGATGTCTCCGCCCCTCGATCGGGTCAGTTACAGCTATCGGTTCTTCTATCAAGGCTTCGACGGCATCCTCTTTTGATAGTGTACCATACAATTCATCTGCCCGCCCCATGGCATTGTGAAGCTGTTGATGCAGGCTGTTACTTCCAGGCCCACTTGATAATAAAACATCAATCTGCGAAATTGAAAGGTCTGCCGTGACCCCGCCCGAACTACCGATTTGGAACCCTGGATCGCGGAGGTTGACCTCGGCCACGCTCACTGCTTGACGCGTCGCATCGAGCGCCGCCGCCAGGTTAGTCTTCTCGACGAAGTCCGGACCGATGTATATCTCAGCGATATCAAGAGCCCGCTGATGCGATTCCACCGTCCCCTGCTTGATGTTGTCCATGAAAGCCAATGCCGGGATCTTCCCGTCGACCGACTCGAGTCCGTGTTTCGAACTGATCAGTTTCTGCTCGATCGTCTCCCCTAGCGTATACATCAGTTTCTGCTCGTCGCTCCCTTGCTCATATGCAAGGTCGGCAAGTTGACGCATCTGCAAGTTGAGGTTCGAGGTCATCCCTACGAGTCGCTTCCCGATCTTGGCCGCGACCTCTTTGTCAGTGTTCGCCCCCATCGCTTCGAATTCTGCGTCTCCTCCGACGATTGTCCGCCAATCGAATCCAGGCTCTGCTTTTGTGACCTTCTCCATGAACGCATTGTATCGTGTACTCGACTCTCCCCTTTGAGCCTCCCACTGTCTCTTGAGCTCTGCTTGCGCCTCTGCTTCTTGACTGATGATGAAACTATGCTTTTGGTCTCCATCTTGGTCTCCACGCTCCAACATCCCTGTGAACGCCGTCCCCAGTATGCGACTGTCATCATCTCCACCGAGTCGATATCGCACGCTCGCCATCGAGTCCCCATGGAAGGAAGGATAACGTAGCGTCTGTCCGTAGACTTCTTCTCCCGCTTGGAGCTTGTCAAAGATACCGAGAGCCTTCGCCTGATTGTCTGTCAGGAACTCAAAGTCTCCGTTCAGGTCGTCAGCGACAAGTGGGTCCACCATCCGATAGAGTCCACTGATTCCCGAGACCTTTGCCGAGGAGACATTTTGAGCAAAATGTCCTTTTGAGCTCGTCAGGTCGTGTGTGATCCGACGGAAATAACCATCAATTGCCCCTTGAAGCTCGCCTTGAGCCTCTCTCTGCAGATCACTCGAAGTCGCACGCTCCACCGCTCGCGCTTTTTGGAAGATGTTCGCGATTTGACCATTCAATGCATCAAGATAACGCTCCCCTTCCACTCCATCCAACCCGACATTCGGGATAAAGATTTTGTTGTCTTTCAATGCGATCCGTTGGCCTTCCTTCCGGGTGCCTGCCTCATAGGTGTAATTGATAACATTCCCATCAATCCCCTCGATCGTCGGTAGTTGCAGGTAGGCCCCACCGCCATCCATGTCGAAGATCGTACCTTTGTAAGAGGCTTCCAAATGGTTGTCCAACGGAAGCGCATTGAAATCCCGGACCTCCATGGTCGGCGCGTCGATTTCTGAGAGTGTCGCCTCGAAGACGGCTCGTGTGTTCTGCGCTCTTTGTAGGGAACTCGTCCGTGCGACCCCATCGACCTCTTCTGCAGCATTCGTCAACATCTGCTCGATGAGGGCTTCCCGGTTGTTCCCTAGACCTTGTTCTTGTAAGACGTTCAACTCTCGCCATCCGAGCCTCACACCATCGAACTTGCCGAGGATCGGGTCTCCTCCGTCGGTATATCCTAGGATTTGACGCCCTTCTTCCCCGACCAGTTTTGAGTAGTCTCCGACATCTGAAGCGGCCATATCGACGATGAACGTCTCTCTTCCGCCACGGTCGATTCCTGAGAACACCTGTTCATCGAGGAGTGCATCGACAGACCGTGGATCGAAGTTCGTCTTCTCGTCCCTGACATCAATAAGTTTCTTCCCTTGATGATCCCACTCATATCCCGCTTCGGCCAGCTTGCCCTCTACCCGCAAGAATGTATCGTCATCCCATGCGCTCGAGTTCTTTCTCATCTCGTCTGCGACCATTCGCATCCGCCCGTTCACCCAGATACCATAGTCCTTATGCTTTACGAGATCAGGGTTGAAGATCAGCCCAACCTCTTCGTCTCCTGCAATCGCTCCGATCAACCACTGACTGTGTCGCTGATGGGTGAACTTCTCTGTGTCGGCCATCCATTTGAACGTGTTATCCTCATAGACGGCTTGAACTTCTTCCGCTCCGACTTCGATATTCGCACGGCTTCTTCCTTGCCAGAATACTTCTCGCATGCGGCCGTCCTCGCCC
>PNMZ01000005.1 GCA_013823945.1 bacterium | reverse complement strand
TTTCGGAAACTCGCTCGTCTTTCCCTCCCCAAGTTTGGGGAGGGTGGCTCCATCGGAGCCGGATGGGGTTACCCAACAAAACTCCGCTAACGCCCCCCGATCATAAATCTGAAAATCCACCACGTACTCAGCTAACAGTTCATCCCACCGCAACCTGGATTTTTGGCACATCATTTGAAAGAACAAATTACACTCAACTACTTGCAACGGCACCAACGCCCGCATACCACATCAAGTAGCAGATTCCCGCCGCAAGCCAACCTAATGCCAAGAAATTCCAACCAGAACGAACGCGCGTTGCATCCTTCATCTGTATTGGAAAGAAACAAAAAAGTACTCCCAAAAGGGTCAGGGGAATACATGCCACTGCTATGAGCAAGCCAAACGGTATCAAGACTACAAACGCCCACCCCAGGTAAAGGACTGATACGCCGAGTCCCCCAATCGAAGAGAATAGCAACACAATGTAATGCTCTTTCACAAGATCACCACGAAGCAACCCACGCATAAACAATAAACTGCCGACAACTGCCGGTGTCCAGTAAAGATGATTTGCAATCATCAGAAAAATTTCCATATGGTTTCTCACTCCTCCTTTTGACAATGAGTTGCAAAGTCAAATCAATTCAATCCTAAACCACCCGCTCCCCTCCCCGATAAACCGCAACTGGTTTCGGAAACTCGCTCGTCTTTCCCTCCCCAAGTTTGGGGAGGGTGGCTCCATCGGAGCCGGGTGGGGTTGTCCCATTAAATTCCGCCAACGCCCCCCGCTCATAAATCTGAAAATCCGCCCCAAATCCCGGCTCAATCCGGCCCAGCCACTCTCCATCAAAATTCGCAACCGCTCCCCCGTGCGTATACATCCCCACCCCCTCCTCAACTGAACAAGCCTCAGCCGGGTCAAACCCTTCGGGACGTCTAACCGCCGCCCCAATCCCCACCCAAGGATCGCCAACCACTATTGGCCGATCACTATTAAACGAAAGCGATAGCCCCGCATCAATCAAACTCCGCGTTCGAATCAATTTCTGCCAAACGCCATCTGCCAACTGAGCCCGATAACCCTTCCCAAACCGATACAAGAATTCCGGCTGCAAAGTCACATGGCTCCCCAGACGCGCCAACCGCCCAATCTGCTGATCCGACAAAATCATCGCATGCTCAATTCGGTGCCGACCCGGATAAGCCGTCTTCTCAAACGCTTCCATCACCAAATCCGTACTGCGATCCCCAATCGTATGCACACTGCACCGCCACCCCTCAGCATCAATCAACGCCAAAATCCGCGCCAATTCCGCCTCCGGATAAATCAACTTTCCGTTCCGCCCCGTCGTCACAAATTTGCCGTGGATCGCCGCCGTTGCACTTCCAATCGCTCCGTCCGCAAAAACCTTCAATCCCAATACCTGACACACATCAGGATCCATCGCATCAATCAATTCCGCCAAGCGAGCCGGATCAATCCCCCGATCCCCCAAAACCTCTCGCCACTGCATATACATCCGCAACCGAACCTTGCACCCACGCTCACTCGCAATCCGGTAAGCCTGTAACTCCATCTCCAAATCCCAGCGGCCCGTCATCATGTCCGTTGCCGTCGTGATCCCAAATCCTGCCATGCTTTCCCCTGCCCGCAAAATTGCCTCGACCATCTCTTCCAGCCCTGGCTCCGGAGCCGAACTCGTCACAATCTCATGCGCCTTCTCCAGCAATACCCCCGTCATCACGCCCTTCGCATCACGCTCATATTCACCCCCCACCGGATCGACTGTCTCCGCTGTCACCCCCGCCGCCCGCAAAGCCGCCGAATTCGCCACACTTGCATGACCATTAGAATGCCGCAGCAAAATCGGCACCGATTCAGAAACGCCATCCAACTCCCATCGGGTCAGGTGCTCACCCCACCGATTCTGATCGTACTGAGTCGCGTGTAACCACTGGCCCTCGCTCACTTGAGGTAGCCACTCTCTCACCGCCGCCAATACCGCTTCCTTACTCTCACAAGCAGATAGATTCAACTTGAGCAAGTCAAGTCCACTCGGCAATACATGGCAATGAGCATCAATAAAGCCCGGCAACGCCACAAAGCCATCCCATTCCCCCCCAGCAATATCGCCCCCAACCTGCCCAAATCGCCCCCCTTCAACCGTAAACCCACGCGCCCCAATCCCCCAAATCTCAGCTCCAATCAACATCCCTCCATCATATCCCGCCAACCAGCTAAAATCAGTCCAATGATTCTCCGCGAGGTGCTCCATGCCCACATCCCATCTTTAACCCATTCAAGCACCCTCCGCGATGCCGTTGATAAGATGGATATCTATCAGTTTCCAGCCCTCGTGATCGTCAATCAAGATCAATCCCCAACTCATGTCATCACCGAAGGCGATCTCGCCCGAGCCACCCTCAAAAGCGGCAAAATCACCGCATTAAGCCACGAGAGCGCCTACCTCTTCGCTACGGAAAAACCTACTGTCGCCCACCCTAACACCGAGATCAGCGATGCCCTTCACCTGATGCTCAACCAGGGCCTCACAATTCTTCCCGTCGTCGACCAAGACATTCTCATCGGAATTGTCCTCCGCATCGACCTCATGCAAGCCCTCCTGATGGACTCGTCCACCTAAATCGGTAGTTCTGTTAAATCCTGGCACACCGAATCATTCCCTTCGTATAATTGAAATCACATGAAAGTTAAGCCGTTGGTATACATCGGGGTGCCTGTGATCGCCATCGGATTTCTAATTTTCAATCGCCTCCAAACGATCCAAGCTAACGAAGCCGACGCTGAGAAAGAATCTGGTGCTCGCCGAGGCGCTCCCGCTTCCGTCGAAGTCGCAACTGCCCAAAGCTACGATATCATCGAATCCATCGAATCTGTCGGAACCGTAACTCCCGAATTTACTGTTAACCTTGCCCCTCGGACGACAGGTGTCATCACCTATCTCGAAGTCCGAGAAGGTGAAGTTGTTAAGCCCGGACAACTTCTCGCCCGGATCAATCCCGATCAAGCCAACGCATCCGTCCTATCCGCTCGCGCCAGCATCAATGAATCCCGCTCCCGCCTGACCCAAGCCCAAGCTACCGTCCAAGCCAACAACATCCAAATCCAACAAAATATCCGGCAAGCTCGTGCCGAAGTCGCAAACGCAAAAGCTAACCTCAACCAAACAGAAAAGCAAGCTGAAGCCGATGTAATTTCTGCGAATGCCGATGTCACCGAAGCACAAGCCGAACTCGCATCAGCCCAAGCCACACTCAAAAATCGAGGATCCCAAGTCACCGCTGCCAGGGCAAATCTGACCAATGCAACCACTCGGCTCAATCGACTCGAAGGACTCTACGAAAAAGGCTATGTCTCTGCCCAAGAAGTTGATGACGCCCGCGCTACTGTCGCCTCTGCCCAAGCTAACCTCGACGTCCGCCAGGGAGAAATTGAAACTGGTCAGGCCGATGTCAACACCGCCAAGGCCCGCTTAGAATCCGCACGTGCGAACGCCAACTCAACAAAAGCGACAACCCAAGCGCAAATCGCATCGGCAAAAGCTCGAGTCGAGCAAGCCGAAGCCTCACTCGCTTCTGCTGAAGCCAACCGGGCTCAAATCCCCGCCAATGAAGCCAATGTCAACGCCCTTCGAGCTGGGGTCGATTCTGCCGAAGCGCAACTCCAATCCGCCGCTTCCCAAAAATCTGACACGGAACTCCGCTCCACAATCGCTGGTACCGTCACCAAGCGCAACGCCGATCCAGGCTCAATCGCATCCCCCGGTCAGCCTGTCCTCGTCATCGAATCAACTGACCGCCTCATCGTCAACACGTCCATTCCCATTTCTGATTCAACTAAAATCGAATCCGGCGACCGCGCAAACCTCACCATTGAAGGAATTGAAGACCCCATCGTAGCCCGAGTCGAAAAGATCATTCCCTCCGCTGACCCCCAAGACCGCCAAGCCCTTGTTCGCCTCGCAATCGTCTCCGACCAAGCAAGCCTCCGGCCCGGAATGTTCGCCAAAATCAATATTGAAGTCAGTCGATCATCGGCCAAAGTAGCCATTCCAACGGAGGCAATTCAGGACGGCTCCGTCATGCTCATTGGCCAGGACGGAAAAGCCGTCAAAACAAAGGTTACTGTCGGAAACTCTGACCAAAAAAACTCTGAAATTATCTCCGGAATCAATATCGGTGACCAAGTTGTCGTCCTATCCTTCAGCCCCGTTCGGCCCGATAGCCCCGTCAACATCACTGCCGAGAGGGGCCTGGATGGAACACGCCGGGTCATCGAACCACCAAATGAGGACAAAAAGCCTCCAGGAGCTAAATCGTGAGCGTCGCCCGTTGGTCCGTCAGTCGTCCGGTAGCCGTGACGATGAGAATCGCCGCCCTCGTCCTCCTCGGAGCAATCTGCTTCCTCCGCATTCCGGTCGACCTCCTTCCCCAAGTTGATCTTCCCATCGTCGCAGTTCGAACCTCTTGGCCCAACACACCTCCCCAAGAAATCGAAACCCAAATCTCACGCCCAATTGAACAAGCCGTCTCAACCGTCCCCGGGATCTACTCTGTCAATTCATCCTCAGAATTTGGAAGCTCAAATGTCCGCGTGACCCTCAACTACGGCGTAGATGTCGATAAAGCTGCCGTTGATGTCCTTCAATATGTCCAAAGAGCAACGCGGTCTTTTCCCAACGACCCGAACATCACACCCCCAACCGTTTTCAAGTTCGATCCCAACTCATTCCCCATAACGATCTATGGTGTGACCGGTATAGAAGACCCCATCGCGCTTCGAACACTCCTCGTGAACGAGATTGCCCCGGTCATCGAATCAACCCAAGGCGTCGCCGAAGTCACTGTGACTGGAGGCCGAGAACGCGCCATCATCGTCAACGTAGACCCTGCAAAGCTCCAGGCGTTCGACGTAACCCTTCCCGAAATCACCGCCCGAATACGGGCTGAAAATATCAGCCAACCCGCTGGAATAACAAAAGCCGGAGAAAAAGAATATATCATTCGCTCTTCCGGATATTTCAAATCCATCCAAGACGCTGAAAACACACCCATCCGCACAACCAACGGGCGACAAATTCTTCTCAAAGACCTCGCGACCATTAAAGACGAAGCCCGAGAGCAACGAGTCTTCACTCGCGTTAATGGCGAGAACGCCGTCGGCTTGTCCATCACTAAACAACGTGAAGCCAACACAATCGATACTGTCGATGCCCTCAAGAAAACCATCGCCACCCTTGAAAAAGCCTATCCTAACCTTAAATTCCGAGTCGCATATGAACAAGCCGGGTTCATCAAAGACTCAATCCACAACCTTCAAGAGCACGCGATCATCGGCGGTACGCTCGCCATTCTCGCCATTCTCTTTTTCCTCCGCAACGCTCGCTCCACCCTCGTCGTTGCCCTCTCAATTCCCATATCAATCACTTCGACATTTGCCCTGATGTATTTCTGCGGCTTTACCCTCAACACAATCTCGTTGAGCGGCCTTGCCCTCGCCACGGGCCTCATCGTAGACGACGCAATCGTCGTCCTCGAAAACATCTTTCGCCATATCGAACGGGATAAGAAATCTCCCGTTGATGCAGCCGTTTCCGGCACTTCGGAAATCATGCAGGCCGTCGTCGCCTCGACCCTCACCGTCATGGTGGTCTTCCTGCCCCTTTTCCTCATCCAAGGTCAATCGGGACAGATATTCAGCCAACTTGCCCTCGTCGTAATCTTCTCCCTCGCGGTCTCCCTCCTCGACGCCGCGACCGTCGTCCCCATGCTCGCCTCACGAACAATAAGCGCCCGAGAAGTCATCCTCCTTGAACATCCCGAAGAGCAAGCAAAGTCTAAGAATGTTTTCACACGACTCGCAGGAGTAATGGGTATGGCGTTTCAGAATCTTGACAACTCCTACCGCAATGGCCTCGTTTGGGCACTCAAACGACGATGGTGGGTTGTGGGAGTCAGCGTTCTCCTCACCCTCGCCGCATTCCCTCTCTGGGATAAAGTCGGCTCCGAAAACCTCCCTCAAACTGACACCGGAGACCTCAACGTCCGAGTCCGTCTTCCCGTCGGTACGGCCCTCAGCACAACCATTGACAAAATGGAACAAGTCGAAGAAGTCCTCCTTGCCGATCCTGATGTGGACACCGTCTTCCTCAGCGTCGGAGCGGGAATCTCCTTCCGAGGAAGCGTTGGCGGAGCAGAAGCCAATTCCGGTGCCGCAAATATCCGCCTGAAACCCGAAAGAAGCGCAACAACCGAAGAAGTCGCAAAACGCCTCGACGAAGAACTCCGCCCCATCTCCGGAATTCGGGCTTCATCTAGCCCGTTTGACCTCGTCAGCAATATCATCGGAGGCAACAACCAGGGGATGCAGATTGACCTGTTTGGCACAGACCTCAAAGAACTCGCCGCTGCTGCCGAAGTTGTCAAAGAAGAACTATCCGACGTAACTGGTTTAGAAGGAGTGGATGTCAGTGTTGACGAAGCTACACCCGAAATATCCTGGGAGGTCGACAGGCAAGCCGCACAATCCCTCGGAGTCAGTTTCCAAGAGATAGCCAGCGCGATTAACTCAAGCACAAACGGAACCCTCACAACCTACTTCCAAGATAACGGCTTCCAATACCCAATCTACGTTCAAATCCCCGAAGCACAGCGAGAATCTGTAGAAGACCTCCTCAACATTCCCGTCAAGCGCAATCCCAACACAGGTGCACAAATCCTTCTCAAACAAGTCGCTCAACCGGAAATCACCGGTGGACCCGATGAAATTAATCGCCTCAATCGCCGCCGATACATTTCCGTTAGTGGTCGTTTCTCGGATCGAACCGAAAGCGAAATTCAAGCCGATGTCCAAGCCAAAATGGACAAAATTGAGCTGCCTCAAGGCATCACTTGGGATTTTGGCGAACGACAACGCCGGAAAGCCGAAGAGTTCAGCGGTCTAGGCCTCGCTGTCGTCCTTGCAGTTGTTCTCATTTACATGCTGCTAGCATCTCAATTCGAGAGCTTTATCTACCCTCTCGTTGTCCTCACAACCGTACCACTCTGTCTCATTGGGATGGTGCTTGCCCTCTTTCTCAGTGACCGTGCCTTCGGATTAACCGCCTTCATTGGCCTCCTCATGCTTGTTGGGATCGTTGTCAAAAACGGAATCCTCCTCGTCGATTACACCAATCGACTCCGGGGTCAAGGAATGAGTCGAGACGAAGCCATCCTCACTGCATCGCCAACTCGATTGCGACCCATTCTCATGACGAGCGTCGCGTCTGTCCTCGGGATGCTCCCCATCGCCATGGCGACCAATGCCACCAATGCCCTTCAAGCACCCCTCGCAACCGTCGTAATTGGGGGCCTCACGACATCTACAATCCTAACGCTCTTCGTTGTCCCCGTTGTTTACACATTCTTTGATGATCTCGCCCGAAAAGCTCGCAAAGACGACCGTGATCTCGCCCCATCCACCATTGTCGAACCGACTCCCAGCGCTACTGGCCCCATAGAGCCGGAACCTCTCGCTCCAAATGCACCTTAAACAGGTTCGCCCAAATAGGCTTCAATGACCTTGGGATTACTTCGGATTTCGTCCGGCCCGCCTGCCGCAATCTCTTCCCCATGATCCAAAACGACGATCTTCTCGCACAGGTTCATCACGAACTTCATATCGTGTTCGATGAGCAAAACCGTCTTTTCAAATTCATCCCGAATCCGGTGCACAACCGCCCGCAACTCATCCTTTTCTTGAGGGTTCATCCCCGCCGCAGGTTCATCGAGCAAAATCAGCTTCGGATCGGTCGCCATTGCACGTGCAATCTCAAGCCGGCGCTGTTTCCCATAACTCATATCAGAAGACCGAGATGAAGCTTCGTCCGCCAAATTCACAACACTCAAAAGCTCCATTGACTTCTTCCGAAGTTCCGCCGTTTCCCTGATTGCCCTAGGGCTGAGCATGAACCCGCTAAACAAAGAAGTCTGATGCCTCAAGTAAGCACCGACCATCACATTTTCCAAGGCCGAAAGTGCCCCGAACAAGCGAATGTTCTGAAATGTCCGACAAATCCCGACTTGGGCAATCTTGTTGGGCGGAGTCCCCGAAATGTCGTTCCCCTCAAAAATTACCTTTCCACTCGTCGGCGTATAAACCCCCGTAATCATGTTGAAGCAAGTGGTCTTGCCCGCCCCGTTCGGACCAATCAAACCAAACAAATCCCCTTTCTCAATATCAAAGTTCACCTGATTGACCGCCGTCAAGCCCCCAAACTTGATCGTGACGTCTTCCATCCGCAGTAATGCCATGGCTATGCCTCCACCGCCCGGCGGTTCATTTTCGATCTCAACCAATCCCAACTGAACTCATGATGCCCAAACAATCCACTCGGTCGGATCAACATCACAACCAAAAGCACAATCGCCAATATCACCCAGCGCAAATCATTCGCTTTGTAAAATTTATCACCCAAAATCGTATACGTTTCCAGCAACTTGCCCACTCCAAACATTACGACATAAGGCATGACAACCGCCCCAAGTAGCAAAAGCGACTTTTGCGTCTTCTCCCCGTGGAATGTCCGCTCGACAAGCCGAATTGTATAGACCATCACACCGACCGCCACCAAGACCCCGAGCAGAACTCCTTGACTCACCTCAAACTTAGCAATCCGAAGCAATTCAGGAATCAGAAACAAAGTCGCCGCCGCCAATACCGAACCCGTGATCGAACCTGTTCCACCCAAAACCACCATCGTCAAGATTAAGAATGACAACTCCATCTTGAACAAATCCGGATTAATAAAGCCAGAATCATGGGCGAACAAAGCCCCCGCCGCCCCCGCAAAAGTTGCGCCGACGACAAAAGCGACCACCTTGGTTTTCGTCAAATTAATCCCCATCGCTTGCGCCGCAACTTCGTCTTCACGAACCGCCAAAAACGCCAACCCGTGCGCGGATTTCAAGAGGTTTCGGCAGACCGCAATACAAACTATTGCCAACAAGAAAACTAAAGCCAACGACTGATGCTTATGGTTGAGGTTGTAACCATAAGATCCGCCCCATGCTTCTTGGTTCAACGTGATAATCCGGATAATCTCCCCGAATCCAAGCGTCACGACTGCCAAATAATCTCCCTTCAAACGCAAAGAAGGTAACCCAACAATCAAACCCGCAATCGCCGCCGCAACTGAACCAATCAACACTGAAACAAGCAAGTAAGCCGGCATATCCAACGATTGCCGTGGGAAGAAATAATTACTACTCAACCCCGCCGCATAGGCCCCCACCATATAAAACCCGGCGTGTCCAATAGAAAACTGACCGGTGATCCCGTTGATAAGGTTCAAGCTCACGGCAAGCGTGACGTAGAGCCCACCCAAGAAGAATAGTCGCAACAAAAACCCATCTACTGATTGAGTCAGCACCATTTGAGCCAACACACAGACACCTACCGCCGCAAGAATTGAGAGAGCACGTTTGCCCAAAATCTTGCCAAGGCTCATACTTTCTCCACCTTATTTGATCCGAGGAGTCCACCCGGTTTCACCAATAAAACCAAGATCAAAATAACAAAAGCAACCGCGTCCTTGTACTCGGAATAGCCCAACCAGGTCACAAGAGTTTCCGCAAGCCCCATCACAAGCCCACCTAGAACGGCACCTGGAATATTTCCAATACCCCCTAGCACCGCGGCAACAAACGCTTTCACGCCGGGCAAAACACCGAAGAACGGCTGTAATGTCGTTCCTTCAAATGTCGTAAGCATCATCGCGCCTGCCCCCGCCAAAGCGGATCCCAGCATAAACGTCGCCGTCACAACGCGGTTTACGTTCACCCCCATCAAACTTGCTGAATCAAAGTCGTGACTGGCCGCTCTCATTGCCCGACCCGTCTTTGTGTACATGACTAGATAAGTTAAAACTGCCATCAAAACGACAACCGTAATCAACATAATCACCCGCCCTTGGGTAATCGTAACTTCAACCGCCGGCCGAATAACCGTTCCACCTTCTCCAATTACAGCCTCCGAAAACACCTTCGTATAAACCGCTTGGTAAGGATTTACATCCTGCGCCACACTCGGTGGAGGGTTTGAAGGCAAGAATAGCTGACCTGCATATTGCAAGAACAAAGAAACCCCGATCGCCGTAATGAGCGCTGCAATCCTCGATTGATTCCGCATCGGCCGATAGGCAAAGTATTCAATAATCGCCCCGATGATCGCGCACACCGCCATCGCGACCAACAACATGATCACCAAATTCAACGGGCTACTCGTCACCTCACGACCCTCAGCAAACGCCTGTCGGATCGCATCGGGCGAGTAACCCATTGCATAAGATGTGAGAAGCGCAGTATAGCCACCCAACATGAAAACTTCGCCATGGGCAAAGTTGATCAAGCGAAGTACGCCATAGACCATCGTGTAGCCCAGAGCAATCAACGCGTAGATCGAACCAACAACCAATCCATTGACCAACTGTTGGGGCAGGGAGAACCAATCAAGCTGGATCCCTGCCATCAAAGGCAATACTGAGTTCATCGTCTACTAAGAACCCAACTTACTTCGCAAGCACTTCAGAAGGCTCATACGCTTTGTTGAATACAAAGCCGTCCTTTCGAACTTCAACAACCAGCGCGCGCTTTGCCGGGTCGCCATTCGTACCCTTCAAAGTAATGTCTCCGCTGACCGCCTTGAACCCTTCAGTAGCCATGATTTCCGCCGCCAAATTAGCCGAATTGATTTCCTTGTCAGCTGCTGCCAGTCGCTTCAAAGCATCCAAGACTAACGCGGTCGCGTCGTAGCCTAATGCACCCATCGTCGTTCCCGGGAGATTGCCATTGTTATTTGCCTTAAAGTCCGTCAAGAACTTTTGTACTTCCGGTCGATCTTCTTGATCGTTGTAGTGGTTGCAGAAGAATCCACCAACAATGGCGTCACCACCGTTTGAAATCAGTTCTGCACTATCCCAGCCGTCGCCGCCCATCAAAACAACATCATTCATCCCTGCTTGTCGAATCTGTCGCGCCATCGGACCAACTTCATTGAAGTAACCCGACATAAAGATTCCGTCTGGATTTGTCGCTTTCACTCGCGTCAACTGACCGCCAAAGTTGCTTTCACCGGCCTGGTAGCTTTCTTCCGCTACGATTTGACCACCCAATTCCTTGAATCGAGCAACAAAAGTCTTGCTTAAACCTGTTGAATAAGGAAGCTTCTTGTCGGTCATAACCGCAACTCGTCGCAAGCCTTTGTCAAAAGCAAACTTTGCCATAACCGGCCCTTGCAAATCATCGGTGTAGCAAACCCGGCTGATCAAACCCTGACCATCTTTCGTGATGTCCGGATTAGTTGCCCCAACCGCAACCAAAGGAATCTTCGCCTCAAGCGCAACGGTCTTCATCTGCTGAGTGATCCCACTCGCAACTTCGCCGATCACGACGATGACCCCGTCACCAACCAGTTTCTCGGTCGCTGACTTCCCTTCTTCTGGCTTCGAGTTGCTGTCTTCGACCTTCAACTCGACCATCTTGCCGTCAACTCCGCCGGCTTCATTGAATAGCTTTACCGCAAGTTGAGCACCTGCTTCGCAATCAACTCCCCAAGGTCGTTGCTCACCATTCAAGCTGGCAACCAAACCAATCTTGATCGTGTCGCCACTAGCTGATGCACCGCTACCCGATCCCGATGTACCCGCCGTCGTGCCGCCCTCACCGCCTTTGGCAGAAGGATCTTTGCAGCCAGCAAAAAAGCTCAACGAGCCCACTGCCAGCGCACATGCCGCTATCTGAAGCAATCCGTTTTTCATAATCAATCCAAATGACCTCGTGAATCAGCCCCAAAACAAGCCGAACACCCAAGAAGGTCTCCTCGAATACGGGCGAGTATACAGGAAAATTCACCGGAGGTCATCCTCAATCACCAAAACAAACCAACGACTTATTCCATTCCCAACAACATGTATAAACTAAGCTCAATGCGGCTCGCCACCCTCGCCGGAATATCCCTCATTTGTGCCGCAACCTTGACCGCTTGCCGATCCAACACAACCTACAAAATTCCTACTCGCGAAAATGATCTCGTTGAGCGTAATGCCGACCCAACTGAACAAGTAGAGTTCGAACAAAACTACCGCGATTTCGCCATATTTTGTAAAACTAACCTTCTCAAAACGAAAGAAACAAATCTCCTCCCCGTCCTGAGCGGATACCAGTCATTTCTGACTCTCCTTGCCGCCTCAGAAGGCGATACCTACAACCAAGTTGCCCAAGTCCTCCAGACCAACGCCCCGGACGAATACTCCTTGGTTCAGGGATTCAACGGGCTCATCCGAACCCACAATCTTGAGAAAAGTCCCCAAGCAAAAACACCCACTCAATTCGGTTCATCGTTCTGGATGATCTGGCCCATCCTTGTCGAACCACCTTTCGCCGAAGAAATGGCCGCCCGTATCCGAACCGATGTCGTTCGACTTGGCAGCACCGGGATTACGGCTCAAAACGCAATACAAGACTGGCTCGACCAATTCCTCCCCCAAACTGTGGCCCGCAAACCTGGACTGACACGCGAAAACCCTGTCATCAATCTCGGTGTCACCCAAATCACGGCATCATTTGAACTTACAGCCAGCACAAAGTCAAATGGAAGAACTTGGCAGGGCGACTCTGCCGACGGTCTCCTCACTTTTTCAGCGGAATGTTTCGGCAAATCATCACCCCAAAGAACTCCCGAGAAAACTGAAGTGCTCACTTCCAAAGTCGATTTCACCGAACTCATCCGCGCCGCCAAGTCTGATCAGCTGATCACTGGCCCAAATGATTTTCGAAACATGTCCATCGATCTTATTCCCCAAGCGGATCCAGCCGGAGTCGCCCAAATGATCCATTCCGCGACGATCAACTTAACCATATCCGGATCAAATCCGTTCGCCCAAAACTCTACATTTACGTTTGAAATCAAAGATAAAAGAACCGGACTGCCGCTCATTCTGGGCAAATTTTCGAAAGAATAGCCCGGTGCAAAAGATTGCACCGGGCTATTCTTTCACCCTCAGCTCAGTACTTAATGAGTTTAAGCGCGCCCGCCGTAATCTTTTCCACGCTCGGCAGAACATAGAGTTCTAGAGGCTTCACCCACGGCACGGGCGTATCCATGCGGGTGATCCGCATTGGCGGAGCATCCAGATACTCAAATGCCTTTTCCGTCATCCGGCTCAAAATCTCGCCCGCAAATCCGCACGTCATCGGAGCCTCATTCACTACCAAGAGCCGATTTGTCTTTTTCAACGACTCAATAATTGTTTCCTCATCAAGCGGAACGATGGATCGAATGTCGATCACCTCAGCCTGATAGCCTTCACTTTCCAAATTCTCAGCCGCCTTCAAGCAGTGATAAACATTCTGCCCGTAGCTGACAATCGTGATCGCATCGCCTTCACGAGCCACTCGAGCCTTCCCTAGAGGAACAATGTAGTCCTCCTCGGGCAATACTTCCTCGATCTCGCGCCGCCGGTACAAATCCTTGATCTCATAGAAAATCACCGGATTCGGATCTCGCAAGGCAGCTTTCATTAATCCTTTCGCATCATAAACCGTGCTCGGGCAAACAATCTTCAATCCCGGAGAATTGGCAAACCAAGCTTCGTTCATCTGGCTGTGGTAAAGCGCACCACCACCATAGGCACCAGCTGGACCGCGAATCACCATGGGCATACTCACATCACCCGCCGTACGGTAGTGATAAGTCGCTGTCATATTGACAATCTGGTCAAACCCACAAGAAATGAAGTCAATAAACTGCATCTCAACCATGACTGTCTTGCCGTTCAAACAAAGTCCGCAAGCGGTGCCCACGATGGTAGCTTCGCTGATCGGCATGTCATAGACACGCTCACGACCATACTCCGCGATCAAGCCATCAGTAACTCCAAACGCGCCGCCGAGTGCACCTATGTCCTCACCCATGCAGATCATATGCGGATTCCGGGCCATCTCTTCCGCAATCGCTTCCTTCAAAGCGGTCAAATAATTTTTCTTTTCAGTTCCTACTGCCGTTGCTGCCATGATTAGTCCTCCTTAAACACCCACATTGCACCCTCGGTCTCGTCCGGCAAAGGTGCCTTAATCGCAAACTGAACGCCCTTCGTCAAATACTCAACGACCTTTGGCGGGAAGTCAGCGTCAGTCACTTCACCTGCTCCCTTGTTCTCAGCCGGATGCTTGTCCGCCTCTTCCTGCGTAAGGATGCCCATGCTGATCATCCGCTCTTTCAACACGTGCAATGGATCACGTTTCCGACCTTCTACAACTTCTTCCTCAGGTCGGTACCGATCCGCCCGGTCATCATCATGGTCACCGTGTCCATAAGCCCGAAATGTCTTGCATTCAACGATGCTCGGCCCTTTTCCGCTTCGAGCATGTTCGACCGCCATCATAACCTTGTCGTAAACGTCAATGACATCCTGACCGTCCGCAACAAATCCTGGTATTCCATATCCATCCGCGCGCCGGGCAAAATCTTCGAGCGCATATTCGTAATGAGTCGGAGTTCCGTACGCCCACTGGTTATTTTCAATAATCGTCACTACCGGGAGCTTCTCAACCGCAGCAAAGTTAATCGCTTCATGAAAAACCCCTTGCGCGGTCGAACCTTCACCGTTAAACGTCATGGCGATCGTGTTGAGCCCATTCAACCGATCCGCCAAAGTCACACCTGTTGCCGCAGGGATTGTCCCTGCGAGCATGGAAGTGGAGTGAATAATTCGCTTCGCCTTGCTTCCAATGTGGCTCCAGTTATCCCGAGCCCGGCCCGGAGAGGTCGCCTTGCCCCAGACCTGAGAGCAGACTTCCTCGATCGACATGCCCATTCGATCAGGATTCTCCCAACCTGCTTTGAAATCCTTGAGGAAAAATGCCGGCATATCCCGGTGGATCGGAGAAATCCAATCCATCGGTTCCAAACCATAAAGCGACCCCACCAAAATTGCTTCTTGGTTATGACTAGAATAAAGTGTCCCCCGCAAGCGACCCCGCTTCTTTTCTTTGATCAACCTCACGTCAAAATACCGGGCCAAGTAAAGCTGCAAAAGCAATTCCCGGTAATCATCATGGGTAAGCCGATCGCTCGGTCGGCTAACCGGACTATCTGTGCCCTGGGCTTGGGCTGGGTCGGTGTCCGTCGTCGTTGTCGCCACTAGGTGTTTTCTCCTTCGCTACCCGGATTTCACTCAATATTCCAGGAGGAAAGTGGGCGAATTCTACCGTGCAGAAGCTGGCACCTCAGTTAAAACGAACCCAAGGGCCTAACCTTCATAGTCGGACGAAAAAACCCTGGGGCTAGTGCCAACCCCAGGGCTTTTTCAGTATTTTTACTGTGATGAATTAGTTGCCGAACTTAGACTTTGCTTTTTCGATCTCGCCCATCACCTGACCAAATCCGCCATAACCAACGAATTCATGAACAACTTCACCATTCGGGTTGACGAACTTAACCGTCGGCATTGCTTCAATGCCGTATCGCTGAGCGTCTGCTTGCTGGCGATCAACATCAATTTTCAAAAGAACCATGTTAGCCGTTGCTTTCTTGAATTCCTCAGTCTTGAAAACTTGCGCTTCCATCATTTTGCAAGGGCCGCACCAATCTGCCATGAAGTCAATCATCACCAGCTTGTTGCCAGCCTTTGCCACGTCAAGAGCCTCGTTCAAGTTGTAGTACCACTTGCCCGCACTCATTGCGCTCAGATCAACTTTCTTCGATCCTTCCGGAGCGGAAAAAGCAAACATGTCTGAACCAACTGCGGTTAACGACAACTCGTTCGTGGACAACACCATGTCTGTGGTTGAAGTCAACGACTTCGCAGAAATGGAAACTCGATTTGGCATCTTCGTCTTATCACTGATGAAGAACGCCATTTTAGTATCGCCTTTCGCGTCGGCTTCAACATTGACAACTGAGTGCTCTTCGCCCTTGATCTTGCGTGAGCCACCATCTTCAACACGAGCAACACCCTTGAATGCCGTTTCGCTGAAGAACGGAGACCAAATTTGAAGCTCCATCGGACTCAAAATTTCGCCGAGTGACTGCTCGGTTTGTGGAACCGTGAAATACTGGTTCTTGCTCTTCATCAAGGTCGTAACCTCTTTACCGTCCGCAATCACCAACTGATCGTCTGTTTCCAAGCGAAGCATATTCGGCTTCTTCAACATCAACGAGTAAGTGCTCGATCCACCATTCTGAACCGTTACCTGAACTGTCGCTTCAACCCCGTCTGCCTTCAAAAGCCCACTCTTGAATGCGTCAAACTTGGAAGACGACATCATGGCCACCGAACCAACCGCAATCGCGGCGATCGGTAATGCTAACAACATGCGCTTTGCGTTCATACCTTCTGTCCTCAATGTAAAACCTTCCGGCTTCGTTCCCTCAAGTGTACCAATTCTCGCCGCTAAATGTTGCAAGATCAACCGACATAAGCCCACTTCTCATTCCCCTATCAGAATAAAATAGCCTTCGCATGAAGCTCCCCGGTTCGCTCTACTTCATCCTTGCCACATTCATCATCCTTTGCGGAATATATAACTCTGTCACCCCGTACCGAGAATCAGGCATCCTCCGCTACCAGCGCATGCCCGACCCCATTACCGGTCAAATGATCCCCCAAACCGTCAATGATGTCGGAGCCCCCGACGAGCGACAACACGCCAATTACATCGCACACCTCAAAAGCGGAAAGGGCTTCCCCGTCCTCGTCCCTGGTGACCCCAACGCTTACGAAAATTATCAAGCCCACCAACCTCCCCTCTTTTACATACTTGGTACTGCTTGGTCATCCATCACCGGAGCCGACCCGACCGACTCTAACGCCGGGTTCCGCCTCAGATTTCTCAGCTCCATAATCGGCCTTTCAACCCTCCTGGGCATTTATTTCGCCGGAATCTGGGGACTTGGCCGCCAAGACATAGCTCTCGCCGCCACCGCATTTGCCGCATTTCTCCCAATGAATGTCGCTCTCCATAGTGCCGTCAGCAACGACCCCCTTCTCTATGCCATCGTTACTTGGGTTTTTGCCCTGACAATACGCGGAGTCCAGCAAGGCTGGCACTTCAAACTCGCTATCTCGATCGGTGCCCTGGTCGGACTTGGCCTCTTGACCAAAACGACTGCCCTCGTCTGTTTTCCCATCCTTCTCACCGGACTTGCCCTCACCCATTTCCAACATCGCGAAGATGCAAAACCAAACCTCACGATCTGGGCCGCCGCCCTCGTTCTCCCCATCATCATCGCCCTCCCATGGTTCCTCCGAAATAAAGAACTTTATGGCGATTTTCTTGCTGTTTCCGTATTCAATGCCGCATTCACCGGTTCACCTCAAGCCAACACATTCATAGACATCTTTGGCCCCCAAGGCTATTGGCTCAACATGGTTCTTTGGTGGACCAGCCGCTCATTCATCGGCGCGTTCGGATACATGGACATCTTCTTGTTTGATAACATGCGTTCCGATCAATCCGCCGCCCTTTACAGCGGTATCTTCCTGATCACCGCTGGCATCGTCCTCCTCGGACAAATGGGATACCGAGAAATCAAATCCCAATCCGACTCCGAGGCCCTCCCTCGCCCCGCCCCATTCCAAATTCTTCACCTCATACTCTTACTCTTCACAACCATCCTCTTCATCCGCTTTAACCTTCAATATTTCCAAGGCCAAGCGCGCTATCTCTTCCCGGCAATCGTCTCCTTCGCCTACCTCTTCGCCTTTGGATCCGTCCGAATACTCAAATCTAAACCCGAACTCGCCTTTCTTGTTCCAACTGCATTCCTTGGACTTCTCAATTTTGCCGCTGTCCAAGCCTTGAACTCCGGATTCCCCCTCCGTCAACCGTGACCATTCGTCATTCCGGTCGTGACCCGGAATCATACGCACTCTAAAGTCGAAACAAACAATAACCCCCCAGAAAAAATAACAGTAAACCTCTCTTAAACGTAGACCAAGTATATAAACCATGAAAGCTCCACTTCCGATTGTTGCCGCTGGCACCGTCATCCTAATTGGCATATTCGGTTGCGGAGGAGGCGGCGGAGGTTCTTCATCCGGAAACACAACTCCCCTTTCTTGCGGCCCCGAATACCTCACCCCCAATTACACACAAGCAACAGATCCAGGAGATAATGAACCCAACCTAATCCTAACATGGCCTGGTTTCCCCCTCAACGTTTATTACCAAACGGAGGAAACCCGCACTTTCGGTGGAAATACTTTCAGCACAACTGACATTTTCCAGGATGCCCTTGCCCGTTGGGTCAGTGCTTCAGGAGGAGAAATGGCGATCAATACAATTTCAACAACGACGGGAGCCGACATCATCGTCAATGTCAACCAACTCGGTGCTGCACCCGGCAGCGGAGGAACACTTGGATTCACCCAAGTCACCTATTTCCCTTCAACCGGTCAAATCGTATCTGCGCGAATCACAATCAACACATGGCCCGGCATGACGCAAGCACAGTTCACGAACGGTCTCCGTGGCACAACTACTCATGAATTTGGCCACGCTCTGTTCCTCCAGGGCCATAGCGATAACACCGCCGATAACATGTACTACCAAGGGTCATCCTCAACCGACAAAGTCCTGTCCACCCGCGATGCCAACAGCTTCCTCACCGCCTATTGTGGAACTTTCGCCAGCCGCTCTCGCTCACGCGAAGCCGTCGGCGCACCAGGTGAACAACCCGTCACAATCACAATCAACTGCGGACACTAAGAGTAAATTAAAAGTGGCTGGCCAACCACAACTGGCAGCCACTTCCATTGCAATCAACAATATCTTCTGTTAGAATCTCTCTGATGCCCAACGTCACCCTGGCCCGAGCCCTCAAAACCAAGTCACGACTCGCAAGCAGACTAAAAGAGCTCCAAGAGTTTATCGTCAAATATAACTCCATGCTCGAAGGCTCCGAACGAGCCGCCTCGGTGACCGAAGCCTACGAAACATACAAAATGCACGCTCTCCTCCTCGCCCAGGTCAAAGCCGCAATCCAAGTCGCCAACGCACCCATACAAACCAAAATTTTTGAGCTATCGGAACTACGTAACCAAAAAGTGTTCCTCCAACGCCTCCCAACCACTAACGGGCCTGCCAACATTGGCTACACCGGTGAAATTGCCCAACACGAAGCCGAGCTCAAAGGGGCATTTGTCAACGAAGAACTAAAGGTCATCGTTAAACGATTAGAAGAACTCCAAGATGAAATCGACGAATTTAACGCCAAAACCACACTCCAACTTCCGGAGATTCCCGATTAAAATTGAGGGGATTGGTGCAATGGAAACGGTGCAATGCAAACTTCTCAAACAAGAGATCTATCCGTGATTCACGGATCTATGAAAAGAGCAAGGGAATGACACAAAAGCAGAAATCTCACAAAAATGAGCAGCAAAGAAACTCCGAAACTCGATACGAAAACTCAAAAATCAAAACTCATAGAACGCAACGCATCATCCGCGCCGATCCCCTCAGTTCAATTCTGATTCAGTTCACTTAAAACGAATCGTCTCCATAATCGCCTCGTCCTCCACCAAAACCGTATCCCCCGCCCCCATCTCCATAAAACTCACTTCAAAATAACGACCGCTCGCCTCCCCCGCGTACCGAATCATTGACATCGCTTCCCCACCAAAGTTAAAAGTAACAACTCCCCGCCAGGCCGGCCCAATCGGCAACTCAACTTTGCGCTTGCTCGAATGAACCCCTTCCGCCCCAAAACCACTCATCATATCCACCGCTTCATTGATCGCCCCCTCTGGACTGCTCGAACCCGCCGGAACATGAAATGCCGACATCATCACCATACAATCTCGACCCTTGGCGTCCGGCCCCTCATAAACCCGCGTCAAGCTCGAAGAATCACCCAGCTCCGAAATCAGTGACCAAATGCTATCCTTCGGCACGGAATCCTCCTTCAAATAAGGCGGCAAATCAATCGACATTTCTGAGCCCACCGAATGCTTAGACCACCCTTCCGGAACCTCTGCCGGAGCAACTCCCGTCGCGCCCCCACTCCCAAATTGGCTACATCCTCCAATCACCAATCCCAACAAAACCAAAACAAAAAACCGCGCCATGACCCTTCAATCATAGCGCGATCTCAGCCCAAATACAAGCCCAATGTCTAGCGAATCGCCTGCTCAGATTCGCCATCAAAAATATGAATCTTCGCGCCGTCAATCACAAACTTGTGATCGCTCCCCATCTCCAATCGGTTCTTCGGTTCAAGTGAGGCAATCATCGAATGCTCACCAATCTTCAAGTAAGCCGTATCCTCCGCCCCGAGCTTTTCCAAAACATCAACCCGAGCTGTAAAGCAAAACGCTTCATCTGCACCAGAAATCAGAGATGCATCACTGACATCCTCCGGACGAATACCAAAAATCACCTTCTTTCCATCCATCGCCGCTGCCGGGTGACCCGACGGCAGAGGAACGCTCAACACATCAGAAACAAACTTCCCACCCGAAATCGTTCCGTCAATGAAGTTCATTGGTGGTGCACCGATGAACCCCGCAACAAACTTGTTCGCCGGTTGGTTGTAAACCACCTCCGGTTCATCACACTGCTGCAAAACACCGCCGCTCATCACCGCAATCCGCTGACCCATCGTCATCGCTTCAACTTGGTCGTGAGTCACATAAATTGTCGTAATCCCCAAATCCCGGTGCAATCGAATCAACTCCGCCCGAGTCTGAATCCGCAACTTCGCGTCCAAGTTCGAAAGCGGCTCATCCATCAAAAAGACTTTCGGCTTGCGAACAATCGCCCGGCCCAAAGCCACTCGCTGTCGCTGACCACCCGACAACTCTTTGGGCTTTCGATGAAGTAAATGATCGATGTCAAGCATCTTCGCCGCTTCATGCACCCGCGCATCAATGTCGGTCTTAATCTTCTTCGCCTCAGCAGAATTCGCCAACTGCCACAGAAAACCTTTCAACTCCCGGAGCCGCAAACCAAAAGCAATATTGTCGTAAACCGACATATGAGGATACAAAGCGTAGTTCTGGAACACCATCGCAATGTCCCGATCTTTCGGCGGAACGTCATTCACCCGCCGATCCCCAATCATCAAATCCCCACTCGTCGCTTCTTCCAAACCCGCAATCATGCGCAGGGCCGTCGTCTTCCCACAACCCGAAGGGCCAACCAAAACCATGAATTCCTTATCGCGAATCTCCAAATCCAGGTTGTCCACTGCCTTGACATCTTTGCCAAAGATCTTCGTGATGCTCTTAAATCCAACGCCTGCCAAACTGTTTCTCCGATGATGGTCGCCCAGCCCCGTTGCTCGGCCCCAGCAGTATAACCCACCTCCCCCACCCAGATACAACAAATTCTTAACCTCAATTCCCAAGAGCCACCGTGAGCCTCGTCACAATCAAATTCGAAAAAAGACGAACCCGTCACGGCAAACTTGACGTAAAATACCAACTGGAGCAATTGTGCCCGCCTTGTCAGCTTTTTCGGCTGACAACATTTTTCAACGCTGAAATCATGAAAACTAAAGCATTCACCCTTATCGAACTGCTGGTCGTCATCGCGATCATTGCAATCCTCGCGGCAATTCTTTTCCCGGTCTTTGCCCAAGCAAAAACTGCGGCCAAGAAAACCCAATCTCTGAGCAATCTCAAGCAAACCGGAACCTCGGCCCACATCTATCTCGCCGACTACGACGATGTGATGTTCCAAACGACGCCTGCAACCGGATCAAATGGAGCCTACTCAGATCCTTATGCATGGGACGCATTCGTGCCGACCCCGGTCAACGTGTTCAACTACCCCAACACCCCGATTGATCAAGATCGTCTCGCAATCGCCCAAACCTTTGCGTTCAATGCAATCCAACCGTACATGAAGAATGTCCAGTTGTTCGTAGATCCAAGTTCAAGCGTGATCCGAAGGTTTGCATTCTCCCTTACTCCCACCCCCAATAAGGGTGCGGCGGGTGTCAACCTCCCGACCAACATCCTCAACTTTGGTTACACAGTTAATGGTCTTCTGAACGCATATCCCCACAGTTCAATCACTGCTGTATCTCAGTTGCCAATGTTCTGGAACGGAATGGGTAAACGAGCCGTCGCCGGTCACACCTATGCATCGCCGATCCTCTATTGCGACACGCCAGGACAAGCATGCAACTACGTCCCGCCAACAGCATCGTGTTCAATTGCAAACAACGGAACGCGATCCTTTGCCAGCACGAACACAGCTCGAGCCGGTTGGGACAACTACGGTCGCGGCGGAAACTATGTCTTCGCAGACTCCAGCGCGAAGTTCCGTAACTACAATATCCCGGGTGGAACGACGGTTCCAACAACTGCTTACACGAGCCCGCTCAACGAGCCGTTCAGTGGTTACGTCCAGAACCGTGCCGCTGGTCGCTGGTTCGACCGATTCGGTTGCCACGCCTATATGTTCCGTCCGGACTTCGACTTCTCAGCCGAAGCAGCCGTCGGAACGACCAACGACACAGTGGAGCCATAAGCAAAGATGAAATCAATTTTCACCCTTGCGATCGCGCTGTGTGCACTCTCATTCGTGGGTTGCTCACAGCCAGAGTCTGAAGCTCCGAAAGAACCTGGCGTTGAAGTCAAAACCATGGAGGAGGTCGGCAAACTTACCCCAGAGGAAGAAGCCGCCAAAATCAAAGGTCAAGACTCGCGACCCGAAGAAGACAAATCCGAAGGCGGAATCTAAACCACTTCTAAAACAACAAAGCAGCCTGGGTGACCAATATCACCCAGGCTTTTCATTTACCAAAAACCGTGGCACACCAGCCCGACCATCAAGCATAATAAACGACAATGTCCAAAGACATCTTGCGTATCGTTGCTACCGACTGTGGATCAACCACAACCAAGGCCATCATGATCGAGCGGAATGCCGAAGGCCAATACCGACTCGTCGCCAGAGGAGAAGCCCCCACCACAGTCGAACGACCGTTTGAAGATGTCACCATCGGCGTCACCAACGCCATGAACGAACTTGAAGAAGTCAGCGAAGGCAAAGTTCCCGAAGGATTTACCGCCGCTCGCCGTCAACTCCTCAAAGATGGTCACGTCTGGCGCATGATCAAAGAAGGCAATCGCAACGAAGAACGAACCAACGAATTCGAAGGCGCAGACCTCTACGTCTCCACCTCCTCCGCCGGAGGGGGACTCCAAATGATGGTCGCGGGAGTCGTCAAATCAATGTCCGCCGAATCCGCCGAACGCGCCGCACTTGGCGCTGGTGCTATCCTCATGGACACCCTCGCCGTCGATGACGGGCGCAAAGATTTTCAAAAAGTTGAACGACTCCGCAAACTCCGACCCGACATCATCCTCATGTCCGGCGGAACCGATGGAGGTACCAAAATCCACCTCATCGACATGGCCGAAGTCATCCGCCGTGCCGACCCCAAACCGCGATTTGGCGACATGAAACTTCCGGTCATTTATGCCGGGAACAAAGAAGTCCGCGAAGAAGTAAACGAAGTCCTCGGCGAGTCAATTGAACTCAACATCGTCGACAACCTCCGTCCTACCCTCGACCACGAAAATCTCGACCCCGCCCGAGAAGAAATCCACGAACTCTTCCTTGAGCACGTCATGCAACAAGCCCCCGGCTATAACAAACTTCTCGAATGGGCAAGCTACGACGTCATGGCAACCCCCAACGCCGTCGGAAAGCTTCTCAAAGCCTATGCCGATCAAGAAGGCATCAATATCCTCGGTGTCGATATCGGCGGTGCAACCACCGACGTATTCTCCGTCTTCGATAGCGTTTACAACCGAACTGTATCCGCCAACCTCGGCATGAGCTATTCGATCTGCAACGTGCTCAAAGAAGCCGGAACCGAAAACATTGCCCGCTGGCTCCCCTTCGAGATCGATCCGTTTGAAGTGCGCAACCGGTTGCGCAACAAGATGATCCGCCCCACAACCATCCCGCAGGCGTACGAAGATCTCCTCATCGAGCAAGCCGTCTCTCGCGAAGCCCTTCGCCTCGCTTTCGACCACCACAAGTCACTTGCCCGCTCCCTCAAAGGGGTTCAGCAACAACGCGACGTTGGACAAATTTTCGACCAAGCCGAATCCGGAGAGTCTCTCATCAAAATGAAGAAACTCGACATGATCATTGGCTCGGGTGGAGTTCTTTCCCACGCCCCAATGCGCGCCCAGTCCGCCCTCATGATGATGGACGCCTACCAACCAGAAGGCATCACCATGCTCACCGTGGACAGCATCTTCATGATGCCCCACCTCGGCGTTCTCTCCGAGCACTTCTTTGAAGCCGCCAAGCAAGTATTCGACTACGACTGCATCGTCAAATGCGGGCACTGCGTCAGCCCGATCGGTACCGGAAAAGAGGGCGAGCCAATGGTTACCATCACCGGAGATGGCATCAACGAATCCATCACCGTCGGCCAAATCAAAATCATCCCACTCGGGCGATATGAATTCAAAGACGTCACCGTCACTCCTACCAAAAACTTCGATGTCGGAGCCGGAAAAGGCAACCCCGTTTCCGCCAAACTCGAAGGCGGAACTGTTGGCATCGTAATCGATGGTCGCGGAAGACCCCTCGTCCTCCCCGAAGACAACGCCACCCGCATCGGCAAACTCAAAGAATGGCTGGAAGCCATGGGCCTTCCCCTGCCGAAATAAACAAAAACCCCTGAGGGAAAAACGGAGCAAGGATTGTTGGAGACAGCCTTTTGACCTTTT
Source organism: bacterium (assembly GCA_013823945.1). Lineage (GTDB taxonomy): Bacteria > Armatimonadota > Fimbriimonadia > Fimbriimonadales > Fimbriimonadaceae > UphvI-Ar2. Next base: position 211,070 of record PNMZ01000005.1, on the reverse strand, counting down.
TCTGGTGGTCGTCCGTTTCCCCTCAGGGACACACTCAAATACCAACCGGACAGATTCAAAATTCCTGAATATCAAGGAACTTCAAATCCAACTCTAATCCTTCAAAAACCTAAACTTTCTCCCTAAGACCTCCGATAAATCTACCGGGCAACAACGACCCGAATCTAAAACGTTATGAAAGCAAAGCACATCGCCGCGGCAACCCTCATCGTTGCCCCCATCGTTGCACAAGCAAACGATCTCCCCGTCAGCATCTCCGTTGACGTGCCGTTCTACAGCAAATACGTCTGGCGAGGCATCAACCTCGTGAACGATCCCGTCCTCCAACCCAGCGTGACCTTAGGCTACGAAAACTGGTCGCTCAATCTCTGGGGCAACTACGATATCGACAACGCAAAGCGATTCAACGAATACGACGTCACCCTTAACTACAGCCGAGCCTTTGGTCAAGGAACCTGGAATCTAGGTTACATTGATTACGCCTTCCCCGGTGTAAATCCTGGTCACACACGCGAACTCTACGGACGAGTGGACTTCAACCAAGAATTTTCTCCGTACTTCGCTATCAATTTTGATGTCGATGAAGCAGATGGATTCTACGCCCGAATCGGAGGGAGCACCGATTTCAGCACCGCGGCCGGAGACATCAACTTCCACGGCTGGTTCGGCTACGGCAGCGACAAGCATAACAACTTCTATTACGGTAACAACAAGGGCGGTCTCGCCGACTTCGGCGTCGAGGCAACTTGGAGCCGATCCCTTTCCGAAAACACCACCGGATACGTTAAGCTTGGCTATACGGCCCTCCTAGACAAGAACCACCTGAATGGCGCATCAAACCGAAACAACTTCATTTTCGGATTTGGCGTCAACTTTGGCCTGTAATCATTCAGTCCCCAAAAACTCTAGAAACCCCGGTGCAAACGCACCGGGGCTTTTTTATATCAATAAACTCACTTTTCACCCTCCAAACCCCCAGTATTTCTACCGAACATGATGATGTGCCGGGGACTTCCCCGCACAAAATGGCTCCAAGGATCGGAACCAAACAACTGCACACGGAAGGCGCGGATCAACCCACAAGGAAAAGATCAACGTGTCATCGCTGAACAAAATCTTCGGAAACCACGCTCAAAATCTCGGGCAGGCCCTCAACCTGACGAGCCGCCGGTCGGGCCTAATCGCCCAAAACCTGGCCAATGTGAACGTACCCGGATACAAACGCCAAGACATCGATTTCTCAGTCGATCCCATGGACGACGAAGGCAACTCCTCAGGATCCGGCATTAAAGAACTCAACCAAAAGTTCGGCCTCAACCAAAGTGCATCCATCAGAATTGACGGCAACAGCGTCGATGTCGAAACCGAAGTTATGTCCATGGCCGAAATGGAACTCCGGTACCAACTCATGTCCGAAATCACGTCTCGCTATTTCAGCGGACTCAAATCGGTTATCCGGGAGGGCAGATAATTAGATGACTATTGGTTCTGCTCTCCGCGCCAGCGGTTCCGGAATGCACGCCGAGCGCATGAGACTCGACGTCATATCTGCCAACATCGCCAACGCCAACAGCATCAAAACTCCCGAACAAGACGCTTACCGACGCAAGCTGGTCATCCTCGAATCAACGGATAACGGCGTGCGCATAGAATCTGTCGTCGAAGATGAATCCCCCCTTCGTAGCGTCAGCGAACCCGATAATCCAATGGCCGATGCCCGGGGTGTTGTCTATTACAGCAACGTCAACCCCGTCATGGAAATGGTCAATATGATGTCCGCGACCCGCTCATACGAAGCAAACATCGCCGCTTTCAACAGCACCAAGTCCATGCTGCAATCCGCCCTAAATATAGGAAGAGTTTAACAACCGGAGAAGACTAATCCATGAAAATTAACGTCAACTCCAACCCGCTCGCAAATCTCGCGCAGCCACCGTCAACCAAACAAACTGAGCAATCAGAAGACTTTGGTCAAATGTTGATGGACGTCATCAAAGAGGTCAACGGAGCTCAGGGCGATGCCCGAAAACTCCAAGAAGATTTGATGGCGAATCGACCGGTGGAAACCCACGAACTGATGATCGCGATGGAACGAGCAAGCACGGCAATGCAACTCACAATGCAAGTGAGAAACAAAGCCCTCGAAGCCTATCAAGAAATCACCCGGATGCAAGTCTAGGTCAACTCTTGATCCCATCAAAACTTCATAAAAAGGTTAATCCCCGGTCGCCGGAACACCAATGAGTGCCATCCTCGACCGAATCAGACAATGGTGGGCAACCGCCGACCGAACACAGAAACTCGTCACCATCTTTGGCGGCGCGTTCCTTGTGATCATGCTCGGCATGACCATCATGTTCGCCAGCAAGCCCAAGCTCCAACCCGTCCTCACCGGACTCACTGAAGCCGACCGGGCTTCCGTTTACGATGAACTCACCAAAGGCGGATTCGCAGTCTCAATCGAAAACAACGAGATAGTTGTACCAAGTCAAGACGTCGCCCGAGCGAAGATGCACCTCGCTACCAAAAACAAGCTCCCCAAAACTGCCGGCGGCGGACTCGATATGATCAACAGTATCGGAATCGGCGATTCCCAACGCAAAGAACAAGAAAAAATTATCGCCGCAAAAACTCAAGAATTGGCGCAGTCCATCATGACCATGCCCGGAGTCGCAAACGCAACCGTCCACCTTGCTCCTGGTAAAGACTCCCCGTTCGGCGACCAAGCCACCCCTCCAACCGCTGCCGTGAGAGTTTCCGAAACCAGTGAAGGTGAACTCTCCCTCGAGGCCGGAAAAGCCATGGCTCGCCTGGTGCAAAACGCCGTCACTGGAATGACCTCCAAAGGTGTCACCGTCATCACCGACTCAGGACGAATGATCTTTGATGGCGAAGAACAAAACTCCACCTCCGCTTTGGCTAACCGCAAAATGGAAGCTGAAGCTTCGGAATCCAAAAGACGCGCCGCAGAACTTCAAAAAGAATTTGACCAAGTTTTCGGTAAAGGCAATACCATCGTCCAAGTCGATGTTCAGCTGAATATGGATACAACGAGTATCCGCAAAGATGAAACCCTCAGAACTGGCGATGCCATCGTCGAAGAATCAGCGAAGGAGAAAATGGGGAGCAACTCCAATGAACCTCTTCAAGGAGCCGGAGCTGAATCCAACATCCCCGGACAGCCCACAACCATCGACCAAACCGGCAAATCCTCCAACTACGAAAACGAACAGAAATCACGACAATTCCCCACAAGCAACACCCTCACCAACATTGAGAAAGCCGCTGGAGAAATCGTCAGTATGAACGTTTCCGTCATGGCCAATTCCGCCGTCATCACCGATGTCGCCCCCCTCGAATCCCGGGTCGCTTCGTATATCGCACCTTGGGAAGGTGATCCAAAGTTCACCCAAAGCGTAACCTCGGCAGAATTCAGCACCGATATCGCTAAAGCCCAGAAGGAAGCCGCCGCCGCCGCCGCTGGTTCCGCCCGGATGCAACAAATCATCTCTCTTCTCCCGGTTGCAGTTCTGGTCGGCGTGGCCCTCATTCTCATCAAGTCGTTGAGCAGCACCATCAAGAAGTCACAAAACCAAACACTGGTCCTCAGCAACGGCGACAAACTCACGATCCCTGTCAACTCCGACCCTCGTCTTCTTGCATTGCTCGAAGAAGCGAGTCGGCCCGTCTCTCTCTCCGCCCTCCCCAATATCGAAGAAGAAGAGTATGAGGAGATCGTTGAAGAATCGATCGACGAAGATGGTCACACCGTCGTAACTACTCGCAAAAAGAAGAAGAAAAACATGTACGAAGAGGAAGATTACGACGATCCAGATATCGAATCCATCAAGAAGAAAGTCGACGTCCCGCTCGAACAAATCCGGAAGATGTCCCGCAATAACCCAGAAGCCGTAGCCATGCTCCTCAAGAGCTGGATGATGGAGGAGTCAAAGTAATGCGCAAGAAGAACATTGAACTAACCGCGCGACGCAAAGCCGCTATCATCCTTGCCGTCATGGGGCCGGAATTCGCCGGGGAAATCCTCAAGCACTTCTCCGACGAACAAGTCGAAGCCATCTCCATGGAGATCGCCCGACTTGAAAAGGTCTCCCCTGAACTCAAAGCTAAAATCATCGGTGAATTCCATGACATGGCCCAAGCCCAGGAATTCATCGCTGAAGGCGGTGTGGATAGTGCCAAAAAAGCCCTCATTGCCGCCTTCGGAGAAGAGCGAGCCGAAGAACTGACCGGAAAAATTGTCAGTGCGATGCAAGTCGTCCCGTTTGAATTCCTCAAACGCGCCGACCCCCAACAACTCCTCAGCTTCATCCAAGAAGAACACCCCCAAACCATCGCACTGATCCTCGCCTATATGGGCCCGGCCCAAGCCGCCACCATCATTGGCAAACTCCCAGCTGACCTCCGGGGCGAAGTTGCCGAGCGAATCGCGGCAATGGATCAAACCCCTCCCGAAGTCATTCGATCCGTTGAATCAATCCTCGAAAAGAAAGTTTCCAATGTCATCAACACCGAGATGACGAAAGCCGGAGGGCCAAAAGCATTGGTTGACCTCCTCGCCCGTGTCGACCGACAAACCGAACGTTTGATCCTAGACCAACTCGGCGAAAACAACCCCGAACTCGCCGATGAAGTCAAGAATATGATGTTCGTCTTTGAAGATGTTCTTCAACTTGACGACCGAGCTATCCAGTCCATTCTCAAAGAAGTTGACTCCAAAGACCTTGCAACCGCCCTCAAAGGCGTCAAGTCCGAAGTCCAAGACAAGATCTACAAAAACATGTCAGAACGTGCCGTAAACATGCTCAAAGAAGACATGGAATTCATGGGCCCGGTCAAAATGCGCACCGTCGAAGAAGCCCAGCAAAAGATTGTTGCATCCATCCGAAGGCTCGAAGAATCGGGCGAAATCGAAATCGGTCGCGACGAGGAGGAAGTCCTTGTCTAACATCGCCTTCAGCAAGAACATCATGCGGGAGTATAGTTCCTCTCGAAGCTTTCTTGATCAACTGAAGACGACCCATGCCGTCGCCGACAACACACCCGCCGCCCGCTGGACAAGAAGCCAGATCGAAGAACGGTACCGCCTCGCCCACGAAGCAGGTACCCACCTCGGATACGCCGAAGGCTATGCTCGAGGAGAAGCCAATGGTCTAGAAATTGGACTCGAAGCCGGAATCTCTCAAGTGCGGCAAGAGTCCGAAGCATCCCATCAAGAAGCCATTGCCGCTTTTGCCCAAGACCTCAATGCAACCCTCGAGCGCGCGCAGCAAGGGGTAGACCAATGGTATTCCGAAGCTGAAAAAAAGCTCGCCGTCCTCGCCATTGAAATCGCTCAGCGAGCCATCAGCCAAGAACTCTCGATCAACCAAGAAGCAGTTCTCCAAATCGCCAAGCAAGTCTTGAGCGAAGTCACCACTGGCAACCACGTCCGTCTCCGCGTGAACCCCATCCAAACCGCTATCCTTGATTCACGCCGTGAAGAAATCCTGCAGTCCATTTCCCACCTCCGCAACATTGAAGTGATCGCAGATCCCAACATATCCGACGGTCTCATTGTTGAATCCGACTCCGGCGTCATCGATGCACGCATCGAAACCTACCTACAACGTCTGACCGACCAAGTCACTGGAGAAGCTGCCTAAAATGGCCCCAACCCCGGTCTTCAAAAACGCCCTCCGTGCGGTTGAATCGGTTCACCGGTTCGAAATCATGGGCCGTGTCACCCAAGTCGTTGGTCTCGTCATCGAATCTGCTGGCCCATCCGCTCGAATTGGCGACCTCTGCATAATCGAAACTGCGCCAAGCGAACCTGGAATCCGGTGTGAAGTTGTCGGATTTCGGGGTGAAAAAGTCCTCATGATGCCTCTCGGCGACATCTCCGGCGTAAAGGCTGGATGCCTCGTCAAATCAACCGGGCATTGCCTCCGTGTCCCCGTCGGTGAACATCTCCTCGGTCGTTGCCTCGACGCCCTCGGGCGACCAATTGATGATTTAGGCGAACTTGATACCCACCACCACTACCCAGTTAATGCCGCACCCCCCAATGCAATGCAGCGCCAAATGATCGAACATCCATTCGAGACTGGAGTACGAGCTATAGATTCCGTCCTCACAATGGGAGTCGGGCAAAGAGTCGGGATATTCGCCGGCTCAGGCGTCGGGAAGTCAACCCTCCTCGGCATGATCGCCCGGAACGGACAAGCCGATGTCAACATTATCGCTCTAGTTGGTGAGCGGGGCCGAGAAGTCAAAGAGTTCATCGAAAACGACCTCGGACCCGAGGGGATGAAGAAAAGCATTATCATCTGCGCCACATCGGACGAACCTGCGCTCATGCGCATCAAAGCCGCCCTGAGTGCTACCGCTATTGCCGAATACTTCCGCGATCAAGGCCTCAACGTCCTTCTCATGATGGATAGCGTCACCAGATTTGCCATGGCCCAACGAGAAATTGGACTCGCTATCGGAGAGCCCCCCTCAACCAAAGGCTACACGCCAAGCGTGTTCGCTTTGCTCCCCAAGCTCATGGAAAGAGCTGGATGCGGACCACAAGGAGCAATTACTGCGATCTATACAGTTCTTGTTGACGGAGATGATACAAATGAACCTATCGCCGACGCCGCTCGGTCAATTCTCGACGGTCACGTAGTCCTTGACCGAAAACTCACATCACGCGGGCACTATCCCCCCATCCAGATCCTCGGCAGTCTCAGTCGTGTGATGCCCATGGTCACTTCTCCTGACCACGTCCGCCAAGCCAACAAGCTCCGCGAACTCATCGCCGCTCACGCCGACATCGAAGACCTCGTCTCCGTCGGAGCCTATAAAACCGGAACCAAACCCATCGCCGACGAAGCTCTCGACAAATGGGATCGCATCAACGCCCTACTCCGACAAGACAAATCCGACCAAAGCTCACTTGCCGACGTCCAACTCGTCCTTTCCAATCTAGTGAATTGAAATGTTTAAGTTCCGCCTTCAAACCGTTCTTGATCTCAGATTGATCGCCCTCGATGAGGCTGAGCGACTTTACGTCCTCGCAAAATCAAAGCGCGAAAGTGCCCAAGCTGATCACGATGGCGTCCAACGGATTCTTGCTCAAGCGAAGCAACAATCCCGAACCAGTTTCCAAGATCGAATCGACTCTCTCGCCTACACCGACCGACTCCAAGATGAATCCCGTGCCCTCTTGAGCACGATTGGCGTTCTCGAAGCCGAAGAAGACCAAGCCTTCGCCGCCTGGATGGAAGCAAAGAAAGAAGTGAAAACAATCGAAAAACTCCGCACAAAAGCCCTCGAAGAATATCAACTCGACGAAACACGACGCGAGCAAGCAGAAATCGACGAGTGGGCGACCCTCAGAGGCGCAACCGGGAGGGCCGCATGAGTTTCCAAATCCGAGGGTTTGAAGGCACCCAAAGCCGAATCCAAGAGATAAAGTCGAAACTCGCCCAACTCGAAGGCCGAGTCGCCGAAAAGTCAAATCCGAAGAAGAACACATTTGAGTCAACCCTCGGCGGAGCCATCGGCAACCATCGCACCGGAACGACTGCCAAATCAAACATCCTTGGCAGTTTCTCGTCCCTGCCAACTGAATCGAATCTTGGCAATGCCCCCCTTGATCCCATGGCTCTTGGACTTATCAATCCCGGTGCTGCCCCGGCGACCGACCTCCGCGCCCTCGCCTTAGAAGTTGCCGAAAAATATAATCTTGACCCCAAACTCTTTAACGCATTGATCACTCAAGAAAGTGGGTTCAACCCTAAAGCCGTCTCCCACGCCGGAGCCCAGGGACTGACCCAACTCATGCCCAAAACCGCCCAGTCGCTAGGCGTGACCGATCCATTTGACCCCCGCCAAAACCTTGAAGGTGGCGCAAAGTATCTCGCCCAAATGCTCCGTCAATTCAACGGCGATCGGAGCCTCGCCCTCGCCGCATACAATGCTGGCCCTGGTGCCGTCAAGCGATACGGCGGAATCCCCCCCTTCAACGAAACCCAGAACTATGTCAAGAAAATCCTTGGCAACATCGGAGAATAACCCGACCCATTTCAGGAGTAACCCATGAGCGAAGAACTTGAATCTGTTGAAGAACAATCCCCTAAACCTCAAAAAAAGAAGGGCAAGAAGGGGCTCATCATCGCCACTGCCGTCCTCGTTCCCCTGCTCGCCATCGGAGGAACCCTTGGTGCCGCGTATGCTGGACTTCTCAAAATCCCGGGTCTCAAACTGCCCGGTATGAAAGCCCAATCCGTCGCAAAAAACTACACCGAATCCGAAGACGAACCAACCAAACTCGCCAAGGAAACCAAGCCCACACCTCCTAAAATCAAGATCGAAGCCGAACCCGAACCTCCCGCCGTTAAAGAACCTGAAACCGACCCCGAACTCGGAGCCAAAAAGCTCGCCGGAATCTGGAACAACATGGACGCCGAGGACATTGTCCGCATCTCCGCTGCCTACCGCGACGAAGAACTCGCCCGCGTCCTCATCAAAATGGAAGCCGAGAAAGTCGCCGAAATCCTCCCCATCATCAAAGACCCCAAACGCGCCGCCAAACTCAGCCAACTTATTGAGTCGCAAGCCAGCATCATCCCCGAAGAATCTTCCTAAGGCCCTAACTCCGACTCAGCCTCACCCGGTATCATTCTCAACTCAAAACCGGCTGTAGCTCAGTGGATAGAGCACTGGTCTTCGGAACCAGGTGTCGGGGGTTCGAATCCCTCCAGCCGGGCCACTTATCATACTTTTCAATCATTCACGCCATCAACTCTCCAGGTCGATCCGTATTCACCCTATCCACCGCTAAACTTTTCGTGTCTAACCGGTATCCGTGCTGGCTCAGCCAAACCTTCCCGAGCATAAAATTCTCTCCCCAAGTTTGGGGAGAGGTAGGAGAGGGGTTGAAACTAGCCTTGCAACTCCCACTCCCTAAGCTCACCCGGCCGGTCCGTATTCACCCAATCCACCGCCAACCGCTTCATCAAACTCCAATAATCCGGCCGATCCGGAACCCCCCAAAACCGGCTCTTCTTCCCTTCCGCAAAAACATACTTCGTAAAGTTCAAAGCCCGAATCAAATTCTCCTCCGGCAAATCCACATTCTTGTTCCAGCCCACATAACTCCAACTCTCACTCACCATCGGCATCCGCCGTACCGGAATCTTCTTCCCCAAATCACTCCGCCGACCATCCAAAGCCAGCCACCCTTCCTGCGACCCCAAAATCAATTCAACCGGACGATCCCCACTTACCACAACTCGAACCGCCCGCACGTCCTTGTCCGTGCTAAAAACCCGGCTCCGTTCCTTAACTAACTTCTCCAAAACCGGAAACACTTTCTCCCCTTCTGCCTTCACATCAACCAGCAAAATCACTTCCGGCCACCCCTTTGCAAGCTTTCCATCAACAAGCTCCCGCCTCGCCAGCGGATCCAAATACAGCTCTTCCAAGGTCTTCCCCGCCGTCGCCTCGGCCAAATCATGCCCGACCTTCAACTTCCCATCAATCAAAAACACATCCGCCTCAATCGAACACATCCCTGCCTCCAGTGCCTCCGCCAAGGGCCGCTTCCGCCAATAATCATTGTGCGAATGCCCCCGAACAACCGGGCTCGGCAACAGAGCCACTTGACCCAACAAAATCATGCTCGCCAACACACCATAAATTATCGCACGTCAAGGTATCGTATCGGGTTAAGAAAAGCCATGAAAGCCGCTCTCATTTCCACACTCCTCCTGGGCCTCGCTACCCTCGCCGCAGCCCAAGAAACCAAACCTCTCCTCCCCGGCGACAAAGCCCCCGATCTCAAAGTCGCCAAATACTATCAAGGCGAAAAAATTGCCAAGTTTGAAAAAGGAAAAGTCTATGTCGTCGAATTCTGGGCAACATGGTGCGGCCCCTGCATCGATGCCATCCCTCACCTCAACGAACTCAGCAAGAAATACAAAGGCAAAGCGGAATTCGTTGGCGTCAACGTCTGGGATGATGAAGAGGGTCGCGACACCCGCATCCAAGACTTCATCAAAAAAATGGGCGACAAAATGTCCTACCGCGTCGCTGTCGATAACGACGAACTCCACATGACAAAGAACTGGATGGCCCAAAGCTACAGCCAAGGCATCCCCACCGCATTCATCGTGAACCAAGAAGGCCAAATAGCATGGATCGGTCACCCCATGGAAATTGACGCACCCCTCGAAAACGTCATCAACAAAAAGCACGATCTCGAAGCAACGCGCAAAGCCCAAGAAGCCGCTGTCCAAGACGCCATGCAACAGCAAAAGATCATGGCGGATATCGAAGAAGCTCAAAGGCTCTACACATCTGGCAAAAAGGACGAAGCCATTGCCATCCTCGACAAGATCGCCAAGGAATCAGAATCCATGGGCGGAGAGGCCAAATCGGCAAAGCTCAAACTCTTCGCCAAAGACGACGAACCTAAAGCGAAATCGCTACTCGAAGAAATGAGCAAAGGTGAATTCGGCGATCAGGCCAACGTTGCGTTCTTTAGCATCGAAAACGCCACCGAAGAAGAAGGCAACCGGGCCCTCGCGGTCTATGCATCCGATGTTCTTCTCAAAAACATGAAGAACGACGACCCAATTCTTCTCTACTACGCTGCCCCCGCATACAGCACGACCAAGGATCATAAGAAGGCCCTTTCCACCCTAGAACGAGCCCTCAAAGCATTCGACAATAGCCCCTACGCCAAAGAAGCGGAAATGGCCGATTTCCGTAAAGAAATCGAGGAAGCCATCAAAAAAGAAAAAGCCAGCATTGGCTAATTCACTCTAACCAAAAGCCCTGGAATTCACCCGAGAACTCCAGGGCTTTTTCATGCCCAAACCAAACCAGGTAAAAAACCCTCACCCAACATGAAAATCGGACTGTTCACCCCCCTCTTTGGCGACAAACCATTCTCCGAAGTCCTCGACATCGTCCAAGATCTCGGCATTCAAGCCGTCGAACTCGGAGCCGGAGCCTATCCCGGTAATCCCCACCTCGACGTCGATCACCTTCTCGAAAACCCCAAAGCCCGCGAAGAATTCCTCGCCGAACTCGGACGCCGCAACATCACCCTCTCCGCCATCTCTGTCCACGGTAATCCCCTCCACCCCAACCGCCAAATCGCCGAAGACCATCACACTGCATTCCGCAAAGGAGTCCAACTCGCCTCCGCTCTGGGAATCTCGTGCCTCAACGGGTTCAGCGGATGCCCCGGCGATCATCCCCAAGCCATCAACCCCAACTGGGTGACCTGTGCTTGGCCCGACGAATACCGCGACATCCTCGAATACCAATGGAACGAAGTCGCGATCCCCTACTGGACCGAACAAGCCAAATTCCTCGCTGAGCACAATGTCAACTTCTGCATCGAAATGCATCCCGGTTTCATCGTCTACAACAACGACACCCTCCTCAAACTCCGCCACTCCACCGGCCCCAACGGCACCCGAATCGGCGCGAATTTCGACCCTTCACACCTCTGGTGGCAAGGGATTGACCCCCTCGCCGCAGTCCGCCAACTCGGCATCGAAGGCGCCCTGTTCCATGTCCACGCTAAAGACACCCGCATCGAACCCGAAACCAGCAAACTTAACGGCAACCTCGACACCAAATCCTACGGCGATTTTCTCAACCGCTCCTGGGTGTTCCGTTCCGTCGGTTATGGACACAGCGTGGAATGGTGGAAGGAGTTCGTCTCCGTCCTCCGCACCGTCGGCTACGACCACGTCATCAGCATCGAGCATGAAGATGGCCTCATGACCAGCATGGAAGGCCTGACCAAAGCCGTCTCCACCCTGAAAGAAGCAGTGATCACCGAACAAGCCGGCCCAATGTTCTGGGCACGTGATTAGCCTAAATCTCAGCGGCTCAAGAATCAGTACCGGGTTGTCTCAGTTAGTGAATTGAAACAACCCGAACCAACACGTTTCCCCAAGTGGTAACGTCAAATAACCAATGCTCCCCACAATCGCCGCCCTTGCCATCCTTCAATCCCAAGATCTCATCATCAACGACGCCGAGTACCAAGCTGCCCTCAACGCCTACGGCAACCGAGTCGCAAGTAAAGAAATCCCCCAAAATAACGCCGAACTTCAAGCCCAACTCACCCGCAAAACCGCATCCGTCACCCTCCCCTCCCCCAAACCCCTCACTACCAAAGAATCCGACCTTTACTCCGCCGCCCGAAAAGCCACCGTCATCTTCTCCAGCTTCGGGCTCTGCGGCAATTGCGACCAGTTCCACCCCAACCCCGCCTCCGGATTCATCATCAGCCCGGACGGCCTGGTCATCACCAACCACCACGTCATCGCCGACAAAGACGCCTCCGCATTCGCCATCATGACCGCCGACAAGAAAACCTACCCGGTCATCGAAGTCCTCGCTTCCAACGAAGCCGCCGACATCGCCCTCGTCCGCGTTGATGCCAAAAACCTGCCTTACTTCCCCGTTCGCGAAGCCGCCAACCCCGGCGAAACCGTCTACGTTCTCAGCCACCCCAGCGGGCACTTTTTCAGCTTCACCCGAGGCTCTGTGAGCCGGTTCATGATGGACCGCGGAACCCCCTGGGTAGAAGTTACTGCCGACTATGCCGGCGGCTCATCCGGCGGCCCCATCATGGACTCCACCGGCCAAATCATTGGCGTCGTCTCAATGACCAACTCACTCTACTCCGGCGAACGCCGAACATCCGATCTCCAAATGGTGCGCAAGATCGCCGTCCCCAGTAAGGCCATCCTCAACCTCATCAAAAAATAAACAATCCCAGACCCAGGCAACCCCCCAAAACCATCGGGTATATTCTCATCGGCTTTGCCGGATCGTCTAAGGGTAGGACAGCGGTTTTTGGTGTCGTCAGTCTAGGTTCGAATCCTAGTCCGGCAGCCACAAATCCCCTGGTTCATCAGAACCGGGGGATTTGTTTATTATAATAGAGGACTAATCATGGAGACCGTAACATTGTTCCGACCAGTTGGACAAGCAGAGTTGAATCTTATTCACTCAACAGGTAGATTCCCTCCTCGACTTCCAATCCAGCCAATCTTTTATCCTGTCACGACATTTGAATATGCCGAAAAAATTGCTCGTGACTGGAACACAAAGGATGCAGCATCAGGATATATCGGCTACATAACCGAGTTTAAAGTTAAATCAAATTACCTCAGCAAATATCCGGTCCAAACCGCAGGAGGCTCAGATCATCAGGAATATTGGATTCCCGCTGAGGAGTTAGAAGAATTTAACGATAACATTGTTGGGGGAATCACAGTTGTAGCTTCGTATTCAGGAACGAGTTAAATGTCATACCGAACCTGGCTCAAAGACGTCACTCATCTCAATGACATCTCACCGTGGGAATCAACCTTAGATGGCTGCCATAAAGATTGGGAAAAGATGGACGAAGCCAGAGATACCAAACTGTTTGATTATTGGAAGAAGCCACTATCTGAGAGAATTCAGAACCAAAGATTCTTCAACTCCAGCATGCACGACAGTCAATTTATAGGACTCTCACAAGAAGATAACAAAGCCATCATCACCCTGAATGACCTCGATGCCGAAACCCTGATCAACGACGTCTGCGAAATAAATAACCTAAAGCATCCTGGCGTTGTCATTCCTATTGATTTTGAATTTCAAGATGTCGTTTATTGCACTTCACTTCGACACGATTTAAAATTCAAACTCAGATACGATAACATCACGACCTCAACATCAAGCAATTCCGACTTTCAATTGAACTTTAGGCGTGACTGGTTTTTTGAACAAGAGGAGAGACTTCAGTTTATCTGTGAAATCCGCAGCTCGAGAGCAAAACAGAAGTTATCCGACTCAATCTATATCCTCATCGACTGTGCAACCGCAACTGCCGTTGACCGACGCCTTCCTGCCCTCAAAAAGCTCTTCGGGCCAAACATCGCTCCCCTCTGGAACGACTATCTAAACCGGATTGACTTCCCGGCTAAGCCAATCTACTATCCGCAATATGTCGGCGGATTCATCGACTACTTCAACCGCCGACTCCCCGTCCACGGCCTCACTTGGAATGATCTAAAATTCCAAAATCCATGAACCTCATCCAAACCCTCGAATCCCGGTTCCTCACCATACGCCACCCCACCCTCACCTGGCCCCAAGTCGAACAAAAACTCACCCCCCAAGCCCTCAAAACCCTCCAACTTATGGAAGAAACCGGCGGCGAACCCAACATCATCGCCCACAACCCAGAAACCAACGAAATCACCTTCGCCGATTGCTCCCCCGAGTCCCCCACCGGCCGCCGAAGCCTCTGCTACGACCACCCCGCCCTCGAAAAACGCAGAGCCAACAAACCCGCCGATTCCGCCAAAAACCTCGCCGCACAAATCGGCATCCAACTCCTCACTGAAGCCGACTACTTTCACCTCCAAACCCTCGGCGAATTTGACCTCAAAACCTCAAGCTGGCTCCAAACGCCTCCCGAAGTCCGCGCCCTCGGCGGAGCCATTTTCGGCGACCGCCGATTCAACCGTGTCTTCATCTATCACAACGGAGCCGATTCCTATTACGCCGCACGCGGTTTCCGTGGCAAAATCATTGTCTAACTCGTAATGCTCTCCCTCCTCCTTGCCAAACCCGTCGTGGTCTTTCAGTCCCCTGCCTGGGGCTACGACACATTCCGCATCCCCGCCCTCCACCGCACCAATCGCAACACCCTCCTCGCCTTCGCCGAAGCTCGCCAATCCCAAGCCGATGCCGCAGGAAACCACATCGTCATCAGCCAATCTGTTGACTCCGGAAAGACGTGGTTTATCCTGAAAGCGATTGCTAAACCCGAATCCGGCTCATTCAACAACCCTACAATCGTCGAACTCCCCAACAACACCCTGATCCTCCATTACCAGCACTACCCCGCCAACACCCATGAATACGACGTCGCCCCCGGGCACACCGGCCCTAAAACTGTCCAATCTTATCAAATCACCAGCACGAATGATGGACGCACATGGTCAGCCCCCATGAACCTCACTGCTCAAATTAAAAATCCCGAAGCCCACACCCTCGCCAGCGGTCCCGGCAACGGCATTATCCTGACTCGAGGCAAACACAAAAACCGCATTGTCATTCCCTACAATCAGCGCATTGGCAATCGATGGTTCGTCAATATGGCCTTTAGCGACGACCAAGGCAAAACCTGGAAATCAGGCGATCCCGTTCCCGCCGACCCAAAACTCCAACCGAACGAAGTCCAAGTCGTCGAACTCGCCGGGGGCCACATTCTCCTCAATGCCCGCAATCAAGCGTCCGCCAAGAACCGACTCACCGCCACCAGCCGCGATGGAGGCAAAACCTTCACCCCCGCTGTTCTGGACACCAACCTCCCCGATCCAACCTGCCAGGGCTCGATTTTCCGTTTCGCCTGGCCCTCATTATCCAAACCCGGAATCATCGCATTCTCCAATCCTGCCTCCTCCACTTCTCGCACCCAGGGCACCCTACGCCTCAGCCTCGATGAAGGCAAAACCTGGCCCCAATCCCAGTTGATAGAACCCGACTCCTTTGCCTATTCATCCATCACCAAAATCGACGACAAAACCATAGGCATCCTTTACGAACACGTCGTCAACAATCGCTACCAGGTTCTTTTTCGATCAATCTCAGTGGAACCCCAGGATTCCCTGGCTACTTTCTCAGCAAAAGCCGAAACATCTCGTTCCCGCTGAACTCCCCTTCCGAACCCCCATCCCGGCCCGTCCGAACAACCACCATCCGCTCGCTCGGAATCACAATCAAAAACTGCTTCCCCGCCCCCGCTGCAGCGAACAACGGCACCTCCGAATCCGCTCCTCCCCCTGTTCGCGGGTTCGCTTCCGGACTCAGCCAATGCGTCAATCCGTACTGCGTTCCCGCTCCCTGTTGCTTCTGACTCTCCAAATAAGCCTTGGCATCCCAAATCTGCTTGTCCCCCAACTTGCCGTTCCGCCACATCAGCTCACCCAGCTTCACCCAGTCGTTCGGCGAACATCGCCCCATCCCCGCAACCTGAACCCGTCCCTCAACTTGGCGACCACCGTAACTTACCTTCATCTCCAACGGCCCAAAAATCCGCCGTTCCAAATAGTCGTGCAACTTCTCCCCGCCCAGCTTCCGCTCAATTGCCAAACTAAACACATTGAACGGCATCGGCCCATACAGGAACCGTCGCCCCGCCGGAAAAACCTGCTTTGCCGCCAAAATCTGTTCCTCCGTCGGGGGAGCCAAACTCCCACCCGGACTCTCTCCTCCAATCCCGCTACTCAAACTCAAAAGCTGGCGGTAAGTGATATCCCCCCGCGCATCGTCCTTCCACTCCGGCAGAGCCACCTCCAACTTCTCATCCCAACCCGAAACTTTCCCATCCTGAACCGCGCATGCCATCGCAACCGCACAAAAACTTTTCGTCCCACTCGCCAATATCTGGTTCCGGTCGTCAACATCTCCCGCTCGGTGAACCACCTTCCCATCCACCATCACCACCAGCGCATCGCTCCCCCGCACCTTTGCATACTCCCACGCCCCATCAAAATTCAGCCCGCTCGCCTGCCCCAGCACCGCCACCATCAATATCGCTTGAATCATAGGTGCTCATAACGTGACAAAACGAACGAAGTTCACTTCAATAATTCTCCTTACTTTGGAAGCCGAAGCCTCACCACCTCACTTCCGCAGTAAATCTTGTTAGGTCCAATCTGATTCCTTTGCCATTCCCAATCGCACCTGACCCCCAAAATATGAAAGGAAGGAAAAGACATGACCGCCTCTCAATTCCAATTCGCCCTCACCGCATTCGCCGCGATCTTCGCCGTCCTTAACCCCTTCAGCATCATCCCCATCTTCCTTGCCATCAACGAACAAACCAAGTCCAGCGTCCAGCGGTCAATGGCCGCCGTCATCAGCATCTTCGTCGTCATCGCCCTCTGCGCCGTACTCCTCATCGGAGATCCTCTCCTCCGGTTCTTCGGAATCTCCATCCAAGCCTTCCAAATCGCTGGCGGCATCCTCCTGTTCAGCACCGGCCTCACCATGATCCAAGGCACAACCCGCTTCATCGACCGATTCGTTGCCCAAGAAGAAGAGAATCTCAGTTCATTCCAAGAAGCCCGCGCCCGTTTCCGAGACCTTATCGTCCCCATCGGCACCCCCCTCTTCGTCGGACCAGGCTCCATCTCAACCGTCATCCTGTTCGGCAATCAAGCAAAATCCCAACCCAATCTCCTCGTCGGCTACGGCCTCGTTGCCGCTGCCTGCCTCGCCTGCGCCCTCAGCACCTATCTCATACTCCTCAGCGCCTCGGCCCTCGTCAAAATCCTCCGCTCCACCGGAATCGCCATCCTCTCCCGACTCATGGGCCTCCTCCTCTGCGCTCTCGCCATCCAGTTCGTCATTTCCGCACTGAAGAGCCTGATGCCCGCTCTCTTCCGCTAAATGGGTTGCTGAGCCTCACCGCTCAAAACTCCGTCGCTAATCCACAAATAGACATAACGACGGCTCAAGAACTTCCATTCTCCATCTACGAACACATACTCGTCGTCATAATAGGCACGGTTGTCGTAACTGGCCCCATCTGCAAACACTCCTTGCTCAACACAAGGCCATCTACCTGCGGCCCGGTCTCCATCAACTTTCAAAACGCCCTCAAAACTCCCCCGAAACAACCACTGTGTTCCGCTCAGCATCATCTTCCACGTCTCGATGATAGTCGAAGCTCCTTCGACACGAAGCGGGCGCGGTTCGCCAATCTCCCAAACTCCATCCGTCGCCCAAAGCGAAGAAAACTCCTCTGCATCGCGACGGTTAACCGCGTCGTCAAAACGGGCAACGAGTTGGCGAATGGCACTTTCTGAACTATTCACAACTCACATTACGAAGAGAGTCTGTGCCTTGTCCCCGCTACGAATTCTCTTAACATTTAGTCAATCTGCAAATACAAAAGCACACACGGCAAATCCCCTTTCTCCAACCCCTCCGCTGGTTCGTGCATCCGCAACAAAGTCCGATCAAAAACAACCGAATCACCCTCCGCCAGCACCACTTCCCCACTCGGAAATCGAAAAACCACACGCCCCCGCAAACACATGACAAAAGCCTCCCCGCTCGCTTGACTCGCGTAGCCGCTCCGACCATAAACCTCCACAACTCCGCCACGTAAGGCCCCACCCGGAAGCTCCGCACTCAACCGCCGAAAAAACTGATTCGCGAACCCTAGCCCACCTAACCGCCGCCTCTCCCGCTCATCCTGGACTTCCTCCGAAGTCGAAACAACACTCGGCTCAAAATCATTCACCAAATCCATGCGGTACCACCGCCCTACGTCCTTGCGCGCTACTGCAAAGCCCTCCCCCCGCTCGATCGAATCATCGTCAAGAGCCGGACGCATACTCAAAACACCGTAAGCAGCACAAATCTTCTCGCGACTCCCCTCTCGCACCGGCAATCCTCGTTCCAACCGCATTACCGTATTCTTGTCTACTCCCGAGCGAGCACTCGCCTCCCGAATCGAAATGCCCGCCCGCAACCGAATCTCACGCATCCGCGCCCCCAATCCCGCCCAGCCGTCGCCCGTCATTCCCCAAGTATATACACCTGCCTGTCTTAATTTCCTCCACTAAAGTTCACCAAAACTCACAAATATGTCTGAACTACAAAATTCTTCTCCCCGCGGAATACAACACTCAACGAGAAATTTACATATCATCCCTACAACGTGGTGGGAAATCCCACTGCAATTCCATTCACTCATTGAGGAGAAGACTATGAAATTCAAGAACTGCAAAACCAGTCTCATCATCGCCGCCATGTGCTGTTGTGCTCTTGCCCAAGCCCAAACCACTTACCGTATGACCGAACTCGGGCCCGCTCAGGGACTCACCGCAGGGTCAACTTTCGGCCTCAACAATAATGGTCAAATCGGCTTCGGAGGCGCGTATATCCTTGAAGGCAACACCGGATCTTTCACCACTATTCCGCTCATCCCAGGAAATACACGCCAACCGACTGGAACCGCCCTTAATGCCCTCGGTAATGCTGCCGCAACGATCAGAACTGGAACCACTGCCGCAACAACCCGAGGTGCTTTTTTCAATAGAACTACCAACACCACGATCCAACTCGCCGATCTTGGCGGACAAACTTCAACATTTGCCATCAACGAGAGCAACACCATCGTTGGCTCCTCCCGAACCACAACCTCCTCCGGAAGCGAAACCGCCGTACTCTGGAACTCTGGCGGAATCGTCAACCTCGCCACAACAGGATTCGTTTCCGGACAGGCATCCAGAGCAGTTGCAATCAATAATAGCAACCTCATCGTCGGTGTGGGACGCCTAACCGGGGATACCTCCAATCAAGCTCTTGTCTTCAATGGCTCGGGCGGAGCTTCGCGCTTATCGCTCCTGAGTGGAACTGATCGCGGTGAAGCCCGTGGGCTCAATAACACAGGCATGATCATCGGAGTCTCCAGCAACCTTACTGCAGACACGCGGCGAGCAACCCTTTGGATGAACTCAAGCAGCACCGGGGTTGAGCTCCTCCGTCCCACTGGGTTCACCAGCAGTTCAGTTGCCAACGATATCAACGAACTCGGCATCGTCGTCGGTAATAGCTCACCCGATGGATCCGAAACAAGAGCCGTTGTCTGGGAAAATGGCATCGGCTACGATCTCAACACTCTCCTCGTCAACCCCGACTCCAGCGTCCTCCTCCGCATCGGCGAAGCGATCAACGACCAAGGCTGGATCGTCGCCACAGGCTTCAATGCAAACCAAGAACTTCGCGCCTATCTTCTTACCCCGGAAGCCGTGCCCGAACCATTCACAATGGCCGGACTCGCTGCTCTCGCCCTCCTTCGAAGACGAAAAGCCAACCGCCAAAACAAAACGTCGTCCTAACTTGCAAGCAGACAACTAGGGCCCCGCCCCCATAAAGGGCGGGCCTCTTCATTGACCAGACCTCTGATATACTCCCCCCATCGAAAACCTCGCCCCCGATTCCACTATCACTACTCAATTCACCCAAAATCCCGCCCACCTGCCCGTCCCCGCTGACCGAAACCCCGGCACCCCGCTCGACCTCGACTGGGTGCAATCCCTCACCATCAACCGATCCGCTGTCGACCGTCGCGCTGACACATTCACCAAACGCCGTACTGTCAAAAAAGACCACCAAGCTGCCTATCTCATCCGCGCTATCGAATGCATTGACCTGACCACTCTCAGCGGTGACGACACCCCCAGCAACGTCCACCGCCTGTGCGTCAAAGCCCGCCAACCAATCACCCCCGACCTCCAAAAACGACTAGATATCACGCCTATCCACACCGGTGCCGTTTGCGTCTACCACGCTTACGTCGCCGACGCAGTTAGCAACCTCGCAGGCTCCGGAATCCCCGTCGCAGCCGTCAGCACCGGATTCCCCGCCGGACTCAGCCCATTCAAACAACGCCTCGAGGAAATCCACCAATCCGTTCAAGATGGTGCCCATGAAATCGACATTGTCATCACCAGAGCCCACGCCCTCACCCAAAATTGGGCCGCTCTATACGACGAAATGCGCGCCTTTCGCGATGCCTGCGGCTCAGCCCATGTCAAAGCAATCCTCGCCACTGGTGAACTCGGCACTTACACCAACGTCGCGCGAGCATCCGCCGTCTGCATGATGGCCGGAGCCGACTTCATCAAAACGTCAACCGGCAAAGAACCCGTCAACGCCACCCTCCCCTACGCCCTCATCATGACCCGCCTCATCCGCGACTATTACGAGCGCTCCGGAGTCAAGATCGGATTCAAACCCGCCGGAGGAATCCGCACCGCCAAACAGGCCACCGAATATCTCATGCTCATGAAAGATGAACTTGGTAACGACTGGCTCTATCCCCATCTGTTCAGAATCGGTGCATCCACCCTCCTCTCGGATATCGAGCGCCAACTTGAACACCACGTCTCCGGACGCTATTCCGCTTTCAACCGCCACCCCATGAGCTAACCCCAAATGAGCAAAGTCCAAGACATCCTCAACCAAGACCTCCCCTACGGCCAAGCGCCAGAAGACGCCAAAGCCGCCCACGCCTGGCTCGATCAACATCAACGCAATTTCGGCTCATTCATCAACAACCAATGGGTTAAATCCGAAAAATCGTTCCCCTCGTTCAACCCCGCCGACGGCACCGAACTCGCTCACATTTCCCAAGCTTCACCCGAACAAGTTGACCAAGCCGTCCAAGCCGCCCAATCCGCCCTCGCTCCCTGGCAAGCCCTCTCCCCTCAACGCCGTGCCGAATACCTTTACGCAATCGCGCGACAAATCCAAAAACACGCTCGCCTCTTCGCCGTTCTCGAAACTCTCGACAATGGCAAACCAATCCGCGAAACCCGTGACATCGATATCCCCCTCGTCGCTCGACATTTTTACTTCCATGCCGGGTGGGCCAAGCTCGCCTCCGAAGAATTTCCCAGCTATCAACCAGTTGGTGTATGCGGACAAATCATTCCTTGGAATTTCCCCCTCCTCATGCTGAGCTGGAAAATCGCCCCGGCTCTCGCCGCTGGCAACACCGTCATCCTCAAGCCGGCCGAATTCACTTCCCTCACCGCTCTTCTTTTTGCCGAGATATGTGAACAAATCGGACTGCCACCAGGAGTTGTTAACACTGTTACTGGTGACGGCTCAACTGGCCGCGCCATCGTCGAACACCCCGGAATCCAAAAAATAGCCTTCACTGGCTCAACCGAAGTCGGGCGAATCATCCGCCAATCCACCGCTCAATCTGACAAAAAACTCTCCCTCGAACTCGGCGGGAAATCCCCATTCATCGTCTTTGAAGATGCCGACCTCGACAGTGCCGTCGAAGGACTCGTGGACGCTATCTGGTTTAATCAAGGCCAAGTCTGCTGCGCCGGGTCCCGCCTTTTGGTTCAAGAATCCATCGCCGATAAACTCTACGCCAAAATCCGCCAACGCATGGCAACCCTTCGCGTCGGAAATCCTCTGGACAAATCCGTAGACCTGGGTGCAATCGTTGACCGTTCCCAACTCGAACGAATAGAAAGCCTCGTCAACCAAGGGGTTGAAGAAGGTGCCACCAAATTCCAAGCCCCCTGCGATCTCCCAAGCGATGGGTTTTACTTCCCTCCCACCCTCCTCACCAATGTCGAACCCGCTTCGACCGTAGCAATCGAAGAAATTTTCGGCCCCGTTCTCGTCGCCATGACCTTCCGAACCCCCGCCGAAGCTGTCCAACTCGCCAACAATTCGGTCTATGGACTCGCCGGGTCAATCTGGACACAAAATCTCGACATCGCCCACGACATCGCCGCCCAAGTGAAATCCGGCATCATCTGGATCAACTGCACCAACCAATTCGATGCCGCCGTCGGATTTGGAGGCTACCGAGAATCAGGATTCGGTCGAGAAGGGGGCCGCGAGGGCATGTTCGAATACCTCAAACCAATCCTTCCCCAATACAGTAAAGACTTCCCCGCGATCGAAGTTCAAAAGCCAGTAATAGATCGTACTCACAAACTCTACATCGGCGGCAAACAAGTTCGACCAGATGGTGGATATTCATTCAGCGCTCACGGGCACGAGTTCGCCCTCGCCAACCGAAAAGATCTCCGCAACGCCGTCGAAGCCGCAGCAACTGCCCAACCAAACTGGGCCAACACCACCCAATTCCTCAAATCTCAAATCCTTTACTACACCGCCGAAAATCTGCAAGCTGCCGAAGACCAATTCACAAATGCCGGGATCTCAGCCGAAGAATTTCAAGCCAGCCTTGACCTGATTTTCCGCTACGCCGCCTGGTGCGATAAATACGACGGAGCAGTTCACCAAGCCCCTCTTCGCGCCCTCATCTACACCCGCAACGAACCCATCGGTGTCGCCGCCACCTTTGCCCCCCACCAACCCACGCTTCTCGGACTCCTTGCCACAACTCTCCCCCTAATCAGTATGGGTAACACCGTCGTCGCCATCCCAAGTGTAATCAACCCCCTCCCCGCCGTCGAACTCATGCGCATTCTCGAAGCCTCGGATGTCCCCGCCGGAGTCTTCAATATCCTGACCGCTCCGCACGCCGACCTCGAAAAAACTGTCGCCGATCACCTCGGCATCGACCTCGTTTGGCATTTTTCCGGCGAAGTAGGAGCCCATACCATTCAGTCGCTCAGCTCCGGAAACCTCAAACAAACCTGGTGCGTCACGGATTCCATTGACTTCACCCAGCCCCACACCGAATTCCTTCGCCGATCAACCCAAATCAAAAACATCTGGACACCCTACGGTGCCTAAAAAGCCGAATTCTTAAAAACGATCCCAAATTCCAAAATTAGTCAAAAACCATCACCCCCGCCAATTCGTCAATATCATTAGCCACCGCCATGACCCCATTTCTCGCATCAGTAGCACTTGCCGGCGTATCATTCGCCTCTCCCTCACCAACTTGGGGAGGGATTCAGGGAGGGGTCGTCCTAATCACAACATCGCTAAATCTCCTCCAAGCCCCCTCATTTGAGCAAATCGAAACCCAGAAAACCGAAGCCATCAACAAACTCACCGGATTTCGTGGCACTTATGTAATGGTCTCGATCCCCCAAGAAGGCACCGGAACTCGTCAAGAAGTCGGCCTCGTCATTTCTCCCGACGGACGACGCACCAAGCTGAATGTCAACGGACAAGACGTCGCCGAATCCGCCTACAACAAAAAACAAAAGTGGACGGCTTATCTCACCGAAAAAGTCTACGAACTCACCGTCCCCGAAGAAGGCTATCCACTCCCTCCAATCACTCCACCGCTCCGGCCTGCTGAAGGTCAAATGTCGCTCACCATCGATGATCTTGGCGTCCGATTCGCTACCAACCCCTCTCCCGTCGTCGCCCCCGCTGTTCCGGAAACCCTCAACGGGAAAAAAGTCACGCGTTACGACGCCAAAGCCCTCAACCCTGGCTCCGATTCCCAAGTCCAAATCACCCAGTGGTTCGACTCCGGTTCATACATCCTCCGCCAATTTGAGATCACCAAAACCACCAAAGGACGCACAAGCCGCATTCTCGGCTACCTCGTCAACGATCAAATCAATTCCGCCGTCCCGATCTCCGAATTCGATTTCCCCTCCAAATATGCAAACACTTTCCGCAAAATCACGCCACAATAACTTATGCTAACGTGTGTTGCTTCGCTCATCGCCGTCACCTCTAGTTCTGGTCTGCCAGCGACACTGCAGGAACTAGAGAATCGAAAGCGGGTGTACTTCTCAAACTCTCGCCAGACTGAAGAAATGATAGAGATCTTCATTTCGTATCCGGATAGTTCGTCAATGTCATTCACTCAAATATCCGCTGTACTTTCCTCCGATCGTGCAAAATCAAGCGTCACGATTAGTAAAAATAATGGATTCAGCTCAAGGATGGTCGCGACAGGCAGTGAATTGAAAATCTCTGTCAGCAATCCAAGTCTCTACTCCTTAAAAGGAAACCTCAAAGGTCTGAATTTCCAGAACTTGCCCGATGAAGAACTTGACTGGAGCAATACCCTGTTCCTTGACATATCCAATGAAGGAGTATTTCTCAGGGGGCTTGAGCCAGGACAAAAAAGTCTTCATAGAAACACTCCCAAGTCAACAAAATCGAATCACTGGTTTTTCCACACTCACCTTGACTCGAGAAGAAATAGTCCAATCAAACTCTATCAAGCATTTGATAAAAACACATTCCGACCTACATCCATGGAATGGGTTGTGCCGAATCAAGCCGCTGTATTTCTGACCTACAGGTCGAAGCTTGACCTTGAAGAATCGGTACGACTCTCTGTCGAGCAGAACCCCTGGACTATGGCGACCACAAATCGACGATAATCAGTGCCAGCGTGAACATCTGTCAGCCATAAAATTCCGACCCATCACGCCCAAATCCGAACCCAAACCACACTGGTATAATCCGCCTCTGGCCCCAGGCCAAGAGGCTCCCAATTGCAGAATCGAAACATATGGTTTCTCGCCCTAGTCGTCGCACTCACCGCGGCGTCGATTTACGGTTTCACCCAAACCAAACTCAAAAAAGGGCTTGACGTCGCCGGCGGTATCCGCCTCACAATGCAAATTGACGAGGAGTCCCTCACCGAAGAACAGAAAGACGAAATCAGCATTGTCCAAGCCAAAGTTCAAGACAACCTAGAACGAAGAGTAGGACAAGGCCTTGGCGTCAACGAAGGCACCGTTGCCACCAAAGGTGACCGCCAATTCGTTATCGAACTCCCCGGCGCAACCAACATAGAACAAGCAAAAGCCCTCCTTTCGAGCACTGCAAAAGTCCAAGTCTTCCACGCCAAAACCGTCACTACCCAAAAGCGATCAAAAACATACGATGTCGCCGAAAATCAGGTAATCGACGAAACCGGAGCCCCTTACGCGACATTTATCCGCCGCTCCGCTCCCGACACCATCATCACCCCCAAAGACCCTGCTTACGAACGAATTATCGAATCATGGGGCGACCCAATCCTCGAAGGCGATGAAGTCGTAGACGCATTCGCCGAAACCCTTGCCTCCGGAAAAGCTCGGCCCAACTTCCGTTTCAGCGATGCCGGTTCCAAGAAAATGTCCGCATGGTCGCGCCGCTACCTCAACGAAGGAGAAAATCTCGCCTTCGTCATGGGGGGTCGTGTCCTCCAAATCTCACCAAAAGAAGATGGAGCGATCCTCTCAGATGGTGCGTTCATCAATGGCGAATTCGAAGCCTCATACGTCCGTGAACTGAGCAGCATCATCAAATCCGGCTCCCTCCCCGTTGACCTCACTGTCGAAGCATCAGAAAAAATTTCCCCCACGATCGGCGAAAAAGCATTCGATCAAATGGTGTTCGCCGGGGCCGTTGCAATGGGAATCATCATTCTCTATCTAATCGGCTACTACGCTTTCCCTGGAGTCATTGCTGCCATTGCCATGGTGCTCTATTGCCTCTTCACCATCACCATGATGAAAGCGATCGGCGCAACCTTCAGCCTCGCCTCCCTCGCCGCGTTCATTCTGAGCGCCGGGATGGCCGTAGACGCGAACATCCTTGTCTTCGAGCGGATCAAAGAAGAACTCCGCGCTGGTCGCAAGCTCATGACCGCCATCGAACTTGGATTCAAACGCGCCCTCAGTTCAATCCTTGACTCAAACGCCTGTACCGTCATCACGAGCACCGTCCTGTTCATCATGGGCACTAGTGCCGTCAAAGGCTTTGCAACTGCCCTCGTCATCGGGGTGCTCGTGAGCTTCTTCACCGCCGTCTTCGTCACCCGATCCCTTCTCATTGGACTCACGTCCGTCGGTATCGGTACGGACATCAAGTGGTATGCCCTAAATCGGAGCCTCTTCGGCGAAAAGCTCGAAGCCGGTGCCGGAGAGAAAACGATTCAAGTTATCGGAAAAGCCAAACGTTGGTTCCTGATCTCCGCAGTCATCATCCTTCCCCTCTACATCTTCGTCTTCATGGGAGGAATCAAGCCAAACGTCGAATTCCAAGGTGGATTTGAAGCCAGCTTTGCTGTCGATGCCAATGTCACTTCTGCCCAAATTGCTGAAAATCTGGCAAAGAACGACATCGAAGGTGCAAACATCAAATTTGCCGCAGTTGATAATGTTCGCCAGGTCTACATCACCGTACCAACCAGTGCTGGGATCACCGAAGGCGGAACCGCCGCTCTCAACAAGATCGGCGAGGCCGCTGGACTAACGGTAGATGAAAATTCCGGAATCAGCGAAGTCGGCCCCTCCGTCCGAGCTGAAACCACCAACAACGCAATCTACGGCGTTCTCATCTCTGCCAGCCTCATTGTCCTCTATATGGCTCTCCGGTTCGGATTCGCCCTTGGTGGAATGAAGAACGGAATCAAGTTCGGGTTAAGTGCCGTCGCCGCTCTTCTTCACGACGTTTTGTTCATCGTCGGATTCGCCGGACTCGTCGGGTTTGCCCTCGGCTGGGAAGTCAGCTCGATGTTCATCACTGCGCTTCTCACCGTCGTCGGGTTCTCCGTCCACGATACGATCATCATTTTTGACCGTATCCGAGAGAACCTCCGCCGTTCCCGGGGAGCCGTCACCTTCGACCAAATCTGTGACCGATCCGTCACTCAAACCATCGCTCGCTCCATCAACACATCGTTCACTGCGATGCTCCCGATGGCTCTCCTCTTCTTCATGGGTTCCCCTACCCCCGATCTCAAATTCATGATGCTCGTTATGTTCTTTGGCATCGCCGTAGGAACATATAGCTCCATCTTTAACGCTTCACCGATCCTCTGGCTCTGGAACAAAGCCGTCATCAAACGCAAAGGCGAGAAAGAGGGCCTTGTCGCCGAAGCTCAGCACGAGTCCAAACTTCGCGCGGCCCAGGTCGTCGCTGCCCCGACTACCGGCGCAGAAATTGACACCAGTGCTTACGGCACCATCAAGCGCAAGCAATCGGTCAAAGAGCAAGCCTCCCACAAAGTCGACGACGAAGAGTAACCTTAAGTAATCATGAGTTCGGTGAACTTCCTTCCTGCCCCTGGTTTAGCGAGGGTGGGGATGGGGTAGGGCAAGGAAGGAGTTGAAATACCGGCTATGAAAATGAACACCTCCAAGAAAATGTCTGTCAATTCGTTTTCTCCCTCCCCAAGTTTGGGGAAGGGCAGGGGTGGGGTTGACTATAAAGAGATGTGACCAAATTGAAGAGAGCCTCCTGCCTTATCGTCATCCCAAGTCGGATGGGATCAACTCGATTCCCCGGTAAGCCCCTCACCGATCTCCTCGGAAAACCGATGGTGCAGTGGGTTTACGAAGCCGCTCTCCGCGCCAACATCTCCCCCAACATCGTTGTCGCCACTCCCGACCAAGAAATCATTGACGCCTGCCAAGCATTCAACGCCCCCGCTATCCTAACTTCGCCTGACCACCCCAGCGGAACCGACCGCATCGCCGAAGTCGCCCAGAAAATGCCCCACGACTTCTACCTCAATGTCCAAGGCGACGAGCCTCTCATCCAAACCGAAGACCTCATCGCCTGTGCCGCACCACTATTTTCCGACCCCAATATCCAAATGGCGTCCCTCATGACCGAGTGCAACGAAAACGAAATCGAAAATCCAGCTGTTGTCAAAGTGGTCACTGACCTCCAAAGCAATGCCCTCTACTTCTCGCGGCACCCGATCCCTTATCCTCGAAATCCCCGCCAAACGCCCGTTTTCAAGCATATCGGCCTCTATGCATACCGCCATGCCGTTGTTCAGGATTTTGCCACTTGGCCACAATCACCCCTCGAACAATCGGAATCGCTCGAACAACTTCGATTCATGGAAAACGGAGTCAGAATCCGCATGGCCCACGGGAACGGTTCGGCCCTCGCCGTAGACACCCCCGAACAAGCCGAAGCTGTACGAGAACTCCTCCGCAAAGCTCAGGAAACCGAGCGCTAATCCAGTCCTGGATAACCGCGCGTGATCCTGATATCTGCCCGATCGACCATCTCAACCGCCGCCGACCTGAAATCGTCTAGGCTGACTTCGTTAAGCGTTTCCGACCATCGGGCCAAAGGCAAAGAAGGCAAACCCATTCCATTCAAAAGCCCCCGCCACCGCACATCATCATGCGGCAATCCAAACAGCGGCGACTCACCATCAACATAGACTGAAGCAAAGGCATTAGGATGCATCAAAACCTGTTCTGCCATCACTTTGGCCCTTGCAAACTCCACAACGTCCAACGAAGTCGCCGATTCCTTCAAAGCCGCGATCAAATCCCCACCGTATTTCAGTTCCGATTCTTCAGAAGAGCGAAGCATCAAGAACCGCGGCACAAAACCCGAGCGACTTGGCCAGAAAACTCCTTCCACCCGATAAGCAAATCCATCACGTTCGCGCACTGTTTGCCAAATTGACGCGCCTTTGCCAACCCCCAAGGCAACTGCCGCCAAAAATTGTGCTCCCGAGCCTTTCTCACCTATTCTAATAGGGCGACCCGACAACTCAAATGTCGAAACTCCATAAGGTTGTCGTTCCGGCGCAACCGTTTCCTCAGCAAATCTCGAGACTTTTCTATATTCCGGAATCGACCAAGTTCTGGACACTCGATCCAATTCTTCCTTAACGAGTCCCTGCTCGATCGGCCCAGAAACTACGATCCGCAAGCCACCTTTGTCCAACAATCGAGCGTGTACACTGCTTGGTTCATCAACCTGTAATGCTTCGGAACTCCAGGGCCGCTTGGGCCACAATGCATATTCCCAAGGATCATCCACCGATCCCCGGAGCACTTTCTCACGCTCTTGCCACTGATTTGACCGCCAATTCGGCTGCGCAACCAAACTCGCGGCCAATGCAACCGACTCTCGCCACTTCTCCGGAGTCGAAACAACTTCTAACCGCAAAAAGTCCGGAGCCGAAACCACCCGGGGTAACACTCCTGTCGTTCCCCCAAAAAACGAAACTTCATCCGCTGCATAAGTAGTAGAATTAATCCCAATAGTATCACAAATCACTCGCCATGAATCTTCCTCTTGGGTCAAGTTTTGATCCCGCCAGAGATAGGCATGAATCGCCACCGTATCTGCCCCCGGATCAGGTAACTCCAAAACGCTGATCTTCATTGGATACTGCCCAATCGCAACTGCCAAAATCGCCGAAATCATCGCGTTCCCTCCAAGTGCATCGCCCCACCGCGCCAATCTTGCAGGGCCGACCAAATCTCGTTATCTGTCAATCCACGCGCCGTACTTTCTAATTGATCCAAATTAAATGCTGAAGCTTGGCGCAGTTTCTTCGCTCGCAATACGCCAAACCTTGGCCCTTCCAATTTCCAACCATTCACAAGTCGCACCGCCTGCAATCGAGCCAGAGCCGCAAACCGCGAAAGGCCTGCTTGATCGTACTTCTCAAGTGCTCCAAATCCATCTCCAGACCGCGAATAAAGCAAAACTGGTCCGCGATCAAAACTCGGCTCATAGACAACCTCAAACCCTGGCTCCAGCCGCATAATCGCCAATGCAACGCCCAGTCTTGCCAAAGTCATCGGGCGATCAAGACCCGCCGCGACTACGGCGCGGGCTCGTCCTTTCCCAGCCACTGTCTCCTTCCGACCAATCGATTCCAGTACCCCACGCGGCGCAAAATTCACTTGCCCACGGGTTGCCGAATTCAATACTTCAGTGAGCCGTAAAGCCGTAACATCGGCATCAACATCCCCCCGAACATAAACGGTTAGCCCACCTGAGCTCATCAACGCCTCGGCCCCGCCCATTAACTGATCCGGAGTCAATTGGGCCACCGCTTTCAAATCACCAAAGACACTTCCAACCCCCGGCTCAAACAGCTCCAACCAAGCCCGATCCAAGAATGGTTCGTAATCTGCCCGCAACGCAGATTCCTGTTCCAAAATCTTGAGTTCGATCGCCAACTCCTCGCTATCAACCCGAAGCGGCTCAAGCAAGTCCCGAAGGCTCTCAATTCCCAGAACACTCTGCCGAGAAGACCCCATCACCACAAACGCCGTCCCGTCTCGTTCTGTAAAAGCTGTTAGCGATAAACCTACTGATTCCAGTTTCGTGTCGAGCAAGCGATCCCCACCCTTGGCAATCAAATGTTCCAGCAAATGCCTCGTACCCGGCACCCCTCCATCGTTCGGCAAACCAGCCTCGCTCGCATACAGAGCAATCATCAAAGTGCCCGATCCCGGAGTTGCTTCAATCCGGAACTTCGCCCCGTTCGGCAATTCTTTCTGAACAACCGAACCCTCAGCCTGACCCAGTATTGCAAAGCTACAAATTAAGCCCAACATCAGCGGAGGTAACTCGCTCCATTGATATCAATGACATTCCCACTCATGTAAGCCGCATCATCCCGCACCAAGAAAGAAACCGCTGCCGCGCAGTCTTCCGGCGATGCCATCCGACCGAGCGGAATGGATGCCAAAATTTCCGCCTCTCGGTCACCCATGCCATCCCGAGCCATCGCCGTATTCACCCAACCCGGGGCAATCGCAAAATGTCGCACATTCTCTTTCGCCTGCTCAGCTGCAAGAGCTTTTGTCAAGTTCAACAAGGCCGCCTTAGAAGCCGAATAAAACGCCGCCCCGGGCTCGCCCCTGTGCCCTACACGACTACAAACATTCACAACCGTTCCTCCCCCATTCTTGATAAAGTGTTGCGATGCCTCGCGAACAATCCAAGCTGGTGACTCAAAATTGACCGTCATGCACCGACTAAGCGCTGCATCAAAACTTGCGTCCGAACAACCAGCAAAGTCCATCGTCACATAAACCCCCGCATTATTCACAACCGCATGCAACGGCCCATCTTTCACCACTCGGCTCACCAACTTGCGCGCCAACTTCACGTCCCCCAAATTCGCCTCATAAACCCCCGCCGCGCGATCTCCCAGCAACTGAACAACCTCTTCCGCCGCCTGTGCCCGCTCATGAAAATGCACGGCAACATCCCAGCCATCGGTCGCCAATCTCAGCGCAATCGCCTTCCCAATTCCCCGGCTTGATCCCGTCACCAGAACCCTTTTCTTCATCATTCCTAAACTCTAACACAATTTAACTCGTCAATAACCTAAACTAGTTCAGAGGAACGCATGAATCTCTCACCAAAGCTCATCTCCGCACTCATACCAGCCCTCGGTATTTTTGGACTAGCCCTTTTCCCGGCACCTACTTCCCCAAAAACAACGCCGGATGTAAAAACTGAAATCAAGCAAGTAACCTACGCCGAACACGTCGCCCCCATCCTCAATAACAACTGTGTCAAATGTCACCGCGTTGGCGAAAATGCACCATTCAGCCTTGAAGGGTACGCCAATGCTAAACGCTACAGCGATATGATCGCACTCGCAACCAGCAAGAAGCGAATGCCCCCCTGGAAAGTCCTGCCCGGCGACGTCCAATTTCGCGACGATGCCCACCTAAGTGAAGAAGCCATCGCAACCTTAGCCACCTGGGCCGAAGCGGGTGCTCCGCGCGGTGATTCAAGCAAAGAACCCGCAACTCCAAAATTCCAAAGCGGATGGGCCAACGGCACCCCGGACATGATCTGGGAGATGCCGTACGAGCACACCCTTTCTGCCGACGGCGACGATGAGTACTGGAACTTCGTCTATTCGCCCAAAATCACCGAGCCCACCTGGATCAGCGGAATCGACGTCCAACCCGGCAACAAGAATATCGTCCATCACGTCATCGTCTTCCTTGACGAGAAGGGCCAAGGTAAAAAACTTGCCCAAGGTCCACGCGGAGATGGCAAACTCGGCTACCGCTCATCCGGCGGCGGTGTTGGCTTCAACCCCGATGGTGCCCTCGGTGGATGGGCACCGGGTGCCCACGGACACCTTCTCCCCTCCGATGCCGGGTTCCTTCTCAAACCCGGAACCGACGTGATCATCCAGCTCCACTACAATAAATCCGGCAAGCCCGAAAAAGATAAAACCCAAATCGCGGTCTACACCAATAAATCAAAACCCGAACACAGCGTCGAGCTGGCTTTCATCCCCAACCCTCTCATCGCCATCAAACCCGGCCTTGCCAATCAGAAATTCACCCAAAACCTCCCGCTCCCCGCTCAGGTTGGCGGCAAGAAAGTGAATTTCAGATTCTACAATCTCATGCCTCACATGCACCTCTTGGGTAAAGAGATGAAGGCCACGGCGGTTCTTCCCAACGGTTCCGAGAAAACCCTCATTGACCTCAAAGACTGGGACTTCAACTGGCAACTGATCTACACCCCCGTCAAACCCATTGACCTCCCCGGAGGAACCAAAATCCGAATCGAAGCGGTCTACGACAACTCAACCGATAACCCATTCCAGCCCAACGACCCACCCAAATGGGTGCGCTGGGGAGAAGAAACCGATGACGAAATGATGCTCCTCGTCGCTGCATTCACAATCATCCCCGAGTAACAAATGGTCTTCCCTCCCCAATGTAATGGGGAGGGAGAAAGGGAGGGGTTAATTGAACGGAATCGCTAGAGTCCAGCATTGCAAGAATCCGTCCTGTCAATAGTTAAAATTCGTATTGACTCTTTAAAATGAAGAAACCCCGACCGAAAAGGCCGGGGCACTTTTTTTAGACCTCGGAGATCCAGTTCATGACGAACCAGATCAGTCATCTGGATTCGCTAAAACCCAGAATCTCCGAGGCAGTGTTGTTTATGGTTATCCATTTTTGGGCACCACCTCCTTTTGTTTGTAGATTTGCCCGCTCCCGAAAGAGCCGACACTCCTAATAACGTCCCCATAACAAATAAAGTTTCCCCCACTCAACTATTTCGTATCTGATTCCGCAGATTCTAAAGCGATCTGCCGAGCCGCCGCGACATCGCGCGTTGCCGAATCTCGATCCATTCTCAACCGATCCATCACCGATTTCAATCCCAAAACCGAAGTAAGCCGAAACCGATCATTCGAGACTTTCACCGCGCAGACCATCAGCCGAACGGGGCCATCTTCCCAAAACCAATACTCCGCCGTTTCCCCTTTCACAATCGCATCCGAATCCCCAAAAACGAATTTATAGCGCTCGATCGCCTGATCACGATCCTCCGCAGAAGCCTTATTAAGCAGATCCAGGGCCAGAATAATGTCCTCCTCCAACCCGACCAAATTCACCGACCGCTCTGGTGTCTCCCAACCTAAACCTTCAAAATCCGCACTGAGACCAGGCGGAAGCTCTTTCAAAGTGACCCCCCTTGTCGGCTTGCGATAATCACCCACCAAAGCCGTATTCAGTTTCTGACCCACGCGAATCGCCGTATTCGGCTTCATTAACGCCAAATTGCTGGTCAAAGCATCCCGATCAATCGTAACATCGACAACTTCGAGCAAACTTCCGCCTTCTTTGCCATCGATCGCCAAACCCGAAACATCGCAACCCGAAAGCAAAAGTCCAAAAACCAGCCCCGCAAAAAGTTGCCACTTTCGCATTTCAATCCACGCTCAAAATCTTATACCTTTGGGTTCCCGCCGGAGCTTCAACCTCGATTTCTTCACCGGTACGCTTTCCCAGCAATGCCGCGCCCATCGGAGCCGCAACCGAAATCAAATCATTGATCGGATCAGCTTCAAATGCTCCCACAAGCTCAATATTCATTTTGTCACCCCATTCCAAATCCTCAAGAACGATCTTCGAGCCCAAATGCGCCGTCCCCTCTTCGTGCTCCATATCAATAATTTGGGCATGCATCAATACTCGCTCAAGCTCCGCGATCCGCGATTCAAGTCGTGTTTGATTTAACTTTGCCTCATGATACATAGCGTTTTCTTTCAAATCGCCGTGAGACTTCGCCTCGCGAATATTCTCCGCAATCCGTTGACGTTCCGGCCCCTTCAAGAACTCTAGTTCTTTCGTCAGTTTGTCAAATCCCTCTTGAGATAGCATTGAATCGTTGGACATAACGAACCCCTTATTCTACATCATTTGAACTCAAATCCCATCCCAAACTCTCAGGCGTATGGCACATCAGAATCCCACTTAAACTTCTTCTGCTTCTTCCCTTCTTCACCCAAAAGCGAGCGGACGCGATCCCCCATCTGCTTTCCGACAAGCATTTCCTCGTCAACCACCTCGTCCGCCCCCACCATATCCAATTCCAAAGAATAAACGTGATAACGGCTTCGCGTTATCAATGGCACTTTTGGAGCTAACGATTTAACCAGCGAGACCACCCGACGACAAATCAGGTGATCACTCACCGTCACCAAAACCACCTTCGCCTGGTCAACGTGAGCCACTTCATGCAAAAAGTCTGTACTCGTTGCATCCCCAATCACCGCCATATTCCCATTCGACTCAGCAAGCTGAACCAACCTCGGATCAAGTTCAATCACCATCGTTGGACAATCAAGGCCAGTGAGAGCCTCGCAAGTCGCTTGTCCTGCTTCTCCATATCCAATGATCAAAATATGACCCCGAATTGACTTAGGGTGCGCTTCGCGCTCACTCCTGGCAAGCTTCCTCGCCGGAACCAACCGTTTAGCCAAAAATCGAGCGATCAACAACGACCGCGAAACCATCACCGGCGCAACAAGGAGCGTCAGCATGATTGTCGAGATCACAAGCTGGAACAAATCCGAATCCAAAACCCCAGAATCCCGTCCAATCGTCAACAAAACAAACGAAAACTCACCCACCTGACTCAGCGCGATCGCCACCGCCAACACCTCAATAATCCCCCGCACAAACGGTCGCATAGCCAGATAAGTCGCCACCGTCTTCACAGAAATCACAACAACCGTTGAGCCAATAACCAGCGGCAAATTTGCTGCCATCCAGCTCAAATCCACCAACAGCCCAACACTCACAAAGAAAATCGTCACAAACAAAGTTCGCAAAGGCAAAACATCCGCCCGCATCTGCTCACTAAACTTAGAATCAGCCAGCAACATCCCCGCAAAAAACGCCCCCAAAGCCGGAGAAATCTTCAGCTCATGCGCCGCCCACGTTGCACCTACACAAGTCACAACTGCCAAAATGATCGGCAATTCCCGATTCCGTGCCACGATTTTCTCATCAAGCAAACGCGGCACAACCTGACTCACAAAAACCACCAAGACGAGCACCAGAATCGCAACCCCCCACAACGCTCGCCCCAATTCTTTGCCAAGTTCTCCGCTCCCAGTGGCCAAAAAACTCACTGCCAAAACAAGTGGAACCATCGCAATATCCTGCACCAGCAAAACCCCAAGTGAGCTCTTTCCGTGAACCGAATCAAGCTCATTCTGCTGACGAAGAACCCGCATCACAATCGCCGTCGAACTCAAACTCCCGGCTGCCCCAATAATCACCGCCGCCCGCCAATCGAGCCCAAAAGAAACGCCGACCCCCGTCAGGACCGCCGTGCAAGCGAGAACCATCGTCACCCCGCCCATCAGAACCCCCGCACCAAGCCGAATCAAACTCCGAAAACTAAACTCCAACCCAATCGTAAACAAAAGCAAAGCGACCCCAATCTCCGCAATGACGTCTACTTCGTCCGGACGTTGCAACAAACCCAATCCCCCTGCCCCCACCAAGGCTCCCGCCAACAAATAGCCTGTGATTGCACTCAGCTTGAGCTTCTCAAAAAACAACCCCATGACAAGCGCTGCCGACAAAGAAAGCAGCAAGTCATAAATCAGTCCCCAACCCGACATTAGCCTCGCTAGGCCCCCCGAACGGCCCGTTCATAAACAGCTTCCATCCGCTCCATCATTTGATTAAATGTAAACCGCTCGTGGATCAATTGCAAGGCATTGCTCCCCATTCTCAACCGGTCGTCTTCATGATCTAGCAGATAGTTAATTCCCGCACTAAACTCTTCCGCCGTCTGCTCCGCCAACAATCCCGTTTCCCCGTGAATAACCAACTCATCCACTCCCCCAATCCGTGCCCCCACTACCGGACGCTTCCGAGCCATGCTTTCCAAAACCGCCAGCGGACAAGCCTCCGCCGAACTCGGCAAAATCGAAAATTCCATCGCATCCAACATCCGCGCGACATCCGGTCGATTCCCTGTAAACGTAATACGTTGATCTAATTCCCGGGACTTGACTTGCTTTTGGATGTATTCCGCAAACTCACCCTCGCTCCGCCCAACAAAAAGCATATGAGCATTCGGATGACGATCCAACACGTCCGGAAAAGCGTTTACCGCAATCTGGTGTCCCTTTTCTTCGGCTACTCGACCCACCAAACCAAAAAGCCGCCGATCCTCCGGCAACTGGAATTCCGCCTTAACATCCCGATCCGACGAATAGTTGAAATCGTGAAAGTCCGTCCCGTTATGAACAACATCAATATGACCCGCTGGAACTTTTGACCCCTCCAGCAAACCCTGAATATAGTTGCTCACTGCCACAACTCGATTCGACTTCCGCGCCGCAAGCCGATAAACCAAGTAATGAGTTTTGACATGAACACTGCACACAAGTGGAGTGCCCGTGAAGGCCGTCGCCACCAAACTCAAATATGCCGCTCGGCTCAAGTGAGCATGAACGAGATCATATTTCCGGTCTCGTCCCAACCGCGTTAAGTGACGCCATCCCGGAACCCCCCACCCCCCGCGCATATCCACCTGGTGAACCTGAACCCCAGTCCCCGCCAAATCGTCCCTCACCCATGACAAATCCGGACAAGCAAAATCCACTTGGTGACCGTTAGCCTGCAAACGTCGCGCAAGCGCGACTGAATGCTTTTCAGCTCCCGAAGTCGCGGAGCTGGAAATCACTTGCAGAATCCTCATTGGACGCACAGAAATTGCCCTTTTTCCCACTCGCAATTATACCAATCCCTACCTAAGCTTCGGCACCAAACTAGGTTAACATGAATTTCATGTCAGGCCCTTTGGAGAGAGCGTACGCATTCATCCAGTCCTGGCCCGCTTTCCGAGTCTTCCGCCACCGCGATTTTCGACTCCTTTGGTTCGGTGCCCTCATCTCATTCACCGGCGCCCAAGTCCAGATGGTTGCTCAAGGCGCATACGTCTATGACCTCACAGGGAAAAAAACCGCTCTCGGCCTCGTAGCTTTCTTTTCAATGATCCCCGTGACAATCCTCGGGCCATTCTCCGCTGTCCTCGTCGACATGCTCGACCGAAGAAAAATCCTAATCACAACTTCGGTCATTCTCATGATTGCGACCGTTTTCAACGCCACGGCCGCCTCGATCGGAACGCTCACCTTTGTCCAAATCCTCGCCATCGCTCTCATCGGCGGACTCGTCCAAACCGTTGAACCCACCTCCCGCCAAACCATTGTCCGGGAAGTCGTTGGCGAAGATGACCTCGCCGCCGCTGTCCCCCTCCAAGCGATGACATTCAACCTTGCCCGAACCATCGGGCCCGCTATCGGGGGAATCCTCACTGCGGCATTTGGCATCGCCGTTTGCTTTTGGGTCAATGCTGTCAGCTATATCGCCATACTCTACGCCGCCATCGCTCTCAAAACTGTCGTTCCCCCCGGTGCTCGGCGCGGGCAACCCATCAAAGACCTGATCTTCGAAGGAATGCTCTTCACCTGGCGAGACTCGTCCCTCCGCACCCTGTTCCTCATGGAAGGCACCCTTTCACTGTTTGGCGTCCCCTACATCTTCCAGATGCCCGCAATCGCCGCCGACCAACTCGGTCTCGACCCCGCCGGACTCGGAATCTGCTACTCCGCCATCGGAATCGGAGCCCTCACCGGACTCGTCACCATCGCGACAATTTCAAACCGCCCCTTCAAAACCCGCATCGTCGGCATCGCGATGTTCACTTTTGGACTTGCCCTCACCACCCTCGCTTTCACAAAAAGCATCTACTTTGCTGCCCCTCTCTTCTTCGTGACTGGTTTTTGCCAAATCGCCCAATTCAACACCACCAACACCCTCTTCCAACTCCTCAGCCCCCAAGCCCTCCGCGGTCGAGTTCTCAGCATGCACCTCTGGGCCATCGCCGGCCTCGCTCCCCTCGGCAACCTCCTTATCGGCGGACTCGGTGACCTCATCGGCCTCACCCCCGCCCTTGCCTTCGGTGGAACCGCTGTATTCCTGGGCACCATCATCGCCTTTTTCAATCGAAAACAACTTAAAGAACCACAAGTGATGAGCGAAAACCAAATCTGAAATCATAAAATAGTGTGTTAGTTTCCATAATTAGTATTCTCTCTGGAGCCCGATAACAGAGTCGAACTGATGACCTACCGCTTACAAGGCGGTTGCTCTACCACTGAGCTAATCGGGCCCAACAACGCAAAAAGTACCCGACCCGCCCAAAATCTCGCTGGGCGGGTCGCAGCTCATTCCCCAAAAGTTACTTCTTAGATCGGCGAACGCGCTTCTTCGCCAAGCGAGGAGTCCCGTCCGGACCGTAAGTCAACTTGAACCCAGCCGGAACCTTCTCCAACGCTGCCTTCAGTTCGTCCGGCATCTCCGCTGCCGACTTGTTCGCCCCGCGCTTGCGGCGGCGGCTCTTCTTGAATTCGTTCGCTGCTGTCGTTGCCTCGGCCGCATCCGTGACAATTGTGAAGTCAGAAGTCTTCATCACTTCAGCCGCCGGAGGAATGTGAACGAACACATAGTTGTCACTTTCCAACATCCGAACTTCAAACGGAAGAACAACTTTCCGCTTGCCGACACGCAAACTCAAAACGCCTTCGCGGGCACTGGTCTTCAACTTCAGTGAAGCCTTTACTTGATCTAAGCTCTTAGCCATTTCTCAAATTCCTGTTTCGCATTCAACTGCAAATACCCCCGCATTATCCCACACATTTCATATACATTTAACAATCGAGATAAAATCCCTATTCAATTACCGCAAGATTGTCAATCAATCGCACCCCGGCAAAACGGGCCGCAACCACTAACCGTGAATATATGTCTACACTTTGAACCGGACGCATAGTGCGAAAATCAACAACATCCAAGTACTCAACTTCAAATCTATGGCGCGATAATTCATTCTTGCCCCACCCAAAGACTGAATTAAAGTCATCTCGACCCTCCACCAATCGTTCCGCAACAACACGGCAAATCCGGTTCAAATGAGCCGCCCAAGCCCGGTCAGATTCACTAAAGTAGCCATTCCGACTACTCATTGCCAAGCCGCTCTCTTCCCGAATCGTCTCAATAAATTGCAAATCAATATCCATACACAAATCCGCAACCATCTGCCGAACAACCGCACACTGCTGCAAATCTTTCAATCCAAAATATGCCCTAGTTGGGCGCACAATTCCAAACAACTGAGCAACGATAGTAGCTACACCCTCAAA
Source organism: bacterium (assembly GCA_013823945.1). GTDB lineage: Bacteria > Armatimonadota > Fimbriimonadia > Fimbriimonadales > Fimbriimonadaceae > UphvI-Ar2. Next base: position 171,292 of record PNMZ01000005.1, on the reverse strand, counting down.
GTGACCCGGGCGACGTTCTCCTTCAAACAAGTCACTTACCCCACTCACCGTCACGCGAGTCGAGCTCCGACCCAACATCTCCTCCACGCTTGGGCAAAACATCGCCCGCATCCCAACCCCTTCCGCCAAAGCAATATCTTCCGCCTCTCTGCGAGGATAGTTTCCCAAATCCTCTCCAGCCCCAAATTGCAAAGGATTTACAAAAATACTCCCAATCCCCACTACGTTCTCTTCAACCGCACTTTCCATGAGTTTCAAATGACCAGCATGAAGTGCCCCCATCGTCGGCACAAAACCTACCGACTCACATGTCAAACGAAACTCCCGAACCTCCGCGACGGTCCGCAGAACGATCAAAACGAGTTCTCCGCACCCGGAAATGTTCGGTCTCGCACTCCCGCCACATAGTCCTTCAAACCTTCGACAAATATCCCCCGCCCTTCAACAAACCGCAGCGCATGCTTAAACGAATGTTCGCTCAAGCCCAAAACGTCATGCCAAACCTGAATCTCCCCATCGCACTCTAATCCCGCTCCAATTCCAATCGTCAAACACTCAACCGCGGCCGTGATCCGGCCCGCCAGCTCCGCCGGCATCAGTTCCAAAACCACCCCAAACGCCCCCGCATCACTCAACCGCCGCGCTACCTCCAAAATCTCATCTCCCCCAGTCCGACCCTGAACCTTAAATCCTCCAAATCCATGCACACTTTGCGGAGTAAATCCAACGTGACCCATCACCGGAATCCCCGCCTTCACGCACGCCTCAATCGCTTCCGGATAATCCCCTTCCAACTTCACCGCCTCCGCCCCGCATTTCATCAAATAAACCGCACTGTCAACCGCCTGTTCCACCCCAGTCTGGTAGCTCCCAAACGGCAAATCTGCCACCAGTAGTGCATTTTTTAGTCCCCGTTTGACCGCACGGACGTGATAGCCCACATCTTCCAATTCAACCGGAATCGTGGTCTCATATCCCAAAATTACATTCCCCAGCGAATCACCCACTAACACTAAATCAACCCCCGCTGCATCCGCCATTTGAGCGGACATAAAGTCATAAGCGGTCAAACAAACAACCCGATCCCCTCCCTTCATCCCCAACAATTTCGGCGCGGTTCGCTTCTGGCTCATCAACTCAAAAGCATATCAGAAACCACCCAAACCTGTCAGGAATCCGCCCCCAACATCACCCTGAATGTCGAACCACTTTCTGGTCTCGTACTTTCGGCAAATTTCCCCAACTTGTGTATCCGTCTGCTTCGCCAAACTATCAATCCGGCTCCCGCTCGTCCCCTGCATTTTAGTCAGAGCGGCAACTGCCTTCTCTGGAGATTCATTCGCCATCTCAACTGCCTCCAAAATTTCAACAATCATCGCTCCCGTTTCTCCTAGTGCTTGCGCATAACTTGCCTGAATCGGAGCGCACTCCGATGGAGCCGGGACGCTCATAAAATAGTCATTGAGTTCGCGCCATTCTCGCCGCTTGTCCTCCGCGCTCATCGCCAAACTTTCAGTCTTCGAAGGCCCTTCATCAATCGGTATCGGCGATTCATCTGGAGTGAACAGGCTTTTCATCGCATCCGTAATGCCCTGCCCCTTCATCTGCGCCATCATCACCGTCAACTCGCCAATTTGATCCGCGGACATCGACTTCCGCGCCTCCTCAGTTCGCCTCAAATGCTCCAACCACTGATAAACATCATCTGGCATCTGCAATGCCTCGTCTGGCTTAGGCAAAACCGGCGCATTCTCGACTACCTTCGGCAAAACTGGACTCGTCTCCGCTGGAGCTTTCACCGTCACAACCTCGTTCTTCGGCCCCAATAAACCCAGAGCCGCCAAGCCACCCCCTACCAAAATCAAAGTCGCCAAAACCCCGATCCCAATCCCCAAAGCCATCGCCGACTTCTTCGTCTCATTCGCATAAGGATCGGGTTGCATACCTCTTTATAGACGCCAAACCCTCGCCAAGGTTGCCCAATGTTCAGATGCTCGCACTATCACCAGAGTTTCCGCATCAAAAACCTAACGAATCCGACGAATTCCACCAAAAATCACCGATTACTGCAGGAACAATTCTCAAACCTGCACGTCTAGGAAAACAAATGGCAAGAATCAGTCAAGATCATCCTCTCTACAAGATGATGGCTGAGCTCGTCAATCAAGAGCTCAACCACCATATCGGTTCGGGCTACACCACCGAATCCGAAGAATATCTCACCCATCTCCTCCTCGACTTCATTCGCACCGATCGGCTGTATTCCCTCCGAGATCCCGATGGACACCCAATCACCAGCATCATCGAAATGCTCGCCGAAGGCGATGTCCGCCTCCGCGCTGATTCATTTGAAAGAGAGCGTCAAGTCCATAAACACATCGGCGACTTCATCCTGTTTTGGTCAGGGCTGTATCCGGAGCATCTCCACAAGTTCAAACTGAACCAAATCACCGACCTCACTTGCGACTACACTCGCCAAGGAATTCAAAGCTACAGCCTGGTCTCCAGCTTCAATCATCCACCCTTTGACCGTGAAGCCCCCACATTTTCAAACCTTAGCCAGGGCTTTCCCGATTATGCCTTCATCCTCGGCCAAGTTGGCCGCAAAGCAGGTCTCTACGCCGCCTGAGAAGATTCAGTTACTGGCATCCGGGTGTTCATAAATGACCGACTGAACACGCCAACCAAACACGCCCCTGACAAGATCAATCCCATGATAATCAGAGTCCCCTCTATTCCTAGCCAAGCCAAGATCGGACCCACAAGAACGACACCAACCGGATTCATCGCCTGACTAATCATCAACCAAGCCGAATTCACCCGGCCCCTTAACTGATCAGGAATCGCCAATTGCAAGTAGCTCTGCAACGGAATAATCATAAATGGCAAGGTCAGTCCGCACAAAACGTTTGCCAGCAACATCATCCAATAAGGCTTACTGAACGCCATCAAAACAACCGTTAATCCGATCAAGAACTGACCAAGCAACAACCATCGTCCCGGGTGGACGACCGTTGCCCGACCAACGTACAAACTTGCGAGCATCGTTGGAAAGATAAAGCTAAATTCAATCCACGCCAACGTGTTGTAACCACCCCCATACCACTCCCGATTCAAAGCCAAATAAACCACAAAAAATCCCGCAACCCCAATGGTCGAAATCATATTGATCGGCAACGCTCTCCGAACAACCGGATCATCTAAAATCGCCCGAATCCCTTCGCGCAAATCCTTCTTCACTCGTTCCCAATTTCCTTTGACCCCGGTCGCTTCAACCTCTTCAATCTCTTCTCGCAAAGGCAAAAGCTCCGGCAACTTTCGCACAAAAAACGCCGATGCCAAAAATGTCAGACCATTAACCAAGACCGCCGAAAAAAAGAAATAATCCGGATTAATCTTATACAAAGCACCGAGCGCAACCGCTGAAAAACCAATCCCCAACATCGAAACCACTTGCCGAGTCGCTTCACTCAATGCATTCGCCTTAACTACATCTTCGGCAGGAACTAGTCGAGGAATGGAGGCCGAACGAGCTGGAAAGAAAACCGTATTCACGATACTCATCAAAAATGCCGCCGCACACATCACCCAAACCTCGGGCTCCGGCCTCATCCAAGCATAAACCGCCAAACCAAGTGTGATCCCCGCGCTCCAAAGCTCCGATCCGAGCATCAACTTCCTTCGGTCAACCCGGTCAACCAAAACCCCCGCAAAAGGTCCAAAAATAACAAAAGGAATGGCCGAAAACATTCCGACCAATCCCACCATCATTGGATTTTTGGTGATGTGATCCACAACAAACAAGAAAACAAGATAGTACGTCGAGTCCCCAAGCTGAGAAATCGTCTGACCAATCCACAAATCACGAAAAGATTTGTGCCGCAGGGCGGAAGTGCTAAACACAGCCCCTATCCTACGGCACACAACCTACCAAACCTAGGCCGATTTTCGGCTGAAGACCTGCCCAATGCGCGACTCAATCCCAAGGCGCGTATCCAATGAAAACGCCCCCGCCCCCTGAATCACGACTCCCAATGCAACCATTCCCAAAACAAAAGTATAAAAAATTAAATTCACCGAATCATGAATTCCTGTTGCTAACACACCAAACCCGCCGACTCGATTAGCATTCACAACCATCGCAACCATCATCGTCACGAAGACCCCAAATCCTGCCACTCGACTCAGCAAGCCAACCACTAATCCCAAGCCGCCCAAAAATTCCGCCAATATCGCCAAAACAACGAGCGGTTCAGGAATTCCCATGTTGCTTGACATCCCCTCTACTGTCGCCGAAAATCCTGACCCACCAAACAACCCTAACGCCTTCTGCGATCCATAATACGCCATAACAATGCCTGTCGCAATACGCGCTAGAGCCCAACCGAAGTCTCGATTCTCATTTTCCATAGATTTACCAAACGCCATTACGAAACCATCCGTTTCACATATCGGAAAAAGAGAACAAAAGACCTGACCGTCGCTAATCGGGGCCCAATCTGTTGACCAGATTCCTCTAGTCGTTCAAGCTTGCTTCGTACCCTTCCGCACTCAACAAACCATCCAACTCACCTGCATCAGCCAGCTTCAACTTGACCAACCATCCGTCACCATAAGGATCGGAATTGACGAGCTCGCTCTGCGCACCCAATGTTTCGTTCACGGCGACCACCTCACCCCCAACTGGTGCATAAATGTCGCTCACCGTCTTCACACTTTCAACTGTCCCAAAACTATCCGAGGCACCCAGGGCTCGGCCCACCGTCGGCAAGTCAACAAACACAATGTCGCCCAGCTCACTCTGCGCATGATCGGTGATTCCAATCGTCACCGTATCACCATCTACTTTCACCCACTCGTGTGACTTTGTATATTTCAAATCAGCTGGAACGCTCATAAACCAAATTTACCCCCAACGATCTCAATCAGTTCGCTCTTTCAATCACAACATTGTTCAGACCCAAACGCGAAATTCCATTATCACCCCAATAGCTGTCCCAACCCTGAACAAATAAGTAGCGTCCACCAGCCGGAATCGTCACTCCTTGCGGCCCCAGCTGACCACTCCAAGTCGCTCCATCAAAGTAGCCTTGATCCCCCCAAAAGTCATTTGCTTGGTCTGCATGAGGATTTGTGATTTGTCCTAATCCCGTATTCAATGCACTCGGTACACGATTCGTTGCCCTTGGATTACGATTAATCGCTCTCGAACTAGAAATTACCGCCGACATATTCTGAAAAATGTACTCGCGATTCGCTGGCCAACTCCAAGCGTTCCAACCTCCACTCATACTCAACCGAATCCGATCCCCCGGATAAAAACCCAAGCTCTGCAAATCAATCGGCGTCGCACTCACAACCGTCGGCGAGTCCTCCAAGGTTGTGTTATAAACCGCATTGGCCCGCCAAGGGATCGTAAATGTCCTGCGGGTTCCTCCCACAAAATTTGCCGGACGGAAAACGTCCGCCGGAACAGGAACATAAGCTGTATTCCCCGGCGCCTGCCACCGAAATATCAGCCGACCGGCTCCGCCATAATCCATAAAATAAAACCGAAATGGCAATCGCTGACCCTTCGTCCAGTTAAAAGTCAATCCCCGATTGACAGGCGAACTCCGATACCCCTCGTGAGAAAATCCTGCATAAAACGCATCGTAAACATTTGATCCATTGATCCACAAACTCCAACAGTTATCCGCGCTAATCGAAAAAGTATATGTTCCCGTCTCAGGCACAACTAATGTCCCCTCCCAAATCACAAACGGACTCGGAGCATCCGGCATAAAACTCATCGTTTGGCCGGAATATTCAAACTGTGTGTCAACCCTCATCAAAGTCGGTGAATCCGTCAGCTTGGGCGGCCATTCCCACCAACTGTCCGTCCCATTCGTTTGCCAATACGTACCAAAGAGTCCAACTGCTTCCGTAGTCTCCTTCAATGGCAATCCGACAGTGACCGTCCTCCTATAACTCCTCCCCTTCACGACTGCCACTGCGGTAGCCTGAGCCGTTCTCGCCATCACGGAACTTGTATCTGTCACCGATCCCGTGACTAAGACTCCGCCAAATGTAGCACTCGGGGAACTCGGCATCAAAAGCAATCGGTTTTGCGCTTGAGCCTTGACCAAACTCACCCATCCATCCAGGGCCGCCTCAGCTTGGGCTCGCTCTTCGCTCCGACTCACCGTCTGACTCGCCATTGCATTTAGCCGCAACATTCCCCCCGTTGCGACCGCCAAAATCGCTGCTGTCACAACCACCCAGAGCATCGCCCCGCCTCGATTCAATCTCAATCCGGCACCCCCGACAACTGGAACCACACCACCGTCGAATCATATGAATCGTTGGATCCTGGCCCCAGCCGAAATTCAAACCAATCCCCAGCATTCAGTCGCCCAAGGTTTAAGCTCACTGGCTTGCTCACTCCCGCTGCTTCCCGCCTCGAAAAAGAGTCCGACCAAATCGCCACGCCATTCTTGACAATGGACAGCTCCACGCCGGAGCTGGAAGCATCATTTCGTGTCCAATTGGCCGTCAGAACTGCATTCGTCGCCCCAATTGCCGCCGTCCATCGGCGCGCCGCAATATGGAAACTCCCTCCCGTCCGACTTCCACCTCCGCTTGGGTGCATCCAAGTCACCCCTTGCAGATTCCAAAATGCACTCGGAGTCGGACTCGATCCACTGACCAACCCCCCATCAACCGAATAAGCGGAATCATTAAACTGCGCGTCATTGTTCTTGCGCATGAACCGCCACATCTTTTCATCAACTGCCGCAAGGGTCGCCGCTTCAAAATATCCGAATGACATCCCATTGAACCCCTGACTACCGTACATCCAACGGGAGTCAACCAGAACTTCAGCCCCGCCCGATACCCCCGAAGCGATCTTCGCAATCCGAACCCCAAATCCCTCCAAACTACTCCGGTTATCCGTGTGATAAGGGATATCCCCCACGCCCACAAACAGGTACCGCGCCCCCGCCGGAACAACCACCGAAGTGCTACTCCGGAGCCCGGGATTATTCGAACTCACCTGGAATGTCGCCGTCGGAAAGCCCGCCGCCAAACTCCAACGATCCCCAGTCACAAACCCCGGCCCGGCCGCAACCGGAACTGCACCCGGTACCCGCTCTACCAAACTAAAAGCTGGCAAGACTTCGTTCGTCGAACTGAAAAGTGCTACCAGCCCCGCCAGCCACGCCGGTGGGGGATTACTCCCCCACGCCGTCCAAGTGTTCACAGGAGCTAAAGTGATCCGATCCCCCGGCACTATCCCTCGCGCCTCCAAATCAATTGCGACTGGCATGTCCGCCGGAATGTTGTAATTCACGCCAAAAGTCGATTTGGGATTCACTGTAACAATCTGCCCCAAACTCACTGTAACCGCAGAACTCACCCGAACCACATTCTCGCGATCCGTCGTCCATTTCCCCTCCCATTCCACAAAATAGCGACCCTTGTTTGCCGTATCTTCAGTAACTGTTCTTGCTAGTGAAAATCCCGCCGGTACTCCGTACAAACTCGATATCTGAGTCACCCCACTCACCGGAGCCGCCCCCAATCGCGACATTGCTTCCGTTTCCCCAATATCCGACCTCACTCGGCTCACAACCACGCTGCGCTGCTTCTCAAAGTTCGTCCGGGCGGCACTAAACCCCACCGCATTTCCAACCGAAGCCGCCACAACAACCAAACAGGTTGCCGCCGTCAAGTTCTCCACCAGAGTCCAGCCGCGCCGCTTCATCACGAGTTCAGATTCAATTTCCCAGTAAAAATATCGGGCAATTCCCCTGACTTCTCCAGCTTCACGGTAACCTCAACCAACTGGCAATGAAAATAGACTTCGTAACCCTTTTCCCCGACCTTGTTCTACCCACCCTAAATCACAGCATCATCGCCCGCGCACAAACCCAAAACCTTGTCACTTTCTCCACCCAAAACCCTCGTGACTTCGCCACCGACAATCACCGTACCGTTGATGATTCTCCCTATGGCGGAGGCCCCGGGATGGTCATGATGGCTCCTCTCATCCACCTAGCAGTACAATCCTACTCGCCTAATTCCCAAACAAAAATCATCCTCACCGATCCCGCAGGCGAACTTTTTACTCAGTCCCACGCCGAGCAATTCAGCCAAGCCGAACACATCATTTTCATTTGTGGTCATTACGAAGGGATTGATGAGCGCGTCGCAACCCAAATCGCCACCCATATCCTCACTATTGGCGATTTCGTCCTCACCGGAGGAGAACTTCCTGCTCTCGCCATGACCGACAGCATCGTTCGCCTCCTCCCCGGTGTCCTCGGCTCTCCAGAATCTCACCAAGACGACTCCCACTCCAATTCCGGACTCCTCGGTTTTCCTCTCTACACACGCCCGGTTGAATTCCTTGGCGAAGAAGTACCGCCCGTTCTCCGTTCCGGTGACCACAAAAAAATCGCCGAATGGCGCCGCCAACAACAGCTGATTCGCACAAAATCCCGGCGACCAGACCTATTCGCCCGGGCCGACCTGCAACCAACCGATATCGATTTGCTATAATCTGCTTCCTGAGTCACGCCATCCCGGCCTACTCATGCCAAGCAGGAAACAACGAAACTATGTCTAAGCAAGCGATTCTCGCCAGCGTTGCTGAACCCAACCTGAAAAGTGACCTCCCGGTCATCAAGCCCGGAGACACCGTCCGAGCCCACGTGAAAGTCCGCGAAGGCGGCAAAGAACGAATTCAAATCTTCGAAGGTCTCGCCATTGCCGTCAAGAACGGTGGTATCGCCAAAAACGTCACCCTCCGCAAAATCAGTAACGGCGTCGGGGTCGAGCGAACTCTCCTCCTCCATAGCCCAAACGTCGAGAAATTTGAAGTCCTCCGCCACGGAAAAGTACGACGAGCCAAGCTCTACTACATCCGAGGAAAAGTCGGGAAAGCTGCACGAATCGCGGAAAAGCGATAATCAATGCTTACCTGGGCTGGATTCTTGTTGGCCCAGAGCCAACCCAATAACCTTATCCTTCTGGTTGATCGGCTTGCGAGAACGCCGATCAGCCAGATCGTTATTTTCGCCGCCGTCCTCACTGCCGTCCGGCTCGTCCTCTACCCCTATCTCAAAAACACACCAATCCACCTTCGCTCCGGAATCTACAATTTTGCCCGCATCATCAATGACCTCGCCGACGCCTTGATCTACGCCGCAATCGTAGTGTTTATGCTCGTCCGACCATTCGGCATCCAAACGTTTTACATTCCCAGCCCCTCCATGGTGGACACCCTGCGCACCAACGACTACATCGTCGCTAACAAATTTGTTTACCGAACATCCGACCCGAAATTCGGCGACATCGTGGTCTTCAAACCCTCCGTTTACGCTCGACCCGCCGATTCCCCAGATGCTGACTTCATCAAACGCTGTCTCGGCGTCCCCGGTGATCTGATCGAGATTAAAGACTGGCAAGTCTTCCGCAATGGTAAACCCGTAGAAGAGCCTTACAAAACCATCTCCGACCCAACCAGAGGAAATCAGCTCCCCCTCGCCAAAGAAGAATGGCAGCCCTACATTGACCAGCAAGAAGATTTCAAGTTCATTCAGCTCGACAACTACAAAACAACCGATCCAACCGAACCAGGAAACCCAGAAGGCGTCGTTCCATTCATCTTCAAAAAAGATCAGTGGTCAGATCAGCACAACTTCGCCCCCCGGGGTGGCAGTCTCTACAACCCGATGATGGACACTAACGAGGCCGTCGAACTCCCCGCCCAGCGTATCCCCAAAGACTACTATCTCATGATCGGCGACAACCGCAACGGCTCCAACGACGGACGCTACTGGGGCCTTGTCCACCGTTCCCAAATCGTCGGTCGCGCTGAATTCACTTGGATGCCCATCAGCCGCGCCAAAAAACTCACCAACCCCCTCGCCAAGTAAACTCTCTGCCATGAACATCGGCATCGTCGGCACGGGAGTAATGGGACTCTCCACCGCCCTCGCATGCCACCAGAGAGGTCACAAAGTCACACTCTATGACCAACACCCCCCGCTCCATACTCAAGGCTCGTCCCACGGCAACTCCCGCATCGTCCGCCTCGACTACCCCGACCCCTTCTATCTCGAAATCATGCTCCAGGGCTACCCTCTTTGGAAAAACATCAACCTCCTCCTCCAAAAACCCATCTTCACCGAATCCGGCATCGTCACCTTCGGCGACCCGAAAACACCTGACCTCCAAACCCTCGAACAGGGCCTAATCTCCAACAAAATCCCTTACGATCGCCTTGATCACACCCAAACCATCTTTCCCGCTCTCCGCCTAACCGAGAACGAAATCGCTATCCATAACCCCGTTGCCGGATGGGCAAACGCCGACCTCTTCCGCCAATCCTCAACCGATTTTCTCCTCACCCACGGACACCAACGCATCCAAACCCACCTCCCCGATCCCACCCTGTTCAAAAAAGACCACGACGCCCTCATCCTCACTCTGGGTGCATGGTCAAAACAACACCTGAACCTCCCCGTCACCATCAACTGCCAAACCTTTGCATATCTTCGAGTCCCCAATCCCGCCGAACACACCAAAGTCTGGATCGAATCCAGCGAACATGGCATCTACGGGTTCCCGCCCGAATCCTCTTCCACCGACCTAATTAAATTCGGCGTTCATTCCCCCGGCCCCGAAGTCGATCCCGCCAATCCCATTCGCCCCGTCTCCGAAGAAAAAATCGACCTTCTCCGCCAATTCGCACAATCTAAATTCAATATCACAAATCCCGAACTCATCAACCCCCAATCCTGCCTTTATACTAACACCGCAACCACCGACTTCCTCTGGGGAGAATATTCCCCCGGTATCTTTTGGGCATCTCCATGCTCCGGTCACGGATTCAAATTCGGCCCATGGATCGGAGAACGCCTCACCGATTTCGCCGAATCAAAACTCCATCCATCCGCCTATCCCAGATTTTGCGCGAGTCAATAAACCCGACCTTTCCAAGCCACCTTTCCCCGCCGAACCGCCCAAGCAGACGCAATCTGCGTCACTCCCGCAAATAAAACGCTCACCGGATAAAACAGCAAGCACCAAATCGGCAACCTCGTCCCAACCAAACATACCACCGCCGTTACCGCACTCGCCAAAAACGCCACTGGACTCACTAGCATCACTCCCAACAACCCAAACATCAGCAAAGCCAACAACCCCGCCCCCCAAACTTTCCCCGTCACATAAAACGAGTTCTTGAGCATCCCCCGCCACGCCTCACCCAAATTTCGATACATTTGAACTGAAAATACCCGGCTCACATCCACCGTCAAAACTCGCACCCCATCTCTTGCCAACATCCGACCGATTTTGATATCTTCCAAAACCTCACCCTTGTTCCGCTCATGAGGATTAATATCAAAATAGCGGGCAGAGTTCCACATAACAAACTGTCCATTCGTAAATCGAGTATGCCCCATCCCACTCGCAAAGACCAATCCGAAAGGAATCGTCGAAATCAATATCCACGGCACCCAAAATAGATAGATCGGCTCCGGAAAGGCTCCCGGAAGCATCTTCGGAAAGCCCGTCATTACCGGATACTTTGCTCCGTATTTCTCAACCATCCCGCGCATCGCCCCTCCAAATCCCGACTCCACCTGCGTATCCGCATCCAAAAAAAGCCACCAATCACAAACCGCAGTTTCAGCGGCAATCTTCGCCAATTGCCAACAAGCATGGTTCTTCCCCGTCCAACCTTCCGGTAATTTTCCGCTCCCGCGCACCACCGTCGCCCCAAGCTCTCGCGCTACATCCCCTGTCCCATCAGTCGAGCCGTCATCAAAAACAATGACCTGCTCTACCTCTTTCACCAACTGAGGTAACAATCGCCGCAAGTTCTCCGCCTCATCTCGTGCCGGAATCAAAACCGTCCCCCACTGCGCCGTCCCCTTCCTCACTCGAGGAATGAGAACCGCATTTGTCACCGCAACGACCGCCATCAAAATCCAAAACCCCGTCAAAATCCAGAACGAAATCGTCACAAACCCCATTCTATCCGCCCCCCGCTAACCACACTCCCCCAAACCCGTATACTCGTCTGTAACGTGAGCCTCCTGTCCCGCCCCCTCAAAATCTTCCTTGGCCTCACCTTATTCAGCATTTTCGGAACAATTCTCTCTCATTTCACTGGCCTCGACCCCGGCCCCATCAAACCCGCCGCCAGCATCGCCCTCATCTTGTCAGGGTGTTGGGCAGTCTGGACAGAAGCGGCCCGACTCACTTCCCCTAAGTCCGCAACCCAATCCCTCGGATTCCTTTTTGCTCTCGGCGGCGCATCCGAAATCATTGGCCTTTATACAGGTTTTCCCTTTGGAGAGTACACATATACCGCGAACTGGTTCCCGACCGTCCCCCTCCCGGGAGACAAAAATTATCCTCTCCTCCTCCCCTTTGCCTGGACTATGATCGTCGGTGCCGCCGCTCTCGCCGTCGCCGCCCTCAAAAGACCAATTCTCATCATCCTCGCCACCGCCGCCCTCGCCACTCACGTAGACTTCTTCATGGAGCCGGTCATGGTCAAGTCACTAAACTATTGGTCATGGCAATCGCCTACCCACTCATTTGAAGCACCGTACCAAAACGCCGTCGGATGGTTCCTCGTCTCCGCTCTCGGGGTCATTCCTTTCGCATTATCGCTCGCAAAGTCGGAACAGAAGGCTTTAACGGTTGACGCCGGCATACTCACCCTTTTTGGTCACCTTTGGCTCATGCTGGTCATTGGCACGGTTTCACAACTTAACCAAATTCCACTGGTCGGACTCTATTTCATAACGTTTGTTTTCGCAACCGCTTCGATGGCCATTGGACTTGTCCGCCAAAGCCCAACAAGAATGTCCACTAAACAACCATGACCACCCCTCAAAGAATCGTCATCATCGGAGCCGGAGTCGGTGGCCTTGCCACCGCCGCTCGACTCGCCCATCTCGGTCACCAAGTCACAATCTTCGAACAAACCAACCAAATCGGCGGCCGGAACCGCCACGAGCAAGTCAACAACTGCACCTTCGATGGTGGCCCCACTCTCATGATGATGCTCGACCCCTTCCGAAAGCTTTTCGCCGATCTTGGTGAGCGAATGGAAGATCACCTCGACATCACCCTCTGCGACCCCAGCTACCGCGTTTTCTTCCGAGGCTATGACACAATCGACGGAACCCCCAACGTCGCCCGAATGCTCGCCCAAATCGAATCCCAAATCTCCGCCGAAGAAGCCGCCAAATACCCCAAGTTCCTCGGCGACCTTGCCGAGCTTTACCACACGTCGATTCCAAATTTTGTCCGTACAAACTACACAAATCCCTTCGATATCATATCCCCGCTCCAACTCGCTCGCGTCATCAAGCATAACATGCTCGGCAATCTCGCCAAACGCGTCAACCGTACCTTCCGCGACGAACGCCTCCGCATGCTTTTTAGCTTTCAGACGATGTATCTCGGCCTCAGCCCGTACGACGCACCATGGGTCTACGGCACCCTCACTTACATGGAATACGGCGAAGGCATTTGGTACTCCAAAGGGGGGCTCCCCGCAATTTCTGACGCCATCGCCAAACTTGCCACCGAACGAGGCGCAAAAATTCACCTCAATTCCCCCGTCCGAAAAATCAATACCCACTCAATCGAACTCATGTCCGGCGAAACCATCCCCGCTGACATCATCATCTCAAACGCAGACCTTCCTACCACCGAAGAAAAGCTTCTCGCCAAACCCCGCAAAACCAAATTCCGTAACTCTTGCTCCGCCTACTGCCTCTATATAGACTACGCCGGCGAGCTTCCCGAGCTCCTCCATCATAACGTGATCTTCGGCAAAGATTATAAAGGAAACTTTGACTCCCTTTTCAACGCCAAAGAACTCCCGTCCGACCCGGCTTTCTATGCCGCCATCTCCTCAAAGACCGAGCCATCTCGTGCGCCTTTCGGAAACTCCAACCTCTTCATTCTCATCCCCGTTCCTCACCTCGAACACCCCTGGTCCGAATCTGACGAAAAAATCCTCCAAGAAAAAGTCTTCGCTCGGCTCGCCGAAATTTCATCCTTTGACCGCTCCAAAGTGCGCGCCATGAAGCAGCGTACTCCCCGAGATTGGCAATCCGAACTCGGGCTCCACCAAGGTGCCGCATTCGGCATCAGCCACGATCTGTTCCAAAGCGCATTCTTCCGCCCCAAAAACCAAAGCAAAACTCAAAAGAATCTTTACTACGTTGGTGCTTCAACCGCCCCCGGAAACGGCCTCCCTATGGTGCTGATCTCCGCCGAACTTCTCGAACGACGGCTCAAACTCGCTTCGATAGCCCAGGACAAGTCTCTCAAGTTTGCGTCTGACCGAAACAAATCAGAATCTAATTTCCCTCCACAAGATTGGGGAGGGCAGGGCGGGGTTGACGTCAATAAAAAATTAGAACTAAACGAACATCCAACAACTGAGGTCAAAACGTGAGCCAAGAACAGGGACTCGCCGGGCGTCTCGTCGGCAAAATGATCCACTCCAATGTCAAAAAACGGTTCCATACCGTCCATTGGATTCCTCCCTGTTTCGCAATCACACCACCAGCAATCTTCATTACCAATCACCATGGCTGGCACGACGGCTACCTCATGTACCACGTTGTAAAAGCTCTCAAGCTCCCCAGTCTGGATTGGATCCAAGAGTTCGATTCTTTTCCCCTTTTCGCAAAAGTCGGGGGAATGCCATACCCCGCGAGTGATCCCCAAGCTCGCGCAAAGACCATCCGCCAAACCATCCGACTCATGCGCGAAGAAAGCAAATCCCTCATCCTCTTCGCTGAAGGCATCCTCCATCCTCCACATGAAATCCTCCCTATAGGGAAATCCCTTTCCCTTGTTGCCCGGCAAGTCCCCGATGCAACCCTGATCCCCACCGCCATCCACTATCAACAGTCATTGCACGAGCGCCCTGAAGCTTTCATCGCCTTTGCCCCTCCCATCCCCAACACCCCAAACCTGCTCGACGACGCACATTGTTCCCTCACATCCCTCCTCCAGACAATCCGATCCGCTGCCCAAAATCCTGACCACACAACCTTCAAAACCCTCGTGCAAGGCACCCACGACATCAACGAAAGAATGAAACCACCAACATGGATCAAATGACGATATCCTCTGATTTTCAAGATTCATCTTTCATTGCAAATCCCTCCCCTGATGGGGAGGGGATGGGGTGGGGAGAAGTATTGCCAAAGTGCGCTCGGAACATAGACAGTCAGAATTCTTGGCGTGGATGTAAAAAACAGGTCAGCTCGTGTTTGAAAATCTGGGGTCGCCGATGATCCAAGTCGCTCCCACGAACTTCGCCTCAACCGCCGACTACGCGCTGTGCGAGCAACTTCATCGTAAATTCGGCACCACCTACTATTTTGCAACCAAGAAATTCCCCGCTGAAATCCAACGCCACACCCATGCCGTCTACGGATTCGTTCGTGTCCCCGACGAATGGGTGGACAACCCGGGCAACATTACACCAGAAGATCAGCTCAGCCTCCTCTCCGATTGGCGGATCCAACTCAATCAAGGCATCGAAGGCATCAGCCCCGCCCATCCTGTCATGAGAGCCTTCGTTGACACCGTCACCACAACCCGAGTCTCTCCATGCGAAGCCAGCGTCTTTATCCACGCTATGGAAATGGATGTCACTAAAAATCGCTATCAAACCTACTCAGAACTAGAAGGTTATATGCGCGGCTCTGCCGCCGCCGTCGGCATCATGATGCTTCAAATCCTTGTCCCCCAGCAAACCGCAGAGCAGTACACCGCCGCCAAAACTCTCGGTTATGCAATGCAAATGACCAATTTCCTCCGCGACATCAGCGAAGACATCCAAACCCGAAACCGAATTTACATCCCTCTCGAAGACCTGAGCACTTTCAACGTTAATCCCGACCAAATCCCCCAACAAATCTTCGACTCAAACTTCAAACGCCTCATGGAATTCCAAATCGCCCGCACCCGCGCACTTTACAAAGCAGCTGATCCTGGAATCGCCTCTCTCCCCGATCACGCCCTTCAAGCCGTTCTCCTCGCCCGAGTCCTTTATTCCAAAATTCTTACCAAACTCGAAGAACAAGACCTGAACCCCTTCACGGCGCGCGCCCGAACCACCAAAGTCGAGAAAATTCAGGCCGCTTACCAAGTTGCTACCAACCCACGAAAACTCCTCGATTCCCTCCAATCCCAATGAGCAAACAACTCGTTATAATCGGCGCCGGACAAGGCGGACTCTCCGCAAGCATTTACGCCAAGCTCCAGGGTTGGGATGTTCTAGTCATCGAAAAACGAGACCTTCCAGGCGGTAAAGCTGCTCAAATCGAGAACTTAGGATTCCAACTTGATCCAGGCCCGAGCATCATTATTCTCACTCACCTTTACGACCAAGTCTTCCAAGCCGCCGGACGAAACCCCCGCGATTATCTCAATTTCACACCCCTCCCCACCCTGAGCCGAGTCTACTTTGAAGGCCAATCGATGATCGATCTCCCCTCCGATCTCGATGCCTGCCGCTCTCTTCTTCGACAAGTCGCACCCCAAGACCTCGCGGGGTTCGACAAACTCTATGCCACCCTGAGAAAAGCCGCCCCCCTCGTCGATAAGTCGGTATTCGCCCAACCTTTCCGCGACCCCAAAGATCTCCTTTCCCCCGCTCTTCTCAAATTCGGGTTCCACTTCAACCCTTTCCGAGATTACAAAACCCTCGTTGACCAATACTTTAAGTCCGATCTCCTCCGCAGCTTCTTCTACGGATTCCCAAGTTACGGCGGACAAAGCTACCACAGCAAAGCCCCCGGTGCTTTCCTAATCCCCTTCTACATGATCGAGCACGGTGTCTCCTTCCCCGTCGGCGGAGTCCGAGCGATCCCTGCTGCATTCCATCGTCTTGCTATCGAACTCGGCGTCGAATTCCGGTTCAACACCGGAATCTCAGAAATAGAAACGACAAATGACCGAGTCACTGCTGTCATCACCGACCAAAACGAACGAATCACCGCTGACGCCATCATCTCAAACGTTGATCCTTGGACGCTCGGCCCGCAAAAACAACCCCCGACAAAACCCGCCAGCTTCAGCTACTTCACTGCCCATTGGGGTCTCAACAAACCCGTCGAAGGACTCGACCACCACACACTATTCGTCCCAAAAACCTATGAAGAATCATTCCGCGAACTCTACGCCGACCGCCAGTTCCCCACCCGCCCCATCGTCTATGTCAACGACACTCATGCGCATGATCCTGCCTCCTTACCAAAACAAACCCCTTCATCAGACGCACCTCATTCAGCAAAAGAGTTTCGCGAGGAACTCCCTCCCCTTATGGGGAGGGGTGGGGAGAATCTAGGTGAGCAAATTGATGGAGGAAAGTCACTTATCTTTGCCGTCATCACTGCCCCCAGTCAAGAACCTCACATCAAATGGCTAGCTCAGACCCCGGAATACGTTCAAAGAATTCGCCACGAACTTGCACTCCACAATATCTCATTCAACGACGAAGACATCGTCTTTGAGAGAATCCAAACTCCCGATCTCTTCGCCCAACGAGACGGCAACTTCCGGGGCTCGCTCTATGGTGGCGACGAGCAATTCCGTCAATGGGGCATTTTCCCGCCCGTCAACATCGACCCCAAGGTCAAAAATCTTGCCTATTGCGGCGGAGCTGTCCAACCCGGTGCCGGACTTCCCATGGTCACCCTCAGCGGGAAGTTTGCCGTAGACCTCCTCAAATAAGAACAACGCCCCCAAAAGGGGGGCGCTTGATAACTCAAAACCGTTTAGTTCTTGTTCCGTTTGCGAGCCGCAACTGCTAACGCGCCAATTCCAAGAGCAATCATTGTTCCTGGCTCCGGTACAGCCTCAATACTGTACTCCCAGCTTGAACTCTTGGTCGCATTTTGATTTGCCTGAGCAATCGAAAAAGTCTCAAATCGGTATGTACCTGCTCCCAAATTCAACAAATCATCCCAGTTTGTGTTCACTTGCTTCACCAAAAATATTTGCCAAGTCGAACCGTTCCAAAAATAGCCAAAAGTGTTCCCCGTCGTCTGGTTCAATGGCCCGTCTGCAGTGTGAGAACCCATAAATCGCACCTGCTGAGCCGAGTTAAGCGCTATCTCAATCGAGAATTCACTTCCTGGCAACGAAGACGCTACCTGGGCTGTTGCATTCGAAGAAGTGATCGAAACAGTTGAAGAACCAGAAGCAGTCAACTTCGTCGCCGATGCCGCGCTACCAATCAACGAATACTGATGACCAATATTCCAAGATCCATTTGCAGACCAGGCCGTCCCCGAAGGAACATAAAATCCTGAACTATCTTCCGACCCAGCCAACGCCGTACTATCCGTAACATCCAAAGTCGTCTCAACCAAAAAGTCGCTTACGCTCTCAGATTGGTTGGCAAAGCCCGCAAAGTAATCGTAGTTCACCTTTGAATAGCGGGAGGTCAACTCAAACTGCGCACTCGCAACCGAGCCCAACGTCAATAACACCGCACTAGCGGTCAGCATTCGATTCATTTTCATAATCCACTCCAAAGCCAAATCCGGGCATAACCCGCCCAATTCAATGGCACTTCACTAGCCACTATAGAGGATTTCTATCATAAAGTCAAGCAACACTGCCCATAACCTCAAAATCAATCCCAAGACAAATCAACCTTCAACCGGTACCCTCAACCCAATGAAGTTGCTCTCCCGGCCAAAACCGGAAAAATCACAAGAGCACAAAACTACATCCGCCTCAATTACCAAAGTCTACTGGCCACTCGCTCTCAGTTGGTTCTTTATGGCATGGGAAGGACAACTTGCGATGTGGCTAATCGGCCTCATGCCCGACAACAAAATCTATCAAGCGGGCTTCCTTATCGTCTTCGGAATCGCAATCTTCATCGAAAGCCCCGTCATTGATCTCCTCAGCACCGGTACCACCCTTGGCACAACCAAAAAGCGATTCGAGCAAATCACCCGATTCACGCTGATCCTCATGACTTGGGTCACCGTTGCTCATTGCATTGTCGTCTTCACCCCGCCCATCTACACTTTCGTTGCCGAAACCCTTCTCGGTGCCCGTCCCGAAGTCGCTACAGCGGCTTGGTACGGCCTCGCCTGGATGCCCGTCTGGTCGGCGTGCGTCGGATGGCGTCGCTATCGTCAAGGCATCATGATCCGGGCCGGAAGAACCGGCCCCATCTCATGGGGCACATTAGTCCGCATTGTCGCCATGATGATCTCCGGGCTGGCTCTCTACGTCAGTGGCACCATGATCGGCCTCGGGGTCATCGGCCTCTCTTTCACAATCGCCGTTTTTGCCGAAGCCCTTTACATCCACATCGTATCAAAACCCGTCATTGCCGAGTTAACTGAAACAGATCCGACGAACATCGATAATCTCACCCTCTCCCAACTCGCTAAATTTCACTTTCCGCTTACCGCGAGCACCATGCTCATGCTCACCGCGCCCGTCCTCATGACCAGGGCCCTCAACGAAGGACCGGAACCAATCATTGCAATGGCCGCGTGGCAGGTTTCGTCAACCGTCGTCTGGCTGTTCCGAACCATCACTTTCGCCCTTCCCGAAGCGGTGATTGCTCTCTACAAACCGGGTCGCGAACGATACCTTGGCTCTTTTTGCATCAAAGTGGGCGGTGGAATCACCCTCACGATGCTCGCCGTACATGCTTTCCAATTCGACCTTTACGTCTTCCGCGCAATTTTCAAATCTGAACCCCTGGTCGCAGATCGCGCTGCTACAGCTTTTCTGTGGTGTTCATTCTTACCCCTTCTCAACGCCCTCATGGCCTACTACCGAGGTGTCCTCACCAGCCACCACATCACTTCCGCCCGGCTCTACGCAATTATCATTGCCTTGGCCGCGCTTGCCATCACGCTCACCCTCGGACTCAGAATCGGCATTCTCACCGTAGTTCTTGCCGCCGCTGCACTCACTCTCTCGCACCTCGTCGAACTCGCAACCCTTGCCATCGCTTGGCACCGATCACGGCACCTCGCCTCACCAACAACTTGATAAAAATTCTCTGGAAAAATTGACCCCCGACCAACCCTCAACAACCACCGAACCCAGGTATACAACGCAGTCATGCGCGGCTCGATTTTCCCAAAAATCCTCACCCTGATTATTGCCGCAGCAATTTCATCTACAACTTTCGCCCAGCGAGCCGACGGGTTCGCACTTTACGCTGACCGCCATCCCACAGACGCTGAAGCCCAAGCCAATTTCACCAACGCCAAATTTGAACCGAGAACCGGGTGCTACGCCGGCGCATTCATCGACCTCGACAACACCATCCTCGAGACGTTCAAAGATTCCACCGGCAAAGTCCGCCGCCTCCCCTGGGCGTTCGAATCCGTCGTCGGAAAAACCCACGCCACTTACTTCTATTACATGGGATATGGCCGCAAACTCGCCTCCGACTGGATCACCAAGCTCGGGCAAGATGGAAAAATTGTCCACATCGCCCTCGAGCCAAATGATGGCCTCAACCTGGTGATGGATGACGCCTACCTGACAACTCTTGCTAAAGAAATGGGACAAACCAAAACCCCCATCTTCCTCCGATTCGCCAGCGAAATGAACGGCCCTTGGGTCAAATACCACGGCAACCCCAAACAGTACATCGAAAAATTCCGCCTCGTAGCCAAAAAAATGCGAGAATTCGCCCCCAATGTGGCCATGGTGTGGTGCCCCTACGCCACCCCGACAAACCCCATCCCCAGCTACTATCCCGGAGACGAATACGTGGATTGGGTTGGCGTGAATATCTACAGCGTCACGTTCTACAACCAAGACCCCCGAATGAGCGGTAAAGGTGTTCACCCCGTCGAAAAACTCGACTACATCTACAACCGATACGCCAAGAAGAAACCCATCATGATCGGAGAGTACGGCGCAACCCACTTCTCCGCCCTCGAAAACACATCCACCACAGAATTCGCAAAGAAATCCATTATGGGAATGTATGAGTCCCTACCGCGAAAGTATCCGCGTGTCAAGTGCATCAACTATTTCAACACCAATAACCTCACCCTCGAACACAGAAAGAACAATAACTACGCCGTCACCCAAAACCCAGAAGTCCTCAACCTGTACCGCCGCATCATCAGCCAAGACTACTTCCTTTCTCAACCTACCGACAACCAAGGATTTCTCGCCGACGCTGCCGTCCAAATTCCAGTATCCGGCGAACATCCCCCCAGCCTCTACCCTCTCCAACCCAAGCCCATAGTTCAAAAGCAAGAACTCAGCGGGATCGTCCGCCTCTCGGGTTGGATCGAAGATCCCACCGGAGCCGCCAACATGCATTTCTTCATCAATGACAATAAAGTCCATGTCGGCTACACCAAAGATGAGTGGTTTTACGAATTCGATACCACCCAATTCACGAACGGTCGACTCAAACTTGAACTCGTCGCCGAACGCTCCGGCAAAACCCTCGGCCGCTACCCCATCAGCGTCATTATTGACAACTAACTTCAGTTATCCCATCCCCTCACCCATTGGGGAAGAGCCTGCCCCTAGCTTGAACATAGGGACTTTGGAGAGGACAAAACCATGGTTGTACGCTGAGAGTTTTTTCGTTAATCCCTCCCCTGATGGGGAGGGGCTGGGGTGGGGAGACACCACTCGAATGACATAATATTCAACAAACCCCGATTGAACACCCATTGTCGACTAAGTTCTACTAATCATATAAGCAAATGTGCAAGAGATCGTGAAAAGTTCAATATAAGGTGCATCTGGAAGTTTGGGACTTCCGCATCACGCCAGGTAAACCCAACAACCGATGGAAAACCCAATCCTTCAGACCATCCGCACCCGCCGCTCCATCAAGCTCAACCATCTCAAACCCGATCCCGTCCCCCAAGAAATCATCGACCAAGCTCTCGAAGCCGCCAATTGGGCACCCTCTCACGGTGAAACCGAACCGTGGCGATTCACCCTCTTCACCGGAGAAGCACGCCACAACCTCGGTCAACTCTTCGCCGAAGCCTACGAACTCTCCGCTATCGAATCCCACCCGTTCAAGCCAGAAACCGCCGAAGCCCAACGCGCCCGCGCCACCCAAGCCCCCGTCTGGATTTCCATCGGTATGACCCCCGCCCTTCATCCCAATGGCGACCGCAAGAAACCCCGTGACGAAGAAATCATGGCTGTAGCCTGCGCCATCCAAAACCTTCACCTTGCCCTAACCACCCACGGAATTTGCGGAAAATGGACCTCCGGAACCGTTGCCGTCCACCCCCACATCGCCCAAGCCATCGGACTCACTCCCCCGTCCGAACTCCTCGGATTCTTCTACTGCGGATACCCCGCCATCCACTGGCCCGACTCTATCCGCCAACCCTGGCAAAACAAAATCACAACCTACGGCCAACCAAATCCCAACTAAATTTTCCTGATTATCCTTCGGTTAACAATCGCCACAAAACCAGCAACGACGCTAACCGAGCAACCACACTCACCGTATGATTGCTGGCCTCACGCTCCTCACCCAAATCCTTGTCACCAACCCTGGCACAATCACCACCTACCAAGCCCCCGCCAAATTCGCCTATGCCAAAGTCGTCCCCGGCGGAACAACCATCCTCCCCAACGGCCGATTTCTCACTCCCCTCGGCGATCGCCTCTACACCGGCGAAGACCTCTGGAACGTCCTCGTGAACCCCACTGAAACCCACGCCGTCGGATTCCACGATGGCGGAATGACCATCTACGATCTAAAAACCAAAAAGTCCACCCGGCTGGAACGAAAAGCCATCGCCCCCGCCGGCGCTTTCCTTCCGAACGGTGACCTCCTCGTGAGCCTCGGCGACGGCTACCAACTTGAACTCCTCAAAGCCAACACCTGGGAATCTCTGGGCTTCATCAACCTCAAAACCGATACCCACCCCTACCCCTACATCAACGATGTCGTCATTGACCCCAGTACGATGCTCGCCTACGGAGTCGACATCTCATACCAGGACGTCGTCACGTTTGACCTCAAAACCCGGCAACTCCTCCACCGAACCACCGCCGGTCGACAACCCTACGCTCTCTCCTTCGATCCCAAAACCAAACAACTCTTTGTCGCAAACATCGGCATCTTCAATTACAGCAAGGTTCCCGCACCCGAAGACGGAAAAGGCAACCCCCGCGGACTCAACACCCCCGCCTTTGCCTTTCCTACCGAAGAAAGCGAAAAAGGCGTTTACAAAGAAGGCAGATTCGTCCCCGGACTCGGCAGCCCGTACGTCCCCGATGCTCACTCCCTCTTCCAATACACTCTCACCAATCCAAGGGCACCTAAACTTAAATCGTCCGCAAAAACCGGTCTCCTGATCCACTCTCCAACCACCGCCGGTAAAGCCGTCGGTGGCAGTTCCCCCAATGCGGTCATCACCACTTCAAAGGGCATCATTGTCAGCAATGCCAACAATGACACTGTCCAAATCTTTGACCCCAAAAGCCTCAAATCCAAAGCGCAAATCCGCCTCGCCCCAGTCCCCGAACTCGCCGGACTCCGAGGGACCATTCCAACCGGAATGGCTCTCGACTCCAAATCAGAAACGCTATACGTCTGCTGCTCGGGGATCAACGCCATCGCCGTCATCAATCTCAAATCAAACCGTGTCCTAGGTTACATTCCAACTGGCTGGTTCCCGATGCAAGTCCGCCTTGCCAACAATGCCAAATCCCTCGTCGTCGCCACTCAAAAAGGACTCGGACGTGGACCGCAAGGACCTCTCGGTCAGCGACAACCCGGAGATGAACGATATGGACTATCCGCCATGCCTGGCATGATCAACGTCCTTGAAATCCCCAAGTCCCTGACCCAATCAACTCAAACCGTCATCCGCAACAACGGAATGGTCAAAACCACTCGACCGGCCAGCCCCGTGATCCCCCACATCCCTGGCAAACCGTCCGATCAAATCAAGTACGTCGTCTTCATCACAAAAGAAAACCACACATTCGACGGCATTTTCGGTGGACTCGCCAACGCAAAATCCGAACCCTCTTACGCCGAATTCGGCAAGCAAGGCTGGATCAGAGAGAAAGGCAAAGATGAGCGCCTCGCGATCATGCCGAACCACATAGTTCTCGCCGAACAATTCGCAATCAGTGACAACTTCTACATGGAGCCCCAAGCCTCAGGCGACGGGCACCGCTGGCTCGTCGGCGTCTACCCCAGCCTCTGGACATCCCGTGTTTTCTACGCCGGATGGAACTACCGACTCGACAACAAAACTCCTGGACGAATGATCTCCTTTGGCTCCGATGGCTCCCAGATTCCCGAAGACTATCTTGAAAATGGCTCCATGTTCGAGCATCTCCACCGATCCGGAATCACTTTCCGCAACTATGGCGAAGGCTATGAACTCCCTCGCACTGACGAAGGCAAAGACACTTCAAAATCCGGCACGTACTATCCTCACAACATGCCCATGCCCAAAGTACTGCACGATAACACTTGCTTTGAATTCCCGGCCTATAACACCAACATTCCCGACATCGCCCGCGCCCAGTGGTTCTTTGAAGACCTCGAAAAAACCTACTTCAGCCAAGGTAAGGGCCTCCCTCAATTCCTCAATATCGCCATCTGCAATGACCACGGCGATAGCCCTCGACCCAATGAAGGTTATCCCTACCTCTCCAGCTTCATGGCCGACAATGACCTCGCCCTTGGACGCATCGTGGAATACCTCTCAAGACGACCTGAATGGAAAAATATGGCCATTTTTGTCACCCAAGATGATCCCGGCGGAGACAACGACCATATAGATCGCCACCGATCTTTTGTCCAGGTGATCTCCCCCTACGCCAAACGAAACTATGTCAGCTCCGAGCACACAAGCATCATGAGCATCATCCGAACAATCTACGGAATCTTCGGACTCGGCCCCAACAACATGTTCGATGCCGTTGCCACCCCACTCGATGACATGTTTACCGACAAACCCGACTTCACCCCATACGCCCATGTCCCCGTCGACAAGCGTGTTTTCATCCCCGAAAACGCTATGGACGCCGAAGACCCCAAATTCCTCAAGCGTTTGTCCCGCTCGTTCACACCGCTCGATGATCCCGATTTCATCGAATCGCTCCGAAAAGAACCCGTCAAAATCAAACCCGGAAACTAATCAAATCTGACGCCCAAGCCCAACTCCCCACAACCTGCCAAAATCAACCCCATGGCAAAGGATTTGGGCGTCACGAGCAGAGAAGAAAATTACGCGGATTGGTACAACGAAGTCGTCAAACGCGCCGACCTCGCTGACAACAGCGTTGTTCGCGGTTGCATGGTCATCAAACCCCACGGCTATGCCATCTGGGAACACATGCGCGACGCCCTCGACCGCATGTTCAAAGAAACTGGACACGTCAACGCCTACTTCCCTCTCCTCATCCCCAAGTCATTCCTGAGCAAAGAAGCCGAACACGTTGAAGGTTTCGCCAAAGAATGCGCGATCGTCACCCATCATCGTCTGATGAACGACCCCAACGGAAAAGGTGTCATCGTTGATCCCGAAGCCAAACTCGAAGAGGAACTCATCATTCGCCCCACAAGCGAAACCATCATCTGGCATAGCTACAAAAACTGGATTCAAAGCTACCGTGACCTCCCCCTCCTCATCAACCAATGGGCCAACGTCATGCGCTGGGAACTTCGCCCCCGCCTTTTCCTCCGCACGGCGGAATTCCTTTGGCAAGAGGGCCACACCGCTCACGCTACTTACGAGGAAGCCGAACAAGAAACTCTGACTATTCTCGAAATCTACAAGCGATTCGCCGAAGAGTGGATGTGCGTCCCCGTCATTGATGGTATTAAGTCCGACGGCGAAAAGTTTGCCGGAGCCGACCACACCTACACCATCGAAGCCATGACCCAAGATTTCCGTGCGATCCAAGCCGGAACCTCCCACCACCTCGGTCAAAACTTCGCCAAAGCCTTCGACGTCACCTTCCAATCCGCCGAAGGTAAGCGCGAATACGTCTACGCAACTTCATGGGGCGTCAGCACCCGCCTCATCGGCACCATGATCATGGCCCACAGCGACGACCAGGGCCTTGTCTGCCCCCCCAAACTCGCCCCCATCCAAATCGTTATCGTTCCCATTGGTCGAGGCGACGACCGAGCCGCCGTAATGGACGCCACCGACAAAATTGCCGCCGATCTCAAAGCAACTTCCTGGGCCGGCCTCCCCATCAGAGTCAAAGTTGACGACCGAGAAAAGGAATCCCCTGGATTCAAGTACAACTACTGGGAAATGCGTGGCGTTTGCCTCCGAATCGAAATCGGCCCCCGCGATCTCGCCGAAGGCAAAGTAGTCGTCGCGTCTCGCCTGGGTGGAGACAAAAAAGAAGTCCAGCTCGATCACATCATCTCGACCATCGCCACCGAACTCGACCTTTTCCAAAGCTCACTCTACCAGCGCGCCCTCGCCCTCCGCGAAGCCAACACCCACCGAGTGGATACTTGGGAAGAGTTCCAGGCCGCTTTCGCCCAAGAAGGAGGCGGAGGCGGATTCATCCTTGCCCACTGGGACGGCACCCAAGAAACCGAAGACGCCATCAGTGCCGCGACCAAGGCAACTATCCGTTGCATTCCCCTGATCCCCCTCGACCCGAGCGACAACGAACCTGGCGTCTGTGTCTACAGCGGCAAACCCAGCCAAAAACGCGTCATCTTCGCCAAAGCATATTAAGCTCGTTCCTCCCTCCCCATGGGGAGGGGTGGGGCTTGTCTACATTCTAAATTCTGTAGAGTCATCTTGACCCCCCTTTCCCTGACTTTTATTAGGGAGAGGGGGGTTGGGGGGTGTGGGTCAATGCCGCAATCACCCCTCCAATCCAATCCCCTCGCCGATTACTCCGTACCTCCAACCAAACCACTTCCGCCAACTCACTCACTTCCAAAACCCCTCGTTCCCCCGCTTTTGTCAGATGCCAATGCCTGGCTCCAGTACCTCGAAGAACTCCCATTTCCCGCACCACCAAACCCAGCTCGTCCGCCATCCTCAAAACGTCCGCCGTCGAAACCCCAACTAACTCAAACCTCTCCACCATCTGCCCCTATTATAGAAAAACTTAACATTAACCGAAAATCATAGCGTTAAACCATGAACTCACTCCGCAACATGGTCCACGACTACCTGAAGGAAAACAACGGGCTCAATGATGAAGAGCTCGCATACGCTCTGCGTCAATATGTCCCCTCCACCCAAGCCGTCAGCCTCATCTGCCGACAACTCGAAACCGAAGGCGTCCTCAAGCGGATCAAACGCGTCGGCAAACCGCACGGCAACTACGTCATCACCGACGAATCCCAGCTCGTCCCGGTCGATGTCTCCCCCACTCTCGACATCACTCTGCCGACCGACGACGAACTACCCGACATCCCCAAGGGCCAAGAACATGTCAAAGAACTCCTGAAACTCGGCTTCAAATGGGTCGGAGATTTCACCCTCACCGATAACACCCCAACATTTTTCGTAGGGGAAAGTAATGACATCAATGACATTCTGCTGGTCTTGACCATTGACGGAGCAGTTGTATACATCCAAAATTCCCCACGATCCCTCGGACAGACTCTCGCTACGATCAGCGGCAATTCTCCACCCGCCCATCTCCAAAGATACAACACCTACCTCCGCGCTACCCTCCAGCGCGGACGCCATGTCCAAATCTACATCCTTAAAGACCCCGGTGGACTCAAATATACAGATTTCCGCATCAGTCTCTGCGCTGGGCTATTCCCGACCCTCATGGAACACTTCCGCCCGGTTTGGAACAAAAACGTTAACGACATCCTTGCTGCCTAATTCGCCTTCAACAACGCTCTCGCACGAGCTTTGATCGCATCACCTGGCCCTTGTGTCGAAAGGTGATCCATTGCGTCTTGGGCAACCTCCAGCATTCCTGATTCGACCAATCCAAGTGCTGCCTCAATTTCCGTTCGGTTTGCAGAATAGAGCGATTGACGTCCCGAACCAAGCCCACCCTTCAAAAACGCAAACTCTTTTTGATTAGAAGACAAAATCTGCAACGCGGCAAGCCGATCTTCACTCATTTCAAACGTCAACATCCTCCCAAAAACCAGCTTCAAATGAGCCCGGTCATAATCATCCATCTCTGTGCGGGCGATCTGAACAAGCCGATCAGGATTTTTTCGTAGCCACTCCCCCGCCTTCTTTCCATGAAACCGGTTGAGTGCCTCCAACAAAAAGCTCGTTGCATATGCCGGAGCCGCATTGCCCGCCAAAAATTCTGGTCGAACAATCTTTGCGTCCTTTACCATCTTCTCGTCAAGGCCGCCCACCCAATCAACATCCGCTAACGCCATCACATAACTCGAAATCGGGAGTTGTTGGACCAACCTCTTGTTAAGGTCATCAAGTGACGCCTTATCCGTATAAATCCAAAGCCGCGCCTGATCCCACGGCCCCCGGAAATTCGACTCGTCCATCCTTTTCGCCAGCATCGGAATCACCGGATCTTTTGGAACATAAGGAAAGTATTTGATGCCCGCCGCTGGCTCCTTCTTGTTCATATTCATGCAAAGAACCCGCATGGAAGGAGCTTGATTACCCTCCCCAACAATACTCGCAAGGAGATCAAAACCCGGCGTCATATAGTCAAATCTCACCCCCGTCATCATCGCCTGGTAACCCTTGTTGGATGGCAACCAAACTGTCCCCGGTGGAAAATCTAAGTCCGCTTCGCAATCACTCTCATCCCAATCCCCAAAATTCAAACGGTTCATATCCGTACCCTGGGGTGCGAGTCGATCAAGTGTCTTGGACAACTCTGGAATCGTGTATCCCTGCGTCTGCAAATTGGAGATAAGACCCGAACCATTCGCTTTAGTCAAATCGGCGACGTAGTCTCCAACTGTCCGATCCTCAAAAACTGACGGATATTCGTACTCGGGTAACTGCACTTGAATAGTGCTGTCCTGACCGTCTTTCCGAAATATCCCCCCACCAAACGCTTCCTGGAGTTTCTTCTCCGGACTACCATCCGGCACATAATACTGATCGAGCGCGCTAAAACGTGGCGCAAACGCTGCACCCAAACTCACCGAACCACTCAATTCGGCCTCAGAGTAAGTCTTCCCACCGTACTCAAACTTCGCCTCAATCGAATAATCCATCGAGAAGTCAACCAACTCGTGCCCGTAAGTTCGTACCGTCCAACCTCCCGGCTGCAAATCTGCTTTGGTATTAATCATCACTGGCTCAAATGAACCCGTCTCCATTCGCGCGGAATCGAGACACTTATCAATCGCCGTATTGACCTGTAAGCCTAAATCCGAACGCCCTCCAATTTCACTAAGTGAAGTAAAGAGAGAATTCACTTCGCTCTGAACAACTTCAACCCGCTCCAGCGCCGCCCTTAACTCAAGTGAGTCTCGAGGCTCCGATTTCTGATCTGGGCGTAGCCGAAGAGTGCGATACGGCCGATTCTGGACATCGTTAAACTCATCAAAATCAGAAGAAAACGTAGCGCGATATTGAACTGGGAGAGTTAACGTCATCCCGTCAATCACCCGCGATTCAGAAACGGTCTTCATGTCAATCGTGTAGACACTGATCGGCACATCCCGAAAGTCATTGTCAATCCAACCAGTCGATACTGCCGACGCCGCAACCGCCCAAATCATCATGCCCCTACTCTAACAGAGCCGGGGCATGGCATACAAGCACTATGCGTAACTTTTATAGCGCAGACTACATGTGCTTAACAATTTCGTCGCCAAACCCCGAACAACTCACCAAAGTCGCCCCGGTCATCAGCCGCTCAAAATCGTAAGTCACCGTCTTCGCCCCAATCGCGCCCTCAACACCTTTGATGATCATGTCTGCCACCTCATTCCATCCCAGGTACCGGAACATCATCTCGCCGCTCAATATCACCGAACTCGGATTCACCTTGTCCTGATTCGCATATTTTGGAGCCGTACCGTGGGTTGCCTCAAAAATCGCGTGACCGCTAACATAATTAATATTTGCACCCGGTGCAATCCCAATTCCTCCGACCTGAGCTGCCAGCGCGTCACTCACGTAATCACCATTCAGATTCAGGGTTGCAACTACGTCGTATTCCGCCGGGCGGAGCAAAATCTGTTGCAAGAACGCATCCGCAATCACATCCTTGATCACGATCCCTGCCCCCGGCTTTCCTTCCGGAATCACATGCCATGGCCCGCCATCCAGTGGAACCGCGCCAAAGTTATCCCGCGCGACCTGGTAACCCCACTCCATGAACGCACCCTCCGTGAACTTCATGATGTTCCCCTTGTGAACCAGCGTCACGCTCTTCCGACTATTCGCAATCGCGTATTCCATCGCCGAATGAACAATTCGTTCTGTGCCGCTAAAACTCACTGGCTTAATTCCAAGACCGACTTCCACCGCCAAATCACGTGCCGGCGATCCAATCGCCTCAAGCTCCTTGTTCCAGCCGTCAACTTTCTCTTTCGTCCCAAATCGAATCTTCTTAAATCGATCCGGAAACTCCGTTTCCAAAAACGCCAGGAACTTTGCCGCATCGTCACTCCCCCCAACGAACTCCATCCCCGCGTAGATGTCTTCCGTGTTCTCACGGAAAATCACCATGTCCACCAAGTTCGGCTCCTTCACCGGACTCGGAACACCTGTGAACCAGCGCACCGGACGCAAACACACATATAAGTCCAGAATCTGGCGCAATGCAACATTAATTGACCGAATTCCTCCACCAACCGGAGTGGTCAGCGGCCCTTTAATCCCAATCAAATACTCGCTAAAAACATCCAGAGTCTCCTGAGGCAACCAATCCCCCGTCGTGTCAAATGCCTTCTGTCCCGCCAAAACCTCCTTCCACTCAACGCGCCGCGTTTCACCGTAAGCCTTCTCAACTGCCGCATCAAAAACACGTTGGCTCGCACGCCAAATATCCGGCCCGGTTCCGTCACCCTCAATAAACGGAATGATTGGATCATTCGGCACGTTCAAACCCGTCGCGGACTTCGTAATCGGAGTTCCCATAATCGTCACACCAGGTTACCCCTCACCCTTTCTCGCCCACCAATCCCCCTCCCAAAGACCCGCAAAGACTCAACAAAAATCCCCGGCTCGCAAAAGCCAGGGATTCTCGGATTTCAGATCAAATGCTCTCACACGGAGAGCAAAAACCTAAAACGGTCAGCCATAGGTGAGGCGAGTCGGCGCACCCTCTAGCTTGAGAGTCGGAGCCGTCTTTCCTTCAACCTTCGCAATGCGATCACTGAGTGACTTCAACTGATCCGCCGAATAACCCTTATCAGCGTGAACAACGTTGCCCTTCTTGTCAACGACCACGAACCAAGGTGATCGCTGAGCGCCAAAAGCGGCAATCGTGTTCTTCTCTGCATCCATCAAAATCGGATACTTCGCTCCGCTCTTTTTGGTCCAAGCTTCGGTTTCAGCCTTTCCACCATCAAGGATTCCAACGAACTTCACCTTCTTACCATTTGCAGTATTCGCAAACTGGTGAACGTAAGGGTAAGCCTTGGTATTGATCGGGCAGGTGTGACCAATGAAGTAGAAAACAACCTCGTCAGCATCCTTAGTCAAGCTTTCCAGCGTGTGAGCCTTGCCATCCGCCGTCTTCAAGCTAAAACTAGGAGCCTTAACATTCTGCGTCTCAACCGTCTCCAAACTGGAGGCATCAACCCGGGAACCGGCAACAACTAAGGCTGCCACAGCACCCGCGACGAGAGCAGAGAAAGCAAACGCTTTCATCCTAACTCTATTATATGCTAACCGAATCCCTTTCGTTCCGGAAAATCAAGGCGGAGGGGCTAAAACCCAATTCCAGTAAAATCAACGATTATGAAATTTGAGGAAATGATGGAGGAACTGGAACGCAGTGGATCGAAAAAGAACTGCGCTGTATACAAATCGCATGGCATCAAAGAACCCATGTTCGGAGTCAGCTTCACTAACCTCAAACGCATCGCCGGAGAATTCCGCAATAGCTCACGCCAAGCAACCCTGCTCTGGAACACCGAGAACCACGATGCGCGGATGCTCGCAACCCTTGTTGCCAGCCCCACCGACCTAAGCATGGATGAACTCACGCTTTGGGCCGAAGAAGCCGAAAATTACGTTCTCTGTGGCTCAGTTGCCGGGCTCATGGTTCGCTATCCCAACTCATGGATCACAACACAAGCCTGGATTGAATCCCCAATGGAATCAGTCTCAACCATTGGGTGGAATGCCGTTTCAATCTTTGCCGCAAAGGCAACGCGTAGAGCCGACTCCGAATTCCGACCCCTGATCGATTTCATTATCAAAAATATCCACCACGCCCCCAACCGAACCCGATATGCCATGAACTCAGCCCTCATCGCCATCGGACGACATCGAAAATCCTTGACGGAAATCGCCATCAAAGCGGCCGAAGTCATCGGAGAAGTCAAAGTTGATCACGGTCAAAGTGGACAAGAAACCCCGAACGCCGCAAATGCAATCCGCGAGTTCCTCGCCAAAGCATAAGTTCAATCATGCTCGTCGCCGCGTTCTATAAGTTCACGCCGATCGCAGAACCTTTAGTTCTCCGTGAATTCATCAAATCTCTCGGAGAACAACTCAACCTCCTTGGCACCGTACTCATCGCAAACGAAGGAATCAACTCAACCCTCTCCGGCGAGCCCGCAAGCATTGAAACGTTTTTCCAAGAACTCGAAAGCCACCCAGAGATAAACTCGCTCACAATTAAATATTCGGAAACCGAAGAAAGTCCCTTCCACCGATGGAAAGTCAAAGTTAAGCCAGAAATTGTCACCATGGGTATACCAAGCATCGACCCCAACCAATTGGTCGGCTCATACGTCTCACCCACGGAGTGGAATACCCTCATTCAAGACCCCAATGTCATACTCATCGACTGCCGAAACGATTACGAATTTATCCAAGGTACATTTGATGGCGCAATCAACCCAGAGACAGAAACTTTCACGCAATTCCCAGAATTCATCAATCAAAATCTGAAAGACACTAACCAAAAGGTTGCCATGTTTTGTACCGGCGGGATCCGATGCGAAAAAGCGACCGCGTACCTCCGCCAACTCGGACACAACCAAGTTTTTCATCTCCAAGGAGGCATCCTCAAATACCTCGAGGAAATCCCTCCCCAAGAATCACTGTTTCAAGGCACCTGCTTCATCTTCGATGATCGCCGCACCCTCGATCACGACCTCAAACCCACTTACACCGAAACACCAAAAACCTAGCATTCAGGAACCACAACGCTGACTCGCAAAGCCAACCCCCCTTCGCTCGTTTCCTTGTACCGACTATTCATATCAAGGGCCGTCTCCCACATCGTCACAATGACGTCGTCCAAACTGATCTTCGCCAGGCTCGGATCACTCCCCACGGCAATATTCGCCGCGGTGATCGCCTTCATTGCCCCCATCGTGTTCCGCTCAATACAAGGCACCTGAACCAACCCACCCACCGGATCGCAAGTCAAGCCTAAATGATGCTCCATCGCAATCTCGGCCGCCATCAAAACCCGCGCCGTATCGCACCCTAACATGTAGGCATGGGCGCCCGCTGCCATCGCAGAACTCACACCTATCTCAGCCATACACCCACCCATCGCCGCACTGATCGTCGCCCCCTTTTTGAACAAACAACCAATCTCCGCTGCCACCAATATAAAATCCCGCAACTGCAAATCCGTATAACCCAGAAATGTATGTCCGTACATCATCACTGCCGGAATCACCCCCGCCGCCCCATTTGTCGGAGCTGTGACAACCCGACCAAACGCCGCATTCTCTTCGTTCACTGCCAGGGCAAATACACTGATCCATCGGAGTGTCTGCTGGAAATTTGGGCTCGCGTAGCGCATCGCCGCAACCCAGCCTTCAAAATCAGAGTAACTCCTCGCCCCAATCAACTCCGCATTTTGGGCTTTCGCCCTTCGCGTCACGTTTAACCCACCCGGCAAAACTCCATCCGTGTGACAACCACGGTAAATGCACGCCTTCATCGTCTCCCAAATCTCGTCCAAGCCCGATTCGGTCTCATCTCGTTTTCGCCATCGGTCTTCATTAGCTAGACTCACCCCCGGAATGTCCAGCCCCGAACGCGCACAATGTCCCTCAAGCTCCCCCGCACTCTCTACCGGGTAAGGCAAAATCAAACACCTCGCCCCCTTCAGTTCCTCATTCTCAGTAACAACAAATCCGCCCCCAACGGAGTACTGAGTGCTACTCTCTTCTCTCCCATCACCCCAAGCCGTGAACCTTACACCATTTGGATGGAATGGCAAACTTTCATCCATGTGAAATACGATATCTTGCTTCGGATCAAATACAATTTCCTTACCGCGAACGGTCAACCGTTTGGTTTCCGAAATATTGCTAATTGCTCCCGATATGGCTTCAACATCACAACTCTTCGGATCCCACTCCATCAGCCCTAACTGAACCGCAATGTCCGTTCCGTGCCCCTTTCCCGTCTTTGCTAAGCTTCCGTAAAGGTCAATCTGCACCCGCTCAATATCAGTAATCCCCAAATCCCGCAGAAAGATCATCGCCGCCCTCCACGGCCCAAGTGTATGCGAGCTACTCGGCCCCACTCCAATCTTGAAAATGTCAAAAACACTGATCGCTTCGCGCAACATCGCCACGCTCCCAGTATACGACCCGCAACATTAACCGAGTATCCTAACGGAAGTCAAATGGTCGAAGCCCTCCCATGGATTCTCGTAGGATTAGCTGGTGGTATCGCCGTCGAATGGCTCCGCCATCGCCCTATTCTCAATGCACTCGCTCAACTCCCCAAAGTGCAGGCAAATTTTGACGGTCAATCCCGCGAGATTGAACGCCTCAAAAATCAAGTTGCCGATCTCCAAAACCAGACTCTTGCCATTCCAAAGCTCAAAGCAGAATTGGCCCAACTTGCCACAAAATCGACCGCCCAACCTACAATCACAATCCCTCTCGAATCGGCCCAAAAAACCGAGAATCCATTCAACTCACCGTCATCTCCGTCCGAAGTGACTCCAGAAGACCTCTCCGACCTTCCCGGCATCTCCCCTGGTCACGCGAACAATCTCAAACATTCTCAATTCAACACTTTTGCCAAGATAGCCACCGCGACTCCAGACCAACTCGCCGCCGCCGCGAACGCCCAACCCTGGGACAACCTCGAACCAGAAGCCTGGATAGCGTTCGCAAAAACTCCTCAAAAGACAGCCCCTCAACTTCCCCCTTCAACGAATCTCGCCGAACCTGAACAAGAACACGCACAAGCATCATCAAATTCTGAACCTCCCACCACAAACGTCATCATAAGTTCAACACAACAAGCCCCAACCCCGACTTCTCACAAGCAGAAAATGCCCTGGGATCCCGACTAGACCAAAGTGAAGCGTAAACCCACAATCCCTGAACTTCAAGATCAAACCCGTCGGTTCGCCGTCGAAAAAGTCTTCATCATCGCTATGATTGTCATGATTGCAATCTGGCTCTTCAACGCCAAATAACCATCTCCTCGTTAAGCCGTCTGATGCCATAACCGAGTAAAGTAACAGCCATGATCGCCGCCCTCCTCGCCATGTCAACAACCACAACCCAAGCCGCTCCGCCCGAACTCAAACGTGAATTCCGAGCTGCCTGGGTCGCCACAGTTGCAAACATCGACTACCCCACAAAACCTGGCCTCTCTGTCGATCAAATGAAATCAGAAATGGTCGCCATCCTAGATAAATGCGCAGAACTCAAAATGAACGCAATTATTTTCCAGGTGCGCCCCCACGCTGATGCCCTCTACAAATCTAGCTATGAGCCTTGGAGCTACTATCTCACCGGAAAGCAAGGCCAGGCCCCATCCGGCGGATTTGATCCCCTCGCATTCACAATCGCCGAAGCCCGCAAACGCGGAATCCAAGTTCACGCCTGGTTCAATCCCTACCGTGCCGATCACCCGTCGCACAAGTCAGAATTGACAAAAGATAACATCGCCGTCACCCGGCCCGACCTCGTCAAACCATACGGCACATTCAAGTGGATGATCCCCACCGCAAAGGAAGTCCAAGACCGCTCATACAACGTTTTCATGGAAGTCGCCACAAAATACGATGTCGATGGAATCCACATAGACGATTACTTTTACCCCTACCCTGTCACCACTGACGGTAAAAAAGTTGACTTCCCCGATGCCGAATTTTATGCGAGCTACCTTCAGTCCGAAGGTCGCCTAAGTAAATCTGACTGGCGTCGAAAAGGCGTGGATGATTTTGTCCTCCGCGTCCACGAAGGACTCAAAAGAGATGCCCCTCACGTCCAATTCGGAATATCTCCATTCGGCATCTACCGACCAGGAATCCCCGAAGGCATCAAGGCTGGCATTGACCAATATGACGAGCTCTACGCCGACGCCCTCAAGTGGTACGAACTCGGCTGGTGCGATTACATGTCACCTCAGCTCTATTGGCCGATCGCTCAAACCCCCCAAGCATTCCCCGTCCTACTCAAATGGTGGAGCCAATCCAATAAAAAGCAAATTCACCTTTGGCCCGGGCAATACACCAGCCGAACCAACCCCGCCGACGGCAATTGGAAAGCCACCGAAGTCACCGACCAAATCGAACTGGTTCGCAAAGACAGAGGCTCAACGGGAACCATTCACTTCAGCATGAAAGCCATCCAAAACAACTGGAACGGCATCGCCGACGCCCTCAAAAAATCGTACTCCGAAACTGCCATCGTTCCAGAATCGCCGTGGATGAAATCCCCTAATCCAGGAACCGTCGAAGCCGTCATGGACAAGAAGATGCCGCCCAGCCTGCGTTTCAGCGCGCCAAACCCGAAAGGAGTTGGACTTTTCGTTCTCCAAGATTCCACCAATCGAGCGGTAACCACCGGTGAACCAGGCGCAATTCAACTCGTGCGCGATGCCAACAGCACCGTCTTCATCCGCATCATGGATCGAGTCGGAAAACTCGGACAATTCAAAGCCTTTACAGGCTATCGTCTCTCCGCCCAGGCAATCGAACGCTAAACGTCGAACCCCGATTCAACGCGCTCTCAACTCCCACCTCGCCGCCGTGAAGTTCCACGAGGTGCTTCACGATGGCGAGACCCAGCCCTGTTCCGCCACTCGCCCGACTTCGCCCCTTGTCCACTCGATAGAACCGCTCAAAAATCCGCGGCAAGTGCTCACTCCCAATCCCCAGTCCCGAGTCCTGAACTCGAAACTCAACCATTCCATGATCCAATGTAGTCGAAACCTTAACTTCGCCTTCGTTTGAATAGTTGATTGCATTATCAACCAAATTGAAAACGATTTGGGTCAGCTGAGTCTCGTTCCCATCCACCAACAAACCGACTGGTCGGCCAAAGCTCAAAGTCAGTCCTTTTTCCTTGGCCTTCTTCTCTAGCTGGGTAACGACGCTCCCAACAATCTCCCCAAAATCACACTCAATTTTCTGGACGGTTCCACTCTCCGCAATACTCAAAGTCAGCAAGTCATCCGTAATCCGCGTCAATCGGTCAACTTCGCGAATAATCTTGCCCAGATACCGCACCTGCAATTCCCCATCATCCTCCCCTTCCTCCAAAGTCTCCGCCATCGCCCGAATCGTTGTCATCGGCGTCCGCAACTCATGGCTGACATTGGCCACAAAATCACGCCGAACTGTCTCCAAGTGACGCAACTCCGTCACATCCCTCAAGCTCAAAAACAAACGATCTTGACCGAACTCTTCTGGCCAACATTGGGCCTGGACAATTCGCATCCGGGGATGATGCAACACAACTTCCCGACTCGATCCCACCCGTGTACGAACAACTTCCATAGTGAGCTGATCCAAGTCGTCACTCAGGGTAATTGCTTTGAGCAAGTCTCCATCTCGATCCGTAATACCAAAAAACTCCGCAGCACGCGAATTCGCATAAAGCAATCGCAAATTCTGGTCAAGCAGAAAGATCATCGCATCAAGTCCGTCTGCTAAATCATCTAAGGCATCTCGATGCCGAACAACTTCCGACTCCAAACCCATAATCTCTGACCGGAGACGTTCTCCCTCCTTCAATCCAAAATCATAACGCCGGGCCGTCTCAATCCACCCCAATAGCGAAGCCAATCCAAATCCTGCCACCGCCGCAAGCGCAACCCCTCTCGCCTCTGGCACAAAATAACCTACCGCTGCCGCCAAAAACGCCAACACCCCCATGACCGGAGCAAATTTCAGCCAATTCACACTCAACTCCTTATACCTGCCAAAATCGAATTCACAACATGAAGCGCGTGCAGGCCTATATCCGCCTTAACAAACTCGAACCCGTCAAGGACGCTCTCGCCAGTCGGGGCATCCTGGGGATGAGCGTTCTCGAAACGCGGGGATTCGGAAGACAGCAAGGCCAAACCAGTACATTCCGTGGAAGCACTTACGCCCTCAACCTCGTACCCAAAGTCAAACTCGACATCGTCATCCCCGATGACCAATTAAATGATTGCCTCGAGGCAATCATCTCCGCCGCCCAAACGGGCGAACTTGGCGATGGCAAAATCTTTGTCTCTGAAGTCACCGATGCTATCCGCATTCGCACCGGCGAACGCGGCCCCGATGCCCTCTAAGACTGACCAGGGACTTCTAAAAGAAATGCTGACACAAAGTACGTAAGTGACCGAGTTCCAAACAATCAAATTTTCAGCCTGGAACAATGAATCCATAACATCAGATCAATTGCAAACTTAACCCCAAGCCCGGCCCAATACTTTCTCCGTCGTCTTGAAGTGAACCTTAGCGACCCTGGCCAGAACCGATTCGCCTTGCTGACGAACCAAATTCTTGGCCAACTGGTCAACCCCCGGCCCTGCCCCTTTCATCAGCGGAACCCCAACCTCATCGCCCAATTTTTCCAACTTCCGCAAGAACTCCGCCCGAGCCAAAACACTTGCCGCCGCTACCGCCAAATCACTCTCCGCCCGGACTCGACTCTCCAAATCAACATCTAACCCCTTCAAACCTAAAACCCGTTTCAATCCTGCTGGATTTGCGAACTGATCACTAATCACCTCCCGCGTTTCAACGCCTTCCAATGCCAAAACGTTCTCAATCGCCTTCGCATGCCCCCACTCCAGCATCCGATTCAGATTCTTCATCTTCGCATGCATCTCGTTGTAACGTTCCGGCCCCACCGCAATAACCGAATGCGGACAATGCTCCCTAATCACTCCCGACAAAGCCAACGCTTTCTTATCCGTCAACTTTTTGGAATCCATCACCCCCTCCAAAAATTCCTCGTGCCAAGGCGCAACAAAACAAGCCGCAATGACCAGCGGCCCAAAGTAATCCCCTTTCCCACTCTCATCCACCCCAATCCTGCCCACCAAACTTGTCATCGGGGCTGAGTATAACCCCAGCCCCAATTCAACGAATTCCAACTAGCGAGTAACAACTCCAATCGAGTTGGATAGTCGGTAAGTCACATCTCGATTGGTTCGACTCAGCGTAACAACCCGCGAAAGGTCGAATCCCAAAGTCAGGTGATTATTCACGATCGCAGTAGAATTCAATCCATAGTTCGCGCTTAATCCGAGCCAAATCCCGCGCACTGAGACGGTCCGATCGCCTGAATAAGGCGAAGAAACCGAACCACCCGGCAAAGGGCCGTTGTACAAACTCAGCCGAACCTCTTCAATTGGAGCCGCGACTGTGCCGGTGTAAAGCGGAAACGATTGATAGAATTCTTGAGATCCCTCATAGATTGGGCCGGTACGCTCTGCCGCAACGTATGATGGACTTCCAATCCACGCGGGTCGAGCAGACTCAGCATCGATGTAACTTTGGGCCGCCGTTGTCCTTCCCGCGACGCGGGTGAAAGTAGTCTCCCCTTGCCGCCGGATGTATGCGTGAATTTCAGGCATCTTGCGATCAGCATCCATCCGATATTCACCATCAATGAATACCGCCAAACGACCGCGAATGTCGCGAGGAGCAGTGCGGACCCCAGTCAGATCGAACCGACTCCCCAAAGACCACGATTTCACTCCTTGAGTAATCCTGCCTGCCAAACGAGGTAACTCCTGAGTTACGACATCGCGACTTCCCCCAATCGCCGCAGATAATGTGACGGACCGGACATCCCAGTCATCAGCATTGAGATCGCGCTCACCGTAGTATCGGAATTTGTATCCAAAGTTCCCAAACATCCAATGCGCCGACTTGAACAAATACGCCTGCTGCAAGTCGCTCAGACTCTGCTCGTAATTCCCAAGTTCAATCGGCAAATTGACACTTCCATTTCCACGGATTCCTTGACTCCGACCAATGCTTACTCTAGCGGTGGCACCATTCTTGAAAACCAAGATAAGACCTGCACTGCTATCGTCTCTCAGGTCATCGTTTCCGGTCGCTACCGTCACCGTCCAATTTTTCGTTTTCGTATTACGACCCGTTTCATCATAAGTGGTCCAATTAGCACTTGTCCAAGCTTGAGTACGGTTGTCCAAAGTTCGGTTCAAGCCATTCCCCTCCCAAATCACTCGCCGGTTGTCGGGATTACTCAATCGAACTCCCTGCAGCACCCAGCTATCAAAAACACCTTCGGCTCGATTTTCACCCTCAAGGCGAATCCGAAAATTCTTAACTTTGCGCACAGATAAATCTGTGTTCAAAGTCAACGAAAAACTCGAGCGCTGATTGTAAACGAACCCTGGACCAGTAGGCGGGTCAACGACTCCGCTGGCGAGAACAGTATTTCCATCTCGCCCGCCGAGGAACTCGAAGACCACGCGGTTCTTATCCGAACACCCACGATTACCCGAAGTAACCTCAACATTCATCTTCGTCACTTGGGCAAAGCTCAGACAAACTGACATCACCATCAAGATCAGCAACAGCAATCGCCAAATCCCACTCTTCATAAATATGATTCTATACAATTTCACGACCAAGATGTATCGTTACTGTTCGGAACCTCAGACGGTTACTACACCAAAGTAGTAAAATTGAAGCCGCTTGGCAAAAATCCGCGAACCCTTCAACGCCATCTCCCATCTTGTCGGTGCAATTCTCATCGCAATCGGCACCATCGTGCTTGTCATCGGCTCCCTCCCCTCTCCCATCGCCGTATTCTCGTTCATCGTGTTCGGACTCGCCGCAATTTTTATGTTCACCAGTTCCAGTCTGTATCACTGGCTCAAACTCGACTACCAATGGCTTCAGCGGATGGATCACAGCGCGATCTATGTCATGATCGCCGGGTCGTACACCCCCATCTGTCTTCTCGCCTTGCCAACTCCTCAAAAGTGGATTGTCCTTGGGCTTCAATGGAGCCTCGCTCTCGTCGGAATCCTCGTCTCCGCCACCCGCGACAAAACTCCAACTTGGCTACGTCTCACTCTCTACCTCACCATGGGCTGGATGCTTGTTGCCGTCATCGGCACCCTATTCCAGGTGGTTCCCCCCGCTGCAATCGCTTGGCTCGTTGCTGGTGGACTGTGCTACACGGTTGGTGCACTTGTCTATGGCACAAAGCGTCCCAAACTCTGGCCCGGAAAATTCTCCTCCCACGAACTCTGGCACCTCTTTGTCCTCGGCGGAGCCGGATGCCACTTCGCAACAATGGTCTATCTTCTTCGATAGTCCTATCCCGTTTTTGAACCTAAATCACCCCATATAGTCCATTATCAAAAATTCCTGCAACGGGAGAATCCTCTCACTCCTTCCCGTAACATGGAAAAGAAAAAACTGATCCTCGCAACAGCCATCGCCATCCCGGTCACCGTCATCGGATGGGCATTGTTCCGACCCGAATTGCTTTTTGTCAACCAAACAGTCAACGAAAAGCTCCCGACCAATTCTCAATCAGCAACTGAAATTCTGGCAACTGGACAATTTCAATCCTACGCCCATGAAACAAAAGGCGAAGCCCAATACGTCCGCGTCGGCACCAAGTCTTACCTACAACTCACCGATTTCCACACATCAAATGGACCGGACGTCCGAATTCTCCTCCTCAAAGGAACGGACTCGAACAACGGAAAAAGCCCAGACCGAATCGAACTCGGTCCCATCAAAGGCAACATTGGCACACAAAATTACGAAATCCCAGCTGGAACAAACCTGGACGAATATCAATCGGTCTCAGTCTGGTGTGAACGGTTCTCCGTCGGATTTGGCGGTGCAACCCTTCAAGCCGAATCCCCCAAGGTCACGTCCAACAATCAGAGTTTCCAATTCCAACTCATTGGGCTCGGCGCACCCATCACCGTGACCAGCGGAAAAGTGGAAGGTGAAAGGGCATTCGCCGGAAGTGCATCCATTATCGAAGAAAACAACAAGCGCTTCGTCGAAACCAATTTCACAAAAATCGGTTCTGGCTCATACCAAATCCGATTGGTCAAAAAGGAGTCCCTCAAAGTCGGTGATTTTCCTACCAGCACGCCGTTCGAAAAAATCGGTACTTTGGTCAAAAATAAGAAACGATTTACTGCAAGCAAGAGCCTTGATCTCTGGCTTTACCGCTCCATTGCCATCGTCGATTCCAAGACGCAGAAAATTGTGAGCTACGTCAACTTGCGCAGCGATCAAGAGCGAAACAAATCGCTCAACTTCACTGGCCAGATCATCTAGTCACTCCGGGCCAACTCAAACGACACCAAAATCCGCGATTTGGCCCCACTATGCCTCAGGCAAACAACCCAATCACAAACAAATAAAGGAAAAAACAATGAACAACACACTCCGAAACATGATCGTCCTCGCCGCATTCGTCAACACCGTAGCAATCTCCGGTGCCAACGTTGCCCCAACCCATAACCACGAAAACATGGCCATAACATCGATGAGTCAAGACATGATGATGCAAAAAAGCAGCCAGTTCAAAGGCATCGAAGTCAACAAAGGCTCCGTCAGCACCTATGTCAAAGATGGTAAGACGCACATCAAGTGGAGCGATGATTTCACCGTTCCCAACTCCCCAGCACCCCACTGGCAAATCGTTGACGAAAAAGGCACGGTCTATCTCCTTCAACGCCTCACAATCGCCGGCGACAAGCAAAATCGAGACATCATCGTTCCCAGCCACATCAAAAGCATCAAGAAAGTCCAAATCTGGTGTTCATTCGCAGAAGTCAACCTCGGTGAAGCCACTTTCGCCAAGGCGGTCAAAGCGAACTGATCAAACATTGGCTCCTTCCGCTTGAGGAAGGAGCCAAAATCTCAAAACGGAACTGCCATGCAAATC
Organism: bacterium; assembly: GCA_013823945.1. Lineage (GTDB taxonomy): Bacteria > Armatimonadota > Fimbriimonadia > Fimbriimonadales > Fimbriimonadaceae > UphvI-Ar2. The sequence goes on along the minus strand of PNMZ01000005.1, from coordinate 128,010 downwards.
TCCCCAAGCCAAAAGCAGAACTCACCAGGTGAAGTGCTTGAACAAAACTTGGATCTCTTGTACCGCGTGGCAAATCGGCTCACCGGAAACGCCACCAAAGCCGAAGACCTCGTCAGCGAAACGATCGAAATTGCATTCCGAGCCTGGTCAAGTTTCGACGGCAAATTCCCCAAAAGCTGGCTCATCAAGATCTTGCGCAACCAGTTCTTTCAGCAAGTTCGAAAGACGAAAACCAGAAATGAAGCCCCGCTTGATGATTCAAACGAACCAGTCGAAGACAATTTTTGGCATGCCGTTGACAAAAAACTTGAAGCCGACCTAATCCTCGAAGCCCTTGACCGAGTCAGCGAAGAGTATCGAGAAGCAATCATCCTATGCGACGTTGAAGAACTCGACTACGCCGAAGTCGCAATGATCCTCGAAATACCCCCCGCAACCCTCCGATCCCGTTTGTTCCGGGGACGAAAGATCCTCCGATCAAAACTGATTGCCATCGCCGCCAATTAACCGAGAAAAACAATGAAATTCCACAAAAACGCCGAACAACCTCCGTGCAAGAACATGGAGCTCCTCCTCCAAGAACTCGCAACCGGAAAACTCACTGGAATCAAGAAGTTCTACACCGTGGCTCATGCCGCGCAATGTCAAGGATGCGGGAACTTTCTCTCCCGTCTCAAAGTGACCCTTGACATCCTTAAAGAAACGAAATCTTCCGACCCCGTGCCGGAAGACGCGAAAAGCCGGTTGAGAGCAAAAATCGAAGCCCTCGAATCTCAAAATCAATAGAAGCAATTTTGCTCGCTCGTCAATGACGCATCACCCCAATGACACTAAAAAAAAGCCGTGCCCGATCTGTAATCGGGCACGGCATTTATTTAGGTTTTTGAGCTTAAACTTACTTCTTCTTGCGTTTTACTTTGACGGCCTTGCCGACCCAAGCCGGCTTTCCACCCTTCTTGCCACCATCACGGTGTCGAGCTTTCTTTGGCGGAGCCGAAGCTTCAAAACCGCCCTTGCGATGACCCTTCTTTACGCCCTCAGCGCCCGATTCAGGAATCAAGAGATCACGCGCACCGCCTGACCGCTCGTTCGGAGAAAGGACATCACCTTTCTGACGCCGAACCTTATCAACCGGACCCTTGTTCCAAGTCTTGCGCTTTTCAGGTCGCTCTGTCACAAACTTCCGACCATTTTTCCCTTGGGTGACCTTTCGCCGAACCTCGCCCGGACCACGGCTGTAATCCGGTCGCTCATCCCGCCGACGGTTATCAGAGTAACCGCCCCGATCATCGCGCTGAGATCGGTCAAATTGATCCCAAGCGGGATGATCGTTGCGCCGATCATCACGACCACGATCATCAAATCCTCGATCCTGAAATCCTCGCGAATCAGATCCCCGGTTCTCATTGCCACGAGAATTGCGCTCTCGATTGCTCCATTGTCCGCGCTCCGGTCGAGTGTCTCGCTCAAATCGTTGCGGACGATCATTACGCTCAGAGCGGTCAAACTGTACCGGTCGGTCGTAGCGCTCAAAACGTTCTGGTCGAGAATCTTCCCTCATCGCCCGTTCATTTCGGTCAAATCGCTCCCGACTCTGCGGTGCCGGTCGGTCATCTCGATTCCGCGAACTTGGTCGCTCCGGTCGCTCAAAGCGACCGCGTTCGTGCCGCTCATCTCGCTCTTGCCGCGAAGGACGATCCTCACGTTCCTGCCGAGCCGGACGATCCATTTCTCGCTCGTCAACTATCGGTCGCTCACGATGGAAAACAGAATGCGGTTCCAAGTCGGCCAGAACCTCTCTCACTTCCTTAATCCGATCTCCCATCACTCGCTCAATGTTTCGAATCAAGCGCTTTTGGTTAGTCAGTGCCAAAGTCACTGAACGCCCTTTTGCTCCTGCGCGACCAGTTCGACCGATCCTGTGAACATAGTCTTCTGCGTGCTCCGGAACGTCGTAGTTCACAACCAAGGAGATGTCCTTAACATCAATTCCACGCGCAGCAATATCTGTGGCTACAAGAATTCGATAGCGACCATTCTTGAATCCGCCAAGGGCCTCGCGGCGCTGGGCCAAAGTCCGATCAGCATGGATTTCTGCTGCCGTGTGTCCCCACTCGCGCAATCCAAGAGCCAATTTTCGTGCCCCGTGTCGTGTCCGGGTGAACACTAGAACTGTTCCCTCGGCCTTGCTTAAAGCGTCGTTCAAAGCCTCAAACTTCGCTTCGTGCCGCAAATAAACCAATTCCTGGTCAACAAGTTCGCTTGCAGAACCCTGGGGTGCAACTTCAATCCGCTCCGGTGACCGCAAATACTTGCCCGACAAATCATCAATCTCTCCAGGCATCGTTGCCGAAAAGAGCATCGTCTGCCGCTCATCCGGACTTGCCGCCAAAATTTGCTCAATATCCGGTGCAAATCCCATGTCCAGCATCCGGTCTGCCTCGTCCAAAACGACAATCTGAACACGGTTCAAACGGTACGTCTTTTGGCGCATGTGATCCATCAAGCGTCCGGGCGTCGCAACCACAACGTCATGAGGCATCCGCAATTCGCGGACTTGTCGTCCCATCGGTGAACCACCAACAACCAATACGGTTTGCATATCTAAAATCGCCAAACTTTCACAAATCTGTTGAGCAAGCTCACGTGTCGGAGCCAAAACCAATCCCACTTTGCCCCGGCCCAAACTCAATGACATCGGAATTCCAAATGCCAATGTCTTGCCTGTCCCGGTTTGCGCTAACCCAATAACGTCTTGTCCACCCAATGCCACCGGGATGGATCCCGCCTGGATCGGTGTCGGAATAATTATCCCATGCTGCTCAAGGCGCCACGCCAAATTCTTGTGGACGCCAAGCGCCACAAAGCCACTGCTTACTGTTTCGTTCATTTTTCGATTGTCTCAAGGGTTGCATTCGCAGCACAAGCAAACGCACGATTGCCGGTCTTGGTCAACTTCGGTTCACCGAGGCAATGGTCGGAACCGGGTCGGCGCAAGCCCATCTCTCTTTCTGATCCGTTGAGATTCTCGCGCAAGGGGTCACAAACACTTATTGCAACCAAACTTAGTTGGTGGGCCCAGCTGGACTCGAACCAGCGACCTCACCCTTATCAGGGGTGCGCTCTAACCAGCTGAGCTATGGGCCCGGTCAGAGGGACAGATATTACCACTCCTATCTCAAAACTACAACCAAGGACCCGATCAGTGCTGACCTTGAATCCGAGGACGAATAAACAACTTGTACAAAAGGCCCGGAACAGCATCGCCGTAGCTCATAGCAAACCTTGGTAACAACCGCCGATCGTCCCGGTCACTCACCCATCTTTTCTCAACCGTAAATCCAGTCTCGTATCCCGCCTCTGCAATTGCCTTTGATGAAAAACTCGTGTAATGACCATAGGGCAAGCAAAAAGTCTTGGGTTCGAGCCCCTCGTCAACAAGCCGTTTATGACACCGAGAAATTTCGTCAACTTGCCCCGCCTGATCAAGATTCAAAAAACTCATATGCGTCGCCGTATGATTCCCAATCTCCATACCCATTTGCTGCGCATTTCTCAGTGCGCTCCAATCCGCCAGCGGCTCTCCGCTGTTGCCCTCCCAATTCGCCCCACCCCCAACACATTCACTCACCGCATAGATTGTCGCCGGCACTTTCAACTCCTCAAGCACGGGGAGCCCATTCTCCAACATGCTCACAAAACCATCATCAAACGTCACCGCAATTGCCCGATCAACCCCCGTCCCCCCAATTTCGGAAGCCGGCAAAACCCCATACCCCCGGCGTAAAAAAAACGAAATATGTTTCCGCAAGGTATCCGGAGCAACATTGATCCACCGACCTTCAACCGATTCCGACCCCACCTTGTGATAACACAACACCAGCCGCACAGCCCCATCATATCCCGATTCGTAATTTTCTCGTGACCTTAACGCCATTCTGTACGTCCCTTAAACTGAACCGAAAAGCGTGGAATTTGTGCGCCCTGTACCGCTATACTGACGGAACGGGTCAGCCAACTGACCGCCCTCAAAGGAAACTGGATGATGCGATTGATTCTGAGAGCCCTCCCCGGAATTGCCCTTGCGGCAATCACCGCCAACGCCATGGCCGATATCACTGGCCCAACCCCCCTCGCTTGGCGATGGGCCGAATCCGCAAAAGCATCCCCCAGCGGAACTCCGCAATTCATTGGCGATAATGTTATCGTCGCTGTAGGTGGCCGGGTTTACAGCCTCAATAAGGCAACCGGAAATCTCAATTGGCGCTATCCGTCAGGTGAACCAATCGCTGGAAGTTTTTCCAACGGATGCACCCTGTCCGGAAACACGGTTTACGCCGCGGGAGATGAAAAGGGCCTCTACGCCATCGACGCCAACACCGGTCAACTCAAATGGCAGTATGTCGCTGATGCACCAATTACCAGCAACGCCGTCGTCTCTGGTAATACCGTTGGATTCGTAACAAACAAACAGAATCTCGTCTTCGTTGACAGTGCCACTGGTGCTCCAGCGGGTGCGCCATTTACCAGCCCCGCCGTCATTCACGACGACATCGCGGCCTTCGGCGACCAAGTCATCTACACAACCGCAAGAGGGCGAATGGTCTCCTTCGACACCAGCAGCGCTCGAGCAAAATGGGATGTTGACTTCCGATCTCTTAAACCGACTGGCAACTTCACCATTTTCAACGACCGCATCTACGTTAATTCCTCAAACTTCGTGATCTGCGTTCGTGCCAGTTCTGGCTCCGCCATTTGGCAAGAAAACCTTGGCCGAGATCTGATCGGTAAACCCGCCGCATCCGATTCAGGAATCGCAACCTTGACCGCCAATGGAGAGCTTTATCTTCTCAACACGAACGGTCGACCAATGTTCGGTAAACCAACGACCGTTGGAGTTCCTGCCGGATCACCCAGTTTTGTCGGCAACATGGTGCAAGTTCCAACCGCAAATGGTGCCATCAATTTGATTGATCCCAAATCCGGAACTTCTGTTTGGAGCTACGTTATTTCACCGATCGTCCGACAAGTCGCTCAGTCGGCCGCAGCAGCCGGTGGCCCTGGGGGAATTGGTGGGGATGGCGGAAATACCGGAGGAATAGGTGGAGATGCTGGCCCAGGGGGTGGGGGTGCTCAGGCGCAAACCCAAACTCAAACCCGCAATTACACCCTAGTTGCTGGATTCGCCGCCTTGAGCGGGAACTCTCTCTTTGTACTCACCCGAGATGCAAGCCTCCTCATGTTCGACCGAGACCTCGGAGTAGACCTCACCCCACCCAACGTTGAAATGCTCTGGCCCTTCGCTGGCAACGAAATCGCCGGAAAGGCTCCGATGGAAATGATCTTCAAACTCGAAGACCTTGGCATTGGAATCAATCCCGACAGCGTCAAAGTTACGGTCAACAGCAAAGAATACGTACACCGTCTCACGAATGATGGTTTCCTTAGCGTCCTCGTCATCACTCGCGGTGCCAATCCACAAATTGCCAACGGTCGAGCAACGATTAGCGTCACTGCTTCCGACTGGCTCGGGAACCAAATCAAGAAGGATTTCAGCATCGTGATCGACAACTCTCTGCCCCCTCTTGGTAGCCCTCCGACCGGTACTACAAACAATAATCAAGGCGGATCTGGTGGTGCTGGCGGTCGCGGCGGCGACGGCTCTTAAACCAAACTATGTACCCCGAGCGTTTTTGGCAAGTCTTTACTGCCGCATCGCTCAACCCAAATAAGGCCGAAGAGTTTCTCCAAACTCTTCGGCCAACTGATTTGGACCCCACCGATCTCTTTCTCTCCTGGCCCAAGCTCACCGACGCCGAACGCCACCGGATCACTTCAACTAAAGCCGACACAATCACCAAAGCATTCTCCGATGGTGTCACTATTCTTCATCCCAAAGACTATCCAGAGTCCCTCCAACGAGTACCAAATCAACCACGCCTTCTCTTTGCAAAAGGCCAGGTCGAACCCCTCCACAACCCCAAAGTCGGAATCGTCGGAACCCGCCGTGCAACTACCCAAGGTAAAGCGATCGCACAAAAATTTGCCGAGCATCTCGCTCTCGCCGGATGCACAATCGTCTCCGGTGGAGCGTTCGGAATCGACATCGCCGCCCACCTCGGAGCCCTCAACGTCAACAAACCCACCGTTTGCGTCCTCCCCTGCGGACTCGACAAAGCCCAACCTCCACGCCACGCCGAGCACTTCCAAAGAATGACTGAGAACGGCTGTCTGATCAGCCCCTACGCCATCGGAACCCCCACATCCCGAGATTCACTCCTCGCTCGAAACGCAATCCTCGCTGCCCTAGTTGACGTACTCCTCGTCATAGAAGCCCCTCTCCCAAGCGGCTCTCTCAACACTGCCACTCACGCCGCAAATCTCAACCGACCCCTCTACGTCGTCCCCGGAAGCATAAGCCTCGACAACTACCGAGGCTCCCATCAGCTCATCCGAGACGGAGCAACCCTCGTCGATCATCCCGATCAGATTCTCGCCGACCTCAACATCCAATTTGATCTCACAAATCAAACGAATAACGAACTCCCCGAAACTCAAGCCCTCATCCTTCACATGCTAGGCTCCGAAGCCATACCTCTCGAATCAATCTCTGCCGAAACCGGACTAACCACCCAAGAACTTCTTGCCGAACTCACAATGCTCGAACTTGATGGACATGTCATCAAACACGCCGGAGGATATGCTCGCACATAAATGACCATCATCGCCCAAGCCCCCGGTCCCCAAGGGTGGGATGCCTATGAAGTCACCCTGGAAAATGGTCAACCCAAATTTGCTCCAACCAACCGAGAGCCAGATTCATATTGCATTCCCGGCTTCGTTGACCTTCACATACACGGTGCCTTCGGCATTGACTTCATGTCCGCAACCTCAGATGATCTCATTCAACTTGCTGAGCTCCTGAGGGCAGAAGGCTATGCTGGATTTCTCCCAACAACTATCACCTACGACGCATCAACGATTCAAACCGCGATAAATAATCTCCCAAATCATTCCCTTATCTGGGGATTCCACCTCGAAGGACCCTTCATCTCCCCCGAATACCCCGGTGCCCAACCTCCCGAGGCCATCATCCCAATCCCCGGAGAGCCATCGCCCTGGAATGAAATCCTCAACGACCCCCGGCTTCGCCTCATCACCCTTGCCCCGGAACAACCCAACGCCCTTCCCCTCATAAAGAAGCTCAAAGAGCAAGGCGTAATCGTATCCGCCGGACACACCAACGCCACTTACGCCGAAATTCAATCTGCAGTCCAAGCCGGGCTCACCCACGCAACCCATACATATAACGCGATGCGCCCCCTCCACCACCGCGAACCCGGAACACTGGGCGCGGTTCTCAATCTCGATCAAATCCACGCCGAACTCATCTACGACCGACACCACGTCTCAAAACCCGCCGCCGAAATTCTCCTAAAAATTAAACCTGCCGACAAGGTCATTGCCGTCTCTGATTGCACCCTCGCCAAAGGAAAAGCTCCCGGAGATCAATTTACCATGTGGGGCCATCTGGTCACCAAAGGCAAATCAGACGTCCGTCTAACAAGCATCAACTCTCTCGCCGGCTCATGCGCATCTCTCCTCGACTGCTTCCGTAACCTCGCCCAAGACTTCAGTCCCGAAATTGCCACCCGGCTTTGTTCAATAAACCCGCTAAAAGAACTCAAGAAATCGAAATTTGACCGATGGATCATTCTGGACCAAAACTTCCAGATTCAACCCTTGTAATTCTCTATATACTCTCACTTTGAACCTTCACTGGAATGGTTCAAAATGCAAAAACGTTCACTCAAACACGTCATCTTTGGTAAACCAATCCACGAGAGATTAGCTCATCACGAGCGACTCAATGTCCCATTCGGGCTGGCTGTTTTTGCCTCTGATGCATTGTCAAGTGTTGCATACGCGACAGAGGAAGTCCTCCTCGTTCTCATCTTGGCTGGCAGCCTCGTCGCATATAACCAACTGCCGCCCATCGCAATCGCTCTCGCAGTTCTCCTCGCAATCGTTGCCTTCAGTTATTACCAAACCGTGCATGCCTACCCGGATAACGGTGGAACGTACGTCGTAAGTACTGATAACCTGGGATCAGGAGCTGGACAGTTCGCCGGAGCAGCACTCCTCATTGACTACGTCCTCACCGTCGCAGTCTCAATCTCGTCTGGAGTCCAAGCCGTTATATCACTTGCGCCACAAGCCCAACCCTACGCCATACACATAGCATGCGCAGCCGTAGGGATTCTTTGCTTTATGAACTTACGTGGAGCAAAGGAATCCGGAATCGTGTTTGCCATTCCCACATACGGCTTCATTATTCTCATCCTCATCCTCATAGGGAACGCCATCGTCACTGGAGTTAATTCACCGCAAGTCACCCCCAATCTGCCACCTCATGACGGTGACCCCCTTCATCAAATGGGACTATTTTTAGTTCTGAGAGCATTCGCTGCCTCATGTACCGCTCTCACGGGGACAGAAGCTATCGCCAACGGGGTCAAAGCCTTCAAACCTCCAGAAGCAAGACATGCATCACAAGCCCTCGTGGCAATGGTCGTCCTCTTGGGTGTCATGTTCATCGGAATCAGCTGGGTCGCACATCATTCCGGAATTGTCCCGATGCACAGCGGAACAGAAGGCTACAAAACTGTTCTCGCCCAAATATCCATTAATCAATTTGGGAACGGGCCGATGACATGGGCCATCATGATCATGACTGCAGGAATTCTTTTCCTCGCCGCCAACACTGCCTATGCAGATTTCCCAAGACTAGCCAGCTTTATTGCGCGAGATGGATTCCTCCCCCGGCAACTTGCATCTATTGGCGACCGACTCGTCTTTCAAAACGGCATTATCCTCCTCTCAATCGTCAGCATCGCCCTCATCATCAAATTCAACGCCGACACGCACTCCCTCATCCCGCTCTACGCCCTTGGAGTCTTTATCGCCTTCACCCTGAGTCAAGCAGGGATGTTTGTTTACTTCCGGAAACGGAGATGGATGGTCCTCAAACGAAAAGACCTCGAGGCAAATGAAGAAAATCCCGTGCACACTCCGCAAGAAAGAATCGTCGCTGCTCGCAAGCTTGCCTACAAATCCTATATCTCGGCGTTCGGTTGCCTTGTCACTTTTATCGTATCCGGAATTCTTGTCGTTACTAAATGGGAAGAAAAGATTTGGATCGTTGTTATAGCGATGGGCGTGATCATGGCAATCTTCACCTTGATCAGTCGGTATTACAAAAAACTCGCAACCAAACTATCTGTCACCAACGAAGACACCCTCCCCGAACTTACTGCAACAACTCTCCTCCTTGTCCCCCGACTCCACAAAGGGATCCTCCAAGCAATCAAATACGCCCAAGCATCAAGCCCAGATGTCCGAGCCCTTCACGTCTCACTGAATCAGAAATCTGCCGAAAAACTCAAGGAGGAATGGATCAAATTCGGTGTCGAAATGCCCCTCATCATCCTCGACTCCCCATACCGATCCATCGTTCAACCAACCACCGAATATATTGACGAACTGCTTGCAAAAAACAAGAAGAGAATGGTCACCGTCATCGTCCCAGAAGCCGTCCCCAATCACTGGTACCAGGCCCTTCTGCACAATAATGCCGCCATACAGCTTAAACTAGCACTCGCAAAAAGAAAAAATGTCGTCATAACAAATGTCCGATACTTTATTGAAGAACCAAAATGATCGTTGAATCAAGCGAAGACGTCATCAGCCTCTCCGGAACCCTAAAACAACCATTCTGGGATTCCGTCCAGACCGCAATTAGCCTCACTCTCAATCGCCATCCTTCCGGAGTCATTGTCGACTGTGGTCAAATCACCGAAATCAGCGAAGAAGGTGCCCATACATTCGAACTCGCCAACGACTTTGTCCTCTCTCACGATAACGCGCGAATCATATTTGCAAACATCCCCCAGCACGTCCAAGATGTCCTCAAAGCAACCCCGAGCGTCAAATCTCAACTCGCAACCGCCCCAACCATCGACGAAGCCCGAAAATCACTCGACCTCCTCGATGCCGCCTACGAAGACAAAAAGCGCAAATTCAAAGAAAGCGTTCGATCAAGACATATCCTGGCCGTGATCTGCCCCAACGAATGCCACGATCACTTCCTCAACCAACTCGATCAACTTGTCAGCACCGCTCCTGCCCACATTGTTTTCCTTCTCCCCGTCCTCGTACCCAGAGAACTTCCCCTCCACGCTCCCGTCCCCGAAGAAGAAGCGCGAATGTCTGCTTACGGCGAAAAAGTCCGCGCTGCCTTCGAAGACGGACAGAACCTCACCGAACTCAGACTCGAACGAACCCGCGACATCCCTTCCCTCGTGGCGGAAATTGCCGAGGAAATCAACGCCGAACAAGTCGTCGTCGCAATCCCCGCCGACAAATTCGCAAACTCCGAATCAAATAAAACGTTCGGGGCACTCCTCGAAAAAGTCCAACGCCCACTCATGTTTGTCCGTTCAAGCTGCGGCAATTAAACTTACTAAAGTAAGTTAGCACTCGCCTTCCGTAACCGATCCCAAACCGCTTCCCACTCCGCCCCTTCCGGAGGCTCCTCAACCAAAATCGCCTTTGGCTTCCGCAAATCCAACTGCTTCAAAGCCGAATACAAAACGGCACCGTACGCTCGCGCATCTTTCGGCATCTTTACCTGCAACTCACTTTGCGCTGCCCCAAAAGTCAAACCCACCTCATCCGCTTGCAAAACGCGATCAATCAACCGAACCGGAGAACTCGGCGCGTAATGTCTCCGGTACATCCCGGGAGATTTCCGAACCTCTTCCGGAGGCATATGTCCCAAAGGACGCCCAATCAAACTCTGAATCTCACCCCGGCTCACCGCCCCCGGACGTAAGATCCGCGGCGTTTCTGCTGTCAAATCAATCACTGTGCTCTCCAGCCCATACTCGCATGGCCCTCCGTCCACAACCAAATCGACATCGACTAATATCTCTGGATCCAAATCATACGCATTGGTCGGACTCAAACCCATAAAGACATTCGCACTCGGAGCCGCAATTGGGCAACCCGCTGCCTCAATGATTTCTCGCGCCACCACATGGGCTGGAACCCGAACCGCAACCGTCTCCAAGCCTCCTGTCGTCACCTTCGGAACCTCAGGGCCTCGCCGAAGCACCATTGTCAGCGGTCCAGGCCAATATCGCGCCGCAAGCTTCCACGCCAAATCCGGAATGTCAACCGCGACATCTTCCATCTGCTCCGCTTCCGAAAGGTGAACAATAAGTGGATTCTCCGCCGGCCGACCCTTAATCTCGAAAACCCGCCGCACCGCATCCTCATCCATCGCGTTACACGCCAGTCCATAAACGGTTTCCGTTGGAATAACGACCACCCCCCCATCAATCAAGAGGTCGCCCGCATGGGCAATCATTTCCGGAGTCGGTTCAACAATCGTCATAACCCTACGCTCCTAAGCATAGCCGTTCGCGGCGCCGGTCTCCCCAACCACCATTCAAATGCCAAAGCACCCTGCTCAACCAGCATCGGCAAACCATCCGTCACCGGAAGCCCGCGCCCAGATGCCCCCCGCAAAAAAGGTGACAGCTCCTTGCCATACGCCAAATCAAAAGCCAAGCAGCCGTCCGACGCTTGACTCCATTCAACCGGAAGGTCAAATCCACCTAAACTCGCTGAAGTCGCATTCACCACTGCCTCACAATCCCGAACATCAATGCCATCTAAAACCTCAATATCTAATCCTTCAACAACCGCGTCCAATTTCGCCCGAGTTCGATTCCAACCACGCACCGCATAACCCTCGTCCAAAAGTCCGCGAATCAATGCCCGAGCAGATCCCCCCGCCCCTAAGACCAAAACCCGACTCCCCGGCTCCACCGAATGCGCCCGTAAAACACTCAAAAAGCCCGGAACATCCGTATTCATCCCCGCCCGATCCCCTAACCGAATGGTGTTGACCGCTCCATATCGCCAAGCCCCGTCTTCCAAACTTTCACACCACTCAAAGGCAACTTCCTTGAGAGGTACCGTAACATTAACACCCTGATACCCCAAAGCAACCAAATGGTCAAGTGCTTGATCAAACTCACTGAGTTCAACCCGAATCGCCAAATACCGCAATTCCAAACCCAATTCAGCATAAGCTGCCCCGTGCATTTTCGGTGACAAAGAATGGCTCACCGGGTCACCCAAAACCGCAAAATCACCTTCCGGCGCATCGCGCCACTCAAAGCAACTCATTTCTTCCGAAACGTCCACAGTTTCTGACCCGTGAAGTTCCAAAAGAACCCCGCCACCATCCCCAAAATACTCCCCGCCGCCCACTCCATCATTGGGCTTGCATCCGCCAACCGCTGACCAACCGCGCCGACCGAAACCGCAATAACCATCCCCACCAATGCCACCGCATAGAACTGGAACACCTGTTTCATGGTCACCTTCTCATGCGTCGTCCGGAAAGTATAAAGTCGGTTCAACAAATACGAAATCATAATCGCCACCAAAACTGCTGGCACTTTCAAAGGCGCATAAGCCGCATCCTGCAAATGACCATAATCCATCGGCCAATCTAACCTAAAGGTTGAAATAACCCACTTGCCAACTTCTGCCTTCAAAGTACCATCTCCCCCTCCCGCCTTAAACATCAAAAAGTAGTGAATCCCAAAATCAACCGCCGTAGCAACTCCACCAACCAACCCGAATTTCACCAATTGGCGAACTGTCTCATGCCGGAAAAATCCTGGCTTCACCGCCACATCCACCCCATCCGCCTGGAAATAATTGTGCAAAATCTTCCCTATCACTCGCTCAATATTCCGAGAAAAATACTTCGTCCCGACAAACTCTTTCCCTCCCATCGGCTTCACCCAAAGCGCGTCAATTCCCGCTCGATTAGCCCCCCAAATATCCGTCAGCAACTGATCCCCAATCATTACCGCCTCTTCGTCCTTCACCCCAAACTTCCCCAGGGCCAAGTAGTACATTTTCGGATTGGGCTTAAATTTGTCACGGATAAACTCCACCCCCAGCTTCTCGCTCAGCCGACCCAATCGCTCTGGATTCCTCGTGTTACTCAAAATACAAAGGTCAAACCCTAATCCCCGTGCCCGGGCCAGCCAATCAATCGTATGCTGCGGAATGTCCTCGCTCCGCCACGGCAACAGTGTATTGTCCACATCGAGCAAAATCAGCCGCTTCCCCGATTCCCAAAGCCCCTCCAAATCAACATCTTCAAGCCCCCCCAACGCTTCGACCGGAGACCAACGCTGAAACTGCTTCGGCACCCGATCCTTGTCAAAAACCCCCTCCTTAAATCCTCTCACTGACCACCTTCCCGAACCTTCTTCCACTCCCCGCGTGCCTGGTTGATCATCGCCCTGTGCTGAGCATAAGTCGTCGTAAAATAATGACTCCGATCAGGACGCGCCACATAGAACAAGTAATTGTGTGATTCCGGATTCATTGCCGCCTCAATGCTCTTCGCCCCAGGTGAACCAATCGGACCCGGAGGCAAACCCGCATTCAAGTATGTATTGTAGGGCGATTCCACCGTCCGCACCACCCCCGGCCCCAACTCCTTCCACTCCCCCAACGCATAAAGTACCGTCGCATCGAGTTCCAAACGCATTCCCCGTTTCAGCCGATTCTCAATCACCCCCGCCACTCTCGGACGCTCCTCGTCCAACGCTGCCTCAAGTTCCACCATCGAAGCAACCACTACCGCCCGCTTCAATCCTTCCGTCCCCAGTTCCTTCACCACCTTCGATTCAAAAGCCCGCAACTGCCGAGTGATCACTCCCTTCGCCCCAAGCATCGGCGGCAAGTCATATGTGTCCGGATACAAGTAACCCTCCAAACTCTCCTTTGGCAATTCAAAATCCACATACTCCGCAAACACCTCCGGTTGACCCGCAAGCTCGATGTATTCCTCGGCCGAACACACATCCTTTTCCTCCAATCGGGCCGCCACTCGGCTAATCCACCACCCTTCCGGAATCCGCACATTTTGTTGCAACGGCGTCTTCAGTGCTTTGTAAATCTCCTCCTTCGTCATCCCCGGCGCGAATTCATACGTCCCCGCCCCCACTGCCGCTGCCTTTTTCTCAAACTTCGCCACCTTGGTGAACAAATCAGCATTCCGAACAACCCCCTCCTTTTCCAATTGCTTAATTGCCGCATCAAAAGTCAGCGCATCCCACCGCACCATCTTCTTCTCCCCCGGAGCCGTCGGCTTCATTTCCCCGGTAAACCAATTCAGCCCGCCCAAACCAAGAATCGCCCCCAAAACAAACCCAATCAATGCCTTCTTAGCTGGCGTCATAAACTTCTCCAAATCGCTCCAAAATCCCGCACGCCGATTCACTATCAAGCCGCTTCTTCCGCTCACTCGCTTTCAAGCCCGCCTCAAACATTGCCGTATCCGCCGCATGGCTGGTCAAACTTTCATCCACAAAAAACACCCGCAAACCACGCGCTTCCACCTCCCCTCCAAAGCGACGCATTACTCCGCTCATCCGCGTCTCCTCACCATCCAACAAAGGCAATCCCAAAACAACCCCCTCGCAACTCTCTTTCTTCGCCAAAGCCACCACCTGGTCAGCATCCCTAGCCAAAGCCGCCAAAGCCGAAATCACCGGCAAAGCCCGGGGCAATCTCACATCCGTGTCCATCACTGCAACTCCAATCCTCTTCTTACCCAAATCAACCCCCAAAACTCTCAAGACCAGCACTCCAACGCAAAATCCCTTAACCCTGGCGTCAAACTCAAAAGCTCCAGCTCACCATCCGGCCTACTTCCATCCAGCACATCTCCCCCATCAAACCGCATCGCAATCCCCCCCGCCTCCTCTACAATCGGGATCACCGCACTCACATCCCACCGGCTCACCACCGGGTCAACCATCGCCTGAACCCGACCACTTGCCACCAACATATGACCATAAGCATCCCCCCAAGTCCGGTGCGCCATCATCGGCTCACTAAAACCCATCATCCCCTCCAACCGCCCATATTTCTTCAGCGACTGCATGCTCCCACTGCACACAACGCACCGGTTCAAGTCTCCTCCCTCACGCACCGCAATTTGCCGCCCGTTCATAAAAGCCCCGCTCCCCCGCTCTGCATAAAACACTTCATCCAACGCCGGAAAATAAACCACCCCCAAAACCGGCCGCCCCTCCACCTCATAAGCCAGCAGAGTCGAATAGAGCGGAACCCCGCTCACAAAGCTCTTTGTCCCGTCAATCGGGTCAACCACCCACCGCGTGTCCCCCGTTCCCGCCTGCCCCTCCTCTTCCCCCAAAATCTCCTCCCCCGGAAACATCTCCGCAATCTTCCGCCGAATCAACGCCTCCGCCCCCTTGTCCGCCACTGTCACCGGTGACTCATCCCCTTTGAGAACCACATCCACCCCCCGCTGAAAATGCTCCAACGTCGTTCGCCCCCCTTCAACCGCTATCTCAATCGCCTTCGCCAACCGGGGTGTCATCGCCTTAATTGTAGCTTCAATTGAAGGCTCAATTCAGGCTCTAGCATCTGACCCGAGTCGTCGTCCCCGCGAAAGCGGGGATCCAGAGCGAGAGATTCCCAAAACTTTCGCCACTAACCGGAAAGTTCAGGAAACCTTCGTCTTTCTTATCCCAAAATGTCTTTCAACAGCAACTGCCCCAAAGTTACTTCGCCCGAACCCGATTATTCCGAGGGTTGTGCTCCAACTCCACCAACCCCAGAGCCTCTAACAACGGCGGAACATACATCCCAAAACGACCTCGATAACCCTTGCGCTGGCCATACCAACCCCCAACCGGATTCTCCTCCGACCGGCCCCAAGCCTCAAAAGTCCCCGGCTTCGCCTCCTTCTGCTCATCCGCCGATCCAAGCTCCACCCAATCACCCTGCTCGCGTAACCAAGCCACCGAATCCTCAATGCACCGCACCAAATAGGTGAGCTTCGTCGAACCAACCTGACAAACCAAAAGATCCCCTTCAACATGCATCGTGTACTCGCCTGTGCCCGGCGGAGTCTTCAACTCCCAAGGATTGCTCTTGTCACGGTGCTCAATTTCCATAGTCACTATGTACCAGAGATCAAATCTAACGAGTATTCAATACAAATAAAATTTCATGACGTTTAACAATGTTTCTCATCGCAGAGTCGCCACATAACCAGATACAATTCCGCTCAGACACAATGCTCGCCACACTCGCCCTCACTCTCCTCATCAACCAAGAACGACTCGGATTCGGAGACCCCGCCCCACGAGCCGCACTTGAAAACCCCGCGCTCGAATGGCTCAAATCCAACGCCACCCCCTTCCAAGCCGATATCCCTAACGCCGAAGAACTCAAATCCATCGTCTCCGCCCTCGATTCTGCCCGCGTCATCGGCCTCGGAGAACCTACTCACGGCGACCATCAATCCCAACTGTTCAAAACCCACACAATCCGGGAACTAGTCCGCCAAGGCAAAATCTCCGTCCTCATGCTCGAAATCAATCGAGAGCCTGGTGCCCAATTCGACGCCTACGTCAACGAAGGTAAAGGCGACCTCACCGACCTTATGGTCAATTCCGGAATCTTTTCCATCTGGCGCACCGACGACTTCGCTAACCTCATCCTCTGGCTCCGCGCCCACGTCCTCCGCACCGGAAACCCGATCCGCATCTACGGCATCGACTGCCAAGACGCCCAAGCCGACATCAAATTCGCCGTTGATTTCCTCAAGACCTACGAACCCGCCATCGCCCTCAAAGCTGAAGAGGAATTCCAAGCGCTTCTCGCCCACAACGAAAATGAAAAAACCATCTACGCTTTCATTCAGTCACAGCCCAAAGAAGAATTCGCCCGACTGACCAAGGCATGCGATGAGCTCACCGCCTCCCTTAACGATAAAAAAGCACAACTCGAAAAGAACCCAGGATTCGACAAGGCCCTCTACGCCATAAAAGCCGCCAAACAAATGTTCCTCGCCTACGAATTTGAGTTCGGTGGTCAAGAGCCAGATTTTCAAAAATTACCCCCCGAGTACTTCGCCCGCCGAGATGTGTTCATGGCCCAAAATCTTGTCGAACAACTTGGCTCCCAAAAAGCCGCCCTCTGGGCCCACGATATGCACACCGCAAGCAACATTCCGCCCGCATTCGCAGCCATGGGCTATCGAACTATCGGGAGCGAAATCAAAAAACTCATCAATTCCGACTACATCTCCCTCGGATTTGCATGGACAAAAGGGAGCTTTCATGCGCGACTTTTCAAACAAGGAACTCCAATCGTAGAAGCCCAGCAAATCCCATTCACTCCGCACAATCTCTCCTGCAACCAACTTGGTGACCTTGGAGAATTCCTCGCTCGACTCCCCCACAACCGATTTATCGTAGACTTCCGCACCGCCGACGAAGCCACCAAAAAGTGGCTCGCCCTCCCCTACTACCGGGGCTGGTGTGGATGGGGCGTCGATCCCGAAAAATGGCTAACCGACCCAAATCAAGAAGCCGCACCAACTGTTCTTCACGACATCTTGGTCTACTACCGAGAGATCAGCCCTTCAACCACCTGGAACCTTCCTCCAAAGAAGCAATGATCCCCGCCCTCCTCACCCTCATGACCACCCCTACTACCGGAAACCCCGTCTTCCCCGGCAACTACGCCGACCCAGAAATCCACATCTTCCAAAACCAATACGTCATCTACCCCACCTACTCCGCACCCTACGAAGACCAAACCTTCTTCGACTGCTTCACCTCAACCGACCTTACAAACTGGAAAAAGCACTCCCGCATCCTCAACTTCGCCCAAATCCCCTGGTCCACCAACCGCGCAGCCTGGGCCCCCTCTGTCATCGAACGCAACAACACCTATTACATGTACTTCTCCGCCGGCGACGGTGCCGGAATCGGCGTCGCGACCAGCAAATCCCCCACCGGCCCCTTCCAAGACGCCCTTGGCAAACCCCTCATCAAAGAGTACATCAACGGCGCCCAACCCATCGACGCCCATGCCTTCATCGATTCAGATGGCCAAGCCTATCTCTACTATGGCGGCTGGAAACACTGCAACGTCGTCAAGCTCAAAGAGAACATGATCGAAACCGAAGGCGAATTCATCGAAATCACCCCCGAAAACTACGTCGAAGGCCCATTCATGCTCAAAAAAGACGGCAAGTACTACTTCATGTGGTCAGAAGGTGGCTGGACAAACTCAACCTACGGCGTTGCCTACGCAATCAGCGATTCCCCGCTCGGCCCCTTTCGACGCAAAGCCCATATCCTCGACGGCAACCCGGAAATCGGAATGGGCGCAGGTCACCACTCCGTCCTCCAACTCCCCCGCTCCAACGATTACGTCATTTGCTACCACCGCCGCCCTGCCGGATCAACCGCCCGCGACAACCGCGTCACCTGCATCGACGGACTCATCTTTGAACCCAACGGCGACGTCCGTCCCGTCAAAGTCACAACCGACGGAATCCCCCCGTGGCCCGCAATCATCAATCATTAACTGCCTCGTCCTAAAGGTAACCTCACGACATGAGCGATGGCAAAGTCATCCACCTACTCGGCCAACTCATTCTCCCATCCCAATTTTCAAAAAACAATATTCTCTTGCTCATTGCCCTGAACCACCCGAAACCAACACGTCGCTCCGAAATTCTTAACCTCATCTTTCCCGAGATTGAACCAAAGGAAGCAAACAATCGGGCTCGTGTCACTCTCTCACGCCTTCGCAAAGCCCACATCATCACGGAATCAGAACATCACATTTCACTCTCCCCCGAATTCAAGACTGACCTCCAAATCCTGTTCGAAAATATTCAAGCTGCAACATCTGAACCCGACCCGTTAGAAGAGATCAAAGCCCTCAATCCCCTGATCTCGAGCCTTGCCCACCCGCTGATTCCCCAGTCAAAAGAGCCGTGGGTTCAAGCTCACCAAGACCGGTGGGCTATCACCGCAACAACCTACCTCTCTCAACTGGTTAATCTGGCAAACCAACAGTCAGACTTCAAAACCGTTGCCCGATCCGCCGAAGCAATCATCGCACATTTTCCGTTCGACGACGATGCGTGGATTGCATTCCTCACCGCCAATGCGAAGTTGGGTCAAGTCACTGAAGTACTTCGCGCCTTTCAACAGGCTCGTCGAACCCTGAAGTCTCAGCACGAAGACTTCTCTCCAGAAACACTTGAAGCCGCCGACTCCCTGAATCTCGTCACTGCTCAAACCTCGCCTTACAATTCAAGCCAAGAAAAGATCATCGTTTCCCTCTTCCACCGCCTTTCTCAAGAGTCTCCAGAACTTGCCCATCAACTCCTGTCATCACCATCATTTCGCACCGAACTCATCGCTCATCCCGCCGAATGTCTGCCCCTCCTTCGGCAAGCCCTCGCTCAGAATCCCGCCCCCGGGCCCATCCGCGAGCGCATCGAAGTCCGCATTGTCACAGCTCTCGCCCTTCTCGAAGACAATCAAGCAATCATTTCCCTTGCCGAGGAATTCCTTTCTCGACAATCCGATCCCGCCCGCCAGCGAATCGCTCTCCTTCACCTTTCGTTCTCATATTTCCAAACGGGAAGAATTGACCAAGCTTTTGCTTCAATCGACAAAGCAGCGGAAATTGCCGAGCTACATCACACTGATCAAGATGTCTGGGAGTGTCGAGCTCAAAAAGCCACCTTCTACCTTCTCAATAATCAACCTCAAGAAGCTATTCCGAGCCTCACCCAGGCTGTCGAAGCCCTCAATGACAATCCCCGCGATCGCCTAACTCTTCAAGCCAACCTTGCACAATCCTTCGTTATCGCAGGCAAGTACGAAAATGCCGCCAGGATCCTGCACCAATTAGACTCACAAACAGTTCTTCGCCAATACCCCCTCCTCGAATCAGTCGTTGCACACGTTCAATTAGCTCTTGCCATGGAACAAAGTGACCTCGTAGCAGCTCGCACACAAGGAGTTCGTGCTCTCAAAACGGCTTACCGATCATCGGCCCGCTCCACGCTGTTCGCCTCCGCCAAAGTCTGTCAGCTCCTCCATCAGCACCAACGCACCTCCGTTCAATCGTTCTGCCATCAAATCCAATCTCACCTAGATGTCCACGGTCTTGTTTTGCCTAAAATCACCCAACTACCCTCCATTCCACCGTCTTCGACAACTATCGAAACGGTGACTCTCCGCGAGCTCATCCGCGCATTAATTGCCGCGCTCCGCTCTCTGAGCTAGCCCAACTTAACCCGAGAGACCTAAAAAATCCCGGTCCAATTCCCGACAAAAAGCCAAGAGTTGGGTATATTTCAACTCCACCGACGTGGGGGATTAGCTCAGTTGGGAGAGCACCTGCCTTGCATGCAGGGGGTCAGGGGTTCGAGTCCCCTATCCTCCACCACTCACAAGTTTAACGCCACTTGGATTTCTTTTGTCCCCGAAGTTTTTTCCTTCACGTTCGTCTTAAGATTTCAATTCGGTACAGGACTATCAAACAAAGTTAAAAGAGCATCATTCGATTTGTCTATTTTGGGCTCACTAAGTCCAAAATCGCGTGATACTGTGCCTCGTCGATTCCATGTCGTTGGTGAAATGCGAGCATATGATCCGACGTACTATCTAAAACGAGAAGTGGACTAAGATCAGCCCGACCAAAATGAACTTCAAGCGGCAAACACTTTGATCCAAGATAGCCAGGTACTTCGCACGCCAAAACCCCACATTCAGGTTCAAAAATCTCACCACTACCACTATCCAACTTCCATAACTTCTGGATCGCCACCTCATCTACCTCTGCCCAGCAACCCCACCCCCATCGACCCTCTCCAAACGTAAAGGGCAATTCTAAAACGCCCCGAAGAAACCACCTACCTTCGTGATGGCAAATATCTGTTGACCATTCCAAGTAACTCTGACAAACGTCTTCGCCCAACTCCCAAATTTCGTCCGGTAACTTCCAACCAAAGTCTGTGGGCAGGTTCGAATGATTTCCGCCACAATGTCCGCATTTCCACTCTACTGGCCCCAAGGCCCTTCGCTTCCACCACATCGCTCAACCCAGTTTACAGTGTGATCGAAGAACATTGTGAATCTCCTACATTCAGTTATCACCAAAAAACAAAACTACTTTAGTTCAATGTCAGACGATCTTTCAATTACTGATGTTTGTTGTCCCGCGCCACTCCGTATCAACCCCATTTGCTATCAAAATCTCCGAAAGCTGGCCGATGTGTCCGTGCAAGTGCCGCAGACTCAGCACCATCAACTCCACCCGCGATACTGTCGGATACCAAGTGAATCCGCAATGCTCCGCATCAAGGTCAAGCTCATCAATCCGATGATCTACTTCAGATTCAATCCACGCAAGACACTCAATCATCTCCGACCGACTATAAGCTTCACTCACTTCAACATCTCCCTCCAAATACGTACAATCAAGACGATGCTTCGACCAGGGCTCAAACGCCTCCAAATTCTGAAAAAGATAAAGGTGGACGTAAGCCGCCGCATGATAAGCAATCCGCCAAAAAGTCCGTGGGTGACTCCCCGAAATCCAAACTTCGTCTGGACAAACTTCAACAATTTCTTTCAGCATCTCTAAAGCTGCATGGTGCTGCTTCTTCAGCGCAGTTCTCACATCCATCCCCTTATTACAGCGCAAATGACTCGCAGGTTCCCGTATTCAAATCCCTAACGGCTACTGAGATAACTCCCAATTACACCAATCAGTACCAAACTGAATACAGCCCCCATCACCAGTCCAAAAATCGCCCGCCCCTTCCCCGTTTTATGAGGATTCGCCTTCAAATCCTTCAATGCCATCAAACCAGCCCAAAGTGAGAACGGCGCAAAAATCAACACCAGCGAGAACAATCCCAAATAGCTCGCCACAATCGCCCATCCTGAAGAGTGAATCGGCGCAACAAATCTCAAGGGGTCTTGGTTGCCATCCACCGGAACGTTCTGAACAGGCACCCGCAAAACCGGAGGCGGCAATTGCACAGACTGTACAACTCCCCACAGTTCATCTTCTGACAAATAAGCCCCCGAGTTCAAGGCTCGCACCTGCATCCCCGCAAGTTTTCCCGCATGAGCCCACTCCGCAAGCCCAAATGCGTTCACACAACCCACCGGCGCACCCTGTCCTTCAATCGAATACAATTCACTATTCATCTTATCTACTATATTCCATTTTTCTCGAATTATCTCAAATTGAGATCCAGAATTATTAGCAACTTATTATGAAATTATAATGAAATTCCCCCTCTATTCCTTCATCAAACTCGCATTCACCATCGTCGCATACTGTCGACGGGCATCCTCGGATATAAAGAACGTCTGCGCCAAAAACACCAGCGAAATCCCCGTCTCCCGATCATGCCAAAATTCCGTTCCAAATGCTCCCGTGTGTCCAAAAGATCCTACACTCCGGAGTGTCCCCTGCCCCAACGAACCACGAACGACCGACCAACCAACCCCATAACCCCTCCCATCATTTCCATCACTGAGCAAGTTCCCAGTCTGCAACCGGGTCATCACGTCCAACCCGCGCGGAGACAACGCCGACTTCCGATTACCTCCGGCAAAAGCCTCCATAAAGCGACCCATATCCGCCGCCGTCGAATACAACCCTCCCGCCCCATTCGCAAACTTTGCCCCCACCCTATATCGATCATGACCAAAAGGAGTCAACGCACCCTTATCCTTCGTGTAAACCTGAGCTAGCCTAGGCCGCAGTCTCTCTGGCAAAAAGAAGAATGTCTCCTTCATTCCCAGCGGAACAAAAATCTCCGCCCCAACAAATTCGTCAAATTTCCGACCTGTAACAACTTCAATAATCGCCGCCGCCGTGGAGAACCCCACCCCCGAATACCGAATCACCGTCCCCGGGTCACTCCGCAATGGTTCCGTTCCAAGCAACTTTGCGTATTCTCCCAATGTCAACTTGGATTTATCTTCGTCCGAAATCCCGCCCGGATCATCCGAAGCCAACCCACTCGTATGGCTCACCAAGTGCCGTATCGTCATTCTTGACGAAGGTGCCCTTAACTCACCATCCTCACCTTTCACCTGGATCCCCTCAAACTGCGGCAAATATCGCTCTACCGGATCATCCAAGCTCAACAATCCCCGCTCCACACAGATCATCACCGCCGCCGCAGTTACCGGCTTGGTCATGGACATCACCTGGAAAATCGTATCCCGCTTCATCAAGGTCTTTGATTCCAAATCCGACCAACCAAACGATTCGTGCGAAACCACTTTCCCATCAAGAAAAACCAAAGTCACCGCCCCCGCCAAATTACCTCGGTGAATGTGGTTCCGCAGTCGATTATTCGCCATCTTCAGCCGATCTCGATCAATCGAGTAGCCTCCACCACTCGCCTGTCCCAATAAACCAGCCGCAATCATCGTCGTCATCATCATCATGCCCTTGTTCTCACCCGCCGCACCGTGTCAATCACCGTTCCGTCAATCCAAGTCACTAGTCCAATCAATTCATCGTCCAAATCAACACGAGCAGGCTTTCCACCCGCTAACTTTTCAGACTCTGCCTGAATCTCTGCAATCGACTTCAACGGCAAATCTGACCCCTCCACTGCCTCGATCAAATCCATTCGCCGAGGGTTAACGGCAATTCCCCGTTCCGTCACCACAACATCAATCAACTCACCCGAACCACATACCGTCGTCAGTTCATCCCGAATAATCGGAACTCGATTCCGCAAAGAAGGCACAGCCAAAATCGTGCACTGACTCAACAAAGCGTCCTGCCAACCCCCAATCCCATGAAGCAACCGACCATCAGAATGGGTCACCACGTTCGCATTAAAATTCACATCAACCTCGGTCGCTCCCAGAACCGCACAGTCCAACATCGAAGCAAAATTTCCCTTCGTATGAGCGCAGTAACTATTCCAAGGGGTCGTCATCACATGACTCCGATTCTCCCGCATACTCCGCACCCCCTCTAAATCAAACGTCTGCCCATCCAAAATCGCCCCCAATTGACCCGATTCAAGCATCTCCACCAAATACTTAGTGCTACCCCCTCGAGCAAATCCCGCTCGAACACCTCGCCGAGCCATGATTTCCTGGACAAAGACTACGAAACTGAGCGAGATTCCCCCCGCCCCTGCCTGGAACGACCATCCGTCTCGAACAATTCCCGCCGCATCGACAAACTCCGCTGCCAATCGGGCTATCCGTTGTCGCTCTGGAGAGCTCGTCAGTACCGTAGTCCCGGCGACAATCTGAGTCGAATCTCCAATTGTATTAACTTCCACCACATGGTCAATATGATTGCCCGCTATCTGCCACGGAACACACGGGAAGTCAACAAGATGATCCGTCACAACAATCACTCGGTCTGCATACTCGGCGTCCGCCATCGCAAACCCCAACCCACCACATGCTGACGGCCCCAATGCCCCCGTACAGTTCCCAAAGTGATCGCTCGCCGGAGCCGCAATCACCGCTACATCAACATGAACATCCCCATCCTGAATCGAACGGTACCGATTACCATGCGATCGCAAAACCGCCAACCCTCGCATCCTCCCTCCGCTCGCATAGTCACCCAATGGGCCATTCAAACTGCCCTCAATGTGGTGAATCGTTCCGTCTTCCAAAAAAGGAATGAGTTCCTCATGGCAAGGAAAAACCGCACTCGGAAACCACACAATATCGCGCACGCCAAGCGACCGAATCGCCGCAAAGAGCTGGATCGCGACCGCGTCTCCATTGCGCAAATGATGGTGCGTCGAAACCACCATCCCATCACGCAATCCAGACATCCTCAAAGCCTCCCTCAAGGACTCAACCCGCTTATCCCCATTCGCCGGAAACTCTGAGCAAGTCCGAATCGCCGGTGCAACCTGGTTCGACTTCAAAGGCGGCTGATCAACCCCGCGAAATCCCACTAGACCCCGGTCACTTAAATCTGGAATCAACCGCCCAACTGCATTTTGGATCATTGCATTCCTCCTTCCGCAAGCCGCACAACCCGCTTCGCTCTCTCATATGTCGGCAAATCCGCCATCGCCCCATCAACGCCAACCGCCCCCTTCCCTTCCGCTTCTGCTTGCTCATAAGCCTCGATGATGCGTCTCGCCCGTTCTAATTCCGCGCCACTCGCCACAAATCCCTTGTGCGCTGGCCCAATTTGATTAGGGTGAATGCATCCAATCCCTTCGTATCCTGCCATTCTCGCCCCTCGGGCGTACTCTTCCACATCGTCCTCAACCTGAAATCGAGGAAAAACCGAAGCCAACGGCATCACTCCCGCTGCCCGCGCCGCATTCAATACTCGGGATCTTGCAAACCAGCTTTCACTCTGGTCCACCGTCCGTGTCGCCCCAATGTCCGCCACATAATCCTCCAATCCAAGCGAAATCGCCGTTACCCGCGGCGAGCATCCCGCAATTTCGAAAGCGTTCTCAACCCCCAATGCCGACTCAATCAACGGAATAATTCTTGCTTGTGATTCGCAAAAATCCAACACATTCAGAATGGACGCCAAGTCTTCCGGTGAACCAACTTTAGGAATCACAAACGTCCCCACCGACGAACTCCCCAAAGTCATCAACTCACTCAACCCCAAAGAGCCAGAATTGATCCGAACCATCAATTCGATGTTCCCCCAATCCACTGCCTTGCTCACCGAAGCCACCAACGCTAATGCCTCCACCTTTCGGTCAATATGTACCGATTCCTCTAAATCCAAAATAACTGCATCCGGAGAGAACAGCGGGGCATTCGGAATCAACTTGGGCGTATTCGCTGGCACATACAGCCGACTTCGTCGCAATCCATTCCCCGAAAATTTACGGTCCGAAACGACAGCCGGAAACTCTAAACCTAAACTCAAACAAATAACGGCCGTAAGGCGAGCCGACCAAACCATCGGCAAAGCTCCAGAATCTATACATGTCAAGTGAAGTGCCGGTTCGCCAAACTCTCTCGAAACCGCCCAAACCTGATCTCGAATCAAATCATCGTAAAGCGGAGAGCAACTCGATTCAAAATCAAATCCAAACTTAGCCGCAGGTTCCGCCGTGATCTCGACATCCGCACGAACATCCGGGCCCGAATAGCCAACCTGAACCATCACTGCCATGCCACCTGCAACCAAGTCGTCCGCCATGCCCCGTCGTGCCTGCCCCCGCATTTCCAATAGGGTGTCATTTTAATCACATCTCGACCTGCCTGCCGCAGTTCCAATATGCCGTCATCGACCACTCGGAAAACTGATTCCGGTGCGAGCTGGGGTAATCGCAAGGTCTCTTGTGTTCGATACCCCTCAAACTTCTCTGCCGCATAGACGTACCGACCAACCCTAGCACAAACATATTCTTCCCGAACAATCTCCTGACCATGATGATCAACCGAATGCACCTTTTGCTCAATGTTCAACTTCTCCCGAAAATGTATCTCTACCGAACCCGAAATCTCCGGAAATCTCAACCACCGACCATCCAAAATCGCCCCCTCTGGCAAAGAATCAAGCTCAATCATCGGCGAAACAAAAAGATTCAACGCCATCGACTGATCAACCAAAATCTTTGCTCCGCCCGCGCCAAGCACCATCTCAACCCTTCCCCAACTCGGTGTCTCAAAACTAAAGTCTTCAAACCCAGTCAAGAAACAAACTCCATCAAACTCGGCTACAAAACAAAGCGCTGCATAAGCCAATCCAATCGCCCCACTCGACTTGCAGCAAGCCCAATGATATGTGTTGTTCCGCCGGCCGTTTGGAAAAGTAAAATAGCACCAATCCGACCCATTTGCATCCACTGCCCCCAACACCGAATTGTAGAGTGTTCTCTCCACCTCCACCAAATATTGAGGATCGCCCGTTACCTCAAACAGCCGATGAGACAATATCATCCAAGTAACGGAAGAACAAGTCTCCACCAAACCACAGGGATCAAAAAAGTCCACCGGATTGAACACCTCTTTGTGTGTCGCAATCCCCCCCCACGGCCCACCCATTGGAGTCAAATGGAAATCGCGGATATTTTTCCAAAGTCGCTCAACAATATCCAATAAATCTGTCCGCCCCGTCGCCATCCCAAGTTCAAGCAACCCCTTCATACACCACAAGAGCTGATACGACTTTCCGGTCCCCACCTTCGATGCATCAACATCTTCCAAAAATTTGAGTCCCGATTCAACCGCTTGGTCAAAAATTCGCTCCGCCAACTCTGAATACCTCTTATCCCCCCACCGAACGGACATCAAAGCCAGCGGCTCTAGCAAAACCAGACTGCTCAAGCCCTCATGATTCCCCTGCCGAACCGGACTCCGCCCGCCTCCAAATGTCGCAAGTAACAACTCTCCAATCCTCTGCGCACAAACCCTCGCCTGTTCGCACCCAGCAATCTCCTCAACTTCCAAAAATCCCAAGAGCAACCAGGCATGAATCCACAAATCCCAAGTCCGAACGTTCTCTGCATCACGATGCGTAAACCTTGCCGCGGAATCCACTGCATATGTCCCCAGATATCCCGAATCCTCTTGCTGATCTGCCAAAAAATTAACTACCAAAGCAATCCGTTCGCGCCAATCTTCCGATGGATTCGACCGATAGGTTAATCCCGCCGCCACCATCCACTTACCCGCATGCTCCCCATACCAATCCCCCGTCAAGCAATGATCCTTCTGATCCGGATGGAAGAGTTTCAGAGGTTCCGAATCCTCATCCCGCACAAAAGTGCGGAGGCGAGTCGCTTCGCTTAATCGGCATACATCTCCCAATTCACTGTTTCCCCAGCTCACCGAAATCCGAGTCATCGGGGCTCTATCCTCGGCGTCCCCGCTCCCATGCAACCAGATGTCACCACAAATGCAAATCCGCCGGACTCCAATGGATCATCCTCATCCGAAGTTTGTAAAATCAACTCGCCATCTATAAACAGCCGTAGCTTATTTCCAACCGCCTCAACCGAGACCTCATAATCCTCAAATGGCTTCCAGTTGAATGGCACCCGAGCCAACGACGTCACCCCGTCAAGAGCTTTTTCCAACCTGACTTCACCCGGGGAGCCAAAAACAAAGGCGTAGTAGCGCCGAGTCCCTTGATAACGAACCGCGATTCCCCCAGATTCAGCCATTCTCGGCGTAATCCGGCAACTCACACTGTAATCCTGCCACTCACGATGCCCCTGTGCCAAGAATCCAGTTCCAGAATTCATTGCCATGTATTCATACCGATCACGCACCGGCGCAAATCGATCAAGCGCATTGGCCCAAGCCCGGTACCACATGGTTCCTTCGACTGGCGGCCAAGCGGTCGCCGGAATGTTCGACCAGTCCATACGCTCCATAAACATCTCCCCTTCCTCCAATTCGATGCCAATGTGATGAATCGGGTACCCGCCTGTTTCTGGCACCTCCCACTTCATCCGATTCGCCTCGCCAGATTCCAGCCTGAACTCTGGGCCAAAAATCCTCCGTGTTTCGTCTTCCGAGTCGTAGCACTCAATAAAGAGTCGACCAGAAGCAGAATCAGAAATTGCCGCCAAATCCACTTCAACTATATGCCCGCTAAAGAGCGTCGGGCATGCCACAAGCACATAGCCCGTAACCATATCCTTTGTATCCGGCGGAATAAACGTAGGAGTAGCAATCCGTGCTGCCTCCGGAGAACCCACCGTTCTGCCGACCCTCAGTCCACTTCTTTCGAGCCCAATTCCCAGCCGGTCTGGCTCCAACCACCCCATTTCCGGATTCTGAACCCGGAATCCCTGTACCGAACCCGGTAACTCAAAGTGAAATCGTGCTCCCCCTTTCGGCGAAATCCCAGGCAAACCCTTGATCCGCAACCCTGCGTTCACAACCTCAATCGTCTCCCGAGCTGCGTCCGTAATCGAACGCCCTGGGTCAGCCGATGGCAAATAAAGCCGATCCGCAACTGGCCCGCGCCAATCCTGCTTGTCGAATGCCTTCAAACCGTTCCGAACCCCTAAAATTGCGCCCACATTCCCTGAATTGCAGTCCGTATCCCAGCCGCTAGTATTCACAATCATCATCGATTCGTCAAAGTCACCCGCACCATGCAAGAGTGACAAAATGATTAACCCATGATTAGGAATCAAATGGCATTGACCCTTGTACTTGTCATAGCCGTACTGGTCGTGCAACAACGAAAGCGATCGGCGCCAATCCCGATCTTGAATATGCCACTCCCGCAAATCGTCAATCAATTTCCGCACCTGACAGTCCGGCGGAATCATCGAAGTCCCCGTGTCCAACAAGCGGTCAATGTCTTGCTCTACAAAGGCCTCCGCAACCATCGCCGCCACGACCTGTGCCCCATAAATTGCCTCGCCGTCGTGACTCACACTCGCCGCTTTTCGGGCAAAATCTGCCGCCAGCCGTGGATCCCCCGGACAAATTAATCCCCAACCGTCTATAAATATCTGCGCCCCGATCTGCTCCGACACAATCTTAGAATTCAAGGCCGCCGAACCTGATTCCGGTGCCTTCACCCCGCTCTTCAAGCGCAAATAAGCCGTGTGCTCGGTCGAATTCCCAAGGCCACCCCACCACAAAATCGTCTTCTCTTCAATCAAATAATTCAGCCAAGTCTGACCAATATCTGCCGCCGAAAGATCGGCTGAGTAGCCGTAATCCTGAAGTGCTCGCAAAAAAATCAAAGTCCCAGAGATATCGTCATCCGTAATAATAAGCCGCCGACCACGCTGCTCATGGACGTAATATCGAATCTCGCCAAACTCCTCGACAATCTTCTCGTGCGACCAATTTTCGACCGGGCGGCCCAAATAAACTCCGATCAACTTTCCCAAAATTCCGGCATAGACCCGCTCTGCATAAAGCGGATGACTCGGGTGATCAATTCGTTCATCGCTCAACTGCCCAATTTCTTCCTTTCCTGTATTAAAAATCATGATCGTTTCAACAAAAGCATGGCAATCGGCCGATCACCTGTCTTCAGCTCCACCCTAACCGTCACTGTCTGCCCCAAAACATCCGCGTCTCGAACAACTCGCTTCAACGCTTCTGATGGGCTCTTAATCTTCAGTTTTGCCTCAAAAGTTCGAGAAATTGCTGTTCCTTCCACCTTCTCGCTCCCCGATGAACCTTTGCTAGGAACCGCATTCACTTGGAAAACAGTATTCAATCCGCTCAACGAATCCACTTTCTGGGCTGAACCCGACCAATCAACGACCGACCGCTGATTGAGAGCCGACTGGATTGCCCTGTTCACTTCTTCCTGCTTTGCTTGTGACAACCGGGCAAATTGAATCACCGCCAAGTGTTTTCCGACCACAACATCCGCTTGAAACTGACTAGAAGCTGGGGGGTCAGCTTGGATCGAGTTCTCGCCACCTCCACTTCCCAAACTCAAATCCGCATCAATTTGCAACTGCACCAAACTCTCAACTTCTAGCGGTAAATCATCGCGAACCCCCAGCGCCATTCCTTTCACTGATGAACCGATCAGTTCAGCCTGTTCTGGAGAAAAAAGCCGACCCGAAACCAGAGCTCCTCCTGCCGTTTTTCCCCGAACCAAGATTGAATTCGGCGATGAGACTGCAGGATTTTTAAGTTTTGCAACACCGCCTGCTTTGGCCGCCGCGACTCCCTGACCCGCCAACGCCGCCGTCAACTCCAGTTCATCATAATTCCGGATCTCACAGATCGTCTCACCTTGATCAACCACCTGACCAATGAAACTTTCGTCAATCACAAAGACACCCGCCGAACCGGCCGTGATGATTTCAGGCTTGGGCATTGCAAATTCAGTTTTAGCCCCCAAGCGCCCCAACGCTTGCCCCGCGACATAGCGATCAATTGCCTCCGCACCTCGAATAATCTCCAATACAGGTTCACCCACCGTCACTTCATCAAAACTCCGAACCATACTTCTGACAACTAAAACTGGTTCCTCAAGAGTCATGACTGTCGACGCCGCCTTGATTGCCACCTTATCCGCGCTGATCACATCATCAACCCGATAATTAAAGGCGAAAACAAACGCACCGAGGACGAGTGTAACGACCGTATATCCGAGCCGTTCCAGCCACTTCATGTACCGGGCGTAAAACCGCTTTTTCCAAAGCGATTGAGTCCGCCATTCAGCTGGATACTTCGGTATCACTGTGTCACCTCATTCATAGTCTGTTTCCCATCAACTGTTTCAAAAGTCCGGTGCAATCGGTAAAGGTCAGCATACAATCCGCCCAAATCTTGCAACTCTCCATGCGTGCCTCGCTCCACCACTACACCCCGATCCAAGACCAAAATCTCGTCAGCGTCAACAATCGTCTCCAAACGATGCGTCACCACAAACACAGTTCGCCCCTTGCCAACTTGCCGCAGTGTTTCTACCAACTGCGCTTCTGTCTCGACATCTAGAGCCGATGTGGGTTCATCGAGGAGCAAAATCTTGGGCGAAGGCAAGATCGCCCGGGCGATTCCAATGCGCTGTTTCTGCCCCGCCGACAACCCCGTCCCCCCTTCCAAATCATGCGCCAGGCCATCTTTTTGGGCTTCCACCCATTCCCTTAGTTCCACTTGATCAAGCACCGCCCAAAGTTCTTCATCCGAAGCATCCGGCTTGGAAATCCGCAAATTCTCTGCCACCGAACCAGAAAAGATGAACGTATCTTGCATCACCGTTCCCACCTTTCTCAGATAACTCGTTCGGTCAACATCCCTAAGATCAACCCCATCAACCGTAATCCTGCCCTCACACGGATCTTGGAACCGAAGCATCAATCCCAATGCTGTGGACTTACCTGCCCCGCTCGGGCCAACGATCGCCGTAGTCTTTCCTGGGCTTAAATCAAAACCCACCTCCGTTAGAACATTGCCCACGCTCTCACGTCCAAAGCTCACTCCTTCGAACGAAACATTCCCGACAAAATCATCCCCCAGTTTCACTGCGTCGGGACGATCCTTAACCGCTGGATCGGTCAACATGATATGCATCAACCGCTCCGCAGAAACCATCGTCTGCCAAATCCAACACCCAAAATTTACAATCCGCTCAAGCGGAAACGTCACACGCGACAAATAGGCGATCAGTGGAACCGTCATCCCCAGAGTCATCTCCCCAAAAACTACTCGCCGAATCAAGAACAAATAAATCGTAATAGACTTCAAATATGGGATCAACCTCTGCGTCACCAATTCAAATCCCACTAAAATCAAATAGCCTTGAATTGCAACTCGCTGAACCATAATGTTCGCCACGCCGTTCCGCCGAACCTCTGACCTCACCCGCATGTAAGACTTAATCGTAGAAAAGCTTGATGCTGCTTGCAAAATTGCAGAATCACGCAACTCCGTAAACCGCAAACGTCGACGGTCATAAATGCGCCCGTAATGAGTTACCCAAATGAACAAAACTGTCCAAGGGATCAAAAAGCCCATGACAATCATCGTCAAAACTGGCTCAATATAAGAAGCAATCGACAATATCAATGCGAATTCAACAAGCATGACTGCTGTCGGCAAAATCCGTACCAACATATGGGCAATCCGATCCGCATCCGTCGTAATCCTAAACTGCTGCTGCCCCACCGGAACCGACTCAATTGTATCAATGGAGAGCTTCTGCAAATGACCATACATGGCCCGCCGAATCCCAAGTCCAATCAACAACTCTGCCGTGTTGTAGAGATACGTTCGCAAAGCCGAAAGTCCATAAACCGTTGCGACCAATAGGGCAATCCCCCCCGCAATCTGCAAAGTCAAATCCCAATCCCTTTGCGGAAACGCCTGGTCAATGATAAACTTCCCAAACCAGGGAATCGCCAAATTGATAAAAGAAATCGAAATATCTATCAAACAAACAAGGAATAATCTTCGAAGTTGAGGCTTCAAAAATCGCAATACAAATAAAAGGGCTTTCCAAGAGTTCTCACGATGACTTTCCGAAGATTTCAGTGCCTCTGCTTCAGTCATGAACCTCACCCCTCACTTTCCCAATCTCCCACTGCTGCTCCCACAATTTCCTGTAAAGTCCATCCGTCGCCAAGAGCTGATCGTGAGTCCCCTCTTGGACAATTCTCCCCTTATCCAAAACGATGATCCGATCGCACTGAGTCACCGCCTTGAGCCGATGAGCAATCGTCAATATCGTTCGCCCACCACGGATCCGCTGAATCGTCTCCAGAATCGCGTCCTCTGTCGCCGGGTCAAGACTCGCTGTCGCTTCATCCAAAAACAAAATCTTGGGATCGCGAATCAATGCACGCGCAATGCCAATGCGCTGGCGCTCCCCACCCGAAATCGGAGCGGATTCTGAAATGACCGTGTCAACCCCATCCGTGTGGTATTTCAAAAACGCCGATGCCCCAGACTCCTCCAAAACCCTCTGCAAATCTTCTTCCGTAGCATCAGGATTGCCAAAAAACACATTCTCCGCAATCGTTCCCGCATAAAGATAAGTTGATTGAGGTACCGACGCCACTTGCGCGAGATAACTCTTCAGTTGAACGGACTGCAAATCATGTCCATCCACCAGCACCTGACCCGAGTCAGGGCCATAAAGTCTTAGTGCTAAGTTAACCAGCGAGCTTTTCCCCGCACCACTTGGTCCTACAATTCCCAGATATTCACCCGGTTCAACTTTGAGTGACAGTTCGTGAAGAATCGGCTCATCTTCCCGATACCCAAAAGTTAACTCCTTAAACTCCAGATTCCCCGAAATCTCTCCAAGAACGACTGCATCCGCTCGGTCAACCAATGTAGGCTCGACACTCAATGTTGAAAAAATCCGGCGGATCGGAACCAACTGCATCTTGATCAATTGCGTCAACTGAACAAAGTTTTGCAACGGCATCTGCGCCGCTTCGATAAGCAGGGCTGTTGCGACCCAATCTCCAATCGTCGCCTCGCCCAAAATGATCTGCCGTGCCAAATAAACATAAACAACTGTTGTAAAAGCCCACCGCATAAACTGCTGAAGCAGATTTTGCGTTCGCACCATTTCCCCATACATCCCAACCCCACTTCGGCGTGCCTGACCCGCTGCCAAAAAGTACTTCTTCAACTGAAGCGTTGTCCGCCCAAATGCCTTCATCGTTCGCAAACCGGCAATACTGTCCCGAAGTACTTTTGATTCGTTCTCAACCCCTTCTTTAAAGGCAAAAGCTGCAACTCGAACCCGATTGAACGCAAAATATGAAACCAGCGAAAACGGAACAATGTAAAGCACTAGAAATAGCGACAACATCGGATCAATGAGATAAAGCAAAACAGCCCCCCAACCCATAGCATAAAGAGTCTCAACAAACAAAGGCATTGACCGTGTAATAATTCCCATGACTCCCGGATCATAAGGGTCAACGTCATTGGAATAATAATAAGAAGATTGAACCTCTTTACTCTCCGGAGGCATTTGCCCGGCCGGCGTCGAAGTCTCAACGCGATTCCCCACTCGGAACAACGAAACCATATCTGCCGTGGCGCGGTACAGATGCGCCCCTGCCCCCGACTGACTCAGAAAACTCATCGGCAAAGAATGAAGATGCCGATAATATCTAAGCCGTAAATCAAGCGTTGCCCGCATCGAAACATACCATTCAAGAACCTCTCTCCAAGTTGAAAGCAGCGTACTCGCTAGCCAAAAACAAAACTGTAACACGATGATCGAAATAACCGTGTCCCATCGTTGTTGAATTGTCAGACTAGTTGTATTTAGGGCTTGATTCGTTACATCACGCGTCAAGAAAATAGCGAACTGACCCAATGGAACCGCGAGTAACAAAAAACAAATACTCAATACAAATTTGCCCTTGTAAGGCGAAACAACCTTCCAAAGTTCTTTGAACAAATAGCCGTTTGAGAGCGACTTTTGTGCAGAATCTGGGCCTGAAGGAGTCATAGGGAAAAGTGATCCCGCACTTTCGTACGGGATCTTGACCTCATCGAACAGAGGAATGTCGTCTAGTCAGGGTCAGTTGTACGCTCTTTGTAGCCCGGCTGACCACGCTTCGGCGGTTCCGGGTCTTCAAGGCTCTTCGGATCAAGTGTGGTGATATCCACTTTCTCCGTCGAGCCTCCAGAACTCATCACGAAGATGCCAATTGCCGCGCCAATAACCAGTACCAATGCCGCAATGATTACACCAGGGTGAAGCTCTTTTTTCATTGCGTACTCTTACTTGGTTGCGTCGTACCAGGTGCCCCAGAACTTGTGGTTGATCGCAGGCGGAATGAACTGAGGATCGTTGTATCCTGCACACTGCTCGCCAGCAGCAACGGTTTGATGATAGGTCATCACACTCTTATTAGGAACACTCTTCGCGTGGGAGTCCCCAAACGAAGTTACAATCTTTTCTTTGTGGAACAAAGAACCAAGATAGGCGCGCTGAAGACGAGTATTTGCAACCGTATTCGGGCTGACAACCACCGGACATGCAGCTTCATCTGAGGTGAAGTCATAACCCAAGCTCGGAGCATCGGTTCGTGAAGTCACGATGTATGCTGCGCGATCAGCAATGTCTTCCTGAGCGGAAGCAACTCGGTAGCTTCGAACAAATGTGTTCAATGTTTCCCAACTTGACCAACCATTGCGATTCAATGTAATCGAAGTTGCCTGAGACCAAGCATAGTTGTTGCTTGAAGTATCAGTAGCGACGCCACGAGCCGTATCCCATACCAATTGCCGATTCTTCATATACGGCTCAAGGTAGAAGTAGTAGCCTGCATTGTTAATTGCCGGAACCGCTGTCGCATTTGAGAAACGGTGCGGATGAACAACATCATCGTAGTCAGCCAGATAAATCTGACCAGAAGTTCCAACCTGCTTCAAATTGGAAAGTGTGGAGATCGTCTTCGCCGCAGCCTTAGCTTGGGCAAATACAGGGAACAAAATCGCGGCCAAAATTGCGATAATCGCAATCACAACCAGCAGTTCAATCAAGGTGAATCCAGAAGATTTTTTGAGGGATTTCATAAGCGCTTCTTTGCGTGAATGGGCGAAATCATGAGGTTTCACCCGGACAGAACTCAACGGGCAAAACTGTGAGATCAGAAATCTCCGTCTTGCCGTCAAGTTGATCGACGAGCAGTTGAACGGCACGCTGAGCAACAAGTGCCCAATTCGCCCGAACCGTAGTCAAAACTTGTGCTGGCTCATAAGGCATCTCAATGCCATTGAAACCAACTACAGCTAGACCGCTAGGGACACGAATATCGTTCGATTTACAATAACTCAACAAAGCATAGGCACTGGGATCACCCCAACACACCGCCGCTGTAATCCCATTTTCTTTGCGCCGAGCCAAAAGATCAATCTCAGCCGAATCCAACTGGCCCTTCCAATCAGAAGTCTTAACACTTACTGTCTCGATCCCAAATCGCTTTGCTTCTTCAACAAAAGCAATCTCTCTCCGCAAAGCCGAGTCCGACTGGCCCGGACATGATCGATACATCACTTTCTTATGCCCCAAACCCGCTAAATGCCGAGCAATCTCCACCGAACCCGCCGCATCATCCGCGATCACTCCCGGAACCCCCGGAATCACATCCGTCATTGCCACAAATGACAACTTCGATCCGCGCAAACGCTCCACCAAAGGATCATCAGGAGAAGCAATCAAAACCAAACCATCAATCTTTCCCCCTGCCAATTCGGCAAAAATCTCGTCAACACCGTAACGGTGGAATGAGTAATGGATCATCAAATCCTTCTCACAGATCTCGCAACCACGCTGCAAACCTGTCAAAACTTCCGCATGGAACGGATCATGAGGCTCCAAGTGCCCGTAACCAAAATACAATCCTAAAATATTCGTCGCTTGATTACGCAACGCCCTCGCTAAGGCGTTGGGCAAATACCCCATCTCCCGAGCTGCATCCAAAATCTTCGCCCGCGTACCGTCCGAAACCCGTGTGTTCGACTTCGCCCCATTCAAAACCACCGAAACCGTAAATTGACTCACCCCCACCGCATGAGCGATGTCTTTCAAAGTGACCTTCTTATTCGGGGAGTACGTGCTACTCATCAAGCTACTTCTTCAATTTGACCAATTGTTTGGTCAGGCTTGACCATACGTTTGGTCACCGAATTGTAACACCGACCGATTCTGTTTGCAAGAAAATCACCTAAGAACCAGTATTTTTACTGGGAATATCGTTAAATTGTGACTGACCAAATGTTTGGTCAGTCACAATTCTCGCTATGTCAACCGCCCTCGTCGTCGGATCAGCCAACGCCGATTTAGTCTATTCAGTTGATCGTTTCCCCCAGCCAGGAGAAACCATTTCAGCCAAACAATTCACAACTTTCGCCGGCGGAAAAGGCGCAAATCAAGCCGTTGCTGCCGCCCGATCCGGGGCCATTGTAGATTTCTGTGCCTCCCTCGGTAACGACTCAAATGGTGACTTCCTCGCCCAAACAATCTCAGAAAACTGCGTTTCTCTCCGCCACACCCGCCGCTCAAATCAACCCACCGGAACCGCAATTATCTTCGTCAATCAAGAGGCCGAAAACGAAATTGTCCTCAATCCCGGAGCAAACTTCGACCTCACTGCAGACGATGTTCAATCCGCTATCGACCAATCCAAGCCCAACATCATCCTTACCCAACTCGAAATCACCGATGAAGCGATCCGCCAAGTCCTTCACTCTAAATCCAAAACCATTCTCAACC
The DNA here is from genome assembly GCA_013823945.1 of bacterium. Taxonomy (GTDB): domain Bacteria; phylum Armatimonadota; class Fimbriimonadia; order Fimbriimonadales; family Fimbriimonadaceae; genus UphvI-Ar2. The sequence continues at coordinate 90,381 of PNMZ01000005.1, read as the reverse complement.
CCGCTCCTTTCCGAGACTTGACCCAATTTGACATTAATGGCCTCTTTGCCATCACCCCAAACGAAACGGAAACTTATGCCCTCACCGGAATACTTCCGCAAAATGAAGAAAGCATTCGCAATGCCGCAAACGTAATCCTCAAACTCGGAATCCAAAACGCAATCGTCACTCTCGGAAAAAGAGGGTGCTATTGGTCAAACGGAGTAGAAGAGCTTTTTATCCCCGCTCCTTCTGTCGCCCCTGTGGATACAACCGGAGCCGGAGACGTTTTCAATGGGGCATTGCTCGCCCAGCTCCTAAGGGGCAATTCCTTTCCTGATGCCCTCCAATTCGCCGTAGCCGCTGCATCCCTAAGCACAACCCGGCCTGGAGCACTCACGTCCGCGCCGTTTGCGCAGGAAACTCAACAGTTCCTCACTCCATAGTCTCAGCAAATGCCGGAAACCAGGCGCATCTCAACTTGAGTAATGTACTTTGGGCGAAACAATGTCTATTTCAAAACTACGTGAAGTCAAAACTCCCGAGTGCACAATTACCCTATGCGATTTTCAAGAGGGACACACCCATAACCGCACCTATTGCCCCTTTCTTCAGTATTGGATCATCACCCGAGGCGAATGGATTCTTGAGAAATCACCTCGCCAATCCACCGATCCCGGTCACCTCCAGGTCTTCGCTCCTGGTTCAAAGTCAAGGCGAGTTACTTCCGCTCCAACTCAAGCCATCAGCATCCTATTCCACCGCTCAGTCAACCAAGATCACCCTACTTTGCCATTTACTGCCCAAAAACTCGCCCTTCTCTTCATCGCCAATAAACTTGATCCCATTACACTTGAAGAATCTGTCGTTCTCCTCCATGAGGCAGAACAAACCGAACGGAAGACTCCTAAGTGGCTCAACGAAGTGCGCGACTATCTCATCGCACATCCAGAATCAAACGACACCCTCTCGGAACTTGCAACTCAATTTGGAATCTCTCCTTACCACCTTGCCCACTCATTCCGAAACCACTTTCACACAACCGTTTCCAAGTTTCGTCAAATCCAGCGACTCTCCGCAACTATTCCTTATCTCATATCTAACCCCAATGAACCAATCCCACATCTCAACTTTGGATTCTACGATGCATCCCACTTCCACAAAACTCTCCACAAACACATACCGATCCGGACTCCAAGTCTCAAAAAACCGCAATCTTGAACAAGACTACTGTCGTCTCCGCATTGAATACTATTTCCATGCTGAACTTCGCCCTGCTGGCAATTCTCACGGCAGATCCAGAAGCTGAAATCAAATCCCTAACTACCTCTTACGTCCAAGCCACGCTCGACTTTGATCTCAAAACCTTCGATCAAGTCTTTCACACTGAGTACATGGAAGTCTCACCTGTCGGCTCTGTAGATAACCGCGCTCAAATCATCAAGTCCTACGATTATCCACCCGAAAAGCGACCACCTGCCCCAAGCTCTTTCGCATTATCCGAATGGCTGATCAAATTTCCAACACCAGATATCGCCACCCTGACATACAAGCAGGTGTACACCCTCACTCGCAACGGACAACCCACCGAACTCCCCCTCCGCATCAGCGCAACATGGATCAAAACCGATGCCGGCTGGAAGATGCTTCTCCAGCAACTCACACCGATCAGATCAAGAACGTGAAACGCCACCCAAACCGGCTAACGTGACCGACTGATATCCAACTTTGGAACGTACTGATACACTCGAACATAATCCACAAGCATCTCGGCCGGGAACTGCGTAAACTGATTAGGAGCTCCTGGCCAATTGCCACCCACTGCAACATTCAGAAGAAGGTGAAATGGAGTGTCGAATGGTGCCCGCTGATTCCAGAATCCAACCCGGCTCCACCATTCCATACTCGTAACCCGGTGATACTCAACCCCGTCAACTGACCAAACAATTTCATCAGGTCGCCAGTCAACGACATAAGTGTGAAATCCACTCATGATCGACCTGCTACCACCATTTGACTGTTGACCAGGCCAAACATCACCAAAATGCACTGTCCCGTGGACTCGGTCAGCGGCATTCACCATCTCCATGATGTCAATCTCACCACTACTCGCCCAAGTTCCATAAGGAGAATTGCTCGGCAGCATCCAGAAAGCGGGCCACAAGCCTTGGCCCGCTGGAACCTGAATGCGAGCCTCAATCCGACCATATCGAAAATCGTACTTATTGAGTGTTCGCAATCGTGCCGAGGTGAATTGCTTACCTCCATAGTTCTCGCGGCGGGCACGGATTCTCAAAAATCCTTCTTCAACCACCACATTCTCTGGCCGCCCAGTATAAAACTGCAACTCGTTATTCCCCCACCCTGGGATTCCATAAGCAGTACCGTCCCCAATCATCGGCTCCCACTTGTTCAAATCAAGACCCTTCCCAGAAAACTCATCGTTCCAAACGAGTTTGTTCAGGTTCGTTGCTTCAATCGTCACCGCAATATCATCGAAGGTCACGGATCCACTCGCAAATGGAGTTGAAGCTGGCTGGATAAACAGCAGATAAATATTACAAACCACCGCAGCCTTCGGTGACGGCCCTAAACTAGCAGAAATGAGATGATAACGATCCTTGAACGTGTTCCCTCGAATCGGTCGCGATTCTTTCGCTTCAATCTCATTGCCACCCTTGTCAAAATAAACAAGCTTGAGAACGGCAAAGTTATCTCCCGACATCGCATCACTTGAGCGATTAATTGCCCAGCAGCTCGCGTATACTCGACTCCCCGGAGCAATTTCTATCCGCTGAAATGCTCCTGATACAGATGTACCACCGTTGAACCCTCCAAAAAGCTTCAACCCAAAACTTCCAGTTCGAGCTCCTGAAGCCTCTCGAAAAGCATTTCCAAACGTCGTCCATGAACTTGCTTGCGCACCAGAACCGGTCTCAAAGCCTGGATTCTTGATCTGCCCATAAGCCGCAACTGCCAAAGCTGCACTCACCAAAACCGCCAAGTTTGAACGCATATGCCTCAGAATCATCGATCAAGCCCTCTTGCGCGAAACGTTTCGCTTTTGGACTATTCTACATCTAAAATCCCGTCACAGCAAATAAATTGCCTGCTTATCAGCAGGCAATTCCATCTCTAAAATAAAAAAACTACTCCTGACGCCAAACATCGACCGTGCTCACAACATCGTCCGTGAACCGCATCAAATCCTTCTGAACACGATCCGCTGTCACACCACGATTCTCAATTGGATAAGCCATCTGAACCGAATTCGCACTGCCACTCACATAGAAAAATGAAGGCATAATCGTCGCATTCTTCTTCAACATATCTGCAAATTTCGATTTCTCAGTCGATGGCCCCAAATTCACAGTGAACCACATGTAACTCTTGCTCGGGCTCAAACTGGCTGTAACTGGAATGTTGAACCCACCTTTTTCAACCTTTACCTGGTAAAGCTCTTTCCCCTCATCTGCAACCAAAACTGTTACGACATGTCCCTTATTCTCTAAGGCCGATTTCAAACCCGCTGCGGTCATCACGTCTTCAGACCCCTGAGCCGCCACCAATCCAAGTCCCGCTACCAAAATCGATGCCACTGTTACTGTTCGCATGAATACAAAACGAATCACCGTTCGAACGATTTCACTTTCCAGGACCGTCGTTCTTGCTATATTCTCGCCAAAAATAAATAAAAATTCTTAACAACTCGCCCATGAACAAAGTATAATAAGGAAGCATTAAGCGTTCCGGCTATGAGCACCTACTTCCCCAATCAAGTTCCCTTCCTCGAACTCGAATACAAACACATTGAAGTTCTCGCTTCCGCACCATGTAGTGAAGTCTACGCCACAATCGGACCAATCGAACCGATCTCAATCCGAGAAATTTCCGCCGAAGTCGGACGATCGACCGCATCAGTTGGCGAACATATTTCAAAGCTTCTCGCCGTCAATCTTATCATCCCGGTAGGTACCCGAAAGCGCCGAGCCCGAGAAGAAACACTCTACGCGAGAGCATGCGTAAGCTACAACATCACCGTTCGAAATCTCTCCAGCGAAGCCTCAGAAGCCTACATCACTCGGTTCCGCTGCCAAATGAGACAGATCGATCGCTATCATGCGCACGCTCAAAAGGCAATCCAACACGATCCAGATTTTGCCGACTTCTTCGCCTATCGCTGGCAAATGGGATACATGGATCGAGAGTCAGCAATCAAGTTCAAAGAAGAAATGAACGACTTCCTCACCAGATTTCGCGCCCACATTACAACAGATCCCGAAATCCGCGCCAAAGGAGACTTTGTGCGCGTTCAGTTCTCCGCTACGTTTCTACCCACACAACGAGAATCAGAAAAAGTCCGCAAAAAGTAATTTTTTTTGCCAATCGTCTTATTTACCGGAACAATACTCCATTCCGGCTATACTAACCCCACTATAGAGGACAATAATGAAACCGCACAACACTCTCAAGTCAACCACTCTCGCCTTTGCCGCCCTGCTCGCCCTCCCAGCTGCCGCATTCCAATATGAAGTCATTAACATCGGAACGCTCCCCGGCTCCGACTTCAGCTTGATCAACGCAATCAACAACAACGGAACCATCGTCGGAACTGCTTTTGCAGGGAGCGAGTCTCGCGGTTGGCAATGGAATCAGCAGAACGGAATGAATGAAGTGTATGGATTTGGGTACGACCGTACGACTGCCGTAGATATCAATGATCAAGGATTCATCATAGGATCATTCACCGAGGACAGTACAACAAAAGGATTCAGGTACAAAAATGGAGCGTGGTGGCATCTCAGCCCCATTCCCGGCCAAAGCGAATCATCACCATCCGGAATAAATAATCTCAATCAAGTCGTCGGAATCAGCGACTTTGCATCGGATGCAAGAGCAACTGGGTGGCTCCCGATTCTTCCCGACACCCCCGGATTTGCCCTTCCATCCTACGGTAATCAAGTGGAATCCAGTGCTCGTGCGCTGAACGATCTCGGAGAAAGCGTGGGAAGCGCTCGTCTAGCCGGCTCCCAAAGAGCAACCATCTTCCGAAACAACAACACCCTTTTCGACCTCCACGGCCTTCTCCCCTTGGGAACGACATTCAGCCTTGCTCACGACAACAACGAGAGCGGATGGGTTGTCGGTCAATTCACAAACGCAACCGACGCATACGGGTTTGTGTTCAATCTGGAGCTGGGAATGGTCACCGTAGGTGAAGCAAATGACCAGACTTCATTAGTCGCGATTAATGAGAATGGTCAAGCTGTTGGGAGCAACGGACTTGCAGATGCCGTTCTCTGGCACTCCTCAACCGGTCGACAAAGCCTCAACGACCTCATTGATCCCAACTCCGGCTGGAACCTCACAAGTGCTCGAGACATCAACGACAACGGGTGGATCATCGGCCAAGGATCCTTCAACGGTGTCAACACAACCTACCTCGCTCGACCAACCGAGTCAGTTCCTGAGCCCGCTTCTATGTCGATAATCGCCCTCGGAATTGGGGCCCTTGCAGTTAGAACCCGCCGCAAAAAGTAAGGTCATAAGTATCATTTGGGGAAAGTCAGTGCTTTCCCCAAATTCCCCTTCCCTCATCCTCGCCCCCATGGACGGCATAACCGATGCCCCCATGCGCGCATTCCAAGGCGCACAAAATACGTTTACCCATTCCGTTACCGAATTCATCCGCGTCTCAAATCACCCACTCCCGACCAGAGTATTCATCCGAGATGTCCCCGAACTCGCCACCCGAGCCAAAACCACCACTGACCTCCCCGTCCAAATCCAAATCCTTGGCGGCGATCCCGACCGCATGGCAATTTCAGCCCTGAACGCTGTCGCTGCCGGAGCGACCGCAATCGACATCAACTTTGGCTGCCCCGCCCCCACAGTAAACCGAAACGACGGAGGTGCATCCATCCTCCGCTGTCCCCAACGTGTTTATGAAATAACTAAAGCTGTCCGCGAAGCCCTTCCCGCGTCAATCCCTGTCAGTGTCAAAGCAAGACTCGGCTGGGACACCATCGAGCCCATTTACGAAAACGCAGAACAAATCCAACGTGCCGGCGCATCATGGCTTACCATTCATGCCCGCACCAAAACCCAAGGCTACAATCCCCCCGTCTATTGGAAACCAATCGGCGAAATTCGCCGAGACGCCTCAATCCCCATCGTCGCCAATGGAGATATTTGGACCGTCGAAGACTTCTATCTCTGCCAAGAACAAACCAGATGCTCTCACTACATGATTGGACGCTCCGCCCTCGCCAACCCGAATCTCCCCCACCAAATCGCTCAAACCCTCGGCCTACAAACCCTCACCCCAATCCCCCCAGTTGACTGGCCCAAACTCCTCCAAGAATTCCACGACCACTCAACTAATTTCCATGGCCCCAATCACCCAAAATCGCTCAACCGACTCAAACAGTGGCTCGCCATCGCAGCTCGATTCGGTGACTTCCCCCACTTCGCCAACCTCAAAAAAATCTCTGACCACCAAGATTTCATGACCACTCTCACTACCCTCTGTCATTTCCAAACCAGTAGCAACCCGTTAAAACTAGTTGAAATCAGTCATCACTAGTCAGTTTTTCCGGTTCAAAATGTTCCAATTGTGCGGTTCGAACCCCATTTCTAGGGCAAAGAGTTGAGAACAAAAACTAGTTCATTCTCGGAGTTGAAGCGTTTTCAACTATCATAGTGGAGTGGAAATCCTCTTCCCGGCCCGACTCTCACTCCCGCCTCAGCACATCTTTGCTGGCGATGGAGAGTTTCGCGACAATCGATCAGAGTGGCTCCAACCAACCCAATACTGGACCATCATCTATTACGCTCACGCGAATAGCGTCTCAATTAACAGCCGAACCTTTCAAGTCCAACCCGAGAGTATCGTCATCTTTCCACCCGGCTGTCGAGGAACCAACGCCATCATCGGCGACGCCACCTACCACATGTCCATGTCGTTTGACCTTCCCGCCGAAAGCGGCAAACGCTACGCAATCCCCGCGTACCTCCCCAACGCCCAGAGCTACCGAACCAGCTTCAACAAGTCCTGCTTCAACGTCGTTTCCGACCTCACTTTCCCTAAAGCATTCGCTTGGAACTTCATGCTACAAATCAGCTACGACGCCTCGCGACTCCGCCAAAACGAACCCCTCTATGCTGCCGAAGATTTCATCCTCCGACACCTCTCTGAATCCCTTCGCGTTCCCCAAATCGCCGAAGCCGCAAACACCTCGCCCCGTCAACTCCTCCGTATGTTCAGGGAAGAGCACCGACTGACCATCCAAGAATTCATTCGGGCCAAACGCACTCAAGAAGCCTGCCGCTTACTCTCAACCACTCACCGCCCCATCAAAGTCATCGCCGAACAAATCGGCGTCCCCGACCTCGCTCAATTCAATAAACTCATCCGATCCCAAACGGGCACTTCCCCCCGCGCCTTCCGCGAGATTGCTGTCAAAAAGCTGTAACATAGAAATCATGAACTCCGCCCTAAAAACCTGGTTGATCCCCTTTGCCCTGCTCACACCCGCCCTTGCCCTAACTCCTCAACCCCCTCGTCCACCTCTCGAATTCCAAGTGGAATCGCGCTTCGACTTCGATTCCACCGTCGCTGCAATCGTCGCCGAGGCCCCCGCTCACAAATTCACCGTACTCAAAGTCCACGAAATGTCAAAAACCCTCGCCGAACGAGGATTCCCCCGCAAAGAACCCGTCACCATCATCGAAGTTTGCAACGCCAAATCCGCATCCACCGCCCTCAATCTCGATATCCGATCCGGACTCATGATGCCCTGCCCCGTCATGGTCTACCAAAAAGAGGGCCGAACGTTCGTCATGACAAACGACACTCGAATTCTCTCCGACTACTACACCGGCGGCGCACCCATGAAACAAACTGGGCAAGACGTCTACCTCGCCCTCACAAAAATCCTGAACGCCGTCCGGAAACGATCGAAAGAATAGTCAGTAGCTACCTACGAATAGGGCACTTAACACTAGATAATATTCGATCTCGAATCTGAGCGTAGTTCGGAGTCGCCCCTGCGGAAAGCATTAACTTCTTTCTGGGGCCATACATATACATAGCTTCGCCCTCTCCATATTCACCTATAACTGCAAACTCTATCAATCCAATCTCTTCAAAACGCAATTCACGCTTTCAGCCAAGTATGGGATCACATCGGATACTTCGGTCTGTTACGACATTGAGTCCTGTCGACATAAATACAAGGGTCAATCCACTAAATATAAGAAAAATACCGCCCCCAAGTCCAATTGGTTCTTGCTGAATTTTAAAATGCCAGTAGAGAACGGCTACGCCAGATGCGAAACACAATAAAACGAAAAAGCCGATAAAAAATGCCATGAGAGGCTGAAATAATACTCGCCATCTAAATTCCTTCCCCAAATTTGGCTCCCTTAAATTTTCAAGAAGAAGTTGATTAAGTCGCTTAGCATTGATATAACCTGTCCAATTAATATCAAACCAGGTTCCATCCCCTTTTAATTCAAACCGTGAGTCTGCTTTGTCCAACCTGCGGAGTAGTTCTAACTTATTCCACCTTATCTTCTTTGCTCCGAATATTGTCCTGCGCTCAATACGATCGGGTCGAATCACTATTGTTGCGACCAATCCAGGCAAAAACGGAAGCACGAGACAGCACAGAATTGTCCAAAATGAAACACATACGATCTTAACTAGTCGGGGTCCTTCACCTGATCCAAAAGGGACTATCACGTTTACAAGCCAAATCGCCAATAAACCAAGACCCAATCCACAAGCTAAGGACTTGTTCCCCCAACCAGGTTTGAAGACTTCCACACGAACATTTTACATCTCAAAGAGCTACACTAAAATGGTGATCCTCCCCTTCTTCATCGGTACCTACACCACCCCCGAAGGATCACAGGGGATCTACCAATCCACTCTCAACCTCCAAACTGGCGAACTCACCGAACCCACCCTCGCCGCCGAAACCTCCAACCCCAGCTACCTCGCATTTCATCCCAAAATCCCTATCATTGCCACGATCAACGAACTCAAATCCGGATCAATCACGAGCTTCAGATATGAGAACAACAAACTGATCTCTCTCCAGGTCAAAGCAATCGCCGGGCAAGGCCCCTGCCACCTCAGCTTCCATCCCACCGAACCACTTCTTTTCACCGCCAGCTATGGCTCCGGGCACTTTTCCATCCACACCCTCGTCTTCGACCAAGTCGGCCCCGAAGAACCCTTCCAATTCTCGGCCAATCCCGAAAACAGCCCGCCCACCCGAGCCCATTGCATCAAAGCTCACCCCAACCTACCGTTCGTCTACGGCACCGACCTTGGTCGCAATCACATCGTCCTGCTCACCAACGACCAACCACCCCAATTCTTCCCCCTCACCGCTGGCTCCCCCCGGCATTTCGTATTCAGCCAATCCGGCAAAACACTCTTCGTCAACTCCGAACACGCTTGCACAGTCACCGCTTTCCGAATCAACCCCGTAGACGGGCACCTCACCGAACTCAAATCCCACTCAACCATCCCTGCAAACGCCCCCAAAAACACCACCGCCGAAATCCTCCTCCATCCATCAGGAAAAACCCTCTATGTCTCTAACCGAGGTGACAACTCAATCGCTACCTTTGCCATCAACCCTGACGAAACCATTTCCCGACTCGCCATCACCCCAATTCCCGCCGAAACTCCGCGCGGTCTTGCAATCGACCCGACCGGTGCATTTCTCATCGCCGCTGGCCAATCAAACAATATCGTCACAACCCTCCGGCTCGACCCCATAACCGGGATCCCCAAGGACACGAACCATCAAGTCGCCCTCTCCAAACCCGTCCACATCGCCTTCCCCCCAAACTACTCGCGTTAGGGCCTCCCCCTCACTAAATTTGCTAAATGATGTTGAGAAGCAAAGTTATAAGCTCTCCTGTGCCAGTATTCGGACGTAAACGTTAAAAGCCTCGTCAGAAAAGCAACAAAATACAATTTCATCAAACTGATCATCAAAAAGACGACATACGCTAACCGCAATTTGAGAAGCGTCTTCAACAGGGTATTTAAAAATGCCCGTGCTGATTCCTGGAAAAGCCACCGAACTTGCTCCTACCCGAATTGCCTCTTCCAAACTCCTTCGATAACAAGACTCTAACAATTTCTCTTCGCCGAAACCACCCCCACGCCAAACCGGGCCGACCGTATGGATAATCCACTTTGCGGGCAATTTATAGCCCTGAGTCACCTTCGCATCTCCCGGCTTGCAACCACCTAGTAAGCGGCACTCATGGACTAATTCAGAGCCAGCCGCTCGATGAATCGCTCCGTCCACACCACTCCCACCCAGGAGTGACGAGTTGGCAGCATTGACTATGGCGTCAACCTGTATTTGGGTGATATCACCCAGAACTGGCCGCAATCCCAATAACTACTCGGCCCCCAAAATCATCGCATTCAACAGCATTTTCCAAAGTCCCGGCCACTGCGCCCGATCCGTTGGATCATCCGCAAACCAGGTCACACTTCCATTCCCCATCGACCGAGACTGAACCCAGCTCGTTCCCCCAACGATCTCGGCCGAATCATCCCAGACCCAACCGCTCAAAACACCGTTCTGCGATACCGTCACCACCGAGTTGTCATCCGCCTCCGCAAAAGTCGATCCGGAAACCGGCAGTGCAATCTTCACTTTGCCCTCGGCGTCCCGAGCATAACCATAACTCATCCAGTGCGATGAATCCATCTCACCCCGGAACAAAGCCCCCGGCAACCATGGGAAACTCGAACGCGATTTGGTTGGAATCAATCCACTCGCATTACCTCCCAAATAAACCAAAGAACCACCATCTGAAATCCATTCGCGTAAACGATCATCAACCGGCAATTCAACACCCGCCGGCACCACAAGGCAACTCAAATCCTTGAGTGCCCCGCCCACACTTCGGGTCATCAAGCTCCGATAAGGCAAGAAAAACTCCTTATCCATCAAGAACCAGAACGAACCTCCACTCAGTTCACCAGCATTCCCAAAGACAACTCCCAGAGTGGGCTTCCGCAGGTGCCGAACACTTTCTCCGCCCGGACCGTACCGGCCCTCATCCGGATAACTCGTGCCCAAGACCTCCCACTGATTCCGAGGCTCCTCAAATCCCATTGCCGCAAAATCCAAGTCTGGATTGCGCTGCTTCATCACAATGAAAGTCCCCGGTTCAAAAACCGTCCCTTGCACTGGCGTTCGTTTCGTGAGTTGACTGACCCGTACGCCCCGCCTCAACAATTCAAATACTCTCAGCAAATCAGATCGCTCGTCGTAACGTAGGGCATAACCAACTGTATTCTCAACTGCATAGACACCCGTACCCGTCATCATCATCGCCGTCGGAATCTCTGCCGATTTCGGACTCCACCAGGCTTCCAGACCGTATGCATAAGGCAAGCTCCAAGCCGTCAAGTCATAAAACTCAAACGAGTCAATCTCCGGGTAGTTCTCTCCCTTTTTCATTGCATTCGCCAAGCCTTTCTGCCGCTCAATGAAATCTGGTTCAAACTCACTCATTGGTTCCAGAAGGGCTTTCGCCATTGGCCCATGACTCTGCGCCATGTCCACCACCAAACAATTCTCCGTCACTTGAACATCCCCCTGGCCCCCATTCCAATAGTTCCGGGCATCCCGCAACATCACGTCCCGAGCCATCACCGATTTCACGCCCGCCCGACCAAGTTGCAACTGCATCCGCTCCAGATCTTCAGCCGTTCCTCGCATCACCACCGTTCGGAAATCACCTGCATGCTCCCCACTCACTGCCTTCTTTTTGAATGCTAAGTAATCGCTCAGCAACTCATCCCGCTTCGCAGCCGAACTCAGAATCACACTCATTGCACTTACAACGTGCTTCTCTAAGCCTTCGCGCAGGGTCACAACAAACCCATCTCGCTCTTCAATGTTCACAAGCCGCCCCCCGTTGGTCTCATGGGTCATCCCAATCGCCCCCGTCAAACTCACAAAACTGTCCAAGTAGCACGGTGCATAAAGATCAAAGCTGTCCCGGATGTAATAGCTCCACCCCTCACGGTCAAATGCCCCTGCCGTTGCCCGACCAAAAATGTCCGTCCATTTGTTGTACCGATCGCGATCAACGTTTGCGTTGATGCTCTGCTGAACCGGCGGCATAAAGTAATTCTCCACCTGCCCGTGCTGGTCAGCATAAACCTGCGGATTCCAATCCAAAACAAACCGAACTTCCGCCCGCGTCTCTGCCTGACTCAAGGCAATCCTATCCCGGTTCATATCAAATCGATAATGATTTGCTCGCCCCAAAAACGGCCACGGAATCGCCCGGTCAAACGTGCCTTCTTTCCCATTCCCGTTCGGAATCGAGTTGTAAGCCACCACATACCGCTCATGCCCATCCGGATTGTAACAAGGATTCACCATCACAACCACCTTGTCCAAAGCCGCAACTACTTCCGGATTCTCGCTCGCCGCCAAGTTGTACATCAACGCCATCGCGCTTTCAAAACTCGCTGTCTCATCCCCGTGAATACACTCGTTGATCCAAACCAAAGCTGGCATATCCGGATCACCCGCCTCCCCATTTGCAATCTTCTTCAAATTCGCCTGAATCGCATCCAATCGCGCTATATTCTTTGGCGAACTAAACGCTACCGCTCGTAGCGGACGCCCCTCCGTACTCTGACCGTAATAAAACACGCGATCCCGATCACTTGTCCCCGTGATCGCATCAAGGACACGCTCCTGATCCATTAAAACCGTGTGCCGACTTCCTAGCTCATAACCCAAAATCTCCTCCGGAGTCGAAACACTGCCATTGTATGGCCCAAATCCATAGAGCCGCTCGGGAGACTCCTCACACACCGAACACGGCGCCGCCATCCCCACAACCATCCCAAAGACCAAACTCGCAATCATTCCTCAAGTATAGGCGACCAAACGAACAATTCTTGCTAGAAAATTTTAAGCTCGAACCAACTCAAACACACACTCCATCTCACCAAAAATCTCCGTCAACTCACCAAAAACCACATCCGCTTCGCATTCCTCAAGCCAAGCAACTTGTAAAACATGGCTCACAGCATCTGGATTCGGACCATTGATCTCCCCAAAACCAAAGTCAACCGTCACCTGGCCCTTATTCCCCCGCTGCTTCAACTCCTCCACCAAACTCGCAAAATCTTCCCTCAGCTCTGCAATCGACTGCGCCGAGCTCACCCCTATGAACATGTTCCCAAACTGATCCGTCGACTCCCAAAGCACTGCCATGCGTCTATTTAACCCCCACCCCAACCACAACCCGCTCAAACGCCGCCAAAAACGCATCCATCTCCGCTGGTGTCCCAATACTCACTCGGATGTATTCCGGCATCCCCAAGGGAACACCGCTCCGGACAATCACACCCTCCCGTAACAACGCTTGAAACACCTCCCCACCATTGCGCCGGACATTCACACAAATAAAGTTCGCCCGGCTCGGCACCGTCTCAAATCCCCACTCTCGCATCGCTTGAGAGACACGAGAAAGCCCGTCTAAATTCACCCGAACACTCTCATCCAAATGGTCAGGATCACCCAATGCCGCAATCGCCGCCGCCTGCGCCAAAGAATTCACATTGAACGGCTCCCGCGCCCGGTTCACTGCATCAATGATCGCCGCCGAGGCAATCCCGAAACCCACCCGAATCCCTGCCAAACCATAGGCCTTGCTAAACGTCCGCAAAACCACCACATTCAGCCCACCCGCGATCAAGCTCACTGCATCCAGCCGATCCTCCAGCCCCGCCGAATACTCAAAATAAGCTTCATCCAAAACCGCAACGACCCCCTCCGGCAAAGCATCTAAAAACGTAGCCACCTCAGAATGGGTCAAAACCGTTCCTGTCGGATTGTGCGGATTGGCAACAAACACCAATTTCGTACGTTCATCACAAGCCGTCGCCATCGCCCCCAAATCGTGCCGCCAGTCCGCATCAAGCGGCACTCGCCGCAACTCAACATCGCTCAATTCCGCCGCCGCATCATATCGAACAAAACTCGGCGATCCAATGACCACATTGTCACCCGGCTCCAAAAATACTAGCCCCAAAAGGTGAATCAATTCATCACTCCCATTGCCGATCATCACCTCATCCATCCCCACCCCAAACGTTTCGGAAATGGCTAATTTCAAATCATATCCCCCCGCATCAGGGTACAAATGCATCGCCTTCGCAGCGTTCGCGACCGCCTCAACTGCCTTGGGACTCGGCCCGAGCGGATTCTCGTTGCTCGCAAGTTTGACCACTTCGGTCAATCCCAACTCGCGCTTCACTTCATCAATCGGCTTCCCCGGCGTATAAGGAGTCATCCGCAATACATTTGCCCGCAACCGATCATTCATGCCCGAAGTCTACCAACCCCCATGAGTGACCGTCCCAACCAATCAGTCAATGTGATCGACCAGACTTCCTTCCATCCCAAGCAAACTCTCCAACTCGCTGTCGCCCAACGCTTCCAAACGACCAAGCAACTCCGCCATCTGAGCCGTCCGTTCACTTCGCAATTCACGTCGTAACCGACCCGCCAAGAACCGCAATCGCTCTTCCCGACTCTCACAAATCAACCGCGGAACCGCTACCGGCCGACCATCCTGAACCGCCACCATTGTGACCCGCGCCGTGTTCACATGCCTTCTCGAATCCGTCGGCAAATGCGTCGCATGAACATCAATCGTTACTTCAACACTTGTCCGCCCCACAAAACTCACAAACGCATCAAGCTCAACCAGTTCCCCAATCTCAACCGGTGCCAAGAAATCCACCCGTTCAAACGCCGCCGTCACACAAACCCGTCCCGCATAACGCTGACTACATGCGCTTGCCGCAAGGTCAATCAAAGCCAAAATCGAACCACCAAAAACCTTTCCCAAAACATTCGCATCGTTCGGCGTCATCATCTGCGCCATCCGAATCTTCGTCTCGTCTACCCTTTTCCCATCCATCATCTCAGTTTAATACTCCTTGAACGCCAACCCCAGTCTTCTCGCGGCGTATTAGTGTCTATGCACCGATTTGGCTTGTGGAGTTCTCTTCTCACCTGCTCACTAATCGTTACTGCCTGCACCCAAGTTCCAAACTCAACCACCGCAAGATCTCCCATGTCACATCCTTCAGAGCCCGAATCCGGCAATGTGTCCCAGACGGCTCAACCCATACGACCGGGCCCATCCGGCAAGCCTTTCCCGCAGCCCATCAGCGAAATCTACTTCCGAGCATTCAAAGCTGAAGATGAACTCGAAATCTGGTTTCAATCATCGCCCGAAGAACAATACTCGCTCTATCACACCTACCGAGTCCTAAAATCATCCGGCAAACCCGGTCCCAAACGCAAAGAAGGCGACCGACAAGTCCCCGAAGGTTTCTACACCATCAACCGGTTCAACCCCAACTCAAAATTCCACCTCAGCCTTGGACTTGACTACCCCAACCAATCAGACCTCATCCGATCCGATCAAACCCGCCCGGGTAGCGATATCTTCATCCATGGCTCCAATGTCAGCATCGGGTGCCTCGCCATGGGAGACGATGCCATCGAAGAAATCTACGCCCTTGCCAAACTCGCATCCAAAAAAATCCGCGTTGACATCTTCCCCTACCGAATGGAACCAGAAACTCACGAGATGAAAATAAAGCAACACCCTGAATTTGCCGATTTCTGGACTTTAGAACTCCTTCCTGCCTATAGAAATTTTAATGCCACCCACCAACTAGCTGACTTCACCATTGACTATAAGGGCGCCTATATCCACCCTGACTAAGTACGAATAAGCTCAGCCTGTAAACTGAAGCCCGCCAATGGCCAAGTCAACGCCCGAACCACCAATCAACGATCCAACCAATCAAACCACAACCATCGCTGTACCTCTCACCGCCCTGGCAATCACCGTTATCCTTCTCATCATCGCGTTCCCTGTAACCCGAAGCCTCTTCGGAAAATCGTTCCGCGCAATTGAACAAAAAGCCATCCCTGCCGCCGAAACTTATCTCGCCACCCTCAGCAAAAATCAACCTACTGCAGACCTCATCCATCTCGAATTCGCGCCGGAAGAACCTGAATTTCGACAGAGGCTCAACCAAGCACTCGGAGAATATCAAACCGGAAAATTCAAAACCGTCCGATCAAACAACGATAAACCCCCGAAAATCATCGTCCGCCTAGAAGGAACGGGAACACAAGGTAAAGCCGATATCACTATCGTCCTTGAACCCACGGCCAACCAAAAATTCCTTGTCCGAGAAGGAGTCGTCACCAAAAAATGACCCCCTCCCTCTTGCTGACCATCGCTTTTTTTATCCTTCCCAAACAAACCCTTATCCCTTCTCAATACTCCGGTCAAACCGTAACCACCCGCATCAAAACAACTCAAAAATTTCTCGCTCTCACATTCGACGACGGACCAGATCCAATCCAAACCCCCAAAATTCTCAACGCGCTCAAACAACATAACGCAAAAGCAACCTTCTTTGTTCTCGGAAGAAACGCCGAACGCAATCCCCTCATTCTCCAGAGAATTGTCGCCGAAGGACATACCATTGCCACCCACTCCTACAGCCACCGCATTTCCATGTCCCCCGAGGAAGCCGATTCCGAAAACACTCAAACCGCCGCCATCGTGTTTCGATATACAGGAATCAATCCCAACCTCTTCCGCGCCCCATTCGGCTTAACCAAGTCGAACCTCAACAAAAACGCCATCTCGCGAAAATGGGCAAGTTTCAACTGGACTGTTTCCGCCGCCGATACTGCCACGACAAACCCCGAAGTCGTTTACAAAAACATCTGCTTCACACCAAACCCCGGCGAAATCATCCTCTGCCACGATATCAAACCTCACACCGCTCAAGCAATCCCAAAGATTCTTGACCACCTCACCAAACAAGGATTTCAATTCGTCACTCTCCCCGAACTCCTCAACCAAACACAATAGCACAATGCATCTCCTCATCTTCGAAGACAATCTCATCTGGTCGGAACGCCTCCGCAAGACAATCTCCGCTCTCGGACACCAAGCCACCGTCATTTCTCGTCTCAAGCCCAGCTACCCGGAAGCCGAGATCGCAATCCTAAACTTCGGCTCCGACACTCTCTGGAATCCTGATCTCGTCCGTAACCTCAAATCCCAAAACCTCATCCTTATCGGTCACGCCGGACACAAAGAAAAGCAAAAACTCGCCGAGGGCCGAGAAGCCGGAATAGACCATGTCGTCACAAATTCCGAACTGACTTTCAAGCTTGACCAAATTCTTCAGCGAATCAATACCCAGTAAAACTACGAGTATCTGTCTGATCTCGGAACAATTGATTCCATATCTAGCTCAAACCCCATGTACCCACTTCAAAAAGGGTTCAAAATTGCAATTCTTGTTGCTTCAGCCGAGCCGGTGCCCATTGGCTCGGTTTTTTCTTGTGCCAATCCCAAACCATCCAGTAAACTCAAACCCATGGATAAATTGGTCAAAACCGCCGCCGAAGCACTGGATGGAAAACTTTTCGACGGGATGACCATCATGTCCGGTGGATTTGGGCTTTGCGGCATTCCCGAACACTTAATCCTTGCCCTCCGAGATTCAGGAGTCAAAGACCTCACCGTCATAAGCAACAATTGCGGAGTCGACGATTTCGGCCTCGGACTCCTTCTCCAAACCCGACAAATCAAAAAGATGATCTCCAGCTACGTCGGAGAAAACGCTGAATTTGAACGCCAATACCTCTCCGGAGAACTCGAACTAGAATTTAACCCTCAAGGCACTCTCGCCGAACGCATCCGCGCTGGCGGAGCCGGAATCCCAGCATTCTTCGTCAAAACCGGATACGGAACGCTCATTGCCGAAGGCAAAGAAACTCGTGAATTCAATGGCGAAATGTATGTCATGGAGACCGGACTCGCCGCCGATCTCAGCATCGTCAAAGCCTATCAAGCTGACCGATGGGGCAACCTCAACTACCGTAAAACCGCCCGTAACTTTAATCCCATGATGGCTACCGCTGGCAAAACAACTATTGCCGAAGTCGAAGAGATCATCGAAGTCGGACAATTCGACGCCGACCATATCCATACTCCGTCAATCTTTGTTGATGCCGTCCTCGTAGGCACAAACTTTGAAAAACGCATTGAGCGTCTCACAACGTCACCCAAAAACTGACAATTTCACCGCAAAATGAGACTTCCTCATTGATCTCTGTAAAGATCTTTCATATCACTAACCGATGATTGAACTTGCGTCACGGATCATTGATTCGTGAACTAAAAGGGTTCAAAATGAGTTGGTTCAAAAATCTGAAAATAGGACACAAAATCGCCGTTTCATTTGGCGTCGTCCTCGCTTGTATCGTCGCTCTTTCAGGACTGAGCTTCCTGCAAATCAACTCTCTCAAGCAGGAAGTCAATTCTCTCTACAACGACAGCGTCAAAGGAACCGCAGCAATCGGAGGCATTCAGCAAACTCTGACCGACCAAAGACTTGTCCAACTGAGGTGGCTAGCTGAGATTGAAGCCGGAGATGGTGCCAAAAGCGATGGTAATCAAAAGCTCGAAGCCCTTCAAAAGCAGCTGGACGAAAATGTAACTGCTTATGAAAAATCCATCTCAGATCCTGATGATCAAAAGCAGTTCGATTCACTTAAAACTCTGCTGGTTACATACAAGTCAGAGACCGACAAAGTTCGCACTGCTCTAGCTAAAGGAGACGACACTCAAGCTTCAACTATTCTCACCACAACATCTCGAGAAATTTTCGTCAACCAAGTTCAGCCAGAAGTCCAAAAAATTGTTGATTGGAATGTCGACTATGCCCAGTCCAACTTTAACGATGCAAACCAAATTGCTTCAGGTGCTATTACAAGTGCCTTTATTGCAACTGCATTTGCAATCATTTTCTCGGTAGGAATCGGAATTCTTTTCCACCGTTTAACTGTTCCCCCTCTCCATCAAGTCATCTCGCAACTCAAGTTTCTATCAGGAAACTGTGTCACCGACCTTTCAAATTCAGTCGCCGCTCTTCGCAATGGGGATCTCACAATGACTGTGACCCCCAAAACGACGCCTGTTAATTACCAATCTCAAGATGAGGTGGGAGAACTTGCAGCCACATTCAACTCAACCCTCAGTCAAATTCAAGGTGTCGTTCGTGACTACACGGAAACACAAAAAGCACTCCAAAAGGTGATCGCAACCGTCGATCAGCAAGCGGACACCGTTGCCACGACAAGCAATAATCTCGCAAACAACTCAGAGGAGACAGCAATCGGTGCCCGAGACGTCGCCCAAACAATGGATGAAGTCTCCCGCGCCGTTCAAGAAACAAGCAACACGAGCGACCAAATCGCCCAGGCTGCCGAACAACTCGCGATGAATGCGCAAGAAGCCGCAACCGAAATGGCCAGTCTGAAACAAGCGGTTGATGCCGTTCGGGAAAGTGGACTCACCCAGCGCAGCGCCGCCGAAAAAGCCGCCGAGATCGCCACCCAAGGAGGAACTGCCGTTTCCGCCACCATCGCGAGTATGTCCAGTATCGAAAGTAAAGTAGGAGAATCCACAAAGGTCGTTCGCGAACTCGGTGAAAAGCAAGCACAAATCGGATCAATTGTCCAAACGATCGAAGACATCGCTGCTCAAACCAACCTCTTGGCCCTCAACGCTGCCATCGAAGCCGCAAGAGCTGGAGAACACGGAAGGGGGTTCGCCGTAGTCGCAGAAGAAGTCCGTAAACTCGCTGTGAGATGTGGAGATGCGACCAAAGAAATCGCGTCCCTGATCGCCAGTGTCAGTGACAGCGTCGAACAAGCCATCCAATCCATGGATGAAAGCGCATCTGAAGTTGCCACCGGGACTGAACAGTCCGATCGCGCTCAAGCTGCGCTCACCGAAATCCTGGGCTCGATCCAAGAAGTCCTCGATCTCGCAACGACTGCTGAATCACTAGTAACCGAAATGGATGCCAACGCCTCACGAGTCGAAGGAAGCATTAGCAACGTCGCGAGCGTCAGCGAAGAATCTGCCGCAGGAGCACAAGAACTCAATGCCACCGCCGAAGAGATGGCCGCCAGTGCCGAAGAAGTCACTGCATCCGTTCAGCAGCAAACAGCCAATATTGAGCAAATAAACAATCTTGCCGAAAATCTCAGCGGATCAGCTCAAGACCTCAAGAAGCTCGTAGCACAATTCAAATACAATCCAGAAACAAGTTCGAATGAGATCATTCTCGAAGCAGCCTAATTAAACCAAGGCAAACTGTCTAAGCCAGCAATATCTTGCTGGCTTGGATCAAGAGACACCGGGGGCCAGAGTAAAATGAAAGCATGGCACTAACCCGGGACGATATGGCACGACGCGCCGCCCAAGAACTTCAAGACGGCTTCTATGTCAACCTCGGCATCGGAATCCCAACCCTTGTCGCCAACTACATCCCCGATGGAGTCGAAGTCGTTCTCCAGTCCGAAAACGGAATGCTTGGAATGGGCCCATTCCCGTTCGAAGGCGAAGCCGATCCAGATCTCATTAACGCGGGTAAGCAAACAATTACCGAAATCCCCGGTACCGCCTACTTCTCAAGTGCCGACAGCTTCGGAATGATCCGTGGCGGGCACATTGATCTCAGCATCCTGGGAGCAATGGAAGTCAGCGAACAAGGCGACCTTGCCAACTGGATGATCCCCGGCAAAATGGTGAAAGGCATGGGTGGCGCGATGGATCTCGTCGCCGGAGTAAAGAAAGTCGTAGTCGTCATGGAGCACTGTAACAAACACGGCGACACAAAAATACTCAAGCAATGCACACTCCCCCTAACCGGCAAAGCCTGCGTCAACATGATCATCACCGATCTCTGTGTTTTTGAAGTCGGCCCCGATGGACTGATCCTACTCGAGCTCGCCCCCGGTGTCTCCGAACAGGAAATCCACGAGAAGACAGAAGCAAGTTTTCACACTAGCCAGTCCATTCGTGAAATCAGCTTCGCCTAAATTTCAACATCATTCCCAAACCGCCCCTTTGCCAAACGGGTTCCCATCGAGCGTGCACGTTCCAATAAGTAGTTGCGCGCATCATCAGAAGGAGCTAACTCAGTCAAAACGTCTTCCCACAAGACCAGCCATTGACTAAAATGCATGGGCCGTGCCGCCTCCAATCCCTTGTGCGTTTCCATCGGCTTCCCTTCGTAAAGAGCAGTCCGCAACGCGATCGACTCCCAAAATCGCTTCATTTTCGCCAAATGAACCGGCCAATTTTCGCCAATCCGATCATTAAAAACCGGCCCCAAGTCTGGATGCGCTTGAATACGCAGATAAAAAGTATCCACTAACCGAGAAATAAACTCTTCGTCAATTCCCCATCCCCGCGCTTCTTCCGATAAATCCGCTCGCTTTGCCTGGGCCGCTTTGAATGCTTCAAGTGAATCCACAAAGTGAGCCTATCTTAAGCCGCATTCTTCGAAAAGTCAAATTCGTGCAAATAGGCCTCAAGTGCCCGCAAATTCATCGGCTTAGCCCAATAAAATCCCTGACCATACTCGCAGCCAAGCCCATCCAAAATCTCAACCTGATCGAGCGTCTCAATTCCTTCAGCAACGACTTCCAACTCCAAAGCCCGACACAACTGAATAATCGCTTCGACAACCCCAAAGTGCCGACTCTCAAGCATTCCGAGACTTTCGATAAATGAACGGTCAATCTTGACCTTGTCAATTGGCAATTGTTGGAGCGAG
This sequence comes from bacterium, assembly GCA_013823945.1. Taxonomy (GTDB): domain Bacteria; phylum Armatimonadota; class Fimbriimonadia; order Fimbriimonadales; family Fimbriimonadaceae; genus UphvI-Ar2. The sequence goes on along the minus strand of PNMZ01000005.1, from coordinate 68,645 downwards.
CTTAATGAAGAAAATCCGGTTCCGAAGTCATCAATTGCCAATCCAACTCCCGTTGTCTTGAGCTCATTAAGCGTCCAAACTGTCCGATCAATATCCTCCATCGCCATGCTCTCAGTAATCTCAATCATCACTTCAGGCCCGCTCAAGCCCGCTTCGTTCAACGAATCCTGAACCAAATCTGCAACGTTCGGAGTGCTCAGCTGCCGTTGAGACATATTGATATTCATGGTGATATCCAAGTCAAGTGTCGCCCTCAAATAAGCCAGAGCCTGCATCGATTCCTTCAGTACCCATTCCCCAATAGGCACAATCAGGCCCGTCTCTTCCGCTATCGGAATAAATTTAGTCGGAGAAATCATTCCCAATTTTGGATGAACCCATCGTAACAGCGCTTCCAACCCTTTAACCCGACCCGTCCCAATCTCAACAATCGGTTGGTAAACCAACAAAAGCTGATAATGCTCAATGGCAAATCGTAACCCCTCTTCAATCTCAAGACGTTCAAGAACCATGGCATTCATTGCATCATCATAAATCGAATACCCTGCTTTCCCGTTCGCTTTGGCTTGATACATCGCAGTATCTCCGTCCCGAATCAAGTCAATTGCCGAGGTCTTGCCCGGAATCCCCTGGGCTAGTCCAACCGAACAGCTCACAAACATATAACCGTCCCCGACATCAACCGGCTGAGATAAAACATCGAGCAATCGAATCGCCAGACCTTCACCTGTTTCCAAGGCACTCTCCCCAACCAAAACCACCATAAACTCATCCCCACCCATACGATACACCTCAGAACCCAGAGGAGATTCAGCCGTCATGATCTCCGCGACTGCGCGCAAAAGGCGATCTCCAACCTTATGGCCTCGACTGTCGTTGATCAGTTTGAAGTTGTCCAGATCCATGAATAAGACGACAACGGGCTGATCACCCTTGCCCAACAATTTCTCCAAGCTGTCGTGTAAGAGCCGCCTGTTTCCAAGTCCTGTCAATGAATCTCGGCGCGCTTGATGAACCATCTCGCGCTCAATCTTTCGATGCTCGGTCACATCTTTGATAAACAGGTGCATTCCTCGAAGTCCCTGATGCTCCGACCAATCGCGTACCAACACGCACTGTAGCTCCCTCCGACCACTTCCCGCAACATCAATGACCAACTCAGCTTCCACACGGGCATCATAAACAAGCTGGCCTACCGCCTGGACAAAGTCCGACGCTGAATTCCCTTCTAACCATTCTACAAATGATCGCCCTTGTAGCTCTTCGCCCCCCAAAAGTCGAACCATCGTCAAATTTGCATTCAGTATTCGACCTGCTGGATCCAGCTCACCGATTCCGTCCAGCGCGTGAGCAAAAATCCCGTTCAGACGCTCCAATCGCTCTGTCCGCTCAAAAACTGCACGCTCTAAACTGTTATTGATCTCAACGAGTTCTTCGCGCTGACCCTCAATCTCTCCCGCTGAATCCGAAAGCGCCGAAAGCATCGAATTGATCCGAACACCCAGAGACTCAATTTCATCCCCCCCCTCAACCGTTACTAATCCACTTCCCGTTACGGTATCAACTTCTCGAATCTCGCGCTCCATACGTTCGATGCGCCGAACAACATGTCGACCAATTGTTAAAGACAGTACAACCAGAGCCCCCAAAAAAGTAACGGCTTGAACTATTACCATCCGATCAACCACTGCACTAGCATCCTTAAAGATGCTTCGACCTTGAGAGACTGAAAGCCCAAACAATGGCTCTCCACGAAAATCATTGATCACACCGAGCGATACAATTTCGTGATTAGAAACACGATTAAAAAGGACACCATCATTTGCGAGAGAATCTACGTTGACCGAATGCACCTCAAAATTCAATTGTTCGGATAGCTTTGCAAAGTAGGCAGTGTCCAATGTTTGCGTCCAAAGCAACCATCCCTTCGCCTCACCAACTCCACCTGTTTGCTTCACCGGCCACAAAGTAAACAATTTGAGCTTGCCTTCAAAATTCAAGAGACCGCTCTTCTTCAGCTTAACCTGAGATCCATTCAATTCACCGAAGAGTCGCGCAGCCGATCCACCCTCGCCGTCAAACCCTTCTTCAAGCAAAACTTTCCCGTCGGAACGGAAGAACGCCATCGAGCTTAGCTCCATTTCCGCAAGTGACTCTTGCGAAATGTTTGACTCAATAAATCCCACATTGCCATCCTGTACAAACAGAAAAGCATCATCCCACTCGGCCCAATCATATGCCCGAGTTTCCAACAATTCAACTCGAGCCGCCAATGTCTGCTGAACCCGCTCCCAGTTCTCCTTTGCCTCGCGCTCTTCAACAATCGCAAACCCTGGGAAAATCACAAATCGAGTTGCCGCAACCAAAACCATCAAGGCTAAACAAATAACTCCCAGAGTCACCAACGTGACACGCTGGCGAATTCCCATGGACTTTCCGGCAAAGCTGAACACCTTGAAATTATCGGAAACTAAGAACCCTGATCTTCAACGATTTTACACAAAAATGACTCCGAAGAAAGGAATAATGGTGCGCCGAAAAGGACTCGAACCTTCACGCTTTGTGGGCACTACCACCTCAAGGTAGCGTGTCTACCAATTCCACCATCGGCGCACACCGAGGAGCCAAATAATACCCAACCCAAACCCGGTCCTACCGCGCGTCAATCACCAAAGTCACCGGACCGTCATTCACCAACTCAACTTCCATGCTCGCCCCAAACTCCCCCGTCTCAACTCCGCGCACCAGTGGACGCAAAGAAGCAACAAACTCTTCGTACAACGCCTTGCCAATATCGAAACTAGCCGACTGGGAGAAACTCGGTCGCCGACTCGAATAAACGTCCCCATAAAGCGTGAACTGACTCACCACCAAAACCTCAGCCTCTTCACTCTCTGGAAGGTCTTTCAATGTTAAATTCATTTTGCCGTCCGCATCACCAAAAATCCTCAACCCCGCCACCCGATCCGCCAAATCCGCTGCCTGCGCAGAAACACTCTCTCGATGAGCCGCTACCAAAACCAAAAGCCCTCGACCGCACTTTCCAACTACCTCACCATCAACCCGAACTTCCGCCGAGAGAACTCGCTGTACCACTGCCCTCATTTCCGAGCCCCCGGAGCATGAACGCGTAAGATAGAAATCACATCCCCAAAGTTACTGATCTTCCCCATCAATTCACGTAAATTCACAACATCAATCACCTCAATCCCAATCATGATCTCAGCCGTGTTATTAGGCAAAGTCTTGATCTTCGCCCCCGTCACATTCGTCTTAGCCTCGGCAAAAATAGAGACAATATCCATCAACAATCCCTGTCGGTTAACGCAAGTAATCAGCAAATGAACTGAGTAAGATTTCCCATCAGACTTCCATTTAATCGGTGTGATTCGCTCTGGCTCCTTCTCTGACATCCCCAAAACATTCGGGCATAACCGGCGGTGAATCATGATTCCCCGCCCCCGAGTTACAAACCCAACAACCTCTTCCCCGGGAACAGGTTCACAACATCGAGCTCGCTTCGTCATCACCTGGTCAATCCCTGTGATCAAAGTCGCTTCAACTTTCTTCGCTTCAGGCTCAGCCACCGACTGTTCAGGCGGTTCAAGCTCCCGCACCCGTCGATAAATCTTGTCCGCCACCGACTGAGTGCTTGTCAATCCTTCTCCCACCCGAGCATAAACATCGTTGATCGAAGTGCAATCCTTGATCTGTCCGATCAAAAATTTCATCATCTCATCCCCCATCACCCTCTTCGGATCAAGCCCCCGCGCCCGAACCTCACGTTCAATCCCATCTTTCCCGCGCTGAATAATCAGCTCACGATCTCGTCTTCGGAAGTAACCCCGAATCTTGCTCCGAGTATGCGCGCTCTTCGCATGCTCCAACCAATCCAAACTCGGTTGAGCGTTGTTCCTCGTCACAATCTCGACAACATCACCATTCTTGATTGCCGTACCAAGCGGAACAATATCCCCGTTAATCTTCGCCATCACCAACTGCTCGCCCAATCGTGTATGCACTCGGAAGGCAAAGTCGATCGGTGTAGAACCAGCCGGCATATCCACAACATCACCGCCCGGAGTAAAAGCAAAAACCTGCTCCGAAAACAAATCTGTTGAGACACTTCTCAGAAAGTCACTCGACGTCTCATTGTCATTGCTAAAGTCAAATAATTGCTTCCGAAGCTGTGCGAATCCAGTTGCCGCGTCCGGCTTCGTGCTTCCCTCTTTGTATGTCCAATGCGCGGCAACTCCGAACTCCGCAATCTCGTGCATCTGCCGAGTCCGTATTTGCACCTCAAGCGGCTCTCCGCTTGGCCCAATCACTTTGGTATGTAAACTCTGATAACCGTTGGGCTTGGGATTCTGAATGTAATCAGAAAACAAACCCGGGATCGGTCGCCAAATTTCCGTAACCAATCCCAAAGCCAAATAGCACTCGTGTTGCTTTTCACAGATCACGCGGATTGCAATCAAGTCCAAGATTTCATCCCAAGGCACCCCCTGCTTCACGTGCTTGTTATAAATTGAATACAGGTGCTTCGGACGTCCCATCACCCGAACTCCTTTTAATCCGTTCTCTTCCAGCATCACCTCAAGATCAACAATTGCTGTCTTTAGTTCCGACTCTCGATCCTTCCTTGACTTGGCCACCCGCTCCCGAATCGCATTAAATTCCTCCGGGTGCAGCGTTTTGAACGCCAAATCCTCCAACTGCCACTTAATCTGCCATATCCCCAACCGCGCCGCAATCGGCGCATAAACTTCCAAAGTCTCATTGGCAATCCTCACCTGTTTGTCAACTGCCATCGAATCAATCGTGGACATATTGTGTAGCCGATCCGCAAGCTTGATCACCATCACGCGGAAGTCGTCCGCCATCGCCAAGAGCAACTTGCGCAAACTCTCCGCCGCACGGTTATTCTCCGCCCGCGCCCGCTTACTCACTGATGCCTCCGCCAACTTTTGGGACTGAAGCTTAGTCACCCCTTCCGTCATGTGCCGAACATCTTTCCCAAACTCTGCCTCCACATCGTCAGCAGTAACTGGAGTATCTTCAATGACGTCGTGGAGCAAAGCCGCACATATACTATCTTCATCCATCCCCAACTCAGCAATTGTCACCGCTACGGCAACCGGATGAATAATATAAGGCTCACCGGACTTCCGAAACTGACCCTCGTGCGCCAAACGGGCCAACTCCAATGCCCTCGTCAACCGATCATGGCTTGCCCCCGGCCAATGCTCACCAAAAGCCGACAAAACACGATCCCAACCCGGAACGGGAACGTCCGAAGAATTCACCGGTGAAGCCATGAAGACGAAGAACAGCTCGCCACCCCGCGAGCAAAGAGGTACGGATGATTATAGCTGACCACAAACCTTTTTTGCTTCACCGAACCCGCGCTACAACATCCGCAAACTCGGTCGGAATAAACAAGTCCTGATACGTCTTAATCGCAAACCGATCCGTCATCCCCGCGACATAATCCACCGCCCCCTGAACCCCTTCAAAACCCGCCGGAAGATTCCCCGGCTCCGCAAAGTACAACAACAACTCCCTCACGATTTTCTTCGCTTTCCGGACCTGCACCATCGGTACTGGCTCCCGCAGATAAACATTCTCAAAGAGCCACTCTTTCAAATCATTCATCGCGCTGAGCATTCCATCGCTTAGCCCAATCACATCCTGATCCCGACTTTCTCGAATCACGTCCTGTACCATCCCACTAATCCGCTTACCATGAGATGCCCCCAAGAAAGCAAATTGCGCCGGAACTCCATCAATCAAACCACTCCGGACCGCGTCATCCAAATCATGGTTCAAATAAGCCACCCGATCACTAATTCGAACCACGGCCGCCTCCAACGTCGAAGTTACTTCCCCATCTGCCGCGCTCAAATCTTTCCGCCCCTTTGAGTGACCCCCAATTCCCGCTCGAACTTCTTGGGTCAAGTTCATATCCGCCAAAACATCTACAATACGCAAAGAGTGCTCGTAATGACGGAACCCGTTTGGTGCGCCGTCCACCCCCGCAAAATCTTCCCGCAACACCTCATCAATCGCCTGTTCCCCCGCGTGACCAAACGGTGTATGCCCCACATCGTGGCCCAACGCAATCGCTTCAATCAAATCTTCATTCAATCGCAACGCCCGACCAATCGTTCTCGCAATCTGAGCCACTTCCAAAGAATGAGTCAACCTCGTGCGGTAGTGATCCCCTGCCGGCTCAATAAACACCTGCGTCTTGTGTTTCAACCGACGGAACGCCTTTGAATGCAAAATCCGATCTCGATCTCTCTGAAAACACGTCCGAACCGGGTCAGGCTCTTCCGCCCGCACCCGGCCAGCACTCGCTGACGCCAGCATCGCCCTCGTTGCTAACGCCCGCCCCTCCCACAACTCCGTCTCTTCCCGTATCGTCAAACCAACTGTCCAGACGAACCTCCATCGAACTCTGATTCAAAACCCCCTCTCCGTTTTAATGGAGAGGGGGCTAGGGGGTGAGGTCATTATTCCTCGCAAATAGAAATTAGAAACTGAAGAGTATTTCGCCTAACTCAGAATCGCTAATTGCCTTTCCCCCCTCCCCCTCTGGGGGACGACTAAGGAGGGGGCGAGAGTAAATCAATTCAACACCTCACGAAAAAGTCTTTCCCAACAGACCAAAAGCTTCTAAAGACCAAATCAATTACTCAATAACTACTCCCCCAAATTCGCCCGTGCATTCCGCTTCAATCCCTCAAACCCCGCCCGGCGAACCGCACTCCCCTGAGTACGCTCATCCCACTCCGACTCTGACCACACCAAAATCTCCTCCAAACTCCCAAGATCCCGCCGATCCAAAAACCCTGGCACTTGCGTCGTCGCCGCCCGCAAAGGCTGATTCTCGCGTACCTGATTGAACGGACAAACCTCCTGACACACATCACACCCAAACGTCCATTCCCCTACCATCTCCGCCTCCTCCGCCGAAAAATCCCCCCGCTTCTCAATTGTCAAATAACTAATGCAGCGCCTCGCATCCACCTGCCACACCCCATCACGCTGAACGATTGCCCCCGTCGGACAAGCATCAATACACTTGCGGCACGTCCCACACCCCCCTACTGCCGGTGAATCAATTTCGATCTCAGCCGTCGTCAAAAGCACACCGATCAAAAACCAGCTCCCCCGATGAGAATTAATCAAACACGTATTTTTCCCAAACCACCCCAATCCCGCCCGATTCGCAAACTCCCGCTCCATCACCGGAGCCGAATCAACACAAGCTCGCCACTTCTCACCTGGACAAACCTCTTCCATCGTCCGGGCCAACTTCTTCAGTTTGCCTCGAATGACTTTATGATAGTCACGCCCCAAAGCGTAACGAGCCAACTTCACATCCCCGCCAACCGGCTCCTGATAGTAGTTCAAACCTACCGCCACGACGCTCCTGACCCCCGGCAAAACCCGATTCAAATCACCCCGCAACGGCAAACTATCTGCCATGTAGTCCATTTCACCATGCATCCCCTCCCCCATCCAAGCTACCAAAACCCCCAACGAACGCGGTGGTGAAGCATCACAAACCCCAACTAAATCAAATCCCAAAGCGTGACCTTCCGCCTTTACCTTTTCATTCAACAAGTCGCCCGGCAAGCTCAAACCACGCCTCCTCTGTCAACTCATGCGGTCGCACAGTCTCACTCAGCCCCATCACCAAAAGAACTCCTCCTACTAAATCCTTCTCATACCCACTGGACAAATTATTTACGAGTGTTTTTCTGGGCGATCGAAATCCCATACGAACCACATCAAAAGCTCTTTCGCCCGTCAGCCCCCGGGGACGCAAATCCAAAACCACACTATCCACTTTTGGCGGGGGCCAAAACGCTCCGGGTGGAACAAGACAAACCCGGGTCACATCGAATAGCCGCTGGATGACTACACTCAAAGCCCCCCGATTACGATCCCCCGCCTTCGCCAAAATTTTCTCCCCCACCTCTCGCTGCATCATAAGAACTGCCCGATCAATTACCGCCGCTTGCTCGCAAACCTTATCCAAAAGTGGCCCAGTAATGTTATAAGGCATATTCGAGAAAATCCCCCTCGGCAGCTCCATATCCCTCAAGTGAACCCCCCAATCCTCGTTCAGCGCATCCGCCAAAATTACCTGCGCACCAGCCGCCCACACGCCCGCTGCCTCCACCATGCGCCGGTCAACATCGAGTGCCGTAACCCGTCCAACTCGCTCTATCAAGGGACGAGTCAAAACCCCTGGCCCCGGTCCGATCTCCAAAACGCCAGAAAGGCCATCCGCTCGATCGCAAATCGCACGAATGGCCTTCTCAGATGTCAGCCAATGCTGACCAAGTCGCTTATCCGGAACTAAGCCGAACCGCTCTACGTGCCCGCGGAACGATATTTCCGCGCCATCCCTTCCGTGAACCGCTCTCGGAAGATATGAACCTGAACTTTCCGACGACCCCATTTCAGAGCCTTCGCCTTGTCATGCATGCACACATCAATCTTGTTTCCCTTGATCGCGCCGCCCGTATCCGCCGCAACCGCAAAACCATACCCTTCAACATACAACAAAGTACCAATCTTGATCACCTTCGGGTCAACCGCAACCACACCAAACTTGGCTCTTAAGCCGCTCGCTGTACGACCATGACCAGATCCATCGGTTGGAAGATATGCCGTCGATTCCATCGTCTTCACCGAAGCCCGGTTAAAAGAACCTCGATCCGCCTCAAGGAAACCCGCTTTTCCCATATGAAAAACTGCATCCTTCGCCGGAACCGTTTCCGTCTTGGTCTCTGTGTCAACTTTCACCCCATTTTCAAACCAATGGGTGGTCGTTGTAATCTTTTTCCCGTCCAGACCATCTGTCACTTTTTTGACCCGGCCCGGAGTGATGTCGCGGTTAAAAACGTACTTCACTTCAAAAGGAATCTTCGTCTCTTTTGTCTCAACGGTCGACGTGCGACCGGATTCTTGAACTGCGCTCGCACTCAACGGGTGCATCGCAATCGCGCAGATGGCCAGCAGGCCAGTAATCATCAATTTCCGCATTTGGTGTTCCTCTTGCGTGCCGCATCCTTGCGACGGCTCCTGGGTTATACCCCTCTTCTTTTCGGACTTGATCGGGTCTATACACACTCAAACCGGTATTTTCCTGGGCCAAACGGGGCACTTTTCAACCCAAATCCTTCACAATTCCGGTCCCACTAGCGCGGCACCCGAAAGACCTGGATCGGACAAGGTGAACCCTCACTACTCGAAACCAAAAACGAGCCATCTCCGCTAAAACAAACCGCTTCACCCTGCTTCTCCAAAGGAAACTGCACCGGAATCGGAGCCGCCTTAACCCAACTATCAAATCCCTCGATCGCCTTATAGATGTAACCCCCTGCATAAGTCTTTAGGACAACTGATTGACCATCCGGCGAAACACTCCCACCAGTAACCAAATTCCCACCGAGTCCTCCAGTATTAATCCTCAAATCCTCATGTACCTTCTCCAAGACCTGGAGCCCTCCCACTCTCGGCTCACGGCAAACATAAACTGTTGTTTTTTGATCCCTCGCTTTGCTTACAAACCAAATTGCCCCCGTTTTTGGGTCAACCAATATCGCTTCACAATCATTCTTCCGATCCGGATACTGGAACCGAAATGTCTCTGGTTTCAAAACCGCATTCCCTAAATCAGCCGACGGCTCTTCTACTCGGTGGACATAAATTTCCGGCCGAATTCTCCCGTTATCACCAACATCAGCCAAGTAAACATACTGTTTTCCCCCAACAGATGCAACTTCCATGTCTTCCCAATCAATCGCCTTCACCCCGTCCAGCCGGTAAACCCCGGTCACTTCGCCCTTCTTATCAAACCTAAAAAATCGCGCTGTATCGCCGCTGTCATTATGAGTATAAAAAATCCCCGACGACCGACGACTAGCTCCAAGTCCAGAGCTCTCGTCAATCTCCTTCATCGCGATCTCCCACCGTGCAGTCACCTTGGGCTCCCCAGCGGGCACTTTCGGGGTCTGCCCCAAGACCATTCCCAACAGAATCGAGCCCATCATCATGGCCCAATTCTACCAATCAAGGGCCTAGAAAACGGGAGCCAGCACCAAACAGAGAGCCAATCCCGCCCAGCTTGAATCAATACCCTTTTCTTTCCAACAATGCCCTAGCATCCACGCATAGCTGACAAACGCCGGAATCAACAACCAATTCCCAAAAGAACCTCGGTAAACCTCACTCAACACGGTCAGACCAACGCAAACCAATCCCACCAGCGCAAATCGGCGGGTCACCCCAATCTTTTGCCGCAAGCTCAGTGAAAACATCAACACCATCGGAATCACAAGCCGAACCGGGTCCAAAACCATCTCGCCAAAACTCGGTGCCCGATCAATCTTAACCAAAAATCCAAAAACCAACAATATTGCCGCAAAGACAATCACCCCGATCTGCAACCCTGTCATCCCGACCGAACGATCTCCAGCCGGTGCCGAAACCTGACTCATGATTTAACATTACCGGAATCATTCACCGTTTGTCGCCTTTTCCGGCAGCGATCACTACAATACTTGACCTCTTCCCAAACTTTCTCCCACTTCTTCCGCCAAGAAAACTCACGACCACACACCGCGCACACCTTGGTCGGTAAATGGCGATTCGCCCCCATTACTTCTGAACCAAGACTCCGACTCCCTTCTGCTGACTCACAACAAGCGGACCTTTCGTTTCAACCATCTCATCAGATCCCCATCGAGAAGACGTGATTTGGAAATGCGCATTATTCTCAATAACCACAGTCCGAACGCGAACACCCCCCGTAGTTACTTCTGCTTGACCCGGCTTGATTTGACTCGAAAGAACCATTTGCATCACCGTTCGGCCTTGCGCAACCCGCTCAATCATCCGACCGACTAACTCAAAACGAGTCGGATAAACATGCACCATCAACTCCGATGGTTCAAATGACCGATTCCTGGTTCGCTCAATCAACAGCAAATCCAACTCGGAACCCACAAGCTCCGGATTAGAATCCTCGACCGATGCATTCATGAGCTCAAGACCAACCTCTAAAACATTAGATTCCAAGGCCTGCTCAATTCCCGGTGCCGTCAACTCGGGCAATTCATCAATCTCTGCCATCATCCGCATCTGATCCCGATACTTCTGATCTAATTCAAGAACTCCGCGGGAAAGCGCAGCCATTTCTTGAACCGATCGCGCGACATGATTTCTCAAACGAACCATCTCGCGATCATTGCTCACCGCCGCCAACATCCGAATACGTCCCTCCTCGCTCACTTCAAACTCAGAACGAATCCGGTCAACAATAGACAAGACATTCAAATTGATGCCAAACCATAACGTGATTCCCGGAATCGTTGGAATCCGAGAAATCGCTGCCTGTATGGCCACCAACACATCCACCGCGTCCAGCGCCGCCTGCCAATCCCCTTTGTCAAGTTGAACATTTGCATAATGATTGAGTGACTCCGCTGCCCGCATCGCCGGCAAAAACCTCGACTGTTTCACTACCGCATCACTCGTCGGGAATCGAACCTCCAATGGAGTCCGACTAAACGACATTAAGTCATCAATGAGTTCCTTGTCCGCCAGAATAAGCTCACTCTCTGCAACAAAACTCGCCTTACTCCCACCAACCCGCTGGAACTCAAGCTTGTCCAGAGCCGCAAATTTCCCTAGAGACTCTGGATCAACCGCCTCCCCATCGAGAGGCACCCCCATCAACTCAACTTGATCCCGGCGAGCCTCCAGAGTCTTAATCGGAACCCGCAGATACTCCTGCCGGTACATATAGCTCTCCCAACCACGAGTCAAGCCAATCACTCCCGCAACCAAAAGCAAAATCCCCACAACCGACTTAAACATCACCGAAGGGCCTTTGCGCGGAGTTTCCATCTTAATCTATCGCCTGAGTCAGAACCGCCTTCGCAACCTCATCCGGCGTCGTCTGACCTGTCAACACCTTTCTACGACCATCCTCAATCATCGTTGAAAATCCTTGTGCCCGCGCAACCGCCATCAATTCCGGATAATCCGCCTGATTGGCAATCGCCTGCTTAAAGTCGCGATTCCCCGTCACCAGTTCAAAAATCCCCAGCCGACCCTTGAACCCACTGCCCCGGCAAGCCTCACACCCTTTCCCTTTCATCATCGTTGCTCCCGGCATATCCGCCGCCGTCACCCCGATCAATTCCAGTTCTTCCCGCGAATACGGGAACGGCTCCGTACACTTCGGACAGTTCTTTCGCACAAGCCGCTGGGCCATGATCGCAACCGTAACCCCGGACATCAAGTACCACTCCGCACCCATGTCCGCCATCCGACCAATTGCCTCCAAAGCATTATTCGTGTGCAACGTGCTCATCACCAAGTGACCCGTCAAACCCGCCTGAATGGCAATCTTCAACGAATCCGAGTCGCGAATTTCACCCACCATCATCACGTCTGGGTCTTGCCGCAAAAACGCACGCATGACTTTCGGGAACGGAGTCTTTTCCGTCACCTGAACCTGGGCAATGTTGTGCTCAAATTCATATTCAATCGGGTCTTCGACCGTGACAATGTTCCGGTGTGAACTGTCCAACTGGTTCAAAGAAGCATAGAGCGTTGAAGTCTTCCCGCTCCCCGTCGGGCCAGTAACCAAAATCAAACCGTACGGAACGGAAATCGCACTCCGCCAAGTCTTCTCGGTCTCAGGCTGCATCCCCAAATCCTCCAAATTCACCTTCATCGCTTGGGGATCAAGCAACCGCATAACAAACTTCTCTCCATTCAAACAAGGAATACAGCTCGCCCGGGCGCTTAACCTGCGACCGTTGTATTCCATATCGATTCGACCATCCTGAGCCTCCCGTTGCTCGTCAATCCGCATTCCTGCCGCCAGCTTCAATCGCGCCAAACAGTTTGTCGCTTGCTCCGGCGGCAACTGACCATTCTCCTGCAACACCCCGTCCTGACGAAACCGAATCCGCAACTGATCCCGCTCCGGTTGCAAGTGAATGTCACTTGTCCCTGTGTCCAAGGCGTTCATCATGATGTTGTCAACAATCCCCACCGCCAACGACATCTCATTCCCTCCCATCTCACGGCTCTGACCCTGCTCACGAATAATCAACCGAAACTTCTTCGCCGCACCCCAATTCCCACTCTCTTGCGTCATATCCATAACTTATCGCTATCTTACACGCGCATGCCCTCGGAACTCCAATTTCAAATTCAATTGAGAGAAAAAAGATGCTGATTAGAAACTTTGCTGACCACCAAAAAAAACGACTCAGCCACTATCCGAAACTTCGACTGCTCAGCGCCATCACCCACCCCAAGTTCCTCGTACCGCCGCGCCATGAGGAACGGCAACTCCAGCATCGTCGCCCTAGGCTCGTCAAGGAAGATGTGCGTTGCTCACTGCGGGGTCGGCGGGGTTTTATCGGCGGGTTGCCGACGATTGAGTGCCATGGGTCATTGGTTTAGACCAAAGACCGATCCCTTGACTGGATTCTCAACTTTTGAACTGAACAGGGTTTATCCTGAAGACCCCTTATAATCCTAGTGCAAAGATCCAACCATCGCACTCTCTCTTAATATACTCTTCTGTGTGGCTCTCATCCCAGTTAAGAGGAAATATTAGTTTATATTTCCCCTCAGAGTTGATGTTCCATTTCTCAAAAGTTTTCAGAAGAAACTGAGCCCTTATCCTAAAAAATTCAGGGTGAGCAGAGTCTCCAATACTAAGACCTAATTGAGCATCTAGTCGCTTATCATTCAGCATATAATTTTGATAGACCGCATAAAATTCTAGCTCATCTACGAAAGCAACTCCGCCTCTCGTTTCAGGCAATTCTGGTTTCCATTCTTGCATTGTTGACCGGTTCCACGTGTTGATAACGTATGCTGGAAGCCAAAATACATATTCACTCCCGTGTTGTTTGGCAAATTGAATATATGTATGAAATGCAAAGCTACTTTCTCCTAGGGTTTTGTCCGGCTCAAGTTCTAAACAATACGGTACCAGATGGGAGGGTATCACATCATACCCATGCCCAGCAAATCGAATGAACTGAATCCGATCCATCACCTGAATTTTACACCAGGGCCGACAAGAGGAAATTGACTTATTGGAATTGTCCAAGTTGGGAAGTTACTATTGTCCATTGGAGGCCCAGGATATCCTGTGCCTGGCTTTATTCTCCAACCCCAGATTGATTGGCCAAATCCAGGAATATCCTTGGTTCTCTCTTTGTATCTTTCAGCATCGGAGTAATGCGTCCAAAAAGATGTTCCAATATCATAAGTTCCACCATAACCTAGGCGTCCACCTCTATACCGAATGGCAGCTTCTTCTCTTTCTGCGACAACTCTAGACACCCAGTGACTACCGTCCTCGTTGGGGCTCCCAGGATAGACCAGGGGAGAAGAAGAACCGCGATCATTTCCAGGCTGATCTGATGGCCCTCCGCTCGGTGCACTATTTGTAGAAGTGGGATCCATTGTTTTAGGAAGCTGCGTTCTTGTTCCAGAAGTTGGTTCTGATTTAGGTTCCGCTGGTGGGGTTTTGACGAGGTAATAGATTCCTGCAACGACGAGGAAAATAACAGCCCCAACTATGATTACGGGCCACAACGGAGGGTAGGAACTTCCCATTATTACCAAAGTAGTAGGTGCAAGTCCCTCACTGTCATAAAATGAAACGGGATTATTCTCACAATACGAAAACCAATTCCGCCCATCCTTAATCGGATCACGCGTCAGAAAGCGACCAGTAGAAGAATCATAATACCGATGCCCGAGTAGCTTCAATCCAGAATCCGAGAACCCGTCCGCCCATGCGGCTCCATCGCTGAAACAATCTTAACGGCGAATACCAATTTGAGGATTCTCTAGCTCATATTCTCACGACTATTAATACACTCTTTCACAAATCTCTCATTAAAATGAAAACCTCCTACGTGCTTTAGTGGAGCGTGGGCAACCATCCATTCGCGGTTCGACCACTCTTCTTCCATCCGTCGCTCCATCTCATCAAGCGCTTTGAAAACGATTCTCTGGCGCTCCACATCCACCATCACCACCTCACCATCTAATGCAGAATTAATAATTGAACGTTTCTCTGAATCAGCAAAAATATCCTCTATTCTACAAAAAATCGACCAGAAATGTGAGTACTGATTATCCCGAGGAACAAATCCATCGAGTATTACTCCACAATCTATGAAATGATCCTGGGAAAATCTCGACTTATGGGTTGAAACGCAAAGAGTTGATTCATTTCCTCTCTTCTCAAAAATCCTACCGTTTTTCTTGAATCCACGTCTTTTAAATTCGCTTACGATCCATCTTTTTATGTCCACTGCTTCACTCCAATGTGAAAAGGACCAAGTGTTTGACCCAATTAGTATCTTCAAGACCTTTTTCGTAACGATTTAGCTGATTGACACCACGCCGTATCCCCTGCTCATTGTTTGGCTTAATCTCATGAATTTCACGCTTGATGAGATCAATAATGTCAATCCTTCCTCCAGATATTCCAAATTCTGTTTTCAAATCAGCACTTTCAGGGATCTGCTTCTGAATGAACTTGTGAACATCTTGGCCTTGGCGCATTTTACCCCCCTTACCGGAGTACTTGCTAATATCATAGCCAGCTTCCGCCAAATCGTCCATCTTCACAATCACCGTCGTCGTGCGAAAGCCTTCGGATACCTGACTCCCACCCTTAATCGCTTTTCCGACGTATGAACCAGGCACCCCCGGAACCGCAACTGCAACTACCGACCATGTGAGGTTCGCCCATGCCCAGGGGTTGTAAGGGTTCGCGATAACATCGACAACGTCAACTGCTAAAGAAACTAAGTCCGCTGCGGTTTCAAGCGCAAGTCCCTTAGGATCGACATTTTTAAGTGGACTATTTTCACAATACGAGTACCAGTTCCGCCCATCCTTAATCGGATCACGAGTCAAAAACCTACCCGTACTCGAATCATAGTACCGATGCCCAAGAAGTTTCAGCCCAGAATCTGCGTCCTGCTGGTAGCCAAACTTACCCGCATACTGGAACTGTCCCGCCCAGGTTCCAGTTGACGACAATTGGTTGCCAAAAGCATCGTAAACCTTGCTCGCAACTACAGATTGAACCGAATTCGTCTGGATATCCGAGTTCTTCAGCGCAGAGCTGTAGGTCGTCTTCACCCCACCCCGAACCCCACCAAATGAGAAGCCCTAAACCTCTACCGACTGTCGCCCCCCAGGAAACAGCAGCGCAGAGTGCCCAGGCTTTAGTCCAAAGTTATAAGTACTTCTTCCAAAGCCGGATCGTAAAGAGCAATCAACTCCTCCAAATCCAATTCTAACGCTGCCAAGCGGTCTGCATAAGTCGCCATGATCTTGCGAGTCCCTTTTTTGAGCATACTCACCCATCTCACCATATACTCCGACTTACTGAGAAGATGATTCTCTGGCCCAAAATGTAGTTCAACACCAAAGAAATCGTCGCCGTAACTTTTCGACTTACCTACACTGGTAACAATCTCATCTTGGTCAAATTCGCCAGACACCTCGGAAAAGAAACTGATCCGTATCAGTCCTGGGGACTCACGATCTGGCAGATTACTAAACACATTTTGCCAGAATTTGAATTGCATACCATTGAAACCCAAATCGCTATGTCGTGGGCCATACTGACGCCCACTAAGCATGATCTTGATTGGTAGCTGATTCATTCTACTGATAACATCTCATCATGAGCTTGCATTCTGTGTCCAACTACATCTGCCCCAAGGTCATTGATCCAGTTACCAAGTCCCTCGAATACAGATACAACTTCAGAAACCAAGAATGGCGTATTCTTGATATTTTCCAGATCAGGTTGATGCTTGCGTATGTCTTCTCTATGCTCCTTGGCATGATTTGCAGCTGACCCAATCCCAATCGCATTCGTCGCTTTAAAGCCCTTTTCTTTCGCCTTCTTAGCCCAGTCTGTGTTATTCCATGGTCCAGGCATCGTTGACTCAAGATCCCTCTCATCTAAAAGGCATTCTTGCTCTGTATCATACTTTGATATTACTTCAAGCCTGACGCCTTTCTCTTCGAGCCATTTCAGTGTGTAGCGCTTCTTTTCATCAATTGTCTTTCCCCACTTCATTATCTCATCTGTAGCATTACTAACCAATTTGTACAAGACCGCCGGCCGAAGTCCTTCATCGTCAAAGTGACCCACTGACCGATTTTCACAATATGAATACCAATTTCGCCCATCTTTAATTGGATCACGAGTCAAAAACCGCCCCGTGCTTGAATCGTAATACCGATGCCCCAGCAGTTTCAACCCAGAATCCGGATCTTGTTGGTAGCCAAACTTGCCCGCATACTGGAACTGCCCGGCCCAAGATCCAGTTGAAGACAACTGGTTACCAAAGGCATCGTAAACCTTGCTCGCAACTACAGATTGAACCGAATTCGTCTGAATATCCGAGTTCTTGAGCGCCGAGCCGTAAGTCGTCTTCACCCCACCCCGAACCTCACCGCTCGGCGTAAAGCTCGCCGTCCCATCACTCAGAACCGGGTCAGTGACATAAACTCCATTCCGCTTGAAACTCTTCGACCCCGAAGAATCCACCATCCCAACCCGGGTATCCAAACCGTTGTAGGTGAACGAGTTCGTCACCATCCCCGGCTTCATAATCGAAGTCACCCGGGACTCATAGTCATAGCTAAAAGCCGTCGTCCCGGAACTCCGAACAATCCCCGTTGTCCGCCCCGCCGCATCATAAGCAAATGTTCGCGGATCTGCACCACCCGTAACCGAAAGAAGCTTGTCCCCTGCATCATAAGAGTAACTCTCCGTCACCCCATTGACCGTCCGCGTCAAACGGTTCCCATTCGCATCATAAGAATAGAAAGATCGAGATATGTTGATATCAATGATATAAAGGCGAATTAGTTATTAAATGAATCGAATATAGAAGTCACTCTGAGCACAGCAGCTATTCTGCAAAGTACCTGCTTTTAAACGGCCCGTCCACACCACCGCATTCGGATATCGCTTTCCATACCTTCTCAGAAGCCCGAGGAAGTCCACCGCTGAACGTCTGATGACCACTCAATGTGCGTGGGCAAACTCGCTTTAACTTCTTCCTTAGCAGTTTGAAAACTTCTTCGGCAGGGGGAAAATCATATTCTAGAGCTTTGTCATCATATGAAATACTGCCAGGGAAGACAGACTGTCCCGTAATACTTGGAATAAGCATGTGGCAGATACCCGCATAACGACCATTCACCATCCGAAATTCTTTGTCTCCACGATCTGGCTCTATACCAAAATATATCGTTGACACTTCTCCATTGAGTAGCGCGTCTGCCAAGTCTTCCAGCTGAGTTGATCGTTTGTTCTTTCCCAAGAATCCAAACCCAACTATTCTACTTCTCACCTCTTGTTCGTTCAAGATCGGGAGCAGTTCCTCCGCTTCGCATATGAAATGGAACCAGGACATCGTCAGATCAATTATACGGTATGAAGATCACATCCGCAAATTCAACCAGGTCACCAGCCGCATCTACCTCACGCGCAAACGGGGTGCCATTTTTGTTTAGTTTACCAACCTGAACGAAGGTTTTTCGACCATCTTTCGAGAAAACCAAATCTGGATATCTTCTTCCATACATTTTTTCCGGCCTAGAACCACCTGAAAGATGCGTAAATCCGCTTTCCTTAAAGTCCTTTTCTGCATGTTCTACGGCTTGACGATGTTGGAATCCGCCCCGTCTACCTCCAATGAATTTAGTCGTTGGTGGCTCAAGCATTTCCGCATGCTTGACCCTTCTGAGTCCCTTCAGTGCAGATGCCGCCGGCGGAAGCGGCATCGCAAGCTCCAATATTATCCCGGCTATCTCACCATTTCGATAAGCACGTGAACCATAGTCAATCTGGTCGTCAACACCAATCCAACGACGGACAAACCGCGTCATACTACGATCTTTCAATAACCCGGGAAGCACTCCACCAGTCGAAAGGTGATCGCCCATCCCACCAAAGAAATCTACATCGCCCTGAACCAAAACAGCCTCAAGACCATTAGGGTCGACTCGACTGATAGGGTTATTCCCACAATACGCATACCAGTTCCGCCCATCCTTAATCGGATCACGCGTCAGAAAGCGACCAGTAGAAGAATCATAATACCGATGCCCGAGCAGCTTCAACCCAGAATCGCTATCGGTTTGATACCCAAATTTCCCGGCATAACCAAACTGACTCTTCCAAGCCCCCGTCGAAGACAATTCATTCCCAAACGCATCAAACACCTTCGCCGCGCCAATCGTCTGCGAGCTAGATGTCTGAACATCATCGTTCTTCAAACCAGCGTGGAAAGTCGTCTTAACTCCACCCCGAACCTCACCACTCGGCGTAAAACTCGCCGTCCCATCACTCAGAACCGGGTCGGTCACATAAACCCCGTTCCGCTTGAAGCTCTTACTCCCCGAAGAATCCACCATCCCAACCCGGGTATCGAGACCATTGTACGAAAACGTATTCGTTACCATCCCCGGCTTCGTAATCGAAGTCACCCTAGACTCATAGTCATAGCTAAAAGCCGTCGTCCCAGAACTCCGAACAATCCCCGTCGTTCTACCTGCCGCATCATAGGCAAACGTTCGCGGATCACTGCCCCCCGTAACCGAAAGTAACTTGTCGCCAGAGTCATAGGAGTAATTCTCCGTCACCCCATTGACTGTTCTCGTCAACCTGTTCCCATTCGCATCATAAGAATAGACCTCATTCGTCCCATTTGGAATGTTCTCGCAGAATTTCCGCTATTCCTCGCAACAACCTACCCAAATACCGACGATAATTAGAATAGTTACCTTAATACCCTTAATTCTCTTTATAAATTACTATTGAATAGTTAATGCATGCAATACTGGCGATAAACCTTACTGATGCACATCGCCCGAAATTCATGTAACTTCTTCTCCATAATAACTCATCAATTAATCGAAGTAACTTTTACGAACATCTTCCGTTTTCCCATGAATACTATGCAGCATTTCGATTTCTTCTTTTGATAAATAATTTTTATTATTGCCATATATTTGTGAACGCCTGGTTGAAAATTCCAATTCTTTTTTAATCAACCCCTTAAGTCTTGACAACTTATACCCAGGCAGAATCCTAAATTGAATCTTCTCAAATTCTTGTGCTAAACCAAAGATCGATTCATTGAATTCCACTTCAGTCCTATGCAACAATTCTAATTTTTCTTCTTGACTAATTCCTGATGCCGCACTTAGACGAGTCGCTGAATTTTCTATTGCCTCCAAATATCGTCTCTCAATTCTGCCAATATGGAAATCGTGCCACCAAAATAATGCGCTCACAATAATCACCACTAAAAAGGCTATTATAATTTGTCTACGCCTCATCATCTCCCTTTATTAATAGATATCCTCCAACTATTATGATACTGGTACTAATTCCGAACACAATCCGTGATCGTTCAGAAGGGTCACCATCCCCATCTCTTCCATAGAATGCCCTGTGGTCCCCATCTTCAAAGTTTGCCAAACTATGAAAAAATCCGGGTAGTCCAATCAGGATAAGGAAAAAACCAACGGGCCTTTTATTGATCATTTATTTTTCTTCTTGTTCCAACTTTGAATGTATGGTACGTTATGATTCTCGGGATCCTGATACCAAGTCAATGGGTCTCCTTCCTTGTCTTCTCCACTCGTCTCATCATATAGGTCTTTTTCAATTTGTCTCTTTGCATCTATGTCTTTATACGGAATTTTCGCCATTGGCTCAGCTGCGTCCCCTACGTGCGGTGGGGCCGCAGCAGTCGGCAAAAATCCTTTAAACCATTCCCAAAAGTCTTTCTTTCCATTCGGTTTCTCTTGTACATCCCTATCTGAAGGAGAGTTTCCTCGACCACCAAAGGGTATCCCACCGGAGTTCAAACGATCCTTTTCAAACAACTCAAATGCAACCAATGGAGCGCTCATAAGACCATTGGGGTCGACTCGATTAACCGGATTATTGCTACAATACCCGTACCAATTCCGCCCATCCTTAATCGGATCACGTGTTAGAAAGCGCCCCGTACTCGAATCGTAATACCGATGCCCGAGTAGCTTCAACCCAGAATCAGGATCCTGCTGGTAACCAAACTTTCCTGCATACTGGAACTGTCCTGCCCAGGTTCCGGTGGAAGAAAGCTGGTTACCAAAAGCGTCATACACCTTGCTCGCAACTACAGCTTGCGCCGAATTCGTCTGAATATCCGAGTTCTTGAGGCCTGCGTGGAAAGTCGTCTTCACCCCACCCCGAACCTCACCTGAAGGCGTAAAACTCGCTGTCCCATCACTCAAAACCGGGTCAGTCACATAAACCCCGTTCCGCTTAAAACTCTTGCTCCCCGAAGAATCCACCATCCCAACCCGCGTATCCAAACCGTTATAGGCGAATGTGTTGGTGGTCATACCCGGCTTCGTGATGCTCGTCACCCGAGACTCATAGTCATAACCAAAAGCCGTCGTCCCGGAACTCCGAACAATCCCCGTCGTCCGACCCGCCGCATCATAAGCAAACGTTCGCGGATCACTTCCACCCGTAACCGACAAGAGCTTGTCCCCCGAATCATATGCGTAACTCTCCGTAACCCCATTGACCGTCCGCGTCAGACGGTTTCCATTTGCATCGTAAGAATATGAAGCCGAATAGCCCGAAGATTTGGTCTCCGAAGTCAGTTGCCCAATGTTGTCGTAGCCGTAAGTCGTCGTCAACGACCCCTCAACAACCTGAGTCACCTGAGAAGCTAAATCAAATGTATAGGAACGAGATTGAAGAGTCACATTCGAAGAGTTCTTCGTAACAATGCTCGTCACCCGGTTCCGAGAGTCATAAGCATAAAGCTCATATATCCCGTTCGGATTGTTCTTACGCGAAAGCCGACCCGCCGAATCATAAACATAAGAACTCACATCACCAAAAGCGTCCGTCACCGAAACCGGCCGACCCGCCGAATCATAGCTCGTCGAAGTCGTACCAACCCCAACATCCACCATGCTCGAAATCTGGCCAGCCAGGTTATAGGCATAAGTCAAGTTCCCTTGAGGAGTATTTAGGCCCGTAATCTCACCCGCCGCGTTATATGTCCACGACGAAGTCCCCGTCCCATCCACCATCGCCACTTGGCGGCCCGCGTTGTCATAACTGAACGATGTGTCCGTCAGTCCAACCGGGTAATCCACGCCCGTCATCTGCCCCGCATTGTCAAAGAGATAATTAATTGTCTGACCAAGCGGATTCACATAAGCCGTCGTCTCACCATTCCCGTTATAAGCCCAACTCTCAACCGCACCATCTGCAAGCGTCAAACTCGCAACCTGCCCCCGGTCGGTATAAGAAAATGTCCGGGCAAACCCCCGGCCATTGGTAATGGAAGTCACATAGCCAACCGAGTTGTAAGCATACGAAGTGGTTTCATTCTTCGCGTTCGTCGCGCTCAAGGTTCGGCCAAGATCATCCAGAATCCGCGACCCCGTCCGTCCCAGCGGATCTGTCGCCGAAACAATATTCCCCTCGGCGTCATAGTCAATCGAGGAAACCGCACCCCCCGGCTCCGTAGCCGAATCCACTCGCCCCCAATTATCATAAACAATGCTCGAGACATTCCCCGCCGCATCCGTTGAAGTCAAAACCCGGCCCATCACATCATAAGTCGCCCAGGCATTCACATTCCCCGGTGCCGTCGTCTGGACAACATCACCCTGACCGCTATAGGCAATGGTAGACTGCCGACCCAGAGCATCAGTTGCACTCACAAACTCACCATACGAGTTGTAGGTCATCACCGCCGACGTCCGCGCAAGCGGGTCAACGCTCGTCAACAAATTCCCCGTCGTACTGTAAGTAAACGAGCTCACATTCCCCAGCGGGTCAGTTACCGTCAAGAGATCATGCCCCGCAGAATATGTGTAAGTTGTCGTTTTACTGAGCGGATTCGTACTGCTCAGCCGGTTCCCATTCGCGTCATAAGTCGAAGTCCACACCTTTCCCCGCTTGTCCGTGAAGCTCGTCACATTCCGGTCAGCATCATAGACATAAGCCGTGCTAAAACCTGCCTGGTCAACTTTAGACGCAATGAGGCCATTCGAATAGTTGTGAACCACCGTCTTGCCATTCGGCTGAGTGAAAGTAACCGCTGCCGAACCAAAAACCCAAGTTGAAACTTGCCCCAGTGGGTTCGAAAAACTAGTAAGGCGTTCGTCTGCGTCGTACGAAAACGTCCAGACTTTCCCCCTCAAATCCGTTTCAGTCAGGATATTACTGAGTGAGTCATATGTAAAGGTGCGCGCGTGCGTCTGTCCATTCAACACCGGGTAGGAAATCCCGGTCATGTCGTTGTTAGAATTGTAAACAAAAGTCCATACCCGCGAACTTGGATCGGTGATGGTCTGAATAAGTCCACTTGATGTGTAAGTAAAGGCAAGGCTTCGCCCCGTCCCGTCGGAAATATTCGTGATTTTCTGCAGAGAATCACGCGCTATTGAAATCGTATTGATATTGGCATCTTTGACCGCGACGAGTCTTCCCGCGGTATTGAATTCCAGCTTCGAACGATCTTTGGAAGTAATCGTCCAAGTGTTATTACTGTTCTTGACCAGCGTATCGTGAATTCCTACAGGGGCGTCGAAAACGCCTGATGTTTCCGTATAAGGAACCTCGGTGCCGTCGCCATATCGGACAATTGCGGAAGAACCCACTGTATGGGTCACTTTCACGTCATAACCGTGACTCCATCCTTTTCCAAGATCAAAACTGTACGTACCCTTCGAGTTGTGATGGAGCGTGAAGTTGACACCACTATCTCCCCTCGCCGACCATGCGACTATCGGATAACTCACGTGGCGGTTACCGGTGTTCGTGTTGAGACTACTTCCTCCAATACCACCATCCCCCGAAATGCCGCCCCCACCTCCGCCTACTGAGCCACCGCCACCTGTTCCCCCGCCAGAACCACCACCTTCACCCGGCAATCCTCCGCCGCCAGATCCTCCCTCACCACCTTGAGACTGCGCAATCAATGCGCCAACAATTGGAGTAAAAGACAGGAGCAATTCTCGCTCCGACCAGGGCCGAACAGCATCTTCCTTTTGGCGAACCTTCGCCAAATCCGCGCGCAGCTTCGGCGACCAAATCCCACCCCGACCAATCTCATCACGACCCGGCTTCGCCCCATAGAACACCTTCGTCGGCGACTCTGTGTAATGCCCCCGAGGCTTACGCGCAATCTGCTCAAACCGCTGCTGAGCCTCCGCCGATACTTCCTTGACAAGACTATCAACCCCCAAAGCCGATGCGCTGTAAAACATCGCCAGCGCAAGGCCCGTGCACAACAACCGGGTCACAGGACGACCGGAAAACTCATGAATCTTGGAAATGGACATATCGGATGTTCCCCCGCATTTTTGCGGATGAACATAAAGTAACTGAACTCTAAGATCATTGTCAACAAACTACTAAAAAAACTCCTTAAAAATCTATGAAATTCACAGTCTTTTACAAATTTACTATACGATAACCTTCTCATAGCTGGAACTACACTCCTTTCCAATCTCACCAACATCTCCATTCCCGTCACGCTCAACAGGTAAAACCACGTCCATGAAGCTCACCACCTGGCAAATCGCCACCCTCATCGGTGCCGCTTCCTATCTCATTTGTATCCTCGCCCAAACTCTCCCTCCCGGTCTCCCCATCCAAATAGTCCCCACCGATTTCTACAACCGTATCGAACTCATCGGATTCGTCTCCGGTGTCGTCGGTGTCTATCTCGTTATCAAAGAATCCCCTTACAACTACCCCGTTGGCCTGATATGGGCCATCGCCTACGCCTACTACTTCTTCACTGTAGCAAAACAATATGGAGACTTCTTCGTAATGCTTGTCACCGCCGGCTACCTCGTCGATGGCTGGATCAAATGGAGATCTAAATCCCTCCCCTCTGGGGAGGGATTTAGGGAGGGGAATTTGTCATCCCTCCCCATCACCCACATCCAACCCAAAAACTGGATCATCGTCGGCCTCACCCCTCTCATTTTCATTCCCCTCCTCGCCGCAATTCTCCAAGCCGTCAAGGGCCAGTTCGTCTGGATTGATGCGGCCACAACCACATTCGGTCTCCTCGCCCAATATCTCACCAACCGCAAAATCTTCCAGTCCTGGCACTTCTGGATCATCACCAACCTGATCTACATCCCCCTCTTCTTCTATCGTCAGTACTATCCCACCGCAATTCTCTACATCATTTTTCTTATCATGGCCTTCATCGGTATGGCCCAATGGCGTGCCAGCATGAACCAAAGCAACCCGTCATAATCTCCCCAGATGTCCAGCACATTCGGTCACCTCTTCCGAAGCACCACTTTCGGCGAATCCCACGGCATCGGAGTTGGTGTCGTCATCGATGGCTGCCCCCCAAAACTTCCCATCACCGCCGAAGAAATCCAATTTGAACTCGACCGCCGCCGCCCGGGACAATCCAAAATCGTCACTCAGCGCCAAGAAGCCGACCAAGTCGAAATCCTCTCTGGCATCGAGTCCGGTCTCACCACCGGAACCCCCATCGCCCTCCTCGTCCAGAATCAAGATCAGCGCTCCCGCGACTACGATGAACTCCGCGACAAATTCCGCCCATCTCACGCCGATTTCACTTACGACGCCAAGTACGGACTGCGATCCGTCTCCGGTGGGGGCCGAGCTTCTGCACGCGAAACCATCGGCCGCGTCGCCGCCGGAGCCATTGCTAAAAAGCTTCTCCAACTCCATTTCGATGTCGAAATCCTCGCTTGGGTTGATCAAGTCCAGCACATCAAAGCCACCGTCAACCCCGAATCCCTCACCCTCGCCCAAATAGAATCCAACATTGTTCGATGCCCTGATCAAGCCACCGCCGAGCAAATGATCGCCCACATCGAATCCATCCGCAAGCAAGGCGATTCCGTCGGCGGAATCGTTCGTGCTATCGCCCGCGGAGTCCCAACCGGTTGGGGGGAACCCATTTTCGACAAACTCGAAGCCGATCTCGCCAAAGCCCTCCTCTCCCTCCCTGCATCCAAAGGGTTTGAAATCGGCTCCGGCTATTCCGGAACTCTTCTCAGAGGTTCTGAGCACAACGATCCCTATCGCAGCGACGACCACCAAACCGTTTACACCACCACCAACCACTCCGGAGGCATCCAAGGGGGCATCTCCAACGGCATGCCCATCACCCTCAGCGTTGCCTTCAAGCCCGTCGCGACAATCCTCCCAGAGCAGGACACTGTCACCACCGACTACGAAAACACGACCCTCAAAGGCAAGGGCCGTCACGACCCCTGCGTCCTCCCCCGCGCTGTCCCAATGGTCGAAGCCATGATCGCCCTCACCCTCGCCGACCACGCCCTCCGCCAAAGATCTCTCTACTAAATGTGACTTGAATTAGACGAATCCTCCCTCTCCGTTTTAATGGAGAGGGGGTCAGTGGGTGAGGTCACGGGGTTCGAAGGCCCTTCGCTTCTCAATATATCCACAACCCAAAGTACGCCTCACATCTCCTCCACAAAAAACTCCCCCCGAACCCGACCCATCGCATCAAACTCCACCCCCTCCCCTTCCAACATCGATCTCTGAACAACCGCCATCCCCGCATCCCGGCGCGCCACCAAAAGATCACCCTTGGCCCCCACGACCCGCCACCAACAAGTCCGATCTCCCCACCGATCCAACCACTTCCCCGCCACCAATCCACTCACCCCCATCTCCGCTCCCACCATCCCATAACTCGCCACCCGACCCGCCGGAATCCGCTCACAAACCGCCATCAATTCCGCCGCCCGGTCTACACCCAACTCACATCTCCCGGACTTCCTCGCTCAATCAACTCCTCCGCCGAATAGCAATCATCCACCGCAATCCGAATCAACGGCACCCGACTCCCCACCTCTATATCCCAATTCGGCACCCTCAAACTCCGGGCACCTCCGCCCGTCGCCATCCAAAGAATCTCTTCGCCCTCCAGAGCCTCACCTCGCCGCCGAGACATCTCCAAAGCGCATCGCATTTCCTCAAAAAAGTCAATCGGGCCAGAACTCGCCGCACTATCCATCCCCAGCCCCACCGGTATCCCCGCATCCAACATTCGCTTCACGGGAGCAATGGGACAACTCAATGCGTGGTTCGAACGAGGACAATGCGCAACGCTCACCCCTGTTCTTGCCATCCTCTCCAAATCTCCTTCATCAACATCACAGCAATGGACAAGCTGAGTCCCCGGTCTCAAGTAACCAAGTCCGTTCAAAACCGCCACCGGAGAAAGCCCTTGCGGAACAACATCCCACCCGTTCGCCCGCTGGAACTCCGCAAACGGACCCGATCCGTGTACCGTCAAATCCCGCTCAAACCGACTCTCCGCACAGTGAATACTGATCGGCCCCGCCCGGAAACCCACTCGCTCCAAAGACTTATGATCAACCGTGTAGAGCGAATGTGGATTCACATAAGCCGGAATCCCACTCTGACGGTACTGCTCTGCCGCTCGCTCATGAATCTCAGCAAATTTCAATCCCGGTGAAGCGTGTTCCCGGAATGTTATCAACTCCTGGAACAAGACCCCATCCAACCCAACTTCCTTCATCGCGTGCCCGGAACCCGGACGGTCAGAATGCTCCCAAACGTACGCCACTCCCGTCCCACGGTTCTCTTCCGCCGCGATCTGACAGTCATGGGCTACTTCTGCCATCTCCTGCTCACTTTTTGCTGCCGATATTTCTCGAATCCAAGAGAAAAAATCATCCCCATGAACCCGGTTTAACAAACCCCGATATTCAAAATGTGAGTGAGCATTCACAAACGCTGGACACAAAATATAGTCATCCGGAACCCCACCCTGAATCCCAAGCCGAGTAATCACTCCATCAATTACTTCAACTTCCACCCCAAACCGAATTTCACCGGCAATCACGCAAGCATAGGGACGCAGCAACATCGCAAATTCTTCTTCGACTCACTTCACTGTGATTCGTAGCATCTTTCCAGACGCAACAATTGTTCCATTGGGCGCAACCCCTTCCAATTCCCCTCCGTCGTACCGAACTTTCACCGATTTAGCTTCGCGATAGGGCCAAATTCTTGCCTCAACTAACTTGCCCAACGCCCAAATGACGTCCACCGTATGACCACCTCGAACCCGTAATCCGCGAACCTCACCGTCCGGCCAAGCTGAGGGCAATGAAGGCAACAAGTGGATATCGCCGCGATGAGATTGAACCAACATCTCCGCAATCCCTGCGGTCGCCCCAAAATTGCCGTCGATCTGGAACGGAGGATGCGCCCCAAACAAGTTCGCATAAACCCCGCCGGAGTTGTAATTTGTCCCTTCCCCAGAAAGAACAAGCAATCGCCGAATCATCCCATATCCCCGCTCTGGATCGCGCAACCGCGCCCACAAGCAAAGCCGCCATGCCATCGCCCATCCTGTCGACTGATCTCCGCGCAAATCCATCGCGCGGCGCACGGCTTCCGCAAATTCCGGCGTGTCGTCAACATTGATTTCCGAACCCGGAAATGCCGCCCAAAGATGACTCAAATGGCGGTGCTTCTCGTCGTGCTCCAACCAATCATCCGACCACTCCTGTAATTGCCCTCGCTTGCCAATCCGATACGGGGCAATTCGTTCCCGCACGTTCAACCAATCAGCCTTTTGAGCGATTCCCAAAATTCTCGCCGCTTCACTTGAATCCGCCAGTACTTGCTTGGTGATACCAAGATCCATCGCCGCTCCGACCCCCGTCGAAACACCCACGCCCTCTTTTGCCCAGAACCCAATTTCTGGTGAAGTTGAAGGAGCCGTCGTCAACTCACCCTCACGCCCAACTCGAGGATCAGCTGTGAGCCAATTCCGCAAAAATGTTGCCGAGCCTTCCAGAGTCGCAAAATTTTCCCGCAAGCGATGAGCATCTTGAGTAAACCGAAAATCCTCCAAAATATGCGTCGCCAACCATGGACCTCCCATTTGCCAGTTTGCCCAAACCGGACTTCCCGACTTCGCTCCAACCGGATAGCTGTGCGCCCACAAATCCGTATTGTGATGCGCCACCCAACCTCCAGTCCCATAAAAAGACTGCGAAGTCTTCTCGCCCGCCTTCGCTAGATCGCGAACAAAGTCAAGCAAAGGCTCATGACACTCCGACAAGTTGGTCACGAGTGCTGGCCAGTAGTTCATCTGGGTATTGATATTGATCGTGTAGTTTGCACTCCAAGGCGGACGCATCTCTTCATTCCATATCCCTTGCAGATTGGCCGGAATCGTTCCCGGCTGCGAGGAGCTCACCATCAAATACCGCCCAAACTGGTACGCCAAAACAACAAGCCCTGGATCATTCGTGTCCCCAAACTCTTTGATTCTGCGATCGGTCGGCCAATCATCTCGACTCAATCGCTCCGGATGAGAAAGAACTAATTGATTTCGCTCCATCATTGATCGGAATTTTCTTTCGTGCCTTCCCAGCATC
Organism: bacterium; assembly: GCA_013823945.1. Lineage (GTDB taxonomy): Bacteria > Armatimonadota > Fimbriimonadia > Fimbriimonadales > Fimbriimonadaceae > UphvI-Ar2. The sequence goes on along the minus strand of PNMZ01000005.1, from coordinate 39,065 downwards.
CCGTCAATAGGCGATACCGCCAAATCTCGCTCGCACAACTCAACCGGATCCGGCCCAAGATGGGGTGCCGTAAAGCGATCAACAAAACTGGTCCGTAGTGCCACCCGAATCACCGCACGGCGGGCCCCAGAAATTCTCAATTTCTCTCCTTCTTTTCGAATCACTCCTCCAAACGCCTGTACATCCACCATCCCACAAAACTTCATCCCCCGCCCTTCCATGTATCGAATCGCCGCTCGATCTTCGCCTCCCAGGTAGTTCGGGTCAGCATGAATCGGCGCCTCGCCCGTCATCACAAGTCGCCCTCGACGCCCAAACACTGAGTGACGCACCTTGCTCGATAAGCCAACCGAAAAATCCCTAGCACCCTCAATTTCGATCACCATGACAGGGTCTGCCAAACTTGAAAAAACCTTGCGGGAAATCTCCTGACCTCCCACAGTGAATTCCGTCGACGCGACCCCCGACACTAGATTCAGACTTCTTCGATACTCACTCGCCACGGCACCTTCGCCAAACTCAAGATTCAAGTCCCCAAATGGCAAATAGCTTTGCGTATAAGGCCCTTGCATTTGCATGGAAAGTCCATCAATTTTGGCCCAATCCCCTTCAAAAAGTGCCTTCCGAAGCGGAGCCAAAAGCTCTGGTCTCCCCTGACTACTCGCATCAATCGGTTCACCCGCCCAAAACGTATCTTCATTGAGCCCAATTCGTTCCGAATCAACCCCACCAAAAACCATTCCTCCGATCCGACCATTCCCAATTGGCAACGCCTCAACCCATTTGGACGCCGGGCGGTCGTACCATAACTCTAAATCCGGCGAACTCATCATCACCGTCCCCGCTGCCACCATCGCCAACATAGGCGAACATTACCCAAATCCTAGAGATCAGTCGCCCAAGCCGCTTGCAACTGATCCTCCGTCAAACTCTTGACGTGCATGTCGCCAAAAAGCGTATTGTAACGATACTCTTTCAATTTTTCAAACAGCATCGCATCATCAGGCTCCATTGCCCCCTTGCTCCCATGCCAATGCCCCGCCGCATCAAACAGATAATTCGTCTCCGCCGGATTCCGCAATCCTGCCTGTGACAACTGCTTGAACGCAATCTCCGTCCGGAAGAAATAACTCGTCTTCCAAACCGCATGCATAGTCGGTGCATTCTCAAAAAGGATGAACGGACGATCATCCAAAACCCGAGTCCCCGTATCCCCCGCACATTTAAATAGCTCTAAACTCTTGATGTACGGCTGCAATGCTTCATGCAAAAACGGCATCTGCGGAATCAATGCCTGAAACTGAGGCTCCGCGGACCAAATCTGGGGCTGAGCCGCATCAATCGGATCAACCGCAAACGGAAATCGATCGTCATAGTCCCCCATATAAATTAACGTCCCTTTCCCAATCTGACTCAAATTGCTGATACAGGCGGTTTTCTTCGCCGCCGCTTTCGCCTTGGCAAAAACTGGGAACAAAATTGCCGCCAAAATCGCAATGATCGCGATCACAACCAACAACTCAATCAGCGTAAAGGCCCGATTTATCTTCATGTCAAACCACCTCAAGCAAGATGATACGTCATAAGCAAGGTTACTGGTGCCCAAAGAGTCGGAACGCACAAACTCCGCCGGGCGTTATACTTCCAGAACGTAAAACTTCCTGTCGCAATGAGTTCATCCGCGAAAAAAGCCCCCTCAAAGTCAAAAAAGAAGCACACCTCGCCTCGGCAATTTGTCGGCGGGCTCTTCTATATTCTATTCCTCGGTATCTGCCTCGCCCTCGGAGGCATCGCGGGATGGCTCAGCCAAAGCAGCATCATCACCGACACCATCCGTCAAAAAATCACCAACACCACACCCCAAAAAGTCTTCCGCGACGACTCAATAACCGTCCTCATCCTGGGTTGCGACAAAGAACTGTATTACGGCGGCAAACAAGTACTCAAACAACACGCCCGGTCCGACATGATGATGGTCGCCAGGTTCGATTTTGAGCGAAAACTCGTCGGAACGGTCTCCATCCCCCGTGACACGCTTTGCAAACTCCCCGGATACGACCGGCAGAAGATCAACGCATATAATGCCATCGGTGGCCCAGAACTCGCCAAAGCCGCGGTCGAAGAAATCCTGCCCGAAGTCAAAATTGACCGCGTCGTCACCCTTAACTTTGACGCCTTCATCGAAATCATTGACATGGTCGGCGGACTCGATCTTTATATCCCGAGGGATATGAACTACACCGATAAAGCCGCAAACCTTTACATCGACCTCAAAAAGGGCCGCCAACACCTGGACGGATACCAAGCTATGGGCTATGTCCGTTGGCGCAAAAACTCCACCGGACGCGGCGGAGACAGCGACTTTGAACGGCAAAAGCGCCAAAAGGATCTCCTTCTCGCACTCAAATCTAAGCTTCTCACCAACTGGCAAGTCGGCCCCAAGGTTCTCCAAAAAACTATCGAAGTCGGTGGAAATAGCTTTGATTCAGAAGAGGTTGCATCCCTAGCAATGTTCGTCCAATCGCTTGACAGCAACGAGAGAATTCGTATGGGCCAAATCCCCGTTAACGAAATCGAAGGAACCTATAATCTCAGCGTTGATCGGCGACTTCTCCCCCAAGTCCTCCGTCAATACATGGTCGTCCCCGTTGACGATCCCCTCGCCATGGGAAACCCCGATGAGTAACCAATTTGATCCCGACGCACCCGAGGGCTCTGCCGATTTAGGCTCCCAATATATCTCCAAAAAAGACATCGCTTGGATTATCCTCGCTCTCGTCGTCGTAGGAGGATCCTTCGCCGCTATCTATCCCCAACTCCGCAAACAAGCCCACGAATCAGCGTGCAAAAAGAATATGAAGGACATCGCCTTCAGCATCAAGCAGTACGCAGAAATCTACGACGGACGGTTCCCTCCCCTCTACGAAGTCGGCCCCGGCGGTTCACCTCAGCTCACAAACGGACTCCCAATTGTATGGGCCAGCGTCATTCCTTCTCTTCCGACTGGGTCGTCATTCAAATGCCCCGCCGCGCCAGAGACAGCCGTTACGCGCGTCAACGGTCAATCAGTATCCCGATCTATGTTCTCCCGAGAAGATAAACAACTCAAATACATAGACCTCACCTACGGAATGCTCGCCAGCCTCAGCGCCCGCGCCGTGAGCGACGTCGCAAACGAAAATCAAACCGTTCTAATTTCTGAAACATCCAACAACGGCTCACAAAACGTATACAATCCTCTCCCTTTTTCTGACGACGAAGGCACTCCCTCAAAGTTTGACGGGTTTTCCATCGGGTTCGATAACCAACAATCTAATCTAGATCCAGAATCAAAATTTGTCACCCGACTCGCCTTCCAAAACACCAGTAAAGGTGACTTCTCCTCAAAAGACATCGAAGGGCGTCACGGCAAAATCAATTTCAGCATCAAAGTGGATGGTAGCCTCGGTCGACTAACCGCCGCCGATGCCACGATCAAATCCGGCGACTACACTTGGCTCGTCCGATAATTCAAAAAAACGGCCCAAGGAGAAAATCACCCTGGGCCGTTTCTTTCAAGATTAACCAGTGAACTTTGTATAGTTCGCGTCAAACATCCCCTTCAATTCGGTAGCCTTTGCATCATAGGCCGCTTTGTCTGCCCATGTCTCGCGGGGATTCAAAATCTCACTCGGAACTTCCGGGCAACTCGTCGGGATGCTCAATCCAAAGACCGGATCCTGAACATACTCAACTGAATCCAAACTACCTTCCAAAGCTGCAGTAAGCATTGCCCGGGTATGTCCAAGTTTCATTCTCTTGCCCACTCCATATCCACCGCCCGTCCAGCCAGTATTCACAAGCCAAACCTTGACATCGTGCTCCTCAATCTTCTTCTTCAGTTGTTCCGCATAAACCTTCGGCGGAAGCGGCAAGAAAGGAGCACCGAAACAAGCACTGAAAACCTCTTGCGGCTCTGTAACCCCCGCCTCAGTTCCTGCAACCTTCGCGGTGTATCCGTTCAAGAAGTAGAACATCGTCTCCTCTGGAGTCAACCGCGCAAGGGGAGGCAAAACCCCAAATGCATCTGCGGTCAAGAACACCACATTCTTAGGGTGTCCGCCAACACTCGGTGAAACTGCACCCTCAACGTTCTCCAATGGATAGGCGCATCGTGTATTTTCCGTGTAGGTTGTGTCAGTGAAATCAGGAATCCGGCGGTCTCCCAAAACCACATTCTCCAAAACGCTTTGGAACTTAATCGCATTCCAAATCTGTGGCTCTCCTTCTTGGCTCAAATTGATGCATTTTGCATAACATCCGCCTTCAAAGTTGAATATTCCCGTGTCGCTCCAACCGTGCTCATCATCCCCGATCAATGCCCGATTCGGATCAGCACTCAATGTCGTCTTCCCGGTTCCGCTCAGTCCGAAGAACAACGCAGAATCCCCGGCTTCTCCAATATTTGCCGAGCAGTGCATACTCAGCACTCCCTTGAGCGGCAAAATGTAATTCAAAATCGTGAATACCGATTTCTTCATCTCACCCGCATACTGAGTGCCCATAATGACCACCTCTTGAGCCGTGAAATTCAGTGCAATAACTGCATCGCCCAAAGTGCCATCTTTCTCCGGATCGCAAACTTCAGTACTAAAGTCTGCCACTGTCCAATCCGGCTCAAAACCCACCAATTCATCCACCGAAGGACGAATCAAAAGAGTTCGAATGAAAAGAGCATGCCACGCCTTCTCAACAATAAATCGCGCCTTAACTCGATGAGCCGGGTCAGCCCCACCGTAAGTATCCACAACATAAAGAGTTTTTCCATCAACTGCTCCCTGAGCCTTGGCTCGCAATTTAGCGAACTGATCCTCGTCAATCGCCCGGTTATTCTCCCACCATACTTTATCAGCCGTGTTCGTGTCCTTCACCACGCACTTATCTTTCGGGGTCCGACCAGTGTATTTCCCCGTTCGAGCAACCAGGGCACCATTTGCGGCCAGTTCCCCTTCCCCGTTCTTGATCGCTAACTCAACGAGTTCAGCGGGGGACAAATTCCAATAAACGCGCCCGGCGCGGCTGAGGTCAAAGCTGTTTTGCGGCATTGTCAAATTCTCTCGCCCGATCACCATTGAACGGACTACTCAACTGTGTCTGTCAGTCTAACCAACTCCTAACTCCCGCCCATGGGACAAACCATAATCAGTCCTATGATCCTCGAAGTTGCCGTAGGCTCCCTTGCCGAAGCTGTCCACGCAATAAGCCACGGTGCCGACCGTATAGAACTTTGCCACGCCCTTTCCACCGGCGGTGTAACCCCATCACCCGGATCATTCCTCCATCTCAGAAATCTTACTGATCTTCCCATCTTCGTAATGCTTGCAAGCCCCGAAGCCGACTTCAACCCCACCGATCCCGACTTCGACGCCATGATTCACGATGCCGTATGGTTCGCCGAAAACGGAGCCGATGGTCTCGTTTTTGGGTGTATCACCGAAACAAGTGGCATTGATCAAGCACGCAATTCCACCCTCATCGAAGCCGCCAACGGACTCCCGTGTACCTTCCACCGTGCTTTCGACACTCTGCCCGGCGACCCAGTCGAAAACGCCCAACACCTCGCATCCCTAGGATTCCGGCGCATCCTCACATCGGGCTCACCATCCACAGTTGACCAGGGCACCGAAACCCTCAAAATGCTATTCCAGCAGCCAGAAATTCAGATTCTGCCCGGCGGCGGCGTCCGCCCCGAAAATGCGAAAGTCCTTCAATCCCTTGGCGCAACTGAACTTCACTTCTCGATTCGCACCTCCGGCAACCGCCATGGATACCTTGGCTATCCCCTTCCCGAATTCATCCCCCATCGGATCACCCAAATGCGCGAAGCCCTAGCTTAACAAATCGTCAAGCGCCGAATTCAACGTCGGAAAAGCAAACTCAAATCCCTGTGCCAATGCCAAAGTCGGCACCGCCCGCTGACTCACCAAAACCACTGTCGCTTCTTTCCCCATCGCTGCCGTAGCCGCCTTGATTACAAATGCCGGAGCCGGAGGCACAGGCGGACGACCAAATCGCTCACGCAATGCCGCCATCAATTGACTATTTGTGACTGGTTCAGGTCCGCAAGCATTGATCGGCCCTTCTTGACCCGCCTCCACTAGCCAAACCAACATCTTCGCCAAATCCTTCACATGGATCACGCTCAAATACTGCTTCCCGCTCCCCGCCGCTCCACCCGCAAAACCTTTGACCAAAGGAATCAATGCCCCCAAGACCCCTCCTTCGTTACCCAAAACAATCCCTATTCGAGCGCAAACCTGTTTCACTTCAGGAATATCCGGCACCAGAGCCGCATCTTCCCATTGCTGACAAACCTCACTCAAAAATCCTTCACCAATCCGATCACTTTCGCTCAGAATTTCATCCCCACGATCGCCGTACCAACCTACAGCACTCGCATTCACCCACGTCTTTGGCTTGACCGCCGACGCCCGGATCGCCTCGTGAATCGCCCGGGTCGGTTCTGTTCGCGAGCTCACCAAGACTTTCTGATACTCCGGCGTCCACTTCTTGTCAATCGGTGCCCCGCTCAAATTAAAAACCGCGGTCGCTCCATCGATCTCCTTTGCCCAGTCGCCTTGCGACTTCCCATCCCACTTCACTTCCCGGAATTTCGCTCCCGCATTCGGCGATCGTGTCAAAACCACAACCTCAAATCCTGAATTTGTTAACTCTGCTGCCAAGTGCTTCCCAACAAATCCACTGCCCCCCGCAATGACCGCTTTCATCAATTCTTCTCCTCTGCCATCCACTCTTTCATTAAATCCTGTTCAACCCCCAAATTCTGCAATATCCGGCTCACGACCGTGTCCGCCAAATCCTCCAAAGATTTTGGATTGTGATACCAAGCTGGGCAAGCGGGCAGAATCGTCGCCCCTGCTTCCGCGAGGGCAGTTAAATTCCGTAAATGAATCACGTTCCAAGGCATCTCCCTCGGTACTACAATTAACTTCCGACCCTCCTTCAAACATACATCCGCGCTCCGCGTGATTAAATCATTGCTAATCCCATGCGCAATCCGCCCCGCCGTTCCCATCGAACACGGACAAATCACCATCCCATCATGTCGAAAACTCCCGCTCGCAGGTGGCGTATAAAAATTTTTCTCATCCAAAAGTTTCACATTCTCAAAACGCTTCCCCAGCCAACTCTCCGTATCAAATTCCTTCCGGTTCAAAACGCATCCAAGCTCCGTCATCGCGACGTCCACCGCCTGCGCACTGAGCATCAGAAATACTTCCTCAAATCCCTCCGCCAAATGCCGCAACAATCTTTGGGCATAGATCGCCCCGCTGGCCCCCGTCACCGCAACCACAACTCGACCCGTTCTTATCACTCTAGTTATTCTACGTTAACAAGGTCTAATCAACTCAAACCGCCCCAATTCTAAGCCAAACTAACCCCCTACTAAGCGGGACGTAACCCGCAGAAGTTGCTTATATTCCCTCCCCAAGTTTGGGGAGGTGGGCCCGTAGGGTCGGGAGGGGTTGTCAAATTTCCATCATCTAGGAAGCCTGTCGTTTTGAACATAGTATCCTGGCTCCCATGCACCGAATCTGGATGGTTGACCTCGCCCGAGAGCAAGCCCCCACCCTCGACCATCTTTACCAGTACGCAGCCACCGCCCAAAACGCAGGCTATACCGCCCTCGGCCTCTATCTCGAACACCGATTCGCCTACGCCGACACCCCCTGGAGCCAAGGTAAGGGCGTTGTTACACCCGCTCAAATTCAGAGCCTCCAGAGCGAATTCCCATCCCTCCAAATCATCCCCTTCATCAACCTCCTCGGGCACTTCGAAGGCTTCTTCAACTGCGAAGAAGGCCGAATATTCCGCGAAGAAACCTTTACCGGACTTCAAGCTTGCCCATCCTGTCCCGAATTCGTCACGCTTTGTCAAAACATCATCACTGAAACCATCGCCACGTTCAAATCCGAAATCATCCACATCGGCGGCGACGAAACCGCTCAGCTTGGTAAATGCCCACGCTGTGCTGAACGCATGGCTGGCCAAGCCATTGATCCGAACAAACCCGACGAAAAAGCCTGGCTCTACCAAGACCACTTCACCCCCCTCATCAACCAAGTGATCGCCGCAGGGCGGCGCCCCGCCATGTGGGGAGATATGTTCCTTCAACACCCCACCGCTCTCGAGAATCTCCCCAAACAAACTCTCATCTTCGACTGGCACTATGTCAACGGGGTCAAAGAATCTGCCCCCAAATTCAACGGATTCGAAGTGATCGCCTGCCCCACCACCGCCGTCTACAACGCTGCCTGGATGCACCTCAATCGCACCGAACACAATGTCCGCGAATGCGCCAAAGATGCTCACGAACTCAACCTTGCTGGTTTCTGTCTCACCACCTGGGAACAAGTCATGCTCAACCCCTACGACAGCATCTTTCCGGCTGTCGAATGGGCCGCCCGCATCGCCATCAATCCGACCTCCCCTGAATCACTCCCCGAAGCTTTCGGCGAAGCCGAACAATGGGCCAGAAACCTCGGTATCGAACTCGAAGAAATGGGCGGAGTCTGGGCCGCGTCAGGTCACCGCCACAAACTCAAAACCCGACTCCTCCTCATGGGCAACCCCTTTCTCGCCTGGCTCCATCATCGCGATGAAATCCAAGGCGAACGCGCAAAGCAACTCCTCCTCCTCATCGAAAAATCCATCCATTACGCCCCCAACGAAGCCTGCAAAAATGTCTCGTTTGGACTCCGCGCAATGATCGAAGCTCTGATCATGATGAACGAAGCCCACGTCCACTACGCCAAAGGAGAAGCCGACGCCGCTATCGGCAAACTCGCTCCGATGCGCTACCTGTTCGAGACCCTTGCCCGCCTCGCTAAAGAAAACAACGAACGGATCGGTGGTTCCCTCGCCGACATCCAGCGGTGCAACATCGCCAAAGCCCATATCGAAACCGTCATCACCCGTATTCGCAAATACGGCAACCGAGAGCTTGGCTACCTCCCCGCCTTCGAAGTCCTCACCAACCCCCGCTTCACCCCCCATGACCAATCCTGCTGGTGGCTTGTCAACAAATGGGCCAATGAATAGAATCTTGACAAAAACTTCTCCTATACGACATACTCGTGGTGTGAAAAATACTTTTACGCTCTGCTCTGCTCTGCTCTGCTCTGTAGCGATGGCACAACAAACATCAACCACCCTTGAACCTGGATCAAATAGTGTTGATATTCCTTTAGTTACAAGTACTCAACAGTCTGTCCCAGAATTCGCAAAAGCAAGTTCAGCAGTTTTCAATGTTACACCTTTATCTGCTCAACTCGTCGTATCGATGAAGCAGAACGTAGCAGTGAACAATAGTCAACTCATAATTTTTGCCCATATGTCTGACGGGACAGTAGTAACAGCGTGTTTAGGGCAACTCTCAATTCCTAATTTCTGTTTGTCTGGTCAAGCAGTGCTTTCGAATGATATGGACCAAGTGATTGGAACCGGAAGTGTCAATGTATCGGCAAATCAGATTGTCATTGACCTGCCTGGTGACTACTCGAACCGCAATTGTCTTGCCGTCTCATCCAGTTACGGTGCACCGCCCTCCCCGATGGAAGAATTCTTTGCTGATGCAACAGGTGTTGACTTACCCCGTGGCAACATTGGTGCCGCACTAGCATCTACTGTTTTTATGACGAACACCACCTCACTTACTATCTACTTTCCAAATATTGGCAAACTGATCGAAGACGCCTTGGGATTAGCTGGCTATTTGGGTAGAAGAAGGTTGAATATGCCTCGATGCGGTATCGATGGTGTGAGGCTTGATGGCTCTCACAGATTATTACCCAGAACCGATGATATTAACAAAGACGGAAAATTCGATTTCGATGGCCCAGGACTTATACGAATTCCTGGTTCCACAATTTGTGTAGATACGAGAATCATAGATAATTCTCCAGACCTCGACTATCTAGTATTTATTTATGGCACCGATACCAACAATGATGGTACTCTAACTGGAGATGAAATCATCGGCCTGTTTGGTCGATGCATTTGGCCGAGTGCTTCAAATGTCTCTTACTATCAAATTATCGATGGAGTACTCTATCTGATCCATGAAAACAATAATTTAAATACTGGCGAAACTCTGATTTTCGTGCTGAACACACAAACCAATTACTTAATTGTCAAAGATAAGAACGGCAACACACTCTTCCAGGGCCCAGCTACTGGGTGGTCAGGTGGCGGAATTCCGCAGGAGTTGGGAAAGTGATTGCTAGCTTTTTGATCGTGTCGATGGAAAATTTGACTTGCACGGAGATAACAAATTTTGAAACTCGGCTGCTGAAGTCTCCGGCGGTTTCGTCAAAAGTTAAAGTCGAGCGCAGACGTGATTTATTTTTTGTCGAATTTGACATGGTAAAAAGTGCTAACTTGACTTCGAAAGTCCTTACTGAGATATGGTTTAGCGACGGGAAAGGAACCCGATTCTGCGTATTCTCATCAATAGGAGAGCAAACGTTCGTTCCAGGTTCCATGAAGGATGGAGCAGTCTATCTGACTAAACTCAATTTTAAAGATCGGACTAAATTGGGAGACATCAAGCGGGTCAATAACAACATCAAATTTTCATTCAAGATGGAATCGAAATTTGAGCCAGTCGATGCATACATTCGAGTTGTCCCACTCGGTCAAGCAGAGCCATTGGCTGACTCCTTTCAAAGAGTGACAGACCATCTCATCTTTTCACAATTCAAGTCATTGAGCGGAGAATCCTACTTGCTCCCATAGATTCTAGCTAACTGCCTCAAAGGTAGGATCAAGGGGTTCTTATGCGTGATGAATAGGCCAACCCTCACCCCGAAGGAACCAAATTCACGCTAAAATCATTCCTACTGGCTGATGCTCGCCATCACACCGACTGTCAGCCATACCGTACAACCCAGCAACGGCATGAGCTTTATCAAGCGCAAAAACCCAAGGGACTTCGAGCGAGAAGTGTCTGGAGAACTCCCTGTCCTCTACCGAGTCGCAAAACGACTAGGCTGCGGCAATGAAGAAGCCGAAGATCTCGTCCAAACCTGCCTCATCAAGGCCTACCGCGCATGGGATCGCTTCGATGGCAATCACCTCCGCTCCTGGCTGATCAAAATCCTCCGCAACGAACGTCTCATGGTGCTGAGATCGCACAAAGAAGCGCTCTCCCTTGAGGAACACGAAGAAATCGAAGTCATCCAAGAAGGATTCTGGTCAGACCTCGCCGGCAAACTCGAAGTCGAGCGAATCATCGCCGCCATGGAGCAGCTTTCCCCCGCCTACCGCATGACCATTCACCTCTGCGATGTCGAAGAGCTCACCTATGAAGAAGCTGCCGAAATCATGGATATTCCAATCGGAACCGTCCGATCCCGCCTCTCCCGAGCAAGACAAACTCTCCGCGACATCCTCCTCGCCGAAGCCCAAATGGAGGCCACCCGATGAACAACCAACGCATTCAAGATTTTCTCAACAACCGCCTCTCGCCTGCTGAATCCGAAAAATTCAAGGAAGAAATGTCCCATAACCCCAATCTCCAGAATGAAACGGAAGCCCTCCAAGCCTTCCGTCAGGCCGTCCGATCCGCCGGACTCGCTGAACCCGTCCCGAATCTCCAGCCCATGCTCGCAGAAATTGCGCGGCCCACCCGGACGTCATGGTTCCAAAAGTTCGCTCCCGCCGCCGTTGCATGCGTCGCAATCTTCGGTATCGGGATCGCAATCAACCGCGCCGTGACTGATCAAACCAATCCCATCGTCGCATCTGCAAAACCACTCCCTGAAGCCGCTCACCTCTATAAAAAGTCTCCCCAAATCATGTCTTGGCAAGGGTCTGATCCCAATGAAGCCGCCGCCCACATTGCTAAGAAATTCAAGCAGCCCTTCCCAACCCTTATCAACATGACCGGCGCAGAAATCACTGGCGCAGAATGTGGCCATTGCTGGATCGCTTACGATCTCAAGCACAATGGTCAAGCCTACACACTTTATGGGCGAAAAGAGTCCGGAAACATCGATCAAGGTACGCCTCAACCATATGGTAATCATATGCTCTACAAATTCCAAGATGGAATTGGCTGGTATGACAAAGGCGGCATGACCTATGTTTTGGTCGGCGGCACCGCCGAGGGCCGTTTCGCCCTTGCGTGCAAAGCGTCCAAGTGCACGACCAAGCTCAACTAGAACCCCGGATCAGGCGATAAGTCTCCAGGTACTCGGCGTGGCTCCAAGTCAGAGGGCAAACACTCAGAGGCTCCCTCGTGTCCGGATGGTATTGCTCGCTCAACATCCCACTAAGACTCGCCAAATCCTCACACCAAACCAGCAGATCATCCGCCTCGTCTTTGCGGCCCTGGAGCCAATAGCCCCTTGCCAACCACATGGTGCAAATCACCCAGGGATTCCCGGGATACCCTTCCCGAACCCTACAATAATAATCCCCTTCATACCGCGCGACTCCCCGACAATTGGTGTCCATGAGGAGATACCGCTCAACCATCTCCACCGCTTGGTCCAAAAATTTCGCTCTCAACTCCTGGCACCACAAGCATCCAGCCAACACACTCGCATCTGCTACTCCATCGCCGAGTCGTCGTGGAATCCGACCCTCAACCGGATGAAAATGCTCCGTAACCGCCTCAACCAAATCGCGACCGGATTGCTCTCTTCCAGCATCAAAATATGCCTGAGCTACCGTTGCACAAGTCCAAAAATGTATCCCAAACCGCTCTTCCCACAAATCCCAACTCGGCCTCGGCAACCCATCCTCTCCAATCGCTTCCTGAATCAAATTCAGCCACCTTTCCGCCAATTCAACGGAATGGCCCGTCCGGAAACAATAACTCAGCAAAAGAGCAGTTTCATCCATTTGGTAAGGAAATGAATTCTCTCCCACCCACGGGTGCCAAGTGCTACCCCGGTGCCCAAGTGGGTGATACTTCTGCCAGATAAAACTGTCGTGATCACACTCTGGCACAAATCCCGCCAAGTCCACTTTCTCCCCCAACGCTGTCGCCGTCAAAACCGCATCTCGCATCCAAATATAGGCGTAATTCGAACGGTTATTCTCCATAATATCGCTATCAATCGCCGCCACCACTCTCCCTCCTTCACCAGAGTTCGCCAAGATGAGTCGCTCTGAAATTTCGACCAATTGGCCAGACCTCAGATCATTCAAGTATTCATCTAAATTTAGGGGCGACGCCAGAATTTGACGAACCCGAACCTCGGCTACTCGTAATTTCTGAGGTAGCCCGCCAAAAACGCAGGAATACTCCGCAGATCCCTCCACCGTCCGGTCAACCGCAAAGTGCGCCGTCCACTCTCCCCGCACTCGAATCCCAAACACCGAATCAACACTCCCCTGTTCAATCGGCTTCCCACTCAAAACCCCATCTTCAGCATCCCGCCAAGTCCCCTCCAACCCCATGACCCCGTTCATTCCGCAAGCGACCTGGTCCAACCTTCCGGTCAAACCACGACCAAAAAACGCCACCGCAACATCATTCTTAAAATGAACCATTATCTGATCATCGCCATCAACATAAAAACACGTATCCCCAATGTCCGTCTCGCCAATTCGCAAATCATGCGCCTGATAGAACATGAACTCTTCTTCTAAATCACAGTAAAATTTTTGATAAAAGGCACTCCCAGACATCTGCACCATCCGCAAAACCCGGATTCCAAACCCCACCCACTCAGTGACCCCAACTTCCCCCTCGTACCACTGGCGAACCGACCAATCATCATCTCCCAACCAACTAAACCAACCATTGTCCCGCCGAATCCCCAACCGAATTTTCCGACCCGCCAAATGGTTAGGTGCCCCCACAACCGGCCAGCATAACTCCCGAATCAGACCCCGCCGATCCATCGCCAAATAAAATGTGCCGTTCCCAAAAACCAAATCTCGCGCCATCAGCTCAACTCAAACCGCTCGCCCTGCGCCGGAATCTCAACTCCCGTCCATCCCAACTCTTTTTCAATATGCTGTTTCATCGCCAAGCTCGCGTCCGGCTCACCATGAACAATAAATGTCTTCTTCGGCTGTTCCTTGAATCCACCTAACCACCGCAACATCTCCGAATAATCCGCATGGGCGCTCAACATCTCCATCCGGCGAATATCCGCTCGAACATCCATCTCTCGACCAAATATCCGCACCTGCTCAGCCCCATCAAGCAACTGCCGACCCAATGTCCCCTCTGCCTGGTATCCCGTGAATAACACCGTCGTGTCCTCTTCGTCAAGGTGCGCACCCAAATGGTGCAAAATCCGTCCCCCGTTGCACATCCCACTTCCGGCAATCACCATCCAAGGCCCCGGAGAACTGTTCAATTGTTTACTAAACTGCCGATCCCTCACAAACCGAACCATATCCTGCCGGAATGGTGAATTGCCCTCATCCATCACAATCTTCATGTCCTTATCATGGTCTTCTTCAACCTCTTGGTAGAGAAGCGTCGAAGCCGTCGCCATTGGTGAATCAACATAGATTGGGAATCCGGGCCAACGGCCTTCACTCTCCAATTCATTGATGTACCACAGCAACTCCTGAGTCCGACCAATCGCGAAGCTAGGAACAAGCAAAATCCCCTGATTCCGGTCAATTTCCGCCGCAATCTCCGCGAGCATTTCTTTCGCATTCCCCTCCGGATGCAAGCGATCCCCGTAAGTGCTCTCAATCACCAAGTACTCAGCAAAGTCAACGTCACTCGGATCCTTAATAATCGGCGTATCATATCTCCCCAAGTCTCCTCCCATCAATATCCTCTCCCCATTGGCAAAGTAGAACTCCACAAACGCGCTTCCCAATATATGCCCCGCTGGCATAAACCGAAATTGCGCTCCCCCCGGCAATTGCTTCCATTCGTGATAGTGCAACGGCTCCAAATACTTCAGGGCCGCATAAGCGTCCGCTTCAGTGTAAAGCGGCAATGCCGGATTGTGCCGAGTCACACCATGCTTGTTCCGGTGCTTCGCTTCCTCTTCCTGCAATCGTCCACCATCTGGCAAACTCACCCGGCAAAGTCCCCTCGTCCCGAACGTACAATAAACTGGCTTCCTCAAGCCCAACTTCACCAAACGAGGAAGCATCCCAATGTGATCCATATGTGCATGGGTCAATACCACCGCATCAATCGAATCCAAATCAATCGGAAACTCCTCCCAATTTCGCTCCCGCAACTCCCTCTGCCCTTGGAACATTCCGCAGTCAATCAACACCCGGTGACCGTCGTACTCCAACAAATGCTTGCTCCCCGTCACCGTCCCCGCCGCGCCCAAAAATGTGATTGATGGCATCCCCCTCAGTATGCCCCATCCCAAAGCCAAAGCGGTATCCTCCAAGCCGTGGCACAAATTGACTTAGCTCTCATCGGGGGAACCGGAATCGGCTCCCGTCTCGCCTCCCTCGGCGGTCGTGCCCTCGCTCAACCAACTCCGTTTGGAATCCTCCGTGGCAAACTCACCGAACACAACGGATCCAAAATTCTCCTTGTTCAACGCCATGCCGCCGGTCACAAAACTCCCCCCCATCTCGTCAACTACCGCGCCATTGCTACCGGCATCAAAGCCCTCGGCGCAAAGCTGTGCATCTCTTCCGCCGCCGTAGGATGCTTGCGCGCCGACTGGCAAGTTGGTGACCTGGCCCTATGTACCGATTCGCTCGATCTCTCTGCCCGCAATATCACACTATTCGACCATAAGGTCGAACATACCGACATGACCCACCCTTTCCCAGCCGCCCCTAGAGTTCTCAGCATCGCCCAGTCATTGAAAATCCCCATTCACGAACAAGCTGTCTACGTGACCAACCCGGGACCACGATATGAAACCCCCGCCGAAATTGAACAAGTCCGCCGGCTTGGGGGCGATATCGTCGGAATGACCGCCTCATCCGAGGCCGTAGCGATGCGCGAAGCCGGAGTCCCATATTCCACCATCGCCCTCATCACCAATCACGCCGCCGGAATGTTTGATGAAAAACTTGATCACTTCGACGTCGTCCGAGTAATGGAAGAATCCGGACAAAAACTCGTTGACATCATGCTCGCCGCCATCACCCTCGCTCAAAACTAAATGTCAACATCTCGCCGAATCCTCACCCTCACTCTTGCCATCACCCCAGGGATCGGCGCAAAAACAATCACGCGAATACTTACCAAAAACGATCTCTACGCAAGAACACCGGACGAATTCCTGGCCCTCGGTGCTGAGGCATTGTGCGAAGAATACAAAATCAACCAAACGGTTTCCGAACGATTTTCAACGCACAAATCAGACTATCTCGATCAAGCAAAAGATCTCAATCAAACTCTCTCCGCCCTCGGAGTCACCGCCGTTACTGCCGCCGATGCCCACTATCCACGCCAACTCGAGCACTTCGACCCAAAGCCTCCTGAACTTCTCTATCTCTATGGCAATACCAAACTCCTGACCGCCAACACCTTCTGCGTCCTCAGCTCACGGAAAACGTCAGAAGCTGGGTTAGTCGAAATCGAAAAAGCTACCGAACACCATGTTCTGCGTTCCCGCACCCTCATCACCGGCCACGATACCACTGAGTACCAACGCTCCGCCGTGACCGCCCTTCGGTGGGGTGCCCCCCGTGTCCTCGTTCTCGATACAGGCCTCTTCAATGCCCTTGGCGACGATCTACGCGAGGAACCCTTTGCCGCTGCCCGCTTATGGCGTTACAAGTTCGATCCCCGCACTGACCTCGCTATATCAGCCGTAAATCCCTACCGCCCCTACCACCGATCAGCCAACAAAATCCGCGACCGCATCATTGGCGGACTTTCAATGCACCTTGACGGCATCCAAGTCAAACCCAATGGAAACATGGAAAAACTGCTCATTCTCGGACTGCGCTCCGGTCGCCAGGTCCAAATCTCCGAACTTTCCCCGAATAGACAGCCACTCCTCGACCGAGGTGCCCAAATCCTGCCCATTCTTAACCGTTAAATATCTCCGTAAAGAAGAAATGGGCCGCCGGGCAAAGGGCGACCCAACCTTATTCTCATCGCTCCTCAACGATGTGTCAAGGAAATCGGAAGCACGTCAGAGCGGATAAATGCAGAGTTTCGAATATCGCATCTGACACAACCACTCCATGCGCCAAACATGCCAAAAACTAATCCCAAACCAATCCCGGCAAAAAAACTCAAGATCCCCCCAAAATGAACTCATGATCCGCCAAATCATCGCTGCCGGAATCCTAACTCTCACCCTTTCCGCTTGCACAATCTCCAAAGCCCCTTCCGACACCACAATTTCCTCACCAGAAGCCCCGAAAACCCAAGAACTGGACAAAACCCAGGCCAGACTCGCTGAAGTCACTGTCCCCATGGCCGAACTCGGCAAAACCCTTCGCACGATCGGCACCTTTGATGCCCACATGGAGTGGAACAACGAATTCATCACTCAAACGATCACCGAAGCGAGTCTCCTCAAAGAGAACGACCGGATGGAAGGCCCCATGCTTGCCAAAGTAGGTGATCTCTCCGCCGAAATTCAAGTCGTCATCATTCGCGTCGGAGAAGACAAATACGCCGTCCGAGCTGTGACGAGTGAACAGCCCATTGCTGAAGCCATTGATAAAGCAATTAAGCAATAAAAAAGCCCCCGGTTTGTCTCCAAACCGGGGGCCCAGGTCAAGAACTATCAGTCTTGATCCATCACTGGCTCATCATCCTGAGCCGCCAGATCCGCCAGGCTCATGCCGCCGAACATATCGCCGTCATTACCAACTTCACTGTCATCCGACTCAACCAACGCCGTGAGCGACTGCTGTGCCCAGCTTGGTTGCGATCGGTCAACGTCAACCGCGAGTTCTCGGTGAGCCTTGACCCCCGTACCCGCTGGTATCAACCGACCAATAATGACGTTCTCCTTCAAACCAAGGAGCGGGTCAGTCTTTCCACGAACCGCCGCTTCGGTCAAAACCCGAGTCGTCTTCTGGAACGATGCCGCCGAGAGATAAGATTCCGTCGCAAGCGACGCTTCCGTAATGCCAAGCAGAATCCAGTTTGCCGTAGCTTCCCGAGGATCGCGCTCGAACTCTTCACCCGTTTCCGGATTCACTTCCTTAATCTTCTTGCCTTCAGCAATGCGCTGTCGAACCCGTTCATTCTCGCGATTGAATCGGTTTCGATCAACAATTTGACCCGGCAAGAACGAAGTATTCCCCGGATCTTTGATTTGACGTTTGCGCAACATCTGCCGAACAATGACCTCAAGGTGCTTGTCGTTAATGTCAACACCCTGGTCCTTGTAAACGCTTTGCAAGTTCTCAATGAAGTACTCGTGAACTGCTTTCGCACCCGCAAGTTCCAAAACTTCATGAGGATCGAGCGGGCCCTCGGTCAGCGGGTCACCCTTGATGATCTTCTGACCTTTCTCAACCGGCAGGTTTCCAATTGGCGGAACCAAAACCGGATAAAGAATGTTCACATGCGAAATCTCGTGCTTGCGCAACGTGTGCATAGACTGAGTCGAGAGCTTCTGGCCGATCAATCGCTCAACCGGAGCCGGCACCTTCGCGCCCCATTCCTGATCATCGCTGATGTAAGCATCTTTCATCGGGCCTGTCACTTCAATGCGACCTGCAACAACCACCCACCGACCAAAGCTGGATCGTTGAATATCCTTCACGATTCCGCTGACCGGACAAATGATCGCCTTACCTCGAGGCTGTTTCCGAGCTTCAAAGATTTCCTCAACCCGGACAATCCCGCTGGATTCACCCGTCCATGAGTAGAAGAAGGTTTTTCGACTGCGCTCCCAAAGCTTCCGGCTGTCGCCTTCCATCTTTTCTTGCGCTTTCTTAGTCGTCTTAACGGTCTTCTTCCCATCCGTCATGCTCGAGAAGTTCGTTGGATCATTGAACAAGCCCTTGATCGTATCTTCTTGGCTTTCCAGCAACTTCGTCGGATCGAATTCCTTCGCACTCGTTTGAGTCGCGGATTGGAAGTCCTCTTGGAACTGGCGAATAAATTTCCCGGTCTTGTACTGGTTGGTGATAGCAATGGTTTTTGAACCAGCAACACCACCCGTGTGGAACGTACGCATCGTAAGCTGCGTTCCCGGTTCACCAATCGACTGAGCAGCAACAATTCCAACTGCAACGCCCGTCTCGACTTTCTTTTTCGTGGAGAGGTCAATACCGTAGCATTTCGCACACATCCCGACGTCAAGCGCACAAGTAATCGGAGAACGAACCTTCGCGCCGAGTCGAGCGTGGTCATCAAACTCGAACCCGAGCTCAACCCACTTCGCGTTGATTTTCTCAATCGCTTTCTCGTCCTTGCCTTCAATCTCTGCGTAGTAAGCCGCTTCCGCCGCATCCAACTTCGCTTCAATCGCCAGGCTCACCGTCTCGCCAACTTCGACAATCTGCTCTCCAGATACCGGATCAACAATCGTTGCCTGGCTCACGCGGCCAAATGCCCGCTCGCCCATCGTCTCAATGATCTTGCCGTCAACCAGCAATCGGAACGCCAAAATGCCATCGGTTGTCTCGCAGTCGTCGGCTCGGATAATCACATCCTGAGCAACGTCCACCAAACGACGTGTCAAGTAACCCGCGTCCGCCGTTCGGAGTGCCGTGTCCGCAAGTCCCTTCCGGGCCCCGTGGGTAGTAACAAAGAACTCCAACATGCTGAGGCCCTTTTGGAACGAATTCTTAACCGGCAACTCATAGATAACTTCGTTGAACTGGTTGAACATCAAGCCGCGCATCCCGGAGAGCTGCGCCAACTGTTTAATCGAACCCCGAGCACCACTCACCGTGATAATAGAGAGCGGATTCTCTTGCTTCATGTTCGCAACAATCGCGTTACCAATCTCGTCGTAAGTGCCCGTCCACAGTCGAACCAAGTTCTCCTGCATTTCACGGAACGAAATCAAACCACGACGATAGTTCTCAAGAACCTTATTCGCCTTCGTGTCTGCTTCTTCCAACATTTCATCCCGCCGTGCCGGGGGATCCATGTCAGTCAAAGCAATCGAAATGCCGTACTTCGTCGCGCTTCGGAAGCCCAAAGCTTTGATGTCATCCAAAAACCGAATCGTCGCTTCAGCACCAACCGAGTTGTAAACACTCACAATCGAAGCCGGGATCGCTTTCTTGCCCATCTCTTCGTTCAGATACTTTTCTGAATAACGGAGTGGATAAGGCAACACCTGGTTGAACACCAACCGACCCGGAGTGGTCACTACGATTTTCGACTCGAACTTCTGCTCAAGCGGTTCCAAAACGCGAACCTCTTCACCCAGTTCGTTCTCAGTCGTTACGTACTTGTACTCTTGACCAGTTTGCGGATCGCGGTAGTCAATCTCCTCATCCGGACTCATCACCGGAATCTGCAACCGAACCCGAATCAAGTTGTTCCAATGCAGGGTTCCTTCATGGGTTCCCGGCGCGTTGAGCAAATACTCAACCTCGTCAGGTGAACCATAAACCGTTGGCCCGGGATTATTCTCGGGATCCTTCTGATGAGCGCCCATCTTTGCGTGGAACCGCTCCGCCGCTGCCTTATTCGTAAAGGTCAGCGCGTAAAGACCAAGAACCGGGTCCTGAACCGGCGACAAAACCGGTTTCCCGTCGGCCGGAGAGAACAAGTTCTGCGTCGAAAGCATCAAAACTCGAGCTTCTGCTTGAGCTTGCAAACTCAGCGGAACGTGAACCGCCATCTGGTCACCGTCAAAGTCAGCGTTGTATGCGTGGCAAACCAGTGGGTGAAGCTGAATTGCTTTACCTTCAACCAAAATCGGCTCAAATGCCTGAATACCAAGGCGGTGAAGCGTCGGAGCACGGTTCAATAAGACCGGATGCTCCTTAATCACATCCTCAAGTCCATCCCAGACCGCCGGGTGCATCCGCTCAATCATTCGCTTCGCTGTCTTAATGTTCTGGGTGACCTTTCGCTCAACCAAAACCTTCATGACAAACGGCTTGAACAATTCAAGCGCCATCTCCTTCGGCAAACCACATTGGTGCAACTTCAAGTGCGGACCAACAACGATAACCGAACGACCCGAATAGTCAACACGCTTTCCAAGTAAGTTCTTTCGGAAACGTCCTTCCTTACCTTTGAGCATGTCACTCAACGATTTCAGAGGACGCTGATTTGAACCCACAACCGGGCGAGAACGACGTCCGTTATCGATCAACGCATCAACCGACTCCTGCAACAGTCGCTTTTCGTGATTGATAATCGACTCCGGTGCTTGAATCTCGATAATTCGCTTCAAACGATTGTTCCGGTTGATAATCCGGCGATACAAATCGTTCAAGTCAGAAGTCGCAAACCGACCACCATCAAGCTGAACCATCGGTCGCAGTTCCGGTGAAATAACCGGCACCACTTCCAAAACCATCCACTCCGAACGAGAACGACTCGATGCCAACGCTTCGGTCAATTCCAATCGCTTAATCGCGCGAATGCGCTTGGCACTGGTCGTTTCTCGAACTTCCTTGCGCAAATCTTTGACCATTTGCTCAAGATCCACTCGACGCAACAACTCCTTACAAGCATCTGCCCCAATGTTCGCTCGAACCAATTCGCTCAAGTCGCGCTTCATCCGCCGGCCAACCGAGTCCAACATCTTGCTGATTGCGCGCCACTTATCTTCTTCAATCAACTGATAAAGCTCAAGCTGACCCAAGATGTTCGCCGCAATGTCCAAATCCTTCAGCCGCTCATCAGCATCGCGATATTCCGCCCGAATCCGGTCGTAATTCGCCTTGATCCGATCCTTAACATAACCCTCGTCAAAGTACTCGTCCGGATTGTTCGCCATCTCCGTCGCAAGCCGCTCTAAGCTCTCCATTTCAAGCTCGCGCATCTGCTCCTGAATGGCCACTTTTTCCGCCTCGACATGGCTCATGATCGTCGGCATCAACTCATTGATCGTCTCTTGCTCAAGATCAATAATGATAAAGCTGGCAAAGTAGATCACCTTTTCCAACTGCCGAGGAGAAATATCCAAAATCAATGCAAGTGGACTCGGAACACCCTTGAGGTACCAAATGTGGCAAACCGGGGCCGCAAGCTCAACATGACCCATACGCTCCCGGCGAACCTTGCTCCGTGTGACCTCAACACCACACCGCTCACAAATAATCCCCTTGTACTTGATCTTCTTGTAGCGACCGCAGGCGCATTCATAATCTTTGACCGGGCCAAAAATTTTCTCGCAGAACAGACCATCTCGCTCTGGTTTGAACGTCCGGTAATTGATGGTCTCGGGTTTCTTCACCTCACCGTGGGACCAGCTACGAATATCTTCAGGGGAAGCAATTCCAATACGAATCTTGTCGAACAGGTTGGTATCTGCCATGGGCGTTCATCAAGCCCCAAAACCCACAAAGTTCCCCACGCAATTTCACCGAACGGAGTCTAGAACGATCAGGCGGGCGCGAAGAAAGGGGTCGGAGCGATCTATAAGTATAGCAACTCACCTTGCCCAACCCCGACCAAAGCCGACCAATCCATCCCCAACTGCCCAAAGGTCCTAGCACATAACAAACGCTTCTTACCGAGCTGACCGAATCGCCCGAACCGCCACCATCGAAATCAAGAATAAAGAACACGCCACAAACACCATCGCCATGTATCCATATCCCATCCCCACTCGGTTCAATCCGTCAATCACTGGACCCATCACCAAGCCCACCAAAATTTGAACCGACGTCTCCGAACTCTGCCAAGCCCCCATTTCCGTCGCCGCCCGATCCGGATTCGGCAAAACATCGCTCGCCACCGCCCAATCGCTACTCTGATAAATTCCCAACCCTATCCCAAACAAAAATACACACCCCCAGATCGGCGTAAAGTCACGCAAAAAAGCTACGGGGAACAACGCCGTCGCTAAAACCCCCGCCGACAAAATCAAAAGTGGCTTCCGCCCTGTCTTGTCCGCCACCCTCGCGCTCATCACTGCTCCCAAAATCCCGGCGAAACTAATCGTTAACGCCAAAACCTGGGCCGCCATACTTGGTCCACCCAATTCAATCGTAAACAAACGGTAAACCAAAAGCATGTCCTGCAAAAAGTAAAGCGCATACCCCGTCACGCACCCGTAAGCAAAAGCAACGATAAACCTGTTGAACCACACCGCTCGAAAATCATAACTCTTGAACGGCGTAACGTAGTCCGCAACAAACCCCCGCGTCTCCGTCACCCGCTTCGCATTCGGTAAATCCCGAATCGTCCAGATCGTCCAGGCTGCACAAAGGACATTCACCAATGCAATCCCCGCAAAGATCAACTCAATTCGCCCCAAAATCAACGCCGCAATCGCCGAAGCAATCTGCCCAAAGAGCTTAAAGCCCCCCAAAACCGAACTTGCAAACCCCCGATGTTCCGCCGGAACCGTATCCGCAACCATCCCCGCATAAGGCCCCGTCCCCAAGTCATCACTCACTTGAAGCAAAAAATATCCCACCGCAATCATCCAAACCGATTCCGCCCCAAAAACCACAAACACCGCCACCGCTGTCAGGGCCGATCCCAAACCAATCCAGGGCCCTCGGTTCCGCAACCATCCCCCGCTCAATTCATACATCCGACCGAAAATCGCCGGACCAAACAACGCCCAAACCGCCCCTGTCCCCAAAATCAACCCCCATGTCGTTCCCTTCTCCCCGCCCGGAACAATCTGCGAGACCTTATCCGGAATCAAAATAAAGAGGAGAATAAACCACTTATAGCTACTCGCAAACCAATACGCCGACATCCCCAAATTGAAACCGATCGTCGGCCGATAACCACCACTCACCATCGCCCCGCCAGTCTACTACCGATCCTCGACTCCAATGATATGAATCAACCTGCTGAGGGTAACTACTCCAAGCTCAATTGCTCTCCACCATCCTGCAACGCCACAAAATCCCCCGCCCGAAGTTCCCGCTCCGAAAACTCCACCACCGCCGTATCCAAAATCTCACCATCTTTTACCGGCAAACCCGCCTCAGCCATCTTTCGCGCTTTCGGGATAACTGTCCGATCCAAAGAGCCACCAAACTTGTTGTAACTCGACCCTACTGCATTGATCTTTCGACCCAGATCATCATAATGCCCCTTCATCACAACCAGCGCATCGTACAAATCTTTCCCCCACTGCTGAATGTTCCGTGCCTCTTTCGCCAAATTCTCCTGCCGCCAGCCGTAATTCACCGCCTTAAGCATCGGCAAAAGTGTCGAAGGCGATGCCACCACGACATTCAAATGCATCACGTCCTCAATCAATCCCGGACGCCCCTCCACGGCCATTCGGAAAGCCGATTCACTCGCAATAAACATCACAACAAAATCCGGCGCGCTTTCCAATTTCGAATAATCCCGACGATTCAGCCCCTTCGCGTAGTCCATAACTTTCGCCGCAATCCCCTGCGCCAAAACCTTACGACCATCCTCGTCCACCGCCTCTATCTCATCCAGATCCTGGATCGGTACCTTAGAGTCAATGATCATCGTCCGTCCCCCTGGCAAGAAAACCTGCATGTCCGGTCTTTGCGCCCCTTCACTCCCCGCCAGAGACTCCTGAGCGACATAGTCAATCTTGTCCTGCATCCCCGCGAGTTCCACAATCCGCTTGAGCTGAACTTCTCCCCACTTTCCTGCACTCCCACTCCCCTGCAACGCCGAAATCAACTTCCCCGTCCCACTTGTCAACGCCACTAACTGATCTTTCAAAGATGCATTCTCTGCCAACCGCCGATCCTCAATCGACCGGTTGAACTCCTCCAGCTTCTTCAATTCACCCTGAACGGGCATCAAAATTTTCTCAATCTCCGCCCGCTTGGTCTTCGCCAATTCATCGTCCGCCTCCCGGTACCGCTCCAACACCTGCTTCGACTGCTTCAAGAACTCCTCACGGCTCTCCGTCAACGCCTTGTTGCTCAAGTTCTCAAAAGTCTCCTTGAGTTTGGTTTCCATCGCTTCCAACTTTTCAACTTCACGCATATGCGCCCGGTCACGTTCGTCTGACTCACTGACAATCTTTCCAAGCCGAACATCCAACTCATGGAACCTATCCTGCAAGTTCCGATAATCTCCCTCAACCCCCGCCAGCTTATCCTCGAGTTCAACCACCCGATCCCCTCGACTCGTCGCCTCCGCCTCCGCCCGAGACCGATCCGCAGTGAGCCCCATCACTTTCTCCCGCTCAACCGCAAGCTCAGAATTCAACACCCCTTCTCGTCCCCTCAACATCAACCAAACCCCAATCGCCCCCGCGATCAAACCAACAACCGCTCCCACCAAGATCGAAATAGCATCCACACGTCTAGTATAACTACTGGCCCGCCATTTCCGCTACTCGTATTTTCCCCAGTGACGATGCTATGTGCAACCTAATCAGCGTCAAGGTAACCTCTCACTCATGCTCCACCCTCCCATCAAGTCCCCCGGAAAACAACTCCGCGACCTCTGGCAAAACCAAATCGTCGTCATGCCCGGAGCGTTCAGTGCCCTCACCGCCCTCGCCGCACACAAACAGGGCGCCCAAGCCATCTACCTCAGCGGAGGAGCAATCACCAATAACCTCACTGGACTCCCCGACATCGCCGTCATCACTCCGGAAGAAATGGCTTCCACCGCCGCCCGAGCCTGCCAAGTCGCCCCCGTCCCAATCATCTGCGACGCAGATACAGGTTTCGGAGACGTCTGGAACGTCGCCCGAACCGTCATCGAAATGGAACGCGCCGGACTCGCCGGAATCCACCTCGAAGACCAAGTCTCCCCAAAAAGATGCGGACATCTTGACGGCAAAGAAGTCATTGAAACATCCCAAATGGAAGCAAAAATCCGCGCCGCCGTTGACCACAAAGCCAACCAATCGTTCCTGATCATCGCCCGCACGGACGCTCGCGGAATCCACGGCATCGAAGAAGCCATCGACCGTTCCAAAGCCTATGTCCAAGCCGGTGCCGATGCCGTCTTCCCCGAAGGACTCCACTCAGAATCCGAATTCGAACAATTCCGCGCCGCACTCCCCGGAGTCCCCCTCCTCGCCAACATGACCGAATTCGGCAAAACCCCTCTCATCACTGCCGAGCAATTCAATAACCTCGGTTATCAAATGGTCATCTTCCCGGTCACTGCCCTCCGCGTCATGCTCAAGGCTGTCGAGGAATTCTATTGCGATCTTCTCACTACCGGCACCCAAGCCAACTGGATGGACAAAATGCGAACCCGACAAGAACTCTACGACACCATCGATTACGCTGAATTCACCACCAAAGATCGCGCCTACTCTAAAGAAAATTAACCCAGTCCCGGACAACCCCAAAGCCAAAAAAGACCATAGGTAAACTCCCGCAAATCAAGGGCGTGAAACCCCAAGAGGGGCAAAGGTGCCCAACCTGGTCAAGGAAGGCCGAAGGCGCAACTCCCGTCCCCGTAGACACAAGAGAATTTAAGACAGCACTATGAGCGCAACCACCTACCCCGACTACAGCCCCGGCCTACAAGGCGTCATCGGCGGCCTCACCTCCGTATCCAAAATCACCGTCGAAGAATCACGGCTCGAATACCGTGGTTACAACGTCCACGATCTCGCCTCCAAGGGTTCTTTTGAAGAAACCGCCTACCTGCTGATCAAAGGCAAACTCCCCACTCAATCCGAACTTGACGAATTCAACGCCGCTCTCGACGCCGAGCGTGCCATCCCGAGCCAAGTCATCGATGCCCTCCGCGCATGCGCTCCCGGCACTCACCAAATGGACATGCTCAAAGTGGGCTACAGCGTCCTCTCCGGATTCGACCCCGACTACAACCAAGAAGATCCCACCGATCATGAAGCCAACGTCCGCAAAGCCATCCGGATCACCGCAAAAGCTGCAACTATCGCAACCGCTGCCTACCGCATTGCTAATGGCAAAGACCCGATCGCTCCCAAAGCCGGCCTCAAAACTGCCGCTAATTTCCTTTACATGCTCCACGGCGAAGAGCAAGACGACTACACCGTACTCGTCATGGATGCCGCGCTCACCTTATATGCCGAGCACACCTACAACGCCTCCACATTTGCCTGCCGAGTCTGCGTAGCAACCCTCAGCGACCTTTACAGCGGCATCGTCACCGGAATCGGCACCCTCAAAGGCCCTCTCCACGGCGGCGCAAACGAAGAAGCCATGGCGATGCTCATGGAAATCGGATCCCCCGAAAACGCAGAAGCTTGGCTCCGCGATGCCCTTGCTACCAAAAAGAAAATTATGGGCTTCGGACACCGCGAATACAAAGTCGGTGACGGACGCGCCATCTATCTCACCGAGGTCGCCAAGGAAATCGGCCGCCGAAAAGGCAACACCAATTGGGGCGACATCGCCGACATCATGGAGAAGATCATGCGCGAGGAAAAGAACATCTACCCCAACGTAGACTTCCCCGCCGCCTACGCCTTCTACCTCCTCGGTATTCCCATCGAACTCTACACCCCGATCTTTGTAATCGCCCGCGTCACCGGCTGGTCCGCCCACGCCATCGAACAACTCGATGACAACCGACTCATCCGACCCAGCTGCATCTACACCGGCGAACTCGGACTCGAATACTCCGCAATCGAAACCCGAGGCTAATCCCAGAAAAGTTCCCCCTCTCCGCGTCAGTGGAGAGGGGGCCGACGAGTGGGGTATTCCAAAACACTGTCCACGACCCAGGTAAATTATCTATTCTCAACTCCTGCCCATGTCCAAACCCAAGGCCCTGCTCATCACTCACCCCGCCCGCCTAGGCGACACCATCCTGAGCATTCCCCTTCATCGCACCCTAGCCGCCAGCTACGACCTCCACAGCAACGCCGGCGAGCCCTACCGATTTCTCTTCCAAGAACTTGAGGGCCAAATCACCTTCACCGACCCCCAAGCCCCCAAAACCCTAGGCGAAATCCTCCAACGCGCAAAAGAACTCCAGTCCCAAAACTTCCAAACCTGCTTCATCCTGCGCCCTTCCTTCCGCTCCGCCCTCCTCGCCAAACTCGCCAAAATTCCCCAGCGCGTCGGCGAATGCACCGAAGGCCGCGGATTCCTCCTCACCCACAAGCTCCCCTATTCCCCCAATATGCCGGAATTCGAACGCATGGATGCTTTCGCCCAACTTGTCAACCTCACCACCGACAAGACCGCCACCCTCCCCGCATCACCTGATTCAATCGCCAAAGCCCAAGAAGCGTTACAAGGCGCAACCATCGGTATCGTCCCCGGTGGAACCTGGCCCCAAAAACTCATCCCCACCGAAACCCTCCGCCGAACGATCCACCACTTGGTTGAACAAGGACACAAAGTCGCCATGCTCGGTGGCCCCGGGGACGAAATCTACTGCAAACCCCTCGCCAAAGAACCCGTCGTTGATCTCGTCGCCAAGTTCAAACTATCCGAAATGGCCGGCGTTCTCCACTCCCTCAATCTCCTCATCACCCCCGACGGCGGCCTCAGCCACCTCTCCGTCGCCTGCGGCACTCCCGCCCTCATCGCTTTCGGCCCCACCCCCCACCTCCGCTGGGGCCACCACGAACCCCCACACAAGACCATCGTCGCCCCCGGCTCCCAAATGGATCGTCTGACCTGGGCCGAATTCCAACCCCACGTCGACGAAATGCTTTCCAAAATTTAATCTCACCCAATAGTGTCAATGGAGATAGCCTTTCCCAGCAATTGCAGGAAGGGTTAGGGAAAGAAATCAGATCGCTTCAATCCCCTCCCTAAGATTAGGGAGGGCCTGCGCCTGCTTGAACCAGGGGGCGGGGGTGGGATTTTTAATCTTAAATCACTCCCGACCCAAAACCGCGTCCACCCGACGCCAAATCCCCCGAGTATTCCCGTCCCGTAACTCCTCCGGTAACGCCCAATCTGGAGCCCCCTGCCACGCTACCGGACGCGCCCAGCGCAAAATCGCCGCCCGCCCCACACTCGTAAACCGACCGTCCGTCGTCGCCGGATACGGCCCCCCGTGCTGCATCGCATCACAAACTTCAACCCCCGTCGGATACCCATTAAAAATCACCCGACCCACCCGATCCCGCAAAGCCGAAGCTACCGTCCCCGCCAACTCCTCATCCCCATCCCCCATCAAAATCGTCCCCGTTAACTGACCCTCCAAATCCCGAACAACTTCAATCAACTCCTCCGCCGAACTGCACCGCACAACCAAAGCCGCCGGACCAAACAACTCCGCTTGCAAACTCGAATCCACCATAAAATCCTGACCACTTGTCGAAAAAACAACCCCGCTCGCCATTCCCGGTGCCGCGACTGCCATACCCTTCACCTCAACCGCCTCGTGCTTCCCGCGCTCCGAAACCCCTTGCAAATAGCCATTGCAAATCCCTTGGTTAAGCATGATCCCCGGCTCAGCCGCTGCAACCTTCTCCGCAATTTTTCCCACCAATTGGTCAAATGCTTCCGACTCCACCCCAATTAGGACTCCCGGATTCGTGCAAAACTGGCCTACTCCCATCAACAACGAAGCCGAATATCCCGACGCCAAAGCCTCCAAATCGCCCATCGCTCCTGGCAGAACCACCACCGGATTCACACTCCCCATCTCCGAAAAAACCGGAATCGGCTCCGCCCTCTGCGCCGCCAAATCCGCCAACGCACGCCCCGCCTTCAAACTTCCTGTGAATCCCACCGCCTTCACGCCCCGGTGAGAAACCAACCACTCCCCAACATCCGCGCCTCCATGCACGAGTGAAAACACTCCATCCGGCATCCCTTCGCCGACCGCCGCTTTCACAATTGCCCGACCAACCAACTCACTCGTCCCCGGATGACTCGGGTGAGCCTTCACCACCACCGGGCAACCTGCCGCCAAAGCACTCGCCGTATCCCCCCCCGCCACTGAAAAAGCGAGTGGAAAATTACTCGCCCCAAAAACCGCGACCGGCCCCAAAGCCACGAGCATTCGCCGAATATCCGGTTTCGGCAAAGGCAACCGATCTGGCTGAGCTAGGTCAATCCGGGCATCCACCCAACTTCCTTCCTCAGCAACCTCTGCAAACATCCTGAGCTGTGCACAAGTCCTCCCGCGTTCTCCAACGATTCGCGCCTCGGGTAACCCCGTCTCTTGCATCACCCGCGCAATCAGCTGGTCGCCTAATGCCTCCAATTCCTCAGCAATGCGTCGCATAAACCGCCCTCGCATCGCCCCACTCATCCTTGAATAAACCGGAAAAGCCCCCTCCGCACGCAAAACCGCTCGGTCAACTTCACCGTGACTCGCAATTGCAAATCCCGGTTGCAACTCCTTACCCGTAGTCGGGTCAACTCCATAAATAAACTCCTCATTATCGCGAGAGGTCTTAAATCCAATCAACTGCGATCCAAATAGCGGCAAATTCATCATTTCTTAAATCGTCCCGGCGACAGCGCATGAATCGGCACCGTCAATTTCGCTCCACTCAAACTCTCAGCCACGCAAAGGCCCGTCACCGGCCCCAAACTCATCCCCATCATAGCATGACCTGTCGCCAAAAACAGGTTCGAATACCCCTCCGGTCTCCCCACCACCGGAAGTCCGTCCGGTGTACAAGGCCGCAAACCCGTCCACGTTTTGACGGTCTCCAAAGATCCCGCAAATTGCGGCAATATCTTCCGGATCGACCGCTTCATTCCTCCCAGCCGCGCCTTATTCACTTTGCTCGACCAAGCCCCAAGTTCCATTGTCCCGCCAAATCGAACCGAGTCACCCAACGGAGTCACTGCCACCCGGGCGTCCTCCAAAATCATCGGCACTTCCAACCGCACCGGCGACTTCTCAACCATCATGTGCTGACCTTTCCCCGGCACCATCGGAATTTCAATCCGCAAATCTTCAACCAGCTTCCGGCTCCAAACCCCCGCCGTCACCACAAACTCGTCCGCCTCATATTCCCGATCCGCCGCAACAACTTTTTCAATCCCTCTCCCCCCTCGGACAAACCGATCCACTTCGCAATCTTCAACAATCTCCACCCCCTTCGCCTCCAAAAACCGCCCCAGCCGATCCATAACAACTCCCGGGTTCAAATGGGCATCCTCCGCAAAAAAGCATCCCCCCGGCGACTTCACCGTCACGCCAGATGCTTTCTGCGCAATTCCCAATTCATCGAGCGCCTCTGCTTCCAAGCCCAATTCGCGACCAACTTCGGCCATATGGTGCAATTCATCAACGGTTTGCTGCTTAGATGCCACCATCAACATCCCTCGACGAACGGGCATATCCTCCCAACCCAAATCACTCCCCATCACTCGATAAAGCCGTTTACTCTCCAAGTTCAAATCGCGTATCAAAGGCGATACCCGCCGAACATGATCTGCCGTTGCAAATTTCATGAATTGCAGATTCCAACGCAATAAATCCCCGCTCCATTTCATCCCCAGCGGACCACTGGGATTCCACATCAACTTAAACCCCAACCGCAACACCCCCGGACTCGCCAAAGGTACAAAGTGACTCGGAACAATATAACCCGAATTTCCCCAACTCGCCCCATGATCCCCCATCTTCCCCCGCTCCAAAACCGTCACGTCCCAACCCCACTCGCTCAGATAAAACGCAGAGCACAAACCCATGATCCCTCCACCAACAATCACCACTCGACCACTCACAACTTCACCCCCGTGAACCCAAACCGGAGCGGATCATCCGGATCAAGAATAAGCTCCGACTCCATTGTAATGAATGCCCGGCCCCGCACATGCGGCACACACTGATCGTTCACAATCTTAACCCACCCTTCAAAAACACTGCCCGTGATGCTCTCTTGTCGCCAAACCTGACCAGGCTTTAACTTCCCATCCGCATAAAGACAAGCCAATTTCGCACTTGTCCCCGTCCCACAAGGGCTCCGGTCATAAGCCAAGCCTGGACACAGCACAAAATTTTTTGCTCCTCCCTCCATCGGCGAAACCAACTCAATATGATCAACCTCATCCCGTCCCAATTTTCGACGGATTTCCTCGCTCAATCCCATCAATTCATTCAGATTCCCCATCGAAATTTCACATCCATGGTCGTCACACAAGTAAAACCAATTCCCTCCCCAAGCCACATCTCCCGTCACCACTCGGTCACTCAAATCAACCCGAACCGCTGATTCCTTACGATAACTCGGCACATTGGCAAACTCCACCGAATGGTCAGCATTGATCCGAACTCCTACGTCGCCGACCGGAGTCTCCAACAAGTGCTCACCCGCCCCCCACTTCCCCAAAAACCGAAGTGTCTCGGCGACACCAATTGTTCCGTGGCCACACATATTAAGCGTTCCCACATTGTTAAAGAAAATAACCCCCCATTCGTGCTTAAATCCCGGCACCAACAAAGCACCGACTAATATATCACTCCCCCTAGGTTCACAGGCTACCGCTGATCGCAAATGATCAAACCGCTCCGCGAAGTCAGCTCGCAGTTCCGCCATCGAACCTCCCTGCAAACCCAATGACTCCCCAAAAACCACCCGGGTCGGCTCCCCTCCCGTATGAGAATCAATCGCCCGGAATCGCTGCATCACAAGCCTAATTGTGGACGATTTTCCAACCCCTGCTGAATAATCCGCAAGACACGCTCTCGCTCTGCTCCCTCTAGCTCCAATCTGGGATCCCGAACCCATTCCGCACCAAGCCCCGCTTCCTGTATCGCCAACTTGATGCATTGAACAAATTTATTTCCGACGTCCAAATGAGCAAGCGGTGTGAACCAACGATAAAGCTCCCGCGCTTCAACCCATCGCCCGGACATCATCATGTCCCACAACCTCTGATTTTCCGCCGGAATCGCAAGCCCAATACCCGCAATCCAGCCCGTCGCGCCCAGCAGCGCACATTCCATAACCAAATCATCCACCCCCGCAAATATCGTAAACCGATCCCCCACTTGGTTATACACATCCGTAATCCTCCGCGTATCTCCACTCGATTCCTTGATCGCGACAAACTTCTCCTCACGCGCCATCTCTTCTAACATCCCCGGAGTAATGTCCACTTTGTACGCAATCGGGTTATTGTAAATAATGATCGGCCGCTCACTCGAATTCGCAACCGCCTGAAAATGCGTCAAAGTTTCACGCGAGTCCGAATGGTAAACCATCGCCGGTAACACCATAAACCCGTCAACTCCCGCCCGCTGGGCATCCCGAACAAACTCGCAAGCAAACTCTGTCGACAACTCACTGACCCCACTCACTACCGGAACCCGTCCCCCGCTCACCTCAACCGCACAGCGCAAAACGTCCAACTTTTCCTGTCGGGAAAGCGTGTTGTTTTCCCCCAAGCTGCCCAGCATTACCAACCCCTGAACCCCACTTGTCAACATCACCTCAATATGTCGGCCCGTTGCATCCAAATCCAACGCTCCATCTTTGTGAAACTGAGTCGTCATCGCCGGAAATACCCCACTCCAATGTGCCATCGAGAAAAATCTTACCCTCACCAACCCTTTAACATTAAATCAAATCCAAATAGTCCTACATCACAACTTTCAAAACCCAACGTATCGTAAAACCAACCAACATGAGCCAAAAAATTGCCCTCGTCACTGGAGCTAATAAAGGGATCGGACTCGAAACCGTCCGCCAACTCGCCCAACGCGATTTCCACGTCATTCTCTCTGCTCGAGACCAGGCAAAGGGCCAGCAAGCCATAACCGATCTGAAATCAGAGGGAATCAACGCCGAATTCCTCCTTCTCGACATGGCAAGTTCAGACTCCATTCAGTCCGCAGCTACATCTTTAGCCGAGAAATTCTCCCACCTCGATGTCCTGATCAACAACGCCGGAATCAACCTCGACACCACCGAAGACGCTATAGAAAACATCCCCGTCCAACGGTACCGCGATACTTTTGAAACCAATTTCTTCGGCCTCATAGAGCTCACTCAAGCCCTGATACCTCTTCTCAAAAAAGCCCCCGCTGCCCGAATTGTCAACCTCAGCAGCATCCTCAGTTCCCTCACCTACCACGCCCAACCGGGCTCCCCGACTTACGACTTCAAATGGGCGGCCTATGATGCCAGCAAAACCGCCCTCAACGCCTACACCGTTCACCTCGCCTATGCCCTCCGGGATACAAAAATCAAAGTCAACTCCGCCCACCCCGGCTGGGTCAAAACCGACATGGGCGGCGAAAGTGCCCTCATGGAAATCACCGATGGCGCCAAAACATCCGTCCAACTCGCCACCCTCCCCAACGACGGCCCCACCGCCGGACTGTTCCATATGGGCCAACCCTTACCTTGGTAAAGAACAAGGGGCAAGTTCGCCTTGCCCCGTATTCAAATAATTTGACTTAGTGCTTCCGGCGCCGAGCGACCATAGCCAAGCCAGCACCAACCGCTATCAAAGTGAACGGTTCAGGAACAGCTTCTGCGGTTATCTCATTGATAACAAAATTCCCGTTCGGAAACAATCCCGGACCGCCCGTCGGCAGGGAAGGGTCTTCCATCGCTTCCAACCGAAATCCCGTAACCGAAGTGAGAGCCTCTGCAAAAGTAACCTCATAAGTCGCGGTTGTGAGCGAACCGGATGTCGCCATGAGAATACTTCCATCCCCCAAAATCGTTGACGACAGAGGAGCAGGCGCGGTGACACTGACTGGAGTCAGAACGGTCCAATTCGCCGTGACATCGCCACCATTCTGCAATCCATCGGCAAACAAACTCCGATCATCCGAAGTCACTGACCACCGAAATCGACCAATCAAATGACCAGGGTTTCCGTGGTTTTGCACCATCGTGATCTTTAAGCCAGGAAGAGTCTGATCAGTAACCGTCTCAAAAACCGCCGTTTGCGCCGATGTAACGCCATTGTTAAAAATGGCCCAACCATTATTGGGGGAAAAGTCGCCGTCAATCAATTCTGATGCGTTCCACACACCTGTAAAGTTCTGGCTAAACGTTCCTGTCCCGTTCTGGAAGGGAATCTGACCAAAAGAGAGTGATGTCGCAAAAACACCCCCCAAAACCAAGCTCGTCAATCTGTAAGTTGAATTCATGCCTTCTCCATGTGAATGCCTTGCAACCAAGGATTCTCCTTCAAGTATATCAGTTAAGTTCAAGACCGTCAAATCCATCAATCCACTTTGCCGCCGCGAGATTGCCTAAAACCATTACATCAAGTTCAAAATTTTCTCTTTTTATGTAATGGTCATTTTTCTGATACCCCTTCAAACTGAAGTTCTCTTAGCAATGAAATGCAAAAGGATTCTCGATCCATCCATACCAAATCTTCTGCCCAGCTTGCCCCCCCCCGAATGAGGCCCCAAGCCTTACCCCCCTCCAAAGTACATAACCAAAGGACTGCCCCTAGTCCACTACTCAGCAACGTGTCTCGTAACCTCGATAGGTTCAAACCGTCGTCGCATCGCTTGCATACCTCAAGTACGCAAAATTGGTCACGCCCGGGAACTTTTCAAATTCATCAAACAATAATTTCCCCTCGGCGATCTAAATCCCTATCCACGATTCTCGCCAATGAGCCTGAGACAACACCGGTTTCAAAAACTTCACAGTTTAGGCACGATTTGTGCTGCAAAACCTCAAGTGGATTCTTCGCTTTTCAAAGCAAGCTTTCCGCAGCTGAGGTGCAAAATTGAAAAGAATCATTGCTTCCGTAATCGTTGCTAGCTCACTTGTGGCCGCCGCACAAGCAACCCAAATCACAATCAACTCCATGGTCCCCGGACGATCCGAAGTCTTCACCATTAACTACAAGGGCCAAAACTCCACTGTCTACGCCGGAGCCCAAAGCGTCTCTGTGAACGGTGCTACCCCAATCGCACTCTATTGCGTTGATCTCGATCATCACAATAAGTTCGGAGATTCCTACGGAGTCAACATCACAGGAGTGAACGTGCTCAACAACAGCACCCAAGTCTCCAACCTCATGACAAACTTCTGGAGCTCAATCGCATCCTCAACCGATGCCGCCGCTTTCCAGCTCGCCCTTTGGGATAGTGTCGTTGATGGAGCCGATGGACTCTCGACTGGTCAATTCAAAGGCATCAACATCAACGCCAGCATTTCCGCAAAAGTCGCGCAATACCAAGCCGCAATAAATCAAAGTGGACCCGAAGACCTGTTCATCCAGGTCTACCAAGCAACCAATCACGGTCCCGCAAACAACATTCACCAAGATCTTATTGGTGCCGAAGCTGTTCCGGAACCAACAACGATCATCGCCCTCGCCGGAATCGCCACGGCATTCGCCCGACGGCGTAAAGTCGCATAACCCAAGCTCCACTCTGGATTTGGAGAGTCAGGCGGCAACCAATGGTTGCCGCCTGACGTCACGTCACTCCATCATCGCACAGGTCTCTAAGTTGATCGTTACCCCCGCAAAGCCGCAATAAAGTGTCCGCTCCAAACGTACAACATAACGTGCACAAAAAAACTTGGTTCATCACTGGCGCATCCGCCGGATTCGGTCGCATTCTCACCGAACAACTCCTCGCCGCGGGACACCTTGTCGCCGCCACCGCCCGCAAACCCGAGACCCTCTCCGACCTCTCCGAAAAATTCCCCGGACAAATCATCACCCCCCACCTCGATGTCACCAACACCGACTCAATCCGAGGAGCCTTTAACCAAACCCTCAACTCTTTCAATCACATAGACGTCCTCATCAACAACGCCGGATACGGTCACGTCGGCGTCATCGAAGAAGTCAACGATCAAGAAGTCCGCGATCAATTTGAAGTCAACGTCTTCGGCCTCCTCAACGTAACCCGACCCATCCTCGCCCATATGAGAGAACGACGTTCCGGAACCATCCTCAACATTTCCAGCATCGCCGGACTCACATCCGGAGCAACCTTCCCCATCTATTGCGCTTCCAAACACGCTGTCGAAGCGATCTCCGAAGGTCTCCACGCTTCCGTCAAAGACTTCGGCGTTCGGTCAATCCTCATCGAACCAGGTGCATTCCGTACTCGCTTCGCCGACCGAGCCAGCCTGCGCACATCCGAGAACAAAATCGCCGACTACAAACCGATGATTGACGACACCTTCCAGTGGATCAAAGATATCACTGGCCAACAAGAGGGCGATCCGGAAAAAGCCTGCGCCGCAATGATCAACGTCGCTCTCGAAGAAAATCCCCCGCTCCGCCTCCTCCTCGGCGAAGATGCATGGATCAGAGCCAACGACAAACTCAACCAACTCAAATCTGATTTCGACCGCAACGAAACCGTCACTCGGTCAATGGCCTACGATAACTAGCCGCCGTTAATGGGGCCGCAAAACCAAAGGCCCCAACCCTAAAATTCGCCCTTGCCCCAACCGAATTTATTGAGGGTATTATCTCGTTTCCAAGTTGCCGCTTAGCTCAGTGGTAGAGCAGCTGACTGTTAATCAGCGGGTCGTAGGTTCGAATCCTACAGCGGCAGCCACTAATTTGAACCTAAAAAGGAAGAAAACCACTCTCTGAGATCAGAAGGTGGTTTTCTTTTTTGCCGTTTATGTGCCGTTTACGCAGTGGACAGTGATGGACTTTATGCATCTTCCTTTTCTCGGTCAGAAAGGTATTCGTTTAGCTGCCTCGAAGTAATTCGCCTTGACCGTCCAATTTTTATCGAGCCGATTTTTCCCGCATTGATCATCTCGTATATCTGACTCCTTGAAATTGACAGTAGTTCTGCGGCTTGTCTTACGCTGTACGCAAGCTTTTCTCCAGTATCAATTCTCACGAGTACAACCTCACAACGCTGGTTCTTCGAGTAATCGAGATTAAGTGGATTCGCTCACATACCCATTGAACAAGACAGCAACAAAGTCCATGTTCTAAGCACTCTGCTTCCCGTATTCTCCTCGGCTCCAACCGGTCATTATGATCACTGAACGATGTTCCTTTTTCACTGATCGTGCTCATTTCACTTCAACTCCCCTCTTACTTGTCTCAAGTGCTCGTCCTCATCTAGTCTAAGTCGCTTAACATCAAGATTCAGGTCACTGAACAAAAACCAGTTCTTTCGAAGTTCGGAGAGATAGCCTCGTCTTCTCAAGTCCTTGAATGTTGATTCTGAGCAGCCCAAGTATCGTCGAGCTCCCAGAGCGTCCGTACCAATTGGTTGCGGTAGATTGTCTCTGATTTGTTTGTCATCCTTGTCGTTGTTCATTTTTTTGTTCTCCTTTCAATGAGTTCATTGGGCCCGATGAACTTGGCTATGGCGTTCCTGCCCATCCCCTTTGGAAGCCATTTCAAACAATTTATGAATCCATCGGATTTGAGAGCTAATCGATGGATTTAATCCGTGCCTTTCCAACAATAAAGTTGTTTCAAAAGTATAAAAACAGGTGCATCCCGCCGCCTTTGCCCGGTCATCCCGCCGTGCCACTTCCGACCAGTCCGTATGATCATCCCGCGTCATCACGATTTGCCTAGGACGCACCCCGAACCAATTCAAACCGACCCTCCGCACCTCCTATGCCCAATCGAGCGAAACGTCTGCTTCGCGTACGCCTCCGGCAACCGCTCCCGGATCAAACCGACCCGCAACCACGTTGCTCATTCCGTGCCCGGCGTCCAGGCAAATGCGACTTTGACTCATCAAATCTCCACCCCCAGAAAATAAAATGGGCCAACCCTGGGGAATGGTCGGACCTGCTTGCCTCATGCAATGGCTAACAAAAAAGCCGGAGAACCTACTGGCTCACCGGCATCTCGCGTCAATCACAAAATCAACGCCTAATACTATAATGCAACTCCCACCTTCTCCTTGTCAACCCCTTCTGCAATTTTTTGCAAAAAAAGGCACTTTTTGAACTCACGACCTCACTCCCAACCGTGACGCAATCGCACGCCGCTCATGCTCCGTGATCTGCCCATAACTCGGCAACTCCGCCACCTGCGCCCGCGCCACCTGACTCGGCTCCACTTTCGCTACCATCGGCTCCGGAATCGGCGTGAACAACTTCCGCCGCACGTCCGTCCGCCATTGACCCCACAACTCCCCGTACAACCATGTCATCCCTGTCGCCCATTCCAAATCCGCGCCGCACACCTGCCGCGCCCACTCCTCAATCGTTTGAATCCGCTGAACG
>PNMZ01000004.1 GCA_013823945.1 bacterium | reverse complement strand
CATAATCACGAGAATGAGCCTCACCAGAACGGTGCTCACTCCGTATCTTCCCATTCACCGTCATGTAGTTAGTAACACCCATTAGTCTCGTCCTTGCAGATACTCACTGCCATCCCAAACCAAAGTCGTGATTAAAAGCGAAGGTGGATCACTTGAGAGATCAGGGACAATCTCACTCCGATTCAAACCATCACCCGAGTAGGGATAGGCGGTGGGTTGATTCAAGAGTGCACTTTCCTGGCTATATCTCACGAGTATCTCGGCTCTCCGAAAACCTCATAGTGTCCATAATTTCCAAATTTTTTCCTATTTTTATAGCGGCACGTTTGCCACTATTAAATATCACTAACTCCACATCGTCGTACTCGTTTGCATGCTTATAGGGCAAAA
Organism: bacterium; assembly: GCA_013823945.1. Classification (GTDB taxonomy): domain Bacteria; phylum Armatimonadota; class Fimbriimonadia; order Fimbriimonadales; family Fimbriimonadaceae; genus UphvI-Ar2. The sequence continues at coordinate 273,632 of PNMZ01000004.1, read as the reverse complement.
TCTGCTTCATTTCACCAGACGTGCTATCAAATATCACAATACACAGTTCATTCTTGAACCCACCAATTAATTGCTCGTCATGTGAAAGCCAACCTCCTAAGGCCAAGAGTGTATCATCAGATAGTGCCCCCCAAGTTATACACTGAAACGAATTTGAGTCCTGATGAATATTCAGCGGAACAACTTTCCGATTACCACTACGAAGACCAAGATCAACGATCCATAAAAGCTGATCGCTGATTCTGGGCTCCCTAAATCTCAATGTTGGGGGACGAATTGATTCAACAGTCATCACCTTTTTTCGATACCTCGATAAAATTGAAGCCCTAAATGGAATCGTATGCACTGCTGTAGCATCGTATCCGTATTCCCAAAAAGCGGTCATCTTTGTAAACCGCTGTAAAACTATGCCGCTAGTAAGAATCGGTCTATACTGCGCTCCCGGAAAAAGCTGAACCTTTCCCTGATAAGAAATCTCTCTTTCCGATTCAATTTTCTTTATCAATGCTCCCCCGGAAGGAGCTACCCCAATCAGCCTATCATCCTCCTGAAGAACTACCGAACTAGTTACAGTATTTTCTAGCAACACATCCACTCGTCTATCTACAGATCCTTGCTCTTGCCGCAAAAGAATGAGATGGTCGGAGTCCCAATTGGCAGTGACCTGTATTACATCACTAAACTGAAGAAGAGGAACAATCTTACCAGTTTGGTTAGAAAACGAAGCACTCAATAGAATGCTGATTAAAACCCCTCTGGTCATTTCCCATCCACCTTCCAAGGAATGTCGTATCTATGTTCTGCACAGTTTGGTCCCACAGGATGACCAAGTATCCTCCCCACGCAACACCCAAAGTTATAAATAAAATCCCGGTAAATGTTTCCTTTCGGAGCCTTACCAACATCGTGCCATATACCACCACAATGTGTGAGTTCATGCGCCAAGGTATGCTGGCACCAATCTCCTGTAAAATTCCCAGTGCCAGAGCAGTTCAAAATAACACAATCATATTCTTTGGATAGTTCCACATAGCAATCTCCAATGGCGCAGTGCCCTCGTACTACCGTAGCAATTGTAGGAATAAGTGGATCTCTTAACCTCAAAGTTTGAGCTGAAGCAAAATTCGATCGAGAGCACTCCCTATCAAATTGTTCCAAGCATTCAGGACTTAAAGTACCTGGGCCTTTCCAAGGATCATCTTTTGTAAAGACTGCGACAGTCTTTGCTCCGGTGCAGAAAGAAAGAAGATTCCTCCAAGCTTCTTCAACTCCCCTAGATTGAAAACCTCGACTTAACATACACCGTTTCAGATTGTCTAATCGACCAGATATATTTTTTATTTCGCTGCAAAAACTTGGGCACTGAGGATCAATTACCTTCCACCCCCAGTAGTCCACCCCCGTCATCACCCTGCCCTCCACATACCCATAAGGCATCTCAGAGGGCCAAAGCGGATCAACACTCGTCCAGTTACTCAAACTAGGAGAGTAATGACGAGCTCTCACATAAACAGAACTCCATTCAACCCCCGTCTGGCGATAACCCCAACCACCAAGCCAGGTGAACGTCTTCCCGGACATGTTCCATTGAGTGTAGATCCCCCCATAAGGCTCATAGCAAGCGTCAGCAATCGGCCAGCCGTTCTGATAAATCTGAATCACACTCCCCAGACGGTCAAGAACATAATCACGGGAATGAGCCTCACCAGAGCGCTTCTCAGAGCGACACCTCCTACTTTCAGAAAAACAAGCCGCTAAAGCCACCAACCCCAGTATACGACACCAACCCGCCGACCACCAACAAAGAAAACTTAACTCTCTTCCCCTACCCGTTCCGCAAGCTCATCCGATCGAAACCGGTCCTCCCCACCCCCAACAACCTGCTCCTTCACCTTCGTCGCCAGTTCATCCACCCGCGCTACAATCCGCTTCCGATTCAAGCGCATGCTCCATCCCACCCCAAAGTAAAACAACAACCCCATCGAAATCACCCCCTGCAAAGCCTGCTCCAAATTCGAAGGATTCTCCTTTAACATCAAGACAAAAAACATCAAACATGCAATCGCCAAAAGCGGAAAAAACGGACTCAAACGCATATACGAAATTTTCGACTTAGCCAAAATTTTCGTCCGCCCACCCCGGGCCGTAACATCCAAAGTCACATACCGCCAACCTTCCCAAAATTCGCGCGTCTCCCGAACCCCCGGAGTTCCCCCATCCTCATACCGCCCACCCGCAAGCTCGGCAACCTCTTCCAACTGCCCCGGTGAAAGCTCACCATCAATCACCCGTTCAAAGGTTTCATTCCCCGGCCAACCCCAACCCGTCGCCACATGATCCCGCCCCTGAACCGAACCCGTCCCCCGCGCCAAAACTTCCCGCAGTCGCCCCGAATCCACCCCCATCTCCCCCGCCATAGCAAGCAACTCAGATTCTGAAACCAAATCATCATCGCCACCCCCACTTTCAGAAGCCGCCCGCAAAGCTTCCATCGCCTCCTCCCGGGTATATCGTCGCTCGCTCACCTCAGGTCAATACGAAAAACGGACGAAAAGGGTTCTCCCATTTCCTTACCAGCGACCAATCTCCGCCAGCAAGTAATCAATTTTCATGAATGGATCACCCCCTGTCTGCTTCCACCGCACCCGACCCGCCGAATCAATTAGTATCGTCGAATGCAACTCCATGTCTTCAAAATCATCATACGAAGCAAACCGCCGTGCATTCTCATGATCTTTATCCGAGACCAGTTTCAACCCAAACGAGGACAAGTCGTTCGACCGATTCTTCTCCGGCGAATCCGAACTACAAGCCAAAACCACCGTGTTCATCGCCTCAAACTGACTCATTTTGGAATTGATCGCTGCCAACTGCTCAACGCAATGCACGCACTGATCCGAAAGATAGAACACCAGCAGAACATTCTTCCCCCGGTAATCTTCAAGTTTAACCGCCTTCCCATCAATTCCGACTGCCGCCAACTGAGGTGCCGCGAATGGCTTCCAGTTACTCGGACCAAGGTGGTCAAGTTTCGCTGGGTTATAGGCTCGCTCTGGCCGTGGAGTTACTGGTCTTGGCAGAGCATCAAGGTTCAAAGCCATAACATCAGTCATTGGCTTCAACCCCGGATTTGCTCCGCTCCAAACTGCCATCAACTGACCCGCATATTCCCTCGCTAAGACTCGATTCCCCAAAGCAGACCAACTTTTTGCCAGCCCCGCCAAACACCACGAATCATTAGGTTCTTGCTTCAACGCCACTTCGTAAGCTTCAATTGCCGCTCGGTGGTCTCCTCCATCAGCAAAAACATCCCCAACAAGTCTCATCACCGGCCACGGGTCAAACGGAGGATCATTCGGATAGCTGTGCGATTCTCGAGCCTTGCGCTCTTCTTCAGCCGCTGCCATCAAAATGCTCAACCCACCCAGCCTGTCACCGTCCGAAATCTTGATCCAAGCCTGAGCAACTTGAATGATGCTTGGCAAAGGCAAATCCGGCGGCAGTGCATCTGCCCCACCTTGTTCTTTCTTCATTTGCAAGAGCATCACTTCAATGCCTCGCATTCTCTCCTTGGCTTCTGATTTTCGGTTGGTTTTCAGCAGAGCAATGACCTCCGCCGATCCGAACATCATTCCTGCAAAGGGATCGTTCGCCGCTTTAAGTGTTTTCCCATCCAAAATTTCGTCCCATCGCTCGAACTTCACCAAGGCTCGCAATAACGGAAACTGAGTCCAATATCCATCCGCCGGGTTCATTTCCGGATTTCCAGGGGCTGCTATCAAATCTTTTGCCCCTTGAATACTCTCTTCTGCGCGACCAAGCTGCTCCTGTATATAACAAAGGTAATCGCGGTTGTGGGCATAGTTCCATGTTTCGTAAGGAAGAGCCAGCCGATTGTTCATGTAACTCAGCTCAACCCGCGTCGCGGAATCCATCGCAATCGCTGCCTCGTGCCACATCCCAACTTTCGAGTAAATGTGTCCCGGCATATGCAACGAGTGCCCCGCGCCCGGAGCTGCTTTTCCATAAAGTTCACAACTGTTGATCGCTTGCTCAGAACTGACGCCATCCCAACTGTGTATTCGGGCATGGTGGGCACCAGGGTGCATAGGTGACGTCTTCAAAACAGTATTGAGCAATGCGTCATTTGCCAACGGACTCCCATAACCAATATTGAAGAAACCAAGCAATACAGTTGCCTCAATATCGTCAGGGTATTTCACTGAAAGTTGGCTTAACTTCTGAATAATCACCTCAACAGGTTTCTCTGCCCCTTTCAGACAAGCCGCTTCCCACGCTTCGATATACATCCGCTCGCGCTCAGGTAATCCTTCTTTGCGCTTAACCGCTTCAATCAAAAAGTCCTTGTACCGCTGGAGCTCTGGCCCCTGGCTCCCCATCGTAAACCAGTTCAACCCACATCGCGCCAAACCAAAGTAAACCATTGCATTATCCGGCTCCAGCTTGTGACACCAACGAAGTGAACGCTCCGCTTCTTCAAACCAGAAGTTGTGCAAGAGCGCATTCGCTTGGTTGTACCAACGCTGAACCTCCGCACTTTCTGTCGTGATCGGAAAAGGCGCATCACCGAGTCCTTCCATCACCCAAGGTTTTGATCGCAATCCCGCATCAAAAGCAGAGCCATGCTTTGAGTGCCCCTGCCGGTTGCCATCTGCAATTCCGGGGGAAACAACCAAGCACATCAAGCTCAGGATCAGCAACGATCGAGAAGCAGAACCAATCATGGCCCGATCATAGCAGGAACTCACGCAAATTGAACAAAAAAATGCACCCAAACTAACTTCATTTGTTAGCCGATCCCAAGAACCAAATCAACCTCAAAATTCAATCACTACGGAGGTTCTCGCGCAACTCTTCATCAGTTGATACCGAGTCAACCACCGATTCCGAACCCACATTCTTTCGCAACATCTCCGCCTCATCCACAATGGCAGTTGCCATCCGGTCGAGCTTGTCTGGCAACTTCTCACGATATTTTGTCAAAAGTGCCCCGAGCCCCGCCCAAGAACCTGCCGCACCCAGCCCCCAAAACGACCACACAAGCGGCCAAAGCTCGGGAGCGCGCTTCGAGGTAATGGCCACGCCAACAAACATTGTCAGCAAAACAAACGGCATCCATATCGCCCAAGTCGCAACCATATTGCTCGTCTGCGCCTTGATCCGAGTCCGACCATGCCTGGAACTCACTTCCAAAGTGCCATAGAGCATTCCCTCATAGAATTGACCTTTCATCATTCGCCCAATGATCGAAGGCCCGCCAAATCCACCCTGACCCGCCCCCCCACCATAACCTGGATTGTAAAACTCTGGAGCAATGACATCAAAGTTCTCGGGCGGAATTTCCGCATCCACGACCCTTTCAAACTCCTCACTCATGGGCATACCCAAAAATCTTTTCGGCTTTTTTGAATTGCTTGTTTTCTGACCCGAACCCCCCGCCAACGCCTTGCGCAAATAATCAGGATCAACCCCCACATCCTGAGCCATCTTCTGCATCTGCGCCCAACTCACCCCCGCCGCATAGTTCGGCCCATCTCCGTCCGACTCCTGTAGCTTGGCCGCCGCAACGATCAAATTCGCCGCCTCCTGCTCACTAAAAACGCGTTTCTCGTCCATCAATTCACCCGGGAATTCCGGAACCCATCCCCCAATCCCCACGCCGAATAGCCCTCAGTTATTGCTGCAGTCCCCACGGTAACCCCCGCTGCCCGCTTCATCAAGTCCGCCAAATATGCCGGCGGCTCATTCGCCGCTGACCATTCTCCAAACTCCCGGCCCAAAAACCCCGTGTCGAACCGACCATTCAAGAAATCCACATGAGCCATTACGTCAAGCAGATACCGTTGGTTGGTTTTCACTCCCAAAAAATGCGTATCCCGCAAAGCCGTGTTCATTTTCGCCACCGCCGCCGAGCGGTCAGCCCCATGGCAAATCAGCTTCGCCAGCATCGAATCATAAAACCTGCTCACCTCATCCCCGCTTCGGTACCCAACATCAAACCGAACCCCATTTCCAACCGGCCCAAGAACCTTCAAGAGCCCCCCAATTGATGGTAAAAACCCGTTGCCCGGATCCTCTGCAATCAGCCGAACCTCGACCGCATGCCCCCGGATCGCCCGCCGATCTCCTTCCATCAACGCTTTCGGTAAGTCCAATTTATCCCCTGCTGCAATCCGCACCTGCCACTGCACCAAATCCAGGCCCGTAATCAGTTCCGTCACCGGGTGCTCTACCTGCAACCGCGCGTTCACCTCCAAAAAGTAAAACTCTCCACTCTTCTCATCAAACATAAACTCAACCGTCCCCGCACCGTAATAGCCCGCCGCCGCAACCAGCTTCCGGCAAGCTGCTTGCATCCGTTCCCACAATTCGTCCGTCATGATCGGACTCGGTGCCTCTTCCAAAACCTTCTGGTGCCTCCGTTGCAAACTACATTCTCGTTCAAACAGACACGCCACATTTCCGTGTTTATCCGCCAAAACCTGAACTTCAATATGGCGAGGTTGCTCGACGAGCTTCTCCACCATCATTGCACTCGAACCAAAACCCTTTAAAGCCTCATCCATCGCCAGCCGACACTCCCGATCAAAATCAGCCGCATCCCGGACAACCCGCATTCCGCGCCCGCCCCCGCCCGCACTTGCTTTCAACATCACCGGGTAGCCAATCTTCTCCGCCTCAACCTTCAATGTTTCAGGTGTCGCTCCTGGCTCAAAGAACCCCGGCGTAATCGGCACCCCACTCTCAACCGCTAACTGCTTCGCGTCAATCTTCTCCCCCAGTCGTCGCATTGCCGCCGCGCTTGGCCCGATGAATGCAATTCCCGCCGCCTCACAAGCTTCCACTAACTCCGGTCGCTCCGAAAGGAATCCATAGCCCGGGTGAATCGCATCCGCGCCCGTTTCTTGGGCCGCCGCGATGATCGCATCAATCTTCAAATAACTCTGCCCCGGCTCCGATCCGCCGATGAAAACCGCCTCATCTGCGTGCGCCACGTGCATCGATCCCGCATCCGCCTCGGAATAAACCGCCACACTCCCGATTCCCATCTCCCTGAGTGTCGAAAAAACCCGGCACGCAATCTCCCCCCGATTCGCCACCAAAACTTTCTGAATCCCGCTCTTCACTGCCCCCATTATGGCTCACAGAGCCTATACGGGGATCCCAAATCCCCCTCCCGACTCTTATTCTTGATCAGGCTTTCCCATCGTCATCCCCGCGTAGGCGGGGATCCAGCCATGAAGAAAAGCGGCACACACTCAGCGCCTCAATCCCCTTTCCGAATCAAATCTCCCGCACAAAACTCGCAGCGCGCTTATCCAAAAACGCCGCTACCCCCTCCCGCCCCTCATCCCCCGCGCGAGCCTTCGCCAAAAGCCGACTCGTCGCATCCTTATCCATCATCCCTTGCCGAGCGAGCCATTTACTTGTCGCCACCGCCTCCGGCCCGTTCCGAAGAACATCCGCAACCTTCGCCATCGCGACCCCATGGACGTCGTCCGCCGAAGAAACGTCATGAACCAGACCAATCCGCAACGCCTTGTCCGTATCAAAAACCTCACCCGTTGTAAACAACGCCCGCGCATGACCCGCTCCAATCTTTTCAATCACAAACGGGGAAATCGTTGCCGGAACCAACCCCAGCCGAACCTCACTAAACGAAAACTTCGTTCCCTCGACCGCGACCGCAACATCTGCCGCCGAAACCAATCCACATCCCCCACCGAACGCCGCCCCATGAACCTGAGCAACGATCACCGCCCGACAATCCACCATCGCCTCAAAGAGCTCGGCCAATTTCAGCGCATCCGCCGCATTTTGCTCTTCCGTGTACCCCGCCGCTTTCCGCATCCAATTCAAATCACCGCCCGCACAGAAAGCCTTCCCCTCGCCCCTCAGCAAAACCGCCCGAGCCGACCGATCCAACCCCAAAAACAACTCCCGCAAAGCCCCAATCAATTCATCGTTGAACGCATTCCGCACATCCGGACGATCCAAGACAACATCCAACCACTCCCCATGATTCTCAACTCTGAGCATCCTCCCATTATGCCACCGTCAAACAAAATTGCCCCTACTCGAATGAAGAGTTGGGACAACAGAAATGGCTACAAGAAGTTTTATTGAACGCCCATCTTATACCGAACACTCCCCAAAACCCGATCCACCGCCGCAACACTCTTCGGATCATTCGGATATCCCACCGCCATCACCGCAAAAACCTTGTTCCCATCCCCCAGCAAGAAGCTCTTAAACAAACTCGCCGTATCCCCAGAACCGAGCAAGTGAGACTGCAAAACTGTTGGCTTCTCATCAAGTTTGCCAACTTTGCGACCAAGTTCCTTGACCGCATCCTCACCCTCACTAATCCCCGTGACCAAATCCTTTGCCACCGTCGCAAGGTGCCGATCACTTGCCACCGTCCCCGCCTTTCCATGGAAAACCGTAATCAGCACAAACACATCATCGTTTTCAAAAGTGTAGTCATCCGTCTTGACCACCCAATCTTCCTTGTCCTCAACCTTAGTTTCCCCGGCACTCTCCAAACTACCCGGCAAGACTACCGAGAATGCACTCTTCCCTAAATACTGACGCTTCCAAGCATCCTGGGCCGCCAAACCGAGCCCAGTAACCGCAAGCACCCCCACCAAAGCCAACGCAATTCGTGAACTGTTCATGTTCTTAGCCACTTAGACGATTAAATCCTCGGTTCGTATCCATCCAAAAATCACATTCGTCCCTTCTGCCGAATCGTAATCGTCGCCGGATAATGTGCCCCGCTCAGAGGAATCGTCTCAATTCGAATATCTCTTGCCTCTCCCGGTTTCAGCGATGCTTCAAAGAGGCTCATTGACTCCTTCGTTTGGAGCATCCGGCCCGGCAAAACCTTCCCATTTACGCTAAACAAGGCCCCCGAGTACCCGGCACTCGCTTCAAAAACCACTTCGACCGTCGCCGTAACATCTCCTGGATTCTCAATCCGACCTTCAATCACATACTGAACCCCAAAGTTTCCGCTGAGTGGTGGCCCCCCGATCGCACTCGCAATGCTCTCCTGTCCAATTCTAACAAACCCGAGCTTTCCACCAACTTGATACAAAAATCCGACCTGTTTCGCCGGCTGTGAATAAACGTGCTTTTCTTTACCCACAATCGGCAAACTAAACCGATCCACTCCAATCGCCCGCCGTTCAAGCCAGGGTTTGCTACCGCTTACCTGTCTCTGCCACTCACCGCTCACTTCGTTCGGATACAGCGCATTGGCAACCAAAACCACATCATCTGCACCGCCAGGCAACAAACGCAAGGTCGCCAACCCACTCGTGGTCTGCTCCGCCGTGATTCGACGCATCACAATCGGCACAACTGACCGCGCGGGCACCGTCACCACTGAACCTTGGTAATTTGTCCAATCCGGGAAAAACATCTTCCCCGCTTCAAATCCTGCCTTCGTCGGATCCAAATGCGGCTCCGGATCACCACCCACAAGCCAAACCTTTGCATCTACCGCACTTCGGTTCGCCAATACATACTGCACAACCAAAGGATTCGCGGTTTTGTTGCAATGGTGCCAAAGCAAACGGCCCGGAGTGTCTGTATTCAACCGTGCAAAGTAAAGCTGTCCAGTCCCCTTTAAGTTTTCCGGCTCGTTGCTATACCAAAGAACATCTTCAAAAACTCGCCCTCCTCCAACATTTTTGATCGCGACATTCACCAAACCCCGACTTTCCGCAAACCCAGGAGCAGAAACAACCGTCCGCACTTGATAAACGCGGCTCTGTCCTGGCACTAGCGGATCAACTGGCGGAACATCAAAATCAATCCTCGCCCCTGGCTGAGACTCGAGCATCGTACTCATCGCCCCTCGAATCGTCTCGACAACCAACTCCTTCGATGCTGGGTTTCCTGTAACTTCCGCTTGCAAAGTTTGTGGCAAATTCGCCGATATCGCCATCACTGTAAAAGGAATACTTTGTGTCGTTTCCCCCAGCGACAACATGATCTGCCCTTCACCCATCGCAAGAGGCGTCACCAACAAATCAAATCCCCGCCGCTCAACTTTAACCGCTCCCTCTGGTTCAACGGTGATTTGCGCCATCCGCGATTGAGATCCAATCACCCGAACTGTTCTCGACTTACCTAAAATTAATTCAACGTTCTCGGTCAAAACGGTAAGCGGCGGTACGTACAGAGCCTTATTAATTGCTCTTGACCATTCATCTGCCAAAGCGTCCGGGGTCTTACCGTGAGCCTTGGCTTCAGCGACTGTGATCGTAACAATCGTCGTATCCTGCAAAGCAATCCGCAACCCTGGATCAGCCACCACTCGAACCGTTTGACCCCGGCGAAACCGCTCTAAACTCTTAGCAACGACCGCCACACGCTCACTTGGCCCCAAACCCCCCGCCGCAGATTTAATCGTTATCGCATCCAACCCGTTGATCACCAAAGTCGAGCCCGATGTCAGTACATCCGCCTCAGCAACCGATTGCGATTGAGTCAGCGACAAACCCACAAGGCTCATCGCCAAACCAACCACTACAATCAGCCGCCCAATCATGAATCCTAGACCTATGATTCTTCAGCGCAAGCCATGCAAAGGGTCTTGCCACCCTTCTCAACTGCATCATCTTTGGGCAAGTGCCCACCACAGGCGTCACACCAAACTCGTCCTTCCGGGGCTGGCTTTCCTGCTTCTTTGGTGATCATCTTCCCCGTACTATCGATTGAGGGATTTGTTGTCTGCATGGTAGTGGATCCGATCACACTTTCCGGTGTTGACTTACCCGGGCCAGCTTTTCCGCTCATTACAGAATCCTTCAAAGTATTCTCAGTAACGCCAAGATTGTTTCCCTCTTTAGATTCTTGGGCTGTCGCAGGAGTACTCCCTCCCGTCTTGATCAGTTCATCATCTCCCTTTTTGTTGCAACCCGCAACCAAAAGGCAAGCCCCGAGCACCAATGCCACCAGCAAATGTTTCATAAATCGCATTTTGATTATGACGTATCAAAGTACAGGAAACTCCGCCGACCGGGATACGACCATCCCGTTGCAATTCCGCACTCCCTGTCCCCAAGCCACTAGGTCCTGCTCAACTACTTTTCCCGCCGTGCTCGACGCATGCATAAACTTTCCTCTCCCCGAATAAATCCCCACGTGAGAAAAATCTAACCCCTTTTTAGACGTACAGAACGCTACAAAATCCCCCGGTTTCATTCTTGGCAAAACTCCCTCCCACGATTCAACCGGAACTTTTCGGAATCCCAATCGATCAACCATCCCTTCAATGCGCCTTGCATTCTGGACGAAATCAGAAGAGTATCGACTAGCCGGATAAACATCAGGATTCTTGCTCATAAATGATAGCTCGGGAGCCCAAACCGCGAACTCACTCCAATCATCACTAACAATCCTCAATTTTTCATTCACTTTGTGAAACCAAAGATAGTGGGCCGTGTAATGCAATCGGCTCCAATAACCATCCACCTTCCCATTTATGTAGCGGGTCTGAGTTACCGCCCGCTTCACTCGCTCCTGAGTCACATCCGGCGCACACCGAGCAACCGCCCAAGCACACTCCAAAAAGGTCACGCAATCCAGCTTGTCCAAATACACACGACATTGTTCAGGATCACCTTCCAAAGTCCACCCAACATAAGGAACTCCCAAAAATTCTCGCCCCGCCGCAACAATACGATCTCCTAAACTGAAGCTCTTCCAACTATGCGAAAGCCGAGCAAGTTTGGAATACCCATCCGCCGACAAAAAAGACGGCAGGAGCAAAGCCCCCGCCGTTCCAATTCCCAATTCAAGTAACTCTCGTCTTGTCACTCTGACTAAATCATCTCATCAAGTGTTTTGGTTGCCATTCGTGACAGTCAGAGTGATTTGCTGATTTACCGATGTGCAAGATCCTTCTTGAACACGAATCGTGATCGTGTATGTACCCGGCTGCACCGATTGTCCGGCAAAAAGATCCCAGTTTATGATCTCCAAATCGTTAAGCGGGATTGTGATCGGGTTCGGAGTGAAAACCGATGTCACTCCCGGAGGTGCATTCACCAAGGTGATCGTGACCGTTGCATCTCCCGGAGCTCTGGACTGAAGCGCATCCACGTTGCCGTTAGCAATACTGAATGACGACTCTGTGCTTCCATCGCGTACAACCGTGATCGTGCTAGAGGAGCCAATCGAAAGATTCGCGCATTGAACCGGATTTCCTGTCCCCGCCGTGTTACCCGCCGGAACATAAGCCTTAATCCCGCCGCATCCGCCGAGCAAGACTGCTGCAATTCCAAGTGAAGTCCATTGATAAAACTTCATCAGAACTTCACCTCAATCCCCGCTCCAAGACCAAATCCTGCGCCCAAACGGTGACTCATGCTAAACCCGGTTGTCCCGCCAAGCGCATTCGAAGCCGACACCCAGAACATCTGCTTTTCGGAGAACTGATAGCGCAATGCAAAACTCAAAACCGTTTGATCTTCCAAGTTCCCACCAATGCTCGCCGTGTTCTCACCACGAATCATGAAAATCGAACTCGCATCCAGACTTAATTGCTCAGAAAGTGGCGTCCGCAAAGCAACCGCCGCTCCAACCAATGTCACATCATCAGACGTCACACCCGTCGCACCAAAAAATGCTGAACTCTTACCTTCTTGACCAGAAAATCCAACTGTCCAAGTACCAGCAATCATATCTTGAGCAGGTGTACTCGGCAAAGCCGCCCCAAGAGCTATATAAAGGTTCGCCTTCCGCCAGGCCATTTGCAACTCGACGTCTGTGCCACCCGTCCGGATCGCACCAACCGTTTTACGCTCAGAACCTGAAGCCCGCAAATATAAGTTGATGTCACGGCTCCAACCGTAGGCCAACGCCAAATCGCCGTAAATCGAAGCCTCATTTCCGTCAAATGACCGGAAACTCAGACTCACTTTCTTCTCTTTCTCTGCCAAACCACCATTCAAAGTCTCACTCAGATGATTCAACTGAGCAAATGACGCCATTGGCATGACCAACAGCGACAACCCCAAAAGGTGACGAACTGTGATATTGCTCATCGTCGTGAAGATTATCACAATCCGGCGCAAATCAGTGGAATTTGTTTAGACAATCAGATAATCATCTTCAAGTTCATTCGTCCGGTAGTAATAAGGCGTTGCAGACTCAAATTCCCCTGCGCATGTATCCACCATTTTCACCACGGATGACTGGCTCTTTTCTCGAATCAACACCAAAATTTGCTCCACCAAATCAACCACTGTCCCCTCCTCATCGGAATCTCGAACCGACCATCCAGAACTCCGTAAACTATCCGCATCGTTCCCCGTACGACTGATTCCGAGCAAATCCCGCAGTGAACTTGCCGAAAAACCCAAATCCATCGCTCGACCAATTATCTCTGGTAATTCAAAACCATCCCGCCAGTTCAGTTTAATTTCAACCACTGCTCGTTCAACCGCGACAATTCGTTCAATTTTTCGCAAAAACCATCGATCAACTCGACTTGATTTGTGAATCACATCCACGTCCCATCCTCGGCGCAATGCTTCTGCCAATGCCCAAAGCCGCTCATCCGTTGCGACTCGACAGGCTTCCTCCAATTGCTCGGAAGTCAATAGAGCCATTCCCGCATGGCGTAAATCTTTCTGTTTGACTTCCAAACCCCGAATTGCCTTCATGAGTGCCGATTCAAAAGTCCGGTCTATCGCCATCACTTCCCCCGTCGCCTTCATCTGCGTCGAGAGTTTTCGATCCCCACCCCCAAATTTATCAAAGGGCCACCGCGGAATCTTGACCACACAATAATCCAATGCCGGTTCAAAACACGCTTTTGTTGTTTTTGTTACGGCATTCTCAATCTCATCGAGTGTCTTTCCTGCCGCAATCTTTGCCGCAATCCGCGCAATCGGGTAGCCCGTCGCCTTACTCGCCAATGCACTTGAGCGCGAAACGCGGGGATTCACTTCAATAACGTAATAGTCAAAACTATCCGGATTCACCGCAAGCTGAACGTTACATCCCCCTTCAATCCCCAAACTCGTGATAATCTTCAAACTCGCCGTCCGAAGCATGTGATATTCAATATCGCTCAAAGTCTGACTCGGTGCCACAACAATCGAATCGCCCGTATGAACCCCCATCGGATCCAAATTCTCCATGTTACAAACCGTGATACAGTTCCCCTTTCCATCGCGCATCACTTCATATTCGACTTCTTTCCAGCCAAGCAAACTTCGCTCAACCATCAACTGGCTCCGCATCGAAAGCTTCAACCCCTTGCGACCAATCTCCCAAAGCTCTTCTCTGGTTCGCGCCACTCCTCCCCCAGTTCCGCCCAATGTGTAAGCTGGTCGAACAATACACGGATAAGGAACCTCATCCAAAATTCTTTGCAAATCGTCTTCACTCTCAACAATCCAACTCTCCGGAACTGGCTCATTAATCTCCCGCATCAACGCGCGGAACAACTCGCGATCTTCCGCTTTCTTAATGGCATCCAGCTGAGTCCCCAATAACGTAACGCCGTACTTCTCCAATATCCCCAACCGATCCAATTCACTCGCTAGATTCAGTCCCGTTTGACCGCCCAATGTCGGCAAGAGCCCATCCGGTCGCTCTTTGGCAATCACTCGTTCACAAAACTCAGGCGTGAGCGGCTCAATATAAACCGCATCCGCTGTCTCCTCATCCGTCATGATCGTTGCCGGGTTGGAGTTGATCAGAACCACCGAATACCCTTCCTCGCGTAAGCTTTGACAGGCTTGACTTCCCGCATAGTCAAACTCTGCCGCTTGACCAATAATGATCGGCCCACTTCCGATGACGAGAATCTTTTTCACTAAAACGGCATCATACCGGAACACACCTGGTAAACCCACGGGCAATTTCCCACCCTCAACCTGATAATATAAAGGGGTTGTTCGCCCTCCTTGGGCGGAGAGGATCATTAATGAAGAGTCAGTCCCGACGCGGAATCCGCGCCCTCATTTGCCTTGTCGCCCTGCTTACTCCTATACTTGCCACCGCCCAAGGCTTTTTTGAAACAACACCTACCCTCGAGTCTAACCAAGGCCAACTCGTCACCCATTCTTCCATCCTCTTCCTCTCACAAACATTCCAAAATCTCGAATACGGCACCCGAGTCGATCCCCCATCCGCCGCTGCATTCCATCGCCTCGAATGCTCGCGAGGAGCTAGCATCTCCGGAAACCTAGGCGAAGTTGTCTGGGGTGGTGGCCCCTTTCCCGGCCTCACTCGAATTGGAATCCGCATGAGATTTCGCCCGGTTCCGGACTTCGTCGGCGCCCTCAAAATCACATTTTTCGCCCGTGTCCCCGGCTCCACAACCGACGTCATCACCGACACTAAAATCGTCAGCATCGGCGAGCTCCCCCCACCCAGTATGTTCACCCCCGTGCCGAATGAGAACCTTGGGGCCGCCCCCGCATTCAACGGACGACTCACGACGACATTTGCCCAGCAAACAACATTTGAAGTCGAAGTAACTGGCCCAACCAACAAACTCATCACGGTCCCCGCCACTAACACCGGAACAAACTTCACTCATTACATCCCCCTCGATGCCGGACTTCAACCTGGAAACTACTCGTGGAGAGTGCGATCCATCGATGCCCGAGGTCGAAAAGGAACGTGGTCAAACCCAGTTGCGAACGTCATTTATGGCGGAATTGATATGGCTGGCTTTGGCTCCCAGACGTTTTTCAATACCCTTCGTGCCGCCGGATGGGCCAGCTTCTTCCAAGCCGCATGGGGTGGTCGAAACATCTGGCCCGATGCCGCTGGAAACCTAATTCGAGCCAACAACGCTGGCTATAAAGTCGCCGCGTACGCATTCCTCAATTTCGATAATGGTTCGACCATTGCCGGAGCTCCTGCCAACCAAACCGGAGCTTGGCAAGTCGATCAGGGCCTCCGCGCGATCGGATATGTCAACAACAAAGCATCCCTACCGTACGATCTCAAATATTTCATGATCGACCTTGAAAACCGATTCCAAGGCACGATGGCTCCCCAAGATCGTGTCCAGCGCATAGCCGAAGCCGTCCAACGAGTTCGCAATCTCGGATTCTGGCCCATGATCTACACCCGCAACGAAGGGTTCAATCAATGGTGGAACGATTACACCGGATCAAGCGCTGACTTCCGCGAAATGTATCTCTGGGATTCGAAACCTGAAACCGCTACCGCTGTTTACAAAGACCACCTCCTTCTCAACGTCGGCGTGCCCTGGGTTCGCTATGGCGGCTGGGAAGACCGGGGCGGCAAACAATACCTCCTAGATGTCTCAATTGCCGGAGGTCGGGTTGACTTCAACGTGTGGAATCCCGCCGTCTGGAATGTTCAATCTCCTAATCCCGGCTCGATCAACATCACCCCTGCCAACGTCACTGTCGTGCGCGAAGCCGATAACAGTTATAAAGCAACCGTCACGCTTCGCAACACCGGGAATGTTGAAGCTTATGCGATTCGACTCGGCGATGCCACTCTCGGAACCCAGTCTGACCTTGGTCGCCAAACTCTCGGAATGATCACTCCGAACGGCTCTCGTGCCGGAAACTACACATTCCCCAGCAACACGGGCGCCCCCGGAACATCCGCCTTCCTCCAGTTCACCGTTTGGACCGGCAATGGCCCCCAAAACCACGGCGTTTGGGTCAACCTCCCATAGAAAAAAGTAACTGCCCCTCAAGCACTTAGGTTGAGGGGCAGTTCTAATGAAGCGACTACCGAATCTCGACTTTCTGCCGGAATTCTTTTCCTGCCACTCGCAAGACCAGTTCGTAGTCGCCTTTCGCCACATATTGCGCCCGGCGAGCCGCATAAGGATCGATCAACGCTGTCTTTGGATCACTCGGATCGCCCACGACTGGCGGAGCCTTCGGATCGCCCGCCTTGAGTAACAATCCATAACTGAGGAAGTTGTATCCCTTGACTATTTCCACCGAGTCATCCCTCACCGACTTACCGGCCGAATCAACCAAGCTCAAAGTTCCTTTTCCTGCAATCGAGCTGAACAACTCGTTTGTCACCAGTTGGTCAGTATAAGTATCGTCCGCGTATGGAGCCGACCGTCGATAAGGCCACCGATCCCGCCCTGTCGGAACCGACAAATCAAACACATGAAAATCCGCTTGCATGATGTCTTCTGTCAATTTCCGAATCGGCTTCACACTCACCACCCAAACCGATCGCGCATGACTCGCAATCACCATCTCTTCGGCTTTTTCCTGAATCACCAAATCATGAACTGGCGTGTGCGGAACGCCCATTCCATAGGTTATCCAACTCGTTCCTCGGTCAAGCGAAACATAAACCCCCATATCAGTTCCAACATAAAGAATGTTGGGGTTCTTTGAGTCCTCTCGAATAGTATTCACGGGCTCAAAAGGCAAATTCGCCGCGATCGATTTCCACGTTGCGCCAAAGTCTTCGCTCACCCACACATAAGGCGTCCATTCATCTTGTCGGTATCCATTTTGAGTGCAATAAACACGCCCATTCTCGTGCGAACTGGCCACAATCCGCGTCACCCACCGATCTCGGGCAGGAGTATCAATTTCGTTCCAAGTCAATCCACTATCCGGTGTAAATCGGACATTCCCGTCATCCGTACCAACGTAGATTTGACCGAACCGGAACGGGCTTTCATCAATCGTCGTGAGGGTCGAATGCGGAACATCCCCATTGGGAACATTCTTCGTCAAATCACCACTCAATGCCTCCCATTTCCGGCCCATATCAAACGACCGATGCAACCGCTGACTGCCAATATAAAGAACATCCGGGTGGTGCTTGCTGATCTGAATCGGGCTGATCCAGTTAAATCGCAACGGCTCTTCTCCACGAATATCCGGCGGTCTCACAGATCGTCGCTGATTCGTCACCATGTCAATCACATAGTGCGCACCAAACTGTGACGCCCCATAGATAACATCTCCGTCATTCCGAGGATCTACCGCAATCGCGCTTCCATCCCCACCGCCAATCGCTTTCCAAAGCTCAGGATTTGAAAATCCTGGCCGATAGGTGCTCGGGCCCATCATCGTGCCGTTATCTTGAAGCCCGCCAATAATGTTGTAAGGCGTCTTGTTATCCACGGCAATCGTCGTGAACTGCCCAACCGACAAGTTATTCCAGTGGTTCCAGTTCTCACCCGCATCAAAACTGGCATAGATTCCTCCGTCATTCCCATTCAGCATAAACCTGGGATTCTTCTGGTCAATCCACAGAGCATGATGGTCAACGTGGTTCCGACGGGCTATGGACTCCCAACTTTGACCTCCATTCCGAGACCGCAGCAACGGAACTCCAAATGTATAAATTTCTTCGTGATTAGTAGGATGAACGTAAATCTCATTCCAATAGTAGCCACCATGGTTGCCAACATCCGGTCGAGCTTTGCGCCAAGATTTCCCTGCATCATCACTTCGCCAGATCTCCGCGTCATTCATGTCCGCTTCGAAGACATTCGCATTGCGCTTCAGCATCAATTCTGCCAACGCCGCCTTATCCACCTTGCCCGCTAAAACATCTTTTGCCACCTGATCAGGCTTATCATCACTCAAAATTACAGATCGCAAGAACGCCGCTAGAACTTTTTCATCTAAGCCCTTTATCCCTTCATCCGTCAACCGTCGGAAACGGCTCAATGTCAGAACTCCGTCTGGTTGATACTCATCGTAAGTACCTGAGTCTGGATCGCTCGATTGGTTATCAACGAACGCATAAACTGTGTCCGGTCGGCTTGGAGCGATCGCCAAAGATGTCCGGCCCATTCCATCTCCATTTGGCAACCCCGAAAGCTTCGTCCACGTCTTTCCCCCGTCAACTGACTTCTGAACCGAACTCCCTGGCCCACTTTCCAAGAAATTCCAAGCCCTCCGATCCCGATCCCACAAACTTGCGTAGATCACATTCGAATTCCGAGGGTCAAGGTCAACGTCCATCGCCCCCGTTCGCTCATCGCCTTTGAGAATCAACTCCCAACTTTTTCCCCCGTTCTTCGTTCGGTAAAGCCCCCGCTCACCTCCCTGCGAATAAAGCGGACCCAACGCCGCAACGTAAACAACTTCTGGATTCTTCGGGTCAATGACCACCTGACCAATATGATGAGAGTCATGGAGTCCCGCGTTCATCCAAGTCTTCCCGCCATCACGGCTCACAAAAACCCCAGTCCCCGCATAACTCGTCCGCTGACTATTGGCTTCCCCACTGCCAAGCCAAATCGTTTGCCCGTCCGGACTCACATCAAAGTCCCCAATCCCGAAGGCACTCTGATTATCGAACAAGGAAGTCCAGCTTTGCCCCAAATTATCCGTCACCCACAATCCCCCAGTCGCAAACCCCACAAATAGCCGTTGCCCCCCCACCTCTGACGCTTCAATATCGACAACCCGCCCGCCTTGTGTCTCCGGCCCAACGTTCCTCCAGGCAATCTTCTGGAAAATAGACTCTCCAAGCATCCGCTCGCGCTTGCGGTAAGCATCAAGTCTAACGGACATCGGCATCGGCCTAACATCCGGCTTATGAAATTGATCCCGCTCACTTGCTTTCGTCGGGAGAGATTTCGCCCCCATCGGATCCTGCCCAACCAACCCCAAGCCCACAATCATCGCCGCTACAAATGCCATGCCGCATTATCCCCCCCAACTCACCCCAAATGTCAAAAAGTAATCGCTCGATCCAAACGAACCAAACGGGACATGTCGATTCCAACCCGTAAAGAAAACCCTGTCCAAAGCTGAAGCAATAACAAAAATGCTCGGTGGAGTCGTCAAAAACCCATCGCCCGCGCTTCTTAGAATTTTCATCATCTCGGCAATTCACCATCACTTGAGACAACTCACACCAAAACCAATAAGTGAAATCTGCTCCCTAACTAAAAAACTCCATCAAAACAGGCAACACCTCCCTAAATCCATCAACGTGACGCCATCCTGACTCTCTAAAAATGAATTCATGCAACGCGCATTCACGCTCATCGAGCTTCTAGTCGTCATCGCAATCATCGCAATCCTCGCCGCAATCCTGTTCCCTGTTTTCGCTCAAGCAAAAAATGCCGCAAAAAAAAGTGCTTCCCTGAGTAACGTCAAACAAATCGGCACTGCCAGCCAAATCTATCTGAGCGACTACGACGACACCACCCCACCCGTCTTCTGGTTCGACCCCAACAACCAGTCACTCCCAACCACACAAGGCTTCCACTACTTCCCCATCCTCCTTCTGCCCTATTCAAAAAACAAACAGCTCTTCCTTTGCCCAAATGACCGAGCAACCGATCCCGTACTGACCGACCCCATCGGCAAAGGCAGATTCGACCCCGATAGCACTTTCCGAGACTACTTCTATGGCGCAAATCCCAGCTACGGATATAACTACCGCTACCTCAACAACTTCCTCGGAACCAGAATCATCAGCGGAATGCCAACTCGCCTGTTTAGCGGCGTCAGTTCGACATCCATCGACAACGTATCCAAAACAATAATGTTCGCTGAAGCAACCATGAAGAATCTTCGAGGAGTGCAATCGCCAGTTGGCTACTCCCTCATCGAACCGCCATTCCCAATCGCCGATCCTGTTCGAGCCGTGTCATACCCTGGCTGGACCGGAACATTCCCTGACGCCCGCTCCCAGGGCCAACTCTGGGGCCGATTTGATCAAAAATTCGTCATTGTCACTTGGCTCGATTCCCACGCCAAGTTCACTCCAATTGCCTCTCTCCGCGCCGAAGGATCAACCGAAGATCAAGTCAACCGGTTCTGGAACGGCAAAAACCCCTAACCCCGCCACACGAAACATCCCCAGTGTGAACGTCTCGTTCCCTGGGGGATTTCGATCCTGAGATGTCCGGCTGATTGTTCGATTAGTTCCCGCACTATCGATATAGATTGTAACCACTTAAAGGCTTTATCGTCGAGAATGCACCTCACGGGCTTATATAGAGCCATCACATTCTAAACTTCCTTTCCTTTAAAATTTTCCGGGTGCATCTTGACAAACAGCAATTATGCAACTAAACTGTTGCATATGCAAAACGAAATAGTTCGAGAACTCATCATCCCCGCTCTCCCTCAAACGGTCTGGGATAGATCATTCTCCACTCCCGATGCCCTATCATCATGGTTCCCGGAGAGAATAGAAGGCAACTTTAAATCCGGTGAAACCTTTCTGCTCATCTGGGGTGAGCACAGATGCGAGGCTCGCCTCACCGAACTCAATCCCCCAACTACCTTTGCCTATCAATGGCACCCCGGCGAAGCCTATTCCCTCACCGATCATCCTGAGGATCAGCTCACAACCGTCACATTCACACTGCACCCCCATCCCGATGGAACCAAAGTTGTCATGATCGAAACCGGATTCGCCAATATCCCAGCTCAACGCCGTACATTCGCACTGAGCGAAAACACGAGCGGATGGGATGATGAACTCAAAAAGCTCATAGCTCGGCATCAAAACTAAATGACAAACCAAGTCTTCGCAGCCCTTGCCGATCCCCATCGGCGAGAGATATTGCTCAGGCTCGCTACACAAGGTCAGCTCACAACAGGAGAACTGACAGCCGATCTCAATATGTCTCGTCAGGGCGCTACTCGGCACCTATTGATTCTGCAGGAAGCCGGACTCGTCCACAGCCATCGTGAAGGCAGAACGATCTACCGGAAGTTAAATCCAGAACCTCTGCGAGGCACGACAGAATGGATTCGAAGCCTTGAAACCAAATGGGATGCAGCTCTCGATCGACTTTCCAGAACTTACTCGGATCCAACCGTGTAGTTGTTTGATTTTCAAAATGCTCGAAGCCGATTCGAGCAAAGCACCCAACACTATCTGATTTGATCTGGAATGACACTTACGTTTTTAGAGAGATAGAGTGCGAATCACCTCAAGCACTCCAAAAAAAATTGACCAATGGTGATCAAAATCACAGAACCACCTCGTACCCGTTCGTTTGGCACTTCATGAAGCCATTGTTTTTCATCACCTGTGCTTTCATCATGGCCTCCGCCATAAGTCAAGCAACTGCATCGATACAAGAGTCATTCCCGTGGCACAAATCTATAGAAGAAGCCCAAACCGCCTCCAACCAATCACAAAAACCCATCATGCTCTACTTCACCACCGACTGGTGCGGCTGGTGCAAAATCATGGAGAAAGAAGCCTTCTCCGAAAAGCAATGCATTGCTCAAGCTAGCCTCTACCATCCAGTCAAAATTGATGCCGAAAAAGAAGGTGCGGCACTTGCCAAAAAATACCAAATCGAAGCATTTCCAACCTTCGTTTTCCTGAAGCCAAACGGTGAAGTAATCGCCACAATCGCCGGATATCGCAAACCCGACGAGTGGCTGGAACGCATCTCACAACTTTTCATTTCACCAAGCGAACTAGACCGAATCACTGCAATCCTCAAACAAAATCCCAACGAACCCCAAGCCAACGCCGAACTCGCCCTCCGTCTCATCGGCGAAGGCAAAA
Organism: bacterium; assembly: GCA_013823945.1. Taxonomy (GTDB): domain Bacteria; phylum Armatimonadota; class Fimbriimonadia; order Fimbriimonadales; family Fimbriimonadaceae; genus UphvI-Ar2. Next base: position 251,111 of record PNMZ01000004.1, on the reverse strand, counting down.
TTGACGAAGCCAAATCCAAACTAGCGATCTCTCGAGCCGCTCAACATAAAAGTCCCGAATTCGCGCGCGCCCTCAGCAACCTCGGCCAAATTATCGCCCGGAGCAATCTCGCCGAAGGCATCGCCCTTCTCGAAGAATCCCTTGCTCAAAACGATCAGTCCTCAACATCGGTCACATTTGAACGGATAATCATGGCAAACGTGTATGCCAACAAAGGCGATGACAATATCCCAATTTATCCGAAGGTTTTAGCTTCCGAATTCACCAGCCCCGAGCTAAAAGAGAAGGTCGCTCGATCAATCAAGTCCATAGAATACACGCCCCAACTGGCAACCCCAGAACAAGTCATTGCCGCTTTGATCAAACAACTTCAGGCAATCCCGAATCGAGACCCCTATTACTTCACTGCCCTCTTTTATCCAGAAACCCCCATCAGTATGCCTCTCGAGCGAAGTAACCAAACAACATTACTTTACACCTCAGTTCCCGACCTCATTCGTGCTCTCGGAATTGATGACTTCGCAACCAAACTGGAAGTCAAAAAGCAAGAGGTCAAGATTGAACGAAACATTGTTGCTGCCAGATTGGAACTCAGCATGACTCAAACATTAAAGGATGGATCGATTCGCACCACACCCTATGTTCTAAACCTTCATCTCTTAAAAAACGGCCCTCGCTGGTACATCAGTAGCTTCCACATGGAACCCATAAAGTAATCCGTTCATCCCGAATCACGGGGAGCGATCCCAAGTAAAATCCGGCTCCCCGTGATCCTCTCCGTCGCCAACCTGCGCAAACTGTTCGCCGCCGAAATCATCCTCGATGGCGTGACGTTCCGCATCGAGAACCGTGAAAAAGTCGCCCTCGTCGGTCGCAACGGCACTGGGAAAACCACCCTGATCAAAATCATCACCGGGCAATATGAACCCGATGGCGGCTCCGTCAACCTCCAACGAGGCGCAAAAGTCGGCTACCTTCGGCAAGAATCACCCGTCACCCCCGGCCGAACTATCCTCCAAGAAGCCCAATCCGGTCTCGAACACCTCCTCGAAATCAAAACACGTCTCAATGAACTCACGAAAATCATCGAGGACAATCCAACCCAAGATGATCTCGATGAATTTGCCCTCCTCCACGAGCACTTCAACGATCAAGAAGGCTACTCCGCAGAACGAGACCTCACAAGCATTCTCACCCGAATGGGATTCGAAGAATCTGACTACGAAAAACTCACAGATTCCCTTTCCGGCGGAGAAAAAACCAGACTTGCTCTCGCCCGGCTCCTTCTCGAAGAACCGGACCTCCTCATTCTCGACGAACCCACCAACCACCTGGACCTCCAAGCCACTGAATGGCTCGAATCATGGATTCGCTCCTATCACGGAGCAATCCTCCTCGTCAGCCACGACCGTACATTCCTCGAAAACACCGCCGGAAAGTTCCTCGAACTCCGCGCTGGACAAATCACGACCTACGAAGGCGACTACCAAAAATATCTCCAACTCCGCGCCGAAGACGAAGAACGCCAAGCCGACCTCGCCGCAAAACAAGCCAACCAAATCGCCAAACTCGACGAGTACGTCCGCCGATTTATGAACAGCCAGCGCACCGCCCAAGCCCGCGGTCGCCAAAAGCAGATGTTCAAACTCCAAGAATCTCAGGTTCAAGCGCCCACGTCCGATGCCGGAATGAAAGCCGGATTCGGAAAAATTGAGCGATCCGGAGACATCGTCGTCCGCACTGAAAACCTAACCGTTGGATTCTCTGACGAAACCCTATTCACCAACCTCAACTGGGAAGTTCGGTTCGGCGAACGGTGGGGCATCATTGGCGAAAATGGAGCCGGCAAGTCAACCCTGATCAAGACCATTCTCGGTCGCCACAAAGCCGTAGACGGCAAATCAAAACTCGGTTCGCGAATCGAACTCGGCTATTTCTCTCAAGATGTCGCCGATCTTGACCCTTCAATGTCGCCCCTTGAACACATGGTATTCGAACTAGGAATGGATGCTGGGCCGGCCAGAAACCTTCTCGCTCGTTTCCTCTTCACAGGCGACGACGTCTTCCGACCCATATCCTCCCTCAGCGGTGGAGAAAAAAATAAACTCGTCCTTGCCTCTCTCACTGTCCTCAACCCCAACCTCCTGGTCCTTGACGAACCCACCAACCACCTCGACATGGACTCCAGAGCAGCTCTCGCAGATGTCCTCAACGACTATAAAGGAACCCTCATCCTCATCAGCCACGACCGCTGGCTTCTGCGCCAAGTCACCAATCGTATCCTCGACGTCCGCCGCGCTGGCCCAATCGAATACATCAGCGGATACGCCGAATACCGACGTTCTCAAACGACTACCGCACCTGCCAAGTCAAAAACCCAGACAATTACGGCAGTCGTTGAACCAACTCTCACCCCCCGCGAACTCAGCAAAGAAATCGCCCGGATGCAAACTGCAGTTAGCAATTCGGAAGAGGCCGTAGCCCAAGCCGAAAACCAAATTTCGCGCATCGAATCCACCCTCGCCGACCCACCGCCCGAAGCCGACGTCATCCAGCTGAGCCACGATTATCAAGCGGCCCAAAAGGAACTGACCCGCGCCATGAACCAATGGGAAGAAGACACCCTCACTCTCGAAAATCTCCAACGCCAACAGGGCTAATACCCAAGTTCATTAAAAGTTCACCCGATGCAAGGGCATAACATATTTTTAATGTATTAATAATATGTTTGGGTATACCATAGTTAAATTTCACTCTTCTTAACCCTGCCATCATAATTCAATCCCATAACGTTCTCGTTCGCGAGGACATCCCTTATGAAAAAAGCCTTCACATTGATCGAGCTTTTGGTGGTTATTGCCATCATCGCCATTCTTGCTGCCATCCTCTTCCCGGTTTTCGCCCAAGCTAAAACCGCTGCTAAAAAGACTCAAGCCTTGAGCAACGCTAAGCAAATCGGAACTGCATCGCACATCTACTCGTCCGACTACGACGACAGATTCCCTTCAGTCTACGATGGTCCGAACTGCGGCGGAGACCCGATCTGCACCATGTATCCCTACACCAAGAACTTGCAGCTTTGGGTGGGTCACCGACAAAACGGCCGACCCCAAAGCCTGGCCGTCAACTCAACCACAGGTGCCATCAGCTACGACCGGAATGACCTCGGCTACAACTGGGGCTTCGAAATTCGAGCCGCTGAGGGCATGGTAGACGAAGAAAAGTGTGTGACTGGTGGTCCGGTTCAAACCTGTGTTATGACAGCAATGGGACGCCGCTACAATGCTGGTAAGTCAATCACCCAGTTTGCAAACCCGGCTGATTTGTTCGCATTCGGAAACACTTACGACACCCCCCGACAAACCATCGGATCGATCGGTTGGTACTTCGATGACTATCCCGGCGGTAACAAAAGTAGCAACATCTACTTCGGTGGAAAAATTACCATGGTATTTGCTGACAGCCACGCCAAAGTTGTTGGTTGGAAAGGTGGAGTTGGCGGTGGAGCCCTCGCAGGCGAACTCATTGGCTCTCCAGTCAGCTTCGATCAGCGAGCCAAAGGCTACTGCGCTGATCCGGATGCCGTCATCAATCCGTTCCCCCGTAATGGCTTCCCCCTCGGCAGCTTTGTCTGCAAAGACTTCGTTGCCCTTCCGGAAGCAACCGGCGTAACCTGGTGGAACAACTAACCAGAATGGCGAGATTCGCTACGATTCTTGCCGCTCTTACCTTCTGCACCGTTTCCCTCCTGGGGTGCGGTGCAGAAGAGCCAATGCCACCAGAGCCAGCTGCCTCACAAGCCGCAGCTCAAGAATCAGCTTCAAAATGGACTCCTGAACAAATGGAGAAATTTGGAGAGTTGAATCGTGAAGCGCGCGGTGAGGGAGAAGCCGGTAAAGGCGTAACCGAAGCCGGCGAAGGAAAGTAACCGACAAACAAAAAATCCGCTTCCCACTTGAATGGGAAGCGGATTTTTTTGTTCCAGCTCCTCAGCTTCAAGCCTTCGGCGTCCAAGCGTATTCCATATACTTATTCTCAAAGCTCCCATCATCAAACAAATCAACAATCGCGTACCCATTTCCAAATTCCTGATACTTTCCGCCCCACCATCCACCGCTCACTGCACCATTGCAGAAATAAGAAACGCCTAAATAATCCACGCGATCAGCGAGATGAATGTGACCACTCAGCGCCAATTTCACATTCGGGTGCTTCAAGAACAAATCTTTGATCCGCCGGACATCAATGTGCATCCAAGCACCTGGAACCTGCCAATTCCCCGACTTCTCGTTATCCCCATCCAAAAACGCACACGCACAGAAAATCGGAATATGACTCAAGACCAATACTGGCTGATCCTTCGGTGTTCCTGCCAAAGTATCGCTCAGCCACTCAAACTGTCCATCATCCAACCGTGCGGTATATCCCCCGCTTCCGTCCAACTTGCGATGGGTCGAATCCAAAACAATAATGCGCCAACCCGCCTGGGTAAAAGAATAGTAAGGACTCGCTAACTCCAATTGATCCTGGGCATGCTGCTTTCCAAAAAGAGCGTGATCCTTGTGTTTGTCAATGTTATTCCAACCCCAAACGTCGTGGTTCCCCAATGCGTACCGCACCGGCACTCCTGCGCTCGCCTTCACCCCGGCCGTAAACAAGTCCCACTGCTTCTGTGCCCGGCCAAGATCTGTTCCTAAAGCATCCATAATCAAATCTCCACCGCAAAAGATGAGATCTGGCGATTGCGACTGGCAGGCTTCCAATCCTTTCTCAAATCCTGCTTGTGCCCCCTTTTCTGGTTGCACATGCATATCAGTTAAGTGCGCAATTCTCAACACCCGTTTACGCTCGGGTAAGTTCAATCCCAATCTCGCGCCTGCCACCGTTGCTAATCCTGTTGCTCCCGCACCAAAAAACTCGCGTCTGTCCATCATAACCCTCCCAGTATCTCCAGCCCTGGAAGGCAAAAAGTCGTCTTGCTCGTCAACTTAATCAACTCTTATTCTTCCGCATCCGCACCTGCAGAGCCGAATAGCCATCCAGCTCAAAATGCTCAATCCGAATAGAATGCCGACCGGACAATTCAAGCACGATGTCATCCGTTTTAGGAGCATGCCAGGTCCAGTCTTCAAAAACAACTTTTCCATCCACCATGACCCGTACCCCATCATCGCTAGTCACACTAAGCGTATAGCTTCCCGGCTCAACCGTCACACGGCCCTCGGCCAAAGTCGCAAACGCATTTGCCGTAACACCCTCCGCCGGAGATCCCGACCAAGCCCCTTCAAGTGAACTCATACGTTGAGAAACAACCGGCTCACTCTCATAAATCTTTCGAAACTCATCAACGTTCTCTCTCGGATCGATCGTGGCCCGATCATAGTTAAAAAACGAAACCAGCCAATTCACGGCGACTTCATCGTGCTTATAGCCAAACGGAATTGCGGTATCCGCCGGAGTTTCTACTCCCCGATAATCAATCGTCTTCGCCCCAAGATAACTCAACGTGATCGAAAACTGCCCCCCTGCCCGAACCAAAATACGGTCGCCCATATCGCCCGACAGCGTGGCAACCCCTGGCTCAACAAAGGGCGGAGTCGTCGGAATCACACCCTGCCATGCCGGATCAAACTTCGTGTAGATGCACCCCTCCGCTTCCGAAAACGTCCAACCACCCGAATCCGGACCAACGACCCGAAACACATAGTATTTCCCCCCCGTCGGTGAGTCATACCAATCTTCGAGCCACAAAATTGGCGATCTAAAATCAACCGGTCCCCATTCATCCACCAATATTTCCGTCCGACCCCGCCTTGCATCCGGCCCCAAGAAGGGAACTATTCCTTCATCCAACGGTGCAACGTAGTAAGGCTTCGCATGGAGATCTCGCAACTCTTCCGGACTCATATCATCCTTCGATTTATCTTGAACAATCTTCAAAACCATCGGATTCCACTTCGACTCCCGCAAATTTTTGCTAAACATTCCCGGATCAGCGTCGCGTCGAACAACAAGCCCACGGCGCTCCATATATGGCCCGGGAACAGGAACCGATTGATCATCCAGAACCGTGCCCTTCTGAACAATCACATCTGGCCATTCGACTCCGCCCGCGCGAGAATAAAATCCACCTTCGTCCACCATATCGCGCACCCCCTCTCCGAGTTCAAATGCCTTTCCAACTTTCTTAACAAAATTTCCTTTCATTAAAAGGTTGCTAGTCGAATCAACAATAAACGCCGTTCCCGGTATGCCAAACATCACATTATCCTGAATCAAATAATCACGGCTCTTAGTATCTCGCTGTTTGGGATATCCCCACTCATTCGGTGGCAAACTCTCCCTCATCCACAGATAAATACCGTTCGTATCCATCCGAAAAATGTTCCCCGAAATCTCATTGTCCTGGCCATGTTCAATTGCAATCGCTTCCCCATTCAAACCGAAGGTATTCCCTATAAACTTCGAATCATATGAATACCCTCCCCAAACTCCATGCCAACATTCCAGAACCAAATTATTGATAAACTGATTACGGCTAAATGTGGTCTCAATCCCATTGGTCGGTGCATGGCTGAAGTCATTGCCGTAGAACACATTATCATTGCATCCTCCTTCTCCTGAGTCCATCGTCGACTGCCCCGCCCACAAAAAGAGTCCATCCCCAGAGTGCGTCACCGAGTTATATGCCACTGTGTTCCGCATACACTGCTCGTACATCAATATCCCCGCCGAGTCTTGCCCTCTGTTGTAAAATCGATGCGAATAACCTCTCACACACCAATCAACTTTGTTGTGCATAACAAAATTATCAGAACTACGATACATGCCAATCCCAATTGCACTCAAAAAACTGAAATCATTGTTCCAAACTTTGCCCTGATGAGATTCTGTCATCATCAATCCACACTGCCCACCCGAAATCGTAACATTACGAACCTCAAAATCTTTAACCCCTCTCAGGTATACCCCCGCACCAAATCGTAGCCACTCATCATTCTCGTTCTGATGAAAGCTCATCCAATCAGAAACATCCTCCTTCATCCGCCCGCTCTTGAGCTTTTGCTTCCAGTTGTAACTCAGATCAGAATCCAGGAGTCGAAATCCCTCTACTCCCTCCACATAGAGCCCCACCTTGTATCCTCTCACCGTCAATCCACGCAGGGTGACGTTCTTCCCTCGAACCACAATCCCCACGCCGTCTCGCTCATTAGGTTCAACCGTCGCTTTCGTCCCCCGCAAGATAGCCCCGCTAAAATCAACCGTAATCCCATCCCCTTCAATGACTAGGGCCGGAGCATCAACGCCTCCCCCCGCAATCAAATAGTCCCCCTTTGCCACCGTCACCGACTCGCGAATGACCATTCCTTGACTGAGTTTCACTTCCTGCATTCCCATCAACCCCATAACCAGCCCTGCCAGAACCATACTCACAAACAATAACGTACCCGGCAAGTCGCCAGGTACGTACTTTAAACTCAAAAATCGTGGGTTATGCGGACATTGCCACCAAACCACCATCCAGATCTTTGCGGAGCATCGCCCTGGCGCGGAACAACCAACTCTTGATCGTCCCTTCTGGCTTGCCCAAAATCTCTGCAATCTCGTTGACGTCCATATGTCGGTAGTGACGCATCAAGATAATGTCCCGATACCGCTTTGGCAACCGACCAATCGCTGCTCGCAAAGAATCTGACTCCAACGAGCTTTCCAAGTCATGCGCCACGTCAACGCTATCATCAAAGATCGCATGCTCGTAGGTGTCAATACTCTCGCTTCGCTTCCGTCGCCCACGAATGATGTCCACACTACAATTGCTGCAGATGCGCATCAGCCATGGCAACATCGGTCGACCCGATTTGAAACTGCCAATCGCCCGACACGCCTTCAAAAACGTGTCCTGCACGGCATCCTGTGCATCCTCGTTATCACGCAAAATTCGGCTTGCGTGGGCCAAAATAGCTGGTCGGTGCATTTCCACCAGCAATTCAAAAGCCACGCGTTCACCAGCCTGCGCTCGAGCGATCAAATGTTCCTCCCATTCCGGGATTCTTTTTAGTGTTGTGTTCTTGCGGTCCACACCCATATCGTATCGACTTTCTGTAGTCCACCAAACAAATAGGTCTATAACGGGCCTTTTTATGGTCTAGAGAAGTAGGACCATTCCAACCGACAATCCCTCCTATGAGGGCCCGCACAATTGCATATGTCGCAGCTGCTTGTGCCCCCGTCTGGTTGCTTGCCCTCCTAGCAATCCAAGGCCGATACTTTATCTCCCCCTATTCCGAACTCGAATATGGACCCGAAATCACCAAAGATATCCTCGCCTACTCCCAACCCCTTAACTTCACTTCTCACTATCTCGACGCAATCGTTGAGCAAGATCCGGTCGCCGTGGACAAAGTCGCCAACTATTGGTTGAAGCTTCACGAGAACGGCAAGCTGAAGGACATTGAAATTCTCGCCCTCAACGACCACGGCTTCAGTGGTTTTCGGTCGGAAATCGAAATGTATCGTCGAACCCTGATCTCGGCAATTGATCGCGAATACTCTACGGCGATTAGAAACAAGGATTGGGAAGCCGCCTCAATCCGACAAAACCAAATTATTCAGATCTGCGAAATTTCCAAGTACAATTCCCCAATAGCTACGGCTTACAGTGCCCACTTGCAACTTCAAACCTTAGAAATATTTCTCAGCCACCGTCAAAATTTCACCGAAAGTCAGCAAGAATCGTTTCTCTCATCCCTGGCAAGTACAAATCCTTCTCCTGAGCGAATAACCCAAGAATTAACCCGTATCTCGCGACTCTCCAAACAAGTAGCACGCGATCCTAATATCATTCTCCCGTCCGACTACGAAGTTCATCTCGTTTTTCAAGATCAATCTGATCAAATCCTGCCAAGCAATGCCGCCGAAGCCCAAGGACTTGTGATAACCAGACTGTTTAGCATCGCTTATCAAAACGAAATGAAGTTCGCCCAGCAATCTGCCCCGTACCGAAAGACATTGCTCGGGCTAAAGTAACGGCTTACTCGCCCGACAGAATCGAGACTCCGTCTGCCCGCACGCTCAGACTTAAGCCATCTTTCTCAAGTTTTGCCGCCCGCGAGGCTTGGTCTCCATCTTTGTCAAACTCCCACGTCAGCGTTCGGCTCAAATCTGTCACTCGGAGAATCAATGGAATTCGGAACGTATCAGCCATTGCCTGCGCAAGTTCAAGCACCGTACCTTCACCGCTGAAATGATCACCTTGAACCTTGCCCGGAACAACAACTGTAAGTGCTTCCGCTCCATCCTCAGCCCGAACTGCAAAAACTTCGGCCTTTTCAGATTCGTTGACCAACTCGCGTGTTGCGATTCCCGTATCTAAGCGAATTTGACCAAGTTCAGACTCATCTGCAACTTTCACTACAGTATATTCAGTTCCCGGATTTCCTGAGTATTGCAAAACCAAGCCCTTGTCCGTTGGCACAAGGTCAACCACATTCTCAATTTTTGGCTGATTTACCATCGCCGGAATTGAAGAAGCTTGCATCGCATCCCCGCCACGATTGTTCAGGCTGAAAACCCCCGCGACCAGAATAAATGTTGCCGCTGCCCCAACAAATGCGAACTTCCAACGACCAAAAAATCCTTGCGGAGCCGCCTCTTTTTCTTCCCAAGCCTGCTTATCCAGCCGAGCCATGATCTGATCATGCAAATCGTGAGGCATTGAAATCTCCTCCTCCGGTTCTTCAAACATTTTCAGAACCAAACAGAATTCTTCATACTCAGCCTTTAATCCCGGATTCGCCGCAAGCTCACGCTCAAAGGCTTCCAAAATGCCTCCTTTGAGTTCGCCTTCATAGTAGGCGCTGAAAAAATCTCTTGCTTTTGCTGCGTTCATCGTGCTCGCTCCTGGGCGTCATGCCATTGCTTGTTTTCGTTTGACCTCATCACAAACTAAATAGTTCCGGAGACTGGGACAAAATGTCGCGCAATGCAACTCTTGCCCGGTTAAGACGACTTTTGACCGTTCCGATCGGCAAATCAAGGGTCTCCGCAATCTCTTCATAACTCAGGGCCTCAACGTGATACATCACGAGCATGGCTTGCTGATATTCCGGCATCTGACCAAGAGCATTTTGCATCGCCGACTCCCTTGCATTTCGCTCCGCAATCTCCGCCGGCCCATCCGCATCGTCTTCCCACTGCCTCTCCATATCGCCAGAACCTGTATTCAGTGTCTGATCCAGGCTCACATTCCGCGACTCCTTATCTCGCTTCTTACGATCCAAATAGCAGTTCGTAACAATTCGATAAAGCCAAGTACCAAAAGCACTTTGACCTCGAAAATTCTTCAACGCCGAATTGATCCTTACAAATGCATCTGCAACGACATCTGACGCCATATCCGGATTTCGCGTTAGACGAAACGCATACTTGTATGCCCGTTCCTCATACAATCCAACTAAGTCATTGAACGCCGAACGATCACCCTTTTGGGCCCGTTCGATCAAAATCAAATCACGCTGAGACATCTATAATCCAATCTTGGGCCGACTTCGACCCGCAACCGCCTCCTCCAAAGCCTGTTCTTCTTCTGCCGTCAAAGATACATCCGACCGACCCGCTCGGAGAGACTTCCCAAAGACCCGACAATCCATCCGCCCCACTTGGCTTGTCACAATTGCTCCATCACCATTCTCGTCACAGACAGCGAGTGAAAAACTCTGACCGCCGCCGACATCATTGAACGCGTCATACCGAACCAATCCCACGTAACGTTTTGATTGCACCAATTTAGCTTCCGCAACTTTCAGACGTTTCTCAATCCCCTCAATGTCATTCTGAAGCTGAGTTCCCATGGCAAGTTGCTGCCGCAACATCAATTCCAAATTGCCACCCTCAACTCCTTGTGAAAGTTCCTCCCAAAGCGACTCCAATCGCCGATACCTCTTGCTTAACCGAGCATTCTGAACTCCCAAACCAATTGCCACAATACAAAAAATTCCCCCGATCACAGGAACCACCACCGGATTTGCCGTCAACCACTCCATCTTGCTCTAACGTCACCCACATTTAGGGCCGACTTTGAAGTATAACCCCCAATAGACGGCGTCTAGAAAAAAGGATTCAATCAATGGCCCGAATCGCGAAGAAAAGCACCAAGAAAAAGGTTGTCGTAACGGGATTTACCGTCTTCTTGCTTTTCGTTCTCGCCTTCGTGATCTTCCTAAGCCAGAACTTCACAACAATCGAAGTAAAGGGCCCATCAATGGAGCCGACATTCAAAGAAAAAGATCACGTCCTCGTGAGCAAAGCCTATTGGCTCGTGGGCGATCTCCGCAAAGGTGACATCGTCGTAGTCCGGAGCCGTGATGTGAAAGGCGAATACTACATTAAGCGCATCAATCGAGTAGGAGGCGAGTCTGTCGACTTCATGAACTTGCCGGATAACTACACACTGACCGACGGTGAATACATCGTTCCCGATGGAGAATATTATGTTCTTGGTGACAACCGCCCAGCCAGCGAAGACAGTCGCGCCTGGGGTCCAGTCGAAAAATCTGAAATCATCGGCAAAGTGATCATCATCCAGTTCGGATTTCCTTCCTCTCGAACTGCAACTGCAAAAGAAGAGTAAGTCATGAGATTCCCGGTTGGCAAATACGGCAACCAAACAATGGAGTTCTTCCCCGCTCCATACCGCGCACCTCTCCGGGCCTTCGCTGCCCTCGTCTTTCCTTGGCAACAAGAAAAAATTCTGATCGCCGACATCTACGAGCGGGGATGGTGCATCCCCTCGGGCCGAGTTGAACCAGGCGAAGAATCACAAGCCGCTGCAATCCGAGAAGCCAAAGAAGAAGCCGGTGCCATCCTCGGTTGCACGGCATACATTGGCTGTTACCGAATGGCCAGCCCCGTCGAAGTTCGATGGGCCGACGTATTCGTCGCTGAAGTCAAAACCCTCAGCGATATCACCCACACTGACGAATCGTCCGGACGCAAATTCTGTACTCTCGACGAACTCCCAGACTGCTACCACCTGTGGAACCCCCTCACAGAAGCCGTCTTCAATCACAGCCTGACTATTCTGAACCGAATGAGAGCTATGCAATAGCTAGCCTAAATTGCACTCAAAATGTGATCCACAACTTCTCGTCCGGCTGGGTTTAATGGCATAAACGGCCCTCTAAGCGGCCCAACTTCAATGCCCATCGCTTCAACGATATATTTACCTACTCTTGCAACACCCGAATGGCGAATCACAGCCTCCAAAACTGGCTTCATTGCTGGCCACTTTTCCAAAATAATCTCCCCTTTTTCTCGACCAAATATCGCCGCCGGATGAATTACTCCACTAGGTGTCCAACATTCCCAATTTGCCCCGTGTGGAGTAACCGAATACTGCCCCAAATCATGATCCGCGAGCGGCTCTGCGCACTTAACGGCCACAGAATCAATCCCCGTTGACGAAGCCTCTTGCAAAACCCCCATCGGATCAATCCAACCCACTCCCAAGTTGCCATGCCGACGCACCACATTTAAGTAATTCCGCGCCTCTTCAATGGTCAAATGCCCAACCATTGGGGGACAAAGGATCGCTCCGTTCCCCCCATTCGCCGCCGCATCCTGGCAAATATCAATCGCAATCGCCGTCGTCTGTGCCGTGACATTCACATAAATGGCCATATCACCAGAATCGCGCATCACCCATTCCAGCAGCCGCTTGCGCTCCGCCAAACTCAAGCTCGCAAACTCCCCCGCATCACTCCCAACAACGACTCCTTCTAGCCCACTCTCACGGTACCGCCGCATCAGCCTGGCCAATCGGATCTCGCTGATCGTGGATCCATCATCCGTATAAGGCGTCACCAAAGGCGCAATCAGTCGCAAACTCACACCCTCCAGACGAACCCTTCAACCAATTAGAATCACGCTTTCCGCGCAAAGAGAGCCATTTCCCACAGATCAAATGTCGGTTCCGCTCCAATACCCGGACTCAAATACTGCCTGAGTTGACCTTCGGAATCCAAAATCAACTCACGCAACGTGGGCTTTCGAGACTCCGGCACATTCATTCGTTCCAGCCAATCTTCCAAATCTAATGTCTTACGTGTGACATCAACCCACTCGGTGCTAAAGCCCGCCCCATCCACGAATGCCCCCCATTCTGAAACGCTCAAATCGTGCCCATGGCTAGGATCACGGAGCCGTTCAATGTGATCCAGCTCCTTCTGAATCCCCACGCTCTCCGGACCGACTGTATCAACAACCAAGAACCAACCGTCCCGTTTCAAAACCCGACCAACTTCCGACACAAACTCTCCAACATCTTCAAAATGATGCGCCGCCAGCCTCGTGACAACCCCATCAATCGAGTCATCTTCAAACGGCAATTCCTCCGCTCGCCCCAACCTCTTTTCAATGTTCCCCAGCCCCCGTTCGCTCGATACTCTAGCAACTATATCGAGCATTTCCTGCGTCATATCGTAAGCAATCACGCGATCAACCCTGGGCGCAAATGCAAAAGCCGTATGTCCCGCCCCCGTACCAACATCCAACACCACTCCCCCAACTGGTTCAATCCGCTGAACCAACGCAAGCAACTCATCTGGCTTAGCATGAGCCGCACTCGTCAGGTACTTCTCCGCGACCGGAGCAAAACTCTCGCGCGGATCACTGGGTCGGTCGCTATCAGCCATTTTGTCTATCTAATTGTAACGTAAACCACCCGTTGCAACTCCATTTCTCCAATCCGCGCATTCAAGATCACCGGAAATGTTCCCGTTGCACCTCCCGGAATTGAATACTCGACGTTAATCTTCGCATTCCCCCGCGAGAAGTAAATCAAAAAGTCTTCACTCAATCCCCGCCGCGAACTCCACGTTTCCGGAAGAACCATGTTGAAATTCCCGTTCATTCTCCCTTCTCCCTGGCTCCGCAGTGTGACCGTCCCCCTGATCACTTGCGGCGCATCGGAATAGCGCAAACTAGTCGGTAATCCAAACTCAAAGTCAAGCAGATCCGCAATCCGGAAACTCGTCCGAATCTGAGCGATCCGACCATCCGCCGCCAAAAGAGTCGCCCGCAAAATTCGGTATCCCCCAACCGCATCACTCTTGATCTCACTTTCGTAATCAACGAATGTCCGGCCCCGACGATCCGGAGTAGGGAAAGGAATTGTCACCTGCCGAATCGCATCCCGAGCAAACCCCTCGCCCACGACATCCATGGATTGCAATGCAGGGGCATCCGATTCCACTTCAAAATTAAACCGAAAATTGAACGGATCGAGACGTGCAACATTTCGATTCCGAATCCCTGGTCGCCACACCAAACCGCTGAAAAGACCCCGGCTCTTATCAAACCGAAGGCGCATAAATTGCAAATTTCGCGGCAGATAACTAGGCCCGACATCGCTTCCCGCCGGGACAACATCAATTCTCACTCCAACCCGAGAATCTTCTTTGATCTCAATCCCCATCGTCTCTGCCGAAAAAACGGATTCCAAATTCCAATATGCGGTACTTGGCTTCGCCGCAACTTGAACGGAATTCGGATAAAGTCTCGGCACCACCCAGACTGGCCCACTCCGATCAGTTGCATCCAATTGGCGCACTTCAGCTTTCGGATTCTCCCCTTCCATCGAAACCCGAATTTCCAAATTGTCATCCCCCACAAGCCAGCCATCCCCTCGCGTATCCAACGAAATCACTACTTCAAATCCCGGTTTTGGCTTCGCCCCAAAGTAGAGCTTCCCCGGCTCCCATTGGAAGAACGTCGGCCCATTATCCGTATCCACAAACTGATCCCACTCTTGATCCGTAACCACCCCGTCGCGAATCGGCGTGAGGGCAAGTCGCAACGGGTCAACCCCCGCCTGTGGCTTCAACAAAAACGACTCTTGCCCCCCCAATATGGCCATGCACAAAAACGTTGGAATCACTGTACGAATTCAGACTAACCAACCCCCTCAAACGATTCACCATCCTCCCCCATCCCAGGCCCCACCCCACCGCCCAAACCCACCGGGTATTATCTTGAATCTAAGCAGGGGTATAGCTCAGTTGGTAGAGCGAAGGTCTCCAAAACCTTAGGTCGCGGGTTCGAATCCTGTTGCCCCTGCCAGTTTTTTTATTTACAGTTCTGAATAAGGATTGCTCAGGAACAATACATGTACTCACAGATAGATATCAAGGTACTTCAGCTACGCTTCTCTTAACAACACCCGCTACCCGGAGCGCAGCAACTTTCGCCTTTCGCCATCTGCAAACCCGGAATCCCGCAAGCATCTTGCGCCAAGCAAGCCGTCTGCTTCGCTGTCAACGCAAACCCCAAACCGTCAAACTCCAGCCCAAACTTCCCGATCGTCCCCTGCTGGTACTCAACCTCAATGTCCAGATCGTCACTTTCACCCAACATCTTTTCTGACATCTCCAAAATTTTCAACAACTTCGGGGGAGCCAGGCGGTGGTCAAAATCGTCTGCTGTCCAAAGCTGAAAACTTGCAACCCGCTCATGTCGCTCCACGCCACCGCAGTCAATAAAGTGCTTGGTCACAAGCCCGACTTCCGTCACATGAAAGTGCTGGGGCACCAATTTACCCTCCGGCAGTCGAAAGCTGATCGACTCCAACCCACCCAAAACCTGCTTCAATTCTGCAATTTTCATAATCTTCTTCCTACAGTTTAAACGATCTTCCTTCTCCTTAGCACTCCACTCTCGTGAATTCCAAGCACCAGACTATCCCGGAATCTCAAACCCAATTTCCTGATCGTCAAACGTGTGACAAATCACGAACATCAAAAAAAACCCATTCATATTCACGATGATGCCATCGCCAAGGCAATCAAATTCCGACTCGGCATAAACTCCACATCTTCCCGAACCGTCTCCAATACCGAAACCGGAGTCCCCGGCGACCATTCCAAGAGCCGACCAATGACTTCTTCCACCAACTGATCCGGAGTTGAAGCTCCACTCGTCACCCCCACTGACTTATACCGATCAATTGTCGATCTTTCCAACTCATCCGGCGACATCACCAAAATCGAATCCGCCCCATAGTCCCTCGCAACTTCCGCTAGCCGATTACTATTCGAACTCAAAGTCGATCCCACAACGATCACGTAGTCACATTGCCGAGCGAGTTCCTTAACCGCACCTTGCCGATTCGTAGTTGCGTAGCAAATATCCTCTTTCTTCGGTCGCTCAATGTGCGGAAACCGACGCTCCAAAACCTCTGTAATCGCCTCGACTTCGTCAACACTCAAAGTCGTCTGCGTGACCAAAGCGAGCCGGTCGTGCGGCGGTAATTCAACCGCTTCCGCCTCCGCTGGTGTCTCCACCAAGATCATCTTGTCGGGCGCTTCACCCATCGTCCCTTCCGCCTCAACATGCCCCCGATGCCCCACATAGACCATCAAAAACCCCTTACTGGCAAACCGCTTCGCCTCGTTATGCACTTTCGTCACAAGCGGACACGTCGCATCAATCACATTCAAACCTCGCCCTGCAGCGTCCGTCCGAACTTGTGGTGAAACACCATGCGCACTAAAAACCACTGTCTTCCCTTCCGGGATTTCATTCACATCTTCGATAAAAATAACCCCCTTCGATTCAAAATCTTTGACTACATACTCGTTATGAACAATCGCATGGCGCACGTAGAGCGGTGCCCCGTGAATCTTCAAAGCCAAATTCACCACCTCAATCGCATAAGCCACCCCTGCACAAAATCCCCGCGGTGCCGCCAAAGTTATCGAATCCAATGCCATCGTCTCCTCCCTATTCTACGCGCCCAAACCCATTTCTCCCAAAAATCCCTAACCTGGACGTTTTACAATAAGCCCCTGCACAGTCGGCAAACTCAAAATCTTCAATCCCAGCATCCTTGCAACCTCATCCATCGCGTGCTTCTGACTCTCATATCCCCGATACGCTTGTCGTCAAGCAGAACAATCCCACTTATCACAATTTTCGAGCAGAAAAACCCGAAAGACTGTGATACAAATCCTTCAATCAGTAACCGATGCCCAAGTCGCTCATCGGTTGGAATCGGATTTGTTGATGCCAAGTCTATTGGCATACTCGCCATAAAAAGGTGAATTGAAATCTCGAATCCAGCAAGAGCACTTCTAACGATTTTGGGAAAATGCATCACTCTCAAATGATAAAAGACCCACTGCACACAAGACCCTCATTCTCCTCGAATCCAGTAAACTGAATTCAAAATGGACTGATTTGTTCGAGCTGATGAAATTACTTTCACCATATTCCCCGCTTTAACATTTTCTTAACCGTGTCGTTGTTTCATAGCTCTGCTATGAAAAAGGCTTTCACCCTCATCGAACTTCTTGTCGTTATCGCGATTATCGCGATTCTAGCGGCAATCCTATTCCCCGTCTTCGCTCAAGCAAAGCTGGCCGCTAAGAAGGTTTCCGACCTGAGCAACACTAAGCAAATTGGCATCGCGATGCAAATCTATATCTCCGATTTTGATGACACTTACCCCCCAGCCAACTACCGAAACAATGATAGCTCGGCTTTCGGTGAAGTTCACTGGTCTTGGATGGTTTTGCCCTACGTCAAAAACGAACAGATCTTTGTCAGCCCGGCAGACAAGATCGGTGGATGGGCACCATCCTGTTGGAATGGTGCCAACAATAACCGAGGATTTGGCGTCCCGGGAGTCCAGAGCGATGTCACTTCCGCCGCAGCATGCTCAATTGCAGGTTACAATTCTGGAATCTTCACCACTCAAGTAGGGCGACTTTCTTACACTGGCAACCAATTGCTGATGCCACGAAAACGCCAATCAAGCGATACTTCAACCACAGTCACCCAAACCCAAGTTGATGACGTTTCGGGAACCATTCTTCTCGCGCCAATGACAGAGTCCAAGCAATGCATGCAACGGAGTGGTGAATACCGCACTTACCGAAATGCTATCGGAATCGCAAAGCGCGGTCAAGTTAGCGACGGATTTAGCAGCATTCCAACCGCTGCGGCTGATTTCCCTCTCGAGGCAATTAGCTTGACCACCGCCCGAGCGGTATTCGCTTGCAACAGTGGCACTGTACTTTCGAGTGCTTTGGATCACACCTTGCGCTATTCCCACGTCGGTCGCTTCGACCGTGGAAACAACTACGTGTTCTCTGACACAAGTGCAAAGTTCCGAGACACCTACAGCACCCTCAGCCCAACCCGATTTGCCTGGGGTAAAGCTGCATACTCTTTGGGTGGATCAGCTATCGTTGATCCGGCAACTGGCCAACCTGTCCAGTAATCAAAGATAATCGAGTTGCAAAGAGCCGCACTAGTGGGCGGCTCTTTGCTAGGATTTCACAATAATCCCTTGCCCCGTCGGCAAACTCAAAATCTTCACTTCCGCCCGCCCCGCAACCGTATCCATCGCCCGCTTTTGACTCTCATAACCCCGATAAGCATAATCGTCTAGCAGAACAATCCCACCCGTGACCATCTTCGGCCAGAAAAACTCGAACGCCGCGACTTCCGGCGGCGCACAGTTCATATCCAAGTGGAGATAAGCCACCTGATTGCAGTCCACCTCCACCAAAGACTCCGGAACCGCACCAACCACGATCCGGACTCGTTCCCATTCAGAAAAATTCTCGCGTACTACGTCAACTCCACCTACATAAAACTCCCCTTCGTTCCGCTCCAATATCCCCGCATCTCGCTCCTCATCGGTCACAAACCGCGAATCAATCCCCGCAAACGTATCCAGCAACCAAAACTGCTTCCCCCGTCGATTCCAATCCAGAGACTTCATGATGGCTGAGCTTAGAAATCCCCGGTTCACCCCACATTCAACGAAATCTCCTTCAAGTTTCACGGCTACGGATGCCGCCCAGAGTCCAACATGAACCCGCCAATGGAACGAATAATCCGCCTCCGCCGCTTCAATCCCCCGAGCATAACTCGCAACGAAGTCTGCATCTTGCAAAAAATCCGCATTGTGAATCGTACGCAAACCGTCCTGATCATAAGTCGGAGACGGCCCCTCAGCCCGAGCGACAATTTCAAGTCCCCGTTTCGCCAGCGCACTCTTGACAATTTTCTTCCAACCCATCACAAATCAGTATGCGACATTGCTGTCCCACAGGTAACCTAAAAAAATGCTCACCAGCGTTGTCGCTGCCCTTGTCATCGCCCAAACTGCTCCGATGGAGCGACCCCGTGATATCTGGGTTTTTCGAAGTGTACTGGACGAAAATGCCCGGATGCTTACCGCCGCCCTCAATGAAAAGTTGTGGGTTGCATACGACACAAAAACATGCAGTCTGTATAAAGCCTGGACTGGAGGCGTCAAGTTCGACGGTGCGGTGTATACAACCGTCCATGGTCCCCAACCTACCTCTCTCGGGACTCCATATCTACTGAACAAAGGGGCCACCTGGAGCTTTGCCGGAAGTAGCCAGCCTGCCGCCGTCCGCTATCTCGGATACCGTGTCATGGGCGATCAGCTCACATTCAAATACGAACTCTCCGACCCCACATCCAAGGCAAAAGCAACTGTCGAAGAGGTGCCTGAATTCGTCGAAGCTGAAAATGACGAAATTGGACTCCAACGTACGTTTAGAATTTCTGCACCCTCAAACGTGCAGCTCATTAACCAGTCGAACTTCCAAACATCCAAATCCAAGCACACTCTTAACGGCCCGGGATCGTTTTCGGCAACTGGTTCAAATCTGACATTGACTTTGCCCTCTGGCACCGCGACCTTCACTTCTGTTTTTCCTATCTCAGGAACTCCAGGCGGCGTAACCCAACCCGATGGCGATGGCGATCCAGTTCCCGCTCCGGCTCCCCAGCAAGATGTCAGCAAAGAACGCGTTCCTGGCCTCTCTCTCCGGCTCTATTTCACCGGAATCACAATGAGCGAAATCCCGGAGCTTGTTTCCGGTCAAACTCCCAACTACAGCATAATCATCCCCGAAGTCAAACAAGGAAACGACGGCTTTGGCCCATTTGAAGACTACTTCCTTGTCCATGTCACGGGATTCATCAACGTCACACAGCCCGGAACATACGAATTTGAACTTGGCTCTGACGACGGCTCTCGTCTCTTCATCGGCGATAACCTCGTCGTCAACCATGATGGCCTACATGGAAAATCCTTCCGCGCCGGAAAAACAGAACTCAACGCCGGGGAAAACCCCATCCGAATTGAAATGTTTGAGAATGAAGCCGACGCCGCCCTCGAGCTCCGTTGGAAGAAGCCCGGCGATACCACTTTCACCCCGGTGCCCGCTTCCGCCTTTACAACTCCTGCTGGAGAAGTCAGGGTCACTGCTCCCGGCAAAAAGAATGTGATGGGAATCGATAACTATCGCCCCGGCGACAAACGCCCGCTCGAAGCAGTACACCCTGCATACACGCTTTCCCAAGCTCGCCCCGACTCATTCCAGCCCCGGGTCGGAGGAATCGACTTCCTCCCTAACGGTGACATGATCGTTTGCACCTGGGACGCAGATGGAGCTGTCTACATTGTCAAGCATTGGGACAAGCTTCAATATCGCCAAACTCACCAGCGCATTGCCGCTGGTCTCGCCGAACCATTAGGAATCAAGGTTGTCGATGGCCGAATCTTCGTCCTCCAAAAACAAGAACTCACCGAGCTCATCGACATAGACCGCGACGGAGTTATCGATGAATATCGCTGCGTCGCCAACGGTTGGGGCGTCACAGCAAACTTCCACGAATTCGCATTCGGACTTTCATACAAAGACGGCAAGTTCTATGGAAATCTCGCGACCGCCATCAATCCCGGTGGAAGTTCAACCCAACCCCAAAACCCTGATCGAGGCCGAACCCTTGAAATTGATCCCAAAACCGGCACATACAGGTTTATCCTCAGTGGCCTAAGAACTCCCAACGGAATTGGTTTTGGAGCCTTTGGCAAACTCTACATCTCTGACAACCAAGGCGATTGGCTCCCCAGTAGCAAAATCATGGTGGTCAAAGAAGATGCATTCTACGGCAATCGCTCCGTCGAACCCATCTCCAAAGCCGATACCCCCGAAGACCCTCCCGTTGTCTGGCTTCCTCAAAACGAAATCGGTAACTCACCAAGCCAAATCGCACCGCTCAACCATGGCCCCTACAAAAACCAAATGGTTCACGGTGATGTCACCCATGGCGGACTCAAACGTGTCTATGTCGAAGAAGTCAATGGAGTACTGCAAGGTACTGTATTTCGCTTCACTCAAGGTCTGGAGTCCGGCGTTAACCGGGTTGTTCCCGCACCCGACGGAAGCTTTATCATTGGCGGAATCGGATCATCTGGCAACTGGGGTCAAACCGGAAAACTCCCATATGGGCTCCAACGACTTGCCTACAACAACACATCTGTATTCGAGATGCTCACCGTCAGTCCTCGACGCAACGGCCTCCAACTGACATTCACCGAGCCAATCAGTGCCGAAGTTGGGAACACCCCAAATTACTACCAAGTTAAGCAATGGAAGTACGTCCCAACCGTGGAATACGGCGGACCAAAAATCGACGAAAATGAACTCAAAGTTCAGTCGGTCTTTGTCAGCTCAGATCGCAAATCTGTGTTCCTAAACGTCGATGGACTTAAAGAAGGACACGTCGCCTATGTCCACACGCATCCCAGCCTCCAAAGTGAAGACAAAGAATTCATCTGGTCAACTGAGGCATGGTCAACGATCAACAAAATTCCTGCAAAGGATGGCCCTGTTCCAATGCGCCGAGTCGAGCAACCAGCCGAACCCGCTCCCGCCGATGACTTGACCTCCAGCATGGATCAATTCACAGGTTGGAACAACCGCCCCATCCCGGCCGGCTGGACCCTCCGCGGTGGCCAGCTCGACTTCACTCCTGGAGTCGGTGGAGGAGACCTCAAAACAAAAGACACCTACTCGAACTTCGACCTCTCGTTTGAATGGCGAGTCCAAGAAGGCGCCAATAGCGGAGTCTTCTATCTTGCCGGAGATGACGGACAATCCCCTGCTTGGCTAACTGCTCCCGAGTACCAAATTCTCCACAACCAAAAGCATGCCGACGGTGCAAATCCAATGACGTCCGCCGCTGCCATGTACGCCTTGTACCGATGCGAAAACGACTACACTCGTCCTTTCGGTGAGTGGAACGTTGGACGAATTGTCCACAAAGACGGCGTCATCGAACACTACCTCAACCACAAGCTGATGCTCCGCGTTGACTTGAATTCCCAAGAATTCAAAGATCGTGTCGCCGAAAGCAAGTTCAAAGACATGCCTCGATTCGGGACCCTGCGCCGGGGCCACATCGTCTTCCAAGACCACGGAGATCGAGTCAGCTATCGCAAAATCCGGATCCGCTCAAACTAAACAGTCATAAGAAGTGCTCCCATGAAGTCCAAGGGGGCACTTCTCTAGTCCCTCATGTTCCGTTGGAAAATGATGACGGACTGGTTTCTTTACTCCAAATCAAAGAACTTGTCTACCGGATCCTGACCCGCGTAAAACTGCCCCAGCCGAACCCGCTTCGAGTGCCCATCCGCCCAGAAAACCGTCGCCCCGCCCGCCCAAGTCAAATCTGGACGCCCCCAACAGTCCGTATCTGGCCCACTTGGAGCCAATAAGTGCTTCCCCTCGTCCCCGCACCAACTCCCCAGAACGCTCGATTTCGCAGAAACCAAAACTACCGTCTCTGCCGGACTTCCCACCGCCGTTGCACTCACCGCCGTGTGCCCATCAAAATTTGAAAAATCATAGGCCATCGTCGTCAAGTAATCAGCGTTGTAACCAAAATGCGATGTCTGTGCCCCACTCGCATCCGTCTCCGAAATACTTGAACCCGGACAAAGCCATATCTGCTTATTCTTCACATACGGATCAACCATATCATGCCAAATCGGAAATCCAGTATCCGTCGCATAAGCATCCAATGGGAATACATCATCGTAATCTTGCTGATAAAGCACCATCGCAATCCCCAAATTGCGCTGATTACTCAGACACTGCGTCGCCTTTGCCGACCCCTTTGCTTGCGCAAAAACTGGGAATAAAATCGCCGCCAAAATCGCAATGATCGCAATGACAACCAACAACTCAATCAGCGTAAATCCGCCTCGAAACTTCACGAACTCAGTTTAGACCAACCCGAGCCAAATCAATTGCGACTTCGGCGCGGCGCACCCTTGGCCCGACCAACCACCGTGACAATCCGATCCGCATATCGGTCACTTGCCCCTCGATTCCCCGCAACCAAATCCGCCGCCGCTTTCCCCATCCGGGTACGTTTGCCTCCGTCATTCATCAACTCAATCAAGGCGCCGCGTAGCCCTTCTGAAGATTCAACCGTCAATGTCGCCCCCACTCGGTCCGCCATCTCCGCGGAGTCTCTAAAATTCATCATGTGCGGTCCATGAATGACCGGCTTTCCATGCGCCAAAGGCTGAATCAAATTCTGACCCCCGAGCCGGTCAAATCCTCCCCCAATCACCACAACATCCGCCACCGAATACACTTGCGACAACTCCCCATAACTATCCAAGATCAAATATCGTCCCGATTCCCCTTTTGACCTCCGTGCCACTTGGCCAAACGCACCTTCCACTCGGCTCACAAGACCTGGAACGGTTTCCATATGCCGTGGCGCATGAACCACCCAAACATCAGACAACCGTTCGTCATCTAATGCCGTAACCACAAACTCCTCTTCAATCTCCCCACGTGTCGAGCCAATGACAACAACAAATGCATCCGCAGGGATTCCCAACTCATCGCGCCATTTCGCTGCATTCGCATCCACTCCCTCCAGTGCCTGGTCAAATTTACAATTCCCCAAAACCTCTGCCGACTTCGCGCCCAAACTAACGAATCTCTCACGATCAGTTTCGGACTGCACCAAGACTTCGTCAACCATTGCTAACAGCGGTCGATAGAAGAACCCCAATTTCGAAGACCGGGGAAATGACCGATCACTCACCCGACCATTCACAACCAAAACTTCTGCCCCCACAGTTTTTGCTGCCCAAAAGAAGTTAAACCACAACTCAGTCTCCATCACCACAACCACCTTGGGCTCCACTCGAGCCATGGCATTCAATGTAAACCGGACCACATCAATTGGTAGATAAACCAACTGGTCAAATAATCCGTCGGCCTGGTTCCTCGCCGTCTCATGACCGCTCGAAGTCGTCACGCTCAGCACGATTTCCAACTCGGGAGAACGTTCCCGAATCCCACGCAAAATCGGTAATGCCGCCACGACTTCCCCCACGCTCACCGCGTGGAGCCAAATTCGCTCACTACCCGGCTTGAGTGCCAAAACTATATTCCCTTGCCGCTCTTGCCAATTGACATTTTCGGAGCGTCGCCTCGCCCGCCAAAGCATCCATGGCACCCAAACCGGGCTCAACAAGGTCAAGAGGACGTTATATACCCAAAACATCTAATTCACAAATGTCCGCCCAGTAATCCGCTCAAACGCCTCAACATACTTCGCTCGAGTATTCAAAACCACGTCCTCCGGCAATACTGGCCCCGGCGAGGTCTTGTCCCAATCTAGTGTCTCCAAATAATCCCGAACATATTGCTTATCAAAACTCGGTTGAGCCCCCCCTGGATGGTAGAGATTAGCCTCCCAATAACGGCTAGAATCCGGACTCAACGCTTCATCTATCCAAATTAATCCACGATCCGTCAGCCCAAATTCAAACTTTGTATCCGCCAAAATCAAACCCACTTTTTCGGCGTGTTCCGCCGCTTGAGAATAAAGCTTCAATGTCCAATCGCGTACCTGAGCCGCGACCTCACTCCCCACCATATCCTCTGCTTGTGCAAACGAGATATTTTCATCGTGCCCTTCCTCAGCTTTAGTAGCCGGAGTAAAAATTGGCTCGGGAAGCCGACTTCCATCATGCAAACCGTCCGGCAAATTAAACCCATGAACCTTTCCGCCATCCTTTCGATATTCCTTAAAAAGTGATCCCGCAATATATCCCCTGGCCACGCATTCAATTGTGAGCGGACGTGCCTTCTTCGCCACCATACATCGACCCGCCAATTCCGAACGGTAGCTACCTACCACGTCTGCAACTGCCGTGTCATCAATCGAAATCATGTGATGCGGAACATCTTCAGCAAACTTTTCGAACCAAAACGCACTCATTTGGTTCAAAATCCGCCCCTTGTCCGGAATTCCATTCCCCATCACAACATCAAATGCACTAATTCGATCCGTCGTCACTATCAACAACTGATCTCCCAAGTCGTAAACTTCCCGAACTTTCCCCGTCCGGGGCTCCCCCAAATGAAATAAATCCGTCCCAAGCAACGCCGCCATCTCAAAAAGAATAGCCCCAAACTCCCCATCCAATCTAGGCGGAACTAGCCCGCACCTTCTGAACGAACAAACCGATCTTCGTAGGCCCGTATCTTTCGCGCAATTTCATCGGGATGCCGCTCCGCATACCGCAAAGCCGCCCGAAGTTCCCCTTCCGTCAGACCCGTATAAGAATCTTTCAACGCCTCAATGGAACCTAGCTTTCGGAACTCACGCTCAATTTCCCAAACGAAAATCCGACTATCCACTAGGCAAGCCACCCCATTCTCATCAACCTCAATCAAGATGGGATTGCCTGCATCTCCCGCATCATTGCGATAAATTTCTAATCGAACCGCCAAGTGAGAAACGTCAGTCGCCAAACAAACCGCACAATCGCCCTGAGTCAAATCCCCATGCTCAACTGCCATCAAGCAGAGTTCCTCATACAACCCGGGATGAAACTCCCGAATATGTCCTGCAATCTGTTCAAATGAATCCGGCTTTGCCCGGGCTAATCGCCGCAATTGGGGCAGCATCCAATGTTCGTTACCTGAAATCGCCATTGTTCCTGATCAACCTTCCGTGGTTATCAATCCCCCTAATGCGACCTCATTGTCACCAAGGAACCGGACTGAATACGTAATCTGCAGACGCAACGCCGCGCCAAACTGTTGCAAATTATAACGTAATCACAACAATTCATGCTCTCTCATAAAGCCCAACAACTCCGTCCGGAATACTTCTGGGTGATGTAACCGACCCGCACCATGGGTCGAACCATCAAACATCACCGCTCGCACCGGCCCCGTCACCGACTCCTCTAACAACTTTGCTGAACTCGGCGGAACAATTGGATCTTCACTTCCAAAAAACAGCAACACCGGAATCCGTGGATCTAACTTGGCCAACGCGTGATCAACCCTAACATCCTCCGGACGAAAACCCAAAAACCACGGACCGATCCATCCCGTCGGACGCATCCACTTCGCCGCCATCTCGCCCGCTAAGAATAGCCACCAAGCATCGCTTGCCTCCTTCATTGACCGGAACGGTGCATCCAAAATCATCGCATCAAGTTCAAAACCTGACTCTTCCGCCGCCAACGCACACGCTACACCCCCCATCGAGCTTCCCATCAAAACCACTTTCTTGCCCGGAAACTGCTTCCCCACCCACTCCCGCACCGCCAAAACATCAAGCCGCTCGTCTCGACCCAACGTCACTTTTGCCGCTCCACTCCGACCATGCCCCCGATGGTCAAAAAACACCATCGTCGCCCCCTCTGGCACCAAAGTCTGCGCGACCGGAACCCACTCGCAACGATTGACCAAGTAACCATGAGCGCAAATCACCACCGTCTCACCATCCCCGTGCGCTACCCACCCCCGAAGAACTACTCCATCCGAAGCTTCAACCTCAAACGAACTCTGTTGAAAACCCATCATTCCCGGACTCACGAATTGATGAACTCGTATCGGATGCAAACTGAATTTCACCGCCGCGATTTGAGCACCCAAATACAACAAAAACGCCACAACCACTACCGTCAAAATCACTGCGATCAGTATTTGCATTGTCTCATTTTCCCTTGTTGCGACATAGCAAGCGAAAATTGGCTAAAATCTAGCCTCGCTGTCATGTTCGCACTCAACTTTTACGCCGAACTCTACGATGAGTTGCTTCGAGCGGGTCGGAAAACCGCCACAATTCGCCTCGGAGACAAAACCGACAAGTACCAAGAGGGCATGGTTGTCTGGGTCACAATCGGTCCAAGGTTCGGACGAAGGCAAATGCTTTACAGTGCCATTCTCGACCGAGTCGAGTGTAAACGCATCTCCGAACTCAGCCCCCGCGACATCGAGCGCGAAAACCCCGAGATCCGATCGCAAGATGAAATGATCAGTTTTCTAAGCCGAGTTTATGGCGAGTTCATCACCCCGGCTCACAACGTAACGGTTCTTTATTTCAGCCGGATTGACGAATAGGCCCTCTTTCTCGGAAACATTACGCCCACCTCACTCCGTAGACTATCCAAGTGTGGATAGCAACCAAAGAGCAGAGTCAAGAAATTGACCGCCGGGCAACAGAAGAGTTCGGCGTCCCTGCCATGGTACTCATGGAACGGGCCGGACTAGCTGTATACGAAGCTGCCGACCAGCTTCTCAAGGGCCACGGCCGTGTTATGGTCTTCTGCGGACACGGCAATAACGGCGGAGATGGATTTGTCGCCGCACGCATTCTCCTCGAACACGGATACCATGTGGATTGCCTCGTTGCCGCCGAAGAATCTCACTTACGAGAAGAATGTCGCCTCCAGATGCTCCAAGCCCAAGCCCAAGGTGTCCACCCAATTTACTCCTCTGATCCACGTTTTGAACGCAAGCTCGAATGCCTTGGCCACCATGATTTAATCATTGATGCGCTTCTAGGCCTTGGTGCCGAAGGTCAACTCCACGGCCCAGTCAAAAATTCGATTGAAGCCATCAATCGATCCGGTGTCCCTGTCGTAAGTGTGGACGTTCCTTCCGGACTCGATTGCAACTCAGGACAGGATCTCGGTGCAAGCGTTTGGGCACTCCGAACCGTCACATTTGGTCTTCCGAAGCCCTTCCTATTCCAAGGTGTCGGGCTCGAACATTCTGGCTATTGGAGTGTCGCAAAAATCGGCTTCCCACCCGAGCTCCTCGCAACTCCTTGTTCGGCCAAACTCATTGAGAAAGAATGGGTCGCCGGACTCTTACCCGAACGATTCCGCGATTCCCATAAAGGCACCAACGGTCGCCTCCTTATTGTCGCTGGCAGTAACCAAATGCGAGGAGCCGCAATCCTCGCTGCCAAGGCCGCACTCAGATCCGGAATCGGTTTAATCACCGTTGCCGGGATTGAATCAGTATGCCAAGCCGTCATGGCCCACATCCCCGAGGCAACTCTCCTCCCCCTCCCAGAGAGAGAAGGAGTAATCGCACCCGAAGCCGCCGATTTAATTCTCCATCACCAGGCGCAGTTCAGCGCATCACTGTTCGGACCGGGAATGACCCACGAACCGCCAGTAAAGGATTTCCTCACTCGTCTTTGGAATCGCTGGGAAGTACCCAGTGTGATCGACGCAGATGCACTCAATGCTGTGAGTACTGGCATAAACCTTCCCGCTGCACCGTGCGTTCTCACTCCACACCCTGGCGAAATGGCTCGCCTCCTTGGACAATCCGTTGAGGAAATTCAGGCCGACCGATTCTCATCTTCCTTCGCCGCGACCAAAAAGTTCGGAAAAACTGTTCTTCTCAAAGGACCATACAGCATTGTTGCAAACGACAGCGATCCCATGATGGTCAACCAAACTGGTAACTCGGGAATGGCCTCCGCCGGAATGGGCGATGTTCTCAGCGGAGTCATCGCGACCCTCCTCGCCCAAGAGCTTCACCCCGACGAAGCTGCCGCCGCCGGAATGTATTGGCATGGATTGTCAGGTGATCTCTGCGCCCAAGAAATTGGCCACATCGGATTCACGGCCCGCGATGTCGCTACCCATTTGCCCGCCGCACGGGCTAAACTCATCGAATCGTGATTCGAGCGGCCCTCCTCTTCCTCCTCTGTTTCATTGCCAACTTATCGTTCGCCCAATCGGTCCGGACATTTACCATCACTCCGCCTGGCGAAGGAGGATTTAGCTATATCATCCAAAAACCCGACGAATCGAAAGCACCCCTCCCCATCGAAGGTAAATCCGTCGAAGCCGCCGCCCCAGAAGACCCCAACGGTTATCGTGTCTATGTCATTGACACATCTATCAATCGGGCCGCTTCAGCCGACCTCATCAAAGTCCTCAAAACCAAAAAATTCACTCCCAAATCCGACGAATTCACCCTCGTTGCCGAAACAATTTTCCAACTCAACCCAAAGTCGGGGGTAATACCCGCCGCCAATCTCAAAGTGACTTCTGGAAAGGAAGTCGTCACAAAACTGATCACCGCCCAGAACAACAATCAGGTCTCCATTCGGTTCCTTCCAAACTCCGTGATCTCATATGAAATCACCTATGAAGCCGACTCAAATCAAAGCCGCCTTTCCGGCATGGGAGATGCAACAAAAACCGCTGGAGCTTTCACGATTGACATCCCCATTGATGCCGAATTCACTGCAACTGAAGAATCAGGTGTCACCAACGAAACCCCAACCGCACCAAAGCCAAGCGACGCTAAGAACCCCTTCGTTTCCCTTTTGCAAAACCTGATCGGCCTCGCCTTTGTCGGCGGACTCGCATACGCCGGCTACTGGTACTACAAAAACAATCAGAAGGTCGTCGAAAAACTCGCTGACCAAGCCGGGCTGAAACCCCAAGACCCCGCCGACCCAACCGGTGCCCTTCCCGCTGACCCACCAAAGAAAGACCTCCAAAAGATTGTTCTCCAAGATAGTTCCCTCCCCAAGCTTGGGGAGGGCCAGGGAGGGGTTGTCACTCCGACGATTGCCGTAACCAAAAACCCCCGCCTCGTCACCCCCGAGGGAAACATCCACCTTGTCCCTGAAGGCACTCAATCCATCGGTCGCGAATCCGCTGACCTCACTCTCGCCGGAGAATCCAGCGTGAGCCGATCCCACGCCCAAATCACTCGCGACGCTAACCAAATCACCGTCTCAGATTCCGGCTCCACCAACGGAACCTACATCAACGGAACCAAGATCACCTCTCCCACCGTCCTCAATCCTGGAGATACCGTTCAATTCGGAACCATTTCGTTCCGATACGAAGAATAACAAATCATGGGAAAAATGCTCGGACGCGCCATTTTGTGCGCCATCGCCGGACTCATCGGCTGGCTCATCACCGAGCCCATGCTCCCCAAAGAATTCGCAAGCCCCAAC
The DNA here is from genome assembly GCA_013823945.1 of bacterium. Taxonomy (GTDB): domain Bacteria; phylum Armatimonadota; class Fimbriimonadia; order Fimbriimonadales; family Fimbriimonadaceae; genus UphvI-Ar2. Next base: position 220,955 of record PNMZ01000004.1, on the reverse strand, counting down.
TGGGCCGCCGCCGAATTCCGCATGGTCATCATTGCCATGCTTTTCACTGGACTCGCCGCCGGGTTCCACCAAGGCTACTTGAAAGGCGGTCGCCGCAATATCCTCCTTGGCCTCGCCCTCGGAGCCGTCTTCGGCACCATCGGCGGCGTTCTGGGATACCAAATCGGCGGAACTCTCTCCAACGCCCTCTTCGGTTCCGGGTGGGCGCTCCGCCCCTTCCCCATCATTCCCCGCACCCTCACCTTCGCCATGATCGGAATGTTCCTTGGAGCTGGCGTTGGCGTCACCCAATTTCGCACCCGGATCATCATTGCCGGAGCTTTCGGCGGACTCCTTGGCGGCGGAATCGCAGGCCTATTCTTCGACCCCCTCGGTTCAACTGTCGGTCAAATCATATCCGCTGGCGGAGAATCAGGATTCGCCGGACGCGCCCTCATGTGGCCCTTCATGGGTTTCACCGTCGGACTCTTCACCGCTTGGCTCGAACAAGCCACCCGCCAGGCGTGGGTGCGCCTCATCGTTGGACGCAACGAGGGCAAAGAGTGGCCCATAGATGCCACCCAAACCCACCTCGGACGAGACGAACGTGCTCACGTTCCCCTCTTCGGCGACAACAACGTCGCCCCGCTCCACGCCACCATCACTCGCCAGGGCCCCCAATACATCCTTCACGACGCCGGCTCCCCCATCGGCACCGGCTACCAAGGCGTTCGGATGTCTGCCCCAGTCGCCCTCCAACCCGGCGACTTCTTCCAAATCGGCCCCCACCAACTCCAATTCCTCGTCAAAGGCTCCGCCGCCCGCCGCATCCATGAAGGCCGCATTCAACCCCAGCCCATCACTGGACAACTCCCTACTCCACTCAACGCAATCCAGCAAAGTGGTCATCTAGGCCCAGACACTACTGTTGCAGCTAGTCTGGCGAATTTCCCTCCCCAAGATTGGGGAGGGCAGGGCGGGGTTGACCAAAGAGCGCAAACAGGTGTAACCAGTGGTACCAGTGTTACTAATCAAAACCCTCATCCAACTTACACCCTCGTTGCCCTCGACGGCCCCCTCACCGGACAACGCTTCCCCATCACCGCCCCCACCGAAGCAGGACGAGAATCCCCCGGCATCAACCTCGGCTTCGACCCCCAAACCTCCCGTCGCCACGCCTTCATCTCCCCCACCCCGAACGGCCTCCACATCAAAGACCTCGGGAGCACCAACGGCACCTACCTCAACGGTCAACGCATTCCCGAAGCCGCCGCCCCTACTGGAAGCACCATCAAAATCGGCTCAACTTCTTTCCGGGTCGACTCTTCGCCTTAACCCAATGAATCAATCACCACATCTTCAAGCGTCATAAAAACCAGCGACCATCCGATAATCTCCCCATGAACCAAAACGACCCCAACCGCACCATCATTTCCCCTCCGCTCGATCCCAACCGCACCATGATCGGCACCCCCAACATCAATCAAACAATGGCGATGACCACCCCACCCACCGCCGGAGACCCAAACCGCACCGTTGCCTTCTCCCCTAGTCAACCCCTCAGCTTCGTTCTCACCCCCACCCGAACCGCCACCATGGCAAACGGCCCCGCCCGCGAACAATTCCTCCTCGAAATCACCGCCCCCACTGACGGCGGCCTCCCCGGGATGTCCACCGCCGGCGAGAGAGCCCCCCTCAACCTCTGCCTCGTCATTGATCGATCCGGCAGCATGGAGGGCCAACCCATTGAGTACGCCAAGCAAGCCTGCAACCAGCTCGTTGACCTCCTCAGCCCCACCGACATCCTCTCCATCGTCGTCTTCGATGAAATCGTCGAAGTCCTCATGGCGCCCCAGCGCGTCACCGATAAGCAAGCCATCAAGAACGGTATTGCCCAAATCCAACCTGGCTACACAACCAACCTATACGACGGCATTACCCTTGGCTCCCAGCAACTCAGCCAAGCCATCGAAACCGGCCGCGTCACTCGCATGGTCGTCCTCACCGATGGCGAACCCACCGCCGGAATAAAAGATTTCCAACCCCTCGTCGCCCATTCCGGCGACATCAAACAACGCGGAATCACCACCACCTACCTCGGATTCGGAGCCGAATATAACGAAGAACTCCTCGCCGCCATGGCCAAAAAAGCCGGAGGAAACTACTATTACATCCCCGAACCCCAAATGATCCCCGAGATCTTCCGCACCGAATTCAGCAAAATGGTCAGCACCACCGGGGTCAACCTCAAGTTCGACCTCAAAGCCGCCCGCTGGGTCAGCATCAAAGGCGTCACCGGCTATTCCGGCCCTCTCGGTGAACGCGAAATCTCCGTTAACCTCGCCGACATCGAAAAAGGCGCAATGATCGAAGTCGTCGCCGATTTTGAATTCGACAACCACCCGCTCGGGCATTACCGCGTCGCCTCCGGCAAACTCACCTACGAATCAATCGCCGGCGGAACCCAAGTCGTAGACGTGGATTTCGTCATGGAATTCACCGCCGATGCCACCCGCTATGGTGCCCAGCCCAACCCCCGCGTCGATGCCGCCTGGCAGATATCTGCCGCTTCCCGCGTGGTTGAAAAAACCATCATGGGCCTCAAAACCCAGGCCATCACCAGCCATGCCGCCCTCGCCGACCTCGCCAAAACCCAGGCTCTCCTCACCTCCCAAGGCAAAACCGCCGACGCCCAAGAAGTCACGATGGCGATGCAAGCGATCCAACGCGGCGACATCGGCTCCGCCGAAAAAACCCTCATGGGCACCATGGTCCACCTCGACCAAGGCAAAAGTAACTAGCAATTCTTTGCGTGTGGCACGGGTTTTAACCCGTGTCATTCGATGACCACAAGAAGTGCCAAAAAAATGGTACAACTCATTCAGAAGTCGAGGAGCGCTGCGATCGAAAGAGACCAGGCTCGACCACCCCGAAAAAACCCGGGACAAGAACTGCGCTCGCAACCCGAAAAAACCGGTTGCGAGCGTTTTCCTTTTAGGACAAGGCAAACGATCCAACCAAAACTCCATTAGGAACACATATGAGCACCGTCACCCACAACAAAACCGATTACCACGTTGCCGACCTGTCCCTCGCCGCATGGGGCCACAAAGAAATCCGCATCGCCGAAACCGAAATGCCCGGCCTCATGGCTATCCGCAAAGAGTACGCCGCCGAAAAACCCCTCGCCGGTGCCCGCATCGCCGGATCGCTCCATATGACGATCCAAACCGCCGTTCTCATCGAAACCCTCGTCGCCCTCGGAGCCGAAGTCCGGTGGGCGAGTTGCAACATCTATTCGACCCAAGACCAAGCCGCCGCCGCTATCGCCGAACAAGGCATCCCCGTCTTCGCGTTCAAAGGCGAAAATCTCGACGAATACTGGGACTTCACCCACAAGATCATGGAATGGCACGACGGCGGAACCCCCAACATGATCCTCGACGACGGAGGCGATGCCACAATGCTCATCCTCCTCGGCACCAAGGCCGAATCCGACCTCTCCGTCCTCGATAACCCCACCAGCGAAGAAGCCGTCTGCCTCTTCAACTCCATCCGGAAAAAGCTCAAGGAAGACCCCACGTTCTACAGCCGAATCAAAGCCAACATCCAAGGCGTCAGCGAAGAAACCACCACCGGAGTCCACCGCCTCTACGAACTCCAAAAGAAAGGCGAGCTTCCCTTCCCTTGCTTCAACGTCAACGACAGCGTGACCAAGAGCAAATTCGATAACCTCTACGGCTGCCGCGAATCCCTCGTTGATGGCATCAAACGCGCCACGGACGTCATGATCGCCGGAAAGACTGCCGTCGTTTGCGGTTATGGTGATGTCGGCAAAGGCTCCGCACAAGCCCTCCGCGCCCTCAGCGCTCAAGTCTGGGTCACCGAAGTTGATCCCATCTGCGCCCTCCAAGCCGCCATGGAAGGCTACAAAGTCGTCACCATGGATTACGCTGCCGACAAGGCCGACATTTTCGTCACCGCCACCGGCAATTACCATGTCATCACCCACGATCACCTGGTTCGGATGAAGAACAATGCCATCGTCTGCAACATTGGCCACTTCGATAATGAAATCGACGTTGCCTCAATGGAAAATTACGAATGGGAAGAAATCAAACCCCAGGTCGATCACGTCATCTTCCCCGACGGCAAGCGCATCATCCTCCTCGCAAAAGGCCGACTCATCAACCTCGGTTGCGGAACCGGACACCCCAGTTACGTCATGTCCTCGAGCTTCGCCAACCAAGTCATCGCCCAAATTGAACTCTGGAAAAACAAAGGCGAATACGCCCCCGGCGTTTACGTCCTCCCCAAAATCCTGGATGAAAAAGTTGCCCGACTCCAACTCGAAAAACTGGACGCCGAACTCACCGTCCTCCGTCCCGAACAAGCCGAGTACATCGGTGTAGACACCACCGGCCCATATAAACCCGACACCTACCGCTACTAAGGTCTCAAAAAAACTGGCCCCTCCACCCAGATCACTCCGGGTGAGGGGCCTCACACCAACGATTTCTCAATATGCGAATCTTATGCCAAAACCTCGAGTTGCGGTTGATCTCGCAACTTTTCTTCCATGCTAGTTAAATCCGATGGCACTTTGATTGGATCACTCTTACTCTACTTCCAGCAAACCCTGACCACTCCGCACCGTTGCCATCTCCCCAACAACCCCCTTCGCAATCCCATCTCGGTCAAACGTCGACGAAACCTGAATCGGATAATTCCCCGTGAAGCACGCATTGCAGAACCGTCGCTCTCCAATCCCCACCGCATCCATCGCCCCATCCACGCTCAAATACCCCAAAGAATCAGCCCCCAAATGCTCCCGAATTTCTTCAATTGTCTTATTCGCCGCTATCAGCTGTTCGCGACTCGCCATATCAATCCCATAGTAACACGGGTGTTCAATTGGCGGAGCCGTAATCCGCACATGAACCTCCTTTGCCCCGTTCTCCCGCATCATCCGCACGATCTGATCTGTAGTTGTCCCCCTCACAATCGAATCATCCACCAAAACGATCCGCTTCCCCGCGATGTTCTGGCGCAACGGTGATAGCTTCATCCGCACCCCCAACTCCCGCATCCGCTGATCCGGCTGAATGAACGTACGATGAATATAGCGACTCTTCATCATCCCTTCCCCAAAAGGAATCCCACTCGCCTGCGCAAATCCAATTGCCGCTGGAATCCCGCTGTCCGGAACCGGAACCACCAAATCCGCCTCCACCGGATGCTCCGCCCACAGAGCCGACCCCATGCGAAATCTAGCTTGGTAGAGGGATGTTCCGTACATCACGCTGTCCGGACGAGCAAAGTAAATAAATTCAAACAAACACATATTCCCCCGGGTTGAACCATCGGTTAAGAATGACCGCAACCCCGTCGAATCAACAACAACCACTTCTCCTGGCATCAAATCCCGCTCAAAACGCGCCGCAACCGGGTCAAACGCACAACTCTCGCTCGCAAGCATCCACCCTTCCCCAATCCGCCCCAAGCTCAGCGGCCTCACCCCGAACGGATCGCGAAAACCAATCAACCGGTCTTCCATACAAACCGCCACGGAGTAAGCACCCTCAATTTTCGCCATCGTCCGCCGAACCGCTTCGTCAATGCCGAGTTCCATGTACTTCATCAACAAAACCGCGATCAACTCGCTATCGGCATCGGTCTCAAACTTCTGCCCTACGGCTCGCAGCTCCGCATGAAGTTCTGCCGAATTGGTCAAATTTCCGTTATGTGCAACCGCCATCTCCCCCACAACTGTCACACAGAAAATCGGCTGAGCGTTCCTCTGCTCACTCCCCCCAGATGTCGAATACCTTGTATGCCCGACCGCTACATGCCCCGGCAGACCATCCAGAATCTGCTCCGTAAAAATCTTACTGACCAAACCCATATCCTTAAACATCCGCACCTTCCCCCCGTCACTCGCCGCAATCCCCGCCGATTCCTGGCCCCGATGCTGCAGGGCAAAAAGGCCAAAAAACGCGAGCCGCGCAACTTCCTCCCCTGGAACATAAAATCCCACCACACCACACTCCTCCTTAATCCGATCCAAATGCCATTCGTCGTGGTGCTTCACTCTTCAAATAATACTCATCTTAACTAAATTGATTGAGTCAAGAATCTTGGATCAGTTGCTTGGCCCACTCACTTTCTCGATTACATCAGCCCGCATACCTTGATCGCACAGATCATCAAGCATCTCGATTCGTCGAGCCACTCCTCCTTTCCCCGCAAAATTACTAGCATCCCAAATCAAAAAACCGACTCTAGGCCCGAACCTAAATCAGCCATAATTAACCTATGGCCGTAGAGATTCTGATGCCGGAATTGGGTGAGTCCGTCCACGAAGGCACTGTCAGCCGCTGGCTCAAGCAAGTTGGCGACTTCGTCAAAGAAGACGAACCCGTAGTAGAAATCATGACCGACAAGGTCAACACCGAACTCGGTGCCCCCGCATCCGGAATCCTCGTCAAAATCACAATCCCCGAAGGTGAGCTCGTTGAAGTCTTTGCCGAAATGGGCGTCATCGAAGAAGATGAAGCCGCCGCCAAAGCCATGCTCAACGGCAGCGCCCCTGCTGCAGAAGCAACCACCGCTCCTACAGAAGCCCAAGTCGAAGCACTAGCTCAACCAGAACCAGTTGCCCCCGCGGCGTCCTCCGACGGCGAACGCCGCTTCTACACCCCGGTGGTACGCGCCATCGCCAAACAAAACAATATCTCCGATGCCGAACTCGAAACAATTTCCGGATCCGGCCAGGGCGGTCGCGTAACTAAAACCGACATCGAGAATTTCATCGCCAATCGCGGTGCTACGCCCGCACCCATTACCGCAACCGTCACCCCGACACCCTCTGCGGTCACAACCCCCGCTCCAACCACCCAACCTAAAGCCGAACCCAAACCGGAACTCAAGGCCCCAACCCCCGTCACGGCTGGCCCGGATCAAGAAGTCACCAAGCTGGTCGGTATGCGCAAAGCCATCGCCGATCACATGGAACGCAGTTCCCAAATCCCCGTGGTCAGCACCCTCATCGAAATTGACGTAACCCCGCTGGTCGAATATCGAGCCATCAACAAGGACGTTTTCGTCGCAAGCCACGGAGTCAAACTCACCTACACACCCTTCTTTATCAAGGCTCTAGCCGAATGCCTCGGACAATTCCCGATGCTCAACTCGAGCCTCCAAGATGGCAATGTAATCACGAATAAGAACGCTCACATCGGCATCGCCGTCAGCCTTGGCAAAGATGGAGAAGGCGGACTGATCGTCCCTCCGATCCGAGACTGCAATAGCAAAACATTGGTTCAAATCGCCCGTGACCTCGACGAAATCGCCGGCAAGGCAAGAAGTAACACTCTGAGCATCAATGAAGTGCAAGGTGCAACCTTCACCCTCACCAATCCAGGAAGCTACGGTGCGATCCTTGGAACGCCAATGATCTCCGCTCCCCAAGCCGGAATCCTTGGCGTCTACGGAATTGTCCAAAAGCCCGTGATCATTAACGGAATGATCGCTGTCCGATCAATCATGAACGCAGTGCTCACCTACGACCACCGCCTCGTCGACGGACTCCAAGCCGGAAGATTCCTCCAATCCTTCAAGGGCAAACTGGAATCCATGGACTTTTTCAAATAGTCAACAAAAGCAAATTGAAAAGAAGCCAGATCGTGTATCATCACGAATTCTGGCTTCTTGGTTTTTTCTCTTGCTTAGACTCAGTAACATGACATTTTTTTCCAGTTATTATAGAGTAATGAATCAACACTAAAGCCCTACAAATTAAAGCCGTAATACGTGACGTTTTTTTCATCATTGATATATGGTGAAAAGCCCCAGTACCCTGAATACATCGAGGCAAGAGGAGCCTCTCTTGCCTCAAAGCAGGCTATCAAATGAGTGCAGAAATACTCGCCCGGATCCAATTTGCGGTCACCGCAGGATTCCACTTCATCTTCCCTCCCATGAGCATTGGGCTCGGACTCCTACTCGTGATCATGGAAGGACTTTATCTCAAAACCAAAGACCCCCTATATCACAAAATGACGCGATTTTGGGTTCTCGTCTTTGCCCTGACCTTTGCCGTTGGAGTTGCAACAGGAATTCCAATGGAATTTCAATTCGGAACCAATTGGTCGCGCTACTCCCGATATGTTGGAGACATCTTCGGATCCGCCCTCGCTGCCGAAGGCGTCTTCGCTTTCTTCCTTGAAAGCGGATTCCTTGCCATTCTTGTCTTTGGCTGGAACAAAGTCAGCCCTAAGATGCACTTTTTCAGCACGTGCATGGTCTTCATGGGTTCGATTTTCAGTGCCGTTTGGATATTGGTTGCCAATAGTTGGCAACAAACGCCAGCTGGATTTCGGCTTGAGCAAACAGCAACCGGTGAAGTAGCCCGTATTACCGATTTTTGGGCCATGGTCTTCAATCCCAGCACCGTGGACAGATTTACTCATACCGTCCTCGCTTCATTTCTCACTGGCGCATTCTTTGCAATCTCGGTTGCGGCCTATTACATGCTCAAAAAGCAGCATCTCGATTTCGCCCGGCGATCACTCAAAATCGCCCTGTCCGTTGCCCTCGTCGCTTCTGTAGCGCAGATCTTAGTTGGACATGCATCAACTCAGCATCTCGTGAAAAACCAACCCGAAAAGTTCGCAACAATTGAAGGTCACTACGACTCCACAAAACCCGTCGATCTGACGATCCTCGGATCGTATAACCCACAGACCAATGAAACTACAGGAATCAAGATTCCCAACATGGGATCGGTTCTCATTGACGGAAATCCCGATACGAAAGTTCAAGGGCTTGATTCATTCGCAAAGGAAGACTTACCTCCAGTAGCTCCGGTTTTCCAATCATTCCGAATCATGGTCGGAATCGGAACGTTCTTGCTGTTACTCAGCTTAGTCGGAACAATTTCCGTCTTCCGTGGAACCCTTGAAAATAAGCCAACCCTCCTGAAGGTTATGATTGTCAGCGCCGTGCTACCCCATATCGCGAACCTGCTTGGATGGATGGTCGCCGAAGTCGGACGCCAACCTTGGAGTGTCTATCGACTCCTTCGCACCAGCGAATCAACTTCAAAGGTAGTCAGCGCCGGACAAATAGCTGGATCCCTCACGATGTTTATCTTCCTATACATCCTGCTCGGCTTCCTCTTCTTCTACTTGCTTGACAAGCGAATCAAAGCCGGCCCAGATGCCGACTACGACGAACCAGAACCCCTCGAAAGTCAAAAGCTCAAGCTCTTTGGCGCAAAAGTAAACACCCCCGAATCAACAGAGGCAAAATCATGATCAACTACCCATTCGACCTTGCCACCGCATGGTTCATTCTCATCGGAGTCCTCCTCACCGGATATGCGATCCTCGATGGCTTTGACCTCGGAGCCGGAGCCCTACATCTCTTCGCAAAGAAAGATCACCACCGCAGGGTCATTCTCAATGCAATCGGCCCCGTATGGGACGGCAATGAAGTCTGGCTCCTCGTTGGCGGTGGTGCACTCTTTGCGGCATTTCCTCCCGTCTATGCAACTGCATTCAGCGGCTTCTACACCGCTTTCATGCTCGTCCTGATGGGAATCATCTTCCGGGCCGTTGCAATTGAATTCCGATCAAAAGAAGAATCAACAAAATGGCGCGGATTCTGGGATAAAGCGTTCAGTATTTCAAGCATTATCCTCCCCGTTCTCATGGGCGTCGCCCTCGGTAACGTCATAATCGGCGTCCCCCTAGATGTCGAAGGAGAATACGCTGGAACGTTCTGGACCCTCCTGAGCCGACCATTTCCAATCATTGTTGGAGTGACAACCCTCGCAATGTTCATGCTCCACGGAGCGATCTACCTCGCTCTCAAAACGAGTGGCGAACTGCGAGATCAAGTCAGAGGATGGCTCAAGGGAACAATGATCTTCTACTTTGTAAGCTACGCCGTTCTGACCGGAGCGATGTTCTTGTGGGCACCCCAAATGGTCGCCAAGCTCCAAGCAATGCCCATCCTATTCATTCTTCCGGTACTGAATGTCCTCGCTCTTGCCAACGTTCCGCGTGAACTCCACCACGGCCGCGACTTCTTAGCGTTCCTGAGTAGTTGCTTCAGCATAGTCGCAAATCTCGCTTTGGTTGGCATTGGGATGTTCCCAAATCTTCTCCCGAGCTTCCCGAATCCTGAATACAGCCTGACAACGCTCAATTCAGCCAGTTCGATTCCAAGCCTCACCGTTATGATGACAATTGCCATCATTGGTGTCCCATTCGTTCTGGCCTATACGGCCGCGATCTATTGGGTGTTCCGAGGCAAAGTCGACGAAACCCATCTCCACTACTAATTGTGAAAAAAAGCCCCCTTGCAAATGAACTGTAAGGGGGCCCAAGGAGTGCTAGTTGCAGATAGACTCTCATTTTCTCATTCAAAGCTCATAACATCTGTCGTAAACTAGACCATGGATTTCTTCACCCGAACCCCAACCCGCCGCGAACTCTTCCAAGCTCTCGCCGCTGGCACCGCCGCCACTCTCTTCCCAGAAGAACTCCACCGCCTCATTGAATTCGGCACCTATCAAGACCTCCTCCAGGTCACACCCTATCTCACCGAAGGCCCCTTCTATCCCAACAAACTCCCTCTCGATCAAGACAACGACCTGGTTCTCATCAAAAATTCAACCACCCCCGCCATTGGCCGAGTCACCCACCTCAGCGGAGAAATCCTTGACCGTTCCGGTGCACCCATCAAAAACGCCATCATCGAAATCTGGCAAGTAGATGGCAATGGGGTCTACCTCCATTCCGGATCCGCCAATAAATCACAAGCCGACAAAAACTTCCAAGGTTTCGGAAAATTCGAGACCGACTCATCCGGTGCCTACAAATTCCGCACCGTCAAACCTGTCCCCTACCCCGGACGTGCTCCTCACATCCACTTCCGCGTCATTCATAAAGAACAAGTCATCCTCACATCTCAAATCCATGTCCAGGATGACCCGGGCAACGCCCGCGACGGCGTCCTCCGATCAGCGGGCAATTCGGAATCCCAAAAGCTCGTCCAAGCTGCCTTTACTCCGATGATTAACTCTCCAACCGGCGACCTGGAGGCTAAGTTCCGAATTGTCATCGGCCTTACCCCCGAAGATAATCACGACCACTAACTTAAACCAACCCCACAAGCACTTCAAACAGCTTCACCATCGCAAAAGTATCCCGCTCGCAATACCGGAGCAGCGCCTCCCGCCGCGCCGCCAAATCCGCCCCGACCAACTCCCCACTCCGCGCCGCCACATAACTCATCTCCGCCATCCCGCCGTTCTTCACCTGTAAATCCGAATAATCCAGCCCCGGAACCATCACCGGTAGCACCACCTTAATCGAACTCTTCCCCCGGAACTTCGGATGATAGACCCCATCTTTAAAGAAATCCTCCATGTCCACGCTCGATGCCAAAAACTTCTGCAACAACTCCTGCGCCCCCGGTATCCCCGCCCCCACCAACCGGGTCAAACACCGCTTCTCAAACGCTGAGTAATGGATCACACTCCCGGCCCCCGATAAAACCGGTGTCAACGCCTCGACCAACCCCAAATGCGGATCATCCGAATCCAAATCGACAAACTCAAAATGGCCAACGTCTCCCCCCGGCTCGCTCAAAACATGAGCCGAAAACTGAAACACCACGAGTTCCCCGCCCTTCATTCCCGGATTCACCGGAAACAGCGGTGACGCTGTCTCAAAGTCCAAAAACACTGCCGGATACTTAACCGCCGCAAGCCGCCGACCCAAATCCGGTGCAACCCAAGGAACTCGGCCCGACCCCAAAGCCCGCCGCACAAACTCCGCCTTGTTGCTCAGCTCCTCATCCGCTGGAACCTCACTCATCCGATGAATCCCTCTGTCAACCAACGCCTGATACTTCCGCTTGTCCAAACTCGGCGCGAACAGCAAGTCATCATCCGCCAAGTCCCCAAAACAGTGAGCAAGGTAAGGACAAGTCGCCTCACAATGACGCCCCGCCCGAATCTTCTCCGCTTCCCCACTCTCAACAACCGCCAGCAGCTCATTCACCGCCTCCGGCAGCTCGGATGACTCCCTCCGGCAAATATCCGTCACATCCAGCGGAACAAACAAATCCTGAACCCGAGACCCCTCAATCATCGGCGTCTCCTGCGCGACAAAAATTAACTCCACTCGCTCAATCGAAAGCCCCGACCTATTTAAAACGTGGTACTGAAAAATCGCATCCTTGACATGATTGTCGTTGACCGTTTTCGCCGACTTCACTTCGCGGAAACCCCATGTCTCTCCAATACGAAACAGGATATCTACCTGGGCAAACAAACCATCAATCGCAAACGCCGCTTCATAAAGCACCCGATGCCCCTCCCTCATCATCCGGGCCGTATTCTCCAACCGCTCACTCAATGAATCACCAGGAACCTCACCCCCCCCCGGATTCAAACCCCTTGCCAATATCCCGATCTTCTGGCCAATCTCCGCCCGCGCCAGCATCGCCTCGTCCACGACCCCCAATTCAGGCTGATTCCACCGAAGCCACAACCGCTTCGGACACTTCACCCCATCTTTATATGCCGATTTTGAGAGCCGACGGCCACCAGAATTCACCCCTCAACTCTACCGCCTCAGACTCAACGAATGTCTTTCTTAATCCACTTGGCGTGCATATCAAAGTAAATCTGGTTCCGACCACCCACGTGCGCACTCCATCCCCCCACCGGCGGCTCCGAACCCCCAACCGACCAAAGCGTATGGGAATAGTTCCACCACCCCGCTTCATAGAACGGTGTCATCAACCACTCCTGTTCGCTCACGCTCAGACCCTTTGCATCTGCCACGCTCAAAGCACTCCGACCCCGAGTGAACCGCGACGAAGCCGGATTCAACTCCGCAAATAGATCACTAATGTAATGTGTCTTCCCTCGATTCCAATCATCAACCCCATTCGCCCGCCATGGAGCCTCAAAGTAGCTCTGCCAACCCGATAGCCGCGCTGTTCCCAATGCCGGCGAATGGAAAATCTGAACGTTCTTCAAATAAGGATCCCACAGCGGCATAAAGCTCCCCACCACCGCATACTTCCGCCCATCCGCCCGCACCGCCGGAGTCAACTGCAACTCAGCATCCGGCACCCACGGCATCAAATCATCATAGTCATTCACATAAAGCTCGTTCCCAATAGCAATCTGCCGCAAATTGCTCAAGCAAGCCGAACGCTTCGCCGACTGCTTCGCCTGAGCAAAAACCGGGAACAAAATCGCCGCCAAAATCGCAATAATCGCGATCACCACCAAAAGCTCAATCAACGTAAATCCGCGCTTCACCCCTCTACCCTACCAATTTCGCAAGTTAACAAACCAATAAATCCCAAAGCCCTAATCCCCTCCGGAACCTTTTTTGACCAAAAACCGGTTTCAAAAAATCACAACAGGACCACGGAACTACTTTTCAAAACGTAGCGTTTCGATAAAGGAAGTTCCTTCTGGGACACAACTAGAACAAGACCATGAAACATCTCAACAAAATCGTCGCAACCCTCTTCACCCTCGCCGCTTTTGGCGCCGCAAACGCCGCTCCTATTGATTTCAAAATCGGAGCCGGAAACCAAACTCAACAAATCGCCCAAGTCGAATCCGCTACTGACCTCGAAACCTTCACCGGGCGCACCGACAAAGTCACCGGTAACCTCAAATTCGACCCCGCCAAGCGCACTGGCTCCGGCAAAATCGTCATCGATGCCGCCAGCATCAACACCGGAATCGACCTCCGCGACGAGCACATGCGCAGCCCGAACTGGCTCGACACCGCAAAGTTCAAAACCATCACGTTTGAAGCAACAACCGTCAAGTTCGTCAAAGGCAACACCTTTTCCGTCACGGGGAAATTCACCATGCACGGTGTCACCAAGACGATCAAAACCAATGTCGAAGTCAAGCACCTCAAAGAAAGCGCTACCACCAAGAGCGCAGGGTTCAAAGGCGACGTCCTCCAAGTCAAATCCAAATTCAACGTCAACCTCAGCGACTTCGGAATCAAAATTCCTGCCCCCGCCAAAGGCAAAGTCAGCAACTCCGTCACCATCAGCGTGACTGTCTACGGTCAAAGCAAGGGCTAATCATCAGAAAACGCTCCCCGGCTCGTACCCCGGGGAGCATTTTCAACCTGGAAATGATATGAAAATCCTCAACATTCTCGGAATTACCGTCGCCGCCGTTGCCGTCATTGCCCTCATCGCCGCCCAGGTCATCCGAGCAGACTACGCCAAGCGCGCCGTTGTCTACCAACGCATCGAACAAACCGAAGAAGCCAAGTTATTCGGCGATCTCGGCACCAAAATCGGTTCCCCCCAAGCCTTCATCATTGATGACCCCAAAGCCATTCTCCCCGACACTTTAGAAGACGGGACAAAGCTTCTCGACGAGAACTACCTTAAGGCCAATAACATCTACCCCCTCCAGCTCAAAACAATCAATGAAACAGTCTCGATGGTCACCCTCGGCTCCGCCCTTGCCCTCGTCGCCGGCATCGCAACAACTCTTTTCACCCGCCGAAAACTCCGAGCCACCCCGTCAGACTAGCGACGATAACGCCCTCTTCCTGGCAAATAACACAACGTGTATACTGCTCGTTCAACTGAAGCCAACCTAGTCTTTTAAGAAAATTATCCGATTTCTCCAAAGTCTCCCTTAAATACTTTTCCTGATTGAAAAATCCATGCCCCTGTCCCTGAAACTCCACCAGCAGGCAAGAATTCCCCAAAGATTTCATCCGATCCGAAAAAAACCGGGCCGTTTCAATTGGAACTGTTTGATCCATACTGCCGTGAAAAATAATTGTCGGCGGTCCACCCGCTTTGATATGATGCACGGGCGAAATTCGCTCCGGATCTGCACCCAAAAACTCCCGTTCCGGCACCCCCCGCAGATTTCTAAAATTAGATCCCTCGTGTGGAGCAAGCATCAGGGCCGGATTGAATAAAACAAGCGCATTCGGCTCTGCAGACGTCTTGGTGTCTTCGCGAGGGTCGTCAAATTCTCTGATAAAAGCAGTTGATGCCGCCAAGTGACCACCTGCCGATCCGCCCGAAGCTGCAATCCGTTGTGGATCAACTCCTAATCGGGAAGCATGGATTCTGACCCACCGAACCGCCGATCGAGCATCTGACACTGAATCAATAACTTGAGATTTATGACGTGAACGGACACGATAGTCCGCTGTCATCGCAATCATTCCCCGACTCGCAAAATAACGAGCCTGCGCTTCAAATTGGGCAGGCGTACCGCTACTCCACCCTCCTCCAAAAAAGAAGATTATTGCTGGGCGACCATTCTTGTCCAAATCTCCGCGAGGCGAGTAAATACTCATTGGAAGCTGAGTGCTGCCAATTTGCTTATAAACCTCACGCTTAGCGATCACCGATCCGTCTCCAAGCCCACCCACTGCTCCCGCCTTAGCTAACCGAGAAGCACATCCCCCCTGGGCAGTAAGAGCAACTACCAAACCACCCAAAATCCAAGGGACTACGTTTTTTGTCATGAGGATGTACAAGAAGGGTACCCATGCAACCATCCTTTACCTCCACAAATAGTTAGCCATAATTTGAATCAATCGAGGAGAGGGCTCGATCTTTACCTTCACTCCCCCCGAAACAGCCACTCCGTCGGAACGCTCCGCCGCCGGAACCCCGCCGCCTCCACTTCCCAAAGCAACTCCCGGCTCCCTCCTGCATTAAAATAAAGCAGCTCAAACGGATACCGACCCTTCACGAGCCGAACCTGAATCGCCCCCGATCCTGTCCCCCCCACCTGCGTCAAATCAATCAAGTCCCGCCCTCCAATCCTCAAACGGCTTCCGTCATCACTACGCAAATAAAATGTATAAACTCCGTCCGCCGGAATCGCCAACACCCCGTGGAACCGCACCCCAAACGGGTCACCCAAGAACCGCCATTGGTTCGCCCAAGTCGGAACGTCTGTCCGCTCCACGCTGCCCGAAAAACCATCGACGTCGCGAAAACGCCCAGAATACCAATCCGCCCACAACCCCGATTCCAACCGCCCATCTGGCTCCTCCACCCGCAAAAACCTGACCGAAACTGGTTTCCCCATCGCCCCATTGGCTCGCATGAATGCCACGCTGATCTCCCCCGATTCGGTCATTACGAAAGGGCGGACATAGTCCTCGCTTGTCGCTCGCGGAACTGACCCATCACGCGTCCGTTTCACCGACATCCCCGGCGGAGCTTTCGGCGGGTTCAGCGTCACCGAATCACGAAACGCTACAAAGTAATAGTCAAACTCTGGCTCCGGTACATGACTCTGAACTTCAAGCTGATCAAGCCGCGCGATCTGTTGCTGAACCCCCGCCTCAAACCGAGCCCAGTTCTTGGCCTTGAGATCGCTCCAGAGCGATTCACTCAACGCCAACATCCTCGGAAACACCGCCTGCTCTACATCCCCCCACTGCTCCAGCCGCTCCGTCCAAACCTGCCCTTGCCCTCCTTTGATTAAAGCTGCTTGCTCCGCTGTCACCCCCTTCGGAACCGGATCAAATCCATACACTTCCTGCATCGGTGTCGCTTGGTAAGAATGGTCAAAGTATGTGAGCTGTTGAGGTGCCATCACTGCCTGAGCCCCCGCTTGGATCGCCGCCTTCGCCCCCGCATCCCCTCGCCAACTCATCACCACCGTATTCCCTGGCAATCCCCCTTCCAAAACCTCGTCCCACGCCACCGCCGTCTTGTCTTTTGACTTCAAATAGCTTGCCATCCTGCGCATAAAGTAACCATAGAGTTCCTCATTCCCATCGAGTCGTTGTCGCTCCCGCATGGCCAAACAGTCCGAGCACGTCGTCCAAGTCCGCTTGTCCACCTCGTCCCCCCCAATGTGAACATAATCCCCTGGAAAAAGCTCCACCACCTCATCCAAAACCTCGGTCAAAAATTTGTAAGTCGCCTCTTTTCCCGGGCAATAAGTGTTCACAAACTGCGTTTTAATTTGCGGCAATATTCGGTTAACACTTGCCTCATCACACGCTAGATCCCTCCGTACCCAAAGCGAAGGAAGTGAATGCCCAGGCATCTCAATCTCTGGCACTACCGTAATGTGTCGCAAAGATGCATATTCAACTACTTCCCTCACTTGGTCTTGTGTGTAATAGCCACCGTAAACCTGATAAACCCCGTCGTTCTGATTAAAAAATAGCTGAGAATGATCCCAACCCCGCCCATCCCCAATCCGCCATGCTCCCACCCTCGTCAGATCAGGATGACCCTTAATCTCAATCCGCCAACCCCCGTCATCCACCAAATGCCAATGAAACCGATTGAACTTGTACAACGCAAGCAAGTCGATAAATTTCTTGACTTCATCCACCCCAAAAAAATGCCTTGAAACATCCAAGTGCATTCCGCGCCATTGAAACCGGGGCGCATCCGATATTTCCGCCGCTGGCGCAATCCAATCCTGAAAAACCGCTTCATCCGACTCAATTTCTTTCGGAAGCATCTGCCGAAAACTTTGCGCCCCATAAAATAAACCTGGAATCCCAAACGAACGGATTGTCACATAATCCGATCGCACACTCACCCGATACCCCTCCTCTCCCAGCCATTTCATTTCCGGCTTTAAGTCAAACTCGATATAGTCCTTAACAGGCTTAGTCGGACGGATCGGCAACGGATAGCCGGTTGACTTGCGGAGCATTCTGGCCAACCGATCCGCTTCCCCAAGCTCCCGGTTATCCGCCACAATCACCGTCGAGGGCAGAATCTCGAACTGCCCAGTCTTCCGCACATACTCGGTCGGCATAGGCACAATCGGTGGCAATGTTGAGCCTTGTAAGCCCACCATCCCTAGCGCTAATGCAACCGTGCTCACAACCAAGCTCATGCCCCCGTGATTGTACCGGAGCACCCCTGACTTAACCCGCCTAACTGGCATCAAGTTCGCATGGGAACAAACTTCCAACTCACGCGTTTAAGTAAAATAGGAACTCATCAATATGGTCAATCTCGCCGTAGCCGCCCTCCCATTCATTATCGCCACGACCGCCACCGCTCCCCAAGCGACTTCAGAGTGGCCGTTCAAAATCATGGAAGATGCCATCGTCGTAGACAGCCAAGTCAACGGTCGTAATGTCAGTGCGATGTTCGATACCGGATTCTCCGGAGCCTACGTTCTTAACCAAAGCGTCAATGTTGGAAAGCCAACCGGATTTATGAATCTCCAAGACTTCGTCGGAGTCTTCCAAGCACCTACGGTCAAAATCACCTCCCTCAAAATGGGCGAAATTGACATGAAGCCTCAAGATATGCAAGTCGTACAAATGCCCGACGAGAATTACTCTCTCAACTACGGTACGCACTGCGATGGAATCATGGGTCTCGAAGTCATTGCTCACCGCGTGACCCAAATCAACTTCCAAGAATCCAAATTCAAATTCTTCCCGGATAGCTATGACATCAACAAGTTCAAAGGGCAACCCGGCAAGACCGTTCTCAAGATGCTCCCAATTGGCAACAACGCCATCAAACTACTTGTGAAAGCCCCCAATGGCGGCAAACTCTACTTGAGCCTCGACACCGGCAACGCATTCTACAGCACCACCCACAAAGACAGTCTTGAACGCATTGGTCTCTGGAAAGTCGGCGTAAAACCTAACTTCATGAAGCAGTCGTTTGTCGCCTCCGGAGCCGTGGATAGCTGGGACATCGAACTGAAAGACATGAACATCTACGGCTACGATGTTCCACGAGGCGTTTGGAATATCATAGACCGTCCCGCCTCCGATGCCGATAGCGATGGCACCGTCGGATTTGGATTCCTCAAAAACTTTAATATCACAATCGACATGGAGCGAAGACTCGTCATGCTCGAAAACTTCACCAACGAAGTCGGATCACCGGAAACTGGTGAACCTGGATTCTTTGCGTTCTGGGATGACCGCTCATCTCGAATGCGAGTCGGTCGTGTCCTTCCCGGAAGCCCCGCCGAAAAAGCCGGAATCAAACCCGGCGACTTTCTAGTCTCGATCAACGGTGAGCTCATCTCCAACACCCCATTCCGACGAATGATGCGTCTTATGGAAGGTGAACCTGGCTCCATGTTTGTCTGCGCCACTTCTCGCGATGGAGTCTTAACCCGCCACGAAATAAAGCGCGAAGTCATGGTGAATAAACCAAGCGCAAACTGACCAAGCAGGTCAACAAAATGTTAAGCCCGGGACGTCACCCGGGCTTTTCAATTTTAGTCTCAGCTATAGTCAATTTCATGAAGCACGCCAGCCTCATCGTACTTGCCTTTCTCGTCCTCTCTGCGTGCACTCCAACCGACCGGGTAGGCACCAATCCCAACGTCATCCCCACCGGACATCGCCTCGAATCTCCGGGTGATCGCCTCGAAATGCCCGGGCGCCCTGTCGATATGCTTCTCACTGCCGATGGCAAAACCATCGTCATCAAGGATTTCAACTCCATCCGAACGGTTGATCCCAGTACCAACAAATTCCTTGGTTCCGCATCACTCCCCGGCGGAGCGTCCCTCATCGGAATCGCCGAAAACCCGAAGACGAAAGAAATCTGGGTTACGAACGCCCAAAACGCAGTTCAGATTTTCTCAATCGCCGACCCCACAAAACCAACGAAGACTCGGGAAATCACCCTTCCAAAACCACCCAAATCGGCAAATTCCTTCCCGTGCGGAATCATGTTCAATCTTGAAGGCACCCGTGCGTATATCGCCCTGAGTATCAGCAATTCAGTCGTCGCTCTCGACTCAACCACCGGCCAAACCATTTGGCAAACGCCAGTGGGAATTGCCCCCTACTCAATCGCCATTCACAAAGATAGCCTCATCGTTTCCGAGCAGGGCGGCCCGATTCCCAAGAATGAGGTTCGAACTGCGCCCAGTGCTGGTACCGAAACCGAAATTGACGAACGCGGTGTCGCCGCCCAAGGATCCGTTTCAATTCTTAATCGCAACTCCGGAAAACCGATCGCCCAGATTGCCACCGGTCTCCAGCCCGGAGCTATCGCGATAGACCCAACGTCTGAAATCGCCTACGTCGCCGAAGCCAACAACGACACGATCACCTTCATCAATCTCAAGATAAACAAAAAGCAAGGAGAATTTGAATCAAAACCCGATCCACGACTCCCGTTTGGATCAATGCCCAACGCCCTTGCCGTAGATGCCAAGTCAAATCGTCTTTATGTCGCAAACGCTGGGAACAACGCCGTCGCAATTTTCGATCTCAAATCAAAAAAACTTCTCGGCCAAATTCCTACCGACTGGTACCCCTCCGCCGTTCTTGTTCAAAACCAGACCCTGTTCACGCTCAATAACAAGGGCATCGGAGCCCGACCTGTAAACGGTGAATCAAAACCCGCCTACAACTCCCACGAGAAGAGCGGAACCCTCATAAAACTCACCCTGGACGATAAAAAACTGCCCGAATACACCAAGCTCGCCGCCGAGCTAACCCGCGAATCCCGAATCCTCACGGAACTCGAACGTTCCCAAAGCACATCCGCCAAACCCGTCCCCATCCCCGCCAAACTTGGCGAGCCCAGTCTCATCAAACACGTCGTCTATGTCATCAAAGAAAATCGAACGTACGACCAATACTTCGGCAATCTTCCCAAAGGCAAAGGCGAGCCCAAACTCAATATCTTCACCGACGACCATATCCCCAACCACCGAGCTCTTGCTCAACAATTCGTTCAGCTCGACAACTACTACTGCAATGGTGTACTCAGCGCGGACGGTCATTCCTGGGCAACTGAAGGCAACCTCACCCCCTATCTCAACCGTGCCTTTGGCGGGTTCACCCGAAGCTACACCTTTGGCGATGATCCCATCACCTACAGCAGTTCTGGATTCATCTGGGACGGTGTCCTCGCCGCCGGACTCTCGTTCCGAAACTATGGCGAAATGAGCTACTCCGAGCCCAAACCTGCCATGAACGGACGTCAAATTTGGGAGAAATACGTTGCTGGCGAACCTCTCGAATTCACCAACAACATCGGCATCGCCAATCTCCGCCGGTATTCCTCTCCTGACTATCCCGGTTGGAACATGAACATCCCGGACGTCCTCCGCATGGACAGATTCCTCAAAGAGTTTAAGGAATTCGAAAAGTCCGGCGATTTCCCTAACTTCACCATCATCTACTTGCCTCAAGACCACGCTGGCGGTGCCGTTACTCCCGCCGCCCACATGGCCGACAATGACCTCGCCGTTGGTCGCCTGGTCGAAGCAATTAGCAAGTCAAAATTCTGGCCTCAAACCGCAATCTTCATCAACGAAGATGATCCCCAAGCCGGAACCGACCACATAGACGGACATCGCTCCGTATGCCTCGTCGTGAGCCCATATTCACGAAACCGGGGACTCGTCAGCAACTTCTATAACCAAACTTCCGTGCTCAAAACAATCAATCGCATCTTTGGCATCCAGCCCATGAATCAAAATGACGCCGCCGCCCCCCTCATGGACGCATGCTTTAACCAAACGCCGAATCTTGCCCCCTACGCTGCTATCACCCCTAAACAACCACTTGACGAGTTCAATTCAACCGCAACTCTGAACTCCACCGCTCTCACCTACTTTGCCAAAGTCAGCAAAATTGATCTCCGACAACGTGAAGTTCAAACCGAAACCGAGATGGATAACCTCTCCCGATTTGTGTGGCATGCCCAAATGGGTGCAAAACCGTATCCCACCGAATGGGCTGGACCCCATGGTCGCGGACTCAAAGCCCTCGGCCTCACCTTCGGCGAAACTGGCGGCATCGATCTCGATGATTAACAAAAAAGCCACCTCTCTCAAAGAAAGAGGTGGCCCGATTTGGCAAGATCACTCACCCCGCTTCGTAATCTTCACACCGAACTTCTTCTTCTCAACTGGCGAGGCGTCAACTTCATCCTTAACGGTGAATGAATCATTCACTTTCTTCTCTTTGCGATAGATCCCCATCACCTCGACGGTATCTCCGTTCTTTGGCGCTTTGTCCCCTTCCAGGCTTCCTCGCAAGTAAACATTTGCGATCTTGTTTTCACCCTTGAGCTTAAAGTTCACATAAGGATTACCTGCTCGGGATTCACGTTGTCGGTAGTCACTCACAACCCCTGTAACCGTCACTTCTTTGCCATCCAGCGCATCCTGGTCTTTCAACATCTTGTCAACGGTCATCGCTTCAACCGCAACCGCCAATGCACTCACCAACACCACGCCCATCAAAACTGCTTTTTTCATCTCATTTTCTCCTCAGCTCAATAATTGATCAAGCTGCAAATCTCATACTGCTCAAGTCTCTGACGTCCTGCCAAGAATCCAAGTTCCACCATGAATCCAAAGCCGCAGACCGTCCCATTCAATCGTTCGATCAACTTTGCCGCCGCTTCCGCTGTCCCGCCGGTTGCAAGCAGATCATCAACCACATAAACCCTCTGACCCGGAGCAATTGCATCAACATGCATTTCAATTGTCGCCGAGCCGTACTCAAGGTCGTACTCTTCCGTAATCTTATCGTACGGCAACTTCCCGATCTTTCTGGTCAAAGCAAACGGCAAATCCAAACCCAACGCAATCGGCACCCCAAAGATAAAACCCCGACTTTCAATCCCAACAATGACTTCTGCCCCCTTCGACTTTGCATCTTCCATCATCAAATCGCATACTTCACGAAAAGCCTGCGGAACCTGCAGAACAGGATGAATATCCTTAAAGACAATTCCAGGCTTTGGAAAATCCGGAACGTCTCGAATCAAATCTTCGGCGAGCAACTTTGCCATGGCAAGCGGTTTATACCTTCCCTATGCCTCAACCGAAGGGCCAGGCTCCCAACCTTGCTCGCTTGCCCGCATCAATGGCGTAACATCCATGTCCCGATCAACTCGCACCTGACAACTCAAGCGAAATTGACCCAATACGCCATCCTCTTCAAGGGAGTCGTGCTCAGCCTGACCCATCTCAGGTTCGTCAGAGTGAAATTCCACCCGACAAGTCGTGCAGCGGGCCAATCCGCCACACCGATGACTTACATCAACGCCGTTTGCTTCCAAAGCATTGACGAGTTTCGTCCCGCCTTCCACGTCAAATGATCCCACGCCCGGAACCGTCACTTTATGGGTCGCCATAGAATCCGAATCCTACCTGCCCAGCAACCCGGAAAGTGCATCGCGACGGCTGACTGCGTTGGCCTCGGCCGAACCAATCGGTGCTCCATTCAAAGCCTGGATTGCAATGATGCTTGGCTTGGGTGGCTTGCCTGCTTCAGGCCAGCTTTCATCCCACTCACCCCACAGAAGTCCTTCGCTTGGGTGCTGAATCGCCAGGAACGCCGTCGTGCCATCTGGCGTAAATTCCGGCCCGCACACTTCCGAACCCGGAACACTCGCCATAAATTGCTTCAAATTCCCTCGATCCGGTCCATCCGTCGGTACCGCAAAGAATCCATCCCGAAGTTTCATGGATGACTCCATTCCGTCCGTGGCAATCCAGAGATTCCCAAACCGGTCAAAGCAGATATTGTCAGGGCAACTGATCGGACTCACCTTCTCTTTCGGATAACCAGCGTAGTAGGTCGCTTCGTCTTCCGGATTTCCGCACACGAGGAACAACTCCCAGGTGAAGGTTGTCGCCGCATGATCTCGTCCGCTCCCTTCAACCATTTCCACGATATGTCCATGGCGGTTTTCATTTCGCGGATTCATCTTGTTTGCGCCTTCTTTGCCTTCCTTGCCACGATCCGAATTGTTCGTACAAGCAACATAAACGCGCTCGTTCACCGGATTAACCTCAATATCCTCCGGACGATCCATCTTGGTCGCACCCAGCAAATCACCCGCAATCCGCGCATCAATCACAACATCCGCCTGCGACTCAAACCCATTTTCTTTCGTTAACGGACCGGTGCCATAAACCATCGGCAACCATTCACCTGTTCCGTCTTCGTTGTACTTGGCAACATAAAGCGTTCCATGATCCATCAAATCCCGATTTTTGATCCGGTCGGTTGGATCAAACTTATCCCGACTCACAAATTTATAAACATATTCAAACCGCGAGTCACATCCGGAATACATCACCACCCGACCGTCTGAGGTGACGTGAGTTGTTGCCGCCTCGTGGCGGAATCGCCCGAGTGCCGTTCGCTTTCGGGGAGCCCAATCCGGATCAAATGGATCAACTTCAACTACCCAGCCAAAGTGATACGGCTCGTTCGGTTCCTTACTCACGTCAAAACGGTCGTAATGATTTTCCCAACCGTATTCACTCTGACCTGACGCGATTCCGTACCGCTTGGCCGAACGTTTGTCCTTATCACTTGTATAAGCTGCTCGCCCAAACATCGACTGGAAATTCTCTTCTGCACTCAAAACCGTCCCCCATGGCGTCTTCCCAGCCGAACAATTCGAGAATGTCCCTGTGCAAGTCAAGCCATTCTTGTGCTTTGAAGTTCGCATCCGAGCATCTCCTT
This sequence comes from bacterium, assembly GCA_013823945.1. Taxonomy (GTDB): domain Bacteria; phylum Armatimonadota; class Fimbriimonadia; order Fimbriimonadales; family Fimbriimonadaceae; genus UphvI-Ar2. The sequence continues at coordinate 196,470 of PNMZ01000004.1, read as the reverse complement.
CCGCCGGACCCGAGACAACCATCTCCGAATTCGCCGTATATCGAGCATTAAACTTACTCCCCGGCACATAGCTCCATTTGCCATTTTCCCGCTTCACTTCAACCACTGAAAACCCAACGGCTTCCATGCTCACATCTACCTGCTCGCAGGTCACCTTTTGAACATCATCCCCAACGTTAAACATCAGTTCTGGATTGATATACTCATGGTTCACACCTAAAAGGCCGTGGTCGGAACTCTCCGAACCAAATGGGAGAGGCAAGAAGCCGACAAAATCGTTGTTGTAACCAAATGCCGTCTTCTGCTTGTCTGCCGTCATTTCCGCAACCGGAACCGCCGACCCGCGCTGACCAAAATCGTCCCCCCAGCTAATTAGAATTTCACTTTTATAGCCTGCTGAAACCACAATCTCGCTGCCCGTACTCGGAGCAATCCCCACAAAATCTAACCCCTCGGGCGCAACCTTTGCCGAGCCGCCAACCGTCGAAAACGCCTTTCCAAGCGGTGATGCCGCAAATGCCGCCACGATCCCCCCCTGCAACAAACCCCGACGTCCGATTCGACCCTCGACGATCCGCGCAAAATCAACCCCCACCCCATCATCAGATCGCACCACTTCGTCACTGTCGTAATGCATTTGCTTTTCGTCTGCCATGCCTCCATTCTATCGCTCAAAATCCCACTCCGATCATCCAAAATCCACCGTCTTGACAGGTCCTTAACAATCCACCAAAAAGTCACTAGGACTCCGGCAACCCCATGCCAGCCCTCAGTGGTAAGATATTGCGTTCCCCATGAGTGCAAACGAGAAGATTTTTCCTGCCCCAGATATCCTTAATGAAGTTGAATACGGCAAGTTTGTTCTCACTAACCTCGCCGCAAAGCGCGCAAAACAAATTAAAGAAGGGGCTCCTCCACTTGTTCGCATCGATACGAATCACCCCCTGAGCATCGCACTCGAAGAAATCGCACAAGGCAAAATCAAGCCTATTCTTGGCTCCGACGCTCAAGCCGCCGAACTTGATGAAGACTACAGTGCTTTGGATGAGCTCGGTCTCGACGATGTGGGACTCCTCCTTCCCGGAGTTGACGACGAAAGCGATGAAGACGACGATGACGATCTTCTCGGCCTTGGTGACCTCGGTTTTGACGACGAAGACGAAGACGACGAGGATGAAATCGAACTTGACGATTCACTAAAAACCCTTCTCGCCGATGATGAAGAGGAAGAAGTCGTCGTCGAAGACGAACCCGAAGATGACGAAGCCGCCGTTGTCGCCGACGATGATACACCTGAAATTTCCCTCGACGATCTAGCGTCAGAAGAAGAAGCCGGAAACGAAGAGGATAAAGAAGACTAAGTCAACATGGCAACTCCCGACCCCTACGCCGCATTAGGGGTTTCTCGCGACGCGAGCCCCGACGAAATCAAATCTGCCTATCGCAAACTCGCGCGGCAGTATCACCCGGACGTCAATCCCAATAATCCTGAAGCGGAAGAAAAGTTCAAAGAACTCTCCACCGCCTACGCCATCCTCTCCGACCCCGAAAAGAAAGCTCAATTCGACCGATTCGGTTCCGTTGATGATCAAGGCGGATTCCAAGGTAACCCCGGAGACTTCTTCCAAGGTGGAGCGGGATTTGGTGATCTCTTCGAGGCCTTCTTCGGCTCACAAGGCGGTGGACCTCAACGTGCATCCGGAGGACGCCGCGACGGCGATGACCTCCGTGCCGAAGCCGTAGTCACCCTCATCGAAGTTCTAGAAGGCGTTGAGAAGAAAGTCACCTTCCGTCGAGCTGCCCGGTGTGAAACCTGCGACGGAATGGGAACCGCCGACAAGTCAAAACCAAAAGCTTGTGAAACCTGCAATGGAATGGGGGCGGTAACTCAAGTCCGCCAAACTATGATCGGCAGCATCCGCACTCAAACTCCATGCCCCAAATGCCGGGGCGAAGGCATCCAAATCGACAACCCCTGTGGCACTTGCCGCGGCGAAGGCGTCACCCCCAAACAAGAAGAGTTATTCGTCACCATCCCGGCTGGAATCGAAGGAGGACAAACCCTTCGCGTCCAAGGGAAAGGCTCCGACGGAGTCCGAGGCGGGCTACCTGGGGACCTCTACGTCGTCACCCACGTCGCCGAAGATAAGCGTTTCATACGCGAGGGCCGAATGCTGGAAACGGAAGTTGAAATCACATTCGCACAAGCCGCCATCGGCGACAGCATTGAAATCGAAGGACTCACCCAAACCCTCGAACTTACAATTGAACCTGGAACCCAACCCGGCGACACCTTCCGCATCAAAGGCGAGGGACTCCCCCGTCTCGGCGGCGGAAATCGCGGCGACCTTCTCGTCGAAGCCAAAATCACAATCCCCAAGAAAACATCCGAGGGAGAATCCAAACTTCTCAAGGAATACGCCGAACTTCGCGGCGAACCGATCCCCAACGGCCCCGGCAAACCCGCCAACATCTTCGAGAAAATATTCAAGCGAAAATGAGCGAATGGATTGAAGTCAAAGCGGAGCTCAGCGCTTCCCCCCTCGACTGGTCTTCATGGGATGATATTTTTGAGGAGCATGGGATTGCTGGCACCGTCCAAACCGACAAGCCCCCAACTCTCAGCGGCTACCTCTCACCCGATGCCCTATCCAATCTTGAACCGCTGATTCAAGCTTTAGAATCCGCCGGCGCAATCAAGGTCACCCACTCCCAAGTGCCTGAAGTGGACTGGTCCGAAGCTTGGAAGCAATTTTTCGTACCCCGCCGCATCGGCAATCACTTCATGGTCGTCCCCAGTTGGTCAGAATTTGAACCCCAACCGGGCGACATCACCATCACCCTTGACCCAGGGCAAGCATTTGGAACCGGCGATCACCCCACAACTCGGGGATGTCTCGAACTTCTGGAACGAGCAGGCGCACAAGGAAAAGAGGTCGCCGACATAGGCTGCGGCAGTGGGATCCTCGCCGTCGGTGCCGCCCTCATCGGTGCAAAATCTCTCGATTGTGTCGACACAGACCCCCTCTGCATCCGCAGCACCACCGAAAACTTCGCTCGAAATAACGTAATTGGCAACACCTTTCTTGGAGCAGGATTCGATCCCCTTCCCTCCGGGCAAACGTACGACCTCGTGCTCAGCAACATCATCTCCGCCGCCCTCATTGGCATTGCCCATGAAGCTGCCCGACGAGTCCGTCCCGGCGGAACGTGGATAATCAGCGGGATCATCGAAACCAATTGGCCAGACGTTCTCGCCAAAGCCACCGCATGCGGCTTCACTCTCATCGACCATATTCACGAGGGTGACTGGATCGCCGCTCGCCTAACTCGTTAACAAATTTTTAACAAAACCCCCGTAAGACTCTGGAACAAAAAATCTGAAAATCCGTCATAATTCAATGTAGAGAGTCAAATCTCTACAGGAGCTACAACAAGGATGAGCAATCATGATCGGTTGGAGCTCTCGGAAGATGAGGCATTCGCACTGCTCGCATTGGCAATGACCAGCGACGTTGCGCTTGACCCCACATCCGAAAAAGCAGTCCGGAAACTGGTCGAATACTGCAAGAGACATCAGCGCAATCATTCAAACCGACCAGAATTAGACTGTGAGCTCATCGGGGCAAGCTAAACGCTTGCCCCCAACCAATTTTTGAGGCACGTATTTTCATTCAGTCTTCTACATTTCACGAACACGCAACTCAAATCATCAACAAATTCCATGGACCCATTTAATAGTCTAGGGTTTAACATTCTTTATTCTCTGCGAAGCAATTCCCTCCCCAAGATTGGGGAGGGCAGGGCGGGGTTGATCGTAACTCTCAATCATAATAATCCAATGCCCGCAACCCTCGTCATCGCCACCCATAACCCCAAAAAAGCCGGCGAAATGGTCACCATCCTCCAATCTCAATTTCCCGATCTTACGATCAAAACGCTTGCCGACTACCCCAACGCTCCAGAACCAGAAGAAACCGGAACAACTTACGCCGAAAACGCCGCCATAAAAGCCGAATCTGCCACCCAAGCCACTGGGGAATGGTGCCTCGCCGATGACGCTGGAATCGAAATTGACGCCCTACCCGGCGAACTCGGCATCTACTCCAAACGATTCGCTGGTGAAGAAACCCCCTTCCCTGAAAAAATGGCGATCATTCTGAACCACCTCAAAGACACCCCAGAAGCCCAACGCGGAGCCCGGTTTAACTGCCACATTGCCCTCGCCCGACCCGGACTCCCCACCGAGCACTTCTCCGCTATCTGCCCCGGACGAATCGCTCAAACTCCCTCCGGCAAGGGCGGATTCGGCTACGATCCAATTTTCTGGCTCCCCGATATGAACTGCACTATGGCCGACCTCACTGCCGAGCAAAAACACGCCATCTCCCACCGTGGCCAAGTTCTCCGCGCTTTTGCCGACTGGCTTCAAAACCAATAAATGCACTACCTTTCCCGCTCTGGAGAATCGATCACGCTCACCCCACAACCTGGAGACACTGTCCTCGACGTCCTCCTCCGCCACAAAATCCCCGTCGGCTACTCATGTCGCAAAGGCGAGTGTCTATCGTGCATCATCCAATGCCTCGAAGGCTCTCCAACCACCGTTTCGCAAGAAGGACTCACCTTCCGTATGAAATCTCAAAACCACTTCAAAGCCTGCATCTGTCCCGCGGATCAAGTCCAGATCATCGCCCCGTCCGGAACCAAGCAGTCACCATGATCAACCAACAAATCTCCTTTCTCACCGCCGCCGATGCCCTCAAAACCGTCGAGCGTCAAACCTCCCCAATCGGCCTCACCCGCAAAGAGAACTCCGCCGAACACTCATGGCAAGTCATCCTCGCCGCCACCGTTCTCGCCCCCCACTCCGCTGAACCAATAGATCTCCTCAGGGTGATCAAAATGCTCTCGATCCACGATCTCCCCGAAATCGAATGCGGCGACGTCTTCCATTACGCCAAAGACCAAGATCCTGACCTCCCCGCCCGAGAACTCGACGCCACAAAACGCATCCTCAGCCACCTTCCTATTGATCAAGCTCAAGAATTCCTTGCCCTGTGGCAAGAATTTGAAGCCCGCGAAACCCCCGAAGCAAAATTCGCCCACGCCGTGGATCGCCTCATGGCCTTCATCATGAACCAGAACAATCAAGGCGGAACCTGGGTCGAACACCAACTCACCGCCGCCCAAGTCCTCGATAAAAATTCCCACGTCGCCGAAGGCTCATCTGCCATCTTCGAACTCATTCAACAAATCGTCGCTAATGCCGCCCGAAAAGGGTGGCTATCGGAATAAGGAACTCATTGTTACGCGCCCTAGGGTTGCCCGAATTACCAATTCACCTCGTTTCATCCCTCCACTGATGGGGAGGGGCTAGTGGTGGGGAGAAATTTTAACTTTCAACCCCAATTCTTGAGAGTTCACTTTGTCGCCTAACTCCCCTGATGGGGAGAGCCTGTCCCTGGCTTGTACAGGGGAATTTGGAGGGGGTCTAATTGTTGCCAGATAAATGTCAAAATAAAGAGCGATGCGAAGTAACAACAACAGGAGTTTTTGAGAAACGAAATTTTGGAGAAATGTTCGACCACCCTCCCCCTTCGGGAGAGGACTTAGGAGGGGGCAAAATCTCTACCAGAAATATGTAAGTCGCTCACTCCTCAAACAAAGCCAACCCCATCGACTCTTCAACCTCAATCGTAAAAGCATCCCCGCGCCACCCGACCGGCAATCCATCCACTAATTCCACCCCCGGCAAAACCACCCCCAAATCCACCGCAAACGGAACCGCCGCCTGATGATAAATCCGGCGAAACCATCGCTGCCCCGGCTCAAGCTCCCATTCTGGCGGATACTCCGGGTTCAAAAAATAAACTGGCTCAAACCCCTCCCAACCTACCGCCGAATACCGCTCCACCCAAACCGCCGCCAAAATTGCCCCCTTAAACTCGTGCACAATCCGCGAAAACGGCGACATCAACCACCGAACGCACCAAGCTGTTTCTTCCGCATCCTCGCAATGTGTGTGCCACCGCTCACAACTCACCATCACATCCTCCCCTTCGTCAAAAACCCGGACTTCCAACCCCCCAGGAACCGAAACCGCCATCGAACTGCTACGCTGAATACACTCTACTCCCCCCGCCCCCGTCTCCGCGAGCAACCCCTCAACCGCCCCAAAACTCTCTTCCGCCAACTCCGATAACGCCACAAACCTGATTATGCTTTCCCCCTCTCCATTGAAACGGAGAGGGGGACTAAGGGGGTGAGGTAGAGGGTAGAAACGCACGCACTAGCTGAGTAGACCCAAGATCAAGAGCGACGAAAAATCGCATTCGCCTCACCCTCCCCAATGCCTGCCCTCGCGGAAGCGAGGGAAATGGGGAGGGGTTAATCCCTCCCCACTAACTCTACAAAGTCCCGCGCAACGCCTGTTCCCGCTCAATCGACTCAAACAACGCCTTAAAGTTGCCCTTGCCAAAGCTCTGCGCCCCCTTCCGGTGAATGATCTCATAGAACAACGTCGGGCGATCCGTGATCGGCTTGGTGAAGATTTGGAGCAAATACCCCTCATCATCCCGGTCAACCAAAATCCCAAGATCCGCGAGCACCTCAATGTCCTCATCAATCTGACCAACTCGCGCCTCAAGCTCATCGTAATAAGTCCGCGGAACACTCAGGAACGGAACCCCGCGCGCCCGCAACCGACTCACTGTATGAACAATGTCGTCCGTGAGCATGGCCACGTGTTGAACTCCCGGCCCCCCAAAGAACTCCAAATACTCGTCAATCTGGCTCTTCTTTTTGCCTGGAGCCGGCTCATTGATCGGGAACTTCACCCGACCATTCCCGCTCGCCATCACTTTGCTCATCAAAGAGGTGTATTCAGTGGAAATATCCTGGTCGTCAAAGCTGATCAAATTCTTGAAGCCGAGAACATCCTCGTACCACTTCACCCACTCGTTCATCTTCCCAAGCTCGACGTTCCCCACGCAATGGTCAACTTCCAAAAGCCCGATCGGATCACCCGGCTCGTTCTTCTCAATGAACCCCGGCAAAAAGTGACCCGTGTACTTGTCCCGGTTGATCAAGCTGTGCAGAACGTTTCCGTAAGTCTTGATCGCTGCATGGCGCACTTTGCCGTGGTCGTCTTCCATCCAATAAGGCTCAAGCTCTGCTGAAGCCCCCCGCTTCACGGCCTCATTAAACGCCCAATCCACATCGTCGACTTCAAAAGCAATATCGCGAACAAAGTCTCCGTGCCGCGAAATCATGTCCGACATCGGCAAACCGGGCCGGAGCGGAGCAGTGAAAACAAGCCGGATGTTATTCTGCTCCAAAACATAATCGACAAGATCGCTCGAACCAGTTTCCAGTCCTCGATACCCCGTGATTGAAAATCCAAACGTGTGCTGATAGAAAAATGCTGACTGACGCGCGTTGTTCACATAGTGCCGCACGTGGTCAACTCGTCGAATTGGAAAAGTGTCCGCCATTGGTTTGTTCCTTTGATTCATTATACGGGCGCAATGGCGCAAATGAACCGCCAGAATCGGCCCCAAGTCCCCGATTTTCCTCCAGTCTTGACCCCAACCCCCGAACATCTTCCATAATATCCCCGCTAAAGGGCCACTTTAGCTCAGCGGTAGAGCAGCTGTTTCGTAAACAGCAGGTCAGAGGTTCGATTCCACTAAGTGGCTCCAGAAAAACGCATTTTGATCATAAGGAGCGATTCTTGGCGATTGAGCAACTATTCAGCCCCAAATCGTTCTCATTTGGAGACTGACGATCGAAAGAATTATAGACAGCAGCGGAAAGTGGGGATACTTTCCGCTTCGATTCTAAACTATGTAAGACAACTCAGTAACTTGACCACCTCGGTCGAAATGCCCCCACTGGAGAGCCAGTTGTAATTTGCGCAAGCCCCGATCCATCGGCATTCACTACGAAAATTTCGTTTCGCGAGTTTGGGGCAATCGGAACCACGCTAAATGCAAGCTTTGCTCCGTCCGGCGACCAGGTCAGACCAGAATATCGATTCGGGCCATTCAAAATGGTCACTTTTCCCGTACCGTTAGCATTCATAACAACTACTTTGTAGTTCGTCGTGATCGCATCTGAATAGGCTATTTTGGTGCCATCAGGCGACCAAACAGGATCGCTACATCCCGCAGGTGTGAGAACCTGCTCATTCTCACCACTAAAGTCAGAAGTCGCAACTACAGTTTGTCCCGAAGTCTGCTCAGTTCTGGCATAAAGAATCCTGTTCGATGAAGGATGTTGACTTGGACTGAAGAAATTTGGCAAGTCATTGGGCAAACCCGCCCCCGGAAAAGTGTGCTGAACAACATCCGATCCGTCCAAATCCATGCTCACAATTTTTCGGTTGTTCAGATCATCAAGCCCGCGCGCTACAAAAATTCGATTCCCACTCGGGCTAAAAGAAGCCTGAGAATCGTCAATTCCATCTTCAACGGAAACTTTTCGAATACCAGTTCCATCATTTGAAGCAAGATATATCCGTCTTCGATTATTGGTCGCAGTAGGATCGTTGATCTCGTAAACAATGCTGGTTCGTGAAGGAGAAATACTGACATTCGCTGCTCCAAAATCAAGGACAGACGTTCTGTCCTGACCGTCTGAATCAATCGCAAAGAGGGTTCCAGTTCCATCAAAGTCCGAGAACAAAATGACATTTTCGGGAAGGGCATTGGCACTTGAATTCGAGCCGCCACTCCCACCGCATCCCGCAATCATTACAACAACAACCGCCGACCAATAAACCTTCTTCATGTAATGAGGCTACCAAACCCATCATTACAACGCCATTACAAATCTACTTTTATTTAAGCACTTGATTAAGAACTCAAAATGCAGACGGGCAACCCTCGCTAAATCAACAAACTCCCTCATTCAGCACTAAAGCAGCTAGATCCATTTCGATTCCACTAAGTGGCTCCAATTATCTTCATTTTTTAACCTAGCCCTCAGTAAAAGTACTGGACTTCATTGGGACTTCACCATTGCTTAACGCAATTTGACCATACTATCTCCAACCGAAGCTGTGTCATCGCTGGATGACAACTCGGGGAGGAGCAATAAATGAACAAAATAGTCACCACATCGCTTTTGGCGTGCGGCCTCATCGCGAGCGCCCAAGCTGTCAACCTCACCATCAATGGAATGGCCCCTGGCCTCCATGAAGTCGTCACGATCAACTACAACGGCCAAAACCGAAACGTTTACGCCGGTGCGCAAAGCGTGTCCGTCGATGGAGCATCCCCAATCAATCTCTACTGCATTGATCTTGATCACGGCAACCAAGCCGGATACAACTACAACGCCAACATCATCGGTGTCGGTTCAGTTTCAAGCGGAACATTGATCGCAAACCTGTTCTCTCACGAGTGGACAGGGGTGAACAACTCTGTCGAAGCCGCTGCGTTCCAACTTGCTTTGTGGGACATCGTTACCGATGGTGCTGATGGACTGGCCGTCGGTAACTTTAAAGCCACCGGAACCTCTTCGGCAATCGCAACTCAAACTGCGCACTATCTCGCCCAATCAGCGACTGCCGGGCCAGAAGCACTCTTCCTTCAAGTGTACGAAGCAACAAATCATGGCCCAAATGGGGACAGGTTCCAAGACTTGATTGGTGCAGAAGCCGTTCCTGAGCCAATCAGCCTCTTCGCCGTCGGCGCAATCGCCGCCGCCGTCATCCGACGCAAGCGAAAGTAAATCATCCCTTCCGATCAGTCGAGCACGTTCATACTTACCTGCTCGATTGATCGGTTCGAACCTCGCATCAATCCCTCTGGTGAGAACAGCTGTTTCAGTAAGTGTTAAGAACGTTGCCCCAGAGATTCACATCCGCCTAGACGTCCAATCGCAAAATCGTATCAAGGAGGTTAGAAGCCCGACTCCACAGGCTGACTCTAAATTAATTCTAGATTTACGGTCTTATCTTTTAGTTAAATAAATTCGCTGACCAAAAGTACAATTCTCCAATTCGAGAAAATCCAACACACCATTTCGACTTCCATAGCTCAACATCCCGCCAAATTCAAAGTAACGATTCTCAAAATATGGCATCCTTTCCAGCAGATCTATGCCGAACGACAACCAAGCAACTCCACCTAGAAAACCACGAATCAAAGACCCCACCGCCGAGCGCTTCCTCGAACTCTTAGACGCTCAGTTCCCGACCACCGCCCGCGCCATGTTCGGCGGCTACGGCTTTTATTCGGAAGGCGGACCAATGTACGCCCTTTTCGCAATCGACCAAGTTTATTTCAAGGTGGATGACGCCAATCGCCACCACTTTGAATCCGCGGGGCAAGGCCCATTCATCTGGGACGGCGGTGAAAAACCAATGGCCATGTCCTACTTCTCCATTCCTACCAAAGATTGGCAAGATCCCATCAAACTGATCGAATGGATCTCCCTCTCCCTGCAAGCCGCCGACCGGGCCGCCGCCAAAAACGCCAAAAAGAAGCCCCGTAAAATTCCCTAATCTAGTTCACATTGAACATAATCGGCGCAACAATTGCCCACACCAAACGAATCATGAAACTCATTGCTCCTATCCTCGCCCTCAGCACACTCTCCCTCGTGGCGTGTGGCGGATCAACGAGCGGAGGCGCATTCACCCCGCAAAATGCTGTTCTCATCATCGAGAAAACCGCGAGCCAACCCGTCACCACAACCATGACTCGGGGTGGACTCGACTTTGCCAGCGAACCCAATCCTTGCACCAAAACCGCGACGACCTGGTGTACCTTCTCTTCGACAAGCACCCAAGAAGAATTCAATTTCGAGCTCAGCCACGACAAAACCCCCTACCGAATCTACTTCCAAAATACAGATACCGTCTTCCAAGAAATCACTGTCAAAATCTACATTTCCGGGCTTCTCCGGCTCAATAAAAAAGTCAATGTCCCATCCGGAGGCGTCGCTTTCCAAGGTGCCGGAATCAGCTAATCCCCGAAAAAAATGACTCCTCAACCCAAATTGAGGAGTCATTTTTTTTCAATCAATTAAGCGTACGCTAACTCAACAACTTTCGCTGCCGCTTCCTGCATAGATTTCGCCCCAACAATCTGCGACCCTTCCAAAATCGCCAAACCTTCTGCCGCTGCCGTCCCTTCAATCCGCGCCACAACCGGAATCGTCACGTTCATTTCTGCAAAGGCCGAAAGCAATCCTCGGGCCACCTCATCGCAACGTGTAATACCTCCAAAAATATTGATCAGCAATCCCTTAACATTTTCATCCATGAGCACCAAACCGACACAGGTTTTCACTCGCTCAGCATTTGCTCCGCCCCCAACATCCAAAAAGTTCGCCGGACGACCACCCGCCCGGTTCACTTCATCAAGTGAACACATCACTAGCCCTGCGCCGTTCCCCATAATCCCAATATCTCCGCCCAAATTCACATAAGCAATGCCCAGTTTGCTCGCCTCAGCGTCAATTTCATGCTCAGCCCCATCGTCTTTCGTTTCGTTGTATTCAGGGTGACGGTACAACGCATTCTCATCAATGCTCACTTTCGCATCGGCCGCCAGAAGTTTGCCGTCAGGAGTCCAAGCGACCGGGTTGATTTCGATCATGTCGGCGTCTTCCTTAAGATAAACCTGAACCAAACCCTTAATCATCGCAACCATTTGCCGCTGAGCTGGAGCCGGAATTTTTGCCCGTTGGACTGCATCTCGCACCTCAAAATCATCGACCCCCCAAGCCGGATCAACATGCAATCGAACAATTGCCTCCGGTGTCTCTTCCGCAACCGTTTCGATCTCAACTCCCCCCTCTTTAGAAATCATCACGACGAGCTTCTGCTCCGCTCGGTCAAGCAAAACGGACAAGTAATACTCTTCCGCAATATCAACCAACTCACCCACCAAAACCTTATCAACCACCATCCCATCCGGATTCTGTATACTCACCAACCGCTTACCAATTAACTCCTGCGTAAACGTTGCCGCCGAATCCGAGTCTCCAAAAAGTTTGACCCCGCCCGCTTTCCCCCGACCACCCATCAAAACCTGAGCTTTAACAACTACTTTGCCCCCGAATTCATCTGCAATCGCCTTCGCTTCGCTCGCATTCTCCGCAACTTTTCCGCCCGGAACCGCAACCCCATACTTCGCAAGCAAATCTTTGGACTGATACTCGTGCAACTTCATCGTCGCCCAAGATTACCGCTTCAATTCATCGGTCCTGACTACGATTCCAACCCTGCCCGATACTCCGCCAACTCGGCCTTTGCCTTCTCTCCGATCGATTCCAATTTTGCCCGCCAGTCAGCTTCAAAAGGCTCCAACAAGTTCACAACCGCTTCTGTCACCAAATGATTTCGCCACCACTTTTTGTCCGCTGGCACAACCAGCCACGGTGCGTCCTTCGTCGCACATCGCCCAATCGCTTCCGAATAAGCCGCCTGGTATTCATCCCAAAACTCACGCTCCTTCCAATCCCCCGCACTCAATTTCCAAGCCGCATTCGGGTCAGCCTCCCGCTCCATCAATCGATCCTTTTGCTCATCTGGGCTAATGTGCAAAAACACCTTCAACACCAGCGTCCCCGAATCCACAAGCAACTCCTCAAAATTGTTAATGTGGTCATACCGCTTTCGCCACACCGATTCCGGAACAATGTCGTGAACCCTGACAACTCCCACATCCTCATAATGCGATCGATTGAAAATACAGATTTCCCCCTTCCCCGGAGTCTTCGCATGGCATCGCCACAAGAAATCGTGGGCCAACTCCTCGCTCGTCGGTACCTTAAAGCTCTCAACATGGCAACTCTGAGCATGGCTAAACCGAAGCAAATGCCGAATCGTCCCGTCCTTCCCCGCCGTGTCCATCCCCTGCAAAACCAAGAGCAGAGAATGTTTTCCGGCAAAAAACATCAAATCAAACAACTCTTCCATTCGCGCCCCCAACTTCTCGGTCTCCACACGAATCGCCTCCTTTTCGAGACCATGCGGAGCCGTGGTCTCAACCTTGCTTAAATCAAACCCCCTCTCAGCTCCCCTCACCCACACCGCATTACCTTTTGCCATCTGTAAAATTCTGTCACAAATAGTCCCAACAATCCCGAATCCAAGTAAACTCTTGTAACGTAAGGAACACCGAAAAGAATATGGATCCGACATCAGAAGAAAAACAAATGGCCATGATCGCTCACATCGGAGGTGCCGTTGTGTCCCTCGTATCTGGACTGGGGTTCATCGTTCCCCTGGTTCTCTATCTCACCAAGAAAGATCAATCCCGATTCATCGGTTTCCATTCTCTTCAAGCTCTCGTATTCCAAGGCGTTCTCTTCGTCGGAGCGCTTGTGCTTGGCATCGCCGGAATCTTCACCTGTGGATTGACATGGATTCTCCTCCCCATCCTCGGGATCGGTGCTCTAATTCTCCAAATCATTGCCGGAATCAAAGCCAACGAAGGCCAATGGTATCTCCTCCCCATCGCTGGTGACTTCGCCCGCAAATCCATCGGCCCCTAACACAAATAAAGACCCCGGAGACCAGGCTCCGGGGTCGAACTCAACAAGAATTAATTGTTAAAGATCGGCGTCCAACCCTTAACTCGGACGCTGTTGCCACCAGTGGTTGATGGTGGGAAGGTAAAGAACGGAATGTCACCATTGAACACACCGCACTGTCCATCGACGCCCCAACTGGTCTTGCGCCACTTAGCATGACTGTCAAGATAAGCAATCGTGGTTCCACCGCTGTGGCCACCACCAGTCGGGTCAGCATTATCAGGATCCGGATAAGTCGCCGTGCAATCCTGAGTTCGTGAGTAAAGCTCATCAAGCTCATCACCCTCAATTTCTGTGTCGGTACCTTCCAGCAACAAGAACGACTCCGCTGGAGCTTCCCAACCCGTCAAACTTCCCGCACCCGTTCCTTGCCAGTCACCAATATGCTCGTTCCATGCATAGCTGCTCCAGAACTTAATTGAGTCACAGGCACCCCCGTCAAACTCAGAACATTCGAGTCCCCAGCTCTGAGCCGGCTGCGGCCAAATACAAGCCGCTCGGTCGCCACTCAATTCACTTGGGTTGCCGCCCGGAGCCAAAGGCGACCAGAAAAATCCTTTCGGACCACGAATTTCTGAAGCTTTTTGTTTGGTGTAAGGCTGGAACAAGAACGGCCAATAGTAGTTCCCCCAACGATCAATATCGCCAACTCCCAAAGTCGGGTCGCTTGGGCAAAAATCAAAACCAGGATCAACCGGAATCTGATCGTCGTAGTCCGCCGCATAAATCTGCGCCGCCGTTCCAATCTGCTTCAAGTTGGAAAGGTTAGCCGTCTGCTTTGCCGCCGCCTTCGCTTGGGCAAAAACCGGGAACAAAATCGCCGCCAAAATCGCGATGATCGCAATGACCACCAGGAGTTCAATGAGGGTAAACGCACGCTTCATGACCCTACAAACATATGTTAAGAATGTTAAGTGAGCAATAAATTTGCTACCAAGTCAGGTTAAGTGAATGTTAAATTCAAGACGGGAAATATCCGGAACAATTCATCGTCCCCCGTGGGTAACATCGCCCGTGAACTCAAATCACTGGTATCACACCCATGATCAAAGCGCAATCAAAAATCCTCGTCTTCGCCCTCGCCGCCATTCTCACCGTCCCTGCAATCGGACAAAAAAAGCCGCTCACCCACGATGTCTATGACTCGTGGAAGGCCATCGGCGGTATCACCCTCTCTAACAACGGGCAATGGCTGAGCTATACCATCTCTCCCCAGGAAGGTAATAACTTTATTGAAGTCAAATCCACCGACGGTACCAAAACGTTCAAGTACGATAACGTCGCCGCCAACCGCTTTACCGACGACAACAAATTCTTCATCGCCACCCTCACCCCCTCGCGCGAAGAAAACAAAGAAGCAACCGACAAGAAAGTCCCCGCCGACAAACGCCCAAAGAACAAACTCCTGATTCTCAACCTGCAAACTGGTCAAGCCAACATCATGGAGCGCATCACCAGCTTCTCAATGGCCACCGAAGCAACTGACTGGATTCTCTACCGCGCTGAACCACCCATCAAAGAAGAAGAAAAGAAAGAGGAGAAGCCACCTCTAACCGATTCTCAAGAAAAAGAACCCGCAAAACAAGAAGAGAAGAAGGAAGAAAA
The DNA here is from genome assembly GCA_013823945.1 of bacterium. Lineage (GTDB taxonomy): Bacteria > Armatimonadota > Fimbriimonadia > Fimbriimonadales > Fimbriimonadaceae > UphvI-Ar2. The sequence continues at coordinate 181,311 of PNMZ01000004.1, read as the reverse complement.
GAAAATGACCGGGCACGGAAGCGGCAATGAAGTTGTCCTCCACCAACTGAGTACCGGTAAGGAAATCAAACTCGCCAACGTCGGCCTCCAACAATGGAACAAAGCCGGGACCAAATTTTTCTATCAAGCTACGCCCGAAACCCTCACCGGACACGGTCTGTTCGTCCTCGATCTCAAAACCGAAAAAACAACCACCCTCGTTGAAGGCCTCGCACAGTACCGAACAATGAGCCTCACCGAAGACGAATCGCGAATCGCCTTCCTCTCCGACATCGACGACTACCGATCGAAAAATCCCAATCATTCCATCCACGTCGTCAACACTGACGGCAAGGGCCTCCAAAAAATTGCTCAGAGTGGCAACGGTATCCCTGAAGGATGGCAAATCCCCCGAGGCAGCAGCGTCCGATGGTCAGAAAATGAGCAACGGCTCCTCTTCACCACTGCTCCAATCCCACCCGCCGAAGAAGAAAAGAAACCCGACCCCGAAACTACACCTGATCTCGATGTTTGGAGCTACACAGATATCGAATTGCAACCCCAACAACTCCTCGGAGCCGCTCGCCGCCGATCCCTCACTTACGACGCATTTTACGAATTCAAATCGAAGAAGATCACTCAGATTGAATCGCCAGAAATGGAAAGCGTCACCCTTCCTTCCACTGGAGAAGGAAAATGGGGCATCTACTCTGTAGAGAAATTCACTGGAGCTGGTGTAGCCCCCGAAGACTTCTATAAAGTCAATCTCGAAACAGGCGAAAAAACCTTGCTCGGCAGCAACGTTCTGGGCGGGTTCTCATTTAGCCCAACCGGTCGCTGGATCAATTCATTTGACTTCATCACGAAAGAATCTCGGGTCATTGACCCCAATACTGGCACCTCTTTCAGCCTCACCGATCGAATCCCGTATCCGATCCACGACATCGTTGAAGATGTCCCCATCGGCGGTGGACCATGGGGCACCGCTGGCTATGGCAAAGATGACAAAACAGTCTTCATTTACGACCAGTTTGACATCTGGATGGTTGATCTCACTTCAAACAACAAAGGCGTAAATGTCACAAAAGGTTACGGACGAATGTTCAACAACGTCCTCCGCTACAATAGCCTCGACACAGAAGCCGAATACATCGACCCGTCCAAAGAAACCTACCTCACTGCCTTCAACCCCAAAACGAAAGTAGATGGGTTTGCAATAGGAACTCTTGATGGCAAGAAAGCACCCGAAGTTTTCCTTCAAGAAAACGCAATGTTCAGGGGACTTGCCAAAGCTCGCGATGCCGAGGTTTACCGATTCCAACGCGAAACCGTCAGCGACTATCGCGAGGTTTACATCACAAATTCGCCGAAGCTGGACAACGCAAAAGTCTTCAGCGAAACCAATCCTCAACAAAGAGACTATATCTACCCGACTGTTCAACTCGTAGAATGGACGTCCCTCGATGGAGCCAAACTCCAAGGCAAGCTGTACAAGCCAGAAAACGTAGACCCCCTCAAGGACTACCCGATGGTGACCTACTTCTATGACCGGGAATCAGACACGCTCCACCAGTACCAAACGCCAGCCCCGAGCGCAAGCACCGTCAACATCGCCTGGTTCGTCAGCAACGGCTACTTCGTCTTCGTTCCCGACATCGTCTACCGAACCGGATACCCCGGCGAAAGTGCCATGTCGTGCATTGTGAGTGGCGTCAATCACGTCGTCGAAAATCACAATGTTGACCCCAAACGAATCGGAATCCAGGGTCAAAGCTGGGGCGGCTACCAAACTGCATACCTCATCACCGAAACCAAAATGTTCGCCGCCGCCGGAGCGGGAGCTCCCGTCAGCAACATGTTCAGCGCCTACGGCGGAATCCGCTACGGATCCGGGCTTGTCCGGCAACTCCAGTACGAACAAGGCCAGAGCCGAATCGGGGGAACGATGTGGGAATACCCCATGCGCTACTGGGAAAACAGCCCGATCTTCTTTGCCGATAAAGTCGAAACACCCCTACTGATCATGCACAACGATCAAGATGGCGCGGTTCCATACACCCAAGGCATCGAATACTTCACCGCCCTTTGGCGACTCAACAAACCCTGTTGGCTCCTTGTCTACAACCAAGAAGATCACAACCTCATCAAAAGAAAGAACCGCAAAGACCTTTCTGTTCGACTCGGACAGTTCTTTGACCACTATCTCAAAGGCGAACCTATGCCGGAATGGATGAGCAAAGGAATCCCCGCCGAACAAAAAGGCAAGAACCTCGGCTACAAAAAACCCGGCGAAGAAGAAAAGAAAGGCGAGGAAAAGAAATCCGGCGGACAACAAAACCCCGAAATTCTGCCGTAACCAGATAAACCGACTAGTCAAGATTCGGCACCTCTCGTTGGGGTGCCGATTTCATTGAGCAACCTAGTAAACTCCGCCCCGTGATCATCGCCGCCATTGCCATCACCCAAGCCAATATCAATCCTGTTAGGATCGAAGTCATCACCCCAATCCGGAACGAAACATTCAACAAAGGTGGTAAGGCCCAGCTCCGAAAACAAGGTGGAAACCCGCGCACCATCCTAGGACACCTCATTTTCGATGGATCAACCGACGGGAATCGCCAAGTTGACCCCCAAATCGCCGTCGGCGGCAACCATGTCCTTGAAGCAACCAACCACGGTCTCATGATCTTCGACAGAACAGGCAGGTTCGTCCAAGGTGTCCCTCAATCGGAATTCAATGGCGGAATCGACCCCAAACTCTTTTTCGATCCCAACAATCGAGTATTTGGATTTGACCTCTGGAACCCTTGGGACAAAGAAGAACTCAAACCCGTCAACATCTCAATTTCCGAAACCGCAAACCCTACCGGAGCATGGAACACATATCCCGTACCCGCGCCGAAAGGTGTGGATGGCGGCGGCATTGGGTACAGCCGAAAATGGGTGGGCTACTCCTTCCCCGGCGGCAACGAACGGACATTCATCCTCAAAATGGCGGAAGTCAAATCCGGAAAGCCCGCCACTGTTTATCACTTTTCAGGCAGCCTCGGTCACCCCGTTTTCACTCAAGACAAAACCGATGACCTCTATTTTGTCAACCTCACCGACCAAGAAATTCAAATCACCCGCGTTTCCGAATCGTCCAATGGAACCCCCTACGTAGCATCGGTCATCAAAAAACCCCATCTGTTCAAAAACTTTGGTTGGCCCCCAGCCTCCCCAATGAAGAACACCGACAAAACCACAGCTTCCGGCGACCGAAATCCCAAAAATCTTGTCATCCAGTCCGGTTCGCTGTGGTTCTCCCAGACTGTAAACATCAATGGTCGAGCCGGAATCCAATGGCACCAATTCAAGCTAGATGGCACTCGAATCCAATCCGGAGAAATCGCCCACGCCACCAATAGCTACATCCAAACCTCTATCGCCGTGAACAAACGAAACGACGTTCTCGTCGGATTCCAAGAAACTGGCCCCAATATGTGGATCAGCGGACGCGCTGCCGTCCGACTTAGTCGCGACCCCGCTGGAACCCTCCGCAAAATCATCAACCTTGCCGAAGGTCTAGCCCCCACTGAAGGTGGTTCATGGGGCGACTACAGTGGAAGCGTCGTCGATGGCGACAACCTCACCGATCTCTGGACAATCCAATCCGTCGCCAATGAAAAAGGACGGGGCAGCACCGTCATCGCCAAGATAAAATTGCCCGAAAAGTAAAAAACCATGAACTGTCCCCGATGCGGCAAGCAAAACGAGCAAGAAGCGCGCTTCTGTACCAAATGCGGGCTCAATTTCCTGGAATATCAGGCTAAGCAAGCCGCCCCATCCACAGATTCAGAGTTCTGTTACCGCCACCCCAAAGTGGCCACAAATCTCGCTTGCGGCCGATGCAATAATCCCGTTTGCACCGATTGTGTCATCATCGGCCCAGCTGGTCCACGTTGTCCCGACTGTGCCAAATCAACAACCCCATTCCGACCCGCCGCCATCGGACTTGAAGCAAAACGAGTTGCCCGATCTGTTACAAGCCGAGGCCCCTTCGCCTGGTATTACATCATCATTATCATCGTTGTGCTCGGAGGCTTTCTCCGCGGATGCACTAGCATGTTCACCCCACAACCAACCGTCATCATCCAACCAAGTCAAGAAGAAGACAATTGAAACAAAATTCAGAAGACCGTTAAACTAAAAGTTGGAAATTGCCCCGAAGCCTGATTCGACATCACAACTGAACTCCCCACCGTAGCCCCAGGAGCCGCAACTCCACGCACAATCACATATTGAGAAGGCGTGGCGGCCGGGTCAGGTTCGGCCTCAACTGTCACAAAAATCGGCTGACCAATCAAACTCGTCGGCGTCGTCGAACCTGTCATTGGAAATGTCAATCCCCCCGGTGCCGCCGCCAAAAAGTCTTCACCCGGAACCAAAGGCGCAACCCCCGACCCCTTATACGGATTCGCGGAGTCAGCACCCGTTACCGTAGTAAACCGCCCCATCGAAACCGTCACCGTTCCAATTGTTGCCCACGCCTGATACCTCCAACCCGATGGCAACGTGGGCAAGTTCAAACTCGCCCCCAAAGCCGAATTTCGGAACCATGCCCCACTCAAACCATTCGTATTGACGGGCGAAGCCGTTGGTGTTTCTAACCTAAACGTACCCGTCGCCCCAACGAAATTCGTTCCAAATGCTTGAACATCCATCGCACTCAAAGGACTCTCACCCAGAGTCACCGGCCCCGCCAGAAGCGTACTCGCAGAAGGCGAACTATTCACCTGAGAATTCTCAATCGATATTTTGGCGTAGGTCGTTGACCCGCGATTTGGCCCGTAGCTCTCAATCTCAAAAGGACCACCCGTCAACTTGACCAGATTTCCCTGGGCATCCGCATTAAACTTCCCAAAGCTCACCCACCGCGTCACATTGGAATTGTCTGTCTGCAGCAACCAACCTTCATAGTGAAAAGGAGCATTCAATGGTGAAAACCCACTTGCAGAAACCGACCGACTGCCCGATGTCTCCCCCCCACACCCCGCGAGTACCAACAACAGCGCAAACCCACAAGCAAGTTGTTTCATCAAGCTACCGCCGAATCGGCTCAAGCAACATCTCTTTTGTATAAACAAAATCATCCCGCTCATAATTTGCCAATTCAAAGTCCTTGCGCAAAACAATCGCCCCCGTCGGGCAAGCATCTTGGCAATACCCGCAGAAAATGCATCGCAACATATTGATCTCATACCGCTCCGCATATCGCTCACCTGGCGAACGTCGATCTTGGTCTGTATTCTCAGCCGCCGCAACATAGATGCACCGCGCAGGGCAAGCCCCGGCACAAAGCGAACATCCAATGCACCGCTCCAAACCAGAGTCATACCGAGTCAAAACATGGCGCCACCGTGTCCGAACAAACTGCTCCCGACGCTCTTCCGGATACTGAACCGTAACCTTTTCTCGACCCAATCGCCGCGCCGTAATCCCAAACCCTGCGATGATCGGCTTGGCGACATCCTTCATCACCTCAAAGCTCATACCGTCACCTTCTCCTGTCGGCTCGGAATAACTTCCAGAATCTTCATCTGACGGTTATTCCCCATCGACTGCTGCTTAATCTTATTCTGCAACTTGATAATTCCGTACATCAGAGCGTCTGGACTTGGCGGACAACCCGGAACATACACATCCACTGGCACCACTTGGTCAGCCCCCTGAACAATCGCATAATTATTGTAAACCCCGCCGCTACTGGCACATGCTCCCATCGAAATCACCCACTTCGGTTCCGGCATCTGATCATAAATCTGCCGCAGAACCGGAGCCATCTTCTTGCTCAATCGCCCCGCGATGATCATCACATCCGCTTGACGGGGAGTAGCCCGGAACGCTTCGCTCCCAAACCGTGCCAAATCGAACCGCGAGGCAACGGTGGACATCATCTCAATCGCGCAACATGCCAAACCAAAAGTCAAGGGCCACAACGCATGCGCCCGCGCCTGGTTCATCCCAATATCCAAAAGCGTCTTTGAACTCGTCACCACAACGCTCCCTCCTTTCTGAATATCTCCAAAAACAGGCGTGGAACTGTCGTGCAGGACTAGGGTTTCAACTCGTTTCGGCATAACTTCGCGCTCTCCTCCATTCTACTCACCCCAAACCCGCCAAGTTCAAATTTCCGTGGGGCTTCAAAATCAATTCCGCTCAACAATTGCATCCCCCTACCAAAACCAGCTAACCTGACCGAATGCCGATCCAAATCACCCGGCGGCAACTCCTCTTGTCACCAGTTCTTGCTCATCCAACCTTCCAACTCCTCATGTCCAGCCCAACTCTAGCCCAAACCCCCGAGCGCATCGCTAAATTTGAGCAGCTCGCCTTCGGAATCTTCGTCCACTTTGGACTCTACAGCCTCATCCAAAAAGGAGAATGGGCTCTCCACCTCCACAACATTCCCCAAGATGATTATTTCCAGCTCATCAATAAATTCACCGTTCCGGATTTCTCGGCCCAAAAGCTCGCTCAACTCGCCAAATCCAGCGGTGCAAAATACATCACCCTGACATCCCGCCACCACGACGGATTCAGTCTGTACAACACGAAAGGCCTCAGCCAACTCGATATCACCAAAACCCCAACACAGCGCGACATCGTCCGCGAATTCACCGATGCTTGCCGGGCCGAAGGTATTGTCCCATGCCTGTACCACACAACCCTCGACTGGACCGACCCCCGATTCAAGAACGACTGGAAGGGGTATCAGCAATTCCTCCGCGAATCCGTCGAAATCATCTGTTCCGAATACGGCCCGCTCGGCTCCGTTTGGTTCGACGGCAATTGGTCAAAACCCGACGCCGATTGGGAACTTGATGATCTCTACCGCACCGTCCGCAAGCACCAACCCGATACCCTCATCATCAACAACACGGGTATCGGCGAAGAAGGCAAACTCGTCCACCCCGAGATCGACGCCGTCACTTTCGAGCGTGGTCACGCCACCCGGCCTGTGATCGCTCCCGGATCAAAAGTCTACACCGGCGAAATGTGCATGACGAGTAACTTCCATTGGGGCTCGGCTGGCAACGACTTCAATATGATCTCCCCCGCAACCGTCATCGAATACCTCTGCCGAACCCGAGCCGCTGGGGCAAACTTCCTCATGAACCTCGGCCCCACCGAAACCGGTGCCCTTCCCGAATACGAATCTGCCCTTTTCCATGTAGTCGGCAAGTGGATCAACCTCCACGGCGGCAACCAAAACCCGATCTACCTCAGAAACCTCGATCCCATCCTCGGTCAAGAAGAAGACTTCGGTGTCCACGCCGAAGATGCCGACTACCTTTTCGTTTTTGACATCACCGCCACCGCCGATCCCCGCGCTTCTGGCACCAACTCTAGAGGTGCTGGTCCGCGCACTTTCCGGGGCGTCAATCAAAAATACACCCAGGCCAAGTGGCTCGACTCAGGTCAGGAACTCAAACTCGAGCACTCGTCAGACGGCTCAACCCTCCACACCACCGGCTACCCCTACGGCACAAACACCGTCGTCCGAATCGCAAAGCTGAGTTGATCTGCGTCCCACAACTACAATTTGGAGTCAGCCAACCCGTCCCTAAAGAAACGAACCAAAAGACTGGTAACTAAAATTCAGTCTTTACGGCAGACACCAAAATTCGGTTCAAAACTATTCCGAACTCAAAATATCCGAAGCGGAATCACTCCTTTGCTCCCCAGGCTTGTTGACCAGCACTTGGATCCAACAAATTCAACATAAAAGCTGGGGGGTTGCTCCGTATAAAAACTGGATTTTCTCCCCCAAAAATCAGACCAAGGTAATCTTTGCAAATGCGTAGTTGGAGGGAAATGGAAAAATCTGACCGCAATTTTCTTATCTTGTCCATTGGGGGATTGATTGTATTCCTACTGTTGCTTACTTTTACGGACTGAAAAATCCAGATTACTTACCTGGAATGGCATTCGCTAGAATGTGACACAATCTGGAGATGTGGCAACCTTTCGATGACGAACTCGAAGAGGATCCAAATTGGAAGGCACCCGAAGAAAATCCGCTGGACATCATCAAGCTAACGACTTTCGTTCTGGGCGCCTTTGTATTTGTCTTATTGCTCGCTAAGATCGCTTCACTTTGAGCGAGTTCGGCGCTTCGCCAGCATTCCGGCACCAATAGCTAGCAGGAGCATTGTGCCCGGCTCTGGGACAGCCTCGGTCATTGAATCGTAGATCAGACCTGCTGTGTGCTCAGCTCCTAGGATATTGAAGTGAACTTGATCGTGCGTGTGGAGGCCAAGTACTTCGCTTGAGTTTTCGTAGATCGGCACGTAGCGGACATCACGTCCAAGCAGTTGCTGCTCCGCAACCATGTCACGAATAACTTCTGCCATCAAACCATAGAGATGAGTGTTATAGGCCCGCTCCACCGCATTGACTTTCTCGTTTTTCGGATAAGAACCAAAAAGGAACATCATGTCGGGGTTTTGGCTAAATGATGTATCGAGCACTTGCTGAAACTGATCTCGGTACCAATCTTTTGCTAGTTGTTGATTGCCCGGATTGTTGTACCACTGGCCAATGTTGTGAAGAGTGATCCAGTTGCTGGCATCGTTTCCGCCGGCAAAGAAAACGGTTGTATCCGGATTGTATGACGCCATCCAGTCACTCAGCTTCCCGTTCCCTAAGTTAGTGCCCTGCCAATTTAATCCGGTATTGATCTCGTCAACACCCCATCCGCCAAATCCGGCATGCTGGTTGTCCGGCAGGCCGTTTTCAAAATTCCCCCAGTTGTTCGGTCCAACAAAATCCTTCTGGTGATTGCCAGCAATGAGCATGTCATTCAAAGCCCTTCGATAGCTGTTTGGAGCCGGAGAATTTGATCCGCCAGTGAGCGAGTCACCGACAAGCATCACGCGACCAAAGTCAATGCCGAATGCTGCTGATGCTGCTAATGTTGCTAATCCAATGATAAATGGTTTCATATTTCTCTCCTTCGCCAAGCCAATGCTCAGCCCCTTAAGAATACCAAATTATTGGTGTTCGCGGGGACTGTCAATTTTGCAGGGTATCAAACAAAACCGGATGCCTGCCGACTGCTTGAAATAGGCGATCAGATGTTTTGCAGTGCAACCCAACACCTCTATCACTTAGGTGAGGGTCGCAGTAGTTACCGAGAATCTTGGTGTTTTCGGCGTATCCGATCTTTTCGAACCGAAGGTTCCGACCATCATGCATCGTGTTGACTCTTCCTGGCAAGCTCAGTCCCGACTAAATATTTGTCAACGAAGCCATTGCTAGTTGGGACTCTGAATTTGATACCATGCTAACAGTGAGCTTCGTTTTGACTCCCAAGCAACCAAACGCCCACTAGTTCAGACCTTTCTCAAGGAATCTTCTGCGAATCTAAACCCCCATATCGAACCTGTGATTAACTTAGATCATTCCGATAAAGGGGTAAGATTCAACTTAATCCTTTTGGCCCTCCGAGCGCATGAGTAAACCCCAAGCCCAACCCAATACATCCCCTAGATTTGCTCCCTACATCCGGGGCGAGTTGGGTCAGTACAAGAACGTTGGACTTCTAACGGCGATCGCTCTCGTCATAGTTTTTTTCGGGATGCCACTCGCATTCATCGCGGCCCTGAACCTCGGTATCGACGAGAACAACGTCTTTGTCGGAATTTGGGCAATAACCCTCATCTACGCCCTATGGCTCGAATCTAAAATCAGACCAAAAGCGAAAATCGGGGCACCGCACATCGCCGCTTTGCTACTCTTCCTCATTGGCGTTCCTGGGATTATCGTCTCAAGCCCCGCTAATGTACTCCAGATATTCCTACTTATATCGTTCATTTTCATTCTCATCGCTCGAATGGCGATCATGTTTATTTTTATCCCTCGCTGTCTCACCGAAAGCCGAACTTCCCCAGCCATGATCATCGTTCGGACGTTGCTCTACAGCAGCGCATTCGTAAGTGCATTTAACAGTGTTTACTTTGCCTCGATTGGATTCACGATTTTCAACTCTATCAGGGGTGCGCCACAAAACTGGTTGCACCCAAACCTGATCTCACTCCTCGGTTCCCTTTGCGTGATGATGACCGTGATTGATCCAAAACTGAAGATGCCATCGAGGCTCTTCTTTGGTTCCATCGGCGTATACACGATGCTGATGGCTCAAGGTCGAACTGCTATTTTTTCAACCATCATCGTTTTAATTCTAATTTTCATGTTGGAACTCGTACACGAACCCAAAAAATATGCTCCCAAAGTCGCTCTTTGGGGCACGCTGCTTGCTATAGTCCTCAGCCTAGCGACTCCTTTGATTCTCAATATCCCAGCTGTACAAAACATCCAAAAACGGAATGAAGCTGCAGACCCGCTAGCCGGACGGGAAAACTATGTTGCTGCCGCACTCGACGCGTGGAGAGAATCTCAAATTTTTGGATTCGGATTCCGCTCAGGGACTCTGGATAACTTTTATGCCGTTATGCTTCTCCAAACTGGGATTGTCGGCTTGATGATCTATCTGGCATTCTTCTTTATGTGCGCCATTCGGGGATACACGCTGTTCAAATCCCGAAATCCGCAGACAAAGCTCCTCGGAAAGACTATTATCATTCTTGCAATGTCCTTCGTGATCAGATCGTTCACCGAAGGAACAACAATTCTACAGCTCACCGACCTCCCGGCTAACGCCTTCTGTCTTGCTGTCGGTTTGAGCTTCCTGATTGACCCCAAGTCAGATAAGTGGGCCAATTCCTAAGTCCTACTCTGGCAATCCAGAGACGTAAATGGGTTCAGAAAGACTTTCAAACCGTCTCAGTTTCTCGTCGCCAAAAACATCCTTTGTTGGACTAACTATCACGTCTTGACTCGAAGTAGTTTGCGGATTCAATGCAACTCCATAGCGCTCACTAAAGATGCCGGATCCGTACAATTTCAGTTTGAGCTGACCGTCACCCCTACCACGGCGCACCGTTCTCAATCGAGCAATCATCGCCAACTCATCTTCCAAAAATGCAAAAGGTGAGCCGAGCGTCTCTCGACCACTCGGAGCACCAATTTTATCCTGCGACAATGAACCTTGTAGCCCCCCACTTACACTCAAAATTGCTTCATCAATCGATTCGCGATCAAACATCCTCATATCCACAGAATTAACAAACAACACATCCATCCAGACTACAGTTCCACTCGGCAGTTCTATCAAAGCCTCATCCAATCGACCAATCCGATCAAGTGTCCTCATGTCAAGCCGACCAATCCAAACTACATGAAGTAAGACAATTCCCACACCAAGTGAACTCAAAATCAGACTAGACTTATGAGAGTTTTCCTTCCGAGGCAAAAAGCCCACCGCAAAGAATACCGCCGCGAACATCGGAACGATCATCAAATAATACCGGTCATAAACGACACCCAAAGTGTTGATAAACATCAAGAGTAAACTCCCGTAAATTACTAAAACAATCGGAAACATCCTTCGTTCCGCCGAAGACCTAAGAATCGCCCACACCATCGCAAGGAGTGTCCAAGGGCCAATCTGGACAAGCGAAGTCATCATTCTCTCCGAAAAACTAAAATCAACTCCTTCTCGACCTGCATTACCCAGAATTGATTTCAAAAGTCGAATCGGATCCATCCAAATTGCGGGCAAAAAGAAGATGATCGAAAGTAAAGCTACAGCCCCAAACAGCACTGCCGATTGAATTGAATTTCGACGCCCGTCCACCGACTTAATTATCAGAAATAAAATCAACGGAATATAGAGTACGAAAGTAGCCCGACATCCAATCGCTGCCCCGAATGCTATCGCCGCCCAAATAATGTCAGTTCGCTCAACCCTCGGAGATACGAGCTTACAAAGGCAAACCAGCATCAAAAGTGCCGCCAATGAGTCCCCCGCAATCATATAAGATTGATGAACAAAGATGGGTGATGCACAGAGTGCTACAATTGAAATTATCCATTTAGACCGATCTTCATCTGCCTTCAATTGGCGAAACATTTGAACTGAAACTGCACATATAGCAATCATGAGAGTAGCCCTGAGAGCAATCGTATATTGCTCTGGGCCATAAATATAATTCGACAAAAAGTTTGAAAGACCATCCGCACTTTTCACTGAGACAATTTCTACCGCCGTCAGCAAAAACACGATCGGAAAAAGCAACAACTGGATAGTCGTAGCAGGCCAAGCTAATGAAGTCTGAGGAACTCCTAAGAATCGATCGCCAACCGACCTCATGAGCTCCAGTTCATCACCATTCAAAAACTGAGACCCTGCTCCAAAGAAGACACGAACCAGAAACAAAATTCCAAAAATGCCAACTAATAACGCCCCCCCCCATTTTTTCAAGAACTCCGTTTCTTGCATCATCTTCTTAGCTCATTCTCGGATCACATCTACTCTCGCCGCAGTCTAACCGAATAAACTGAAGCGATGCAACTTGCAATACTTGCCGCCGGACTCGGAACCCGATTCGGGGGCCCGAAGCAGTTCTTCCCCATTGGTCCGAATCAAGAGTGTCTCTTTCACTACTCTGCTGCATTCTGCCACCACACCTTTCCCGGTACTTCCCTCATTCTCATCACCCGAGAAGAAATCCTGACCCAAGCTCAAGAGTCGCTCAAACCAGTTCCAATTCCCCACCAAATAGTGCTCCAAGAAACTCCACACGGCAAACCACGGGGAACCGCTGATGCGCTGCTCTCCGCTATTTCCGTAGCAAACCCAAATGAACCGCTCATCATCCTAAACGCCGACGACTTCTACGGCCCCGAATCGTTCCAAGCCGCAAAAACCATACTCCCCATGCTCGAAACCGCAGCTGCTGTCCCGTACCAAGTCCAAAACACCCTCAGCCCCCACGGAGGAGTTTCGCGTGCCATCTGCACCCTTCAAGAAAATCATCTCCGATCAATCACAGAAACCCACGATATCAAGCTCAGCGGAAATCACATCACTTCACCACATCTGGAAGTTCCAATCCCTCCAAACACACCAGTCTCGATGAACTTCTTCCTCTTCGATCCATCGATCGAACCATCTCTCCAAGAATTCGTAAAATCTGGCAACGAAAGCCCTCAAGAAATTACAATTCCCGACTTCCTCCAGGATCAAATCACAAATCACAACTGGCTCGTCCCGACCTCACTCTCCTCGTCGGAGTGGTTTGGAATGACATTCCCCGAAGATCGAACCGCCGTTCAAGAACGTCTTCTAGAACGACACAGAGCCGGAGAGCAAATCAATCAACTCTGGTAATGTATTCAGGTTAAGACCTTATGGCGTTGCTCAGTCCGATCACCACCCATTTCCTCAACGATGGTCAACTCATGTCCGATGAATTGATCGAGCGCGGGCACATCAACCGAACCTATATGTCCGTAATCCGCACCGATGGAGTCACTGAGCGATTTATCCACCAGCACATAAACAAATTTGTCTTCCCTAATCCACCGGCAATGATGAAGAACATCCGCCGCGTCGTAGATCATGTTAACGCAAAAACCCCTAACATCGCCGAGCACCTCACCTTGATCCCCAGCGAAACGGGCAAAGACTATTATCTCGACGAAAACAACGAATACTGGCGATGCTTCCGATACGTTGAAGGGTCAACCACATTCGATATCGTCCCAAATCCCGATATTGCATACAAAGCGGCGGTTGCGTTCGGATCATTCCTCAACAAGCTCAGCGACCTGCCTACCAACGACTTTCACATCACAATTCCGGATTTCCACAACACCCTTTTCCGACTCAAACAGTTCGACGAAGCCCGACGAAATCCTGCCCCCGGTCGCATCGAATTGGCAGAAGATGAAATCGCATTCGTTGAATCCAACCGAGCCCTTGCTGGACGTCTCATGCAAATCGTCCACAACCATCCGGAAGCAATTCGCATCGTCCACAACGACACAAAAGTCAACAACGTTCTCTTCTGTGAAAAAACCCTCGAGGCCCTCACCGTCATCGATCTCGATACTGTGATGCCCGGCACCGTCCTCTTCGACATCGGTGATCTAATCAGAACCGGAACAAGCACCGCGGCTGAAGACGAGCAAGACCTCACCGTCGTTCAATTCGACATCGAAAAATTTGCTGCCATCATTCGTGGTTTCGCCGAAACGACCGGGAAATCACTTCACCCCGCAGAATGGTCCGCCATGCCCGTATGCGGCGCAGTCATCACTCTCACCATAGGTATCAGGTTCCTTACCGATTACCTCACCGGCGATAAGTACTTCAAAACCCACCGAGAAAATCACAACCTCGACCGCTGCCGAACTCAGTTCGAGCTTGTACGCCAAATGCTCGATCAACTTCCCCAACTCGAAAAAATCGTCGCTGAAGCCAAAGCCGCAACCGTCTAAAATCTCATTCAAGATGTCCGGCAATCTCATCCATCAACTCCATGCCGGCTCGTCAATGCCAAAAGATTGGGGAGGAATCGAACGCTATCTTGTCTACCTCACGACCGAAATGGCCGCCCGAGGGCACACAATCACCGCAACTGCACCCTCAAAATCACCTCTCTCCCAGAATTTAACCGTCCCCCAAATTCCCGCCCGGCTCCTACACAAATACGATCCCCTGACCCTCGCTACTTATCTCCGAATCCTTCAATCAAATCAACCTGAACTACTCGTAACTCACTTTTCCCCTGATTACATCATGCCCGCCTATGCGGCCCGCTTGACCAAAACGAAAACCTGCATGACACGGCACGTCACCGCCCAATTCAAGCCCAGTCGAACCAAACTCTACGAAAAACTCTACGATGGCTATGTCGCAATCTCAAAGGCTGTCCAAGATCACCTGATTCAAGATGGCATCCCGAGTGAAAGAGTCCACCTCGCATACAACGGCTCCCCACCCCTGGCTCCAAGTTCAAAACTCGATCTTGCAGAACCATCTGTTGGCGTATTCGGACGCCTTGTTTGGGTTAAGGGCCAAGACCTCGCAATCCGATCCCTGGAGCACCTCCCCGGCGCTCACCTCCATCTGTTCGGAGACGGTCCTTTCGAAGGTGAGCTCAAGCTTCTTGCCAAATCTCTCTCCGTAGCTGACCGAACTCACTTCCACGGACATATCACCAACGTAGCTGATGCTATGGCCAGTGTTGATGTCATTCTCATCCCGAGCATCTGGAGGGAAGCCTTCGGATTCACCGCTGTCGAAGCGATGTCCCTCGCCAAACCCATCGTCGCTAACAACTATGGCGGACTCTCAGAGATCTTCACCCACAATCAAACGGCCTTCCTGTTCAAATCCCCAAACCCCGAAGACCCTGATCCCAAAAAAGTCGCCCAACTGATCAAAAAACTCCTCAACGACCCATCTCTTGGCGCAAAACTCGGCCAAGCCGCCAAAGTCCACTATGAATCAAATTTCACTGTCCCCCATATGGTTGATCGCCTCGAAACTATATACAACAAGATAATCAGCCCCTAAATGCCAGAAAGCCGACCCCCTGTCCAAGGGCCGGCATTCAAAGCTGAGAGAGAGAGAGAAGACAGCGCGATCTACAGTTTCTTGCGGTTGCAAGCAAATGCGATCGATGCCATCAGCGGAACCAAAGTGAAAGTTGAGTCCATTTCTCGAATAGTGTCAACGAATCCGGTAGCTTGGGCACTCACAGCACCCCCCACCAAAATCATCACCAAGCCCAGAGTGAGCAACCGTTTCGAGTTCAAGAATCCTTCTTTCATCCCTTGTTTCATCCAATGACAATCCCCATATACGCAACCCCTGTGCCACCGGGATTTCATCCCCAAAAACCGGGCAAACTTGCCTGGGGCCGCGCTTTTTCAGCTAGACTCCGGGCTTCCCATGCAGCATCAACTGGTTTCAGTCATCGACTTCGGCGGACAATACACCCAGCTCATTGTCCGCAGAGTCCGAGAACAAGGATGCTACAGCGAAATGGTGCCTTGGCAACAAGCCGAAGCCCACATTCTAGACAGAAAACCTACTGCCGTCATCCTATCCGGCGGCCCACGTTCAACCTTAGAGCCAGACGCCCCCACAATCAACTTCGACTTGATCAAAGACCTCCCCGTGCTCGGTATCTGTTACGGTCAACAACTCATGGCCAAAAACCTCGGCGGCGAAGTCCATAAGTCAACTGAACGCGAATACGGCAAGCGTCATCTTGGACCTCGAACCCCCGGGACTCTTGTGGACACACTCAAGAACGACCTCGTCTGGATGTCCCACGGCGACAAAGTCACTCACGTCCCCCCCGGTTTCATCGTCACAACCAGCACTGAATCCTGCCCTGTCGCCGCAATGGAGAACCTAAGCACCAAGAAATTCGGCGTCCAGTTTCATCCCGAAGTCACCCACACCCCCGATGGGCGAGACCTCCTGAAAGCATTTCTATTCAACCACGCTGGTTTGAAAGGCGACTGGACTCCGCAAAATTTCATTGACGACACGCTCAAGTCTATTCGCGAAACTGTCGGTAACGAAAAAGTCCTCTGTGCCGTTTCCGGCGGCGTCGATAGTAGCGTCGTGGCCGCCCTCCTCAGCGAAAGCGTAGGAAGTCAAACAACCTGTGTCTTTGTTGACCACGGCCTCCTGCGCAAAGGCGAAGCCGAGCAGGTGCACGAAACCTTCACAAAAACCTTCCACCCCAACCTGATCGTCATCAACGCCCTTGAGCAGTTCTTCAGCGAGCTCAAAGGCATCACCGAACCCGAACAAAAACGCAAAGTCATTGGCGAAAACTTCGTCATCTGCTTCGAGCGCAACAAGGCGGTTCTCGAATCCCACGATTTTCTCGCTCAGGGCACTCTCTACCCCGACGTCATTGAATCCGGATCATCCACCGCCAGCAAAATCAAAACCCACCACAACGTCGGTGGACTTCCGGATTGGATGAAGCTCAAAGTGATCGAACCCCTCCGATGGCTGTTCAAAGATGAAGTCCGCGAGGTCGGCCGCGCCCTCGGACTCAGCTCTGAAGTTGTCGACCGAGAGCCATTCCCCGGACCCGGTCTCGGAGTCCGAATCCTAGGCGAAGTCACACCAGAGCGCGTCAAAATCACCCAAGAAGCCGACTGGATTTTCCGCGAAGAACTCCGCAAATCGGGACTCAATAAGGGAATCTGGCAATCTTACGCCGCCCTCCTTGATGTCCGAAGCGTCGGTGTCATGGGCGACGAGCGCACCTACGAACAACCCATCGTGCTTCGGGCTGTTACCAGTGAAGACGCCATGACCGCTCAAGCCTTTCCTTTCGCTTTTGAATTTTTGGAGCATGTCGCCAATCGCATCGTTAACGAAGTCGATGGAGTTAATAGGGTTCTTTACGACCTCACATCAAAACCACCCGCCACCATAGAATGGGAATAACTCCTAGACCTGAAACGATAATCCGCTTGGTATCCTAGAACAATTATGCTCCCGGCGGTCAGCGCCCTCTTTTTTGCCTCGCTCGCACTTCCCGCTGAACCCGTCGTCCTGCTTGCTAAACCGCGCCTCACCGTCAGCTTCGAGGCAACTCCAGAAATTTTTCCCGAATCGTGGCGCGACCAAGAGATTAAAGCGACCGCCGAATCGATTGATCCCGAGGAGCAACCAACAGCCCTCAAAACCGTTCAATCAGCCCTCACCAAATACCCTCAAGCCGTCATCGAGTCAAATCTCAAAACCGTCCATGTCACCCGATCCCTCAGCTTTTATGGACTCAATTACGGCGGCACCAATTCTTCAGACGCTGTCTATCTCACCCTCATGCCTGGTCGCAGGCTCACAACCTTCAGCCACCTCTTTCTCGAACGAACCTTCCACCACGAGTTCAGCAGTATCCTACTTCGCAATTACTGGAACCAATTCCCCGAAAAAGATTGGAATCAAGCCCTTCCCGCCGAATTCAAATACCGAGGAAACGGCACCCAATCCGTCCGTGAAGGCACCGCTAGCACCCGATACTCCGACCAATACAACTCCCTTGGGTTCTTAGCAGAATACAGCACTTCGAGTCTAGAAGAAGACTTTAACATGCTCGCCGAGGGGCTGTTCTCCGGAGACCCCCGATTCTGGAAAATTTACGACAATTACCCCCTCATTGCCAAAAAAGCCGACTTGATAATCACCTTCTACAATCGAATCGACCCTACTTTCACCAAGCCCGCCATCCGGCAACTTGCCCAGGCCTCCAACCGGTGATTCGGCACAATCACCTTCCCCGATGAGCGAATTGCAGCCCATCCGAATTACCAAGGAATACCGATGGGAGATGGGCCACCGGCTCAGCTACCACACCGAAGGTTGCCAGAACCTCCACGGGCATTCCTACCGAATCATCATCGGGCTCACTGGGCAAACTAATGAAGGCGGAATGATCTTCGATTTCGGCGACATCAGCCGCATTATCAAACCCATCATTGATGAGCTCGATCACAGCACGATGCTCCACCAAGATGACCAACCGCTGGTCAACTTTCTGAAATCCCAGAGCATGAAGCTCACCCTCGTTCCGTTCCACCCCACCACCGAAGAACTCGCCCGTTGGCTTATTCAAAAAGTCATCGGTCAAATTCCCAACTCCCAGAATATCCATTCCATCGACCTCACCGTCTTCGAAACCGCCACCTCAACTGTCACCCTCACTCACAACTTCTCATGACCGAACACCTCGAAATCCTCCTTTCCGAAGACCAAATCCAAAACCGAGTCTCCGAAATCGCCACTCAACTCCGCCAAGACATCGGCGATGAACCTATTCTCCTTCTCTGTGTTCTCAAAGGAGCATTTCCCTTTCTCGCCGACCTCGCCAAAAAAATGACCGGCGAAGTCCTATTCGATTTCATTCAAGTCAGTTCGTGGGAAGGTGGCCGAGAATCCAAAGGCTCCGTCCGAATCAAAAAGGATCACGACTTCGATATCAAAGGCATGCATGTCGTCATCGTTGAAGATATTGTTGATAGCGGCCTCACTATCAATCACCTCCGCGAACTCCTCACCACCCGACAACCGGCCTCTCTCCGGGTCGCCAGTCTCCTTAGTAAACCCGACGCAAGGACCCATGAAGCCCAGGTCGAATACATTGGATTTGAAATTTCAAACGTCTTTGTAGTAGGATATGGACTAGACGACGACGAACGGTACCGAAACCTACCTTATGTAGCGGCCTTCGTCCCTTCCAGCACTTCTGATTAACCCCGGTTATCCCTTGTCTGGACGTCATCCCCCTAATCACACCGCTCTTCACGAGCAACCAGAGACCCTATGAGTCACACCTTCCGCCCGCGGAAATCAGAAAGCGGATCTCGCATGCGACGACGCACCCGAGACCGACAGCGCGAACCAGAATCAGTAGACCTTGATAACCTGCCCCAACAGGATTACAATTTCTTCGATCAACTCACCCCCGCCGAGCTTGTAAAGCTCGCCAAAAAACTCAAAATCTCCATCGAGCAAGATCGACACAAGGTCATCGAGGAACTCATGATCCTCACCCACGCCGAATCCGGAGCAATGTATAAGCGTGGCATTCTCGAAATTCTCCATGAAGGATGGGGATTCCTCCGCCAGCCGTCTTATCAACCTTCCAACGAAGACATCTACATTGGTCAAGCCACAATTAAGAAAAACAACTTAAAACCTGGCGACTTTGTCTTTGCCCAGGTTCGGCCACCGAAAGAAGGCGACAAATACCAAGGCGTTCTCCGCGTTGAATCAATTAACGGACACGCCACCCAATCAAACGAAATTCGTGTCCGTCGAGAATTTGAAAACCTCACACCCCTCTTCCCGGATGAGCAACTCAAGATGGAAACTCTTCCCGACCGAACTATCGGTCGAATTATAGACCTCATTGCCCCCATCGGAAAAGGCCAACGCGGCCTCATTGTTGCACCGCCAAAAGCTGGGAAGACAACCATTGTCAAAGCAATCGCCCAGGCTATTGCCGAAAACAACCCTGAAGTCGCCCTCATGGTGCTCCTCGTCGATGAACGACCGGAAGAAGTCACCGATATGAAGCGTTTCGTCAAAGGTCAAGTCATTAGTTCCACCTTCGACGAACCCGCCGAGAACCACATGCGCGTTACCGATCTCTGCCTCGAACAAGCCAAACGCTTGGTCGAAGCCGGCCGCGATGTCGTCATCCTACTCGACAGCATCACCCGACTCTCCCGGGCAAGCAACCTCACAATCAACCCCTCCGGTCGAACCCTTTCCGGTGGTCTTGATCCCGCCGCTCTTTACCGACCTCGACGGTTCTTCGGGGCCGCTCGGAACATCGAAGAAGGTGGCTCCCTCACCATCATCGCAACCGCCCTTGTAGACACCGGTTCCCGCATGGATGACGCAATCTTTGAAGAATTCAAAGGCACGGGCAACATGGAGCTCGTTCTGGAACGTGAGCTTGCCGAGCGGCGCATCTGGCCCGCCATCGACGTCCGCAAGTCCAGCACCCGCCACGAAGAAAAACTCTTCGCCGGCGACGAAGCCCTCCAGGCTGTCTACCACCTTCACCGGATGCTCGCCAACGCCAAGGACAACGTGGACGCCACCGAGAGCCTGATCAAGCTCCTCAAACGCACCCCTACAAACGACATGTTCCTGGAAAGCGTCATCGCGAAAACCCGGGCAACCGTGTAGGCCCCGAGAGCAGTGGGTGGCACTGGTGTAGCCAGTCTTGATCACCTCGTCCCTGCTTTGTGGGAGATCACTCAGCAGGGATATAAAACCATCCTCTCTTTGTGCTGCTACCGCCCCGGAATCCCCGGCTCCGTCAACAACGCCGGATCAAGTGCCTTCCGCAAAGTCTCCTCATCCAGCAAACCTTCTTCCCGAACCACATCCGGAATCGACTTCCCACTGGCCAGAGACTTCTTCACCACGTCCGCCGCAACCTTGTAACCCACAAACGCATTCAAAGCCGTCGCCAGGCTCGGCGAAGT
Organism: bacterium; assembly: GCA_013823945.1. Lineage (GTDB taxonomy): Bacteria > Armatimonadota > Fimbriimonadia > Fimbriimonadales > Fimbriimonadaceae > UphvI-Ar2. Next base: position 160,401 of record PNMZ01000004.1, on the reverse strand, counting down.
TTCCGCATAATGCGCACACCGATCCGCATTCGCTGTAATCCCAACAATGCAATTGTCAACATAAGTCTCAATGGAATTCGTCAGAATCTGCAAACTAAACTGTGCCGAAAACGCCATGCTCGGCATCATTACGTTCAACTCCAACTGACCAGCCTGAACGCAATAATCGAGCGACTGACACTGCCCCAAAACTTGGAACAACACCAGATTCATGTTCTCCGCCATGCTCGGATTCACCTTCCCTGGCATGATCGAACTGCCCGGTTGAACCGCCGGCAAAGTGATCTCCGCGAGGCCAGTCAACGGCCCCGAACACATTAACCGCAAATCGTTCGTGATCCGTGTAAGTTCCAAGCAGAACACCCGCAACCCACTCGCGAGGCCCGCCATGCAAAGCTGACTCTGCATTGCCTCCCGCATATCTTCACTCGCACGGAACGGCAAGCCCGTGTACTCGCCCAAAAGTTCAACCACGCGGAACCGATAATCCGGGTGAGTATTCAAACCCGTTCCCGCTGCCGAACCCCCAATCCCCAACTCTTCCAACTCATTCGCCGCCAACTCGAGCCACTTGCGCGACCGCTTAATCGCCACTGCATAAGCCGTGAATTCTTGCCCCAATCGGATCGGCACCGCATCCTGCAAGTGCGTCCGCCCACTCTTCAAAATCGAATCAAACTCTTGCCCTTTCGCCGCGAGAGCCGCTTCCAAGCGGTCAATCTGCTCAAACAATGGCTCCATCATTAGCCGCGCCATCACTCGCATCGCCGTTGGGAACGTATCATTCGTGCTCTGACCATAATTCACATGGTCATTGCTCCCCACGAGTTTGTAATCCCCCTTATTCCCCCCCAGAATCTCTTCCGCCCTGTTCGCCAAGACCTCATTACAATTCATATTGAAGCTTGTGCCCGCCCCCATGTGGAACACATCCACCGGAAACTGATCCCGCAACTTCCCGCCTAAAATTTCATCCGCCGCTTGGGCAATCGCATCCGCTTGCGCCTTTTCCAACAAACCTAACTCCCCGTTTGCCACCGCACACGCCTTCTTCAGCATGATGTAGGCGTCGATCATAGTAGGGTGCTCCGTCAATCCACTAATCTGGAATAGCCCCCGGCTTCGCTCCGCCTGACTCCCCCAATAAGCATCGGACGGCACATGAACATCACCCAAACTGTCTTTTTCGATCCGCGTGGACATGCTGCTAGTCTACTGAACTCACAGCGACGTCCTCTGATACCTGCCATACTAAACCCAATGCTCGTCCCCCAATTCGCCGACGTCAAAGCCATCTACTTCGACCTCGACGACACCCTATGCACCTACTGGGACGCCGCCAAAGCCGGACTCCGAAAAGCCTTCGAAGACCACCCCGAACACGGACAAACCCCCGAACGACTTCTCCAAGAATGGGCCGTCGCTTTCACCGGATTCGTCGAAACCATCGGCAAAACTCATTGGTACGACAAATACTGCGAATCCGGCGAAATCACCCGTGTCGAACTCATGCGCCGAATGCTCGAACGCGTCAATATCTTCGATGACGAACTCGCCTACCGAATTTCTCACACCTATCACGTCGAACGCCAAGCTGCGCTCGAGCTCTTTCCCGAAGCCCTCGATGTCATCCAACAGCTCAGCAGCGTCTACACCCTCGGCCTCATTACCAACGGCCCCGCCGACATCCAACGCCAAGAAATCCAAAAACTCAACATCGGCAACTACTTCCCCCACATTTTCATCGAAGGCGAACACAAAATCGGCAAACCCGATGAGCGCATTTTCCGCATGGCCGAAGCCGCCGTCTCCCTTCCCCCTGAAAACCTGCTCTTTGTTGGCAACTCCTACAAACACGACATAAAACCCGCCCAAACCTACGGCTGGAAAACCGCCTGGATCCGCCGCGACTCCGATGTCGCCCCATCCTCCCGCACTGGCAAACCCGAGGAACTACCCGAGGGAGCAACTCCCCCTGACTTGATAATCTTCAACCTCCAAGAACTTCTTTCAGAATCCGTCTAAATCGGAATACAATACATAAATATGAAATTCACCGCTCTCATCCGGCAAGAAGGAGAAGTGTTTAGCTCACTTTGTCTTGAGCTCGATGTTGCAAGCACAGGTGCAACAGCCGAAGAAGCTAAATCAAATCTGATCGAAGCAATCGAGCTCTATCTTGAAGAGGCGACCGAAGAAGAGGTGACAACGCGATATCAACCCTACAGTCTGGTCGCACCATTAGAGGTCAAAGTTGGGTAGGGTCGGCCCTCTCTCTTCAAAAGAAATTGAACTGATCCTAACATCCAAAGGATTCTCACTTGCCCGACAGAAAGGTAGCCATCGGGTTTTCCGAAACAATAACGGAAATATTGTCGTCGTTCCACAAGCCAAATCCATTCCACCCGGAACTATTGCATCAATAATCCGCCAATCAAATCTCCCCCGCTCCCTCTTTGAATCACCGCAACCCTAAATAACCCTCGCAAATCTACCAATACTCCCCAATAGGCGATAACTGCGCCTCCAGCAAAAGCGCAATGGGCATCCTCACAAAACTTCTCAAGAACACCGACCTCGTTCTCGGGATGGGAATGATCCTCATCGTCGCCATGCTCATCCTGCCCCTTCCGGAATTCATTCTTGACCTCGGCCTGGTCATCGCGATGGCCTCCAGCGTCATCATCATGTTGACCGCGGTCAACGTCAAAGAACCCCTCCACTTCTCCGTCTTCCCCTCGCTCCTTGTCATCACCACCCTCCTCCGTGTAGCGCTCTCCATCGCCGCAACAAAGCTCATTCTCGGAACCGGATCCGCCGGACACGTTATTCAAACCTTTGGAGAATTCGTCCTCGGCGGAAACTTCGTCGTCGGATTCATCAGCTTCATCATCCTGATGATCGTCCAATTTGTCGTCATCACCCAAGGTTCCACCCGAGTCTCCGAAGTCGTCGCCCGGTTCACCCTCGATGCGATGCCCGGGAAACAAATGGCTATCGACGCCGACCTCGCGTCCGGTCTCATCGACGAAGACCAAGCCCGCAAGCGCCGAAAAGAAGTCAAAGGCGAAGCCGACTTCTACGGGGCCATGGATGGAGCTTCAAAATTCGTCAAAGGTGACGCCATCGCTAGCCTGCTTATCATCACCGTCAACATCATTGGTGGTTTCATATTAGGGTTCACCCGCGGTGAAGGCGACGTCACCACCATACTCGCAACATACGCCATGCTCAGCGTTGGTGAAGGAATGGTCAGCCAGATCCCTGCTCTCCTCATCAGCTCATCCGCTGGCCTCCTTGTCACCCGCAATGGACAAGAAACAGGCATGGCCGGAACCATGTTTGGGCAGCTTCTGAATCAACCCCGAGTCCTCACCACCGCCGGAATCGCCATGGCAGCCTTTGCCTTCATCCCCGGCTTCCCAACTATAATTTTCCTCGGAATCGGAGCCGCTCTCGTCGGAGTCAGCCGTCTCAGTACCAAAAATGACTCCATTCGCCGCCTCATCTCTGGTGAACCCGAACTCATCCCAGTCACCGAAACGGCTTCAGAGCCAGAACTTCCCACCGGCCCCGAGCAAGTGATGGCCCTGGTCGGAGTCGACCCGATCGAAATCGAAATCGGTTACTCTCTCACTAAACTCGCCGATGTCCGTGCGGGCGGCGATCTCAGCGAGCGTGTCGGCGCAACTCGTCGCCAAATTGCAACGGAACTCGGCTATGTCATGCCATCCGTCCGCATCCGAGACAACGCTGTCCTCAAACCCAACGAATACGTCATCAAAGTCCGAGGCGAAACCATAGCTACCGCCACCGCATTCCCCAACGAGTACCTCGCAATCGATTCTGGAACCGTCATCCAACCCATCGCCGGAACCCCAACCAACGAACCCGTCTTCAACCTCCCCGCCCTCTGGATCGAACCAGGTCAACGAGAAATGGCCGAACGAAACGGCTACACCGTTGTCGAACCTGCCGCCATGATGACCACCCACCTCACCGAAGTCATCAAAACTCACGCCGCCGAGCTTCTCTCACGCCAAGAAACCGCCAAGCTCATCGACAACACCAAGGCCCTCAATTCCGCCGTCGTCGCCGAGCTCGAACCCGCCGGAATCAGCACCGGAGATGTCCAAAAAGTCCTCCAACACCTCCTCCGCGAACGAGTCCCCGTCCGCGACATGGTCACCATTCTTGAAACCATGGCCGACTTTGCCGGACGAATCAAAGACATGGAGCAAATGGGCGAACTTGTCCGTGCCGCGATTTCCCGAACCATCACTCGCCAATTCGCTGACGAAGCGAATGCGATCCACTGCCTCACCCTGGAACCACCACTCGAACATGCTATAACCGATTCAATCCAACACACCGCCGGTGGGGTCATGCTCGCTCTCGAACCCAAAATTGCCTCCCAACTCGTGCAAGATATCCAAGGTGCAACCGATCAAGCCAATGCCTCTGGCGTCCAACCCGTTTTGATCTGCTCGACCCAAGCCCGCCTGCCTCTTCGCAAACATCTCGAACGAAACGGCATCCAAATCCCCGTCATGGCTTACAACGAAGTCTCCGCGAACACCGAAGTCAACTTTGTCGGCCAAATCGGCCTCGAAACCGACCTCACCCACTCATCCGCCGCGTAACTGGTTGTAGCCTGTGTAACGCGAGTAACTGTGGCGTATCAATCGCAACTTCTATTGTCGTCTTCCCCGCGCAGCCTGCCCCGGACTCCGATCCGGGGGCGGAGACCCATTCCAAGTAAAAGTGCCGAAGGCTCCCAAGTCGTCATTCCGGGCGTGAACCGGAATCTCAAAAACAAGCCTTTGTGTGGCACAGGTGAAACCAACTCCACCATAACAAACCTGTCACAAATTCCGGCTCCCCTCTCCAGATTTCCCAAAACCACCGACAATTAATCTCAGAAAGTCATGAATCAGTTGCTCGATTGTCCAGTTCTGGGATTAGAAGACACCTTCCCCCAAAATCTCTACATCGTCCGACATAACCCCACCAATAAATACGGGTGCTACTGCTACGACGGAACCCATGGCCTCGCCTGTTTCAGTACCGAACAAGGTGCTCTCTCTTTCGCCGCTTGGATTAACATGCCCGGAATGGCTAGCGAAGAAGTCAGCTTCGACGAAGCCCGAGAAGTCGCCAAAGACCGGCCCATGCCCATCACCTCCCTTATGCTTCTCGACAACATGGAAGACCCCCTCATCCATTTCGTCCGATAAAGCCCACGATTGTAACTTTCCAGGAAACTCCCTCATCAAGGGAGTTTTTCTATTTCTCACAGCTGTAATTTCCATAAAACGGAACCAAAACACCTCCCAAGCATTGTAAAGTATCAACATGAAGAAGTTCATTCTTCCGCTCCTTGCTGTGTTCGCCGCAACCGCCGCCTACGCGCAAACTGAAATCACTCTCGGAGTCGGAGACCCCGCCCCCGCATTCAAAGTCGATGGCCACGTTAAAGGTGACAAAATCAACGCCCTCAAGAAAGGCGAAATCTACATCGTCGAATTCTGGGCCACGTGGTGCGGCCCCTGTATCGCCGTATTCCCCCACCTCAGCGAACTGACCGAAAAATACAAAGGACAGGTCACGACAATCAGTGTCAACAGCTGGGACTACCGTGGCGACGCCGACCGTGACGCCCACATCAAAAAGATTGAAAACTTCCTCGTCAAGCACGGCGACAACATGCGCTACAACATCGTCCTCGATGACAACCAAGACACAATGGCGAAAACATGGATGGCCGCTTCCGGACAAAACGGCATCCCCTGCGCATTCATCGTGAACGAAGAAGGCCGAATCGCATGGATCGGACACCCCGCCACCATGGACAAGCCGCTCGAGCAAATCGTCGCCAAAACCTGGGACATCGATAAAGCCGCTGCTGACTTCAAGAAAGAAATCGAAGCCGAGAAAGAAGCTGCCGCTAACCGAGCCAAAATGGCTGAAATTGCCAAGAACGGCGACATGGCTGCTTACGATGCAATGGTTGAAAAAATGGGTGCCCAAGAAGCCCTCTTCGCTGTAATAAACCACGAACCCAACTTCGTCGTTCGAGTCATCGAAAAGTACGCAGGCAAGATCGAAGGCGTCCTCCCCGACACCTACTGCAGCATGGCCGCCTACCTCACGCGGAACAAAGCAACCACCGCCGAAAGCCGTGCGACCATCACCAAAATCTCCGAGATGTGCTTCAAAGAACTGTCCGAAGACAAAGCCGCGCGATCCGCTGTCTATCACGCCCAAGTTCTGATGAACAACGGTGACAAAGATGGTGCCAAAGCATGGCTCGACAAAGCTGAGGGCTTAGTCACCAAGTTCAATCCGGAAACCCAACGCGCTGGCCTCACCAAAATGATCGCCGACACGCGTAAACAACTCGACGCTAGCTAAATCAAGCCCATTCATCCACAAAAAAGAGCCTTTCGATTTCTCGCGGGGCTCTTTTTCTCGATCCAGACCTACACCAATCCCCCATCTCAAGTACCCTCATCAGACGCATGAGCTTTCCCACCCCCGGCCCCAAACAAGAACTCGAACAGGGCCTCACTTTCACGCCAAAATTCGATCAATACGGCCTCATCCCCGCCATCGCCCAAGATCACCAAACCGGTCAAGTCCTCATGCTTGCCTACATGACCGCCGAAGCCCTCGCCAAAACCCTCGAACTCGGACAAGCCGTCTATTACTCTCGGTCACGCCAAGAACTCTGGCACAAAGGGGCAACCTCCGGCCAATATCAAATCGTCCACCAAATTCTCACCGATTGCGACCAAGATGCTCTTATCCTCCGCATCGAACAACTCGGCGGGGGAGCTTGTCACACTGGCGCAAACTCATGCTTCTACCGCGCCGTACCCCTCGGTCAAACCCCCGAAAATTCCAAACTCACTCCCGTGTCCGACCCCGACTAACCAACACCGCTACCAAGATTATCCCGCCTTTGACCAACCCCTGAAGGTACGTCGATACATCCGCCGCCACCAGCATAGTTGTAATCATCCCCAGGAACAACACCCCAATCACCGTCCCCCAAATCCGCCCCCGCCCTCCCGTCAATGCCGTCCCCCCAATCACAACCGCCGCAATCGCTTCCAATTCATAGAGCTGACCTGCATTGGAGCTCGGCACCGAGTTCAACTTAGCCGACCCTACCCAAGCCGCCAATCCTGTACAAACCCCCAAAATCACATAGCTCCAAACCCGAACTTGGTCAACCTTTACCGCCGCATATTTCGCTGCCTTTTCGTTACTTCCCACTGCGACCAGCCGCCGACCATACGGCGTTCGAGTCAACAGAACCCCCAAAAGTACAGCCATCCCCAAAAACAAAAACGCTGACCAATAAAGCTCAACGGGCCGCCCATTCGCCGCCGAAACAAACGGAATCACCACCCCCTCACTCGCCACCGCCGACCAGTTACTGTTTTCAGATCGGAATGTCCCCCCGTTCGCCATAACCAACGCCCCCGACCGAAACACAAGCAACCCCACCAAAGTCGCCACAAACGGCACCACCTTCCCCCAAGTAATCACCAACCCTTGAGCCAATCCCAGCAAAGCCCCACAACCAACCATCCACCCCACTCCTATCGGTGTCGGCCCATCCCCCATCATCTTGAGTCCCAAAACCCCGAGCAATGCGAACAAACTCCCCACGCTCAGATCAATTCCCCCGCCAATGATCACCAACGTCATCCCCAATGCAATCAACCCAATATCCGCATTTGACGAGAGCATGTTCCGCCACACGAGCGGGTTATGAAACACCTGACCCTGAAAAATCAGCGCGTAAACCACAAACACCCCAAAAGCCACCAAAACCCCATCCCTCTGCCAATCAAACTGCTTCAGCCGCTCAATCATGCCCCAACCCCCGCCGCCAATTCCATGATTCGTTCCTCACTCAGTTCGTTTCGCTCCAAAACCCCTACCGGATACCCTCCTCGCATCACCACAACCCGGTGACACAGCCCAATCAACTCTTGCATTTCACTACTGATCACAACCACCGCTTTGCCTTCATTTACCAACCCCGCAATGATCTCATAAATCTGTGCTTTGCTGCCCACATCCACACCTCGTGTAGGTTCGTCCAATATCACGAGCTCCGGATCCCCAAAGAGCCACTTTGCCAAGCTCACCTTTTGCTGATTCCCCCCGCTCAAACTCCCTACTCGGTCACGAACGTCCGGCACCTTAATTGCAAGATTTTCTCGCCATATTTCCGCCGATTGTCGAACCTCCCCTCGATTCGTGAACATTCCGCCGAACCGACCCAGCCATGGCAATGCAATATTGTCTTCAACCGAAAAATCCAAATGCAACCCCGCCCCTTTGCGATCCTCACTGACGTAAACCGCATGGTGCTTTACCCACTCCCGATCAAACGTTCCGAGCGCAGGATGCCCCCGTCGCAATCCCAAAACCGCCTCCCACAACTCTGTCCGCCCACTCCCAATCAACCCCGCAAAACCAACAACCTCACCCGATCTAATTCTCAGTGAACAGCCTGCATTGGTAGCAGTACTTTCGACAGTTTCCTTTCCATGTCTGGGTAGGGAAAGGGCGTGGTTGTTCTCGTCAATTCTCTCCCCAAGTTTGGGGAGGGTCAGGGAAGGGTTGCCATCGTCAGTTCCCTCCCCAAGTTTGGGGAGGGTTAGGGAGGGGTTGCCATCGTCAGTTCCCTCCCCAAGTTTGGGGAGGGTTAGGGAGGGGTTGCCACTCTTAACAAGATCATCTCCCCAAAAGAATTCCACCTCAAAAACAACCTCACCACTGCAAGCCGGGATATTGGGATACATCTCCCCCAATTCACGCCCCACCATCATCGCCGCCAAACCTGCCTCATCCACCTCCCCCGCATCAACCGTTCCCACATACTCACCATCCCGCAAAACCGAAATCCGGTCGCAATTCCCGATCAACTCCCCCAACAAATGTGAAATCAAAATCACCGTCTTACCCTCGCTCTTCAACCGCCGAATCAAATCAAAGAGTGCTGTTTTCTCCCGCACGCTCAAAACCGCCGTCGGCTCGTCCATGATCAGCACTTCCGCCCCCGTGCTCACCGCCTTCGCAATCTCCACGAGTTGCTTCTCAGCAAGGCTCAAACTCCCCAACATCTTCGTCGGCCCAAAATCCGCGCCAACCTCCAGCAGCCACCGCTCCGCCTCTGACTCCTGTCCTCTGCGATCGATGAACCCTACCCCCTCCCGCCCTAAGAATAAATTTTCTGCCACAGACAAATCATCCACCAAGTTCAACTCCTGGTGAATCATCGCCACCCCCGCCCGCATCGCATCCTGAACTCCTCGAAACTCAACCCCTACTCCGCCCACCAAGACATCACCCGAACTCCCCCGCTCCACTCCCGCCAATATTTTCATTAAAGTGGACTTCCCCGCCCCATTCTCCCCAATCACTCCATGAACCTCGCCCGCCTCAAAACTGAGCGACACCCCCCCCAATGCCCGCACGCCCGGATACTCCTTCACCAAGTCCCGAACCTCAACTCGCGGCATACTCCGCATTATCCCAAATATCTAATGCCCTTTGGTCGCTTTTCGAGAGAATCTGACTGAACCTCAACCAACCAATCCTCCTCAAGAGTCCTTCCTGTCAATCGAGAAAGTCATCACTTCTTGTTCAAATTTCACGAACCCCCTGCCGTCTGCAATTTCAGCATTTGGCAACCTGAGGTCATCCTTCCCCGCCTGACTTGGAAATATTTTCCTCCCCCACTGGGGGAGAGCCTGCCCCGGGCTTCAACCGGGGAATTAGGAGGGGGCTATCCACGACACATGCATAAGAGATCCTCCCAAGTCGTCATTCCGACCGTGACCCGGAATCTCCACCAATGGGTGTCACTACAAAAAGCAGTGCTCCAAAAAAAAACAGCCGCCCGACAAAAAAATTGTCGGGCGGCCGTCTGGTGATTCACAAAACCAGAATTACTTCTGGCGTCGCTTTCGCAATGCCGCCGCAGCCGCCAAACCAAGTACCGTCAGGGTTGCCGGCTCAGGAACCGCTTCGACATCCAAACTGACATCATCAAAGAACACGCTTCCACCAGCAACTGCTGGTTGAAGGTGCAAAAGCAACAGCTGACCATAGGCAACATTGGAAGTCGCCGGGCCGAGGCTCGCGGTCAACTCAATGTAAGTGTCCGGAGTCGTCGTCGCATCAATTCGATTCGATTCAGCAAAAGCAACTTCAACGTTGTTCGCATCGAAATAAACCAACTTCAATAGCGCCGAATTACCGCCGGACATGCGGTCGCCTGCCAAAGTTTGAGCCCAAACTGATGCTGAAACGGTCTCGCCCGTGCTAATTGCAAAGTTCTGGAACGCACCCGTCACGTTAAAGCCACCGGAGAAATTTCCGAACTGCTTCATCGAGTGAGTGCCCGTTCGAGCAAACGATCCGTTCGGCGTATTGGCCTCGCGGAAAGCATTACCAAACCGAGTCCAACTATCTGCGTCCGCACCTGTTCCCGCCTCAAACGAGCCATTCAAAATCTGGCCCAAAGCCATCGGAGCAACCAGAGCCATCGCCAAAGTTGCCACACCTGTCATCAATTTCATCTTCATTTTCTTCCTCATCGAATAAACCAAGGCCAACAGCTCAGCCTCAATTTTAGTTTAGCGAAACGTTTCGCGAAACGATTCTCATATTATAACAACACATCCCGCAAATTGCAAATAAACCAGTAAACATACGGGGTGCGCCGCACTTAACCCAAGGTCTCAATTGATCATCCCGGTAAAATCCCACCCGGCAACCTCGGGCGAGTGGCGGAATTGGTAGACGCACTGGGTTTAGGTTCCAGCGCCTATAAAGCGTGAGAGTTCGAGTCTCTCCTCGCCCACCAAATTCTTAACCCCACCCCTCGAACCAACCCCCCGCCATAATAACAACCCTATGCCCATCTTCGGCATCGTCAATCAAAAAGGAGGCGTCGGCAAAACCACCACCGCCGTCAACCTCGCCGCTGCCCTTGCCCTCAAAAATCAACGCGTCCTCCTCATCGACGCCGACCCCCAAGGCAACGCCACCACCGGTCTCGGGATCGAAAAAAACACCGTCGAAGCCACCCTCTTCGATGTCTTTCAAGCCATTGTCAACGACCCCGAAGAACCCCAAAACCCCATCGCCCAAGCCATCGTCCCCACCCAAATCCCCGGACTGGAAATCATCCCCGCTACCCTCGATCTCGCCGGCTCCGAACCCGTCCTCCTCAATGCCGTCGGCAAAGAAATGATCCTCCGCGACGCCATTTTCCCCATCAAAACCCACTACGATTTCATTCTGATCGACGCCCCCCCGAGCCTCGGAATCCTCACCATCAACATCCTCGCTGCTTGCGATGGCGTCATCGTCCCCTTGCAAAGCGAATTCTATGCCCTCGAAGGCCTCTCCCAACTCACCAAAACCATTGAGATCGTCCGCAAACGCATCAACCCCCACATCCAAATCGCCAAAGTCATCCTCACAATGGTCGACACCCGCAACAAACTTTCCCAGCAAGTCACCGAAGACGTCCAGAGCTATTTCGGCGAAAAAGTCTCTGCCATCCAAGTCCCCCGCAATGTTCGCCTCGGCGAAGCCCCCGGGTTCGGCCAACCCGCCGTCACCCTCTTCCCCGATTCCAAAGGCGCCCAAGCCTATCTCGACCTCGCAACCGAATTCCTAACTTCCTAAACCAACGCCTAAAGCCACATTGGGGAAAAGAACCGCCCCAATTCCCCCACTCCCCGCGTCCCTGAACTAGACTAATTCTGTCAACCCAAAACCAACATGAGACGCGCACTCGGAAAAGGACTCTCCCAACTCCTCGGCGAACAAGCCGAAGAATCCACTAACGAACTCCCCATTTCGTCCATCCGCGCCAACACGCGCCAACCGCGAACCCAATTCGACCAAGAAAAGCTCGAAGAACTCGCCGTCTCCATCCGCGAATTTGGCGTCCTCCAGCCCCTCATCGTCCGCCCCCTCAGCGATGACCAGTTCGAACTCATCGCCGGCGAACGACGACTCCGCGCCTCCAAAATCGCCGGACTCAAAACCGTCCCCGTCGTCATCCGCGCCGCCTCCAGTCAAGCATCGCTCGAAATCGCTATTATCGAAAACGTCCAGCGCGAAGACATCACCGCCATGGAATGCGCCGTCGCATACAAGCGACTCATCGAAGAATTCGACCTCAGCCAAGAAGCCGTCGCCCAGCGCGTCGGCAAATCCCGCGCCGCCGTCGCCAACACCCTCCGCCTCCTCAAACTCCCCGAACGCATCCAGCGCGGCATCCTCAGCGAAGAAATCACCGAAGGCCACGCCCGCGCCCTCCTGATGGTCGAATCCCCCGTTCGCCAAGCCGCTCTCTTCGAGCGCATTATCAAAGACGGTCTGAGTGTCCGCGAAGTCGAACGTCTCGCCCGCGCATCCGATAACCCCCGCCCCGCTGGCCCCAAATCCGAAAAATCCAAGTCCACCCCCCATTCCGACCCGAATTGGAACAGCCTCGAACAGGGCCTCAGCGAATATTTCGGCACCCCCGTCCAACTCCAGTCCGACAAGCTAGGCGGCAAACTCTCCATCGCCTTCTACAGCGACGACGACCTCCAACGCATCCTCGATATCCTTGGCATTTCCCTGTAATCCTCCAATGAACCTCCCCCCCACCTACGTCTGCCCCCGCGCCACCGCCAAACCATCTCTCACTTGCCTTACTTCCGACCCCGTTTGGGAGGCCGCCCCTTGGATCACCAACTGGACTGACATCCGCGGTCTCGAAACCTGCCCCACCCAACTCAAAGCCAAACTGATGTGGGACGACGAATTCCTCTACCTCGCCGCCCAAATGGCCGAACCCGATCTCTGGGCGTTCCAAACCGAGCACGACGGAAGTGTCTGGCTCGACAACGCTTTCGAGCTTTTCCTCGACCCCGATGGCGATGGACACAACTATCTCGAGTGGGAAATCAACCCCATCGGCACCATCCTCGACATGAGCATGGATCGCCCCTATGTCTGCGGCGGCACCCGCGATAATTCCCTCGAAATCCCCGACCTCGAACTCAAACTCATCGCCGACGGCCCCATCAACGACCCCCAATCCAAAGCCAAAGGTTGGGCGTTCGGTGCCGCTTTCCCTTGGGCTACCCTCACCCAAATCGGACACTCCGGCACCGCGCCAGTTATCGGAGACATCCACCGATTCAACCTTATGAAGATGTTCTGGCCCGTCCAGGTCGTCAACGGCTCTTACGTCAAAGACGAATCCCAGTCCGAAAAATACTGGTGCTTCGCCCCCACCCACATGCTCGATATTCACCGCCCTTACTTCTGGGGCTATCTCCAATTCGCCGGAACCGCCGAATCACCCGTCAATCCTGATTCAGATTGGGCCACAAAACTCGCCCTCTCCGATGCACTTGGTCTTTGCACCCGCACCCGCGACCAAATCACATATCCCCGGGAAATGATCAATCTTCAGCCTGGTCAATCCCTCATTGATCATCCCTCCGGCTACGTCATCACTGCCGTGGCTCCATCTGGAACTCAATACCAAATCACCGCTGATGGCCAACTCACCGAACTCTGAATCAATTATTCAAACTCAAAAAATTGGATGCTACTCTGTAAAAACGACCCAGGAGGGCAACCTCAGAATAAAGGAAGACATTTCCTGGCTCTCTAAAATTGTAGGCTCGATCGTGACTATGGTTTTGCCCGCTGTCATCGCATCTGTAATCATCACTATCAACCAATTCACCTGGACTGCTGATCGCATCGTGCTACTGATCTCACCCGTGATTCTAATCACATTGTCACTCATCCAAAATAATTTCAGGAACTTGACAATAGTTGAGATCACCCCACAAGGCAAACTCCTTTCATCTAAACCACTTAAGACTCCACCTTCATCAATCAAACGGATCGAAGTATTTAAACGGAGGGCGAATTTCGACGTAATGGTTTATACGGATGACTTCAACACTGAGGTTGCTAGATATCTCCAACTTGAAGATGCCAATCAGCTGAGAAACACAATTGATCAATTTATCAACCCGAACCAAGGCAGCAGTTAGTACCTCCAAGCAAGCAATTCGCAATTGAAGCGTGAAAACTCATTCAAACCAATAATTCAATGTATGGGGAAAACCCCCGCCAACTTCACTTGGTTTCCCCCGTCATGGCCCCAGAAAGGCCACCGAAATGTTAACGAATTCGCGCAAAATAACCCCCGTGCCCCAGACCTTGCGCCGAACCCAAACCCAACCGTGCCTCGTCATCGCGATTGCCGGACTCAGCGCATCGGGCAAAACCACCCTCGCCCAAGACCTCAGCGAAGAACTCAACTCCCCGCTGATCCAAATGGACGACTACTACAAAGACATTCCCGCCAACACCGCCGTCGAATCGCTCAACTGGGATGACCCTGAAATGTTCCATCTGGACGAATGGCGCGAGCATCTTGAAGCCCTCGCCCAAGGCCAAACCGTCCAAATCCCCCGCTACGATTTTTGCACCAGTCTTCGCTCCGGTTCCCGAACCGCCACGCCAAGCCCCACCATCATCGCCGAAGGCCAATTCGCTCTCCACCCCAACGCAATTCCCGACCACCACTGCATCAACATTTTTGTCGAACTGGATATCGAAGCCGCATTCTCCCGGCGCCTCCTCCGCGACACTTCTGAGCGCGGACGCACTCCCGATTCAATCCAAACCCAATGGGAGAACCACGTTCTCCCCGCCTGGCAAAACTGGGTTGAACCCTCCCGCCTCCGTGCCGATCTTGTTCTCTCTGGTACCGCAAACCGCCTTCAAAATCTCCAACGCACCCGCCAAATTGTCGAAAAAATGCGCGCTTCCCTTGCTTATCTGCGCTAATTCTGAAAAAACCCCTGCACCAAGGGAACATTAAGGGTTATTCTCCGCATATTCTCAGAGAGAAACTATGAGCATCGTCCCCCTCATCATCGTCGCCGGCCTCATGCCGGGTCAATTGCCACCCGCCAAGCCCCATACCTTCACGGGCGCCCGCTCCCTTGCCCTGAGTTCCGACGGCAAGAATCTAGCTTTCACTTATCGAGGTGACATCTGGGTTGTCCCGAGCGAAGGTGGCCGCGCGATCGCTCTCACGAGCAATGTCGAAATGGACGACTACCCCATTTGGAGTCCCGACGGAAAGTGGATCGCATTCGCTACCGACCGCAACGGGAACTGGGATATCTACGCCGTCCCCGTCGAAGGCGGTCAAACCGTCCGACTCACCTATTCAAGTGGAACCGAAATCCCCTCAAGCTGGAACGGATCGATAATCACCATGGCCGGAGCCTATGAAAAAGGCGTACAAGGCATCTACACGCTCGACGTTGAAAACCTCCGACTCGGCGAGGTCTTTATCACCAACTTCCGTCTTGCTGACCCAGTCCTGTCCCCCGACGGAAAGAAAATTGCTTTCACGCATAAAGCGATGTTTGGCTGGGAACGATCCCGCTACCAAGGTTCCGGTGCCGCACAACTCTGGACAATCAATGCCGCTGGAACCGACCGCAAACTCGTCCGCAACACCGGATTCCAACACCTGTGGCCCCAGTTCAGCCCCGACGGAGAAAAAATCTACACCGTTACCGTTTCAGAAAAAACTCCGAGCTCGCGCAACATCAACGAAAAACCCAAGCTCAACACAGATAATGAGAATCGAACCCCTAACGTTTACGAAGTAACCGCAAACGGCTCCGCCCGCCGGCTCACCAACTTCGTCGGTGGTTCCGGAACCCGATTCCTAACGGTCGCCAAACAAGCCGGAAACGTAGCTTTCGAAAACGAAGGAACGGTTTACACAATGACCCCCGGCGGGCAACCCAAAGCAGTTGCCATTTCTGGTTCGGTTGATCCCAAAGGACTGGAACTTGACCGACAAACAATCACCGGAGGGGTTGTCTCCGCTGACCTCAGCCCCGATGGAAAAACCGTCGCCTTCGATGTCCGCCGTGAATTGTTCAGCGTCCCCACAACTCGTGGCAAAGGTCCAAACGGGGCCGACGCCAAACAACTGACCGATTACGCCGGTACCGACACCTCTCCACTCTATTCGCCCGATGGAAAGACCCTGTTCTTCATCTCTGACCGAGATGGCGCAAACAGCATCTACACAATGGATGTCGCCACGGGACAAATCAAGTCGTTCTACCAAGCACCAAACGAAGTCCAGTCGCTCACTCTAACGCCCGATCAGAAACACATTGCATTCTGGGAAAACGGACGGCAAGGCGGCTACAAGTCAATCCCCATCGAAGGCGGAACCCCTAAAACTTATATTGACAAACCGTACGGAACTGCGACGGCATTCAGTCCGGACATGAAGTACATCGCCTACGGCAAACCGCTGATCAACTCGGGATTCAAACCCTGGGAGAACTCCCAAAACATTTGGGTCAAGGAAATTGCTACCGGCAACGAGGTCAACGTCACAAAACTCAACACCAACGAGTCCGATCCCGCCTGGTCAGCTGATGGCAAGTACCTCTATTTCTTCTCAGATAGGGGCCCGATCGGAATTTACGGCATCCCTGCCCAAGCCGAAGATGCTCGCACCACTGAGCTTGAACTCAAGTACGAAAAGCCAGAGGGAACCCCCACGGTCAACTTTGATTTCACCAACCCAGATCGCCGTATCCGATTGCTCATCCCGAACGGAGCTGGGCCGATTATCAGCGACAAATCCAACGGTGACATCATCCATCGTCAAGGCGGAGAAATCTTCAAAGCCAATTACGATGGAGATGGGGTCGCCCAAATTTCTCGAGGTGGGATTCAAAGCGGCTACAAGTTCAACTCTGACGGAAGCCAACTCTTCACAATCCAGAATGGCGCCCCAACCCTCATCAATCTGCGACGACCCGGCTACCCTGCTCAAGGAGTCGAATTCCGCGCCGATTGGACACGCGATGTCAATGCAGAACGAAAAGCCGCTTTCCACGAGTTCTGGCGCATCTACAACAACCAGTTCTACGATGAATTCTTCCACCGCCGCGATTGGGCCGCGATCCGGGATCGATATGAGCCTCTGCTCGACAGCGTCGCCCATCGCCGAGAAATGGCCGACGTCCTCAATATGATGGTCGGTGAACTCGAAGCAAGCCACGCCGAAGTCAGCCCATCCGGTGGCGGCAATCGGAGCGAGTCAACTGCAACCATCGGAGTCACTTACGATTACAGCCACCAAGGCCTCGGAGTCCGCGTCAAAGAAGTCCCCAAAAATACTCCCGGTAGCTTCCCCAAGACGCAAATCAAACCTGGTGAGTACATCATGAAAGTCAACGGTCAAACCGTCCGACTCGATCAGAACTTCCTCCGCCTCCTCAACAACGAAGGCGGGCGCGATCTGACTCTGCACGTCAACGACAAGCCCACAATGGATGGTGCTCGCGAAGTCAAATTCCGAGCCATGAGCTCTGGCCAACTTCGCGGAATCATCAACGAGAACCGCATAGAATGGCGGCGCAAGTATGTTGAGGAGCTTTCCGGCGGAAAAGTCACCTATGTTCACATCGCAGGTATGGGCGGCGGAAACCTGCGCACATTTAACAACGAGATGTGGGAGTACGTCCAGGGCAAAGAAGGCGTCATCATTGACGTTCGCGAAAATGGCGGCGGCAACATTGCCGATATCTTGATCGACATTCTCGAACGGCGACTCCATATGCGCTACGTTCCCCGAGACGGTGATGAAATCCCTGGCCCCGGTCAACTCTGGGCCAAACCTACCGTCGTGATGCACGCCGAAACCAGCTTCAGCAACGCGGAGATGTTCCCCGCAACTATGAAGACACTCGGCCTCGCAAAACTCGTCGGAATGCCAACCCCCGGATACGTCATCTACACTTATGGCGGAGTCCTAGTCGATGGAACCCCCATCCGCCTCCCCTCCACTGGCGTCTATCGCGTCGACGGAACCCCGCTAGAGAATATGGGTGAAGAGCCGGATTTCAAGGTCGACATCGACCCTGACCAATACTTCCGAAACGAAGACCCGCAACTCAAACGCGCCGTCGAAGAAGCCCTCCGCCAAATCGCTGCTCAAGGTTAAGACTTGGCCCTCCCCCTCTCCGTTTTAATGGAGAGGGGGTCGGGGGGTGAGGTAGATAATTGCTGTCTCCCATGTAATTTGTGAAAATTTGTATCCAAAGTGATCGAGAAGTAAAGACATTTATTGACTCGAACCGTTGGATGACCCAAGCTCAATCCAACCGAGCAATCATCATTCCCTATCCTCAAAAAACTTCGTCTTTCACCGTCCAAACCATCAGCGGCGTCCCAATCGTCGCCCGAATCGTACGACCCTTGAATACCCCGCGCAACTTATGATCAACGCTCGAAACCATATCGCTGACTTCTCCCACCGCCTGCGCCAACAGCACTGCCTGAACCCCATCCACGCCTCCCGCGTCGTTGTCCGCCATCGCCTGCAAGACACGCTCCATCGTCACCTCTTTCCCCGGTTCCTTGGATAAATCTTTAGCCTTTTCCAGCCCCAATCGCTCCGCCAAATTCTGAACTTCCGCCGATTGATCCCCCAGATTCTTCCCTTCCAAAGCCCCCTGAGCGATCTTTGTCAAAGAATTTCTCGCCCCTGAATCGTTCCACAAGTTGTCAATCTTCGCCGCATCAAGGCGCTCTGCTGTATTTTCCTGCGTAAACACATAAACCAAATCCTCGTCTTGATCACGAATCTCGATCTCGCGACCATCTGCCAAAACGACCGACTTCAACGTCATCTCCAGCCGCGCAGGCTTATTCGTGACCGCCCCCAAAAGGCTCGCCCCCCTCGATTTCGTCACTTCACCCGTTGCCTTGGCTCCCATTGGGATCACGATCTTGCCACTCACCTTGACGTCCTTCAAAACACCCATTTCGACAAGTGCCCCTTCCTTAGTTCCCCCTGCATCAATCCCTTCGAGCAAAATCAGTTCAATCGGAGTCCCCTTCGGGAGCGTTAACTTTGCAGTTGGCACAACCCCTGCGAATCCTTTCGACTCCCAAGGTAACTTCCCATCGTTTCCTCGCATGTACCAAGCACCATAGCCAAACCCACCCAAAACCAGCACTCCCACCAGAGCCGCTCCGTATTTCTTTGTCGCCATCTCAATAACCTAGACGCTCACTTCCCCGATTCGGTTGAGTTGTCCTGTGCCTCGGCTCCTCCTAGAATCTGAACCTCCGCCCTTGTCCCCTTTTCCCCTTCATCAATCACCGTAACCACTGCGCTCCTCCCGTCCGCGAGCTTTCCCGCCACAATCTTGCCTGTTTCCCCGCTCTTAGCCCCTTTTGTTTCCAACTCTTTCTCATAAAACTCACCCACATTCTTCGCCGGGTCACTGGTCAACAATGTGTAAAAAACTGTAACAGATCGCCCGTCTGATTTA
Source organism: bacterium (assembly GCA_013823945.1). Taxonomy (GTDB): domain Bacteria; phylum Armatimonadota; class Fimbriimonadia; order Fimbriimonadales; family Fimbriimonadaceae; genus UphvI-Ar2. The sequence goes on along the minus strand of PNMZ01000004.1, from coordinate 140,950 downwards.
CGGTAAGCATCCCCATCCTTCGCAACCGCTCCTGGATAAATCTTGAGGCCGTACTGGCCCAAGTCATCCACTTTCAAGAGTTCAGTCGTCGTCCCATCCGTCCCCTTGATGACGTTCTCGCCTTTAGCTTCCGACGAATACTGGTCACGGCGCAACCCCGCTCGCTCTGCCGCCTCTTCGGCCGAAACCGCTTCCTTCTTTCCTGCCCCACAACCCACAACCCACATCCCCACCGCCATCAAGATCAGCCAATCAATCCGCACTTTCATCAAACATCAGACGTTCCGTAAGCCCAATCAGGATGTGCACAATTTGAATATGCATCTCTTGAACCCGATCCGCAAACCCCGCTCCCTCACAAATTATCGTAACATCCGCCAAATCCCCAACCTCCGATTCCTGACGACCTGTCATGGCAACTATTTTCATCCCAATTTCTTGAGCAACTTCGCAAGCCCGAACAACATTTCGACTTGATCCACTAGTAGAAAAAACCACCAAAACATCCCCTCGTCGCCCCTGCGCCTCTACCGCTCTCGCGAAGACTTCTTCAAATCCGTAGTCATTCCCCACACAAGTCAGATGTCCAGGATCAGAAAACGCTATCGACCCCAGAGCCGGTCGATCCGCCCTGTACCGACCGCTTAACTCCTCCGCAAAGTGCATCGCATCGCACATCGACCCCCCATTCCCGCACGAGTAGACATGACCGCCAGATCGAAAACAATCCGCGAGAATAACCGCTGCTTCTGCGATTCTTTCCCGAACAACCAAATCAGCCCAAAATCGTTCAAAACACTTCCGGGCTTCATCAAACTCGTTCTGAATTACCTGGTCTATCCTTTCCATGAATCAAGCTCATTGCCCAATGCCGCTCGGATTTTCTCCATGAATTCGAAATCGATCGCAAGATCAAAGCGGCGCGCCGCCTCCCAATCCTCCAGCCAGATCGGTTTGGTGCGCACTTCCAGCGGCTCATCATCATATCTCGGGACAATATGAGCGTGCAACGCCGGCTCCAAATTCCCCAGAATCTCGTAATTAACTCGTACTGCGCCCGTTACTTCCAAAACCGCATCCCCCAGTTTTGCCATATCCTCTAAAAAGTGCAACCGATCACGGCCTTCCAAGTCATTCAAGGTTGCAACAATCGGATCCGGATAGAGCAAGCAGTAACCCGGTCGAATTTGCGGATCACCCAGAACAACCCAACCTGAGTCCATTTTTCCAATGCAACGTTCAAGGGAGCCTGCCCGACACTCCTCAACAAAGCGGTGAATTGCCGTCACGGTCGCACCGTCCGTGCCACTCGGGCAACCGAAGGAATAGGATCACGAAGCAACCCCAAAAACGCTTCTCTGTATGCCGGCGGACACTTGCCGTTCAATTCTATGAGTGCCGTAATTCTCACCCCGGGCCTCGGATCGCTCAGCGCTTGTCCCACCAAATCAAGCGAGTTAAACATGTCCAATCGCGCCAAAATTACGACCCCCATCCGAGCTTTTTTTTCATCAACATCTTGATACAGAACCTTACCCAGGCTCTCCGCCTGTTGCGGGTTAGATAAGACTAATCGCACCGCTGCATCCCTAACAAAAGGATCATTGGAATTGATATAATTCGCTGCTGTCCCTACCGAAGCCGGATCACCAATCTCTGCAAGACACGCCATAATCGTGCGCTTCGTGATATCGTCCGCTTCAAAGAGCAGCGGCAAAATCACTTCAACACACCCCCTTGCCTTCAGTGTCCCCGCAGTTCGGATTGCCAAATCTCGCATCGCTGGCTTTTCTTGGATTATTCTTGGCAATATTGCTCCAACATCCACTATTCGGCCCTCACCGCCAATCCGCACCACCGCCTCAATCTCAGCATCCGTTCCCCCCAAAGCTTTGCGCCCAAGCCCAGAAATTGCCTGCTCACCAATACCGTTCGCAACCTGCGCCCAAGCTCTCACCTCCAAGCGGTTTACCGTCGCCAGCCGATTCTCCAACATCCACTCAAAAGCCGGCGTCCCTATCGCGATCAACTCATCAATCGCCCCGTCTACTGCCGCTTGCGAACTTCCAACTCGCCATCCGCATGCCACATCATAAATCCGCTTTATCTCCCCTGCACCCGGGAACGGCTTAGATCCTGGGGTGATTCGAGGGCGTTCCGCCGTCGCCACTGCTCCGATTCCAGCCGCATCATTCCGAATCGAAAGCCCTGGTTCAACGACCGCCAGATCATCGCGAAGGTCGGCCGGATAAAAATCTCCCCCTTCCAAATCCACAAAAACCCCCAGGGACATCATCGCCCGCGCAACTCGACCGAAACCAGGTGTCGTCGCATACCGATCTGATCCAGCGCTTTCAATAAAAATCCCAATCCCATTGCTCACTCCGGTGCCCGGTCGTGCATCCTGGCTTGCATAAACATCATTCCCCGATCGGTCAAGAAACAACGCCAGTCCGTAATCGTGACCAATTCCTTGCGCCGCTCCCCACTGCGTCACATAGGCGTCAGCCCCCGCGAGATCAAACAAGAAAGCTGAAGTCAAGTGCATCGCACTTCCTTGAGCATAGTGATGCGCCCGGTACAAGTCATTCCCACTCAAGTCATACAAACTGCCAACTCCAAACCAGTAGCTTGATGCTTGTGCATAAGTTTCCGCCAAATAACTATCCCGCCCCGCGCCATCCGTCAGCATCCCAACTCCCCCCGGAACCCCACCCGCATCATCGCGAAATCCAAACCCAAACCCCTGAGCCTGCGAATAATGAACATCGTCGAAAAGCGGCGCATTGACGATCACTCCCCCCGCCTGATAAACATCATCTCCGCCCCGATCAACCAGCCATCCTAACCCCTTCGTTCGACCAGCCCCTTGCCCCAAAAGCCCAATCTTATACAAATCGTCTCCACCCGAATCCAGTAACATTCCTATACCAAACATACCGAAACCTTGCCCCGCTGCAATCAATTCATACCGATCTTCGCCGCCAGACTTACTTAATATTCCAACTCCCGCAATCCCGCACCCAAAGTTCAAGGACTGTCCAGAGAACCTATCATTTCCTCCCGCATCAATTGCAACACCAACCCCCAATATTCCCGCCCCAATACTGAGATCAGGAACCCGGTAATCGTCATCCCCGGCCAGATCAATCAAAACCGAAGAATAGCCAACCCCCGCCCCGTGCCGCCCCCGATATAGGTCATTCCCTCCCAAGTCAATCGTGATACGAGCATCCGTCTCATCATGCAAATCCGCCCCGATTCCGGCCACTACAACGGGCAGTCCATTCACAATAAATCGACGCTTTCCAACAAAGTCTAACTTCAATGCGCGCAAGCTCACCACGGCCGTCTTTGTCGCAGATTCAACAATCACCCCTGCCGCCGCAATCTTATCTAAATCAACCGATTCCATGAGTTGAGCGGCCTGTGCAACACTGACCGTCTCACCTCGTACAAATCCCAGTTTCACCCGACTTTGCCCAATCGCCAAAGTCGGCAACGATTCCACCAACACCCGCTGATCCGCCGCTGAAAGTTTTGCAAACGCTTCCCGAATCATTAAGTCCGCGCGCGCCATGTCCTGCGCCAAAGGCAGCAGTGCCCCCACAATCGGCTCTGGTGCATCGGTCATTCCCGCTGGAGGAGCCGTTCCATTAAACGCCGCCGACCGGATGCCCGATGCGCCAAAGAGAGCCTCAAACCCTATCCGTGCATCTCCACCAATCGCAGCCCGATGGGCTTCCATCAGTACCCCTGCTTGTTTCACCGGATCACTCATCCCATCCCGAACCCAATCACTCACCCCCATCGCCCGGAACGGACTCCGCTCTGTCTTCAAGTCATCAAGCGTAAAGTTTGCCAAATAGAGTGAATCGCTTAACCCCTGAATCTCGCGCTCCGTCAGCTGACCCCAACTGACTCCGACCAAACCAAGGAGCCCCCAGACAAGAGCACGCCGCCACATCATTCCCCGAGTATCCCACAACTACCCTCCCAGCAATTTTGCCATCACTTCGCCGAATCGAAATTTTCGTAATCGAGAATCCCCAATTCCTCGTCCATCAAATGGAACTCCATTCGGTGCCGCTCCAAAAATCAATCCTAGTCCTTCACTTCCCGGACATAAAATCGCCCCATCGATAACCTCTCCTGATCGGATGGCTAATGCCATCGGCTCCCAAACGAATCGATCCCATTCCTCAACCGAAAACCGCCCCTCGTCTCCCCTTTTCGCACACAAATGCCCCCCAATTCGCTCATCAAACAACGCAGAAACCCCTTCTTCTTGCAAAAATCCACCACGCACCTTATTCGAAACATGAACGCCTTGATAAAATCCAGACCGTTCCCGATGCCGATACCCCACCAGTTTCGCCATCCCCTCCAATGCAATATCCCCCGACCAAAACTGCGCAACATTCCCACGCCGCAGTGCCAAATTCGGCAAGTCTGGTTCAAAACCAAAGCTATGGGGCCAAAGCAGATTGAGCTTCGGCAAACCGTCATCCGCCCTTCGACGATTAAATTCCAAACCATCAAACAAATTCAAAGAATCCTCTATCAACATACGAAGCATGACTTCTCCATCCCCTTCCGGCAACCCAGAATTCCACAAATCTCCAATAATCTCCTTTGGTTCAGCACAACCTAAATCAAGCGAACCATCCTCCCAAACCAATCCATGAATCAAGCCTTCCCCCCACTTAGGAGTCAATGACCGAGTTGCTAATCTGGAAAACTCTTGTTTCAGCACTTCCGCCTCAATCGCCGAAACCCGATCAGCAAACCCAACACTGCCGTCTTCATGAACAGTAAGGAGATCCAATTGAAATTGGGCACTGCGCCTGGGCGGCTCCCATCCAAAGGCCGCCACTACAAGAGGCCCCCTTGGAACCTTGATATCCTTTGAGAGCCCTACAACCTCAGACACCGAATCTATATCCACTAATGCAATGACTTCCCCATGCCCCGCCAAATAGCGCAAACCCGGGGGTGGCTCCTCCCAAATCGAATCTAATCCTGTCCCAATCGCTTCTGGCAACACCCAAACCTTACTCTTCATAGTTGTACTTCTCCTTTCTCAAGTTCCAGATAACAAAAGCTGCTAAAAAGGTAACCATTCCTGCCAAATCAAGAAGCACATCCCAAACCTGACCAGTCCGCACGGCGCTCAACTGCTGTTGACTCTCGTCAAAAATCGCAATCGGAAGCGGCCATGCAATGCCAAACAAAGCCGACCGCCAAACATTCTTCCGAACTCGATACGCCATTACAGCCGTGCACAGTGCCGCTAGTCCATAACCCAAAAAGTGAAGAGACTTCCGAATCATCGCGACCGCTTTGTGCGCAATCTCCCACTCTTCCGGCTCCAAGTTCCAGACCCGCATAAAAAAGTTGTGCATCCAATCGGGCCCTCCATTCGGTCCACAGATAAATGCAATCAATAGCCCAAATCCCGTCGCCCCGATAAACGCAAGCAACCACTTAAAGTCCTGCCGACCCTTCAAATTCCAAATCAAAACCCCCGCCAAAGCTACCAATCCCCCGACCGTCGCAACCCAAGTCCGGCCCACCGCAAGTTCAACCCCGGGATTACCAAATGCCCACATCAACAAGAAAACCGAACCATAGGCAAAAACAAATAGAAAGTGATTCCGAAAAGGCAAGGTATCACGAAAGCCTGCGACAACTAACCCAATAACCAGCAGAAGCAACAATGGGCCCTGTACCGCGAGCCCCATCGCCCCCCATTTCACTGCCTGCAGAATCGCCAAAGACGCAAAGACTCCCGCTGCCCACCATCGCAAGTTTTCTGTCTTCACTATCCCATTCTAATCGGCAATTTCATAGCCATAATCCATCCCATGAGAATCTTGATCACTAACGACGACGGAATCCACGCCGAAGGTCTCAAGGTTCTCACCCGAGCCGCCAAAACAATCCCAAATGCCGAAATCCTCGTCGTCGCTCCCGATTCCGAGCGATCAGCTTGCGGTCACGGGATGACCCTCCACAATCCCCTTCGTGCCCGAGAAACGATTCTCGAGGACTGCCCAGCATATATGGTGGATGGCCTACCCGTTGATTGCGTCAATGTCGGCCTTACTATCGCCTTCCCGGATGGTTGCGACCTCGTCCTATCTGGAGTCAATAACGGCCCCAACCTCGGATTCGACATCACCTATTCTGGAACCGCCGCCGGTGCAATGGAAGGTTGCATCAACGGCATCCCGAGCATCGCCGTCAGCATGGCGTGTTTTGTCCAAGGTGCGCCTCTCCACTATGAAACGGGCGAAGCATGGCTGACCGACAACATCCAAAAACTAATCGCTCTGCCCACAACCGAACGCACTTTTCTCAACATTAACATCCCCGCCATCGCGATCGAAGAAATCCAAGGCACCCGGTTCACATCGATGGGCAAACGCGTCTACGAAGACCGAGTCGAACGCCGAGAAGACCCCTGGGGCCGCCCATACTACTGGCAAGGAGGTGTTGTCGTCATGCGACCGGACGATCCCGAAACAGACGTCCACGCCATCGCCAACCATTTCGTTTCCATCACCCCCATCTCCCTCGACTGGACCAACTCCAAAGTCTTATCCCAGTTGAGATCAAACGACTACTAAACACCAACGACTTTTGGTAACCGTTCCTCAATCTGCCGAATATGCCGCTCGTTGTGCTCAACAATGATCGTAAACCCATCGCAAAGATTCATTGATATCACCGACAAAAACGGATTCTTGAACTTCGTTCTCACCAAATTCTTCCCCCGAGCCGCCAAAAGCAGTTCTAGAACTCGATCCGCCTGTCGAAACCACTCCGCTACATCCTCACTCGTTTGATTCGCCTCGGGAGACATTGCCTTGGGTGCAGGCGCATTCCCATCTGGCCCTGCCGCTTTCGCAATCAATCGGCCCAGAAAAGTCAACTTCAATAAACCCGTTCCGTCCCCGGATGCATCTCTGATCGCTCGATCCATAACCGTCAAATACGGCCCCGTCGCCAGATTCAAATGCTCAATCACTTGTCCAACTCCCCACACCCCTGGTTCCGGCTGAGCCCTCAACTGCCCATCCGTCAAACCATCCGTCGCCTTCCGCATTCGTTCGATCTGGTCAGCCACTCGCTTTTCAAAGTTCGCCAATGCCTCATCACAAGTCATAAATAAAGTCTAACCTAATCATGCTTGCGGTACCAATCCGAAAAACCTGTGGAAAACAAACCCAATCTCCTCCACCGTCCATTCCCATACTCTCGTCCCTAGCATCGGACTCAATCTCCCTCAATGAAACTCAAACGCGTCAAGATATTCGGATTCAAAACCTTTGCCGAACGCACCGAAGTCGAACTCGATGGCAACATCATTGCCATCATCGGCCCCAATGGGTGCGGCAAATCCAATATCGTGGACAGCATCCTGTGGGGACTTGGCGAAACCAATGCGCGCAATCTTCGCGCCCAGACCTCAAAAGAGGTCATTTTTTCTGGCTCATCTCGTCGAAAAGCTCTCGGTTACGCCGAAGTCACCCTGCTTTTCGACAACGAAGACGGCACCCTTCCAATTGATTCCAGTGAAGTCTCTGTCACTCGCCGCCTAACGCGTGCGGGCGAGAGCGATTACAGCATCAACAAGCGCAACTGCCGCCTCCGCGACGTCAACGAACTCCTCGCCGACTCCGGACTTGGCCGCGCCGGATATGCAATCGTCACCCAATCGGATATTGACCAAGCTCTCAGCGCATCCGCAATGCAACGCCGAGCGTGGATCGACGAAGCTGCCGGTGTCCAGCGCTACCGCGCCCGCCGCACCGAATCTTTGCGCCGACTCGATACCGCTCAAAGTCATCTCCAGCGAATCCACGACATCATCAACGAAATAGTCACCCAGCGCGAACCCCTCCGCGCCGAAGCGGAAACCGCCAAACAATATAAAGTCACCCTCTCCTCCCTCCGCGAAATCGAATCAGCCCTCCTGGGTAAAGAACTCACCGAAGCGATCTCAGAAATAGAAGAACTCGAGAAACGGATTGAAGCCACCCTTAACTCCGTTGATAACGAAAATGATCGTGCCGAAGACCTTCGCACCAAACACCGCGAAACCCTCCGACTTATTGACGGACTTGACCTCGACATCGAACGCCACCGCGAAGCCCTCCTTCTCGCCCAAACTCGACTCGAGCAAGCAATCAGCCAAGTTCAACTCGGCGAACAAAAACTCGAAAGTCTCAAAACCCTCGAAGCCACCCTTGCTGGCGACTCAGACTCTTCTGCAGAGCAAATCGAAGCCGCGGTTGCTGAACTGGCCAAAGCCAAAACTCAAGCTGACCTCGCCCAAAGCGAATTCGATTCCCTCGAAGAATCTCTTGGAAATGTCGATGCCGAAGCCAAATCATTCGCCATCCAACTCAAAGCCGTCGAAGCTGAGCTCATCCTCGCCCGACAAACTCAAACCGATTTCGAGCGCCATCAGCTCGAAGCCCAGCATACAAAGGCCCGTATAAAAGCCGTTAAAAAAGAGATAGAAGGTGTCCTTGAATCCCTCCCCGATCTCCAAGAAGCAGTTACCGAAAACGAAGCTTTAACAAACGAGCTTCAGGCCAAGGTCGAGTTAATCAAGGAGCAACTGCGCACAATTGATCAATCCCTTCGTGAAATCCAAACCGCTGAAGATCGCCACGCCGCCGAATCACGAAAGCTTCTCGCCCAGATCGCTGCATTGGATGGTCGCCGCAGAGGAATCGAAGCAACCATCGAAGCCAACGAGGGCCTTGCTCAAGGCTCCCGCGCCGTCCTCGAAGCCGTCAAAGCCGGACGACTCCCGGACGAATACACTCCTGTCGCCCACGCAGTTCATATCGAAGGTGATCTCGTTCAAGCCATTGAGACCGCCCTCGGTGCCGCTGGGAACGACCTCATCGTCCCAGATGAATCCGCCGCCAAAGCCGCAATCCAATTTCTCAAGGAATTCCGCGCTGGTCGCGCCACGTTCCAGCCCATTCCCCTGATGCGGCCCCAATCGCCGAGCCCCGAACTCCGCCAACTGCTCCACACAAAAGGAATCGTTGGCCTCGCCAGTGAACTAGTGGATTGCGACCCCAAACATCGACCGGTCATTGATAGTCTTCTCGGTCGAACCGTTATCGCTGAGGATTTGGACACTGCCCTTAACCTCGCCCGAACTCGAGGCTGGAGCCGAATGGTCACCCTCGACGGAGAACTGATTCATTCATCCGGAGCCGTAACTGGCGGTGCCCAAAAATCGCGCGGAACCGGTCTCGTCCAGCGTCGTGCCGAATTGGATCAGGTCGAACAAGAACTTAAATCCCTCCAAGTTCAGCTAGAAAAGGCGCAACGATGGAATCAAGCCGATACTGTCACTGAACTTGAAACAAATCGCCAAGCCCTTATCACCGAACTCGCCAACCAGCAATCAGAATTTGATGAAGCCCGAAACTGGCTTATGAGCCTCAAACACGAGCTGTCAACCACTCAGACCAGCCACGATAAACTCCAGGGCGAGCTAAACCGTCTCACCCAGATTCAGTCCGCCGACCTCAAGCCAATAGATGTTCCCGAAATCGAAGCCCGGCGAGACAACCTAATGCGCCAACTCGCGGCAAAGTCAAGCGACGCCGAATCCGCCCAAACTCGACTAAGCGAGGCACGTCAAAGAGCCGCGGAAGCCGCCGAACGAGCCAAAGAATCAGAACGAAGACTCTCGGCAATGTCCAGCAACGCTGAGCAGCGCAAAGCCCGACTCGCCAACATCAATCCCGAGCGCGAACGCCTCTATGCTCTGATTACAGAAGCCACTGCTGATCGCGCCAAACGTGAAGAAGAAGTCGCCAAGACAAGAACCGAAACGATCACATTGCAAGAAAAGCGCAAGCAGCTCGCAACCGATGCCGAAAATCTCTCCATTCAATCTGAGCAGGCCCAACGAGCCGCCCAATCTGGTTCCGAAATACTCCACCAATGCGAGATTAAGCGTGCCCGAGCCGATAGCCGCAGGTCAGCCGCAACTGAACGCCTTCTCGAAGAATATGGCCTGACCCCCGACGAAGCAATGGCCCAGTCCGAGGATGCCCTCATCGCTCCAGACGCACCTGCCCTCGTTGCAAAACTCCGCCGCGACCTCAAACAGATGGGTGATGTAAACATTGGTGCAATCGACGCCTACGAACGACTTACTGAGCGCCACGACGAACTTGCCACCCAAGTCGACGACGTTGAAGAAGGCATGGTCGAAATCCGCTCAACTATCAAAGAACTGGATAATCTCACACGACAACGTTTTGTGGAGACATTTGAAAAACTCCAAGCCGCCTTTGGCAACGTCTTTGTCAAACTACTCGGCGGTGGTGAAGCCAGTATCAGCTTGTCCGATCCTCATAACATCCTCGACTCTGGAGTTGAAATTTCCGTCACAATCCCCGGCAAAAAGCAACAACGCCTCGAACTCCTCTCGGGAGGGGAAAGAGCCATGTCCGCCCTCGCCTTTCTGTTCAGCCTCCTCAAAGTCAAACCTTGCCCTCTCGTCATTCTCGATGAAGTCGATGCACCTCTCGATGGGCGCAATGTCGAAAGATTCATCCAGATGATGCGAGAATTCAACGACCAAACTCAGTTCATCCTCATCACGCACAACAATGTAACTATCGAATCTGCTGACGTATTCCTGGGCGTTACGATGCAAGAACCAGGCTGTAGCACCGTGATCCCGTTCCGTGTACCTGCTCATGCTATCGAAGGTAAAGAAGCAACCCCGGCGCTAGCGGTTGAATCCGCATATGTCAGCTAACACCCAGTTTGAAAATCATGGGAGAGTCAAATTACACTTGCCTATCTATTCCTGGTTCAAATACTTGCTAACGAGAACAGCTCTTTCACCGTATTTTAAGTTCTGAAATCTCCAACCGTCACACCTGTCGAATCCCCCTGCGTTCGAGTTTGCCGACTCGATCAAGATGACGTGTGCCTCGGATGCCATCGCACGATCCAAGAAATCATCAGCTGGCCCAACCTGTCCGAAACTCAAAAAGCCAGAATCATCGAAAAAGTCGAAGCGCGGCAAGATCAGGCCGCGCGATAAATAGAAGCCTCATCTATCTTTGCCATCAAAAGCTCAAAGACTTCCAGGGGTCGAACTTGCTCAGAGTCAACTGTCACTACCCCAGATGTCAAACCAACCTTTCGTTTAGTTAACTCCGCAAATCGGTCTTCAATTCGACATATAACCAATTCAGCCGCTCGAGCGTCAGCTTCCGGCAAGATGACTAAGAACTCTTCGGCTCCCGAACGACCAAAAATATCGTCATCGCGGCAAGCTCCCTTAACAATCCCCGCGAGTTGAACAATCAATTCATCTCCGGCAGCAAATCCGAATCGAGCGTTGTACTCCTTGAATCCATCAATATCAACCAAAACGACACTGAATAAACCTCCGTCCTCCGCATACTCGCATATCGCTTCCAAGTACCCCTGCAACGCTTGATAGTTATAGGATCCGGTGAGCGGATCGCGTTGCGCCGCCTCGCGAAGAATTGCGTTCTTCTCTTCAAGTTCCGCCAATCGCTCGTTCAACTCTGACTCAAGCCGTCGTCGCTCGCTGACGTCACGAATGTTGAAGATAACAGCCTCGACGCCCGGATCAGAGAGCAAATTTCGAACGGAAATCTCGGCCGTTCGTGGCCCCGTTGCACTTACAATTTGAACATTGAAAGGATCTCGATCACGACTTCCCAAAATCTCTTCCCATTCTCTTTCCGCTCCCATCCGATCATCTTTGTGAACTAGCGCAATCCAATTTTGCCCCACGACAGCAACTGGATCAAGCCCCAATGCAGTCTTCACTGCCGGTGAAGCATAAAGAATCAATCCATCTCGCGACACCATCACAATGGCATCCGCCGAACCCTCAATCAAACTTCGGAACCGTGCTTCACTTCGATTCTCTGCCTCCCGAACTCGGGCCCGATCTCCTAAGTCTCGAACAACCGCCAGCAGATCGGTCGGCCCAGCAACTGCAAATCGGAAACCTAGCGCAACTTCCTGACCCCCAACTTCACCTAGAAAATCGAATGCAATCGGACGCTGGGTGAGACGAGCCTCCTTAGCCCCTTGCAAAATGCGATCCGTCAAATCTGACCCTAGCTTCTCTTTCCAAGCCGCCCCGCGATAGTCAGCGGACTTACCCATCAAAATCTGACTATTATCATGAATCTCCGTCAAATTAAGCTTCGCATCAAACCGCAAAAGCGTATCCGGTAACGCCTTTATAATTGCCAAACGAGCAACATCATTCGCCACCATCAATTCGCGACTAAACTTTTCGGAGGTGATATCGCGTACAACCGCCGCCGCACTCCTAACCGAACCCGCCGAATCAATTACCGGACTGACCACCGCAGTCAAATGCAAGTCTTCCCCCAAACTGTGCGGCATCGTCCATTCCAAAGACTCAATCTTCTCCCCCAAAAAAACCCTACGAATCGTAGACATCGCAACCTCGGTCGTCTCACCCCAATTCAAAAGTGAAATAATATTCTTACCTACTGCATTTTCAGATGAAACGCCCGTCATCACGCGCATCTGGTGGTTCCATCGCAATATCCTTCCGTCTGACTCAAACTCTACAAAAGCTGCCGGAATGTTATTTACGGCCTTTGTGATCGTCTCTGAATCATAGGGAGTTCGCGCGGAGATATCTTTCAATGTGTCGCCGTACTCCTGGCTTCCCAAGCTTTGGACAACCAATGTGGTCCCCCCTCGTCGAATCGCACCGATCGCCAAAATCAATGAAATCACAATCAAAATCCCCGAGCCAATGATCAACGATCCGAGCGTTTGGGCCGTATGTTTTTCTCCGAGCTCTAACCGTTTCAATCCCGATTTCACTGCTTTATCCGTCGCCCGCAGCCCTTCTCCGTCAACCTGTGGGATCAGAGCCGCCCGCCGAACCGCTGTCCACTCCTTACCAATCGAAAATGCAACCGCTGGATCAGCACGTCGAATCTGGTGCTCCCACTCCTGAAAACCCATCTTTTCTTGAAGGACTAAGTCTAGCTGCAAGGAACTTTCTAAGCCTTCAAGAGTACCAAGTTCGCGTGAAAACGAGTTCAAATAACTCGTTGCAACTCCATAGTCAACTACCCGCCGATTAAAAAATGACACCGCTCCCAAACTAATCAAACACAGAAGAAAAAGTATGGACAAAAACCAGGGCCGATGCCAAATCCGAACTTGGGTAACAATCTCACCCGCACCTGCCAGTGTCGAAGGGTCAATTTCTTCCCAGCTTAAACTGCGGACATTTGCTCCCTCTAATCTCAAAGCTGCTCTCCTGGGATCAACAGATCAATCTGCTCCTGGCTCAGTCCTTCAATCCTAAAAATCTTCATCCGACCGTGATCGCCACGAACAAGCGTAATCTTGTTCTTTGCGACTCCAACCGTTCGAGCGATCAATCGATGAACCGCCTCGTTCGCCTCTCCATCAACCGGAGGAGCCGTTACCCAAGCTCGAATAGTGCCGTCAGACTGTCGTTCCATCTTTGTCTGCTTCGAACGAGGTGTCACCCAAACCGTGATTTCAGTCACTTCCAAAGTCAACCGCCCCGCAAAAAAGCTTGCCTACCTTATCCTCGGCAATCTGATAGAAAACTCTAGCTTTAACCTTCAGATATCTTAGCTTTCACTTTATCACGGTTGACCTTTGCCGCCGCATCGTTCGGATCAATTTCGAGCAACCGATTCCAAGTTTGTAAGGATTCCTCATAAAATCCTAGGCGGTCATAAGCGTGGGCCAGCAAACGGAAACTATTTGGATGCGCAGTGTTCCCCAAAGTCAGAGAATGCTCCAGTAAAGCCAGAGTAGGTTTGTAAACTCGTGATTTGAAATAGAATTCAGCTTCGGGATAGTAAGCCTCAGCCCACTCTGGATAAGCTTCTTTGAATCGGATGTAAACGGCTAACTCAAGGTCTTTACGCTCAATATTCCCGTACATCCATCCCAAGTTGGTGACTGCATCATAATCCTTCGGTCTCCAAATGACTTCCCAATTCAACAGCTCAATTGCTGCTGGAAAGTTACCATCATCAAACAGGGCATCCTTCTCCACCCCCGTCCGTGTATAAACCGCACGCGTCATGGCCTCGGCTCCCGGCGTAGTCAACATCTTCTCAAATTGAGCGCAGCCCAAACCTGCACCTAAAGCCACCATGCCTGCACTCAACCAGATTCGATTCATTTCAATGTCCCTATTTCAGCGCATCTCGCAATGCTGCTTGCACACTCTGAGGATCGGCGCGCCCTTCCGACTTCCTCATCACCTGACCGACAAAAAAGCCGATCAAAGATTCTTTACCTTCGCGGTACTGCTGCACCTGACCCGGGTTTCCTGCAATTACCTCAGCCACCAGCGCATCAATCGCCGAAGTGTCGTTAATCACCGTGAGTCCTTCCTCTTCAACGACGACCGAAGGCATCTTTCCCGTTGCAAAACAAGCTTCAAAAACTGATTTTGCAATTTTTCCCGTGATCGAACCCGATTCAATCATGCCAATTAACTCAACCAGGTGCTGAGGCCGTATCCTGCTCGCAGGTTTATCCTCGATCCCCTCGCCATCAACTAACCCTACTTGCCCCGCCTCATTCAACATCCGTGCAAAATCGCCATTCATCCAGTTACAAGCCTGCTTTGGATCGGCTCCAAGTTCAACGCACTTCTCAAAGTAATCAGCCCAGTATTGTTCGGAAACCAAAACACCTGCATCGTAATGAGATAGTCCAAAATCACCCTCAAACCTCAACATCTTCGCCAAAGGCAACTCCGGCAAGGTCGCCCTTATCCCTTCTATCTTCTCATCCGAAAAGTGCATCGGGATCAAATCAGGGCATACAAAGTACCGGTAATCCGCTTCGCTCTCCTTAACCCGCATCAAATAGCTCGAAAGCGTCTGCTCATTCCATCCCCGAGTCTCTTGCGTAATCGTTCCTCCCGCTTCCAACACCTCCGATTGTCTCTTCAATTCATAGTCAATCCCAAGCTGCACCGACTTAAAGCTATTCAAGTTTTTAAGCTCCGTCTTCGTTCCGTAGGTTTCCGAACCTTTTATCCGAACCGAAATATTCGGCTCGCACCGCATCGAACCCTGCTCCAGCTTTCCATCACAAACCCCCAGATAAATCAAAATCGCCCGGAGCTGACTCATGTACTCTTTCGCCTCGTCTGGTGACTCAATATCCGGCGGAAAATCCGTGACGATCTCCATCAGCGGAACTCCTGCGCGGTTGTAATCCACCCCACTTCCCCCACCCGGCAAATGCATCAGCTTCCCCGTATCTTCCTCCAAGTGAACCCGTCGAATCTTGATTCGCTTGGTCCCCCCATCCGCCGCCGGAATCTCCAAAAAGCCGTTGTATCCAATCGGATTCGTCTCTCCATACTGACTCACCTGAAATCCTTTCGGCAAATCCGGATAGTAATAATTCTTGCGGTGAAACACCGAATCGGTCGGCACGGTGCAGTTCAATGCCAAAGCCGTTTTGATGACCATGTCCACCGCCGCCTCGTTTGGCACCGGCAACGTTCCCGGCAAGCCCAAGCAGATCGGACAAGTGCGCGTATTGGGCATCCCCCCAAACCCCACCGGACAACGACAGAACATCTTGCTCACCGTCATCAACTCGGCATGGACTTCCATACCCACACTCACCACATATTCCGGCATGAAACCAATTCTACTTCCCAAGCAAAAGTTTTAGGTTCCTTAATCCCAATTCCAAGTTCTCCACTTGGTTGCAATAAAAACTACACTTATCTGATATAGTAGGCTTGAGAGGAAACCAATGAAAGTTTCAAAATTAATCCTGCCCATCCTATCCCTGGCTTTGGTTGCCGTTGCAACCGCCCAAACCTACACTGAGAACGCAAGCATACTCAGCGCCCTTAAAGACACCAGCAACATGCGAATCTACAGCCCAGAATTCGCGTTCAACCTGGATAAACAGGCCGCGGATCCGGACTTCTTTATCAACAACGCCGTCTTTAACCCGGGCTCCGGATGGGATAACAACATAAATCTCTTCCAATATTCCGCCGGCGGCAACCTGGGCAGCTACATTCTCGGAACCCAAATCACTGGTGCCGTTAGCGAATACATGCGTCTGTCAATCGCTCCGACAATCGATGCCTCTGTGGCAAACGGAGTGTACAGCTTCAGCTACGACATCATCGGAGGTGCAACGAACCTCGCAACTGATGTCCTAGCAACATTAGATTACGAAGTCGAAATCTTCGACAGCTTTGCTTTGTCAATTTCCCTCTCCACCACAGGGCCGGTGAGTGCCGGGCAAGGTGCCGTCACAACCGCCGTACTCACTAACAACACGGGCCGGGATGCCTTTGCTTTCGGCCCATGGCTCGGTTTGGAGGCTGGTGGTGCCACGGCTTCCATGCCCGCAGTTTTTGCCGGCGATTCCTTCTCTGGGGCAATGACCGCCGGTCAAATTGTCAACACAAGTCACTCTACCCACACCCCGGATAACTCCACCCCGCTTGGAAACTACCAAGTCTTCGGCGGATACACTGGCGGATACCACTCTGGAGACTTTCTCTTCGTGAACCCGGTCAATACCACCAGCTTCGAAGTAGTCCCCGAACCAGCAACCATGACGATCCTCGGCCTCGGTGCACTCATCGCCATGCGAAAAAAGCGAAGATAATCGCTCCAACAATCGAACTCAAAATCGCCCCGACCGCCAACCCGGCCGTCGGGGCGATTTCCGTAGCTACCCCGGGCCATCGTTGCCCAACTGCCATACTTAAATGCACGTTATGGCAACCTTCCGCGAGGGACTCAGCTTCGACGACGTGCTCCTTCTCCCACGTCGCACCGATATTCTGCCCACCCAGGTCGACACCTCGACCGAACTCCTTCCCGGCATCCGCCTCACCACCCCCATCGTATCTGCCCCGATGGATACCGTGACCGAAGCCCGTCTTGCCATCGCTATCGCCCGAGAAGGCGGCGTGGGTGTCCTCCACCGCAACATGCCGATCGAAGAACAAGCCCGGCAGGTAGACCGGGTCAAACGATCCGAGCACGGGGTCATCACTAACCCCATCCAGCTCACCGCCGACAAAGTGCTCCAAGAGGCAATAGACCTCATGGAGCATTTTCATATTAGCGGCGTCCCGATTACCGATCACGACGGAAAACTCGTCGGCATCCTTACCAACCGCGATATCCGATTTGAAACCGATTTCACTAGCCGCATTTCCGACCGAATGACGACCAAAAACCTCGTCACCGGTCAACCCGGCACGACCCTCGACCAAGCCCAAGCCCTGCTCGCCCAACACCGCATCGAAAAACTCCCCATCGTAGATGAAAACGGCTACCTCAAGGGTCTCATCACGATCAAAGACATCGAAAAAGTCAAACGGCACCCCAACGCAACCAAAGATGACAAAGGCCGCCTCGTCGTCGGCGCCGCTATCGGCCCGCTCCGGGAACCGTACGAACGTGCCAAAGCCCTCATGGAAGCCGGAGTGGACTTCATCGTCATTGATGCCGCTCACGGCCAGAGCATCGGGGTCATCAACTGCGTCCGGATGCTCAAAGAAAAACTACCCGACCTAAAAGTCATCGCTGGCAATGTTGCCACCAAAGAGGGCGTCCGCGATCTCCACGCCGTCGGGGCCGATGCCCTCCGCCTCGGAATCGGGGCCGGATCAATCTGCACGACCCGAGTTGTCGCCGGAGTCGGAGTGCCCCAATTCACCGCTGTTCTAGATTGTTGCGAAGAAGCCAACAAACTTGGTCTCCCCACCATCGCTGATGGCGGATTACGAACAAGTGGAGATGTCGTCAAGGCCCTCGCCGCCGGAGCCAGCACCGTGATGATGGGCAATATGTTCGCCGGATGCGAAGAATCCCCCGGAGAAATGGAAATCTATCGCAATCGTGCCTACAAAGTCTATCGCGGTATGGGCAGCATCGGCGCGATGAAGCAAGGCTCATCCGATCGCTACTTTGCGGTCAAAGAAGCCGGCTCAACCCTCGTCCCCGAGGGCGTCGAAGGCCGAGTCCCATTCAAAGGCCCCCTTGGCGATACCATCGCCCAGCTCCTTGGCGGTCTCCGCTCCGGTATGGGCTACTGCGGTGCTTCCAGCCTGACAGAACTCCATGAGACCGCAGAATTCATCAAGATCACTAACGCTGGATTGCTAGAGTCCCACCCCCACGATGTCTGGATCACCAAAGAACCACCCAACTACTCCAGCCCCTTCGCCCAAACTGGCGAATAACCTCGCTCAAATACTTCCCCTTCTTCATATTCTTCAAGGAAGGGGAAGTTGTAGGGATAGCATTCGATTTACGCTCAAGCAAATTGCGCGAGCAGCTCCGCCGTCTCACCGACCGCCGCATCCACAATCTCCAACGCTTGATCAATCTGGGCATCACTTACAATCAGCGCCGGCTCCATCCGAATCACCCGCGGATTATTCAACGTATAAGCCGCCACCAGCCCCCGTTTCACCATCTGACCAATCACCAACTCCCCAACCTCATCCATCGAGAACTCAACCCCAATCATCAGCCCCTGGCCCCGAACCTCGGCAATCAAATCATGCCGCTTCCCAATCTCGCGCAAGCCCGCCATCAGCCGCTCCCCTTTCACCCGAGATTGCTCAACAAGCCCCTCCTCCTCAATCACCGCAATTGTCGCCAGACCCGCCGCCGTCGCCAGAGGATTCCCCCCAAAAGTCGAAGTATGCATCAGCGGATTTTCCGAATAAATCGCATTACAAACCTCTTTGGTAAAAGTCGTCGCTCCGATCGGCATCACCCCGCCGCCGAGAGCCTTAGCCATCGTCAAAATGTCCGGAGAAACCCCTTCGTGGTCACATCCAAACATTCGGCCCGTCCGCCCAAGTCCTGTCTGGACTTCATCTGCAATCAACAACGCCCTAACTTCAGAACACCGTGCCCGAACCGACTGCAAGTACCCCACAGGTGGCAAGTTGATCCCCCCTTCACCCTGCAAAGTCTCGACGATAAAACACGCAGTGGATTCATCTATCGCCGCACAAGCAGCTTCAACATCACCAAATTTCACAAACTCCACTCCCGGCATCAGCGGCTCAAACTTCTTCCGGTACTTTTCCCGCCCGGTCGCCGCTAGAGCCCCCAAAGTCTTCCCGTGATACCCCCCCAAAGTCGAAACTATTTTGGCTCGACCCGTCGCTCCTTTCGCAAATTTCAAAGCGGCTTCAACCGCCTCCGCTCCTGAATTACTAAAAAACGTAAACTGCAAGCCCTCCGGCGTAATCTCGGCGAGTTTCTCCGCCAAATCGGCCTGATTCTTCCCAAAAAATGTCTTCCCACTCAGCGGCATCCGGTCAAGCTGATCCTTAACCGCCGCAACAACTCGCGGGTGCCGATGCCCCAACGAAAACACCCCGTATCCCCCCAAAAAGTCCAAAAATTCTCGCCCCTCGTGGTCGCGCATCACGCAACCCTCAGCTTGAACTTCCACCCCAAACCCCGCGAAATTCATCAACCGCGCCAGATAAGGGTTGATAAACTCCGAATACTTCCCTACGACTTCGGCGTGCAGAGCGTCTGCGTTCATAAACAAATTATACGCCGCTCTCAACCACCGCGCTCAACCGTCGACGTACACCGCGCGACAAGGCCTTCAAACTCCTCTCCAACCGCCACTGAAAAATCCTGCCGACGTACATTCCAAACCTGGCCCGGCAAAGCCGGATCATCGAACACTTCCCCCGCAAACACCTCAGGCTCCCGTACTGGAATACTCGCCTGCACCAAAACCATATCAGAAGTCACCCGCAAAGCACACCCACAAACTTTCATCCCCGTCGCCGGATCTACCACGTCATTCGCGCTCACATGGGCAAAACAATCCGCAACTTTTCCCGCCCCTCTCACAAACGGCGTCTCTTCCGCCAAAATCGCGGGAATCCCAACCCGGTTCAACGCCCCCACCAAAACCGGAATCACCCGACGATATATCGCCTTCACTTCCCGCTCGCTTTCTCTCAAAAGAGCCAGCGGAAACCCCATCCCCACCGTCAAATCATGGCCATGAAGAACCGCCTTTCCCCCCGTCGGTCGGATCACCCAACCCACTTCGCACCCTGCCCGAACCGTCATCTCCGGAACCTGGAACCGCCCCAAGCTCACCCAGGGCCGATCCCATTCATAGACCCGAACTCGTGCCTCCCCGCACTCCAAATATGCCGCATCCCGGGCCATATTCGTCGGCCCATCATTCACCCCATCATCAACCCACAAGCTCATCGGTACCGTCGAAAAACTCGAATCTCGTAATGCACCGAATCCGGAATCGTCCGTCGGCAAGCCTCGTCTGTATCCCAACTCACCATCCCCACAATCTCATCTTCCACTTCGTCACTCCGACCAATAAACCACCCCTCCATCCCTGGCAAAACCGAAACCTCCTCAAAGTTGTATTTCATCTTCTCAATCCATTCATCCCCATAACCCGGCTCCATGGCCCGAATGCTCAAGCTCATCACATCATGCGTCCGGAACTGCTCCACTCCGACCCCATGCCGCGCAACTGGCTCCACGCGCATCACATCCGGCGCAATCCCCCATTTTTCGACCGCCGCCTCCAAGAATCCACTCGCTACCATGTCGTCATAACTGCTAAACAAGGAATCAAAGTCCTTAAAGGCCGTTACCCGCAAAAACCGATGCGGTGAATCAACATCTTGCCAAACACTCGTAGCCACAAAACCCCTGTCGTCTGCGACCTCATCCCCAAAAGATCGCAGCATCTCCTCATATTCCCGATCCTTCCCCGCCGGAATCTCAAACCGACTCACGGTAACTGCACCAATCATGACCCTATCATACCGGGAAGGATTTTGAGAACCTGAAACCTATTTCGATAGACTCTCCGAAATGCCCCCACCAGACTCTTCCCCTGCATTCATACCAGGCTCACTGTTGATTGAAACCCTTAGTGATTCCCATCACATCCCACTCTGGCAACGAAAGTCAAACTGTCTGTTCTGGTTCGACCCATTTTGTGGAGAGACCGGAAATCGAAGAGGAATTAAATCAAGATGAAATCATTCACAAAATCCGTCGTCACTGCGACCGTAATTGCCGGAGTCGTCACCGCCCAAGCTCAGACTTTCTCAGATACGACCTTCAACAATTCTGATTGGACAGCTTTAAGCTTCACTCAGGGAACAACTTCATTTACAGCTGGACAGGTTTCACTCGGCAATCCCGATACAGGTCGGCAAGTCTCTCACGTCCTTGGAGATATGACTGCCATTGGTGTAGCCCATGTTTTCAATCCGGCTTCAGTTACTATTGGAACGGGCGGTATAGCTGGACTGACTTATCAGATTGAC
Organism: bacterium; assembly: GCA_013823945.1. Classification (GTDB taxonomy): domain Bacteria; phylum Armatimonadota; class Fimbriimonadia; order Fimbriimonadales; family Fimbriimonadaceae; genus UphvI-Ar2. The sequence continues at coordinate 119,517 of PNMZ01000004.1, read as the reverse complement.
TTTATCGTTCAACCATTTGCGCCTGTCGGCGTAGGATTTCTAGTCGTACAAAACGGACGGTACTACATTTCTAACTACTTCGGGGCTACGCAAACACAATGGACGACTGCAGTCTCCGATACCCTCACCGAAAGCATGTTCGGCGAAGTCAATATATCAATGTCGACTGTGCAAAACACAAATAGCAACCCCGACTTTGATTTAGTTGGATCAACCCTCCAGTTTGGATATTTTACAGCAAACAGCGGAGGACCAATTACAATTCAAAGTAACTACGACAACTTCTCCGTTTCGATCGAAGCCGTCCCCGAACCCGCGACTATGACTCTGCTAGCAATTCCAGCCCTAATGGCACTTCGAAAAAAGAAACTACGATAATCGAATAAATCTTCACAATATTCGAAGAAAGTAAGTGTCCATGTGAATTAAATCACATGGACACTTTAACATTTTCCCTCTTCTATGTGTGACCATGAACAAATTCTGCTCACTTACAACCATTACGGTGTGCGCCATTACCCTGACCGCCTGCGCCGGAAACGTAACAGATTCCCCCCCACCCATCCCACCTGGCCCTGCTTACGGCAGCTTCAATTTTGGTGGCTCTACAACCTTCAATGGCAATTCAACCGACTTTGAAGTCCTCAACGGAACTGTCACCCAAACCCCCGATCAAACAAATTTGGAATGGACTGACAACAATCGAATCATGTTCTTCGCCTACCTGAATCGGCCACTCATTTCCTCTCAAATCCTTCCAGGATCTGGGGAAAGTCCAATTGCGCTCTCTTATTACGAAGGCGGACCGGCAATCTCATCGTCAACCGCGTCATGGCAGTCCGACAACGCCACTGTGACGGTTGAACTTCAAGACGGAGACAACCCTGGTGACCCAAGCCAGGCCCAATTCGTCATTCAATCGGATTTCCTCCCCTCTACGGGAACGTCAGCCGGATCAATTCCGTTGTTGGCAACGGTCAGAGTGCCGCGCCTCGCCGTACTGCCTATCCCAGCGGGAGTTCCAGGTGTAGCCTACACCTACACCCAGTCCAATCCACCAAGTCTAATTGGAAACTTCACAAATCCCTCTTACCAATTCACCACAGGTCACGAGTACACCGTGGAGCTAGACGGAAAGCAAATAAAACTCTTTTTCATTGCTCGCAATCTTGATACCGGCTATGATTTTGGGAATGGTGGAAACTTCACTGCAACTTTGATTGATGGCATGAATCAGACTGTAGCCACGAGTGGAATAGTCAGCGTTTCTCTCTCAGGCCCCGACCAATACACCCTGTCAATCTGGGATCTCGAATTCCCTGGCTCATCCATCCCCGGCAAAATCGCTGGTGTATATAAAGTAACAATCTTGAACAACTAAAATAGATCACTCAATCAGTCTGATATCTCATCTACAGAATCAGACTGATTATCTCCTTGTGTGATTTCCATCACATTCCAATTTCCACTATTGACCTTCATAAAACCTGTCATGAGACGAAATGCAATCATCTTTTCTGCTGCAATCTGCGCCAGCCTCACATTCACAGGATGTGGAGGAGGCGGTAACTCCGAAGAAGTTCTTGGCCCCAAGGCGTTCTCCGCCGCTACCTGGAACCAAAACTTCAGTGTCAACTACGATGGAGACCTCTCGCCGTTTGTCGCCGAATCAGGCACTTACGAATTTATCAACAATGAATACGTCGTTACCGGTGAATCCCCTGGCCGAAAGGTCGTCTTCACCCTTTACACAAACCACGTCATCGAGGGCCAATATCTTCAGGTCAGCGGGAATGGCGGTGCCAACTATGAATACTTTGAGGGGCCAAAGAGCTGGAGGGCAGAACAAGGTGCGGTCATAGTCAAAAGCGAGCCCAACAATACAGCTGTTTTCGAACTCTACAGCCAATTGCAAGCTAACAACGGCAATGCGCAGGGATACTTTGGAGCGTTAACCATTACCAAAGTCGCGAATTGGCGAGTCCTTCCCGGAAGAGGCACAACCTCAGGAATCCTCTACCGAACCCCCGCCGATGCGACAGCATCTCTCCTCGGATCCATCACCAACACCAGCCTCACCATCAATGGTGGACCATCTTTCGATTTCGTTGGAACAATCGGCAATCTTGAACTGAGGCTGAACTTCACCAATGGATCACAAAATTCGTCCTACCGACTCTCTCCACCCAACTTCACCAACGTGACGGCCAGCCTTGTGGATAGCGCGACTGAAGAAACGTTCGTCGCAAACGCTGGGACGATCTCCTACCGACAAGCTGGCCCAGGCATCGTCGAAGTCACCATCATCAATCTAGGATTCGATGGCGGACCTCTTACCACCCCGATCAGCGGAGTCCTCGCAGCTAGCGGAGACATCAACCTTTAAGCACAACGAAAATGAAACAAATCCCAAACATCGCAATCGCCGCTCTCCTCGCCCTCACCGTCATCGCCCAAGCCGATGAAAAGAGCGACCTCAAGCGGGCGAATCAATACGTCACTCGAACCGAATCCGCCATCACAAAAGGCAACGGAATCCTCGACAAGTCGCAAGCCTCAAACGGTCAAATCATCGATTCTGCCAAGCAATCGGCCACCAAACAGCTCGAAGAGGCCAAAGAACTCCTCGCCAAAGCCAAAGAGTGGTTCGACAAAGTCCCCGACTCATTCGCAGATAAAGCAGCTGGGCTGCAAAGCTACAAATCTGCTGAAGAAAAGCTGAGTGCCCTGGAGCAGCGCCTCAACGGAGCCGCGGACAAAATCGAAAAAGATAACGAATTGCTAAACCAAGGTTCAAAAAACGATGCATCAACCATCGAAGCACTCATTGATAAGTTAGAAAAGCTCAAAGCTCTCATGGGCTCAGACGGAATATCCCGCAAGTACGTTGATGAGTGGGCTCAAATTGATAAAGACACAAAAGCCATGATCGCCAAATACGGCAATGCCAAAGGCAGTCGCGGTGGTAACGGAGATCAAGGTCAACGGGACTTCGCCATCAAAGTCATTGATATCAAAAATAAGTACGACATCCTCATCGCCGATGTCAACGGGGAATACGTCAAGAATGAACCAGGACGAATCAAGGCCAACATCCAAACGATCGAGGAATATATCCAAAAAGCTGTTGACCAAAAGAACTTCGGATTCTTTCTCGACGTCATCCCTCGGCTATCAACAATCCTCGATGCCAAAGGCCATTGCTATGAAACATTCCTCAAGGACAATCCACAATTCGACGCTTCAATCGTCCCCTCCATCAAAGCCACACTCAAAAACATTGAAGAAACCGCAAAGAAGCTCGAAAATGAGATAATCCAATCCAACGTCCCCTTCAAAGACATCTACACCGGGGGCGACAAAGAGTCTCTTAAGTCAAGCATCCGCGCCAACTTCCTTAAAAAAGTGCCGAACGCCAAAATCTTGCGCATCGACATCATCACGAGTCAGTGGACCAGATCCGTCGAATGGGAGTACAACAGCTACCAGACCTCATGGTCAAAGACCGATCAATCCACAATGCAAGCGATCATTTACGTCCAAGGCAAAGACCCCAACCACGTCTACATGCTCGGTTGCCCGCTTTTCAAAGACAATCTTTCGGGTGGCACTGTCTCATTGATCGTGCCGGGCAGCGATGAAAAACCAGCGAACCCCGCATTCATCCTGCTCAAATCTAAGTTCAACTAATCTAATCAGCCAGGGCCCGCCATTTCCAGTGTGGTGTGCCCTGGCTGCATTTCTTTGCCCCCCAAAAAATCACACCACAAGAATATTCTCACTTACACATACACTTTTGTGATAAATCGTTGTATCATATGCTCATGACGCTGTTGTCCGCCGCTCTGGCAATGTTTGCCGTAACGCAACCCACCCTGCCACCGCTCACCCCAAAGGATCGCCAGCTCCTCAATCCTCAGGGCAAACCCGTTATCCTAAAAGGCGTCAACCTCGGCAACTGGCTCCTCATCGAACCGTGGATGCTCAACTGGACCGATGTCAAAGATCCTCTCCCTGATCAATACGAAATCGAACGCACGCTCGCCGAACGATTCGGCGAAGACGAGCGCCAACGCCTGATGGAACTCTATCGAACTCACTGGATTTCAGAGCGCGACTTCCCTATCATCAAGTCTTTTGGTTTCAACGTCGTTCGCCTTCCGATCAATTACCGACTCCTCGAGGACGACAACAACCCCTACGTCCTCAAACCCGAAGCATTCAAATGGCTTGACCACGCCGTGGAACTAGCGGCCAAAAACGGCATCTATACAATCCTCGATATGCATGGAGCCCAAGGCGGACAGACTCCAAACGACCACACCGGACGATCTGGTCAAAACAAAATCTGGTCAGAACCAGAAAATCCCAAGCGACTCGCCTGGCTCTGGTCAAAAATCGCCGCCCGATACAAAGATAATCCAAACGTTGTCGCATATGACACCCTCAACGAACCGTATGGCGGCACTTATCCAAAGATCAAAGAGATCTTTGAAATGTGTTACCAATCCATCCGCAAAGTTGATCCTGATAAACTGATTTTTGCCCATGGATTCTACGACGGGTTCACTTTCTTCGGAACTCCAAAGGAAAATAACTGGCATAACGTTGGCTTTCAAATGCACTACTATCCAGGCCTCTTCGGAAGCGAGCCTTCACGCCTGACCCATGCAAAGCACCTCAGCTTCCTCGATGGAGTGCAGTTCGATGTCAAAAGATTCAATTCGAACTTCCTAATTGGAGAGATGAACGTAGTTTTTGAATCGGTAGGTGGCGGCCCACTCATGCGTCGTTACTATGACAAACACGCCGAACTCGGCTGGCACACAACGATGTGGAGCTACAAAGTCCACCAAGCTTCAGGGGGCATTGGCCCAGATTCTTGGGGAATGGTGGGCAACAAAAACCCCCTACCTCTATTAAGTATTCGCACTGCTTCGAAAGAAGAAATTGAATCTCTCTTCAAATCTTTCTCAACAATGCCCTACGCGATCAACGAACCACTCCGATCCGCCCTGACCGCAAGAATCCCACCCCTCGTAAACCTCCCCAAAGTCCCTGAACCTCGCCGAACCGCGCCCCAAGGAACCCTCAATGGTTGGAAAGTAACGGATATCGGGGGCTCCCTCAAAGGTGGACTTGAAGTCAAAAATGGCGCAGTGGTCCTCTATGGCGGCGGAAACGATATATGGGCCACCCAGGATTCCTTCCGGTTCCTCCATCAATCCATCTCCGGCAACTTCACTTTGACCACTCAAATAACAAGCATCGAGTCCATCGAAACGTACACCAAGGCTGGCCTTATGGTGCGCGCAAACACTGAAAATGAAAGCCCTCATTTCCTCCTCAGCAGCTTCCCCACTGGCGAACTTCAAGTGGCATGGCGAACTGAAGAAGGATCCATTACCGAATCCCACGACCCCAAGCTCACACTAACACCACCCAAACTCTTTGTCCAAATTTCACGAACGGGAGACCTCTTCATCGCCAAAGTCTCAAACGATGGCAATAACTGGAAAACCCTCCACCAAGTCGCGATTCCTGGATTTCCTAAACAAGCCCTCGTTGGCCCAGTTGCCCTGTCCCACGACAATTATCAACTGGCAAAAATCACCTACCGGAGCCTCAAAATTACAAAATGAAAAAAAGTCGCACAATTTATGATAAAACGTTGTATCATCAAAGGGAACCGCAATGACAAAGAAGTTTTGCTTCACATCAATCACCACGATCCTGGTCGCCAGCGTTCTTTTCGCAGGTTGCCAGGATTCGTCAAAATCCCGCGTTGTGACTGCACCGGAAATCGAAGAATCCAACCAGCGCCGCATCGAATACATAGATTCCCTCAATATTCCAGAGGCTCAAAAACAAGCCATGAAAGATCGGCTCGGCAAACCTCAAACAACACAAGAAACCAGAGGCAAGTAACAATGGCTCAGCGGAAATCCGGATCAACCACCCTCAAACAAGTCGCCGAAAGAGCGGGTGTTTCGATGGCCGCCGTTTCTGCCGTCCTCAATAGCAAGAAATCCAGCATCCGCATCAGCCCCGCCACCGCAGAACTAATCCAACAAGCTGCCAAAGACCTCCATTACGTTCCGAACGGCCTCGCTCGGTCCCTCCGCACCAACAGAACAAACAACATCGGACTCGTGTTCGAGAACTTTGGCGGCATCACCGAAGGCCAATTCTATGTTGAACTCCTTGACGGTGTCGCTCAAGAGCTTTTCAAAAACAAATACCGCCTGACAATTCTCCCCGAAGTTGACCGTGTCCAACCGATTAATAGCCTCGGCAACGGACTACTCGACGGGGTTATCTGGTGCAAGCTCCCTCAGTCACCAGATGTCATCGACATCCTTCAGCGCTGTCCCATCCCATTTGTTGCGCTGCACGCTCGACCAACCGAAGCCCACGAAGCCGCCGCATATATCTCAGCCGACAACTATGGCGGCGCGAAACTTGCCGTCCAACACCTCCACGAGCTCGGACACAAGAGACTCCTCTTCATCTTGGAAACTGCCGAAGTGGATGTCCCCGATGCCCAAGCCCGTCTCGCCGGATTCCTAGACGCTTGCGCTGAACTAAACATCGAGGTTCAAGATCAAGATATCCGCATTTGGAGCCACGATCTCCATGAAACAAATACTTATTTTCATTCCCAACCAGAACACACGGCCATCATCACTTGGAACGAACGCACCGCTGGCGTCCTGCTAGAGCATGCTCAATCTCTGAACATTCAAGTGCCACGCGACCTAAGTGTCATAAGTTTCGACAGCACAAGCTTCAGCGAAAAGACTTCTCCCCGACTCACCTGCATCTACCAGCCAATCCGCGAGATGGCCACCGCCGCCGTCCGCACCCTCCTCGCCCAAATTAATGGCGAAACCATTACTCAAGATTTCGAATATCCGACCCGTCTCGATCTGCGGGATTCCACCACGGAACCACCAAAAAATCGGGATTGGTCATCAATCCTCAATGCCGAGAAATCATCATGAAACAACGTGCTTTCACATTAATTGAACTGCTGGTCGTCATCGCAATCATTGCGATCCTCGCCGCAATCTTGTTCCCCGTATTCGCGCAAGCGAAGACCGCCGCAAAGAAAACTCAGTCCTTGAGTAACGTCAAACAAGTCGGAACCTCGATGTTCATCTACACCGCCGACTATGACGACGTCAACGTCCTTGGTGAGTACGGCTCAGGAGACTTCCATGTCACTTGGATAGCCGCAATTACCCCCTATGTCAAAAACGGTCGAACGTTCCGTAACCCCGTCTCTGGTGTTACTCAAGCCTCTGGTGCCGATGGAATCTTCCGATCACCGTCCTATCCCGTAGGAGCCGTGAATAATCCAACAACATGGGAGCAAGCCCAAACCGGCGGATTCAGCTACGGAGTTCACCATGCAATCTTTGCTGACAACTTCGACTCCAACCAGCCATGGTTCCCTGCCGCACAGGTACGTCCGTCTCTGAGCCAAACTCAGCTTGATAATCCTGCTGAGAAGGTGATGATGATGGAAAAAGGTGCGAACATCACTTGGGGCTACCCATGGTTCCATCCGTGGCAAGGGATGTGGGTTGGATCGATCGCCACGACTGCCGGAAACGAAGCAACGATCACCCGAGACGGCGTAGATGTCTACAACCCCACCAGCCCAATGTACGATCCAAGGTTCGATACCGACTGCAACGCAACCACTCAAGGTAACTGGGAATGCGCCGCCCATGCTCGGTACCGATTCAACGAAACGGCACCCATGGTCTTCATGGATGGACACGCTAAACCCATCAAGAAAGGTGCGATCAAGTGGTACCAAAACATCTTCATACGTCGAGGAGATGCCGCTGGATCGTGGAAATATTGGTACCTTGACGGAAACGTCCCTTACTAAATAGTTTGCCTTCTCAGGGTAAATGCAAATCGCAAACCCGGCTCATCTGAGCCGGGTCTTTTTTCAACTAAAAATATGACAATCTGCTAAAATCCACCCATGTCATTCCCATCCAATTTCGTCTGGGGTACCGCCACCGCTTCCTACCAAATCGAAGGCGTTGCAACCCCCGATGGAATCGGCCAAAGCGTCTGGGACATGTTCTCACGCAAACCTGGCGGGTGCTTTGAGAACCATAATGGAGACATTGCTTGCGATCATTTTCATCGCTACAAAGAAGATATCGCTCTCATGCGAGAACTGGGTATTTCTTCATATCGTTTTAGTATATCTTGGCCAAGAATATTCTCCAACGGTACGGGTCATATTAATCAACAAGGATTGGATTTCTATAACAACTTAATTGATGAACTTCTTGCCAACGACATCACTCCTTGGGTAACCCTGTTTCACTGGGATTTTCCTCTAGACCTCTACCACCAAGGCGGTTGGCTCAGTCCTCACTCGCCCGACTGGTTTGCCGAATACACCCAGGCTATTGTGGCTTCACTCGGCGACCGAGTCAACCACTGGTTCACCCAAAACGAACCCCAATGCTACATCGGACTTGGCTTATTCCACGGAGTCCATGCCCCCGGAGACAAACTCCGCTGGGCCGAAGTCGTGAAAGCCGCCCACTACAGCATGCTCGCCCACGGCAAGTCCGCCCAAGTTATTCGAGCTCACCAAACCAATGCAAACATAGGCTATGCAACTGTCGGCTCCGTTTGCGTTCCTGCAACCGAAACCCCCGCCGATATCAATGCCGCTCGGGATCGCATGTGGAACTCAAACACCGAAAACCCATTTTCAAACTCACTCTGGTCAGACCCCCTCATCTTTGGATCCTATCCCGAAGATTTTCTCACCGCATTCGGCGAGCACCTGCCCAAAACCACCGCCCAAGACTTAGAAATCATCAAGCAGCCCATGGACTTTATTGGGCTGAACATCTATCAGGGTTCCATCACCGCCGCATCCGAATCCGGCCCCGCAGATATTCCTCGCCCCGCCGGTTACCCCCAAACCGCAATCCGCTGGCCGATCACCGATAACTGCCTGGAATACGGTGCAAAGTTCTATCACGAGCGTTACAACCTTCCTATCATCATCACTGAATCAGGAATGGCTAACAACGACTGGGTCATGCTCAACGGAAAAGTTCACGATCCCCAGCGAATCGACTACCTTCACCGACATCTGAAGGGACTCAAACGCGCAATTGATTCCGGCACTCCGGTTGAAGGCTATTTCCAATGGTCAATGATGGACAATTACGAGTGGGCGGAAGGCTACTCTCAACGGTTTGGAATCGTTCATGTGGACTACGCAACCCAAAAGCGCACCCCCAAAGACAGTTTCTACTGGTACAAAGATGTCATCGCATCAAACGGCGAGTCAATCTAACCCGTACCCAGTATCATCACTTACGGATGAACCACAAGCTTCTTCTCATCCCCGCAATTGCTTTCCTGGTGAGTGCATGCGCCCCCACCAAGAAGACACCCCAATTCGGTGGCATTCTCGTTCCCAATGTCGCGATTTCCCTTGATGGAAAACCCGCCGAAGCCCGGATCTACCGCGGTCATGACGACATCATTATCCTTTTTCGGGATACCGAAAATGTCGCCCGACCCATCTACACAATCGACGACTTCGCCAACCCCTCGTCATGCCCCGTAAACAGCTTCCGCATCGACGGTGAAACAATCAACATCAACCGCAAACTCTGCGAACCAATTGAGAAGAGTCAGCCCGTATTGGCAGATGGAAAATTCACTTTCCAAACCGAAATGGGCCGAACCATCTCCGTCAAATCCTCTGGTCTCCTCGCTTCCGAATTCAACTCCCGAATCCAATCTCGCCGACATCAGTAGCTCCTTAAGAAGCGGAAAACGCCGATTCAAGAGCCGCAATATCAAACTTGACCATCCCAATCATCGCTCCCATCACCGCCGACCGCTGAGACTCTGTCCCCACTTCCATCAGCTCGTTCATCCGCTTCGGTGTGATCTGCCAAGAAAACCCAAAACGATCCTTCAACCACCCACAAGCAACCTCTTCCCCACCCTGAACTAAAGCTCCCCAAAGCCGATCCACCTCCGCCTGGTCATCACACAAAACAGAAATGGAAAACGCCTCGTTCGCCGCTGGCCCTCCCTTGCATCCCATCAATACAAAGTCAGCACCTTGCAGTGAAAATTCAACGACTTCAACCCCACCATCCGGGATCGCAATCGTCTCGACTGATTTGATCTTTCCGTCTGCAAACAAACTGACATAAAACCGGGCCGCCTCTTCCGCCCCTGATTCCAACCACAAAAAACTCCTGACCGTAGCACTCATGTACAAAATTATACAAATGTCAATCGACAATGGTCAAATAATGGCGCGCTCGAGAGGATTCGAACCTCCGACCCCCAGCTCCGCAATTTGATCAATCACTTAGCCGCTCAATCCGAACCTAAGTTCCTGATTTCTGACCATATTTTAGCATCAAGACCCTCAGCTGTCAAGCCTAACTGTTGGAAGCTGTGGGTCAGCAAACAATAAAGTAAAAAGTTCTTCTTGCCCCACTATCTTTCAGCTTGAGAATATACGCAAACGACTTCTTGGGCTACCTGAACTTATTTTACTGTGCTTGAGGTTCATTTTAGGTTGGCTTGCGGGCAGTTGTCAAGGGTCTGGACTGAGAGCTGAACGTATCTTCGGTTTTTTATAATCTATACTTGCTTGATGTCTAGAACCATCGCGCACAGCACCTCAATTGAGTTCAATTCTAATACTCTCCGATGTACTAATCTTGAATTGGATACCAGATTTGGATGAAGTCAATTCTGAAGTAAATCCTATATCGTGATCCAACACGCTCTTGCTCACGGAATACTCGCTAATTCCAACGTAGAGCTTCCCTAAGAAAAGGACAACTTGCTCTGAATTGAACAAATGCATTTGCCCAGTTTTGACATTTACTTCAAAATTTGGTGTAGCGACAAGGTGTTTGGCATTTCTTATGATGATGAATAGATGATCACCTTTCTTGAACACAATACTATCTACTGGAGATCCATTGACATATGCTTGGGCCTTCACTCGTGAAGTGTAAATTTTCTCGATCTGAAAGCCCCTTGGAAACCGCAAAAATCCAATGGTCATAACAATGAGACTGATCGTCGCGATCAAACTGACAAGAATGACTATGGTGTTGGCTTTTTTCAATGCTTTAGTCTCCGAATTAGGCCATGAGTCCCCTTCTGGCTGCTAATGTAATCATACGATCTTATGCTTACGCCTAGTTCGCCGGAGTGACCGATGAGCAATTCCGCACTGAGTCCGATGGGGTCTCTTGTGATCCAGAGTCCGATAGTGGGATCATAGTACCGGTTCCAACAGTAGACCAGTCCGGTTTCGTTGTCAAAAAATCAAACTAAAGGAACATCGCTTTGAATTGAGCGTGTTGTAGGCCCGGAAAATTGCGCAACTCATTCATCATAGTAAAGAACATCCATTACTATTTTTGATCTCTGGCCACCAAGTAAATTGTGCTCAAACATGATTGTGCTGTCTTTGCTAGTCCATTTAAAATTAGCTGCAAATGCGTAGGGCTCTGATTGGGGATCAGCCACCAATAGTGGCAAGTTGATGGGGCTAGATCCATGTTTCCCTCTTTCAAGTACAATTTTTCTTTCTACAAAGTATATCTGTTTTGTTGCGAGATGTATTACAAATTGCTCGCCTACTGTACTATAGTCAATGAAATAGTAGCCTTCGGAAGTGAGAAATACTGAGGCATTCGTTCTTTCACCGTTGAGATAACTTTCGGTCACTCGTCCTTCTTTCCAAGGATGCTGCTCAACTTGATCTGCGCATGCACTCATGATGTACGTTGATGAAGCGATCAAGATTATAGCTGATATGAGCACAAGAGACTTACGGTAAACCACGGTAACTCCTTCCGACCCAATCGTTTTTGTTCCTCAAATTATCGCTGAATAAACCTATTTTAACTCCTTCACCGCCGGCGTAAATGAGCAAGCCCCGGCTGACTTTTAGGGTGAGATGTCCATGTCCACTTAGGCTGCGGAATGCAACAATGTCCCCGGGTAGCGGACTTCGGGTAGATGCAAACTGATGGAGTCTATTTCGGCTATCTGCCCAATAATTAGCACCATATGGCCCCGTTCCTCCCACAGTTCGTTTTCGTCTAGGCATAGTTGTATACGCACATTTTTCATATGCGTCGTAAACGAACTTATTACACTTGTTTGTGTTTGAGGCGAAACCGTCTTCACCGATGTCGCTTTTGTAGCTGTATTTTGTATCACCAATTCGATCAATGGCCCACCATATTGCTTTAAGTCTTGCAGGATCACCTGTTTCAAGTGAAACTTGATCGATCTCCGCATACAAATCATTTTCAATGTCTAGCATAAATTGCAAAGAGTAGCCGTTTGCAATTCCATATTGACGGAAAGCAGAAAGTCTACCAATATCTTCAGCTGTTACTGGTCGCCACCCAGTGGGATCCACATACATGATGGGATTGCCTTCACAGTAGGCATATGTGTTGATTCCCCCACTGAGTCCGATGGGGTCTCTTGAGATCCAGCGTCCGATAGTGGGATCATAGTACCGGTTCCAGCAGTAGACCAGTCCTGTTTCGTAGTCGTTGATGTATCCGGCTTGTCCTTTGTATCTGAATGGGAAGTAGGAGTTTTTGTCGTAGGTTGTCCAGAGTTCTTTTCCGTAGCCATCATAGAGCCGGGATTGGTCGTGGAGTTCGTCATCAGGAACAGTATCTAGTCCATGTGATCCTCCGATCCTTGCAACCAGGCTCCCTTGTGGATCATAGGTGATGGTTGTGTTTCCAACGAAGTGCAAGCCTCAGCACCGTTTAAACGTGCCTCTCAGGACAATAGGTAACCCACATCTAGGCAAGCTGAGTGACCAACAAATTACATTATGCGACAGCTCTCAAACAGAAATGGTCAAATAATGGCGCGCTCGAGAGGATTCGAACCTCCGACCCCCAGCTCCGCAAGCTGGTGCTCTATCCGCTGAGCTACGAGCGCACGCGCCCCAAAATCTTACCCAAACCTGATTCCGGGCCTATTCCGCCTTGACCCGAGTCCAACTCATTTTCTGACCATTCGATCCCGTCATTTCAATTGTATCCGCATCCTTAAACACGACCGTCGAAACTTCGGGCTTTCCCTTCTGCTGATCCATCTGCTTCATCGCCTGATCAAGCATCGCTTTCACCATTGCCGGAACCTCCCCGACTGGCTCCGCACTCTCAAATGTCGTGGTCAATTTATCCCCCTCCAATTTGTATCCCGAGTTCACCGCAATCCCGATGCCCCCTTGACTAAAGTTCATCTTGAGCTTGCCATCGGACGTGAACTCAAAATTTCCAGATAGCGTCTGCCCCTGCACGGTCATATCTCCTGTCCATTTCCCCACCAAGCTTGGCTTAGGCGCACACCCCACTGCCATCAACCCCAAAGCAACAATCCCGAAAGCCACAGCCTTATTCATTCCTCCATTATCCACAATTCCGTCCAAAAAACTGCCTATTCTCCGAGTCACCAGGCCCCACCGTCTCGTTTGTTATCATTGAGCTAAGCCCCCAATGCCGTACGTTCCTCATACCGAAAAAGATGTAGCCGACATGCTTGCCACTATCGGCGTCAAATCCATTGACGACCTCTTCGTTGATATTCCCGAAGAACTGAAACTAAAAGAGCAGCTCAACATTCCGTCACGGCTGGACGAACACGCCCTCCTTGGCCGTCTCCAAGCTCTCAGCGAGCAAAATACCGACCTCACCCGTGTCACCTGCTTCCTCGGCGCCGGAATCTATGACAAATTCATACCTGCCACGGTCGGAGCCGTCATCTCGCGAGGCGAATATCTCACGGCGTATACTCCTTACCAACCCGAAGCCTCACAAGGCTATCTCCAAACCATCTATGAATTCCAATCCATGATCGCCGAACTCTACGGCATGGATCTCGCCAATGCGTCCATGTACGACGGCGCAACTTCAATGGCCGAAGCCGCCATCATGGCAACTGGAATCAAAAAGCGAACAAAAGTCGCCGCCTCCCGGGCCATTCACCCCCACTATCGCAAAGTACTTGGCACTTACACCTGGTCAATGGACATTACCGTAGACGACCTCCCCGATTCCAACGGTGCCACTCAAGACTACAGCAAGCTCACAGAAGAACATGCTTGTCTGATTGTGCAATATCCCAACTTCTACGGCATCATCGAAGACCTTGCCGAAGCTCGACGGGCTGCTGATCGAGTCGGTGCCCTCCTCATCGTCGTCGCCGACCCAACCGCTTGCGCGATCCTTCCTCCGCCCGGAGAATTTGGGGCCGACATCGTCGTAGGAGAAGGTCAACCTCTTGGCATCCCTATGGGATTCGGGGGCCCTCTTCTTGGCCTCTTTGCTTGCAAACAAGAATTCGTCCGACTCATCCCCGGTCGTATCGTTGGTCGCACAACGGACGCCCAAGACCGATCTGGATACACAATGACCCTCCGTACTCGTGAGCAAGATATCCGGCGCGAAAAAGCTACTTCAAATATATGCACCAACGAGGCCCTCATGGCCCTCGCCAGTACAGTCTACATGTCCGCCCTCGGCAAAAACGGAATGGAGCAGGTTGCCCATTCAACAGTGCGCAACACCCAATACGCAATTGAGCAGCTCACTCAAACCGGTGCCAAACTCAGGTTCCCCGGCAAGGTATTCGGTGAATTCGTTCTCGAACTTCCCAAATCCGCAACCTCCGTCCGAGACGGCCTCCTCCAACGCGGAATACTTGCCGGATTACCCCTCGGCGATTACGATCCAACGTTAGAGAACTGCCTCCTCGTTGCTGTCACCGAAATCCGAACCAAAGCTCAAATTGACGACTTTGCCAACAAACTCCGCGCGGAGCTGTCCAACTAAAATGCCAAACCTGAGAACAAAATCCGTCCGAATCCCGACCTTGATCTTTGAAAAGAGCCAATCCGGTCGAATCGGTGTCAATCTGCCTCAAGCCGACACTCCCAAAGTCAATGTCAACGAGGCAATCGGGAATACCCGCGAAACGTTCCACTTCCCTGAAGTCAGCGAGCTGGAAGTGATGCGGCACTTCGTCAACCTCAGTCATATAAATTACGGAATCGAAACCGGCTTCTATCCTCTGGGCAGTTGCACCATGAAGTACAACCCTCGGATCAACGAGACCACCGCCAGCTTTACCGGATTTCGTAACATCCACCCCATGCAACCGGATTACACGGTTCCTGGTGCTTTAGAAGTTCTGGCATCGGTCTACGACATCCTCAAGGAAGTCACCGGTTTCGATGAAATCGCCATGCAACCCGTCGCCGGTGCTCACGGTGAAATGACCTGCCTTATGCTCATTAAGGCGTACCATGATTCGCGAGGAGAAGGTGATAAACGCCGAATCGTCCTCGTGCCCGATAGCGCCCACGGCACAAACCCCGCTTCCGCTGCCCGCTGCGGTTACGATGTCAAAACCATCCCCACCGGCCCTGACGGCGACTGCGACATGGAAGCTCTCGCTGCAGCTCTCGATGACACCGTTGCTGCCTTCATGGTCACCAACCCGAGCACTCTCGCCCTGTTTGAACGCAATATCAGCAAAATCTGCCAAATGGTACATGCTGTCGGCGGTCAAGTTTTCTGCGACGGCGCAAATATGAACGCCATGGTCGGCACCACTCGACCCGGTGACCACGGTTTCGACTGCATGCACCTCAACCTCCACAAAACCTTCTCGACTCCCCACGGTGGTGGCGGCCCCGGATGTGGCGCAATTGGTCTCCAAAAGCACTTGGAACCCTTCACTCCATCTCCTGCCCTTATCCGCGTCAATGGCAAAGCAACACTTGATCACAATCGTCCCCAATCCATCGGGCGAGTCAGTAGTTTCTATGGTCAGTTCCTGATGGCTGTCCGTGCCCTCACTTACCTACTCGCCTACGGCAAGGAGCGAATGAGCGACATCAGCCGCTACAGCGTCCTCAACGCCAATTATGTCCGGGCCCGACTCAAGGAAGTTCTCCCCCCCGCCCACGACCGACCGTGCATGCACGAATGCGTCCTCACCGCTAAAAAATATAAGCAAAACGGTGTTCGAGCCCTCGATATCAGCAAGCGTTTGATCGACTACGGCTTCCACCCGCCCACCAACTACTTCCCTCTCATCGTGCCCGAGTGTCTGATGATCGAGCCAACCGAAACCGAATCCAAACAAACCTTGGATGACTTCTGCGACGCTCTCATCAAGATCTGCCACGAAGCGGAAACCAATCCCGACATTCTCCACGAAGCCCCCTCAACTCAAGTTGTTGGGCGACTCGACGAAGCCAAGGCGGTCAAGAATCTTGACGTCCGCTGGCATCCATCCACCATCACAGAATCAGTCTGAAATTATTCGTTGAAGCCTCCCCCTCCCTAAATTCCTTTAGGGAGGGGGAGGTTGGAGGGGGTGGGTCAGTTGAGTTGTTATCTTATATTGAAATACTTCGCCGCCGGATGATGCACGACAATCGCGCTTGTTGACTGCTCGGGCTCCAACATGAATTCTTCACTCAGAACAATCCCAATGTCTGCGGGTTGCAGCAGCTCCATCAGCTGAACCTGATCCTCAAGGTTCGGGCATGCCGGATAGCCAAACGAATACCGGCTACCCTGATACTTCGCTCCAAACAACCCCTTCATCTCCGATGGATCAGCCCCACCGATCCCTAATTCATGCCGCATCTGCTTGTGCCAATATTCCGCCAAAGCTTCCGCCGTCTCAACCCCCATACCGTGTGTGTAAAGGTACTCCTGAAAATCGCCATCGGCAAACTGTTTTCGCTCATGCTCGCTCACCGCTCCCCCAACCGTAACAATCGAAAAACCGACAACATCCATCACACCCGAATCCGTCGAGCAAAAGAAGTCCGACAAGCAAAGCCGCTTCCCATCCCGCTGTCTCGGAAAATTGAATCGACACCGTTCCGATTTCTGATCCTCATCAAAAATGATCAAATCATTCCCTTCGCTCTGCGCCCAAAAATATCCCCATTTCACTGCCGGCTTTAAGACATTGGCGAGTTCTCGACACTTCCTTTCAAAAACCGGACGAACATTTTCTTCTAACCAAGAATTAAACTCTGGATTATTCATATCATCAGGTTTCTTATACTGCCACTGACCCCGCCAAAGCGCCACCGGATTGATGAACTTATACAATTCAAATATGTCAAACTTCTCTCGCTTGCGCACTCCATAAAACGGAATATCTGGTACAAGTTCTACTGGCTCAACTTCACTTTTGACCCCATCAAAGATATACAAATCCGGATCACGATCAGGCAACCGATGACTACTCACCCGCGCCGCTTCTTTCACCGGGGCTTCGACGGGAGCCGATGCATCTTCCCCACATAATTCACCCATCAGTCGCAACCCTTCAAAGGCATCCTGAGCATAGAAAACCCGGCCTTGATAGATACTCCGCAAGTCCTCCTCCACATACCCCCGGGTCAAAGCAGCCCCCCCTAAGATCACCGGAAAATGACTCAGCCCACGCTCATTCATCTCGACCAAGTTATTCTTCATAACAAGCGTTGATTTGACCAAAAGACCGCTTAACCCAATTACCTGACACTTATTCGCCTCTGCCTCAGACAAAATGTTATTGATTGGTTGCTTGATGCCAATGTTCACCACCCGATAACCATTGTTGCTCAAAATAATATCGACCAGGTTTTTCCCAATATCATGGACATCTCCTGCAACTGTCGCCAGCAAAATCGACCCCTTTTCGGAACCCTCGACCCGCTCCATCAGCGGCTCCAAATGCCGAACCGCCGCCTTCATCACCTCCGCTGACTGCAACACAAACGGCAACTGCATCTTCCCTGCCCCAAACAGCTCGCCAACCGTTTTCATCCCGTCGAGCAAGATGTCATTGATTATCGAAAGCGGCTCATAATGCTTCAATGCCGCATCCAGGTGGGACTCCAAACTCTTCTTAATCCCATCAACAATATGCTTTTTGAGTTGATCCTCAACCGCCAGCCCTGCAAACGGATCAACCGATGTGTCCACCGCCTTCACGTCTTCAAACCGCTTCATCAACTCAATAAGCGGGTCGTAAATTACTTCTCTTTGGTCACTCACGAACCTCCAATGATACTTGATCACAGAGGATTGCGCTAATCCTGGCACCACTTAAACCATGGTTAACAAACCTGAGTTAGCTTATCTATATGAAAGCACGCGCCTTTACCCTCATCGAGCTACTCGTTGTCATCGCTATCATCGCAATTCTTGCCGCTATCTTGTTCCCCGTTTTTGCCCAAGCCAAAGAGGCTGCTAAGAAAACTCAATCCCTCAGTAACGCCAAGCAAATTGGAATCGCCATGAATATCTACATGACCGACTATGATGATGTCACCCCATCTACCTGGACAACCATCGGAACCGGCGGCCCTTCCGTCGATATCTACCAAACGCTCCAGGCCTACATCAAGAACATGGATGTATTCTTCTCCCCTGTCCGTACAGAAACCCGGCCAGACTGCGATAACTGGGCAACCCCATCCGATTTCTTCCGACCAGCAGAAAAAGATCGATTCCGCTGCATCGGATACGGCTACAACTGGGGATTCGGAATCTGGGCCGGAGGCGCCCTCGTTGGCCCCCGCGAAGACAATGGCACCGGCGGAGCCGTCCTGAAGGGCATCAGCGCAACCTCAGTTGAAGATGTCGCCGCCTTGGCTGCATTCGGCGATACATACAACACACGCCGATATACAATGAGCGCAATTTCTTCCATGACAACAACCTACACCGGACCCCGCCGCAACAGCGGACTCAGGCACGGTGGAACCTTCAACTTCAACTACATGGATAGCCATGCCAAAAACCGGAAAATGCAAGGTTTCACAGCGCCCCTCGGCCAACCGATCCCTGGCAACAACTACGTCCTTGTTCCGGCTAACGTCAGCGAAACCAGCAAGATGTTCTGCGCACAAGAAAGTGGAATCGTTCGTCCAAGTCAACTTGGATTGCCACTCCCAGATATGGGATGCAAGCAGTTCGTTGATTTGGTATTGAGTAACGGCGTCCTCCCGCTTACCCGCTGGACAGACTAAATGATTCAAAAAGGGCTCGGCGTAAAACACGAGCCCCCCCCACAACCCAATCCCTTTATACGCCGTCCTAATCAATGTGAAGCAAATTTTCCTCCTTTTTCTCATTGCCGCGTTCATCCTCACCGGATGCAACGACCAAGATGCCAAAGACATCGGTCAAGACACCGGAAAACTCGTTGAGACCGCCGCCCGATCCGCCCGTAATGCTGGCCCAGTTGTTGCCGTCAACACCGTCCTTGGCCTCCGCAAAGATGTGGATATAACTGGACTCAGAGTGACTGCCGAAGGAGCAACCGTCACAATCGACGGTCATGTGAAGTCGAAAAAAGAAAAGGCAACTGTTCTTGAACTCGCCAAAAACACAAAAGGCGTAGATAAACTCATTGACAAAATCAGAGTGGAGCCATAAGGCTCCACTCGTTCAATTGTTCACTTTCGCCGACGAGCCGCCAGAGCCGCACTCAGTCCCAAGACAAGCATTGTCGCTGGCTCAGGCACCGCATCAATCGCTAGCGAGTTCACGTACAAGTTCCGCTCTCCTCCGCCACCTGCATTCGTGTTGAACACTTGGAACTTGTCGATCACGCCCGAAAAAGTTCCGTTATGAGTGAACGTTCCCCCGCCATCCAGCCGGGTCAACGTCGCCGCATAAGTTGTGGCTGAGGTCACAGTCATTGTGTAAGTCAAGCCCTTGCCCGTAAACCCGACGCCGGAGTTCACGTTCGTTGCTCCATCTTTGATGAAGTAGTTGGGGTTGCCGCCAATAAAGTCAACCGCTCCAACCGAGACGTTGGCCGTCGTATAGAAGCCAGCCGTAATTGCCCCACCGTTGTCAATCCATCCGTTGTCCAAGTTAAACGAATAAACGTTCCCAACCTCGACCGGTACGCTAAAGGTTCGAATCGCCGTCGATGAATTTGCACTGTTTGCGTATAGCCCCCATGCCTCACCGCTCGTATCAATGTTTTGCGGACCTTCGCCACCCGCGTTACCAAGGCTCGACCCAATAAACCGACCAGCGTTACTAGCGTTCGCTGTCGATGCAGTTAGATTCCAAGCGTTAAAGCCAAATCCACCATTATCGCCGGTTTGCCAGCCATCGTTGTAAACCGCGTCTGCCGCGTTATCTTGGGCCACAATCGCGGCAAAGCTCGGCAATGCCAATGCAGAAAGGCACAAAAGTGCCAAAAGTCTGTTCATATTCAATTCTCCTTCTCCAAACGTGATCCAATGACCACACGATAATTATACGAGTTGCCACTGAAAATTTCAAGAGACATTGCCTTACAAGGGCAATGACCAGCAAATATGCGAGCTTTTAAGTGGTTAAATGACAAAGCCCCTTCCGAAGAAGAGGCTTATATTCTTACCAAGCGAAGCCATTTGGCTCCAATTAATCATCAACTTACTTGCGACGACGAGCAGCCATAGCCGCAAGCCCTGCACCAAGCAGGATCGTTCCCGGCTCGGGCACCGCTTCCACTTCAAAGTTGTTAAAAAATGCATCCCTTGAACTGGTGGTTCCCGCGCTCGTATTCTGGATTCCAATACCTATAATCACGTGGTTGTCCGGTGTCATAAATGTGTGTGACGCCATAGAAGAATCACTCAATCGCTTCAGATTGACGGTAAAGGATGTCGCTGAATTTCGCACAACATCAATCTCTACTCCTGTCGAAGTGAAACCAATTCCTGCAGACACATAGGTAACTGCCGTTGAAGTGCTCCCGTAAAAGAAGTCGTAACCGTTCTGTCCACCTCGGAAAATGACGCCCATTGCACCTTGAACAGTACCGCCCAAGGTTACACCGCCTGAAACGCCAAATGGATTCCCAGTTATCGAACCTCCGTCAATAAATCCATTGTCCATATCCAAACTTGCCCGGACAATATCTCCTGGGTTTGCCGTATTCACAGCTCGACTTGCCGAGAACAAACTTGAGTTATTCGCCCAAATACCCCAAGCTCTTCCTCCGGTGTTAATGTTCGGTGAAGCCGTTCCGCTACCATTGTTACCGGAGTTACCAATAAAAGTTCCGCTGCTCCCAGAAGTCTGGAGGAAGTTCCATGCACCAAAACCAAATCCACCGTTGTCAGAGGCCTGCCAACCATCGTTGTAGGCTGCTTGGCTTGCATCATCTTGAGCGATGATCATTCCGTACGACGGCAAGGCAACCAGCGAAAGGCATGCAAGTGCCAGAAGTCTGTTCATATTCAATTCTCCTTCTCCAAAAGTGATCCACTGATCACTGTATGCATTGTAATGGTTCGCCCTTACACTTTCAAGTCGAACATTCCAAATGGAGCAACGTCAAGCATTTTTACGAGCTAGCAACCGAAAACAAAAAAGCCCCTTCCGAAGAAGGGGCTTGAAATTTTATCCGCGCGGCGTCCATATCTCCCGGGCAGTCACCCACCAAGTACATCCGGCGCTGTAGAGCTTGACTTCCGTGTTCGGGATGGGAACGGGTATTTCCTCTACGCTATGGCCACGCGAAAACTTTGCGTGTTTTCTGCCTTCAAAGCAAAAACACTTTGAAAGCTGAATAGCACTGTTTGTTGACTGCGTGTAAAAGATCACCAGAAGCTTCTCAAAGCTTAGTTTAAAAGCCCTCGACCAATTAGTATCGGTTAGCTGCACGTGTTACCACGCTTCTACCTCCGACCTATCACCATGTAGTCTTCATGGGGTCTTACTCTTTCGATGGGATATCTAATCTTGGGGTGTGCTTGGCGCTTAGATGCTTTCAGCGCTTATCACGACCCGACGTGGCTACCCAGCGTATGCTCCTGGCGGAACAACTGGTACACCAGAGGTCGGTTCACTCCGGTCCTCTCGTACTAAGAGCGACGCCCCTCAAATATCCTGCGCGCGTAGTGGATAGGGACCGAACTGGCTCACGCCGTTCTGAACCCAGCTCGCGTGCCGTTTTAATCCGTGAACTCCGGAACCCTTGGGACCTTGTGCAGCCCCAGGATACGACGAGCCGACATCGAGGTGCCAAACCATGCCGTCGCTGTGAGCGCTCGGGCAAGATCAGCCTGTTATCCCCGGGGTAGCTTTTATCCGTTGAACCCTGACGTGCCCACGCACAATCAGAGGGTCACTTAGACCTACTTTCGTACCTGCTCGACTTGTTTGTCTCACAGTCAAGCGCACTCTATACCTATACGCTCAGCGGCTGATTTCCGACCAGCCTGAGTGCACCTTTGTACGACTCCGTTACATTTTAGGAGTCGACCGCCCCAGTCAAACTACCCGCCACAGACTGTTTCCAACCCAGATAATGGGTCAGGTTAGCTGTTCAGATGTAGAAGGGTGGTGTTCCATTGTCGCCGAAGCTCCCACCTACTCTCTACATCCACACCCAAACAGCAATCTGAAGGTGTAGTAAAGCTCCACGGGGTCTTTCCGTCCTACTACGCGTAGCCCGCATCTTCACGGGCGCTACAGTTTCACCGGGCTTCTCGTTGAGACAGTGCCATAGTCGTTACACCTTTCATGCGGGTCGGTATTTAGCCGACAAGGAATTTCGCTACCTTAGGACCGTTAGAGTTACGGCCGCCATTCACCAGGACTTCAATTCAATGCTTTGGTTACCCTAACATCTCCTCTTAATCTACTGGCATTGGGCAGGTGTCAGCCCCTATACATCGGTTTTCACCTTAGCAGAGACCTGTGTTTTTGGTAAACAGTCGCCATGGCTGCTTCGCTGCGGCCCCTTGCGGGGCGCCCCTTATTCCTAAGTTACGGGGCTCTTTTGCCTAGTTCCTTAACGAGAGTTCTCCCGAACGCCTTAGTCTCCTCGACTTCCCTACCTGTGTCGGTTTACAGTACGGTCGATCGTAGCTGAAGCTCCAGAGCTTTTCGCGGCCCCGAATCAATCCAAGTGCTTTGCCCCGAAGGGCGAGGCTCACAACAACCAACGGTGTGTCTGGATCTCATCGAAACGTCACTCTTTCGCACTACGACCGGGGCAGGAATATTAACCTGCTATCCATCGGCTACGCCTTCTGGCCTGGCCTTAGGACCGCCTTACCTCCGTCTGACGAACATAGCCGGAGAAACCTTGGGGTATCGGCGTAGAAGATTCTCACTTCTATAATCGCTACTCGTGTCTGCATTCTCACTCGTACACGCTCCACCAGTGCTTACGCTCTAGCTTCACTGCATGCACGACGCTCTCCTACCGATTGATTTACATCAATCCCGAAGCTTCGGTGGATGATTTTAGCCCCCTTACATTGTCCGCGCGAAGTCACATTCGGCCAGTAAGCTATTACGCACTTTTTAAAGGGTGGCTGCTTCCAAGCCAACCTCCTGGCTGTTTACGCGACTTCACATCGTTTCACACTTAATCATCGCTTAGGGACCTTAGCTGTCGATCTGGGCTGTTTCCCTTTTGACCACGGACCTTATGGCTCGCAGTCTCACTGCATTGCTAATCATATGGCATTCGGAGTTTGGTTGGGTTCGGTAAGCGGGTAAGCCCCCTAGCCCATTCAGTGCTCTACCTCCATATGACAACACAATACGCTGCACCTCAATGCATTTCGGAGAGAACCAGCTATCTCTGCGTTCGATTGGCATTTCACCGTACTTACCACAACTCATCCCGAGACTTTTCAACGTCTATGAGTTCGGGCCTCCATGAAGTGTTACCTTCACTTCACCCTGGCCATGGCAAGATCACGCAGTTTCGGGTCTACTGATACCGACTTGACGCTCTGTTCAAACTCGGTTTCCCTCCGGCTTCGTCGCTAAACGACTTAACCTTGCCGGTACCAGTAACTCGCAGACTCATTCTGCAAAAGGCACGCCGTCACCCTTGACTGGATTACTCCAGACATGGGGCTCCGACTGTTTGTGGGTGATATGGTTTCAGGTTCTATTTCACTCCCCTCCCGGGGTTCTTTTCACCTTTCCCTCACGGTACTGGATGCACTATCGGTGACAAGTTGTACTTAGCCTTTCCCGGTGGTCCGGGATGATTCACGCGGAATTCCTCGTGCTCCGCGCTACTCGGGTACATCCTGAATCTGATTCGTATTTGGAGTACGGGCCTATCACCCTCTATGGAAACGCTTTCCAACGTTCTTCCTCTATACTCTTCTAGTCTTCTTTTCTTTATCTCTCTAACTTTAGGTGAGAATCGAATCATTAATTCAACCCGTCCCAAAGTTAGGGAGATAAAGTGGATGCCCCACAACCCCAGCCGGCATGCCGGCTGGTTTAGGCTGGTCCGCGTTCGCTCGCCGCTACTGACGGAGTACCTTCGGTATCTTTTCCACTGGTTACTAAGATGTTTCAGTTCACCAGGTGCCCTTGCCAGGAGCTATGTATTCACTCCTGCATGACGCGGCATTACCCACGCCGGGTTTCCCCATTCGGAAATCTGCGGATCATCGGTTCTGTGCACCTTCTCGCAGCGTATCGTCGCTTACACGTCCTTCTTCGGCAACTTGTCCCTAGGCATTCACCATACACCCTCATTAGCTTTCTTGAACTAAACTGTTCTTGAGTAGCTTCCGGTGTCTTTTACGCGCAGTCAACAAACCGCTATTCAGCTTTCAAAATGCTCTCGGCCTTTCCGGCCCCGCTTAACTTTCGTCCAGCGGCGAAGAGGAACTATACCAGCCACCCCCCAGGGTGTCAAGGACCCCCAGGAACTTTTCGGAAAACCGGGACCAGTAGCTCAGGCCCCTCTCCACTGATTTTACAGCAAACCCGCACAAACACCAAACTTCTAATTCAAACTTACACTCAGACCTTTCTAAAAATCCACAGGACTATTCGTCCAAATTCCTCGTCCAAGGGACCCGTCCACCATCAGCTGCCCAATGCCCACCTTGCCCGACCCGCCCGATCTCACCCAAACAACGATCTTCATCTACGTCATCGGGATCGCCATTGCCGCTGCATCATTTCTTATCGGCATCAAAGACCCGTCTCAAGCACCCAAGAACTTCGCCATTGGGTTCGCCGCCATGGTCATCACCTACCTCATAGCCCGAGCCGCCAACAAATCTGAGTACTAACCAAAACCTAAAAGTTCTCTTCCCAGCTTCCCTTTGGCCCCTTCACTCGCCCCCACCCCTTCTTCCGAACAATCAAGATCAACCCCGGAACGAGCAATGCCCCCGCCACTACCGACAGAGGTGACATCACCATCGCCCATACATTCAGAACTCCAAACACCGCCGGAATCAAGGCCAACGGAAGTCCCAACAATATCAAACTCACAACCACCGCCCGACGAGTCCAAGATTCATGTATCGCAAAAACAAGACCCGTCAAAGTGGCCCCTCCGACCATCCCCGGGATCACGCCCATGAGCAACACCCCCCGAAAATCCATTGCCCCGCCCATCCCTTTGGCAAACCACAATCCTGTGATATAGAAAGACCCGGTCAGGAGCAAACCGACCAGAAACGCCATCACCCAGAGAACCCCGCCCGGAATATCATCCCCAATCAATTCCGCCACAACCTGATCCTCTGGAGATAACTGTGTTTTTTCGTCCATCGCCTTCATTCTACGCACTTCATCTCAGTGCATAACAAAATCGCCCAGAGCCGTCTGGATCGCGTTCACCTGACCCAAATGATAAGTCATGTTCCAATAATGTTGACTCACAACATCCGCCATCGACATCGTCATCCCGCCACCAAACGGCAAAACAACCTCATCATCCAGTCGATCTTCCGGAAAATCCATCACCGCCGTACAAAGCTGCATCGTATTCACTTGCGCCAATTCAATACAATCCCCAATCGTCCGCAATCCTTCTGCTTTTGCACGTAAATCCGTATGGAAACTAGGGGACAAAACCCCGCCGCGCAATAAATGAATGTGAAACTCCGGTGCAACCGCCACCTCTTGCATCATGCTGAGGGCTGACCGCATTCCCTCCGCTGGCACCCAATCCTCCCTTCCTTCGGGCAAAGCCTCGACCGAGCGTACAAGATCAAGCAACGCCTTTTGCGTCTGCCGCACCACAAAATCCTGAAGCTTCATCGCCCAACAGTATATCTATCCCCATCTTAAAAGAAGAATAATCACTCAAGTGTTCATTCCCCTACTCCCCTTCGTTACCTTCCAAGAACCTGACCAAACTGGTCTGCCCGTCCTTCGTCGAGTGAATGACCTCCTCTCAAGCCCGGAAAATCTGAAAGTGAACGCCATTCGCTACACCGAGTTCGCCGATGGAACACGAGACTACGAAGCCGAATTCATCACCCACCGCCACAAAGCAACCCACTTCCGATTTGACTACGCAAGCTATTGGGGCGATACCCAAAACACCTTCCGCAATCCAAATCAAACCATTAATCTCGTCGATGGTCTTCTGATCAAACACGACTACCAATCAGCTCCCATCAGCGATTTCGGAGGGCTTGCCGCTGTTTTGCAATTCCCAATGAAAAACATCATCCAAATTCTCGATGCTGAAAAACCCGTCACCACAGTCTCAAAATCAGAATTCACCAGCGTTTTGTTCTCTGACACCAAAGGAGAGCCGCTTGAGATCAGAATCCTCAAAAACGGTCAAATCGAAATCCGATACCCCAACCCTGGATTCCCCGGATTTCAAGATCCAAGTACAACCGTTGACCTCCTCACCCTCACAAAACTAAAATCGCGCCCAAGCCTCAGCCTCTTTGAAGCCCCAAAACTAACAAGGTAACATCACCCTCGTAGCCGCGGGAGTGTAGCTCAGTGGTTAGAGCAGGAGGCTCATAATCTCTTGGTCGTGGGTTCGAGTCCCACCGCTCCCACCATCAATACACAAACTTAAACTTTCTCAAATCCTCTTCATCTGATTCAATTTCCTCAAAACCAGTGCTGAGCAAGAGATTTCCGGATCGAACGTTTTCAACCGAGCAATTCGCCTCCATTCGCTCAACTCCCATGCCACGCAAGTCGTTGATCAAGGCGGTTAAAGCCTCGCGAGCAAACCCCTGACCCCGAAACTCAGGAACAAGTGCATACCAAACAGTTGCAACACCACCCTCATGCTGAAAGCCAATTCTTCCCAAGAACACACCATCCCTTACTATCGCAAACTCTTGCCATTTCGGGAATGTCTCAGAACTCCAACTCTCCTCTGAATCATCGCAATATAATTTGGCCTTTTCCTGGGTCATTGGCGGATAGTCCTGGTAACGATTCACCTCCAAGTCCGACTCAAGCCAATAGAGTTCATCAATATGATCAATCCCAAGCGGATTCAGCACAATTCGTGAAGCAACAATGGTTCTCTTCACATTAACAAACTCCCCCGCCCCGGATCAACTACAAACAACTCCTCCACCCGAGCCCCTCGGTTCCCTAACTCCGCCCAGAACCCATGCGCATCCGGATGATGGATTTTCAACTCTGTTTCATCTGGCAACAGCGGAACTAAAAGCATGGGCAGAATCTCCTCCCCACTCGAAACCCGGATTGGTTCAAACTCTTGCCCCAAAACACCTAGATCCAAGCTCATCAATGCATCAAACCGAGTCCCCGGTGCCGGGGATCCATCCGCACTAAACGGCATGGATAAGAAAGGTCGAACTGAAAATCCATCCGTCACATGAACCCTGGCCCACATTTTCAAATTCCGGATCGGCCAGTAATTCTCTTCCAAGTCAAAGTTTTCGAGATTCCAATCCGCATTCAAAAATATCACCATCTCCCCAAATGGAATCTCGCCTTTCATTTTCTTCATCGACATCCCCGTCGTGAAAAGCACAATATGATCACATTTCTCATTGGGCATGATTCGATGAACATCAATATGAACTTCATCGGACACCAACTCGTGGAATACGTAATCGACCGGCCCGAACCGCTCCTCAAAGTAAGCCGGAACGTCCTCCATCAAAACCTCAAGTTCAACCCCCTTTTTTCCAAACAGCCTCGACAGAAATCCCATAGCCCGTCATACCAAAATTAGGATTCAAACGTCAACTTTCGCTTGAAACTTGCGGCGGCACATCTGGCAAAATCTCCGCCAGAGCTCCAACTCCGTTTCTAATCAGTGCCGCTCTTCCCCCATCTATTCCATTCAAACGACCATCAATCACGCGGTTAATCGCCTCAACTCCCACCCGTAAGGCATCCTCACCCTTCTCCGTCCTTGAAAGCCGAAACCGTCGCCGATCCAACTGATCAACTCTCCGTTCAATAAGCCCCGAATCCTCCAGATCCTTAAGCATATGACTGACCGTCGGAGATGGTGCTCGCATGACATCCGCTAAGCCCGCCGGAGTATCAACAACATCCAGCAATGCCAGAAGCACAATCCGCTTCTGATGTAAACCCATCGGCTCCAAAACCCCATCAACTTCATCAAACACCACAGTAAGAAACGTCCAAACCACTCGAATCATGTCCCAACCAGTATTTTCGTCTTGAATCTTTTTCACAATGAAACCTTTTGGGCCGCTCCCCCGTTTAATTTCATTATGAAGATATTCATCACTGGCGCTACCGGACTCCTCGGAACAAACGCAGTCAAATCCGCTCTCGCCCACGGTCACGATGTCATCGCCCTCGCACGCGATCCCGAAAAAGCCCGCCGTGTCCTCCCCCAAGTTCCAGAAGTCACGTTCGTGTCTGGCGACATTAATGATCCTGAACCATGGCTCTCTGAGCTAAACAAGGCAGATTGGGTCATTCATGCCGCCGCATATTTCCGCGAATACTTCCACCCCGGAGACCATTCCCAGACTCTCAGAAGGCTCAATGTGAATTTCCCACTCCAGCTCATTCGAGCCTGCGAACAATCTGGAGTCAAAAAAATCCTCGTGGTCTCCAGCTCTGGGGCACTGTCCCCATATCCCGACGGCCGCCCCGCCGACGAACAGGGCCACATCGCCAGCCGTATTCCCGGTCAGCTCTACTTCCAAAGCAAGGCCGAAATGGAAATTGCCATATCAGCTCTTAACCCCAAACCTGCCCTCCCGATCATCATTGCACGGCCCGGCTGGATGTTCGGACCAGAAGATTCTGGACCAACCACCGCCGGAGAAATGGTTACCCAAATCGTAAAAACATCTAAATTCCAGATGATCGCTGGAAAGCCTCAACACATCGCCGACGCCCGGGATGTCGCCGAAGGGCTGATCCGGGCCCTTGAAACCTATGACGAATCCACCTCCATCAACCTCGTAGGTCAAGAAATCTCCGTAATCGAAGCAATCCGAGAGATTGCCAAGAATGTCCCAGGCGCAAAAGTCGACGAAGTCCCCTACCCCGCCGCAATGTTCCTCAGCACAATTCTTGAGCCGATTTCCAAACTCCAACGGAAACCCAACCCCATCCCCAAAGTAGGGCTTATCACCCTGAATGCCCCGCACCCGATTGAATCACAAAAGTACAAAGAACTTGGCATCTCGTGGCGACCTTTTTCCGAGACCGCCCGAGACACGGTTGCCTATTTCGTCGCGAAGAATTCAATGTAACCACGAAAATCTTCGCAACCGTCTCATCACCACCGATGAAATGGATTCTATGTGGTCTTGCTTTCCTTGCTCAAATTGCTTTGGCTCAAGGAGGAAGCATTGCTGGACAAGGAAATTCAATCGGCACAGAACCAATTGTGGGCAATACTCAAACCTACAATCTCATTCTCACCCCCGGTCAAAAAGGTGAACTTCCGATCGAGGCCGAACAAAATGACGTCATCATCGCCGATGTCAGCAGTCAATCATTCGACCCTGCCGTCGAACTTGTGGACGAAACAGGCAAAGTCTTAGCCACCAACGACGACATAGCTGCCGGAAATCAATCGGCTCGAATCCTCAAGCGTCTTCCAGCCAAAGGAAAATTAAAAATCCTAGTCAGCGGATTCAAAGGCGCAGCGGGCGGGAGCTTCTCCCTAACTGTTCGAAAATTCAATGCACCTCTCATGTCGTCATCAAGTGAATCATCACGATTCGCCCGAGATACCGCAACCTGGCGAGCAGTTCTGATCAAAAAAGACGTGCCAACGGTAATCAGCTACTTCAATGCCAGCCGTTCCATCCCGACCGGATTCGACTCCAACGGTCTTCCCCTCAACAATCGCCCAGACGCAAGGCTCGTCCCTAGTGGCGGACGCTTCACCGTAACCTCACCCGTTGATCAAGAAATATATATTCTCATTCCTCAAAGTGGTTGGGAAACCTTCACAATGGATGCGCTTCCCGTGGAGGTTCGCGACATAACAATCGGATCAACTACCGAAGGATCTCTCCCCCGAAGTCAATCAATCTCTTACCGTTTTCGCGCCGAGGCGGGAGCCCTGCTCAGGTCAATCGCTGGTTCCCAAAGTACAAAGTTCAATGTCACTCTGCGACCAATTCAATTTGACAATCCCGACCAAGCAATGCCGCCTACATCTCTCCCCGCTCAGTCCAAGAACACCAACCTCAGCACATTCTTCATCCACCGGTCTGGAACCTATGAGGCTGTTCTTTCGCACGACGAGCAGGTATCCCAGACTATCGAATTCCAGGTCATCAACTTTGCCCGCCCATGGACAACCACCTCGCTTTCAGAGACTCTCCCCATCGGCGAGAATCTCTACTATCGTTGGACACTTCCCATTGGTGTTCTACTTGACCTCAACGCCGTCAGCAACACATTTGATGCGGACATCACCCTCTATTCACCCGAGGGTTTTGTCATCGCCGAAGAGGACGATCAGAACAACTCTCTCAATCCCGCCCACCAACGACTCATCACTCAACCCGGTGACTACATTGTGAGAATCGGATCACACGGAAATGGTGGTGGAGGCAACTTCACCCTGACCCAATCCATCACACGACCAACTGCGTTTTCATCAGGTACCGAATTTGGAGTCCTGACCGAGAAGCCTGAACTCCGCTTAATCTCCATCACTGCCGGCGAATTCTTCTACTTGACGCTAGAATCATCGAACCCCAACACAACGATCCAAATTTATCAACCCAACGGCGAGCAACTCCAAACATCGTCAGTTACCGAACCAACCGGGAAACGACTGATCCTCGTCAACCCCCGAGTCAGCGGAGACCACGTCATCCTCATCTCAAATCGTGAGTCCAATGCGCGAGTCAAGCTCACAAAGGTCAAGATCGGTTCGTTGAGCGAATTCTCAGACCTGCTGCTGACATCTCAGACTTCAAGTCGCTGATCCGAGCAACCCCATCGTGCAGAATCCCCGCTAACAGAACCGCATCTGCTCGCCCTTCCACCACGGCGTCCACCATATGCCCCGCGTGCCCCGCACCACCGCTCGCGATCACTGGAACGTCAACCGCTTCGCTAACGGCTCGGGTCAATGCCAAGTCATAGCCAGCACGCGTCCCGTCTCCGTCCATGGAAGTCAGCAGGATTTCCCCCGCCCCCAGATCAACAACCTCCTGAGCCCATTCAATCACGTCACGACCCGTATCTCTGCGTCCTCCATGAACGAATACATTCCAAGATTCTCCAAACTGCTTCGCGTCAATCGCCACGACCACGCATTGAGCACCAAACATCTCCGCCGACTCTCGGATCAACTCCGGACGTGCAACCGCCGCTGAATTCAAACTTACTTTGTCCGCACCTACCAAGAGTGCCGCTCGAATATCTTCTACCGTCCTCAATCCTCCGCCCACCGTAAATGGAATAAAGACTTCCCTAGCCACTTGCTCCGCTAAATCAACCACCGCCGGGCGTCCCTCATGACTGGCCGTAATGTCAAGAAAGACCAGCTCATCCGCGCCTTCCGCGTCATAATAGCGGGCCAATTCAACCGGATCCCCCGCGTCACGAATACCCACAAAATTAGTTCCCTTGACGACTCGCCCATCCCGAATATCCAGGCACGGAATCAAACGAACACTCGTCACGAAACCACCATCCGCCGGGTCACGCTAACGCGACGACCCATTGCATCCCGATTTCCAAAAGCCAAAACAAAAACATCTCCATATTCATCAAATTCGAAAGGCCCCTCGTCCTCCGGATTTCGAAACAAATGAAAGGCTAACCGTGTCAACAACCCCACCATCAACACTTCTCGATCGTCCTCCTGAGGATCTGTCCGTAATTCACTCATACCAATCTTTCGCAACCCAAACGTTCGAGCATAGCTTCCCTCTTCATCCGACTTCCAACCAACTCGCAAATGGAATTCTGGTCGCTCACAATTCCCCTGCTTTTCCAACATTTCGCGAAACTCCTCTGCGAGCCATAGCTTCTCTGAAACATGATCAAACACCACCCGCCCCTCCATTTTCTCGCTCAAGGCATCTACCAAATGCGGCAAAAATTGCAAATGGCGCAAATCCTTCAATCGCGCTTCACTCGCATACCGCACCTTCACCAAGCTCGAACAACTTGCCAAGCGTGACAATATCTCCTTCGTCGGCTCCACATCCTCTTCAAACAAATCAGGCCGGAAAAACGTCGGATTTTTTTCCTTAAGGGCAACTGCCGTATGCACTCGAACATCGGTGAAGAGCAACCCTTCTCGCGCACCAATACAGGGTCTTCCCGGCTTATTGTGAGGATTACTGCTGATCAAACGATCCATAAGTTCAGTCTGTTCAGGCAGTTTTCGCTCATTGGTAAAAACCCAATATTCGGTCAAAGATAGGAACCCCGCTTCGCGTCGACCAGCAAAAGCTCGCCAAGCCAATAACCCCACAACTGACCCAATTGTCACGATAACTACTGCCCAAACCCAAATCATTCAGGCATAACTCCGGTCGACCAATTTGTAGCAAGTTCAACTTCTTCCGGAGTCAAATACGTCCAACACACTCCACAGATGCCTGCCTCATTAACCGCTGGATCGCGGCACAGCAAACACCGATCAATCCTAACCGCATCGCGCACCATTTTGGCCTGAGTCAAAACCCAGGTCAGCTGATCGCGAGGAACCCCCTCCGGATTGATGCGGCCATCCACCATCTGATTCTACTCCCCGCCGTATGGGTAACCTGCCCCCATGCGAATCGCGACCTTCAACGTCAACTCCATTCGGGCCAGAATGCCCCGACTCATTGAATGGCTCGATACCGCGCAACCTGATCTCGTCGCCATACAAGAGACCAAAGTCGAAGACGCCAAATTCCCTTTCGCCGATCTGGAATCAACTGGCTATGAAATAACGATTCATGGGCAACCAAGGTACAACGGTGTCTGCTTTCTCTCCCGGGGGCCAATTTCTGATGTTAAAACCGGTTTTGGCGATCCGTCAATGCCCGAAGATGCCCGCATCATCCGGTGTGTTTACCAAGGTGTTCAAATCATCAACACCTATGTCCCAAACGGAACTCAAATAGGAATCGATAAATGGGATTACAAACTGGCTTGGCTTGAACGCTTTGAACAGTTTTGCCGTGAAATCGGCTCCCCCGATGATCCAATCATTTGGCTGGGCGATATCAATATCGCCCCTACCGCTGACGACGTCTACGAAGCCGAAAAAAAACTGGGGCAAGTGGGGCATCATCCCGACGAATTCGAGCGCCTCAAACGAATCATTGAGTGGGGATGGACAGACTGCTTCCGCCGCCAAACCCCCGGCCCTGGACACTACACGTTCTTCGATTTCCGCATTCCAGGCAGCGTTGATCGGAACCTCGGCTGGAGGATTGATCACATCTACGCATCCCCCGCGATCAAGAAAGCATGCAAAAAAGTCTGGTGCGATATCGACGCCCGCAAACAAGAACGACCGTCAGACCATGCCCCCCTTATCGCCGAATTCGAATTCGAATAGAACGTGAAAAAGCCCGGCGATCAAGCCGGGCCAATTCATCGGAGAGGAGAAGGAAAGAAAATCTACTTCATCATGTCTTGGGCCAACGCCACAAGCTCGTCGGTTGGTCGTTCTCCGAACAAAATGCAAGTGTTTCCTTGCACTGGCCATGTCACTGCGTTGACATCGTTCAGCCGCCCCGCTCGAATGTCCACGTGACTTGTCGGTTGGTCAAGCCCCTCAATCCGATCGGCTCCCTGAATCATCACGACGGCAAGACCGCCTAATCCAAGTTGATCGCGCAACCCAAAGCGAACAAACGGCCGATTATCAAGATAACCCGTGACTCGACTTGTCGGCGTAAATCCGGACAAACTCACAAAATCTGCAGTCTTCACTTCCGGAGCTACCCGCTTTGCATCAACAAGGCCCGATCCCGTAGGATCAAGCAATCCCGCAATTTGCGTTGATGAAACCGTGCGTGAACCTACAGTTCGGCTCACAATTCCTCCCGCAAAGATCATCAATAACAACGCGCCACAAAAAACCCACGCCCACTTCCCAACAAAACTCTCTGCTTTGGCAACTCGGTCAAGATCATCAAGGCGACCCACACATCGCTTCCAAGCCTCATCGTTCGCGATCGGTTTGCAATTGGCAACCATCGAAGACTTCAAAGCCTTCGCCCATTCGAATTCTGCCCGGAGGTTCGGATCAGATTCGACCAGTCGCTTTGCCTCCGCCTCTTCAACCGGAGTGACTTCTCCGTCCGCCAAGGCGTGCACCAATTCCACTTCTCGATTCATTTTCTAGCTTTCCTGTTTCAGATAACCCTCTTCTCGGGCGTATCGTTCCAATTCACGGCGAAGAATTGCTCGGCCTCTTGCAATTCGGGACCGAACCGTTCCTACCGGCACTTCCGTAGCAAGTGCAATCTCATCATAAGTCATCCCTTCAAGATCACTCAACAAGACCGCAATCCGAAAAATCTCCGGCACTTGCGACAAGGCTTCCTCAATCTCCGCCCCAAGCATCTCGTCCAAAAGCTGGCGATCCGGCAATTCTTCCGCCAAACCCACTGGTTCATAGCTGGACTCTTCGTCGTCAAGCGAAACCGAATGTCCGACCCGCTTCTTACGCCGATACTTGTTGATGTAGAGATTCGTCAGAATCCGCAAAATCCACGCCTTGAAGTTCTCACCATCGAAACGGTCAAAAGCTTCGTAAGCCCGCACAATCGCCTCCTGCGCCAAATCCTCCGCCTCTTCACGATCACGGGTGAGACGCAACGCTGTCCCAAAAAGCGACGGATACACCGCTTCAGCTTGAGATTGGAATCGATCGCGAGAATTTTTGGCCCTGGAAAAGAGCATGAATGCTGCGCGAGTCTACCTCTGACCCCTTCAACAGACGCTCATTCAAAAGCGTTCCTTGGTCTCCAAAACCCCGTAAATTTACGACCAAATCAGGCCGCAATACTAAACGAAGATTGAATTTTCTCGATTTCTTGGGTCACAACTTGTCGAATAATCGGCATCTGCTCGGGCGGCAATCCAATCGAAGCCGCAAGCTCGGCTTCACTCGGCACTTTCGCAACACCATGCCCCGGAAATCCACAGAGCCCCGCAATCTGGTTCGCCCAACCGAC
Organism: bacterium; assembly: GCA_013823945.1. Classification (GTDB taxonomy): domain Bacteria; phylum Armatimonadota; class Fimbriimonadia; order Fimbriimonadales; family Fimbriimonadaceae; genus UphvI-Ar2. The sequence continues at coordinate 84,035 of PNMZ01000004.1, read as the reverse complement.
AACCTGAGTCGTCTCGAAATAGCTACTGTCTGACTTCGGATCCAGGTGATACCGAATCGCATTTCTCAGCAAATCATTAAGTGCCCATTTCTGTGCCAAGATTCCACCAACTTCAGTGTGGTCAAACCCGAGCACTTCCTTCTCTGCATCTGGGAGAGACTTGCCCGAACGATTACTCAGCTCAATCGCTTCGTCCAATTCCTTCGGTACAAACCGCTCAAAAATCAAAATTCCAATGTCATGCATCATTCCTGCACAATAAAGCTCTTCACCCTTTGCCGGAACCTTCAACTTCGCAAGCACGCGCGAGCCAATCGCTGTCGCCAAAGAATTCTGCCAAAAAACCAATTTATCAAAATGTCGTGATTCCGACCGGTTCATCGACATCTGCTGGAAGCTAATCCCCACAACCATACTGCGAATGGCACTCATTCCCAAAAAGCTAATCGCCCGTCCAATCGTCGGAACGTTCGCGCCACCGTAATACGCACTGTTGGCAACTTTTAAAATCTTTGCCGTCATCGCAGGATCTTGCTCAAAAGCCTTCTCCATCTCGCGCTGATTCGCATTCGGATCATCCGCCAAGCGCATAATCTCCCCCACTGCCTGAGGCAATACAGGAAGATTCTCGCTCCGCGCCATCCGTATTTCAAGACTAGCCAGTTGCACAATCAAATACTAGGAAGTCCAACTAAGTTTCTCCACCCCATCCCTCAGAAATTCTGCAAACATTCTCCCACGTCCCACTATCCATGAAACGAAACTTCAGCCAATACTGTCTACTTAAGTGTAATAGGCTCAAGTGTTTGAGCCGACAAAGCTGAAGATGGACTACTACAAAACCCTTGGAGTTTCAAAAAAGGCCGACGAGAAAGAAATCAAGTCGGCTTACCGGAAGCTCGCCCGCCAATACCATCCCGACCTCAATCCCAATAATCCTGAAGCCGAGCGCAAATTTAAGGAGATCAGCCAAGCCCACGAAGTCCTCTCCGATCCTGAAAAGCGCAAGAAGTACGACCAATTCGGTGTGAATTGGGATCAAGTTCAATCTGGACCCGGAGGAGCAAGGGCCGAGGACATGGGCGACTTCGGAACGATCTTTGAAACATTCTTCGGCGGGTTCGGAGGTGGAAATCCCTTTCAACAATCTGCCCCATCCGCTCCCCCTGCCAACGTAGAGCAATCCATTACCGCAACTCTTGAAGAGATCGACTCAGGCACTAAGAGAACGCTCACTTACAGCGTAAACGATGCATGCGCCCAGTGCCGGGGCTCCGGACAAGTCCTCCTCACCAACCGGGGAATGGCTCCCTGCCCCAACTGCAAAGGATCAGGCCTGACCCCTCGTTCCCGCCGAGTCGAAGTCAAGATTCCCGCCGGATTTCCCGAAGGTAAAAAACTCCGTGTCTCAGGCGGAGGCGCCCGCGGTGGCAATAACCAAACAGGTGATCTTTACGTTACTGTCACAATGACGCCCCATCCAAAATTCACTCGCAAAGGCAACGACCTTGAAGCCGAAGTTGAGGTGGACTACCTCGACGCGATTCTAGGCGGAGAAATCAAAGTTCCGACCCTGCGTTCCTCCGGCACCCTCAAAATCCCCGCCGGAACCGCATCCGGTCGAACTTTTCGCCTCAAAGGCCAAGGCATCACTGGCTCCAACAACTCCAAAGGAGACCTCCTCATCAAAACAAGAATCACTGTTCCGACTGAACTCACCAAAGAAGAAGAAAAGGCCTTAAATTCCATCCGAAAAGCACGGAGCAAATCCACCGTATGAGGAACACCAAACAACCCGTGTACATGATCGGCGTGGCCGCTCAACTCTGTGGCATCCACCCCCAAACCCTACGTCAGTACGAAAAGCTTGGTCTTGTCATCCCCGCTCGTGTGGGCGCTAAAAATCGTCTGTATAGTGAGAATGACATCGCAAGGGTCAAGCAAATTCAACGCCTCACCCAAGACCTCGGCGTCAATCTTGCTGGAGTGGACATTATTCTCAAGCTCCTTGACGATATGGAGGACATGCGCTACGAATTTGAGCAGCAGTTCATCGAATTTGCCCGCGACGCCGAACTCCGAATGACCGCGATGAGCAAGAACTCAAATGCGCCTGTTCGGCAGGACACCCCACTTGTCCCAGTTCCCAAAATCAACATTAAGCGGCGATTTGAGTAAAGATCATTCCATTCGGGGCGGCAATCCGAGTGTCTCAGGCCGAGCCTCGGGCTGAGCCTGTCGTGATCCAAAATCGCCCAATGTCATCCGGCGCCAAACAAACTCCACCGGCCCCATCGCAAATCGGCGCGTGATCAACTGAGCTGTAACGATCAACACAACCCATACCCCAAAGGTAAACCCAAGCATTCCAAAGTAATTCAGCTTGCCGAAGAGGCCTCCTCCCCAACTATAAAACGAAATCGTACAGATCACGCTTGTCAGCAAATAACAAGTGAGGGCAACCTTGCCAACCGGAGCGAGAAGACGTGAGAAAATTCCTTTCGGATTCCGTTCAACCATCACCGCTCCAAAGATCGCATAACCAATGCAAAGTGGCGCATTGAGCCCAAACTCCGCCAAGAGATCAGCATCGTGATTACCTGTCATCCCGATAGAAGCACCCAAAATCAGGTTCAAAAATAGTCCAACTCCTCCAACTATCATCAGATTCCTCGTCAAAGTCGGATTTGCCGAGGGCTTCGCCAAAACCCCTGACCGCATCAAATACATCCCGATAAGCATCAACCCACCCAGTTCCAGCCCAATCATCGGCAAGTTAAAAAGCATAAATACAAATGTCAACCCCCGCATCTGTAATTGCTCCAGATAGGTGCCTGCTCCGAACACCGCCAGTTCTCGTTGGGAATTTAACCCAAAATCCATTCCGCCCGCTCCACCAGCACCCATATCACTCCCGATTGCTGCCATGGCGCCGAAAATTCCTGCCCCACAAAGGAAACATGCCCCAATCATGACCGAACCCGTAATCAATAAAGTCTTATTTGAAGCTCTTGTAAACCACATCGCCCCAAACGCAATCATCGAGTACATAAACAGAATATCCCCGTACCAAATGAGCAGAGCGTGGATTAACCCAATTCCCATAAGGATCAGATTCCGCTTGATATAAGTTCCTGGCCATCCACCACGAGCCTCCAATTTGGTGAACTGCAAATACATCCCCGCCCCAAAAAGCAGACAGAACAATCCCCTGAACTTCCCCGTGACCAGGGCAACCCGGAGCCCCTCAACCCAGTCATTCATCCCTGGAATCGGAATCCCCGCGCCCATCATTTCACCAAGTTGCGGCCATGCAAACGCAAAAATGTTGGCGAGCAGTATTCCCAAAATTGCCGCTCCACGCAAGACATCCAAACTTTCAATCCGATTCTTCAGCGTCGGGGAAATCGCCATCGCCATAAACTACCCCCTCCACCACCAAATCGTTGCGCTACTTTTTTATCGGAATCTCATTCACAAATGGCTTCCCGACAATCTTGATAATTTCACCTTTCCAAACGACAACCCATTCCCCAGCATCTAAACCTATTGCGCGGCTATGCCCAACCTGTTTCATCCCGTCTTTCAGTCGCGCTTCCCGGTTCCTTTCTCGGTAATGAGTATCAACTAAACCTTCAAACAACCCAATTCCTGGGCGGATTTCAACTGTCCCTTCTGCTTCACCTGGGCCAGCAATCATTGGATTACTCATGATCATGGCCCCAGCGCTTGTACCAAAGAAATTCGTTCCTCGTTTGAAAGCAGACCCGAATTCCTCCCTGAGCCACTCCGTTGACCATCGATCAACGAACAGTCGCTGATCTCCTCCCGGTATCCAAACCCCCTGAGCTTCCCGCAGTTCCTTCGCCGCCGCCGCCCGATCACCGTCCGCGACCCGATCAACCGCGATCAGGGCGACGTTCTTCGCCCCGTTTTCTTGCAACAGCTCAACGCTACTCAACCCGCGGGCCGGATCTTCTCTCGTCTGAGCCATGACGATTAATCGAGCGTTTTCTCCGCCGCATTCCTCAATGAATGCCTTGGTCACTTCAACCGTGGTACTTCCCCCGCCCATCAAAAACAACTTGCCCGGCTCTTGGTCAGCACCGATCAAAGCCCCTACCATCAGGCTGGCAATCATCACATCTGACCCGAATCTTTCAGTGACTCCGAAAGGAACTTCATTGCATCCTCAACCGCTTTCACCATTTCCGGAATCTGTAAGTTGACTTCATGCCCCATTCCCGGAATCAACCGCATCTCGTGCTTGACCTCCGATTTCTTTAATGACTCATCCAGTCGCTTAGCCTGCATTACAGGTACTAAAGTGTCCTTTTCACCGTGAATCGTGAACACCTCAGCCGACTTCTTGTCCACAAAGTTAATCGGACTAAATGAGGCCGTATCCTTGCTCATCGGGTCGTACTGCTTCCCTGTCACCTGCATACTCAAGAACCCGGCTATCGTCTTATCAAAGTCATAGCGCAGATCGGTTGGGCCGAACAAATTCACAACGTACTGAACCCGACTTGACTCACCAGCAAAATCCTTCGATTCCAATTCTCTTGTATCGGTGAAACCAAGGAGCAACGACAAATGACCACCTGCACTCGCCCCAATCGCCCCCATCTTTTCCGCCTTTAACCCAAACTTATCTTTATTGGCTCGGAAAAACCGCACCGCCGCCTGAACATCATCAAGCTGAGCCGGATACTTATGCGTTGGAGCCAATCGGTATTGAACCGTTGCAGAAGAAATCCCCACTTTCGCCAGCTCGACACAAATCTGCGCCATATCTTCTTTCTTACCGCCCGTCCAACCTCCGCCATGAACGACTAAAACAAACGGATCACCCTTGGGATTTCGAATCGCTGGTGAATAAAAGTCCGCTTTGACCTGAACTCCTTCCACAACCCGATATACCAAGTCCGTCTGAATCGTATCCAGCGAGATCGCCAACCCGAGCACAAGCGTTGAAATCATTGTCTCTATTCTAACGCCTCAAAGGGCCGAAACGTGTTAATTCATTCCGCCCTATGCCAAACTTACAACGCAAATGCCAACAAATCCAAGTCCCCTGATTGTCATTGGTTGGCTCGAGAAAGTCGCATTCCCAAGTTGGGGCATCAAACGTATCGTTGCAAAAATCGACACTGGTGCAAAAACCAGTAGCATCCACGCCGAGAACATTGTTGAAAGAGAAGATGGGCAGATCGAATTCGATGTCGTAACAAGTCAATCCGAACGCAAAAAAGACGACAAGCTCGTCCACATTGTTACCCCTTACATCCGCAAGACATCCGTCCGATCAAGCTCCGGTCGAGCCCAAAACCGATATGTTGTCAAAACCGTAATGACTCTCGGCGGAGTGGAAAAAGAAATTGAAATCACCCTCAGTTCACGCAAGAAAATGCTCCGGCGAGTCCTCATCGGACGCACAACCCTGAGCGGATCATTCATCGTCGACGTCTCCCAAAAACACATCGCATAAGTCCATGAAAATCGCCATCCTGAGCCGCAATCGCAACCTCTATTCCACTCGCCGACTCCGCGAAGCCGCAATGGATCGGGGTCACAATGTCAAAGTCCTCGACACCCTGCGATTTAGCCTTCTCATCGAACAAAACGAACCCGAATTGTTCTTCCGAGGAAAACGCCTCAGCCACTACGATGCCATCATTCCCCGAATTGGTGCGTCAATCACCGCATACGGATGCAGCGTCGTCAACCAATTCCAGCAAATGGGGGTTTTTTGCGCAAATACGTCCAGCGCAATCCTCAACACCCGCGACAAACTCCGCTGTCTTCAAATCCTCTCCAAACATGACATCGGCCTTGCCCCAACCAGCTTCGTCCGCGATCGTAAAGACATTCTGACCGCCATCAATCTCGTCGGCGGAACCCCGATCATCATCAAACTGCTCGAAGGCACTCAAGGCGTAGGCGTAATCCTCGCCGAAAACCAAAAAGTCGCCGAAGCAATAATCGAAACCCTTCACGGTGCCAAACAAAACGTCCTCGTCCAAAAGTTTGTCGCGGAATCGAAAGGAAAAGACATCCGTGCCTTCGTCGTTGGCGACCGCGTCGTTGCCGCAATGCGCCGGGTCGCCCAGGGCCAAGAATTCCGATCAAACATCCATCGCGGCGGAAAAGCCGAACCCGTTGTCCTCTCCAAAGAATACGAAAGAACCGCCATCGAAGCCGCCAGGATTCTCAACCTCCGGATTGCCGGTGTTGACATGCTCGAATCCAAGGATGGCCCCCAAGTCATTGAAGTCAATTCCTCACCCGGTCTAGAAGGCATCGAAACCTGTACCGGAATCGATGTTGCAGGTCAAATAATTGACTACATTTCGGACCAGATCGCCTTTCCCGAACTCGACATTCGTGAGCGTCTAAGCCTCTCTGCTGGATACGGAGTCGCTGAACTCATTGTCCCCAACACGCCTGATTTCGATAACGTTCCCATCCGAGAATCCGGAATGCGCGAACGCGATATCATCGTTCTCAGCGTTGAGCGCAATGAAGACGAGCTCATTTCAAACCCCAAGTCAACCTTCTTGCTTCAAGCAGGCGACCGAATCCTCTGCTTCGGCAAACACGAATCCATGCGCGATCTGATTCCGAATAAACCCCGCAAACGCAAACGCAAAAAGGTTTCGACCGAACAATAATCAGCCAAAATAAACCCGATGGCCGACCAACTCTGGGCTCCTTGGCGATTCGATTACATCAAATCCGCCGATCAAACCAATAGAACCGGCTGTATCTTTGTCGACCTCCCCGCCCAGAACAACGACCGCGAAAACCTCATCCTCCATCGGGGACAATCCTCCTTCGTAATCCTCAATCGCTACCCCTATACGAGCGGACACCTCATGGTCGCCCCATATAAACACACTGCTCTACTCACCGAACTCACTGACCTAGAACTCCTTGAAATCAACCAACTCGTCCGCGATGCAACAACCTGGATTCAGAGTGTCTTCAATCCAGACGGATTCAACATCGGGGTGAACATGGGCTCCGCCGGAGGAGCCGGAATCCCGTCCCACCTCCATTGGCACATCGTTCCCCGCTGGAACGGCGACACCAATTTCATGACGAGCACCGCCAACACCCGCGTCATCCCCCAAAGCCTCGAAACAACCTATGAGCTCCTCCTCCAGGCCAAAAATGACCACGCTTGATCAACTCAAACAAGCTGCATCCATATGTACAAAATGTGGACTTCATGAACGCCGCACAAACGTTGTCTTTGGCGAAGGTGATCCGAATAGCCCACTCGTTCTAGTCGGAGAAGGCCCCGGAGATCAAGAGGACAAAACTGGGCGACCATTCGTCGGACGCTCCGGACAACTCCTTGACCGCGCACTCGCCGACAACGGACTTTCCCGCTCTGACATCTATATTTGCAACACGGTCAAATGCCGCGCCGCCGACTGGAGCACTGGCAAACCCCAAAACCGCCCTCCCACACCTCAAGAAACCGCTACTTGTCGAGACTGGCTCATCCCCCAACTCGCCGAAATCAAACCGTGGGTCATTCTCGCTATCGGTGCCCCGAGCGCAAAAAATCTCATCAAAAAGGACTTCAAAATCACAAAAGAACGCGGACTCTACTTCCCGTGCGAATTCGCAAAAACCGCAATCGCCACATTGCATCCGAGCTACATCCTCCGCCAGCAGAACATTTCCGGGGATGGAGGCTATAGTCTCCTCGTCACCGACATCAAACGGGCATGGGAAACCGCCCTCGAACTTCGCAAGAAACATGAATCGCTCTGACCTCCGCGCTCTGCTCAAATCCTGCCCGATCGTCGCCAGTGTCCAGGCCAGCCCCAATTCACCGCTAGAAGACCCCCAAATCCTCCTTGCTTCCGCCCAAGCCAGCATTCAAGAGGGTGTCCAAATCCTCCGCCTCCAAGGTGTCGAAAACATCCGGATCATCAAGCAAGCCGTTTCCACCCCCGTCATTGGCCTTCTCAAAGTCAGCTACCCCGGAAGCGAAATCTACATCACACCCACCAAGAAGGAAGTCCTTCAACTAATAGAACTCGGCTGCGAGATCATCGCCCTCGACGCAACCCAGCGCGTCCGACCAAACAATGAAAACCTCAAAGACCTTTTAAACCTCATCCATGCAAACGATCGTCTCGCCATGGCCGATTGCGATACTTTTGCCAATATCTCAAATGCAATTGATTTCGGATTCGACATTATTAGCACCACTCTCAGCGGATACACGCCCGACTCCATCGCCACATCTGGCCCGAACCTTGACCTACTCCGCGCGATCCCTGATTCTGAATCAATCATCCTCGCCGAGGGCCGATTCGCCGAACCTTGGGAAGTTTCTGCCGCCTTGAGGATTGGTGCAGATGGTGTCGTGATCGGCGGCGCAATCAACGACCCGATAAAACAAACACGGCGATTTGTCCAAGCCACTGCTGCGCGCATCCAGGAAAACGTCGTTGGCGTTGACCTCGGCGGAACTTGGCTCCGAGCAGGGCTATTCACACCACAGGCTCAGCTCATCACATCCGATCGCATTCCCGCCCCCAAAACTCATGCCGAGCGAAAAGAGTTCATCCGTTCGTTCGCCACTCTGCACGAAGCAAACCAAATTGGCATCTCTGCTGGCGGCACTATTGATCCCGATACATCAACCGTCATCGAAACCAAAGGATTCATCCCCGACTACCTTAATCAGTCCTTTTTTAATTTCGACAATATGTATCTCAGAGTTCGAGCTATCAACGATGGCCTCGCCACGGCATGGGGTCACGCCTGCCACCCCAATTTCGCTGGTACACGCGTTGCCACCCTTGCCCTTGGCACTGGAATCGGTGCCGGAATCGTAGACCGAAATAGAATACTGACCGACAAGCACGGGAACTACCCCCGCATCAATGATGCTTTCCTTCCATTCGGACAAACCATCGAACAAACCCTCGGCGGCATGAACCTCAGCGGCCCCCCGAGAGAACCCTCAGAAAAACAAAAACTACTTATAGCGGCCCAGATTGCTCTCAACCTCATCAACGATCAATTCCCCGATCACATCGTCATCTGCGGCGGCGTTGGCCTCAGTGAATGGTTCGAGTCATTTATTCCATCGTTTAAATCCTACGCCCCGATTTCAATCTCCCCCTACGGCCCCGACGCCGGCATCACCGGTGCCGCTCACCTTGTCCTCAATCCTCCCGACAACTTTCGAACAAATCTCTAAAACCAAGCCGTATAATAGACACATGGCTGATCCCAACGACGTTGCCGGTACGAAACTTCTCCGCCAAGAACTATCCAAGCGTGGACTTGATACCACCCGTGCCGATATGCGTGTCACCCACGGCGTAGCCTACATTCGAGGGAGCGTCGGAACCATTAAAGGCGGCCCTCAAGATGTTCGCGCTGAACTCGAAATCATCGCCAAAGTCCTCCGCAGTCGCCCTCAAATCAAAGACGTCATTATCGACTGCACAATGCGTAGCTAACCAAGTTTTCTGCGCCAATATTCAATAACTCCCTGAGCTGAAGCCAACCCAATTCCGCGCTCGGTCGGCGTGGGATCAAATATTGATCCCACCCCCCATTCCACCGGGATGTCACTCGGAGCCAGTTTCGGCACTTCAATATTCGCCAAAGTCATCACCGCCGCTGCCCACATTCTCGGCACGTTCGACATTTCATATCCCCCACCCCCACAAGCCAGAATCGGCAATCTCGTATCCCGAACATGTTTAACCGCTCCCAACCACTCCTGCACCGTCACTTGCAAGTGCCCAAGCGGATCATGGATATGCGGATCACACCCCATCTGCAATACAATCACCTCTGGTCGAAACCGATCCAACACCCTCGGAAAAATCTCCGTAAACGCCTTCAACCAAACATCTCCCGTCGTGTAAGCATCCAAAGGAATATTAACCGCCGAACCATTCGCCCCTTCCTCATGAACGAAACCCGTACCCGGATATAGAGTCTTCCCGCTCTCATGAATCGAAAGGGTCACAACATCCGGATCATCCAGCCAAATCGCCTGAACACCATCTCCATGGTGCAGATCAATATCAACATAGAGCAACTTCCCAAACCGCTCTTTCAAAATTGCCAAACTGATCGCTGGATCATTAAACACACAGAACCCGCTCGCTCGATTACTCTGCGAATGGTGTAGTCCTCCGCCCATATTGTAGGAAAGCTGAGCACCCTCAACCAAAGCCTTTGCTGCTGCAACCCCGCCCCCGCAGTAGCCAAGCGATGCCTCCCAAATCCCTGCAAACGGTGGTGTATCAACCGAGCCAAACCCATAAGTAAAGAGTTCTTCTTTTCCAACCCCTTCGCCGTAAATCCGACGGACAACATCCACAAACTCCTCATCGTGAACGCGCAGCAGATCGTCTTCTGTCGCCAAACCCGGATCTATAACCTGAACCGAAGGCACCATCGCCCGTAGCAAGCTCATGGTTCGGGCCAACCGCACAGGTTTCAACGGATGCTTCGGCCCAAAATCATATTCCATCATTCGGGGATGGTAATAGAAGTGCGGAATCATTCAAAAGCAGAATAGCACCCCACCCCAAAAAAGGACACCCCCGCCATGACTGACGGGGGATCCATCCAGGGTTGTTTGCTGAGAGGGCTGGGCTAAGAACCCCGTTCTGCGGGGTTCCGGTCAAAATCGTCTTTCAGGGCGTCTTTCGCCAAGCCAATTGCGCCTGCTACTGCCGCCATTCCAATCGTTACTGCTACGAGGGTCATCATCATTCAAAAGCATCCTGCACCAACCGGTGACACCAGATATGTTCCCCATCCCAGCCGCAATTTCCTATGCCTTTGCCACTGCATTTACCAGGCTTTATCTCACTTCTCGCACCCTTACCTGTAGCACACTTACTAGCCCAAAACCCTACTAGCCGTACCCTTACCAGCCAGTAAATTCCCCCCGGGTATCCTGGCAATTATGCTGACTTCTTTAATTGCCACATCCTTTCTCTTGTCTCCAAAAATCACAACTTGGCAATCCAGATCCTTTACCGTTGAAGTCAACCAAACCACACAATCAATTTCAATCCGGTATGGCGAATCGGCCCCGCTTATGCAATATGCGGAAATCGAATCTATCGCATATGTCTTGAGCAAGAAAGATCAGCTGAGCATCTCCGGCCGTAAACAGGGCCGGACTTTCCTTACCAACTTCACTCCCGCCACGGACCTCTCGATCCGCGTTGAAACCTCGTTCCTTGCCGAACAAAACCCAACCGCCTCGTCACTCTTGGACCAATTTGAGTTCCCAAATGCCACCTCAATCTCCTCCCAAACCGGCCCTGCTCCCAAGTGGGCCACTCCTCATATCCTCTATTCAAACGGAGAGACCTTCATCGGCATAACTCCCGACCTTTCAAATTTCAACCTCTCTGCGCCGATGCCCGCCGTCCTCACAGAGAATGCAATCGGATACCAAAACGCAATCCCCACCGAAGCCGGACAATGGCAATCCTCAACCCACCCTCGCCAACTGAATCGCTCTACTTCAATTGCGTATTATGTCTTCGCTGGCCAGGAGACACCTGAAAAACCTGGTCTCCAACAACTGCTTTCTGAATTCTGGAAACGTGAAGCCGACCGAAGACGCGCCCGAGCTTATCCCCAGCAAGTCCCCATGGTCATCGGTGCGTATTCGACCTTCCAATTTCGCCGAAGTCCAACGCCCGAATCGTTCGACCCCAACGTCCCGTATCCCGCCTTCGAGGGGCCATCACGCTGGGTCACAGGCAAAGTCGGCGAAGAAACATTTGGCTATCCAGACGATCAACTCGACACAATCCACTACAGTACAAATGCAAATGCCCTCATGGTCGCCTACACCATGAAAAGTTGGGGCACCGCCTACCGACAACCCGCTTGGATCAAACACGCCGAGGAACTCCTGGCTACCACTTTGCTCGGTGCCCCAGAATCCGGGTTTGCTGCGGAAATTATCGTAACAGAGTCAGGCCCTGAACCAATCACATCCCAAACAGAACCAGCGTCTCCCGATGAAGCGGTGACTGCTCTTGCCGCCATGCGGTGGATTTCCGAGTTCCCCGCCGACCAAAAAGCCAACGAGCTCTCTTCAAGGATCCTACAAACAATCTCTCGTTTTCCAGATTCAAAACTGGAGCCGGAATTTGCCGCCCTCATCGCTGCGGCGTCCGTATTGCCCCAAGTAACTCCCCAAATCCGTCAGGCCGCCGCCGAGCACCAAGTGCCGCTCATTGCATCTTTTTCCGTCACTCCCGAGAACGCCAAAAACCCTTCAACTCTAGAAACCCTTTACTGGCTATCAATACTCAATCCCAGCGTTTACGCCCCGATGGCCGAGTCCTTGATCAATCAAATCATTTTGAATCAAAAACTCGTTGATCTCACCCCCTCTGACTCCCTCGCGAGCTTCGGTGCCTTCCAATCCGAAACCGAGGAAGTTTTAAGCATGACTCCCCAAATCGCCGCCCTCCTCGGTCGCTTTGCCATCGCGCTGAATCGACCAGAATGGCTTGATCGCTCAGCATTTGCCCTGCGCAGCCTTTCCGCTCAATACCAAACCCTTTCCAATCTTGATCTACCCGTTACCCCACAAATGGAACCAGGAACCGCGTCCATCGGATTCGGAGGGCTCACGCCCGGACAGCCAAATCCTCGAGTGAGCTTTGAATCGGGCGAAGGTTTAGTCAATTCCGCAATCTGGGAAGTGCTCCGACTTTCTGGCGGCGCCTACACGTTCCCAGATGGACAAATTGTTGGCGTCGATGGCCTTGCCGCATCTAACGGAACAATCCGCAACTCCCTTTTCAGCAACCCTTCTCCGTTCAACCGTCCGTTCCAAGACCCAACCAGAACCGCAAATTCCAACGAGAGACTAAAATCAGATGAATTCTACGGTTGGCCCTCAGTCAATTCGATCACAATTCAACAACTTAGTGGACAGTGGATCGCCCTCGCAACAACAGGGCTCAGCATCAACAGCCCTCAAAAACTGCCAATCGGAGAATTTAAGTTCGGCACTAAAATCGTCCGCGCGACGATCACCCCAGAAGGCTTCCAAGCTTCCATCCCTGCTGAAACAACCTCCGGCCCTCTAGAATTTAATGGCAAGATCGGAGATGAATCATTCTCAAAATCACTCCTCCTTCCCACCGGTTCACCTCTCTCTTGGGCTATCAAAGATATCCAATCGTGGTCACGGACAGGTATCTACCGCTGGCTCGGACCATCCAGTCTGATCAGCAAAGGAAACACCCAGTTCAGCACCGGGGATCAAGGCGATGGCAAAGAGAATGTCACGTTCCAGGGCACAATCACATCACCCGCTCTCACTGCCGAGGGCAAAAGCCTTGAATTTGATGCATCTGGAATGGGTGACTGCGCCATTAATCTCATTGACATCGAAACAAACGCTTTGGTCGAAACATGGTTCCCGACCGGGAAAAACGCCAAAGTAAATTTCAACGTGTCGGCCCTCAATGGTCGCTTGATTCAGCTTCAAATCACAGACCAAGATCCCGAAGGGTTGATCCGATTTTGGAATCTCAAGCTTATCCGTTAAAAACGAACGCTGTAATCAAACCGCATCTTCCAATCACGCAAGAACGGATTGTTTTCCGGTCGCCCCTGACCCCATTGCAAATGCTCAAGACTAAAGCTCATGGTCTGGTTTGGCCCAGGTCGTTGGAAGAAGGAGATACCGTAACTGTGAGCCAAAGATGACTGACCGTTCCGCTTCCACTGTTGGAGTGAATAGGTCAAGTCAATCGGCGATGGACTGTCCGCCAAGATCGTCGCATTAAACCGCGCTTCTCGTCGCAATTCGTCCCGAACGTTGTCCCGCTTGATCTCATTCCAGCTCAAGTCAAATTTCATCCGGGGATCGTTCTGGTACTTCGCTCCCCAAGTGCTTCGTCGCTCATCCAGCGGAACCGATCCTAGCAGCACGCCGCCGCGATCCTGCAATGGATTGGTTACGAGCTTGTGCTCAACCGAGAGAAAATTATTAGCCCGGTAACTCAACGAATAATCTCGAATGAACATCGAGTCGTCGTTTGGCATTGTTCGAACTCCATATTTCAATGCCGCTTGGAACGGTGCTTTTCCTGTCTTGTCAGTCGTCAAGAGGAATGCCCTGTCAATGGCTCGAACTCCGTCGGTGTGAACCTGACTTCCGTACTCCCAACCGAAACCGATATTCCCCAACGCTGCCGAGAAGCCCATATCAATGAGTTCCTTTTGCCATCGAAGCATGTCCCGCTGAGTATCCGTCTTGTATCGGAACTTAATGTCGCTGATCCCACCAAGCCGGAACGGAACAGCATTTGCAAAACTCACATTGCCAAAGTAATTTTGGCGCTGACCATCCCAACGGTTCGTTTTGTAACTCGCCCCACCGAAATCAAGGCCAGCAAACTTGCCCCCGCTAAGGCCAACGTTTGTGTTCATGGTTCCGTGATAATCCCCTTGAATATCGCGGTTGTAACCGTAATCCAGGCGAATCCCGCTCCCAAAGTCAACCCAAATGCCGTAGTTTCGTCGAACTTCATCCGGCTGATCGCCGTCACGCCGAATCTGCTGATCTTCCACACTAACACCAACCCGGCTAGTCAACTCAGTCGAAATCTTGTTCCGTGACTCCGTTGTCCGGGTTCCGTCATCAAACTTCGTCTCGCTCTGTTCAGTTCGGAAGGTCGTCTTGGTATTGATTTGCTTTTCGTATGCAACAGTTCTCTTTTCTGCGCTCGGCAAAGTCTGTTCGTCACCCGCGAATTTGTGATTCTCCTGCCGAACCATCACAGACCCCGCCGCCCCAAGATTTTGGTTGACCGAAAAAGACTGATATTGACTTGAAAGAGCATCAAGTCCATTCTTTGCCGTAAGTTCTTGAACCGTCTCAAAGGAAAGCTGTGTGTTCGGAGAAAGGCTCAGGGCCGCCGTGAACTGCCAAAAATCTCGAAGCTCGTCAAAAAGCGTACTGCTCGCCGTTGACCGCCGATAACCCAAATCCCAGCCATTCTTCGGTCGATAATTCGCATTGATTTCGGTCTGGTCAAATCCAAGCAATCCGGCAAAAAGCTCGCGTTCCGGATCCACCAGACGCATGACGTCGGAGAATCCTTCATCCGCACCTCGACGGGCGTAGTTAAAATCCAAGTTAGGAACTGCAAACTCAACTCTTTGGCGGAACGCACCTCCGACCGGAGAATTTGCCACCATCGATTCAAAGTCAAATTTTCCATTTGCACCAATGGCGGTATTAAAATTCCAATTCGTTTTGTTCAACCCATCAATCGTTCCGTACTTCTTCTGCTCAGATTCCATCAAGTTGCGCGTACCTGTGAACCCATCGGTCGCGGATTGCGATGAAAAGCTCAAATTGGCCTTGCCTCGACTCACGGCAAACTCGTTGAACCGCAGAGTCCCGGACTTGTTGTCAACCGTTACACGGTTCCACATGGTTTTGAAGTCGCCAAATGCTCCGGCAACTCTCAATCCATCCCGATCAATTCCTGCCTGATTCACCCCACCCAAATCATTGTTTGTGGGCTTACCGTCGGGACTAAACATTTTCACAACTCCGCCCGCGAAGTTGTTTCGATCTTCACCCGTCAATGAACCCTGCGAGCCAAACCCTTCATCCATCCGCCGGGTGAAATGGCTCATGTTCCAGCCGCCAAAGCCAAATTCAAAGTCCGTCGATCGCATTTCCCCAACCCCGGACATCAAAGTCTTTGAAGCGTATTGCGATTTAAGCCAGCTGGTAGACATTGCGAGTGTAAAGTCATTTCGATCAAGGCCCCGCTCCTTGGCAAGTTGACCACGATCCCCTTCTCGTAAATCACCAAATCGGGTGAACCCATCGTCCACCGACTGCCGCATCCAGCTAGCACTCAACCACTCATTTTTAAGTCCGAATTGAGACCGCCACAGCCCTTGCTCATCATCACTGTTCCGCACCGAAAGCATCGTGAAGTTCGATTCAAGTTTGCCTCCCTTGAACCCCATGGCGATGTTCTCACGCTCCATCCCCCGCTCTTTTTGAAGCTGACCCCGATCTTGCTCCCGCAATCCACCAAATTTCGAAAAGCCCGGATCAACCACCGTGGAATCCCAAGCCATGCTCACTCCCGCAAAATTAGCCTGTGCTGATCTCCAGGTGATCGCGCCAGCTTCATCTCCGACGGTTTGCAGACCTCCACCAAAGCCCATCGCTCCGACCTTGGCTCCTTGTAAATTGAATCCTGACCGCTTGAGCCCCTTCTCTCCTTCAAAGGCCTTGATGTCAGCCTGTGAGAATCCCGCTCCTGCAAACCCACCAAAACCCGCAAAGCGATCATCAATATCTTGATAGCTCAGCTGGAGACTACCGCCAAGCGCGTTGGTCTTAAAATTTTGGACAATTGCCTGACCCGTCCCTTCCTCAATGTCTGTCTGCTGAACGTCATCCCCTAGAACACTCATCGTCGTGTTCTTTTTTCTCTCGTTCATGAGCATGACCCCCTGAAGATTCCCACCCCCAAACTTCATCGAACTCGCAAGGCCAAAGAGATTCCCGCTAATGATCGTCCCGTCCGAAAGCCGCTCCGTGTAACCCATCCCCATCATCGCCGACATACCTGGAGCGAGCTGAAACTGGAACCCACTTTGCCCTGATGTCCCCGCTGACCCGAATACCCCCTCCTGCTGCTTCGTATCGTCATAACGATAAGAAACATTCATGCTCTGTCCCTCACGGTACTGAACTTTGAGGAAAATCGTCCCCGCCGCATAATCCATCGAATAATCGCGTTCGCGGTGAAGCGTGCGACCCGCCAAGACAACGGTTTCTGAACGCTCAACAATATTCCCAAATCGCATCGGAATTGAAACCGTGCCTTCAGTCAAACGAACTATATCGAATGAAGACTTACCCACAAGCTTTGGAGCCTCCGCTTCTTTGTTGCCTTCAGCAAGCTTTGGCACGAGAGGAGTCTGCCCGCTTCCGATGTACGGAAATGCGAGTAACGTGAGTCCAAATGCTAGCCCTCGATGTGCCCTCATCGTTCCTTCCTTAGTATTATAGGCAATCTACAGTTCAAATGAACCAGAAATTCCATTAAATTTCCGGTTTTTGCGCCTTGTTGCCCAAAACCTGTAGCAATGACGCCCGAACAAATACCGGGTTTCATCCCCCGGGACTAAACACCGCGATTCGATTCCCCAAACATAACACTCGGATGAGAGACGAAGAACGCCCAGTAGTCGTCAGCCTCACCGTTGACGAGGCGTACGAAATACTAAACCGTTGCTTGAGCAGTGCCGGGGATGACACCCCCCTGTTCCGGGACGCCCTTCGCCGCTTTGCCTGGGCCATCGAGAAATCGAGTCAGCTTGAAGACGAAGCCGCCTGACGAACTCCCCAATCCGTTACCAAACTCATACTGTCTTCCCTAATTTGGACATATTCATCCCAAGAAACTTCAATGCAACCTAAACTCTCTGTATGTGGATTCAATATCTGTGCATCTAAAGTCAAAAAACCTAACTCTTTCAATTTCAAAGATAATCCAACTAGCGCAATCTTGCTCATATCCGTAACACGATAAAACATACTTTCGGCACTAAAATAGCCACCAATCGCCAGCCCATAGACTCCTCCCACTAACTCCCCCTCAATCCAAACCTCGCAGCTATGCGCCCACCCCTCGCCACACGCCTGCAAAAAGACCTCAACGATCTGCTCCGAGAGCCAGTTATCTCCCGGTCGAAAACATCCCCGTATCACAGCTTCAAATGCCTGATCGAAGGTCACCTCGAACCCTCCGCGTCGGATCATCTTTCCCAAGCTCCGACTCACCCTCACATGACACTGCGGAAAAATCGCCCGAACCGGCGGCAAATAAAACCGAACAACCCCATCGTCATCTGTCATCGGGAAAGCCCCCTCTCTATAAGCATTCCAAAGCAAATCGGTTGTCAAATCCATCCCGTGACCAGCCCTCAAGTATAGTGAGAATCAAGATGAGCACATCCGCCTTCCTCAAAAATCAACTCGACACCGTTGGCAAACAACTGCAATCCGTATTCAACGAATTCCCCAATGGCAAATGGGACGAAAAAGCAACCCCAGTTAGCTTCTCCGCCGCAGAAACTGCCGAGCACCTCGCCGAATGCTACCAAGCCTTTCTGGTTCACGCTGAAGGTCGTGATTACGAGTGGGGAACTTATCAAATCGAGAACAAATCACCCGAACATCTTGTAAAAACCATGTTCGAACAACGAGCAAAAGCAACCGCCGTCGCCGCAAGCTCCGACGACCCGAAAATTCACAACTTCGCCACCGATTACATCCTTCTTCACGATGCGTATCACGTCGGTCAAATTGTAACTTTAAGGCTTACAATTGGCGATTTCGATCCGTATAGCCTTTACCGATAAGAGTTATCAGCCCAACTTAAACAAATATAAGTTGGGCTGATTTAATCTACACTTTAATCACAAGCCCAGTACCACGTTCCATCCGTCGGGTGCGGATCGCCAGACTTGTGCCCAAATGGATGGACGACTGTATTATCAAACTGCCCCGCACCTGTCACGAACTTGGCGTGTCCATCAGCAAAAATCAGCGAACCACCTCGTCCTGACCACTGCTTGTAAAAGTTATTGGGCGCATCACAGTCATAGCCATAGCGAGAACAGTCCGGAAGCTCAAACCCCTTCTTACGGTCAAAAAACGGCAGCATTTCGCTCCGCATAATCCGCGAATTAGCCGGATCCTCCATCGCCGTTTCCGTCACCGTCCAACTGACCGTCGCCCCTGGATCACCTTGGTAACTTTTGCTGTAGCCCGCGACCAGAGTATGCAAGCACTTTGTAAACCGATAGGAACTACCATAAGCTCCCCAATAAGTGTCCTTACCCGTGTCCGAAACCGTGAAAGGTCCCCCACTATCAAGTGGACTCCGGAAAATGTCATTGTTCTTTGTGTAAGGCAGTAACCAAACTTCAACTCCCTCATGACCCTGTGTGAAGGGCGCCGGAGAACTTTGATATGCCATGAAAATTGGCATCGTATCGTCATAGTCTGCCAGGTACATCTTTGACGAAAGGGCCACCTGACGGGCATTGCTAAGGCACGCCGTGTTCTTTGCCGCTTCCTTCGCTTGGGCAAAAACGGGGAACAAAATTGCCGCCAAGATCGCGATGATCGCAATGACCACCAAAAGTTCAATGAGCGTAAATGCTTTCTTCATCTTTCATTCCATTGCAAAAACAAAAAACCTGACTCCGCATTCAATCGGAGTCAGGTCTCAAAAGATGATTCTTGGCCTCCGCATTCCCTCCGCCGGCATGACCCGGATCAGGTTCAAGGGGATCGGACGACCATTCTCGCCACATCTCAGCCAAACAAGGCACCCCCTGCGAGCAAATTTTTTCTTTGCGATTGAATAATACGTTAAATCTAGCAAACCAATCCCAAATTCAGCCCAATTGGCTAAAGTTTCCCCCGCAAAAATACCAAAATAAACACCACACCATGGGCAAACACCAAATCGCAATCCTTCCTGGCGACGGAATCGGACCAGAAATTATGGATGCAACACTCGCCATCCTAGACCAAATTGGATTCGAAGCAGACTACTTCCCCCTTGAAGCCGGTCTGTCAGCCGTCGACAAGGGCCTTGCCCCCATGCCCGATTCAACCGTGGAACGCATCCGCGAAATTGGTATCGCTCTTAAATCTCCAACCACCACACCCTCCGGCGGCGGTCACACCAGCGCCAACGTAACCCTCCGGAAAAAGCTGGATCTCTTCGCAAATGTCCGCCCCGCAAAGACTTTGCCCGGCGTCAAAGGGCCTTTCGCTGACAAAAATCTCGACATCATCATTGTCCGTGAAAACACTGAAGACCTCTATGCAGGCATCGAATATATGGCCCACCCGGATGTGGCTCAATCGATCAAAGTCATCACCCGCCAGGGCTCAGCCCGTTTGTTTGAATACACATTCAAAATGGCCATCGCCCAGCAGCGAAAGAAAGTCACCGTCGTCCACAAAGCCAACATCATGAAACTCTCTGATGGGCTCTTCCTGGAAGAATTCTACAAAGCCGCAAAAAACTATCCTGATATCGAATCCAATGACATTATTGTCGACAATTGCTGTATGCAACTCGTCACCAAACCTCAGCAGTTCGATGTCCTCGTGACCGAAAACCTATACGGTGATATCATCTCTGATCTCTGCGCCGGACTAGTAGGAGGTCTCGGACTCGCTCCCGGTGCAAACATCGGCACCAACTGCGCCGTATTCGAAGCCGTCCACGGTTCCGCCCCCGACATCGCGGGCAAAGGTGTAGCCAATCCCACCGCACTCCTCATGAGTGCCGTGATGATGCTCCGTCATCTTGGCGAACACGAAAAAGCCGACAAAATCCAAAATGCCGTCATGCGCGTCTGTCAAGACGGAAAGTGCCTCACAATCGATCTCGGAGGTCAAGCGTCAACCAGCGACTACGCCAAAGAACTGGTTCACGTGGCCGTAGGATAAAGACGAACCGTACCAAATATGGAAAACATCGACGCAAACTTCATTCTCAAACCGTTCCGAACTCGCATTTGGATCAAAGCCAAACCCGAAGACATCATGCTTGGCTGGACTCAATCCAGTCTCGTCACAAAGTGGTTCGTCAATCAGTGCGAATTCCTCCAGAACGGCCTTGCAACTCCAGATGCCCGTCCCGGCGGTTCATACAAGTGGACATGGCTCGACGGCTCAGTAGATGAGTCCAATATTCTCGAAGTCGAACCCACCCGCATCGTCTATGGTTGGTACCACAACCAGGGTCAAATCGAAGTCACCGCAACTCCCGATTCTGATGGCACCCTCCTCGAACTCACCCAGTCTATGTCCAGCATGATGGAGCCCCAAGAAATTCTTAAAGCCCAATACGGATGCCGCATCGGATGGACTTTCTTCCTGACGAACCTCAAGTCCATAATTGAAGGAGGAATCGATCTCCGTGAACACAACCCCAACCGAAGCGACGTCGTCAATATCTAGCCCAAAAATCCTGCTCATCGGGAGCCAAGGAATGCTCGGCACGGATCTCCTCGCCGCACTCCTGCGTCGGAATTGGTCAGTGGATTCCCCATGGATGAATGACCTCGACATCACCAATCCTCAGCATCTGGAAAAAATCCGTCGTCGTGACATCGGCCCTTACACCCACATCATCAACTGTGCCGCCTACACAGCCGTGGATAAAGCCGAATCCGAGGCTATGGCCGCCATGCGCATCAACGCGGTTGCCCCCGGACTCCTCGCCTTTGCCGCTCGTGAAACTGGCGCAAAATTCATCCACATCTCTACTGACTTTGTCTTCGATGGCTTCGCCCAAAACCCGTACACCGAAGCTGATCCCCCAAATCCTCTCGGCGTCTACGGAAAATCCAAACTTCAAGGCGAACAAAACGCCATCAAAGAAAACGACCAGACCATCATTTTTCGCACATCATGGCTCTACGGAGCCCACGGTCCTTGCTTCCCCCGCACCATGATCACCCATTTCCTCAAAGGAACTGGTCTCAAAGTCGTCAACGACCAAACCGGATGCCCCACCAGCACGGTTGATCTCAGCGAATCGATCTGCCAGGCCATTGAACTGAGTATCCCCGCCGGAATCTATCACGCCACTGGCGGCGATCAAGCCACATGGTTCCAGTTTGCCCAACTTGCCATTTCAACTTACAGGGAAATGCACCAGCTCCCTAACGAGATCAAACTCGCCCCGTGCACGACCGCCGACTATCCCACCCCCGCCCGTCGCCCTGCCTACAGCGTGCTCAACACTGCCAAGCTCGAATCCACCGGCGTCTCCCCCCACCGCCCTTTCCCTGAATCCCTGCTTGAATACTGTTCCAGAGTCGATTTAACACCACAATAATCTGCCTCAGGGAGTAACATAAGTAAATTAATGATCAGAACTAACCTTTTCCTCGCAGCTACCGCCTTGAGTCTTTTCTTCCTATTTGGTTGCGGCGGGTCGGCGAGTTCTGAGAATAGTTCTTGGACAGTTACTTTGATACCAAATCACACGCTGATTGCACTCGCAAACGACGGAAGCATCCTCTCTGCAAGCGGATCAGGAGTATTTCTTACTCGACCTGGTACGTCGCCAATGCAGTTGTTGACAAGAGCTAACCCGAACTTGCCTCAACTAGCTTATTTCTCCCCTTCATCCCGGTTCTTTTCGTACGATGGCTATACAGGATCAGTCGAGTACTTCGATGGAGCTACCAAAATGAATCCTGTATTTCCAACTAATTTTAGGGGAAATTTACCGATTGATGACGATGGGACAATCTATGGGGTTTATTCGTATCCAACTTCTTCTGACACCGAAATAGCCCGAGTGAAAGATGGAATATTAGAAATATCCTATAAACTTGGTGACTCTTCGTCATTTTTTTCTTCCCACCTTGGTTCTGTTCCGTCTGCAGTTACTTATTCGCTAAACAACGAATATTACTACGGCTACTTTGTTGCTGGTGAACCATTGCAAGCACGAATAAATACAACGTCCTCCAACCTGTCAGGCATAACGACTGAAGGTGCGTCTGGTTTTCTTCTTGCCAACCGTACCAATTCCGGGCCAAACTCATCCCGCGGAGTTATTTTGAATTCAAACAATAACGAAACGATTATTGAACCATTACCTGGTGATACTTTCTGTTATGCCATCGGACTTCTTGGTGACAATTCCGTTGTTGGGTACAGTCAAAATGCTAACAATTTACAAACATATTTCATCCAATCTGGGTCAGTCAAAACAGATATCTACACCATTACGCCAAGTTTGGCAAACCAAATCGATTCCGTACTCGCCGCTAGAGGAAAGGCCATTGCTGCACAATATACGAATAGAGTCTCTAGAGAAATTGGTTTGGCAGTTATAAAGAAACAATAACTCTTATTGCTCACAATTTCCTCACTGCCGTCCCCTATCATCCCTCTATGCTCACTAGCCTAACCTTCCTCGCCCTCCACCAACTCGCCAACCCCACCATCACGATCGAAACTCGCGGCGAATACAAATACATCTCCGCTAACGGCATCCCCAACCACACCCCCGGCCAATTCCCGAACCGAGGCAACCCCAACTCCATCCAACCCCAAGCGTACAACTACCGCATCCCGGCAAACCCAAAAGAAAACCCCGAAAAGCTCACCCCTCTCACCATGAGCAACTTCGGCATCGCGATAAACGGTGTCCCGTTCGACCCCTTCACCAACGAATGGTGGAACCGAGACCGAAGTTCCGGCTGGAATTACGAAGCATTCCAAAACGGTCAAGGAACTCTCGGCATTGACTACGCCAACGCCCATGTCCAGCCCACCGGCGCGTACCATTACCATGGCGTTCCGAGCCCCCTCATCCCATCCAAGAGTCAAATGACACTAATCGGCTGGGCCGCTGATGGCTTCCCCATTTACGGCCCCTATGCCCCCACTGATCCCCTCAATCCCAAGTCACCTTTCACAGAACTCAAAGGCTCATACCAGTTAAAATCAGGCACCCGCCCATCCGGCCCCGGGGGACAATACGACGGAAGCTTCGTCCAAGACTGGGAATACAAGTCCAAATCCGGCGACCTTGATGCCGCCAATGGACGGTTCGGAATAACCCCTGAATTCCCAAATGGAACCTACTATTACGTCGTCACAAATTCCTACCCCTGGATTCCTAGATTCTATGTCGGCACCCCCGATCCGAGCTTCATTCGCCGACCTGGCCCACCACGAAGGGGCGGAGAATCAACCCACACTCACAACGGAACCAAACACTCCCACTAGAAAACAAAAAGCCCCCAAAAGGAATACCTCTTGGGGGCAAATAAATCCTAAAGTGATTTAGTCGTCGTCAAGCTTAGCCTTGACTCCTGTCATTGCTGAACCTGCTACTGTGCCATCCACTTCTACCAGAGGGCTTGTTACCAATGCCGCAAAGAATTGCTCCTTGGTCATCGTGCTTCCATCATCATTGCGATACGTCGCCCCGGATGTCATCGTCACACTCACCACTTGTCCATGTGATCCACCAAAGCCAAACCAACTCACCAACGTCACCTTAAAGGTTCCCGCAGATTCATTGATATCGCTAATCGTCCCGTTCACTTCATGGGGATCATTCCCAGCACCACCTCCGCCACCATTGTTGCGAAGTTCAAGCCGTTTAGCCTGCATCGTCGTGCCCGAGAACGTCCCTTCAACCTTAACTAAATTAGCTGCTGCAAGCCCCGCGAAGAACTGCGTCTTCGTAATCGTTTGACCATCCGTTCCCCGGTAGTCAGTGCCTCCAGTCGTGGAAATGTTCAGCGTTCCGCCTGAGGTTCCAGCGAATCCCTCCCACTCTGTCATCGCAATGCTCAAGGTTCCCGCCCCCTCATTTGAGGTGATCAACGTTCCTTTTGCTTCCTGGTAATCATCACCGCCAACACCGTCTTCAAGCTTAACTTTGGTTGCAACCAAAGTGTTGTTCCCAGAAGTATAAACGCCCTCGGCTTCCGCCGAACCAGAGGTCAACGCCGCATAAAAAGCCGTCGAAGAAATCACCGCACCAAGTCGGTTAAAGTATTTCGTCGTACTCGACGTCTGAACGTTCACCCACAGCTGAGCAGGCAAAAATCCACGGACAAACTGACTCTTCACCTCAAAAGTGCCAGCCGAAGCATTGGCATTCCTGACCAATCCCTTCACTTTGTCCTCGTCGTCACCCACGCCATTCGAGTCTTCAACTTTCACCACACTTGCCGCAAAAGACTGGCTACTCGTTGCAAACCGACCGCGAACTTCAACGCGTTTGCCGTTCGCAACAACCGGCGAAGGAGCACCATTTGAATTCAAAAACACGGTTGAAGAACTTGTCGTCACTTTCACGACCTGACCGTTTGCCCACGTTACTGCAAAACTCAAGGTCGGAACCGTCCCCGCCAAATCACTCACCGTCCCCGAAAAATCTTCGTCAACATGGTTTGCCGGATTGCCCAACCCTGAGCCAGTAAATACTGCCCCAACTGGGGTGACAAAGCCACTCGCCATCGTCCATGCCGAAAGATCAAAGTCAAACGCAACTGCCCCGCCCGGAGCAACAGTCAACGGAGTCGAAGGAGTCACCTCAAATCGGCTCCGACCATTTGGCAAATTGAAAGTCGAGGCAAACTGAGCATTCGTCCCCGTCGTTGCCCCTGTCGTAAAAAGAACCAAATTGCGTGCGACCGTAAACTTGATTTTCGTAATCGGCTGACTTGGAAAGCTTGCCGCACCCAAGAATTGGAAGAGATTTCCTGAGCCAGTATTCAGCGCCCTCAGGTCAATCTCAACCCCCGTATCTGAGTTGTAAACCTTACTACTCCCCCCAGCATATTCAAGCTCAACCTCATGGAATTTCACCCAAACATGATCATAAGCCGTGCTCAAGTCATCCGTCACAAAGAAGGAGACTTGCTGACTCGTATCCACTGAATTCGACGAGCCACCTCCCCCTCCACAACCTGCCATCAACACCGCAATGGTCGCCAAAATCAGCGACACGATCAACCACTTTGTTCGATTCATCATCAATTTTCTCCCGCTGTCTGGACAACTCCAAACCACGTGTAACCAATGTTACGACGGTGATTATGCAATTAAATGATCAAGAGTTCCCCGTAAATTTTGCGAGGCAGTAAACTATCAATATCGTGCCTGAGCAATCATCCAACTCAATTCTCGTGATTCGGCCCGCGACTGCAGTATCAAATCCAGAAACTCAGGCTACAAACTCCTTCCAATCGCAACAAACTCCCCCAAATTCACTAGATGGAATTCTGTCGGAATTTGATCAGTTTGTTGAGAACTTAATCGCACATGGAGTCACCGTTCATGTCGTCCAAGATACGGCCAAGCCACAGACTCCCGACGCCCATTTCCCTAACAACTGGTTCTCCACCCACGAAAACCAAACCCATGTGCTCTATCCTATGCTTGCCCCCTCCCGCCAAGCCGAAGCAAAACCAATCCCACTCGAATTGATTCAACAAAATTATCCAAACCAAATTGACCTCCGACACCTCCCACCCCTCGAAGGAACCGGCTCCCTCGTTCTCGACCGAATCAATCGCCATGCCTTTGCCGCGATCAGCCCAAGAACATCTCTCACTACTCTCAGCCATTGGGCACAAACGCTTGACTACGGGTTCACATCGTTCCAAACTACAAATGACATTTATCATACAAATGTCATGATGGCAATTGGCACAAAATGGGCAGTTATCACACCTGAAGTTATCCCAAACCCTGAAGATAAACTTGCGATCTACGAAAATTTAGACTCCCACGAAATCATTGAAATCTCCCCCGCCCAAATGGAGAACTATGCCGGGAATATGCTTGAACTTCAAAGCAAAGAAAGGGACAAACTCATCATCTTGTCTGAATCTGCTCGGACCGCCCTCGCCCCTGACCAAGTCAGAAAGCTCGAAGGGCACGGAACGCTTGTACCATGCCCCATTCCAACCATCGAACTCATTGGCGGCGGTTCTGTCCGCTGTATGATCGCCGAATTATTCTAACGTGCAAAAACTTCTTGCAAGAAGTTCGTCATTGCCGCCCAACTCCGCCGATCCGCTTCCGCATTGTAAGCAGCGCCGCGCGAGTTGTCGTTCCCTGCTTCCACTTCTGTGAAGCTATGCACCGCATTACCGTAGCTGATCAACGAATAATCCACTTTCCCTGCCCGCATTTCAGCATAAAACTCATCGATTTCTTTTGCCGGCACGAACGGATCATCTGCTCCATGCAGAATCAAGATCGATGCTTTGATGTCAGGCGCCTCTTCAATTTTGCCTTGTCCAATCCCACCATGGAAGCTCACCGCACCTCGAATATCCGCGCCAGATCGCGCCAATTCCAAAGCCCCCGTACCACCAAAACAATAGCCAATCACTGCGATCTTATCCGCATCAACTCCCGGCGTCCGTCGAATTTCATCCAATCCCGCCTTCAGACGTGACCGAAAGAGCGTCCGGTCGCCCTTATATTTCCCAGCAAATTGTCCCCGGTCGTTTCCCGTCGGTCGCACTCCCTTGCCATAAATATCAACTGCGAAAGCAACATAACCCATCTTAGCGAGCATATCGGCCCTGCGTTTTTCATATTCTCCAAGGCCACCCCATTGATGAACAATCATGACCGCCGGCGCAACAACATCTTGATCCGGCTTGGCAAGATAACCTTCTAAAACCACGTCGCCGTCCTTGTAATCCACCGAAACTCCGTTCAAATCCGCCGTGGCAATCGCACCCGCCAAAATCATTGTCAGCATATGATTCACTACGAATCAAATCTGCGATCTGTCTCTCTTTCAAATCAATTGTCTGCGATTGTGATGCAGATCACATCAAAATTCACCCAGACAACGACTGATACCATTAGATGAAAAAACTCCTTTCACTCGTCCCCCTCTTTGCCCTGATCCTTGTCGGATGTTCCACGACTGATTCAGCCGACACCAAACCGAAGGACAATACTCCCGCCTCCAAAGAAGCTGTAAAACAATCGCCGATCGTCGGAAGTTGGACCGCCATCCCTGAGGACAAATCAGACTCAACAAAGGCCGAATTTGTGTTCACGGAGGATGGAAAATATACAATGTCCATCTTCCCCGAGAACTCAGAAATTAAAATTCAAGGCACCTATTCACTAGCCGACAAAGACCTCAATCTCAACCCTGAATCTGTTGAGCTCCTCAATCTGCCGCAAGAGGCGGCCGCGAACAAAGCCGACATCGAAAAGAGCATGTTGGAAGATCTCAAAAAAGAAACTAAGCCCAACAAGTTCGAATCAACCGGAGACAAAACCGCAAAACTCAACACTGGCAAGAACGGTGTATTGATCCTGACTCGAAAGTAATTCGTACAAGCAAAACAATTCTCAACAACCGGAGTGGCCCGTTAAAATGGAGAGGCGGGCCACTAGACTTCATATTACTGCTTCGTCAGAGTGAACTCCATTCCTCCAGTTCCCCCACCTGCGAACGTAGTCGGAATTCGACGATCCGTCGTCGCCCCCTGGAGGAAGTTCCCGTTGATCCTGATCTCACCTCGGGTCTCCCGGTCATTGGTGTTGTTCCACCGCCACACATAGCGGAACAAGCGATCACGATCAACAAACCCATTATTGAAAACCTGAGTTTGATTGTTGGAATCAGTTCGCACCATCGTAATCTGGGCGCCGCCGAACGAATCAAACACCACCGTCATCGTACCGGAACTTTCAACACTGCTCCCACCACCAGGGTTGTAAACCTGGAACGGGCCACTCCATGTCCCCTGAAACTGACTGAACGTGTTCCCACTCCCGCCACATCCACTCAACACGACCGTCGTTGCCGCCCCTGCTACCACCAAGCTCAAAAGTCCAGTTTTCATACCATTTCAGACGAGGGAGAATCAAAATGATTTCGCACACACCCAAAAAACAAAATCGTTTAATATTGTAACAAGTCCGATAGCCCCATCCAACTCCCCCGTATTTCTGCTTGCAATTCTCCCATTTTGAACCGTGAATTCTTATGCACGGGTTTCAGGGAACATACATTTATGCAAATCCAGTATCTTTTCACCGTGTGTCGCCGTGCTAGCGGAGACCACAGGAACACATGAAAATGCGAAACATTGCGCTTTTGACAATGGTGGGGATGTCAGCTCTGAGCTTGGCTGTAAACCTGCCCTACTCAACCTCTTTTGAAACGACTGAAGTCCCAGCTTGGGGCTCCCCGAATCCAGCGACAAATTCCGATTGGAACGGTTTAAACAACTGGCGGGTGAGCACAACTCAGAAGTTTTCAGGTAGCCAAGCACTATACGCAACAACCAACGGAACCACCTTACTTCCTTCAACGACAATCCAACCAACTAGCTTCCCTTCTTCTCAGAATCAGGGCCAAATCCGAACAAATATGAAAATGTTCATGGAATCATCCGCCGGGAGCTTTGGAACGACCTCCACTAACAACGTTCATGGATTCAGAAGCAGAATGACCTGGAATAACGGAATTAGTAGCCGCTCAATAAGAACTGGTATTCAAAACAACGGAAACGTTGTCATGTGGAACGATTCGTCGTTCACTTATGCAACGATTGGAACGATTTCAAATTTCAGTACTTACCGAAATCAGTGGCTCGATCTAACGCTGATTCTTGATACAACGAACCCATCAATAGGCTATAACCTGACAATCAAAGATTCTGCGAATTCCCAAATTTTCGCTGGAACTGGAAATATTCTGACAACAACCGTTTCGGGGGCAAGGATAGACTTCACATCCGTTGTTGCCGTTGCAAATGGGACGGGTGGCCCAATGGGTGCCTACTACGATAATTTTAATGTCGAAGCAGTTCCAGAACCAGCAACTCTGACCGTTCTCGGTCTTGGCGCAGCCTCTCTCGTTCGACGCCGCAAAAAGTAAACGTCAATCCAGTCAGAAAAACCGCCAGACTTCACAAAAGCTGGCGGTTTTTCTGTGCCCGCCCAAAGGCTAAAATAAGGGCATGACCACAACTTTGGGCAACGCCGCCCAACCGCGCACAGTACGCGCCCCACGAGGGTCAACCCTCACATGCAAGAACTGGCAAATCGAAGCTGCCTACCGCATGATCCAAAATAACCTCGACCCCGAGGTCGCCGAACGCCCCGAAGACCTCGTCGTCTACGGCGGAATCGGCAAAGCCGCCCGCAATTGGGAATGCTTCGAGGCCATCCTCAAAACCCTCGAAAAACTTAATTCCGACCAAACCCTCCTCGTCCAGTCCGGCAAACCCGTCGCCGTTCTCCAAACCCATTCCGACGCCCCAAGAGTCCTGATTGCAAACTCCAACCTCGTCCCCAAATGGGCAACCTGGGAGCACTTCCACGAACTGGATCGAAAGGGCCTCATGATGTACGGTCAAATGACCGCCGGCTCATGGATATACATCGGTAGCCAAGGCATCGTTCAAGGAACTCATGAAACGTTTGTCGAACTCGGTCGCCAGCATTACAACGGCGATTGGACGAACAAGTGGATTCTCACTGCTGGCCTGGGCGGAATGGGAGGTGCACAGCCTCTCGCCGCGGTCCTCGCCGGAGCCCACTGCATTGCCATTGAGTGCCAAGAATCCCGAATTGATTTTCGCATCAAAACGCGATACCTTGATCACAAAGCCACAACAATCGAAGAAGCAATCGCAATCATCGATCGAGCCTCTGAACCAACCAGTGTCGGCCTCCTCGGCAACGCTGCCGATCTCATGCCCCAATTCGTCGAACTTTCCAAAAGTGGCGGACCTAAACCCCACGCCGTCACCGACCAAACCTCTGCCCACGACCTCATCAATGGTTATCTCCCCGCTGGTTGGACTCTCGAGCAGTGGGAGTCAGCCCGCAAAGGCTCACCCGATGATCAAAAAGTCCTCACTAAACGAGCCGCCGAGTCTTGCGCCGTCCACGTTCAAGCCATGCTAGATTTTCACCACATGGGTGTCCCGACGATCGACTACGGCAACAATATCCGCCAAGTCGCAAAAGACGAGGGTGTCACCAATGCGTTCGACTTTCCTGGATTCGTTCCGGCCTGCGTCCGCCCCCTATTCTGCGAAGGAAAGGGCCCCTTCCGCTGGGTGGCCCTGTCCGGCGATCCAGAAGACATTTACAAAACGGACGCCAAGGTCCGCGAGTTGTTCCCTGATGACAAGCCTCTTCACCGATGGCTCACCCAAGCCCGCGAGCGAATCGCCTTCCAAGGGCTTCCCGCCCGAATCTGCTGGCTCGGACTCGGTCATCGTCACCGTGCCGCCCTCGCATTCAACGACATGGTCGCGTCTGGCGAACTCTCTGCCCCAATTGTCATCGGACGCGACCACCTCGATACCGGTTCCGTCGCGAGCCCTAACCGCGAAACCGAAGCGATGCTTGACGGCAGCGATGCCGTCTCCGATTGGCCGCTCCTTAACGCCATGACCGCCGTCGCGGGCGGAGCAACATGGGTCAGCCTCCATCATGGCGGTGGCGTCGGTATGGGCTACAGCCAACATTCCGGCGTCGTCATCGTTGCGGACGGAACTCCCGAAGCGGCTTCCAGGATCGAAAGAGTCCTGTTTAACGACCCCGCAATCGGAGTCATCCGCCACGCCGACGCTGGGTACGAGATCGCCAATCAATCCGCAAGAGATAACAATCTCATCAGACCAATGAACTAACTTAAAAATCCCCGTCTCAAGAATTCCCTCCTCAAGCTTGAGGAGGGTGGTTTCCGAAAGGGAAACCTGGCGGGGTTGACTCAAGCAAAGAAAAAATGACACTCATCACCCCCGGCTCTCTAGCTCTCAATGACCTCAAAACCCTCAGTGACACCCATATCCCCATCGAACTCCCTGCCGAAAACTGGGCCAAAGTTCAAGCCGGCGCTGAAACCGTTGCCCGGATCGTTGCCAAAGGTGAGCCAGCCTACGGAATCAACACCGGATTCGGCAAACTCGCTAAAGTCCATATCCCCGACGACCAACTCACCCAACTTCAAACCAATCTCGTCCGCTCCCATGCCGTCGGCGTCGGCACCGTCCTTGACCCAGAAACAACGCGCCTCATTGCAATCCTCAAAATAGCCTCTTTGGCCCAAGGCTACAGCGGAATCCAACCCGAATCGCTCCAAACCGCCATCGCGATCCACAATGCCGGAATCCTCCCATGTATCCCTAGTCAAGGGAGCGTTGGTGCATCTGGAGACCTCGCCCCGTTAGCCCACTACACTCTCGCTCTGATGGGCGAAGGGGAGGTTCTTTACAAGAACCAAATCCAACCCGCTGCCGATGCCCTGAGCCAAGCCGGAATCAAACCCCTCGAACTTCATGCCAAGGAGGGTCTCGCTTTCCTTAATGGCACTCAAGTCAGCACTGCCATTGCTCTCCGAGGTTTGTTCCAAACCGAATGCGCATTCCGAGCTGCTATCCTCGCCGGAGCCCTCTCTGTTGATGCCGCAAAAGGCTCCGACGCCCCGTTTGACCCCCGCATTC
Source organism: bacterium (assembly GCA_013823945.1). GTDB lineage: Bacteria > Armatimonadota > Fimbriimonadia > Fimbriimonadales > Fimbriimonadaceae > UphvI-Ar2. Next base: position 51,935 of record PNMZ01000004.1, on the reverse strand, counting down.
ACGAGGTTCGAGGTCACACGGAACAAATCGAAGTCGCCAAGATGTACCGTGACCTCCTGAGCGGCTCCGAAATTCGGGCTAGCCATCTGGAAAACGATGATCGAGTCCAAGATCCGTACTCCCTTCGCTGTCAACCCCAAGTCATGGGCGCAATCCTTCAGCAAATCAACGCCCAATCAAAAATTCTCCACACAGAAGCAAACGGCGTTACCGATAACCCCCTTGTCTTCCCCGAATCGGGCGATGTACTGAGTGGCGGGAACTTCCACGCCGAACCCGTCGCTCTCGCTGCCGACAGCCTCGCCATTGCTTGCGCTGAAATCGGCGGACTTGCCGAACGCCGCATCGCCCTGCTCATTGACAGCACCCTCAGCGGACTCCCTCCCTTCCTCACCCCGAATCCAGGTCTCAACAGCGGATTCATGATCGCCCACGTCACCGCCGCCGCTCTTGTAAGTGAAAACAAAACCCTTGCCCATCCCGCAAGCGTGGATAGCCTCCCGACATCAGCCAACCAAGAAGATCACGTCAGCATGGCAACCTTCGCCGCCCGGAAACTCTGCACAATCGCGAAGAACGTCGAAACCGTTATCGCAATCGAACTCCTTGCCGCCGCCCAAGGCATCGAATTCCACCGTCCGCTCCGTACCAGCGATTCCCTCGAAGCCCTCCACGCCCAAATTCGCAATCTCGTCCCTCCGTATAACGAAGATCGCTACTTCGCCCCCGATATCGCAAAAATCGGCCTATTAATGAGTACAAACCATTGCAACTTGGACTCCTTGAATCTTTTTCCAAGCTCATAAATTGATTCTGAAGGGAGAGCAATGAACAATCATCCTGTGTATACTTCACCATATGAGAATTCTAATTGGAATTGACACCATGCAGGCATGGCAGGGTGCTGCGAATCTCTTGGTCAGGTTGTTTCCTGACGGATTTGAAGCTGAACTGGTGCACTGCATCGAATCACTATTGCCAGATTCATCATTCCCCTCAGTCAGTCTTGATCACCCTATAGCAACCATTTACCAAGAGTTTCGACGGCAAGGTCAAGAAGCACTCGACTTAGCAACCGCCTTCCTATCCCAACACAATGTTCAGTGTCATCAATCGATCCGCGAAGGCAACGTCAGGAATATATTTACGGAGATTGCCGAGAAGTCAAACTGTGACCTCATCGCCATCCGGTCTTCTATCAAATCACCTTCTGAATCTCTGATTTTTGGCAGCACAGCGAAAGCACTTGTCCTCTCCGCAAATATCCCCCTCCTCATCGTCAAAAATGAACATAAAAACTTGGGTTCGATTACGGCTCTTCTTTCAACTGATCATTCACCATACATGGTCAAGTGCATCGAACGTCTAAAAGAAATGAAGGGCTTATCACTTGGCAGACTTATAGTTTTCACAACCAACGAATCGCAAAAAGAAACTATGTCGTTTGCCCTTAAAGATTTACCCGACATGGCCGAGATTGCCCCAATATGGATAAAGGAAAAACTTGAGCAAACTAATCTTCAAATAGCCGATGGTCTGGCTCCACTCGCAACCGAATTGTCTGTTCTAGTTTCTCAAGATAACTTACGAGTCGCTTTGCCCAGCGCTCTCAAAGAAACTCAGTCAGAACTCCTAATCATGGGGTCTCAAGGCCACAATTTCTTTGAAAGACTCATGATAGGGAGCCAATCATTGCACCAAGTACTCCATGAGAATACTTCCGTCTTGCTGCTGAAGGCAGGAAAGACATGAGATCATTTTGCTGACGCCCTTTTGGTGCCAGTTCGGATAAAAGTGGACACATGCTCGTCGAACCAACCAAACAATCCTGGCAGGGCCGACACGATCCGCTCGACGGCCCAGATGGTCATCGCTGGCACCACATCGTCGAAATCGGACCATCCCCCAACCCCGGCGCAATCAACCTTCTGGGATTCGCTTGTGATGAGGGCGTATTCCGCAACCAGGGCCGCGTAGGTGCCAAGCAGGGCCCCCAACAACTCCGCCAAGCCCTGTCGAACCTCGCCATCCACCAACCCCTTCCCCTTCACGACTTGGGCGACGTCGCCTGCCACGACAAGAACCTCGAACTCGCTCAAGGAGAATACTCCGGACTCGCCTCCGCCGCACTCAAAAAATCTCAGCTTGTCGTCGGCCTCGGTGGAGGTCACGAAATCGGATTCGCCTCGTTTGCGGCGCTGAACGCCGCCCGACCTCAAGGCACTATCGGCATCCTCAACTTCGATGCCCACTTTGACATGCGCCGAGACAATCAACGAACCAGCGGAACCTGGGCCGCCGATGCCTTCGAAATCGCTGGACCGCGAATCAAGTACGCCTGCTTCGGAATCTCATCTGCGTCCAACACTGCCGCTCTTTTCCGCACCGCTCAAAAGCACTCCGTCCAATTCCGCCTCGATGAACGACTCACATTGCTCCACCTCGAAGAAGCAAAGCAAGACCTCAGTACCTGGCTCGATGGGTTAGACCATCTCTACTTGACGATCTGCTTGGACGTCTTTCCAGCCGCCTATGCGCCCGGAGTCTCCGCTCCCGCCGCTCTCGGTCTTGCCCCCGAAGTCATCGAACCCCTCCTCAAAATCGCCGCAAAGTCAGGCAAACTCGCCATCATGGACGTCGCCGAACTCAACCCCACCCACGACATTGACCACCGCACCTCCCGCCTCGCCGCCCGCCTCATCTACCAAACCGTGAATTCTCTGGCCCCCTCTCCCTAGGGCATTCTCGGGAGCGGGAAGTCTTCGACTTCTTCAGGTTGTGACCATGGAATGAGGTTCATCCTGAAAGAGGTACCAATCTGAATAGTTCATTACAGTTCGTTGAACAGTATTTAAACCCGATTTACACTCCAAGTTATGAAGACACGTGCTTTCACTCTCATCGAACTTCTTGTTGTCATCGCAATCATTGCTATAGTCGCCGCAATCTTATTCCCCGTATTTGCCCAAGCGAAGGAGTCGGCAAAAAAGTCAGCATGCCTCAACAACGAAAAACAACTCGGACTGGCTGCCCAACTCTACATGGCCGACTACGAAGGACAGCTCTTTCACCATCACGAGGATTGGGTACTTGATGATGGTTCGCTAACCGTCAATCTCCCAACCGATCCAAACGACTGCACGGGCGGAGGATTTGGAAATAGCCAAGCCGAAAAACCGTGGGCAATCTTTTTCCAACCCTACATGAAGAGTCGACAAATCGCGTTTTGCCCAGGCGACCATGGCCCAAAATCACAAAAACTCGCCACAAACTTGTACGATTTTAATGGAGACACCGAGATTGTCGGAGAGGAATGCACCATCAATCCCCAAAGCGAAAGCTGTCTCGCTCAAGCTTCAAACACCGTCATGTATAGCTACCTCATTAACTCAATTTTTACCCACAAATCGTGCCGCTACGGAGTCGAAGGTGTCCTCGACGGCTTTGCAACAGAATCTGCCATTGCAAGCCTCGAAGACCCAAACATAATCATGTTCTCGGAACGAAACTCCGAGGGTTTAACTGATCCCAACAGCGACTTTTACTATGTGCCCCAGGACGACTACGACGCGTGGGCTGGTGAAGGAGCCATGGTCAACTGGGGCTCGGGGAGTCGTCCAAACGAAGGTTGGATCAAATACAACCGGCATAACGGCGGAGCCAACTACATCTATGCTGATTCTCATGTGAAATGGATGCGATGGGGCCGAGCCAAGTTCGACCATTTCCCCGATCATGTCGTGCGATATCCATTGGCTATTGATGTGAACTGAGTGTTCTGAGGTCACTTCAATCGAGCTAAACTGAGTTGAAGTGACCACCACTCTCATCCGCAATGCGAATCTTGCAACGATGACTAATGACTCGATCAGTCATCTCCCCAACCACGCCCTGATCATCCAAAATCAACGCATCGCCTGGATCGGCCCCGACTCAGAAATCCCCGCCGAAACAAACCCCACCGAAGAAATCAACGCCCAAGGCGCATGGCTCCTCCCCGGATTCATCGACTGCCACACCCACCTCGTCTACGCCGGATGCCGGGCCCACGAATATGAAGCCCGGCTCGAAGGCAAATCCTACCAAACAATCTGCGCCGAAGGTGGCGGAATCCTTTCCACCGTCCACGCCACCCGCGCCGCCTCAGAAAACGCACTGACCGAAGGAGCCTCGAAACGCGCCCAAGACTTCATCGCCCAAGGCGTCACTACCCTCGACATCAAATCCGGCTACGGCCTAACGCTTGAGTCCGAACTCAAAATTCTTCGCGTCGCCAAAAAGCTCGGCGAGACACTGCCCCTCCGCGTCATCAAAGGCCTCCTCGCCGCCCACACCCTCCCCCCCGAATTCACCTCCAAAGACGACTACATTGACCACATCATCGCCGTCACCCTGCCCCAAATCAACAAAGAAAACCTTGCCGACTACATAGATTGCTTCACCGAAACCGTTGGCTTCACCCCCGACCAAACCCGACGACTGTTTCGAGCCGCCAAAGCTCTTAACATCGCCATCCGGCTACACGCCGATCAACTCTCCAATCTTGAAGGAGCCGGCCTCGCCGCCGAATTCGGTGCTCTGTCCGCCGATCACGTCGAGTACACCTCCGAAGCGTCCGTTAAACATATGGCCGAGAGTGGCACCGTTGCCGTCCTCCTCCCTACCGCCTTTTACTACCTCCGCGAAACTCAACTCCCTCCCATTCAGTCCTTCCGTGACCATGGTGTCCCGATGGCCATCAGCACCGACTGCAACCCCGGCACCAGCCCCTCTACGAACCTCCTTCTCGCCCTCAATATGGCGAGCACGCTTTTCGGCCTGACTCCTACCGAATCCCTCCTCGGCGCAACCATCAACGCCGCCCGCGCCCTCGGACTCCAAAACGAAATTGGCACCCTCGAAGTCGGCAAATCCGCCGACCTTGCCCTCTGGGCCATAGACCACCCCATCCAACTCGTCGCCCAGCTCCAATCTCCACCACTCATCAAATCCTGGTTCTCTGGAAAGCACCAAGAATAAGAAAGTCCGCCGAGTCAAACAACCCAGCGGACTCTTCGGTGAGTACCAAATCTCAGACTTTCTTTCGTTTCTGAGCTAAATAACCGCTGATAGCAGCTAGTCCCAGCAAGGTCATCGGCTCCGGCACAGCTTCATACGTGAGTGATCCAGAAAGACCTCGAGAGCTGAAAAAGGTGCCTGTTTGAGTGAACGGTGCTGATCGGGCATCCCCCGTTTTCAACGACAGAACTCCATCTGTAAAATCTTGAAGTGGCGCACTACCTGTTCCAAAGTAGTTTGGACCAGCATTTATAAAGACAAGTGCAACACCAACAGTAGTTCCACCAACTACCGTAATACCTGGAATATCAATCGCAAGAGACTCTCCATTTACGACCGCACCTTGGGTAGCTGAAGCAATCCCAAGCGAAGTCCAACCAGAAGAAGAGCTTCCCGCCCCTGTTAACGCTCCTCCGAGTGCAGAGGTAGATCGACGAAAAACCTCTATAGAAAAACTTCCACCTACCGGCGCAGATGAGAAGGTCGTCATAGAAGTAATGTTGAGTGTCGTACTAACCGCAGTAACGTCAAAGAACATGCCCCACCCTGCGGCTCCTCCGTTGTTAGACGTGGTGTTCGCAAGCAATGTCGCACCAAAGCTCATTCCGCACAAGACCACTCCTGAAGTAACTGTTAAGAATCGAAAATGATTTCTCATTCAATCAATATAACAGAATTAGCTAACGAGCCTTCTGCACTAAATCAAACCTCGCAAGAGTACTGGGATAATGAAGCCATCTCTCTTGATCTGCTACCTCCTCTCAAGGTCTGCCAAACTCAAAACCCCCGCCCAAACACTCGTCACCCCTTCCCGAACTCCCGTCCATAATGGAACAACTCGCCCCGACTGAGCCGCGATATTGTTGTAATCGCCAAAGAACCCCTTGGGCTGCATGTCAATCACCTCACGATTCACACGCCGTTCCCGCCAAGTCAACCCACCATCGCGCGACCACGCCACATAAACATTCGTTTCGAGCCCCATAAGCCCTCGACGGTCATAAAAAACCGCGAACATATCCCCCGTCGCTTGGTCAACCGCTAGCCACGGGAAAAACTGGTGCGCCCCCACCGCGTCCTGGTTTATCCGCTTTGCATTTGACCAATTTGCTCCTCCATCTGTCGAGCGAATCATAAAAATATCCGTATCCCTCTCCCCCGCCCGCTGATCCGCAAACAAGCAATACAGATTCCCATCGTTCACACCACCAGAATTGTCCATCATCAAAACGGGCATCCCATTTGCCCGTCCAATCCCCGGAATCTCCTGATCCCATCCCCCAAACTGGCGCGCAATCGCCCGGTCATTCCCCCATGTCTTCCCCCCATCGACTGATTGATCAAACCAAATCACCCCATGCGCACTCCAAGTCACATAAACCGTCCCATCCTTTCCGACTGCCGGAACCGCCCCCTCCGTCGTATCATCCCCATCAACACAATCTCCCGAAACATCATTAATTTCAACGGGAGAACTCCACTGCTTTCCTCCATCTATCGACTTCGAGAACAAAATATTTGATTCAAACTTCAAATCCTTCTCCCCGTACTTATCAAATTGCGTCCAAGTCAGAACAATCTCATCCTTTGTCGGATGAACTGCTGGCCACTGCTTATCCTGATGCTTCGGCGGGTTGTGCCCAACCCCGCTCAGGGTCGTCCAACTTTTCCCGCTGTCCGTAGATTTCTGGCAAACCAACCGCTCCAGCCACCGATCCTGTGGCCCCGGATTTGCGAGGTGAAAGTAATAAAACTCTCCCGCCGCATTGCTGATCACCGTTGGGTCTCCATAAACCCCAAACTCCGACTTCAGCTGACTCTGCCTCCAAGTCTTCCCTCCATCCTGGCTCACCATCACATTGTCCAAAACAGCTCCGGCAACAATGACATCCGGATTCGTCCGGCTAATCGCAACACTAGGCTCGCATGGCGAAAACCCGTTTCCCTGCTTAACCGCAATTTCAACATTCAAAAACGAAACGTCTGCCGCCAAAGCCAAAAGCGCAAGGGAAATCAAACCGCTGATGCCTCCGCCATGAGTACCCTGGGGTCAACCGGGCGTCCCTCCACCGCGCTTTGAATTGCCGCTTCTGCTATCGCTACGGCTTTCATCCCCTCTTCACCACTGATCGGCATCTCGGATCCCAAACGCACCGCATCCACCACCGCTGAAAGGTGACGATAGTAAGGGTCATCCATTCCGTCCATCTGACCACCCGCCATGGAACCGGAATCGGTATGAACACGCCAAGCTGGGTTCTGGCGAGAATCAAACTCAATCATCCCGTTCGACCCAGTCACTTCAAGCGTTGACCGGAACCCACTGGGATCCATCCAGGTCGTTTCTACATTGGCCACCAATCCAGATTCAAAACTTAGCGTTGCGACCGCGTAATCTCCTTCAATCTGTGTATCGGGAACCGTGCTACCCAACCGAACAGATTTCGCGTACACCTGAATCACTTCCCCAAACGTCCATCTCAACCAATCGTAATCGTGGATCGCTAAATCGAGAATCACGCCGCCAGACTGCTCTAAGTCTCTAAACCAACCCTCACTTCCCATCGGACATCGACCACCACGTCGCATCCGGCAGCTTGCGGGTGTCCCAACTTCCCCGGCTAAAACTAACTCATGAATCTTTCGGTGCTCGGGAAAAAACCGCACCACATGTCCCACTCCAAGTTGCACTTTCTTTGCGTTCGCCGCATCAATCATTCTTCGGCATTCATGAAGCCGTCGTGCCATTGGTTTCTCGACCAATGTCGCCGTACCTGATTCTATGGCTTGCAGAACAAAATCCAAATGCAATGGCGTTGGCAAACAAATATCAACAAGGTCAACCTGATTCAACAAATCCTCGTAGCTAGTCGCTTTCGCCGCCCCATGATGCTTAGAAAAAGCCCCCAACTTGTCTGAATCGCGATCCCAGGCCACAAGCTCAACACCCGATATGTTCGCGTAATGACGAGCATGAACATTCCCCATCCCACCCGTGCCAAGAATCCCAACTTTCATACCCCTCTATCCTATCCGATCTTAAACCCCAATCGGCTCAGTCGGCTCGACTTTCTTACCCTTTAAACTAGCCAAACCAACCCCAAACAGAACAAGCACCACCCCCGCAATCTGCAAAGCATTCAGAGAATCTCCCCGGAGCACCCAAGCTGATATGGCTGCAACCACCGGTACGAAATAGGCAACCATCGAAGCCTTCGCGGATCCAACTTCCCGAACCCCCACATAATAAGCCGTGAACGCCCCAGCCCCCGCAATGAGAGTCAGATAAGCCAATCCCATCCACCCCCAAAATCCGATCGTACTGTAGTCAAACTGCAATGTCGCCATTCCGCCATAAGGGAGCAAAACGAACGCTGCCCCTGCGTAAGTCGCCAGATAAACCCCAATCGCCGGACGATCTTTCAGGAGTGGCTTCATCAGCACGACACTCGTCGCCCACACCAAAGCACTCGCCAATACTAGACCAAGCCCAAGCGGAGTCCAGTATCGCTCCCCTGTCCCCATCCAAATCACCCCCGCAACCCCCGCATAAGCGATTCCTCCTCCAACAAAAAGTTGCCACCGCCCGATCTCCTGTCCGACAACAACAGAAATGATAGAAACCCAAATCGGAGCTGTCGCCAAACAAACCGCACCCTGGGCCGCTCCGACTCGGCTCATGCCCTCCAAAAAGAGAACCATGTAAAGTCCCGTGCTCAAAAATCCTGCGAAGAGAAATCGAATCCACTCTTTTCCAACCGGTTTATAGGTCTGCTTTACTGCAATTGCGTAGGCTCCCATCACCGGAACCATCAGCAAATATCTAAGCACCATAACCACCTGGACGGGCCATGCCTCAAGCGCAAATTTCACTACGACAAAGTTCAAACCCCACGCCAAAACAACAAAAACCAAAGCCGGATGAGGAAGCCAGTTTGGCCAGCGGGACATTGAGTTCAGTCTAACCCACAGACCATAAGGACTAGGACGGATTTGGCGGATTCCCCCCCATGGCGCAAACTATGCGTCTAACGCGACATGGCATTGATCTCGCAAGAAATGATCTCCACAATCGGCCGAAGCTACATCAAAGGTCAAGAGTGGATGAACGAGAACGGGATTGACCATTGCGAATCCGTGGATGTCGCCCTCGCTGCCGAAACCTACCGCTATTTTTGGAAACCAAAACCAGTCAAAACAATTCTTCTCATTCCAAGAGACTCCCAAACATGCTCCCCTGACCTCGGTCACAAAGTCAAATCCGCGTGGCTCAAACTCGGAGAGCACACTTCTCCAAACGCATTTGTACGCACCCCTTATTGCCTCGGCTACGGTGAACCGGAAATCGTCCCCTCCCTCGACAATACAATCGCCGAGAAAAACTCCCCTATCTGGCATACCCTCGCCGAACTCGTTCAACGCAATTACTCCCCAAGCCTTGACCTTCTGCCCCGACTGGAGCATAAAGCCCGCATCCTCCACGAACTTCACCGCCTTGGAATCTGGATCACCCATCCTTCATTGTTCGGCGATCATGCTGAGCGCCCCCTGATCGAACATTGGTGGAGCGGCCCGGGCCAATTTCTACAAACTGAAGCTCCTGATGCCCTCCTAATTGCATTCGGTCGCGGACTGTATGACGACCTCATCGCCTGTAATGTCCCCGTTGCCGATTACCTCTATCATCCGCAGGGCTTACAATCCGATGAGCACCACGCCCACCAGCGACGGATCGTCGAACGCGTTCTCAAATTCAATCACTAACCTCCACGGGTAACCTGAATGGACTCATGTCCACGATCATCATCGGTATAGTCACCGGACTCGCAGCTGGTGTGCTGAGCGGGCTTTTTGGCATTGGTGGCGGAATTGTCATCGTGCCAGCGCTTATTCTTGCCCTCGGCTTCTCACAGCACAAAGCCCAAGGAACATCTCTCGCCGCCCTCCTCCTTCCGGTTGGTGCCCTTGGTGCATATAAATATCATCAAGAAAAGAACATCGATATCAATGCGGCTCTTGCCCTTTCAGTTGGCCTCTTCGCCGGAGCTCTCGCTGGTGCCAATATCGCCACTTCCCTTGATCCTGTCACGATGAGAAAGATTTTCTCGGTCTTCCTGGTCTTGATCGCGTGCTACCTCTGGTTCAAAAATTAGATAGCTCGAAGCAGAATAAGGATTCCTTTCAGAAAACCCCCGAGCTACTTACTCCGTCTAATCAGTTGATGCTCGCCCTGCTCGTCGCCACCACAATCCTCAATCCTCTCACGATTCCGATCATCGACGGCAAACCCATACCCCTAACCGGACACAAAGCCCTTACCATCGTTTTCCTGACCAACGATTGCCCTATCGCTAACGATTCCCAACCTGATTTGGAACGAATCCATAAACAATTTAACTCAACCCAAACCCCACTCATTGGCGTCTACATTAACCCCAAACTCACCGAATCGGAAGCCCAAAAGCATAAATCCGAATTTCGATTCACTTACCTCCAATCCATCGACCGAACCCACGCCCTCGTCAAACACCTTGGGGCCACCACTACCCCCGAGGCATTTGTGCTTGACTCGTCTGGAAAAATCCAGTACCGAGGACGAATCAACAACATGTATTCCGACCTCGGCGTTCGACGAAAGTCCGTCACCGAAAACGATCTCGCCGATGCAATCCGTGCCATCAGCCAAGGACAAATCCCAAAAACCAAGAAAACCAAACCATACGGCTGCTTGATCCCAGACCTCGCCGACTTTGACGACCTAGAATGACTCATGGCAGCTCCGGGTATATTTTCACAACTCCCGGGCGCTTAGCTCAGTTGGTAGAGCACCTCGCTTACACCGAGGCTGTCGGGGGTTCGAGTCCCTCAGCGCCCACCATAAAAAAGTCCTCCCGGTTTAAAAACCGGGAGGACTTTACTTTTTGCGAACCTCAGTCTCAGTTGTTTACCAGTTCTGGCTCTTCGTCACTTGCCGGAGGAGCATCGCTCTTTCGGAAGAACACATTGCCATCGCCATCCACATCAGCGACAATATGGTCGCCTTGAGCAAATGTCGTCATTAGCAATTGCTCGCTCAACGGATCTTCAATGAATCGTTGAACCGCGCGGCGCAATGGTCGAGCTCCCAGATTCGGGTCGTAACCCTTCTCCACAAGCAGATTTTTCACCGCATCGCTCAACTCGATCGTAATGCCAAGCTCTTTTGCCTGCTCATTAACTCGCTTGAGATAAAGGTCGGCGATTTCCAAGATTTCGTCTTTCTTGAGATGCTGGAAGACGATGACTTCGTCCACCCGGTTCAAGAATTCAGGCCGGAACAACTTCTTCATTTCGTCCAACATCTTATTCTTCATCGCCTCATAAGTTCGCGGATCGTTGATGTCCATCTTGGCATCGCGGAATCCAAGCCCTTTTTCAAGCTCAATCGGGCGAACCCCGACATTAGAAGTCATGATGATGATTGTGTTTCGGAAGTCCACATGACGACCCTGAGAGTCTGTCAAGTGACCATCTTCCATCACTTGAAGCAAAATGTTGAAGACTTCTGGATGAGCTTTCTCGATCTCGTCAAGAAGCACCACGCAATACGGATTCCGGCGAACTTGCTCGGTGAGCTGTCCACCTTCATCGTATCCAACATATCCCGGAGGAGCCCCAACGAGCCGACTCACCGCGAATCGCTCCATGTATTCGGACATGTCAATCCGAACCATTGAACTTTCCTTCTCATAGAGGTACTCCGCCAAAGTTTTGGCAAGTTCTGTCTTACCAACCCCCGTCGGCCCCAAGAAGATGAAACTCGCAATCGGTCGTTTCGGATCCTTCAATCCGCTTCGACTGCGGCGGATCGCCCGCGCAACCGCACTAACTGCCTCGGCTTGACCCGTAATGCGCTTGTGCAAGTCGTCTTCCATCCGCAGCAACTTTTGCGATTCTGCTTCGACAAGCCGAGTCACTGGAATACCTGTCCAGCTCTGAACAATTCCTGCAATCTCAGTCTCACCTACGACTGCATCCGGCTTCTCTTCTGCTCGCCAAGCCTCTTCACGTTCGGTGATCGAAGCACTCAATTCATCGTAAGCCTTGTCGAGCTTTTCAATTTCCTCTGGCTCACCGTGTCGCCGAACGTGCTCCAGATCAGCGCGCATTTTCGCCAATTGCTGCTTATCGGTTCGGACATCTGCAGGCGGCAGACTCTGTTGCAAACGAACCCGGCTGGCTGCTTCATCAATCAAGTCAATCGCCTTGTCCGGCAAAGTCCGATCGGTGATATACCGCATCGAAAGTTGAACTGCGCTGGTCAGAGCCTCGTCCGTAATCTCCACATTGTGGTGGGCTTCATATCGCTCCCGAAGTCCGCGCAGAATTTCAACTGCTTCTTCCTCGTTCGGTTCCCGAACCTTTACTGATTGGAATCGTCGCTCAAGTGCCGCATCTTTCTCAATGTACTTGCGGAATTCGTCTTGCGTCGTAGCGCCAATGCATTGAAGCTCACCTCGGGCAAGTGCCGGCTTCATGATGTTTGACGCATCAATCGCCCCTTCGGCCGCTCCTGCACCAACCAAAGTATGAAGCTCATCAATGAATAGGATGACTTCACCATCCGCCTTGCGAACTTCTTCCATCACCTTCTTCATGCGCTCTTCAAACTCCCCGCGATATTTCGTTCCTGCTACGAGGCCCGCCATATCTAGGGCAACCAATCGCTTATCCATCAAGATTTCCGGAATGTCTCCGCTCACAATGCGGAGAGCCAAACCCTCGGCAATTGCCGTTTTCCCGACCCCCGGATCACCGATGAGACACGGATTATTCTTCGTCCGCCGAGCCAAAATCTGCATGACTCGCTCGATCTCTTGCTGGCGACCAACCACTGGGTCAAGCTTTCCTTCACGAGCAAGCTCCGTCAAGTCACGTCCGAACTCATCAAGAGTCGGGCTTTTCGCTGTATTCCCCGACCCGCTATTTGAGCTGGAAGACTTGCTTCCTTTCTCACTCGAGCTGGACTGAACTTCGTTGTCCTGAAGGGCCATCACCTCGCGACGCGCCCGATCAAGTTCAACCCCGAGCCGACCAAGCACTCTGCCCGCCAGCCCATCCCCTTCCCGAATCAATCCGAGCAAAAGGTGTTCAGTACCAATATAGTTGTTATTCAAGTTGCGTGCTTCGTCATAAGCCAAGTCGATGACTCGCTTCGCCCTCGGCGTAAGCGTCATATCCTGACTCGGTCGGGATTCTCCTCGGGGAAGCTGCTTTTCGACTTCGTTCCGGATCTTCCCAAGACCGACTCCGAGCTTTTCCAGAACTCGCGCCGCAACACTATCACTCTCACGAACGAGGCCAAGCAGCAAATGCTCGGTAGAGACGTATCCCTCCCCAAACTTTTGCGCTTCCTCTTGGGCAAAGAAGACAACCTTCCTTGCGCGTTCCGTAAACCGTTGCCACATGTTCTGTTTCGTGCTCCTTGGTGACAACCCCCGAAGGAATTGCCGTACTTGCTTAGACGAGTATTCTCCTGGTCTTGTGCCCGCAGACCCAAAGCCCAACGTCGGTCAAATCAACCGATAAACTCATTCTCGGAAGAATCCCTTAATCTTCCTAGCAATTTTTCTAGGCAGATTCTACCGCCCGCGAACCTAACCCAACTCAGTCCTGCCCGTCATTTCCAAGTAAAATTACCAGTATCTTCGTCGAGTGAAAAAAATACTATGTCAGATTTGCCAGGAACCCTTTACACTAAACAGAAGTCAAACCCGACTTGTGGCTGTCCCTTGCGACTGCCCAAACTGCAATCACACAACATCATGCGACACTACCTCCCTCTTCTCGCCGCATTCGCCGTACTCCCCGGACTCGCAAACGCTGAACCCGGCCCAATTTCTGGGGAACTTGAAATTGCGTTCGGCTGGTCAAAAGACGCCAATGGCAACAAAGTCAACCTCAAGGGCCGTAAAATTCAATATAGAGCTTGGCCCGTTTCAGCAAAAAACCTGACTCCCGTTAAAGCCTCAGCAAATTGGCTCGGAAACCTCTTTAAATCGAGCGAAAAACGACAACCCAAGTTCAATCCACCTGCTCCTCTAAATGGCCCCGAATCGAACAACTATGTTTATTTCGCAGATGCTGGTGCCGGGTACGGCTACATCGAGAGCAATCCCAGTTCACTTGATGATGTCGTGTTGACTTCCGGTGCGATCGGTAAGCCCTGGACTCAATTTCGATTCGGTTTCAATTACGTCCCGACGACCTTTAGTCAATTTGTTATGAGATGGCGAATTTGGCAGAACAATGTTGATAATCCAGCTCCACAAAACGACTTTTCGGGCGAAATCGCTGATTTCGGCGTAATTTGGAACCAATCAGTGCCGTCTGGTGCCCATATTTTCGAGATCAATGTGATCGCAGCAGCCATTTCAACCACTGATACGAGCCTTTATATCGCTCATCAATATCGCAACCGCTCGAACAACCCTCTGGGCGAAGACGGTGAGGGCTCATTCAAAACGGGAGAGGTAGATGCATTGTTCAATGCCGCCGCACCACCGTCAGTTGGCTTCAGCGAAGACCAGTTTTGGTACGACTTTGATCCCGTTCCCGATGGAATCTATGAGAACACAGAAATTGATATCTTCGAGGGCGCCCGCGCAGACCTTCTTGGCGGGATTCAAGTCAGCCAGTCAGGCACAGTTCAAGAAATAACTGCCCTGAATGCTTTCATGGGGAATGGCAGATTTGTTTCCGGCAATTTGCTGTCAATCCTCAATGCCGGTGACAACAACCTCTTCCGGATGAATGAAGCCTACAACGTCGCGAGGGACACAAGCGTCGGCGAAGTCATTGTTGACTTCTTCAATCCCGTGACAAACGTTAACGGAATCCGAATCGCCGGTACTGGTGGAACAACGATTAATAACACTATCAGAAGAATCCACCTCTACAACTTCACCACGAACACATGGGTGCTCTTGAACCAAATCCAAGTACCGACACTCGGTTTGTTCCAATTTAACGAGACGTACGGCGGGCCAGTATCACAAATCCCGAACTTTATCGGAACCGTGAATCACCCAATTCTTGGACCCATTCCGGCGATCCGAGCGCGAGTCGGCTGGCAAAACACTACGTTCAACAATGACCGAAGTTGGCAGATGCAACTTGACCTCCTCGAGTGTTTTGTGACAACACCATAGACTAGAGGAAACAATCAAAAGCCGGAAGCCGCAATCGCTTCCGGCTTTTTTGGCCATGCGGAACCATCCAGGTAAATCAAACAGTACAATAAGGCAATGCCTGCCGCCTGGAAAGTCGGAGCCCTCGTCCTGATCTTTGTTGGACTGATCTTAGGAATCTTCGCAACTCTTGGTGCAAGTATCTTTGCCGAACCAAAAGAACTCTATTACGCCAAATTCGCCGATGCCGGGGGACTTGATTCCGGAGCCGATGTCCTCCTCGCCGGGGTTTCCATCGGACGAGTCGAGAAAGTCGAACTCACTTCCACTGGAGAAGCAATCGCTACGCTCGCCATCGAACAAGGCCGCAAGCTTGACAAGACTCTCGTCGCCGTTCTCCCGACCAGCTTTATCTCCCTTGGCGACAAGCAAGTCCTCCTTCGCCCCATGGCCCAAGCCAGCGGAATCTACGCTGCTGGAGATCGATCCGATCCAATCCCCGGGATCCTTCAAGGCCCTCTCGACGAAATCTTCCCCGATACGGAAGAAACCATGGCCGAGCTCAACAAAACCATGGTCGCATTCCGCTCCCTTCTCGAAGACAAAGAACTCAAAGACGGACTCGTTGGAATCATGAAATCCGGCGAAACAACCGCCACAAAATTTGGCAACCTCGCCGATAACTTCAACTCAACCCTCACCCAAAACTCCGACGAAATCAACACGCTTATGAAAACCATGGTCGCGACCATGAAAAACGTCCAAAGCGTAAGTGCAGAAATCGAGGCCTTTGCCGCCAGCGGAAAGCTCCAGGATCAAACCGAACAGCTCCTCACCACCATGAACGCCGCCGCCACCGAAGGCAAAGGTCTCATGGAAGACCTCAGAGCCTACACCGCCGACCCTGAACTCCAAGATAGCCTCAAATCAACCCTCAAGAACTTCGAAACGATGAGCGCATCCGGTGTCAACATCGCCGCCGATACGGAAGTCATGACCAAAAACGGGATCGAGATCAGCCAGCAAACCAAAGAACTCATGACCAAAGCCAACAAGCTAGCCAACGAAGTCGAAGAGCTGATCGAAGATGTCAA
This sequence comes from bacterium, assembly GCA_013823945.1. Lineage (GTDB taxonomy): Bacteria > Armatimonadota > Fimbriimonadia > Fimbriimonadales > Fimbriimonadaceae > UphvI-Ar2. The sequence goes on along the minus strand of PNMZ01000004.1, from coordinate 35,614 downwards.
AGGTGCTGTCAAAAAATTCGATCCCACCGGAGCCGGAGCCGGCGGCCTCATTCCGAAAGTCGAAGTGGAGTCGGACCTCACCTACAACACCGAGGCATCTCGCATCCGCACCGATGTCAATCTCAAAATCCCCGCCGGAAAAGAAAAGCTCATTTTTGGTCTCTACGACGCCTTCGAATCCAATAAACTCAACATTCTCCTCGAGCGATCAATCAACGACCGAACGGACCTTAGGTACGGGGTCTATGCAAGCAAACCGGGCGCCGGGGTATCTTATCGCTTCGCGCCGAACACCTGGCTCCAAAGCGAGGTATTCGGACTCAACGATCCACAGCTTGATCTACGCCTCAAGCATCGGTTCAACGAAGCCCTTCACGGTTGGGTGGGAATTGAACGGGTGTTTGATCGAAATTCTCCGGCGATCGGCATCGGGATTAAGCGCTAAACAAAACGAGGTTTTTTGATGAAGGTCATTCTTAAGCAGGCTGTGCCCAAACTGGGCAAAGAGGGTCAAGTGGTAAACGTCAAGGACGGTTACGCACGCAACTTCCTTTTCCCCCAACACATGGCGGTTATCGCCGACAAAAAACAATTGGAAGTTCTCGGACGCCAACAAGCCAAAATCGCTGCCGAACTTGAGCAAACCCGAGCCGAAGCCCAAGTCGTTGGCGAAAAGCTGAATGGCGTGACGTTGAAAATGGAAACCAAATCCGGCCCAGACGGACGTCTCTTCGGTGCCATCACTAGCCAGGATATTGTTGACATGATCAAGTCGGAACTCAAAACCGAAGTTGACAAGAAAGCTGTACTTCTGCTCCGACCCATCAAGCGAGTCGGCAAATATGACGTCGAAATCAACATCCACCGAGATGTCAACATCGAAATGAAACTCAACGTCTTTGATCCGGAATTCGCTGAACTTGACGAAAAACTTCCCGAAGTCGAAGAAGTCGCCGTCGAAGAATCTGACGAAGCCGAAGCCGACGAAACCGAATAATCGTCTCAAAGTCCAAACACCCCTGGTGCCATATTCACCAGGGGTGTTTTTTGGTTCAAATTCTGCCGAATTAGCCTAACTTTCTGACCACTTTTAGCCGATCTCTTACCTAGAAACGAACTCGTTTCCGGAAAAAAAACTTGCTGAACGGCGTCCATCCCTGGCTCTTTGGACTTGCCATCCTTGCGGTGGTAAGTTTTATTGCCATTGCCGCCTGGACATTCAAAACCAAACGATCCCCCAAAATTCTTCCCGTTCTGTTTCTGCTGATCGTCACAACCCTCGTTATCGGTTATCTCACCGCCGACAGCGCATCAAAGCGAGACACCCAGCGGTTTCTTCACAACAATATCGAGCTCGCAAACCTCATTGCGATTAGTACTCAAAACGAAAATCACGCCCAAATCCGGCTTGACGGATCGTCCACAACTGCAATCCAGAATATTGAATCGAGCTATGCGGAGATGTTCAAGCGAAGATCATCAATCACCGGTATTCAAACAATTCGCAAAACCCCCGACGGCAAGTTCCAACCCATCACCCGCTCTGGTGACAACAAAATTGCCAACGGAGTCATCGAAAATCCCAGCACATTCGCCAAAGCCTGGGAAGGTTCTGGTCAAATTCTCCTGCTCGATGACAAAGATTCCGCGTCAGTTGCGGCTGTACCAGTGACCAACTCCTCTAGAAAAGTTGAGGCACTTCTTCTCGCAACCTTCAGCGGCGAGTCATATCGATCTAGTCAATTCGACGCTCAAAAGGGCGTCATCACAATGACTGCGATCCTGCTCCTCCTCACGATCTTCGGCGGAATCACTGGCATCCAACTCATCCAAACCCTTGCCGAAGCCCGAGTCGCCCGAGCCGAACTCCTCCTCCAAGGCGATCGCATCCGCGAGCAGATGGATATCATTGCCGAGAAAAACCAACTCATGGCCGCATCTCACGATGCTCTCGCTCAAGCCAACGCCAAGCTCCAAAGTCTCGCCACGCTTGACGGTCTGACTGGAGTCATGAATCACCGCGCCCTCATGGAATTCCTGAGCGTCCACATGAAGCGAAACGGCGTCATCGGATCACCGAGTAGCGTTATCCTCCTCGACATCGATAATTTCAAACAACTCAACGACCAATACGGACACATGGCGGGAGACGAAGCCCTGCGGACTATTGCTCAAGTTCTCAAGCAATCCTGCCCCAAAGATGCCGGAGTCGGTCGCTACGGCGGCGAAGAATTTATGATGGTTCTCCCCGGCGCATCTGAATCAGCCGCATTTGCTGTCGCCGAAGAACTCCGCCGGCGCATCCAAATGGCCAAAACAAGCTCTCGAGCCGTCACCGCAAGCGTTGGAGTTTCCACCGTCTATTCCCTCTCCAAATCTGAGCAAACCCTAATCGATGAAGCCGACAAAGCTATGTACCACAGCAAGCAGAACGGCAAAAATCGAGTCACTCATTACGGTCACGGAATGCTTGAGTCAGCGTAATCCGTCAGCACCGTAGATCAAATCACATCCGGGAAACCTCGGGCCAGGTCCATGTCAAACTCCCTTTCTAAAGTCTGGGTAAGGCAATACGACCTAGACAAAATTCGGATGAACCAACATTCCGAACGATTAAGAATGTTAAGAAGCCAATTCTGTGTGAGTCCCAACTTCAACTCAATATTGCAACAAAGTTGATCCTTATGTTAAGAATGGCATTAAAATTTGTTTAAGGAGGAATCTGTATGCTAAAGCAAAAGAATTATTAACATTCTCTTAATTTTAAGAATCACAATATTCCGCAATAATCGTGGTGCGAGTCTGCATGTCAGACACGAAATCTCTTGGAGAACCCAAAAGAAATCATGCGAAAAGCGTTTACCCTCATCGAACTCTTGGTCGTTATTGCGATCATTGCCATCCTGGCTGCCATCCTCTTCCCTGTCTTCGCCAAAGCAAAGGAAGCCGCTAAGAAATCCTCCGACCTCAGCAACGTCAAGCAGTTGAGCCTCGGAATGACCATCTACACCACGGACTACGACGATGTCTATCCGTCCGCTTACTTCCACCGCGCCTTCAATCCGGCCGCTGGCGGAACAACTGCCGGTTACATTCACTGGTCCTGGATGATCACTCCGTACGTCAAGAACCAGCAAATCTTCGTCAGCCCCGGCGACAATAGCCGAGGTCAAGCTCCGACTTGTTTCTCCAGCTCCGACAATAACAGCGGCGCTGGTATTCCGGCGAACAACAACCCCAACGTCTGCCCCGCTGGCAGCCCGTTGACTCCGCCCGAGTGGATTCGAGGAGGCGCAATCGTCGACCAACAAGTCCCGCGCTTGAGCTACACCGTTAACGGTGCCGTTATCCCGCGACTGCGCAACATCAACGACGTCAACCGTGGAATCAGTGTTGTCAGCCAAACCGCAATTGACAACGTCTCCAACACCATTCTTTTGACTGGTATGACCGACGTCTTCAGCTGCTTGGCCAGCGCATCCATCACCGCAACCGTTCGAAGCGCATCACACCGCTCCACCAACGGTCTCTCACGAGATGCAAACAACACGACGGCTTACTTCGGTTCTGCTGAAGATCCAGGTGGAGTTCGACCGACGCAGGTTTTTGCTCTGAACTGGAGCCGAATCAGCACTGGTTCCAACCAAATCTTCAACCTCTGCCGCACCGCTCCTTCGACCACCTACCCGCTTGCAGTATATCAAAGCTGGAACCGCTGGAGCGAAGGCGACAACTACGGCATGAGCGACGGATCAGCTAAGTATCGCAAGTTCAACCAAACGTTGAACCCGGCGAACTTCATGTGGGGCGCCAACGTCTACACCGACGGTGGTTTGCAAGTCACCGACCCGGTCTCCGGAAACCCCGTTACAAACTAATCCAGGCGAACCCTCTAACTTTGAACGAGCAACCACTCATGCAAAGTTAGCCAGGTCTCTGGTGAATGCACATCGCAAGGCTCCCCTCCGGGGGGGCCTTGCTCATAACAGAAAGCAATGAACATCCTCTTCGTCTGTATCGAAAACAGCAACCGCTCCCAAATGGCCGAAGGCTTTGCCAAACATTTCGGCAACGCTTCCAGTTACTCCTCCGGCTCCCGCCCGTCCGGCAAAGTCAACCCCAAAGCTATCGCCGCCATGGCCGAACTTGGAATCGATATTTCCCACCACCAATCCATCGGCCTCGATGAACTCCCCAAGCTTGAATGGGATTGGGTGATCACAATGGGTTGCGGCGACGCCTGCCCTCACCTCCCCGCCAAAAACCGTGACGATTGGGCTCTCCATGACCCCCGCGATCTCCCCCCCGAAGAATTCAACGTCGTCCGCGACGAAATCGGCACTCGCGTCAAGAAATTACTCGCCTAACCCCCCTCTCTCCACTCACGCAGAGAGCGGGCTAGGAAACACTCAGCGGAATCAACTTCCGCTCTTTCTTTGTCGAAACCACCGCATCCCGCTTAATCTCATTGTAAAGCGAATCCCGTTCGATCGGCTCTCGACCCGCTTCCAAAATCATATCCGTCATCCGCGAGAGGGTCAAAACCTGCTGCTTGTTCCCAAAATCACCCTCCTTATAGGTGATTTCGTACTCATGAACAAACCCATCTGCATCATCCGCGCCATACCAGAGAGCCGTCTGCGTGACCTCCGGAGTATTCATAATCCAAAAACTCTTGATATGCTCAAAATTGTCCAGCATCAACCGCGAAACGGCGATGTTCCGCAAATCAACATAACCCGTCGGCGTTTTGATGTCCTCAAGCTCGGTTTTCTCTGGGTGGAATGAGAGAGGAGTGAAGCACACAAAGTGCCCTGTCTCATCCTGCAACTCACGCAACTGCATCAAGTGGCTCACGCGCTCCTCATTGGTCTCAATGTGACCATAGAGCATCGTCGCATATTGCGTCAAGCCCAACTTTGAAGCGGCCCGAGCAACACTCTTCCATCCATCTCCCCCCAACTTCTTACCAAAAAGCTCGCGGTGAACGCGATCGCTCAACACCTCAATCCCCCCACCCGGCAAGGAGTCGAGACCTGCTTCAATCAAATCCTTCAACGCCTGCTCGTGGGTGACCCCACCCTTCAGCGCAATCTGCTCAATCTCTATAGCCGTAAACGCTTTCACGTGGGCGTTCGGATAAACCTCTTTCACCACCCGGCACAAGTCCATGTAGTATTGGTAAGGCAAACGCGGATTGATCCCCCCCACCATATGGATTTCCGTCACATCTACATCCATATGCCAATGCAACCGCTTCCGAACCTCCTCAATCGTCATTTCATAAGGATCCGGCCCCCCTTTCTTGGCATAAAATGAACAAAACTTACAGAACTTGTTACAGATATTTGTATAGTTGATGTGCTGATTCCGCACAAAGTAGGTGCGTTTACCGTGGCGACGCTCCCGAACCAAATTGGCCATGTACCCCACCGCCGTCAGCCTCGGCGTCTCATAAAGCCGAATCCCGTCTTCCAGCGAAAGACGCTCCCCAGCCTCAACCTTGCGATAAATGTCCATCAATTCATCGCCAACAATTCGCTCCGGCGCAATGCTCATCGGTGTTCCACATCCAGTTTTCAACAATAATTGAAAACTGTCCTGTTATACCTTACGAACCTAATCCCCTAATTGCACCTGTCCTAGGCTAAATGCGAATCGAAATATTCGCCCCAGTTACATTCTTCGATTCGAGAGCTGCAATCTCAGTTTCTGCCCCGGCGACAAGTGGTATCAGGTCAACCAACCGAATCGAAGCCGAATCAAGCGTGACCAGATTAATCGAGAATTCGTTCAAATTCTGTTGGTGGCGCATGTTCTTATCAACGGTAATTAATACTTGGAATCCAGATTGTTCCGCTGCGGCGAGGAGCTTGCCATTCGACAAATCCTGCCATCCCAAATCACGAACATGACGGGCCTCGTATCGCTTGAAGAACTGAGCCAATCTCCAATTCACACAATTGTCCAAAATAATCTTCATCTCACCCCGCTCGTTCAAGACCAAATTCAGCCCGCACTCGCCCTAAATCCCAATCCAGAACCGCTTGAGCTTGCTCTCTCGAAACATCAGGCCACCCGTCTAAAAATTCCTCCAATGATCCACCACCTTGAAGAGTGTCCAGGAGCGCTTGTAATGGCACCCGAGTACCCAAAAATCGAACACTTCCTCCCAATGTATCCTCCGTACTTACCAAAACATCTTTTAGTTCGGCTGGAATTTGAATCATAACCCTATTCTACGACATCGCCCCAAAGATTCTATCTCTACACCAGCTAAACTACCAGCCGTGAAGCGGATCGCAATCCTCGGCTCAACCGGCTCAATTGGAACCCAAACCCTTGATATCGTCCGCCAACACCCCGATAGACTCCGCGTCACCGGCCTCGTCGCCAACCGGTCCGCGACCGAACTCATCTCCCAAGCCAAAGAGTTCGGCACAAAAAATGTCGCTCTAATGGATGAAAAATCCGCCCGAGAACACCTGCTCCCCGGCGGAATCCAGGCCATCATCGATATCGCCACCCACCCCGAAGTTGATCTCGTCGTCATCGCCGTCGCCGGAGTCATCGGACTCGAACCCACCCTCGCCGCCATCAACGCCAAAAAAGACATCGCCCTCGCGAGCAAAGAAGTCCTCGTTGCCGCCGGACAAATCGTCATGCCCCTCGTTGCCGAAAATGGCATCACCCTCACCCCCATTGATTCGGAACACTCCGCCCTCTTCCAATGCCTCCAGGGATACAGCAATGATCAAATTCACAAGCTCATTCTCACGGCGTCAGGGGGCCCTTTCCGCGGAAAATCCGGCGACGACCTTGCCAAGGTAACCAAGGCTCAAGTCCTCGCCCACCCCACATGGACAATGGGCGGCAAAATCACCGTGGACTCCGCCACCCTCATGAACAAAGGCCTTGAAGTGATCGAAGCTCACTGGCTATTCGGAACCTCCATCGAAGAGGTCAACGTCGTCGTCCACCCTCAATCCATCATCCACAGCATGGTGCAGTTCAAAGACTCCAGCGTTCTCGCCCAAATGGGTTGGCCCGATATGCGCCTCCCGATCCAATACGCTCTTCTCTACCCGGAACGAACCCCCAATCACCTCAAACCCTGGAATCCCATCGAAACGCCCACTCTCACCTTTGAAGCCCCCGATCCAGAGACTTTTCAATGCCTTCAACTGGCCTACCAAGCCGCCCGAGAAGGGGGAACCATGCCCTGCGCGCTTAATGCCGCGAACGAAGAAACAGCGAATGCATTCCTCAAAGAGTCTATCGGCTTCCTCGAAATTGCCGATATTAACCTCAAGGTGATGCAATCCCACACTCCCGTCGAACCAACCCTCGACAACATCATCGCCACCGACGCCTGGGCCAGAATAACCGCCCGCGAACTCATCGCAAAGTAAAGAAGTAGGAACAAAAATCAAATGGATTTGCTGAACACCGTATCCCATGGCGTCATCGTCGGAATAACATTTCTCATTGTCATCACAATTCTTGTTGCCGTCCATGAACTCGGACATTACTGGTTTGCCAAGCTTTGCGGCATGCATGTCGAAGCATTTGCCGTCATGGTCGGAGGAGTCCGAAAAACCCCTCTTGATGTCCACCTCACCAAGCCCCTTGTCCCTGCACGAAATGTCTGGTTGATCGGCACCAGTATCGCAGTTCTCACCTTCCTCGCTGGCTTCTTTAATCTCAACCCCGTTTTCTATGGTGGTTTAGCGTTCTTGGCAATTGGTGGCCCGGTTTGGATCATCACCCGCCTATCATCTCTCTACCACCGCCCCGTCCAAGTCGGCATTCTTACTCTTCTCAAGTCATGGGGAGTCGTTGCCGTCATCCTCTTCATGGGCACCCAGTTTCAAAATCTTGATCTCTCCTATGCCCTCAATTTCCTCCTCGCCGGATCAGTCTGCGCCGTTTTGCTCGTCTACTACGCCCCAGTACTCGGAGCCGCGGATATGGAAGGTAACAAAGGGCGTGGCGAAATCAAAGTCGATGGCCAATCGATCCCCGTTCAATACCGCCCACTTCTGAGCAAAACTAACAAAGAGGGAACCGAATTCTCCCTTCTTCTCCTCCCCCTGGGTGGATTCGCCGCCATCAAAGGAATGCAACCGCGCGAAGACGGCAGCGAAACAAAAATCGACAAAGGATTTTTCTCACGTCCTCCGTTTCAGCGTCTCCTTGTCCTCTTCGCCGGACCACTTTTCAGCATCATCTTCGGTCAAATCATTCTCTTCGGCACCATCATGGCCCAAGGAATTCCCGGCGAGGCCACTACGACGATTGGATTCCTACCTACCGGTCCGGGTAAAGCTGCAGGGCTAGAAGTCGGGGACAAAATCACCACTATCAACGGGCAATCCGTCAGCAATTTTAGCGACATAAGGGAGAAAGTTCGGTTCTCATACGATAAAGATTACAAACCCAAGCCAATCAATTTAACCGTCATTCGGGACGGCCAAACCAAGAATTTCTCGCTCCTTCCAACCATTGATCCCAAGCCGGAGATCGTCCTCAACCGTGATAATGAGCCAGTCAAAACAACAGAAGCCGGCAAACTCGTTGACCTAAAAGCAAGGCAGGCACGAATCGGGTTTATCGGTAGCCCCTCGTACGAGCCCGCCAAACTCGACGAAGCAGCAAAAATCGCCGCTTTGGCCCCCGTGACGATGACCCTCAATATTATCAGTATCTTCACCAGCTTCGACGAAGCCAAGGAAAGCGTTGGTGGACCGGCTGCCATGGTGCAACAAACGTCCGACTCAGTCAAAGGCGGCTTTATCAAAATCCTCGAGCTTGCCGCCCTCCTGAGCATCAGCCTTGGAATCATGAACCTCCTCCCCATCCCCCCTCTCGATGGTGGTCAAATGGTTATTGCCTTCACCGAACTTATCCGAGGCAACAAGCGCCTCCCCATGAACTTCCAACTCGCCCTCCACAACATCGGCGGCTTCCTCGTAGTTCTCCTCATGCTCGCCGTCTTTGCAATCGATGCCGGACGCCGGAGCGAACTCAACAAGATCAGAGAAGACTCGGTCATCTCGACTCCAGAAAAGCGTTAGTCCAACAGCCCTTTCAGATAGTCAAATTCAGTTCGAATCGAAGCCGCGTCACTGCTGACCATCGGTCGCAATTCCACCCGACCGGAAAACTCCATATTCCGCAGTTGACGCATCATATCCGCCCAATCGGTCATCCCATCCTGAACGGTTGACCAACGTCGGGCCCAACCTTTACTGTTTACATCCGAAGCCCCAGGATGCTTGACCAAAACATTGTCTCGAACCGTGATGCACGCCAAATAATCCATCAGAATTGCAACCGTATAATCCCAAGCCTCAAACCCTTCAAAAAGCGCTCCGCCCGGATCAAGTTGAACCCCAAACTGGAACGGATTCAACCCCCGAATCAAGTGGAACGCCGCACTCGGTGAGGGCAGCAAACTTTCCCCACTCACCGGCAGAATCAAGCGAAGCTCATTCTCTTCCAAGATCGGCTTGAGCTGATCCAGGGCTTCCCTGGCTTTGGTCAAACGAGACCGTACGAAATATCCCTTCTTCGCAAGTTCTGCGATCGAAAATTCCTTGATCCCGCAAGCTTTCAGCAATTTCAAAAAGTCAGGCTCACCAATCAACTGCTGCAACGTCAAATCAACCTGAACGGAGTAGCTTTCGACCCCTGCTGCCGCAACTGCATTGATATAGTCCGGCAATTCCGGATAAATATGCTCGACCGTTGCCTGTCCGTTCTCCCCAACTACTACCGTACAAGTTTCGGCCCCTGCGTCCGTCACCAAACGCGCCATATCTTCAGCCTTCAGTCCGTCTAACTGCTCCGGATGCAAGCTCCAAACGATGTTCACTCCCCCAGTTTAACCGCTCCAAATTGCCGCCCCAGTTCGTCCAGATCACTAAAGATGAACACAAAAGCCCTTGTCGCCGAATTCATTGGCGTCTTCGCCCTCTGTTTCGTTGGCATTTTTGCAATTGCCAACGCGGGAGCTGGAGCCACTAATCTCACCGGTGTCGCCTTGGCCCACGGCCTCGCCATCGCCGTGATGGTTGCCGCGTTTGCTGCCGTATCCGGAGCCCACTTCAACCCCGCTGTCAGTCTTGCGATGCTCGTTACCAAACGCATCACCGCTTCCGGTTTCTTCGGCTATCTCATCGCTCAGATTCTTGGCGGCGCGGTAGCCGCGCTGATCGCCGGCATCGTCCTCGGCACTCCTGCTGTAGCCGGAGGAACCCCCACCATCGCCGACGGTGTAACCGCCGTCAACGCCTTGATAGCCGAAATCGTATGCACCTTCTTCTTGGTTGCTGTGATCTTCGGTTCGGCGGTGGATAAACGGAATTCCGGCCAGGCACCTCTTTACATTGGCCTCGTGATCATTGCTGGCATCCTTGCAATTGGTCCCTTATCCGGAGCCGCCTTGAACCCCGCTCGCTACATTGGCCCCGCCATTGTTGGCGGAGCGTTTGGCCCTAACTTTTGGGTCTGGATTCTCGGCCCCTGCATCGGTGCAGTGATCGCCGCCTTCCTTTTCGATGGCGTAATCTTCAAGAACGAACCCGAAGCTTCCGAATAAACAAAAAGTCCCCCTGATCAATGCGATCAGGGGGATTTTTTTTGTCTGATTAGGCGTTCAAAAGTTCGCCACCACCGCCCCCGCCCTGCCGACCGCCACGGCCCTGCTGGGGTGGAGAGAACTCAAATTTCGCTCCTGTCATCTGGTTCCACTGATTCCGTTGATTGCCATTCAAAACTCCCAGGAGTTCGTTCATCAGCTTATCCATGCGCGCTTTCATTTCCTCAGGGTTCGGCGGCTGGGGCGGTTCACCTTGACCACCTTGGCCCGGTTCCGGTCGCGGCGGTCGGTTGGCTTCCATAATTGCTCGCATTTGTTGTTGCTGTTGCTCACTGATGCCTAATTTTTGGACAACATCCGGTCGCATGAACGCCATGGGGCCCGAAGCCTGAAGCGACAATTGCTGATACCGATTGAATTGACCTTCGTTCAAGATCGTTTTCAATTTAGCTTCGATTTGCTGAACCAACTCCGCTCCCGGTCCACCTTGTCCACCAGGGCCGCCTTGGCCCCGCTGACCGCCACCTTGACCCTGTCCACCCTGACCTTGACCGCCTTGGCCTCGTTGACCGCCGCCTTGGCCCTGTCCACCTTGACCTTGTCCTCCCGGACCGCCTTGCGGTCGCATTTCTTCCAAGACTTGCTGAATCTGCGATTTTTGTTGGTCGGTTAATTTCAATTCAACTTGGACTTTCGGATCGCGCAGAATCATTGGTCCACCTTGTGGCCCTCGCATTTGCATTCCGCCTCGCTGTCCGCCTTGACCCTGCTGACCTCCTGGTCCACCCTGTCCACCACCGCGTGGGCCAGCTTGCTGAGCAAACAACTCGTCACACGCTTGAGAACCGGCGGAGCCATTCACAACGAATGCCGCGCTTGCCATCCCGACGATGCCGATCGTTGCCAATGCAATCGTGAGTAATTTTTGTGTTTTCATCTTTTCGTTCCTCATGCTGCTTGCCTCTGGGAATCCCGCAAGCTACATGATCATTCTAAGAACGCGAAGTGAGAAAACTATGAGGAAACCCCTCATTTCACGAACCAGGCCGAATTTCTGCCCGGTATCCATACCCCCGAACGGTATGAATCAACCGAGATCCCAGTCGCTTTTCAACCTTCGACCTCACACGATAAATCATAACCTCAAGCGAATTCTGGCTAAACGACTGATCGTATCCCCAAACATGCTCAAATATCTGATCGCGCGACAAAACGTTGCCGTAATTCTGCATCAAGTACTCAAGGAGCCGAAACTCAAGCAAGGTCAACTCAACATTCTCTCCATGAATCTCAACCTTCAACTGAGACGCATTCAACAATAAATCTCCCGCCGAATATTCTTCATCTTTTGCGTCAGGGTCGCTCGAATACTCCGAAACTCTCCGCAATAATGCCCTAACCCGCGCCAATAATTCGCGCGGTTCAAACGGTTTCGCCAAGTAGTCATCGGCTCCCACCTCTAAACCAACAATCTTGTCAACAACGTCCGCTTTACTCGTCAACATGATGATCGGAACTCGACTCTTCTGCCTGACCCTGCGGCAAAACGAAATTCCGTTCTCACCGGGCAAATTGATATCCAAAATCACCAGATCCGGATTCTCATTCTTCATGAAATCAGAAGCAATCTCCGTATTAGGTGCCGTCAATACGGTCAAACCCTCACCGTTGAGTAATTCTCGAAGCGACTTCAGTATAAATTGATCGTCGTCAACGACCAATATTTTTGCCCCTAACATCGCTGAAACTCCATCACAAATTTTGTCCCTACTCCGATTTTCGATTCGCACTGAATCACAGCACCGTGCATTTCAATAATCTGCTTTGCACTGTAAAGTCCAAGCCCAATTCCGTCAGGACGGCCGGATTGAAACGGAACAAAAAGATTTTGTTGAGCATCAAGCGACATCCCTCGTCCGGAATCCCAAACCATCACCCGAATCAAATCTTCACCAATATCAATTGTCTGAATTCCAATCCGCCCCCCTTGGTCAACAATTTGAACTGCATTCAAAAGCAAATTCAGGAACAAATGCTCAAGCCTGACCCGATCACCCATAATCCATGCATCGCTTGCGCCTAAATCAATCTCAACCAAAATCTGTGCAAGCTCAGCGTGAGTATTCAGCATCTCTAAAACCGAGAGCAAAATCTCATGCAAATCAACTTGCTCCATATGCCCCGAATTTGGTTTGCAATAAGAGAGCAACCGATTCGACAACACCCGAAACCGTGTAACCTGCTCATCCATCATCTCTAACTTCGCCGCATCGCTCAGTCCCGGCATTTTCATCTGCAATTGCATAGTCGAAAGAATGTTGCGGATATCGTGTGAAATACTTGCCGAAAGCTGACCTGTCACAACCAACTTCTCTTGGTCAATCAAGTTCTTCTGAACGGTGCTCAACTCCGATTGCAATTGGGCCAAATGATTCTCGCGCTCAATCTCTCCCCCAATACGGGACGCAATTTGTTCCAAAAATCGAATCTCTTCCGGGTCAAATTCTTGCTCACTCAACCCATCCAAAATGCACAGCGTACCAATCGCTTCCCCACTCGGTCGCCTTACCGGAACCCCCAAATACCGGGTTAGCCCCAAAGAACAGGGCAGAATCTTCCGCGCCACTTCATCCAGCCGAGCATCCTGAATCAGCAAAGTTTGATCCTGCTTCAAACACAATTGGCAGTAAGAATCTTGGACTGGATTCCCGGCCACCCCTTGCGCAGGATTTGTTGCCCCTCCTACAGCCTCAAAGCGCATCATCTCCCCATCCAAAATGCTCAACAACACCCAAGTTCCAAAATACACGCTTGTCCGCTCCACAATCCCCGCATAAACTTTTCTGGGGTCAGCATCAATCATCAATGATGTCTCGTGTAAAGCTTCTAAAATTCGCGTTTTGCGGTCAGATCTTGTCCGATCCTGAAACGTCCAAAGCCTACCCACCACTAGACCTCCGGAATCAACGAGTGGCCCCGTATAGCGATGGATCACGGCATGAGGTTCTTGCAAAACCAACTGATCAATCTGCTTGTAATACGGGTCGCGATAGACTTGGTTTAGGTTCTCTTCCCAAGCCTGAAAATCTATCAGTCGCGATCGAACCGTAGCCCTTACTCCGTCAACCGTTTCTCGCACTGAGAGGTCAATATCAAGCCCCCATATTTCACCAAATCGCTCATTACAAATCAACGTTGCATGATTGAGATCGGTCACGAGAATCCCAGTTTCAGAATCCGCAACGACCGATTGAAGCAGGGGCTGCAAAATCCTTTCATCAATGTCTCTGAGCGCAAGTCGAGTCCCCATCAATGCTTTCCTGCATACAGCATTCTTCGTGCCTTTATTGTTGCCTCATCCTGTTTCTTGTTGACTATAACCAACTCATCAAGCTGCCGGAATACGGTGACTCGATCAATCTAGCCCATTAAGCTGAACGGAATCTGAACACGAAGTGACGAGTCTCTGTCAATTGCCGCCCCGCCGTCCCTGCCCACCAGGTCGACCCATACCACCGCCCATTCCACCCATCATGCCGCCAAAGGCCGCCATCGGGTTACTAAAGGTAAACGGTTTCCCTGTCGCCGCCTTCCATTTGGCCTGAGAATCAGCATCCAAAGCGGCCACAAGTTTCTTGTCAAAATCCGATTTAGCCTTCATGATTTTGCTCAAGTCAGGCATTTGTCTTCCGCCACCCTGACCGCCACCTTGACCACCGCCCTGCAAAGAAGCCATCATCTCCTGACCAAAAGCCTCGGCCATTTTCTGCATTTTCTCCGCTTCCGCATCACTAATCGCAAAACGAGTCTTGAAATTATCGCCCATCATCGAAGCCGGACCAATTTGCTGGAATACCAATTCCTCGTACCGCTTCACCTGTTGAGCATTCAAAATCGTTCGCAATTTCGGCCCCAATTCCGCCGAAGCACGACGCATCCCGCGCGCCACTCCTTCGAGCCCTTCACCGTCATTGCCCGAAGCCGCTGGCGGCTTCATCGCATCAGAAATCTGCTTTTTCTGAGCATCTGACAACTTTAGTTCGGTGGCCACTTTAGGGTCATTCAATATCATCCCGCCCATTCCCAAGATGTCAACTTCACCCATCTGAGTCTCCCCGCCCCCCTGAGGACGAGGTCTTGCTGGAGCTTCTCCACCGCCCCGTTGCGGCTGAACTGGAACCGAAGACGTTTCGCCCGGGGCTACTGATCCGCCCCCTCGGCGCATCCCACCACCTCCTCCTATAAAGGGTCGGTTTGGAGTCGAAGTTCCCCCTTGTGGTGCTTCAATATTCCCCGGAGATTCTCCAACCCCAACTCCCGTATCATTCGGCAATCCACTCGCCAATTCATCCCCCGTGGGCGCATTCTGAGTCCGCTCCCCAATCGTTGAATTCGTCATCACGAGCTCCTTCTTGGATTCTCGCGCCTGAATATCAAAGTTGCGATATCCCGCATAACCCAAGAGCCCTGCCCCGACAACGACCCCAACGATTGCGTAGATGCCACGATTTTCCATATCTTTCTTATGTCACCTCAATGCCAAGAGGTTCCCGCGTTAAGCATATCAGATAACACTACCAATCCGCTAAAAGTGGTGGCAAAAACAATAATGGCGGAGCGAGAGAGATTCGAACTCTCGATAGGTTGCCCTATACACGATTTCCAATCGTGCTCCTTCAACCACTCGGACACCGCTCCGCGTCAGCCTTCTATTGTGATCGGTTTACGACGACCCAAAATAGACCCCCTAGGCCCGATTCATCGAGGACGACCACTCAATCCCACTCCAGGTTCAAAAACAACCACCTGAATCCGACAAACCTCCGCCAAAATTGACCCCATTCTTTCCATACCTGGCTGCTCTGTCGCGTAGTGTCCGCATGCCAAAATGGTTAATCCGCTCTCACTCGCCTCCAAAGCAACATGCTGGGGAACCTCTCCCGTGATGTAAGCATCCGCTCCCAAAGCCAAAGCGGCCCGCCATTCTCCCGAAGCAGCACCTCCAACGACTGCAACACGCCTAACGGGACGATCATGGCCCACCCACATTTCCGATCGACTGCCCAATCGGTCATCAACAAACGCCTGAAAGTCCTCCACACCCTGCAAATCGCCAATTCTCCCGCAAGGATGCGCCACACCGTCCGCCAACTGAACCCAATCAAACGCCGGCTCTTCATACGGATGCACCGCTCGCATAGCCGATTCAACTGCCCTTCGTCGTTCACCCGAAACAACCATCTCAATCCGAACTTCTGCAACCTCCTCAACTCGACCTCGCTCCCCAACGACAGGATTCGCCCCTTCCCCACCTCGAAATGTCCCAACGCCTTCAGTAAGGAATGCGCAACGGTCATAGTTTCCAATCACTCCAGCCCCCGCGGCCGAAAGCTGATCAATCAACAAATCTCGACAAGCAATCGGTACAAACACAACCAGCTTCCACTGTTCCGTCTTCTCACCCCAACCAAAAGGAACAACATGCTCCAGTCCCAGCCGATCCGCCAATGCATCATTGATCCCTCCTGGCGCGCAATCCCAATTGGTATGAGCCGCAATCAAAGAAATCCCCTTTCGCACCAACTCAAAAACCCTTCTCTGCGCCCAATGATCCGACCTCACTGCTGTAAGTTCATCCCAAATCACCGGATGATGAGTCACCATCAGATTAGCTCCAACTGATGCCGCAAACTCAATCGCTCCCTGTCCCGAATCCAAGCTAACAACAATTTTCTGAACATCTGCCGTAGGATCTCCCACTTGCAACCCCACCTTATCAAACCCAAATGCATAGTGAGGCGGCGCCAGTCTTTCCACCTCGTTGAGAACATCTTGTACCTTCACAACTCTGAGACTACCAAATAAAAATTCCCCCGGACAAAAAGCCCAGGGGAATCAAGTGCTTGTCAGTGAGACCTTACTTATCTCGGAGCGGGAAGCCCAAAGCCTTCAAAAGCTCTCGGCCTTCTTCATCCGTCTTCGCCGTTGTGCAGATCGTTATGTCCATTCCGCGCATTTTGTCGAACGAATCATAGTCAATTTCCGGGAAAACCAACTGCTCTTGCAATCCAAAGGAGTAGTTTCCTCGACCGTCAAATGACTTGGGCGAAAGTCCTTGGAAGTCACGCAATCGCGGCAGGGCGACAGTGTTCAACTTATCGAAGAAGTGCCACATTCGATCTCCACGCAATGTGACGCGGCAACCGATCTTCATCCCTTCTCGGAGCTTAAACTGGGCCACTGACTTGCGAGCAACCGTCGTCACCGGCTTTTGACCAGTAATCGAGGTCATATCGCGCAATGCCGAGTCCAATTCCTTATCGTCAATACCAGTTCCCATGTTGATCACGACCTTCGTGAGCTTGGGGACTTCCATGACTGACTTGTAATTGAACTTGTCACGCAACTTTTGGATGACCGTTTCTTTATAAATCTTCTTCAATCGCGGAGCCGGCAAGGCACCTTGCGGCCCGGATTCAATCTTGTGTTCTTTTCGTGCCATCTCAGATTAGTCCTTGTTGATCAATGATTGGTCATTGAGCGTTTTGCCGCTCTTCTTTGAATATCGAACAAGTTTATCGCCTTCTCTGCGCTTCCCAACTCGTGTCGGTTGATCAGTTTCCGGATCAATCAACATCAAATTGCTGACGTGAATCGGTGAAGGAATCCGCAATCGGTCGCTCTTTTCACCTTGGAACTTCGCTTTTTTATGCTTGATAACCGCGTTCAAAGGCAACGGAGCATCTGGATTTTCCGGGTTGTCTTTCAAGACATAAGCCTTGTTCTCAACCGGACTGATCTTGGCGACATAACCGCGCTCGCCTTTGTCCTTACCTGCGATAATGACAACTTGGTCACCCTGACGCAACCGCAGCTTGGGTTGGCTTTTCGCTTTTCTTTTCAATTCTGCTTTAGTTGGCATCTTAAAGAACCTCCGGAGCGAGCGAGACGATTTTCATATAATTGCCGTCGCGCAATTCACGGGCTACCGGACCAAAAATCCGCGTACCCTTCGGCTCGCCATTTTGGTTGATCACAACGCAAGCATTGTCATCAAACCGCAACATCGATCCATCTTGGCGTCGAACGGACTTTTTCGTCCGAACGATAACCGCCTTAATCACTTCACCCTTCTTAATGGGCATATTCGGAGTCGCCGACTTCACCGAACAAACGATGACGTCCCCAATCCCGCCGTAACGAGGTTGCGACCCTTTCAAAACTCGAATACACATCACTTCGCGTGCACCCGAGTTGTCGGCTACTTTCAGCCGTGAGAACTGTTGAATCATTTCTTTGCTCCAAATCTTTGCGCAGAGGGCGTGATAGTTCTCAAACCAGCACGCCGTGCACTTCCCTGCCTAAGGTTGCAGAAACACCTTGTCGAAAAAGCCTTACTTGACCTTTTCAATAATTCGGGTCACGCGCCATCGCTTGTCTTTACTCAGCGGGCGAGTTTCCATAATTTCAACGGTATCACCAATGTCGCAACCCAGCTCGTCATGAGCCTTCAACGTCATTGATGCCTTAACCGTCTTGCCATAAAGGGGGTGCTGCTTGGTCGTGCTCATCCGTACAACGACCGTCTTGTCCATCTTATTGCTGGACACAACGCCGCGTCGAACTTTGCGCGCACCTCGGCTGACTACTTCGCTCATGATTGATCTCCTGATTTCTTCTCGTTAATCAAAGTCAACAATCGAGCAATGTTGTGTCGCCGAGTTTTCAAACCCGCCGTGTCTGTCGTGTTGCGAAACACCAAGTCACGACGAGCCTGGAACAAACCAGCTCGCTCTTGCTTGATCAGCTCTTCAAGTTCCGGTACTGATTTCGACCGGAGATCCTTTGCTTTCAATCCTTTCATGTCAGTTCATCCAAGCTTAGAGCCCGTTGGCTTCTTGGAACTCCTCCTTGGTTACAAATTTCGTCTTAATCGGCAACTTGTGCTGAGCAAGGCGCATCGCTTCCTTTGCAACTTCCGGGGCAACCCCGTTCATTTCAAACATGATGCGACCGGGCTTGACAACGCAAACCCAACCCTCAACACCCGCCTTACCTTTACCCATTCGCTGCTCAAGCGGCTTCTTGGTGTAAGGCTTGTCCGGGAAAATCCGAATCCAAACTTTGCCGCCCCGCTTGATGTGACGGGTCATTGCAATCCGAGCCGCTTCGATTTGGCGACTGGTGATCCACGCCGATTCCAAAGACATCAGGCCGTAATCGCCAAAATTGACGACGTTCCCTCGGACAGCCTTCCCGCGCATCTTTCCGCGGAACTGCTTCCGAAACTTAGTTCGCTTAGGCATCAACATTTTCGTTCACCTCGTTATTGTCACGGCCACCGCCGTCATTGTCCCGCTTCTTGTTGCGGTTCTTCTTCGGCTTGCGATCATTCATGGCATCGGTCATCGCCTGGAGCTGACGCTCCGGCAAGACTTCGCCGCGATAAACCCAAACCTTCACGCCAACAGCACCATAAATGGTCTTTGCCGTTGCCGTACCGTAGTCGATGTCCGCTCGCAAAGTGTGCAGAGGAACCTTTCCAAACTTATCAACTTCAATCCGCGCAATGTCTGCACCATTCAAGCGTCCACTGCACATGATCTTCATTCCGCGACCATTCATGCGCTGAGCCCGAGTAATCGACTGACGCATCGCCCGTCGGTGAGAAATCCGTCGCTCAAGCTGAACCGCAATGTTTTCTGCAACCAACATGGCGTCGAGTTCTGGCTGACGAACTTCGCTCACGTTCACCTGAACCTGAGCCGTATCGTCATTCTTCCGGATCATGCGGTTGAGGTCTTCGCTGATCTGATCGATGCCCTTTCCGCCCCGACCAATAACCGCTCCCGGACGACTTGTATAAATCGTGACCTTGACTCGGTTAGCTGCTCGCTCAATCTCAACTCGTGAAACAAGACCCTTCGAGATCTTCTCTTTCACATAGTCGCGAATCGCCTTGTCGCCTTGGAGCGCATGTCGATAGTGCTTCTTCGGATAAATCCAGTGGCTGTCGTGTCCGCGAATTACGCCAATTCGAAAGCCGACTGGGTGAATTTTCTGACCCATCTTAGTTCTTCTCCTCCCCTTCGACTTCTGGAGCTGTTTCGACTGCCGCAACCTCTTCGGTCACTTCAGCTACCGTTTCTTCCGTCGGCGCATCTACAACTTCTTCAGCTACCACGTCTTCCTTCACTTCTTCAACTGGTGCCGCCTTTGCTTCGGTTTTCTTGCCTTTCTTGGCTACCACAGCAAGCTTCGGACGAGGCTTTTCTGGCGTAGTCGCAACTTTCGCCAAAACCACCGGCTCCATCTCATCCACCACAACCGTGATGTGACTCATCCGCTTCTGAATGCGGTTCGCCCGGCCCATGGCCCGCGCTTGGATCCGCTTCAAAACTGGACCCTCATCAACGCGGATTTCGCGAATCTTCAACTTGGAACTGTCCAACCCGTGGGTGTTCTCGGCATTGAAAATTGCACTCACCAAAACTTTGCGCAATACAAACGCACCCTTGCTCGGGTGGAATCGCAAGTGGTTCGCCGCATAAATCGCCGGCTTACCCTTGACTTCGTTCGCAATCAAGCGAACCTTTCGCGGCTGAACGCGAACAAACTTTGCAACTGCTCGTACTTCCATATCAAATCTCCCGGCTTAGCGAAGCCGCGTCCCCCGATCCGGAATCGAACCGTCGTGACCCTTGTAAGTGCGGGTCGGAGCAAATTCACCGAGTTTGTGGCCCACCATGTTCTCCGTCACAAAAACCGGCACGTGTGCTTTGCCGTTGTGAACCCCAAACGTGTGCCCAATAAAATCGGGAATGATCGTCGAACGGCGAGACCAAGTCTTAATGACCCTCTTCTCACCTTTTTCATTCATCGCGTCCACCTTTTTCATCAGGTGGTCGTCGACGAAGTAACCTTTCTTTAGACTTCGTGCCAAATGTTTCTCCAGGTCGTTCTTAACGTCTCGCGCAGAGCCAATCCTGAAGATCGAATCCAACGAAAACGCAAGTTAACTGAGTCTGGTCCGCCCCGAACAACGAGGCAGGTTAGGACAGCAGTAGACGCAAACAGGGATGATACACCCAAGACCAGGTTCAACACAACGGACCCACACCCAAATAGACCCCTTGTCCCGCCAAGAGTGGGCCATGCGGCTACATATTCTTAGAATTTGGACGAGCTCAATGAGAAAAAGGAAGCAAACAATGTCCGCTTCTTTGCCCCAATCGTACCATTCCTACTGCGCCAGCAGATCAACATACGGTGCCATCCGGATGTTGGGATAAGCCGGCATCCCAAAAAACAACTCCGCGATCCAACTCGAATTCTCCCGAATCACCGTCGCCGGAAGCTTCTTGCCGTCCAAATCCGTCCAGCTCGTCGTACTCTTCAAAACCCCACCATCCGGGCTGTAATAGTTCTTCCGCGTGACCCGCCCTTCCATCGGCGAAAACCCCGAATAGTGGTACTCCGCAAACGCCAAGCTTCGATCCGCCCGATAGATCGTCGTCAAATAGACAAAACTGTCTCCCGATTGCGAAGGATATGAGAAGTTCACCAACTCCGTCCGCCCTCCGCGTGCCCAAGCAAACACCACTGCCTCAACATCTTCCCGCGCCATTTGGTCGCCGTCCAAATGGTCAGAGTCCTTCAGCATCTTCACCCACTGACCTTGCTGAAGCATCACCATCTTCTTGGCCTTCGGGTTCGACTCGCTAAACTTATTCGCGCTCTCGACCAGCGCATCAATCGCCGTAATCTCATTCGCCTGCCCCACCACAATCGCCGCAATTCCAACTAATGCCAACATTTCCTCATCTTACTTCCTGGAACAAATTTCTTGGAAAACTTTTGATGACTGAGAGAATCTGAATATACTAAAACTACGATTCGTGGGACAATGAAACGATCTCGATTCGATCGGGGAGCTACTAGAATGCTCAGTTTTCTTTTACTCACGTTCCCACTGCAGACGCTTGATATTGAAAAATTGAGCACAATCACGATTCTAGGTGAAATCGTGTACTGCGACTTTGAAAATGTCTGGATGCAAAATGGCAACAGACTTGAACACCGCAGATTTGACTCGACAGAAACTGTGATTCAATCAGTTTCATTAGCTGAAGAATCGCCGATCAATCATGATTCGATTTTCATACTCGATTCCGGCCCGTCTTACTTCGAGAATGGCACCATCAAATCCACCCCTTTATTCCCGGAGGATTCAAGGATCGAAAAAACCTATGGAGGATTCTCGATCCGATCCGGCGATCAAGTAAGGATAATTAAGAAGTCAGGCGAAACCGCAATACTTCCTCATCTTCCCAATAAACTCTACCCCGCCAAGATTTGGATTGGCGAACAGGAGCTTTTTGCAATTGGTACTGATGACCGAGAATACCAATTCACTTTCCAGTTCGAACCGAAGGGTTGGAAGCCATTAAGATCGTCATCATCGCGAACAGAATTCATCCCGGAATTTGAAATTCAAGGACAAACCTTTGGTTACAGCGTCGAGCGATCCGCCTACTCGATCAATCCCAAACACGGAAAATCTCTAGGGAGATTTGGCTATCTGAGGGATGGTAACTTCTCCCCAGTTTTAGAGGAAGGAAGTGGCTTAGTGTCTCTGCTCAACCCCACCGGAACCAAGCCCGTACTCGCTATAGCGGACTTTCTTTTGGTTTTGGGCGGTGGTGAAGCACCGAGAGAATTGCGACCTCCCCGCTTGTTCATATTGAATCTTGATGGCACCATTGATATTCAAAAACCAGACAACCCTTGGAGCAACAATGCGAGATTTTGGCCAGGTGATCGCCATAACACCTTTGTTGTCGAAACATTTGACATAAAAACGCAAACCACAACTCTAACAAGATATTCAATTCAGTAGCGCGTCACAAGACCACTTACACTGTCCGCACAAAAAAAAGCTGGAGTTGCAATCGCAACTCCAGCCAAGCAACTCCAAAGATTTTGAAGTTACTTCTTCTTCCGGCGTCGGACAATGAACCGATCCGTCCGCTTGTTCGAGCGAGTCGGCGATCCAATCGCCTTGTTGCCCCAGCGGTCGACCGGACCCTTGCGGCGTCCAACCGGTGACTTCGCTTCACCACCACCGTGGGGGTGATCACGCGGCGACATCACAACCCCACGAACGTGCGGTTTGCGGCCCTTACCACGGTTGATACCGGCCTTACCCATCCGCTCGTTTTCGTGCTCTGCGTTGCCAACTTCACCAATCGTGGCGCGGCAATCCATGTGAACCATCCGCATTTCGCCACTCGGCAAGCGAAGAGTCGCGTAGTTCCCTTCCTTCGCCATCACCTGAGCCGAAGCCCCGGCGGAGCGAACCATCTGACCACCGCGACCCGGTTGCAACTCAATGTTGTGAACCAAGGTACCAAGCGGGATTTGGCGCAAAATTTTGCAGTTGCCCGGCAAAATGTCCGCGTCCGGACCACTCAAAAGTTGAGCCCCGTCTGTGACGTTGCGCGGTGCCAAGATGTAAGTCTTGGTGCCATCTTCGTATTGCAACAAAGCAATCCGGCAAGTGCGGTTTGGATCGTACTCAATCCCGATAACCGTCGCCACCATGCCATCTTTCTGTCGCTTGAAGTCAATGATTCGGTAACGGCGCTTGTTTCCACCGCCCCGGTTCTTCATCGTGATGCGACCCGTGTGGTTACGGCCACCCTTCTTCTTGATCGGAGCTAAAAGGCTCTTTTCGGGGGTCTTCTTCGTAATCTCGCTGTAGGTAGCTGCGATCTTATGTCGTCGCCCCGGCGAGGTCGGTTTCATTCGTTTGGTCGGCATCTTTTAAACTCCAAAGTCCTCCAGGACTTGACCAGCGGCCAAAGTAACAATCGCCTTCTTCCGAAGCGCTGTCTTACCCGCCTTGCGTTGACCAACTCGGCGATTCCGACCCTTCACATTGATTGTTGCCACTTGGACAACCTCAATCTTCTCTTTGTCTTTCTTGCCGTCGTTGTAAATCGCTTCGACTGCAGACTTGATCTGAATCTTGTTGGCTCGCGGCGACACGATAAACGTGTATTTGCGAACGATTTCTTTTTCGTCTTTGATCCGCGGATCGCCGTACGCAAGCAAACGGGTCTTTTCTGTAATGTGCGGATAAAGAATGATTTCGTGGGGATCCATTAGGCTAACCAGCACTCCTCTGTTTTCTTCATTGCGGCTTCGGTAATCACAATCTTGTGAGCAACCAACAAGTCGCGTGCGGAGAATGATGCAGCCTTGCCATCGCGGCTCGGCGCCGTGCGAACTTCAACATTTGGAATGTTGCGGAAGCTCTTCACCACCATCTCGTCATATTCCGGAACAACCAACAAAACGCGCTTCACGTCCGCCAAGCCAAGAGCAACGAGCATTGCCTGCGCGTCCTTGGTTTTCGGAGCCTTAAAGCTCACTTCTTTGCTCAAGACAATCTTGCCTGCGTTTGCTTGCGCTCCAAATGCTGCCATGATCGCAAGTCGTCGTTCCTTTCGGTTGACCTTCTTGCTGTAGTCGCGTGGCTTGGGAGCCAAAGCAACACCACCATGAGCGTAATGCGGAGCTCGGATCGTCCCTTGTCGGGCATTACCAGTCTTTTTCTGCTTGTAAGGTTTGCGTCCACCACCCCGAGCATCGCTCCGGGTCTTGGTGCTTTGTGTCCCTTGTCGGGAATTTGCTTCTTCGGCAACGACGGTTCTGTGAAGAACCATGCCGTTGACGGTCAATTCAGCCAGGGGAGCTGCAAGCTTGTGCTTACCAACGCTTTTGCCCTTGCCATCAAAAATTTCGAGTTCTGCCACGGTTATTTCCCTGCCTTGGTTACTCGAACCAATCCATCCGGTGCGCCCGGTACGCTGCCGCTCACCCAAATCAGGTTGCGCTCGGCATCAAGTCCAACAATTCGACTTCCCTTCTGAGTGATTTGTGCATCACCCATGTGGCCCGGCTTTTTCGTACCTTTGAAAACGCGCTGAGGCCCAGTAGCACCGCTACTGTTCGGGCGTCGGTGGGTCATAAAACCGTGAGTCATGTGCTGACCCTTAAAGTGGTGCCGTTTCACACCACCAGCAAAACCGCGACCCTTACTCTTCGCCGTGAGATCAACGTTCTCACCTTCACCAAAAATATCAACCTTGATCTCCTGACCAAGCTCAAACCCATCGGTGCTGTCAACGCGAAATTCCGCCATGTGGCGAAGGTTGGTTGTCACGCCTGCCTTCTTCAAGTGGCCGTGCTTGGGGAAAGTGAGGTGCTTATCACTCATTTCCTCATAGCCGACCTGGATCGCATTGTAGCCATCCGTTTCAACTGTTTTGATCTGTGTTACATAGACCGGACCAGCCTGGATTACGGTCACCGGGATGTTTTTCCCTTCTTCCGTAAACACATGGGTCATGCCTACTTTTTTTCCAAGTATTCCTGAGAGCATGTTGCCTCCGGCAGCTTCTTTATGAGGACTTCAACCGTCTAAATGGTGTTGCCCGCGCAGAACCAGAGTTCACCGGGTCACCGCAGTTGATTCCCTATCAAAAGCCGCGAGTGTTTGCGTCACGGAGAATAATCCTCGTGTCGCAATCATCAATCATGGCAGATTCAACCGAACCAGCGATAGGTAACCCTTTCCGATTCGGGACCTAATTTGTTTATTCGACCACTCTTATCGTCCGACTGAGGATTTCGTCGGCAAATCCATCTATCTCCCGTGCGATCAACTCCCGCTTCATCCCCGCCTCGTTGATCGTTCTCGGGAACTTCCACGTCCCATCATCCTCCACCAAAGTCTCCCCCAAAACAAACCGATCCAACTGCAACCGAACCCGACTTCCCGGCTTCCCCGTCCCCGCGATCACCCAACTCCCCTGAGACACACTTCCGTCCTCAACTGGTCGAACAATAGCAAATACTGCATCATCGCCGTCTACCGACCCCGTCGTCGTCAGCAACAAATTCGGCTCAGTATGAATGACCTGACTCCCCTCATCATAAAACTTCACCGAAAACACATCCGGAAGCGGAGCCTGGACATCCGCATCAAACACCCACGTCCCGTCTTCTTTTGCCTCCCCACTCCCCATTTCCGCATTGTCGCCAAACAGCACAACTCGCGTTCCTGGCTGAGCAAATCCGCCAAATCGATTGATTCCAAACTCAATTTCATCTCCAA
This sequence comes from bacterium, assembly GCA_013823945.1. Taxonomy (GTDB): domain Bacteria; phylum Armatimonadota; class Fimbriimonadia; order Fimbriimonadales; family Fimbriimonadaceae; genus UphvI-Ar2. The sequence continues at coordinate 9,827 of PNMZ01000004.1, read as the reverse complement.
GCTTTGGCGAGGAAACAATGGGATGACTAATCGCAACCGCCGTTTTCTTGTCTGAATTTCCCGTATCCCTTGCCACTGGGTCTAACATCTTCATTGCTTGAACTGGGAGCTGATCGCCTTTCTCTTGCACCGTCCAGTTCAACAAATAGCCGACAAGTGCCACCATGAGACAACTCGCCACAAAGCCCTTACCCCAATCGTAACGACGCAAACTCAGCGAACCCACTTCGGTCATCAGCGACCATTCCTTGCGAGCCGATCCGCCTCCCCAATCCACGCTGCCGGATCGACCTTCTGCCAACCTTCGGGATTGATGATTCCTAGCAGGGCCTCTTCACTCAACTCCGCTAAATCCTTGTAAGTCAAAACGCCAGCTTCCCAAAACATGTTCTCGTATTTCGGACCAATCCCCCTGATCGCTCGAAGCGAGTCCCGTTCCCCCGTCGCAAGAGTAGCATCGCGCTTAGCCGCTTTGACATAGACTTTGAGAGGCTCGCCCAATTCTTGCTCGACCGGCTCTGGCTTAACAGGAATAACTTCAATAACATCAGGCTCGACATTCTGCTCTCCACGAACAGACTCAAAAGTTGACTCAAGACCTGGTTCCAAATAGACTTCCCCTTCTGCAACCCCGCGGAGCGCATCCCACTCCGCCCTAAGCCGCTCGACCTCCTTCTCTCGTACCAAATCGCGCTCAGCCAGTTGACTCCGTAAATCTTCAATCACCCGCGACTGATCAGCTACTTGTTTCTGAAAGCGATCACGGTCTTCCAATGCTCGTTCAGATCCTTCAACAAATCGCAATCGCTTACGAAAATATGCAAGATCAATAACCCATTCAATTCCCCACCCCAAAAGCAATCCGAGGAGCAACATGAACCACGGATCGGCAAAAATTCCCATAGCGGTCAGTCTATCAATCACTCACTCTTGAAGTCAAATTAGCGGCAACAATATACGAAAACTGGTCACTTTCCCAGGTACCCAGGAAAGTGACCAGAAGCCAGGTCGTAATCAGGTCAGACCGTCTTAATTTGAATATCCACACCACTCGGCAAATCAAGTCGCTCAAGCGCTTCAATTGTCCGGTTGGTCAGATCATGAAGATCAAGGAGTCGGTTGTGAATGCGAAGCTCAAAATGCTCCATCGATTCCTTGTCAATGTGCGGACCACGAATCACGCAGAACTTGCGAATCTTGGTCGGCAAGGGGATCGGTCCACTGATCCGAGCACCTGTTCGTTTGCAGGTCTCAGCAATCTTTACGGCCGACTGATCAAGGATCCGATGATCATAAGCCCGGATTCGAATTCGTACTGTTGGAAGTCCACTCATGGTTCTCTCTCAAAAGTGTGCCCCTCTCGCATTTCAACAAGAGGGGCACGATTTTCTTATTCGTAGACCTTCGAAATGGTGCCCGCACCAACCGTTCGGCCGCCTTCGCGAATTGCAAACTTGGAACCTTGTTCCATAGCAATCGGGGCGATAAGTTCAACCGTCATGGTGATATTCTCACCCGGCATGACCATTTGAACACCTTCCGGCAAGTTCAAGGTACCCGTGACGTCCGTCGTGCGGAAGTAGAACTGTGGTCGGTAACCGGTGTTAAACGGCGTGTGGCGACCACCTTCATCCTTCGACAATACGTAGACCTCGGCATCAAACTTGGTGTGCGGCTTGATGGAGCCCGGCTTGCAGATAACCATGCCGCGCTCGATGTCATTTCGGTCAATACCTCGGAGCAACAAACCAACGTTGTCGCCGGCCTGGCAGCCGTCCAAGAGCTTCCGGAACATTTCAATCCCGGTGCAGGTCGTCTTTCGCGTATCGTGAATACCAACGATTTCGACTTCAGTGTTCACGTTGAGCGTTCCTCGCTCAACCCGGCCCGTAGCAACGGTACCGCGACCAGTGATCGTGAAGACGTCTTCAATCGCGCAAAGGAACGGCTTGTCCGTGTCGCGCTCAGGTGTCGGAATCCAAGCATCAACGCTATCCATCAAAGCATAGATCGGTGCCAATGCAGCATCGTCTGCCGTTGCGCCAGCATCAAGAGCTTCAGTTGCCTTCAATGCCGAACCGCGGGTGATCGGAGTATCGTCGCCCGGGAAGTTGTAGCTGCTGAGCAATTCTCGAATTTCCATTTCAACCAATTCGAGCAATTCTTCGTCGTCAACTTGGTCAACCTTGTTGATGAAAACAACGATGTAGGGAACGCCAACCTGTCGAGCCAAAAGGATGTGCTCTCGGGTCTGCGGCATCGGACCGTCAGTTGCGCTAACAACCAAGATCGCACCGTCCATTTGAGCGGCACCAGTGATCATGTTCTTGATAAAGTCAGCGTGGCCCGGACAGTCAACGTGCGCATAGTGGCGGGTTTCGGTTTCGTACTCTTGGTGCGAAATGTTAATCGTAATACCGCGCGCCTTTTCTTCCGGTGCATTGTCAATTTCGGCGTAGTTGACTTTCTTAGAAAGACCCTTGAGCGACAAGCTACCCGTGATAGCTGCCGTCAAAGTCGTTTTCCCGTGGTCAACGTGACCGATCGTCCCAACGTTTACGTGGGGCTTGGTTCGTTCGAATTTAGCTCTTGCCATGTCTTTTTCCTGATTACTTAGCTGCCTTTTTGTTGCTTTTCAACAATTTCTTTTTCCACGCTGTTGGGCACCTGCTCATAGTGAGAAGGTGTCACGTTCGGCGTCGCTCGTCCCTGCGTAAGGCCTCGCAAGGTCGTGACGTATCCAAACATCTCAGCGAGAGGGACGTGCGCATTCACAACCGTCACACCACCAAGTGCTGCGTCCATTCCCTCAATTCGTCCACGGCGACCGTTCAAGTCACCAACAACGTCACCCACGTTTTGCTCGGGCGTCGTTACTTCCACATGCATAATCGGCTCCTTCAAAATCGGCTTCGCATTGCGCATCGCCTCCCGGAATCCAAGAATGCCCGCTTGTTTAAAGGCGTTTTCGTTCGAGTCAACATCGTGATAGCTACCGTCAATAACCGCAACTTTCACGTCAACAACCGGATAGCCCGCGATAACACCATTATTGAGTGCTTCACGAACGCCCTTTTCAACCGCTGGAATGTATTCCTTCGGAATTGCACCACCAACGACCTTGTTCTCAAACTCAAAGCCTTTACCAACTTCAAGCGGCGTGATCTCCAAAGTACAAACTCCGTATTGACCAGAACCACCTGTCTGTCGAACAAAGCGCCCTTCCGCTTTCGCGGTCGTCGAAACTGTTTCTCGGTAAGCAACCTGAGGCTTACCTTGGTTGGCTTGAACACCAAATTCTCGGTTCAACCGGTCAACAATAATGTCCAGGTGAAGCTCACCCATCCCCGAAATGATCGTCTGACCACTTTCCGGATCGGTGAACACGCGGAACGTCGGGTCTTCTTCGGCCAATCGCACCAAGCTTGAACCAAGCTTTTCTTGGTCGGCTCGGGATTTAGGCTCAATCGCGACCTGGATAACCGGCTCGGGGAACTTGATTGCCTCAAGAACAATCTCGTTGGAACCGTCACAAAGCGTTTGACCGGTCTTGACATCGCTCAGACCAATCACACCGACGATTTCACCGGCGTAAACCGCATCAATGTCCTGCCGCGTGTTAGCGTGCATTTCCAAAATTCGGCCAACGCGCTCGTTTCGGGTGCGGAAATCATTGGTTTGCGGATCGCGGTAAGCAACGGCAACCTGTGAACCCTTCTTCAAAACGCCGCTATATACGCGGACGTAAGTCAAGCGACCAACAAATTTGTCCGAAGCAATTTTGAACGCAAGGGCACTGAACGGCTCTTCGTCGCTGGGCTTACGAAGTTTCTCTTGATCGGTGTCCGGGTCGACGCCAACAATCGCATCAACGTCAAGCGGCGAAGGAAGATAGTCAACAACACAGTCGCAAAGGAACTGCACACCCTTGTTCTTGAACGATGAACCGCACAAAACCGGAATAATCTTGTTGGCAACCGTACCAATACGCAAAGATTTCTTGAGATCCTCCATCGGAATCTCTTCGCCTTCAAGGAATCGCTCCATGATCGAGTCGTCGAATTCAGCAATCGACTCCATCAACTTCTCGCGCCACTCTGCTGCGACATCCACCATATCTGCCGGAATGTCGGTGACATCATATTCCTTTCCGTCGTCGCTCTTGTAAATCGTCGCCTTCATCGAAAGCAAATCAATGTAACCTGCAAATTCACTTTCTGCTCCAATCGGGATCGCAATCGGAGCCGCATTAGCCCCGAGTCGGTCACGCAACTTGGCAACAACTTCGTAAAATTCTGCGCCAAGGCGATCCATCTTATTGACATAAGCAATTCGAGGAACCTTATACTTGTTTGCTTGTCGCCAAACTGTCTCAGATTGGGGCTGTACGCCGCCAACCGCGCAATAAACAGCGACCAATCCGTCGAGAACGCGCAAAGATCGTTCAACTTCAACCGTAAAGTCAACGTGGCCCGGAGTGTCAATAATGTTGATCTTGTGCTCCGGCTTGTCCGTGTTGGATCCGCGCCAGAACGCAGAAGTTGCTGCAGAGGTGATCGTAATCCCTCGCTCTTGCTCCTGCTCCATCCAGTCCATCGTAGCCGCACCGTCGTGAACTTCCCCAATCTTGTGCGTCTTACCGGTGTAGTAAAGAATTCGCTCCGTTGTAGTTGTCTTGCCCGCGTCAATGTGAGCGGCAATACCAATGTTTCGGATGAGTTCAAGCGGGTGAGATCGAGGCATGTTCTGGGTTTTCCTTCGGTTCGATTGTTAGAATCGGTAGTGACTAAACGCGCGGTTAGCGTCAGCCATTCGGTGTGTATCTTCTTTCTTCTTCACGGCACTGCCCGTGTTGTTGTAAGCGTCAATAAACTCTCCGGTCAGTCGCTCAATCATCCCTTTCCCGCTACGCTTGCGAGCAAAAGTGACAAACCAGCGCAATGCCAACGTGCTTTTGCGCTCCTGGCGAACTTCCATCGGTACTTGGTAAGTTTGACCGCCGACTCGTCGAGGTCGAACTTCCATCTGAGGCATGACATTGCTCATCGCCTTCTCAAAAACTTCAAGCGGCTCGACTTCGAGCTTCTGCGCTGCATTGTTCAGCGACGTATAAACGATGTGCTCGGCGCGAGATTTCTTACCATCAAGCATCAAACGATTAATAAATCGCTGCAATAAAACACTTCCGTGAACCGGGTCAGGAAGAATTTCTCGTACTTGGACTGGACCTTTTCGTGGCATTTCTTTTCAATAACTCCTTAAATTCTTCTTAAGCCGTCGGCTTCGGTCGCTTCGTTCCGTACTTACTCCGACTCTTCTTGCGGTTGTTGACACCAGCAGTTTGCTGAGCACCACGAATAATGTGATACCGAACCCCCGGCAAGTCCTTAACCCGACCACCGCGCACAAGCACAACTGAGTGCTCTTGCAAGTTGTGACCCTCGCCCGGAATGTAGGCGGTCACTTCAACGCCGTTAGTCAAACGCACACGAGCAACCTTACGAAGCGCCGAATTCGGCTTCTTCGGAGTCATCGTCCGCACGTTCGTGCAAACCCCGCGCTTAAACGGGTTCTTTCGCAAAGCCGGCGACTTGGACTTAATCGAGTCCTTAGTGCGGCCTTTTCTAACTAACTGGTTTACGGTCGGCATTCAATCCTCTGGTCAAACGGTGTCGCCTGCATATCTTCCGAACATAAAAAAAGCCCGGTCGCTCTGACACGGGGCTCGCTCACTCGACTCGTTTTCCTTTCGATTCGTTGTTTCTGAGTGCCCGAACTCCGTGAAGTTGCTGGCGGGTATAAAAAACCTGCAGGCAGGTTCTTCACACCAGACGCCGATAATACGCCCGCCCCGAGTTCAGTGTCAAGGTCCCGGCCCATCCGCTAGGTCAAACGGATAGACACAGAACCCACCAAACAAGCTCATTAACCAGGGGTCCCATAAATATCACCAAATAATGATATGTCACGGAACTCCTATCAGCGAACCCTCGTTACGAACACCATCGGACGGCTCACAAAGCCACCGCAAAGGTACGAGACAATGAAACTTAAAGCACTGACCATGGTAGCAATCGCTGCCCTCACTATCACCTCTTCCGTCGCAACGGCACCGGCAAAGAAAGATATCGTCGACACGGCCGTTGAGAGCAAAGCCTTCCCAACCCTCGTCAGCCTCGTTCAAAAGGCTGGACTCGTTGAAACTCTCAAGTCAAAGGGGCCGTTCACTGTGTTCGCACCTTCCGAAGAAGCGTTCAAGAAGCTCGACAAGAAGACCCTTGATGCCGTCCTCAACGATAACGAACTGTTGAAGAAAGTTCTTCTCTACCACGTCGTCCCGGGCAAGATCATGGCCGCAGACGCCATCAAGTTGAACGGCAAGCAAGGCGCAACCGCACTCAAGGGTGCCAAGGTTGATGTCAAAGTCAAGAATGGCAAAGTCATGATCGACAACGCTACGGTCATCAAAACCGACATCGACACCAGCAATGGCGTCATTCACGTCATCGACACCGTGATCGTTCCGTCCGCTGCCGAGCTCAAAGGCATGGAGCCTGCTCCGGCGCCCGCAAAATCTTGCGGCACTTGCACGGGCGGAAACTAAGATGGTATAGTGGGGATCGACAAAGAAACGTCTTTTCTAACTACCCCACAAACCCCAGGCGCCCTTCCCCAGGGCGCCTCTATTTTTTTCCAGCCCTCCCAATCCGCAACCGAGACTGTCAGGTAGCTTTATATCTCATGCCCAGATTCAAAATCGTCCTCTTACTCTTCCTACTCGCGTTTCCATTCCTATCCATTGCCCAGGAAACGAAATCTCTCGAGATTCCTGAGACTCTTGAACACCCTCGCGCAACCTTGACCACATTCTTCACGGCAATGAATGCCTCGCCGCCCGACCTCGCAACCGCCGCTTCAACCCTGGACCTATCGGAAGTCCCACCTCTCGCCCAAGAAACCCAAGGTGAATCCATTGCAATCCAACTCTTCGGAATTTTCAACCGCACAAAATTTATCGAACTCGATCAGTTCTCCAATGATCCCAATGCCGATGAAATCACCATTGACCTGAGCATCAGCATCAATCGCCGTCTCCAAGACCTCTCCCCAATTGTCCTAAGAAAAAACGCCGACGGAGCCTGGCGATTCTCTGCCCAGACCGTCGCGACAGTCCCCGAAACCTGGAAACTCGTCAAAGATCAACCCGTCCTCGGCGAGCTCAAAGACATTCGCCCGTTTGAATCTGTTTATGCAAAATGGGCCAACGACAATCTCAGCGGATCATGGCTCGAGCCCGGATTCTTGGGTGTGATCAACTGGAAGTGGCCCACACTTCTCCTTTTCCTGATCGCCAGCTACATTTCTGGGCTTATCATCCGAGTACTCGCAAAACTGATCATCCGGCTCAAAACTGGACGGATCGGCTCCGAACTCAGCAAATCAACCCTCGACTCCGCCGGCAACGGCTTTAGCCTCCTCACCAACGGACTCGTCTTCGGATACCTCGTCAAACAACTCTCACTTCCCCCGGATCCAAAAGCGGCATTTCTTTTTCTCGCCCTCGTAATCACCACCGTCGGAATGGGCTGGCTTGCCATGGCCGTTGTTCAATATCTCATTTACCGAATAACTCCCAAAGTCGCTGATACTGATAAAGCAGAGCGACTGTTCCTTCCTCTCCTCACCAACATCGGACGCCTGATTGTCATCGGCCTCACTCTCCTTTTCTTCCTCGGACGCATCGGTTTCGATATCACCGGCCTCATCGCCGGACTCGGTATCGGCGGCCTTGTCGTCGCCCTTGCCGCCAAAGATTCGGTCGAAAACTTCTTCGGCTCTCTCACATTAATATTCGAAATGCCGTTCCAAATCGGGGACTGGATCATCGCCGACGGCATCGAGGGAATTGTCGAAGAAATCTCCATTCGATCAACCACAATTCGCACGTTCCACGACAGCACAATCCTCGTCCCCAACAGCAAGTTCATCGCCAAACCAGTCGAAAACATGGGCCGCCGCCGATTCCGACGCCTCAAGACAACCCTCGGCATCACCTACGACGCCACCCCCGAACAAGTCGAACAGTTCGTCCAAAAACTCCGCACCTATATCCTTGAACACCCAAAAACCTGGGACGACAAGATCAACATCGCCTTCAATGACTACAGTCCGTCAAGCCTCAACATCTTAATGATCGTATTCATCGACGCCGACAACTATAACGACGAACTCCTCATCCGCGAAGAACTGCTCCTAGGCGTCATGAAAATCGCCGAGGAGTGCGACGTTCACTTTGCCTTCCCCACCCAACGCATGATCATCGATGGCCCAAACAACGCGAGTCCACTTCAACCCTAGAATTTTGCGAAACCACCAGCAATCACTTTTACAGCCAACTTATCCCGACAAAAGACTCCGCACCTACCGGCTCCGAACTAACTTCACAATTCGACTCACAATCCCAATCGCCAAGAAAAGCGGCGCGACCTTTTCAACAATGCCAAAAGCCGTCTGCGCATGGTCATCCACGACGCGAACAATCCCTCTAGTCCGAACCCCAACCTCGTCCGTAACATCCTTGACATTCGTGGCAATACCATCCACCTTTTCTGTCAATGCCGTCACCCGAACATTCAGACCGCTCAACATTTTCCGCACGTCCAGCAATATCCAAAACACCCCAACACTGACCACCGCAATCAATGCCATCGCCACCGATCCCAATATAAAAAAGATCGTTGACGCTGTCACCCAGCTTTCCGGCAATGATTCCACTCACTTAGTTTACACTCAATCCGGAATCCGACCGCTCACGATCACTTTCCGTCCCGGCTCCATAGCAACCGGAACTCGGAAGTACAGCAAAATGCAAATTGCAATGTTATTGGGACAACACTTATGTGCGTCATGGACCAGGCGATTTTCGATACCGAAGTAGTTGTAACTGCAATACGATAGCCGACGAGATCACTTCCGCGTTGAAGTCCGCACAAAAGCCAAATCATTGCTAGCTGGGGATTGTCCGTATGTTGTGCCATTCATGCCTAAGTCGTCTCATAACCATTGCGCTGTCGAGTATCACACTCCCCTGGGGAAAGGTCACACCGTCTTCGAACAGCCGCACATAGGCCTTGTTTATCTTAAGCGGGCTTATGTGCCAGTCGAGTAGACGCAATTCCATTCCTTGAAAGTGACTGCCATCGCGCGAAGCGGAATAGCCAACCGCACCTTTTGCAAAGAAGTCTGATGCCTCATCAAGACTTGTGAAAATTGAGTGTGGAGAAAAGTCATTAGTATCATTTCCATCAAATATGACGTGAGCTGGCTGTCCCACATCAGCTATTTCGATATGGTAGTGATCCTGGGACTCGTCAATTGCGAATTGCGCTATTTGAAAAACACCCGGAAAAATTCTTCCCCCTGCCCAGCGGTTGAAGGCTGACGCCGTATCGCGACGCGGGATAAAGACCCCCTCTCTGTGTTCCCCGCGCTCCCGCCATTGAACGGCTATCCTGTGAGCTGCATTTTCCGAATTTATGCCCAAAGTGCCAGGAAATCGGCGGGGCCGCAACTGCTTAAATCGGATCATACAAATGCCACCCACACCACGACCGTTGTGGAGCCTGGGTTCGAATGGAGCGGGAAGAAACCCGCTCATCAAGTCAGGTGAGAAATGATAATTCAGCAATATTCGCCTATCAAGTTGGCCGACTATCACGGGTAGATGCATATCATTCCTCTCCACTTAATGTCTGAATTCACCCGCAGTGCACTTCGGTACCATCACTTTGGAACCCAGCTTTCCGGCAATGATTGCACAACCCTAG
>PNMZ01000003.1 GCA_013823945.1 bacterium | reverse complement strand
CACTTTCCGTCCCGGCTCCATAGCAACCGGAACTCGGAACACACCATCTGTCAGCGGAATCTTCTGTTCTCCATGTCCAAGTTCACGTCCCCACAGACCGCGCACCGAAAGCTCCGTTTCAATCGCCTTGTCCGCCGGATTTTCAACGACTAACTCAAACCACCGAAGATTCAAATCGAGTCGTAGCTCCCGAATCACTCCAAATGCCATCTCAAACTCCACCCCAATCTGGCGCATCACAATCCGACGCCCAACTCCATCCCAAGGGCGGACAATGTGCATATCCCCCTCGATCTGAGCGTGGCACCCAAACGAATAGCCATCTTGCGTTCGACTCGGCAAAACGTAACTCGCTGCCCCAATCAAATAATGCGCATAACCATGTCCCCCAGGACCAGTGAACCGGTTATATCCCGCCTGCTTACTGCTCAAGTCGGGGCAATAACACATGCTCGCCGCCCCATCACTCCGAATCAACGCCCACGGCCCCAACATCCCCCCAAATGCTAATCGAACATAGGCATCCGGCAAAGCCAGATAATCCCGATCCATTAATCCAAAAAAGATCATCGAATTCGGAATTGTCGTGTGCCCCAAACACAACTCTCCCCGGTCAAGAACCGCTTTCGGGGAATTCGATTCACCCAAATCACCGTGTCGTTTGTCCGATCCATACCACCACCAGCTCGGAGCCAGGGATCTCGTCGCAAAAGCACACCGGATCGTCCGCTCTAAATGGTCATCATCATCCTGATAGCGCGCCGCCGCCGCAACCTCTTCAAACCCACTTGTATCCATCACCGTTTCCCCGGCAAATGGATACTTCATCTTCACCAATTCCCCACTCTTAAAGTCAATCCACCGCCGAACCGAGTCCGCAAGTTCCGTCATTCCCGCCTGACGAATGTGTCGTTCGATCTCATATATTCGCGAAAAGCCCATCACCCCAACGGATCGGACATATAGCCGCCACCCGTGTTCAAACAACGCCTCAATCGTTCGCCCCGCCAGGCGTAAATAGTCATCTGCCGTCCGCGAAACCTCACCATATCCGTTAGCAATCTTATACATAGCAAAGTACAAGTTCGCTACACTCGGATAAGTCATCGGACGGCCAAAATAGGCCGGAACTCCATCCACCAAAACACTCGCTACGGCTCCATTCCCCGGGTTCTGTACCCGTTGTAACAAGAACTCTTCAACATATTTATCAATGGCGTTAACTTCTTCGCGAATGGGATAGATCGCGCACTTCTCCGCCAAAAATAATGCATCCCCCAAAGAACATTCAAGTCCGCTGGGCTCGGCATAATCCGTCGGATCAACCAACTTGATCGGAGGCTCATCCATCGCCCCCATTTCCGCCGGAACGATTGCCCCGTTCAATGCCCCGCCCTCCGTTCCAACTGTTTGGAATTTGGTCAGCCAAGCCGCCCGACGTTTGATCAAATCCTCAATCGGATCAACAAACATCAGGTGCGCATGGCACATCACGCCTTCCCCGTTCTGAAAACTCACGATCATCGGACCCGCTTCCCGCGGACGCACAAAGCAGAACCCCCCATTCTCATCCAAATCGACCTCGGTCTCTGCTTCTCGGCTGACAAAGAACTTCTTGACCGCCGTTCCCGCAACCTCGACCCCAATTCCAATATCCGCCGGCGCAACCGCACTCGGCAAAACCCGAATCGTTGGGCGATTACACATCGAAAGCGTATGGTGAACTCCATCAAACTTATCGCTTTCCGTCGCGACAAACCGGGTCTGAATCTTGCGGCTATCCCCCGGCTCCAAGATCAAACTCGTATGCTCGTTGAACCAGGTCGGCCACTCTTCACGCTCAATCGTCGCCTTACTGTAAACATAAAACACAGGGATTCCTTCCCATTGGTGCGGCGTACTCAGACTCCCTGGAACATGATTAAAGAACTCCCAACCCGTATTCTCGCCCGGATAAATCAACAACCCCGGAGAAAGCGCCGTCATTCGTTGCGCAAACAGCCAACTCGCCCCCCCTCCCACAAACTTATGAAGATAAACCCGGCTTTGCCACAACCGAGTGAGTTGCTCATCGTTCCACCCAAACCCATCAAAATAATTGTTGAGCGCAAACGGAAAACCAAGCTCCCCCACCTCCAACGTCTTCCGACCAGTATTCTTGATCTCAACATCCCAAACCACTTGCGGCAAACCGTCCATCTGCTCATAAAACCGGCCCGTGACTTCCAATCCGTCAATGAACGGAAACTCGTATTCAAAAACAATTCCTTCTTCCGCCTCCCCAAATCCCGGCACCGTCCGCATCTTTGCCCCCGAATTCCGCGAACTCGCCCACGGCTCATCCGGATCGCTCCGAACCGACATCAAAATGGTGCCCGGATAATAGTCATCTGCCCCCTCTTCCCCAAACTGGATCGGCGGCAAAACAAACTGAAAATCTTCCCCCTCTTCCGGCAAACCCGGGTCAGTCGCCCACAACTGGTGAATCCGCCCATCTTCCCCAAACTCCATCGTCATCAAGGTCGAAGCCAGTTCCGGCCGCCCAAATTCAAAATCATCCATCTTAGGATTGTCAGAGTACCTGTCTCAATTGCTTTAAGAACCAAAATCAGAGTCGAGGCGTATGCTCCAATATGAAGTTAATCCACTGGTTTCTCATATCTTTATTTGTCCTAGTGTCTGCGATAAGCTATCACTGGCTCTTCGTTCCCATTGAACAACGAACTGATTGCTTACCCCAGGGTTCTCGATTGAAATGCCACTTCGATCAATGTGCGGTGCAAATGCTCGAATACGTAGGCCAACCGAACGCATTTCGACCGCTCAAAGCTTCTCCCCCGTTCACATTCGAGCCCTACACTAAAAATCCGACCTTTCCCCGCGAGGAAAATCTCGATCTATGGCCAGAATTTGTGAGTGATGAGTCCGACGCAATTCCCCAGAAGTTTCCCGACCATTGGATCCTTCTGGGAACGTCTCAGTTAACAGGCGGTTCAAAAATCGAAGTATTTGTTCGCTCAACCGATAAAGCGAACGAGTACGAAATCAAATTTAGAATTGGTTCACAACCAGAATCTGCTTATCTCATGGAACGAAAAAACCCACAGGGCGTTCCCTTCCCAAAACGAGAGCATCGCTACTACATGCAATCACGATTTGATAAGTTCATAAACGGAATCATATCTTAAAACTGAGTGGCCCGACGAATTTGTCGTGCCACTCAACTATGTTACGACAGTTCCTTAATTGTCAATCTTGGCAATCGCTGCATCGAGCTTCGCCAAGCCAGCCTTGTCGGCCTTGAAGTTCACAAACTTCTCGACAACCTTCTTGTTCTTGTAAACAAAAACCGTGTTCTTCACTTCTCGGTCAATGTTGTACTTATATGCTTCAATGGCTTCATCGCTGGCATTGACGTGTGCAATACCAACTTTGACGTTGCCAACTTTCTCAGACAACTTTGAAGTCTCACCCGCGCAACCATCGCAGAAAGCGACGCGGATTGCGAATGCCTTCAACTCGTGCTTGCTAGAACCAACCTTCGCATCCAAGTGCTTGATGGTTGCAACCAAATTCTCTTCGTCGTCATGGTTGTGCCAAACCTGAACGGCTGGGCGGTTACCATACTTACAAGGAGGGCAAGTATCGGTCCCCTTATCCGGTCCACCAACGTGTGTCGGGTGGAAAGCCGAAACCATTTCCCCAACTTTAAGACCACTGTCCGGAGCCGAAGCAAACGCCGGCAAAGCCAACGCAAGCACCGCTACCGTTCCAAGAAGCGCATTTTTCATAGTTCTGAAATCCTGTCGAATGCCACGATCCGACATTCAACAGTTTACATTAATGTCCACTTAGCCCCAAAGGTTCCCGATTACTTATCTGTCTGACCGCCGTTCAACAAATCCCGCACATCTTTCAACAGATAGAAACTCCCTGTCACAAAAACGACTTCTTCTGCCACATCGTCCAAAGCTGCCGAAATTGAATCAAATGCTCTACCATTCTGAGTCAGAGCCACCAACTCCTTCGGGTCAGCCGACAAACTCCAATCAATTGGTACGCACCTGACCAATCCGCCCAACAAATCAATCTGGTTCAAAACCGTCGCCGGATCATGCGACGACAGCATCCCAAAAATCACCCCGGGACGAATCCCCGGATACTCCTGACGAAAACTCCTCACCAACTCGGAGGCTGCCTGTTCGTTATGCGCACCGTCAAAAATCCATGTCCTCCCCCTCGAACGCACAACCTCAAACCGACCCGGCAAAAATGCCCGCTCCAATCCCCGAGAAATCACCCGAATCTGCTCACCCAATTCCAACTCACCATATGAAAAATGGAGGAAACTCATCGCGGCAACCGCTGCATTATGTGTCTGAATCGCACCCCGTAGGCGGCGCGGCTTGGGCAAATCAAAATTCCCAAATCGACTCACCAGACCAAACTTCGCCTGATCCACATTCGGTCGAATCCGCCAATCTTCACCATAGACATCAACCGCCGCCCCAACCGATTGCGCATAGCTGCAAATCACGTCGCGCGCTTCAGCGGGAACATCCCCCAAAACGAGCGGCCGCCCCGGTTTTGCCACCCCCGCTTTCTCCAAAGCAATCTCACCCAGCGTGTCGCCAAGCACATCCATGTGGTCAAACCCAATCGAAACAATCGCACTCACCGCCGGATCAATAATGTTCGTGCAATCCAGAATCCCACCCAATCCCACTTCAACCGCTGCCGTATCAACGCGTTCCTCCTTCCAATACCAAAATGCTAGCGCGGTGAACAATTCAAAGACTGTGGGCTTACCAAATCCCTCACCCTCCAAAATTTGAACTGCCTCGCGCAGCTTGTTCCCCCCCCTAACAAAATCCTCTTCTGAAATCAACTCCCCGCCGACCATCGCCCGCTCTCGGACGGAATAAACGTACGGACTGTAACAACTTCCCGTTTTCAGCCCCGCCTCTCGCATCATGGCCTCGACCATCGAAGTGACACTCCCCTTTCCATTGGTCCCGGCCACATGAATGAAACGTGCCGCCCCCCCACTAGGCACCCCAACTAGCTCTGAGAGACGTTCGATGCGATCGAGCTTCCGTCGCCAAATCGCTCCCCGGTGGGAATAAATCCAATCAACCACCTCCGCCAACGTTCTCATGTCTAAGTTATTGTATCAAAACATATCAAAAGAGACCAAGACCAAACCCATGAAAAATATATCCCATAACAAACTTTGTGAGCTAAACAACTAATTCATGGATGTGATGTTAGCCCCAGTCTTCTCCTGCACTAGGATTTCCACGGCTTCATTTTTCTCTGATCCCTCCATCCTTTCTCCCCGCCCAAATGCCTTCTTAGCTTCTCTCTAGTTTCCAGAGGTTTCCAACCAAAACCAACAACGTCTCACCCTCAATCAAACCTGGAGCCATCTTAATTTCTGCCCAACTTCACTTGCCGACACCCACCCTTAACGAAACAACACCTACCTAATAGCCTGAACCCTCGCTTCATCTTTCCCCTGGTAAACTTGATCCTGTTCCGGCCTCGTAGCTCAGTGGATAGAGCGCCTCCGTCCTAAGGAGGGCGTCGGGGGTTCGATTCCCTCCGGGGCCGCCACTATTTTGAACCTAACTTGAGAGACTTGATAGAGGGAAATGAGAGACCACCAGCCCAGGTCTCTCAAAAAGTCTCTCACTTTTGAGTATTATTCCCGTGTAGACTCTCTCGTATGCCAACACGAGCAGACCACGGAGAAGGATCATGCCGACCGATCAACACGGGCAAACTCGCCGGGAAGTGGCGTGTTCAATACGTCCTAGCAGAAACCACGGGCGTCAAGAAGCGCATCTCACGCGTGTTTCCCACTCAGCGTGAGGGCAAGGACTTCCTTCGCTCTCTCAAGCGGTCTGACGAGGTCGCGGCGATTCACAAGGTCCAGGCGATGACATTCGGGGAGTGGTTCATGTGGCTCTCTGAAAACGACTGGAGAGACTCACTCGACCCAAAGACTCTGAGAGACAGAGTCTCGCGCTACAAAAAATACGCGGCTCCGAGGTGGGCCGGTGTTCCACTTACGAAGATTGACCCGATGGACGTTCGAGCGTTCTACCAGAAACTCAAGGATGATGGTGTTGGGGAGCACACTCGCATCGCTCTCAAGGCAGGGCTCGTTCGAGCTTTCAACCAGGCGATCACGCCGTATCGACGCGTTCCGCACTTCTGGTCGAATCCGT
The DNA here is from genome assembly GCA_013823945.1 of bacterium. Taxonomy (GTDB): domain Bacteria; phylum Armatimonadota; class Fimbriimonadia; order Fimbriimonadales; family Fimbriimonadaceae; genus UphvI-Ar2. The sequence goes on along the minus strand of PNMZ01000003.1, from coordinate 270,092 downwards.
TCTGTTTGGATATGCCCACACCAGCAAGACGTGAAGCGGTAGCTCTTTCACCGGAGGAAGCAAGGAAGGCTCTCGCTTCCAAAAAGCTGGATGATTCCCGACGAGCAATGCTGGGGGTGTTTCTGCTTGCCGGACTTCGGCTCGGGGAGCAAATGGCTCTGACTCGTGGTCAGTTGAGGATGGATGAGGGCCTGATACTGGTTGATCGAGCAGTGAAGCTCGATGCCAAGAGTTCGCAAACAGTTGCGCTTCCGAAAGGAGACAAAGTTCGGATGGCGGTGATGTGCGACACGCTCAAGAGACTTTTAGAACTCGTGATCGTGGGACTCAAAGAGGATGACCTTATCTGGCCTCAGGCGAGCGAAAACAAGCCTCGCATGAAGGCCCTGGTCTACGCGACGTGGCGTCGGATTCGAAAGGAGGCGGCTCTACCCGAAGATATGAGCCCGCACGACTGCCGACTCACGCACATCAACTGGATTGAGAAGCTCTGCCCGGAGGTCTCGCCAACCACGCTCAAAGAACACGTCGGACACTCAGCGGATGGCGTGACGGAGGTCAACTACACAAGACCATTGACGCCTGCCCAAGTGATCCTGAGAGTTGCGCTGGACGCACTCATAACCTAAGGCCGGTCGCTGTAGCGTGATCCCCAAAGTGCTGTGCGTTGAAGCTTACTTAAGAGCCAGAACAACTTGTCATCTGAGAGCGATCTCACGTTGAATCCTTGGATCGAAACGTTGCCTGCGAAGTGGCTAAGCCAGATTTCGTAGTAAAGTCGCTCTGAGTTTGAGATTCCTGAAGCGGTGACATCGAAAGGCTTGTAACCAGTCACTTCGTCTTTCTCAGCATCCAGATAAAAAAAGGCTTCAAAGGGGCGCATTATCGGAGTCGGAAACATATATTCCCAGAGGTTCTTTATTACACAGATTCGAGTTAGTGATCCGAACCTTACTTCGACGTTTTCTAGTATCGAGTCACAGATTTCGACCAAGACTTCGAATCCATCTGAGGCAAGTTTAGGTTCGCGAAGACTGTGGATGTCAACGTGTAGAATCTTGTTGCGAAGTTCCTTTGCACGCGAAAGGCGATCAACTTGAAGATCGGTTCCAATTTTGCCGATTGTGAGTTTTTCACCGAAGCACTTTAAAATCTCTTCGATATTCTTGTAGCCAATTGATCGCACATACTCCTCAACGCAAAACTGGACGAGCTTAAATCCGTTGTTAGAAGATACTATCTGTCTGACTTGAATCTTTCGATCCTCACTTGGTAGTAGATGGGGATTCTCCTGTAGATGGAAGATCATGAGGTCGGCGATCATTGCCTCGAACGAGGCAAATGCTAGGACGTACCATCCAGTTCGATCCAACAGGCTTGTGCTCGCCCCAGAATTTGCGCGCTCAGCAAGGCCTTGAATCAGACTCTGCGTGCGTACTACGGGCTCTCGATAATCATGGATACTTGCAGTGCTGGGTGGGATACTCATGTGAGTCGGGCCTAACCGCAAAGCATACACTGGAAGTAAAAAGAGCGACCTCGCCTGAGGCCGCTGGAACTAGTAATCCTTGGGGAGGAGAACTGTGGTGATGGATCGATCCCATTCGGTGATGATCCAGAACGTGATGCCGCTTGAGCTTGTGTAGACCGACATGAGCCTGAGTCTCTCGACCAATGCCTCCTCATTTGAAGCATGATCCTCCTCACACACCTCGCCCCAGTCTCCCGAAGCATGACGGGCCATGCCCATGGCTACATCTTCCGGGGAGAGCTGAGAAGCCGCGTTGCTCGTTGCAACGAGACGCCCTAGCGGGAACTTCGCGTTGGCAAGAATCATCTCGATTCTCACGTTATGCCAACCGATCCTTCCCGTCGCGGGAAACACCGTTTGTGCAACGGCGGTTGAGCCACGGCTCAATAATCCAGACTGGCCTTGATACTCCCAAAACCAGCTCGAGCACCATCAATCTGTGAGTGAAACCAACTACAAAAAGCTGGCATACACGGTTGAGGAGGCGGCGGAGCTGCTGTCGCTCAGCCGCGCTCACGTCTACCGATTACTCGACCTGGGCCTACTCGGCTCAATATCAATCGGTCGCTCTCGAAGAATCACATCAACCCAACTTGCGGAATTCTTGAAAGGCTTGGAGCAGCGGTCGGGGCTTCCTCGGAGCAGCACCAGATTCTAGAGCGAACACAAATTACCTCCAAAGCCTGTAGAATCTGATGAAAGGCTTTGAACTATGGCGCTCATCTCCTGTCCTGAATGCTCGCACCAAGTGAGTGAACTGGCCCCAGCTTGTCCAAACTGCGGCTTTCCGATTGGTGAGATCACTCCTGACGGGGTCGTCGCACTCCGGAATTGTCCTGACTGCTCGGGGACAGGAACAAGAACCGAGGAGTGTCACCACTGCGACGGATGCGGGTACACGGAATGCGGCTATTGCAACCGAGGACGAGTGTATGGTGAACCGTGTCGCGACTGCGGTGGCTCCAACCGAGAGGTGTGCTTGTCGTGCGATGGGCGACGATCCCATTCTTGGGATTGTGAAACTTGCAATCACTCGGGACAAATCACCTTGAGGCAATACGAGGAAGTATTGGCTCTCCGACAACAAAAGGAAGAGGCCATTCGACAAGCTCAGCAAAGCAAAGAAGATGAGAAACGACGACTTGAAGAACAATCAGTCGCGGAGAAGTTGACAAAGCTGAGGAAGCGAATGGGTAAAGCAAAGGGCGAAATCCTTTTGGCGAGCACATCCCAGGGGTCATTGCTGATAACAGAGTCCTTGTATCAAGTGGATCGACTCAAGATTTTGGAGACGTACACCGATCAGCTCGATGCTCTTCGAGCGCACCGCCTCCAGTGTAAATACTGCGGAGAACTGCTCAATTGGCGAGACCGCCTCTTAAAGCGTCAGGTTCACGCCAAGAAAGAATGTCAAGACGGATGGTCCGAGCTGAGTCAGCAGATGGCAACGCACCGGGCCGAATCAGCAGAGTTCATGCGAGCGCATGCAGCACTCGCCGAGGAGGAGGACTAAAGAACATGCAGTGGGTGCTCGGCATCATTTTCCTCTTCTTCCTGGTTGTACTGTGGCAGTTCTTCTTCATTCTGCTCGTCGCCACGTTGGTTGCCTCGGCATTAGTTGCAATCTATTTTCTGGTGCGAGCCGTCTTCTTGATTCGGCAACCTGGGCTCCTGGATATTAAGGAGCATAAGGGAAACTTCTACTGCACAATCCATCCTTCCACATCCAGTCGAATCGGCTTCAAAGCGGCTTACTTCCCGTTAGTTGCGTTCCTTGCCACGTGGGTTTTTATCGTGTTCACCCAATCAGGGAACATGGACTTTTTGACGATCATCGGAGTTTTTGCCCTGTTGCCTCCGGTCGCTCTGATCTTCAAATTTGCGCCGAAACTGGAGTGGTTCGCGAGATTCCCCTTGAACCGATTCGCAAAGAAGTCGACCGCGAACTTGCGGATTCCAGAGTTCTTGATCCAATCTGATGTGCTCGGTCGGGAGATGAACAACACATTCTCAGGTGAATGGTCGCCTACCTTCGCCGAACGGTACTTCCAGCGACTTGAGATGGAGCCAGCACTTCTTGCCTCGGAAGCAACTCAGCTTCCGGTCATAGAGGAGTTTCAAAAGGTTGGGATGCACGATCTTCAGTTGCTCACGAGTGCAAAACAGCACTGGAGTGCCGTGGACGCGCTGGTCAAAGTTGCTGCTGATGCCGGTTCAGTGCTCAAAGACGACCAATTGAAGGCTGACGCTGCATTCCTCACGACTTCACTCCGCAATCCAGAATTCGCCAGCCTCTTGGATCATGGCAAGTTTGGGGAGTTCTTCGATCTAATGACCACGATCCAGGCGGATGCTGAAAAGCTGCTCGACGCCAAGCTACCGGCCTTGCCGGTTGAGGAACATGAGCCAACGGAAGATGAGTAGGCCCATGCAATGATGCACCGCTTCCCGGTTGTGATCGGCTTTTGGGGCTGAAAGTAGATTCGCTTAAAGTGCGTGGCGGTGAACCATGCAAAACCTTGAAACAAGGGTTCGGATTCCGAACCCTCCACCCCCACGGCGGTCTGCTCCATTCGATTTGGAGCCAGGATTCTACGAACCTGCAGGATTGTGGCTGTACGGAAATGTTCGACTGCTGCGCTCGAAAGTTTCCCACATAGAAGAATGCCTTGGAAACGCTCATCCAACACCACCAGAACTGGACTCGATTGAACGATTGTCTGAACAGCTGGTGCTGAGCGGAGCAATCTTGGTGACCGGCATTCATAATCCTGCTCACCAACGCGCGGCGGTTGTGCCACTCCGGTGGGGAGCACCTCGAATCCTGGTTCTGTCCGGCGGATTCGAGTATCACTTAGGAAAGGAGCTCAAAGACGAACCGTTTCGAGCGGCCCGACTCTGGCGGTATCAATTCGATGCCGCAACCGATCTGGTGATCTCACGCCGCGCTCCTAGCAAGCCTCCGACCTTCGCGCTTCAGAATCCAACCGTTGACCGACTCATTCGAGCGGTGAGTCAACGAACCATCCCTGCCTTGCTGTTTCAGCAATAGTTATAGAGTTCCAATTCGGAGCTCTTTTTTTGATTGCCTCGACTCTTCTTTCAAGCACTCAGCATTCTCGGTTGCACTGCCCCTGTGCCTGAGCGGTCAATTCCCCTCGAGAGGGAAGGGAAATGAAAACCTCATCTGACATTGTCATCAAGTATCAGGTATAACTCTGACATCGAGGATCATATGACGGACGGACCCCATAAAAGTTTGCCAATGAACTCAGCCTGCCGAAGACTGGCAGAACGGGCTTGGAACGGCACGTACACCGCTGCTGAAATCGCGGAATGTATTCCTAGCGCCCTCTTGAGAGCGTCGGATCGAGCGGCGATAAGAAGTGTCGCTGAGGCACTAAATCCCGATGTGCAAACTCGACTTTTTCCTCCAACTCCCATCGAGACCGGTCTCCAGATTGACAAGATTCGACGGCAATTTCCTGGTTCGGCATTTGTTGAGCAACTGATCAGCGAGGCAATCTATCAAGTGCATCACCAGCCACATGGCGCACCAACAATTGAGTCCTGTCTGCCAAGGGTCTTTGAGGCCACGTATCGGGCAATCTGCGGCGGAATAGAGGAGCACGGACTTCAACGCAAAGGTGACACTGCGGCCAGAGTCTATCGAAATCGACTAGCTCAAGGATGGAAGTCGTTCGATGTCAGCAAGGTCACGCAAACTCTCCTTGACCCGCAAAGCGCTGCACGAGTGTCACGTCGTCCTAGCAGCAAAACCGGACTTGATGAAGGGGTGTCTCTATGAAATGCAACACCAGCGATTTTCTTATCTTCGAACCTAACAGACACATCAAATTCGATCTTGATGCGCTGGAGACGTATGGATTTGCCCGACGGGAGACCTCGGTTGTAGATGCACTTACTGTTATGGCAGCCGTTGATTACGCAGACCGAGTCGTTCGACGACCAGCCTATATCTGGCGGAGAGACCTCCACATTCAGGTTCCCCTTTACGAACCGGATCGATGGACAGACGTTACCGTAGCTAGCGCCTTAGACGACGTGCTCCGGCTGTTGACGGGAGATAATTGGACCTTTGACTTCATTGCCCGTCCTGGAACGCCTCCTCCAAAGCCGCAAGAGCCGCTGGATTTGGGATCGACCCAGACCCGCAAGGTCATGGCATACAGTGACGGGCTTGACTCCAGGACCGTTGTAGCCCTTGAAGACTTCTCCAGTCCGGGGGCAATACTTCGTGTGCGTGTAGGAAGTAGTGCAGCGCATGGAGAGCGACGGCACGGACGGCCAATTCCGTTTACGGGTATTCCCTATAGTCTCAAACTTGGTAGGCGACCGGTTGAGTCATCGGCACGTTCACGGGGATTTCGATTCGCCATGTTCGCTGGGATAGCTGCATATCTCGTTGATGCCGGGCAGGCAGTTGTCCCGGAGAGTGGTCAGGGGATTTTCGGCCCCGTGCTGACGGCAACCCTCCAGGGCTACCCTGACTACCGCAATCACCCAATGTTTACTGTGAAAGTTGCCAAGCTCATCGAATCGGTGTTTGGGCACAAGGTAGAGTATGCGTTCCCTCGAATGTGGAGCACTAAGGGCGAGACGCTAAGTGCCCTAAGGGCCTTAAATCCAGGCTCAACTTGGGAAGGCACAAGATCGTGCTGGCAAGACGCTCGATGGTGTTCAATCCAGGGCAAACGACTTCAATGTGGCGTCTGCGCTGCTTGTCTTTTACGCCGTCAGAGTTTTCATTCAGCGGGGATTGCAGAACCCCCTCGAACTTATGCCTTCGAAAACCTGAGGGCCACCAGTTTCGAAGGGGCAGCCCCAACTGGTTTCAGGGTAACCAAGGCGTTAAATCACTACGCGATCGGGGCTGTCCAGCAACTCGATCACTTCAATATAGACTGGCTCGGAGAAGAGCTGATTAGCAGACATGCCGCCAGTGTTGCTCTAGTGACTTCGATTCCATTCGAAGAAGTTCAAGCTCGGCTGGGCGACCTTATTGATCGTCATGCCAAAGAGTGGACGAAGTTTGTAGAGGCTCAGGGCGAGACTTCATTCATCAGGCAATGGGTAGGTGGAAAGAGCTAATGTTGCATCCATTCGGTATTTCGAATCTTGAACTTGGCGAGCGCTTACGCGTTGCACGCGATAAAGCAAAGGTCACTCAAGCCGAAGCAGCCCAACTTATCGGAGCCGTTCGGACGACTTTGGTTGCGATTGAGAAAGGAGAGCGAAAACTACGTCTCGATGAGCTGCAGAAATTGGCTTCCCGTTACGGTCTAAGTGTCAACTCCTTGCTTCGTCGCGAATCAATCCATCTTGACCTCGTCCCGCAGTTTCGCAAGCATTCGAGCAGTCATGCCGAGGAAGTCGAATCCGCCAGTCAGCTCTTGAATGTGCTCGTTGCGGCCGAGTGCGAACTAGAGAACGTCCTCGGCATCGTCAGACATCGGAATTACCCGCCAGAACGACCAATACTGCCTGGTGATGTAACTCTACAGGCCGAGCACGATGCGGCTGATCACCGTCGATGGCTCGGTCTTGGGATGGGACCGATATCCGACGTTGTTGGTGTCCTAGAATCGGACCTTGGCGTTCGAGTCTACGTGCGTCCATTAGCATCGAACATTTCCGGGCTGTTCGCATTCAATGAAGCTGCAGGGGCTTGTATATTACTTAACTCTAATCAACCAAGTCGGTTGCCGATGACTGCTGGGCATGAATGGGGGCACTTAGCGAGTAACCGACGTAATCCTTCGGTTGTGTCCGTTGGAGACCGATTCACGTCACTTGAGGACAAGTACGCAAATGCCTTTGCTTCAGCCCTTCTGATGCCAGCGAGCTCGATCAAACAGCGTTTCGTTGAGATGACGAGTGGCCAGAGCCACCTAACGCGTCGTCACATAATTTTGTTGGCTGCAAAGTTCTTTGTCTCACGTGAAGCTGTTGTGAGACGCTTAGAAGAGCTTACTTTGGTCAGAAAAGGAACCTGGGATTGGTTCCAAGATAATGGCGGCATCACGGATGAACAGGCCCGTGCGGTCATTGGGGACGACGCTGCAAAGCAGCTTATCGCTGTCCGTTCCGCAGGTCCACTTCCACAAAGACTGTCTCTGCTCGCTCGGGAAGCTGCGAAGGCAGAACTCTACAGCGAGGGCCAGCTCGCCCGGCTCCTCCAACTGAATCGACACGAGGTACGACAAGTCCTTGACGGATTGGATATGGAGGTGAGCGAAGCAAGTGAGCAGTCCCAGATTATTCGCTAACGCCGAGACGCCTGCAGTCTTTGACGCCAGTCCGATCATAAATCTTGCCGGAACACAAATGGCTCGAAGGATTCTTCAGTTGCTGCCTCACACGTTGCTCGTACCGGTGGAAGTCCAGGAAGACCTGCGTCGTGGAGTAGCGAACGGCCACAGCGACTCTGTCTTTCTGGATGACTTGATCTCCGATGGCACTGTGCAATTAGTCGAAATGGGTGCCGTGGCGAAGTTACACTTTGAAACCCTCGTTACAGGATCGGCACAGGAGTCACTTGATGACGGAGAGGCGGCTACCATTGCCTGCGCCTTGGAACGCGAAGCCATAGCAGTCATAGACGAAGCCAAAGCAACCAGGATCTGCAGAATGAGGCACGCTGACCTGGAACTTGTATCCACGACTGCGCTTCTGCTCCATGAGAAAACTGAAGATGCTATCGGACCGGACAGCATCGCTGAGTGCTTGTTTGGAGCACTTCAAGCGGCTCGTATGCGCGTGCCAATTGAGCTTCTTCCGCAAGTTGTGGAACGGTTAGGGCCAGACCTTGTTTTACAATGCAATAGTCTTCCTAAGAGTGTCAGAGACTCAAAGCAAAATGCACCGCAAGTTACCATTCGGGGTGAGGATCGTTGAACGAGATCGTGCACGCGTAACTCCCACCCTAAGAACGAGCCGTGCTCTGGCAATGTCTGTTTCGGTTGTGCCAAAGATGTAGCGACCCTGATATGCCCCTTCGAAAAGAATGACCTCGTCGTATTCCTTTCCTTTTGACTTGTGAAGGGTCATAACGTGAATCCCCCTAACCTCCTCAGTGTTATTAGACAGATGAAGCTGGGCAAGAGCGATCTCAACCGCTGTTCGCGCACCTCGGTAATCTCCGAACTGCCTCCAAAGTTCATTCAGCCGTTCCCTTAGAACAGAACCGCGCCTGAGAAGGCGAATGTATCTGGCATCATCAGCGACCTTGGAAATGCGCGGCTCACCCTCGGCTCTTAGGAGCTCGATTACCTGCCGCCAATCCTCCTCCGGGGCACCAGTAAGAGCCAAACCAGCGCAGGCGTTTGCAACTCTAGCGCAAGCCTCAACAGTCAACCTCTGATCCTTCTTTTTGATTTCTGCGACCTGCGTTAGGTCACTAATTGAAACCGCAAAGCCGAGATCGGCTTGGCTTGGATTTGACCTGCGACCCTTTCGACCGCGCACATGTGTACGAAGCTGCCCCAGGAGTCGTTCGAACAGCTCCTGTGGAGTACCGCGTTCCAGGAGGCCTGCTATGATCGCGGCGGCAAGACAAGGGCCCTCTTGATCAACATGGACTTGGTGGCTTATGGTGGGCAGCCCATCACTGTCGGATGACAGGTACTTTGCAGTTGAAAGCATCATTGCTTGGGTAGGAACCAAGATCGCCAAAGACCATGGGTCGCCATTCGAAATGAGCCGCTTCATGGCTGAAATGACTTCAGCTTTCAGGGCAAATTCGGGACTTGCTCTACCCTTTCCAAGGGCGAAGCACTTTACCTTGACGTGATTATAAGTCTGTCCCCGATTTGCTCCTGTAAGAACGTCATTGCCAAATTGTGCAATGTCGGTCCCACCACTCCGATGGTTGCGGCCAGATAGATCCACGATCTGGGGATGATATACCTCGATGAACTCTCCGATCCTTTTTGGATCGGCTCCTGCGAAGTCATAGATTCTTTGGTCAGGGTCAGCCAAAGCGATGATCTGAGAGTTTGTCGACAGAGCTCGGATCATTGCGTATTGCTCCGCGCTCGTGTCTTGAAACTCATCAATGATGATGATGGGGAATTTTGATGAGTAGACCTGACCTAACCGCCTGCATTCTCGAAGGATGCGCTCCGCTTCCACAGGAAACAGGTCAAACCCTATCAATCCTTCTTCAAGCCAAAGACGCTCTAACTCTTCAGCATGCAATTCTTCGGGAACGTCGGCGAACAGCGCCGCAATGTCAGCTGGGGGTAAGAGTTTGGGTTGCTGCCCGTTTGTCAGATAGGAGTGAGACCTGATAAGCCTCCATGCGAAGCCGTGGTACGTGTCGATATCAATCAGGCGCAAGGCATCTCGTGAGAGTTCGCGTCGTGCAGCTTCAACGATCCTCGCGACAGTTGCGCGCGCAAAGCTCAGGAACAGTACGCGTTGACCACCTTGGAGCCTCCCATCCGCTATACATTTTAGGGCCTTATACAAGGCAACTGTTGTCTTGCCTGCACCAGGTCCGCCAGTTACAAGGAGATGCCCCTCGCAGTTCAGAATTGCTTCTCGAAGATCGTCAACACCCTTCATGCCCTACGTGCCTGGTTCTTCTGGTTGATCCACCGGCGCTGCTTGAGCTTGAGGTGGTGGTGCGGGTGAGACTAGGGCCTTGATAGCTGCAATCGTGTCGCGAACGTACGTAGGCATTTCGATCTCCGTGCAATTTTCCAGAAAGAGCGCGACACTGCCAGACGCTTTTTGCCACTTGAAGTAAATAAGTAATCCTGCCCGCATGGCTGCATCGTCTGCCCAACCGCTTGGTGGGTTGACTGCTAGATGTTGCGGCCACTCACCGTTTGCTTCAAGGTCATTTGCAAAGCGCCGTAGGGCGGCAGCGTCTGAGTGATTCAAAATCAGGTTCTCAAATCCCTGCTCGGGAGACTCAAAGGCGTGGTCGCATGCGGCCTGTATCTGGGCCAACTGAACTGCCTCCTGCTTGTCAAAAACAGTGAACACTGTCTTCCCTAGGCCCTTGAAATAGCTGCTCAACGGAGCTATCTGTGAGTCGGTTCCGGCGTCCACAACTGCAATTCCAAGGGCATCAAAGGAACCGTAATCACCCGGCCTTAAGCTATTCAAATGTCGAGCAGCGGTGGGCAATGCAAGGTACTCCGTCGCTCCCTCTACCACCAAGACGCGGCGAGCAAGCAGGGCTTCACAGGTGCGTCTCCTCATATCTAGCTTGTATGCCTTGGGCTTAACGTCAGGAGGTAGTGCCGCTTGTTGGCCTTGCAGGACTCCACCGTTTCTGTTCATCACGACAATTTGGCCCGGTGGAAACTCCTCAAGAACGTATGGGGAGTGTGACGTGAAGATAGCTTGAGAGGACGATCTCCTTACATTAGACACAATCCTTTTCTGGGCATGCGGCGGAATGGCAATCTCTGGTTCCTCCATCGCAAAAATCACGGAATCTTTAAGGCTCGCAATGATGGAAAGAAGCGCAAGCACAAGCGCATTAATTGTGCCCGTACCCTGATGGTAGAACGGTGCAGAGTGTGAGGTTCCGTCCAGGCTGGCCGCACCTGTTTCAATAAACAGGACAAGTTGCTTTCGCAGGGTCTCACGTGTCTGGTCAGTGACACGGAGTTTCGGAGCTTCAGCCCACTCAGAACTAACAAACCGCTGCACAGCCTCCTGAACCCGCGTCAAAACATCTGAAATTCCGAGCTCCGGGTCCTCTGCGACAGCTACGCCACGAAGTTGATCAAGTACGTTTTCCCACATTTGAGGCCGCTTTTCCTCAAGCTGAAGGATTATGTCAAGCAGCGAACCTCGTTCTAGTGAGAGGGCTCTAGATCCTGTTCTTATGGCTCGAAGGTATAGGAAACCGCAGAATCGCTTATCCTGCTTTCCGAAAGGGGTCGCTTGGCCGTTTTCCTGACGCGATATCGAATAGAAGGTTTCAGCCTTGAAGTCGTCTTCGTCAGCATCGTAGCTTCCCTCAAAAGAAACTCTGAGAGCAGCACTCACATTAGTTTGATCGACCCGCGCGGCTTGGCCCGCCTGAAGTAGTTCTTGAGTATCCTCGTCCCACCATTCGAGATGATCAGCGAACCGACGTTGCTGTTCGTCGGATAAACCAATGATAGTGACTTCGATCTGAATTAGAATCGGATTTCCATCGGCATCTACGTAGTCGCCTGCATAGAAATCATGCTCATCAATTGGATTGTGCCGCGAAATTCGATCAGGTCCGAGCGTAAGATCGAGTGCTTCGAGAACAGTAGACTTGCATGAGTTGTTATCTCCAACGAGCACCACATTTCGCGGGAGATGCAAGGTGGCATCCTTGATTCCCCTGAAGTTCTTGATGGCAACGCGTCGAATTTGCATGCTGTACTTACCTTATGTTAGTTCGCCTCGGAAGGCTTTGGCTAGGATGGCTTGGGTGGTGCGTTCGACTTGGGCGGTGGCTTCGGCGAGGCGCGATTCGATGGAATCGGCGAGAGCGAAGAGCGACTCGATGCGGCGGACGATCTCAACTTGCTCTGACTTACCAGGGACAGGAATCATTAGACTCCCAATTTTGCCGGTGCTGAGAGAATATAGCCCACTGGTGGTTACGGCAGTCGCCGAAACCTGCTCGATCCCAATTGGTGAGTTCCAGAAGAAGTTCACGAACTCCGGAATGAGACCGTTGAAGCGCACTCGGATAATGTGGTTCTGATGGACACAGTCCTGGACTTCGTTCCTCCAGATGCTTGCGCGACCGATCTCGTTGAAACTGCCGTTGCCTTCCACAACCAGTAGATCGCCATACTGTAGTCGGTATGTTTCCAGCTCTCCGTCGGCTAGCTCAAATCGAGAGAGCTCGGTCAAATCCAACCTATCCCTCATCACGTTGGCAACACGCAGGTAGTTGTATGCGTTTGACTTTGGAGCCCTGTGAGGCTGCTTCTGAATGCCGCCCCGAATCTGAGCGATGTTGGCTATTGCCGACCAAGACCACGTTTCTGGAATTTTGAGATCGGGCTCAACAGGAGCCGTACGAAGTTTCTTCGACGGTGTGGCATCTGTCATTCTCTTCGCGAGTTCGATGCCTGTCATTTCCTCAGTATTGCTCGCGCGCCAGTCGGCGGTGAGTTGGCCGGAGCAGGCGGCAGCGAGGACGGATTGGCGGAACTTCTTGAGGAGCTCTGGGATCGTGGCGAGGCGGTCGCGGGGCTCGACGAGAGCAGCTAATGCCGTTTCGATCCACTCTACAATCTGATCTTGGTGGGCTCTCGGAGGAACTGGAATCTGAAAGTTCTTCAGGACCCCCTGGCTGATGTTCTGCTGGGTTCCACCCTTACCCTCAGAAATCAACTCAGGGCGCAATGCTCTGAGTGCCCAGAATAGGTATTTGAGGCTGACACGTTCATTGGGATAGCAAAATGCAATGGCCTGATTTGTTGCGCACGCAATCTTGTTCAGCCCGAGCTTGCCAATTGATCCATACATCGCGACAAAGAGCGCACCAGGTTCAAGGAGCTTTGCACTGCTGTTTTGCAGGGCAAGTGGTGTGATTCGCTCTTCACTTGCAACAACCTCGCCGTCGGTCAAATCACTAATTTTCAGCCAAGGTATTTCTCCGCCGTAGTAGCCCGGGGTGCCTCTTTTGGGCGTTCCTCCGCTACCCCACCGTCCAAGTTCTCCCAAAGGAACCATGGGCCAGGAGTGAAATGCCCCTTCGTCGTAGTTCAAATCGGCGACCAACGAGTTCATTGGGAGTCCCCCTCAAGTCGTTTAGTCTCGCGCTCAAAGTCGCTCTCAAACCCTTCATCTTGCTTTACCCGGAACTTCTCGTATTGCTTCTCAGCTAGCTTCTTCGCGACTTCAGCCGAGACCTTGCCTGGGTTGTCGAGCACTTCAAACCCGTTGAACTGAAGGAATGCGTTCAGCCGCTCCACCCAGTCGGCCATCTTCATCGGAATCTGACGTGACGCTTGGAGCTCGGCATAGTCGAGGTACATCGTGACAATGCGCTCCAAGTCCTTGATCTCCTTCTCGATCAAGTAGTTCTTGGCGGTTGCGATGTCGCCCTTGAGCACCTTGCCGTGCGGCGCGTTCTTCCAGGTGGTCAGACCCATGCTCGGCTTGCTGGCGTCGGCTCGCTCGGCGATGATCTCGGCGGCAGTCTTGCCGCTCACCGCCCAATGGAGCTTGTTCTGGACGGTGGCAAAGAAGGTCTTGGTGATCTCGGCTTTGGGGTCGTAGTCGATGCTGGCCTGCTCGTAGAGGTCCGTAATCTTGAGGTAGAACCGGCGTTCGCTCGCCCGAATCTCTCGGATACGCTCAATAAGCTCGTCAAAGTAGTCTTTCCCGAAACGCTTGTTGAGCTTGAGGCGTTCATCATCGAGCACGAAGCCTTTGATCACGAACTCCTTAAGGGTGTCTGTCGCCCACCGTCGGAACTGGGTGGCTTGCTTGGAGTTCACCCGGTAACCAACGGCGATGATCGCATCGAGCGAGTAGTGATCGAGCTCGCGTTCGACCTCTCGACCGCCTTCGATTTGAACTATCCGGAATTTCCGGATAGTTGCCTCCCGATCAAGTTCGCCCGACTCGAAAATGTTGCCGATGTGCTCGTTGATCGTGCGAACATCAACGCCGAACAGCTCGGCCATTCGACGCTGAGTCAGCCAGAAATTCTCGTCTTCAAAGAAGACTTCGACCTTTGCGACTCCGTCCGGCGACGTGTAAAGGATGATCTCACTCATGCTTCCACCTTCTGTGGCTTTTCAAGAAGTTTGAGCACCTGGTTTAGTTCGTCAATGGCGGCGGTGAGCTGGGTAACAGCCTCGGTGATGATCTCCTCGGGTTCGCCAAGATCGTCAGCGTCATCGAGGGATTCGTCCTTGATCCACTTGAATCCATCGAGCTTATACTCCCGCTTTTTGATATCATCGATTCCAAAGCATCGGAATCGGTCTGACTCGGTTCGAGGGGACTGTCCGTTTGGATCGTTACCAAATGCTTGCTCAAAATCAGCAAAATGAGCCGTAGAAAGTGGACGATCTTTCTTGGTGATTCCCGGCACATTGGCTCTGGCGTCGTAGAGCCAGACCTGCTTAGTTGGCTTGCCTTTGGTGAAGTAGATGACGTAGGTTTTCGTGCCCGGAGTGTACGGCGTGAAGGTTCCTCGGGGAAGTCTGAGAACGGTGTGCAGATCACAGTCCTGCATCAGGATTTTGAAGATTTCACCAGCTTGATCGGCAAAGAGCACATTGTCAGGAACAACGACGGCGGCACGACCACCGGGCTTGAGGATCGTGAGAATGTGCTGAATAAAGTTCAGCTGCTTGTTACTCGTTGTGACGGTGAAGTCTTCGCGCTCGGGAGCTTGGTTCGCGCCACGGTTCCCGAAAGGAGGGTTGGTAATGACAACATCAAATTTCGGACCGTTGTACACCTCGTAGATGGAGTCTCCCAGAGCTATCTGAGGACTGACATTGTGGAGGTACATGTTCATTAGAGCGAGTCGGCGTGGCCTTGCCACTAGCTCCTGCCCAAAATAGGTTTTCTCTTTGATTCGCTTGAGAGTGTCTCGATCAGGGGCGGCTTTCTCTGCCTTCAGTTCATCCTTGAGCCACTCGTAGGCTGCGATCAGGAATCCACCCGTTCCACAGGCCGGATCTCCGATTGTGAAGTCGGACTTCGAGCGAGGATCAGGCTTCATGCATCGCATGATGCTCTGAATAAGAAGTCTCGGGGTGAAGTACTGACCGGCTCCTTTCTTGCCTTCACTGGCGGCTTTCTCTAGAAGACCCTCAAATGCTTCGGCCTTCACATCAACGTCTAGGCTCGTCCACTCGGTGTCATCAATCAGGGCAATGAGCTTGCGAAGGTTGACAGGGTTGGTGAATCGGGACTGGGCTCCGGAGAAAATGTCCCCAAGAATGCCGCTCTGCTTTCCGAGGTCACGGAGCATTCGTGGGTAGTCATCGGTCAGTTCAACCCCGCTCAGTAGCTTGAGATGGCCCCAGTCACATGCGTCGGGAAGGTCTACCCCGCGCTCATCTGCCATCTTGAGGAAGAGCAGATAAGTGATCTGCTCGATGTAATCGCCATAGTCAATTCCATCGTGGCGAAGTGTGTGGCAGAATCCCCAGAGCTTTTGTACAACGTCAGTCATTTCGGTAGGTTAAGCGGCGTGAGCGATAGCCCAGTTTAGCTTCGCGAGAAGGTCTTTGAGGCCACCGCCAAAGACCTTGTTGGCCTTAGCAAATCCTCCTCGATCATCGAATGGGTATCCCTCAAAATCATCTGGCTCGATAGCGAGATCGGCCACGAGGCGTTGGCGAATCAACTCCAACCATCCGCGCTGCTCTTCGCTGAGTTCCATGACGCCCGTCACCTGGCTCAGCGCGGCGTTCACTCGCTCCTCAGCGGTGAGCAGTGGGCGAGCCTCATCAGCTGCATTCTTGACCATCGAGATCACGTCGGCCAGTGCCTTGTGCCGTGCGATAGTCACTGCCTCTCTGACTCGCTCTTCGGGGAACTGTGCAAGTCGCAGAGCTGCGCGTAGTTCTCGAAGTGCGTCCGTGCTCCAGCCTTCCGGCTTGTCGAGAAGAATTCGCAGGGCTTCGATTTGATCCCGGTTTGCTTCGATGAACTTGCTGAACTCTGCAAGGTAGTCGGCTGGCCTGAGGTCGTTCTCTTTGTAGCGAATGAGACGCTCAGAAGTAACGGTGTCCTGAACTCCCGTAGCGATCACGAAGTCTCGATTAGGGCGTGGATACTGCTTGAGGAACTGTTGGAAATCCTCGTTTCTCAGTAGCTCCATTGTCCCGGTAAAGTTAGCCTTGAGGAGCCCGTCCAGCTGCTCGGCGAAGGCCGAGAGGTTAAGGTTCTGGGTGAACTCAAGGAACTTGACCCGCCCCTCGCCCGTGATCTCTTTGTCAATGCGTTTGAGCCGCTTGGCAAGTACCTTCACGTGGTAGTCACGCCTCTCGTTGTTCCAAATGTTCTCAACGACCTCTTCGAGAGGAATCGGGTCGCTCACAGGTGCTTCGACCGCCATGCCACTCGCGTTGCGGAAACTGTCGATGAGAGTCCCATCGAAGCAATCAAAGACTACGAAGTGAGATTTGGACGGACCATCAAACTCAGTACAAAGCCTCGTTCCTCGCCCGAGCATTTGTTCAAAAAGGATTCTGCTCTTAACCGGGCGCAGAAAAACGAGGAATTCGATGCCGGGAACATCGACTCCGGTTGTCAGGAGGTCAACGGTCACGACGATCTTTGGCTCCGGTCGGTTTCGGAACTCCTTGATTCGCTGCAACGGGCGATCAACGTCCTTCGCTCCCGTGATCTTGGAGACGAAGGCATCACCTCTCCCGAAAATCTCCCGGCAGAGCGAAACGAGCTGATTCGCGTGGCTCGTGTGTTGGAGGTCGTTGGCGGCAAAAATGAGCGTCTTAGGAAATCTGCCGTATTCCGCTTCGTGAGCTTCGGCGTGCTTCTTCAACTCCTCGACGATTTTGCGGTTTGAGTCTGGAGCTGTGATTTTGGCTTCGATGGCACTCGCATCATAGATGACCTCATCCTCAAGATAGTCAATGTTTTTGGTTGTGCCTTCGTGGGTATCCACCACCTCAATGCGCTCACCTTCTCTCAGAGTCACACCTTCGATACGGACATCCGAACGGACACGGACTACGTCAAAGTCCACCAAGAATCCGGCTTCCACGGCTTCCTTGTAGGTGTATCGGTAGACCGGATCGCCGAAGTAAGCAACCGTATGCGCGGCTGGCGTGGCAGTCAAGCCAACTTTGATCGCATCAAAATGATCCAAGGTGTCGCGCCAAATTGATTCTTCTTTCCTGGAGTAGCCACGGTGACACTCGTCCGCGATGATGAGATCAAAAGCATGAATAGGAATGTTCAGTTGCTCTGCTTCGTCTTCCGTCTCGGCAAGTCCCTCAAGCATCCCTTGGCGTCCAAAGAGGTTGATTGCCATCCGCTGAATCGTCGAGACGTAGATGAAGGCATCACCCGGCTGAGGGTCTGTCAGGTAGCGGTTTGGAAGGACCTTGGGATCGAACTTCTCACCACTATCGTCGTCCATGTCTCCCTGGCTGAATCGCTGGCTGTAGACCTCATAAGCTTTGTCAAACTTGAGACCTGGCTCACACTCAAATGAGGCGAACGCTCGAACCGTCTGGGCTGCGAGAGCCCTTCGATCAACGAGGAATAGAATGCGCTTCGCGGCTCCCGATTTCATGAGCCTATAGGCTTGCTGAATCGTTGTACGTGTCTTACCAGTTCCGGTCGCCATCACGACCATCATTTGTCGCTTTCGGTCTCTGATCGCTTGCTCAACGGCTCTAATTGCGTTTTCTTGGTAGGATCGCACCGATCCATGGCGAAACGGCTCATTTTCCAGTTTTGCAAAGAGTGCTTGATCGTTCCTAAGGAGCATTTCTCTTAGTGCGTCAGGTGTGTGAAATGCTGCAACCTTGCGGGAGCGGTTGAGTGGATCGCGAATATCCTGGAACCAAATGATCTCACCATTTGTGGAGTAGAGGAATGGTGCTTTGAACCCTTCGCCATACTGCGCCCTGTGCTCGCGAACTCCTTGTGAGTATCTGGCGGCTTGGGTAAGAACATTTTGAGGTCCAACCGTAACTTTCTTGGCTTCCACTACGCCAACTACCTGTCCGTCTTTGCAGAGAGCGTAGTCAGCTGGTCCATTGTCTGTTGGCCATTCAGCGACTGCCTTATTCTCTAAATCACCGAGTTTTTTTGATGCGTCAAAATCTGCGACCTGCCAACCTTGCGCTGCAAGCTTAGGATCAATACGTTTCCTCCGCGTTTGTGCTTCGGATTCCCAGTTATTTGTCGGCATCGTAGTTCACTAGCTGTGGCAATTTTCTAACCTGATTTTAGCAGAATCCAGACTATCTGACACTCCCGCCCTCCGCCAGAGTAATAAAGCCAATTTTCTCCCAGGGACAGCCTAAAAAGCCGTCTTCGCTCCGGGGTTCGAACAGCCCTGTCGTGCGCTGAGTTATGCGATTTCCATGTTGTGATTATCGGACTTCTCCACGACGTGATTGCAGTGAAAAATGCCTCGCGCAACTTGCGGAGGCTGGGACTTCTACTCCAAGACAAGCTCGCCTTCACTGCTCCGAACCATCACTTTCCCATCCTTAGTGATTGTGAAACCGTGATCGAGCATGCCATTGCATAAGTCATGGATGTATCGAAATTCGACGCGAAAGCTCTCGCCGTCACCAAGAAGTTCGCCCTCAGTCCACTCCCGAAACCACTCGCGTGCGGTCGCGGTTTCTGGCCAAACCGTGCAAAAGCTCGGGTTGGAAGCTACCGTGAAATCAAAATTCGTCGAACTCATCTTGGTTCAGCTTGGAGGTGTGAGGCAGTCAACGCAAGACTTGCTTCCTCTACGCAAATTATGGCCCAAACAAAAAAACCTCACGGGGAGTCCGTGAGGTGGAGATAGGGTCAAGTGGCATACTCGACACCCCGAATGAGGTCTGCGGCTCGCTGAGCTTGAGCGGCGGCGATCACTACCGCCTTTGGGTCTGACCTGAGGACGCTGAGCCAACCGTCGATGTAGGAGGCTGAGTCACAAAGCAGACGGTCATCGAGGGAGACGGTTGCGGCACAGAAAGCCGAGGTGAGTTCGGCGACTAACTCCTCCTTGCTGTACTCACCGGACCCGAAAAGGATCGTGCCTGTAACTCCTGATCGGTTGAGTCGAGACTCGTGTCCGGTGGCATGGCCTAGCTCATGGAAGAGCGTGGCGTAGTATGCGTCTGGTGTCCGGAATATCTTCAGTTCGGGAATCTGGACGTGGTCATCGCTCGGGCGATACCAGGCCGTGTTGCCTCCTTCCCGAATCGTTGGCGGGTTTGGCATATGCTTTACCAAAAGCTCCGCTCGTTCGATCCGCTCATGCTCCTTGTACTCCGCCGAGTGGTGAAGCTCGGCGAGCGAAAGTCCTACGCACTGTTCTGCGTTGAACACCTTGAAATAGCGAAGAAGCGGAACCTCTCGGCTCACGCCTTTCTCTTGTTTCTCGTCTGGCACGTTTGGCTTCCAGCGTTTCCAGAAAACCACGGTCGTTGCTTTTTCTCCGGGCTTGATTGCTCCATTGAGTTCCTGGGCTTGCTTGTAGGTGAGCCACCTGTGATCCGTGTACGGATGTATGGAGAGGAGAAACGTGTTCACACCTCGATACGGCCGGTTCGTGATTGCGTTGACAGGTACAGACTGGAGCTGATGCCATGGCTTCTTCCAGGGCACGACGCCCTTCTCAAGGCACTCGATGATGGTCTTGGTGACCATGTCATAGATGGCGGTGCTCACAAAAGCACCTCAGGTTGTTTCATGTTCATGGTGATCCTCGGCGATCAAATCGCCTGACCACGATCTCAACTTCATGCGGCTCCCTCACGAATCGAAGGCTTGGTGCACCCCTTGCGTGGACGCCATGGGATTTTCAGATCAAATCGACTTGGGCAAAACTGAGTGCATGGCCAACTGCTACATCTGCGGGAGACCGCTCAACGAATCCAGAACGAGGCTCCGCCGAAACGTAAAGACTGGCGAGTGGGTTCGTCGTGACTATCGAACTGGGAAGCCAATGTCAGTTCAAAAACGATTCGGTACTCGGATCGTCTGCCAAGGCTGCGCGAAGTGGATTGACGCGAGAGACCTGAGAAGTGCGCGGTGGCAGTGGATTCAGCTGGGCCTCGCACTTGTGGTCGTAGGCTTCCTTCTGATTGCGACCTGACGAAGGAGCGAGGTTTGCCTCGAACCTCACTAGCGTTCAACAGCTGAGGAACCGAATCACTGCTAATGTCGTCTGAATCAATGAGGTTGCGATGATCGACGAAAACGGTGTTTGCGATATCTGCGGCGAAGAGGATTGCCCCTGCCCTTTGTGTCACGGTGATCCAAAGCGATACCTCGGAGGAACTCATTCCGGTACTGACCTGTACGATTCAGATGGATTCCCCACTGGAGAAAAAGAGTGCGATGAGTGTGGTACTGTTTCTTAGTCCATAGAACTTAGTTCCTAATTTTGTTAGGATGGGTCTATGAAAGCCCCAGATCGTAGCGATGCGTTCATTCGTGAAGTTCGTCTGGATCGTGCTCAAGTTAAGGATTGGGGTAAGTACCCATACTCACTTCCTATGGTCTCTTCGCTGAAGACACTCAAGCTTCACCGGGGTGTTACATTCTTGGTCGGAGAGAATGGATGTGGAAAGTCGACGTTACTGGAAGCAATTGCAACCGCTTGGGGATTCAATCCCGAAGGCGGTAGTCGCCACTTCTCGTTCAAGACTCGGAACTCTCATTCCAAGCTCCACCGTGACTTGAGGCTCGTCAAGACTGGCGCGATGCCAACTGATGGCTACTTTCTAAGGGCTGAGAGTTTTTACAACGTCGCTACGGAGATTGAACGTCTTGATGAGGGCTGGGGAGGTCCAAAGATTGGGAAAGCGTATGGCTCAAAGTCCCTCCATGAGCAATCGCATGGTGAATCTTTCCTTGCGCTCATGCAGAACAGACTCAGACCTGGTGGACTCTTCTTACTCGATGAGCCTGAAGCAGCACTCTCACCAACAGGGCTATTCAAAATGCTTTCTATTCTTGATCAGCTAGAGTCACAGGGCTCGCAGTTCATTATCGCAACCCATTCTCCCATTCTCATGGCTTTCCCAAGGTCCTTACTCTATGAGGTAAGGGATGGAGCACTTCGCAGAACTGATTTCCAAGATACCGCGCACTTTGCTCTCACTAGGCGATTCATGGATCAACCCAACCGGTTCCTAGAAGATCTACTCAGAAGTTGACTTTGACCAACGCAGAGGCCTCAGGATTATTAAGAGATGTTTATGTAGTTTTATACAAGAAGCAAGACGTTTTTGAAGCCTCTTTCAAGTATTTCTATCTGATCTCATGGCTTCTCGGCTCAAGGTTCGAGCTTCGTTTAGGCAGGCCAGCCAACCTGGATTTTTAGCAAAATAGTCGTCCGCATTCGCCCTCTCAGAGCCACTTGCTCGGGGTTCGAATGCGGCGATTTTTTGGATGATCGGATCGACATTCAAAACCAGGGTTCCCTGAGTGAGAGTGTGGTTTTCGCCCACCGAACGAATGTGGCCCCGGAGAGCGTGAATCGGTAGCGAAGTCGGATTCTTCAGGGCCTCAACGGCCCTCAGTTTGCCTACGATTAGTTCATCAAGGGACTCTGTTGCGAGTTGATTACCCTTGATGTTCCCAAGTGCGACCTCTTCTTGGGCGGTCAGCTTGGCTTTGATTGCGGCGAACTCCGAAGCACTCAATTCTCCATCCAACCTCATTGATGTCGCTCGTTCGATCCGCTCGCGAATCCTTGTCAACTCGCTCTTGAACTCTTCGAGAGACCGCGCTCGAATTGAGGCGTCGTGCTCCAATGATCTCTGGAGCGAGGTCTTGCACCATTCTATGAAATCACCATCAATGTCGAGTCGATCATGAACGTTTGCGACTTTCTCGAAGAGGTCAGACTCCGAGATGCTTGTCCGCATACAGCCTTTTGCGCCCGAGCAGTGGTAGTAAGTGTATACGACTGATTTTCCAGTCCCTTTATAGTGCTTCCGCTTGCTCTCTCCAACGACTGCACAGCCGCACTTGCCGCAAGTTAGGCTTCCAGCGAACGAGAACTCCAGCCGCTTTGGTCTGGTTACCGGTGCCTTGCTCAGAATGGACTGAGCCTCATTGAACTCCGCGACAGTTATCATCGGCTCGTGATTTCCCTGATAAATCTGGCCCTTGTACTCGAACTGCCCGGTGTAGAAGCGATTTCTGAGGAAGCTGTACACGACGGACTTGCTGACTGGGCGATTTCGATTGTTCTTGAACATGCCCTTCAGCCCAAGTTTCACGAGCTCACGATGGATTTCAGCGATGCTAAATTGGCGCGACAGTAGGAGTCTCCACGCCTGTTCCACAATCGGAAACGTGTCAGGATGAGGCTCGATTTCATGGGTGGCTAGATTATTCTTGTATCCAATGGGGGCAGAACCAGGGAAGCCGCCTCGGTCCACTTTTCCTTGCATTCCACGTTTCACGTTTCGGCTCAGGTCTTGAACAAAGCTCGTCGCCATTCCGTTTTCAATGGACATAATCAGCACATTGTCCTCAGGTCGGTATGTTCTCTCTGGCGTCCGGATGTAGTTCAATTGCCCCGTTTGGAGCAGGTGAGCAATCATGCCACCGTCAATTAGGTTGCGACTCAGGCGGTTGATCGACCACGTCAGAATTCCATCAACCTTCCCAGTCTGAATATCTTCAACCATGCGTTGAAACTCTGGGCGCGAGTAGGGGGCTTTAGCAGACCTTGCCTCAGTGATTACCTCAGAGATTGTGATGTTCTCGCGCTCTGCGAACGTCTGGAGTGCCTGAATCTGGTCGTCCAAGCTCTGCACTTGGCGGTCTTCGCTTTCTGAGGACTTGCGAGCGTAGATGATCGTTGCCATAAAGCTTATAGAAATAGATTTGTAGTAGCCGGGTAGCGGAGGCTTGAGCTTGCTCGTGGCTTAACTCTATCGAAAACTTCCGGGCAACTAAAGCTCGGAAAGAATCTACATCCTCGGAATTGGGGGTTGGAAGCCACATGCAAGAATCATCGCATCAGCAAAGTGCCTTCCAAAAGCTAAAACGGTAGGGTGCACGCCTTGCATCGACGCACAAGGACTTGTCGGCTTTTGTTCGGTTTGGTGCAATGGGTGCATGCACAAACCACCCCCGACTCAGGCCCTCGGGCCGGTCATCAATCGGGTCTCCGATCTGATGATTCATACCAATCGGTACGCCTTCCACGGCGTCACCCGCCTTGCCCTGGATGCTAAGGTGAGCGCGTCGTCAGTCTCTCGACTGATCAACGGGAAGATGAATCCAAGTTTCGCATTGGTCGCTCGCGTCACCACTGCCTTGGAGCAGACGCTCGGCTATCGGATCGATCCGAGAGACTTGGTTGCCGAGCTTGGAAAATTTTTGACACCGCATACCTGCGATCTAGCCGGTTGCCGGGGGTGCCTCCCCGAGAATGCAACCGATGAGTTCGGAGACCTCAAACCAGCTTTCCAAGGCATTAAGCCGGGGTGCTGGGTTACTTCACGCCATCCGAAGGGATACATCGAATCAACGAAAGGAGAATCAAAATGATCAACCTTGCACTGACCCACTTGCTTCAAAGAAGCTCTCTGCATACCCTCCTCATCCTGACCTCTAAAGTGCTCGCAAGGTCAGGGTTTGGCGAGGTCCAAATCCTAGATCGCAGGGAAACGCGTCAAAAATCTCGCTTCGGCGGCCACGAGCTGATGTGCGAGAGCTCGTTCGGCTCGCTCCCCTTGAAGGTGATTGTTAAGGTGATCAACGATGGGGTTCGCATCCGCATGCTTGATGAGATGGCCGGGGCCGTCATGCGCACCAAGGCAGACCTTGGAATCATCGTCTCTCCTCGCCACGTTACCGCGACGGCCAAGAAGCTGCAACCCCACTACCAGTCCGCTCGGGTGAATGTGATTGATGGGACCGAGCTTGCTAAGCGACTGAGCGACCTTAAGATTGCCGTGAGGCCCTCAGGAGAGCCTGACTACCGCTTCTTCGGTGAACTCGAAGAGGTAGGTCGTCGCGTCTCGGCCTTCATGCGTCTGGAGGTGCGATGAGCATGGATCGCAAAACAAGGCTCGCGGTGGAACTCTACAAGCTCGGTGTCTCCAAGGATGGCGTCGTCGAGCTTCTCTCTCAGTTTTCGGAGGATGAGATCGAGCAACAGCTGATCTACCTGCCCTACCGCAAAGCCAAGCGTCAAGAGGCGTTCATCGTGGATGCCATCCGCAAGAGCTATTCACCCCCTAAGGAATACTACTATGCCCAGACTAAAGCTGACCTTGCCGCCGCCTTCGACGCCGTGGACCAAGGTTCCCAACGTGCTGTTCGACAAGGTGATCCCCAATCTCAAGGATACGGAGCTGAGGATTCTCCTGATCCTGATCAGGCAAACCTCGGGTTGGCAGCGAGACAACCAGACGATCCTGCTGACCTACCGGACTTTGATGGCTCGCTCCGGTAGGGGGCATGATGCCGTCTCCCGCGCCCTTCGAAGACTTCGAGACCTCGGACTTATCCACAAGCCACGTTCATACGCGCAACGAACAGCGGCACAATCGGAACTTGCACTGCATGGAAATCGGAGCGCAACAATATACAGAAAGAAATAAAAGACAACGCGCTCGTCCGAAGTTTTCCACACAATCCAACGAGCAGCCGCAAAACGGAACAACAGGGCTGGGTTGGGTGGGAACACATTTACACTCTTTCTACCGACTGGATACCTCAGAATTAGATGCTCGGACACTACAGAGGGTCAAAGGATGAGCAAGAACAGCACACTGAAAGTGTGCGTCTCTAGGAACGGTGGCGCCCGCCCGCCGAGTAGTTGAGGTCGGGCTTATGAATTCGAGGGATGAGCGGTCAGAGCGAAGAGTGAGAAAGATTAAACCGAGTGAAACACGAGGGTTGAGCTCGCCACTGAACCTGGGCTAGCTTCAAGACCCCCGACTAGACCTGGTCGGGGGTTTGGTCGTACCTCTGCAACCCCTCGGATGGCCTCACCCTACAACTTGAACATGCCAGTGGTCGCCCGATAGCTATCAGCAACGAGCCAAATCTGGGCAGAAGACGTCTTTCCTCCCGGAGCCAACGGAATGGTTACGCCAATATTCTTCGGACGCTTTGGCGCATCCCAGAACCCACTCACCTTCACGAACTCGGGTTGACCGATGGGCTGATCGTTAACATCGTAGATCACAATTTTCGCAATGAGACCATCCAGGTCTTTGGTCGGTAACTTCCAATCACTAAAGAATCGAGCACCTCGTGAGTTGCCCAACTTAAACGCAGGCTCGGAGTTGGCTGGAGTCGTCCATTCCAACAATCGAGAACCCCTCGGCGCATCTTTTGCATCTTTCCAAGCTTGCTCAAAAACACTTTCTTTGATGGGAGACTCGAATGGGCTCATTTTCTTTGTTTGAGCCACACCGAAGCTGATGAGGCACATTGATGTGATGACTGCACTAGATCTTTTCATTCGCGAATCTCCGGTCTAGAAAGCGTAGCATTAACCCCGAGCAGCCCACCGAACCCCCGACAAGAATGCTTCACGGATCGTTGCGCTTGTATAGTTTGTCGTTGCACTTGGCCCTGTGAGACCAATCAGAAAATAGACTCTGCCTGTGCCTGAGGAGAAGGTCCACGAGGTGACGTCCGTGCCATTGATATCCATTGTTTGTGCATTTGCAGACCCGCTGATCGATGTGATCTTATAGCTGGGGTCCCATTCCAGCTGGCGTCCCTGAACAGAGGATTCGGTCCAATCTCTAACGGTCCGCTCAACGCCACTTTGCGCCTGCGAGGCTTCGAATCGTGCAACACGGTTCACGTTCTGTCGCTCACAGTTGGAGACTCCGCCAAACCAACCCGAAATGCTCGACGTATCCGAATCATTCACATCACCGGTGGCTAGCTGATTTCCAGCACCTCCAACCACGATGACACCCTTCCCAGCCGTGAGCCACGAAGCTACCGTTGCTTGATCGGTCGGACCAAATGTACCACCCTCACAAAGCACAAGTGCGTCATAGGATGCGGACGGGGACGGGATCGTTGTCGAAGCCGTCGGAGCGGTCGTTGTCACCTCTGAAATGAGTGTTAGTGCGGCAGTGCGGTCGCCCGTGGAACTTGAGCCGACGACAAGGAAAGACTTTGTGCTTGGAGCAACCGAGACGGAAACCGACCGTGACACCACGCTACCGGAGGCAGCTCGAACCTCCATACGGTAGGTCGTCGAAATGGCAGGCTGATCGGTAACGCTACCGCTCCCCGGAAGGCCCGAAGGCACATCGGCAAAGTTGCTTCGTTCAAATCCGTTGTTTGAGGAGGTGTTGAGCCCCTGAGTGTCCCAGTTGATCGTAACCGTCTCTCCGTAGGCGATTGATGCCCGAGTTGCCCCAAGGGTGAGATTGTTGACCGAATTGGCACCTCCGCCACCGCATCCGATGAGTGTCAGAGCCAGTGCGGAGAGCATGCAGATGGATACATTGGCACGTCGCATGATCGAACTGTACCCTATTTGGGTACAGTGTTTCTGTCAATGTTTCTCAGTGCCAGAACCACGAGAAGGGAGGGCTAGGAAGCTGGAGCGAGGTGAGTACAAGCGACTTCGCGCTATGGTTGCCGAGCGCATCTCAGAACTTGGTCTCAGTCAGCGAGAACTCGGGAAGGCACTCGGAGTTAGTTCAAGCTACGTCAACAAGCTCGTTCAGGGAAAGCGCACACTGGAGCTCACTGAGTTCCTGGACCTATGTCGCGTTCTGGGCTGGAATCCTGCCACTATTGTCGATCTCTGTTCCAAACAAGCGGGCTAGTCCAACCGAAGCTCGACCATGAGTTGTCTCTCTAATCGAGCCAAGTCATATTCTGCTAACCGCTGATGGTAGTAGTCGTGAGAGTTGATGCAGTTTTCAATGACCTTCTCCAAATACTCGATGGCACCCTCAGGTCCTTCTGTGTGAGCAAGAATTCTTCCATTCACGACGCCGGATACTTCGTAGCTGTTCAGATTCTTAATGTCCCCCGCGTTAAACGACTTTTCGAGGCACTCCTGGGCTTGGAACGCTTCTCCAAGCCTGAGGTGGATTCTGGCTTGGAGTTGAAGCAACCTAGACCGAGTTTGATAGAACTTCGCAGCCTTGAGGTGGCTGACCACCGTCACTAAGTAGCCCTGCACAACTTTGTCTGGCGTCACAACCTCCTTCCTTTCAAGTAGCGTTATTGCCAAGTTGATTCGTTCGATTTGCAACACTTCGACACTGACCAGAACATAAGGCGGGGGTGTTTGAGGCGGCGGTCCAGCCAGCGAAAGAAGTGCCTCGGAACGATCTAGTAAGTGCAACGTCTCCCGTTCCCGTGAATCTGCCATACCCCGGAGCACACGTCCAGCCATGCAGTAGCCTGCCGCAGCGCGTGCGTAGTCTTTCCGGTCTAGTGCCGCTTCAATGATTCTTCGGGCGATCTGCATTGCTTGCCCTGGCTGATCCAGACGTTGTCTCGCGAAGAAGGCCCGGTCCAGAAGTCGCTCCCGCATAACCGCATCCTCGGTTCTCTCCACCGCCTCAATCGCTGTGTTAGCCGCAAGGCTGAGCCGGGACTCTCGAATCTGCCGATCAATCCGTCGGATCGTCTTCTCGGTAATCCGCTTCCCAACCGTCGGCTGACCCGTCTGATGCAAGATTTCGTCTCCAAAGCACTCGCGCATCCATGCTTCAACGATCATCCGCTTGTGCTCCTTGCTCTTGAGGTGATCTAGTAGCTTCTGGATGGTTTCCGGCTTCAGATTGCTTGGGCTACCGAAGATTTGTGAGATTCTGCTCTTGTCCACGCCGAGCACGTCCGCGATGTCCTGGTTCTGCGAGCAGTCGAGTTCGAGCAGGAATGCCTCTTTCACAACGCGCTCGAACGAAGCCGGATTTTCATACGGTTGAGTTCCGGCTAAATAATCGAGTTCTGCGTCTTCGTGCGGCATCCCTTGTCTGACACGCTCCTATGTAGGAGAAGTTACCGCACCATGAAAAACCACGCAACGATGATTCCCCAGTGGATTGGGGTTAAGAAAGATTGGCATTTGGAGTCCAACGACCCGCTTGAGCATCTGATCGAGTTGCCCCCGCAGGTTCAAAAGACACACGTGTACGCCATCGGCGCGACTGGGGCTGGAAAAACAAACCTCCTACACCACATGCAGGCGCAAGATATCGAGCGGAGTCATTCCATTGTCGCATTCGACTCCCGCGGAGACCTGGTTGATGCGGTGCTCGAACTCGCAGCTGGTCGTGTTGATCCCTCACTCGTGACACTGATTGACCTTCGAGAAAAGCAGAATCCGCACGGCTTCGATCCGCTTTATGGCCCCGGTGAGCCGTATTTTAGAGCCCTAGGCGTGCTCGATGCCGTGGCAAACGAATCTGACAGTTGGGGCATTCAGCTAGCCGAATCGCTCCGGTTCGCCCTCATGCTCTTTGCTGAAGTTGGCGAGCCGATCACGCGGTTGGATCAGCTGTTCTATGACGCTTCATTTCGCCTTCAATGCCTTGCCAAGGCTGAAGCTTCACCCGTGACGGGCTTTTGGGAGCGGTTCAATGCGCTCTCAATTGAAAAACAGCACGCGCTAGCTATGCCTGTTTTGAACAAGCTCAGCATCCTCACCTCAACCCCGGCTCTCCGCAAAGTTCTCGGACACCCCAATCCGATTGACCTCGGGAAGCAGTTGAATACGCCGGGAAGTATCACCTTGATTTCGCTTGCGATCGACGAGTTGCATGGGGCAGCAAAGATGATGGGAAACATGATCTTGGCCTCCGTCACGCGAGAGATTTTTGCCCGTGTGCAGATACCTGAGCGTGACAGGAATCCCGTCCGCATCTACGTTGATGAATTCGAGAATTTCGTGCTTAAGGAGTTTGATTCCTTACTTGCCGAGGGCCGTCGGTTTGCCGCTTCGCTCGTCCTTGCCCACCAAACACTCGCTCAGCTCACTCCACGAATTCGCTCTATGATCCTCGGAAATGTCGGCGTTAAGTTTGCGTTCAGGGCTGGACGCGAGGATAGCCAAACCCTTTGCAAGGACCTCACAGGTGATCCGAAGCTCTACGATCTAAACAATCTGGCTACGGGTGAAGCCTTGATGTGGGTACGTGGTCAGGGCGAAGTCCTTATCGAGGTCAACGAGCCGCTCCTGCACTCAACCGGCTGGCTGAGTCCGGAGGGACGCGAGTTTCGGCAAGCGATCCTTGACACCCGAAGCCATGTTGAGGTGTGCGATTTCGATCATGAAGACGATCCGTTTGACGAACCTCAATTGGTGAATGTCCACCTCCCTACCGAGCCTAAGCCCTTTCTCGCGAGTGGGGCGAAGCACCAACCACTGGAGGATTGGCTATGCAGCTGACGGAGCGGGATGTTCACGTCCTGAAGGATTTGGCACTTAGTCACGTCCTAAGTCGGGATCAGCTGCTTCAACTAGGGTATTTCTCGACGGTCACGAGGCTTAACACCCGCATTCGGGGTCTCATCGAAGCAGGCTTGGTGAAACGGCTCGAAACACCGTTCTTTGCTCAAAGCCTCTACATGGCGTCGCCATCTGCTTCTGAGGTGGTTGGGTTGAGAATCGGTCCGTTGCTAGCCGCACGATCTGGCTCTCCACGATTTTTGCAACACGCGCTCAGCGTCACCAACACGAGAATCTCCCTGGCGCAAAAAGGAGCCTCCGCCTGGAGGTTTGAGCAACAGCTTAAGACGCTGTTTGTCAGCGGCGGCAAAACTCATGAGGTGCGCCCGGATGGTTTAGCGATGTTTCCCGGTAAAGGTCTCCTTGCCGTTGAAGTTGACCTCGGCCACGTGAACCCAGCCAAGTTTGCGGAGAAACTTCGTGCCTACGAAGCATTTATCGCTACTGGCGAGTGTACGCGAGCCTGGGGTGAACCAAGTTTCCGCCTTCTCACCCTCACCACGGGAACCTTGAGAGCCAAGCACCTGGCTCGAATCGTCACGGAGGGATCGCCTCTTGTGAACGACGTTTTGACCTTCGACCAGTTTGGGGTGAAAGCCGCCTCGAATTGGAGCTGACCCATTTCTAGGAAACCAATCATGAAAGAACTAACATCCCTTCCAGCATCTGTTCGCTACCAATTGTCAAAAGCGGAAAACCTCACAGCCCAGGGCAGACCTGCCGAAGCGCAAAATGCCTTGGCTGAAGCAATCGTCACGCTCGCCAAAACCAGCCCTGAGCTGTGTGGACTCCTTCTTGCAATGCATGCGGGAAAGAAGCGGCTCACCCTTACTCAAGTGCAAGAAGAAAAGCGTACGACCACTTCCGAACGGCGGGCACTGGGAATCAAGTATGGAACGGACACGCATCGGGAGACAGTCCGGAAAGTGAATACACGCACCATCGAATTTTCCTGAAAACTCTGACTGGGCGAAACAACGAGGCCAGCTATGAACAGCTGGCCTTGTGAACGCGGATCAGGTACGACCTACCAACTCCACGTGATATCTCCACTTAGTCTCGGGTCGAGGAAGGGCTGCCCTGCACGGAGGGTTACCTTGCCAATTCCCATGAGATTTCTCATCGAGTCCGTCTGATCAACTCGACCGGCCCCGGTCACCCGATAGAAGGTTGACCTGAAGCCTTCGACCGAGTGCTTGAACCAATACTGGTAGTTGAACCAGGAGTTGAAGTGCACGGTTCGAATCGGGTGCGGCTCACCTCGGTAAAATATTTCCACTTTGTAGCTCATGAACGGGCGAACGTGGATGAGAACTTCGTTCGCTTGCGAAAATGCGGTCTGGGCCAAACCGAGGCCAATGGCGAAGAAAAGGAGTTGTTTCGTTTTCATTTTCGTTTTTCCTGAGCTAGAACCACCATGTGTCCCGCTCCGTGTACATGGTGGATGCGGGCAGGATCGAGCAACTCCGCATTTTGCCAGTAATTGAGGTACGGCTAAACTGGTCCCGAGTATTCAGTGGGTATTTGCCCTTTCGACTGAGCATGGGCTCGCTGTGATCCAATCTGAGCGACCAGGTTATGGGACCGTGCCAGGTTGTTTGAAGGACCGTTGGGATAGACCAATTGGAAGATCTATCTGGAACATGAGCTTAGTCTCTAAGTAAGTTACGTTTATCTAGTGGATTTTCTGACACTAATCTGAGCCGCCTGTAGTCCCAATTCAAGAAATCTTTGAAGGGTTTTCTTTAATCCTAGTGACTGAGTCGGAAGGTCGAATCTCTCTGGGGACGCTAAGCATAATGGTTAATCCGCCAGGTTGGATAGACGACGGAGGCGAAGGCCGTTCGCAACCACGATCAAGCTTGCTCCCAAATCAGCAAACACCGCCATCCAAAGTGTTGCCGTTCCAGATAGGGCCAGCGCAAAAAAGGCGAACTTGACCATAAGCGCGAAGGTGATGTTCTGCTTCAAAATCGTCGATGTCTTGCGGCTGAGTACTATGTATTCGGGAAGTTTACGGAGATCATCGTCCATGAGAGCAACATCCGCTGTTTCTATTGCAGTGTCGGTCCCAGCTGCTCCCATCGCGAAGCCAACTGTAGACGCAGCGAGCGCAGGCGCATCATTGACACCGTCACCAACCATCCCAACATGCTCTCCGGAGGCTTCTGCCTGACGCACGACCTCCAGTTTGTGTTCAGGAAGCATCTCAAACTTGATCACATCGATACCTACCTGCCTGCCGATAGATTGGGCAGTTGCTTGATTGTCACCAGTGAGCATCACTACTTTCAGACCCAGGTCATGGAGTCTCCGGACAGCCTCGGTACTATCGTTGCGAACGGTATCCGAAACTGCGAAAACACCCATCACTTCTTTGGCATTGGCTAGAAGGACAAGGGACTGCCCAGCTTTTTCGATAGGCTCTATTGCGTCATGAACATGGTCGCAACAGATTCCTTTCTCTTCGATGAGTCTATGGTTGCCGAGGTAAAAGACATTCCCCTCGAAAATGCCTGTAACGCCGCGTCCGGTCAACGACTCAAAGTTATCGATCTTGATAAGCGAACCGCTCCAGGAAGCAATAATTGCTTTTGCAATTGGGTGAGCACTCGTCGAATCCAGTGATGCAGCTAGTTGCTTCACCAAATCCTCATGATGATCGTGGAGCGCAACCACCTTTGTGACTTTGGGTTCTCCGTGAGTAAGAGTTCCAGTTTTGTCGAGAGCGATGAGGGTCAACTTTCTTCCTGACTCCAGGTGAGCACCACCTTTGATCAAGATGCCCAGCTTGGCTGCCGCAGCTAAGCCGCTAACCACCGTCACTGGTGTCGAAATGACGAGAGCACAAGGGCATGCAATGACTAGCAGTACCAACGCTTTATACAGCCAGGGCAAGAACGGCTGCCCAAATAAGGTTGGCGTAACCGCTACAAGCAAGGCAATAACGACCACAGCGGGCGTGTAGTAACGCGCGAACGAGTCTATGAATCGCTGCGTTGGAGCGCGAGAGCCCTGGGCTTCTTGAACTGTCTTGATGATGCGATCAAGAGTTGTGTTTCCTTTGATCCCAGAGACTTTGAACTCAAGTACGCCTTCACCATTGATCGTTCCTGCAAACAGAGTGTCACCGGCTACTTTAGAGACCGGAACGCTTTCTCCAGTGATAGGAGCTTGGTTTACGGTGCTTTGTCCAGAGAGCACAATACCGTCAAGTGGAATCCGATCTCCAGGGCGCACTCGAACCATTTCTCCAACAAGGACTTCAGATGCTTGTACTTCCGCCCACGTGTTTTCACGGCTCAGAAGTGCCGTTTCAGGTGCGAGTGTCATGAGCGATCTCACTGCGTTCCGCGCACGATCAAGGGCGAAGGACTCGATCCGCTCGGCAATCGCGAAGAGCACTGTGACCATTGCGGCCTCCGGATAGGAGCCAATTGCAAAAGCCCCGATGACCGCGATGCACATCAATAAATTGATGTTTAGCGTTACCGTCTTGATAGCAACCAGCCCTTTTTTGAATGTTGTTATCCCACCGAGGGCTATCGCCCCGAGGGCCATCCCCAAGACGGGAAGGGAACGCTCGTTGCCCGTCGTAAATGCAACTACCTCGGCCAAAATGGCGAGAGCCAAACCAACACCAAGGAAGAGGTCAGACCGTTCTAACCCCTTTTGTTCGTGCTCACATCCAACAGTACACTCAGCATCTGCTGGAAGGCCGATTGCTTTGAGCATTGACCGAATTGGCTCTTCGGACGCGTAGCGATGGTTAACCGTGAGGGTTCGGTTGACCAGATCGAATTCCAGGCCCTCAATCTCAGCTTTTTTGCCAAGGTGATTCCTAATGACTTGCTCTTCGGACGAACAATCCATCCCGTCGATGCGGAATTGGGAAATCATTGCTTTCCGGCAGAGTGCCCTTTCGAGTCTTTTTCATGAAGCTGAACGACATCTTTGCGCTCAGCAACGATTGTGTTTCCCTTAATCTTGCCTCGCTTGACCTCCAGTGGGCAGCCCGGACAAAACGGCCTGACCGTCTGCCCTGCTATGCGTGTGTGAAATGCGGCGAAGGTTAGCGTGTATTGCTTTCCCGATTGCTTAAGGATCAGCTTCTCTGATACCCGGTTTCCGAGCTTTCCTGCGAACACCTCCTTCCGCTCATAACTGGTCAGTTCAAAAATCCCAAGCGACTTGGAAGTCACTTTTGTTTGGGAGTGTGCCGTTAATGTGGACATAGCTGCGATGCCGATAAGTATGATGCGATTTGACTGCTTGTTCATGTTTGTTTCCTTTGTTGTTGAATGACTTTTGCCAGGTTCAGACTTCCTCAATTGGATTTTTGTCAGTCTCGAACCACGTATACAACGCGGGTAGGATGATAAGGGTCAGAAGCGTCGCCGATAGGATGCCGCCAATCACCACGGTCGCCAGCGGCCTCTGGACTTCCGCGCCAACTCCTGTGTTGAGAGCCATCGGGATGAACCCAAGGGCCGCAACAAGTGCTGTCATGAGGACAGGTCGAAGCCGTTGCGATGCACCTTCGCGAACCGCGTCCATCACAGACTTGCCCGAATGCTCCCGCAAGCGATTGATCGCCGAGACCATGACTACCCCGTTCAGAACGGCAACCCCTGAGAGGGCAATAAATCCGACTCCTGCTGTAATGCTGAACGGCATTCCGCGCAGGAAGAGCGCAATGATCCCTCCCGTCACCGCGAGCGGTACGCCGGTGAAGATCAGGGCAGCTTGTCGAACCGAGCCGAACGTCGAGAAGAGCAGCAGGAAGATCAAGCCTAGAGCAACCGGAACCACGATGGTAAGCCTTTGAGATGCCCGTTGCAGATTCTCGAATTGACCACCCCATTTGAGGTAGTACCCCTCGTCAAGTTTGAGCTCAGACTTCACAACCCGCTGGGCATCTTTGATGAAGGAACCAAGGTCACGGCCGCGAACGTTTAGGGTCACCACAACCCGACGTTTGCCCATTTCCCGAGAGATTTGGGCAGGAGCGACACGGTCACCAATCGAGGCTAGGCTCGACAGCGGAACCGATCCGCCCATAGGTGTCTCGACCATGAGCGACTTAATCGCTTCTGGGTCGTTCCGAATCTCCTCTGGCAATCGAACTGCTAGGCCAAACCTCCGGTCTCCTTCAACGATTTGACCAACTTCTTCGCCACCGAGAGCGACCGAAACGATGTGCTGGATATCGGAAATATTGATTCCCATCCGCGCAATCGCTTCACGATCTATATCGATCTGGAAGACGGGCACGTCATCCACCTGCTCAACTTCGATGTCTGTTGCGCCCGGAACTTCTCGCATTAAGGCCGCAACCTCGTCGGCTTTGCGTTTCAGTTCCGCAAGGTCCTCGCCAAACACCTTGATCCCTACGTCGGCTTTAACGCCAGACACAATTTCGGCAAACCTGAGTTCAATCGGCTGACTAAAATTGTATCCCTGCCCCGGGACTTCCTTAATCTTTGCGTCGAGTTCAGCGATCAATTTTTCCTTGGTCATTCCTTTTCGCCACTGCGACTTAGGTTTCATCGTCAGGAAGCTGTCCGACAGACTCAAAGGCATTGGGTCCGTGGCAATCTCTGGCGTTCCGGTT
This sequence comes from bacterium, assembly GCA_013823945.1. Classification (GTDB taxonomy): domain Bacteria; phylum Armatimonadota; class Fimbriimonadia; order Fimbriimonadales; family Fimbriimonadaceae; genus UphvI-Ar2. Next base: position 234,824 of record PNMZ01000003.1, on the reverse strand, counting down.
CGGGTGACGACCGTCAGAACCTCGGGGACCTCCAGGACCTTCTTCTCATATGCCGTCACGAGCTTCACGGTCTGCTCCATGTCCACGGTGCGAACCCGCACTGGCTGAATAACCAGCGAACCCTCATCCAGCTTAGGAACAAACTCGGACCCAAGTCTCGTAAAGAGGAATCCGCAAACCACAAGTAACCCTGCCGCAGAGCCAACAACGAACCACCTTCGCTTGAGAGCGAATCCGAGTGCTGGTGTGTACAACTTCTCGAAGAAGCCAAGCAGTCGGCTGTGTTTCTCCTGAGTGTCTCTGCTCAGGAATAGCGAGCACAGAGTCGGAATCAACGTAAGCGAAAGGATCAATGCTCCAACCAGAGCAAGGATGAACACCAAAGCCATTGGCTTGAACATTTTTCCCTCCACCCCTTCAAGGGCGAGGATCGGGATAAAGGTTGCGATGATGATCATCTCACCAAACTGGGTCACCTTCCGAACTTCGGATGTGGCCTGTTTGATCACTCCCGCGTGCTCTTCCTTGGTCAATGTTCGACCCAGGAGCGTTCGGGCTTCAGAAAGCCGCCGGACGCAGTTCTCAACCATGATGACCGCGCCATCGACGATGATTCCAAAGTCAATCGCGCCGAGGCTCATCAGGTTGCCGCTGATTCCGAACTGTCTCATACCCAAGACCGCGAAGAGCATTGCAACGGGAATGGCGACTGCCGCAATGATTGCCCCTCGGAAGTTGCCAAGGAGAAGCACCAAAATGATGATCACCAAGGCTGCCCCCTCAAGCAGACTCTTTTGGACCGTGTGTAGCACTTCCCCTACAAACTCGGCTCGATCATAGGTCGTGGTGAGGGTCACATCACTTGGAAGTTGAGCCTTGATCTCGGCTACACGCTCGTTGACCGCGTTCGCCACGGTTTGGCCATTGGCTCCCTTAAGCATCATGACGATGACCATGAGGCTCTCCTTCCCGTCCTTCGTCGAGATACCGGTTAACACCGGAACGCCAAGCTCGACACTGGCAACATCTCGAATAAGGATGGGAATCCCATCCTCGGACTTCACCACGATCTGCTCAATATCCTTCGTTGTCTGAGCGAGCCCGACACTCCGGATGAGAACCCGTTCGCCGTTGCGCTCCAACAAGCCCCCACCTGCGTTCTCGTTGTTTTCTTGCAGAGCGAGAACCACATCGTCGACCGCTACCCCACGGGCGAGTATGGCCTGGGGTGAAACCACGACTTGATACTGCTTCACGCTCCCGTCTGTTGCATTGACTTCTGCGACCCCAGGAACGGTGCGAAGCTGTGGCGCAATAACCCAGTCCTGAAGCTCTCGAAGCTGCGCGGGAGTTCGCTTGGGAGATTCCAAGGCGTACATATAGATGTCGCCTAGTCCGGTGGAAACCGGTCCCATCGTGGGAGAACCTACACCGTCGGGAAGCTCATCCTTAACCCCGTTCAGTCGTTCTCCGACCAACTGCCGAGCAAAGTAGATGTCCTTGTCATCGCGGAAGGTCACGTTGACTTGGGACAGGCCGAACTGACTCAGGCTACGAACCTGCTCTACTCCCGGGATCCCTCCCATGGCCGTTTCGATTGGGAAGGTGACGAGCTTTTCAACCTCCTCTGGACTCATTCCTCCCGTCTCGGTGTTGATCGAGATTTGGTTCGTTGTGATATCCGGAACCGCGTCAAGATTGACTTGCGGCCATGCGAGCACCCCAAGGATCACGAGCAAGATTGCCCCGACGACAACGACGAATCGTTGCTTCAGGCTGAATTCAAGTGCACGTTCCAGCATTAGTGTTCGTGCCCCTTGAGTTCGCCCTTCTTTTGCTCGCTGGCAAGAATGAATGCTCCCTTGGAAGCAATAGTTTCGCCTTCCTCGATTCCAGATAGAACGACAACTCTATTCGCGTCCTGGTCTCCTAGAACGACTTCGTGCTTTTCAAAAGCGTCGCCGTGTTTGGCAAACACAAACGATTTTCCTCCCTCGAAAACAAGAGCTGATTTCGGGATAACCAGGCTCGGACGGGCTTCGCCGATGCCGATGAAAACCTTTCCGAACATGTCCGGTTTCAGCTGCCCCTGAGTTTCCGTCACTAAGCACTGAACGGGAATCGACCTTGTTTTCGGATCAACTCTCGTGCCAACAACTTGTACAACCCCTTCGAACTCTCGATCCGGAAGCGAAGCCACCTGGATGGAAACAAAGGCTCCCTTCCGAACCTTCTCCGCATCCCGCTCGGGAACATTTGCCGTCACCCACACTGAACGGAGGTTCTCGATTTCCATGAGAACTTGAGTTCGGTCTACGGCTTGACCTCTCGTCACATCGAGATGCGTGACTATTCCCGACAGGGGAGCCACGAGCGAGACTCTGCCAACCGAAGTTGATCCAGTCCCCGAGTTAGATCGGTACACCGCCTGGGCATTTGCAATTGCTCGGTTCGCATTGGCAAGAGCAGATTCTGCCGCTCGAACTCGGATTCTTGAACGTTCAAGCTCAAGTTCACTTGATTTGACATCGGCCTCTGCCGATTGAAGTTCCTTCGCGTTGAGGAGTCCTCGCGAAGCAATGTTCTTTTCCCGTTCGTAGGTTGCCCTCGCAATCTCGATCCGAGCTTTGGCGCGATCCAGTCGAATCTGATCTTGCTGGAGTTCAAGACGAGCCGCTTCCAGTTCTGATTTTGAGACGATCCCGTCTCGATAGAGATTTTCAAGCCTTCGCACCTGCTCGGCGTGAGAGGCCTGTTCCTTCTGAACGCTCAGCAGCTCGCTTTGCGCATCGTTCAGCTCGTTCTGAGCTTGCTGGACTGGAGCCTGGCTAAAGGCTCCTGCTTTTGCCAACTCACGTTGCTGAGCCAGGTTCTTACGCGCCGCGCTCACCTTTGCCATGGATAGATCGACTTCGGACCGGGCTTGCTGAACATCGGACCTTGCGGCATCGCGAAGCCTCGTCGCATCGGCGATAGTTGACCACGCTTGGGAGAGTTCCGGCGACTCAATGACCGCCAGCGTTTGACCCTGTCGCACGGTATCTCCCAGTCGAGCTGAGATTGAAACAACTCTTCCTGATACGGGCGGAGTCACCACCGCCTTGCCTTTATCGGTACTGGAAACAGTTCCAGGCACTTGGAGAAGCTGCTGGAAGTCCTCGACTCTCACAACGGTCGTTTCGATTCCCGCAATTTTTTTGCCCTCCACAGTAAGTTTGACTTCGCCTTCTTTGTGTCCAGTCTCTTCGCTTGAATGGCCGGATTCCTCTTCGTGTCCATGATCATCGGTCTTTGGTCCACCCGAGCTTCCACATCCAACGAGAATTGCACCCACCAAGATCAACGCGAGGTACTTCCTCATTTCAGCACCTCCGCGACGAACCCAGAAGCCTCATACTGCTTAACAACAGCCAAGGACAGTTGTAGTCGGGCTTCGACAAGCTCCTGCTCTATTTCTCGCAGCGCACGAGATGCCTCCAGCACGTCGATTTGCGTCCCGAATCCTTCCGAAAATCCTTTTTGTGATTTCGCGACCAGGTCTTTCGCCGAGACTAATATGGCTTCATAGCTTGCAATCCTATCAACGCGTGAATTGATTTCAACCTGAACGGCTGCAAGTTCTAGAGTGGCGACTGCAATACGATCCTCTAGAGCTTTGGAAGCGGCTTGCGCTTTGAGGTTGGCTGCCTTGACCTCATTCCTCGCCCTACCATGATCCCACAGCGAAAACGAAAATTGCGCTCGTCCTACGAATTGCCCCGGATCATTCGACCACGGAGATCGAACAAGCTGAACGCTAAACTCTGGGCGAGAAGCCGTTCGGGCGACAGTGGCCTCGGCCTTTGCCCGAGTTACTTCGGCTTGGAGTGTGAGGACATCTGGACGTTCCGCTACGCCTGGAGATTTGACTGGCTCAATTGCAGAATCCGATTCAACTTGAAGGCCTTCGGCAGAGATGCCGAGAAGTCCGGCAAGTCGAAACGTCGAGGCTCGGTAATCTGCCGCACTTAGTTCAGCGATCTGTTTGGCGCGTTGAAACTCGATGGAGGCACGAGTCACTTGTAGTTCCGCGACTTTTCCCTCGTCGAACCTTCGCTGCGTTGCCTTCAAAAGCCCTTCTGCGATACCTAAAAGTTCCGCCGCTACCTCGTTTCGATGACGACTGGATACTGAGTTGGCAAACGCATTGAGGATGTCAGTTTGTAGCCCCAATGCCTCATTTAGATACCGTGCCTGAGCTAGAAGTACATCGCTTGCTCCGAGACTCGCCAACGAGCGAGTTCGCCCGAACAAGTCAATTCCTTGGCTCAAGGCGAGGTCTTGGTCGGTGGCTCCTACATCGTTTCGAGTGCTCGCCCCGAGTGCAAGAGTTAGCGGAGGTTTCGCAGAAAGGGCACGGGATGATGCGCGTACTTGCTCCACGGCTAGCCGTGATGCAATAAGCGACGGTCGATTCTGAGACGCCAGTTTCAGGGCGTCAGTTGCTGAAATTTGTGTTTGCGCTTGGCAGACGGTAGTCGCCAAGAGGACGGGAATGATAAGTGATCTGTTCAAGAATTGCTCCAGTGCACGTCAAGGCTGGAGCAAAGATCAGAGGGCTAAACGAGCGGTTCGATCCTGTTTCCAGCAGATGGCTGAAAGAAGCAGGAACAAGGGGGACCACGGCTGAGCTGAACAATGGGTGGGCCATTGGTAGGAGCAGCCGCTGTGAACTGGAAACGCTGCCTCATTGGTGGAAGCGCGTGAAGATCAGGCAGAGCCAGCGGCTCCGGCAGGATCATGAAGTCGTAGGTGAATTGCGGAGGGCTCGTAGGGATTTCAACTCCGCTGGGAGTTTCGCATGCCGTGATTTCACAACAGTCATGGCAATCGCCGTGACTTTCACCGATCGCTGAATCGTCGCCGTGCAATGGGAGTTCTCTACACTCCAGGCACTCGATTCCGTTGGCGCGGACGTAAACGGACTCACAAAAGTGCATCTGAGTCAGCACGAGAACAAGCGCGAGCACCGCTCGCCCCAAAACCGTTCTCATTGCGCCGAAGAAATCCACGTGTGACTTATTATGACGCTGGTGCACTCGAAAAAGTGCCGAGCTCCGAGATTGACAAGACGAGGCGGGGTTATGATGGAACCATTTTGGGGCATACTACGTTCAGGTTTCTATGCGAGGAAAACAGGCTGTGCTGAATATGCTGGCTCTCTTCGTATTCGTGCTGGCGCAACTGCCCGCGAATGCGATTGCCTCGCTGTTCCAGCATGCCGACTGTTCGATGCCATGCTGCACCGGAAAGTCGGCTCCAAGCGAGGATGCGAAGGCTCCAGTCGCTCCAGCCTCGCACTGTGGAACCAAGCAGGAGTCTCATCCGTGCAAAACGGAGCCTCAGCCGGAGTCGATCTCCCAAGCGAAGGACAAGAATTGCGGGTGTGAAATTTCAGCACCCACGAACCCTGATCCTCCTACAGTTGCACTCCCATCGACGAGTCAGACCCAGCTAAGCCAAGTCGATGTCGCGCTGCCCTCAGAATCACCTCTCGTAGTTGCTTTCGAGGTTCAAGACCGACAACCTGGAATACTCGGCTCTGACTCAGGCCCTCCGATTTCGCGGCCTCATTGCGTCTGCTTTGGACGCGCCCCTCCTATGTTCCTTGCGTAAAGCCTGAGCTCTCCTTCGGGGTGAGTCTCGGGTTTTGTCATTTGACGCAAGTCCCGACCGAACATAGGAAATTCAATGCTAAACACAATCGTCATTGCGGCGGTTCTGCTTGGGCAGGCACAAGATATGAAGTGCCCTGTCATGGGCGGCCCCGTTGCCAAAAATTCATCATTCGTCGAATACGCAGGATCGAAATTCTCGTTCTGCTGCCCTGGATGCGAGGGTAACTTCGCCAAATCCCCGACCAAGTTTATAGAGACTCAGACCAAGGCCGGGAACACCGTTGGTGAGTTCCTATTCGACCCGGTTTCGCGGGTTAGGCTGGACTCGCTGAAAGCCAAAGCTTCGGCTGATTTCGGGGGAATACGCTACCCGTTTGCCTCCGAAGAGTCCAAGAAAACGTTCCTCGCAAATCCAAACCGATACGCTTCTGTTCCATCAAAGGAAGCCCTGTACTGCCCGGTAGGGAAAGAGGTCGTCGCTTCCTACTCCAAGGCGAGCGACTATGTGGACCACGACGGAGTGCGCTGGTACATGTGCTGTGCAGGCTGTGGTGGTCCATTCGAAAAGGACCCAAGCAAGTACTTGGTCCCTGGAATATCGGCACACATTAAGCCCGCGAGTGTGCTCGCGACTAAATCGCAGCATCATCCGACTGAAAATGTCGGATCAGAGGTCACGAAGGTTACTTTTGGGAAGTACCAAGCCGAACTGCGAATGCCTGAAGAGGGATTATTCGCGGGTGAGGAAGTCGATGTCGAATTCCGAGTCGTGGACACCACCCAGAAAGATGCTGTCGAGGAAGGGTTCAAGGGTGTTGGAGGCATCGAAGCGACCGCGGTCATGACCATGCCGAGCATGCAAGGCATGCCTGAGGCAAGGCCGAATGTGCACCGAGAAGGAGTTCCGGGCGACTACGGGATCGAACTATTCTTCCCACATGGAGGGGACTATCAGATCGATTTGACGCTAGGTATCCCCGGAGATACCCCGAAAAAGATTACATTCAAGGTGGACGTCAAAGATGAGCGACCGGCCAGTGCGGCGCGGGTGCAACCGTACCAGCTCAAGGTCGTTGACTGGCCGAAAACCGCAAAAGCAGGAACGCCAACAACCCTTAAACTCCAAGTAGTGGACTCCAAAACAGGGGCGGTTCAAACCAAGTTCGATCTGGCTCACGAAAAGTTCTTCCACTTACTTATCGCCAGCAAAGACCTGAACTGGTTCCTCCACGAGCACCCAGAGATGGCTCCCGACGGGACATGGTCGATTCCGATCACCTTCCCGGCAGGAACGGACTATTGGGTGTATGGCGACGTTGCACCAAGCGGAAAAGGCTCTCGGGTGCTTATCTCGTCGGTTAAGGTAGCAGGACCGAAGCCAACCTGGGACACCAAACTTTCTCTCAGTAGAACTGGGATTGATGGCAACCTTAAAGGTCTCCTTTCAACCCTAGAGCCGATTGAAATTGGCCGGAAAGCGACGATTCAGGTCAAGTTGTTCGACGCCAAAACGGGGCAACCGGCAGGGGACACTGTGAAGTGGCTTGGGGCAGCCGGCCACATGATGATCTTCCACCAAGACGGAATGACGGTGGTCCACAGCCATCCTGCCGAGGACGAAGAGAACGCAGCCTTGGTGAAGCAGGGCATCGTCCGATTCACAGGCCGCTTTCCGAAAGTCGGAACCTACAAGGTGTACGCCCAGTTCGACTGGCAGGGTGCTATTCGCACACTGCCGTTCGCGGTTGAGGTGAAGTAATGGAATCGGTGGGCACGGCTATCCTCATCTCCGTGGGTGCTGGCATCTACCTTTGGCTTACATTCCGTAAGTTCAAGTCAGCAGACTGCGGTTGCGGCTCGCGATCAGCGTGCGAAGGTAAACGGCGATGAGAGTCGCACTTTCCTTGCTCGTCTTCGCGTGCTCTACGGCGAGTGTGTTCGCCACTCCGGAGGACATGGAGAAGTTCCACGAAGTTACGCGGATGAAGGAGTCATCTCGGATCTCGCGTAACTCGTGCATGACGTGCCACACCGAACCACCTGAACATAACCCGTTCGGGAAGGACCTTAAGGTTACCCTCCGCGCAAGCCAAAAGAGCCGATTGGACAGTCTGATTATTCTATCAGTTGCCGCCAAAGACTCTGATAACGACGGGTGGACCAACGAGCAAGAGTGGAAGGCAGATACCTTGCCGGGTGATCCAAAAAGTCACCCGGAAGGAGTGCCCGGCACACTGAAAGATAGGGCAAAGAGTGAAGGTAAAGCTAAGGCGAGCATTCTCGACCAGCTCCTCCCAAAGCACTCGATGCACCCGCTCGTAATTCACTTCCCTATTGCACTGTTCATTTTCGGAGCTGTGTTGGAACTTGTCGGGATTCGAAAAAGGTCGAATGACCTGCGTAAGAGCGCATGGCTATGTCTGCTGTTCGGGGCAATCAGTGCGTGGTTCGCCGTTCCAACTGGTCTACTCGCGTTCTACCGGGTTGGATTTAGTTGGACCGGAAATGCCCTCATCCACTTCGTGCTCGCTACAGCGTCAACCCTGCTAATGACGGGCTTGGTTCTGTGGCGGAGGCGCGAGGCCCATACATCAACTATCTACATCGCATTGCTCATTGCGGCCACGGCTGCTGTGGCTAGTGCAGGACACTTCGGAGGCCTCTTGGTCTACGGAAACTAACTTAAGAGAAAACAATGAAAACAAAAACACTTATCTCACTCGCAATCGCAGCTCTCGGAGTTGCTTCAATCGCTTCCGCTCTCGGGGGCGCACCAGACGAATCCTGCTGCTCCGGCATGTCCGCGCAGCACAGCCAGACAAAGAACGACAAGCCTGTTCCTGCTAAGGACGTCAAAGGAGTTCAGACGCTGACCGTAACCATCGCCGACGGCAAGTACAGTCCTGCCCTGATCTCGGTCAAGAAGGGCAAACCTGTCGCCCTCACCTTCAAGGGTGGGAAGAACATGGGTTGCGGTTCTACGGTCGAGTTCAAGTCGCTCAAGCAAAAGCAGTCTGTGAAGGAAGGCAAAACGGTGGTCTTCAAGTTCACCCCAAAGGAAGCTGGCGAAGTTAAGTTTGCTTGCTCCATGGACATGATCCAAGGAAAAGTCGTCGTCAAGTGACAAGGGAATACAAACAAATGAATACTCAACTTTTCTCAAAAACCATTGCCGCCCTCGCCGTATTCGGCCTGCTCGGAATGACGTCAATTGCGTCCGCTCACGAAGCGGATTGCCCCTACTGCAAGCTCAAGCTTGTTCAAAACATGAAAACCCAAGACAACGAAGTTGTCGTTAAGGTTGGAAACAAGCGGATCGAGTACCGCTGCCTCTACTGCGTGATCAAGGATCAGAAGCGATACAAAGGCGATCTGGTCGTCTACTCGCCGAGTGAAAAAGTCGGCGAGCCGGTCGTACTCAAGCGAACGGATGGCAAGTGGACTGGGCCGGAGGGCGCAGTGTTCTTGAATACGTTCAAGAAGCATTCGGAGTGCGCGGAACTCTCCCGGGCGTTTAGCTCGAAAGCAGCGTTCGATAAGTACGTGAAAGACAACAAGGTTGCGGACGCAAAGGCTCTCAGCCTCTCCGAGTTCATCGCGCTCGTGACCAAGCCTGCGAAGTAAGCAGTGCCAGACAAGCCCCGGTTTGATCCGGGGTAAACCACTATGAGAACAACAATGAGACAAGTTTTTGCCCTTACAATGGCGTTTGCTCTCCTTCCGACCGCCTGGGCGCAAATGCCTGGAATGGAAATGAAGGAGGGGACAAAATCGCCCATGCCCACCATGCCGTCTGAGTTACCGCGCTGGATGAACAGCCGTGGACTTGACGAGATTTTCTACAAGCGAGGCCCGTACAACTGGGCGATTGACCGCATCCCCGCTTTCGCCAAGGACATGTACGCAACCGGAGTAGGTCATGCGATGGCCTACGAGGCCCTCGTCACCGGACAATCGAACCAGCTGGAATCTAGGGTCTTTTCGAAGATTGACTGGGTTCTTCAGCATCCGCCTTCAATGCCCGTTGACGAAGCTGCCATCTCGCCACGATTTGTCCAAAAGTATGGATACCTTGAAAAGGTTTTCGACTGGGCGCACACGTTGCACTTTCAGACAATCGACGTTTTCAGTCACCCCGGGATGACAGATGCGCAGAAAGAAATGGAGATCGACCGACTGTGGAAGTTCTATCAGAGCGAGCCATACGCGATCACGGGTCTTCCTATGAATATGGAGTACCTCGACAGTTTCCCGTACAGCATGACGTTTCGCAAGAACTATCCAAAGGTGAACGGACTGTTTTGGGGATATCACTGGTTACAAACCGTCAACTACGACATGCTTTACCGCGTTCCGGTCAAGGATCATGTTCCGCAGTACGAGGTACTGGGTGAGCAGTATCGAACTTCTGAGCTTTACAAAACTGACCGGGATTTCATGCCCATGACCGCCGAAATGAGCCCCCGGTTTGCAAAGCGGTTTCCCTACATTGCGAACGCCTTCGACAATCTCCATATGCTTCACGACAACGTGAACGACATTCTCGCCTACCCTGGCTTGACGGAGAAACAGAAGGAAGATCAGATCAAAATCGCGATCTATCGTGTTCTGGCGACGACACATGCGGGTCAAAAGGCAGGAGAAGGCGAACCGATGACCTTGCACGATCACCGACATCCACCGAGCACCCCCGGGATGGGAATGATGAAAGGGAGTGAGGAGGACGTTATGTTCATGTCAGGGATGGGCTGGATGGACATGAGCGAGTGTGCACACTGCTCGATTGCCTTGCCAGAGGAAGGCCCTTGGGGAGCTACGGTTTCTGCCAACGGCTGGACAATGATGGTTCGGTGCATGATGTGCGCCCGTGATATGGCTGCCGAGACCCCTGGAAGAGCCATCATCCGCGCGGCTACAGAAGACGAAAATCGGCTACTTGTCATGATCTCCGATGAGGAGGGCAACTGGACTTCAAATATCAAGGACGTCGTGTTCCTCGAAGTATTTGGTGAGCATCCAGAGTGCTCGTCCTGGTCGAGGGCATTCACCTCACATGCTGCGTTCGAAAAGTTCGTCCAAGCCAATCCCGACCTCAAGGAGGTCAAGCCACTGTCGTTGGAAGCTTGGTCAAAGCTCAACTACGGGACGCCAGAAACCTATCGCAAAATTGACCGGCCCAACCCCTATCGCTCTGGTGGTGCAACGCCGCCGTCTGATGGAGGCTCAAAGTGAAACGGCTAGTCACGCTCGGATGCTGCGCTCTGATCGCTTCAGCTTCGCTGGCAAGCGATCACAACAATCTCGATAAGGAACGGCCGCTGAGATTTGAAGACGCGTACTCGATTGCCTACCGATCCTTCGAATTTCAAAATGGATTCAGGCTTGATACGTTTCGACGAGGGAAGCCCGTCTACAACTTCCGATCCGAGCTCCAGTACGGGTTCGCCAAGAACAAAGACATTTCGATTGGATTCGAGCCCTCATATTTATCGGAATCGCGCAAAGCCGTTGGAAATGCCGTGGAGTTCAGCTACTTCGAAGGCGTCGCACGCGAGATTGGTGATAGGCCCGCATTTGGATATCGTGTCGATGTTGGCGTACCTGTCTCTGGCGGGAAAGGTGTTGATCTTCGCGCACGGGGAATTCTCACAAAAACGGTTGGGCAGTTCGACAAAATTCACCTGAACGTCGACGTTCTTCACTCCACGGAGGCTGAACCTAAAAAGCGTCAGACGAGCCTCGGAGCGGTGATTGGTTACTCGAAGCCACTCGGGTATCCCCGTCGCTTTGACCAGACGCTTCTGGCGGAGTTTGGAGTTGAGCAGTCCCGGCAGCGGGGAGGAAATCTCAATGGCTGGGTCGGACTGGGAATGCGCAAGCAACTGTCTTCAACGGGAGTGCTTGACTTTGGGATTCAGACCGATCTATTCCGGGATAAGCGGGAGAAAGCCTCACCTGTCCGGTTGACTGTTGGCTACTCAGTCAACTTCTGACCGATTGCCTTGACCTCACTATACTCCCTGGAGTATAGTGAGGTCATGGAAGCAGAAACCCGCACGAAAACGGATCGCCGATTGGCTCGCCTAGAAGGGCAAGTCCGTGGCATTCGACGGATGCTGTCAGAAGACGCGTACTGCAGTGATGTCCTTCAGCAGATTTCAGCAATCACCTCAGCCTTGAACCAGGTTGCGGCAGCCGTTGCCGCTTCACACATCCGTACTTGCATCCTCGATCATGGCTCCCCAAGTTCGCATGAGCAGACGAAAACGATGACCAGGGAAGAAATGATCGATGAGCTTGAGGATGTAATGTCGAGGCTCGTAAAGGCGTAGATACCCATAGGAGTATAAAAATGAAAACAACCATCAAAGTGTCCGGAATGACTTGCCAAAACTGCGTGAAGCACGTGAAAGAAGCCATCGCTTCGCTCGAAGGAGCCTCTGAAGTGAGCGTGGATCTAGCCTCTGGAACCGCTACCGTCACGGGCATTGATCCTGAGAGAGCAATATCGGCAGTTAATGAGGAAGGCTACATAGCTTCACGAGAATGAATGATCACTCCGATCACCTGAAAGAGACGAGGCTGTCCATCCAGGGAATGACCTGCGCCTCATGTGTGCGCCGAGTTGAACGAGCCCTTGCCAAAGGAGACTCTGTCACCGATGCAACTGTCAATTTCGCGACGCACGAGGCGACTATTCTGCATGGGCCGACTATCTCCACCGACGAATTGGTTGCCGCCGTGGACTCAGCGGGATATTCCGCGCAAGTGATCCCGAGTGACCCCCACGCTGCGCATTCAGCTTCCGAGCACGCAGAACACCTGCGGTTGGAATCGGAAGAATCCAAAAAACTGATGCAGAAGAACCTCTGGCTCTCAGCGATTCTCACTGCACCGTTATTCGCCCTCTCGATGTTTTGGCATCCAAGGCCAGAATGGGCAAGCTGGTTACTCTTTGCGTTGGGAACACCTGCAATCCTCTGGTGCGGACGAGGTTTCTTCGTTGTGGCAGCAAAGGCCGCGCGGCATGGAACCACGACGATGGACACGCTCGTTGCCATGGGCACGGGTGCGGCGTGGATTTACAGTACCTATGCCCTGTTTGCCTACTCCGGGCATGAGCAAAGTGAGCACATCTACTTTGAAACTGGAGCGGTAATCGTAGTTCTGATCTTGCTCGGTCGATACATGGAGGCAAAAGCTAAGTCGCGGATGTCACATGCCATCCGAAAGCTCATGGACCTCGCTCCGAAACTAGCGACCATTGTCGATGCCGATGGAAGTGAGCGCGAAGTGCCGATTTCCGAGGTACTGGTTGGAATGACAGTCGTGGTGAAGCCTGGGGGGCGAATCCCTGTCGATGGAGAGGTCATATCCGGTGAATCTTTTGTGAATGAATCCATGGTGACCGGGGAGCCGATTCCCGTACGCAAAACTCCAGGTGATTCAGTTACGGGGGGCACGGTAAATGAACAAGGGTCATTTACGTTTCGAGCTACTCACGTTGGCTCTGAGACGATGCTCGCCCAGATCGCGTCTCTCGTACAACGAGCTCAAGGTTCAAAAGCCCCCCTCCAGGGGCTTGCTGATCGAATCTCCTCCGTGTTTGTTCCGGTCGTGATTGGTATCGCCGTTCTGACCGCCCTCGCATACGTCTTTTCTGGCAGGGGACTTGAAACGGGATTGCTCGCTGCCGTGGCGGTCCTTGTCATCGCCTGCCCCTGCGCCCTCGGCTTAGCTACGCCAACCGCCTTAATGGTTGGAACAGGACGCGGAGCGGAACTCGGAATCTTGATTAAGGACGGCGAGGCGCTGGAGCGTGCTGGCCGCATTCGGTCGGTTCTGCTCGATAAAACCGGAACGATCACCGAAGGCAAGCCGCGCCTCACTGACATTGTCACGTTCGGAACTTGGACGCGAACCGATGCTCTTCGAATCGCTTCCGCGCTTGAATCGAAGAGCGAGCATCCCGTCGCAAGGGCCGTCTTGCAGGCGGCAAAGGCCGAAGGCTTACAGTGGGAAGAGCCCACGACGTTTGAAGCTATTGGAGGAAAGGGCGTCACAGGCGAAGTAGCGGGGCTGATGGTGAGTGTGGGTAAGCCGGACTGGGTGATTGGGAGCAAACTCACAGCTCCTGAGATCGCTGAGGCATTTGAAAACCTGGAGAGTCAGGGCAAAACGGTCTTCGTTGTAAAAGCAGGAGGAAACATCGCAGTATTCGCTGTTTCGGACGTTATCAGTGAGTCGAGCAAAGAGGCAATCTCACTCCTTAGGCAAGCTGACATTGAAGTAGTAATGGTCACCGGCGACAATCAACGAGCTGCGAACGCAGTTGCCCAGAAAGTTGGCATCTCGAAAGTGCACGCAGGAGTTCTCCCGGCAGACAAGGCCCAGCACGTTCAGGCATACCAGGAAAAAGGCTCTACGGCGATGGTGGGAGATGGAATAAACGACGCGCCAGCACTTGCGCAAGCAGACCTTGGTATTGCGATGGGGCACGGCACGGAAGTCGCAATCGAAACTGCTGGAGTCACCTTACTGCGAGCTGATCTACGTGGTGTTCCACAAGCCATCCGCCTCGCAAGAGCTACGCTTGGAACCATTAAGTGGAATCTCTTCTGGGCGTTTATCTATAACGTCGTGATGATTCCGCTCGCCGCACTTGGACTCCTCAGCCCGATGCTCGCGGCAGGGGCAATGGCTTTCAGCAGCATATCGGTGATCCTCAATTCACTTCGACTCCGACGGTTTGCTTAGGTAATAGTTCCTTCCCTCGGCCGCCTTGGCAACACTTTAGATTCAAAAGGTGATTTGTTACACTATTCACATGATGCGCCTTATAACTCTAGTCGTTGCCCTACTTATTGCAACTCACTCGATATCTGCCATGTCCGTGCCACACGGTGATGCTGCAGCGGAACTGCAAACGGTCGCTTGTGACCGCATCCTAGTAGCCTCATCATTCGCAAAATCCGGACTAGAACAGCTATTTACCCCATTGCCAAACCAAGAGCTACTCATTATTGAGTCTGCATATGGAGAGCAAAATAGAGGCCAGCAAGTAATTCAGCCCAATGTTCGCCCGGCGTTCGTGACCCAAATTGCGGAGGGCATAACTCAGAGGACGACCTACGGCTGATGTGCAATCTTAATAGGCACCAATCTGATATCACATTCCCTAATCAATCAACATGAAGCAGACAAAATCTAAAGTGCTGGTCGTTTGGCTAATTGCAATCCTCTCGGTCACGGCGATAGGAATCCTCATCGCCAGGCCAACTGAGGCAAAGAACGATAAGGCATTTATCGAAGAGATGATTCCTCACCACGAAGAAGCCGTTGCATCGTCGAAGCTCATCCTGACTGTTGCCTCGGAGCCTCAAGTCCGGCAAATAGCTGAAGCTGTGATTGCAGCTCAAGAGAAGGAAATTTCTCAGATGAACTCATGGTTCCAAGCATGGTTTGGTGCATCGTACAAGACGACAGGTGTTTACAAGCAAATGATGAGCCCGATTGACGGACTGTCTGTCCGAGAGGCCGAAGCTCAGTACACGTCTGAAATGATCAATCATCATGAACATGCAATCTTCATGGCGAAGGAACTCTTAAAGACCACAGAGCGCAGCGAACTCAAACTGCTTGCTGATGACATAATTCGCTCACAGGAAAGTGAGGTTAATGAGCTGAAGGCCCTTCTCAATGGAAAATATGGTCAGACCCCGGAAGTCATGGATCACTCTTCACATTAGTGAACCGCTGAAATGGTATGCCAAGTGCTGAGGTTGTAGCGAGATTAAATGGTTTTTGACTTAGCTCACCCCCTGGACGGAGCTTTAGTCGGACCTGGGTTTAAGTCGGTTGCGTGTGCGTCGGATTGATTTCAGGATTTGAGAGACCAAGTGAGTGACCATGCCGAGTTCAGTGATGAACTTGAAAGAGAGACCTGAAAGAGGTGGTGCTAAAGAAATTCGCCCAGGTCTCTCTAAAGGTCTCTCTTAGCCCCTGGATTTTATGAGACTTCCTGAGACGACTGTAGACTCAAATCAGAGGTTTTTCGACCTAATTTTTTTCAGTCCTAAGGAGGGCGTCGGGGGTTCGATTCCCTCCGGGGCCGCCACTATTTTGAACCTAAATCGGTGGACGCCTGATCATCTTTTGGGGGAGTTTCCAATCTGGTCTCTCCTAGGTCTCTCAAACAGATTTGAGAGACCTGCTTGCCTTGAACTCACGCACTTAGGTTCGAAAATGAGGAGTACACCCTCCGCACCACGGAGGGCGTTAATCTCTCAGCCAACGAACGACCGATCTTCCATCGCTGCCAGTTGGTTGATGGCGATGAGTTTGCGCTTCTCGGCAGGCGAAAGATTTTGATGGTCGCCAAAGTCCACGCCGACTTCCTTCATCACCTCGACTAGATCATCGTGATGCAGCTTGGACTGGTACTCGTCTCCCGAGCGAACGCAAACTGCCTTGGGACCTTCTATTCCGGCTTCCTTGTAATAAGCAACCCCAAGCTGAGCCGGACGCTGAATCACGTGAAAGAGCTTTCCGAACGGCATCCAAAGCAGCAGAATGATCACCGTGAAGGCGTGCAGCAGCGAGATAAAGCTAAAGTGGGCCCCACCCATCAGCTTGTAGCTAGCCGTGATCATCAGCCCCGTGATGGAAACGGCAAACAGCAAAACGAGCGGAATCAAGTCGTTTTCTATAGATTGGACGGCATGGGCCCCGTGTTGGAAAACGCGCCGATGCATGGCAAGGCCAATCCCTCCGAGAACAAGAAAAGCGCTGATGTTGAGGCCGTTAAAAAGGAGCCATCCTACGATGCTATTCGGGTCGAACGAAAACTGAGGAATGCTCATGAATTCGACCTGATAGTTGTATCCATCCGGTGCGACGCCAAACTGAATCCAACCCCAGCTCAACGGAAAGGTTATCGCAAAAGCGATCAAACAGCCCCATGCCATGCCCATGTGGGCGAGCCACCGCGTGTGGCTTCTCTTCCCGATGAACTTCTGGAGGATGATGTTGTTGATCAGCAGGCCGACAAGCTTGAAGATGTTTCGGATCAGCTTCTTGGGCTGTATGAAGAGCTTCCAAGACGCAACAAAGTACCGCCATGTGGCCGGTCGCTGAATCCACATCAAGTATCGATAGGCAAACGCGAATGCGGCAAAAATGGTCGCTGCCGTATAAGCCGCAAGCGGCGAATCAAATCGCGTGAGCTTGCCCGAACCGAAGTAGACCGCTGCCAGGAGTCCCAGTGAACAAATCAAGCCACCGGTGGTCGCGATGGGGAGTGGATTTTTGGGGGGACTCTTGCTCATGACTTTTCCTCTTCGAGAACCGCATCAATCCAACTGAGGCAAGCCATCATATGCGGGAATCCCAACGTCGGCGCGGCGAGCAAAGCAGCATGGCGCAACTCCTCAACGGTCGCTCCAGCTTGGAGGGCCTTGTGAGCATGGCTCTTTGCCCCCCCTTCGAGACGGGCTCCGAAAGACATTGCGAGTTTCATGAGGCATCGGGTCTTTTCGTCGAGCGGGCCCGCGGTTGCTACAGCTTCCCCATAGGTCTCGTAGGCCTTCCCGACCTCAGGAAAGTCTTCAAAGAACCGAACATACCGTTTTGGCAACCGTGCCATAGTCAAGAGTATGGAAGGCCAGGTGGGGGCGCACTATGATATCGATCATGCTGACCAGTCTTCCGTCTTGTTGACCGGAGGGGCAAGCCGCCGGATGGGCTTCGATAAGGCTTTGATTTCGATGGGAGGCGAGCCGCTTGCCGTCCGGTTAGCCCGAATTCTGCGGGAAGCAGGCTGGGAACCCACGATCTTGGGCCGTTCGCCACTTGATGGATACCGTTTTCATCCTGATGATGAGATCGAGCACGGGCCACTCACGGCAATTCGCGCATTCGTCCCGACCAGCCATCTTGTCTTCGTGCTTTCGTGCGATGTGCCACTTTTCGACGGGGTCGTCGTGAGAGCTCTCGAAACGTGTCTCGGTGAAAAAGAAGCTTCGATTCCCTTATTGGATGGGCGGTTACAACCTCTGTGCGGCGTGTATCGCCACCGGGCCTGGGAGAGGCTGTGCGATGTTGACTCGCCAAGAATTATGGATTGGGTGGAGGCTTTGGACGTGGAAGTCGTCACCGAATCAGTCTTACTAGGGCTCGGTGTTCACCCCGAATGGTGCAGAGGAGTCAATACACCATTAGAACTAAAGACCTTGCTGGATTCCGCAAGTCGTCCTGTCAAGTAGAGCTTGTGCTATCAAATCGCTTGAACTCGATGGCTGCACCAAAATCGCTCCGAGTGATTTTCAGCAAGTTGCGGCGTAAGTTGGGCCCCTTCGTAGCAAGAATCGGAGCATTACCGTGGCCCAAATCCCAAGACCGAGCAACTCAACAAATCCGGTCCAGCCCATCGGGGCAAAGGCTGAGCGACTCAAATCCGTGATGATTTCCAATCCGACCCTTGCCGCATTGCCGACGTTCAGCAGAACAAAAACGCTCCAGAGGGTGGGAACCTTTCGCTCATCCAGCATCAGCATTCTCGTCACCAAGTGGTAGCCCACGGCCACGATCATCTGCGAGATAAATCCGACCGTGACCGCGTGTCGAATCGCGCCAGTGTACGCATGTGAGAACGGTGCACCTATGGCCCGCAAATGCAGGGGTTCCAAGATTAGAAGCGCACCTGCAATCAGCAACCAGGCAAAAGCAGATCGGATGAACTTTTGGCTTGGATTTGCATGTCGCACGGGGCTGAAAACACCCAGAGAAATGGTCATCGCCCCCGCCCCCATTGCCAACAGAAGGCCGCCGAGGCGGAACCACATGTCCGTGCCTGGCATGAGTCCGGATTGAAAATACACGTTCCAACCCACCACTCGGGCAACCAAGCCTCCCAACCAGAGTCCAAAGGCGGCAAGGCCCCAACCAGGGTCGGCGGCTCGGAAACCAAGGCATCCCGGGAACTTGCTCGCCGCGACGCCAAAGATCATCATCGACACAAAGCCCAAGAATTGCAGTTCCCGAAGTGGTGTGAACCATTGGGCGACAAAGGCAATCGACGCCTCCCGGCTTGACTGGTGACTGAGCGCAAACGCAGCGGGCTCGGCAAGGGAGACCAGGAGCAAGCACCCCAAAGAGGCGAACACAAACGCAGTCGGCCATGTAAGGGGTTCCGCTTTCCTATATCGGTTGGCTCCAATGTTGTACAGGAACAACGCCACGGCGACGATCTGGAGGCTTGCAGAACAGAGTCCCAACCAGAGCCAGCGAGACGGATCCTGCTGGGCGAGGGGTTCCGCCGCGAATCGCAGCGTAATACCGGTTCCCATGCCGCCCAGAGCCCACCAGGCGATTTTATGAAATGCCGCGCTCTTGGCGAGAGTGGTCCCGTGTTGCTGCATGGCAAACCCCATGACAAAAAGGCCGACCCACCCAAACAGCTGCGAGTTGGCATGGGCCAAGACGTAAGGAGTCCAGACGGACGCCGTATAGCTTCCTTGGCGCGAGATGCCCATCAAAGCAATCGCCCCCAAAAAGCAACCCACGGTGAGCACGGTGAAGATTCCGCACACGAAGAAGGGGCGATACACTTGGGTCTCCGCGCGATCCTCTCCCGACTTGGCGACGGGAATCGTCGAACGCATCGGAAGCAGAGTCAACGAAGGCCGCTCTTTGATCAATGCTCTTCATTATCGAGGGCTCAGTCGGCCGCCGCCATGATGGTTGTCATTCCGGGAGCGGCCGCTAGATGGCTAGCAGGGTTTTTCAGCCCCTTTTCGGGAATAGAACCACCAATTCAGGCCGATGTTGATCACGTAAAACACGGCAAGCCCTACGAAGAACGGGGCCGCATTGCGGCCCGAACCGAGAACTGCGCCGAGAATCAGACTGAAAGCGAACGGCCCATAGGCCGCAATGGCGGAAGTCCATCCGATGACTCCCCCCGCCTGGCGCGGCGGGAAAATCATTGGGATTTGTTTGAACGTGCTGGCATTGCCAATGCCGCTGAAGAAGAAGATGCCTAGCATAAGCCACAGAAAACCTGACCAGCTCGCCATCGATGTCGGATTAGCAAAAGGCAGAATTGCGATGCTGCACCCAAGCATTCCGATCCCGCTGACCATCGTGACTTTAGCCCCGCCCAGCTTATCTGCCACCGGTCCCGCTGCCGCGCGAATTCCCGCCCCAACCAGCGGCCCCAAAAAGGCAAACGCCAACGGATCTGGGGCGCCATCGAATCCACCGTAGAGCTGTTTGATCATTAACGGAAAAGCAGCAGCTAGACCACTAAACGACCCGAAGGTCATGATGTAGAGCGAAGTCATGACCCACGTGTGCTTTTCCTTGAAGATATCGAGTTGCTCCTTAAAGCTGGCCTGAACCGGCACGTCTCGAAGGCCAAACCACGCCACCACAGCACCCAAGAGCACAAGCGGGAGCCAGACCAAAGCCCCGTTCTGCAGAGAGATGCTGCTCGTCGCCCCGGTCTTGGGGTTTGTCAGGGTTTGCGAGCTACCAACAAGAGCGATCCCGAGAATGGCGGGGATTAGGAACTGGGCAACACTCACGCCAAAGTTGCCGATCCCGGCTTGAATCCCCAGTGCTGTCCCCAGCTTGGATTTTGGGAAAAACAACGATGTGCTCGGCATGAATGAACTGAAGTTGCCCCCGCCCAAACCTGCGAGGAATGCCAGAACCAAAAAGGTAGAGAGCGGAGTCTGAGGGTTCATGACCGCAAACCCCCAGCCCACGCAGGGGATCGCCAAGAGAAGCGTCGATACACTTACGATCTTGCGCGTCCCAAAAATTGGGATGAGAAAGGTGTGGACGATGCGCAAGGTTCCAGCCGCGAGGCCGGGCATGGCGGTCAGCCAGAAAAGTTCTTGGGGCGTGAATTTGAATCCGATCCCGGAGAGCTTCACGACCAGAGCACTCACCATGAACCAGGTGGAGAAGCTCAGGAGAAGGCAGAACGTGGTGATCCACAACGTCCGCCATGCGACCGGCTTTGCGGTTGACTCCCAAAAGGCAGGGTCGTTAGGTTGCCATTCTTGAACTTTCTGAGCGTCGGTTAGTGTATTCATGGGTTCGGACTCGTTGTCTTTCCTCATTGTCGACGATCAGCTCACGACGCGCTATGATGCCTGTCATACACAGCATCCGCCATCATGAGCGTCGCTCAAGGTATGTTGGTTGGGATTGCTGATGCGAGCCCACGTTATTCTCTATGTCCAGGATCAAAGCCGCAGCTCGGCGTTTTACGAGAAAGTTCTCGTTTTCCGACTGCGACTCGACGTACCGGGAATGAGTGAGTTTGAGTTTGGCGAGGAGTGTGTTCTTGGCCTAATGCCAGCTTCAGGGATCAAGCGCCTCCTTGGTTAGAATCTGCCTGACCCTGCTCTCGCAAAGGGGATTCCTCGGGCTGAGTGGTATTTGGTACACCAAGACGCCGATCAGATGCACCAACGCTCCTTGGAAGCAGGCGGCCGAGAAATCAGCCCCGTGCTTCCCAGGGATTGGGAGACACCGTGGGATACTCGCTCGATCTAGACGGACACGTTCTTGCCATTGCGCGACCGACTTTGTCTACTCCGTAGCCGGAGCCTGCTTCGCGATCTTGAGTATTGTGACGTGCATCCAAACGAGGCAAATAACGCTAATGAGGGCGAGGAGCAGCCAGCAAGAGGTCCAGAGTCCCGTCAGTTTCAGTAGGTAGCCAAACAGAATGGGGCACACAAAACCGCCCAGTCCGCCGATGACCCCTACGATTCCACCAACAACGCCAACATCATTCGGAAAATAGTCGGGAATGTGGCGATACACGGCGGCCTTACCGATTCCCATCATGATTCCGGCCAAGAAAACGATGGCCGTGAATACCCACACATTGGCCTGAAAGTAAACGTGAGTCACCCCACGGGCTAGCAGCTCTCGCTTCCTAACCTTTTGGCCCACTTCAACTACTGGCTCTTGCCACGACTGACTTCGGGGGAAGATGAGAGTGCCCTCAGAAAGGCTGGAACCTTTGCTCGACAGGGTCTGCGTCGAGCCTCGAGCAGTCTTGAGAGCATACGACTTGTCATCGATTTGAACCCGATCTTGACCGACCTGAGTCACGGTTCCGGCTCGTTCAGCCAGAACTCCTTCCCCTGGGGACATGATATCCATGCGTGGCGCGATTACCAGCGCGAACAAAACCACGCAACTTGCCAGCACCCAGTACATCGTAGTCCTGGCTCCGAACTTATCGCTCATCCACCCTCCGAGCGCACGAACCAAACCGCTAGGAAGGCTAAAAATGCTCGCCATGAGACCCGCCATGGCGAGGCTCATGCCATAGACGCTGAGATAGTAAGGTACGAGCCATTGTGCAAGTGCGACGAATGCCCCGAAGACAAGAAAGTAGTACGCACCGAATCGCCAAACTCGAACGGACTTGAGAGGGGCAAGCATGGTGCGGATCGTCTTTTGGCTCGCTCCTTCTGTGACCCTGTTCTTAGTTAAGAGCGCAAACAGGATCGTCATCCCAAATAGGCATGCCGCATAAATCAGGGGCAAGGTTCGCCACCCTTCCAATTGGTTGCCCTCCTGAGTGAGCATTTGCAGTGTGAGCGGAGCCAGCAGCGTGGTCAACGCCGAGCCTGCGTTTCCAACGCCGAAGATTCCGAGTGCGGTCCCTTGTTTTTCCTTGGGAAAAAACACGGACGTGTAGGCGATCCCAACTGCGAAAGCTGCTCCGCTCATTCCGAAAATGAGTCCCGAGATCACAAGATGGGCGAACGTAGTTGCGAAGCTCACGGATGCAATGCCCAAAGTCGCAATGAGCATCACGCCTATGTAGACCGGTTTGCCCCCAAAGCGATCCGTAAGCAGTCCAACCGGTAACCGCATGATCGACCCCGTGAGAATGGGGGCGCCCAGGAGCCATCCGAGCTGTTCTTTGGAGATCGGGATTATCTGCTTATCGGCCAAAAAAGCCCCCAGCACGCCATACATCGTCCACACGGCAAAGCACACTGTGAAGGCAATGGTGTTGAGGATGAGCATGCGGTTGGCAAGGGCTCGATCTGGCATGACTCTGTTATGACCAGCTCTCTCGGCGAGGTTTATGATGGATGTCATGGTTCCATGCGGCGGCTTACGGCACAATCGAACCGTGACCACACACGCGGACGTGCTGACGGACCAGTTTGGTCGATTCCACGACTACCTTCGGGTGTCGATCACGGATCGATGCAATTTTCGGTGCGTCTATTGCATGCCCGAAGAAGGGATGGTTTGGCAACCGCGCGAAGAAATTTTAAACTTTGAGGAAATTGAGCGGTTAGCTCGATTCTTCGTTGAGCGTGGCGTGCGGAAGATCCGGCTTACCGGCGGCGAACCAACTCTCCGCAAGGGCTACCTCAACCTCGTTGAAGTACTTGCCCGGATCCCGGGTCTGAACCAGCTTGCTTTGACAACAAACGGAACCAGGCTCGCGCAGGACGCGATAACGCTCAGAATGGTGGGCCTGGCGAGCGTGAATGTGAGTCTCGATACCTTGCGCCAAGATCGCTTCTTAGAGATCACGCGGCGCAACGAGTTGCCTGGGGTTCTCCAGGGAATTGAGAGCGCCCAAGCGGCGGGGCTTGAAACCAAGATCAACGTGGTGGTCCTGCCCGGAGTGAATGAGGATGAGATCATCCACTTTGGCGAGTTTGCCTGCAAGCACAGCCTCACCGTCCGGTTCATTGAGTTCATGCCGTTTTTAGACAACGGTTGGAACGCAGAGCGGGTCGTCTCTTCCGCAGAGATTCGGTCCCGACTCTGCGACCAATTTGAGCTTCGACCCTTGGCCTCTGGGGCTTCCGATGTTGCCCGGGAGTATGCAATCAACGGCTCCGAGGGGCGAGTCGCCTTCGTGTCAAGCGTCACCGACAGTTTTTGCTCAGGCTGCAATCGCCTTCGCTTGACCGCAGACGGCCAAATCAAATCGTGTCTCTTCTTGCCCCCGAGCGTCTCGTTGCGGGACTTGATTCGCGAAGGAGCTTCCGATGAAGAACTGGGGATTGCCGTTCAGAAGTGCCTCGATGGCAAGTGGAGCGCCCATCCACCCATGCGAAACTGGGCTCAACGAGATAACTTAACCATGGTGCAAATCGGCGGATGAGAGACGTTTCATTTAAGAACACGACCAAGCGAACGGCGTTCGCTCGCGCTGAACTCACTGCGAGCGCGGAGACGATCCGCCGGGTCCAGAATGGCGACACGCCCAAGGGGGACCCGGTTCCCGTCGCCAAAGTGGCAGCAATTCAGGCGACGAAGAAGACAACCGAGTGGATTCCTTACTGCCACAACATCCCGATTGAGCATGTGCGGGTTGACTTTGAGTTCCTAGAAGACCGGATCGCGGTCGAGGTCTTCGTTGTTTCCATCGCCAAGACCGGGGTCGAAATGGAGGCCATGACTGGGGCTACTGCCGCGGTGCTCACCCTCTACGACATGCTGAAAATGATCGACGACGACATGGAAATCGTCGGCGTTCGCCTGCTCTCAAAGACAGGCGGGAAGAGCGACTTGCCCAAGCGCAGCGACTGGAGCGCACAAGTTCTGGTGATGTCAGATCGCGCGCATCGCGGCGAGTACGAAGATCGATGCGGCCCAAGTCTTGAGCAGGCCCTCAAGGGCCACGGCGCGGGCTCTGTCTCGGTCAAAGTTCTGCCCGATGAATCGGATTTACTGGCCCACGAGATCCACGCCGTCGCTGAAATGGGTGTCTCGGTCCTCGTTATCACCGGGGGCACGGGAGTTGGCCCGCGTGACATCACCATCGAGACAATCGAGCCACTTCTCGAAAAGAGCCTTCCCGGTGTGGTCGCGGCTTTCCAAGCCTACAGCTACTCGCGGATACCTACCGCAATGCTGGCCCGGCCAGTGGCAGGGATCATCGGGCAGACCGTGGTTCTGGCTATTCCGGGCAGTCCGGGAGCTTGCGAGGATGCCATGGCATGCCTGATGCCGAGCCTGTTGCATGTTCATTCGATGCTCGCTGGGGAGGGCCACCCGTGATTTCGGTCGAGGAAGCACTCTTAATCATCCGCGAAAATCGACCCGAGCCAAGAACGGAGCGTTTGGCGCTCGGTATCGCCTTAGGCAGGGTTTTAGCGGAAGATATCATGTCTCCATTTGATTTTCCGCTTTTTGATAACGCCGCAATGGATGGCTTCGCAGTCGGCAGTCCGGAGGGACCGTGGGAGATCGTAGGCGAAGTTGCCGCGGGGGCTTCGACTCTTATGAGCATACAGCCTTGTGAGGCTGTTCGGATATTCACGGGGGCCCCAGTGCCCTTCCGCACATACGGCGTTATCGCTCAGGAGGACACTTCAGTCCAGGAAGGCTTTCTTCTGGGGGAAGTTCGAAAGGGCGGTCATATCCGGCATCAAGCTGAAGAAGCTCCGACGGGACTCCTCATCGGGCAACAGGGAGCGACGCTGACACCACCCCACCTAGCCGCGTTTGCCAGTTGCGGACTGGAATCCATTGAGGTGCGCAGTCGGCCGAGAGTTACCGTCCTGAGTACCGGAAATGAAGTTGTGCCCCCAGGACAGACGCTTCAATTCGGTCAGATATTCAACTCCAATGCGACTGCCCTCTCTTCGGCTTTTGCCCTGAGAGGCATTCGGGCAGAAGTCAGGCATGCTGAAGACTCTCAGGCAGAACTGCGCAACCAAATCCAGAAGGCGATCACGAGCTGCGATCTATTGATTACGACCGGCGGGATTTCGGTCGGGGCTTACGATCTTGTTCATTCGGCGATAGAAGAGATAGGTTTCCAAGTGAAGTTCCACGGCGTCGCCGTGAAGCCGGGCAAGCCGATTGCCTTCGGAGTGCGCGAAGATGGGAAGTCTTGGTTCGGGTTACCTGGCAATCCTCTATCGACATGGGTGGGTTACCTCGTGTTTGTCAGCACTTGGCTGGGTGACGATTCACCCTGTGAACCGAGGCCGGTTGCCTGCAACTTTGACCGCAAACCCGGCCGAGAGGAGTTTCTGCCTGCTAGACGACTGCCGAGCGGAGAAATTGCCATCCAAAATGTTGTGGGTTCACACGCGAACTTTGGTCTTCTGGAATGCGAAGGGCTTGTACGGGTTAGCCCTGAAGCGAGTGCCTTAGCCCAGGGGGATCTTATTGATTTCCTTCCTTTTCCGTGGAGCCGGGATTCATGAAGACCGTCACGATCCGCTATTTCGCCGTCCTAAGAGAACGACGTGAGCTCGCGGTTGAACAGATAGCGACGCCTTGCGAGACGGTTGGCGAGCTCGTGGAGTCGCTGATCGCCGAGCACCGACTAGGGCTCCCCCCGGCGCTGATTCGCGTCGCCATCGACAATGAGTTCGTCGATCCGGCTGACTCATTGCGAGAAGGTTGCGAGCTTGTTTTAATTCCTCCGGTGGCAGGCGGATGAAGTTCTCACTAAGCGATACGCCAATAGCTCCTGAGCCGATGGCGCATGATTCAGCGGGCGGGTTTGTAGTTTTTGAGGGCAAGGTCCGAATTCACGCCGACGGTCAAGACGTGGTGGAGCTGGAATACGAGGCTTTCCCCGAGATGGCCCTCTCCCAGGGTGAGGCGCTTGTTCGAGAGGCCATTGATCGCTTTGAACTTCTGGAGGCGAGTGTTATTCACCGGGTCGGCAAACTAGCCATCGGAGATACTGCAGTAGTGGTTCAAACGGCCTCTGCCCATCGGCGAGAGGCGTTTGAAGCCTGCGAGTGGATCATGGATCAGCTCAAATGGCGGGTCCCCATATGGAAACGTGAAACATACGCTAGCGGGGTCGCCGAGTGGGTTGTCCCCGGTCAGGCCACGACTAGCCCCTTGGACGATGCAATGTTTGCCCGGCAAATGCGGCTTCCCGAGGTCGGAGCTGAGGGTCAGACCGCACTCGCTGGAGCGAGGGTGCTGCTGGTCGGGGTTGGGGGTCTGGCGGCGGGAAGTCTTCCTTCCCTGGTGGGATCAGGGATTGGGACGCTCGGCCTCGTGGACCCCGACCTGGTTGAACTTTCGAATATTCATCGCCAAACCCTGTTTGCCGCCTCCGATATCGGGCGCATGAAGGTCGAGCGGGCCGCGGTATTCGCGCGTCGGCTCCGGCCCCAACTGACGGTTCAGACGTTTCCCGTGCACCTCGCTGAAGCCAATGCCAAACAACTCGTCTCCAGTTACGACTGGATCGTGGACGGAACCGATTCCTTGAGCACCAAGCTCCTGCTCGACCGAGTTTGCCAGAGCCTCGGTCGCCCCCTGGTCACCGCCAGCGTCCACCAGTTTGAGGGCCAACTGATGTCGATTCGGCCCGGAGGACCGTGCCTAGCCGATCTGTTTCCGGAACCTCCTCCCGACCACTGCGTTGGAACCTGCGCCCAATCCGGAGTGCTTGGCGTTGTGCCCACGCTGATGGGGGTGCTGCAAGCAAACGAAGTCATCAAAGGCATCCTTGGGTTACCGGTCTTGGACGACAAGTTGCTCTTGTTTGATTTCCGCACTTTAGAAGCGACCACGATCCGACGCACGTCCTCCGGTGAACGCAGTTCCGGGGGCATCATTTGGGATGTTGACGCGGCCTCGGTTAATCTTGAAAACTTTGATCTGGTAGATATTCGGGACCCAGACGAAACCTCCGAGCTCACCCGGCCCCACCGACGAGTGCCGATGGCGGAATGCTATATGGCAGAATGGCAACGCCCGACTCTATTCGTTTGCGCCTCAGGTAGGCGGAGTTATCGCTTAGTCGCCGACCTGAAAGCACGTGGCGTTCGCGACGTCTTTTCGCTCCAGGGAGGAATCGAGTGCCTTAAACATGATTGAGCCCTGGCTTTTCCTCGGAGTTTTCGCCGTGGCCCTTGGCTACAGCATGGTTGGTCATGGCGGAGCCTCGGGATACTTGGCTCTGCTGGCGTTCACCGCGATTCCGAGCGCGGTCGGAGCGACCACTGCGTTGCTTCTCAACGTGTTTGTCGCGGGCATCACCCTGGTGGTTTTTGGCCGAGCGAAGCATTTTGATTGGAATCTCGCATGGCCGCTCTTGCTGGGTTCAATTCCCTTTGCCTTCTTGGGGGGTCGCCTTCAGTTTGAAAATCGAACCCAGGACCTCGTTCTTGCCGTGGTGCTTCTTTACGCCGCTGGAGTGTTGATCTTCAGCGTTCCCGCGAAAGACGGCGAAAGCCAACCACCTGGCCGCCCGATCCTCATTGGTTCTGGGGCCAGCATCGGATTCCTAAGCGGGCTTGTCGGGGTCGGAGGAGGGATTTTCTTGTCACCGCTCATGATCCTGAATCGGTGGGCGCAGCCGCACAAAGTGGCAGCCCTCTCGGCGGGGTTCATTTTCGCGAACTCGTTGGCCGGTCTCTCGGCTCGACCCTTTGATCTCCTGCGAGAAAGCCTGAGCCTCTGGCCGCTGATCACCGTTGGCACTCTTGGCGCAGTCGGTGGCAGCTTCCTTGGAGCCCATCGGGTCTCGAGCCTTGCCCTTCGGCGAGCGCTGGGGTTGGTTCTGCTACTTGCCGTGGGCAAGCTGCTCCAGAAGGGGATGCCGCTATGACGCCTGTCATAACGGCATCCCCCCGGCGGGACTAAACTTCAGATATGGCTAAGCCCCCTGTCTCAATCGAGAAGCTGATCGAAGATTTCGGTCCGCACCCGGCCTACACACCTCCTGGCGGCTGGGTGGGCAGGGATGATCCCGACAGACTGGTGAAGACGCACTGTTGTTTTTGCGGCATGCAGTGCGGCATCCAGTTGAAGGTGAAGAAAGACCAAGTCATCGGCTTCGAGCCGTGGGAAGAATTTCCGTTTAACAAGGGCAAGCTCTGCCCTAAGGGCGTCAAGCGATACCTGCAAGGGGGCCACCCTGATCGACTACTTAATCCGATGAAGAACGTGCCCGGCCAAGGATTCATCTCAATCTCTTGGGAGGAAGCCTTCAGCACCACCATTATGGCTATTCAGGAAGTCCAGGACAAATACGGCAAGGACTCCGTGGCGTTTCTCTCGGGCGTTTCTCTCACCAATGAGAAGAGTTACTTGATCGGGAAATTCGCGCGGCTCGGCTTACAGACTGCCAACCTCGACTACAACGGTCGCTTATGCATGGTTAGCGCCGGGGCCGGGAACAAGAAGGCGTTCGGGCTTGACCGAGCCTCAAATTCTTGGGAAGACATCGTCCACGCGGAAGTGATTCTCCTGGCTGGCACAAATGTAGCCGAGTGCTCGCCCATCACCACAGACTATATCTGGAGGGCCAGGGATCGGGGCGCGAAACTGATCGTGATTGATCCACGCTTGACGCCTATCGCCCGCACTTGCGACCTTCACCTCCCGGTGCTCCCGGGAACGGATTCGGCGCTCCTGCTTGGCATCCTCCGAGTGCTGATCGAAGAAGGGCTGACCAACGATGCGTTCATCGCCGAACACACTTCGGGTTGGGAAGAAACCAAGGCGGCGGCCCTCGCGCTCCCGTTGGAAGAGGCGAGCCGCATTAGCGGCGTTATAGTCGAAGACATCATTCGAGCCGGAAAAATGTGGGGCGAAGCGAAAACCAGCTTCCTGATGCACGCCCGAGGTATTGAGCACAGCTCCAAGGGCGTGGACAACGTAGTCAGCTCTATTAACCTCGTTCTCGCCACCGGACGGATCGGGCGCAAAGGCTGCGGATACGCAACTATCACAGGCCAAGGCAATGGTCAAGGAGGGCGCGAACACGGCCACAAGTGCGACCAGCTCCCCGGTAACCGGGATATCTCGAACCCTGCTCACCGCGAGTACATCTGCTCGGTATGGGGCTGCACCGACGAAGAACTACCGGGCAAGGGGCACACCGCGCCCGAGATCATGGAAATGATCCATGCCGGTGAGATCAAAGCCCTCATCTCCATTTGCTTTAATCCGCTGGTCTCCTTGCCTGATTCCAACTTTACGCGCGAAGCCCTCAACAAGCTGGAGCACTACACGGCTATAGACTTCTTCTTGAACGAGACGGCTCACCACGCCGACATCGTCATGGCGGGATCGCTTCACGAAGAGGAGGATGGAACCAGCACCAGCGCCGAAGGCCGGGTGATTCGGATCAAGAAGGCGGTGAACCCTCCCGGAAACGCGCAAGCCGACACCGACATTATTCTGGAACTCGCGCGGCGGCTTGGACGTGGCAAGTTCTTTGATCACTTCAAGACGTCGGAGGGCATCTTCAACGAACTGCGAGTGGCGAGCAAGGGCGGAACCGCCGACTACTACGGAATCACCTACGAGCGGATCGAGAATGAGCTCGGCGTCTTTTGGCCCTGCCCCGAAATTGGCCACCCGGGCACACCGCGCCTTTGGGAGGACCTGAAGTTCAAGACCCCAGACGGCAAAGCCCACTTCAATGCTGTGAAGTACCGGCCGCCGCTGGAAGAACCGGATGACGAGTACCCGGTGGTTCTGACCACCGGGCGCGTTGTGTCGCACTATTTGAGCGGGACACAAACCCGCCGGATCGGAGGGCTGGTTGACCTCTGTCCTGATCCCTACGTTGAGATTCACCCGACGTTGGCCGCAAAATACGGTATCGCCGACAAGGACTGGATGCGCGTCACTAGTCGGCGGGGCGAAGTCGTCCTTCAGGCTAAAGTGGTCACCACGATTCGCCCAGACACCGTCTTCATCCCGTATCACTGGCCCGGGCGTAAGGCGGCGAACAACCTCACCATCCGCTCCTACGATCCCGTCAGTGGCATCCCTGAATACAAACGGGCTTGCGTGAAGATCGAGAAGTCTGAGCCGCCGCAATGAAACGGGCTCTTGCTCTGGAACCGTTCTCGCGGGATCACAACGATGGATTGCACCTCGCCCGGGCGCTCAAAGAAGAGCGCCCGGAGGCTCCGGTGATGATCAGCGAGGCTTGGGATCGAGAACTGGCCGATCACTTTGCCGAAGAGGAGCGGCTCCTTGGCCCACTGGCCGGCGACGATGCAGCGCGACTATATGAGGAACACCGGCAGATTGAGCAGCTCATAGGAGAATTGCCAAAATCGTGCGTGGCGTTGGGGCAGGCGCTGGAAGATCACATTCGCTGGGAAGAGCGTGTCCTGTTTCCCGCTATTGAATCCCGCATGTCCTTAGATGAAGAGGCAAACTTGATTCACGAAACCTTGAAGATGGAGCAGCGACGGTGGGCGAACTGCCCTAGCCGGGCCGAAATTGTGCAACGTAGGCTTGACCGCATTCAATCCAAATCCTAACGACTACTGCATCTTCATCAGCCGCTTCACCCCAGCGAGCATCCAGATGTTGATGCCGAATAGTCCGATGCTAAGAACCGATGCCTGAATGACCATTTCAGTCTTACCAGCCAATATGTTTTCGAGCACCATCACAAAGAGCCAGAGCTGAATCAGAAAGAGGATCAACGCGAACAGCAAGAATCCGACGAAAACTACCGCTTTTTGACGTCGGCGATGGAATTGAGGCGTGTTCATCAGTGATCACCCTTGATCACGCCTGTGGCCCAAACCTCGTTACCGCGAACCTCAATTTTCACTTGCGGCAGTGGATGCGGTGGCGGGCCCTGAACCACGCTACCGTCCTCCAAGGAAAAGGCTCCGTTGTGGCACGGACAATAAAGAAGCTCGCGTTCATTCTTCACCTCGTACTCCACGGGGCAAGAAAGGTGAGTGCAACGCCGCTTGAAGGCTACTAACTCGCCATCTTGCTTACGAACAAGAATGCATAGGTCGCCCGGTCTGGGGTAGCTGAAAGCGAGCGCCGACCCCGGTTTCAAGTCGTCTGTTAAGCAGATTCTTGCGGCTTCAAACTTGATCTCATCACGCGGAAACTGCGCATAGGCTGCCAACGCCGCCGTGCCAACTGCTATGCCACCACTCGCCAAAGTTAGAAACTTAAAAAACTCACGGCGAGTCACAAAGTGGTCGTCTTCCCACTCAATTGGAAAATCTTCTTTCAGCTTGTCGTTCATGTTGGATTAGCGCTCCACTTGTCGCACGGCGGTCAAAAGGTCTGATCGACGAACAACGGCATCGGGTTTGACCACGAGCCGCTTCGCACCTTGAGGCATCATCAAGTGAACCTTGGTGGTGATCTTCTTGTCACCAAAAATGAACTCATTGATCGGGGTTCCTGAGCGTTCGGCGGCGAGTTCTTCGGGCGTACCATAGAACAGTGCTCCTGAGGGGCAGACCGTAGCGCACATGGGCTTGAGCCCAATGGAGGTGCGGTCGTAGCACATGTCGCACTTCATCATCTGGTCCACCTCTACGTCGTACTTGGGCACCCCGAATGGGCAGGCGAACAGGCAGTTGGTGCATCCGATGCATCTGGTCTTGAGCGAGCTTTGCACGACTCCATCGGGAGTTTTCTTGATGGCATCCGCAGGACACACCACCGCGCAGGCGGGTTCATCGCAATGCATGCAAATGACTGGCGTCGTCTGAACGGTGTCTGCGCGCTGAACCTGCTCCAAGTGAATCATCGAGACGCCCGGGTGGGTGTCGCACTCTGCGCACGCCTGAACGCAGGCATTGCAACCGATGCACCGGCTTGGGTCTATGTAGAACTGCCGCTCACTCACAACGACCATGGTTGCACGCCGAGCAAACGCGCACCATGATATCCATCATAAAGCTGGCAGCACCTGATTGAAGCTAGCCCGTCGGATCACTCCATTTATGACCGATGTCATAGGAATCCAAAGAGCAATCAGCAAAGATTGACCTATGCCGATCCTTTTGGACAACTTCGACAATCGCGACATCCATATCAAGCCCATACTGGAGTTTCGGGCCAGGTACGAGCGGCGGTTGGATTCGGACTTTCAACCCGACCGATCAGACAATCGTAGCAACCTCTTGCTCCGAGGAAGGTTTGGTCTCCAGGTGAGCATGGACGGTCTAACCGCTACATTCGTGTATCAACACGCAAGTTCCCTCAACTGGCTACCTGTCGGAAATGGCATTGCGATCCGAAGCGACCTGCTTGAAGCCAACGTCGCCTTCAAGAATGGAGCGACTACCTACACTATCGGGCGGCAACGTTTCGGGTTGGGCAATCGAAGGCTAATCGGCGAACTCGACTGGAACAATGTCGCCAACGCTTTTGAAGGCCTTAAGGTTGAAGACCGAACTTGGACCTTCTTCCTGATGCGTGCAGGCGTATTGCCAACTCCCTCGAAGGGCTTAGTTTTGTCGGGAGTCAGCTTCAAGAGGGCGTCCAACACGACGGCCCTCATCATCAAGTTTGATGATGCGAAGGGGGTAAATCAGACTCGGTATACGCTTTCGACAGAGGGAACTCTCAAGCCGAATGCGAAATCGACCTTGAACTACCAAATCGCCTTCCAGGCGGGTCATCAGGACGGGAAAAGCGTGCAAGCTTGGGCGGCAAATGGGAGGTACGGGATGGATATCGCGCCAAAGGTAGAGGCGTACAGCGAACTTAACGTTGCCAGCGGCGGCAGTAGCAACCGAGTCAACGCCACTTTTGATCAGCTTTATCCCAGTGGGCATGATCGGCTTGGATTGATGGACACAACCGGGTGGAAGAACATTGTTTCTGCAGCCGCCGGAGTGAAGTTCAAACTAAGTGCCAATTCGTCGCTCCGGCTCAGTTACACCTGGCTGCAGCTTTACGACAATCGTGACGCTTGGTACGGAGTAGGCGGAGCGATCAATGCCTTTGGCGCAACACTCTATAGAAATCCAGCCGGGAACTCTGGTCGCGATATTGGCCAAGAATTCAGTTTGGACTACTCTTCGACGTTGGACAATGGTTTTACCTTGAGTGCTGGTGCTGGAGTCTTTCTTCCTGGTCGGTTTGTGAAATCTTTCGGTGGAACCAGCTCTGGGAATCAGACTTTCGGATACGTGATGCTCGGCTGGAAATTCTAAACCTAGCGTACGGCCAAAAGCAACTTGTCGAGATCTTTAACAAGAATATGGCGTGATTGAGTTTCTATCCATTCCTGTTTCTGCCAGCGACTCATGATACGGATGGTGGACTCTACAGTCGTACCCGCGAGTTCAGCAATCTCTTGCCTGGTGAGAGGTACATCCAAGAGGATCCCGTCCGGACAGTCCCGGCCAAATGAGCGAGTCAGTACGAGGATCACCGCGGCCACCCGTTGCTCAACGGTTCCCACGGAGAGGTGGGCGATCATGTCAAATGACTGCCTTAGCCGGTGCGTTGTGCGCTTAAACAACTGCTCTTTCAGCACGACATTTTGTTCATAAACAGGCAGGAAACCCGCTTTTGGGACTTTGAGAAACCAGGTCCCTGTGATTGCCTTTGCCGACTGCGGACACCCAGTGCCATCGATGGCCCCCAACAAACCGAACACGTGTCCTGGCCCCATGATTTCGGTCGTGATTTCTTGATGGCTGGGCCCCACTGTGGTCATCTTGATGAACCCCGCCCCCACGACGCCAAAATAAGAAACACTGCTGCCGCTGAGCCAAATGGTCTCACCCTTTTCGGCATGCGCCATGCGAGAATTGACGATAAGCTCCCCGACCTGATCATCCGTCAAGCCGCCAAGCAACGTGCTGCTTAAGAAGACTTCCCGGCGCGACGGTGCTTCGGCATGTTCAGACATCCTCTTAGTCTAGCATGCTCTGTCCGTTCACGTTAGCCCATCCTGAAGCTAATGAGCAGTTAGAAGGCATCTTTGACCTGAAGCCCTGCTCCTTCAATGTTGATCCTGACAACGCCACATCCCCCTTACGTTTGCAGTCTCTCGATCTTGGCCCCCGGATGAGAGACCAAATGGAGGGATTTGAGAGACCTGAAGCCCTGGTCTCTCTAAAGGTCTCTCTTAGCCACTGGATTTCGTGAGACGTCCTGAGACGACTGTAGACTCAAATCAGAGTTTTTCAACCTATTTTTCTTCAGTCCTAAGGAGGGCGTCGGGGGTTCGATTCCCTCCGGGGCCGCCAATGGCACATTGACCAAAACATGACCATAACACCGAAACGTTTCCAACACCTTAGCAATCCAGAATCAAACTATTTACAAAGGAGTCAAGAACTCACGCCTTCGCCAAGAATATTTGAAAGCTGCCATCTCCATAACCACTCCATCTCTGCTGCCGATTCTTCAGAAATACAATATCCTAGCGGCACGTGAAGGCACTGATTAACAGAAATGTCCCAATCCAATTGAGCTTGCTCCCAGGCATAAGTGGGCTTATTCAAAGCCTCATACCAACAGCGTAAAATCTGTATCTCATGATTTAATCGGAAATCCCTGGGCCACCAAGGTGCAATTGCATAGGCCAAATCGTAGACCGCTAGGCCATAAACTGGTTTCCCATCCAAAGGTTGTCGATCCAAAAAATACACCGGTGAGTCGGCATCCTTTGGAGTAAGGATGTTGGTCGGGTTTAGATCGCCGTGGAGCAATGTCTGCCCCTCCGGGTTTGTCCTCCGTTCAACTAACTCCTGAGCATTAGAGTTGAAACGTGACGTAAGGGATCGCTCGGTAAGCCTCTCCATAATCGGCAACCCGGGCCGTAGAACAGTAAATAATGCCTCCCACTCTGAGTCCGATCTCGGCTCGCGTGATTCCCAATAGTGACGGTGCAGCAGTGCAACCGCCTCTGCAATTGCTAAACCATGGTTAAGAGTCGGAGCAACTAGTTTTCGGTCGTGAAACTCTTCTGATGCATCGACCAGGACAAGATGGTAGCCAATTCCTTCCTCATAACAAGCATCATAGCAACGAAGCAAAGGTGCGTTTTCCAAGGAAGCATAATCTTTGAGATAATAGTCAACTTCAGAGGATCCGATATCAGGATGCAAACACTCTTTCATCCAAAGGCGAACATGACTTTGATCTTCAAAAGTGACAAGAATCCGCGCATGTTGAGCCCAGTTGCTCACTTCGTGTTCACAATGAAATTCAGTAACCAACTTGCCAAGTAACTCAGAAAGCCATTCCACAGTGATTTGCTCAATCCGTCGAAATTTTTGCATAACCTTAACTCTGTGCGGCTTACTTATCTAAAGCTGACGATTCCGACCCGCTGCCTAATAGACTCGGGCCGATCCACCATCTCAACCATCAAGCGGGCAAGATCTGCATAGCCAGTTTCTTCGCTACCATCGGGGAGGTCTTCAATCTCGTATCGGTATTTCCCAACCGGAATATCCTCTTGGAGCCAACTCGGGCACATCACAGTCCAATCCAATCCAGATTCTCGTAGAGCCTCATAACACCGAACTTGCTCAATACTGACATATTGAAGGTAATCCGGCAAGCCCTCTTGATTGCGATAGCCCCCGCCAGGGTGGTCGAGTTCCCCCGCAGACCCGACATGAATGATTCGCTTGATACCTTGCACGCCCATCGCTTCAACAATTGTCTTAATGCAGTCCGAAAGATCAGTTGCTGGCCCGGAGATATCCGCCACCGCTAAACAGCTAAACACAGCATCCACACCTTGGATTACGGAATTCACCGAATGTAACGACCGTGAATCCCCAACGAAGACGGAGATTTCATGATTAGCACTCAGTTTTGCCGGATCCCTCACCAGAATACTGACTTCCCAACCGCGTTCGACCGCATCATTAAGCAACAAGCGACCAGTTCGACCAGTCGCCCCAAATATCGCTACTTTCATTGTTTGGTCACCTCAGGCAACAATACCTTTCAATAACTCTAACCATGATTTAATGTGCGTCTACTGCTCAGCAAAAAAAACAAGTGATCCAAACTAAACTGAAAACGGAGAACTTGAAGAAACCTGCCCTGTTCCCCCAAACAAGTTGGGCGAACAGGGCACTCGCTTTTCAGTTTTTCTTTCGGCGTCGAAATGCAACCGCAGAAGCAACCAAGCCTAGTGCAAGCATTGAAGCTGGCTCCGGCACAGGTGAAACCTCCACGCTAAATCCTGGCAGGATAGCGTTGTTGCCAACGGTGTAAGTCGATGTCGGATTTGAGGCATTGCCAAGCACGGCCCCAAACTTGAGAAAACCTCGGACGTTCTGGTTATTGATGTTCCATCCGCCGTAAACGTTTGACCCAACCGCTGATTTTGCCTCAAGCCAATACTTGCCGCCAGCGACCAGCTCGAGGCTTGGGTCGGTGTTTGTAATTGTCTTGACACCCGCTGTGGTCACGTCAACCGTGAAGGATGCCATCAGGTTGCCAATGTCATTTCCTGAATCTTCAAACAGGGAAACCGTGGATATTCCAGTTCCACCACCTGCGAGCAATTTAACCTTAATGACGTCCAACGTGCCAGACTCAGAAGATGTGAACTGCGAGGCAACGCGAGTATCAAAAAGGTCTCCATAACCCCAGCCAGAGTTAGATGTCGAATCACCGGGACCGAACGTGTTGAAGACAACTGTTGCTTGACTGGACACAGCCGCAAGCGAAAAGCAGAGCAATGCAATCTGTTTTTTCATATGAACCTCTCCAATTTGCGGCATCACCTTCAATAGAGATGCAACCGCTCAAAAATTGAGACTGCCTTCGTTCTGCCCGTGTTCCGAAACGTTTCGACAAATCCGAAAACCTTAACGTTGGTTTAACACTTTCGATCTGCTTGTAACTTGAAAATCCGACTGATCGTTTACCTTGTGCGCGTGTCGACTCACTTGCGCCGGCACCCCCTGGAATTCCACAAATACGATCGGGATTCTCAAACCCACTCGCCAAGAATTTCCGTCAGCGGATTTCCCGATCGAGAGACGATCTGATCTTTCTCAAACATTTCTTTGAGAATCGCAACACGTTCTTCCTCATCGTGACTAGCCACAAACAAGGTAAGTCCGTTCGAAGTCGCGAATCTTTTGAGAACCTTATGAATGCTGAGGTTAGCCCCCGGATGAAAAACGCCGAAGAAGATCGGTATTTTAACGTCCTGTTTCCCTGAAAGAAATACACTTTGCAGAACTTCACAAATCACATCCCTTGCAGCCGTGTCCTCCAAGCTCGGGTACTTACCGAAGAGAGTCTCAAGTTCATCGGTAAATTGATTAAGCTCTTTCAAAATCCCTTCGCCATTCATCATCTCACTATAAGTTCCAAACAACTAGAAAGTCAATCAAAATCCACAACTAGCCCCATACCGCATCTTGATCTCAAGCTGGTTTGATAACCAGAAATCGAACAAGTCTCCAACCGGATCACATACTCCAAGGCTACAATCTAGGTAAAAGTACGCCCCTCGAAATCCTCAAATCGAGGGGCGTATAGAGCCTACTTACCTTGACTTATTGAGGATTGTAAGGCAATGAAGAATGGTGCAAAACAATTCGCAGATTCCCCTTGTCGTCCTTCTTGAAGCCCCATGTTTTGTCAACCGTTGTGACTTTGCCGGATGCGTCGGTCAACATGACATTTCCCATCGTGATCGCCATGTCGCCGCTTATGAAGACTGCAGCGTTCTTGAACTCATACTTTTCCCAACCCTTCAATGCAAAGCCTGTATCGGTTGGAAACTCCTTGTCTCCGCCCACGAAGTAAGCCAACGCTCCCTGTCGAGTGGTTCGGAAGACTTGATTCCCAGAAGTGAGGGTCGGCTTGAAGAGAACCGGTCCAATGTTATATCCGTAGGCTTGATCCAGAACGGATTCAGCAGTTGCTTTTGCCTTCGTGAACCCACCAGCCTTATAGTCACTCGAAATTTGAATCAGGGCAGCTCCCCATGCCTTTTGCGCAGCTTCAACTTCTTCTGCTGTGATGTTGGTATTGGTGACGGCCTTCCCAAAGGCATCTCCGGTTTGGGCATTGACCGCGGCAGCGGCTACAACGGCCAATAGCAACAGCGAACCTCTTCTGTGAATATTGTTCAATTTCATCTTTCGTTTCCTTTTTGGCTACCAATCTTTTGAAATCGGACGTTCATCTCAATGGCGACCTGGTCACGTGGATTCCACAAATGAACTCAATTACGCCTTGATCAAGCCGACCCCAATTGGATTTGGGGATACTACGAACGCCGATATAAAGAAATTTCTACCCTCGGGACCTGTCACAAAATTTTAACAAAAAATCCTAAATCCAAGGTACTGACCTAGTTCCGCACCAGAAATCTTGAACGGCCCTCCGATGCGCTTGTGAAGACGCCCCTACTTCCATCGTGGCTTGATAGCCGTAACGAGTGTATGCATGCTCTTTCGATGTCATCACAAACTTGGTATTGAGTCATGCGAAAAGCGGCACGCGGGCAATCTCCGGTTCGACCACTGCGGGAAACATCATATGCAAGTTATAAAAAGCCATCCCATTAACTTATTGAATGCCCCATGCACATCGCAAGCCGCCAAAAGAAACTCAGTTGCTGTTCGTGGAGACTAAGTCTCTCCGGTGGGTCCCGCGATTGTTCTGCACTGAGTAACCAAGAAAACAATCCTCCCCCAATATGTTTGAACCGGGAATCGAGAGTTGAATGACTTCAAATGTAACATAGTTGAAGCCATGCCCCAACTTGCTAATGTGAATATGCTCGCGATCGGATCGCTCGCCCATTAACCGCCGCCAAGGCATCCCAATTCGGATATGATCAGGAACGCTCAAAAGAATTGAGCCTATGAGGAACACGGATGAGTAGCCATAGCCCGAGTCAAAGCTCATGCGAGACCACCAATCATGTTTGGAGAATTCAGCTCTTTGGCGGCCCAATTCTTTACTCTGCTAATGGCGCCCAGCAAACACGGTTTCGATCAAAAGAGTTGCTAACTGCTTTGCTAACTTGTCATCCACCACGATCAACCTGAAAGCCGTGCCTTCACCCGATCCTTTGTCCACAAACAAACATCCCACAAATCAGCAACTGGGTCGCCGCTCGCAGGATGAGTCCACATATAGTTCGGAGGACCATATTCCGGATCAAATGTCATGACTTTCTCCCTGCGCTCAACGTGCGCGGCTTTAATCTGATCCCACCATCCCTCAAAAACGTTAACATGGCTTTGCCACTGTGCCACCCTCGGGTCAGGAACCTGCGGCCCCTCTTCATGACCGACACGCGTGTGAACGTGGCGCGTCCGACGGATCGCCAGCTCAAGCGCTGGGCCAAACCCCTGCAGCATCGATTCAGTAACAACTGTCCAGTGACTCAAATCAGCACAGAGCCACAGATCAGGTAGTTCTTTCAAATACCGGGCTGTCGAAAGCGGCTCATAGAGCAACCGTCCGCGATGAGTCTCAAAATTAACCGAAAAGGGCAAAGTCTTGGCAATCTCAACCAATGTCCCCAGGTGGTCAAGACCCTCCTCATAGCTCATGTTCGCCCTTCCAACATGAACCGTGCAACCCACTGCGCCCGCGTCCTGAGCTTCGTCCAAATCACGGCGAAACTGGTCAGGTGTTCCCCCATTCACCATCGCCATATACTCCAACCCGTGACGACTTGCCAGTGCCCGAACCTCAAAGTGAGGCTTGATCCAATCTTTCCACCCATCGTAACCCACACCCTTGATTTTAGCGAGCACCTCGTCCGGTGTTCCCGGCATTCCCCAAGTCGTTTTGTAAACCTTGATTTCCATTACTGAATTAACCCCTCAACAACTTTTCCATGAACATCCGTCAGTCGAAAATCGCGACCCTGAAATTGATAAGTCAAATCCGTATGGTTCACCCCCATCAAATGCAAAATAGTTGCATGCAGATCGTGAACGTGAACAGGATTTTCGACGACGTTATATCCAAATTCATCGGTCATTCCATAAGCCGTCCCCGCCTTGATCCCACCCCCCGCGAGCCACATTGTAAACGCCCTCGGATGGTGATCTCGACCTTGGAAAGGCGACCCTCCTCGTCCCTCGTTCATCGGTGTTCGACCAAACTCACCCCCCCATATCACGAGCGTTTCATCCAGCAATCCCCGTCGTTTCAAATCCTTGACCAGTGCCGCCGCAGGCTGATCAGTTTGCTTGCACATCCGTCCAAGTCCATTCTTCAGGTCGTTCCCCTCACTTTCCCCGTGATTGTCCCACCCACGATGATAAAGCTGAACAAAACGAACACCTCGCTCCACGAGCCGCCGAGCAAGCAAACAGTTATTCGCAAAACTCCGCTTTCCTGGCTCTGTTCCATATAGACCATGGACTTCCGGTGGTTCTTTGTCCAGCTCAATCAGTTCAGGAACACTGGTCTGCATACGGAATGCGAGTTCATATTGCGCAATCCGCGCTTCAATCTCTGGATCAAGAATTTCACTATGACGAAGCCGATTCAAATCACCCAATACATCAAGCGAATCTCGGCGTAGTTCTTCCGTCACCCCGTCGGGATTCGTGATAAACAAAATGGGCTCGCCATTTGAACGGAATTCCACCCCCTGGTGCTGACTCGGTAAAAAGCCGCTTCCCCAACACGCCTTGCCACCATCAGGATTATTGTCGCCGCTCACCAGTACCACAAACGCAGGGAGATCTTCGTTCTCAGTTCCCAATCCGTAACTCATCCAAGCCCCAAAACTTGGTCGCCCAGGAATCTGGAATCCCGTATTCATAAAAATCTGAGCCGGAGCATGATTAAACTGATCCGTCTGCATAGACCGCACAACGACTACATCGTCGGCAATCTCCTTATAGAACGGGAGCAGATCACTCACCCACTGGCCAGATTGACCAACCTGCTGAAATTGATGAGGAGATGCAAGAAGCTTGGGTCGCCCCTTGATAAACGCAAATCGCTCGCCCTTCGTCAACTCCTCCGGACACTCTTCCCCATTCCGTGCGTTGAGTTCCGGTTTGTAGTCAAACATATCAAGCTGGGAAGGTGCCCCCGCCATAAACAGAAACACAACTTGCTTGGCTTTGGGCGCAATCCGCTTCACAATCGGCGATCCCAAGACAGAATTCGCCAGCAAGTGGTTCAGTGCCAAGGAACCAATTCCATAACTCGCATCTCGGAGCAATGTTCGCCGCGTCAAAGTGTGAAGATTGTTCGGTCGCATTGTCATTCCTTAGTCAAAGCCTCATCAAGATTCAAAAGCACATTGGCCACCATTGCCCAGGCAATCTCATCCCCATTCTTTGCCTCAGTCCGGTCATAAAATTCGTAGAGTCGCTTCATTTCAAGTGCTCCCGGAGTGCGTGAAGTGACAGTCCGAAAAGCCATGGTAAGGCGGTGTTCAACCGTGCCGGGAGCCTCCCTCCATCGTTTACCGAGAGCTTTGGCGGCCTCAAACAAACCTGGATCATTTAATGTCGCCAAAGCCTGAATGGGTGTGTTTGTCCTGCTCCTCCGAACGGTGCATTGCTCCCGTGATGTCGCATCAAATGCCATAAACGATGGAA
The DNA here is from genome assembly GCA_013823945.1 of bacterium. GTDB lineage: Bacteria > Armatimonadota > Fimbriimonadia > Fimbriimonadales > Fimbriimonadaceae > UphvI-Ar2. Next base: position 192,865 of record PNMZ01000003.1, on the reverse strand, counting down.
ATGGGGCGGTGCGTTTATAAAACGTGTAAAGAGATCGCCTCGAAGCCTCACTCCCTCCACTCATAATCCACTGTTCCCCGCTGTAAGGATTATCCCAAACCCCCGCCGGCTGAAAAGGAAATACGGGCGGCCCTCCAGCCTTTGTATCCAGCAATCCCGAAGTTGCCAGAGCCTGATCACGAATAAACTCCGCATCCAATCGAAAACGTGGCCCCCGAGCAAGCCATAGATTCTCGGGATCCTTTTCCAACAGCTCTCTTGTCACCCCAGATGATTGCTGGTAAGTGGACGAACTCAAAATGAGTTTCAGAAGAGCTTTTGTATTCCATCGTGACTCGACATAGGTTGCGGCCAGCCAGTCCAAAAGTTCCGGATGAGTCGGTGGAGTACCCTGTGTGCCAAAGTTCTCGCTTGTTTCAACCAAGCCACGCCCAAAGACCATTTCCCAAAGCCGATTCACTTGCACCCGAGCGGTAAGTGGATTTGCTGGATCAACAATCCACTTAGCAAGATCAAGCCGCGACCCCCCCGCAACCTGACCAAACGAACGAGGTGTCCCCGAAGCAACCACCTCCGTCGGCGACATAAACTCTCCCCGATGGCGAATCGGAGCCTCAGTCTTCCCACTATCCTCCTCCATCACTAAAGTCGTAGTGATTTCATTCTCAATAGATCGAATCTTGGATTTGAGATCGGCAATCGTCTCTTGAGATTGACGACCTCCGAAAGAGTGACTTGCATAATAGCGAGAAAGTGTAGATTGCTCCTCATTCGATCGAACTGGCTGAGAAACGATTTCTCGAATAGACCCCGGCACCGCAAATCGAGCCGCTCCGTCCAAAACTGTAGCCTCCAGCGTAAACTGACCGAGCGTATGGCGAACCCATCTCACTGATTCACAATGCAATCCAAGTTCAATCGTGCCACTTACTGGAGCCGTGAATTCAACTACTAATTCATGCGGTTGATTGACCGCGCCAGAAATTGCCCAGCCCGTTTCAGGATCAGAATCAAGAACCCCCGAAACTGAATAGCCAGCCTGAGTAAAGTCAGCCGCCACGTACCGTGCCGTTGCTCCTTTCAATGAGATTCGGCTCAGGATGAAATTTCCACTATCCGCACGTCCCGAACCACCATAAGCGCGATCTTTGTCCGGAATGACCCGCAACCGCAAACCCCGGGTTCCCGGTGGAACTGTGACCGACAAAGCATAGTCCATCGTATCCGGCCCAGCTCCGGGAGTCGTAACCTGATTGCGGCTAACAATTATGCGATCATCCTTCGTCGCGATCTTAGCTGGTTTCCAAGTTTCCGGGTCGTTCATCGCCTGCTCCCAAGCAGCCTGCTCCCGAGCCAAATCTGAGGCGATAAATGACTTAAGCCCATCTTCGACCCGACCAAGATGCTGCTTTAAGTCAATGAGCTGCTTTTCCTGTTCTGGTGTCGGCAGCTTAAGCGTTGGCTCGTAAAACTTTTGCTCGCTGATCGAGGCATCTCCCACTTTTTTGAACCGATTATTTGCAAAGAACGCATAAAACTGAAAATATTCTTTGTGGGAAATCGGATCGTATTTGTGATCATGACACCGTGCACAAGCCATCGTCTGTCCCAGCCAAACCGTCGAAGTCGTGTCCGCCCGATCCGCTCGAACCAGATACATCGCTTCGTCCTGATCCACGCCCCCTTCTAAGTTATGCATCGTGTTTCGGTGAAATCCCGTCGCCACCATGTCTTCCACCGATGCATTTGGGAGCAAATCTCCAGCAAGTTGCTTAACCGTAAACTGATCATAAGGCATGTTGGAATTGAAAGCGTTAACCACCCAATCTCGGTACTTCCATATCGAGCGAGCATTATCTTTCTCATAGCCGTTAGAATCGGCGTACCTCGCCAGATCAAGCCAAGGAACCGCCATTCGCTCGCCAAAGTGAGGGCTAGCGAGTAGCCGATCAATTGCTTGTTGAACTGATTCGCGACCTTCTAAGAATCGATCAAGCTCTTCGAGGCTCGGTGGCAAACCAGTGAGATCTTGAGAGAGCCGCCGCAGTAATTTTTCTCGACTTGCCGTCGGAGATGGCTCCAAACCCTCCTGCTGAATCCTACTCAAAATAAAAGCGTCAATCGGATTTCTCACCCACCCAGAATCAGTAGCCGGAACACTTGGCTTAACAACTGGACGATAAGCCCAATGAATCTCCGGTGCCTTCCCCTGAACTGCCCCCTGCAGAATCCAATCCTCCACCATCTGGATTTCCGACTTTTCCAAGGCCTTAAAGCCCTTGGGCATCTGGTCGAGGCCATCGTAACCTTTCAACCGACGAACAAGAATCGAGTTCTCCGGGTCGCCCGGTGTAACCACTTCCAAAACACTCTCCCTCGAACCCAGCACGAGGCCCGCAGCTGGCTCATCCCCTTCGTGGCATGTGCTGCAACGTCTAACGAACAACGGCTTGATATCGCGCTCAAAAGTCCGCAAATTAAAATTTCCCCCTTGCAGAATCCACGTCCTGAACAACTCAATTTGCTCGTCCGGCAGAGCAGGCATATCCTTCGGCATCAACAACACCCGATCCTCTGTCGTCAATCGCTCAATAATGTGTGAATTTTCCGGCTTACCTGGATCGAATAAAGCCCCCGAATCGCCACCTTTGATCCACCCTCTCGGACTACTCAAATCGAGCCCACCCTGAGCCTCCGTACCACCGTGGCAACTTAAACACTTAGCCTTGACGATGGGCATAATCTCATCAACAAAGTCCACCGGCCGCTCAATGGGTGCAGGGTCAGAAATAGCCGAAACCGCAAACGGGACAAACGCCAAGAGAAAAAATCCTACCGAACTTATTGAAACTCGTCCTCGCAGCCGCATCGCCAACTCCCAACTCCTGGCATTACTGTACCAGCGAGATCGCTCCCAAAAATGCTTCAAGAAATTGGATTTTTCATTCAATCTCACGCCGCAACCTGAACGCAGATCAAGCCTTATAGAGTAAGGAATCAAAAATTCGAATGAACGCCTTTGAGAAATGACTTACCCTCGAAACAAGTGAGTCAAATCTTTTAGGATATGATCTATTCGAGTTTAAGACAACCTCAAGAGTAGCCGCCGCGAGAAAGGAGTTTGGAGCATTATCGAAAGCCCGAATCATACACAGAGAAATTTAGCCAGCCTAGTTTGGAAGATTCAGCTCTTTGGCGGTCCAATACTTCACTCTGCCAACGGCTCAACGCAAACTCGGTTTCGATCAAAAAAAGTTGCTTCACTGCTCTGCTACCTCGCCATCCATCACGAACAACCTTGCTCCCGAGAAGCTCTAATGGAAGCTCTTTGGCCCGATGATCCAAATCCAAATGCCCTAGCAAATCGTTTCCGAGTTACCCTTGCATCCTTAAGGAAACAATTGGAACCCCCTGGATTCCCGTTTGGGTCAGTAATCGATACTTCAGTCTCTGAATGTATCTCTCTAAGAAAAGGAGCAACGACTTGCGACGTGGCTGATTTTGAAACGCTGTATGCGCAAAAAAACTTCCATGCCGCCGCCGAGCTACTCCATTCGCCGCTACTGCCTGGTATCTACGACGAGTGGATTTCGGAACACCAAACCCGGTTCAACATACTCATTGGCGAGCTCGCAGATATACGAGCAACCCGCGAAGCTGAAACTCCCCAATCAAGCGCGCTTGCAAATTCAAATAACAGTTTGAGCGGACTTCCTAGCTTCCTCACCGAATATATACCAAACCAATCGGTTCTATCTCAGATTGCCGTGATCCTCAAATCAAACCGCTTGCTGACCATCACCGGTACTGCCGGAATCGGCAAGACAAGACTCAGCATTGAAGCGGCCCGAATGAGCGAAGTCAATTCCCTATTCGTTCCACTGTCCGATTGCGCAACCATTGACGAGTTTTACGAGGCCATTCTCAAAGCTCTTGGAACCGGTACTCAAAATCCAAAATCTGCTGGGGAGCAATTACTCGATGCACTCCAGAACTCGGGCCCCATACTCATAATCCTCGACAACATTGATCATCTGGTCGACCAAACCAGCGAAATTTTAAGTGTTGCACTTGCTCAAAATCCTCAGCTAACCTGTATCACCACGTCTCGCCAAACACTAGAAATCCCCGGCGAAGTGGCATTCCGACTCGAAACCCTCCCAATTCCGGCTGACTATCCGGCAGCCGTTACTGAACTTATCAATTATCCAGCAACCGCCCTGTTCCTATCCAGAATCAACCAGTCGCGTCCTGACTTTCGACCTCGCGAATCTGATATTCCATTGATTGTTGAGATTTGCGCCCGACTCCAAGGACTCCCACTTGCATTGGAATTAGCAGCTGCCCAGATCGCGACGCTTTCGCTCTCTGAAATATTGTCCCACCTGAGCCAAAATTTGGTCGAGCTGAAGTCGAGGCAGCGAACACTATCCCCCAAACACCGTTCCCTTCGTGCTGCCCTTCAGAGTAGCTTCGATGACCTCAGTCCAGAACTTCTCAAATTTCTCGGGCAGCTTGCGTGTTTCTGGGGAGGCTTTTCCCATCTCGCTGCTCAAGAAGTTACGGCAAACTCCAACACTAAGTCCCATATCTCCGAGCTAGTCCATCGCTCACTCATCAATGCCCAAATTGACATTCAACCAACGCGATTTTATTTCCTAGAGTCTGTCCGACAAATTGCGCAAGAACAGCTATCGCCAGATCAGCTAGAACTTATCATTGAAAGTCATAGGAACTACTTCTTGCGAAAGGCTTCCGAGGTTGACGAGGATGCAATGGAAACCCTCGAACCCCACGATCTTGATAAGCTTAATATCAACGCGGCTTTCCACAATCCCAACCCAAACAACGAACTCTACTGGAAGGCGCGCATTGGCGCAATCTCTCACGCCAACCTAAGAGGGAACTATATCATTGGGATGAGGCATATCAGAGAAAGTCAAATTCATCTCAAATCTATTCCTAATCACCTTCTTAAGCGAGATTGGATTGTCTCATCATTGCAGATTTTTCCTTACGTGAACCTCTTTGAAGAAGCCGAACAGTATCTCAATCAGCTCCGCGAAATTTCGGTTGAAGCAATCGACTTGAAAGCCGAATTTGAGTACAGGATCAACTTAGGGTTAATCAGATCCCGGCAAGGATTTTTTATCGAAGGAATCAATTTGCACGAAAGCGCACTTCAGTTGGCAAATGAAACGAAAGAGATATCTTGGATTCAAAGCGCAGTCGCCCATCTGAGTGGTTCGCTTCACTCTTTTGCCCGAACACTTGAAGCCAACGACCCCGAAAGAGCAAAGGCACTGCTCCGGGCGAAGGACTTAGCCAACCAACTAGCGCAGACAGTTTGTCCGGCTTCCAGAAGGTATCCCCTCGCTTTCCTCCTTCTCGCCGTTGCTGAATACTATCTGGGTGACTTCTCCTACGCAAAACTGAACTTTCAAATTGCGTTCGATTCTGCCATTGCCCTCCAACGCCAAACTATTCAAACGTACTGTACATATTTCATGTCAAAGATCGCCTCACATCAGGGTGATGATTCACTTGCCGAAGCTTATTGGCTGGAATTTTCAGATCTAAAGAAGCAAACAGGGTTCAACCTGACCGGAAATATTTGGAACCGCAAAAATACTTGAAGACAACTCCCTGCTGCACTTAAATTAATTCCCGGCTAATGCCATCAACTCACCATAGGTTTAATCGCTCGGGCTTTCCCCTAGAGCGAGGGAGGAACTCATGGCTCAAAACACCCAGTCAATTGCTCGCCTTTTTGCGTTAACACTAGCATGTGCAACCGTCACAACATCCTTGGCGCAAATAAACGTCGCCGCTTCCGCAAACGGAGGCGTAGGATCTCAAAGCTCAGTGTGGGCCACCCAAGCAACTCCCGACAAAGGTAACGACGGCAACCGCGATGGACGGTGGGATTCTCAATCCGTAATGCACACTAATTTCGAATCTGCTGCCTGGTACAAGATTGAATTTGCCACTTCGTCTTCAATCTCTCAAGTAAACCTTTTCAACCGTACAGACAGTTTCATGGAACGGCTCAGCCCTTTTTCCGTCACCCTGTCGATCAATGGCAACACGGTCTGGAGTGCGACCAATCAAACTTTTGTGCAAAACATCAATGACGGCAACCCATTTGCATCAGGCATGAGCTTTGATTTCAATCCTGTCATAGCCGATTCTGTGATGGTTCAACTCGAAAGAACCGAATACCTACACCTGGCTGAGCTGGAAGCAATTGAAGCCGTTCCAGAGCCGGGAACAATGCTCATTCTGACCGCCGGCGGAGTGGCAATTCTCCGAAGACGAAAGGGCTAACCATCAACCCGCTCGCAATCCTAATGCATGGCTAATGCCCAACAGCTATCGTCTACGCAATTCAACGAAACCAACTTGGACAAATATCAAATGAAACAGTGCTTGAGCAAACTATTCATCATGATGATCGGAGTATTAACTACTCTTATCGTCATTGGATGCGGTGGCGGAGGCGGAGGATCAGCTTCCACTACCCTACCACCTCTACCAAACTTCATTAGTGGCAGCGTTTCAGAGGCAGACCGGACTCGGGTCATAAGCGAAGTAACAACGTTCTTCAAATCCGTTTCGACCCAGCCCGATGCCATGCAGCAAGTCACCAATTTCATGAAGACTAAACCAGAAATTGTTGCCACAGAAGTCAGTAAGAGCGGCGACGCAGTCGGATGGTTCAAAGACGGCGTCAAGTACATGGTGCTCAACTCCGCCTCAAGAAGCGGGACACGCGGAAGAGTAACGAAATCCCTGAATCCTCAACCAATCCTCGATGCAAATTCGAGATCATTGCCGGGAGCAAATAAGGCTTACTTAATCCACATTGATGTTGCTAACCTCATCAACAGCACTGCCTCAATTGATCCGATACTGACCCAACGAGGTTACGATACGATTCAATTAGCTGGAGCGATCAGTGACTTTGTCCAAATTCAGAATGCAGGCGTTCTCTATATCAATACACTCGGCTCGTATTCACGAGACAGAAATGAAGAGGAACGAACGTGGTTCATGACCGCAACGCAAAACTCAGTTAGCAATTACCAACTTTACAAGGAGGACATCGAAGCCGGAACAATCTGCCCCGTGACATATATTGTAGACCCAACTGCTGAACAACGAACCTACGAAGAGGGATTTATGGTGAGTGACCAGTTCCTAAAAGATTCAGGAATGTCATTTAGCTCAAAGGCAATTTGGATTAATGAAGTCATGTTCGGTGCTCAAGAGTCGATGATTGAAACGGCATACAGTTTCGAAGGACTTGAATCATATTGGAGTTGGAGCGGCGAATTCTACAGCACGGAAGCGACCGAAACAACACAATTCGTTTTTGCTCGTTTTCTCGGAACTCCTGTAGAGCCCGAAGACGACTTACCACCATTCACCGTTGGCGAAATTCAAAGTGATATTGGTACGACTAATCGTGCTTCTGGCCCTCGCAAAATGAATGAGTCTGACCTCGGCATTTTCTCAAAATTTTCTGGATACACAAGTAACGATAATTCTGATTCTGAACTGACAATGATCCCATCAATAAGATCAGCCGTTCTCGACAAAGCTGAAAACAAAATGGAGATCGAAGGATTCTTCGGAAGTGAATCAGGCGCAGTTACAATCGATGGCAGCACACTCAACGTCTTGAGCTGGACTCCCAAGACAGTAATCGTTGAGGCCCCATCGGCGACAAAAGGCGTCATTGTTCTCCGCTCACTCGGCGGCCCATCAGCATCCGGTCAATTGCTCAGCAAGCGGTTTGATTGGGAGGACATCGACTTCAGCATCAACCCGGGAGTATTCACGCTTCTCAAACGAGAATCCAAGTCGTTCACAGTAACATCAACTGGAAGTGCTGTTCCTGTCGGTTCAACCTACAAGTGGACAATCACGGGAGAAGGTCTAGTAAACGGTTCAACTACGTTCACGGGTCCTGACACAACCGTAACCTACCAAGCTCCAAATGTTGAAGGGAATGTTGTTCTCAAAGTCGAAGTCTTCACAGCCAGTGGACGAAAGCTCGGAGAAGCCTTTTCAGATATCGGAGTTGGAGAAAATCGAATTTTCTACTTCGCCAGCGGATTGACAAATTATCCAAATCTCAATGGAGAACACGTCTTTGCCGACGGCGAGGGCTTCTTAGTCAGAGGTCAATCGACCGACTTATATGAGTTCGACTACAACTGGGACAACGTCAATGAATTGCCACGGGTAGTGTTGTCCCTTGAAGTACCCGCGAATACTGTGCTCGCTGCGGGCCAAACATACAACTGGACGTCAGTACTCGGCGTTGGATATTCATTTGGCACTACCGAGAGTCTAACTGAGCCGACACTCACTGGCATTCTCCTAAGCTATGGCAGTGAGGGCCGAATGACAATCACCTCTGCCATTAGGAACCCCGACGGAACCCAAAGAGTCGCCTACCAATTCCTCATCGGACCGGAATCAGAGCCAACTACAGTCGGCACGGGTTCCATCCTTATTCGAGATGTGAGCCCTTAGCACCAAATGCCCTCCGGCCCTGCAATGGGGCCGGAGGGCAACTATGATTTTCCCTCGAGCAAATTGCTATCGATAGTAATTCAATCGGGCACTAACAATGAGCGAGAATCCGTCACCTCGTCGCCTCGGTGAGTAAACTCACGCCTGTATGATCGCCTCGACCCTTCTCCTCCTCACTACTCTTCTCCCATCGCCAATCGAAGCCAAACTTGCCGAACTCGAACGAACCCATAAATGCGAAATCGGTGCTGCGATCATCACCTCATCCGAAAGCCACTACTCTCGCAAAAACGAGCGATTCTCCCTCCAAAGCGTCATGAAAATGGTCGTCTCCATGGCCGCCCTTGACCTCGTCGAAAGAGGAAAATGGAAACTCGATCAGCCCTTCACTTTTCGATATTCTGACCTCAGTATCTCTCACCAACCCCTGTCCGATGAACTTGGAAACCGAAATTCCATGACCGTTACTCTTGACCAGTTGATAGAACTTGCTACCACCGAGTCATGCAGTGCATCCGTTGATTTCATGATCAGAAAAATGGGTGGAACCAGTGTTGTCAACGAGTTCTTAAGGAAAAACGATGTCAAAGGGATGTCAGTGGACAGAGAAGAACGCGAACTCCAAACAGACGTCGTCGGCCTCACATGGCGACCCGAATTCGTTCACATCAACAAACTCGAAGCCTCCAAAAAACAAATCCCCGAAGACGAACAACACAACGCCTACCGCCGCTATCAAATCGACCCACGTGATACGACGACCCCCGCCGCGATGGCCGACCTCCTCCAAAAGCTCATCCAGGGCAAACTCCTCTCTCCTGAACACACCGCCTACTTTATGGGAGTCATGGAACGCACCCAAACCGGCCCGGATCGACTCAAAGCGGGCGTCCCTAAGGGCTGGATTCTGGGGCACAAAACCGGAACCAGCTCTCGCAGCCGAGGAATCGCCTGGGCGACCAACGATGTCGGCTATGTCCGGAACCAAAACGGAGAATGGAAAATCATCGTCGCGCTGATCAGAAACTCCAAGCAAACTTACGAAATCCGCGAAGCAACCATCCGGCAAGTTGCTGGAGTTGCATTTGAGACCAACTGACCTAACTTCGGGGCCGACGCTTAGGCCCCTCCATCACCCGAACAATCGTCCGCGCCTCAACGTTCGCGTTATTGAATCGTGCCATACCCACAGCCTGACGGATCAAATCAAGTATCGCTGGAGTCTCTAAATCTTCAACATGGTTTAGTCGTATATGACGAATCCTCGCCCCATTTCCCTTGAGCAGGCCATCTGGATCATCCAATGATGCCCCGTCAGAAAAGCCAATGTTAAGGTACTTCGTATAAACCGGTAAATGAACAAAGTGATCACGGTTCTTTTCCGTGAATCCATAGGCAACCCCGACCGCATTTGTCGCATCCCAAACTGTCTCAATACAAGGGGGGAGCAATTCCACGAGCCGATTCCGGAGCCCCCGAGCCAACAGTTGTGTCTCTGCTGGGTAAGGGGCCAAAAACTCGACATATTCAATCGGTTCAGGTAACTCCATTGCTCAAAGATACCGGGCTACGCTGAAAGTGTTACCCTCGCAGTCTTTGACCCGAGCAATATCACAAACTGTCGGAATAGTCACCTTCGGCATCGTCACTTCCCCACCATTCTCAAGAATCAAATCCACAACCCGGTCAACGTCATCCACTGCAATCGAACACTCAAAGTTTCCAATCAAAGTAGGAAACGGCTCGTCTTGCTTTTGCTGGATCGCTGCATGGAGATCGCCGACCTGACCAAGATAGAACCCCGGAGGGCCCCAAGCCTCAAAGTTCCATCCGAAAACCTCACGATAGAACGTCAAAGCTCGTTCGCAGTCGATGGCATTGATCGCGAAGTGAGAAAGTGTGTTGAAGCCATTTGTTTCAGCCATATAAAAAGTCTAGCCGGTTCGATCATTGTCAAGATATTACATAATTGTCATAAAATGTCGAATTTACGACAACCCTCAGAGAGCGACATCTTAGTTCGATTCTGGTCACTCGATCACCACCGTTCCGAAGAAATTCTGTGGCTCACGAGCTCTTGGCCAAAACTCGTTTACTGTCTCGAAGGAACAATTCACGTCACAACCCAAACCACTCTTCATCTCCTGCCTCCCAACCGCGCGCTATGGATCAAATCCAATGAACCCAACCCGGCGCGCACACTCGGACGAGCCAAAGTCCGAACACTATACTTTTCTCCATACATCAAAATTGATAATCCGCCCCATGTCCTCCAGATCCGACCACTCTTCCGAGAACTGATTGCTGAAGCTTGTCTTGTTGGCCCATTGAATCGATCTAAGCCAAGTCACGCTTCCCTTTCAAACCTCCTCGTTGAAGAGATCACCTCCGCTCCAACGCAATCAACCAGTATCCCCATTCCACGATCAGAATGGCTCCATGACTGGTGCGTGCAGTATCTGACAGACCCTTACCTCCCTTTGCCAAATCACTATTCGCGTCGAACAATTGAACGTCTTCTCCTAAAAGAAACAAACTTAACTCTTGGTCAATGGTGCCAGCTCGCTCGCGCCATTGTCGGATTTCAATCGATTTCCGAAGGACGAACGGTTATCGAAGCATCCGTTGATGCAGGATTCACTACGCCAAGCGGTTTCATTCAGGCATTCCGAAAACAATTTGGCAAAACCCCCGGCCAAATCTTGAAAACAGATCCCCGACTTTGAGGAACAAGCCTGGGCTCTAATTCTTAGAATTAACTCGCATATGATTAATCCAAAGCACGATCCACCCAATCGGGACGATCAGAATTGCTCCTAGAATTATTCCGAAAATCGCCCCGAGCCACCCAAAAATTTGAAATCCAACAACCCCTCCAACCGCTCCTAAAATGATTAGAAGGGCACTCACACATCCGCATCCTCCTTGGGCACTCTCAACACTTGCCAATGCCGAGCCACTCTCCTAGTTATCCGGCGTCTCGTGCCCCATCATGTGCCGAACCGAGTACATCTGCCCCGTGTGATAAGCCGTGTGGAACGCCATATACTCCACCAAATATCCCCAAGTCCAATCATCCCGCACCGTACTTGTCGCCGACAAATCCGGCCGATCCGCCAAAAACCGCGCTTTGGCCAATTCGTAAAGCCGCTTCACTTCCCCATATACCGCTTCCGACCCCATATCCAAAACCAACGGATCATCAACCGAATGAGGGTAGTAGCGAGTGCTTTCCGCCCGCAAAGGACTTTCAAACTCCTCCAGAAAGTAATTCCCAAACGCACACCCAACGTGCGACGCCAACTCCCCCACACTCAGCAATCTCGGGTGCGCCCGCACCCAAATATCTGCATCAGGTAGCCCCCCAAACGCCTCCCCCATTTCCCAAATCGCTGAATCCACCGCCGCAAACGCCTCCTCATGGGTCATGTTCCCAGGCTACCCCGCTCTTCGAGTCAAACCAATTTTAAATGACCAACCCAAACACCAAAAAAACCGCCCCATCGGACGGTTTTAGGTTCAAATTCGTGGTAGGCCGTACAGGGCTCGAACCTGTGACCCGCTGATTAAGAGTCAGCTGCTCTGCCAACTGAGCTAACGACCCACGATCAGCAAAAGATACCCAAAAAACTATCCCAGTCCCACACTAAACTCCGACCAGTGACCCAAATCCGACTCGCCAATCCCCAAGACCAACCCCAAATCATCGCCCTCGTCCAAACCGTCTACCAAGAATTCAACTTCGGCTGGGATCCCGAAGGCTATCACAAAGACCTTTACAGCATCGCCCACCACTTCCAACCCCCCAATGCATTCTGGGTCGCCGAAGAAATCAACCAAATCGTCGGATGCATCGGCCTTGAAGTCTTTCCCACTCTCCCCGGCGAACCCAACCAACTCACAACCTACGAAGACCAAATCCGCATCGCCACCGCCGACTGCGAACTCGTCCGCCTCTACGTCAGTTCAAACCACAGAAGAAAAAAAATCGGCCTCAAACTCTGCCAAACCTGTATCGCCTACGCCCAGTCACAAAACTGCCAAGCCATGGAAATCTGGTCCGACAAAGTCCTCCATCAAGCACACAAACTCTATCAATCCCTCGGCGCAAAAATCGTTGGCGAACGCCTCTGCCCCCCACCCGACGAAGACCCCGAATGGGGCATGATCCTCCCTCTCTGCTAAACTCAAGCGCATGTCCTGGGAGCAGACCATCACCCAACTCAAGTCCGAAATGGACGCCAAGCACGCCGCCCGGGAAGACGCCCTCAAAGCCGCCCGATCCCTGATCCAAACGTGCAGCAAGTGCATCAAAACCATCCACCGCCAAAATTTCACCGAAGCCCAAACCCTCCTCAACCAAGCCTACGAACAAGCTGCCGAAGCACGCAAGCAAGTCACCGAGCACCCCGAAATCGAATACGCTGGCTACCTCCAAGATGCTGAGAAAGAACTCGTCGAAGCCGCCGGATGCCTCGCCCTTGCCCAAAATCAACCCCTCCCCACTTACCAATCTCTCAACGTCAATGCCACCAGCTACCTCAACGGCATGGGAGAATGCGCCTCTGAAATGCGCCGATTCGTCCTCGACCAAATGCGCGCCGGAAACCTCCCGGAGGCTGAACGACTTCTCCACCATATGGAAGAAATCTACGACGACCTCACCACCTTCGACTACCCAGACGGCCTCACCGGCGGCCTACGCCGAACGTGCGACGCTCTACGCGCTGTCATCGAACGAACCAGAGCCGATCTCACTCTCACAAAAATCCAACACGACCTCATCACTGAACTCAAAAATGCGAAAAAAGTCTAATCTATACAAAAAAGTAATGTTTCCTGGGTAATGTCACTGATGCTATGAAGCAAGAATCGCAAACTGAGCCTTCAACTCAGGTCTGCCCCTTCTCCGGCCACAATCCCAGCCTCAGCGCAGAAGAAAAAGCCGCTGCCGGATTCGTCGCCGTCAACTATATCGACTGTAAACCCCACTACCAAGAACGGTTTGAGTGCCTCTTCTGTACTCGCGCCCGAGCCATCGACCGCATGGAAGGCTTTATCGGCATGCACGTTCTCAAATGCCACAAGGAAGGCGAGCCTTATCTCGTCGTCAGCTATTGGAAAGATGAAGCAAGTTTCAACGCATGGGTCGGCTCACCCGAATTTCTCGAAGGTCACAAACGGGGCTTCGAAGATCTCGCCGAAGCGAAGCGGCGAGGCGAGGAGCCGCCAATGACAAGCGACTTCAAAACTTATTCAATCCTAACGGATTGAGGAACTGAATCTGCTGGCCCTCAAGTACGTCCTTTTGACAACGAGGGCCAATCATGAAACTCTTCATCCTCCCAATCATCGCTTCTGGCGTAGCTACCGTTGCCGTCACGAGCTCCGCTCCAAGTGCCGATGATCTCCAAGCCCAAAGATTCCTGGCCGAAGCCGATACTATCCTCAGCATTTATCCCGATGACAATAATTTTGGAATAAGTCGACTCCCAACCATGCACGGTAGGCAATATTTCGATAATCGGAAACCCCTCGAAAAACCATGTGCCGAAGCATGGGAAAGCTTGGAAAACTCCAACTACCTCGCCCTCAAATCCTGGGGTCAATTTGATGAAAAAGGCGTGCCTCAAAGAGATTCAGTCATGTCCGGTCACTACCAGTTGAATTGGAGTCCCATCACCGCAAACGACGAGTCAAGCCAAAACCTAAACAACTACCATAATGCTGAAAACAGATTCCACCGAGAAATCGGCCCGACTGCAGCCACTGCACTCTACAATTCCGGCGAAAAAACTTCCCGGCTAGAATTCAAATATGTCAAGGAGAAAGCCGTGCTCGATCTTCGCGCCATCTACCCCTCGAGCAAAGCTTGCCTCACCTGCCATCAAGATGTTAAGGCCGGCAAACCCATTGGAATTCTTGGCCTTTTGCGACTATCAAAGCAAAAATAAAACAGCCGCGTACGATAAGACCGCCCCAAGAAATTCCGAAACAACTTCAAAATTTCTTTGATCGTTCTCTAAAAAAATAAGTCAAACTGCAATCGGTATGATGCTCCTGCCGATTCTTCTCGCGTCCACCCAGTCCGCTTTTGATGTCGGGCCAAACCCTCTTCTCCTCCAGCAGCCAACCCTCAGTGCAAACAACATTGTCTTCCAGTTTGCCGGAGACCTTTGGAGTGTCCCGCGCTCTGGCGGCGACGCGGTTCGACTAACAACCTTCCCTGGCACAGAATCGAGCCCCAAGTTTTCACCTGATGGAAAAACCATCGCCTTCACCGCCGCTTATGACGGCAACACCGATGTATACGTCATCGACGCAAACGGAGGCTCACCGAAGCGAATCACATTCCACCCTAGCTCAGACCAAGTTCTCGGCTGGACTCCAGATGGCCAGTCCATCATCATGGGCTCCACCATGCTCTCCAACACACAGGCACCGAGAATGTTCACGGTCAGCGCAAAGGGTGGAGTGCCAAAGCCCCTTCCCTTCCCGATGGGAACCATGGCATCTATGTCCCCAGATGGACAACAACTCGCCTATGTCCCCGGATTCAAATGGCAAGATGGGTGGAAGCGATACCGAGGCGGTCAGGCGTATTCGATCTGGATCGGCAACATGTCCGATTCCAAAGTGGTCGAAATTCCCCGCAAAGGCTGGAACGATCAACAACCCATGTGGATCGGAGACAAAGTGTTCTATCTCTCAGATCCAACTGGACCAATCGGCCTCCACAGCTACGACATCAAATCAAAGAAAGTAACCGCTGAAGTCCCCGGCAGTGGATTTGATATCAAGAGTGCAAGTGCGGGCCCCGGTGCAATCGTTTACGCCAAACTCGGCTCAGTCCACATTTTTGACCTCGCAACGCGCAAATCAACCGAAGTCAAAATCAATGTCCGTGGCGATTTCCGCGAAACCAGACCCGCCTTCAAAACCGTCTCAAACAACCTCTCCGGCATCAATATCTCACCCAACGGTCAACGCTTGATTGCAGCCGCGCGTGGATGGATTTTCACCATTCCCGCCGCAAAAGGTGACACCCGAGTCCTTCACGAACAACAAGGTGTCCACCGCCGCGACCCATCATGGTCGCCCGATGGCAAAACCATCGCCTACATCACCGACCAATCCAAACGGCAACAGCTTGCCCTTATGGATGTCACAACCAACACTGAAAAACTCGTTGATCTCGGTGAATCCCCCGCCTACTACTATGCGCCAACCTGGTCACCTGACTCAACAAAAATCACCTACTACGACAACCGAAATCGAATCTGGATGCACGACGTTGCCACTGGAGTCAATACTGAACTTGACCGAGGCACTTATACCGACCCATACGTCAACTTCACCGCTCGATGGTCACCAGATTCCAAGTGGATCACCTGGGCGCGCGATCTCGACAGCCACATGCAGGCCATCTTTGTATACAGCGTCGAATCAGGCAAGAAAACCCAAATCACCGATGGTCTATCCAACGCCAAGAATCCGATATTCGACCGCGATGGCAAGCACCTTTATTTCTATGCGAGCACCAACAGCGGCCCTGCCCTGAGTTGGCTCGACATATCATCGTTCACCAACCCCATAACGACAAGCAGTGTCTACTGCGTGGTTCTACGGAACGACCTCCCCAACCCTCTTCACCCGGAAAGCGATGAGGATGGTCCAAAGCCGACCGCCCCCGCAACTCCGCCCGCAACCGAAGCTCCGCGCACGGGAATTGACCTTGAAAACATCGAGCAAAGAATTATCACTCTGCCCATGCCCGAAGGCAATTATCTAGGCCTCGAAGCTGGCCCAAGTGGATCCTTCTTTGCGACCATTGCCCCTCAAGGAGCCGGCCCGCAAATCCTCAAATGGAACATGGCAACTCGAACCGCAAATCCCTTCGCCAGTGGCAGTGGAATCACAACAACCCCAGACGGAACAAAAGGACTGCTCAGCGGAGCGGGTTTCCAGATAGTCAACACCATGGCCCCCGCCGCCCCTCCCGGGCCGGGAGTTTCACTCGCCAACATGCGGGTGAAAATCGATCCAAAAGCCGAATGGCGCAGCATGTTTGACGAAATCTGGCGCAACCAGCCAATGCTAATGTACGCCGCCAACTACCACGGCCTGAACGCCGAGGAAATGCGCCAACGGTACGCCCCATTCGTGGATGGCGTCGCAACCCGAAATGACCTCAACTACCTCTTCACCGATATGATCGGGGAAGTTTCCGTCGGTCACATGTGGGCAGGCGGCGGCGACATTCCGGGGACACCAAGCGTAGGGGGTGGCCTTCTGGGCGCCGACTACAGCTTTGAAAATAGCAAGTACCGGATCACCCGCATCTACGATGGCGAACGATGGAATCCCGGCCTCTACGCCCCTCTCGCTCAGCCAGGCCTCAATGTCAAAGTCGGCGAGTACATCATCGCCATCGATGGCAAAGAACTCCTCGACACGGGTGACATCTACCAAATGCTCGAAGGCCGATCCGGTCGCCAAGTCAAAGTCAAAATCGGCCCTAATCCCGACGGTTCGGGATCACGAGAAATCACGGTCGTCCCCGTCGGAAGCGAAATCGCCCTCCGCAATCGTGCATGGGCTGAAGACAACCGCCGCTATGTCGCCAAGATGACAAACGGTCGCGCTGGCTACGTCCACGTCCCTGACACAGGCGGTGGCGGATGGGAAAGCTTCACCCGCTACTACTATGCCCAAAACGATAAAGATGGAATCATTGTTGACGAGCGCTTCAACAACGGCGGCCTTATCACTGACCACCTCATCTACGAAATGACCAAAACGCTCGATGCTGCCTTCACCCCGCGCGATGGCAAAGACTGGCCCACCCCAGGTGCCGCCATATATGGCCCCAAAGTAATGCTCGTCAACGAGTTTGCTGGTTCCGGAGGAGACATGTTCCCCTGGCTCTTCAAACACAAAAAGATCGGCCCCGTCATCGGAAAACGAACATGGGGCGGCCTCGTCGCTTCCTTCGGTTTCCCTCTCGTGGATGGCGGAAATGTCAACGCACCGAACTGCGCTTTCTATAACCCCGCCAGCGGAAAATGGGAAGTCGAAGGATACGGCGTAGACCCCGATCAAGTGGTTGAACTCGATCCCTACCTCTGGCGACAAGGGAAAGACTCTCAACTCGAAGCCGCTATCGCCGAAATCAACAAACAACTCGCCAGATACAAACGGCCTGAGCTCAAGCGTCCTGCTAATCCCGACAAATCGAAAGTCGGCAGCGGCGGATTCTAAGCCTCCAAAACTCTACTTTGACCGCCCTAAGCAAGATAGCTTTGGGCGGTCAAACTTTAACTCCCCAATTGCTCACGCACATGCTTTGGTGAGTCAGTAATGATAAAGTTCACTCGAAGTGACTTTAACCGATCGACCTCCGCTCCCGGCGGAACTGTCCACACGAACAAAGGAACCCGATCACGACGCAAAAACGCCGCTAACTCTGGCGTTACATTTCGATACTGAAAGCCAACCGCATCGGCCCGGCAGTCAATTTTCTTACCGAGCATTTCATCAAATTTATCCGGCGCATAGGGCCCCGCCACCAACCATACCGCCGGAATATCTGCCGCAAGTTCTTTCGACTGCTTAACAAAATCCGCATTGAAACTAAAGATGATCGTCTCGCGCTCTGTCCCTGCTCGCAACACTTCCTGAATAACCGCCGGAACAACCCCTTTACCATCCTTGATCTCGATCACTTGAACAACCTTGCCCCGCAATACCTCAATGTAATCGCGCAAAGTTGGCACCCCGATCTTTTTGAGTTCCTCCACGGTCATCTCAGCCACGACTCCATCCACCGGAAAAGTCCGCTTCAAAGTCTTATCGTGAATCACCATCGGCACCCCATCTTTGCTCATGTGGATGTCACACTCCGCTGCCATCGCCTTGCTCTCCACCGCTTTCTCAAAAGCCGGAAGCGTATTCTCCGGCGCATAGTCCGCCGCCCCTCTGTGCCCAACAACAAGAGTCTTGTTCCAACTCTGCCGAATCACGTCACTCGCATTCAAATTCGACTCGCTCATCACCGCCAAAGCCACCAAGCTTGATAAAGTCATCACCCCTCAAGACTCGCCCAAAAACGTTAAGCCAACATCAAGTCCCAACCAAAAACTTCAAACACAAGTCAATCCTTCCCGCCCATGCCCGCTCGTTGTGGCCCGTTCTCGATTCTTCATAGTAAACCAAATTCTGGTTCTCTACGAACCCTTTTTTGAGCAGTTCTTCCCGCATTGCGCGTACCGGAATCAACATCTGATCCCCTTCCGCCATCCCCATATCCATCCAAATTTTCACCTTTGGCTTGACTGGCCAATCTACTACCTGTTTGATCTGCCACCCCTCCGCCCACCAAAAGCTCGGCGACATCACACCCGCAAGCCCGAACTTATCCGGATGCTTAGTCGCGAGGTGAAATGAAATCAACCCGCCCAGACTCGAACCAACAATTCCCGTCTCCGACCCCTTCCCTGAACTCGCGTAGTTCCCCTGAACCCACGGCATTACTTCCTCCATCACATACCGCCCGAATTTGTCACCCTGCCCCCCGATCTCGCCTTCATTAGAGATTCGAGACACCGGAGTGTATTCATTGAGCCGCTCCGCCCCTGCATTGTCCACCGCCACCAGAATGATCGGCGGGATCAATTTCGCGTTCACCAACGCCTGAGCCGCTTCATCTGCTCGCCATTCCTGAGTCGGAATGAAGCTCCGCGCCCCGTCAAAAACATTCTGACCATCCAGCAGGTAAATCGTCGGATACCCCCCTGGCTTCCTGGCATCGTATCCCGGTGGCAACCACACCGAAATCGTCCGCTCACGACCCAAAATCTCGCTCTTCATCCCCTCGTGAACCCGAATATCCCCCGTCAAAGTCGAAATCCGCCCCGAATCCTGAACCGCCAAAACCAAAGCGAGAGCTGATGCAACCATTAAGTCGATTCTACCGCCGCTTCAAACGCCCGCAAAAACACCTCGTCCTCCCCCATCCCAAAAACCTCTCGCAAAGCCTCATCCTCATCGCTTTGCCCCGTCACCCTCATCGCAATCTCCTTCCAAGTTGAATTATTCGCCATCGCCCGCGCAACATCTCCCAAAGCAAAATCACCCCTTAACTCACCCAAATACTGCCCAATCAAACCCGCTTGCTCGTAAGCCCGCCAAAGTCCCTCACCCGTTGCACCCCGCCGATCTCCAACAAACGCCTCGCTCAACTCCTCCGGCCCCATCCAGATCGGTGCGCCTTGCTTCAACTGCACCACATACCGACCATCAACGTCTCCACCCATGCGCATCGCAATCGCTTCCTCCAGCCACATCCCCATCCGCCCTTGTGCGAGGTTCAAGTTGACAACGTGTCCAAACTCATGCCGCAATCCATTCCGGAAATGGCCCTCGTTCCGCATCAAACCCAGCGGCAATACGACTTTGTCATAAGGCACTTTGTCCACACAAAAGCCGTGACGATACGGCGTCCAAGGCGCATCGCTCTCCGGAACCATCAACGAAACCAAAACCTTCTCCACCGGCTCATAACCTAATCTCTGACAAACCTCCTCAAACTCAGATCGAACAGCCTCAAGCAACCATTCCCAACTCGATTCTTCCATCTCTTTAGGTGCCTCCACGATCAAAACGTCCGAAAACTCACGAATCTCCCCGTACTCTCTAGCCCGCCACTCCGCCTCCACCATTCGATAGGTGTGCGTTCCATAAGCTCCATCCCCCACCCCCAAAGCTAGCGCATGGTCAAATGCTTCCCTCAATCGATCCTGATAGTACAGATCCAATACGGTCTGCCACGCTGCACTCGCCCCCGCCCCGCCGTACCGCCCCGTCATCAAATCACTATTCACCGTCCCCAAATCCTTCGGATCCATCCTCATCTCTACGCCAGAGTAACTGCTAAACATCCCAGGACAAAGGAATCCAATATTCAATTCCAGACTCTCCCTTGTTATGATCACTTCGATTATCCTCGCCACGATTTTCCAAACCTTGACTCCAAACGAAGTCAAAACCCTCACCTATCTCCGCGAAGAAGAAAAGCTCGCATTGGACGTCTATTCCGAACTTGGCCGCGTCCACAAAATGCGCATCTTCCAAAACATCTCCCGCGCCGAGGCTCAACACACCGAATCAATCAAAACTCTCCTCATCGAATTCAATTTGCCCGACCCCGCAGCTAAGTCTAAGCCCGGCGAGTTCCAAGACAAAGACCTCCAAAAGCTCTATATTGACCTCGTGACAAAAGGCAAAAAATCAATTCCCGATGCCCTCACTGTCGGCGCAACAATCGAAGATAAAGACATCTTCGATCTGAACGAATCACTGAAAACGACCACCCACCCCAAACTTGTGACGACCCTCAACACCCTCAAGTCTGGCTCCGAAAACCATATGCGCGCCTTCTACCGACAACTCAAAAATCAAGGCATCACGTACAAGCCCCAATTCATCTCCCAAAAAACTTTGGATGGCATCATTAACCCTACTAAGTCCCCATAAAATCCTCGTTCTCGCGCTCGATCCAGATGACTAGGGCATATCCCTGAGCCGGGCGCAAGGAAACGGGTGAAAATTCAAGTCATCGCCAAAACAAGAAGAAATCAACCACCCGCCACCACCACGACTGTTCATAATCCCGTTCACACCAATACTCTCGCTTGTTCTTCCTACCCATTCCCTATCACCGCAACTGCCGTACCCACAATCCCCACAATGCCAACGATCCCCCAAAATAAACAATCCGCCAACCGCACCCACTCCCAAACCCTACGCATAAAATCACACACACCCTCCCAAAAATCATCCAAGACTTCAATGAAGTAATCCTTCAAAACCACCAACTCCCCACAAACGCCACCGCCGAACAAATCAAACCCGCAAGCAACCACCACAAGCACCCCAACGCTTCAAATCCCAGCCAAATGCACTCCAACCATTCCCAAAGCCGGGCAAAGAACAACACGAACTTCTCATCCCAACTTCGCTTCTCCATACACCACTTACGCTGGTACAAACGACATATGAGCCAAAATCACTAAAGCACCCCCATGCTCAACGATTTCCAAGCTCTGGCCCAACTCCAAATCCGACCCAACCACCGCCCCTTCATGCGCCAGTCTTGGCAAAACCTCGCCTTCTTCCATCGAAAATTCGACCCCGACATCATCGCCTCTCTCATCCCCAAACCCCTCACGCTTCACACTCATCAAAGCAACGCCTACATCGGGTTCGTCCCTTTCGTCATGGCCAACGTTCGCCTCGCCGGACTCCCGCCCTTACCCAGCCAACGCCGTTTCCTCGAAACCAATATCCGCACCTATGTCCTTGATTCCGAGGGCCGACCTGGCGTCTACTTCTTCTCCCTCGATTGCACTGAACCCCTCAGTATTGCTTTTGCCCGTTCACAATTCGGACTGAACTACCTCCCCGCCCTCCTCACTTTCAACCAAGTCGAAGATCAAATCACCTATACAGGAACCCGTAGGCACCAACCCAAAGCTGCATACCGAGCAACCATCCAAATCAACCAAGAAGCCACTCCCGCGAACCCAAACTCACTCGAATTCTGGCTCGTCGAACGCTATCTCCTATTCGCTTTCCGTCAAGGCAAACTCCTCACCGGGCAAGTCCATCACGCCCCCTACCAAATCATCACACCAACCCAAACTGATTGCCTAGAATCCATGATCACCGCCACCACCCGCCTCCCCCATCACACTCACTGGGACAGCATTCTCTACTCCACCGGCGTCGATGTCGATGTCTTCCGCCCAACCCTCAGCTAATTCCGCATCCGCCGCACCAAATCCCGCGACGCCTCCCCCCATTCCGGATACCTTAATCGAAAACCCGCTTCCTCCAGCCTCCTCGGAACAACCCGCCGACTCTTCAACACCAATTCACTTTCCGTCTGCATCGCCCAACATCCCAGCTCAATCATCCATTTCATCGCTGGTATCCCGATAGAAACTCCCCACGCCTCCCTCATCATCCGAGCAAATTCCTTCTGCGGCACCGGTCCCGGCGAACAAACATTCACCGCCCCCTCCACATCCTCATCAATCAAAAACTGAATCGCCCGCGCAAAGTCATCTTCATGAATCCAAGAAACATACTGTCTTCCATTCCCTAGCTGACCCCCAAGCCCCCGCCGTGCCAACGCCGAAAGAACCGCAAAAACACTTCCCTCTTCGGGTGACATCGTCATTGCACTGCGCAATGCAACCTTCCTCACCCCTGGCGTTTCCGCTGCCCAAAGCGTCTCTTCCCATGCCTTTGCAATTGCGATACTCGCCTCCCACTTCGCCGGAGAACTCGGTTCACCCCCACCCAAAATGCCATCTATTTCATCGTTGGCTGCATCAAATCGGTGCGCATAGATCGTCGCTGTACTCGACTGCAACCAAACTCTTGGCGGAACAACGCACAGCCCGATCGCTTCACCGATAATCGCTGTGGATTCCACCCGCGAATTCATCATCTCTTTCAGATTCTTCGCGTTGTAACGGCAATTCACCGTCCGCCCCGCCAAGTTGATCACCACATCCGCCCTGTCGAACTCCGCAACCCAATCCCCCAAAGTACGACCATCCCAGGTCACTACCCGGCATCCCTCGGCCACAAAACCCGACCGCGAGAAAACCACCACTTCATCCCCACGCCCCAGAAACCACCTCCGCAAAATCGCTCCAACATCGCCGCTGCCTCCCGGAATAACAATTTTCATTTTTTTCTGAAATTTATAATATCACACTTCAAGGCACCAATTTGTCAAAATGCAATACGAGATGACCCCCGGCCCACCGTTCGACTACACCACTCCGTTCAATCCTGATCCCTTCCGAAGGGGTCAATGGGCCGTGTTCAAACACACCCTCAAAAAGCACTTCGTTCAATTATCCCTTGCCGTGATCATCTTCCCTCTTGTCGCATTACTAGGGAAAACTGCAAGCATTGACTCTGCCCAAACCAACCCCTTCTTGTCGTCGCTCCTCAACTTTTTCATACAAACTGGGTTCATTCTAATTTTTGTCTACATGCTGATCTATGCTGGCATGGCCTTCAATTTCTCCAAGCTACTGACTAAACAAGTCCAAGATTTCACCGACAAAACATTTCACACCACCATCTCCGAAACAGCTTTGACAATCCGCAACCCCGTTACCCACTCCGAAAAAACCTACCCCCTCAATACAATCACCCTTGTCAAAACCCATCCCGACTTCCTCATCCTCAAACACGAACACGAATACCTCTACATCGGCACCAAAGCCCTTCACGAAAACCAAGCCTTTGAGTTCTTCGTATCAAATGTCAGTCCACAATGACCCCCGAAGAGTTCAATTACGTCAAAGAACCCGGCTCCGCTAATCCCCCAGCTCCATGACGGCAACAACTCAACTCCAGAAGGGATCGTCCCAACCTTTAGACAAGATTAATAGGGCATTCTATGCCGCCCCCAATAGAGATGATGCTCAAAAGTCGCAACCCACCGATAACCCCCACCATAATAACAAGACGAAGTGTCGCAAAAATTTGACGAGCAAGCTATCCGCGAAATCCTCCGCCGCGCCGAGGAAATCCACATCGGTGCGCCTCTAGAGGACGACACCGAAACGAAAGCGATCATAAAAGCCGCCGAAGAAGCCGGACTACCCCGGGCAGCCGTCGAACAAGCTCTTCAAGAACGCCTCGCCCAAGTTCAACCCACCACCACCCCCGGCGAATTCTTGTTCGCTCCATCCGCTGATGGAAAACTATATGTTGCCGAACTCATCTCAAGCAACGGAGCAACCACTCAAGTCAGATTTCTCAACGGAAGTGAAGTCCCAGTATCAACATCCCAAACCCAGCCCGCAAACTTTCTCCCTGGTTCGAAAGTTTATGCAAACTGGCCGAGCTTCGGATGGTGGAACTGCACTGTCATCAGCTACGACAAACCCAATCGACTACTTCGACTTTCCGATGGATGGGGCAACGAAAAATCCTTCCCCCTCGCCGAGGTCCGCGTTAATCCCCCTGTCCAAGCCAATTCGAAATTCCAGAAGGACCTCATCAATCTCTGGGACAACTACAAGATGCAAGTCGTGATCGCCGTTGGAGTTGGACTTTTCGTTTTCGGGATAATTCTGCGCAACATCTAAACCGTAAATCCCCAAACTCACCCATAATACAAGGGCAATGATCCCTGCTCTTCTCGCAATCGCAACCCCCTGGAGCACCCTCATCATCGGCGGAACCATCGTTGACGGAACCGGTTCCCCAGCTTACAAAGCCAACCTCCGCATCCAAGGCGAACGGATCATCGAAATCTCGCCGAACCTCAAGCCCCTGCCCCAAGAAACCGTCATATCCGCCCAGAATCTCGTCGTCGCCCCCGGGTTCATAGACGCCCACTCCCATGCCAGCGGCGGAATTGAGGAAGACCCCATCGCGATCTCTCAACTCACGCAAGGAATCACCACCGCCGTCGTCGGTCAAGACGGCTACTGGGAAAAACCCATCCAAGAGTTCTTTCGGGACCTCAAAGCCACACGACCAGCGATCAACTTCGCCGCATTCTCCGGCCACGGCGGAATCCGCTCGAAAGTCATGGGCGACGACTACAAACGCGCCGCCACCCCCGCCGAAATATCCCAAATGACAGAGCTGATCCGCAATGACATCAATCATGGAGCGATCGGCCTTAGCACTGGACTGGAATATGACCCCGGATACTACAGCACGACTGAAGAAGTCATCGCCGTCTCGCAGCCGCTTCAACCTGCAAATGCTCTCTATATCTCCCACATGCGCGACGAAGGCGACTTCATTATCAAAGCCATCGAAGAACTGCTCACCATCGGAAAAACCAACAAAGTTCGAGCCCAAGTTTCACATATCAAACTCGGCACCGCCGCCGTCTGGAACAAATCAAGCAGCATCGTCGCCTTCCTCCGCGCCAATCGCACCCAAGCCGACATCTACCCCTACACCTACTGGCAATCCACAATCGCCGCCCTCAGCCCAAGCCGAAACTGGGACGACCGCAAAATCTGGATCAAGGGACTTGCCGATGTGGGCGGCCCCGCCAATGTCCGCCTCACCAGATTCACCCCCGACCCATCTTGGCAAGGCAAAACTCTCGACGAACTCAGCCGCACCCTCAAAAAAGACCCGATCACCCTCATCCAAGAAATCCTCAACCGCACCAAAGATGGTCAAGGCTCCCAGTCCGTTGTCGTGACCGCCATGCAAGAATCCGACCTCGAAACGTTCATGAAATCCCCTGACATCATGTTCTGCTCCGATGGCAGCATTGGCGGCTCCCACCCCAGAGGAGCCGGGTCATTCCCCCGCATTCTCGGCCGTTATGTCCGCGACCGGAAAACCCTCCCCTTACCCGAAGCCATTCGTAAGATGACCTCCCTCACTGCCCAAGCATTCCAACTTCGTGACCGGGGCCAACTCAAACCCAATTACATCGCCGATATCACCATCTTTAATCTACAAACAATTAAAGATAATGCCACCCCCACTAATTCAACTGCCCTCAGCGAAGGCGTCATTCATGTCATCGTTTCAGGTCAAATCACTCTGAAAAACGGCAAACCCTCCGGCGTCCGCAATGGTCAAATCATTCGCCGGAATGAATAGCCACCAGCTTCCCTCCGAATTCAACGAATTCGCTGAATCCCACAATTTCCCACCCTTTGAAGAAATTCTCCCGGGCATATTCACACGCCAACTTGCCGATGGAACCCAGATTTTTAAGTCAACGCCGAAGGAGGTTTATATCCCCAAAAGAGTCACGTAGATAATCCAAATTCTCATTCTCCTATACCCCTGGATCGCTATCATGATCACCTGTTCTCCGACACGCGGCACTATGATGAAGTTGATAAATCTTAATCAAGAAAACCTCCAGCAAGACCAATTTTGAATCCTTTTATGCTCCCCAGAAGTATCTCACTTGTGGGTGAATTGAACGAAAACGAAGTCAAGGCAATACTAAAACGGGCTGAACAAATCCATAGTGGAGAGAATTCAAGTGATCATTCGGAAACCGCAGCACTCTTGATAGCAGCGGAAGAAGCAGGTTTACCGCGGGAGGCCGTAGAACTCGCACTCCAAGAACGGCTGAGTTTTCAGCCAATCGCTTATAATAGTGGCGATCTCGTCTTCGCCTCGCGGCCAGATGGAAAAATGTATGTTGCGCGGGTCGTTCTTACAAAGAGTTCTGTTATTAAAGTTAGATTCCTAAATGGTACTGAAGTAACTCTTCCTGCAGAGAAAGTTGTCAAAGCAGATTTCCAAGTAGGGACGAAAGTACAAGCATTATGGCCAATTCACAATTGGCATATGAGTACAGTTATGGCATTTGATCAAGACGGTGGAACCGTGAAATTATCCGACGGATGGGGATTTACGAAAATATTCCCGATATCTGAAATTCGAATTCCCCGAAAAAGAAATCTTCTGAAATCGATAGCAACATTTTGGGAAAATAACTACACTTACGTTCTTGCTGGAATCGGAATAATCATCGTCTTACTTCTTTTAATTAAGAGATAAATGTTTCCAGCGAATATTCAACCGTTCGCCCGGGACAACAATTTCAACCCAACCGAAGAGCTTCCCCCGGGCTACTGCTCTCGTATCTTTACTGACGGAACACGGATTCTCAAAGTTCCGTTCCAAGGTGAAGAGCAAACCTCCGGTGCACGAGCCGCCATCCTCATCCAACAAGTGAACGGCCCCAAAATTTACGCCCATCACGAACCAACCGGCGCACTCATCATGGAACGCATCCCCGGCGGTCAATCCCTTTTGACTACAATGGTGTCAAATGAAACTCCCTCCCCAAGTATGGGGAGGGTGAGGGAGGGGTTGTCCGCCGACCCCATGAACATGAGTGACATCCCGATTTTCATCCCGCTCGCCCAAGCAATGTCCACTCTCCCCGCCACAAACTTCCCGCTACTCGCCAATTTCTATAAAAACCCTCCCGAAATCGCCAAAATCCTCCTCGAAACCACCCCAAAACACGTCTTCCTACATGGCGACCTCCATCACGAAAATATCCTTTTCGACGATAGAACATCTACATATCGCCCCATCGACCCCAAGGGCCTGATCGGAGATCCCCACTACGAACCCGTTGCCTTCCTCCGCAACCCGATTCTTACTCTCCCAGACCACCCAAACTTGTACAAATTCACTCACGACCGAATCATCAGTACCAGTAAAGCACTAGAACTTGACCCGTTCCGAATCGCCGCCTGGCTTTATATCGACCGCTATTGCGACCTTCAAGAAGACCCTAGCCCCCGCTGGCAATCCGTCCTCCCAACATTCCACAAACTCATGACCGACTTCAAAATGTAAACTCCCCAAATGCAAAAAATCCAGCCCGAATCAATCCCCATCCCCGCCGGGCACTATTCCCCCGCCATCGTCCACAACGGCACCGTTTACGTCTCCGGTCAACTCCCCCTAAAAGAAGGCAAACCAATATCCGACGACATCACGGATCAAACCAATCTTTGCCTCGAACAACTCCAGACAATCCTCATCACCGCTGGCTCCGATAAATCACACGTTCTCAAACTCAACATCTACATTTCGAACATCGAGCACTGGCCCGCCGTAAATGCCTGCTGTCGAGAATTCTTCGGCGATCACCGCCCCGCCCGCGCCATCATCCCCGTCCTCCCCCTCAACCACAACTGCCTCATTGAACTCGACTGCACCGCCGCAATAAACCCCTAACGCCCCCGCCTCTGCAACTCCAAACTCAACGTCTCAATCGGCTCCTTCAACGCCTCGATCCCCTGCAAAGGCTTCAACACCCAAATCAACCCAGAAACCAATACCGAAGCCCCCACCGCAAAGCTAAAACCCTGGACCAGCCCATTCCGAACCTGAACTCGCCAATTATTCCCAAACTTCAACTGCCGCTCCATCAGCTCATTGTTCGCCCGCAAAGCCTCGGTCAACTGCCGCGCCAACTCCCGGTCCAATATCGGTTCGTGTTCCATAGCCCACCCTTCCTAACGTTCTAATCCCATTATCCGATGCAATCCACAGAAGCCTACTCCCCCTCGCCGTTTCAATTGAGAGGAGGGTGGGGGGGTGAGGTCGCCGAAAATCCCCTTTCCCCCCCAAAAAACTCTGTCAACATAAAGCAATCTCCATGACCCAAGCCGGACTCCCATGGCTGTGGCAGTACGCCCGCCCCCACCGACCCAAAATCATCGTCGCCTCCATCTACGAAACCCTCGGCAAAGTCATGGACGTCGCCCCCGAGATTCTCATCGGAATCGCCATCGATGTCATCGTCAAAGGCCAAGATTCCATGTTCGCCACCGTCTTCGGCATCACCGATAAGTGGCACCAACTCCTCATCCTCGCCGGAATCAACCTCGTCGTCTGGATGCTCGAAAGCCTCTTCGGCTATCTCTCCGCCACCGCCTGGCGCAACCTCAGCCAAACCATCGAACACGAAATCCGCACCAAGCTCTACGCCCACGTCCAAAACCTCGAAGTCAGCTGGTTCGAAGACAACTCGTCCGGCGGACTCCTCAGCATTCTCAACGACGACATCAATCAACTCGAACGCTTCCTCGATACCGGCGCATCCAGCTTCATCCGCCTCTTCTGGAACATCATCCTTGTCGGAGCCGTCTTCGCCGCCAGTTCCCTCCTCGTCACCGTCCTTGCCATGATCCCAATCCCGATCATCGTCTGGGGCAGCATCTTCTACCAAAAACGACTCAAACCCCGCTACACCAAAGTCCGCGAAGCCGTCGCCGGACTCAGCAGCACCCTCTCCGCCAACCTCGGCGGAATCACCACCATCAAAGCCTTCACCTCAGAATCCCGCGAAGCCGAACGCCTCGCCACTGTCAGCAACGAATACCGCACCGCCAATCAAGAAGCCATCAAGTTCTCCGCCGCCTTCGTCCCCCTCATCCGCATGGGAATCCTCACCGGGTTCACCGGCACCCTCCTCGTCGGCGGATGGCTCGCCCTCAATGGCACCCTTAGCGTCGGAATCTACTCCGTCCTCGTCTTCATGACCCAGCGGCTCCTCTGGCCCCTCACCAGCCTCGGTGAAACCCTTGACCAATTCCAACGCTTCCTCGCCAGCACCCACCGCATCCAAAACCTCTTCGACACCAAACCCCAAATGGTCGAAGGTCAAAAAACCCTCGCCACCCCGATCCAAGGCGAAATCAACCTCCAAAACGTCACCTTCAGCTACATCGCGGGCACCCCCGTCCTCAAAGGCGTTTCCATGCACATTCCCGCCGGCGAAACCCATGCCATCGTCGGGGCCACCGGCTCCGGAAAATCCACCATTATCCGCCTCCTCCTCCGGTTCCACGATCCCATTTCCGGGCAGGTCACCCTCGACGGCCTCCCCCTCACCGATCTCAGCTATTCCGCCCTACGCGGCGCAATCGGCTTTGTCAGCCAAGATGTCTTCCTCTTTCACGGCACCGTTCGCGAGAACATTGGCTACGGAAAACCCGACGCCACCACCGAAGAAATCGAAGCCTCCGCCCGCTCCGCCGAAGCTCACGAGTTCATCCTCGCCCTCCCGAACGGCTACGACACCATCGTCGGCGAACGCGGCCAAAAGCTTTCTGGTGGTCAACGCCAACGCATCTCCATCGCCCGCGCCATCTTGCGGGATCCTGCAATTCTGGTTCTCGATGAAGCCACTAGCGCCGTGGATAACGAAACCGAAGCCGCCATCCAGCGGTCACTCGCCGTGGTCACCAAAGGCCGCACCGCCGTCATGATCGCCCACCGGCTATCAACCATTCGGGATGCAGATAAAATTTGGGTTCTCGAAAACGGCGAGATCATCGAATCCGGCACCCACGATCAACTCTCCGAATCAAACGGCCTCTACGCCGCCCTTTGGCGCGTTCAGACTGGACAATCTCAGGATAAAATTACTCATGAGTGAGCAAGTCAGCTATCAATTCGAAGAAACTTCTAAGGACGAAATACTATGGCGATATTTGCGATTCGAACACTTCTTCGCATTAATCGAAACCAATCTAATGCATTTCACATATCCCATGTACTTTGAGGACCCTTTTGAAGGGTGCTACTCAAAAAAGACTATCGAAGCACTAGAAAAATATGAAGGGCGAGAAGGTGAAGAGTTCAGGAGAAACATCTATAGGGCCAATAACGAAATCCCAAGAGCAGTCACTTGCTGGCACCGCCAACAAGTGGAAAGCTGGCTTATGTGGAAACACTACGGGGCAGATCGAGGAATTGCAGTTGTAACAAAAAGTGACAAATTACTTTCTTCCATAGGAAACTCGTGTGAACGCTCTCCTATGTTGGGTAATGTTCGATACATCGATCTAGATGAGGAAGAAATACAGCCTCTAAATATTTTGAACAATATTATGCACAAGCAAAGGGAATTCTCAGCCGAGTGTGAAACACGGCTAGTAATCGATCCACTTTGCGTCGGAGATCGAGAACATTACCTTACGAATGCAGGAATTCTGTTACCAAACAACCCTTCTGATTGGATCGAGCGAATAGTTCTATCCCCGGAGCTTTCATTTCTTGAAAAAGCGCTTACAAAATATTTAGATTCAAAAGGGTTCTCAATCAATGTTTCCACATCTCGACTTGCATCCGGCCCATATCAATTATATGAAGTCTTTCAAGCAAATCTAGTGGTTAAAAAAGAGGACGTCTCGAAGGTGCGATTGCCTATGTCAATCTTTATTGAAACCGAAGATTCATGTTCTCAAGAATAATATAAGCAATCGACTATCTGAGAAGTTTGCTCAATCTTCCCATCCTTCGTCCACCCCGAAATCGCAAATGCCAACGCCACCCGCTCCTCCGGCGTCATCCGCCGTAACGCCTCCCGCGCCGCCTCATCCGCCGCCTCCACCGATTCAAAAACCCGAACTTCACCCCGTTCCACAACCCCCATTTTACCTCGCCCCAAACGCCAAAAAAGCGGGGAAATCTTCACCAGATCACCCCGCCCACCGAACTCAAAATCAGTTCTTACTCACCGGCCAAGTCAAAGTCGCCGCCGTGTCAATGATCTTGGTCTGACCCGTTCCGTCCGCCGCCATCCGCCAAATATCACCATCCGCCACATAAACAATCGTGTTCGCATCCCGGAAGCTTGGCTGGCCTTCAATCGCCGCCGTGTTTGCCAAAATCCCCTCGTCTGTTCCGTCCGCATCAATTGTGTAGATGTCGTCATTCCGTGTAAAAACAAACGACGCCCCATTCGGACTCCAGCGCATATTCGTTGAATCAACGGTGTTCGCCGTCACCGCAAACAGCGAACTCCCATCCAAATTCATCGTATAAATCCGTCGAAATCCCGTCGGAACATAATCAATCGCAATCTTTGTCCCTTGGTCGTTCACATCAATATCTTGGATACCACCCCCAAAGTTGCCATCGAACAGATCCCCCGAAACTCCCGTCCCATCCGGATTCACTGACCGCACCTTAAACCCAGTGGTCGAAATCCCATAGATTTTCGACCCATCACCGTTCCAGTCCCCATTCCGGAACCCTGTCAAAGTCGTCAATCCCGTTCCGTTCGCATTGATCAAATACAACTGATTGTTAGAAACAAACAAAATCTGCGATTTATCCGGACTGAGCCGCATCCGCGACATCCCCGGACCAGTCCCCGAAGTAAAGGCATTCCCCGTCGGAAAATCCTCGCGCACCAACGTGAATCCGTTACTCGCATAGTAAATAAAATCCGACGGGCTCGAAGAACCACCTCCACCGCAACCCGCCACCATCAACCCCGCAAAAGCCAAACCGAAAAGAGAAACGCGCGCTGTTTTCATACCCCCAGGGTAACACACATCCCCCGCAAATGTTACAGTAATTACAAAATCAACTACCCGCGCGGTGCCCGCTCCAAGAGTTTCGCCGCTTTCAGCTTCCCTTGCAAGTTCCCAACCTCATACTCCGACCCAAACAGAAACGCCGTCCGCCCCTCACTATCCAAAACCCGCTTACACCCTGTCGGCAAATAGATCCCCGTCAACTCACCCAAATCCCCTTCAAACCACCGAATCAACCGCTGACTCATCACCCCAAAGTCCGTTTTCACCCCATACTCCGCCTCAAGCCGGAACTTCACAACCTCAAACTGCAACATCCCAATCGCGCCCAGGATGTACTGCTTCGTATCAGAACGAGGATCGGAATACAACTCCACCAAGCCCTCCGCCGCGAGCTGCAAAACCCCCTTATCATAATGCTTAAACCGCGACGAATCGTAGTTCGTCAAGCTGGCAAAAATCTCCGGTGTGAAGGCTGGAACCTCCGCATATTCCACCTTCTTCCCCGTCGTCAAAGTATCCCCCAGCAGCAAATACCCGGGGTTCGGAATCCCAATGATATCCCCCGGAAACGCTTCCTCAATAATCTCCCGGTCACTCCCAAAAACTCTCTGCGGGCGCGACAACTTCAGCTTCTTCCCGCTCTGGACATGGGTCACCTCCATATCCTTCTCAAACACTCCACTCACAATCCGAATAAACGCAATCCTGTCCCGGTGTTCCGGGTTCATATTCGCCTGAATCTTAAACACAAACGCCGAAAACTCATCTTCCGTCTTGGTCACTCCTCCCGCCACGTTCTCACGCCCGTGCGGAGCCGGTGCAATCCCCACAAAAGAATTCAAGAACGCCTCAACCCCAAAGTTCGTGAGTGCCGACCCAAAATACATCGGCGACTGCTTCCCTTGCTTCACCAGCTCAAAGTCAAGCTGATCATGCGCCACATCCAGCAGTTCAATATCATCCATCAACTGAGCGTAGTTCTTCTCCCCCAAAACTTCCTTCGCTCGCGGGTCGTCAATGTGAATCGAATCTGTCTCCACCTTCTTTGCCCCCCGCGCTCCCCGCTGATAAAGCGAAACCGTCTTGCTCGCCCGGTCATAAACCCCTCGGAAGTCAATCCCTTCCCCAATCGGCCAATTCATCGGCACACACGTCATCCCCAGTGCCTCGTCAATGTCCTCCATGATCGTCAGCGGCCCGAGACCATCGTGATCAAGCTTGTTGACGAAAGTAAAAATCGGAATCCCCCGATCCGAACAAACCGTGAACAGCTTCCGCGTCTGCGCCTCCACCCCTTTGGCATAGTCAACAATCATCACCGCACTATCTGCCGCCGTGAGCGTTCGGTAAGTGTCCGCACTAAAGTCGTTGTGCCCCGGTGTGTCCAGCAGGTTTAACATGTATTCCCGATACGGGAACTGCAGCACCGTCGAAGTAACAGAAATCCCCCGCTGCTTTTCCAGCTCCATCCAGTCCGAAGTCGCTTTCTTGCCGCTCGATTTCGCCTTCACCGATCCCGCACTCTGAATCGCTCCACTATAAAGCAAAAGCTTCTCCGTCAAGGTCGTCTTCCCAGCGTCCGGGTGCGAAATAATCGCAAACGTCCTCCGCTTTTCGACCTCAATCCCAAAACTTCGCTCCATCGTTGAATTCATCTGAACCTCACCGATTATGCGGTAATTTTCCTTCTTCCCCGGGGTCCAACTTGCCAAACCTTCGCCTATAATAAACCTATGCTGATCGCCCTCACCTCCGTCCTTCTCACGCAAATCAGCCCCGGCCCGAGCCACACTCCCACCGCCCAAAACTACCGCGACTACCTTGCCTTTATCCAGCCCAACGCCGCTGAAATCAAGTACAAAGAAATCTCTTGGCGCAACACATTTTGGCCCGCCGTCCAAGAAGCTAAGAAACTCGGTCGCCCCATCCTCTTTTGGACCATGAACGGACACCCCCTCGGCTGTACGTGAAACAATGGCGTCCGCGGACGTCAGTTGGTCTGGTCAGACCCGGAAATCATCAAACTCAGCACCCAATTCGTAACCGTCGCCGACGAGGTTTATATGCTCTATCCCGAGGATCAATGGAATCTCGACAGAGTCAAAAACGACCCCGCCCACCTCTTCTTTAAGAAATTTGGCGAAAGCGTTCCCAAAGAGAATTGGCACCATCCCGGCACCAAACAAGGCGTTTATATGATGGGGCCGAACGGCGAATACCTCGAAGCCAAATTTGCCGCTGCCGTCAATTCTGCCGATATTCTCGCCCGGATGAAACGCGCCCTCAATCGCTGGGAAACTCTCAAATCCGAACGCGGCTACCAGGGCCTCCCTATTCCTCCCGCCAAGCCGACCCACCCGCCAGAAATCACGGGTCAACTCATCTTCCGCGTCAATTCTCGCGACCTCCCCCGGGGCAACGGTGACCAATCCGGACGTCGAATCACCGCCGAAGAACAACGTAACAACAACGTTTGGTCGGATTTCACCAAGTGGGCTTGGAACGAATCATGGGTCGGCCTGCCATCGATTCAGAGTTTCGTCCCCAAATCCAACCAAGCCGAAGAAGTCAGCCAGCGCGATCTGCGTTCCATCGCCCGAATCGCCCTCCTCGATAATGTCCGTGGCCAAAACCCCGAATGGCGCGAGCAAGACATCAAATCAATCTCGCTCACCATGCGCCGAATCAACACCAAGAATGGCCTCCAAACCATCCAATACACTGGCTTGGCGAACATTTCAGACGGCAGAAAATCATACTTACCGACCTGTTACGGCGAAGGAATCTATAACCCCGAAACCCAGCGGTTCAATTCTCTCGACCTTGTCTGGATCGGCCCGCGCTCCGGTTCCGCCCAGTTCAATCAACGCGACAAAGATCAAGGCCCCGCCCCCATGGGCATCACTTTGAGCCTTTTTAATTAGGAGTACCCCCTTTCCGTTTCAATGGAGAGGGGGATCGGGGGTGAGGTCAATCACATCCCGAGCACATATCCCTGTTCACACCCTCAAATTCTTAATCAAAATTCACTTTTCAATCCCCGCAAAACTAACGTAAACTACGCACATGTTCACCGCAACTGTCCTGCTCGCAAGCCTCATCACCGCGCAGAACAATCCGCGGGTTCAAGCCACTTCATTCTCGATCGAGATTCCACAAAAATACTCCCGACAAGTCAGTACCAAGAACATTTTTCTCAGCAACTCCGTCGGAATGAGCTCCACCCGAATTGGGTTCACATTTGAAGGAAAAGTTGCCGATCCAGTGGCATTCCAAGAACGACTTTGGGCTAAGCAAGCATCCGGTTGGAGTGCTACAGATGTTACACCTGACACCAAATTGGAAATTGGATCGGCCGTGCTTCTCCATCGATCCGGAACCCTCACCCTGCGGGATGCCAAACGGTTTGAAAGCACTCTTGTCCTCACGACTCCTGACGGGAGCATCAGCGCAACGGTAACGGCTACAGACGCTCAAAGAGGCGTAGAAGGTCTCGCCGACACGATTCAGATGCTGAGAACAGTTCAAACGGAAAGTGGCGCAATCGCGACCGGCAAACCCTCGAAAACAACTTCCGGAACAAATAGTAGTGGAAATTCTGGATCGACTTCAACATCATCCTCCAATACAAACCCACCCACAACCAAACCAACCGATACCAAACCCCCGAGGACAACCCCACCTTCTAGTCCGGCAAAAGACGTATTCCCACTCGTCACTCCAGATGAAGTCGCTCGAAATGCTCGCCTCAACCAGATTGCGGAAGCCCTTTATCCGACCGACCCAACTTCTCTCACCGAAACTAAAGCCTCTGCACTCCTACAAGAAGCCGTGGAACTGTGCGGATTTACCGTCCGAAATCCAGACTGGCAGATTGTCAAAAATCCTCCAAAGGAACAAGCCATCGGCTTGGCTGTCGAAACATCGGACATCCCCCGTGTCGCCACTCTCTTCACGCAAGGAGCAACTGTTAACTATTCAGATTGGACAGCCGCTCTAGATCAATCCTGGAGCAAAGTGGTACCAAATTTCAAATCTGGTGAATACATGACCGATTTCATGCATTCGGGAAGGCTTCATCCATCCGCCGGTTATCGCAGTCTTCGGCAATTCATAAGGCAACTCTCTGTCCAATCCATGAACGGAGTTCTCGTTTCCGACGATAACGCAAAACTTGACGCCATCCAACTCTTCCTCCTGACCAGATTGGTCACCGAAGTTGTCCTCCATCCACTGCGCACCGAAGTAGAAAAAGCAAAAACGCTTGAAGAACCCCAAACGCATCCTCAACTTCTTGCTTCGAATGCCTCTTTCACAATTACGCAAGCGGGTGCATTTTCCGGTTGGACTGAAGACTTTGCCTCCTACGCCTCTGGTCAATATTTCAACAAAGTGCGAGACATGGTTATCGAAACCCTTGATCCTCTCAACGGTGCCGACAAAATCGACAAACTAGGAAACTTTGCCGACGCCGCCGGAGCAATCGGATCTATTATCAAGTTCATTTGCTCTTATGCGTACCTCACGGGCGAGCTCAAAGTCCTCCCACCGGGAAATCCCCTCACGCGCCGAATTGAAGGAGACGGCGGTGAAGAACGAACCATGCAAGCCAAGTTCATGATCGACGGTTCAAAAATCCAAGACTTCCTCAAAGAGAATCGCCTCATTCTGAACTCTATTACCGGCGGAACCCTCGATTTTGATTCACCCAAGACCAGCCCAATAACCGGACGACATCAATGGGAAATCGAACAAGACCGATTCAGCTCTGACAACTTAGCCGTAACCGCAGTGCGTGGCACCGGTGATTTCAGCAAGCTCCAAACCGACGAAAACGGAATCACTAAACTTACTGTCGAAGGGGCACGCCGCCGAAAGCCGCTCGACCGGCGTCTTCTCATTCCCTATATTCGGAGAGTCCGCGTCATCGTAACACCGCAAATCAAAGAAACCGAAATGCGTCAAGACCTCCTCGACGCGTTCACGACATCGTCAGGAATCAGGGGACTCACCCCCGGCAAAGTCAGTGCTGGACAAGGCGGCCCAAATGCACTCATATCCGCCATGAATGCCATCTTCGAAACCCTCTACCGAATGAACTGGGCTGGAGGCCGATACGTCATTCTCGAAGTCAAAGATTACATCGAAGCAAACGCGATTGCAACGGTCAAAATCAATTTCAAATATGATCATTCATACCAAGAAGTACAGTTCAGTTACCACACAGCAGGCAGCGGCAAACTTGAATCCAATGCAATGCTCATGGGAATCACTGACTTTGAGGGCACGGGCGGATATCCTCCCGGATTCACAGAAGAAATGCTCAAACAACTACCCCCAGATATGAGGGCACAAATACAAGCTGAAATAGAAAAGTGGCGAAAAGAGCAGTCCAATCCAGATCAAGCCAGTCTTATCGCTACTTATCTGGGTGGCGGCGAACTTCAAACTTCTTTAAACCATACACAAGATGTGAATGGAGTCGAAGGTGACGGTGAAGGAGACTCAGGTGAGAATTTCTCTGCCAACCAAGAAACAAGCCTGAATCCCAAAAAACCTGTTGATCAAAATACAAGCAATACTTCGCTAATCATCTCACTGTTTAAGAAGAAAAATGAGGCCGAAGTGTCATTTGATTTTGGCGAACAAGGGATTTTTAAATCTCGTAGATCGGGCCGCGGAAATTTTCCGCCTGTCTCTGAACCAAAAGGCGTCAGTTGGCGGACAAATCTCGACATTGAAGGAAGCAGCAATCCTTTCAAAACCAGTCTCACGACCAAAAAGTCATCGGAAGGAACTACAATTTACGAAGGATTTGTTAGCCGACACCTCCTCTTCAACAAAGAGAGAATCGGGCGCGTTAACTTCGATTGGAAACTCGAAATCAAAGATCCGACTCCACAAAAATAACACCCAACACCCCCTTAACAATTAGCCAAGGTAAAACCAGTTCCATGCTCAGACGCGACTTCCTCGCCGGAACCGCCGCCCTCATCAGCGGCCTCACATTCGGAAAAGTCAATCTCACCCTTCCTACCCAAACCCAAACCGCAAAGGGCCGAGTCACCAACGCAAAAACCGGGCAACCCCTCCCCAACGTCCGCGTCAGTAACGGCATAACTGTCACCAAAACCAACCGCAACGGCGAATATCAACTCCCCGTCACCGATGACACGATCATCCATGTCGTCAAGCCCCGGGGATTCAAAACCCCCGTCACCGCAAACCAAATCCCCCAATTCTTTTACATCCACAAGCCCAACGGTTCTCCCGCCACAAAGTACGAGGGCGTCAAGCCCACGGGCCCTCTCCCAAGTTCGATTGACTTCGCCCTAACCCCAGAATCCGAACCCGACAAGTTCCGCATCGTGATGTTCGGCGATCCCCAGCCCCGCAACCAAACCGAAATCGACTACATGTCTCACGACGTCATCGAGCAAGTCATCCGCGATGCCGCCGACCAAGACTGCAAATTCGGAATCAGCCTCGGCGACATCATGTTCGACAATCTAGAGTTCTATGAGCCGCTCAATCAATCTATCGCCAACATCGGCCTGCCTTGGTACAACGTCCTCGGCAACCACGACCTAAACTTCGATGCCCCCGACGACGATCTAAGCACCGAAACGTGGCAGCGCATCTATGGCCCCCGTTACTACAGTTTCGACTTCGGCCCCGTCCACTTTGTCATCCTCGACGATATCAAGTACAACGGACGTGAAAAAGGCGGCTACACTGGCGAACTCGGATACCAGCAACTCACTTGGCTTCGCAACGACCTCAAACACGTTCCCGCCGACCAACTCGTCGTCCTGTGCATGCACATCCCCCTCGGCGGAATCTCCGACCAAAAAGAGTTCCTCGAAGTGATCAAGGGCCACGAGCACACATTTTCACTTTCCGCCCACACTCACCTCCAGCGCCACGACTGGTTCGGCCCCCAAAATCACCACCACCTGAATCACGCAACCGTCTGCGGATGCTGGTGGGGCGGCGCACCCGATGAGCGCGGAATCCCCCACGCCACGATGTCCGACGGTGGCCCAAACGGTTACAGCATCATCGAATTCAACCGTAACGACTACAAAGTCACCTTCCGCCCGGCCTCCCGCCCAATGGATGAACAAATGGCGATCTACCTCCCCGAAGTCATCGAATCCGCCAAGTCGGCAGAAGCCGAACTGGTCATCAACGTCTTCGCTGGTTCAACCAAGTCAACGGTCGAAGCGAGAATCAATAACGCCGAGTGGCGCGCTATCCCCAACGTCCCCGGCCTCGATCCGTACATCCAGCGGATCAAAGAACTAGAAGCTTCCGAGAAACCCCCGCTCGGTCGCAAAGTTGCTGGCCCTAATCCCACGCCACACATCTGGAAAACCACCCTTCCGGCAAATCTTCCGGTCGGAACCCATCGCCTTGAAGTCCGTTCGACCGACATGTTCGGCCAAACCTACCGCGACTACCGCACTTTCCGCGTGAGCTAAACGTTCAGGCGAAACTCAATTCTCGTGATTTGATCCTCACTTCGACTGAGGATCAAATCCGAAAGACTCGTTCAATACTTTCAGCAACTCTCTTGGATCAGCATTGTCGCAATTCACCAAAATCACCATGCAGCTATCTGATGCGAAGTCACTAATGAAAAACGTCATCGTCCCCAACCACCCTCCAGAGTGGGAAACAGTAGGGCGTTCCCCCGCCCGCTCAATCCCGAAACCGCCCCCATAAGGTGCTTCATTCTTAATGCTCTGTGCCGATGGCGTCCACAGATACTCCCACGATTTCTTACCCAATATCTTGCCCGCGCGCATCGAATCATGCCACGCAACCAAATCTCTTGCCGAAGCCATCACCATCCCATCCCCCAAAGCTGAATATCCAGGGGAGCAAAGTGCCTCATTCCGAAACTCCTTGCCAAATTTCGTGTAGCCATAAGCGCGCTTAGGCAAAACGACGAGCGGATTGGTGATTACCGCCGACTTCATTCCCGCCGGCTCAAACAACTCTTTGCTCACGTAATTGCCGAACTTCGAACCGCTCACCTTGCCAACGATATATCCCAAAGCCATGTAGCCAGAATTGCTGTATTCCCATTTCTCACCCGGAGCAAAAACCAAAGCCTTGTCACGCAAACTTTCGATCAAAAACTGATCCGTCGTCATTTTCCCCAGGTCAACCTCGCCTTCCAGGTAGTCCGGCAAACCACTCGTATGGTGAAGCAAATGTTCTATCGTAATCCCCATCCAACTATCCGGTGCGCCCTCCACAAAACTCGCCAAACTATCCGACAACTTTAACTTGCCCGATTCAACGAGTCTCATTGTTGCTGCCGCCGTGAATTGCTTGCTCACGCTCGCCAGTTCGTGAACCGAATCCATACTCATCGGCGTTTCTGTCTCCAAATTCGCATATCCTGCTGCCCGCTCGTAAACAACCTTTCCGTCTCTTTTTACAAGGACAACAATTCCTGGGGATTGCTTCGCATTGATAAACTCATCAATCGCTCGGTCAACCGGATTCGCTAAGCCAAGAACAAGGGATGCAAGCAGCACTGACATTTCATAAATCTACAAATTTCCGCTGAGCCAGGTTTCAGTTCAGGGCAAATTTCGCCCTGAACTGAACAGGCCATAGCTTACCAAATGCGATTAGGCATCGGACGATTGCGGTACTTATCATAGAACCTAGTCTGCCGATTCTCCAGCGGCACCTCTCGGCTCTGAATCCAAGCTCTCAAAACCTTCGTCTGCGTCTCCGTAATCTCCCCGTCGGTCAAGATCACTGTTCCATCCAAACCTGGTTGAATAGAACCGAGCCTGTCATCAATCCCAAGGATTTGCGCCGTCCAGTAGGTGATCGAACGAGCCGCATTCTCTGAACCCAAACCGTAGGTCGAAGCCCATCCTGCCTGGTCTCGCAACTGCCGGACATCATGGTTATCATTTGTGGTCAAACCGAACTTGACTCCAGCCTTTGCGAGCCGACCCGGCAATCCATAGAAGTAATCCAGCGGCTGATCCGCCCTCGGCTGACCATACACCGCCGCCAAGATCACCGGAACCTGCTTTGCCGCCAGCCACTCCGCAATCTCACCCGCTCCGCCACAGCCATAAAGCACAACCTTGATTCCGTTGGCCTCAGCCCATAGCACCGCCGACTGAATCTCCGCACCCGTCGTGACCGAAATCATCACCGGCATCTTGCCATCGACGACTTCGAGCATCGCATCAAGTGCTTGGTCTCGCGCGACCGGAGCATCCGGAGTTGCAGCCGAACGCTTCTCGCGATACGTTTTTGCTTCTTTCAAGCGATCTGTCAACGTACTCAATCGATCCGGAGAACCCTGGACAAGCGGAACGCGACCAGAAGTGAACTCCAAATCATGATCGCAATCTTCGGTATGCAAATGACCCTCTTGTTCACTCTCATGCTCATCATGGTTATGTCCCGATTCTTCGGTCATTTCACAGCAACGAACCTGATCAGTTCGACCATCGCCGAATCGTCCCCCGCCCCCACCCAGGGAGTACATCAATGCCGCACCGGACTGAATCGTCATATCTTCCCATGTATAACCTTCTGTGTGGATCAAAGCTGCCTGGCCCGGAATTCCACCGCCACTTGGCTTGACAATCGCCGTCAAAATTCCTTGATGCCGTGCCACCGCCAAAGAATCCCACTCCGGATTCATCGACCGCTCAGGTTTATAATCCGGGTGGAAACTTCCGCGCTCCGAAGAATCATCGCTTGCCGGAACCTGACCAATCTCGTTCATCCCGAGCCCCGTTGCCGGATCAATCAACCCCGGATAAACATGCTTGCCGGAACCATCAACGACGTCTGCTCCCTTTGAAGAAATATCCTGACCAACCTGAGCAATCTTTCCATCGGCTCCAAGAAGAACATCTCCAACAAGAGGCTCACCAGACATTGGGTGAATTGTCGCGCCTTTGATCAGCGTCGTACCTCGTGGGTAGCGAGCAGTCCCCGGTTGACCACTGATTGTCGCCAAGCCGAATTGAGCTTTGGTTGGACTCATATCGACCTCTGCCGCATCATCGGGGTCGCCCGCTCGGAATGGACTATCTGATCCCGCCAGAACTTTTCGCGCTTCCTCAAGCTCCTCGACCCGCGCCGCTCGCTGATCAGCATCATTCTTTCGGTCGAACCGCTTCACCCCATCAACATAGGTTTCCAGAGCAACGGCCTTGATCGACATCGGTTCATGCGTCCACAAAACCATGTCTGCATCCTTGCCTGGCTCAATCGAACCAGTCCATTGATCAATTCCCAGTTGCTTAGCCGGACCCGTTGTCACAAAACTCAATGCAACTTCTGCTGATGCCCCGCCAAATCGCATCGACTTCGCCGCCTCTTGATTCATCCGCCGAGCATGGTTGTCCGAGTCACT
This sequence comes from bacterium, assembly GCA_013823945.1. Classification (GTDB taxonomy): domain Bacteria; phylum Armatimonadota; class Fimbriimonadia; order Fimbriimonadales; family Fimbriimonadaceae; genus UphvI-Ar2. The sequence goes on along the minus strand of PNMZ01000003.1, from coordinate 150,025 downwards.
GTTCACACTCACAACTACTCCCCGCTCTGCCATCAATGCTGCGTTAAACGGAATGGCGTCGTAGCTCTCCAACTTAAAACCCCACCAATCAGAGAACGTTGAACCACCGACCCCCATCTCCGCCATCTCATCCGCAATCTTGTATCCTTCCAAAACGTGCTGGAGGGTTGCAAGCTTCGGCCCAAATTCCTTCGTAATCCGAATGAGCATGAGCATCTCGTCCGCCCGGTAGGCATGGCTATGAATCCACCGCTCCTGGCTGACAATCTCCCCGAGTGCCTCCAGCTGCAAATCACGGCGTGGTTTATCTTTTCGCCGATCGGCCTTGAAATCAGCCCACGCTTCGTTATACTCAATACCTAGCTGAAGCGCCTTGCGAACCGCTTCCTCAACTCCCATCCGAGTCCTCGGTCGGAAAGTCAAAAGCGTTCCGCCAACCACATTGGAGGCGCCACCGTCTTCCCGAATCGGATTCTGCCCAAGCGCAAATTTGACCCCCTCCGGCGCACCTTTCACTGCATACTCATCCGGCTCCATCCCCCACCGCCACTTCACCGTATTGGATTGCCCACCAATCGCGTTTGCCGAACCATGCAACTGCATCGCCCCAATCGTCCCTCCCGAAAGCTGGGTGTAAACGCTTGAATCCGTGTGATTGACCACATCACGAATGCGACATTCCGCTGTGATCATGTTTGAAAACTCGTTGACTCCTCCCGAAATCGCTGTGTGGCTATGCGCATCCCAAAGCCCTGGAGAAATATGCTTACCTGTCGCATCAATCACCTCACAACCCCGAGGAGCCGTCAAGTTCTTACCCACTGCAACAAACTTCCCATTCTGCACGAGCACATCACAATTCTCAACCGTTCCCATCTTCCCTTGCGTCCACACCGTCGCATTTTTGTAAAGCCGAAAAGCTTGCTTCGTTTCCGCTGGGGCTGGGAAAAGAACATAGTTCGGCTTGGGTAACTTGAGTGGCTCATCGGCCTTCAAGTCCTTTGCCTCCTTCTTCTTCGGCATCTCAAAGTCAACTGCCTTACCATCGATGTAAGTCGCCATGACTTGGCTAGAGCTATCCAAAATATCCCCCTGAACCATCACTAAATTAGCCCGCTTACCTGCCTCCAAAGTTCCGAGTTCGCCCTCCAAGCCCAATGCTTTTGCTGGATTGACCGTGATGGCCGCAATTGCCGCTTTACGACTCAAACCACCCTGAACATAAGTCCGTAATCCTTCAAACGGAGACGATTCCGTCGTCGGCTGATAGACAAAGTCCACTTTAGCCCGCTCCAGTTCGGCCCCTACCTGAACTTCCTTAAAGTAATCGCGCACTCCACTCAGCGAGACACCGTCCAAATTCGCCCCCAAACGTGGCTTAGCCGGAGATGAACCCTGCAAAATTATCGTCGCACCTTTAAGATGCGAAACCACCGCCCCCGCGTCAGAGCGAAAGCCATAAACTGGCTTCAACCCAAACTCTTGCGCAATTCGCTTCGCTTGGAAAAACGAAACTTCATTCAAATCAGGAAAATAAGTGGGAACCGAACCACTCGTTGCCAGACTTAACTTCTTCAAACCTTCGTCTGTTCCAGAATAGCCCTGGGAATCAATCATCGTTTGCCGGATAAATGCGATCGTCCCCATCGTTGAACCCGGATATCCGCCAGCTCCACGACCATTGACGGATACCGGAACCAAATCAAGTGCCTTAGCTCCCTCAACTTCTGCCTTTCCCGTGTTCACAACCGCTGGTTGAGCACTGATCAAACCCCCAGTCGCCCCGACAACCGCCGTACCAAATCCATTTTTCGCCAAACCCGCAAGAGCCGAAACTGATAACTTCTCCGCACCCGCGACCGATGAGCCATATCGGAAGTTCGCCGCATAGCTGAACGGATCCTTGTCTCGCTCCGCCTGCGCGTCACGCTCTTGAGCCGATCCCGCCGCCGGGCGAGCCCCCCGTTCTGGTGAAACTCCCGCAATGGTGGCATTCAGCCCCGAATGCACAAACGCCGCATAAATCGTCATCCCACTCGCATCGACCGTCTCACCCGCTCCGGAAATTGCCCCCTTCTTGACCTCAACAATCTTCCCATCCCGCACCCGAATCGAACCCGAATCGATCACATTCCCCGGCGAAACAACTATCCGAGCGTTCTTGAAAACCAAGTCTTGAGCCTGTCCCGGTTCCGAAGAACTAGCAATCAAGGTGAGAAGTGCGAAAACCGACATAAGCCGATCATACTGAACTCATCCCCCGAACTTCAAACAAACAAAAAGTTTCATGATTGACCAACCCACCCCAAAACGAGCCAAATCAAAGCCCCGGCCCGTCCTTCTCGCCCTGGTCATCCTTTATCAAATTGTCATTTTCGCCGCTCCATTTTTCCCCTTCGATTCCCTCGCCCATTCCCTTCTCACTTATGCTCCACCCCAACTTCTCGCAATCCCCCTGGCAATTTTCGCCATCATCTCTTTGGTCAGATCATTCAAGCGTGGACACACTAAGCTCCAACTGCTCACCCTCGTCCTGATCGCCCTTTCCATTCCATTCCTCTACTCCTATCATCTCCCCCTTTCCAAACCCGAAGGTCAACCAGACCTCCGCGTTCTCACCGTCAACATCCTCTTCACCAACCGCGAAGTCCCCGACCTTGTCACCTACATCCAAGCCGAAAAGATCGACCTCATCTTCCTCCAAGAAAACGAAGGCGGCCCCGAATCCCCCGCTAACTACATCCACACCAAACTCCCCCACTTCCATTTGTTCAAAGATGGCAGCACCGCCATTCTCTCCCGATGGCCTCTCTCCGAAACCAAATCCATCCCCCAAAAATCCCTCCCTCACCGCCGAATTCTCACCGCCCGGGTCAATGCTCCCACACCCTTCCGCGCCGGCACCCTCCACTGGTCCGTCCCCCAAATCAGCCAAGGTCTCGACCGTTTCGCCGCCTCGGTCCCCAAGCAAATCGCCGACTTTGATCAAACCCTTCCCATTTTTGAGAACGAGTCCCTCCCCCTCGTTTTTGGTGGCGATTTCAATAACCCGCCCCGCCACCACCACACCCGCATTCTCTCCCAAAAATTCACTAACGCCTTCACCGCCGTCGGCTCCGGCCCCGGCCTCACATACTCTTCCGAGACCCCGCTCGTCCGTATCGACCACTTCTATTCCAACTCCAAACTCACCCCCCTCTCCTGCTCCCCCGGCCCGAGTTTTGGCTCCGATCACCTCTCCCTCCGCGCTGACTTTACTTTCAACACCTCAGCCAAGTAAATTCCCCCAATGGAAGACAAATACACAATTTTTCAACGAGAAGAACCCGCTGGACCTGCCTTCCACCTGGCCCGAGTCACTCACCCCAATCCCGCACTCCCGAATCTGATTACTGTCAAGATTCCCTACTTTGGCAGTCGCAATGGACTGCCAACATCCTCCCAAAAAGCGAAGCTCGAACAGATCGAAGATCATTTGACTGATACCCTCGAATCCGCCCACACAATTTTTGTCGGTCGCATACTCCAACCCAACCTCTCTACCGTCTACCTCTATTCAAGCCAACCCGATCACCCCGAAATCACCGTTCGCACCGGACTTTTCAAAAAGGAAACTTTCCGACCAGAATCCCGCCCCGACCCTGAATGGCATTTCTACCAAGCCAATTTCGTATCGTCGCCCATCGAAGAGCACATGAACCGCAATATTCCGCTTCATATTGTCTTCGAACAGGATGGCAATGACGCTTCCAAACCTCGCCCCGTTGACTTCGCCTGTATTTTCCCTACTCGCTCCGACCTCGAATCTTTCCTCGCCGAAGCCCAAACCCTTGGATTTGCGCCGACCGACCCTGCAAGTTGGAACAGCCCCGAAGAACCCGAAGACCCTTCCGAAGACTACTGGTGCGAACTCGTCAAAACCACCTCCATCGAGCCCCAAACAATCGCCCAAATCTCCGTTGAGCTGGAAAAACTTGCCGAAAAACACAACGGCGAATTCGACGGCTGGGCTTGCCCCGTTGCCAAGTAGAGATCAAATCTTAAGAAAAGTAAATCCAGTAATAAGCTGCACCAAGCGCGCAAGCTCCGAAAATCAAGACGATAATACTAAATTGAACTGAAGGACTGTAGAACGGAGTCTTTTCGAACCCATTGGATTCGCCAAGCAAAGTATTGAAATCAATCCGGTCAATTTCCTCAGGCGCCTGCGGCCTCCGAGCGACCAATCCATGATCGCGGACTTTTCTCTCCAAATCGCTTATTTTAGAACGGAGCCCCGTCACCTCCTTTTCAACGGCATCCAGCCGATTCCCGAACAACTCCTGCCAACTCACCCCCCGAATATCCGCCAGCATCCGACCTACCACTTCTGGCCCTACCCCCGCAACCTCACAAATCGCCCCAACCGTCCCCTCGTCCGCTTCCCCTAATTCCGAAACCGCCAACCGATCCAGAAACTCCCGGGCCTCTTCCGCCGAAATCCGCTCCCGCAAAACCAAACCCCACTCTGGATCAAATCCATCTTCAAATCGCATTACTCACCCGTATGACTATCATTCTATCCCCACCGACCGACCAAACAAGCAAACCGATCTGATTGCAAAACACATCAAAGCATGACAAAAGAGACAATGAGAGTACTTGAATGCAATTGAGACAATGTAAAATTCGGAGTAGCTGAGATTCATCCGCCAAACAGGAGCTTAAAACCAAATGAAAAAAGTCATTTCCATCGCCATCGCTGCCGGACTCTTAACGGTAGCCAATGCCCAGTCCACCACGGTCTTCGGTTACAGTCACTTTGGTCAACCCATCGAAGTCGAAACCTTTGGCGACGGCCCGCTAAAAATCCTCATTATCGGTGGGCAGCATGGCAACGAACTCCCGTCAGTACCCCTCGTCACACGATTCAGAAACGAAATTGCCGCCAACCCAAGCCTCGTAGATGGAAGAACCGTTCACTTCCTCCTCCGCGCAAATCCCGACGGAGTTGATCTAGCTACTCGGCAAAACGCCGCCGGTGTTGACCTGAACCGAAACATGAAATATGGATGGGCACCTTCAACTCCCGGATCATTCACCTACGGCGGCCCATCACCCTACTCCGAACCAGAGTCAATTGCTCTCGACAATATAATTCAAACCTTAAAACCGTCGCGTATTCTCTCTGTCCATGCATACGCCGACCTCATAGACTATGACACCGATGGAGGACTGGTACTCGCTCAGCTCATGGCAAAGAAAAACGGCATGACAGTTGCACCAATCTCATACCCAACTCCCGGTTCATTGGGCCACTATTGTCGCTATAACTCAATCTCACTGGTAACCCTAGAACTACCATCCGGAATCGCTCCCAACACCATGTGGAACTGGCAAAAGAGTGCGCTCCTGACCTTCATTCACGCAAACCTCTAGCTAGGCCAATCTCCAAATCAAACGGGCTCTTGCCAATCCGGGACTGTCCGCCACCAAAGCATAACCAATACTGCTAACCCGATTCCCAAGCAATCCATCAATACATTAGAATACCGCCCGCCTCGCGCCGGAACAAAACCCTGATGACACTCCTCCAAGCACGCCCGGGCTTCCACAACCCCAACGCCAAAGGCAACTATTTATTTTTTAATAATTAGATTATCAAACATGCGACCTTCAATATCGAACGCACTCATCTCAAAAGTGTTTCCAAAAAGAGAAACCACACAGTAGTGATGGCCATGCCGAATGCGTCGACTGAATTCAGGACGCGTGGGCCCATGGCGCTCCAATCCTCCACCCCCGCCGCCACAAACAATATATACTGGCCCACTCTCATTCGCCTGACCAGCCAAAAGCGGCCAAGTCCGCTCGTAGCTATGAATGTGACCAGTCCAAACAACATCTACTCCATATTTTTCGTACAGCTTGACGAGCGCTCGCAGCCGCAAATCACCTCTGACCGATTGCCCTTCCCACAAATTGCCATAGTCATCTTCATCACTGGAATAAGGAGGATGATGGTGGGCAACAAATTTCCACTTTGCCGTACTCGCTGCTAGTTCTTTTTCAAGCCATTTGTACTGTTCACTGTTCGGGCCAACATCTCGGTTCGAATCAACAATGAAGAAATCAGCAGACCCATAACTAAACTTGTACCAATATTCCGGCTCCGGAACGGACATGTAGTCATAGTAAAGGCGCGCATCTCCTTCATGGTTTCCAATTACCGGAACCAAAGGAACTCGATCAAGAAGCGGTCGCATTGAACCAAAGAAGTCTTGCGTCCAGTGTTTCTTATTTGCCCCCGTACCCACCAAATCACCAACAATCATGAAAAAGTCGGGCCGCTCATTCCACATATGCTCCGCAATCCGGGTGTTGATCTTAGGCTGATCCTGGGTATCTCCAACAACCGTAAAGCGAATGGCCCGATCTGACTTTGGCGCGGTCCTAAAAGTCAACAGCGGGCTTTCAAGTTTACGTCCTTCGCTATCAACCGACTCAACCTTGTAGACATAGTGCGTATCTGGATTCAATCCTTTCAAAACAACTTTGTGAATGAGCGATTGGGGATTCTTTGTGGTTACCCCCTGAGCTTCAACTAAGCGTGACTTACTCGATCCATAATAAACCTTGCTCGTTCCGTTACGAGTCGTTTCCCACATAATCGTCATCTCAGAAGGGGTTGGAAATTGTAAGTAAGGCTGTACAACCCACTCAAAGTTAGGATTTTCCTGAATGACCGGAGCCTCTAAAGTCAACTCTTTTCGATGCTCAAAGAGGTGTTGCACCGCAGCTTCAGTCGCCACCAAGTCATAAAGTGCGATATTTACCAATCGTCCGTTGAAAGGAAAATCCTCGTCATCATCTTTGTAACAGCCAATTGTCCAGGGGGCTTTCGTCGGATAAAGAATATCGCCGGACTGATTTTGAGATGAGCCATCCAGTTTTCCATTGACATAGAGCTTCATCTCTTTACCATCATATGTCCCTACAACATGATAAAGTCTGCCCAACTCATAAGCTGTCTTACTCCGCAAATAAGTCATCAATCCGTCTCCATCATCAGCACCAGTAGATGCTAAAGCAAAAACGAAGTTAGTACCGTTGTATCCCAAATGCCAACCCTTTTCCGCCGACCCATTGTCCTGCATCACCCCAATCACCGACCCAAAACCAATCGGCTCGTTGACCGCAAACCACGCTTCAACCGTCATCATGCGGTTTGGCAACGCTGATTTCACGTCATTGAAGTCATCCGCCAAAATAAGTCGATCATTCACTCCATCAAATTGGAGACAATTTCCTTGCGCAGTTTTAGCCTCTTCTAACTCACCGACAATTCGAGCATCACGACCAACTCGGGCCCTTAAAACTCCATTCACGATATGACGACCGTGAAAATCCCAAGCCCCAATCGGATCTGGACCGTCGTGACCCAAAACAACCATCGCCAAGAGCGACGCCACCAAACTCATGCTGAAAATTTACCGAACTTTTGTTAAGGGTGAGTTGTCAGGCGCGGTTTACACTCGCCGGTAAGTCGTTTCCATAAATTGAACCCATTCCCCCGCATCCGTCAAATGCTCTCCGATCAACCGCCGAACATCTGGCCCATCAAATACAACAACGTCCCGATACTTCCCTAGTCCAGGCTCACCATCAAACCTCGGCCCCTCGCTTTCCAAAATCAGCCGGTCCCCCTCCAAATACCCCTCATAAACCCACTGATGATTCATCATCGATCCCACCCAACTCCCCACAAACTTCCCCTGATCCGGGTCAAATCCAACCGTCACCTGGCTCACCATCACCGATCCGTCCGGCCCCGGCCCCGGCCCTTCACTCCGCCCAGAAACCCAATTCTCCCCGATTGCACTCACAGTTTCGCGCCCCTCCGCCTCACCCCAATCAACCACCCACTCCCCGACTAATTGGTGAAGCCACTCGTGCTCTGGCAAAGCCCGCAAATTCTCCATAACCATGAGTTTAATCGAAGTCTTTGAAGAACTTCACAATCAATTCACTCGACCGATTCCAATATTCATGACCACCTCCATGAGTAACGAAAACCACCGGAGCACGAACTTTGCTTTCCCACCGTTCCGCTCCCGCAATATCCCCCCAGGGCTTCGCATCATCCTCACATTGGTTAATCGTCCGCACTCGGCCCACCGCCCGGCTCTGACCTGAATAGCGAACCAGCGGATCCTCCGTCCCCCCAATGTGAATCAATGGAACTGGTTTGATCCCTTCAACCGTCCGAAACCCTCCTGCGCTTACACCAATAGCCGCAAATGTATTCGGTCGAGACATCCAAAGCAGATAGCTAAAGCCACCTCCGTTGGAATGCCCCATGGTAAAGACCTTTCCGACTTTAACTTCCTTCTTCGCCCATGCAAGTGCCGCATCAAACAATTTCAAGTCCCGATCCTCCATCTCCCCGGCATTGCCCTGCCAACCCGGCTTCTTCCCCTCCGGATCGGTCAATCGCCCTGGTGTGTTCAGCCCCTGCAAATAGATCACTGCCGCTTCGGGCCAAGCCTTCTCAATCGCAAAGCTCCTTTGCGCCTGCCGAGCTCCGCCCCCGTGTCCATGCCACGCAAAAACCAAAGGCACTCCCTCCTCCGGCACTTTCGCCGGAACAACCATTACCCCCGTCCGCTCCACCCCATCCACCGTTAGCTCAATCGGTTTTACCGATTGCACCGTCATAAGCAATGAAAGAACTGCGATCATATCCTCCAAAACGATGCGATATTCACTATGTTCACCAGGAAAAGTCAACATTCACCAAAATCAAAGTACGAACTATTCGAAGCCTAACTGTTCATTTCCCACCTTGTCAGTCGTCAAAACAAGTCCAACCCATGAACCAAGCCGACTGGCAACCCAACTCCCTCGAACGAACCTGCCTCAGCCACCTCGACTCACCAGAAAACTGGGAGAACATCCTCAAACGCCCCATTCCACCCCAAACCCAAATCCTCCCCTGGACACCCTTCCTCAAAATCTTTGCCTTCAACCTCCTCCTTTTCACCGTCGTCCTCGGCGCACTGTTGACAGTCATTCTCGTCGGCACAACTGGCCCCCAATCCCTCTCAGAAGATCTTCCTATCTTCATCGGCTTCGTCCTCACCTCCGCAAGCTTCGTCGCCGCTTACTCCACCCACCTGTACCGCCGGTCATGGAACCGACGCGCCAAATCCCTCAACAACTAATACTCTCCTAACGCCGCTCGCACTGTCTCCGCCCAGGGTCGCTCCAAATCATCACCCGTACTCAGCCAAACCCGGGCAAGTTCCAACCACTGAATCCTCGCCCGATTCTCCAATACCGCCGAAGCTGATGCCATCACTCCAAACTGGTCGTTGATCGCCTCGCACTTATCCAGCAATCCATCACAAACCACCAAAAATTCGCGCACCTCCCGCAAACAATTATCAATATAAGCAAGCCGCTCTTCCAACGTCAACAACCCCAAAAAATAAAACCGTAACCGGATCAAATCAGACGAAAAAGCCACATCCTGGGGAGGAACCGGCGTCGCCACCCACTCTCTCAAAGCTTTAGCCCCGAGATCCGTGACCGATAGTTCATCTTCACCCGCCAAATACCCCATCCCCAATAACCGCTTCGTCACCGAATAAGTTGTCCCCGCTCGAGACTGATAAAACGTCGAGGTTGCTCGCGACAACCCCTTCATCACGCAATATGTCGTGCATGGTCCACTCGTCCAAAAAATCCCCAAAATCGTCAGCTCAATCGTCGAAAGCTTCCGCACACCCTGTTTCACTCCCTTAACTATAGCAAACTTTCCAGAATCCTGGAACCAACTTGTTTCAATTTGGTATATTACAAATTGTAACTCATGGTCATCGCCTCTACCCTCGCCATCATCGCCCTCGCCAGCGAACCAACCGTGCCAATTCTCCCCGACCTTCCCGTCATCACCCAAGCCGACACTCTCCCCCGCCGAGGATCTCTCGGCGTCGCGTTCTCCGGACTCCCCGCCGAAGAAGCTACGAAGTTCAAACTCAACCCCGGTGAAGGACTTGTCGTGACAACCATCGTTCCTGGCCTCACCGGAGAAAAACTCAAACTCCAAGTCGGTGACATCATCCTCAGTTCAAAGCTCGGTAACGTAACTGTCCCCAAAATCAACCAACTCGTCCGGGAAACCCCTACTGGTCAAAACATCACTTTCAACATCAACCGAAAGGGTGAAAACCTCACCGTCAGTGCCCCCCTGGTCGAAAAGCCCCGTGACCCCGGCACCGCCAACTACGAAGTCATCTACAGCCATGTTGTCGCCAACGGGCAACGCATGCGCACCATCATCACCAAACCCAAAAGAGCAGGAAAACACCCCGGTTTCTTCTTCATCCAAGGGTTCTCTCCTGTCTCATACGACTACACCCTCGCCACCTCAACCGGAAATGTCCAAACCATCGACGGACCAATCCTCCACCACTTCGCCGAAAATGGTTACGTCACCGTCCGAGTCGAAAAACCCGGTGTCGGCGATAGCGAAGGCGGACCCTTTGCCGACCTCGACTTCAACAATGAAATAGACATCTACCGCCAAGCCCTCCTTCAACTCAAATCCCAGCCAGAAGTCGACACGAACAACGTCTTCATTTTTGGCCACAGCATGGGTGCCTCCTTCGGCCCCATCGTAGCCAGCGAAATTCCCGTCAAGGGTATTGCCATCTTCGGTGGAGCTTGCCGCACGTGGTTTGAATATCTTCTCGACACAATCCGCTACCAAGGACTCGTCGGCGGAGCAACCTTCGAACAAGCCGACCAAGAAGCTCGCATCGGCGCCCAAATCATGGCTCTCGTTATGATCGAAAAGAAATCGCCCGCCGAAGTCAAGGTCAGCCATCCCCAACTCGCTCCCTACCTCGATGCCTATTTCCCCGGTGGACTCTTCAACGGAAAAACTCTCGAATTCTGGCGACAACTCCAAGAAATCAACTTCCCCAGTTACTGGACAAAGACCAACGCCCATGTCCTGTCCGTAAAAGGGGAATCCGACTTCGTCGTCTATGAAGCAGACCACAAGCTCATCGCCGACATCATCAATCGAAAGAACCCTGGCTTCGGAACCTTCAAAATCTGCCCCGATACCGACCACCTATTCCATAACTTCGATACCGAACCCGACAGTCTCCGCGGCTGGCAGCGCGGAACCTTCAACAACAACTTCACCATCATGCTTGATGAATGGATCAACTCCATCAGGAAAAAATAAGCAACCAAAAAGCTCATACTCATTCCCCCGGTTTCTCACGAGCCGGGGGCTTTTTTGTCTCACCCCAGGTAACGTCAACTCCATGAAAGTCCTCTTTATCGGCGGCACCGGAATCATCTCCTCCGCTTGCACCGACCTCGCCCTCAAACAAGGAATTGACCTCCACCTGCTCACCCGTGGCCAATCCACGCGCCTCATTCCCACCGGAGCCAAAGTCATCACCGGCGACATCAACGATGCCGAATCACTCCTCCAAAACCACTCCTGGGATGCCGTTGTCAACTGGATCATCTACACTCCCGACCAAATCGAACGCGACCTCGCCCTCTTTCGGGATCGAACCAGCCAATACATCTTCATTTCCAGCGCATCCGCCTACCAAACTCCCCCAAGCCACCTCCCCGTCCGCGAATCCACTCCGCTCGACAACCCGTTTTGGGAGTATTCCCGCAATAAAATCGCCTGCGAAGAACGCCTCACCCGCGCTTACCGCGAAGAAAAATTCCCTATCACCATTGTCCGACCATCTCACACCTACGACAAGACCCTCCTCCCCTTCGATGGCGGCTACACCATCTTCCATCGGATGCTTGAGGGCCAGCCCGTCTGCGTTCCCGGCGACGGCACGTCCCTCTGGACACTCACTCACAACACCGATTTCGCCAAAGGCTTCAACGGCCTCCTGGGTCACAGTGCCGCCATCGGTGAGAACTTCCACATCACCAGCGACGAGTGGCTCACCTGGAACCAAATCTACGACCTCGTCGCGCACGCTGCTTCTCGCCTCACTGGTCGCGAAGTCAAAGCGAACAAAGTCTATGTCCCTAGCTCAAAAATCGCCGAACTCGACCCCGCCCGCGCTCCCGGCCTCCTCGGCGACAAAATGCACAGCATGATCTTCGATAACTCCAAGATCAAATCCCTCGTCCCCGGCTTTAAATGCACCACCCCCTTCTCCCGTGGTGCAATGGAAATCGTCGCCCACTACCTCGTCCACCCCGGTCAAGTCGATTCCAGCAAGAACGAGCAAGAAAATCAGCTCTGTTCTAATTGTTAGGCCGCCTAGAATTCCCTCCCCAAGCCTGGGGAGGGTGGCCCCAATGGGGTCGGGAGGGGTTGAATATCAAACATAAACTCAATATCGATCAGGGGCACTCATAAGCCACCTTCGAAATTTCCCATGCAAGTTCTCAAATCTTGCCCACATCAACAAATACAGCCATCTTGTTTTGACGATAGACTGAGGGCAGACTTTGCCCACAGAGTTGATTTATGACTTACTCCGAACTCCTCGCTCACGCTCAAACGGCCAAAGATCAAGAGCTCATCCTGACCACCATCAAAGGCAAACCGTTCAAAGTCGGAATCTACCGTGAAGTACCGTTCTTCATCCCCCTCAGTACCAACCACGGTCGCTCCGATGGACGAAGAGCCGCCGAACGGTTCCTAAAACGGTTCAACGAATCCAGCTCTCACCGACCCAAAGACTATCAAGATGTCACCGTGAACTCCAGCTACTACATCGCCCTCATTCTTCACTTTCACCCCTATCCAAAGTGACACAATGGAACGTGCTCACCGCCCTCGCAGCTCTCATCACCCTCGCCACTCCCATCCTTGTCGATCGCGGTGACTACACCATCCATGCCGAAAAGCTAGGCACCGGCACCCCCATGGTCATCCTTCCCGGTGGCCCCGGATTCTCCGGAAAAGCCGTCTGGGCCATCGCATTCGGTACCCGTTCCAACATCACCTCCTACCTGTTCGATCAACTCGGAACCGGTAAATCCCATCCCAAAATCCCCAACCAAGACCCGACCAACCTCATCTCCCTCAACAAAACAATCGAAGATATCGAATCCATTCGCAAATCCGAAAAGCACGACAAATGGATCGTCTGTGGTCAAAGCTGGGGAGCTATTGTCGCCCTCGTTTACGCCGCCCGATACCCAGACCGAGTCCACCATCTGATCCTCACCAGCATCCCCGGAATAGGCTATGACGCAACCATCCTCGGTACCAATCTCAACCGCGCAATCCCCGAACCACTCAGCAAGCAACTCGTTGAAATCGAACTCGACGCAACGCTATCGCCAGCAGAAAAAGTCAGTGCCCAACTCCAACTGATCACCCCGTACTACTTTTTTTCACACCAAAGCGGAGACTACTACTTATCACTAGCCCCTGCAGAGCTGTTCGAACCAAAAGTATTCATCTCTCTCCAAAAACACATTTTGAACTCAGCTGATTACTACGACGATCTCACCAAACTCCCCAAAACCAAATTCCCCGTCACACTAATCCAAGGCCACCAAGATCCCACCGGTGCCGCCATGCCCTACCTCCTCAAAGAACAATTCCTCCCCCGCGCCAAGGTCAACATGATCAACCAAGCCGGACACTTCCCGTGGATCGAAAACTCCGACGCGTTCTTCACCGCATTCTATGCTGACCTGGGGATCAAACCACCCGCCTTCGTAACCGAATACGAAGACGAAGATGTAATGCAAAAGGAAAACGACGCCCGCACCAAAAATGGCTGGCCGTTCAACTACATCCCGCCCGCTGTCAACTCAAAAAACTAGAGCGGCCCTCGCCACAATCCCCAAACATTCTCCTCTTCCCATTCCTCGCTCGGCTCCGCCCCACCCTGCCGCAACGCCAAATGCAACATCCCAAAGTGGTAACCCTCGTGCCACAACTGGTGTTGCAAAAAGATCACCGGATGGTCGTAACACCCCACCGGCCCATCTCCCGCCGACTGAACAAATTCCTCCACTTCGCCTGCACTCCGTTCGAGGCACGACCGAATCACCGCAAGATCCGTCACAAAATCCCAACTGTCCTCAGTTGTGAACCACAAGTCCCCAGTTTCTGGCTCTGGCAATCCCATTGCCCGTGCCAACCACCCCACTCGGCACCCGTGGATATCCGCAAAATGCCCCGCCGCAATCCAACTATCCTCGGCCGGTTTGACCCGGATCAATTGCTCATCAAAGAGCGAGAGCAAGTTCAACGTCATCCGACTCTGCCGCCGCCAACTCTCCAACACCGCCTCAAATGCATCCATCACCCCAAAACATACCTGTGCCAATCTGAACAACTGACATTAAATTTAGTAAATATACGTGGCAAGCCACCTGCTCTAACTTGTAAAATGAAGTCTTGAGGAGAATTCCTTCACAATGAATTTGCATGCTTGCCCAAGGAACGGAACCCAAAACCGCACCATCTCGAAAACTTTCATCACTCTCGCCGGATTGCTCATCGTATCCGCCTCTTTTGCTCAAACCGTCCCCGATATAAGTCGGTGGAACGGTGGCACTGCCATTGCGCCGTCGAACGGGCACACACTTGGCAATGCCTTGACCCTCACCTGGGGATTATTGAGAGACGGAACAAACACCATCAATTCAAGCAATGGGAACTCCAGCGGGATTGCCAGCAACCTAATCACTCGCTTCGACACAACATTTGGTTCCGGACCCGGAGGATCAGATCTAACCCAACGACCATGGTTCACCTATTTCAACGAATCATATAACCGTTGGGGCCAAGTTTCTGGTTTGTCATTCCAATACGAAGCAAATGACGATGGAGCAAACCAGACCGGTGGAAACGGTGGAGTTCTGGGAGTTCGTGCAGATATGCGAATTGGTGGTCGCAATCTCGACGGTGCCGGCGGTGTTCTCGCTTACAACTACTTCCCGAACGGAGGAGACATGGTGATCGATACTGGTGATATGGCCAATTATGGAATAAATAACGACTCATTTCGGTTCCTTCGAAACGTGCTAACCCACGAAATCGGACACGGCATCGGTTGCGAACACTGTGAATCGAACAACCGAGGCATCTTGATGGAGCCATTTATCAACACGAGCTTCGACGGCCCCCAACTCCACGACATCATGCTTGCTCATCGAGGATACGGCGACAAGAACGAGAAAACAAACGCTGGAGCTGGCAATGACACCGCCGCAAATGCAACGTCGCTAGGAGTCTTGAATGGAGGCGGAAGTTTCGCAATCGGCGAAGATGCCCGAACAACGAATGGCGTTGTTTCCCGAACTGCAACCGACTTTGTGAGCATTGATGATCAATCGGATACCGACTTCTACAGCCTCGCGCTAGCCCAAGACGGTACTTTGAACCTCACTGCTGAAGTTCTCGGTGACATCTACAACATCACTTCACAAGGTGGCCCGGCCCAAGCGTCGTTCAATACGTTCCAACGCCAAGACTTAACCTTGTCATTGTTCGATGCCGCAGGTCTGACCTTGATCGCTCAGTCCAACCTCACCGGACTTGGTGGAAACGAAAGCCTGAGCCGATTCCTCACCGCCGGAACGTATGCAATTCGCATCACTGGCGTTGATAACGGTGATGCTGTTGCCGTCGACACCCAGTTCTACTCACTCTCCGGAAGCTTCGAAGCCGTCCCCGAACCCGCCACCATGGCTGTTCTCGGACTCGCTGCTGCCGCCGTCATCCGACGAAAGCGCAAAGCATAAGGCAAATCAAAACCAGAAGATCGGGGGGCGTGAACAAATTCACGCCCCCCGATCTGTTATCTGAACCACATTTCCCGCCGGATCAACAAAATCCGCAAACCGCATCCCTTCCCACTCAAACTCCCGAACAAACTTCACCCCAAGATCCTCCAACCGCTCCTTCTCCCCCAAAACATCACCCGTGAGCCAACAAATTTTCGCATTCGACCCCTCTCCATCGGCTCCCTTCGCCGCATGAAGCCCCAAATTACATCCTCGACCATCCAACTCAATCCATCCCTTCTCCTTACTCACAATCTCCATTCCAAAACATCGCTGATAAAACTCCGCCAAGCCCGCAACATCATCCACAAAAAGAACCACCCGTCCAATTCTCATTTCACAATTCTACCAAAAGAGTCTCCATTCAGTATAATGTTTTCTATGCAAATGATCGCCGGATTTGAAAGTCAATACCGCGCAGCCCTCGCCATGCTCCACCAGACCATCGAACGATGTCCTGACGAATTATGGAACTCCGGCGACCACCCACGCACCTATTGGCGAATCGCTTATCACGCACTCTACTACACCCACCTCTACCTCGCTCCAACTCTCGAAGAGTTCATTCCGTGGGAAAAGAACGTCGATCACGCCCGCATCCTGTGGGATGATGATGAAACCGGAATCCCTCCCGCTGATCTCCTCTACTCCCAGCAGGATCTTCTCGATTACTGCACGTTCATAGAGCAAAACCTCACCAACTTCCTCGCCAACATAGATTTCAACGCACCTACATCCGGGTTCTCTTGGTACCGAATCCCAAAATTTGAACATCAACTCGTGAACATTCGCCACATCGGAATCCACATCGGTCAACTCCAAGAACTGATATACGCCAAGGGAATTGATCTCGACTGGGTTTCCAAACGCTAATCCCTAATGCAATTCACCTTCACCGCCGAAACAATAGAATGGCGCGGCCCGCCGCCATACATGTTCCTGCCAATCCCGCCGGACATCTCTGCCCAAATCAAGTCCATCGCCGCCGAGCTCACCTACGGGTGGGGTGTCATCCCGTGCACCGCCACAATCGGCTCTACAACATTCACAACCTCCCTCTTCCCAAAAGACGGTGCCTATCTCCTCCCCGTCAAAGTCGCCGTTCAAAGGGCCGAACAAATTGCTTTTCATCAAAAAACTCAAGCTACTATAATGCTCCTACAACTCACAATTTAGTTAGATTTTTAATCACTTTTGCCCTCAAAAAGTTCACTATAGAAGTTTCCGTAATCGTCTCCAAGTGAGGATAGTAACTTCATTGTGTCATGCGCTACTCCTGGCCGGATATCAAACAAATGTGATATTTCAAGTTGATCCAAAAGTCCAGAAAATCTACGATTAGATTCAAGCGTGAAGTCATCTGCTCCAATCACAATCCTAATTTTAGCATCTGCCTTAATCCGCTTCTGATGGCGTTCAGCAAGTTTCCACGGACTCATCTCACGGAAGTTTTCAATTTTGCCACCGTAAACTTCATCCAAAATCCGCGTTCGCTCACTAGGATTTGCCGTGGCTCTCGGGCCGGAGAACTCTAAATCCAATGGGCCGGCGGCTAGCATCGAAACACCACTAAATAGATCCGCATATTTAAAGCCGAATCGAGCAGCCCCATACCCACCCATACTAAAGCCTTCAACAGCACGGCCCCTTCGGTCAGAAACTGTCCGGAATTCAGAGTCAACTCGTGGAATAATCTCCTTGACAACTACCGTCTCAATGGGTGTTACTCCATCTACAGAATCACACCACATCCCACTTGCCATACTGTTGGGAAAAACTACTATTGTCATCGGCATGTTTCCATCCGTCATCAATTTGTCAAAGAATCTACTCAATGGCGCAATTCCTGGAACCCCTCCTCCCGATCCATGAAGCCAATAGACAACCGGAAATCTTCTCTCCTTTTCCGATTGATATGCAGTCGGAACGAAAACATGGTAACTGACTTTTTCCCGCGCAGCTGCACTCTGATAAACTCGTTGCGATACTCCCCGTGACTCTACATTCGGTGTAACCCATCGACTTCTAACCACATAATCCGCAGATAACGATATTTGACTAATAAAGCTCTCCGAAAACCTTGTCCGAAAAGAATAATCCTCAAGATCGTTCGAAGTCATGACTGATAGCAATGCTAAAGCAGAAACCATGTTAGAAATGACGCCCTAAAAAGAAAATGGTTCAATTCATCGCTTAGAACTCAACCGAACTACGCGGCCCCGCCCCCTTCATGTTCCTCCCCGTTCCCCCAAACATATCTGCCAAGATAAAATCAGCCGCCGCCGAACTCACCTACGGATGGGGGGTCATCCCCTGCACAGCCACCATCGGCGCCACAACATTCACAACCTCCCTGTTTCCAAAAGACGGAGCCTATCTCCTCCCCGTCAAAGTCGCCGTCCAACGCTCAGAAAATATCCACTATGAGACCGCAGTCACCGCAACAATTGAGCTTTAGCCCACTGACTCAAATTTCCACTTTTCTAGAGTTCGACTCCATTCTGATTTTTCAACTGCCTGATCAGCCAAGACGACCCGTGTTTCACCGCGTCCCGTTCGAACATCAATATCAATCAACCGCCCCCCTCGATGCCAATCACCGTAACCATTAAAGCCGCTACATCGACCATAAACTAAGGCAACATCCCGATAGATACCTGTGTAGTCATTGACGTGATCATGACCACAAAATACAGCTCTGACTCGCTTCGACTCAACATACTGGGAGAATATCTCTCCTTTGTCTATTTCAAAACAAACGGCTTCTCCACGCCGACCAATTGCCAACTTCTGCTCGTAAACCTCATGATATTCGATTGTCGGGATGTGCTGCATCACAAGAAATGGACAATCAATCCCTTTTGCTTGATCAGCTACCAATTGCCTTCGGAACCATTCAGTCTGCGTTGCGTTAACTTTCATACCAGACTGCGGGTCACCAGTGTTGAATGCAAGCAAGCTCGCAAATGGCTTCGAATCCTCGCGTCTGAGATCTATACGAAAACAATAGTCACGAGCACCAGCACCTTTATCCGCAAAACCAACAGTCGCTTCTTTCAGACCCTCATAGTACTGTTCCAAACTTCTTTGTCCAGCTTTTCCATTGGGATGATCGTGGTTACCAAGAACAACCGACCAAGGAACGCCAAGAGAATTCATAAAATCTAGAGCACCAAACTCTGGATTCTCTCGGTCATTGTTTATGAAGTCACCAGTATGGAAAATGAAGTCTGGTCGATGTTCCTCTACCAGGCCTCGAATCAACGTTTCAGACATCCGGTCCTTGATCCGCGCATCTGGAGCTGCCGTACCAAAATGAGTATCGGTCAATTGCAGAATGCGGAATTTCTCTTGACCACCCAAAACGACATCAAATCGATCCGTTTCAATTCGTTTCACTCTTAACCGAGAAGTTATCTGAGATGAAAACAACTCAGGCAAATTCAAAGTGGGCACAGCCAACATCCCCATAGCTCCGAACAAAAATTGACGACGATTCACACCATTTAGTCTGCTACCACTCTGTTAACGGGCCATTATTACTTTCTGGAATTGCAACACCGAACCAATAGTTTGAATTCACTCAGAGGGTCGAAGTCACTCAAATTCTAATGAAACTGCCGCACTTCAACCGGAGCCTGGCAAGCTACGACGGCCTTCCGCCCCCAACCCAACGCCTCATCCAAACTCGCGCACTCTAAAACCCAAAATCCTCCCACATGCTCATCCGTTGCGAGGTAAGCACCGTCAAGCATCTCAACCCCACCCTCTTCAGCCAGCCGCAAAGACTTCGCCTCAATCGCCCGGTGCAGTCCCCCTACAAAAACCCGCACCCCCGCCTCCACCATCTCATCATTCAAGTCATCAATCGCCTGATCTCGATCAGCATTCCGATCCGCCGCTGCGTCATAGTCGTCCGCATGGTGAATCGCTACCAAAAACCTCGCCATTCTCAAACCATACCTATTTATTAGGAAGAGCGTAAGTAACGTTCACGGTGAGCATTACTTCAACTGATCCAGAACTCAAAACTTGATCTGATTCACGACCACCCGCGAGATTTTCACCAACACTCATGGACTGAGTCAACGTATTTGCTCCATAAAACCAACCTCGTGGCGAATTCTCTTCGATGTAAATCGGAGATCCCAGTTTCAACCCGAAGTTCTGAGCGTACTGTTCCGCTTTATCTTTTGCTACCGCACACGCTTCGTCGCGAGCTTTCGCGCGAACTTCTTGTAATTCTTCAACCGTATACTCAACTTGGTTGATTTGGTTTGCGCCCGCCAAAATCGCCGCTTGCAAAACCCGGCTCGCCGAATCAACTTCTTTGACCCGGATTTCAAGCACGCTAGAGCACCGCCATCCCCCTCCCTGCTGGGGATCATTTTGCGCTAATTTGAAGGAAGTTGTCTGAATGTCTTCAGCAGGAACCCCTGCTTTTTTCAGAGCCGCCAGAATAGCGGTAATGGTTTTATCAGTCTTTAACTTCGCTTCAACCGGACGGACATCTGAAAAACTTGCCCCAAGTTTCAAAACAACCAGAGTTGGCTTCACTCGAACCGTCGCAGTACCAGACAATACCAGTCCTTGGCCCCCCAAACCGTTTGGGGCAGGAACCACAATGGGCTGCGGCGATTGGCATCCAATAAGTGCCAATCCGGCACCTAAAAAAATCAGAGCAGAGCGGAACATTACTGGTTCAACAAACAGTATTCTCATAAAGTTCCACTTTTCTATTGTTCGAACGTAAGGTGATTGATTGGAAGGAGAAAAGTCCAAGTCAAATGAAAAACCCCATTGAAACCGCCAAAAAGAACACCATCGAAAACGCTGAAATATTCCTCCGCAACTTCTCCCATGTCCCCGACGATAAACTCAACTGGTCACCCACCCCCACATCCAAATCAGCTCTCCGCATCGCCGCCCATGCATCTCTCTACCTCCACCGATTCGCCGAAATGATCGCAACTCAGAGCGTCCCCGCTGTCAACAACCTTGACGAGTGGCTTGCCGAAGTCCATGCCGAAGAAACCGCCATCAAGAATCGCGATCAAGTTGACGCTGCATTCCAAAGTGGCATAGAGGCCGTAAACAATGCCCTCGACTCCCTCACCCCCGCCGACCTCGAAAATTCCATCGACTCCGGCCAAGGCTGGTCGATGTCCATGACCTTTCTCATCAACCTCCCTGCCTGGCACACCACCCTCCACCTCGGCCAAATCGACTACCTCCAAACCTGCTGGAACGACCAAACCATCTACACCAGCTAACCTAAAATCCCGCCATCATCATAGAATGCAATCTCCTCCCAAGTCGGCGGCTGATACCCGACCCACTTGTGGTCATGATCCTCCCGTCGCATCATCCAAGTAGGCGTCAATAGAGTCAAGTTCCGCGCCTCAATTCGCCGCCACAACTCATCACGATCCGTGGAATCCATCGCCCAGAGTTCAATCCGCGCTCCCAACTCCAATGCCTCCATTGCGTACTGAGTCCGCTCATCCTCCGACCAAAACCCATTCTCCAAAATCACCGTGAACCCCTTCACCAAATAACCCCGCGCAAGTTCCCACTGCAAATTCTCCACCGCATCCCGCAACCGCGACTTCTCCCCCTCATCCCCAAAATCGGAAAGAAGCGCCTCAATCCAGTCATCCGGGCACATCCGAATCGCATTCCGCTCCCGCTCCAACCGTTTGGCAAAAGTCGTCTTTCCCGAACCCGGCAACCCACAAACCAACACAACCGTCCCCTGAAATGCAGTCACGCCCAAATTATGCCAAATCACCAATCAGATTCAAGAACGATCATGCTTCCCGGCGGGTCAGCCGCCAATTGTTAGAGCACTTCACCATCCCCTGTCTTCACCTTTGCCATATTAATAAAGGCAACACCATGTCGAATTCTGACGGCAGAGCAGCACTGAGAGAAAATAAACTCATGACATACTCATCTACAATGTCCGACTTCCATCTGCCCACTCCCGTATCAACATTTTTCGCCGCAAAAGGTGAGGACACCGAACGAGCCGCCGCATGCTTCACCGAAGACGCCATCGTTTGGGATAACGGAGAGGACATCAAACTCCAAGGCACAACCGAAATCAGAAAGTGGCTCTCGGGCACTATCGCCGAATACAAACTCACCACCGAAGTCGTATCTGGCGAAATCGTCAACTCCCAATTCGTCGCGGGGGTCGTCGTGATGGGTGACTTTCCTGGCAGCCCCTATAAGTTTGAGTACGCCTTCACCCTGCATGAAGAAAAAATCGCCGAACTCGCCATTAACCCGATCGGCCCACTGTAGCATGATCACGAACAAACACCTCTACACATCTTCGAACAGATAGGTACATCGGAGTGTACGCGCTTCGAAAGAGTTTGGGCAATTGGATTTGTATTGGAGACAGAGTTCATTATTGCATCTGACGCTCTGCAATTGCTGCGAAGCATTTCGCCCATTGACTCTCAAACGCCGACAGATTAGCAATTTTCGATACAACATCCCCTCTGACATACCCATCGAGACGTACCTTCTCGCTTAATACTGCATAGCAAAACTCCCCTAATGCGGCTGCATATCCCTTACCTTCTCCTGCAATGAGACTATCTATAATTTGTGCAAACCGACTTGATAATTGCTGATCACCGGAGTAGTTCAATTCTTCGTGTAAACAAGCTCTGAGCAAAGAGGCCTGAATAGCCGGATCGGTAAAACGATTGAACATCCTTGGATCAAGAACTTCACGATTATGTGTTGTACTCCAATTTTTCTTTGCGCATCTTCTATCGTGCAAAGCAAAGCAGACAGCCAGAAAAACCAGGGGTTGATCCCCTACCCGATCTTCATTGTTAAAGAACGCAAAACCTTTTGTGGTCTCCAACTCTTTATCATCAAATGAAGGAATAAAGAGCTGGTGTCTTGCAAGTTCGCCTGACTTTGCAATCGTATCAACCCTTGCTCGAGCGCAGTCTGCTATTTCACCACACTCTCTCCACCACTGAACCTCGTAATCCCATGGAGTTTTCTCGTTTCTTTGCGGTGGCAAAAAACCTTCGTAAACTGATTCAACCAAATAGCTCCAACCACCTTTGCGAAACCTCAAAGTACTTAAAGTTTTTTCTCTCTCCTCTTTATCATCATAAATAGATATCCCAAGCAGAAAACATCTTGGAATATCTCCCTCAATCTTCCGTAACGAAAGTGCTACCGATGCCGGACCACTACTGCCAAAGTTAATAGGGCAGAAAATCCCTAGAGTTTGCTGTTGCTCCAAATCTGTGGCATTTTCAGTGCACTTGACCTCATAGTCTTGCTCTTGAGTCCATTCAAGACTAACCTGTTCCTTAGGCACTAATATATTAGGGCCCCTTTTGCCAAAAAGCAATTTGAACTGTCGTTTGATTTCAGACTCTGCTTCGCAATCATCACTTTGGAAAAGTTTAAACTAAAACACTCTTCGCTTCCCATCTTTCCTTAGAACGTTACAAGCTACTTTCCCGACGTCGAGATGATTTACTAGTCTAGATGAGCTAGGTGACAGATGATTTTTGAGAAGTTCGAATGGGCGACAAATAGCAGATTCAGGCAAGAACTGATCACCTGAAATTGTTATAACTGGTACTCCATTATCACAGAGCGGGCAAGATGTTGCACTATAATTGACAATTTCCCCGAAAGGTTCATCTTCGAAATCAGAGACATTAAATAGAACTTTGGGACCATTCAATTTATTTGCAGCAAATAGGGTGCAAATTCTAGACTCGGGTATCTCGTATTTCTCAGTAAGCTTCTTTTCAAGCGAGCCTGACGTGGTTGCAGACATGATAACAACTGAGTTTTCGTTGAATTCGAATTGGAAACCCGATTCAAGTCCCGGATAAGAGCCAAAGCTGACTACAGGAATTGGGCCTTGGCTGCCCCCACAAGAGTAGAAGTCTGAGATAATATGCCCGATTGCGTTTATGGCTGATGTATCCGTGTAGCAGATTTCTGGGGCCTTGCTTACGTTCAGTTTTTCAAGAGCGCCAAGTGCGAATAAGGCTGATTCATTTGAATTGAGAAATACGTTCGCTGCTCTCAGGAACTTTGTCGAATGGACTCCTGAAAGCTTTTGGTAGTGATATCCTTCTGGAGCAACGAGTACTCCACCACGCATCTTAAAGAGCCATTCGTAGCCGTTCTGAAGTAAGTCACTTAATTCTCCCTTTTTAAGATTGTTCGCCCGCCATTTAAGGTCTCTTTCGAAAACTGCGCCTTGTATACAACTTGTATCCATAACACGCAAATTGGTAGGCGAATTCAGTAAATTCGCGTGCAAGTTCGCACAGTGGAACCAAGTTAACAGGACAACACTTCCGATTTGACCTTCCAACTCTGAAAAGTCTCGAATTGAGTTACTGATCTCAGCTTCACTGACTCTTGGGCTTGTCCAAAAAACAACTGCCTTCATGGATGGCTGGGTTCCAACTCTATAGATCAGGACTCGGTTACTCATTTTTTCGATTTAAACCCCCTTGAGGTGTAAGGAAGTATTACGGTAAACATTGTTCCGGTTCTTCCAGTCTGCTTCTGACAGGTCTCCGTGAGAGTCCCTGAAGTTAAGAAAGCCGAGATGCTTCCTGAACGAATGTAGGCTGCACCCGGAATGTCCATTTTTCCAAGAATGTCGGCGACGAGTGGTAAGCCACGCCCTCTGTTTGAGCTACCATTGACCGGCATTTTGAAACACTCAGCAAGTAGTTCGTTATCAGTCTTCTTTACGCCAGATTCGTTTATAGGCCGACGATGTTCTGGAATACCAACACCCGAATCGAATACGGTTAGGAAGAGAAAGTGTGCTGCTCCTGCTTGCTTTGAATTAGCAAGGAATTGCGAAACAGGATGTGCTTGCTCCAAGAAAGAGATTTGGTCAGCCAACTGATAATCAAGCATACAACCCCTAATGGAGTGTCGTACCAACTCATACTCATTGCTTACCCGGGCGTGCTTGTCTGTATTCTCAAATAGTTCCCAGAGGATGCGCGAAATTCCTTCGACTGTCTCTTTGCTTCCAGCCCAATTCATGGGCTCCCAGATAGTTCGTATGCGATCCTGGAAGGAAGTGACTGAAATCATGGAACCATCAAGCCGATAGAAGTGACTTGGCAGAATCGATTGCGGAAGATCATCACACGCGATAATTCTCACGGACTGTGTTGAATGGTAAACGCCATCAATTCTCCTTTTAGGCTTGCGGCGTTGCTCCCCCGCACGCTCAATCAAATGGGCAACATGCGACTCTAACTCCGTTCCTCCCCTCAAAATGACTTGGTCAGAAACGGAAGCTGCTGCAAAAAGGAGCGGATCATCACGTAAAGTTTCAACTCGTAAACTGGTGGTGAAAATCTTTAGAAGAAGGTGTTCTGAACGTTGCCGCAAAGTTGCAACCAGAAATGGCAACGCCTGCTTTGCCATCAAATCATCGGTCTTCAAGCTCATTGAGAGTCTTAGTTCGACAGATTCTATCTGATCAGGCAGACCAGCTAGAATTTCTTCAATCTTTGCAACAGATGTTGCAATCGAGAGCGGCAACTCAAGTCTCATTGGTACTACTCGTTCGTCAACATGGAAGGTGCATCGCCGCTGCAGTTGACCTTTCCAGCGATTGTAGATTGTCTCCATCGGTCAGTAGACTTCAACATTGGCTAAGTGATTTCTACCTCAAGAATAGCCTGTAGAGGGCTCTAGCCCTGCCAGTAAATGCACATTACACGAGGGACTCATCGGTTTGTACATTCAGACTTGAGTGTGGCAACGACCAGAGAGACATTTTGAACCCGCGGGTTCGAACCCCTTTTGGACTCAGCAGGAATTCAGGTTCAAAATGAGGTGGTACGCGGGACGGGATTTGAACCCGCAATCTTTACACTGAATGCGGGCGACCAGGGTCAGGTCTTCCCCGTTAGAAAAGCACGGATCATCGAAACAACTCCCTCTTCCTGCTTCGGATCTTCGAAAAAGTAATGATCAGAATTCCGAATCTCCACCACCTGGGCATGCGGAACATCTTTGCGAAACTGAGCAATATTTCCAAGTTGATATGGTCGAATCACATCCTCAAAGAACACTCTCGCTTTCTCCCTCATCTCTTCCGGAGTCTCCGCATCAACCGCCGGATGCCCTTCAAAGATAGCGTAAAAATTCAATACTGGTGCTTTGATCGCTTTGAAGTCTGGGCGAAAATCATCCATTCCCTTCCAATGAAGTTCTTGCTCTTTGGAACTGGGTTTCGAAGAACCCATTGGATCAAGCTTTTCCATTTGGGCCATCTTCGCCCGGTCATAAGCAGCATCCATATAAACAATCTTGCTCACTCGATCAGGATAATTCACTGCAAGGTAAGTTGTTTCATCTCCCCCCGCCGAGTGGCAAATCAGATGCGCTCGCTTGATCCTTTGTTCATCCATAAATCCGAGAACATCTTTGGAAAGTGTTGGAATGTCATAACCACTACTGGGCTTATCCGACTTTCCATAACCACGTCGCGTCAGTGCGATCACCCGAAATTGATCGGCAAATCGCGGAGCAAATTTGTCAAACGCATATGCCGTGTCCCCCGTCCCAGCGAGGAACAAAAGCACCTCTCCCCTCCCACCCCAATCCAAATAATGGAGCTTCACTCCGCCAATCGTCACAAAGCCTGAAACCTGTGTCGAAGCTACCGGCTCTTGCAACGAAGTACACAAGGCCAATGCGAGGCAGGCAAAAGTCATCCTAGCCAGAAGTATGATTCAACCCGTCATCAAAAAGCTTTGGAGCAACGAAACCCGCAACTAAAACAAAATTGGAAATCAATAACAGTGTTGTAAATCGACGCCTCACTATTCAATTGGTACTCCCATTTGCACGCGCTTAGAATTGCAATCAATTTCTGTCATCGCGAGTGTATCTTTTCTTTCAAGAACTTCCCTCGTGCGGCACGCTATCTGCTGAGTTCAGGTTCATTTACACTTGGCACGTTGGGCGGATTCACGCATGGCGAATGAGGAACATATCCACAGTGCTTTGAGTCCTAAAACTGTGATGAAGGTGTTCCTCGTCGTTCTCGCGATAGCTCTATGGCTTGTTCTTGGTGTTGCAGGATTTGTCTTCCTTCTTAATGTCCTGGGCGGGGTCTGGACTCCAATTGGGAATCCGAGTCGTGTCCATACGGATGCAATTCTAGATCAATCTCTGTCTGTTGGTCTTAAAACAACGCCATATGCGCTGATCGTGACAGTTGCGGCAGTTGCGGCTCTTTGTTGGCCAAAGAAGCGAAACAAGACGGGCCAAGGGAAAGTCTCATAAGTGAAAGAATGAAGTTACTGCTCTGGTTGATTGCTGCACTGCTTTGGTTGGTAGTTGCGACTTCCGGCCTCATGTTTCTGGCCGGGGTGATGGGTGGTGCCTGGACGGCGATCGGAAGTAGTGAGCGCGCCCAAAGTGAATCCCTGATAATTTGGTCCGTCATTGTCGGGGGTGTTTCTCTCCTCTTTGCACTCACGATCTCGATCTGTGCATTCAAGTGGAGAACGGAGCCGAGCTAGTTCCCTGGAGTCTCGGTGGTACACCGAAGTGTACGCGCCCGAAATTCATCTGACTCAGTTTCCAGGGATATTCAAGCGATCATGGCGAGTCCCAGCCCTTGAGCGCCAACTGGAAACAACCAGATAAATCTATCCTCCCGGCTACTTCGGCTTTTTGACAACACTAATTGTAACTGAGGCACTGCTGGTCGCGAGTCCTTCTCGGCTGAGTTCATAGGTAAATGTAACTTCGCTGGCAGTTTTTGGCGCGGCAAATGTAAAACCGCCATCAGATGCAAGATCAACCGCTCCGGATTTAGCGGGCGAAATTACTTTGAGCGTGGCAAATCTCCAGAAGACATCGTTACTCAAAATTCCTGACCTCGGCTCAATCACCAATGTTTCTCCTTCATAAACTGTATAGCGATCGCTCGTAGCTCGTGGCGCCTGAAACATGGTCATGATGCTAAAGTCGTCATCAATGCCACGGTTTTTGGAACCAGAAACGAAAACGTGACCGCTGTCATTGTCAATGCAGACCCCTGTTGGCAGACCGTTGAATGGGCTCGAGTCTCGAAATTGCCAGGCAACTTTTCCGTTCGGATCGATGCAGGCGAGAATGTACTTTGGTACTCGATCTGCACCGACTGATCCGCCGCAGATGTAGGCGTATCCGTAATTATCAACGACCATCTTCGCCAATTCCTCATTGGTTCCGGATCCGGCGTCTACTACCGATCGCCAGACCTCTTTTCCGGAAGAGTCAAATTTGATTACGGCCATATCAAACCCGCCCGCACTCGTAGGGTTCATTTGTACTGCCGCCAACGTTGCATCGCCAATTGAATGAACATTCACAGTCGTGCCATCCATTCCGCGAGGTTCCATGATGTCAGATTTCCAAATGACCTTTCCATCGTCACTGCTCAGCTTGGCCAAATATGCACTGTTTCGACTACCAGAAACATATTCGTCTCCGCCCACCAGGACATTTCCACTTTGATCAAAGTTGACGCACTTGGCTGTGTCATTGCTTGGGAATTGACCACCAGGATAAGTGACAGCCCACTTGACATCGCCGCTTGCGCTCAACTTGACGACAGTTGAATCCTGACCCAATTTTTCGGTAGCACTGTAACCCGCGACCACAATGTCACTATTCGGCGCGACCGCAACACTGTTCGTGGATCGATCCCCCTTCACATCGTTCGTCCAGGTCTTCTTCCAAACCACTTCGCCGCTTTCTGACCATTTGACAATAATGAAGGCTTCTCGAGCATTGCGACCGTATCCGCCAACTTGGACAATGTTGTTCGAATTTCGATCCAAAACAATTCCTGTTGCGGAAGCTCGGTTCAAACCAGTATCAAGGATCTGCTGAAAAACGACATTGCCATCTAACGGTGCAAGTTTGATGAGAACAAAATTATCGAACCCATTTTGAGGGGTTCCTGCCGAAACAAAGATTTCACCTCTTGGATTAACGACGAGTCCTTGAACACTATCCATCAATTTTGCGCCGCCAATGTCAATCATTCGTTCCCAAAGCTTGACACCGAGCGGAGTGTATTTTCGAACGATAACGTCAACTTGATTTGCCGAATGTTGTATGGTGCCGGCGACAACTAAGTTCCCGGACGAATCAACAGCACTTGCATTCAGATTCTCAGCATTGCGAAGAGTGACGATATCGTCACGCCATCCAAGTCGGAACATTTGGGCTTGACTGCTAGCCACAAAAGCTAAACAAAGCCAGATTACGATTCTTCGCATGATCGAATATTACCGTGCTAAGCGTAGGTTTTCCGCGCCCTAATTTGGCGAAACGAGTACTTCGATTACTCGCCCGACTTGTCAACCACCTCTAACTACATTCGCGGTTATCATCGTACCGAGGTGGAGTACTGCCTTGGGAAAAGCCAGTTGTGGAGGTCAGACCGCCTTGGGCTGTTCGCTTTTAGACAATGCGTTTTGAACCTAAAAAGGCTGGTACACCGAAGTGGACCCGCTCAGAACTTCAGTTTGCTTCGGTGTTCAGTATAAGAACAACTAACTTTGCTTCTTGCGTAGGTCAAGCCAGATGAGCCAATGCGAATCAAGCTCTGAAGCACCATTTCGAAAATAGACCTTTCTCCCCGCGATGTTATCCGGATCAACATTGACACAAACTTTGAAGATTGAGTTCGAAAGAAACCAATCGAGGACTCTTTGGATCAGCGCGTCGGCCACGCCCTTCCCCCTAAAAGCCTCGGCGACATTTAGCCACTGAAGTTCACCTTCGCAACCAAATCGTGTCGTACGATGACCGGCGACATAGCCAGCACGCTGGGTTTCAAACCAGGCAACAAAGACCGCGCGATCACCTTGAGCAAACCGAGGAGAGTAGGAGCCTTCGAGATATCCTAACATGGTCTGTTCCAACTGATAACCTCCACTGCGCAGCGAGGCCAGAAATTGAGTATCTTCGGGCTGAGCTGGCAAAATGAGCGTTTTCGGATGCACTGTGAAAGTATACGCCTAGCTCACAATCCAAGTATCACGAGCATCCGCCAGGTGCCGGGTCATGGCGATGTCGGGCTTCGATCGACCTGATAAACTCCAAAACGCAGTCGGGTTCGACGGCAATCCTAAGTTGTACAAAAAAATTAGTACTCCAAAGTGAACGCGCAAAGAATTTGATTTACGAGATTCGCCACGCATCACTTCACGGATCGCAGGGTTGCCCGGCAAATTTCGGACCGTCCCCGCCTTCCAAGATGGCGGACCGCCAGATTAAGTCAAACTTAGACATAAAGCATTTGTTAGGTAATCTTCTTGAAGACCATCAGATAAGAAACCCATGTCAGTGACTCCTTTTGTTCCCGCAGACTTTATTGTTCCGCAAGTGTTAAAGACTGAGGATTCTCAATTGCGGATGCTAACCGTTAATGATGTGGTCAGGGACTTCGACGCAGTTATGTCTAGCGTTGAGCACTGCAAGACAATATGGGGCGGCAAGTGGCCAGAGGGGCTCACATTGGAGCAGAACCTCATCGATCTTGGCTGGCATCAGAAAGAATTTCAGACTAGGCGATCCTTCACCTATACAGTAGTTGACCCAGCCGATTCTATGGTTCTTGGATGCGTCTATATCATGCCTACACGCAAAGTAGGATTTGATGCAGAAGTCTATCTTTGGATCAGAGAAAGCCACCTTGCAAGCGGTATGGAATCCCGGCTATTCAAAGCTGTTCAGGATTGGGTGACATCAGCTTGGCCCTTCACAGCGGTCGCTTATCCAGGGCGAACAATCTCCCTTGTCGAATGGAAAGAAATCGAGAGCCTTTAGCTCTCTACACATTTCGTGAGCCCATGTGGGCTACTTCGATTTATTTTGCCACCCTGTAGCAAAGCAGTGGTACTACGTGCTCGACAATTTGCGAACTTTTGACCTTGCAACCGAAGTTTTTGCCGCACGCCACCAGCAACCGCCGAGTCGTGTAAAGTAAGGGACAAGCGGCGCGCGAACCCGCCACGATACGGATCCATTTTCCATGAGAGACCTCGCCCAGTTCCTGCATAGCCACGGCTATCACGAAATTCAGCTCACTCGAAGCGTTGTCGGTCACTTCCATACGAGAGGAACGCTCAATGACCGCGAGGTCGAAGTGCTCGTCGATACCGGGGCCAGCTGCACCTGCGTGGCCATGTCACTTGTGTCCGAGCTCGGGCTCGAACACAAGGAGCACGAGGTGTCGGCGGGTTGGGCTGGTGGATACCTCGACCAGCTCGTCGTGGAAGGGGCAAACCTCCGCCTGGGCACCTTCGTTCCCCACCCGGTCAGCATGGCGGGACTCGACTTCGACCAGATCAACGCCCCACTTGTGGCTCAGGGCTCGGCACCGGTCGACATCATCTTAGGCGCAGACGTCTTCGACGCCCATGCAGCGATCATCGACTGCTCCGCTCAGTGCCTTTTTTTGCGGTAAAGAGTTCTGAGTGAAGATAGCAAGTGACCCGGTTAGGTTCAAAAGAGAAGTGGTACACCGAAGTGGACGCACTTATAACTTGGCTCGGGCTCCCCTGCTTATAGCAATCTGCCCCCTGTCTCCACTCCCAGAGATCGGGAGAGGGTGAGACCCGGACTGACGTCACTGCCTGAGCTTCAGCCCGTTCTCGCAGTCTTTGATGGCGCGGTCCAGAAAGAAGTTGATCGGGTTAGGCAGGTTTCGGTTGGGGGCGGTCGAGTTCTCGTAACTCGGGTCGTCGGTCAAGTCTTTGTCCTGCTTCTTCCGAAGGGACTCGAAGATCGACTTAGCTCGGCCATACTGCTTCGCCTGAAGCAGCAGAAGCCCCTCTTTCCATTGCGCGTTGAGCTCATCGACCTCAGGCCTCAGGCCCGCCTCGGCCATTCGCTCGCGGATCACACTGGCGGGCACGAGGTAGTTCTGGCCCGGCGCGTCCTCCTGACCGCTCACGCTCAGGCCGACGACCAGCCCTTCTTCGCTGAGTGCGGGGCCACCGCTGTCGCCATGGTTAATGTCCGCATCGGTGTGGATCGCGTCGAATCCAGACGTCGTAGGGAGCACTTGACCAACCTTTCCGCTGTGCAGAATCACCCTAAACTGGGCGGTCTTAGTCATCGAGCCCTGTTGAACGGCTTTGCCTGGGAAGCCAAGGCAGAGGACGGTGGAGTCTGGCCTCGGGGCCGGGCCATCGCTCACCGGGATCGTGAACAGGTTGGTTGCCTGAATCTTGATGACGGCAACGTCCTTACCAGGCCAACCCTGACCGCTCGCGGTAATCGTGGCCGGCCAGGTCCACTTTCGGATGAGGGCAGATGAGGAGGGGAGCAATGAGGTCAGCAATGGGTTATCGGTGTCCTCGCTCGCAAGCTGGTCATAGCCATTGAAGTCTCGCGGAACCTGGGGGATCAATACCCTAGCCTCGCGGAAGATAGACTCCGCTTGGACAGACCGGGACAGGTAATCGTAGATCGGCTGGATCGACTTCGCCATCACGGCGTCGGACGGTGCCCCGCCCACTTGAGTCGTGATCGCATTCAGAAAGCCCGTGAGCAACGAACGGCTGATGTATCCGGGTTGCGGCCCTCCGTCCACGCAGTGTTGACACGTCACGATGGATCCGTCGCTAGTGACAACGAATCCGCTTCCCGTACCAAAGTTCACATCCTCTTCAGTCATCTCCGACCTGTCCGCTGACAAACGCAGATAGCGTTCAGGATCTCTCCCGATTGTCGCCCACGCGTAGTCGGCAAAGGTCGTGCCCGCCTCCACCGTTCGTGCTTGCAGGTCACGTTGGTATTCGGCTGTCAACAAGGTTATTGTCGATCCATCTGCTGACGTTGGATCGGGAGCGGCCAGTTTGAGCCCCAGCGTTGAGGGATAGGTGAGCTTGAGGTCGCCAAACGCGAAAACCTTTACCGTGGCCGCCGACCCCAACGTGACCACCGTATCGTTGTTCGCCACCGGGAGTGAGCGAGACCCGCACCCTCCCACCACGAGAGAGGCGAGTGCGAAGGCGCCGAGCAGTTTGGATGAGTTCATGCTGAGTCTGCTCTTAGAGGCAGACTGCCATTATATTCCATCGGACAGCTCACCAAACTTCGAAGGAGTGCGGGTGATAGATCCCTGTTTTCTTTCCCGCCGAGAGATTCAGTATCTCCGTCTCCGTGGTTACATGCAATTCTGCTTCAAAACCTCGCGGAATCAAGCCGCAAAGCCCTAGGTTGGGTCTGTGGCGGTTGGTGGGATTCTGGAAGTTTACGAGGGCAACTTGGAGTTTCGAGCCTCGCGCAACGAGTTCGCAGAAAAACAGGTCGTCGCGGGGCTTGATAAAGAAGCTCTCGATGGTTCAGTTCTGCCAAGGTTTGTCTGGCTGGATGAAACGATTCAAGTCGCCCGCTGGAAGCATCATCTCCCTCAGTTCGGGGCATTTGTCGAAAACGATGGTCTTCGATTTGGCGACCTCTACATCAACACTGTAAGAATATCACCCGCACTCGACCGAGCAACGAGACCTCATCCTCTGAGTAACACGGGTCTGTTTGTTGGTACTCCGGACGGGATTCGAACCCGCGACCTCCGCCGTGAAAGGGCGGCATCCTAACCGCTAGACGACCGGAGCACGTTAGTTGAGTCGTAATTCTAGCCCAAACCAGTGGCGACTCGCAACCACCGTGGGACTCCTGTCAACCGCCAGGCTCAGTCATCGGCAAAGGCCCTTCCTCTTCCGGAACCGCCTTCTGCCCAAGCTCCGCCTTCGCCGTATCCAGGAACGTCGAACTGAACTTCCCGACCCGCCGTGCCCCCGCATACCGCTTTGCATAATACGAAGTGCTCAGAGCATCAATCCGAACCCGTCCGCCCCCGCTCGAAGCGTGAATGAACTTCCCGTCGCCAATGTAAATCCCAACGTGGCTCACCCGGCTACCGCGTGTAACAAAGAACACCAAGTCGCCCACAATCAAATCGCTTTTCGCCACCTTCGCGCCAACGCCTGACTGCGAAAGAGACGTACGAGGCAATTTCACCCCGTGCTTTGCAAAAACAAACTGAACAAATCCCGAACAGTCAAAACCGCTCCGGCTCGTCCCACCGTAGCGATACCGAACCCCAATCTGGTCTTTCGCCGTGTCAATCAAGGAAGCCGCCGCCCCGCTCAATTTTGGCGTACTGGTCTTCTTCGCTGGAGCCGGCTTCACCGGATCCTTAGCGCTCGCCGAAGTCGGCTTCACAAAATCGCCATGAACCCAACCAATAGTTCCGTGTTGGAACTTCACTTTGAACCAACCATCCTTCTTGGCCAACACGTCCGCCACCCGCCCTTTGTCAACCTGAACAACCCGCGCCGCTTTGGTATTGGGCTCTTTCCGGATGTTGACGTCATTCCCCTTGATCTCAATCTTCAGCGGAGCCGCTTTCGCCGGCTCGGGAGCCTTTTCTATTGGCTTTTCAACGGGCTTCTCTTCTGCCACGTTACTGATGACAATCTTCGTCGGCTGTGCTTCCGGAGTCTCCGGCAATCCCTCTGCTGGCTTCACAACCGGTTTTTCGGCTGGTTTTACCGCAGGCTTTGCTGGTGGCTTAGCCGCTGGCTTTGCCGCCGCTTTCGGAGCCGCTACAGAGAGCATGTCTGCCCGAATCCACCCCGTCGTTCCCCCAGAAAATTTGAGTTTGTACCAACCATTTCGGCTCTCCAGAATCTCTGCCGAACGCCCCTTGTCCACTTTCGCTACTCGGTCGTAACTTGTCCCCGGACCCGAGCGAACAATAACATCAGTTTTCGCAACTGTCGCCGTTTTTTGCGCTTTTTGCTGCCCAAGCAGGGTGCCTGTCAAGGCGGTCATGCTTCCCATTGCCATCGTAGCCATCAATAGGCTCGCCATGGTCAGCGCGATCAATTTTTTTCTTTGTCCCAAGTTTCCTCCTTGTGCGTGGCTAGTAAAAGAACGAGGCATGCCTAAGCAACAACAACTCCTTTATACCGTCTTTATGGCAAAAAGTCACCATAACCGCACTTCCAATGGGCCAACCGAACCGGGCCCATCACCCCCAAGACGATGAAAATCCCCCGAAGTTCTCCCCAGGTAAATTAATCCTCGCATGGTCAGCGTTGTCGTTGTCAATTGGAACACCAAGGACAAATTACGCGCCTGTCTTGCCTCACTTCAGGTTCAAACCCAGCTGCCCACCCAAATCATTGTCGTCGATAATGCATCTTCGGACGGCAGCGCCGAAATGGTGAAAGTAGATTTCCCATCCGTAACGCTTCTGGCCGAATCAACAAACCACGGCTACGCCAAAGGGAATAATCTTGGCCTAAACTTAGCAAAATCCGAGTTCATAATAACCCTAAATCCCGATACCGAACTCCCCACCGATAACCTCGAAAAGGCCACTCGATCCCTCTCAAGCCACCCAGAATGTGGCGCCCTCTCCGTCAAATTCATCGGCCCCGAGGGAGAAACCCAGTCATCTGTCCGGGGCTTCCCAACGATCCTTGGCATTATCGGCCAACTCACCCATCTCGACCAAAAACTTCCCGATTCGCCTTTCGCTAATTATTCCCTCCCAAACTTTGACTACAAAAAATCCCAATTTGCCCCTCAGCCAATGGGCACATATCTCCTATTTCGCCGCTCAATCCTGTCCAAATTCACGAACCCCACTCAACCATTCGATGAAGATTTCCCCATTTTCTTTAACGAAGTAGACCTACTCTATCGTATGAATTGCGCCGGATACAAATGCTGGTACGACGCAGATCTCTCTATTTTTCATCACCACGGGGCCAGCACCAAACAACGCCGAAAAAGTATGATCTGGGAATCACATCTCAGCCTCATTCGTTACTTCAAAAAGCACCTCCGGGGAATCAGCCGCCTTGCTCTGCCGCTGATTGCCGTTGCTAGCATCACCGCCGCTTTCGTTCGCGCAAAAGGATATCATGCCGGATTTCGACCTCAGCATCACAATATGTAGCTGGAATACCATCGATGACCTCCGCGCCTGCCTCCAGAGCCTGCGCGCAGCGAAGTCCGAGGCTAACTTTGAAGTAATCGTCGTGGATAACAATTCCGAGGATGGCTCCCCCGATATGGCCGAATCAGAATTCCCCGAATTCACCCTCCTCCGTCAATCGCGCAACCTTGGTTTCACCGGCGGACACAATTTAGCTCTGACTCACTGTCGCGGCGAACACAAAGCCCTTCTGAATAGCGACACGATCGTCCATCCCGGAGCCATCGAGACAGTCGTTGATTTCATGAAAAACAACCCCGAATCCGGAATCGTCGGCCCTAAGCTTCTCAATCCAGACGGAACGCTTCAATATTCCTGCCGCCGCTTCCCCAACCCTGTCGCTGCCGCATTTCGCAACACGATCCTCGGTCGGCTCTTCCCCAATAATCGCTACACTCGCGAATACCTGATGCAAGACTGGAAGCACGACGGCCCGCGGGATGTCGATTGGGTCAGCGGAGCCGCCCTATTCATCCGTGGCAATGTTCTCGCCGAAATCGGCCCCCTCGATAACAACCTTTTTATGTTCTGCGAAGATGTTGACTGGGCCAAGCGAACATGGAACGCAGGCTACAAAGTCACTTATCTCCCGAGTGCGGTCATCACTCACGCCATCGGTCGCAGCACGGATAAAGCTCCCAATCGAATGATCGCCCGCTTTCATCGATCAATGTTTCGCTATTACAAGAAGCACAATGTCCCCGAGTCACCGCTCCTTGCCCGACCATTTCTCCTTGCTTTTGCCGCGACTGCACTCACCATCCGGGCCTCTCTCTTTCTCACAAAGAACAAAATAGATATCATCCGAAGGAAGCTAGGACGATGACCGATTCCAAACCCACCGCCCCCCCAATCGAGCAGATTTTATTGCTTATCGCGGCTTTTCTTTCGCCACTCATCGGCGGCCATGTCAGCATCGCTCCGCGCCCCATTACAGAAGGGTTCCTCGGCGAAATTTTTGGCGGTGGCTCACTCCCATATCTCTCGCGCCTCATCTTGGGCCTCCTCATTCTTGGCGGACTTGCTACTATGGCTCTCCGAAACCGCGTGATCCAACTCCCAAATGTCCGCATCATCGCACTCCTTACCGTCCTCGTTTTTGTTCTCGGATTCTCCATCTTGTTCGGCTCATTTCGCTACGCTGCCCTCGGGGAATGGCTCACGTGGTTCATTTATGGAGGTGCCTTGTTCCTCACCGT
This sequence comes from bacterium, assembly GCA_013823945.1. Classification (GTDB taxonomy): domain Bacteria; phylum Armatimonadota; class Fimbriimonadia; order Fimbriimonadales; family Fimbriimonadaceae; genus UphvI-Ar2. Next base: position 112,960 of record PNMZ01000003.1, on the reverse strand, counting down.
CGGAGCTATCGGGCGCGACCGAGGCCCACAACTCCTCGCCTCAGCCCTTTCCGCCGGAATCACTGTCGCCGCCGTGCGAGGCATTCTTGAATACACAAGCGTCATGGCCGCAGAGCCCACGTATCGCATTTTTGCCGGGTGGAACAACCCCAATGCCGCCGCAAGCATGTTTGTCGCCGGAACCCTGCTTCTGATTGGAATCGTAGGAAAAGTGCAATCTCAGTACCGTTACATTGCCCTTATTGCAAGTAGTCTTTCCTTCACTGCCCTCATCCTCACCCAGTCAAAAGGCGGGTACCTCGCATTCGGTGTCGGACTGTTTATCTACATAGCAACACTTTTTCTTAGAAGGGCTCCTCTCAAACCTTCTGCCATCTCACTTGGTGGAATTGTTCTTGGTGCCATCCTCGTTTTTGGCCTTTCTCAAGCCGCATCATCCGCCAATAAATCAGCAACCGCTGCCCCACTTTCTCGCATCACCGCTTCCGGAAGTTCCGCCGAGCAAAGTGTCGGTTTCCGCCAAAATCTCTGGAAATCCGCCATCCAAATTGCCACTGCCCATCCCGCCGGACTTGGACCTGGCACATTCCGTTTCTATTCCACCCAACCGGGAATTATCGAAAGTACTGTTTTTGCCCACCAAGCCTATCTACAACTCGCTGTCGAAGGCGGATGGCTCAGCCTCATGCTATTCACTTGCCTGGCCGGGATTTGGCTCACCTACGCCTTTAGAGGGATCAAAAAGCAACCTGCCGAACATACTCCGTTCCGAGCCGCTGCCATTGCCGCAACCCTCGGGATCGCCGCTCACGGCTTTGTCGAAAGCAACTTCTCGTTCATTGGCTCCGGGCTTGCTATGTTCTTCTTGGTTGGTCTTACCCTTCAACTCAGCACCGACGGATCGTCGCCAGAAGCTGTGCCCCGTCAAATCCGCCTCGTTACAGTTCTCGTTTCGTGCGTTTTTCCCATTTTCGGATTGGCGATTTACGCGGCCGGAGAAAGTCAAAAATCCGCCGTAGCCTCCGCGCTCTCGGCCCAAGACATTCCACGTGTAATTGAGCTCGGCAGCCAGCTCAAGGCCAGTAATTACGGTGACCCTGAATCACTCTATATGTATGCAATCTATGCGGCCCCAAACATTGAAGAACGGCTAGAAGCTCTCCGAAAAGTAGTGCCCCAGATGCCCCAAAGCCGAGTCATCCGGACAACTGCCCGCACCTTAGCAGAAACTGATCGTCTCGATGAAGCCATCGCGATGAACGACCAGGTCTTTGACCTCGACCCCAATAATCTCAAAGCTCACGCCCAGCGCACCGAGTTTCTGCTGAACAAAGGAGATCGGGACGCCGCCCTCGATTCTGCTCGCAAAACAATCGCCGTCGAATCCCAAACCAGCTTCCAGACTCGCGCCATTCCCGAGCTTATTCCCACCGAAACTCTAGAAGCTCGACTCCTCCTCGCCGAATCAGAGCAGAACCCCGAAACTAAACGCCAACTTCTCGAACAAGCTCTCGCTGGATACCAAAAATACTTTGAAATCACCGCCCCCATTGTTAAGCGAATGACCGATGCAGGTCTCCCCGACTACGGGGGAGAGACGCGTGAATCTGTTACCAAGAATCAGGAAATCGCCAAGAAGGCTGTACAAGACTTAACCAAACTTTATTCAGACTCGGGCGTGTCACCTGACGAATCTGGCTCCAAGCTCAAGCCAATTTTAACCGCATTGGAATTCACTTTCTGATTACGGTCACGTAAGTAAGTCGAGACAACTTGCTTTGCAATCGGTGCTGCGACAGAACCACCATGCCCCGCCGTCTCAACTAATACTGCAAAAGCGATCTTGGGCTTCTCTGCTGGGGCGTAGCCTACAAACCAAGCGTGAGTCCTGCGGCTGTGAGAATTCTCTGCACTTCCCGTTTTCCCCGCCACCTGAATGCCAGAAATCTGACTACTCCGCGCTGTCCCCGCATTCACGACGTTAATCAATGAGCCTTTCATTGCTCGCCAAAATTCATCGGTCGCATCAAATCGGTGAAGCTCCTCGGGTTTTGTTAACTGAACCTTGGCCCCCTCCTTCTGCTCAATCACCCCCCTCAGAACGCGCGGCTTGTAGCAGACACCCTCATTAGCTACCATGCTAACCAACAGTGCCATTTGGAGTGGGGTGACCAAAACATCTCCTTGACCAATTCCAATGTTGTTTGCGTCCCCGGCCGAATAGGGCCGATTGTGAGCCTTCTTGATAAAGTCCCGATCCGGAAAGACGCCCTTGCGCTCTCCGGGCAAATCAATCCCCGACCGTACACCAAACCCCAGCTGATCTGCAGTCGCCTTAAATTCTTCAGCCGTCAGTCGCTGACTCATCTTTCCAAAAAAACTGTTGCAGCTCTTGGTCATCGCCATATGAAATCCGTAGGTCGCCGCTGGATGGTTTTCACACTTCACGCGCCGATTCCCCACGGTCAAATATCCGGGACAACTCACAGCGGCAGAAGGATTGAACTTCCCCGCCTGATAAGCCGCCATTGCCGTAACAATCTTGAACGTCGATCCCGGCGGATATTCTCCCGCCATGCCTCGCTTGAGCAATGGTGAATTTTTATTGAGATTGATAGAATCGAATTCTGTTTGGGTCAATCCCCCTTCATAAATCCTCAAGTCGTAGCCGGGAGTCGAAACCATCGCCAGTACTTCACCCGTATTCGGATCGAGCGCCACGACCGCCCCTTTCCGATCGCCAAGTGCTTCCCGAGCCACTCGCTGAGTTTCCATGTCTATTGAAAGCACAAGCGATTCGCCCGGAGTCGGCGATTCAGACATCACCACTCGAAGTGGCCTCCGCTTCCGATCCAGTGTATAAGTCGTCGAACCCGGCTTCCCCATCAACTGCCGGTCATAAATCCGTTCAATCCCATCCCGCCCCACATATGGCGGAATGAACTCCATTCCCTCCTCCTTGTATTCCTCCTCGATCGAAGCCGTAGGAACCCAGACAAACCCCAAGATATGCTCCAAAAATGAAGTATCGCCATAACTTCGCATAGGCAACGTCTGCACTCCAACCCCCGGGAAGGCATCTTCGCCTGACTCAGCTATTTTGGTCGCTTGCTGAACCGTAGCTCCTACAAAAATCGTTGTCGGAAAGTTCCCTTTACTCCATTGCTGGTTCAAAGTCCATTCAATTTTCTTAGTTGTTGTCCCGAGGATCCTGGCAAGCCGCTCCATTGCCTCCGGATTGCTCTTGAGCACAATTGGCTTAGCCGTAATAACAACTCGAGGCTTAACATCCGCAATCGGCCTCATCGTCCGATCATAAATCTTCCCTCGGGGGGCCAAAGTATGATCGAGGACAAGCCCCGTCATCTTGGCTTCTTCCCTCAGCTCATCCGCGCGAACGATTTGAAGCAACCACAGCTGCGAAATCGAAATTGCGAAGAAGATCAACAACAGAAGCGGAACGATGAGGCTGCGAAACGTGACTCTGTTTTCGTTCGGAGTATGTATAACGGACATCGCGCAACCAATCCACTGTAATCACGATTGACCCATCGGGCACTTCAGCGGTCGCCCCGTGGAGCGGGCAACCCCCTTTTGGTTCAGAACCCTTGAAGAACGGTCGTCGAACCGTTTCTGGACAGTAGGCATTTGCCCTCTGACCCGAATCCGCACAAACACTGACATAAACAACGTCCTCCCCGCCTCCCTGGTTCCCTCCACCTGTGGTGTTGCCGCCCCCGGTTGTCCCAGTTGTATTTGTCGCCGGCGGAGTTGAGCCTCCGTCACCGGTATCGTCCGGATCAACCACCGGTGTCACCTGGTCTTCGGGCTGTTCAGGTACTTCGACTGGCTCATCCGGGGTCGTATTATCCGGGTCAGTTTCGTCTTCATCCGGAGCAGATGTAGATACATTCGGCATCCGTCCAAAGCTACGGGATTTTTCTCCCACCTCTTTCTGGATATCCCCCATGATGTCATTCCAAACCCGCGCCGGTCCTTCCCCTCCAAACAGACCCCGCATCGGTTGTGTACTCGGGCGACCATCAATGATCTGCTCGTTCGCCACCCAGACTAACCCGACCAATTTGTCGGTGTAACCGCAGAACCACGCATCCTTGTGGTCACTCGTTGTTCCCGTCTTGCCCCGAGCGTTCCGCACTCCACTCGCCGCGCGACCGGTTCCACTCGTCACCACCTGTCGCAAAGCCAAATCAATGTACTCCGCCGAAGCCGAATCAACCACCGCCCGCGCTTTCTTCGGAGCAAGCGATTCTTCGCGCCCGTCCGGATAAATCACTCGTTCAATCGCATAAGTCGGATACCGATCCCCATGACTTTGCAAGACCGAATAAGCCTCTGCAACTTCGGTCATATAAACCTCACCCGATCCCAAAGAGAGGCTCTGAACCGCCATCAAATTACTGCGGCGGAATCCTAAACTCCTACGGCACATATTGAGCGTGTTCTGCTCACCCACTTCTTCAATGGCCCTTGCTGCCGCCGTGTTATTAGAGCCAGCGAGTGCCGAAGCAATCGAAATATTCCCACGATTAGCCCCACCCTTAACGTATTCTCTGGTTCCCGATTTCCGAATTGGCTTGGTCGAAATCGTTGACCCTTCGCTGTAAATCCCTCGATCAAGCCCCGTCAGATAGACGAACGGCTTCATGCTTGAGCCCAATTGTCGACCAGGCCCCATCCAAATCATATTGAATTCGGATTTGTCATAGTCTGGACCACCAACCATCGCCACAATCCGACCATTTTCGTCCGTCACCAGCATAGCCATCTGGTTCACGCGGTACCCTTTCAGACGATCAATCCATTTGTCAACGCCCTTTTCCGCGATCCGTTGATATTTGGTCTTCAAAGTTGTCTTGATCTCATATCCCCCCGCGGATATATCAATCTTCTTCTTTGCCAACTCATTCAAAACGTAATCCACAAAGTAGGGGTGAACTTTGGAACCAGTCACCGCTCGAGGTCGCTGATCCGCCAGCTTCACTGGCTCACTCTTCGCCGATTGATACTCGGCCGAAGTAATCATCCCCTCTTCCCGCATGATCGCCAAGACGACGTTGCGGTTCTTGATCGCTACTTCCAAATTCCGAACTGGATTCTCATCACTGGGACGACGAACACACCGCATCAGCATTGCTGCTTCAGCAATCGTGAGCTCTTCCAATGTCTTCCCAAAATAGACATCCGCCGCCGCACTGATGCCGTAAGCCCGCTCCCCAAAAAATACCTGGTTCATGTAGAGAGCAAGAATCTGATCTTTCGTAAACTGCTTTTCGATCTCAACGGCCAGGGCCATGTCATCGAGCTTTCGGTCAAGCGTCTGTTTATCGCTCGTAAACAATCGCTTGGCAATCTGCATCGTCAATGTGGAACCCCCTTGCGATGCTTCTCGATCCTTCAAGGCCACAACCGCAATCCGTACTAAGGCAATTGCATCAACTCCGCTGTGCTCATAAAACCTCTTATCCTCAGCCGCCAACATCGCGTTCCGAACCATCTCTGGAATATCCCCATAGCTCACCGCTTTCCGATACTCCGTCTGAATGGAATAGAGGAGCTCCCCATCGGCTGAATAAATCTTGGAAGGCCTTGTGTTAAGCTGCTCAATCATCCCTGGCAAATCCGGAACCAACAGCTTTGCTTTTTCAAGCTTTTGGTAAGCCACAACCGAGGCCCCCATAAACCCAACCATCCCCAAAATTGATGCCCAAGCAAACACTACTTTCACCTTTCGCTTCCAAGAAGGTTTAACCTTCGCTTTAGTTGAAGCTTTTTTCCGAATTGTGATTGCCATAAGACAGTCCCCTCATTATGACGTTTCCCTCACCAGACAGGTGTCAGCCAGTACCAATTCTTAGGCCTTCACCCGAGCCGCGAACTTTTTCAGCTCAGCTTCGGAATAATCCCCAATCAAGATCAATGTCATTCCACCCGAGTTCCACCGATGCACTTCAACTCCCCGCATCGAGAACCGCATCTCGGCATCTGTCTGCTTCATAACAAAAAGGCTCAACCTGCGCTCACCGTCTGTATAAAATTGGCGCAAAATATTCTGTCCCCGGACTTCCATTTTGCCAGTTGAAACCAAGGCCATCTTTCCACTGTCAGGGATCATCATCGGCTTCACGCTCAGCTCTTTGGCCAAACGCCGGACATCGTCCTGAACCGTGATCAGCTTCGCTTTGGACGGCCACTTAAACTTGCTACTGGAAATCTTTGCCGAAAAGTCTATCTTCAGAACCTCGAACCCACCAATTTCCTCCGACGATGACACGGCAAAACTGCGCTTCAGAACCACATACTTTTCGCGATCAACCCAAATCCTGTGGGTTCCTCGCCCTCGATCCGACGCAATCTCAACATAGAATGTCGCCCGACTGGCAACCGCATCTCCTCTTGAAACCTTTACCGCACCTTTTATCGCCGCCTCAGCCAGTAACTTATAGGTCTCAAGCCCCCCGCCACGAATTGGTGCAACTCTCAACTCATTATTGGACTTCGTGTAGGTGTACCGCTTCCCACCAACTTCATAAATCTGTTGATCCGCATAGGGAGTCCCCGCTTCATAAGACAAATACATCTTGTCGCCTGACCTCAATACTCGCTCTTCAAATGTCCGGTTTCCCCGCTCAGATCGAATAGTGATTGAACGAACCGCCGCATAGCTCACCGTTTTGCCCGACCGCTCGATCCGAGTCGCTAGTTCACTCGCCGTTGGAATTGACTGAGCCAAACTCAGCCCACCAAGGCCGAGTAACACCCCAATCAATCCGCATCGAATCCTCATGAAACCCCTTACCAATTATTGTAGTCGAGCTTCACGCTTTGCATCCGCGGAGTACTTCGAGGAGACCGAACTCCAACCGACGCCTGAGCTGTATCCGACTGATGCGCTGCAATCAAGGCAGAACCAAAATCAGAACTTCCGGACAAACCATCGGGTGAAACCGAAGGATCATTCTCAGCAACCACCTGAGTTGAAGATCCCACCTCAACAGAGTTGCCACCTTTCATAAAAACCACCGCAACCACGGCCGCACATGCCACTGCAGAAGCCGCTACCAAACCACCAAAGCCAAGCCACCTGAACCGACTCCCCTTGTCTGCAACCGGCTGAGGTGCGATTTCGCGCAATTTCTCATTCAAACTACTGCGCCAAGCCAAACTCGGCTCCACAAAATCTTGATCGGCCAGGTATTGGGCAACCAACGACTGATCCCCCGCCTCCAAAGCTTGCTCCAGCTCCAGATGCTCTGCCGCCGTCAGCGGCTCCTCATTCTTCAACTTCAAATATAGCTTTTCATTCATCAGAAAGCACCTCGCGGGTTCACCCGCGCTTGTCCATCATCGTCCAAATAAGCCCGAACACATTTTTGCACATGCGCTCGTGCCAAAAACAGTCGGCTTTTCACCGTCCCAACTGGTACGTCAATCGTCTTCGCAATCTCTTCGTATCCCAAATCTTCCTGGTCATGCAAAACCAAAACTGTCCGCAACTTCTCACTCATCGAGTTCATGGCTGATTCTAAGACCAAAACCAATTCGTCCGTAATCAAATTCTCGGAAGGATCCCATCGCGAATCCGCAAATTCGAACGGCTCATCACCTACAACTGCTGGTTCCATGCTCAGCTCCTGCGGCGATCGGTCACGCTTCCTGGCTCGGTCTATACAAAGATTGTGCGCAATCCGGAATAGCCAACTCCGAAGACTCGCCCGTCCATCAAAGCCCGCCATCGCTTGGAAGGCCTTAATGAACACTTCTTGTGTGACATCCAAAGCCTCTTCCTCGTTCCGAACAAACCGCCGTACATATCCCAAAACCCTAGCCTGATAAGCATCGACTACTCGACCGAATGCGTCGAAGTCTTGCTGTCTGCATTTCGCGACCAGCGCTTGCTCTATTGCCGAATCAAATTCATGCCGCGCTGACAACGTTCGTGTACCTACCCATTGGCTCATGGCGTTCGTAATCAGATAAAACGCTGAACACCATCGAAAGTTCAATAATCGAGAACAGACCTAGCAAAAACCAAAGTGACCGTCCGTTGAACCAAAACAGCTCTCGCGGGCGGTCACAAAATGCCAAACCAGTTTTAGAAGCGTACGCCGCCCACGATCGCAAAACCACTCAAGGCAGTACGACCGGAGCCAAAATATCGCGCTTCAACGAAGAACGGATTTCCACCAAAGTTCAAATCCTTCCCGATCGAAAACTGATAGTTGAAATCAAGCGTGCTGTCAGAGCCCGCCGATTGAGTTCGACCAAAACCAACTCCAGCACCGACTGAGTAGTAGAATTCGGTTTGCCGACCAACGTAGTTGTAAAGAACCGGAACGTTGCTAAAGCCACCCTTGCCGTAGTAATCCAAGCTCAAGCTCCAATGGGCCATATAATCCGGGTTACCCGTCTTAATGTCCACCATCTTCTTCTCAACACCAATGGTAAACCAGTTTTGCCCTTCAAACTTCTTACCATCGCCCTGCGCCAAGAAAAATCCTGCTCGCAAAGACAAATCCATCGGCTTAGCATAATCTGCCATCGCCGGAACTACGAGTGCCGCACAAATTGCCGCGGTCAGACCGAATTTCACCATGCTCTTCATCCGTTAAACCTCTCGTATAAACGAGTTCACCTGGCATACCCAAAGGCCCGCCAATTCCCAAACTATAGCACGTCTGATCTCAAAAGGTCCAGCCTCTCTTCACTCATTCTTACAAAAAAGTCATTCATACTCAAACCATCATGCTCGCCCCATTGGTCTTCACCATCTTGACTCAAACGCAGCCCATCACCCCTGCTACTCTTTTCGCAAATCGTTTTCAATCAAACAAAGCCCTCGCCCAAGATGCTCAAGAGTCTCTCAAAACCCTCCCGTGGCGAGAAGAATTCCGAGAAATTGCTTGGCGCGCTTACCGCGAATCGGAAATGCACCGCAACATCCGCGCCGAATTCAAAGCGAATACGATCCGTACTGATGATCGTGTGAGTCCATTTAAGTACCGCATTGTCGGAACCCCCAAATCTGGACAACCCATGCCCATGGTCATCGCCCTCCATGGTGGCGGAGGGGCACCTAAAGCGGTCAATGACCAGCAATGGGAGGGAATGTTCACCAGCTACTACAAAGATGCCCCCGATTTCGCTCCCTATATCTATTGCGCACTCCGCGCCCCCAATGACGAGTGGAACGGCTTCTACGACGACAGCATTGCCCAGGTCATCGAACGCCTAATCCTCGCTTTCGCAATTGAAGGTCTAGTGGATCCCAATCAAGTAGTCACTACGGGTGCTTCGCATGGCGGCTACGGAAACTTCGTCATCGCAACCAAAATCCCTCACCGATTCTCCGCCGCAAACGCCAGCGCATCTGCCCCCACCGATGGCGAAACTCAAGGCGAAAATCTCCGCAATCTTTATTTCACTTGGGTCATCGGCTCCGAAGACAAAGCCTACGGACGCCCCGAACGATGCCAAGCATTCGCTAAATCTTGGGAAGAATGGCGATCCGAACACGGCGGTTTTCGAGGCGGAATGAACTGGCTCGAAGGCGTAGGACACTCCGTTCCGGATCGAGATAAACCAGCCGAACTCCTCCGCGAAAAACGGAGTCTCGCACCCGAAAAACTCATTTGGATTCAAACTGACGAAAGAGTCAAAACCCATTACTTCGTTCACGATCCCGCACCAAAATCAGGACGACGAATCACTCTCCAGGTCGAAGGGAAATCACTCATTATCGTTAACCGAGACGCCGAAAATCTCATCCTGTATCCCCCCGTAAGCGTTGTCTTGAAAGAAATGATCGTCATCTGGGGCCGGGCCAGCACAACTCTGCACCCCGAACCCAACACGGAGAATTTTGTCGAATCCCTCCTCCTCTACGGCGACCCAAAACTCGCATCTCCCTACAAAATTGAAGCTTTCAATGACGGAGCATCCAACTAAAGACCATGGTCAACGAAACCAGAATCATCAACCTCTTCAAGACCCTGATTACAATCAATGCCCCCGCACTTGCCGAGCGAGAGTGCGTGGACTACGTTAAGGAGTATCTGACACAACTTGGCCTCGAAGTCCAAGAAGACGAAACAGCATCAAAAATCAACGGGAACGCCGGAAACATCATTGCCCGGCTCCCCGGCACCAAACCCGACGCTCCAACTATTTTTCTTTCCGCCCATTTTGATACTGTCGAACCAACTGCCGGGCTCAAAATTATCGAAGATGGCGATCTCATCAAATCCGACGGGACAACCATCCTCGGTGCCGATGACAAAGCCGGAATGGCTGCCGCAATCGAGGCGATCCACATCCTCCTTGAACATAAGCCTGACCATGGCGATGTGTATCTCCTGTTCAATGTCGCTGAAGAAATCGGACTCCTCGGCGCAGCTAATCTCCAACTCAAAGACCTCAACATCGACTATGGCTATGTTCTGGATACCGGCCCACCGGTCGGAAGTTTTGTCAACCGCACTGCCACTCATGACGCGTTCGATGTCACTTTTATCGGAAAACCCGCCCATGCAGGCAAACATCCCGAAGAAGGAATCTCTGCCATCCAAGTCGCCGCCTCCGCTATCGCACGCATGAAACTCGGGAGAATCGGCCCTGAAACGACAGCCAATTTTGGAAAAATTCAAGGCGGAACCGGTACGAACGTTGTCCCCGCCCGGGTCACGATCCATGGCGAAGCTCGATCAACTTCGGTTGAGGACTTGGACGCCCAGATCGCCCACATGCGCGACTGCTGCGAATCCGCCGCCGCTGAATGGGGTGCTAAAGTGGAAATTGTTCACGAACGCCATTATTCCGGCTATTTAATCAACGAAAACTCACCTGTGATCCAAAACGCGATGCAGGCAAGTCGCAATTGCGGATTCGAGCCTTTCTTGCGCACCACCCTCGGCGGAAGCGATGCCAATATGATCAACGCGCAAGGCGTACCTTGCATCGTTGTCGCAACCGGAATGGACAAGATCCACACCCATGAAGAGGAAGTCAGCCGCCAATCCCTCATCGACAACGCCCGCCTCGCCTATGAACTCGTCACCAACGCCGCGAAGTTGTTGCCTTCCTCGCACTAACTCCGGTTCTGGAAAGAGGGCGGTATGAGTCATTTTTCGCTCTTCAATGCTTCGACCACAACCCGGGTCGCCGGACTCTTGTTCAAAGTATAAAAGTGAACGCCTGGAGCCCCTGCTTCCAGAAGCTCAGTGCACTGCGCAATAGCGTGCGCCACTCCAATATGATAAACCGCCGCCGGTGCCGCATCGTACTGATCAAGCAACTTCAATAAGTGAGACGGAATTGATGCCCCGCACATCGATGTAAAACGCCGAACCTGCTCCACCCCTTGAATCGGCATGATCCCCGGCACGATCGGCTGAGTAATCCCCATGCTCCGCGCCCGCCCAACAAACTCAAAATACTTATTGTTATCAAAAAACAACTGAGTGATAAAGAAGTCGACTCCCGCATCTGCCTTTCGCTTCATCGCCTCCAAATCCTCTTGCTTAGAAGCTGCCTCCGTATGCTTTTCCGGATAACATGCCGCCGCAATGCAAGAATCAGGCATAGTCTCTCGAACAAGACCAACCAAGTCAGAAGCAAACTGACAATAGCCATCACCAACAGCGCTACCGTCCATCGGCTTATCCCCCCGAAGCGCTAAAACGTTCTTCAGTCCCAACCCCTGAATAGAGCCCACCGTTTCCCGAATCTCCCCCTCTGGCACCCCCAGGCATGTCAAATGGACAACCGGCTCAATCCCAATTTCATGCTTGATCTTCCTTGCCCAATCAACCGTCTTTTCACGAGTTGAACCCCCAGCACCGCAAGTGACGCTCACAAACCCCGGCTCCAATTCAGCTAACTGCCGGATCGCTGTAAAAAGTGACGCCTCCCCCTTCTCCGTCTTCGGTGGAAAAAACTCAAACGAAAAACAAGGCTTCTCCCCTGTCAAATGGTCAATGATTCTCATCGGAACTCAACCAGTATAACCGCCAAACAAAATAGCCCCTTCACCATCAAGCGAAGGGGCCTTTTCAAAAGAAAATTAGGATTTCTTCCGTCGCCGAGCAACAATCAAAGCCAAGCCACCCAAAACCACCATCGTCCCCGGCTCAGGCACTGCTTCATAATTTACGTCCAAGTATACGGGCAAGTGACCACCCTGGGTTCCAGCAACGTTAACCAAAGCCTGGGCAATCGTTGAACCCACCATGGCATTCCCGTTGATCGTCAAATTTGTGTTGAAACTCGTTCCATCATTCCCCCAAGTCCGATATGAATGGTTCAAATCATTCCAAGTCGATGTCGAAAATGCCGTGTTCCACAGGCCAGAATATTCAGTTCCAACGCCGTCGCCAAAACCCGCTCCCATCAAAATCGCATCGAGCCGGTCATCCATCCCCGCTCCCGAAGGATCCTGCGTATGAATAAATCGAAAATTGTTGTTATCGTTCCAAGTGCCGGGCGAATTGATCGGATCAAAAACCCGACCCCGTGAATTCGATCCATTCGTGATCAAAGTCTGCCAAGCCTGCTGATTCGAACTTTGGATGTTGAAGTCACCCAAAACCATGTGCTGGAAATTCGTTGCCAAACCATTCGCGTTTGCCCGAATCGCTGCCGCCTCAACTTGCCGTCGATTCTGATCATCCGTCGAAGAACCACTCTTCATGTGAATGTTGTAAACGGCAATCCGCTCGTTCGCCGCCGCATTCCCATTGATCGAAAAATCGAATCGCCAAATGTCACGAGGATTTCCACTCGTTCCTGCTGCCCCGGCAACCAAAGTTGTCGAAACCGAGCCCACGCGTCCCGTTCGGAAAAACATCGCCGTATCGCTGGTCGCCCCTGTTCCGGTCAAACTCCCAAACGAAACATCCCAATCACCTGTCGAACCGCTAGCCGTATTCAGCAAATTCTTCAAAACTCCAGCCGCCGTCGGACTCTGAATCTCTTGCGCAAAAAGAACATCCGGACGGAAGCTCCGCCCCTGAAACTGACCGAAAATCGCGGTCTGGACTGCTGAATTTTGTCCCGACAAATCACCGTCAAAGTCACTAATGTTCCAGGTCGCTACTCGCAAACTCTGACCAAACCCCAAAGCCGCCAAACCTGCAAACGCAAAAACGCTCACTCTCCGAAGCAAAAAACGCATGTCCCAAATATACACACCTTTGTGTTCACCCCAGCGGGCACTTTTACCAGGTCAGACCCAGTTGCTTGGGATTTCCCCAACCACCCGCTCCATCAAAGCCCGAACCTCTGGCTCCCCCACACTCCGTCTCACCCCTAAACTCCCCCGATCCACTTCCAAAAACGGACGCCACCCATAGGCCCCTGCTGCGACCAACAACGCACCCGCCTGACCGTGCGGTTTGAAATGCTTCTCTTGCTGTAAAAATTCTGGAATGGCTTCATCTTCAAACTCCGTCCCCATCACCGCCATCACCTCAGCCAAAAATGCCGCGGACCAAGTCAAATCAACCCTATGTGGCGGTGGATCACCAAAGCTCGTCTCCAAAATCTCCAGACGCTTCTCTTCCACTGCCAGCGCAAAAACCTGCGGTGTTAACTCCTCTAAACAATAAGCCAAGCTCCACTTTTTCTTAAACCGAACTCCAACTGTCCGGGTCTCATCATCATATTCAAAACCCTTCAGCCCAAAAAGTCGCGGCTCTCCTTCCAACTGCCGGACTCGCAAATACATCCCCGTAAACCGCTCACAAAGCCACTCCAATCTCCGAAGAATCAGATCATCCAACTGACACCATCCAAGGGTTCAGCTTTTCCCAAAAAACGACTCCCAAACCGCCTTCTGCCTCTCCGTAAGATCATTCCCCTTGACGAGCCGACCCGCCCGATCAACAATCCCTGCTTTAACAAGGTTGGCATTCCAAGGGACAGGTTCTGCCGTTTCAATTAGCTTGGCAAGTTCCTCGGCTCGCTCTTCACCCGAAGCATCCGCCCGGACTAAATCAACGATCATCGTTCGCCCATAACCGACTTCATCCCGGGTCTCCTTGTACAAAGTACGAAACGTGTCGCTTAAACTCCGCTTCCCTTCCGAAGCATCCCGAATCATCAAATCGAGAACAAACCCAATGATTTTCCCCTTTGTGTAATAACTCACCCCGCCAAATCCCTGACTTCCTCGCACTTCAAAAACTCGGCGACTCGACTCAGATGCACTCACCTTCGCATAAGCCGGATTCCTCAAAGTTGACTCATAAGCCGAACGCATTTCCGCCAAAAACTCCTCGCTCGAAATCACCCCCGCCCGCAATCGCCATAACTCTGAAAAATAATCTGTGACCCCTTCCAACCACCACAAAGAGTCAACCACTGGCGGATTCAGGGGATCAATAGGCCGCAACTCCTTCGGTCGAATCGCTTTGACATTAAATGCATGAACATACTCATGAAAAATGAGACCGCTCATTTCTTGAGCATTATTCCCCCAAAATCCTAACCGGCAGCTCGTTCCGTGCTCCAATCCCGCTGGATAATTTCCGAACTCGCCGAAAAAGGTGTACCGAGCATATGGCAATTCCCCAAACTCTTTGAGCCCCTGTTCCACCGCCTTCTGACACATCGATCCAAAAGCTGCGACATCCACTCCTGCCAAATTTCCAAACCCAACGAAGAAATGAGGTTTTCCCCCCACCTCAAACTTCGCCGTCGCCAAGTTCTTCCCCATCACGACAGGCGAGTCACCGATCTCTTCGTGATTCTTCGCATCCATCGTATAGCTCGAACCTGCAGTCCGGCCCTCAATCGCCCCGTGAATATTCCACCCATCAATCTTTTTAACCGTCAAAGAAACAGGTTTACCTAGCCCCCCTTCTGCAAATCCAAGCACTCCCGCCGGACTCAACCAAGCATAATCCCGCCCCAAGTACAAGTTGTAACTAAAGTTCCCTCGGCTGGGCTTGACCGTGTACTTGACCGAATCGAACTTTTCATCCGCCACAAATCCGTTGACACCATCTCTGCCCGCTAGCTTGACCTCTTCCCCATCCTTGAAGAACGAAATTGTTGATACCGTCTTTCCGTAGTCAAACCGCTCGTAATCCCCCGGCACCCAAGCACTCATCCAGAATTTCTCCGCCGTCTCCCCTTCTGGCAAATCCATCTCCACAAGTGCTTGGTTTCCCAGCGGATCAAACTGGATCGTATAAGCAACTCGATCCGCTGCCAAACCCAGGCTAGTCATGACCCCAAAAACAAGTGCTAACCCTGCGCGTACCATTCCTTCAAAAGCTCCTTCTCTCTTTCGACGCTCAATCCACTCTTTTCGGGTCGGGGTCGGTGAGTTTCTTGAATCCATGCCCACGTATCTCTCATGGAATCAATAAGGGGTCGCTCCTTGAGACCAACACCTACGGCCTTCGTCACATCCCCCAACGAAGCATCCCGCGGGAGCAAATTCGGAACATGAACCCATTGCCGAACCTCCCGCTCAAGCAACCACTCCATCGGGATCGCCACTTCTTCTACATCCACTCCGACTTCAACGGCAAACTGACGCATGGTTGCCCGCAGATCTCCAAATGTCGCCGACAACTTGTCCACATTGAAAATCCCACTTATCCGCCGATCAATAACCAAAGCCAAAAATTCGGCAAAATCCCGCACGTCCAGACCTGTAATCGCCATACCATTCTGGTCGCCCGGAATCAGCATCTTGCCTCCTTCTCTCACTCGCCAAGGCCAATAAGCAAATCGATCAGTATGGTCGTGCGGCCCAATAATCACCCCAGGTCGGAGAATTGTCGCCCGCTCCCCCCAATGATCCAAAACCTCCCCTTCGCAAATCACTTTGTACGCCCCGTACGTTTCCGCAGTGACTTCGCCGGTATCTTCTTTCAGTTCCAGGAGCGGCCCGTCTTCGTCCAACTTCTGGGTCTCTCCCTGATCGTAAACACTAATTGTGCTCACAAAAACAAACTGCTGAACCGAATCCGTCAACGCCTCATTAAGGCGCTCAGTCTGGTGCGGAAGGTAAGCATTAACGTCAACGACAATGTCCCACTCTCGTGCCGCAATCTCCCCCAAATCCTCGTTCCGATCCCCCACAATGGTCTCAACACCCGCAAACAACCCTGGTGCTGTCTTTCCTCTGTTGAAATGCGTGACCGAATGCCCTGCTTTCAGCAACTCTTCAGTAAATGCCCGACCCACAAACTGAGTCCCCCCCATCATCAAAATCTTCATCCCCAGATGCTACCCGTGACTCAATCCACAAGTTCCCGATACAACCCCGGCTGACGACACCCAAACGCATCCGTCTCAAACACTCCAGGAATCACCACGGAACGCTTCTCCCGCGCCACGCTCAAATCCATTTCCGCTACAATCACCCCCTCCTCTGCCCCAATCGAGTCCAGCACCTCCCCTCCGACCCCATAAATCGCACTTTCACCCCGAAAACTAAAGCCATTCTCATCCCCCACCCGGTTGCAACTCGCAAAGAAAATCTTGTTCTCCATCGCTCTCGCCGCGCACATAACCGCTGGCGTTGTTCCCTTCCGAACCGGCCAGTTCGTCGGCAATATAACAATCTCTGCCCCTCGCAGAGCCATGACTCGGGTTGCCTCCGGAGGACGCAAATCATAGCAGATCAATATCCCAATCGCCCCCAAATCAGTTTGGAAAACTGGGAGTGCCGTACCCGCCGTCGCAAATTGGTCAAACCCCAAACAAGGCAAGTGCGTCTTCACATACCGCCGCATCCGACCGTTCGGCTCAATCATTAGCGCTCCGTTGTAAAGCCCAAAATCATCCACCCCCGCAAAACCCACCACAACATGGATACCTCGCTCAATTGCCGCGCTTTGAACACTCAGAACCTCTTCACAAGCATCTGTCACCTCAAAATCCGAATCACAGCTCACGCGAATCCCAATCGCATCTGCCGCCTCCCGAGTTCCCACACAATAACCCGTCAAAAACGCTTCCGGAAAAACTGCTAAATCAACTCCCTGATCAACTGCCCAATCCAAACCCTTAATTAGTCGATCCGCATTCGCCTTCGGATCACCAAAGACAACATCCCATTGGAAACACGCAAGTTTCACTCTTCCACCCGGAACCATCCCTCAAGCCGACTCACACATCCCAAACTCGCAACCGCTTCCAAAGCCAAACGGAAATTCCCCTCCTGACAAACATGGGTCATAAAGGCAATCTCACCTTTCCCTCCAACCTTCGTGACCATCTCCATCTGAGCTAATCCTACTTGGTATCGGCTAAAACTCGTAGCAATATCTCCAAGTGTTCCCGGTTGATCTTCTACTTCAAAGCGAACATAGTAACGTGACTCCAACTCTTTAATCGAAGTGACCCGCATTCCAACCCCATAAGGAATCGCACTCCCGCTTCCACCCGCGACCATATTCCGCGCGACGTCAATCAAATCCCCAACTACCGCACTCGCCGTTGGATCTGCGCCCGCCCCGCGACCACTAAACATTAGGTCCCCAACAAAGTCTCCATGCAACCAAACCGCATTGTAAACACCGTTCACGTTTGCGAGCTGGTGTCCCAAAGGAACAAATGTCGGATGCACCCGCACCATCACCTCGCCCTCCCCAATCTCTTCACAAATCCCTAACAATTTAATCTTGTAGCCAAACTGCTTGGCATACTTCATGTCCGCTGCGCTCACTGACCGGATCCCCTCACGGTGAACATCCTCCAACGGAATCTGCTTGCCAAAACAAATTGCCGCCAAAATCGAAATCTTATACATCGTATCAAATCCATCAACGTCTGCCGATGGATCAGCTTCCGCATATCCCAAACGTTGCGCTTCGGCCAATACCTCCCCAAAATCCGCCCCCTCTGCCTCCATCTTCGAAAGAATAAAGTTCGTCGTCCCATTAAGAATCCCCATCATTTTAATAACATCATTTCCCGCCAACTGATGCTTTAGCGGCTGAACCACCGGAATTCCACCTCCCACCGCGGCCTCAAAATGCAAGTCCAACCCTCGAGACTTTGCCTTTCCAATCAAACGAGAACCATGCTTGGCGATCAGTTCCTTGTTGGCCGTCACAACGTGCTTTCCTTGCTCCAAAGCAAGCTGCACCATTTCACCCGCTGGCTCCTCGCCCCCCATCAATTCCAACACCACATCAATCGAGGGATCCAAAACCACCGACCGTAAATCATCTGTAATAAATTCTGCCGCAACCCCTCGTACCTTCGTTAAGTCACGAACCCCCACCCGAACAACTTCAAACTTCGCCGAAGTTTTCGCAAAAACTTCGTCCGCATTGTCCACCAACATTCGGTAAGTCCCCTCGCCGACCGTACCAAAACCTAAGAAACCAAGGCGAATCGTCCGTATGTCAGCCGATGTAGAGGATTGCATCCCCCGGTTGTACCAAGTCGCCATTCTTCGCCGCGACCTTCGTCACCCTCCCGCCGACCGGTGCCGTGATCTCATTGAACACTTTCATCGCTTCAATCAAACCCACAACTTGCCCGGCCTGGACATTATCTCCCTCTTTCGCAAATGGCGGCGAGCCGGGACTACTCGCCGAATAATAGATCCCCGTCATCGGGCTACTCACTGGTATCCCCGTCGGACCACTACTTTTCTTCTCTGCCGCCGGACGTGCTGCTTTTTTCACCGGTGTACTTCCACCCGCCGCGACAACTGGCCCCGCAGCAACCGCTACTCCACCTCGAACTTCTGGCTCAACCCCTAGCTCAACCAACCAACCCTCGCCCGCTAGACGCGCTTTCTCCAGACCGAACTCCGTCATTATTGAAGCCAGTTCGTCCACCTTCTCGTTCAGGTCACTCACACCAAAATTATACTTGCTCCGACTGACTCGACCCGTTTTCAAAAGCCCGCTGCACTTCGGGCCGCACCCAAAAGATAATCAAAGGCACCGCAACCGGAATGCAGCAACACTTCAAAACCCCCATCACCAAATTGAACAAATGGGCCGCCCACCAGATCTTCGTCCTGGGAGCAAAAACCAAAATCAAATTCAAAATGACGAGAACAAACGAGAGCAGACCAATCAAACCGTACATCAAGCCCAACTGACCTTTCTCAATTCCCGATGCCTCAAACATTTGCGCACTTGTTTCGTAAACGACATCCACCTGGGTCCGAGCCCAAAAGCATCCCAACCCCGCCAAAAACCAGCTCACTGACAAAACACAACAGTAAACACGATTCCAAAAGATCACTTTCTCAACGTTCATCTCGTACAAAACCCATGGCAATTATGCCATCCTAAGGACTTCATGAGTTGGCGAATTGCCACCTCGCTTGCATGCCTCATCGCCGGACTCGTCTGCTTCAGCCTCGCTAATTTTCGCGTGGTGACAGGAGCACTGGCCCTGATCATGATCGTCCTGGCGGTCGTTAACTTCGTCCTCGCCGGGGCCATTTTCATGTCTGGATCAAACCACAAGTAAGCATGCGTATCCCGTTCGATTCCATCACCCTTGCCGCCCTTCTCCACGAAACTGACTTCCTTCGCGGGGCCAAAGTTCAACGCATCATCCAACCCACGGAAACCGAAATCGTCTTCGGCCTATACACCAAAGGCACCGAACATTCCCTCATCATTTCGTGGCATCCCGAGTTGTTCCGCATCCACACCCTCAGTCAGCGCCCCTCCGCCCCAACCGAGCCCCCGACCCTCTGCATGACTCTCCGCAAATACCTCGCCGGAGGCCGACTAGAGTTTATTCGCCAACGCGGTCTTGATCGGATCGTCGACTTCGGTTTCACTTCCGCTCATGGCGACTTCCAACTCGTTGTCGAACTCATGGGTCGCCATAGCAATCTCATCTTGGTCGACTCAAACCGCCGCATTCTTGCCACTGCCAAGACTGTCTCCGCCAAGCAAAGCAAACGTCCGATTCGTACGGGTCAAACCTACGAACCACCCCCATTTGAACCCAAACCATCTATTCTCCGTGCGAACCCCTCGGACAACCTTAAAGAGTTCGAAGGCTACTCCCCCTTCCTCGCCCGCCTTTTGGAAGAGCCTTCTCTCCTTCCCCTGAAGGTGAGTGCCGGCCCCGGACTTGATCCGGGTGGCAGGGGTGGGGAAACCAT
Source organism: bacterium (assembly GCA_013823945.1). GTDB lineage: Bacteria > Armatimonadota > Fimbriimonadia > Fimbriimonadales > Fimbriimonadaceae > UphvI-Ar2. The sequence goes on along the minus strand of PNMZ01000003.1, from coordinate 92,835 downwards.
CACAAACCATCTCGAATCTGATAATCCTCGCTCTCTCCCTCCCCTGATGGGGAGGGGCAGGGGTGGGGAGACAGAATCACACGAAGCAACCGAACTCAATTCCTTAACCCTCGAACTCCTCCAAACCATCCTCACAAAAAACGCCTGGCAACCGCACTTCTCACACGAATCAGGCGCATACCCCCTCGATTTCACACTCCTCGACCCCACCGCGATCCCTCGCCCTACCCTGAGCATTGCGCTCGAACAAGCCTACGCCCTCCGCGAATCCCGCGACGCCCTCGCCAGCCAGCGACAATCCCTCCTCAACCAACTCCAACGCGTCGCTGATGCCCGGCGAGCCGCCCTCCGTGGCATTACTGAAGCTATCGCCACCGCCAACCGCGCTCCCGAAATCCAAGCCCAGGCCGAACTCATCCTCGCCTATCAAGGCTCAATCCGACCGGGCCAAGAAACCCTCGAAGCCTACGATTACCAAGGCAACCCCATCACCATCCCCCTCGACCCCGAAAAAACCGCCGTCGAAAACGCCAACCGCCTTTTCAACCGCGCCAAACACGCCAAAGAGCGCCGCGACGAAGTCTCAAACCAAGGTGACCGACTCCAGCAAGACCTCACCACCGTCGAATCCCTGATCCATCTCGTCCAATCCGCTACCACCCGCGAAGCACTCGACCAACACCGCGCCGAGGCTAAATCGCGCAACTACCTTCACCTCACCGGTGCCCCGAAAGCCAAAGAAGATCGCCCCTTCGAAGGCCACCTCATCCGCGAACTCCTCAGCCCTGCCGGATACCGCGTGCTCTATGGCACCAACTCAACCAGCAACGATTACCTGACCAACCGCGTCGCCAAAGGCAACGATATCTGGCTCCACGTCCGTGGTCAAACCTCCGCCCACGTCATCATCCAAACCCAAGGAAACCCCGACAAAGTCCAAAAACCCGACCTCCTATTCGCCGCCCTTGTTGCCGTCAAAAATAGCCCCGCCAAACACGGCTCGTACGTCCCCGTCGACTACACTCTAAAAAAATACGTTCGCAAACCCCGAGGCTCCGCCCCCGGCCTTGCCGTATACGAACGCGAAAAAACTCTCCATGTTGACCCTTAACGCCCTGGCTCTTTGGACGCTTGACCAAAACATATTCCGCCTGATCCACGTCGATCTCCACCGGGATTTCCTCGACCCCCTCATGCTCATCATCACCTATACCGGAGATGGTCACATCCAAATTCCCATCCTCCTCTTCCTCGCCATCAACAAAAAAACCCGCGCCTACGGCCTGGCCATGATTGCCGCCTTCTGCACCGCCGGGATCTTGCGCATCATCGTCAAACAAATCGTCGACCGCCCCCGCCCATCCAACCTAGATTTCGCCAACCCCCTCACCTGGCCCGGTGGATTCCCCGGCGGCCCCGAAGGCTGGCTAGGGAAAACATTTGATGTCATCCCGTACGGCAACTCCAGCTTCCCATCCGGGCACAGTACCACCAGCTTCGCCATGGCCTTTATGCTCGCCTGGATGGTCTACCGAACCGAAAACGCCTGGATCGGCTGGCTCGCCGCCCTCTGGGCCACCCTTGTCGGCCTCAGCCGAATCTATGTTGGCGTCCACTACCCCGGTGATGTCATCGCCGCCGCCGCACTTTCCGGCATCGTCACCTCCGCCCTCTACCTCTTTTGGAAATCCAAAAATTGGCTACCTCGGCATGTAGAATAGGGTTCAACTATGAGCCGAAAAACGATTATCAGAAGTGGCCTCTTCATCTTTCTTTTACTCATATGCGCCGGATTGCTCCACCCCGTCTTTCTGTCGGCAAAATACGCTTCACTTGTCCTTGAACCAAGATCGCATTTGAAATCCTATCATGATGCACTTATGGCTTACACTTTTGATTACGACGATCGCTTACCCCACGCGACGTCAACCAAAAGCTCGTTAGCAATGATTAAGCCATACGGAACTTTGAAGGCAATAGGAAACAATCATAAAATTTACTATAACACCAATATCTCGGGTGTCGTGCTCAGTGAAATAAATGAACTTAAAGGCACGACTACGTTTTTTGGAATCTCTAGTCGGACTGACCTGCCACATTTAAATGTCACACTAGATGGTGCGAGTCATATTGTAACTATCCAGAAATTAGTCGAATCAATACAGAGACAATATCGACGCTCGAATGTGACTTTAGCTCCTGCTGACTACATGCCAAAACCCCAGTAGCAGTCAATCGTCTAGGGAGATCAAATCCAAAACCGATTTGAAGTTAAGGGTGGAGCACTCCCCGAAACCAGCTTCCCTCGCGCCAAAGAGATCAACGCAATTCTCAACCACTCCCCTTAAAACCCCGGACGAACCCCCACTACCCGAACCCGCAACGAATAAACCCCCTTGCGAGCCGTCACAAACAGAGTCTTGCCATCCTCTCCCCCAAAACACAAATTCGAAGGCTGCTCCGGAAACTTAATGTTCTCCAGCAAAGCCCCCTCCGCCGAATACACATTCACCCCATCGCCACACGCCGCCCAAACCCGACCATCCACGTCAACTCGAACCCCGTCCGGCCCCTGAGAATCAAATTTCTTGACGTGCTTGATAGTCCCCGGCGAATATTCAAAGATATCAATCCCTCCATCCTCGCTATCCGCAACATAAAGGCGCTTCCCATCCGGCGAAAACACCAATCCATTCGGCTGATTCCGCCCTTTCCAAAGTTGCTTCAACTCCCCGCCTGGAACCAACTCGTATACATACTTCCCGTCAACTTCCATCTGCTCCGGTCGAATTCCATAACTGGGATCAGTGAACAAAACTCGGCCCGAGGAATGGATCGCCACATCATTCGGCGAATTCAGTTTTTTACCGCCAAACTCCTTCGCCACCGTAGTGGGAACTCCATCTCGATAGACAACAACGCTCCTCGACCCATGTTCACAACTCCAAACATTGCCCTCTCCGTCAATTGTGTTTCCGTTCGCATTGTTGCTTGGTTCACGCCAAACGGTCATCTCCTTACCGTCCCATTCGTATATCTTCGACATCGGAATATCGCTGAAAATCAGCGTTCCTTTCTTTGTCCAACAAGCCCCCTCCGTGAACCGATATGTCCCCGGCAATTTTTCAATTGCCGCTCCCGGCTCAACAAAACTCTCAGTCATCATCAATCCTCCTAGTAGCAATGCAATCATTTCGGATTCTCCACAAATTCCCCGCCTCGGCACCATTTCAAATAATTCAAACCATGCACCTGACCCGTCATCTCAAGCTCGTCGCGATAAACCGGATCGTGCCAACCCTCAATATCAATCGATCCCGTCCAACCCGCTAACCGGAGAACCGAGATCACATCCCGCCAATTCGTATCTCCAAAACCCGGCGTCCGATGATGAACAAAATACTCGCCACACCGAATCCCATCTCGTTTCACCTTTTCCCAATCTACCGTCGCATCCTTTCCGTGAAGGTGCACCACTTTCCCCACCCATTTCCGAAGCTGTGGCACCGGATCAATCAAACTCACCATTTGGTGGCAGGGCTCCCATTCCAAACCAATATGGTCACTCACCACAGTGTTAAACATCATCTCCCAAGCCCTCGGTGAATGGGCAATGTTCCAATTCGGCTTGTCCCATGTCCCCCCCATTTCACAATTCTCAAAACCAATTTTCACTCCATGATCTTCTGCCATCTTTGTCAACGGCCCAAAAACCTCGCCAAACCGTTCCATCGTATCGCCCACTGAAGTTTCCGGCAAGCATCCCGTGAACCCACAGACCGTCGTTGCCCCCCATGCTCCGGCCGATTGAATCAACGTCTCCCAAGCAACCCGCGTCACTTCATCGGTCATAGGGTTTCCATAAACGCCAATGCTATCTACAATCGCCTGATCTCCAAGAACCCCTTTCGTCCGCTTCGCAAGTTCTTTCTGACCCTCGACCGTGTCCGCTCCCTCCGGCAATTTCTGCCAATTTGTTAGCTGAAAACTCTCAAACCCATGCCCTACGATCTGCGGCAAATACTCCTCGCACCCCTCCATCTTTGCCAACGTCCCTATCCGAATGTCCATATGCCCAACCCGACTCATGCTCCACCTTTTACCAGAATGACTCTCGATTTTCTCTCATTTTTAACTTCGAATCGGAGCTTTCACCCGACTCGGACTCAATGCCTCCACAACCCAACCCAAAACCACTGGTCCCATCACCGCCACAAACAGAGCATAAAACACCGACGGCAAATAGTGATAATGCGCGAAAAACTTTAGCCATGCCATCGGAAGATAAGCCACGAACCCCATCAGCAAAGCCCCAAGCCCCCACCACCTACGCGGACTCCCCCAAAGTCCAACCATCGAAACTGAATTCCCCACCATGGCCAGTCCCAAAACCCAAGGCATCGCCGTCAATAGCGCAATCGCCCCCAAACTCACGCTTCCCCAAAATTGCCCCACCGTATCAAATCCAGGTAGCACATAGCTCAATAGATCAAGGTAAAGCCCCGCCCCTGTCCGAAACTGCTGATCCTGGTACCCACTCACCTCCGAAGGAACAACCGACGCTCTCAAAACCAGGTATCCCAACAGCAACCCCCACATCCAAACCAAGTTCATCCATCGAACCCGCCGCCGCTGCAAACCGAACCAGATGCAAACCCCCGTCAGTAGACCGGGAAGAATCACCGCCTGCTCATAACTCCCCAAAGCTAAGACCAGCCCAAAAGCCGATACCACCACCCAAGCCCAATTCCCCTTGCCAGCTTGAGAAAGGACAGTTCCTTTCGTAGCGGGCAAGTCCATCGCCGTCGGCTCAGCTTCTCGCACCCCGGCTCCAAGTCGCTCATACCGGGCATAAGCCGCCACTGATATCAACGCAAAGACTGTCATGACACTCGCCGTCCGGCCGGGCAACCAGCCTACAACCCGATACCAAATGTCCATTTGACCCGGTAACAAGTCCGCGAAGAAGACACATCCCCCAACCCCTAGCAAAACTGGCCACAACCGTTCACGCAATTTCCCCCGCCCAAGACCCGCCAAACACAGCAAGGCCAAAGCCCAAAACCACCCCCCAACCATGCTCAAAAATCCAACATTTACATGAGCAATTCCAAAGATCAAAGTGGCAAGCCCCGTCGTCAACGGGTGATCGGTCAACTCTCTCACCACCCAAAAACAAAGCCAAATGCAAACCATCGCCAAAATCGCATTGGTGAGACCGAATCCCGCTGCATTTTTCCCCCAAATCGCCAAATCCATTTCAAAAGCGAGCGTCGAAACCGGACGATAAAAGTGGTTAAACAATGGCCAATCCCCCGCAAACCAGCTCCAAGGATTCCCACGCTCCTGAATATTCGCCAACAAAACTCGAGTGTCCGAATCTTCCAGCAACCCTGAACCAGTCGCTCTCATGACCAAAACCCAAACGCTGAACACCAAAGGAATCACAAACCAAGGCAACCAGCGCTTCATCACCTCCGATTTAACCCAATCTCCCGGGACAAATGAACTCAAATCCCTTTTCATGCGTTATAGTCCAAAGAACCATGAACAAAAACACACTCCGAATCGGATTTCTTGGTGCCGCTCTCATCGCCGGAAGCGCATTTGTGGCCATCGCACAAAATCAAACTCCAACGCTGGAAGGCAAGACTGCCCCCAAATTTAGTATCAAAACCACTGATGGAGCAACCCTCACAAATGCAAATCTGAAGGGCAAAGTTGTCCTCATCGATTTCTGGGCGACCTGGTGCGGACCGTGCAAGAAAGCCAGCCCCCACATGCAAAAAATTCATAAGGAGTTGAACGCAAAAGGTGTCCGCGTCATCGGCCTGAGCGCGATGGAAGAAGACCCCAAAGACGTCAAATCCATCAAAGACTATAAGACAAAGAACAAATACACCTACACCTTTGGCTACGACGGAGATAAAGTCGCTGACGACTTCAAAGTGCGAGGACTCCCCGCTTTCGTGATGATCAACAAGAAAGGTCAAGTCGTCGACTCATGGGAAGGCTACAGTGAGGCAATCATGGCGGATATCGCCAAGCGAGCCCGCGCCGAAGCCGCCAAGTAATTTATAATTACTGGAACAGTCAAAAAGATGCCAGGCCGTGCCAATACGCTGCCTGGCATCAGCCGTCTAAACAACTAGCAAATGCTCGCCGCTACCTTCGCTCTCGCTCTCCTCAATGTCCAAGACGACTCCGATTGGCAAAGTCATCGCCTCGGAAAGTCGGGCCTTCGCCTCGATCTCCCTGTCAAACCAACCATCACTGAAACCGCCGAAGAAACCCAACTTAATGCAACGTTCAAATCCGTCAAAATTTCTATCATTGCCCGGCCCGCAACCGCAGAAACCAAACAAAATTCTGGTCAAGCCTACTCGCAAGCCTTCGGTGAACTCCGAGATCGCTACGGCCGAAAAATAAAATCCATCCTCAACGAGAACCCTGTGCTCGAAGCATTCCAATTCGGTGCCGAAGAGTCTCTCGGATTCGTCATTGAAACCGATGAACAAGGTGGCAAAGCCCACGCCTGGCAACAAATCTTCATCGACAATTTTGAATACACGATCCAAATCGAATCCTCCCGACGAGACCAAGTGATACTTGAAAAGATTCTTGCTTCTGCTCAATATATCAACCCCGAGACGGGCGACTTCCGCGTCTCTGCTCTCGGCAATACCGGACTCGAAAGTTATCTGGGGATCGCCTTCCTCCCCCAGACCGACATCCCCCGTTCCGAAGCAAATTCCGTCGTCCTCCAATCAGATCAATTCCCTGCTATGGTGCTCGCCACCGTCTGGACTGACGACTCTGTGGACTACGAAGACCCGGACGAACTCAAAGCCGCCATGACTAAATGGCTCACAACCTTCGTCCAAGGGGCAGAATCAAAACTCACCCTCACCCCTTCAGTTCAGGACAACCAAACCACCTACGACATCAAAGGAGAAGTAATTGTTCAAGGCGTCCAAATCAACCTCCTCGGCAAAGCCTTCGCCCGCCGCGATGACGCCCAAGTCGCCATCGCCGTCATTGACCCCCGTACCAAAAATGCCGAGGCATTTGCGAAAAAAATCCTCGCTTCTGTTAAACAAAAGTCCAGTGAATAATCAGGCCAGCGGGTCTGGGAGGGTCTTCCAAAAATCTTGCCCTTTCGCAAATTCCTCATCGGTAACCAAGCACGAATCAAACAATTGGGTTAAACCCTCCTGATCCATTCCCATCCCAATCAAAACAATCTCCTGACGCCGATCCCCGTATGGCTCCTGCATCAAGCCATGAATCCAAAGCCGCGTCTCCTCATCATCGGGCCAATAGACTTTTGGTGCCGCCGACCACCAAGTACCAGCTTGCTCATATCGACATGCTCCCCCCGCTTGACTCCACCCTCCAATCCATTCCATCCGCGTTGCTAACCAGAAAAACCCCTTGCTCCGCACTACACCTGGCCAGGGCTGTTGAATCAAAGTGAAAAATCGCTCCGGGTGAAATGGCTTCCGCGCCCGGTATACAAAACTCGAAATCCCGTACTCCTCAGTCTCAGGCGTATGCTCATTCATCAATTCTCGCAGCCAACCCGCACTCAGCTGAGCCTTTTCCATATCAAACAACCCTGTGTTCAAAATCTCATCTAAAGGCACTTGACCGTGTTCAATTGGCATGACCCGCGCAACGGGATTCAATTGGCGAATCACACCCATGACTCGGTCTAGCATTGCTTGATCAACCAGGTCTGTCTTGCTCACCAAAATGACATCCGCAAACTCAATCTGATCCACCAAGAGATCAACAACCGTTCTGTCGTCTTCCTCACCCAAACTCTCGCCCCGATCCCGGATGTACTCCGCCTCGCTAAAATCCTTGAAGAAGTTAAAAGAGTCAACGACCGTGACCATCGTGTCCAATTGCGATACATCCCCCAAACTGATTCCGTGTCCATCCTCAAAAGTGAATGTCATTGCAACCGGAAGCGGCTCGCTAATCCCGGTTGATTCGATCAACAAGTAATCGAACCGACCCTCCTGTGCCAGTCTCGACACTTCTTGGAGCAAATCATCCCGCAACGTGCAACAAATACAGCCGTTGGTCATCTCAACTAACTTCTCGTCGGTTCGGCTGAGATTTGCATTTCCCCCAGCAACAAGTTGAGCATCAATATTCACCTCGCTCATGTCATTGACAATCACAGCAACCTTCATCCCCTCTCGGTTCGAGAGCACTTGGTTCAAAACCGTTGTCTTTCCCGCACCCAAAAACCCAGAAAGAACGGTAACTGGCAGTTTGCTTTTCATTATTGCAATATTATTGCATTAAAACCTGATCGCAAAATAGGATTTCTCTCGACAATTGCAATTTCAAACGACAGTTGCCCGTTTCTTCCGTGCATCTTTCTGCATCCGCCGTACAATTTCCGCAAAATCTCCGGGACAATCAAAAGCCCGATAAACACTCGAATAACGAATATAGGCAATCGAATCAAGCTCAAACAACTCATCCATCGCCTTCTCCCCAATATCACTCGAACTCACTTCTAGTTCTGCCCCATCCATCAAGTCTCGCTCGATGTTCACAACTGCAGCCTCAAGTCGCTCTGCCGTGACTGGTCGCTTCCCGCATGCCAGCAAAAGTGAATTGAGCAGCTTTTCCCGATCAAACAACTGCCGGCTCCCATCCGACTTAATCACATAAAGCCGAGGCTTCTCAGGCTCCTCAAAAGTCGTGAACCGACGCCCACACCCTTCACACTCGCGCCGACGACGAATAGCATCCCCATCCCGTGCCGGACGCGAATCCAAAACCTTTTGCTCCCCATGACTGCAATACGGACAATTCATCAGCCTTCTCCAATATAACGCCCCCAAAATGAACCCAAACACGACTCCCCCCAAGTTTTCCACAAGGCCCTCCAGTTAATTGAACAAAAGTTATCCCCAAGAATAAATCATCTTAACAAAATGGAGTCCCAAAATTTAACGACAATCCTCAAAAACTATTAAAACGGGCTGTCCCAATTTATTCTAATTTTCGTGAAATATTCATGAACGTCCTGTTTTTTTACCTAACAAAACGAACACCCGTGCCACAAATCAAGTAAGAAGAGGAGGCTTCATGGGGCGATCTATTCCGAAAAATCCTAGTCTCACCAAACGCGAAATCACGATCATCGAACTGGCAATGCAGGGCTTGACCGATCGCGACATCGCAGACAAATTAGAACTCAGCGTTCACACCGTCGTCACGTATTGGGGCCGGATGCGAGACAAATACAAAACGAAGTCCAAAACGGCAACTGTCGCTCGCTATCTTGAGGAGCTATATGAATCCAAACTGGTCGCACTTCAAAAAGAGAACGATAGGCTTTCCCATAAAATCGCCTCATTCAAGACCGGAGATTCCGGATATGAATCAGACTTTCTCGCCAAACTTCAATCCGCCAGTCTCAAAGCCGTCAATTCGGAAAAGTACGACAAAATGGAAGAATGCCTCACGCAAGTTGAAGCTTTTCTTTATTGCGCCAACACCCTCGCTCCGTTTAACTGCAAAGGCATCACCGATTCCGCCAAAACTCTCGGCCTTAACCCCGATGAAATCATGAAAGGGAAAGAAAGTCTCGCTTCAAATATCCCACCCGAAGAACTTACTGAGATTTTCGGCAACCTCTCAAAAGAAGATTTTCAACCCGGAGAAAGAGTGTTTGTCGTGAACAAGATCAACTCGCCACAGGGACAAATCCATACCTTATCGATAGCCCGAATCACACCTGATGGAATCGCAAACGGACTGGTGATCAACATCCAACCGTTAATCGATGCCGGAATCTTGCCTTCAGAAATCACGGTTACCCGCGAAAAAAGTCCCCAAAATTAGTGACAAATTCCGACGAATTCGCAGAAATCTACAACTTCTAGCGATAGAGATTACGAGATCAATCCGCCTACAATGAGAACCGGAAGAAGCATTTCTCCCGGCAAGCAATTAACTCGGATACATTCCGAAGTCTGATAGGCGGCGAGCCCTCGGGCCACGACCGCCACTTTTTTTATCTACCTGTTAATCCCGCGATCAACCCCAAAACCAATCCCGCAACGACCGGCACCGCCGGTACTTGGCAAGTAAGTCAGCCAGGGTTTCCGGCCTTCATCAGCATCAGATAACCAAATCCCATTGCACCGCCAATCAGAGTAGAAGCCACCAATTTCACAACCATGTCTCTGTAAAGCCGATTCGAGCTGACAAAGTTCCGAACGCGCAGAAATCCATGACCCTCACTAAGCGTCAAGCAATGCCGCAATCCCTGGAAGTACTTTTCCTTCCAAGAATTCCAATGAAGCACCGCCGCCCGTTGAAACATGGCTCACCTGATCCGCCAAACCAAATTTCTCAATTGCCGCCGCCGAATCTCCTCCGCCAACAATCGAAATTCCCTGGCACTCCGTCAATCCCAAGGCAACCTCGTGTGTCCCATTCGCAAACGCATCAAACTCAAAAACCCCCATCGGGCCGTTCCACAAAACTGTTCCTGCTCCCGCCGCAATCTCTCGGAATCGCTCGGCCGTATCCGGTCCAATATCGAGCCCCATCTGATCGCTCGGAATCGCATCACTCGCAACGACTGTCGGCGGGGCATCTGCCGCAAAAGTGGGCGCAACCACCGTATCCGTCGGCAAGACAATCTTGCCCGTTTTCATCACCTCAAGGCAATAATCCATCGAATCCGCATCAAGAAGAGATTGACCAATCTCCCAACCCTGAGCCTTGTAAAACGTATACGCCATCCCGCCGCCAATCACAAGCTGATCAACCTTGGGCAAAAGCGAGTCAATGACTTGAATCTTATCCTTGACTTTCGCTCCCCCCATAATTGCCACAAACGGTCGCTTCGGATCCTCAACTGCTTTGCCCAAAAAGTCAATCTCTTTCTCAATCAAAAAGCCCGCCACCGCCGGAAGCAAATGCGCCACCCCTTCGGTCGAAGCATGAGCCCTATGAGCTGTTCCAAACGCATCGTTCACAAACACATCAGCCAAACTCGCCAACTGAGCCGCAAATTCCGGATCATTCTCCTCTTCCGCACCATGAAATCGTACGTTCTCCAGCAAAACCGCCTTTCCCGAATCCAAACCAGCGACCGCCGATTCTGCTGCTTCACCTACGCAATCCCCCGCCAAAACAACATCGAATCCCAACAATTCCGAAAGCCGCTTCGCAACCGGCGCAAGCGAATACTTCATGTTGCGTTCCCCGTTCGGTCGCCCCAAGTGTGAGCACAAAACCACCTTCGCCCCCGCCTCCAAAGCAAATTGGATCGTCGGCAAACTCGCCGTGATCCGAATATCATCCGTGATCCGATCTCCGTCCAGCGGAACATTAAAATCGCAACGCATCAAAACCCGTTTCCCCGCCAAATCCAAATCACGAATCGTCTTCTTGCTCAGAGCCATTCGACCATTCTACATCCCCAAACAATCTTTAACCCGACGCGCTACGAAAGTCCAACGCTCGCCCGGAGCTTCTCGTGATCTTTCTTACCGATCAGCCGCATTTCCCCCTGTTCCATTCCTTTGACCCGGAAATTCCCGATCCGAACCCGCCGAAGTGAAATCACCGGATGCCCCACCATTTCCGCCATCTTCCGAATCTGCCGATTCCGCCCTTCGTGCAAGATAATCCTGAGTCTCGCCTGGTTCTCACTTTTCACTGGGCCAATAAATTCCCAATGCGCTGGTGCGGTTTTCTCCCCATCAATAACCACGCCTCGCCGCAACCGCGCCAGGGTCTTCTCCGTCGGAATCCCGGCCACAACGGCAACGTACTCCTTCTCAATACCAAACCGGGGATGGGTCAGGCGGTGCGCCAAGTCACCATCATTGGTCAAGAAAATAAGCCCCTCTGTATTCATATCCAGTCGCCCCACTGGCTTCACCCCACTGGCTGATTCCGGCACCTGATCGCCCACACTTGGCCGATTACGATCGTCTTCCATTGTCGTCACGACCCCAAGTGGCTTGTTATAAAGATAGAGTCGCAAATCCGGCGGTCGAATCGGGTTCCCATCAAACTCCACCCGATCATCCGGCCCCACTTTCACCCCCTGCTCAATCACAATTTCCCCGTTGACGCTCACCTTCCCCTGAGCAATCAATTCCTCCGCCTTCCGCCGGCTCGCAATCCCACATTGCGCCAAAAATCGGTGCAATCGCACCATTTCGCTCTGCTCTTCCGCCATAAATCTCTTCCCCAATTGTAGCCCCGATTGCCAAACCACTTCATCCACCAAATGTCATTCCAGGCGGACCCAAAATCTCATTTAAAGTCTTGAGAATCGATTGGTCGCTACATTCCTGCCTGCCGAAAACTTGGCCCGACAAAGTGCGTGACTCAAAATAGAAAGCCCCTCCCCAAAGATTGGGGAGGGGCTTGGGGTGGGGTTGATCGGCTCAGATCACCGTCAAGAATTACCGCACATCATAGTGGAGAACAATGGTTTAACGCACCTCTATCGATTGAATTTCTTCAAATTTCAATCTCTCAGTAGTGCTACGAAAAACCTCGACCATCACACAGAAGCATATTCCAACACCTACCCAATCACCGGATGAGTACCAAACCAACATTGCAAGTCCGATAATGCCACTTAAAAATAAAACAGAAAGCAAAATGAACCCAACTTTGGTTCGGATTAACTGAGCAACAACTTTGGGAAATATCAGGCATCCAAATGCGAAAGCAATGAATCCGAGATAAAACTGCCAACTCACACGTGCAATTGCCAACGAGATGAATCCAACGACGACCCAAAGAGCAAAAAACCATCTGTTCCAATCCCAAGGCTCGCATATCCAAACACCTTTCTTATTCATTGGAACCGCTAGTTTAACCCAAGCAGCCGCTACCCGACCTCAAACCGCTCATAACTCCGACGCCGATACCAGTAAAACCCTGACGCCAACAAAACCAGAACAATCGCCACCGGATTCCCCAAGAACTCTTGCAAATCAAACGACCTCTCAACCGAATTCTCCGCCACTAAATCCACCGGATACTCCGTCCCATCCGGCAAAACCAAACGCCCTTTCCCCACACCCTGACCCGCCTCAATCGGGGCCGTTAGCGCCATGCCCCGAAGATCCAACCGCGCATACGTCGCATCTTCCGCCGATGCCAAAGTCCGAACAGGTTCCTTCACCCGTACGGCTAACTCCCGATCATCCTTCGCCCTCGCAACAGAAATCTCAGCCGATGCTGATAGGTCTCGTTCGGTAAAGCTCTTTTCCGCCCAGTTCGCTAACGCCGACTCATCCGCTGCCCAATCCCAACTATTCAAAACAACCGTAACAACATCCCCAATCCCCGTCTGCCAATATCCTACAAAACACAGGCCCGCCGGATTCGTATATCCCGTCTTAAATCCCTTGATGCGCGGATCCTCTTTCAATAACTTATTCTTTGATTCCAAAAGTGTATCTTTTTGATTCAAACTACGCTGAATCGTGTATTTCTGAGTCGAAGTAATCGCCACCAATTCGGCATTTTCTCGCGCATGAGATGCGAGTATGCCCATATCTCTCGCTGTGGTTTTGTGCCAGTCGTTATTCAAACCATGGGGCGTCACCCAATGCGTATTTGTCATCCCGAGCTTTGCTGAATAGTCATTCATCTTGCGCGCAAAGCCGTCCTCACTCCCTCCCAATTTCCGAGCAATCGCGTAACCAACATCATTGGCACTGCGGAGCATCAATGCATACGCCGCCCCCTCCGCACTAATCTGCTCACCCGGCATCAAATGCAATGAACTTCCCCGAACAGACTTCACATCTTCCGGGGCAACTATTACATCACTTGGATTGGTCTCCTCCAACAAGATCAAAGTCGTCAAAAGTTTGGTCGTACTCGCCGGATACATCGGTCGGTCAACATTCCGCCCCCACAACACGCGACCGCTTTCTGCATGAACCGCAATCGCCGCTTCCGCCGTCACGACCGGCATCGCTGACTGCCCGACAAAAGTCGAACTCTTCGCCAGCCATGCCAAGATCAAAACGGACGTCATGCCAAACTGGGCCCGTCCTGACCATCACTCCCTTCATCCAAAAGTGAAGGTTGTTCGGGCGGAACATCGCGACCAACTTGCTCCGGCAACAACTGAGATTCAAAGTTCAAAACGGGCAACTCTTCCAAGCTTTGTAAATTGAATGCGTGCAAGAATTGCTGAGTTGTCCCATACAAGACCGGACGACCCGGCGTAGATTTGCGCCCAATTTCACACACCAAACGCCGCTCAACAAGTTGGCGCACCCCATAGCCACTGTCCACCCCTCGCACCTCTTCCAATTCCCCCAAAGTGATGGGCTGTTTATAAGCAACCACCGCCAAAACCTCCATCAAACTTCGAGACAATTTGCTCCCTTGCGGCTGTGTAAATCGAGCCACCGCCTCCGCAAATTCAGGCTTGGTGCAGAGCTGATAACCCCCCGCAATTCGCACCAATTGCAAGGCCGAAGTGTGCTGTAACTTCCCCCCCAATTTTTCTAAACCATCCTCCACTTCAAAAATAGGCACGCTCAAAGCTTTAGCCAATTCCTCAGGAGTTGCCGGAGAGTCTGCCACGAAGAGCAATGCTTCTAGGGCCTGAACAACTCTCATTCTGCTGGCTCAAACGGCACAAATTTTCCAAATTTCACTGTCCCGTCCTCCATAACCACCCGCGCTTGGGCCAACCGAATCAGCTCCAAAAGCGCTAAGAACCACCAGACTACCTCGGACCGCGTGAACTCAACATCAATCAGTACATCAAGCTCCAAGGCCTTATCTTTTAACGCCCGTAGAACCACAACCATCTGCTCACTTAAGCTCCGTCTAGGCCGATCCAAACGCTCAACCGTATCAGGCTTTGCCCTCGCCAAAACTCGCTCCAAAGCCCGCGCCAAGTCAAACGTCGTAACACTCGTCGCCTCAAACGGCATTTCATAGAGCGAACTCGCTTCCCCCGTCCGGAAAAACAAATGCTCCCGCTCATCCTTCAGATCAAGCAGCGAATCAATCGCGGGCAAAAACTCCTGAACATAAGGCTCAACTTCATCCAAAATGTCGTGATCTTCTGGCTCCTCTTCCGCTTGCTCAACCGGAAGCAACATCCAAGCCTTCCGTTCCAATAGCCAACACAGCGCCGAAACTGCCACCGCATGTGATTCCAAATGCGGCTCCTGAGTTTCCAACAGGTAGCGGAGATATGTCTCACAAACCGCCCCCAAAGGCACCCCGAGTAGATCAACTTTGTGATCCCGCACCATGATAAAAAGTGCCGTCAATGGACCGCTAAACCCCGGCGTTTCCAAATGGATCGCAGGCGGTTCAATCACCCCAAATACCGCGGCAATCTGCTGCGGGTTCGGCTGGAAAAGGGCACTCATCGTCGTACCGGTTCCAGACGCAATCACTCCCAACTCAGCATCAGAACTTTTCCCCATGCCTTCAGCACCAAATTATGCCCAGTTCATCAACCTCGTCCCCATCTTGCCCGAAACCCCGCGCTTCCCCGTTCTGATACCGCATTCCCGCCCACGCACAAAGACAAGAATCGATGAAATCCTTGTACCCTGCCCGTTCAACTTGCCCCCCTCTCAGCAACTTCAGCGGCAAAACTAGCTCACAGTCACCCAACTCGCGGCTCACGATTGTGGGAAAAGTCTCAATCAATTGAACCTGAGGACTGAACTTTTCCAGACTTTTCCACAACTTCTCCCCATTCAACATCCACTCATCTGGCTCCAACGGCAATCGCCTCGTCCACTGAACTTTGAAGCCAGCCTGATTAATCTGCCGCTCCGCTAAACGGGTTCGCGGCCCGTTGATCTGTGCTCGGGGCGGACAATCAATTGCGATCAACTTCAACGAATCAAACCCCCTCAAATAATCCGAAATCCCCTCTGTGCTATGAAAATTGTGCAAGTCAACGAACCCTATGTCACTATCAAGCACCGAGACGTGAAACCCCTTCTTCACTCCTCCAACATCAATGCCCGCTATCACCACTACTGCGCCAATTTCTTAAACAAACCTTGACCCATCCAAACCGACTTCATCTCCATCACAAAATATCCCGACTTCAACAACGGATCTTTCTCGTTCAATGCCCTGATCTTCTCCTTGTCATCCGTCAAGAACAAATAGAATCCACGGCCCATATCGTTCTTCGCCCCCGCCGGACCAACTAATCCCGCTTCTCCAGTACGCATGAGATCTAAGTTGTGGTTGATATGCACCGCCATCGCCTTGTTCAACTCTTCTCCTTTCAAAGTCTCAACCCCCGGCCCTGCTTTCACCCATGCCAAGGTTCCTTTCATCATCCCCGTCTTGTCATTCCATTCATAGGTGAACAAACCCTTAGGAACCATCCAGTCGTAAAGTTCAATCTTGAGCAATCCATGCTTAACAAATGGGTCAAATTCAAACTCCGCTGCCACTTTGTCCTTTGGCATCTGCAAGATCACAATTCCCCGAAACTCGCCTCCATCCGCAAATGGCCCGGCACACGGGGCTTTCCGCTCGTTGAACAACCGTCCAAGGTTATCCAAATGCTCCTTTTGCATCTCGTTTACGGCTTCCTGAGAAATACCCTCGGGTCGAGTTCCACTTTTGAAAATCAATAGCGTCACCGTCTCCATCGGCGGCAGTTTCAATTCTTGCGGCACGCTCATCATCAATCCAACCAACGCCGGAACCATATGCCCAGTATATTGGATCAACTACACAAATAGTTCCCAACCAGCATCAAAGCGGAAACTGATCAAACAAGTTGGGAGTGTGATAATTATGGTGCGGAACATCAACCGTTTTTTAGGAGCTTCCCTAGCAATTGTGTTAATTGGCGGCTGCAGTAGCGAATCCAACTCTCCTGTCGTCCAATCAACTCAACCCGTCGTAACACCATCCCAAAATCCCATCGTCAAAGCCGCCCGCGCCCAACTCGAAAAACCCGCCCAATACTCCGGCGCATACTACAAGATCGACTACCCGATGGGAGATGTCCCCGCAAATCGGGGCGCTTGCACCGACGTAATAATTCGCGCCCTCCGACCAGTCGGTATTGACCTGCAACAAGCAATTCAGGAGGATGCAAAAGTTCGTATGTACCCCCGCATGCTCATCCCCGACCCCAACATCGATCACCGACGCTGCCCCAACCTCATCCTCTATTTCAGCAACCACGCCGAAACAATCCCTTCCAAAACCAAAGAGCAAACAACCAAAAACATCAAACCCGGCGACATCATCTTTTGGAAACTCCCCGGCGACAAAGACCACGTCGGAATCGCGTCCGACGCCTCGTCACCAAAAGGCCACCCCCTCATCATCCACAACATCGGCCCCCATGTTAAAGAAGAAGACGTCCTCTTCCGCTGGCCCATTGTCGCTCATTTCCGAATTGAACTCAGCAATCTCCCAAAGTGATTCCGATTGAATAAGTTCATCGTATAATAAACAAAAGAGAAGATGACCCAGCGCATTTCCATCAGTCCAGAAATCCGAAGTGGAAAACCTTGTATTCAAGGCTCAAGGATTACTGTATCAGACATTTTAGATGCGCTTGCTGCCGGGTTAACCTACGACGAAATCCTTGCTGACTTTCCTGAGTTGGTCATAGACGACATTCGCGCTGCCCTGAAATTTGCCGCAAATCGAGAACGCAAGCTCAATTCTATTAAAGAATGAACCTCATCCTTGACGCAAATATCTCTCGGCGTCTCATTCCACTTTTGGCAACTTTTGCCGATTCAATCGAGCATGTGTCTGTCATCGGAATCAATCCCACCGATCGCGAAATCTGGGATTATGCAATAGCCCACAACAAAGTCATTGTTACCAAAGACAATGACTTCGATCATCTTGCCTTTCTGCTTGCACCACCGGGAAAAGTCATCCGAATAACTCTCGGAAACTGTACAACCGAGTCCATCGCGATCCTGATGCGGACAGAGGTCAATCGAATTGAGCTATTCGCAAAGAACCAGGAAGAGTCACTTTTGACGATTCCTTAGAATTTGCTAACCGAGTTTGTCCCATCGAGAGAAACTCGAGGAGCTAATCAGACCACTTCAACCAGAACCGCTGTCGCTTCGCCCCCACCAATACAAGGAGAAGCAATCGCCCGCTTTCCGCCCGTTCGGTGAAGTTCCATCAAAGCCGTCAACACCAAACGAGTCCCCGTCATCCCGATCGGGTGACCAATCGAAACGGCCCCCCCGTTCACATTGAGCTTCTCGTGTGGAATCCCGACGTCCTTCGCCGTAGTCATTGCAACCACCGCAAACGCTTCGTTAATCTCAAACAAGTCAACATCATCTACTGTCAATCCCGTCTTGTCCAGCAACTTCTGAACCGCCTGGGCCGGTGCCGTGGTGAACCATTTCGGCTCCTGCGCGTGCTGAGCATACGCCGTGATCTTGCCAATTGGCTTCAAACCGTACTTCTCGACCGCCGCCGCACTCGCCAAAACCATCGCCGCCGCCCCATCATTGATTGAGCTAGCATTCCCCGCCGTCGTCACTCCTTCTTTGTTAAATGCAGGACGCAACTCGCCCAACTTCTCCGGGCGACCTCGACCCGGCTCTTCATCTTCAGTAACGATGACTGGATCACCCTTCCGCTGAGGAACGCTCACTGCCGTAATCTCATCTTGGAACTTCCCGGCTTGCTGAGCTGCAACTGCCCGACGGTAACTTTCCGCCGAAAAAGCATCAAGCTCTTCCCGACTAAACCCTTTCTCACTTGCGCAAAGGTCGCCACAACTCCCCATGTGCATATTGTCATAAGGATCCCAAAGCCCATCCGCAATCATCAAATCAACTGCCGCCTGGTTCCCCATCCGCATCCCCGCCCGCGCGGTCGGCAGTGCATAAGGCGTATTCGTCATGGACTCCATTCCCCCCGCTACCACGATGTCAGCATCGCCGCATTTGATCGCCTGAGCCGCCATCATCAACGTCTTCATGCCGCTCCCGCACACCTTGTTCACGGTCGTGCAAGGCACTCCATCCGGGATTCCCGCTCCTTTGCTCGCCTGTCGCGCTGGAGCCTGACCAATTCCCGCGCTCAAGACGTTCCCCATCAAGACTTCGTCAACATTTTCCGGATGCACCCCTGCGGCTTCCAAAGCCGCATGGATCGCCGCCGAACCAAGCTGCGGAGCCGTCAAACTCGAAAACGCCCCCTGAAATGCCGCAATCGGCGTCCGCTTCCCCGAAATGATGTAGACCGCATTGTCGCTCATAACTAGAGATTACCTAGACTCACTTCTTGGCGAAGAAAAGAATAGTTCCCAAAGTAGGCACGGACCCAGTCCTAAACCCCCGCCCTGACCGACACATTTTTCCGCTACAATATCCCCGTCGAGATAAGGCAATCGGTCACCAAACCGGCGGATCCTCGATGTGATGTGCCCCAAAAGCACCTCAACATCAAAGCTCCGCCGGTTTTCATTTTTGAACCAACCCGACCGGAGCGAAAAAGAGAACACAACTATGTCAACCCTCGTAATCGTCGGAGCGCAATGGGGCGATGAAGCCAAAGGCAAAATCGTCGACGTCCTTGGGAACCAGGCCAGCTATGTCGTCCGCTACAGCGGCGGCAACAACGCCGGGCACACCGTCATCACCGGAGGAAAAACATTCAAATTCCACCTCCTCCCCGCCGGAATTCTTCACACCAACACCCTCTCGATTCTCGCCGGAGGAATGGCGATCTGCCCCAAAGCCCTTCTTGAAGAAATTGATCGCACCCGCGAACTCCAAGCCGACCTCGGTGCCCTCAAAATCTCTCCCGCCGCCCACGTCGTCTTCCCTTACCACCGCCTTGTCGATCAACTCGAAGAAGCCGCTCGGGGAGACAACAAAATCGGCACGACGTCGCGTGGTATTGGCCCAATGTACACCGACAAAGTCCAACGCATCGGCATCCGCATGGGCGAATTCGTCAACCCGGAAATCTTCCGCGAACGGCTCCACCAAGTCCTCGAATTCAAAAATCGCCTGATCTCCCTTCTCGGTGGTGAGCCCGTTAAATTTGAAGACCTCTACGACGAATATTGCAGCTATGCCGAGCGGCTCAAACCGTTCGTCTCCGACACCGAATCCGTCCTCCAAGAAGCCGTCCGCCGTGGCGACCGCGTCCTTTTCGAAGGCGCACAAGGCACATTCCTTGATCTCGACCACGGCACATACCCCTATGTCACGAGCAGCCACCCGACCGCCGGCGGCGCATGCCTCGGCACCGGAATCGGCCCCCGCGACATCAACAACGCTCTCGGCGTCTGCAAAGCCTACGCCACCCGCGTCGGTGAAGGCCCTTTCCCCACCGAGCAAGATAATGAAATTGGACAACAGATCCGCGAGCAGGGCCACGAATACGGCACAACCACTGGTCGCCCGCGCCGCTGTGGTTGGCTCGATCTCGTCGCCCTCCGCCATTCCGCCCGGCTCAACTCCTTGAGCGGTCTCATCATCACCCGGCTCGATACCCTGGTCAACGTGATGGAACTCAATGTTTGCACTGCCTACGACCTCGGCAATGGCCCTGTGGATTACCTCCCCGCAACCACCGACGAATGGAGCCAAGTCCAACCCCAGTACCAAACCCTCCTCGGTTGGTCAGAAGATATCAGCGGCGCAAAATCGTGGGATGACCTCCCCGTCAATGTCCAGAACTACGTCCGGTTCATCGAGGACTACACCGGCACCCCCGCCGCCATCCTCAGCATCGGTCCCGACCGCGACCAAACCATCATCCTCCGCCCCGATCTGATTTGGGCATAAGTATCAAAGCTCTTTGGTTTCCCTCCCCAAGTTTGGGGAGGGTCAGGGAGGGGTTGAATGCGTGATTCAAAGAAAGACTTTAAGCTATTCCAGCACAAGTTTTAAGCCACAATAAACCCATGATCCTCGCCGGACTCCTGGCAATCATTTCCCCCATGCAAACCGAAGATCCCATGGTCGTCAAAATCGAGGGCCACCTCGCCGAATACAAAATGATCCGCATCCCCGCCGGAACTCACAAAAAAGACGGCAAAGAAACCCCCATCAAGTCCATCTGGATCGGACAAACCGAAATCACTTGGGACATCTACGACATCTTCGCCTACCGCCTTGATCTGAGCCAAGAAGACGCCGCCAAAGACGAAGTCATTAAAGCCCGACCCTCCAAACCGTACGGCGCCCCCGATCGAGGTTACGGGCATAAAGGCTATCCCGCAATCGGAGTCCACGCCCAAGCCGCTGAAGCATTTTGCCAATGGCTCTCCCTAAAAACTGGCCGGAAGTTCCGCCTCCCAACCGAAGCCGAATGGGAGTACGCCGCCGCCGCTGGACTTGAAAAAACCCCCGAAAACAAAGACGAAATCGCCTGGCACTGGGACAACGCCGACGACACGACCCACCCCGTCGGAACCCTCAAACCCAACCCCTGGAACCTCCACGATATGCTCGGCAACGCATCCGAATGGGTGACCCGCGCCGACAAAACCGCAACTACGAAAGGCGGCCATTTTTACGAAAAACCCGCTAAGCTCAGCTTCACGCTCTCCGAGGACTACAACCCCAACTGGCAAATGCGCGACGCCCACATCCCCAAATCAAAATGGTGGCTCAGCGATGGCGAATTCGTCGGCTTCCGCATCGTTTGCGAAGATTAGTCACCCCACCAAAACCCCAATCCGCGCCACCGTCCCCACCCCAACTTCAGAAGTAATCTCAAACCGCCCCCCGTGGAGCCGAGCGATCTGATCAACAATCGCCAATCCTAGTCCCGTCCCCCCCGTGCCCGTCCCCCGGGCCGAATCAACCCGATAAAACCGCTTCGTCAAATTCGGCAAATGTTCCGCTGGAATCCCTTCCCCCGAATCCCGAACTTCAATCCAAACCAGCCCGTCTCGTTCCTCGGTCACCAGCCGAATATCACCCCCTTCCGGCGTATGCCGCTCCGCATTACTCAATAGATTCACTACCGCCCGCTCCAAAAGACCAGGTTCAATCATCGCCCGCTTGTCCTTCAATTCCAACTTCAAACGCCCATCTTCACCCAGACCCGTCAAAGCAACCGCCTTCGCAAGAACAGCCGTCACGCTCATGGCCTTGAGCTCGACTTTTCCTCCGTCTGTCCGCGCCAAAGTCAGAAGCTGATCCACCAACCCGGCCATGTGATCAGCCGCGCCCTCAATCACTCCAAACCGCTCCCCAACTTCCCCCGGATTCTCCTCTCGACCGCTACTCGACACAAGTTTAATCCGCGTCAAAGGCGTCCTCAATTCATGGCTCGCATCCGCTGTGAACTGCTTTTGCGCTTCCAAAAGAGCCTGCTGTTTCTCAAACGAATTATGGAGCCGCCCCACCATCCCATTAAATTCCTCGGCCAAATCACCAAATTCGTCGTCACCCTCAACGGCGATTCGCTGGTTCATATTTGCCGCCGAGATTCCTCTAGCCGCAACCGTCAAATCCTCAATCGGTTTCAATGCCCGTCGAGTCAAAAACCATGCTCCGAGCGAAGCCAGTAACAAAGTTGCTGGTACCAAAACCATAAAAACACCCATCTGCGCCCGCTGTAATGCGGCAATGGATCGCAATTCTGACCCCAACTGCACGACACCAACGATCTCCCCCCGCCGTCGCACCGGTGCCGACAAAACCCTGACATCTTCCCCCTCAAACTGCACCGTCACAAACCCCACCTCACCCCGCAATGAAGCCTTGAGCAAATCTTGATCCCATGGTTCAACTCCCGCCTCCAAAAGTGAAACCCCATCCAATCCAAAAACCCGAGGACGCCTCACCGCAACTATCTTTTTTGTCTCTTCGTCGGCGGCTTCCGGAATCGGAGGCTGGCGGAAGCGATCAATCCACCGCCCCCGACCCCCTTGATCCGGGCCACCCCCAATCCCCCCAAAAATGTTTTGGCCCCCAAATCCCCCTTGCTCGCCACGCCCTTCCGCCGCCCGCATAATCGGTGACACCCGATCCCTTAAATCTCGATCAATCCCTACTAACGCCTGCTGACGAGTCGCCACCGCCACAAACGTAGCCAAAACCACCATCGAAACAAACAGAATGACGATGTTCCACAAGGTGAGGCGAGTCTTAAAACTCCCCGCCACCTATCCCCCCTCCGGCGGTCTCAACGTGTAACCCACCCCATGAACGGTATGGATCAACGGCTCCCACCCTTCTCGATCAACCTTCTTCCGTAGTGAAGACACATGAAAATTCACTGTATTCGGCTGTGTTTCAAAATTATGCCAAACCCGTTCCAAAATCGCTTCACGACTCAAAACATGTCCCGTTCGTCTCGCAAGGGCCTCCAGTAGAGTGAATTCGCGTTTTGTCAACTGCAAATCCTCTCCCGCCCGCCTCGCCGTGTGTGATCCGGGATCAAGCTCCAAGTCTCCAACCTGAATCAACTCCGATTTCATTTGCGCATCACGCCGGGTGATTGCGCGAACCCGAGCCATCAATTCTTGCATCGAAAATGGCTTCACCAAATAGTCATCTGCCCCCACATCCAAACCCTTCACCCGATCCTCAATCGCATCCTTAGCCGTCAGCATTAAAATCGGCGTCGCATCCCCCATTGACCGCAATCTCCGGCATACTTCCACCCCATCCGGAGCCGGGATCATCAAGTCCAAGAGAATTGCCGAGTAGCTCCCTTCCTGTGCCAGGTCAAGGGCCGTAGCACCGTCTCGGGCCACATCCGCGGTGTGCCCCGCCTTCCGAAGCGCCCTCTCAAGTTCACTCGCAATCACGAGATCATCTTCTACAACCAATAGCCGCACCTCCTCATTCTAGGCCAATCCCATGAGTTTCTCGTGAGATTAAGTTCAAGATTCTCAAAGATGTATCCATAAAATCCTGGTTCACAATCAAATACTGAAGCCTAATTCCCCCTCTCAGTTTTAATGGAGAGGCCTGTCCCCGCGAAGGCGCGGAGGGTTAGGGGTTGAGGTCAATGCGAATTTTCGACCGAATAGTTGAGCCAAGGCTTAGCTAAGGTGATGGTCAGAGCCATATCCAAAATCGTGACAATCATCAATCCAAGTACTCCAAAAGCACATCATGCCCCAGATAAAAGTGGTGACTCATTGTCCCTGCCTTGAACCACATCATCGCGACCGGAACCCCCGGATAAAGAAAGTCAACCACGCGTTGAGCTTCTTCCGGGGAAACTTCCTCCCCATCTCCCCGAACCACCATCAAATGCAGTAAATCTTCCTCCCCCTCAAATTGATACCGAAATTCCCCCACTGTCCCGCCGTAATCGTTCGCCTCAATCCCCACACTGAGCATCGCGTATTCGTCACTCGGGCGAGAAACGCCTCGATCAAAATCCGGCAGATAAATCGTCCGCCCCGCCCGAACATCCTCCAATATTCGCCCAATTACCGCATCCCGACGCAACCGCTCCGAATCCGAAATCAACATCACCACCGACATTCTACGAGATCAATTTGCGTTCTCCCAACCCTTTAGGGTTAAACTATCAAAACTATGGCGAAGCGCGACGTATCACGACGAGATTTCCTGGCGGGAACTGCCGCCCTCGGCGCAACCGCAATGATGCCCAACCTCGCCTTCGGGCAAACAAGTGAAACCATGAAAGTCGGAGTTATTGGATGTGGAGGACGCGGTCGCGATGCCGCCATTAACGCAATTGATGCCGCCCCCGGTGTTGAAATCGTCGCTCTTGGCGATGCCTTCGCTGATCGCACTCAGCAAGCTGCCGATGTCATCAAGCAGTACCGAGAAAAGAACTTCAAAGCCCCCAAGGATCAACTCTTCTCCGGTATCGACGCTTACCAAAAAGTTCTCCAATGTGACGTGGATTACGTCATCCTCGCCACCCCGCCCGCCTTCCGCCCCCAACACCTGGAAGCCGCAATCAAAGCCGGCAAACACGTCTTCATGGAAAAACCCGTAGCCGTTGATGGCGAAGGCATCCTGAAAGTCTTTGAAATCAGCGACCTCGCCAAGTCAAAGGGTCTTGCCATCGTTGCCGGAACCCAGCGACGCCATGAAGCCCAATACTTGGAAACCATCAAACGAATCCAAGATGGAGCCATTGGCGACGTTGTTTCCATGCGCTGCTACTGGAACCAAGGCGGTCTCTGGAGCGTGAACCGAACCCCAGAAATGTCGGACCTCGAATGGCAGTTGCGCAACTGGCTCTACTTCACCTGGCTCAGCGGCGACCATATCGTCGAACAGCACATCCACAACATTGACGTCTGCATGTGGGCGTCCGGACGAGTTCCCCAGGCTGCCGTTGGCCTTGGTGGTCGCCAAACTCGAACCGCCGAAGTCTTCGGCCACATCTACGATCACTTCTCGGTCGAATTCGACATGGGCGATGAAGTCCGTATCCACAGCTACAGCCGCCAACAAGACGGAACCGTCAGCAACGTCAGCGAATTTATCCAAGGAACAAAGGGCAATTCAAACGCCGCCAACCGCATCTGGGGCGAAAACGCTTACCGATTCGACGGTGAAAAAGAAAACCCCTATATGGTCGAACACCGAAACCTCATCAACGGCATCCGATCCGGCAATGTCCTCAACGAAGGCCGCCAAGTCGCCGAATCAACTCTCGCCGCGATTATGGGACGCTTCGCGTGCTACACCGGTCAGCGAGTCACCCGCGAACAAGTTCTGGCCACCAAAGGAATGGTCCCCTCAAATCTCGAATGGGGTATGGAACTGCCTGTTCCTGAAGTCTGCATGCCCGGCAAAACAAAAATCGAAGACTTCAGCTAGTTTTCGACTCATCCCCTTGGATCACTGATCCAAGGGGACTTCTTATCTCAAAGCCGCAAATGCCTGATCTATATCCTCTTTCAAATCTTCAATGTCTTCCAGCCCCGCATAAAACCGAATCGCCCATTTCTCATCGGGCCAATCCATCGGCTTGCCAAAAATTGGCACTGCCAAACTCTCATAGCCACCCCAACTCACCCCCATCTGGAACACATCCAACTTCTCTAAAAACGCTCGAACCCATTCTTCCTCCTGACTCCGCGGAATGATTGTCACTAGCGACGTATGCCCCCTCTGTTGCCGCGCAATCAAGCCCGCCTGAGGATGCTCCGGATCACCTGAATAGTAAATCTCTGCCACCTCATCACGCCCCCGCAAGAATTCAAATAGCTCTTTTCCCACCCTCTGCGCTTCTTCCACCCTGAGCCGCAAGGTCCGCATCCCTCTCAGCAACAACCATGCATCAAAAGGCGCCAATCTCGCCCCCAGCCACTGCCCTTCACGGAGTTCAATCGCGCGGCAAATCTCCCGACTCGCGCAAAGCGCCCCCGCGACAACATCGCTATGACCGGCCAAATACTTCGTCGCCGAATGCAAAACAATATCAACACCCATCGCCGCTGGATTCTGAAAAATCGGCGAGCAATTCGAATTATCAATGAGCGTCAAAATCCCCCGTTCTCGGGCATACCCCGTCACGACTGCCAAATCCTGAATCCGGAACAATACACTGCTCGGCGACTCCAAATAAATCAACTTCGTATTTTCCCGAACTGCCCCAAAAATCTCTTCGGGGTCAACCCCTACCACCATCGTAGTCTCCACCCCAATCCCCGGCAGATATTCCAGTAAAAAGCTCCGCGTTGGACCATAAGCTGTGTCCACGCAAACAACATGATCCCCCGCCCGCACCCCGTGCAAAATCGCCGCCGAGATTGCTGCCATCCCACTCCCAAATACCAGCGCATCTTCCGTACCTTCCAGCATCGCCAGCTTCTTCTCAACCATCGTCAAATTGGGATTCCCCACCCGACTGTAAACATAGTGCTCCTTTTCAGCCGAAGAATCTGCCAACTTCCCACGCAAAGAATCAAATGTATCGTGCACAAACAACGAAGTCTGGAAGATCGGCGGTGTCACTGCCCCCAAATGATGAACCTCTTCGCCCAAATGCTGTAACTTCGTATCCCGCCTCATGACCCAAAAACTTTACCCATTTAGCAAAATTGCTCGGACGGATATCTTCGATCCGTCAAAGTCCAAAGCAACCTGAGATGTCCTTCAAAGGGGAATAATTTACTGACTCATCCCTGCCCGTGATTCGTCTTCCCCGCGCAGGCGGGGACCCAGTCCAAAAGAACATTCCGAGCCGATAACTTTCCAATTTGCCGTAGTTTCCCATCCGCTGGTGGCCCAGGAGTTTTAATCAAGTGGTCGAAGAGAAGAAACTTTTGGAAAGACCAGTCACAATTGAGCAACGTTTCTTCACCCATGATCACCTACCGACCCGCCACCCCCGCCGACCATCAAACCCTCCTGACCCTTGCCCGAGAAACGTTCGCTGAAACCTACACCGATCTCACCCCCGAAGACCTTGACCACCACTTCAACACCACTCTAACCCCTGAATACATCGAATCAGCACTCGTTCAAGACCACGTCATCTTCGCCCTCGACCACGAAACTCCCATCGGCTACATCCAATTCGGCCCGACCGATCCAAACCTTTCCAAAAATATCCACCGCATTTACCTCCGCAAAACTCACCAACGCCAAGGAATCGGTACCCATCTCCTAAACCTTGCGCTCAACCATCCCATCATCATCAATGCCCCCGAAGTCTCCATCGACGTCTGGAGCGAGAACACGGTCGCCCTCCGCCTCTACCAATCCCATGGATTCAAAATTACTCGTGAATACTTCCTCACATTCCCCTCCGGCCCCAGCGAAACCCCCGATTACTTCATGACCCGCAAAAACCCCGCGCAACCTTCACCAAATCCCGAATCGTCCCTATAATCAGGACAACGATGCTCGCCGCCCTCCTTCTCACCGCCCAAGCCCAAACCCAACCCCCCGCTCAGCTCAATTGGCAAACCTTCGAGCAAATCAAAACCCACGCTTCTCTCCAAGGCAACGACACTGTATTTCAATCTCTCGACTGGCGAACCCGAATCTTCGACGGCCTCATCGCCGGTTCAAAAGCCGATAAACCCGTCCTGCTCTGGATGTACTTCGGCGACCCTCGCGGCCACTGCTGACAAAATGGCGCAAAAACCAGACAGTTTGTCTGGACTCGACCCGACATCGCCCAATACGTTTCCACCAACCTCATTCCCGTCGCCGCCGACGATGTGAGTTACAACGAACATCCCGATAAATCGAACTGGGAGCACCGTATCACCACCAAAATTTTTAGCCGGAATCCTGCCGGAATCCACCAAGGTATCTACGTCGCGACTCCATCGGGCCAACTCCTCGCCCGAGTCAATGCCGGATGGCCCGACCCCGACGCTGACGAAACCCTCCGCCTCATCAAACAAGCTGTCGCCCGCTACAAGCAAATCCCGGTGAACGAGCGAATCATCACTGAGCTTCCTAATCCCCAAACCGACCGCCTCAAGTTCAAACAAGATCAATTCTCCAAACCCAAAGGCACGCTCGACCTCCGTGTCACCAAAAGGGGCTACGCCTTCCCTGGAATGACTACTTTCGACGAACGCCACCCCAAATTCTTTGGCATTGACCGCCTCTGGTTCAAACCGTCGGAATACCAACAGTTCATCCCCCGACAGCTCACTACGAATGCCTCAGTCAGCATCAAAGGGCCTGCCCTCGAACGCTGGATCCTTCACAACCACATGCAGAAAGCCTGCTCCGCTTGGTGGCCCGAACACATCAAGCAGGCCACGTTCACCAGCACCATCACCGGCAGCTCTGGCGACGCCATCGATATCGAACTTAAGGGTACGTTCCAAGTCAAAGCTGACTCCGAATGGAACACCGGTTCCTACCAAGGCACTCTCCTCGGCAAAGCCACTTACAATCAACGAACTCGAGAGTTCATCGCTTGGGACAGTGTCATGTACGGCAAGTCCACTCTCGGCAAACTCCTCCCCAACGCTCATGTCGGTGACCCCTCCCAAATGGTCGCAACCTACGCCACATTCAACCCTCTCGCCGACGCCGACGACGCCATGGTTCCATCCGACTGGCTGTACGGATACGGCCTCAACTGGTGTCTGAATCCATAAACAAAAATCCCTCGCCCGCAAGATGATTGAAGGCGAGGGAATTAGGATTACCAAGAACTAAATTTAAGCTTCCGGAGTTTCTTCAGAAACGCTCGGAACTTCGTGCGGATTATTCTTCGGCGGGAAGAGCATCGATGCGAAAATGGACAACGCCAACACTCCCGCAATGATTCCCAAGCTTAAACCAACGGGGAACTTAGTAACCCCATCAATCAGGTCATAAGTTTTCTCCGCGTAGTTATAGATCATCTTGCCACCGACGAAAATCAAGATCGCCGACAAACCATATTTCAGGTAAGCAAACAATTTGACCAAGCCCGCAATCGCAAAGAACAATGCCCTCAAACCAAGGATCGCGAAAACGTTCGATGTGAACACGATGAACGGATCAGCCGTAATTGCGAAAATCGCCGGAATGGAATCCACCGCAAAGATGATGTCCGTGAACTCAATCATCATCAAAACGACGAACAACGGTGTCGCCCAAAGCTTTCCATCAATCCGAGTGAAGAACTTCTGACCAACGTAGTCATTGGTTACCGGGAAAATCTTGCGCACAAGCTTCACCGCCGGATTCTTCTCCGGATCAAGCTTTTTGTCCGCAACCAGCAACATTTTCAATCCGGTGAAGATCAAAAACGCTCCGAAGACGAGCATCATCCAGAACCACTTCTCTAGAATCGCCGCACCCATCGCGATGAAGAGTGCGCGGAAGATCAACGCTCCGACAATTCCCCAGAACAAAACGCGGTGCTGATACTTCGCCGGAACTTGGAAGTAGCCAAAAACCATCAAGAAGACAAAGATATTGTCTACGCTCAGGGCCTTCTCAACCAGATATCCCGCGAGAAACGCCTGTCCTGCCTGATTCGGCGTGTATTGACTACCCGGCTGAATTTTGTCCCACAAGAGAAAAATTCCCGCGTTGAAAATCAACGCGATCACAATCCAAATCGCACTCCACGTCAAGGCTTCCTTCATCTTGACTTCGTGAGCTTCTTTGTGGAAAACCCCCAAGTCAAGAGCCAGAAGCAAGAAAACGAATCCAAGGAAACATCCCCAAATCCAAATCGGAATTCCTGCTAGCTCCATAACGCGCTAATCTACGCAACTCAACTGGTCTAATTGTGCGATCTGAGAAAAATCGTGAAAATTCTCTGTATTTGATGCTAAATTACACCCTAGTCAAAGGTCTCATGAAACAATTGTCTACAAATTGCAACCTTCCGTCCCAAATCTATGGATTGACAAACATCACCCGAAAAAGCGAAAAGACGCACTTCAATCCCTACAACAACTTCGCCAAATACTGCCCTGTATAGCTCGAAGGAATCTTCGCAATCTCCTCCGGCGTTCCCATCCCGACAACCGTCCCCCCACCCGTGCCCCCTTCCGGACCCATATCAATCAACCAATCCGCTGTCTTGATCACATCCAAATTGTGCTCAATCACCAAAACCGTGTTCCCCGCATCGACCAATTGATGCAACACCGCAAGGAGTCGCCGGACATCCTCAAAATGCAACCCCGTCGTCGGCTCATCCAATATGTAAAGCGTCCTCCCCGTTGACCGCTTCGAAAGCTCGGTCGCCAACTTCACCCGCTGAGCTTCCCCTCCCGAAAGCGTCGTCGCCGCCTGCCCCATCCGAATATAGCCAAGACCCACCTGCAGCAACGTCTCAAGCTTCCGGAAAATCTTCGGAATCGGCTTAAAAAACTCGCACGCCTCCTCAATCGTCATCTCCAAAACGTCCGCAATGGACTTACCCTTGTACTTCACTTCCAAAGTCTCGCGGTTGTACCGCCGCCCCTTGCACACTTCACACGGCACATAAACATCCGGCAAAAAGTGCATCTCAATCTTAATAATCCCATCCCCCCGGCACGTCTCGCACCGCCCCCCTTTCACATTAAAACTAAACCGCCCTTGCTTATAGCCTCGCATCTTCGCATCCTGCGTCTTGCTGAAAAGATCACGGATCATGTCAAACGTGCCCGTGTAGGTCGCCGGATTGCTTCTCGGCGTCCGCCCAATCGGCCCCTGGTCAATGTCAATGACCTTGTCAATCTCATCGTGCCCCGTCAGCTCGTCGTGCGGCTCCCACACCCCCCGCGTCCCGTGCAATTCATACATCATCCGGGGGAACATCGTGTCCTGGATCAACGTGGACTTCCCACTCCCGCTCACCCCTGTCACGCATGTGAAGCAGCCGAGCGGAATCGCCACATCCACCCCCTGCAAATTATGCCCCCGTGCATTCTTGATCACCAACCAATCAGCCATCAATCCCCTCCCCCACCCGAACATCCCGAATCCAATCCCCGCCACACGCTAACTTCTTTCCCAAAGCCGAACCCGGCTCCACCACCCGCCAAAACGGAGCCACATCCCTCAAACCCGCCCCCGCCGAAACCTCCTCAAACGCCGCCTCACTCACCACGCGCAAAAAAATCCCCGTCGTCAATGGACAAGTCATTTCCGCCCCAAACTCCTGCGCCAAATCCGCCCGCATCGCCACCACCGACCGCCCCTCCCCGGCCGGAATCCCCCGAACGTAATCCCGAATCACCTCCGGCGTTGGGATCAAAAGCCGATCCCCCGCCTTCCCCCAACTCCCCATATCTTTCTCCATTACCTTCACCTCAACCTCCGCCGGTTTCAGCATCTTCTCCGCCCAACTCTTCTTCGCCATCGCCTACTCCGCCTCCGGCCCCAGCCAAACCTGATAATGCACCGGACGATCAAACTCACCAATCATTGCAAACTTCTTCGCCAAGCCCATCGCCGCCAAAACCTCCGGCACTAACCCAAGGGCCGTCCCCCGAAACCCCTCGAACCGCGCCACCAAGCCATCCATGTCCCCTTCCCAATCCGCCGTCACTGCGACCTCATCCACTACATACTCCGCCGGCTGACCCGAATAGAAAATCGCCAACCGCTCCCCATCTCCCTCCTCCAAATTCGCCCCCGTCGCCAAAAACCGATCTTCTAATTCAATCCGAATCCCTGCGTGCAAAACCTCATCCCCCATCCCCTCATCGATCAACTCCTGATCCGGCATCGCTACCCCGAGCCCCCGCGCGACTTTTACCAATTCCGAATTCAATTCACTCACTTCTTCACCTTCCTCACCTTCTTCACCGAAGCCTTCTTTGCCCCAGCTTTCGCAACCGCCGGCCGCTTTGCTGGAGATTTCTTGACCACGCCATTCCCCGACTCCGGCCCAAAGAGCGGACACCGCGACCTCGGCTCCCGCCGAACCTTCGGCACCTCAATCTTCTCCAATCCGTTCAAATACCGCGCCGTTGGCGAATCCCGCTTGATGAACTCTTCGTAAGGCCCCTCGTTCACAATTCGCCCACCATGCTCGCCCGCCGCCGGACCAATGTCAATCAACCAATCCGCCGCCTTCATCGTGTCCTCATCGTGCTCCACTACGATCACCGTATTCCCCAAATCCCGGAGTCGAATCAGCGTCTCGATCAGCTTATTGTTATCCCGCTGGTGGAGCCCAATCGAAGGCTCGTCCAAAACATAAAGGCACCCCATCAAACCACTCCCAATCTGTGTCGCTAACCGAATCCGCTGGGCCTCCCCACCCGCCAAGGTATTCGCCGACCGACTCAAATTCAAATAAGACAACCCAACATCGTTCAAAAATCCGAGCCGCTCCCGAATCTCCTTGACCGCCCGCTCCCCAATCGCCTTCTGGCGATCGTTCAAATGCCCCCAAAGCCCCTCAAAAAACGCAAACGCATCCCCCACACTCATTTCCGTCACCGTACTGATATCCACTCCGGCCAATTTCACACAGAGGCTTTCCGGCTTCAGCCGCTTTCCATGGCAACTTGGGCAGGGATTCGTCCTCATGTACTGCGCCAAATCCTGCTTGACCCATTCGCTCTCCGTCTGCTCATATTTCTTCCGCAGAACATTCAAAACCCCATCCCACTTGCTCGAAAACTCACGCTCCGACCGCGCGTATTGCATCCGCACATTCACTGGCTCTTTCAGGCCATGCAAAACCGCATGATATTGCTCTTCCGTCAATTCGCTCACCGGTTTGTGCGCATCAAACCCCATGGCCCGACCAACCCCGTCCAAAACCTGCGGCCACCACTCCTTCACTTCACCCGACTTATAAACAAACGGAACAATCGCTCCATCGCGCACCGGCTTACTCTTGTCCGGAATACACAAATCGGCATCAAATTCTGTTTTCGTCCCAAGACCCGTACATTCTGGGCAAGCCCCAAAGGGCGAGTTGAACGAGAACATCCTCGGCTCCAACTCCGGCATGGTGAAGCCACTCTCCGGGCAAGAATAAAACTCACTAAAAAGCACGTCCACCCACTCGCCATCTACTTCGTGACTCACCGTCACCAGCCCTTTCCCCATTTTTAGGGCCGTCTCAACCGAATCCGCCAGCCGCCGTTCAATTCCCTCTTTCACGACCAAGCGGTCAATCACGACCTCAATCGTATGCTGCTTGTACCGATCCATCGGAATATCATCCGTGACCTCATACATCTCCCCATCCACTCGCACTCGCACAAACCCCGCTTTCCCCACGTCTTCCAACTCCTTTTGGTAGACCCCTTTTCTCCCCCTCACAATCGGCGAAAGAACCTGAACCTTGGTTCCTTCCGCCAATCCCATCGTGGCGTCCACCACCATCTCCGGGCTACTCCGCTCGATTGGCTTCCCTGTCGCCGGAGAATAAGGCACCCCGATCCGGGCAAAAAGAATCCGCAAATAGTCATAAATTTCTGTAACCGTCCCGACTGTCGAGCGCGGGTTCCGACTCGTGCTCTTTTGGTCAATGGAAATCGCCGGGCTTAACCCTTCTACCGAATCCACATCCGGCTTATCCATCTGCCCCAAAAACTGCCGCGCATAAGCACTCAAACTCTCCACATACCGCCGCTGCCCCTCCGCGTAAATCGTATCAAACGCCAGCGAACTCTTCCCACTCCCACTCAGGCCGGTAATGACAACGAGCTTATCCCTCGGAATCTCAATGGTGACATTCTTCAGGTTATTCTCGCGTGCCCCGCGCACAATGATCTTCTCGTTGCTCATGCCAACCCCACCATTCTACACGAACAACCTAGACAGAATTCTACAGACTAAGCCTTCTGATCAATCGAGTTTTGGCATCCCTTTCAAAGACTCACGCAACGCGCGAACCTCAGCCTCATAAAGCTCAATCCGTTTCGCATCCGCTTTTGCAATCTTCCCTTGATCCTGGATCGGCTTCCCCTGTGCATAGTCTGCAAGTTCCTCGTCTGTCATACCTGCCGCCTCTCCAGCTTCTCGCATCAAGTCACCCACGTGTTCCGCCAAATCCTTCTGGAACTTGTCGTACCACTTCGTAAACTCATCCAGTTTTGTCTGAACCCGCTGAACATCCTTCTCGGACTTCTTTTCAGTCCAATACGCAATCTCGCTCTGGTAACTCTTGCGAATCACCCCTGTCCCGTTCAAAACCGACAAACTATTCACTGGTTCAGCATTCGCAACTCTTTTTCCCATATGACGAACTTCAACAAAAACGTCTTCCGCAATCTCCAAAAAGTCCTTGAAATTGTCCGTCTCAAACCCCACTTGCCGGATCCGCCCCAAACTCTTAATGTTGTCCGCTGGTGGCGGCTCGGTCACATAAATCAAACACTTTTCCCGCTTATTTCCAGAGCGCAATAGTTCCAGTCCACCCGCATAATCCTTTGTCCGAAATGCGATCCAACTTTCCAGATAATCTGTATAAGCATTCTCCGCATCCGCTTTCCGAGCTTTTGCCAGAGCTATCTTCGCCGCCCCTGTGTCCCCTCCACCCACATCGTAAAACTCGTCGTACGCCGCCGCGATGTCCGGTCGAACCTCTACCGGAGGTTTGGGCCCGCACCCAACCAAAATCAGCCCCAAACCAATCACCAACCAACTTGAATTTTTCATCTCATAAACTCCAAAAGCGAGGGAGCTTTCGCTCCCTCGCAGGTCTCGGCTCGACGAAGAGCGATTACCAAGCTCTACCGGTCAGAGTCGAACAAGTTGCCGCGCCTTGCGGGCAGTAGTTGTTATCAGGAGTTTCGGGGAACGTATAAAGTCCGCGTTGTTGATACTCCCACATGATTTCTCGTTGGGGCTTCGTCGTACCATTTGCTCGGGTGTACGAAGTATCTTTCACGAACTTTGCATGGCCGTCCGTAAACGTCCAGTTGCGACCGCCACCATGGCGACCACCGCGCTCCCAGCGACCCGTTCCGTTACCGTTGTTACCGTAGCCCGGGGCAACATACCAACCCGCAAATACACCGCCGCTTGCTAGTCGTGCTGATCCAACTTCAGCCGTGAAGACGACGTTTGCCGGATTCTCGATCTGAGTCAAAACTCGACCCTTTGCCGTGGTTGAACCTCGGGGCGCGTCATATGCTCGGGCCAAGAAGTAGTTTCCGGCATAAGAAACTGGGAATACTCGAGCCATTCCGCCCGGAACCGATCGGATTCCGTCGTAAGCACCTTGGATTCCAAAAGCGAGCAACTGTCGCTCAAAGCAGACCGAGCCTTCCTTGCCCCAAACACCCTTGTCTGGGTCGGTCGGGTCGGCTAAAAGCTGAAGATTCTTCATATAGGGCTGGTTAGCCAAGGGGAATGCATAGACGCCGCTCCAGAAAGCATCGCCAACGCTCGCCGAAGTTCCGCCATGGTTTTGTTCCGGTTGCTGGCAAGGTCCATCCCAACCTGTTTCGGGCAAAGTGTCGTCGTAGTCACCCGCATACATCTGGGTAGCGAGAGCCATTTGCTTTTGGTTGGAAAGGGAATTTGCCTTCTTTGCCGCCGACTTTGCTTGAGCAAAAACCGGGAACAAAATTGCTGCCAAGATCGCAATAATTGCAATCACGACCAAGAGTTCGATCAACGTGAATCCACGTTGGGCGAAAGGAGAAGTGCGGGTTTTCATGAGTTGTAGTGCCTCCCAAACAGCCCCATAAGAGCTCTGGGTGATCCCACTAAACTTCCCAAACATTAGGGTTGGATTAAGCAAGCTCTCAACATAACTAAAGCTTAATCAACCCATGGAATTCTTAACAATATGCCACGGACTCGTGCTCTCACCTCTCTCTTTTTTTCATCGATCCTCCTTGTCGCGTGTAGCCAAACCCCACCGGCCGATGACTACATCACATCAATGCCGACAGGTCTCTGGGTCGGCACTTCGAACTCCGACCTCGGGCTTGATATTCAAGACGATGGCACTCTCAAACTCACGTCTGGCGCTCAAGAAACTCTTGGCACCTGGCAGAAGAAAGATGACACGACCCTGACCATTACTCTCAATGGCGAAACGATCGACAGTCCTTTCCAACGCAAAGATCTTGACCTCACCATCACGCTCCCCGGTAACCCTTCTCCCCAAACTTTCACTCAAATGTAATGAAAAATCCGTTCTTAGTCCTTCTCGTCATCGTTCCTTTCGCAGCGGCGGCGGCAGGAATATCCTCACTCATCTCCAAATCTGAAGTCTCACTGCCAAGTGGATGGAAAATTAACCCCCTTGGAAAATCGGTTCTTACTGGAGACCTCCTGGCCGGTGGGGAAAAGAGTCCAAACGGCAAGTGGATCAGTTTTCTTGCGGTAGGACAAGGCACCCATAAACTGTATATCGTCTCCGCAGATTCTGGCAAGATCGTATCGGAAACGTCTCTACCCATCGGATGGATCGGTCAAACATGGAGCCCTGACTCAAAATCCTTAAGCATCTCCGGCGGCACCCAACATGCAATCAATACATTCAATATTTCAGATCAGGGTCAAGCAACAAAAACAACAACAATCCAAATCCCAGATTACAAACCAGGCACTGGTTGGTTCTCCGGACTAACCCGAACAACTACTCACTATTTTATCAATTCTGCAGCTAGCGATCAAATTTTAAAGATAAACATTGAAACAGGAAAAATTGAAAAAATCCTTCAACTTGAATTATCAGCAAGTCCTTATCAATTAAGAATTCACGAACAGAAGCTTTATGCCTCCCTCCAAGGGTCAGATCGAGTAATCGAACTGGACACCGAAACATTGAACGAAACCCGAAGTTTCTCAACTGGAGACCACCCGAACGATATCCTTTTCCTGAATGATCGTATGGTTGTAAGTTGCGGCAACGAAGATACTGTCGAAATCTTTGATCTTTACACTGGGGCCAGAGAAGAGCGTCTCAATGTCCGACCGTGGCCCGATGCGCCCGCAGGTTCAACACCTCACGCACTTGCAGTGAGCCAGAATCAAAAGCTACTCTATGTCGCGCTGAGCGATAACAACTGCGTCGGAGTGATCGATATAGAAAATCGGGCTCAATCTCATATTAAAGGTTACATTCCCACCGCGCTATATCCTTCTGCCCTCGCATGTCTCAAAGATGGAACCCTACTCACCGGTTGTGGCAAAGGTCGCGGAACTGGTCCAAACGGAAACACCGATAAGATTGACCCTATCGCCCCCCAAGGCTATCCCTACATTGTCACCCTTTTAAACGGAACTCTTCAAACTACACCGCCTCAGAACGATGCCCAACTCCGGGCAGCAACAAATTCTGTGCTTGAGCTTTCGGCGTACAAGACCGGGAACATAAACCGCCCCAATTCAGCTCCAAAGCCCGGCTCCAATCCAATACCCTCAAAAACGGGCGATCCGTCTCCTATCAAGCATGTTCTTTATATCATCAAGGAAAACCGGACTTATGATCAACTCTTCGGCGACCTCCAACGCAACGGAAAACCATATGGTAATGGCGACCCCAAGCTAACGCTGTTCGGTCAAGATGTCGCGCCAAACCACCGGAAATTAGCCCAAGACTACGTTCTCTTCGATAATTTTTATGCCAGTGGAGAGGTTTCCGTCGACGGACATCACTGGTCAAAGGGAGCCTACGTTCCTGATTTCATGCAAAGAACTTGGCCGCAGCAATATAGCGGAAAAGGAGCCCCAAGATTAACCGAAAAACTGTCCGTGCCACCCAATGGCTATATCTGGGATACCATCCGCCGTGCCAACAAAACCTATCGAACCTACTACTACCACACCCAAGACCGGCAATCCGAAGCATGGGCCGAAGCGCGAAAAAACCGTGCGCGAGACTACAACGCTGTCGACATATTCATCAAAGAGTTTCGCGAATTTGAGACCAAAGGAACAATGCCCAACTTTATGGTACTTGCCCTCAGCGAAGATCATACATCCGGAACACGCCCTGGTGCGTTTACCCCTCAAGCATGTGTCGCCTCAAACGATCTCGGCCTTGGAAAAATTGTAGAGACCATTTCTAACAGCAAACTGTGGGATAAGTTCGCAATTTTCGTTGTCGAAGATGATGCGCAAAACGGACCAGATCATGTCGATGCTCATCGAACCATCTGCCTCGCTATCTCGCCGTACACCCGCAACAGTGGGATTGATTCCACGCACTACACAACGACATCACTTGTACGCACAATTGGCCTGATCATGGGAGCCCAGCCGCTTACACAACATGATGCCGCCGCAACGCCTCTATACAACGCGTTCCGAAACACTCCAATACTCACTCCTTACCGGGCCCTCACACCGAACACAGATTTGCTTGCCATAAACCCTCCCCGTGCAACCGATCCCAGCGTTGATGCCATCGATTTTAGCGAACCGGATCAACTGGACATCATGCAGGAACAAGCCCTTAATCGAGATATCTGGCATGCGATCAAAGGCAAGTCAACCCCCTATCCAGGAATCACTCGCAGATTCGGAGCACCAAAGCCTGGCGACGATGATGATTAACAGCAAATTCCCCTGAGGAACCGCTAAACTATTTCCATGCGAAAAATCCTCGCCCTCGCCATCCTCGCTTCTCTCGCACTCGCCGCTTGCGGACCCGCTGAGCCAGAAGGTTACGTCAAAGGAGAAGAACCAGCGGCAACCGAACAGCCAGCTACGACCGAAGGCACGGGCGGTGGAATCCAAATTCAAGGCGGTGCCGCCGGAGCATCCGGAATTGCTCCTGTAACGGGAACCGAAAATCTTCAGGGGTCCGGTGGAGGTGGAGGCGTCGGTCAAGCTGCAAAAGAGCAAGCACAAAGAGTCTCTGGGTCGGCCGGAAGTTCGCTTGATCAAATGCCTGAAGGCGAATAAACAACGTAGCCCGTCCGGCCTGAAGCCCACGGACGGGCAATCACTCCATAAACCGGCCCAAAACCATTCCAAAGTGCGGCAGAAACTCATCGACCGCCCCCTGAGAACCTTCCCAAGCCACCAAACCCATCACTGACCCGTCAACTACCACCGGAACGACCGTCACATCATCTCCACTCACAAGCTCAAACTCGCGACCGTAGCTCCGCTGACCTGTCCGATAAGCTCGTGACTCCGTTACCGAAAATCGCAGCGGCATCAGTATTCCCTGATCCAAGGGCCAAGCTGCCCATAACACCATCGATGCCTCATCCCGCAAGGCAATCGCGCCGCGGAATCCATCACTCTGATCATCAAAGTAATCACCCAACCAGGTCATCACATCTTCTAAAGAATCGAGTCTGAGCAACTCTTCCAAAACATTCATCGATGGCCTCCTTTCAATCAACGGCTCCACAGAAATCACGCCAAATTCATAAATGGCAATTGCTCCTTCCCCGATCACAAGGTGAACGCCATCAAATTCGCGCTCTCCCCATGCATTCCCCAATTCCCGCCGGGGATCCAAATCCAGAAGCCGAGTTGCACCCGCATCCATCAGTTCAATCAAACCTGAACGATCCAGCAGGACGATCCCATCCGGTTGTCGCCCTTCTGCCCGTGCAAAGTCTGCCCGAACCAAGTCAAGTCGTTCGCCAATTCCCACTGATGCAAGCCTAGCCATAAAGCCCACGCTCAAGTTTGCATCCACGTCTCATAGAAATCCCTATTTCTGGCGAAATCACTAGCCTAAACTAGCAATCCTAACAGGTTCGACTCCCTAACCAAACCGACCAGAAATATAGTCTTCCGTCCGCTTGTTCTTCGGACGCAAGAAAATATCCCGGGTCGGCGCCACTTCCATCAACTCACCAAGCATAAAAAACGCCGTCGTATCGCTGGCTCGCTGGGCTTGCTGCATGTTGTGAGTCACGATCACGATCGTGAACTGCTCTTTCAATTCAAGCATCAAGTCTTCAATCTTAGCCGTCGCTACCGGGTCAAGGGCCGAACAAGGCTCATCCATTAAGATGATTTCGGGATTTACCGCAATCGTCCGCGCGATGCAAAGGCGTTGTTGCTGACCACCCGAAAGCCCAAGTGCACTTTGGTTCAATTTGTCCTTAACTTCATCCCACAAAAAGCTCCGAGTGAGACACTCCTCGACCTTCACTTCAAGGTCTGCCTTTTTCTTCATCCCATGAATTTTTGGCCCATAAGCAACGTTGTCAAAAATCGACATCGGGAACGGATTCGGTTTCTGGAATACCATCCCCACTGTCTTCCGTAACTCGACCACATCAACGTCCTTGGAATAAATATCATGCCCATCAATCGTCACCAACCCTTCCAGACGAGTGCCATCAATCAAGTCATTCATCCGGTTCAGACAGCGCAAAAAAGTGGACTTCCCGCATCCAGAGGGACCAATCAGAGCCGTGATTTTCTGAGGTGGCATCTCCAAACAAACCTTCTTTAATGCCTGAAAACTGCCGTAGAAGAAATCTACGTCTTTGGCAACCATCAAACCATTCGGTGGCTCAGTCATTGTTTTCTCAGTCTGCATCCCGACGGCAGCTTCGCCAAGGACAGTCTTCATTATTCCCAAAAGGATAACACACGATTGTTAAGACCCCCCGCCAGTCCCTTAACGTAATTCTCCTTCAAAACAATGTCGAACCCCCTACTGGCTCAATCAATTCTCGCCCTTCATTCCGAGGATTCCCCACCGCCTTCCCGACAGGATGCATCACCAACGTTCCATCCAATGCCGGAACTAATAGCCCCCGCAATGCCTCTCCATCCGTCAAGCCCGGATCAAGCCATCGCTCCCAATCCGAATGCTCTAAAATCACAGGCATCCGATCGTGGAGATCGCTCATCTCGCGGTTGGCATCCGTCGTGATAATCGTGAACGTTTCCACCGTCCCCGCTGGACTTTCCCACTCCTCCCAGAGCCCCGCCATCGCCATCGCCATGCCGTCAGCGCGATGAATAAAGTACGGCTGTTTGTAACCCTTCACACCCTGCCATTCAAAAAATCCGTCTGCCGGAACCAAGCATCGCCGGTACTTCACGGCTGCCCGAAAACTCGGCTTTTCCGTGACCGTCTCGCTCCGCGCGTTGATACATTTAATCCCAATTCCTTCGTCCTTGGCCCAACTCGGAATCAAACCCCAACGCATCGGCCACATCCGCCGCTTTCCCTCCGCCATCCGAACAATGAGCGAATAATCCGTCGGCGCAACATTGAAACTACCCGCAAAATCCCACAACATCTCCGCATTGAAGCCC
This sequence comes from bacterium, assembly GCA_013823945.1. GTDB lineage: Bacteria > Armatimonadota > Fimbriimonadia > Fimbriimonadales > Fimbriimonadaceae > UphvI-Ar2. The sequence goes on along the minus strand of PNMZ01000003.1, from coordinate 51,280 downwards.
AAAAAAGCCGCTTGTTCATTCGTGAAAACAAACCGTGCGCACATTCTTGGGCTCCTGTTCTTCAGAGATCAATCAAGGCTTGATCGTTCCGCCGCCACCAAATCCACCCATTCCTCCACCGGAACCCATCATCTGGAAAAACTTACCCATCGGAGAAGCTGCAATTGCATCGGCATCTGCTTTGGCGTTCGCGCCCAATTCACCAGGCATGTTTGAAAACTTAAAGATGTTCTTCAAATCTGGGTCGCCCATGTCACTCAAAACGCCTTGCGCTCCTTTCTTCGGCGCAATCATCACCGCCAAGTGAATCTGCGTACGCTCACCAGCTGCAATCCGAGCCAGGAATTCCTGCGCTTCCGGAGTATCAGAAAGGAACTGCGGATTTCGAGTCAACAAAGAAAGAAAAGCTATCTCAGACCGACCAAAAGGCGGCATGCTTGCCACCGGCTGGCCTTGCTGATCAACCGATATTACATATTTGTCCTGAAACGCCTGGCTCGCAACAAATCCATTCATGGGCAATCCCGTCGGCATAAGTTCAGTCGGTTCGTCTCCGCCCCCGCCCATCATTTCACCAAACATCATTCCGCGACCGAACATCGAATTCGCCAAGTCCGTCGGATTCTCCTGCTTTAAGGCTTGCTCCAATTCCACCGGCATAATTCGACCTTCTGCGCCAAAGAACATCTCAACCAAAACATTCCGCGCCGAACCAGAGAGTTGACCCAAAGAAATCTGACCCCCGCGCCGGACAAATTGCCGCTCACTCGCTGTCATCGCACCATAAACTCGGTAAAGCTCATTGGCACTACCCATTCCCATCATACTCCCCATCAAGAACGGAGCAAATGCCTGGATACGGGAGTTCGCAACATCATTCGATGTTGCATCGGGATATTGATAGAGGAATGTCGCAAGGGGGTCAAGAGGAACGTAAGTCCGACCATCCGCCGCCCGCATCACCATCGCTAAAGTGGTTCGGTCAACGCGACCATCCCAAGCCGAGCCAATCTCCTTCGGCAAAACCTGCCAAAAACCACCTTCTTCCTTTTCAACAACATTGTAAAACTCAAACTGGTCGCGGACTTCTCCAATCGTTTCCGGAATTTTTTCGCCGAATTGCCATGTTTCGTCGGGCAAAAGCGCAATAAGCGGCTTATCCATCTGCTCCGCGGCTTGCCATAGCAACTCACCCAACTCAAATCTCAGAGGCTCAAAATTCTCGATGTCCTTCAGCTTCTGCCTGGTCTCGGGTGAAACTTTCGCCGCGTTAGGATTTTCAAAACTAATCGTGGTTGCCTTGCGAATTGTGAGATATTCCTCAGACGGTTTAACCTTCAATTCATCGCCCGGCATCGGCTTGCGTGCCGGCTCTTCGTCCGTCTCATCCGTCGGCGTCATTGTCGGTACCGCAATCGCAAAATCGCCAAACATCTCCCCACCTCCACCAAAGGCACTCTGCTCGCTCAACAACGTTTTCCCTCCCGGGCCAATCACCTTGAGCGTTACCGAAACCCCCGATTCCGTATATTCCGACCGTCCTGATCGGGCCAGAACCAAAACCACTTTCTCCGGCTGTTCTGTGATCGGTTTGGGCGCCATGTCCTCCATGTTCATCCCAAACATCTCCATCATCTGCTGAACCCCTTCATCATCACCCGGATCAATCTGACCGACCGCTTTGCGCTGCTCATTGGTTTCCGCAATCCATTTCGTCACCATCTGAACGTTAACACTGCCGAGCGGCTGTTGCATCCTCGTCGGATTCGTACTTAAAACAACTCGCTGGCCCGGAGCCAGCCGGCTGAAGACTTGATCACCCAACCCCTGAACAATTTGCCCCAGCAACTTTGAACCCGTTCCCGCCTCATAGCTGAACTCCTCTCCCTCCATGCTCGTGGCTTTGGGATTTGCAAGATTCTTCAAAAAATCTCCTTTAGCTTTGAGAATCCGTTGCGTATTCTCCGCCCTCTTCTTGGCGCGCTCCCGGTTCCGAGCATCAAAATCCGGTTGAACAATCATCCGGTTACCATCCAAAATCCACTTCGTCCCCGTAACTTCTGCAATCTTCGCCAATGTCTTCTGCGGATCCATCCCGTCCGTGCGAATGACCAAAACTTCACTCCGAACCGATGGATCAACTTGGACATCCCAACCCATTTGTTCCCCAATCTTTCCCGCTACACTTCCAAGTGTTGCCCCCGGAACATTGAGCTCAAGTTTCGGCTCCTCTTGCAGTACCCCAGCCAAAGCCAATGCCAAGATCGAACTAGTCATACCCATAGCAACGTTTCACACCCCCTCGCAAGTTTCAATTTTCAAAATTTTGACCTGGGTCTGTGCTGCACATCGACCGCTGGCATCTTGCGACCCCGGAGTGATCTTCCCAGGCAGAACCTGGAGTAATCACTAAACTCCGGTAATCTCTCCCGCAACCCCAAAGGCATGGTAACGATTGAAATTTTTCTGATCGCAGGACTCATCCTGGCCGCTTTGGCTCAGCCTATCGGGCGACGCCTCGGATCTTCGTTCAGCCTCCTTGCTACCCTCGTCCCTCTCAGTGCCTTCGTTTGGGGAATCACTAGCCTCCAGACTTTGCCGATCATTTCCTCTCGGCCCTGGGTTCCAAGTCTCGGGCTCGATTTCAGTCTTCGCCTTGATCATCTCGGCCTCCTCTTTTGGCTGCTCATCAGCGGAATTGGTACCCTGATCTTCATCTATGCCGGCGCATATATGAAGCCCAAAGAACTCCCTCGGCTCCTCAGTATTCTAAGTGTTTTCATGGTTGCCATGCTCGGCATAGCGAGTGCCGCCAATGCCATCACCCTTTTCCTTTTCTGGGAAATCACCAGCATCACTAGCTTTCTCTTGATTGGATTCAAAGGAGAATACGAAAACTCGCGGAAATCAGCTGTCCAAGCCCTCGCAGTCACGGGCATCGGAGGACTCATTCTTTTAGCTGGACTCATCCTTCTCGGAACCGAAAATCAAACATTTGAATTCGCCCAGTGGACGTCGGCAAGCCCCATCGCCATAACTCTGGTCGCCATCGGGTGTATGACCAAATCCGCCCAATTCCCTTTTCACTTCTGGCTCCCAAATGCGATGGCCGCCCCTACCCCCGTGAGCGCCTACCTCCACAGCGCAACGATGGTCAAAGCCGGGATCTTTCTTCTCGCCAAACTGTCACCATTGTTCGGCCCGCAACCAGCTCTGGCATGGATCGGAGCAATTACCCTCGTCTGGGCCAGCGTTCTTTCGTTAGGCGAACGCGATCTCAAACGGATTCTCGCCTGGTCAACTGTAGGTGCCCTTGGCCTGATGGTCATGCTCATCGGGCATGGAACCAAAGAAGCTGCTGAAGCCGTTGCCTACACCATTCTCGCCCATGCTCTTTATAAAGGCGCCCTCTTCATGACCGCCGGGTCAATCGATCACGCGATGGGCACGCGAGACGCCCTTCAACTTGGCAATCTGCGCCGCCATATTCCTACCCTCGCCCTGCCCGCTATCCTTGCCAGCCTAAGTCTCGCCGGAATTCCCATATTCGCAGGCTTTATCAAAAAGGAACTCGCTCTCGCTGCATTCGAGCCCGCAACTGGAATTCCTTTCCTCATCGCCATCATCATCAGCGCCATCAGCGGCATCATCGTCGCCATGACTCTGACTCACCGCATCTTCTTCCAATCTCAACCGGAAGAAGCAGAACTCCATCATGCACCCACCCCCGGACTTTGGATTCCCCCGCTCATTCTTGCAGTTCTCGGTCTCCTAGTCGGAGCCTTCTGCCTCCCCATCGGCGAACACTTCATCCAGTACGTTGCAGCCACCATCCACGGCTCAGAAGTCAAGAACCACATCGCCTTGTGGCATGGGTTCAAACTGCCTCTATTCCTCAGCATCGGAGCCATCGTAACTGGCTTCATTCTTAACCCCTTCTGGCCTCGAATCCGCACATCACTAGAAAATCTTCCAAAGACAGTCACTCTCGAAGGCAGTTTTCGCGCCCTCAATCAACTCACTAATCAAACTTCAGTCGGAATCACCATGTTCTACGAGCGCCGATCTGTGCGCGACCACATGATTCTCAACTTCGGGGCATTTCTTGTGATCCTCGGAGTCGTCGCCGCCCAAAACCCCATGACCTTGGCCCTTCCAAATGGCCCCGGCATCCTGTTCCACGAAGTCGTTCTGCTCCTATTCGCTGCCCTCGCCGCGATTGTAGTCATATTCATCCCCAATCGACTTGGTGCCGTCGCCGTTCTTGGCATTGTCGGAGTTGCGATGGCAATCACTTATGTCACCTTTTCCGCTCCTGATCTCGCCCTCACCCAGATTCTCATCGATGTCTTGACCGTCGTCCTTTTCGTTCTGATCTTCGCAAAACTACCTCGGTTCAAAGACATTCTTACAAAGAATCAAAAGCTCACGAACGCCACTATCTCAATAGTCTTTGGTAGTGCCATGACGCTTCTCATGCTAGCGGTTCTTAGCGCTCCACAACTCCCCAGCATCAATCACTACTTCGCCGAGACGTCATACACTCTCGGGCAGGGTCTAAACGTCGTCAACGTCATCATCGTGGATTACCGGGCTTTAGACACCATGGGTGAAATAACCGTACTGTGCCTCGCCGCCCTTGGCGTCCACACCTTGGTTCGGCTCAAAGTCAAATCAGGAGGACAAAAACAATGAGGTCAATCCTCCTCCAAACAATCTGTCGGTTTATCATCCCGTTCCTCCTCGTCCTCAGCGTGTTCCTCCTCCTGCGCGGACACAACGAGCCAGGTGGAGGATTCGCTGGTGGACTCATCGCAGCCAGCTCATTCGCTTTGATCCTGCTTGCGTTCGGCAAGAACGAAATGAAAGTGGCAATGCGATTTGATCCCAAATCAATCGCTGGAATCGGTCTGGTGATCGCCGTATTGAGCGGATTTCCTGCATTCTTCATCGGCGAGCCCTACCTCAAAGCCATATGGTTCATGCTCCCGACTCCCCTTGGACCAACAAAAGTCGGCACTCCCGTCATCTTCGACATTGGCGTTTATCTCGTTGTTATTGGCATTACTGTCAGCTTCTTGGAGGACATGGACGAATGACCGAACTCGCCGTCGCGATCCTCACCGGAATCCTGTTCACTACCGGCGTCTATCTCCTCCTTGAGCGAACAATGATCAAGTTCCTCATCGGGCTTGTCCTCCTCGGCAACGCCACCAACCTCGTTGTATTCACCTGTTCTCGTCTCGTCCGAGGCGCTCCGCCCATCATTCCCAAAGGCGAAAAAATTCTCCAGCCACCCTTCGCCGACCCGCTTGGTCAAGCACTGATTCTCACCGCAATTGTAATCAGCTTCGGTGTGCTTGCCTTCACAATGATGCTCATCAGGAGAACTTATGACGCGATCGGATCCGACGATGTCGAAGACCTGATAGAACCATTGGGTCAAGACCTTACCGAGAAGGAGAGTGCCCCGTGAGCGTCATTTTCGTTGTTCTCATCCCCCTTCTTATGGCGGCCTTACTCGTCAGCCTATGGAATGTCCCAAAAGGACGCAAGATCATCGCCCTCATCGGAAGCGCAGCCCATGCCCTCGCCGGAGTTTGGCTTCTCACAACGGTCATTCAGTCCGGAGCCGTAGCCAAAAACATTTCCGGATGGATTCCACCATTTGGCATCGAATTTCGCGCTGATATCTTTAGTGCAACCCTGGTCGCCCTCGCCAGCTTTATCGGCCTGTGCGTCACAATTTACGCTCACAGCAACATCGATGACGAGAGAACCAACTTCGGATTCCACCCCCTCTTCTTCGTGTTGCTCGGTGGTATTTCTGGCGCATTTGTCACCGCCGACTTATTCAACATGTTTGTCTGGTTTGAGTGCATTCTCCTCTCAAGCTTCGTTCTTCTCGGATTAGGGGGAGAAAAGAAACAACTTCGTGGAAGCCTCAACTATGTGATCCCAAACCTGTTCAGTTCCATGCTTTTCCTAACTGGACTTGGCCTGATCTACGGCGCAACGGGCACCCTCAATATGGCCCAACTTGCCGAAAGGACCGCCCAGATCAACCCTAGCACCGCCGCTCTCATCACTGTTGTCTTCGTTACCGCATTCGGTCTAAAAGCCGCCCTTTTCCCATTCTTCAGCTGGCTGCCCAACAGCTATCACACTCCCCCAACCGCCGTCGCCGCCCTTTTCGCCGGACTCCTCACCAAAGTTGGCATCTACGCCATCATTCGATTTGTCGGCACAATCGCCCCGACCACTGCCGCAGCCATCATTCCAATCCTGACAATAATCTGCGTTCTGACCATCGTCATCGGCTCAATCGGCGCCCTCGCCCACACAAATCTCCGCAAAATTCTTGGCTATCTCCTTATCGGCCATATCGCCTTCATGCTTCTCGGTTTAATCGTCCCTACCCAAGCCAGCATGGCCGCCGCTTACTTCTATATGCTCAACCACATCCTCGTGATCACGTGCCTCTTCTTCTTCGTGGGAATCATCCAATGGCACACCGGACAAATAGATATCCGCAAGATCGGCGGACTCCAGGCAAAATATCCTGCCCTCGCCGTCGGCATGGCAATCCCAACTTTGAGCCTGATCGGAATTCCTCCATTCAGCGGATTCTGGCCAAAAATCGGCCTCCTCCAAGCCGCAAGCGAAACTCCCCTATTCTTCGCCTCGATTATCTTTTCTAGCTTCCTGACCCTCCTCGCAATGGCGAAAGTGTGGATGAATATTTTCTGGCGTGCAGAAGTAACCGAAACCCCAGAGATGCCCCCCTGCCCAACAACGAAAGCTCTCCCTGCATACCTCCTTGCGGCAATCATCCTCGTTATCAGCCTTTTCCCGGCTCCCATCGCCGATCTAACGAATCGTGCCGCTAGTGAATTTGCTCCTTATTTCCAAATCAACAGAGGTGATCAGTAAATGTTACTTTGGAACATCCTCATCGCCGTCGTTTGGTGCTGGCTCCAAGGCAACTTCTCCACTGCCAACATGATCGGCGGGTTCGTTCTTGGCTACATTGTCCTCCTCATCTTGACCCGCCAGGGACTCACCGACAAATCTCGCTACGTCGCCCGATTCCCCAAAGCAATCGGCCTGTTCTTCTATTTCATCAAAGAACTGTTCATCGCCAATATCCGAATTGCGTGGGAGCTTCTCACCCCCGGCCTATCCATCAAGCCTGCGATCATCGCAATGCCCCTCGATGCCAAAACCGACGCAGAAATTTCCGTGCTAGCTTCGCTGATCACACTGACTCCCGGAACCCTGAGCATGGAAGTCTCCGAAGACAAGTCAACTCTGTTTATTCACGCCATCTATTGCGACGACGAAGAAGCCCTCATACAGGAACTGAAACAGGGTTTTGAACGAAAAGTTCTGGAGGTTCTGCGCTAATGAATATCCCGCCGATCGTTCTCCAGATTTGCCTCGTTTCGCTTACCGCAAGTCTCGCGTTTGTGCTGTACCGAGTTTTCAAAGGCCCCCACCGCCAAGACCGAATTGCAAGCCTCGATCTAGCCAGTGTCATCATTATTTGCACCATTGGCGTCCTGAGCATCGAGTTCAAAAACGCCGCTTTCCTGGATGTCGCCGTCATCCTCGCTATCATCGTCTTTCTTGGCACTGTTGCCTTTTCCCGCTATCTCGAAAGGAGTGCCCTCAACCATGACTGAGATCATTGTTTCCACGTTGCTCCTTCTGGGCTGCCTGTTCACACTGGTCGCCGGGATTGGGCTTGTCAGGATGCCGGATTTCTATTGCCGCATGCAAGCAATCGGGAAGGGCACCACCCTCGGCGTCGCCTTGGTGATGCTCGGCGTCGCAATCTACTTCGCTGACACCCCCGGGGCATCCAGCCGCGCAATAGTGGTCATCCTGTTCCTCTTCGTCACCTCCCCCGCTTCGGGCCAAATGCTCAGTCGGGCGGCATATCTGCTTCGCACCGAAAAGTCTGATACAAAAGACAGCATGGCCAACCACCCAGCATGGCGGAAATACGCCCCGACGCGACCCCCCAAAGGCGAGTAACATCCAACTCATGGTCGTCCTCGTCGCCCACGCGCACATCAAACCCGAATCTCTTTCTGCTTACCTTGAGCTGGCTACCGCTATGCTGGCTCCCTCCCAAGCCGAAGAGCCTTGCATCACCTACGAATTCTTCCAACACCCCACCGACCCGAACCACGTTGTCTTTGTCGAAGAATGGACAACCCGCGATGGACTTCAGGCTCATTTCGAAATGCCTCATTTCAAGGAATTTGTCAAATCAACCGCAGCCCTGGTGGAATCATCTAACATCCGCATTTATGAAGTCGCGGGCCACGAAGACCTGTAATCAACCAGCAAAAAAACGGGAATCCCCAAGCACAACTACCGGATCAATTCAGAAAACCATACACTGGCACAGCCACCTGTTGTATAACTAAATCGAACCAAGAGACCGGATCAGCTAAGCAATCAAAATCAAAAGCGACGATCAATTTGCTGTAGGAGAGGATCAAGCTGCTTAGCCCCGGTTTCTACTTTTTAAACTAAAGCAAAATCCGTGCCAACCTTTACTGCTCAGCGGGTTGTTGACGGGAAACCACAACGTAAATCCCTTCACCCATCACGCGACTTCGGCGAATAAAGTAAGCCGCATTCTCCCCTATCTGTTTGGCATAGTGCGCATCCCCATCATCAAATATCAGGATCCCAAGCCCCGGGAGCTTGATCTCAGCGGCAACGGTCGGCTTTCCTAATTCCGCCCACGTAAAAAAGTACTTGTCGCCCACAACCGGTTCAATTGCCATTCCCAAAATATACCGAATTGAGCGGCCACTTTATGGGGGCCAACTCGATCACTTCTTGTCCAACGCAATAATCAGCGGACAGAAATAGAGACAACAAGGAATGACGCACAACCATCCCAGAAGTGCTTTCCCTCTTGGCTCACCAATCTTCGCCCACAAATAGCCGAGCATCAAGAACCCAACACAGGGAACAAAGAACAGCAGAAGCAGAAGCGGATTGACCTTGCCAATCTTACACATCAAGAAGAGGTTGAGAATTGGAATAAACGCAAACCACGCAAATTCCTCTCTCTCCTGCTGAGCAATCATAAAGAGACTTCCGCAGACTAGCAGATAGCCAACTAATCCACCAACCATCCCTGGACCACTATTCAACGCGTTGAGGATTCCCTGGAATTCCATAACACCCCTTACGAAGCACCCCCCATAAAAGGATTCACTAAACTAGGTACGCGATTTAACAAAATCCGCGTCAGCATCAACCGACTCCGGAGAATCCCCAGTCCCAAAGTCAACCTCAAAAACCGATCCTTCACCCAACTTACTGCGAATCGAAAGTTTCGCTCCATGCGCCGATACCAACTCTGTGATGACCTTCGTTCCCAGACCGCTTCCCGTTGACTGTTCCCAGTTCGACTTCGCACTTCCGCCCAAAATCTGGCGAATCGTCCCCGGAGACATTCCCGGCCCATCATCGCTGACAATCAAAACATGATTCCCCGCTGCACACCGGTATTGAATCCGAACCTTGCCAAAAGTCGCCTTCTCATTCTCTCCATTTTCACGGAGCCACTCATCTGTGATCGTTTCGTGAACCGCCTTAATCGCATTACCGACCAAGTTCTCAACAATCCGGATCACATAGAGATCATCAAAGGCGAAATCCGGCGCATCTCGCTGCAAATCATAAACTAACTCAACGTGACTCCTTCGCGCATTCGTTTCCATGTATTGGGCGGCTTCATGGACTACATGGGCAAAGTTCCATCGCTTTTTCAGCGGCTTGAGCGGTTTACCCGCTGCCAAGTTATTTACGAGCTTCGCATAACGATAAACCCGTTCGCTATAAGGGGCAAAGACATCTTCGAATGTCCCCTGAAGCATTTCCAAATAGAACTGTGCTTCGCCCCCGGCATTGGCATCCAAAAGTGCCTTCCGCAAGCCATTCAGGTTCCGCTCAAAATCGGGCAAAAACGTCACCAAAACGCCGGCCTTGTTCGCCAAATCATGCGCAGCTTGGCCCATCCCCTCAAGGGCTGCCACCCGAGTTGATCGATCCAGCATCCGAGAGTTCATGATTGCTAAAGTTGCAACATCACTGATCGTGTCCAAAACGGCCTCGTCCGTATCGTCGAACTCACCATGCAACTTATTAACAAGTTGGACAATCCCGATCGGCTTCAAACCAGCGATCTGCAACGGAATCGTGATCATGTTTTCAACCGTCACCCCCGTCCGCCGCACAATCGCGCGCCGGTGAGGATCGCCCGTATTCCCATAAACGCTAATCATAGATTTCCCACTCTGGAAAACCTCTCCCGCCACTCCGTAGTCATCGGGAATATCAAGTCGCTCTAACTTTCGTTCAATTTCATCCGGCAAGACATGGAGAAATCGAAGCGTTTTGTTTCCTGGATCATGGAGATAGATTGATCCCCCCATCGCACCTGTGGCTTCGACGCAAATGCTCAAAACCTCCCGCAAGACCAATTTAAGATCCGCTGTGGAAGCCAATTTCTGCGCTGCTAAGTGAACAGCGTCAAGGAGTCGAGCAAGCTCTGCCATCGCGAGTACAACAAGTCGTAAAGTCTTTAAGGACTTTAGTCCCTTATTCTAACGCATAAACCCTCCAATCAGTTTCTGCACTTGCCAGTTTTTAAAGAAATTTACAAAATTTCCATAGTTTCTTTCGGCTTTTGTTTCAGCAATCGCTCCAAAACCACTCCACCAATCAACGCAATCACCAAACTTGCCCCCTGACCGTTCGTCAGCGGCCCCCAATAGGTTTCTGCCTCGCGGAAGGCCTCAGTCACGACCCGAAGCAAACCATAAACGAGGACAAAGATCGCCCCGAGCACGCCTGGCTTTGCCTTCGCCCACTCCTGACGACCTGCCCAAATCAAAACCCCCGCCAATATGAAGTGCGTCACCATTTCATATAGCACGCTCGGGTGCCGTGGATTGACGGGATCAAACTGCGGGAAGATCACCCCCCAACTCCCATCTGTTTTATTCCCTGGCAACTCCCCGTTAATAAAATTCGCCAATCGACCAATTCCCAGACCAAGTGCCGCCGGAACTGTACAGGCATCCCCCAACGCCGCAAACCCCATCCCTTTGCGCCAAGCAAACAACACCAAAGCCAGCACCACTCCCGCCAGCCCACCAAAAAACGCCATGCCCCCTTCATTAAAGTGGAAAAAATAGAAAGGATCCTTCAGCCACAAATCCATGTTCTGCAAACAATATCCCAGTCTTCCCCCGAGCACCACTCCAGCAACCAAACCGATCATCAAATTCTCTATGTCCGATTCCTTCAAACTCGGAAACTTGCCCTCCACAAACGCTTTCTTCAGGGCCTGATAACCTAAGAAAAATCCAATCACATAGGCCAACCCGTACCATCGGGGTCCGAAATCCCCGATCTTGAAAATATAGGGTGAGAGGTTGTGAGTCCAAATCATCGACTCCTCAGTTTAGCCTCACCCACCCCCAGCCCCAATCCCCAAGTAAAATCAAGCTATGAACCGGCGCGATGTCGAAGAGTGGATCCTGGAAATTGGCCCCAACCTCGCCAGCAGGGAAATAACAACTCCAAAGTTCGTCCGCCAACGCGGATGGATGCCCAAAATTGATGTTCTCGAATCCGACCGTGCCCTTCTCGTACGCGCCGAACTCGCCGGAGTCACCAACCAAAATATCCACATCGGCATCAACCGTGACCGGAATTCCCTCACGATCAAAGGCCAACGCCCAGATGACCTCTATGCCCGCGAAGAGCAAATGCAAGCCCACCTGCTCGAAATTGAAGAAGGCCCCTTTTACCGAGAAATTCTTCTCCCAAAAGGTAAATTCCGCTTCCAAGAAATTCAAGCCCACCACAAAAACGGCATCCTCAATATCACAATCCCCAAAGACACCCCCGACGAACCCATCCTCGTCGTAGAACAGATTACAATCAAGCGCATTTAACGAATGAACTCCAAAAATTTTCACGATGATCTCGACGCCCTCGAGCAAGACATGCTCGATGCCGTCATCGAATCCGTTGCCGTCGATGCCGAACCTTCTGACAGCGACGAGAAAACCCCGGAAATCCCCGGCGAACTCAATATCCTTCCCCTCCGCGATAGCGTGATTTTCCCAATGCTGATCGCCCCCCTCAGCGTCAGCCGACCGTCCAGCATTAAGCTAATCGATGAGAGCGTTGTGTCATCTCAGCGTATGGTCGGAACTCTAGCCCAACGTGATCCCGAGACCGATGACCCCGGATTCGACCAGCTCCATCAAGTCGGCTGTGTGGTCATCATCCGCACCCTAATGAAAGGAACGGATAACGTCCGCATGATCGTGCAAGGCACCGCCCGATTTCGAATTACCGAGCCCGTCCAGTCAACTCCATTCCTCCGGGCCAAAATCGAAGTTCTCCAAGACGAACCTATTGATCCCGAAAAAGTCGAAGAAACTGAAGCCCTTCGCAGATCCGTCGCCGCTCTATTCGAGCAAGCTGTCCGGCTCTCGCCAAACCTCCCGGAAGACCTCGCCTCTCTCACTCAATCCGTTTCAGAACCGCACACCATGGCGGATCTCATCGCCGCTCATACTCCCTTCTCAATCGAAGACAAACAAGCCGTCCTCGCCGACACCAATATCACCAACCGGCTCCGACGACTCCTCGCCATCCTCGGTCGCGAAGTTCGGGTGCTTGAACTCACATCCAAAGTCCACAGCGAAGTCACCCAGGAACTGTCCCGAAACCAACGCGAATACTATCTCCGCGAACAACTTCGCGCCATCCAACGTGAACTCGGTGAAGGAGACGATTACAGCGAGGACCTTGACGAGCTCCGCCAAGCGATCGAAGATGCGGAAATGCCTCCCGAAGCTGAAAAAGCCGCCTTTAAAGAACTTGACCGCCTACAAAGGATCAATCCATCTTCGCCGGAATACACCGTCGCGCGAACCTACGTGGAAACGATCTCCTCAATTCCATGGAGCAAATCCACTCAAGATGACCTCGATCTCGACCACGTCAAAGAAATCCTCGATAAAGAACACGCTGGGCTCGACAAAATCAAAGAGAGAATCATCGAATTCTTGGCCGTGCGCCTCGTGAAAACCGACTCACCACCCCGGCAGCCCATTCTCTGCTTCTATGGCCCGCCCGGTGTCGGAAAAACCTCACTCGGTCAGTCTATCGCCACCGCAATGGGCCGGAAATTTGTCCGACTCTCTCTCGGCGGTATGCGCGATGAAGCCGAAATTCGGGGTCACCGCCGGACTTACATCGGCTCACTCCCCGGCCAAATCGTCCAGGGACTCCGCCGGGCCGAATCGAATAATCCAGTCTTCATCCTCGACGAAATAGACAAGCTTGGCAACGATTTTCGGGGTGACCCAGCTTCGGCAATGCTCGAAGTTCTTGACCCGCAACAAAACAACGCCTTCCGCGATCACTATCTCGATGTCCCTGTCGATCTCAGCCGCGTCTTCTTCATCACCACCGCTAACCGCCTCGATACTATCCCCCCCGCCCTGCGCGACCGGATGGAAATCATTGAGCTTGGCGGCTACACAGAAGACGAAAAATTTGCCATTTCAACCGAACACCTTGTCCCGCGTCAGCTCAACGAGCATGGACTCACTGCCAAAAAGCTCGAATTCAAATCAGATGCCCTCCGTTTCCTGATCCGCCACTACACTCGAGAAGCCGGAGTACGTAACTTGGAGCGCGAAATCGGTTCCGTGATCAGAAAAGCCACCGTAGAATTCGCCAAGGGCCGCAAAGCAAAAGTCACCGTCACCAAAAGCTGGATTCAAAAAGCCCTCGGTGCTCCTCGCTACCTCAACGACGAAGTTGCCGAGCGCAAACTCGTCCCCGGCGTTGCCGTCGGACTGGCCTGGACCCCTGTGGGCGGAGACATCTTGTTTATCGAAGCCAGTATGTTTCCCGGCAAAGGGTTGACCGTAACCGGACAACTCGGTGACGTGATGAAGGAATCAGTCACCGCCGCCCTTAGCTACATCCGCGCCCATGCGAAAGCCCTTAAAATTGACGCGAAAGTCTTCGAAGAGAACCAAATTCACGTCCATGTCCCCGCAGGTGCTGTGCCCAAAGATGGCCCCTCCGCCGGAATCACCATGCTCACCGCACTGGTCAGCCTTCTCACAAACCAACCGACTAAGGAACGCCTCGCCATGACCGGCGAAATCACTTTGACGGGACAAGTTCTTCCCATCGGCGGAGTGAAAGAAAAAATCCTCGCCGCTTTCCGTTCCGGAGTCACAACCGTAATCCTTCCCGAACAAAACAAAAAAGACTATCTGGAAGAGGTTCCCGAAGACATCCGCGCCCAACTCAATGCCCACTTCGTCTCCGATGCCAAACAAGTACTCAAAATCGCAATTGCCCCAACGCAAGCTTAGGGATCAACTTGAGTTGATCCCCAAGCTCCGAGCTTTTAGAAAACTCTATGCAACGCCTTTTGCCAACCGGGTGAACGAATCCTTATCCACCGATCGAATCACACACTCTTCATAAGCCACCTGGCCCGACTTGAAGTGATCAGCCAGCGACCGATCCATCGTCACCATACCAATATTCGAGTTTGTTTCCAAAACCGAGTACATCTGGTGCGTCTTCCCTTCTCGAATCAAGTTCCGAATCGCCGGTATCCCGAGCATAATCTCAAGCGCCGCCACTCGGCCCCCGCCAAGCTTGGGCAACAACTGCTGAGAAATAACTGCTTCAAGCGTGTTCCCCAACAGAACCCGAATCTGCTCCTGCTGATCCGCGGGAAAAACGTCAATGATCCGGTCAATCGTACTCGGCGCATTCCGCGTGTGCAAAGTACCAAAGACCAAGTGACCCGTTTCCGCCAAGGTCAAAGCCGCTTCTATCGTTTCGAGGTCACGAAGCTCACCAACTAGAATAATGTCCGGGTCTTCCCGCAGAACCGCCCGCAGTGAAGCATGGAAACTATAGGTGTCTTCGTGCATCTCGCGCTGATTGATCATGCACTTCTTATGCTTATGCAAATACTCGATCGGGTCTTCAATGGTCATGATGTGACCCTGACGATGCTCGTTGATATCATCAATCATTGCCGCAATCGTCGTCGACTTACCCGAACCAGTTGGACCAGTCACCAGCACCAATCCGGAGTGACGTTTACTCACTTCACGGATAATCGGCGGAAGGCGTAACTCCTCAAAAGTCGGAATCCGGTTAGCAATGATACGCATCGCCGCCGCCGTTGCTTGCCGTTGTTGATAAACATTGACCCGGAAACGACTCAAGCCCTTCACGGTGTAACCACAGTCAAGCTCTTTTGTCGATTCAAACTTAGTAATTTGATCGTCTGTCAGAATTTCATAAAGAAGTCGCTGAGTATCTTCCGGCTTCAAAGTCATGTAAGGGAGACCAACGATTTCGCCATCGAGCCTCATCATCGGTGGCAAACCCGCCGTGATGTGAATATCACTCGCCTTGCGTTCGTGGGCCATCCGCAAAATCTCATCAAGGTGAACCCCAGCAATCGGTGCTAGCTGCTCACCGCGCTCAAAGCCCGGAGTCTGAACTTCTTCATCAACAAAGAACTTCCCGCGGAACTTCTCGGGCGTTCGTAACTCCAAAGGCACTGGAGCCGGAGAATTATGGTCAATCCCAATGCTCGAAGGGGTGAAGTCAATCGGAGCCATATCCCCGCCAAGATCAGGAATAGTCGGAGCGGGCGATGCCACTGGTGGTGCAGAATTCGCCGGCTGGGCTGGATTTGCAACCGGGGGCATTCCGCCCGGTGCCGCCGGCGGAGGTGTCAATCCGCTCGGTTCAGTCGAACCCGTCAAGTGCTTGTCCCAGCTAAACTCTTCTGACATACCTGTTCCTTTTTTTAGAAGTGCAAATGCGACCCTGCCGTAATCGCCGCAAGCCCTTTCTCAATAATCTTGTCGGTTTGTTCGTCCGAAATCCCAAGGTGAGGCAAGACCCAATCCGGCAAAGCCTTTGCACTCCCATCATTCCGAATTCTCCCCGTCAGGGCAACATCCGCAATCACTCCTCCAATCGCTACCAATGCCCCCAATCGATTATCTTCCGGATGATCATCTGGTCGACGATAATAGGCCAGTCCATTGACTAATTCGTCCGGGAATCCCCAAGATGCTGCGCTCGCCATCGCAATGTCGCGGTGATCACAACCAAAAACGGCCTCTTCCGCTTGCCAAAATGGCACTCCGCGATCCTGCAACTGAATCACTTTTTCATAAGCACCAGGATTTGATTTGTCCAAGACCGTTCGCCCAAACCAGTGCAATAGACCCGCCGTGTAAGCGGAGTTTTCATCAACGTCATAATCTTTCGCGAGCGCTTTTGCCGCTGTTGCTGAATCAACCGAGTGTCGCCACCAAGCCCGACGACGACGACTTTCAGAGTCAGACTTGCCTAGGAACATATCAAAAACCCCAACCGCCATTGCGGTCTGGCGAACTTGTCGCAACCCAATAAACATAATCGCGTCTTTGATCGAACTCACCTTTTTTGGCAAAGCAAAGTGCGCTGAATTCGCGAGTGCTAGCAACTTCGCACTAAAGCCAGGATCCACAACAATCGCTCGCTCCAGCGCAACCGCACAAGCCGGATCCGTACCGGTGATTTCCATCACCTTAAAAACAACCTGGGGCAACGCCGCAAGGTCACCATTATTCGCCAATATTCGCGCCACCGCCGACGCTCGATCCATGTGTGGTTGTGCTGCCATATTTTTTCCCTATGAGTAAATCACTCGAATCACTTCGTCCAAGTCTGTGACACCCATCAAAATCTTCGAGACCGCATCCTCCTGCAAAGTCTTCATCCCCCCTTCAATCGCTAGTTTCCGCACTTCGTGCGACGCCGCTCCTTTGATCAACGCATCCCGGATATCATCATTCATACACAGAACTTCGTGCACACCCGAACGACCCTTGTATCCGGATCCTTTGCACTTCTCGCACCCTTTCCCCCGGAAGAGCGTAATCTCACCATGCGTATCTGCACCCAATTCTTCAGGCAATGGAAGCCCCGCCCGAAGCAGAAGTTCGCGGGTTGCTGTGTACTGTTCCTTGCAGTTGGGACACAAAACCCGGATCAATCGCTGAGCCAAAATCCCAACAATTGAAGAACTGATCAAGAACGGCTCGACCCCCATATCAACAAGCCGTCCCGGAGCCGAAGGCGCATCATTTGTGTGCAATGTACTAAAAACCAAGTGGCCCGTCATCGCCGCTTCCATCGCGATCGTCGCCGTCTCCTCGTCCCGCATTTCCCCAACCATGATAACGTCAGGGTCTTGCCGCAACATAGAGCGCAAACCCGCCGCAAAAGTCATCCCCGCTTTGTTATTCACCGAGCACTGATTGATGGAATCAAGTTCGTATTCAACCGGATCCTCAATCGTGATAATGTTCTTTAGACCATCGTTGGTTTGGTTCAAAAGCGAATAGAGCGTTGTAGATTTCCCTGAACCGGTCGGACCAGTAACCAAAACAATGCCGTAACTGCGCGAAGCGAAGTCCTCCATCATCTTATAGTTATGCTCAAGGAATCCCAACTTAGACAAACCAACATTGATCCCACCCTTATCCAAAACCCGCATAACGATTTTTTCACCATAAACAACCGGCAAAGTCGAAACCCGAAAGTCATAAGGCTTGCCGTTAATCACAGCACTGATCCGGTTGTCCTGAGGTGCCCGCTTCTCCGCAATATCCATATTTGCAATGATCTTAAACCGACTTGTCAAGGCGTTACTAATCTTCCTCGGCAAGCGCATGATCTCATGCATAATCCCGTCTATTCGATACCGTACGACGGTCTCTTCTTTCCGAGGCTCAATATGGATATCGCTTGCCTTGTCCGAAACCGCTTGGTTAACAATCAAGTTCGCCAAGCGAATAACTGGCGCATCATCCGCCTCGTTAACCTCCTCTTCGTCTGTCGTTAGGGCGGCAAAGGCTGAATTCTCATCGTCCAGCTCTTTCATCATCCCACTCAATTCGTGGGAGACACTGGTATCCGAAGCATAATATTCCGCCATCGCGGCGGTGATTTCTTCCTCAACTGCAATATAAGGCTGGATATCCAGTCCTGTGTTCATCGAAAGTTCATCGATGACAAACACATCGAGCGGATTCGACATCGCGACATGGAGAACACCCTCCTCAAGTCGCAGTGGTAAAACGCGAAATCGCTTGGCAAATTGCGGGGTCAAAATCTGGAGAGCTTCCTGGGTTGGCCCCTGAACTGCCAAGTCCGCAAACGGAATATCCCACATCCGGCCAGAACATCGAACTTTGTCCTTCTCTGTGATCAAACCAAGGTCAACCATGACCTTAGCGATAGGTTCGGTGCCCCCCATCTCCACCTGCTTATTCACCGCAAGTTGAAGTTGATAGGGGGTAATCAAACCCTCTTCCACAAAGACGTCGCCCGTAAGCATCCCAATGATTCATTCCACACCCACCCCCACCCACCCTCTGCAAAATTACTAGGTCACGGGACATCCACCCTCACATGAGTCAAAACAAAATCACCCCGAACAAGGACTAAATTTCACACCTCAGGGATAATGCTTTTTATGATCACCTCGCTCATCGTGGCTGGAATCGCATTTGTCCCAACCACCCACCTCGGATGCCTGTGTCACGCAGTTCTTTCACATCCTGCTCCGACCCAAGCAACCCCGATGACTGAGTGGCCAAAAAACCGAGCGTTCAGCCCGGAATCAGGTGAACTCCATCTCAAGAATCTCCGCCAGCTCACCTTCGGCGGACAAAACGCCGAAGCCTATTTCAACCTCAAAGGCAACAAACTGACCTACCAAACCCGCCAACCTAACTACCCTGACGAGCAAATCTACACCATGAACATTGACGGGTCAAATCGCACCCGCATCAGCACCGGAAAGGGCCGTACAACTTGTTCCTATTTCAGCCCCGACGAGAAGTGGGTCTACTTCAGCAGCACTCACTTTGCTCAGCCCGCCGGACAACCCCCAATCGATATGTCAAAAGGCTATGTTTGGATGGTCAATCCCAATTTCATCCTGTACCGTAGCCGTCCCGATGGCAAGAATCTCGAACGTGTTATCGCCAAGCCCGGTTATGTTGCCGAAACCACGATCGCTCCTGACTCCAGCTACATGACTTTCACCGGAAACTGGGAAGGCGATGTCGAAATCTATCGTTCTAATCTCGACGGATCAGCGATTACTAAGCTCACCGACGAAATCGGATACGACGGTGGCCCATTCGTCTCATGGGATGGCAAGCAAATTGTCTATCGCCGCTCTGCCCCATTCCAGAGCCAAGAAGAAATCACCGCCTATCAATCCTTGCTGAAAGAAAATCTTGTCCGCCCCAGCAACATGGATGTCTGGCTCATGGATGCCGACGGCTCCAACAAACGCCAAGTCACTCACCTCGGTCGGGCGAGCTTCGCGCCGTTCATCCACCCCAATGGCAAGCAGATCATTTTCTCCAGTAACCACCATGACCCGACTGGTCGAGAATTTGATCTGTTCTTGATCAACACTGATGGAACTGGCCTCAAGCAAATCACCTTTTCCCCCGAATTCGACGGCTTCCCTATGTTTAGCCGCGATGGAAAGAAACTAGTCTGGGGCACAAACCGCCACGGAGCAGTCCGCGGCGAAACTAACATCTTCATTGCCGACTGGGTGGAATAATCCTCGTTTAACAAAGAGCCTCCCCCTCCCTAAACTCCATGAGGGAGGGGGAGGTTGGAAGGGGTGGGTTCCAAGCCTATAGTCCCCGCGTTACTTCAAAAACATTCCGTTCTGTCTCAAACAGCCGCACCCGTTCCAACCGACCCGGAACCACGCCGTCCAAGCGATCATAAATCTCCGCCGCCACAACTTCGCTCGTCGTATTTCGACCCGCAAACTCCGGAATGTCCAAATCCAAATTCTTGTGGTCATACCGCCCCACAACCTCCTCTTCACAAACCGCATCCAGAGCCCCCAAGTCCACACTCATCCCCGTAACCGGGTTAATTTCTCCACTTACTGTGACCTCCAAAACGTAATTGTGTCCATGGCCATTCGGGTTATTGCACTTCCCAAAAAGCCGGACGTTCTCATCCTGTCCCAATTCCGGAACATCCAAGCGGTGCGAAGCCGCAAACTCATAAACCCGTGTGATCGTTACCATGTCGTTCTCTTTAGTCCATTCTCCGTAGAGCAAAGGCGTTTCCTCCAATTTCAAATGCGTCGTCTCAACCCCGCCCGGTAATCCGGTCAATTCATCCCGAAAATGAATAAGCAAATTCTCCAGCGAAGGTGACCGATCCGCAAACCCATCAACTTCGTCATTGATCGACTTCTGATCAAAACGCGCGATGACTCGCTCCTTCAGAACATCATCAATCCACTTGATGTTCACCACCATCCCGTTACTTTCATCAACCAGCCCCCGAGCCGAAACCCACAGCACGTAGTTGTGACCATGATTAAATGGCGACGCCCAACGGCCAAACAACGACCGATTTTCAGATTCGGAACGTGTTGCCAGCCAATATCGATGCCCACTACTAAATCCAATTTTCCGCGTCAGTGTAACGAACCCCATAATCCTCACCCTCTTCTACGGAAAGGAACCCCCAAGTTCTGCGGTTGCTGGGTGCCTTTGCCCACCAGAACCAAAACCAACAAAGCCACAACGTAAGGCAATGCCAGGAAAAGTTGTATCGGCAAAGCACTTTTCCCTTGCACCGCAAACTGCAACCACTCTAAGGATCCAATCAACGCTGATGCAGCCAAAACCCAACCAGGACGCCACCGACCAAACGTGACGAGCGCTATCGCGATAAATCCTCGGCCCGCCGTCATGTTCTGCGCAAAGCTCTGCGAAATACCGAGCGTCAAATATGCTCCCGCAAGACCAGCAAATGCTCCGCAACAAGCTTGACCCCATAGTCGCAACCGAATGACCGAGAAACCTGCTGATTCTGCCGCAGGCGGATACTCTCCCGCCGCCCGCATGGCAAGGCCAATTTCCGTCCGAAAAAGCAGCCAATAAACTCCAAAACCCAGAACGGGAAGCAATAGAAGTACCGGATCAATCACCCCACCAATCTTCTCAAATCCCGCCACCCCAGTAAAAGCGCGTCCTTCCGCAACCCCAAGATCGAAAAGCGTACTTGTCAAACCCAGTCCTAACAAATTCACCGCCGTCCCCGCAACCACTTGATCGCTGGACAGTATGACCGTGAAAAAGGCCTGGACCATCGTCAGCAACAATCCCAATCCAACTGCTGCCGCCAGTCCAACCCATGCTGATCCTGTCGCTCCGCTGACTACAACAGCTGTGTAGGCACTGACGAGCATCGTTCCTTCTAATCCAATGTTCAAAACTCCGGTTTTTTGACCGATCGTCTCGCCGAGTGCTGCAAAAGCCGTGGGCGCAGTGAATTGGATAATGCGCAATCCCAGGCTAATCGGATCCATTCTTCGCCTCCGACCGCTTGTTCAACCAATAATTCAATCCGACAAAAGCAAGTACCGCCAGCCCTTGTACTGCCGGAACCAGAGAGTTTCCAATCGGCGTAAACCGCTTCAATACTTCACTTCCTGCAAAGAGCCCACCAAAGTACGTCGCACTCACCAGAGTGCCCCAAGGGTTTAACCCTCCCAATAACGCCACCGGAATCGCAATGAATCCCCAATTTTGAGCGAAGCCATCCGCCAACCTCCCAGTGAGTCCCACATAGTCAATCACTCCTGCCAAACCACAAAGCCCCCCACTGAGAGCCATCGCTCGAATCTGAGTCTTGCCAACGTCAATCTTGCTGGCCCTCGCTGCACTTGCCGATTCACCCACCACTCTTAACCGGAATCCAGCTGGAGTGAATTTCAATAACACCCAAACCGCAATCACCGCGAGCAACGCAACAAAAACACCAACATGCAAGTCCGATTGCCGGTCAGGACGCATGAGCATCACCACATTTGGCAAACTTTCCGAGACAAAAGTTTGTCCTTTCGATTCTTGAAGCGGACCCCGAAGCGACCATTCCAATAGGAGCAGAGCCAAGAAATTCATCAAGATCGTGGAAATGACGACCTGAACACCACGCTTGACCTGGAGCCATCCCGCAAATGCTCCCAATAAAGCCCCAAATCCTGCCCCCGCAAAAATGATCAAAATCGACAAAACTCCCGGCGCGATTCCTATCAGCAGTTTGGCCACAATCGCCCCTCCTATCCCCCCCAATACATACTGCCCTTCTCCGCCAATATTATACATACCTGCCCGCCAAGCAACAACAATTCCTAAACCAGCAAGCGTCAACGGGGTTGCTCGAACCAATGTCCTCCCAATCGCCACGGAATCTCCTGCCGCCCCTCGCCACAAGTAATTCATGCTCTGGACTATATCAAGCCCAAATGCTGCCAACGTCAGAGCCACAACGAACACTAATCCCGCGAATAAAACCAAATATCGAATCAAAACTTTCACTTCGAGCCAACCAAAAATTCTTCAGTAAAGCGACCACGATCCATATAGACCGTACGATCAGCCAACGCCGCCAATTCATCCAAATCCGTTGAAAACAAGAACACTGCTGCTCCCTCATCAGCCGCTTGAAGTAAGCGCGAATGAACGTAATCGGTCGCTTTCAGGTCAAGCCCCCTGGTTGGATTCACCGCGACCACGACCCTCGGTTTTTGGGACAATGTCCTTGCCGCCACAATCTTCTGCTGGTTCCCTCCGCTCAAACTCCCGGCAGAATCTCCCGCTGATCCAAATTTGATTTGAAATTCTTCAATCAACTGATGCGCCCGATTTCGCACCTTCCCCGGTAAAACAAAAATTCCAGAAAAGACTTCCTTCGGCATCGAACCCAGAAGCATGTTTTCCTCGATCGACATCCCCAGGGCAAGGCCATCGCTTTGCCGATCCTGAGGGATGTATCCTACTTCATCAATCCCCTCCAATTGACCCGAAAACATCCGCACCCCCGCCAGAACCTCCGCCAATTCCACCTGACCGTTTCCATCCACTCCGCCAACTCCCAAAATTTCGCCTGCCCTGACTTCCAGGTCAATCCCACAAACCACTTCAACGCCCCGATCATCTTTGGCTCGAATCCCTTCCCCTCGGACAACCACTTCTCCAAACTCTCGATCTCGAATCTCCGGCGGCTCCGGCATCTCCCCCACCATCCACTCCGCCAATTGATCTCGGTTGGTTTCGCCAATCAAACATGAGGCCACAAATTCTCCTCGCCGCAGAACTGTCACACGGTCTGCCACCGCCATGACTTCGCTCAACTTGTGGGCAATCAACAACACCGCCACCCCTTGTGAGGTCAATGCGCGCAAAACCCCGAACAACTCATCAACCTCCGCAGGGCTTAAAACCGCCGTGGGTTCATCCAAAATAAGCACCCGTGCCTCCCCTGCCAAGGCCTTCAAGATTTCAACCCGCTGCTGTGCCCCCACTTGCAATTCACCCGCCCGCGCATCCAAGTCAACTTCCCAACCAAGCTTCTGGCCAATCTCAACTGCGTCCTGTGCCAATCTATCCGCATCCAGTCGCCGAACTCCACCTTCCAATTGAGCCAAAGCAAAGTTCTCCCGAACCGTAAGTTGAGGCACCAACATAAAGTGTTGGTGAACCATGCGAATCCCCGTACCCCGCACTTCGAAAGGCTTTCCAACTGGCAACTCCGACCCATCAAATACAAGAACCCCATTGTCCGGAACTACAAAGCCACCAATCATCCCCATCAAAGTGGACTTTCCCGCCCCGTTCTCTCCCAATACGGCATGAACTTCCCCAGAAAAAAACTCTGCGGAAATCTCCCGCAGAGCTTGCACCGATCCATAGGCTTTACTCACGGACTGAACCGCAAGCAAGGGCCCTGAGTCAGCATTCGAGACCATGAAACTTAGAACTCATCTTTTGGAGTGGCAAATGCTCCTTCCGTCATCATAAGTTGCTTCTCACTGACCAAAGTCTTGGTTTCTGGTGCGATTTCACCAATGAGTGCGGTGTTGAATATGAAATCAATGGCGCCGTCCTTCATGCCAACAAGCTCAATTCCGCCTTTGTATGTACTGTCCTGAATGCGCTTTGCCAAATTAACGAATGGCTTTTCGGCTTTGATCACTGCAGATCCCACCACACGAGGACTCATGCCATTCTGATCTTCATTTGCTCCAAAGCACCACACTTTCCGCTCTTCACAAGCTTTGAAGAATCCCGATACCGCATTATTTGTTTGGTGAATCAAGAAATCCGCCCCTTCATCAATGGCTTGCAAGGTCGCCTGCTGAGCTGCTGCAACATCATCATTCTTACCCGTGAACTTGGTAATCACTTTTATGGAAGGGTTGACCGATTTTGCCCCTTCTTCAAAAGCCTTAAATGTTGATCGGATCGAAGGGACATCCGGGCCACCAATCATCGCAATCGTCCCCGACTTCGACTCTTTCCCAGCGATCATTCCTGCCAAAAAGAACCCTTCCTCAAGATAAAAACGGAACGCTCCCGCGTTTTCCCCAAATCCGCCGCCAGAGCTCGAAACAAACACTGTCTTAGGGAAATCTTTGGCTGTTTCAACCGCCGGATCGTTATATTCAAAACCGTGTCCAATAATTAGGTTGTAGCCGTCCTGCGCAAAGCTCCGCATCGCATCTTTAATGCCCGCGTCCTTCGTGACTTGTTGACTCGTCTCTGCACCGAGCTCATCTTTAATTGCGATAAGTCCTCGATTCGCAATAGCACTCCAGCCGCTATCATTGACATTTCCCGGAGTAAGGAGAGCAACTTTCAATGCCCCCTCAACTTTCTGACCCCGCAAGTCCGGCTCAATGGTGACTGTAGTCTCTTCGTTTGGAGCCCCTCCCGAACAACCAATCATCAACACCAACGCCGCAAGTCCGCCCAGTAGGAACCGATACATCACCGCCATTCTACGGGATGGAGCCCAAAAAGATAACCGCCCCTCCACCCTAAAGGCCGAAAAATGATCAACTATCTGCCGAAACAAGCTCAATAATCGAAACTTCTGGGCGTGATCCAACACGCAAATGGATCTTCGTCCGACAAATTCCTCGTGTCACATAAACCAAGTTCTTACGCCCCTGAACCAATCCTCGAACGAATGTTTGGCCATATTTACTCGGCGTCACAGGAGCCCACCCAAACAAGTTCACCTGCCCCCCGTGCATATGACCGCTGACCTGTAAATCCACTCGATAATCCCCCGTCATGTCATGGGCAACATCAGGATTGTGAGACATCAATATCCTCGGAATTTCTGGATCTAATCCTGCAAATGCCTTGTCCACATCCATAAAACCATCGGTGTAATCATCCACTCCCACAATTGCTAACGCCGATCCTTTCTTCTCGATCAAATGAAACTCGTTGTCCAAAAGTTTGAGCGGCGTATTCTCTGCTAGTTCTCGCGTGACGTGCTTTGCTCCAGACCAGTGATCATGATTGCCGAGCGTCGCAAACTGTCCATCCGGTGCCGTCCAATTGTCAAATACGCCTTTTAAACTTACTTTCTTTCCGCTGGATTGATCGACCAAATCACCGGGTACCAAAATCGCCTTAACACATTCCAGTTGGATCAAATTTCCAACCCGAGTCATAAACCCTTGTTCAATCCCCTCCGGCCAGTGCGGATCGCTCACCAAAGCAAACTTGTAGCCCTCAAATGGTTCCGGCAGACCGTGTACCGAAATCTGGGTATGCGTCACTTCAAGCCAGTTCGGCTCACCCAAAAATCCATAACCCCCAAACGCCGCCCCGAGTCCCGCCGCCGCTTTCAGAAATTTCCGACGGGTTAAAATCCGCCCCGAAACTTCTTCATCATCCAACACTCGATCTTCGGCGTGCATCGAGAAAGAATAACCGCGAACCGTGTTGAACCGTTCCGCCTCTAGGCCGCTTGATCTTCGTCAATGATTGACTTGGCCGCTTCGGCTGAACTGTAATCCCAATTGTCACAGTCCAGCCGAAGACAATGGATCATGCGCTGCATTGATCCATCCGCCAATTCGACTTCCGCCGTCTTGGCAAAACGACACTCCAAGCACATCTCTGGCTCAATGAGTCGAACTACTTTTAGGTTGCGTTTGGCCATCCTTTGCCTCACTCCCAGCCCTGGGATACCAATGAATATCGGTGGCGCACTCGAACCTAATCTCTGCATCATTACCAGGTTTTTTTAGCGCGTTAGACGAGTCGGTAATCTTCGCTTCCCAACGGTCGCTCCATGACTACACTCTGTTCGTGTTGAGCAATCAATGCCGCTGAAGCCGCGTTAAGTCGCGTCTCACCTGGCTCAAGGATGGAAAGCCAACTCAAAAGCCTCGTTTGATCACGATTCTCCAAGTCTGCAACCTCTGTTGAAACGTAAATCCTTGCCGTCGGATGTTGAAGCCGAATACTCCTGACCAGTCGCTGCGCAAAAAGAGGATTGCGGGCACAGAAAATCTGAGAACTCCCGCTCCATTCATTTTGGGGCTGAGCTTGGTCGACAAGTGTCTTGAGAGCGGGAACAATTGATCGCTCGACAACAACTGCCGTAACTGTCGGTCGACGCGCGATTAAACCAACATCATCACGGCTGAACGAATAATAGTGACCCGAATGCCTCCGAATTCCTTCATCTGACACCGCAAAATTCCAGCTCGTCAACAAATCAGGCTGACCAATCCGATCCCCATATTGCAAAACCATCGTCCGTGTTACCGACAAAATTGGCTGAACTTTCGCCAATTTCTCAAGACCGCTATCCAGAGGAATCGAGTCCATAGAGACCAGCGACAGAACTGCTTCCGTCCACCGACTCGCCCAGAGCGATTGAATGGGTTCATACCACTTGCCATTCAAATCCGCTCCCAGGTGACCTGAATAACTTTGGGTCACTAACTTCCCGAAGTTCAATCGCTGGTGATCATCAGTTGCATCACGAAAACCAACCCAGTTCCTCTCAAAAGAACCCAAGTCAGATCTCACCGAATCCTCGAGCCAGAGCTGGCCCTCTCCTGTTTGGATGATTCGCGCCGCCGTTTCTCCAAAATGTGTCTCAAGTGCCCGGCGGAGCATATAGAGCGTCGCCGACAGACGATTATTTGCTCGCCCACCCGCTGCTCCGGGCCAAAGCAACTTGATCACATCCTTCCGGGGCAACCGTTGACCCTGATGCAGAGCCAGCGCAAGCAATAGCTCCGCTACCTTCTTGGTCGGAAATGCGACCAAGAGTTGGTCACCACGACGAACGCTGATACGGCCGAAAAGGCCAATCACGTATTCTGTATTCATTTGTCTCTCCCTTTTTGCCAATTCCTGTTCGGATTCGACAACATAAATATCACATATAAACCAGACGAATTTCACCATTTTGAAAAAAAACGATGAAAAATGTCCAAAATGTCTACCGCCTGCTCACATCGGTCTTACCCGCGCCTTCCCCTAACCCATGCCAAAATAATTCTGTGAAGATTCACTCCAATGTCGCCTATTCCCCATCAACCAAAGGCGCGCTCCTGGACATTTTCACTCCAGAAGGAAACGACCCCTATCCCACCCTCATCATGCTTCACGGAGGCGGCTGGATCAGCGGCGATAAATCCTCATTTCACGACGAAGCCTCATTTTTTGCTTCTCAAGGCATCGCTTGCGCCTGCGTCGCCTATCGTTTAGCCCCTCTGCACCCATTCCCTGCCGCTTGCGACGACGTGCTTGCTGCAACAAAGTTCCTTCGTGACAACGCCAAAGAATTCAACCTCGACCCCAAGCGATTAATCGCGTTTGGCAACTCTGCTGGAGGTCATCTCAGTTGTATTGCCGGACTCCAACAGCATGACTCCAAAGGAAACCCTACCGAGAATGTCGATGGCGTAATCACAATCTGCCCCATAACGGACATCCGAAACCCCAACGAAACCCAATACCCAATTTCAATGTCCTTTCTCGAGCAATTCATGGACTGCTCGTATAGCCAGTTTCCCGATAAATACGCCAATGCTTCTCCGATCACCCATATCCACGAAAACGCCCCTCCCTTCCTAATCTTCCACGGCGATAGTGACGATATCGTCCCGCCAGAACAAAGCAAAAGCCTCTATGTCCATCTTTGCCAAGCTGGCATTCCCGCCGAATACCATAGTCTGCCCGAGGAGGGTCACTCGTTCACAATGGAAAGCTGGCTCCACATTCGGGAGCTGAGCCTCGAGTTTGTTCGCACTCTGTAGAGATTCACGATGATCATTGACCTTCGATCCGATACTGTCACCAAACCAACGCCCAAAATGCTCCAGGCAATGATTGCGGCACCGGTCGGTGACGATGTCTTAGGCGATGATCCGACTGTCCAAGCCCTGGAACAAAAAATCTGCGATCTAACCGAGATGGAAGCCGCCGTATTCGTTCCCAGCGGAACGATGGGCAACCAAATTGGAATCGCCGCGCTCACTAACCCTGGAGATAGCATTTTAGTTGAAGACGAAGCCCACATTCTTCACTATGAAGTCGGTGCTCTCGCTGTTCTCAATGGGCTTACAATACGGTCTTATGAAACTGAACGTGGTACTCCCACTCCTGACTTAGTCCGAAGAAAGTACCTCGCGCCTTCTCTCCACACCCCCGGAACAACTTTGCTCTGCCTCGAGAACACCCATAACCGTCACGGTGGTTCGATTGTGAGTCCACACGAGCATTCCGAACTTCGACAGATCGCCAACGAACTCGGAATAAAAATCCACCTCGATGGGGCACGACTTTGGAACGCCGCTGCCGCCCTAAACGAGCCCATCTCCCAATTCACAATCCATGTTGATAGCGTCAGCCTGTGTCTCAGCAAAGCCCTTGGCACTCCGGTCGGAAGCGTCCTTGCAGGAACCGCCGAACACATTGAACGGGCCAGAATTTGGCGAAAGCGCCTCGGTGGTGGTATGCGACAATCCGGGCTTCTTGCTGCCACCGGACTCTTTGCAATCGAACACCAGTTTCCAAAATTAATCCAAGATCACGCCCGGGCTAAACAATTCTCCGAATTCATCAATGCAAACACCCAATGGTCGTCTCCCGCGCCGGAAACAAACATTGTTATGCTCGATCTTGACCGACCTGCAACCGAGATCGCTGAACAGTGCGAATCAAAAAATCTTCGGGCATATCCCTTCGGACCACAAAGGATGAGGTTCGTTTTTCACCACCAAATCACCGACGAAATGCTAGAAGAGGCGGGCCGAAGGTTGATCGAAATCAGCCGGACTTAATCCTGCCATCCCCAAAGTTTCATCACGCAATTTGCCATAAGTTATTGCCGCCAAGACTTCCAAATTAACAACGTCCTCTCGGTTGTATTCGATCAATGTTTCAAGCGAAGAATCATCCCCTCGTTGATATTGTCTCCACAACCGAATCGCATCCATGCCCGACAAACCGTCCGTCTCATCGCCTCTGGCGATTCCAAACTGCTTCTCAATCTTCTTAAGGCCACCTCTGACCCCAACCCTCTTGAGCGCAAAACACAGATCGAGGTGAATCTGATCAAAAGGCACCATAGGAAATGCCTTCTTCAGCATGGGAATATCAAAACCTTGTCCAAAAAACGTGACAAGCATCCCGGCCCTGCTGATAACGTCCGGAAAATCCCCCAAATCTTGCCCCTTAACCAAGCAAACAAAGTCCTTTCCGTCATAGAGACCAACCGTTGTAATCGAATCCCCTGATTGACCCCCATCCGTTTCGATATCGAGATAGTAAATCTTGTCGCCAAATTCTGGCCAAGCCCGCCACGCTTCTTTACTGCTCAACGAGTCAGCAAAATACTGGTGATTACGCTCTGAGAGTGCTTGGGTAGATTCCTCAATCGCCCGTTTTGCTTCGTCTCGACTCACCGCACCCGTCGAGAACTCATGTGAATGCTCCAAGAAGTAATCCCAATGCCGACACCCTGACCGCCACAACTCCCTTTCCGTATGCGCTCCAAGTCGAGGGATGTGGCAAAAGGTGTGGGTCAGCAAAGGTCAGTTTCCGCCCGCTGCTCCGCCCTTCCGAGGAGTCGGCTTAATGTTGCGATTGGCCCCGTACTCTGGTGGCGGAATCGCCAAGCTAATAACGCTTGATGCCGGGAATGCATTCTTTGCCGCCGGATCTTCAAACCAATAAAAACCTGTCTTCATATTGCGGTCGAATTCACCGCTGACTCGCACGAAACCTTTTCCGTACTTAACCGCAGTCAGGTCACTGCCAAACCATTGGATGCCGCGCCACTTACCAGTAAGAATCACACGCGCTTGGCCCGTATAGACCGTTCGATTGTTCTTGGAATACTCCTTTCTCAAGTTCCCTGAAACTACGCGCATCTCACCGTCGGTGTGATTTGAAACCAAAAGCGTCCCCTTGAACGAGAAATCCACTCGACCTTCGCCGTTGATCATTTTAAAGCTCCCCAGCTTCGTTTGCATGTGGAACACACCCATGTCCTCACGATTTGCGTATGGCCCCATCTGCTCGGGCGTCGCTTTTTGGGCAAAGTTAGGTGCGCTCACTGCGAGCAATCCCCCAACCACGGCTAATTTTGCAAGTGCATTCATAACGTCTTAACGCTCGGTTCGAATCTCTTCTGCCAGTTTATCCTAAATCACCAATAAACAAGGCACCCAGACCCGCGCTCTCTATGTAACGCTTCATCGCTCAGCCTTGTTCCCTACTTTCAGAAATCTTCCTCGGGCCCTGCCTGAACCTAACGTACAATGTCGTTAAGGCCATGAGTAATGCCAAGTCCCTCGTCGGAATTGTTGCCGGAGTAATTGCACTTTCAACCGTCGCGTTTGTGATGCTCTCCAATGCAAGCCCATATGTCACCGTCGCCGAGGCAAAGAAAACCGATGCTGATAATCTTCATATCCAAGGTGATCTGTTGAAAGAGACTGTTCAAGTTGATATAAATACACAAAAAGTCCGATTCGCCATGCGCGACGACAACGGTGACACCGTGAACGTCCTATTTCACGGATTACCCCCGGCAAACATGGGAGAAGCGACCCGCGTCGTTGCCGTCGGTGGAATGAAAGGCGAAACATTCGAAAGCCACAAAATCCTCACCAAGTGCCCCAGCAAGTACGAAAGCGATCCTAAAGCTCAGAATAAAACGAAGGCTGAACTGAACTAAAACCAGATGAATCTCGATTTCTTCACGCTCTGGGCGCAAACCGCACCAGTTCCCGTAAACACCCTGACCTGGGTTGGAACGCTAGGTCGCATTCTTGTGGCCCTTGGGGGCATTCTCGCTTTCACGAGCTTTATAGCCGCTTTCCGCAAAAACCAAACTCTTGCTGTAAAAGCACTTCACGGAGCCAGCATTTCATTTGGCACTGGCTTTCTTTCGCTCCTCACCCTCTTTCTCACCTCGCAGTTTCAATTTCGGTACGTCCAACGCCACTCCGCTCTCGACCACGAACTTCAGTACAAATTTGCTGGAGTCTGGTCAGGTCAAGAAGGTTCCTTTCTCCTTTGGACAATTTGCTCGGCCTTGTTCCTTAGCCTCGCTGTGAGAAAAGCTAAAGGATACGAACGATGGTTCGCCGGAGTCGGAAGCCTTTTCCTCGCCGCTCTAGCCGGGATTCTCTCTTTTGAATCGCCATTCGCCCTCAATCCTGCCGGAACTGACCTTTCGGACGGATTTGGAATGGCCCCCAGCCTGCTCAACTATTGGGTTGTAATTCACCCCCCCACGATTTTTCTCGGTTTCGGCTGTCTCACCGCATTGTTTGCTTGGTCGGTTGCCGCCATGCTCCACCGAGACCTCGACACATGGATCGATCAAGTGCGCCCGTGGGCTCTTGTTGCCCTCTCACTCACCGGAGTTGGCCTCTGCATGGGCGGATTCTGGGCATATGAAACCCTAGGATGGGGAGGATTCTGGGCTTGGGATCCGGTTGAAAATACTTCACTTGTTCCCTGGCTCATCCTTGCCGCTTTCGTCCACGGAATGATCGTTCAAAAAGCCCGAAACAAGTGGCACATAGGCAATGCTGCGCTCGCCGCTTCTCCATTCCTGACATTCGTTTACGGCACATTTCTCACACGGAGCGGATTCCTCGGCGACACCAGCGTCCACAGCTTCGCCCAAATGGATCGGTCGGCCCTATGGATTCTCACCGGCCTCGGATTCGCTGCACTCATTGGTTTCGTTGCAGTGCTTTTCCCAACTAAGAAATGGTGGGCGACCATCGCCCCGCCCGCACCAAAAATTGAAGGCTTTTTCACAAAGGACACCTTTTATGCTTACGGTAACTGGCTACTCATTCTGGTCGGGGTGATCGCTGGATTCGGCATGAGTGTCCCTCTCATCCAGTCTCTTCAAGGCCAGTCCCCCAAGGTGGTCGAAGAATCCCTCTACAACACCGTCACCGCATTTCCATTCCTCCCCATTGTCTTCCTCATGGCAATTGGTCCCTTCCTTACGTGGCGGAAAGCCGACCTCAAATCCAAAGCCAGTCTCTTGATCAATTGCCTCGCCGCCACAATTGCCACGACCGGATTTCTCCTCCTTTGGCTTAAGTGGGGGGGTAGAGAAGTCGCATTCGGAAGCTTCATTGTCGGATTCCCTGGTCGCAGTGCCGACCCCGCCAAAACAACCGAACTGCTGCTAGGACAGGCCACAATTCCAACGACCCCGTGGGTGCTCTTCCTGTTCGCCGTTTGTTCATTTGCCATTTTTGCAAACTTCGCCAAAGGCATCCAGCTCTTTCGTAAAAACAAACTGTCTTCGGCGGGAATGCTCACTCACTTAGGAGTAGTCCTCACATTGGCCGGATTGATCTTCTCCCGAGGGTTAGAACAAAAATTTGAGGGGGTCGTCCACGAATCCAAGACCATCCAGGCCTTCGGCTACGATATAGACCTGCTCGACTACACCTCAACCTTTGCAGACCGCAACAATAAAGTGCGGATGAATTTCCGCAAAGGACCAAATCAGTTCACCGCAACCCCCGGACTTTATTTCATTCCTGGACAAGATGGTTCACCCCAAGAATTTCTCTGGCCCTACATTCATTCGTGGCCACTTTATGATCTCTATGTCGTTGCTCGTGCTTTTCACATAGAAGAAGAAGGCACTCTCGATTTTGGCGGGAGCGAACCCGTCAGTCTTCTGCCCGGACAGCGTGCCGAGTTCAACCGCGTACTCATTTCCTACCAAGGCATGGAAACGGAAGGAACACCCGGAACATTCGGGGCAAAATTCTCAACCGTCCTCACCGTCACAAGCCCCGCTGGCGAAGAAGTCATCAAACCTTACGTCAAGCTCCTCGGCCCCGGTGAAATGGAACGGCCCGTCGTTGATATTGGTCGGGGTCTGGGCATCTATGTAGACAGTATCAACGCCGCCGATAAATCCGCCGCTTTGGTCATCAAGTACACGACGCCGGCTTACCCGGTTCAAATTTTCTATAAGCCCCTGACTATTCTCGTCTGGTACGGGGTCGGTATCATGGCTCTCGGCGGAACGCTCGGCGCGATTTACCGTCGAAATAGACCGAAGACTCCGAAAAATCCGGAAGATTCAAACTCCACCGAACCGGAAACGGATCAAGCAGATGCAACTGAAAACCTTGTTGAAGTCTAAGCTCCACCACGGACGCATAACGTACGCAAATCCCGACTATGTGGGCAGTATCGAAATTGATGCTGACCTGCTCAAAGCGGTCGGAATTGAAGATGGCGAGCTTGTTCATATCTGGGCTGTTGACCACAAATCCCGCATCCAAACCTACGCCTTTTCTGGCCCAAAAGGTGTCATCGGACTCAACGGTGGAGCCGCCCACTTTTTTGAAAAAGGCGACCGAATTATCATCGCCGCATTCGCTCTTGCCGATGAACCAGTCACCCCCCAAATCGTTCTCCTCGGCGACAATAACGAAGTTATCCGCGACCTTAGTCCATTCTCTGTCTTAGGCTAAAAATGACGAACAATCGCGAAATGCTCGAACAGCTCCTTCAAGATTCGGGAGCCATTCTCAAAGGTCACTTTAAACTAACGTCAGGTCGCCACTCAAACATTTACTTCGAAAAATTCCGCGTACTTGAAAATCCGAAAGCTCTGTCAGCTCTCTGCACAGAAATTGCTGAACACTTTGCCGGACAAGTTGACATCGTCGCCGGACCCACAACAGGCGGAATCATCATTGCGTTTGAAGTTGCTCGCCAAATGGGATTATCCGCAATTTATGTTGAAAGCGTTGATGGAATGAAAATGATCCGCCGCAACGCTTCAATCCCCGAAGGAGCTCGAGTTCTTATTGTAGACGATGTCCTGACCACGGGCCTGAGCGTTCAAGAAACTGCCCAAGCGATCACCCTAGCCGGCGGAAAAATCGCCGGAGTCGGCGTCCTCATTGACCGCGCAACCAACGACATCGACTTTGGTGCTCCACTTTTTGCCAGCTACAAAGTCGAAGCCGAATCCTGGGCTGAACACGAAATCCCCGACTGGCTCCGAGACATCGAAATCACCAAACCCGGCACACGAAGCTAGATTCTAGAATTTGAAATTTGATGCGGAATGTACCAATGTCCTTACAAAAATTGATTCCTCAATCCTTTCAAAGACGATGTAGTGTCCGTGTTCCGCACCCGGCCACCTTGCCAAGTAGTACCAACAATTGGGCACTGATCGAAGCGGTTTGCCCGAAAGCTCTTTCGACTCCAAACAATGCATGAGGTCAAATAGAAAATCTTCATATATGAGCGATTGGCGATGTCCCCAAACCCGCTCGGTATAGAATGCAATTTCGGCCAAATCGGCAAGAGCTACAGCTGAAAGGGTCATTATGCGGAATCATGGTCTACGATTCGATTCATCTCTCGAACTCGTCGCCGTATTTCCACCCGAGCCTCTTCTTCCCCATAAACTTTGCCTTCACGAATATCTTTTGCCCCTTGCTCAATTCGTTTCAATTGCTCGGGAGTCGGAACCCACTCTTCTTGCTGATCCATAGCCATAGTCTACGCCAAGTCCTTTCTAATACAAACCCATCGCCGATCGAACCCTATCCATCGTATCTGCCGCAACCGACCGAGCCTTCTCCGCCCCGGCCACCAAAATTTCTTCGACCGCACCATCGTCCAATGCCGCGCGCCGCTCTCGCATCGGGCGCAAAAACTCATTAATCACCTCTGTCAATTCCTTCTTGCTCTGAAAACAGCCCCGCTCGCCCGCAACATCCTCCGCCCACTGACGTTCCCAATCCGGCGAGTAAAGCTTCAAATACTGACAAACCGCACAACCTTCCGGAACACCCGGATCTTCTTTTCGGAGCTTCGTCGGAGTCGTGAAAGCACTTTTGATTTTTGCGGCCGTTTCATCCGCAGTGTCGCTCAAATAAATACAGTTGTCGTAGCTTTTACTCATCTTCCGCATGTCCAGCCCCGGCAGCTTCGCCCGATTCTCATCCTTGGGTATCAAATACTGGTACGGCTCAAACAGTTCAACATCAAACAACCGATTGAATCGCTGACCGATGTCATTCCCAATTTCCAAATGGGGGGCTTGGTCTCGACCCACCGGAACTCCCACTGGGCGATAGAGCAAAATGTCTGCCGTTTGTAAAACTGGGTAACCAAGCAGACCGTACGGCTCCCGTTCTACTCCCAAAATGTCCGCTTGCTTCTCTTTGTAAGTAGGATTTCGCTCGAGCCAACCGAGCGGGGTGATCATGCTCAATAGCAAATGAAACTCTGCGTGCTCCTTAACATGGCTCTGAATAAACACTGCGGATTTCGCCGGATCAATCCCCCCAGCAATAAAATCTTTCGCGACTTCCCTTGCAAATCGCCCCGACTCCTTCCCCTCCATCGTCGTGAGCGCGTGCCAATCCGCTACCATGCAGAACATCTCATACCCCTCGTCCTGCATCTGAACCCAGTTCCGCAACGCACCCTCATAGTTCCCGATGTGCAACTTCGGGCTTGTGCTTCGCATTCCACTCAGAATTCGTTTGTTCTCGCTCACAACTCCCCATTATCCCGATTCGGGCAAAATCAGCCCAAACCACGCATCACACGCCAAGCAAAAACTTCAGCAGGAACGTAGCCGGAGCTTGAATAATCATCCCGATAATGCTAAATCCCGTGAACTGCCCAATCAAGATCACGCCCAACAAGATCATCCCACCCTGTACCCGATTGAACTGAAACCATTTAGTGCGCGTCGGTTCCGGCAACATGTAGCCCAGGAGCCAATGACCATCCAGCGGGCCAAACGGAATCAGGTTAAACAGCATCAAAGAAATATTGATCAAGACCCCCAGGAAAAGAAAATTGTAAAGAAATCCGTCCGGATCCATCACAGGAACTGTCGCTGTTACTAAACGAAAAACAACCGCAAAAACCATTGCCTGCAACAAATTAGAAAGCGGACCCGCTGCCACGCTCGCAACATGATCCCATTTCGGATTCTTCATTTTGCTCGGATTCACCATAACCGGCTTCCCCCAGCCAATCCCAAATCCCGCTAGGGTTGTAAAAATAATCATCATCGTCCCGATCGGATCAAAGTGCTTTGTCAAATTCAAAGTAACTCGCCCCTGAAGCCGAGGCGTTGGATCACCCGCCAGATCGGCCACTTTTGCATGAGCATACTCGTGCAACCCAATCGCCAAGAAAATTACCGAAAGCGCCGCCAACACATATTCAACCGTAATATCTCCGAACATCTATTTCAAATCCTCCGGCAAAACTTCTCGACTCAGCATTTCTTCAAAATTCTCCGCACGTTGCAACACAGAAAACCTACCATCCTCACGCACCAAAACCGTCATCGGTCGAGGATAGCGGTTGTAGTTGCTTGCCATGCTACTGGAATACGCTCCTGTCGTCAATACTGCAACAAAATCTCCTGCTCTCAGGTCGTTCGGCAAATCAACATCCTCAAAAAGCTGGTCAACTTCGCAATGTCTCCCGCTCACCGTAGCTGGGCTCAGTTCACCCAATTCCCGACCATCTCCCGAAACTCCAATGATTCCATAACGAGCCCCGTACAATGCAGGTCGAGGATTATCGGCTAACCCACCGTCAACGACAACAAATCGCCTTCTCCCGCCACCTGAACGAGCCACATCCTTAACCACACCCACCTGGTAGATCGTCACCCCTGCTTCTGCAATCAGCGAGCGCCCAGGCTCCTGAACCAAGACTGGTCTCAAGCCACTCCCCTCCAGGGCCACTCGAACGCCACCAACAAGACGGTCGTTGTATTCGTCCAACGGAACTGGTTGTTCGTCGGTATAGCTAACTGCGCGTCCGCCCCCGACATTCAATATCTTTACATCAAATCCATACCGATCATGCATGCTCCGCGCAAACTCCGCCAAAATTTGCCCCGCTGCGATCTGTGCCTCGGGATCAAGCAATTGTGACCCGACATGGCAATGAAATCCAACCAAATTCAGACCCGAATCAATACAAAACTTCACCGCCCTCTCTGCATCGCCATCATCGATCGAAAATCCAAATTTCGTATCCGACTGACCTGTCGAAATCTTCTCGTTGGTAATGGGCAAAACTCCCGGTGCAAGTCGCAACACAACCTCAGCTCCAGACGCAGCATCCAGAATCAACTCAAGCTCTTCGCGATTATCCGCGACAATCTGACCAATTTCTTGATCAATTGCAAAAT
Source organism: bacterium (assembly GCA_013823945.1). GTDB lineage: Bacteria > Armatimonadota > Fimbriimonadia > Fimbriimonadales > Fimbriimonadaceae > UphvI-Ar2. The sequence continues at coordinate 13,546 of PNMZ01000003.1, read as the reverse complement.
CAAGCTCTGAGCGTGATTTATTGTTCCCATGAAGGTGGCAATCTTTGGCTGGAACCCCCGCCATCAAAGCTGCCCTCAGTTCTCCTTCGCTGGCACAATCAATCAGGCACCCTTCCGAATGAGCGATTCTCAAAACCCCCACTACAGAATTTGCCTTACTCGCAAATGTCAAAACCGCACCTGCATCGAACTTCAAGAAAGAAGCCCGATAGTCACGGATTTTCGACCGAAAACTCGCCTCATCGATAGCATAAAGGGGAGTACCAAATTCAACCGCTAACTGTCGCACCAACCCATCCGTGGGGCACCAGCGCGGATCGCTCACCATCGCCGGATTATGGCACCACCGGACTTTCTGGCCCACCTCCTGATTCTTTCGACCAAGACACTCGTCAGAATGCTAGGACAACTCATATGAAACGATTTCTACTCGCCTCCCTCGCCGTAGCGATACTGACCAGTTTCGCCACCGCGCAAGATGACAAACCGATGATTGTTGTCAATGGAGAACCGATCCTCCGCGGCAACTACGTCAAACGAATGGAAGTCCTTCCCGGAGTCGGTAAGCAAGTTGGGAACCAATTTATCACTCTCCAGCCTGGATTCATAACCCTCCAAACACTCATCAATGAAATGCTGATGCTCCAACTCGCAAAGGAGAAAAATGTCCTCCCAACTGAGCAGCAAATCACCGATGAGCTCAATGCTCGGATCGCAGAAAATCCTGATTACTCAAAAGCATTCACGATGCTCGGTTTCACCCAAGCCGATCTCCGCTACGACCTCAAAGTTCAACTTTCCGAGTTCAATTTGGTTACCATGGGCATCAATATCGCCGACGCTCAGATCAATCGGTTCTACGAAGATCGCAAAGCTGACTTCACTCTTCCCAAGCGATACCGGCTCAGAGTCATTGCCGTGAACTCCGATGATCTCAAAAAGAAAGTTGATGCCGAACTGGCCTCGGGTAAAGCCTTCGGAGCCGTTGCCCGCGAGCACAGCGTAGATGTTTCAACAAAATTTGATGACGGGAAAATGGGAGACATCGCCGAAGACAGTCTCGGCGGAGAGGTTAAGACCCTGGTCACCGGTCTCAAAGCCGGGCAATCCACATCCTGGCTCAAGGCTTCCACCAGCGAGTTGAAGCTCTTTGTTGAAGCGATCCTTCCGGCAGAAGTAATCAAACTCGATGACGTTCTCAAGCGCAAAATCCGGCGAAAACTCATGGTCGATCGCGGTGCCGTCCGGAACGATATGGGCAAAATGATGGCGGAAATGCGCGCAAAAGCCCGCATCGAATACCAAGGGAGTCCATTCGACGAAGACATCAAGCAAATGATGTCCGGCGGAAACTAAGAATCGCTTCCACATCCGTGGGAAAGCTCCAACGAGAACTCCCACGGATGAGGTATCCCCCTGTCATGCCGGATTCCGTCGAATCACTCCTTCAAGAGCAAAAGCTTTCCGGCTCATTTCAAGTTCATTACTCGCCTCTCATCCTGACGATCGACCAACGCGCCCATCAAGTTTTCGTTGACTTTGACCACGAATTTCTCCAAACTGAACTCAGCCGCATCTATTGCCAATCAATTCAAGTAGAGCCGTCAAATCCTCTCGTTATCCCGGCCCAAGAAACTGAACACCCGGGAGGATTAGCCGGGCTCGTTCATATCGTAGACCGACTCCTCGGCCCCGGCGGTTGCCCCTGGGATCAAGCCCAAACTCATGAATCACTCAAGAAATATCTGCTCGAAGAATCTTACGAACTGATTCAAGCCATTGATGAGGGAAACGAAGCCGACATGATCGAAGAGCTTGGCGATGTGCTCCTCCAACCCCTCATGCACACGCAAATCAAACGATTAGAAGGCAAATGGGGCATCGATGAAGTAGCGCACGCGATCAACTCAAAACTGATTCGCCGGCACCCCCACGTCTTCGGCGATGTTTCAGCCGAAACCCCGGAAGAAGTTCTCAAAAATTGGGACGCCATCAAGCGATCCGAAAAACTCGAAAAGAAAAAAGAGGAATCAACCTTAGCTGGAGTACCTTCCGCCATGCCCGCACTCATGTTGGCCATGGAAATTTCAAAACGAGCCGCCCGTGCCGGATTCGAATGGCCCAACATCGATGGCGTATGGGAAAAATTCCGGGAAGAAGAGGGTGAGTTCCGCGACGCACTAGAAAAAGGCTCACCGGAAGATCAGTCCGCCGAGCTCGGCGACCTCCTTTTCACCGTCGTCAACCTCGCGCGCTGGGCCAAAATCGACCCCGAAGACGCACTCCGCACGATGGTCGAACGATTCCGAAAACGATTCATGACTATGGAATCGCTTTCGCCTCGACCATTGACCGAGCTGACAGCCGAAGAATGGGACGACCTCTGGAATCGAGCCAAAGAGCTCAACTGAGTTCTTCCAAATCAGCCAAGTCTTTCTTTCGACCGGAAGCCCGCTTATTCCGCATCAAGTCATCTCTCGAGATCACTCTCAGTTGGATTCCTCCAAAGTCGGCGAAAATGGAGTTAAAAAAAGCTTGGTCAAATTCGACACCATCAATATCATTTAACAAATCAATTCTAAACGGTTCTCTTCCAAGCATAAAAACCTGCGGCTTGGATTTGAGCTTGCCAATCTCAATAGCTCCAAACCCAAACTCAATAAGAACCTGATTCAACTTTTCACAGTTTTCTTGCGCGGTTCCGAAAAAACAATCTAAATCGCTTGTGAACCTAGGGTAGCCATGAATCGCAACTGCATGACCGCCAACCAAGAGAAATTCAACGTTTTTCTCGACGAGCAATCGTAAGAATTCTTTCCAATCGGGGTGGATTGTCTCCATAGTACATCATGATCAAGCGATTTTGAACCGCAAGCCGTTCCTCCGGAGTCATCGCGTGATTCCGCTCTCGGGTAATCCGATCGGATTCCTCCGGCGAAACCACTCGAATCACCTTATCCATCTCCCCTATTTTACCTTCGATGATCCAAAAACGACTGCGTAGGCCACCACACTCGCCGCGCTCGTCACGTTCAAACTTCGCCCTTTGCCAAACATTGGAATAAAAACTGATCCATCACACTCTTGCATAACATTCCCATAAACTCCACCACCCTCATTCCCCAAAATCAAGCAAACTTTTTCTGGCCAAACATACTCATTCACATCGATTGCCCCCTCCGCAATCTCCACCGCCACCAAACTCCAACCCTCACTCTTGAGTTGAGCGACCGCATCATCATGCCGGTCAAAGTGCCGCCAACGAATGCGACGATGCTGACCCATACTCGTCACCGCAATCATCGGATTTTCTTCCGGCTTTGGAGTCTTTCCCGTCAAAATGATCTCACTCGCCCCGCATCCATCAGCGAGGCGAAATAGACCACCCACGTTGTATCCATCCTCCCAGTCTTGTGCAAAAAAGCAAATCTCAGATCGAATTCCGTACTTCCGCATCATTTCTTTGTGCACGGCTCGTACTCCAGTTTTGCTCACGATCGTCTTGCCCTTCGCCACATTTCAAATCCTACCAGGCCTCAAAAACTCAATTCGATGGAATCAATTCCGTCTAACAATCGTTAAACCATCACAACCATGAGACAAAAATCCCCGATTTCGCCGAAATTGTCACAATTACGGGTGCAACTCACCCCCCAAAATGGCGTATCTTGGGGTGTGAAACGCGTTGGATGGATGTTGGCCCTTGGGTGTGTGTTCGCCCTGACCGGATGTGGAGCCGTTGATCAAGTTAAAGATCAAGTCACCCGAGAAACTTTCGCCCCCACTCAACCCACAACCGATGGTGTTGTGATGCATGTCTATCTTGATCGAAGCGGCTCCGCCAAAGACCTCCGCCCAGAAATCAGCAAGCAAGTCATGCAACTACTCGACCTCTATCCTAATGCACCAGAGGTCACCCTGCATTGGTACTCCCAAGAGTGCAAAAAAATCACTACCACCGTTTCAAGTCTGCCAAACCTCACTGGAATCATGGATGACTATGTCAAAGACTCCAACGATGACGACAAAGGGATCAAGGGAACCAATCTTGCCGTCGCATTTCGTGATCTCCAAACCCAAGCCACTCGCGCCGGATCAGCCCAAGTCATTGGCGTTTTCGTCACCGATGGAGGATTCGAAGACGACCAATCCGTCCTCGGCAAAGAAACCGAAGTCCTTCGCGATATGCCCAATGTGACGACCCTCGTCTTCATCGGTCTCGACGCCGACGGAACCACCAAACTCACTACTCTCGACAGTGTCGTTCGCGACCGTTTCGTCATGGGAACGGGCGGCGAGGCCCAAAAACAGTTCTTTGATATCACTTTAGAGAATGGTGGCCCGAAACTTGATCAAGCTAAAAGTGCGATCCAAAGCCAAATCGCAAGCACAACCCCCGCAGCAACCGAATCTGCCGCCGAGTAAACAAGTATGAGCACAACGTTCGATCGACCGCCCGCCATCCCCGTCCCGCCCGTGCGCGAGCGCATCGTTTCGCGCCCGAACCCCGAACAGCAACTCGCCCAAGAACAACCCCGACTCGTCACCGATTCCGAGCGAGACGAACTCGCGGCAACTGTCGAAAACGACATGATGCAAATGGGATTCATGTCGCGACACGTCTGGGAAGCCAAGCAATTTCTTCAAGCCTACGTACGCTTAACCCAGCAGTGGCATGCATCGCATGAGGCACTCCAACGCGATGAGCAAATGAATGGCGGATTCGCGGCCCGAGCCGCCGAATTTATCGAAGATTGCCGCAGCATCGGTGGTCGCGTCAAAGCTCCAAAATATGCCGACGCCGTCGGCCTAGAAAAAGTCTATCTTGCCGCTCTTGGGCACAGTCACGATACAACGAAGAAATTGACTGGAGGCTTCTTCGCTCTTTTCGTTGCAATAATCCTGAAAACCTATCTCCTCATGCCGCTCGCGTCAACGTTGGTCGCGCCGCTGAGTCCGTCTGACACTGTTCGAACCCCCCTAGCGATTCTTTTGGCAATCGCACTCAGCTACGGAATCACGTTCATGACTCGATTCATCATGATGATGATCGTTTCCCTTGCCCCTGGTGAATCGTTTAGGGAGGCTCGCACAGCAGGTCAGATGCTAGGCAGAAAAATGACCGTTGCTTTGATGGTCATTATGTCCGTTGCCCTCGTAGGTTCACTGTTCTCGTTCTTCACCGTTGATGTTCAAGCTCTCGCCTCCAGTAAAGACCTTGAAAATCCAGCTATGGCCGCCGGTGGACTCGCCCTCCTGTTTGTCGGAACAGTGATTGCATACGAATTTTTCGTCACCTACAAAATTCTGCGCCACCAACAAGAACCCCTTGGCTCGGACAAAGAACGACTGCGCGATTCCTACCTCATCGCCCTCAAACGCTATAACGACGAAGTCGCCCTCGCCCAAGGTCGAACCCTCGCCCTCCACGCCCAGGATGCTTGGCAAACCTTCATGGCTCAGCTCGATGCTGTGAATCCCGAAAGCACAAAAGCCCAAGAGCAGCGAGCCCGCGCCCTGCGCACCATTCGCGGAGTTGCTACAGAGTTCAAAAACCTCGGAAGCAAACCCAAATCGAACCGGGCGTATATCAAATAAAGGCACACAACTATGATTCCCAACCCCTGGCTCGTTCGTGGAGGCGTCATTCTCGGGGTCGCCGCCGTCATTTTGCTGACGGTCACCACGGTCAATGCCGGGGCATCCCCGAGTATTTACAACAAGGCCGGGCGTGAAGGCGTCTTGATGCCGGAAGTCATCGCAAAAAATGATCCCAACAAAACCAAGCCAGAAATTGTCCGCGAAGAACCCAAGAAGATTTACACGCGGAAAGTCAATTTTCGCGTCCCCGAAGAAGAAATTGACCGCCTCAGCTTTGTGAGTCTGACCAAGGACGTCACTATCCGCATTCTTGATGTCAACCCAATCACAGAAACTACCCGTGACGAGCGAGGCAAATCCATCATGTTGCTGCTCGACAACAGTTACAGTATGGTTCAACCTTCCCCTCCAAGCCCATGGAACGATGATTGGCTCCCTGCCGCTGACCGGGATTACAAACGGATTGAAGCCGTCAAAGCTCTTTTAGACGTCCTCTCGGGAGAAGACCGAGTCGCCCTCGCTACATTCCCCCGTCTGAACCCAATGCCCGGCTATCGCATCCCTCGCGTCGAACCCCCGGCGATTCTCAAAAACTTCGGCACGCCTGACTCAATCCAAGCGGAACTCAACAAACTCAAATCCAACGAGAACTCCGGTACCCCCCTCTATCGGGTCATTGGCGATTCCGTGGAGTGGATGGCTGGCGAACCAGCAGATCGACCCAAAATTGCTGTCCTCCTCACGGATGGTCGTGACACAGAAAGCAACAGCGGTGTTCCCCCTGGACTAGCGGAAAAGGTTAAAGAAAGCGGCATAACCCTCATCACTATCGCGCTCGGCCCTGCGCCCGATCTCGATGCCCTCCGCACTCTCTCGACCGAAGTCATTTCTGTTTCAGAAAGCGACCAACTCGTCCCCACATTCCGACGCCTCGCCGAAAAACTCAAAACCATGACAATTGGCTGGGAAGTCAATCTCGAGCTTAAACGACCTGGTCAACCTTTCGCAAACGATGATGAAGAAGTAAAGATCGGCTACCGCTCCGGCAAATCACCCAAGCGAACCGATGTCCGAGTTGGCGGTCCTGCCCCGATCGCAACGCCCGTCCCTGCACCATCGGACAAAGAGATTACGGCTCCTGCGGCCAAACCCAAATCCCCAACTGGAGAAGAAAAAATTTGACCTTCCTCAAACACTTTATTCTTCTTGCCGCCCTTTTCATAAGTCTCCCTCTTCTCGGTCGGCTATTCATCAATCGAATAAACCGCCGGGCTGGCGTCGCTGCCGTTCCGATTGACCTTCCATTCCTCCTCCAAACCGTAGCCCTTGGCATCCTGTTCCCCATCGCTGCCGATGGCGGATTCGTTGTCTTCTCTCAACTCAATCTTCCCGGTCAACTGCCCCGATTCCTCAGCCTCGGACTGATCGGTCTCTTCTACGGCTGGTTCTTCGGCCTCCAACCTTACGTTTACACATGGCCCTCGATCATCTTGGGGCTAATCGGAGGTTTGCTCACCGCATTTCTTTACACAGTTCTTCCGTTCAATCTCATAACCTTGGCTCTTTTCGCCGCGACCTTAACAATCCTTCCCCTCCTTGCGATGGAATTCCCAGAAGGTCCGGTCGGACGAATCCTTCAAGCTGGATCAACCCTTCTTCCGATTCGCGGATATCTCAGATAAACAAATAGCCCCTGGCTCAAAAGAGCCAGGGGCGCGACTTCAACTAATGCAGTTCTGCATGACTATGCGCCGCCGCATGAGCTTTGATCAATGGTTCCGCCTCGTGGGCTGGGACATCGGCATAGCGAGCAAACTCCGACCGGAACATCCCGCGCCCTTTCGTCAACGAACGCAAATCAAGCGCATACCGCATCATCGTCGCCATCGGCACTTCCGCCATGATCCGGGTCTTGCCTGGCGAACACGGTTCCATTCCTGACATATGACCCCGACGCGTATTCAGATCACCGACCACATCGCCAACCGATTCATCGGGCACATCCACTTCGAGCCTCATGATCGGCTCCATGAGCACGGGTTTTGCCTGATCCGTCGCCGCGCGAAACGCAAGCTGTCCAGCCATCTTGAACGCCGCCTCGCTAGAATCAACATCGTGGTAGCTACCGTCGTAAACCGTTGCTCGAATATCCACCACCGGATAGCCCGCAAGTGAACCCTTGGTCATGGCTTCAATCACGCCTTTTTCCACCGCTGGAATATAGTTCTTGGGAATTGAGCCGCCAACAACTTTGTTAACAAACTCAAATCCCGATCCAGGAGGCATCGGTTCCAATTCCAGCCAGCAATCACCGTACTGGCCCTTACCCCCTGATTGCCGCTTGAACTTCCCTTGCGACTTAGCCGAACCTCGAATTGTCTCCCGATAAGGCACCTTTGCCTCGCCGGTCTCCACTGAAACACCAAAGCGATTCTTCAATTTTTCAATCGTTGTATCAATATGAATGTCACCCAGACCCTCCAAGAGTTCCTGGTGCAATTCCGCATCGCGCGTGTATCGAAGAGTGGGATCTTCATCCAGCAGACGTTCCATCGCCGAACCCAATTTATCTTCGTCCGACTTTGAAACAGGCGTTATCGCCACTCGATAAACCGGATTGGGGAAGTCAGGCTTCCACATCTTGACCGGCTTGTCTTTGTTGCAGAGCGTATCCCCCGTTCGAGTTTCTGAGAGCTTCGCAACAACGCAAATATCCCCGGCCACGACCTTATCAATTGGTTCTGGGTTTTTCCCGTGAGGAGTAAACAGGTTGTGAACCCGTTCCATCTCGCCTGTTGTCGTATTCAGAACATGATCATCAACCTTCAAAGTCCCCGAGAACAGCCGAATGTAGTTCAATTTCCCAACGTAAGGGTCAGCCGTGGTCTTGAAAACATAGGCAATCAATGGCCCATTTGGATCTTCTTCATAGTGAACACCGTTGATATCCATCGGCTTATAAACCGGTGAAGGCAGTTCCCCAATGATCCGATCGAGCAAAGTCGCCACGCCAATTCCCGAGTGGGCCGAGCCGAGCAACACCGGAACGACGGCACCTTTTCTCGTTCCTTCGAGCAACCCGTGTTCGACCTCATCTGGAGTGAGCTCCTGACCTTCCAAGAACTTCATCGCCAATTCGTCATCTCCTTCGGCCGCAGCTTCCATCATTTTCTCATGGCGCTCATCTGCTTCAGCTCGCATCGAGTCTGGAATATCCTCAACGATCTCCCCGCGGTCCTTACCCTTATAGACTTTCATTTGGACAAGATCAAGCACACCGCTGAAAGATGCTTGACGACCAATCGGAATCTGGACGTTTACAATTCGCCGCCCGTAGCGCTGGTGGAGCGTATCAATCAATCCTTCATAGTCAGCGTTATCTCGCTCAAGCTTATTGATGTAGATGCACTTCGCCAGTCCGTGCTTCTCGGCAACTTCCCAAGCCAAATCAAATCCCACATCCAAATCCGCCTTTGCTTCGCATACGAAAATGAACGAGCCAACGACTTCCGCCACCGCATTCAGATCTCCAGCGAAATCCGGAAATCCCGGAACATCAATCAAGTTGATCTTGTGATCGTGATATTCGAGTGGCGTGACGCTCGCGTTCACACTGATCTTCCGCCGAATCTCAAGCGGATCATAGTCACTCTGCGTGTTTCCCGCTTCTACGGTTCCCACTCGGTCGGTCGCTCCGGCGGTAAAGAGCATATGTTCCACCAGCATCGTTTTGCCAGCACCGCCGTGGCCTACAATAGCCACGTTTCTGATTTTGTCGGGTGTGTATTGTTTCACTGATTCTTCCTCCGTTGGAAGGTCAGGCGCCCCCGCTTTCCGCGCAAGCGTCGAACCCTAACCTCAGCTTAACAAAACCCAGCCCTAACTCCAAACACTTTCTTTAAAAAGTGGATTCAGTCAACATTCCCACTCGCGAAGAATTCAGAGGGCAAAGCCGCATTCTCAAACGTCAGTAGGATTAGTGCTCTCTTTCGTCTTCGCATTGGCTTTGGCCCAAAACTCACATCAACAATTCGGCGAACTGCTCATTCAAACAGAACACGAATTCAAAGCCCAGCCCGAACAATCCAACTTTCGCGCATGGGTCGCCGAAGTCAAAACCGCATCAGGGGCCATCACCCAAGTCATCAGCGTGGTCGAAACTGACCTCGCCAAGCTCGAAAACAAACCCACCCCCCAACTCATCTGCGATCTCCATGACCGCGCTAACCGAACCCGCCAAGGCTTCTCTGGCCAACTTTTCAAGACCGAACTTACCGAAATCAACGGGCTACCGATGGTCGTATTAGTCGGAAGTGCCCTCACTAGAGATGTCGCCCAACGCCCAATCAACACCTATCACGTGTCAGCTGCCCTGAGCACAGAATCCAAAGCGTACGAGATCACTTGGCTGACCTATATTGGCGGCGATGACTACACAAATGCAATTAAAGCCGTTCGATCTGTTCAACTCAAATCAGACTCATTAACCCACACGCCCAAGGCCCTTATTGGCACGATCGGGCCTTACACGCTACTTGGCGCACCATTCAGATTTCTGCTCAACAAACCGGCATCAGCGAATACAGAAGTCCGCCCCTCCGAGGAACAAACTGGACGATATATCGGGAGCATTTCCGAATCTGAATGGTACGCCACCGCCGAAATCGCACTCTATTCAGACAACCCCTCTCAAATCACCGCCGAGAGCCTTCTGACCGCCTTAGGCTACCAAGAATGGCTCAAATCCGAACCCAAACCCGTTGCTAAGTTAGTCGAAGGAATCCACGTTTTCGAGAGTATCAAAGTCAGCGACAAACGCCACGCCCGGATTGATATAGCAACTCAAGGAAAGTTCATCTGTGCCGTTATTGTGAGCGCAGATTCAGACAAACCCCTCCCCGATCGCAAGACCATCGCGCTCCTTCCCTAGCCCCAAAGTTCAGTCGAATTGCGATGATCGAGCGGGTATATTTGAATCCCCTGTGCCCAGGTGGCGGAATTGGTAGACGCGCTAGTTTCAGGTACTAGTTCTCGCAAGGGAGTGAAGGTTCGAGTCCTTTCCTGGGCACCAAATATCCGCTTCGGTTCAATTGAACCTACCATTTAGGCCCTTGTAGCCCACTGTTCTGGGACACAAACTGTAGAGATCTGATCCCAAAAACGATTCATCCACCTGATTTTTTGTTCGATTTTAACGTGGGAATACCCATCAGTCGTAGACTGCGGAGCATGACCAGCTAGAGCCATGACGACCGTCCGAGGTGCCTCTATATCATTGTCCATCAGCGATATAAATGTGTGTCGGAGCTCATGAGGTGATACTCTAGGTACTTCCGCAAGGGTGCAAGCCTCAGTAAGTTTTTTCAAAATCAGTGTCGGTTTGAGAAACCCACCGCCATTGCTGTCTGAGCACACCCAGATATTGCTTCCAGAGTTCACTCCCAATAGCTGATTGAGCAATCCCGTAGGTAAAGGGATCTCTCTATAGCTGTTCTCTGTCTTTAGCTTGGGTGATATGATGGCCCCACCACGGAGTTGCTGTACTTGCTGCCGGACACTCAAGACGCCTGCTCGACTAATGGCCCCTTTAGTAACGCCCAACGCCTCGCCGCGCCTAAGCCCGCAACATCCGGTGAGCAAGACAAAGGGCCGAATAATGTCAGGCGATGCCTCAATAAGTCGGCGAAGTTCGTCGAGGGTCAGGACAGTCTTCTCCTCCCGTCGGGGCTCCCTGAGCCGTACAAACTCAGTTGGATTACTCTGGATAAGTTCATCAGCTATTGCAAGACGCAGCACGCCAGAAAAAACAATTTTCATCTTAGAAACCGTCGTTGGCTTCAGAGTTGACGCCAGAACATTGAAGAACTGCTGGAGTTCCGCTCTCTTGATTTCACGGATGTCATGATTTCCAAACCTGGGGAGAACATAGCGATCCATTGTCCACGCAATTTGGTTTAGCCAATTCTCACTCCGGTGCTTTACTGTTGGCAAATAGACTCTGCTATAGAAATCGAACAGCTTATATTCTTGCTCTATGGCGAACGATCTATACGCCAATCGTGTTGCTTCTTCAGGGCATTTTGCGTAGTATGTCTTTCGTTTTAGGGTAGTCAGATCGACCCCCTTCGCTGCCCAGAGTCCTGGGCGATTTTTGACTGGATATGCTGTTGGTAACTTCATGTCGAACTCGTTTTACTCCTTCGTCTCTTTCGTTGCGAAGCCGACTCATGGCGAGGTCTAGGTCGTCAAACGAATACCAGTTCTTGCGAACGACTGGTATATATCCACGACTTCTTAACTCTTTAAACATCGAGTCTGAACAGCCCAAATAAACACATGCCCCTTGCGCATCTGTTCCAATGGGTTTTGGATCGTTATTGCTCATTTTTTTTTCACTCTTGCCATTTTCGAATGGTTCCATTTGTAAACCATTCAAATCGTTGTCAACACACCACTCACCATGAAGTCAAAGTACTTTTAAACAATGTCATTCCGAAGTGGGTACATTGATATGAAATTTAGCAGCAAACTATAACCAGAGAGATGTCGAGTTTAATTTCCTAGAATTTGCGTTAGTAAACCTTCGAGCAGTTTGGGTGGGTGATACTAAGCAATACAGTTTAGCTACTATCCATCAGAAAACAATTGGGAGAATTCGCCTTATCTCGTTCGCCCAATCGAGCGCAATGTCTGCTACGCGCACGCCTCCGGCCACCGCTCCCGGTTCAAACCGACCCGCAACCACGTTGCTCATTCCGTGCCCGGCATCCAGGCAAATGCGACTCTGACTCATCAAATCTCCACTCCCGGAAAATAAAATGGGCCAACCCTGGGGAAAGGTCGGCCCGGCTTGCCTCATGCAATGGCTTACAAAAAAGCCGGAGAACCATTTGGCTCACCGGCTTACACCTTTTGGCTGAATCATCGACTCGAAACCGAAAGGTACTACTATGATGCAACACCCTCATACTCTGTGTCAATCCCTTCTGCACTCTTTTGCACAAAAGGGCCCATTTGAACTCACCCTCTCCACCCCTCCGCATTATTAGCTGACTTGATCATCTCACCATACGTCAACATCGCATGCCTTCCTCCGCGCACCATCGCATAAACTTTGCACCCCTTCTCATCTTCAATCACCTTTCCCACCCGCAAACCCAGGGGGAAGGATCTGCCCTGCCTGCCTTATGCAATGGCTTACAAAAAAGCCGGAGAACCTACTGGCTCACCGGCTTCTAGCGTCACTCACTAAATCAACGCGTGATACTATGATGCAACCCCCACCTACTCCATGTCAACCTCTTTTGCAATCTTTTGAAAAAAGGGCCCTTTTTGAACTCACCTTCTCCACCCCTCCGCATTATGAGCTGACTTGATCATCTCATCGTTCGTGAACATCGCATGCCTTCCGTCGCGCACCATCGCATGAACTTCGCACCCCTTCTCATCTTCAGACACTCTTCCCACCCGCCAACCCTGAGGAAAGGTCGGCCCTGCTTGCCTCATGCAATGGCTTACAAAAAAGCCGGAGAACCATCTGGCTCACCGGCTTAGTCATTAACGCCTGCGTCATCGACTCAAAACGTAAATCTACACTATCTTCCAACATTTCAAAGCAGGCTGTCAACCCCTTCTGCAAATTTTTGCAAAAAAGGCCCCTTTTTGAACTCACGATCCCACCCCCATCCGCGCCGCAATCGCCCGCCTTTCCTGCTCTGTGATCTTCCCATAACTTGGCAACCCCGCCACCTGCGCCCGCGCCACTTGACTCGGTTCCACCTTCGCCACCATCGGCTCCGGAATCGGCGTGAACAACTTCCGCCGAACTTTCGACCGCCATTGACCCCACAACTCCCCGTACAACCACGTCATCCCCATCGCCCATTCCAAATCCGCCCCGCACGCCTGCCTCGCCCACTCCTCAATCGTCTGGATCCGCCGCACA
>PNMZ01000002.1 GCA_013823945.1 bacterium | reverse complement strand
GCGTTCGGGGGCCGAAGTTTGGGCATGGGGTGGAAGTGTCTGTTCCCCGTACCTCACTGTCTGATCTTAACAACTATGATCGGGGTGACCCCACCCTCATTCCCTCCCCAAAGGGGAGGGAAGTTACGGTTTTGGGATGCTATCATCCGAGTCAGCAGAATACGTTTACGGGGCGGTTGACGGAGGAGATGCTGGATGCGGTGATGGGGCGATTTGCGGAGTTGTGTCGGTCATGAACCTGAACGTCGACAGATTGCTGGGTTCGGCTCGACTCAGCTACTTGCATGATTTAGTTGATTTGGCTGATACAAGTGAACGGGTTTCGAGTTCGCTTCGAAGCGTTTTGAGGCTTGTGGCACGCTACTTACTTTTTGATAGTGATGAGACGATCCGAAATGACGCGACGGAGGCGCTTGGACGCTATGGAACTCGGGCAGACATTTTGGCGCTCAAACAAGCGTGCGGTGATGAGTCTTGGGTTGTACGTTGTGCTGCATACTCGTCGCTCGCTTCGGTTGGGGGGAAGAGATATTTTGGGATTTTGTGCAAAATGGCGCGGCAAGAAGAAAATAGAATTGGGCGAAAGTGGGCGTATGTTGCTACATATGACGCTGACCGCGATCGGGCGGAGTCGTTCTTGCTTGATGCCCACAAGACTGAGAAAACAGTTGAAGCAGAGATTGGGATATTGAGCTGTCTTCGTGATTGTGGTCATGAATGGGCAACGGAGAGACTGAAGGAGATTCAACGGGAGTGTCCAAGTTTGAATCATTCAATCGAAACGGCGTTGAGCGAAAGTGGCTAAATCCGAGAAGATTCCGCGGGTGTTATTTCCAAGCTAAAAATGGCACTGGAGTAAACATGAAAAAGCCCCGATGCAAGCACCGGGGCAATGAATGGCATGTTTTGTATGTACGAGTTGATCATTTGGAGGAACGATCTGTTTGAGTATACGCCGGTAAGTTGGAAAACAAAGCATTTTTTTCAAAAATTTATTTTTTGGTAGCGACGATCAGACTTGAACTGATGACCTAACGGGTATGAACCGTTCGCTCTAACCAACTGAGCTACGTCGCCACGCGCTTGATATTATGGCAATTTTTTGGAAGTCGTGCAATGCGTGGTGGGACGTGCGTACAATTGACCTGATGTTGAACTTGCTTCTGGTTGTGGGAATTGCGGGAGATTTGCGGGCGGCGACAATTGACGAGTTCAATGAATGGGCGGAGAAGCGCGACGTAGCGGCGATTGAGGGGGCGGCGGATCCGAGTTTGGCGGGGAAGTTTGCATTTCTGCGGGGCCAAGGTGCGTTTGGAGTGGGGCGCTATGGGTGGAAGGCGAGCGAGATTAAGGAGTTTGTGGGTGGACGTCGGTTTGTGGTGTTTCACACCGCTTTAACTTCGCAGGATTATGGGGATCAGGTTTTTGAGTGGGATGGACGGACTCTGACCCGCTTGGTGCATGAGCGAGATACGAGGGGGGTCTTGGTTAGAGATTTGAATATGAAGTTGGGGTTTGAGACGTCAGAGAAGAGGGTGGATGTCCAGGCCACGGTCAAATTTGAGAATGTTGCGGGGGCGAAGGATGCGTTTTTTGTTCGTCTGGCGAATAACTACGAAGTAAAGGCGGTTTTTGATGATCGGGGTGGCCCGGTGCCATTTCGGCAGGGGGGCGGGGTGGTCAGCTTGCCAGTTGGGGAGGGTCGAGAATTTTCGTATTCGATGGTTTATTCTGGAATTGTGAATCGTCCACGGTTTGCGGGGGCGATTGTGGACGGGGAAGTGATGCTCACAAACGATTACTGGTGGCCGAGTATTGGTCGGTTGCCGGCAACTTTGACGACGCAATCTCGAGTGCCCAGCGACTGGGTTGTGGTTGGGCAGGGGGATTTGGTTGCGAGTGTGGATGATGGGGCGGGGATGAAGACGGTGACTTACCGAAACGATGTTCCGGTCAGTTACTTTAGTTATAGTGCGGGGGATTTCAAGTCATCTGAGCGGACGGTAGACGGGATTCGATATTTTGTAGTCAGCCGAGTGCTTTCGGATCAGGATCGAGCGGATCAGTTGGAGTTTGTTGTTCCGGTGCTGAAGTTCTTTGGGAGTTTATCGCCTCATCCTTATCGAGAATACGGGGCGGTGGATACACCGCTCTATGGGGGAGGGGCATTGGAAGCCTATAGCTACGCGACTTATGGGACGGGTTGGTTGCCAGATGAGGATCCACATGAACCAAGCCATACGTGGTGGGGCGGGGTGATTCCAAATACGTATTTGGATTCGTTTTGGAATGAAAGTTTTGCGGTTTATTCGGAAGGGCTCTATGCGAGAGAAGGGAGTATTGGTGATCGAGCGGCGAGGCGGAGAGCTTTTGTAGATCCAGCGGTTGCTTCTCCGGCTTATCAGCGAGGATTGGTGGCGACGGCAGGGGCAGAAACAGGTGGTCTCGCGAGCACTTTGGGATATGGCAAGGGAGGTGTGGTTCTGCAGCAGTTAGAACTCGAAATGGGAACCTCTGCAATGATCGGGACATTGAAGGCTTGGCTCGCCCAGCATCCCGTGGGGACGGCAGGGGATTGGGGGGATTATGAACGGATTTGCGGTCCGCAGTGGAAATGGTTCTTTGATCAGTGGATTCGGCGAACGGGGTGGCCAACGGTTGCAATTGACGGCCCGGTTGTTGATGGCGAGGACTTGGTCTTGACGATTAGACAAGAAGGCGCGCCTTACCGCTTCAAATTGGAAATTGGGGTTGAGGAAGGGGATTGGAGAGAGGAGTATGTGGATGTGATTCCGGATAAAGCAGGAGTTGCGGTCGTGCGGATTGCAGGGGCGGGGGATGCGAAGCGGGTTTCTATTGATCCGTTTGATCGGTTGTTGCAGCCAAGGCGCGAGCGGCTGGGTTATCGATGGAATGAGAGCGCGAGGAGGATGCGTGTTTTTGATCCGGCAGGTTTGGTGGATGCGGAGCAAAAGCTTGATGCCTTGCCAGATGATTTGAACGGTGTGCTGATTGTTGGTGATCCGAGCCAAGTTCCCGCTTCAGCGGCGCTTTGGAGTCAGGCGGGGTTTGTATTTGAGAATGGTCGAGTGAGTTTGGATGGGGTTTCGGTTGATTTGGCTTCGGGTGGAGCAGTTGGGATTGTCCAGATTGGGCCGGAAAAGTTCGTTGGACTTCGGTGCGGGAATATTCGGCACGATCCGAAGATGGGGATTGCTTCGGTGGGATTGGTGGATGAGCTGGGTCGGTTCTTGACTGGGCGGACGCTGCCTCGGACCATTGGGCCGTGGGTGTTTGAGGTTGGGGGATAAAAAATTGCCCGGCTTGAGGGTAAGCCGGGCGAATTGCACTAGATCGTTTTTCTGTTATCGAGGTCGGCTGTCGAGTCGTTGTTGAGTAGCTTCGTCGTGGCGTCCGCCTTCGACTTTTGCTTGCTCATCGGCTGACATCGTCGGAGCATCGACTTTCATGTCGTCAGTTGCTTGACCTTGGCATCCGATCATGACGAAACTGATCGCTGCAACTGTAAGGGCTGCGATTAGTTTGCTTGCCATGGCTTACCCCAGAACGCCCAGCGTCCATTTCGCTCCATCGCCGCGCAGTATTGAGCGGTTGTGGTTGCTTCGCTTTGGCTCGGGGTATCGGCGTAATATCCAACGAACTTCTCCTTACCGAATTTACCGGCGTGGCCGTCAGCAAATGCTCCGATGAAGCGATTGCCGTATTGTCGGCGAGCATCCCAGACGAGTTGGTACCAGCTGAATCCGCTTGCGTAACGATCCATGGTTGGCCAAGCAGCGTCATATGCATAGAACCGCATCCAGGAGTAGTTGAGGTTGGCGTATCGGGTTGGCGTTACGGCAAGGCGCGAGGAAACATCTTCGATTCCGGAGAGTGATCGAACTTGGTCGGTACTACCGGAGAAGGCGGTGAGACAATCGGTTCCGCCGAAGTATCGGGAATAGCCGTCTACGTTCAAGGAGAAGTTGGTGATCCACTGCCACTTGTAATTGAATCCCGGATAGAACGGGTCAGGGAAAATTTCGCCATTGACGGGGTCTTGAGTGCCCTTAGGCTCGGCAATAGTCTTATCGAAGAAGATGCCTCGATTTTTGACATATGGATAGATGTCTCCAACCCAAGTATCTTCGGCGAGATAGTTGGTGCCGTAGTCGTGGACAGCCATGTCGTCATAGTCGGCGGAGTAGATGTTGAGGCCGAGGGCCATTTGCTTGATTCCGCTCAGTGAAGAAGTGACCTTTGCTGATTGTTTGGCTTGCGCAAAGACCGGGAAGAGAATGGCGGCAAGAATTGCAATGATCGCGATGACGACCAGAAGCTCAATGAGAGTGAATGCTCTTGATTTCATGATGACTTGGATTCCTCCAAGCCCTCAATTTGGTGTTGGAATGTTATGAAAATGGTAAGGATTGATTAGGGTTTCGTTATGGAGAAAAAATATTAACACGGGAGGGAGTAAGGACGCCCTCCCGTTTAAACGTTCTTAGCCAACGAGGTTGCAGAATTCGTCGATATCGTCGCGAAGAACGGCGAGAGAGCCTGCCCAAAAAGACTTTTGGGTGATGTCAATTCCGAACTCTTGGGTGAGGTCGGCAGCCATGGCCATTCCCGTGCGAGAGAGGAGGCTGTCGTAGCGCTCGTGGAATCCATCGGGGGATTCTTGGTAGATTCGGTAAAGACCGAGAGCAAAGAGAAGGCCAAACATATACGGGAAGTTGTAGAACGCGAAAGTGCTGTAGTAGTGGGGTTTGGCGGCCCACATGTAGGGGTGTAGTTTTTCAGGGTCGAGTCCGTCGCCGTATGTGTCGAGTTGGGCTTGGCGCATAAGGTCGCAGAATTCTTCTGGAGTTAAGGCGCGCACTTTGCGTTTTTCTATGACGGCAGATTCGAATAGGAACCGGCTGGTGATATCGACGGTGACTTGGCAACTTCCTTGGAGTGAAGCTTCGAGGATTGCCAGTTTGGCATCGCCTGTTGATTCGGAAATTGCTTTGCGTTTGATGATGGTTTCGCAGAAGATTGAAGCGGTTTCGGCGAGGGTCATCGGTGTGCGCTTTTGGATTCCGGTGCGGTTTTCCAGGCAGAGGTTGTGATAGGCGTGACCAAGCTCGTGGGCGAGGGTCATGGCTCCGTTAACGCTCTCTTTGAAGTTGTGAAGCATTCGGCTAACACCTGGGGTGACGCCAGCGCAGAATGCTCCGTCTCGCTTACCCGGTCGAGGGAATGCGTCGTGCCAGTTTTCGTTGTATGAGAGCTTTGCAAAATCGCCGAGTTTGTCGGAATAGGCGCGGAAGCCTTCTTCGACAAAAGATTCGGCTTGTTGCCAAGTCCAGGAGGTATCGGCGCCGATGGGGGCGAAGAGATCATGGAATGGTAGTCCGTTGGTGTGGCCGAGGAGCTTTGCTTTCGCTTTTAGATACCGTCGCCAATCTGGGAAGGAGTCTTTCGCGGCTTCGAGCATGGCTTCGAGGCTTGCTCGATCCATGTTGCAGTAGTGCAGGGTGACATCGAGTTGCTCGGGCCATCCTCGCAGAGCGGCGAGGTGAGAAGCTTCGCCCTTGATACTGTTCATGGCGGCGGCGAGAGGGATTTCGTTCGCTTTCCAAGCGGCGAGTTCTGCCGCAAAGGCAGTGGCCCGGGTGTCAGCCTTCGTGTCATATGCCAAACCGCGAATCGCGGAGATGGGTACGGACTTTTCGTTCAAGTCGACTTGGATATTGCTGCTGAAATCGTCGTAGAGTCTTTCCCATGCGGTTGATCCAAATTCTTCGAGATCGGCGGTGTGGGCTTCGAGTTCAGGTGAGAGGAGATGTTTGGCGGATGAGTGAATTCGGTTGAGGGGGAATTTGTCGTCAGCTAACTCGGGTGCATTTTCCCACAGTTTTGGATCAAGGGTTCCGATGAAGCTTTCGAATCGGCGAGAAAATTTTTCAGATCGGGTTGCGATGGACTGGAGGGAACTGAGGGCCTTTTGTGCATCGTTGTCGTTGGCATCGGCACTCACGACAAGACTTGTATAGGATGAAATGAGACGATAGGTTTTGTAGGTCTCCTCAAATTCGGTGAGGAAATTTTTGAGTTGCTCCGCGGACAGATTTGGGGTGAGGGAATCAAGGAGGGCCTCGATTTTCGTAAGGAGATCGGGAAGTTCCGTGAGGGTCTTGGCGTACGCGGGATCGTTAACGGAAGTGTAGAATGGGGTGAGATCCCAGCGGACGTCAGTTTGTGCAGGAGCTGCCATGGGCGGAGTTTATCTAAACTGTTCTTCGCTGGTGGTATTGTGCCCCAGGAAGACATTTCACTATACTGCTACTAATAAACCTCTCAAAGGAACCATGTGAAAGAAAGACTTGACAAATCAGACCGGCAGATACTGAAACTTTTGCAACAAGATGGCCGGATTTCGAATGCAGATTTGGCGCGGAAGATTGGGCTTTCGCCGCCGTCGATGCTGCAGCGGGTGCGTAAATTGGAAACTGCGGGCTATGTGAAGGGGTATTCCACTCGCTTGAACGCAGAGAAACTCGGATTCACTCTGGATGTGATCGCGATGATAAGTCTTTCTATGCATCAGGATCAGCCGATTGATCAGTTCATCGAAAATATTTTGGAAGTGCCGGAAGTTTTGGCCTGCTATCACGTCAGCGGAGATTACGATTTCATGCTCAGGATCGTAGCGAAGGATATGCATGATTACGAACGGATACTGAAGGAACGACTCGCTTCGATTAAGGCGGTGGGGAAGATCCACAGTTGCTTTGTGTTGAACGTTAACAAGGAAACGGAAGTCTTACCCATATAGCCGTGATTGGGGAGATTTCGATTCGATGGGCAGAGCCAGCGGATTATCCGCTGGCTTTGCGAATTTGGCAAAAGGTGTACGGCGCGGATGTTTTTCCTGAAGAACGGATGACGCCATTGGCTTTCCATCGGTTTGTGATTGGGTTTGTAGGTGAAGTGGCGGGTTTTGCGGCTATAGTTTGTGACTATCCGACATTTTGGCGCGGGCAGGTGGTGCCGTGTGCGGGGATTGGGGCGGTTGCAACGCTTCCGGAGTTTCGCGGGGGAGGGATTGGTCAGCAAATGATGGATGGGGTTGTTGGGTTGTGCCGGGAAGCGGGTTCTGAGATTTCGTCTCTCTACGGATTTAGGGAGCCGTTTTATCGGAAGTCGGGGTACGAGGCATGTGGATGGCGATGGCAGATCAGGTGTCCGGTTGACCAGTTGCCCAAGGTCGGTGGTGATTTAGTGGTTAGGGAGATTGATCCGGCGGATGTACGGGAACTTGATGACTGTTACCGTGGGTTTGCTAGACGGTTTAATGGAAGCTGTGAGCGAATCGAAGCGCATTGGAGCCGACGACTCGGGAAAAAGCCACCGCAGATTTATGCAGTTGGCGATCCGGTGGAGGGGTATTTGTGGTGCAATCCTCACGGCTTTTGGAATGAACTTGAGATCGGCGAGATGACCTGGACATCGGCGCGGGGATATGAAAATTTGCTGGGATTGATCCGGACATTAGCAATCAACAAAGGAAAAGTGAGTTGGTGTGAGCCGCCGGAAAGTAGCTTTGCTCGGATCTATTTGGATGGGTTGGTTGAGATGAGTCGGCATCGTCCGAGTATGTTCGCTGTGCTCGATCCGGGGGCTCTTTTGGAGCGGTTGGAAGTTGACTTCGGGAAGTTTAGTTTCGAGTTTGAAGGAACGACCGTTGGAATGGGGCCGAGAGTTGAAATCTCAAAACATCAACTAATCCAAGCTCTGATGGGTTCGCCGAATTTGTCAGAGATGGTGCGTTGGGGCGAAGTCAAAGGGGATGCAGGGGCATTGGCCTATTTGGAGATGATTCTTTCGCCGATGGCGGTTTGTTGTATGGAATTCTTTTGAGAATTGGGGCGATTTGTCTTTTTGGGGATTGAATCGTTCAGAATAGCGGGGTATGTCCAAACGCTCGCTTGACACGGAACTGGTTTATTTGGGGACGCGGCCCTGTCCGCAAACGGGGGCGGTTTGTCCACCAATCTATCAGAGTTCGACCTTTGCGCAAGAGGCTCCGGGGGTTTATCGGGAGTTTGATTACACACGGACGGATAATCCAACGCGATCAGTTTTGCAGGGAATGCTAGCGGCGGCCGAGAATGCCAAGCATGCTCTGGCATTTGCAAGTGGCATGGGGGCGATTGATTGTATATTTGGGCTTTTGGAGGCGGGTGATCATGTAGTGACGGGGGACGATATTTACGGAGGGACATATCGGTATTTGACGGACATTGCGAAAACGCGGGGGGTGACGTTTGAGTTCATCAAGATTGATGATGAGGCGACTTTGCGAGGTGCTTTGTCGCGGACGAAAACGAGGATGGTGTGGTTTGAGAGTCCGACGAATCCCCTGTTGAATTTGGTGGATATTGAGATGGTGGTTCGGGTTGCCAAAGAGTTTGGTTGTTGGACAGCGATTGACAATACGTTTATGAGTTCATATTTTCAGAAGCCGCTTGACTTTGGGGTCGATTTTGTCATGCATTCGATGACGAAGTATTTGAATGGGCATAGTGATGTGATCATGGGGGCGGTGATGACGAACCGGACGGATTGCTATGAGCGGTTGAAGTTTGTTCAGAATGCAGTGGGGGCGACTTGTTCTCCGTTTGATTGCTTTTTGGCGATTCGGGGGATGAAGACTTTGGGTGTAAGAATGCGCGCCCATGCAGAAAACGCGCTGAAAGTTGCGCAGTGGCTTGAAGGGCATGAGAAGATTGAGCGGGTGCTTTATCCTGGATTGGTGAGTTCACCGCATCACGAACTGGCGAAGAAGCAAATGAGCGGTTTTGGGGGGATGGTGTCGTTCTATTTGAAAGCTGACTTGGAGGGAACAAAGAGGTTTTTGACGGGCACGGAGTTGTTTACGCTGGCCGTTTCTCTCGGCGGGGTTGAGAGCTTGATCGAACAACCGGCGACGATGACGCACTTTGAGATGCCGAAAGAGGTTCGGGAGGCGGTTGGAATTGGTGACAACTTGGTTCGGGCGAGCATCGGGATTGAAGATGCGGACGACCTGATTGCGGATTTGGATCAGGCATTGGCTAAGATTTAGTCAGTGGCGGAATTCAATCGGTTTGCAGTGCGGCTGGCGGAGGAGTCGTTTGATGATCTGGTGGAGCGGGCGGCTTTTTTGGAATGTTTGTGGGGAAGGTCGGATCGTCAGCGGGCGGTGGTTTGGGTCGCAGGAAAGTCTGGATCGGTTGGGGTTCCTGGGCCGGATTGGTGGCCTGAGAGTTGTGAGTTGGTGGATGGGTCGGTGCGGATGGGGGATTTGGCAGAGCATGAGTCGGGGTTGATCTATGCGTTTGATCCGAGTTCGGTTTTTGAGGGTGGGATTTTGCAGGGGATTTTGGATGAGGACGAGCAATCACGACCTCATTCTCATTTGCAATTAGTACGGACTGGGGGAGGTTTTGTTGTCGATGTTTGTGCGGCGCCGGGGGGGAAGACGATGCTGGCGGAAGCGATATTGAAGCCAGGGCGGTTGGTTTGCAATGAGGTGATTGGGAAGCGGCTCGGGATGTTGCGATCAAATTTGGATCGGTGCGGGGTTTCGGGGGAGGTTCGGAATCTTGACCCGGGTAAGTTGGCGGATGAATTTGCTGGGTTGGCGGATGTGGTGATTGTGGATGCACCGTGTTCAGGGCAAAGTGTTTTGGTGAAAGGGGGCGATAACCCGGGTTGTTTTCACCCGAAAACGGTGGAAAAAAACGCGATGCGGCAGCGGCGGATATTGGCAGAGTCGGCGCGGATGGTTCTACCGGGGGGGTGGTTGATGTATTCGACGTGTACATATTCGGTGGCGGAGAATGAAGGATTGGTGGAGTGGTTTTTGGGGAGGAATGAGGAGTTTTCGGCGGTGGAGGTGGCGGGTTACGAGGGGATGCGGAGTCGGTTTGGGGTCGGGTACCGGGAGTGGCCGCATTCGGGGCTGGGGGTGGGTGGGTTTACGTGTTTGTTGCGGCGGGATCGATAGGAATTCCTCCGACCGATCCAGAAAATTAGAACGAAATTTTTTTGCCAACCCCTCCCGACCCTCCGGGCCTCCCTCCCCAAACATGAGGAGGGAATTTGCAAGCGCGAATTCGTTCTGTCGCCCTTCAATATCTCTTGATCGATCATGTACGGCAATTTTTGTCGAGTAAAAGAGTCATTGAGTTTAATGCTAATTCTTGCATCGGCGTGAGCGGAGGTGTATGTGATAGACGAGTCTGATATGACCTTAGTGCAGATTCTTACTTTCGAGCAATCTGGGGGCACGGCTAACAATTGGTGGGCTAAACTGGAGGGCATGTCTTCGACTTCAGTGACGCTCGGGCGGGATTCAAATCAGGCTTTGGGGATTGGGCAGTTTGCGATTGATTTTCTGGCGGGGAGTTTGGGGCCCGGTCCGAGCGAGAAGGTTTTGGAGCGCGTGCGATGGTTCCATACAGACGCGGTTTTATGCGGGGTGAGTGCGCTGGCAATGGGAACGAATGCGCCAACCGTGTTGCGGCATGAGGCATTGGCATATCCGAGTGCGGATCCGAGCCAGGCCGCGATGGTGTTTGGATCGAACCAAGGGGTGATGCCGGAGAAAGCAATTTTGGCGAACTCGGCGGCGGTGCGAGAATGGGATAGCAATGGGACGAATTTTGGGTTTCGGCCGGAAACGGGGCACACGGCGGGGGAATTTGGGCACAACGACTTTTATCCTGTGGTGATTGCGGCTTGCCAGCAGAAAGGGCTGGACGGAGCGACGGCGCTTCGAGCAATGGTGCTTCTGGATGAGATTCGGGGGCGGCTCGCGGAAGTCTTTAGCTTGAAGAGCTACAAGATTGACCACGTGGTCCACGGTGCGATCGGGAGCGCGGCGACCTATGGGGCGCTCATGGGGGCAAGCGCGGAGGAGATCGAGAGTGCGATTGGGATGTTTGTGGCGCATTACATTCCGTGGAGGGCGATCAGGGCGGGTAAGCAGCTGAGCGATAGCAAGGGCGCGAGCGCGGCGATCAGCACGGAAGCGGCAATTCTGTGTATGAAGCGGTCAATGGCCGGGTTCCGAGGGCCACGCGACATCTTCCGGAATCCAGAGGCGATTTGGCGGTTCTTTGAACCGACAACCGAGGGAGCGGCGCGGTGGAAGGAGAGCGGGGATTCGCCGTTCGATCTGATTTTGAGCCACTCGGGGGATGACTTTGCGGTGATGGGGATGCACTTCAAGTTGGGGCTATACGAGCACCAATCGGCGGGGGCGTTGCAGGGGGGGATCAATTTGGTTGCGGCTCAGCCTGAACTGGTAGCGAACGGCCTGGCGGGGATAGAGAAGATCACGATTTTGGCATATGAGCCAGCTTTTGGGATCATTGGAAACCCGATGAAGAAGGAGCCGAAGACCCGGCAGAGCGCGGATCACTCGATGGCTTTTATCGTTTCGATTTTGCTGAAGAAAGCCTGCAAGTGGTATGCGGAACATGGTTCTTTGCCGACCGAGGGGGGAGCACACGACGGGATGTGGAAGGCGTTGATGCTTGATCCTTGGGACTATCAGGAGTCGGAATCGGCAATTTTTGACCCAGAAGTGCGGGCTTTAATGCAGCGGATTGACTTCCAGCACGGTGGAGCGGAGTACGACGCGAAGTATCCGGACGGGATCCCGACTTCGATCTCGATCAATGGTTCGGATTCTGGTTTGGTGATGTATCCGGCAGGGCATGCACGGAACACGACAGCGGATTTGGGGGACATTCTTCGGCACAAATGGGCTTTGATGGCGGGTTTGGCATTGCCGGAAGGGGCGGATGGTCAGGCGTTTGTGGATCGATTTGAGGGGATTGGGGGGATGGATGGGTTTGAGATTTCTTCGCTCTATGATTTTGAGCTTGGGGTTATTGAGGGGTACGAGGAGTGAGGAGTCCGAGACCCAATTGTTATAGCAACCAATTTCTTTTGATCACACCGCCTTCTCCCCTCCCCATCAGGGGAGTGTTATTTGCAATGTCTCCCCACCCCTTCCCCTCCCCATCAGGGGAGGGAACTACCAATTCATTAGCCAGCCTGTAGTCTTAGAAAGTAAACGGTGACCCTACTTCTCACAAAGCGCGGAGTTTGGCAACGCGTTCTTCGATTGGGGGGTGGGTCATAAAGAGTTTGCTGAATCCACCGTGGCCTTTGAGGGGGTTGACGATATAGAGCGGAGCGTGGGCAGGGTCCGTGCGGGTTGGGATCGCGGTCGTTCCTCGCTCGAGTTTGAGGAGGGCATTGCTGAGGCCGTCGGGAGTTCCGGCGAACTTGGCCCCCCATTTATCGGCTTCGAACTCACGAGCGCGGGAAACAGCAAGCTGCATGATCATTGCGGCGAACGGAGCGACAAGGGCCATGATGAGGAGGCCGATGGGGTTTGTTCCTTCTCCGTCGTCCGATCGACCAACACCGCCAAAGATTGCGGCAATTTGGGCAAATTGGGCGAGCATCGTGATTGCACCAGCGATGGTTGCGACGACGGTCATGGTGAGGGTGTCGCGATTTTTGATGTGGGCGATTTCGTGAGCGACGACACCGAAGACTTCATCGGGGGTGAGGAGATTCATGAGTCCGGTGTTGACGGCAACGGCGGCGTTGGCGGGGTTGCGACCGGTAGCGAACGCGTTGGGGCTGGGGTCGTTGACGATGTAGACCTTGGGTTTGGGGATTTCTGCGCGTTCGGCGAGGACTTCGACCATGCGATGGAGGTCTGGAGCTTGTTGCGGTGAGACTTCAACGGCGCGGGACATTTTGATCGCGAGTTTGTCGCTAAACCAGTAAGCACCGACGTTCATGACGACGGCGATGGCGAAGGCTATGACCATTCCGGAGGCACCACCGATGGCGTTGCCCATCAGGACAAAGAGTCCGGTGAGTCCGGCGAGGAGGACGGTTACTTTCAGCGCGTTCATTTTGGTTTTCTTTTTTACGAAAAGACCCCTGGCAGGTTGATTACTGCCAGAGGTCTTGCGATTGCGATAAGGGCCGGAGCTTTAGGCTCGTCTTGACGACTCTTATCCCCGTTGATCGGGTGCTACTCCCCTCTGAAAGGGATTTTTCTAGTCTGTATAACGTTGGTGATGGGGGAATTGTTTCCGTGCGTGCCGAGGTGCCTATCAGAAAATGTCGTGTTATGGGATTGTAAATTGCTGTAATTCTCTGTAAAGTAAGTTTGGGATGAAAAAGTTCTTGGTTTTGGCGGTGATTGGAGTCGTTCTGGTTGGTTGTGGGCCGAAGAATGTCGTGACGTTGAAGCGTGATGCTCCGCCGGCGGTTGCTCAGCCGGGTTGGTATGCGCGGAACGAAAGTGGGTTTTCGATGATGGTTCCGGAGTCATACCAAGTGCCGCGCGATCCGGGCCTGAGCATGCAGGATTTGGGGAATCTGAGCAGTCCGGCGGTCAGTTATGGGATGACGCCGGGGCAGGAGTCAACGACGGCGAATGCGACTTTGATTTTGAATGACAAGAATTATCGGCCATTGCCAGGTGAACCGACGACGGGTCTCACGGTGAACGTCAAGAAAGTTGGGGGCGGTGCCGATTTGGAAGGGGAAGCCAAACGAGTCTCCGAGAACTTGATGAATGACGATATGACGAAAGTTGAACTTCCGGTGGGGCCGGGTTATCAGATTAAGCATCACGGGAAGATGGTAACGGGAGACGAAGTTTGGCGATTGATCTATGTGGTTTGTGATGGTGAGATGGTTTACCGGGTTGATTTCACCACCACCCATGGAGCGGATACGATTGGAAATGTTGCTCCGGCAGTAATGGAGAGTTTCCGGGTTCAGTAAGGCGGATCGTATATGAGTTGGGGTTGGTAGACTCAATTCATGGCTTTGCCAGTTGTGCGGGGATTGAACGAAAGTCCGGCTCGGGAGTTGCTTGATATTGAGCCGCCGCTATTGGCGGAGTTTTTGGTTGAGTTTTTGCGTGAGGAACTTGTGGTTCAGCGGGGGATGACACGTGGGGTTTTGGGGTTGAGCGGGGGGATTGATTCGGCGGTGACTTGCTATTTGGCGGCTCGGGCATTGGGTCCAGAGAACGTGCTAGCGGTGAGGATGCCTTATCGGAAGAGTTCGCAGGCTTCGCTTGACCATGCGCAGTTGGTGGTTGATGACCTTGGTGTGCAGGCAACAACGATTGAAATTTCCCCGATGGTGGATGGTTATGGCGATATTGGGGAGGTAGCAATGACTCCTTATCGTTTGGGGAACGTGTGTGCTCGGATTCGGATGATTGTGCTCTATGATTTGGGGGCGCGGGACGGCGCGATGCCGCTGGGTACCGGAAACAAGACGGAGCGGATGTTTGGCTATTACACTTGGCACGGGGATGATGCGCCGCCGATCAATCCTTTGGGGGATTTGTTCAAGACTCAGGTTTTTGAGTTAGCGCGGTATTTGGGGGTGCCGGATGTGATTTGTGACAAGCCGCCAACAGCCGACTTGATTGAGGGGCAGACGGACGAAGGAGATTTTGGGATTACATATCCGTTGGCGGATGAGATTTTGGTTCTCTTGATGCGGGGGTACCAGCGGGATCAGGTTATGGCGTTTGGGTACTCAGAGCGGGATGTTGATCTGGTGATCCGAAAGGTCTCGGGGACGCATTGGAAGCGGAAGTTGCCTACGGTCGCAATGACGAGTGTGACGTCGATCAACGAGTATTTCTTGCGACCAGTGGACTTTCGCGGAGGGG
This sequence comes from bacterium, assembly GCA_013823945.1. Classification (GTDB taxonomy): domain Bacteria; phylum Armatimonadota; class Fimbriimonadia; order Fimbriimonadales; family Fimbriimonadaceae; genus UphvI-Ar2. Next base: position 671,595 of record PNMZ01000002.1, on the reverse strand, counting down.
TTTAGTCTGAACTAAAAAACCACCTGCGACTTTCGTAACAGGTGGTCGGTGTTCCGGGCTTAAGCGAAACTGGCGGGCGATGGCCAGTTGAAATTAGTCTTTGAAACCGGGGAGTCGTCGGCCTTTGTACCAACCATCGGGGCTGGCGTTGTGGCGAACGTGGAGGGGCTCTCCGTTGACGTTCTTGGTTTCGCTGAGTTCGGGAAGAGAAGTCTTCCAGTGGGTGCGTCGCTTTGCACCGCGTGCGTGGCTATGTTTGCGTTTTGGGTTTGCCATGTTCTTAAATCCTTATTTCTTCTCTCGGTGGACGGTTTTCTTTCGCAGGTTGGAGTTGTACTTGACGAGTTCCAACTTGTCGGGAGTGTTTTGCTTATTTTTGGTTGTGACTACGTAGTGCTTGTTATCTTCTGTGCACACGAGTCGGATAATTTCTCGCTTTTCGCCTTTCTTTTTTGCCATGGAAAGCCTCCGGGCAGGGCGGATTGCCTCTGCGCGAAGGGTTATTATGGGCGGACCTTGGTTGGAGATTCAAGGACCCTAGGTTTGAAGCGGTCTTTCGGCTTGTATAATCGGCGTTGATTGGTGCGCCCGGGTGGCGGAATGGTAGACGCAGCGGACTTAAAATCCGTTGACCTTTGGTCGTGAGGGTTCGAGTCCCTCCCTGGGCACCAAGTTATTTTGTTGCTTTGGCTTTGCCTTCTTCAGTCATTGCGAATGATCGAGTCATTGTTTTAATGAACTCGACCCGGCGGAAGCGGAGGGCCGACCAGTCCTCATCGATTGCAACTTGGCGGACTGGTTCGAACCCGGCATCACCCATAGCTTGCCAGCCGGTGTCGCGATTGAATTCGCATTTGTACTTTTTGGAACTTGCTTTTGGGTAGGCGATCCAGATTGTTGCGTCGCCGAGCGACCGTGAGTGAAAGTGATTCGAAAAGTGCTCGATATCAGCGAGGGTTTTGGCGAATGCAATTGCAAATTGAACAGTAGATGCTGCGTCGATTTCTTTCACGATCTGGCTATCAGGCTCGTTGGAGAATTGGTGCTCCAAATCTTGGGGGCTCGAAAGAAGGTGAATGAAAGATTCGCCCTTGAAATTCAGTTTCTTGAGTAGGGGTGTCATGACTCTATTTTGGCCTGTATTCGGACTTGATGTTTTTGATTTGAAGGAAGACGTTTAGGGTGGGATTCTGATTCTTGTGGTGCCTCCCGTGAAAAATTCATGAACGGCACAATCCCTTCTCTGATGGTTGAACTCTTTGCGCCAATTGGCAGGAAGCGAACAAGTGAAAGCATTTTGGCTTAGGACGAAGCAGGGTTTCTTCTGATTGTGTTTTTTGTTCCAATCTGAACTGAAGTGTTTTTAGGAGTTGAGCCCAAGGAAAGACTATGTCAGACATGAAAACGAATGAAATGAAAGCCAAGATTGACGAGATTGGAGGAGCTGGTACTTCAGACAAAATTGAAGGCAAAACCAATGAAATGGTTGGCAAAGCCAAGCAAGCAGTTGGTGAGCAAAAGAATGACGAGAAGCTTATTGCAGAAGGTAAAGCGCAAGAGGCGGAAGGTGTTTTGGGGCATATGATTGGAAATGTCAAGGAATACGCGGAGACTGCGATTGATGCGGCAAAGGAAGGCGCGCATAACGTTGCCGACAAGGTCAAAGATATTTTTGATGGTGACGATGATAATCAAAAATCTTCGAAAAAGTAATTGAACTTGCAATCGGATGGCCCTCTTAATGGGGGCCATCCGATCTTCTTCTCGATTAAGACTTTGCTTCGGGTGGATCAATAGGTTCTGGAACTGGTTCAATTGTTATATATTCATCGCCAATTGCTCGGAGATGCGTGCCTGGAATCTCGTTGGATTGCGCTCCAATGCCTAGAAATCCACCTTCGGCGGTGGTGATTCCTTGGATTGTTCCCGTTTCACTCAGATGAATGGCAGTTGGTTTCCCTTGTTTGTTGCCATTCGCGTCAATCACGATTTTTGACATGATCTCGGTTAATGAGACGTAGCCAGGATCAGATGGTGGATCCCATTGAACAGCCGCTTTATCTTCTAGTGTTATGGCGTCGTGACCAATTCCTCGAATAAGGCTATACGGTAGGAAGCCAAGTTGCTTGTCTTTGATGACTTGGAAGCCAATAATTTGGAAGTTCTCAAAGTATGTTTCTGATACATTTCCCAGTTTGACCCCCTGGTTGAGGTCGAGGACATCCTTGTGTTTTAAATCGCTGGCTTTTAGTTCCATAAGGACGTCATACCAGGAATCAGACTGGATTGGATGAACTAAGGTTGAATGTGGATCAAAAATCAGACACACTGAGAACTATGAGGAAAGTCTTCTGGATGTTTGGGGCACTTGGATTTCTATTTTTGCTACTTGGCTGTGAAGCACCTGCAATTCAGCAGGATGAGAATCAATCAAAATCTGAAATGCCAAGCGGCGAGGCTTTGGGAATTGATCTCCTTGAACTAGGCGCAGCGACTCGGGCGGGAATTGAGCAAGCACGGAAAGAGTTGCCGGAGTTTTGGAGGGCCTGGGAAGGGAATGGATGGGGGAAGGGAGATTACATTGTGAATGTTCAGTTTATGGATCGGAAAGGGAAGGGTGAGTTTTTATGGATGAGTGTCGAGGCCAGAGGCGAGGGCGAGATTACGGGTGTTTTGGAGGGGCCACCGAGGCTAGAGATCGGGCACAAGGTCGGTGATCGAATTTCGGTGAAGGAGAGTGACGTCGTTGATTGGATGTTTTTGCCGGAGGAAGGGGATTTCCGAGGCGGCTATACTCTAGAGGCACTGGGAACGGAACCTGAATGAAATCTTCACGCGGAATGTTATTACTTTTTGGAGCTGTATTGTGTGGACTTAGCTTCGGTCAAGTTGATCGCCGGGTTTCTCTGGATGTTGATTATTTTTCAATTGTGTTTCCGGGGGAGTACGAAACGAGCAAGACGGTTTTGCGATGGGAGTCGGGGCAGATCGTGAGCAATGTTTATGCGTCGAACTTCGGTCCAGCTCGGTATCAGGTGATGGTTTCACCGTTACCGCGAGAAGTTGTTCGGGCGAAATCCCCCCAAGTATTGCTCGATGCCGCCCGCGATGGGACGTTGACCGGAGCAAAGATGACAATTGAAGGGGAGCAAAAATTGTTGGTGAACGGTGCACCAGCCAGGCGATTTATTGTGAATACGGCAGATTCGGCGAGCGTGGTTCACCTTGTGGCGGTTGCGAACGGGCGGCTTTATCACGCGAGCGCAACGGTACTTCGCCAAGATTTAGGAAAGGGAGTTGACTTTGTGAAGTCGTTCTCCCTTTCGGCCGTTGTGAGCGGTTAACTCTTACGCCGTCGTGCGACGATTGCGGCCGCTCCGGCGAGGATCGCAAGCGTGGCTGGTTCGGGAACTGCTTCGGCGCGATTTAGGCTCCAGGAATTGATGACGACATTGTTATTTGAGCCTAGATTGACCCAGTTTCCGAAAAGCAATGCTTCGAGCTGAACATTGTTGATGGTGACGGGGTTTCCGGTGACTTGGTAGGCGCGGGGCCCGAATGGGCCAGGGAAAGTGGCCTGGGAGCCAGTGACTTCGCCGGTGAGTGTCCAAGTTGGGTAGGTGGCTCTTAGGGTAATGCTTCCGGTGCCGAAGGGAACATCGAACGGGTCAGTGGTTTGTCCCCCGTTGACATCGGTTAGGGTTGTTCCGCTGAGTACGAAGTCACCAGTTCCGGCAAATGCGCCGATGTTGACATCGAACAGGACGGATGTTGCGTTGGGCTGGGTAACAACAATGGGGTTTGTTCCAGCGATAGCCTCGCTCCCGCTAGCCAGGGAAGTGTTGTAGTTCAGGGTGGCGTCGTAAGTGAAATCCCAGTCTCCGGCAAAGCTAAAGGCTTGGCTGAGACAGGCGGACGCAACGATTAAGGTTGTTAGGGCGAGTTTCTTCACAATTTTCCTCTCGTTCATGCAAAGCACGGACGAGAGGATTGTATCAGAAACAATTGTTAAGCCTTGAACTTTTCGACGTAGGCGAGGCAACACGCTCTTATTCTGGCTCGGATGCGGTTGATGTACTTTGCCCGTTCCGTGACCGAGACGGCTCCACGGGCGTCGAGCAGGTTAAAAATGTGGCTGCATTTGAGCGCGAGGTCGAGAGCCGGGTAGATGAGGGCTTCGGAGATTGGAGCTTTCTCGCCTTGGGTTTCAGGATTATCGAGGGCGAGAATTTTTCGGATGGGATCATAGTGGACTTCGGTTTCTATGACCCGCTTGGATTCGGCTTCGTAGAGATCGAACAGATTGCGAAGAAGGGAGGTATCGGCGACTTCAAAATTGTAAAGATTGTTTTGCATTTCTGCTTCGAATTCGGCGGTTCGGTATGTCATGTCATCTGACCACATGAGTCCATCCCAGAAGCTATCTTGACCATTGATCATCAGGCAAAGGCGTTCTGGGCCATATGTGATTTCAGCGCAGACTGGGTCGCAGTCGATTCCGCCCATTTGTTGGAAAAAAGTGAATTGCGAAACTTCGGTTCCGTTGAGCCAGACTTCCCAACCGACTCCTGCGGCACCAGCGGCTTGTGACTCCCAGTCGTCTTCAACGAGTCGAATATCGTTGTTTTTGGAGTCGAACCCGAGGGCATCGAGTGAGCCCATATAGAGGTCCACGATATTTTCCGGGCTGGGCTTCATGATGACTTGGTATTGAAAATACCGTTGAGATCGCTGGGGGTTGAGTGTGTAGCGTCCGTCGGCGGGTCGTCGCGAAGCTTGGACATAAGCTACGTTCCAGGGTTCGGGGCCAAGGGATCGAAGAGTTGTGGCGGGGTGCATTGTCCCGGCCCCAACCTCTGAGTCGTAGCTTTCCAAAACGGCGCAGCCTTGGCTGGACCAGTAGTCATCGAGGGTTCGAATGAGGTTTTGGAATGTCATCATGGGGCAGCGGTTCATGTTACCTGCCACGTATTGGGGTGACAGGTGCGACCATTATGGGCTTAACTCTCCTGACCAGTGGAGTTTGTCGTCTCCGGCAATCAGTTGGTTTTGGCAGAGCTGGCCGTCGTGATACATTGAGTGTCCAAGAGCGTGGAGTATGTAATGCGCGATGGTGATCGGAACGCCCCATTGCGCTGTGACAGTTTTGGTGAGGTCAGCTTCTTCGAGGTTTGTAATGGCTTTTCGGAGATCATTGAATCCTTTTTTGACGAGGATGTTGGCCTTTCTCTTGGTATCTACCGCTTCGAGTTCGGCGTTGCTTTCGATTGTGAGGGGGTCGATGGTTTCCGGTGATTGGATGTAGCGTGCGGTGAAGCTATTGAAAATTCCAACTTCGGCTAGGAATTGAACGGGTGGTCGATCGGCAGTTCCGACGGTTTTTGTAAGGAACTCCTCGGAGGATGCCTCGATGTCTTTGATGATCATGTATTCGACTTCATCTAGGAAGTTAAGCAAAGCTTGTTTGGTACTCATAAGGCTTTGATCCAGTGAATTTCTTGATCGCCACTCATCAATTGTGTGAGAGCGAGCTGGCCGTCGTGGTAGAGAGCGTGAGCAAGGGCATAAAGGAGGAAGTGGCCCTTTGTGATTTCCTTTTTCCACATGGGCATTATCATTTCAGAGAATTGTTCTTCGGGAAGAGCTTCGATCGTTTTGCGAATGTCCCGGAAGCCTTTTTTGAGAATAATTTGTGACTGTCTTCTTGAATCGGCTTGGGTTTTTTCGGGATCGGGTCCCATTTTGAGGAGTTCGACTTCATCAGGATTTGCGACATAGCGGGCAGCATAGGAAAGAAAGAGCCCAGCTTCGGTCATGTAGTTTGTCGCTGGTCTGGCCTGACTGCCGACACTTTCAGCAAAAAGTTGATCGGACGAATTTTCGACGTCTTGCAGAACTGAGGTTTCTACATGAGCGTGGAAATCAAGGAGGAGTTGACGAGTGCTCATGAGTTGTGCTTGCTCCAGAGGGTTTCAAATTCTCCGACCATACGGTCGATCACGGCAAAGCCGCCGCGCCAGAATTCGGGTGATTTGAGATCGACACCGAGGTGGGCCATCAGCTCGTGAGGGGTTTCGCCGCCACCGCGTTCGAGGACATCGACATATTTATTTGCGAAGTCGGGGCCCTCGGTTTTGGCTTTTTCATAGAGGGCAAGGGTGAGAAGTTCGCCAAATGAATAGGCATAGACATAGAATGGGGCGAAGAAGAAATGTCCGACGTAGAGCCACCAGTGCTTGTGTTGATCGCCGAGGGTGACGCCATCGCCGAACATGGCTTGGAGTTCCTCTTGCCAATAGGTGTGAAAATCTTCCGGGCTGAGTTCATTTTGCTCCCGGCGGTGGGTGTGGCATCGCTGTTCGAATCGGAACATTGCAGATTGACGATGAACCGAAGCGAAAATGCCTTCTAGTTTGTCGGCATAGAGTGCGAGGGCATCCTCCGTTGATGCGGACTTGACCAGATCTTCGAACACGAGGATTTCGCCAAAAATCGAAGCGAGTTCGGCGAGGGGAAGGGTACCGTGGAAGTTGTAGAGGTTCTGCTTCCGGCTCAATGAAGCATGGACGCCGTGACCGAGCTCGTGGGCGAGAGTGCCGACATCTGTAAGCTTATCCATGTAGCTCATGAGGATGACGGGGTGAGTGTCGGGCGTGTTGTAGCTGCAGAACGCTCCACCAGTTTTTCCGGCTCGGGTTTCGGCATCAATCCAGTTTTTCTCGAAGAATTCTTTGGCTCGGGATTGGATTTCGGGATGGAATTCGCCAAAAGATTTGAGGATTATTTCTTTGGCTTCGCTGTAGGATATCTCTTCTTTGGACTCAAAGAGAGGGGCGTAGCGGTCGATGTGGGTGAGTTCAGGGAGGCCAAGTATGCTTCGCTTTGCGTTGTAGTAGCGGGCGACGACGTTGCTGCTCTCGCGGCAGAGTTGCATCACGAGATCGACTGTTTCTTTGTCGAGTTCGTTGGCGAGGTGCCGAGATCGCTCAGGGTATTCAAGTCCACGGAGGCGATCATCGAGCTTCTTATCGGCAAGAATTGTGTTGTAAGTGAAAGCGATCACTCGCTCCATTTCTTTTAGTCCGGCTGTAAACGAATCTGCGGCGGCTTGGCGAACGGCGCGGCTCGGATCGCGGAGTTTGTCCAGAACTTCCTCTTGGCTGAGTTCGGTTGTCTCCTGGGTTTCGGGGTCGGTGTAGTGAAAAATGTGGTTCGCGGTAACTTCGTCGTGGAGGCGTTGCCAGGCTCGGATACCAACATTTGCGGTTTCTTCGAGAAGGACTTCGCGGACTTCGTCGAGCGAATAGGGGGTGTAGATGCGAACTTTTTCGATGTAGTGGCGATATTCCGCAAGGAGGGGGTTTTCCAGAAGATTTGTGATTGACTCTTGAGGAACTTGTTGGAGTTCCAGTTCAAAAAACATCATCTTAATGCTGAGCGCGGATGAATTTTCAGTCTGCTTTTGGAGGAATGCCCCGAGCTTTGGATCTGATGTATTTCCGGCAAAAAGGAGGTTGGCGTAAGTGATGGGCTTGCTGGATTCGTTACTGATTTGTTCCAAGTCTTTTAGGGCTTGGGCGAGTCCAGCGGCATCAAGGTTTGCAACTTTGCCCCGGTAGTCGGTGGCAAACTGATCAGCTTGGCGGTGACAGACCTCCCAAGTGGATGCGATATTTGGATCGGTGGGACTTGAAAACAGGGCGGATAGATCCCAGGTGACTCCAGTGGCTGAACTACTCATGATGATCCTTATACCGAGTTTGGGGTCTATCCCGTTCGCACGAGATTTCGTATGGGACGTTGGGCGGCGGCGATGATTTCGTGAGCATTTGCGAGGGCTGATTTTCCAATTTCTTCGCCAGCAAGAAGTCGGGCGATGGCGGCAGGCTTTTCTGATTCAGCCAGGTTCTTTAGTTCCGTTGCGGTGGTGGTTTTGGTGGTTGATTTGGCGATTTCGATATGATGGTCGGCGGCGGCGGCAACTTGAGCGAGGTGACTGATGACAATGACTTGGTTGGTTTTCGCAAGTTCTTGAAGCTTGCGAGCAGTTATTGCGGCGGCCCGCCCGGAGAGTCCAGTATCAACTTCGTCGAAGATGAGAGTTTGAATTCCGGAAGTGTGGGCGGTTGCAACTTTGATAGCAAGCATGACTCGACTCAGCTCTCCTCCGGAGGCAATTTTGTGAAGTGGCTGGAGGGGTTCCCCGGGGTTCGCAGTGAATTGTAGTTCGACTTGATCTTGGCCCGTTTCATCGATTTCTCGCGTTGAGAAACTGAGACTCAAGTTGGCTCGCTCTAAAGCGAGTTCATGAATATGACTGAGAGTTGCGGCGGCAAAATCTCGGGATTTTTGCTTTCGAAGTAGGGTGAGAGAGTTGGCGAGAGACTCGAGTTCTCTGGTTTCCTTTGAGAGCTGGGCTTCTATCTCGGTGGCATCTTGAGTTTGATTAAGGATTTGATCAAGCTCAATTTGGGCTCTTTGGTGGTAGTCAAGGATCTCCTCTTCTGTTTCGCCATATTTCCTTTTGAGGTTGGCGATGAGATCTAGCCGAGCGGCGATGATTTCTAACTGTTCGGGGTCGTAGTCAAGCGTTTCGATATAGTCGCGCATTTGGGAAAGGGCTTCGGCGAGAGCGGATTCGGCGGTTTCTGTGAGTTCGAGAATGGAGGTGAGGCTGGGGTCAAGTTTGGCTGACAGCGTGATTTCACGGTTGGCAATGCCGATTCTTTCGCTTGCGCTGGATTCGGATTCGGCTAGAGAATCAATGAGGAGATTGAATGTATCGCCGAGGCGTTGGGCGTGGGTGAGTCGAGCCAGTGCTGACTTGAGGTCCTCGGACTCGTTGGGCTGGAGATTGGCTTCGGAAATTTCAGAGATTTGGAATTGGAGGAGATCGAGTCGCTGGGCGCGGTCGCGGGCGGATGATTGAAGTGATTTGAGCTGGCTATTGAGTTCACTGGTCTTTGCGAGTTGCTCTTTAAGTTGAGCCCTTAGCGAAGATGCTGATGGGCCGATCCACGTGTCGAGAAGTTCGAGTTGCTTTTCTGGGTCGAGAAGATTGCGGTGATCATGTTGTCCGTGAAGATCGGCGATGTGGTGACTGAGAGTGCGAAGAATGCTGACAGTAGCGGGCCGACCGTTGATGCGAACTGTGGACCGGCCCTCGGCAGAGAGTTCGCGCTGGATAAGGATTTGGTTGTCTTCAAGTTCAATACCGAGGTCACCGCATGTCCTTTGCGCATGCTTGTTTTCGGTGAGATCAGCGAGAAGGGTGACGGTGGCTTTGGTGCTCCCCTGACGAACGAGGTGGGATTCTGCTCGTCCGCCCAGGGCAAGGAGAAGGCTATCGATGAGAAGTGACTTCCCGGCACCAGTCTCGCCAGTGATAGCGGTGAGCCCAGGTTGAAGGGTGAGATTTGCGGAGGAGATGAGGGCGAGGTTTTGAACGGATAGGGACTGGATCATGAGGGCATTCCTTGGCGACTGGATCGTATGTCTACATGATAGTATACATAATAATATCAGGAATGCAAGCGGGGAGAAAATTTTGATTTTATTGGCGGTCCGGGGAAGGGAGGGGGTTTGCAGGTAGAACGAGGGAGTATGGCACTCCCGATTGAAGAACTAACCCCGCGCCAAATTGTGCAGAAATTGGACGAATATATTGTGGGGCAGGACGAAGCAAAGCGGGCAGTCGCGGTGGCGCTTCGAAACCGATTCCGGAGGCAGCAATTGCCAGCAGAAGATCGGCGGGATATTATGCCGAAGAACATTTTGATGATCGGCCCAACGGGGGTTGGGAAGACGGAGATTGCAAGGCGGTTGGCGCAATTAGCTCGCGCACCGTTTGTGAAAGTGGAGGCGACGAAATTCACGGAAGTCGGTTATGTGGGGCGGGATGTGGAGTCCATGGTTCGCGATCTTGCGGCGAACGCAATGCGGCTCGTTGAGGCGGAAATGGTAGCGGAAGTCCAGGGTCCAGCTCGGGAGGCAGCATTGGATCAGCTCGTTTCACTATTAGATGACAAACCGATCCAGTACCAGACCCCAGTTTGGTTTGGAGGGGAGACCACCGAGGCAGGGGCAGAATCGGAACCTCAGGAAACTGCGGAGGAGCGGGAGGATCGATTGGCGAAGCTCCGAAAGGAAATTGCGGATGGCTTGCACGACGAAAAGGTTGTGGAAGTGGAGTTTGAGGAGGCTCAGGGTAGCCAGTTTTTGCAAGTGTTCACACCTCAGGGAATGGAAGAAATGGGTCTGGACATGAACCAATTGATGGGTCGGGGAGGGCCAAAAATGGGATATCGGCGAGCACCAGTGAAAGAAGCGATTGAGATTCTGACCCAGAACGAGGCGAAGCGGAGAATTGACACGGGTTCGATTGCGAAAGATGCGATTGAGCGCGCAGAGCAAACCGGGATTATCTTTATTGATGAGATTGACAAGGTTGCGATGCCAAGTGGAGGTTCGGGACCGGATGTGAGCCGGGAGGGGGTTCAGCGCGACTTGCTCCCGATTGTTGAGGGTTCCGTAGTGGCGACCAAGTTTGGTCCGGTAAATACGGATCATATTCTTTTTATAGCTGCGGGGGCATTCCACGTTAGTAAGCCGGGCGATTTGATTCCGGAACTTCAAGGGCGATTGCCGATTCGGGTTCGGCTTGAGTCATTGGGTGAGCAAGATTTTGTTCGGATTTTGAAGGAGCCGAAGAACGCACTGACAAAGCAATACATCAAGCTGTTGGGAGTTGATGGTGTGAAAGTGGACTTTAAAGAGGAGGCACTCGATGAGATCGCCAAGTTTGCTATTCTGGTGAATGAGAAAGCAGGGAATATTGGGGCGCGGCGGTTGCATACGTTGCTTGAACGGTTGCTGGAGGATTACCTTTATGATGCACCGGATGTTGCTCCTCCCGTGGTTACGGTGGATGCGGCGTTTGTGCGGGAGCAGCTGGAACCGATCCTAAAAGATCTGGGTCGGAATCAAGAATTGATTTAATGCACTAAAATTTGGAACTTTGCTCAAATTGTGTTAGTCTTTCTGGCATGGGTCTGGCAAAGTTGCGGGCGTTCACGCTGATTGAGCTTTTGGTGGTCATTGCGGTGATAGCGATTTTGGCGGCGATACTGTTCCCAGTCTTTGCTCAGGCGAAGGTAGCGGCGAAGGGGACGGCTTCTTTGAGCAATATCAAGCAGATTGGAACATCCCATTTTCTCTATGCAGCGGACTTCGATGATTATTCAGTTTTGGTTGGTCGGATGGATCCTGCGGCACCGGTTTCTTCAATGGGGAGGTTCTTTTATTCGTGGGCGTGGTTGTTGCAGCCCTATGTAAAGAACAGTCAAATCTTTCAAGACCCGGTGACGAGTCCAGAGCGGGCATTCGATGGCAATTCATTAGAAGTCAGTCAGCTTTACCACACACAGTTCGGCTATGCCTATACGATTCATTCGCCTTGGCGGGGGAATTTTTTGGCGGACGGGGCTTTTCCATTGAGTCAAACGAGTTTGGCGAATCCAGCAGAAACGGTTCACTTTGTAACCAAAAAAGCTCGGAATGGGAATGGGGATTGGCTTGCGGTTGGAACACCGATTTGGGCTGCTTATTTGATCAATCCACCGTTCTGTGTTAGCACCGAAACAGGGACGAACCCTGGATCTCGATGCGTTCCTGGTCAAAGGTGGGGGACAGGTGCGACGACTTATTTGGGTCAGAGTTTTGCGGAGGGTGCGTTTACGGGCGGGGTTGCGTTTCGCAAGGCTGGCAAGACGGCCGTTGTTTGGTCTGATGGACATGCAAGCTGGAAGTCACCTGATCAGCTGGCTGCTGGAACGAACTGGCGGCGCGATCTACTCTTTGCGAGCGTGCGGGTGACGGAACCAGAAAAATATCTTTGGGATTCGGATTAAGGTTTTGTGGGGTTAAACCTTTGCCAATCAGGGAGTGATTGCCAGAGTTTGAAGAGATTTCGGAGGGGGTTTATGGGGTCGGGAAGATTTTGATCTTGGGCGGATTCGGCCATTCGGAGGTGGTGGAGGAACTGATTGAGGGCAACCCTAGCGGTGAGGGTTTGATCTGGAGATGCGAGCTTTTGGTACTCGGCGAGTATTGGGATGAAGTGCTCGGTGGGAAGGACGGCAAAGTCCACGGCTGGGTCACCGTGACCTGCGTCGCCCCAATCGATTAGCCAGGGGTTTTGGTTATCGTCAATGAGGAGATTGTGTTCGTGGAGGTCGCCGTGGATGAAAAGCTCTGAATAGGGGAGTTCGTTGATCGGTGAGAGTTGATGGAGCCAGGTTGCGATCCAATGTTGTTCTGGGTCTGGGAACTTTTTAGTAACTTCAAAATATTCATCAAGTTCCGGGACAGGATGTTCGTCCAGATCAGGATGGGGTTGGATGGCGAGGGAATGGACTTGATGAATGGCTTCCGCTATTTTTTGGTGGTTGACTTTTTTAGCACGGTGTAGGGGATCAGCGGGGATTCGGCTGAAAATTGAGAAAGGCACAGGGAGGATGTCACGGTCTGAATCGAACACGAAGAGGGCGGGGGTTCGCACCTGGTATTGGACTAAAGGGAGGATATGACGTTCGGTGAATGTGTCTTCGAGAGCGAAGTCGGCCCGGTGTGGGATGCGAAGTACGAAGGAATTGGTGGTGAAGACCTGGTTGACGATGCCGGGATGGGAGAGGGGTTGCCAATTTGATTCGCCGAGTTGGTGTTTGGCGGAGATGGCGGTGAGGGCGGAAGGGGATGGCACTCGAATTATCTTGATGGAACGGTGAATGTGTTGTTTGAGATGTTGATCAGGAGTTCATCAGGCTCAACTCGTTTGGCAGATCCGTCGGCTGCGGCGACGAAGGCGGAGTTGCGGATGGCCTCGGGGATGCAGTAGAGCATGATTGTAGATTCGGGAAACTCGAGTTCTGTCGATTTTGTTGCGGCGAGGTTAGGATTACTTTCAACGGGAGTCTTCTCGATGATCATGTAATTTGGGGATTGGAGATAGGGCGACAGGGATTGAGTCAGGCCGCGATTTTCACCCATTGTTGGGGGGAAGCGGTCATCATAATCGGCGGTATACACAATGACAGCCGTTGCGGCGAGTTTGAGGTTCGATAAGGCTTGTGTCCGACGGGCCGCATCTTTCGCTTGGGCAAATACTGGGAAAAGAATTGCTCCAGCGATGGGGAGGCAGAAGCAAAATCCGATTACAACGACGGCTCCAATGACAATTCCAGTGGGAAAGCTGGATTTGGGCTGGACTTGTGGGGATGTATGAAAGTTAGGTGGAGGGATTTGATCAGAGGGTATTTGGGGTGGTAAATCCATGTCCCCATTTTATCTTCTCCATGTGTCAGGCTGCTTTGTTTTTGTCTACTTCGGTTTCTGGTAGTCGGGGCGGGTTGAACAAGAGATCAAGTTGATCTCTTGAAATGGGCTTGCTGAATAAATAGCCTTGTCCAAGTTCGCAACCTTCGGAATTCAGGAAGTTGCGCTGGGCTTCGGTTTCAATTCCTTCCGAGACGACATAGAGATTGAGCGATTTGCTTAGATTCAGGATGGCACGAATGATCGCGTCATCTTCCTCCCGACCAGCCGCGATTCGGTTCACAAAGCTGCGATCAATTTTTATACTGTCGACAGGGAGGTCACGGAGGAGCGACATTGAGGAGTAGCCAGTGCCGAAGTCGTCAATTGCAAGCCGAATCCCACGCTTTTGGATTTCCGCCATGATAAGCTTAGTCTCAGTACTGTTTTGCATCATTGCCGATTCGGTTAGTTCCAGTTTGAGTCGGCTTGGTGGAAGACCTGTTTCGGCGAGAATGGCTTCGAGGGCAGGAAGGAGGGAACCGTCATGAAGCTGATACTGTGAAACGTTTACCGCAATCGTGGGATACTCACCTGCGGGATTGACTACAAATGTTCCGGCTTCTTTACAAGCGTTGTAAAGCACCCAGCGGCCCAGGGCCGAGATTAACCCTGCTTCTTCGGCGATTGGGATGAAGATGTCGGGTGTAATGTTTCCGCGTTCGGGATGAATCCACCTTGCGAGTGCTTCGACTTCGGTCACGTAACCTGACTTGAGATCAACGATAGGTTGATAAGCAATCGAGAGATTTCCATTCTCAATTGCTTCGCGGAGATCATTCTCCAGGGATAGTCGGGTTTGAGCTTTTATTGCCATTGAATCATCGAACTCAACGGTCTGGCGTTTCCCTTGGGCTTTTGCTTCGTACATTGCGGTGTCGGCAAACCGTAGGAGTTGGCTGGCTGATCCGATGTGGCTATTTCCAGTTGCGATGCCAATGCTGACTCCGATGTGAACATTTTGTCCTTCGAGTCGAATTGGGATTTGGAGAGCGTTGGTGATGCGTTTGGCGATTTGTTGAGCTTCTTGTTCCTCAGTGAGTTCTTCGAGAAGTACCGTGAATTCATCTCCGCCCAGTCGTGCAACGGTATCAATATCTCGACAACAACCTTGAATTCTTGATGCGACAATTTTCAGAAGAACATCTCCCGATTCATGGCCCAAAGAGTCATTTACGACTTTGAAGTTATCTAGGTCGAGGAAGAGAACTGTGACTTGCGATCCAGTTCTTTTGGTTCTGGCCAAAGCACGTTCCAACCTGTCAGTGAAGAGCAGTCGGTTGGGTAGTCCTGTGAGGCTGTCATGAAATGCATGGTGGCGAAGCTGATCTTCGTATTGTCTTCTTTCTGTGATGTCCATAACGGCATTCACTGTCCCAATTTGAGTACCTGCTTGATCTCGGAACGGGGTAGTTTGGACGAGTCCCCAGAACTGATTTTCAGTTGAAGGTAGAAATGGAATTTCGATATGGTCAGATTTGCCCGTGGAATTGAGGTCGCGGCGACGGCTGAATGTGACTCTAAATTCTTCAGGAATAAATCGGATCAGTGATTTTCCTTCTAGCTCTACCGGTGAGGAAACACCGAGCATTTGGGCGAGTTGGTGATTGGCAAAGATGATTCGGTCTTCGAGGTCGGTGAGAAACAATCCTTCACCCAGGGTTTCGGCCATAGATCGAAATCGTCTTTCTGAAGCGGTTACTTCCTCCTGCGCTTGGGCAAGCTGAACCTGACAAAGGTTCATACTCAGAACGATTGACTGGATACGATCGTTCATCGCGTTTAGGTTGTAGCCAACTCGGGCGAGGTCATCGGTGCCAGTAATTGGGAGTTTGTCAGAAAGCGCTTCAGAGGGAGAAATCGCCATATTCAAATTACCATTGGCAAGTTTGGCTATGAATTGCTCAAGAGTTACGAGATCTTCGTTTGCAACTTGGGTGAGTCGGCCTCCAATCAGATTCATAGTTTCAGCAATTTGCTTGGTCAGACGGTAGAAGAAAAAGAAGATTGGGAGCATGATTGCGACCAAAAGAGTTAACGTTTGCCACCGTGTCGTGTTTAGTGAGTCTATTCTGGCTTGCAACACTTGGGACAAAAGCACATTGGTTTTGCGGTGGAATGAGTCCAAACTGGAGAGGGACGCATATGCTTGATGCTTGATTGAGTCTTCAGGAAAGCTCTTATGATCTTTTAGTTGAGAAACTAGTTTCTTTAGTGAGTTTATGTATTGATTTTGCTGAGTTGTAAACGACGTGATCTCTCCCCGCAGTCTGAGGTTGCTGAGCAAAGTGAGCGAAGAGCGATCCACGGCTTGGATATGGCTCTCAATTCTGGAAGCTAGGGAGAGTCGGGCAGCGTAACTGAGATTCACACTCTCTGAATCGAGAACGATCTCGCCGATGAGCTCTTCGGCTTCAGGGAATTTGATGAGTGTGAGATCCATCAAGTAGTAGCTGTCTAGGTCGGGATCGAGGATGAGATTTGATTGGTCACCGACTTGACGGATGAATTCGAGGTTTTCTTTGTGAATCGTGTTGGGATTCTGGGATTGAATCGCCTGTTCTAGGTTGGCGAATGTTGTTTTTGTCTCCATTTCAGCACCGATTTGCTTGTGAAAATGAGCCAACTTCGCAAATGAATTGGCGGCTAATGGAGCTTCGGAAATCGGGGAATTTAGTGCGGCCTGTGAAACCTCCTGAGCAGTGGACAGAAGTTTAAGTCCACGCATCTCCTTTTCGGCAAAATTGATGCGCCAGATATTTTCCTTTGCCCAGAGCCCAACTAGGAGTGCTATGACCACACCGCATGCGGCGAGGGCAAACCTAAGTTTGTTGGACACGGTGTTAAGGCGCATTGTGCTTCTCCTCAAATTTATCGGAGATTCTGGTTTGGTTGAATATCAGAAGAATTACCTAATCCAGTCGAAAGGATTTAGCCAAAGAGCGTATTGAAATCGGGACAGATAGGTTAGTTGGAGGTGAATGAGACTTATTTGGGCGGCAGGTACTCTCTGTAACTCAAATGAGCTTCTCTCAGCGGACGATTTTTTGTGGTGAATTGCGGGCCGATCATGTTGGTCAGACAGTGACGATCAATGGCTGGGCGCATAAGGTTCGTGACTTGGGGGGGCTTCTCTTTGTTGATGTACGAGACAGAACAGGGCTGGCACAGGTGATCTTCCCTGAGAACACGAAGGCAGAGATTCGAAGTGAGACGGTTTTGAGCGTAACGGGGATCGTGCGGATGCGCGATGAGAAGAACCGGAATGCGAGCCAGCCGACGGGGGATGTGGAAATTGCAGTTTCGAGTTTCGAGATTTTGAATCAGTCTGCGACTTTGCCCTTCCCAGTGAGCGACGAGAAGCAGATGGAGAAGGTCAACGAGGAGCTTAGGGTGAAGCACCGCTATCTCGACCTTCGGCGACCGGTCATGCAGAAGAAGCTTAAGTTGCGGGCGGCGAGTGTGAAGAAGATTCGCAACTACTTGGATGACCAAGGATTTACGGAGGTGGAAACGCCGATCATTACGAAGTCAACTCCGGAAGGAGCGCGGGATTATTTGGTGCCTTATCGGTTGGAGCCAGGCGAGTTTTATGCTTTGCCGCAGTCGCCGCAGCAATATAAACAACTTTTGATGGTGGGTGGGGTTGAACGGTATTACCAGATTGCGAAATGCTTTCGCGATGAATCGCAAAGGGCAGACCGTCAGCCCGAATTCACTCAGCTTGACCTTGAAATGAGCTTTGTTCGGCAAGAAGACATTTTGGGTTTGATTGAGGGAATGACGAAATCTGTGATCAATGAATTGATTGCGGAGTTTGACCTTGGGTTTGAGCCAGTTGGCGATTTTCCTTATCTGACCCATGCGGAGTCGATGCGGCTATACGGGAACGATAAGCCGGATTTGCGATTTGGCCTTGAAATTTTTGATGCAGGTTCGGTGGTCGCGAATTCAGAGTTTGGAGTGTTTGCTTCGACGATTGCGAATGGTGGGTTCGTGCGGGGAATTCGGTATCCGGGCGGGGCAGAACTTTCGCGGAAGCAAATCACGGAATTGGAAGATTTGGTGAAGCAGTACGGCGCAAAGGGGATGGCGAATTTTGCGTTGGTGGACCCGGCGATGGATGCCGAAGGCACTCGTTTGCTCGAATCCGGTAAGCGGATTAAGGGTGGAATTTCTAAGTTCTTGAACGCGGCGGAAGTAGATGCTCTAGTTGAACTTTCAGGAGCGGAAGTGGGCGATTTGCTTCTGTTTGTGGCGGATAGCTGGTCGGTTTCTTGTGAAGCCTTGTCTCGGTTACGGCTCCGAATAGGCACTGAGACAGGTTTGCGTGATCCGAAAAAATTGGCATTTGGATTTGTGGTGGACTTTCCTTTGGTTGAGTGGAACGAAGATGAGCAGAGGTGGGATCCGAGTCACCACCCGTTCACCAGTCCAAAAGCCGAAGATATTGGTCATATGAGTACTGATCCGGGGCGCGTTCGGGCGGATTGTTACGACATTGTGTGCAATGGCTATGAATGGGGAAGTGGTTCCATTCGGATTCACTCACCGGAACTGCAGGCGCAGATTTTTGATTTGATCGGAGTCTCAAAGGAGGCTCAGCAGGTTCGGTTTGGGCACATCTTAGAAGCGTTCCAGCTTGGTGCACCGCCGCACGGTGGAATTGCGACAGGGATTGACCGGCTTGTGATGCTGCTCTTGGGCGAGGAGAATATTCGCGAAGTCATTGCGTTCCCGAAAATGGGTAATGGTTACGATCCTTTGATGGATGCTCCTTCGGCGGTGGATGAGGCTCAGTGGACAGAAATGGGTTTGATGCTGAAACCGAAGAAAAATTAGGATTGCGGCTTGCTTGTATCAGGCTCAGATTCCGGGTCACGCCCGGAATGACGAACTGTGTCTGAATACCAATTTCACCAGTGCCCTCCACGCTTTATAAGTGATTAGACTTGGGCAAGGGTCTGTTTGCGGTCGGAAATTGCCAGTTGGTAGAGTTTGGTGTATTCCAGGGCAGATTTTTCCCAACCGAAGTCGGTGGTCATTCCGGCTAGTTGAAGTGTTTGCCAAATGTCGGGATTTTGATAGGTTGCGACAGCTCGTTCCATTGCGGAGGCGAAGTCGTCGCCAGTTTGGTCGAGGAAGACAAATCCGTTATGATCTTCAAAAACCGTGTCAGCGAGGCCGCCAGTGTGGCGGACGACGGGGACGGTGCCGTACCGCATTGCGAACATTTGACCGAGGCCACAAGGTTCAAATGCACTCGGCATAAGGAATGCGTCACAACCCGCATAGACAAGCTGGGCGAGATCCGCGTCATACATTTCAAAGAACTTCATGCGACCCGGGTTTTCAGATTCGAGACGACGGAGTTCACCGGCTGACCAAGGGTCACCAAGCCCTTGTACGATGAGAGAGGCACCGGATGCAAAGAGCCGATCAGCTGCGGCAAGGAGGAGGTCGAATCCTTTTTGATTGCTGAGGCGGGTGACCATTCCAAAAATGGGGCGATTCTCGGCCGGAGTGAGATCAGCACGAGCCACCAAAGCTTCGCGGTTGATCAACTTTCCGCTCAGGTCGGTTGCCGAATAGTGACCAGGAATTGTGGGGTCAGTTTCAGGATTCCAAACGGTTAGGTCAATGCCATTCAGGATTCCGTGAAGACGTCCGTGAGCATGGAGGTGGCGCATATGGCCGTCGAGTCGGCAACCAAAATCCGGAGTTTGAATTTCGTGAGCGTAGTTGGGGCTGACAGTGTTGACTTGATCCGCGAATGCGGTACCGGCTTTGAGGAAGTTGACACTTCCGTATGCTTCGACTTTCTCCGGATGATAGAGATCGTGGGGAAGCCCGACGGCGTCGAGGGTGTCGAAGCCGAATTCGCCTTGGTAAGCGAGATTGTGGATTGTGAATACGCTGGGGATGTTCTCCCATTTGTCGCCCCGCAGCGTGCGAAGGATGGGGGGGAGGAATCCCGTATGCCAGTCGTGGCAATGGATGATATCGGGCATCCATCCGGATTCTTCGCAGGCTTCGAGAGCAGCTTGAGCAAAATAGAGGTAGTCGTCGCGGTGGAACGAGTAGACCTCGGGGCTGGTGACGGCGCGGCGGAAATTGACATCTCCGGTGACCGACCAGATTGTCAGGTCTTCAAATTTAGATTCATAAAGCGTTCCGGGGACAAATCGGTAGTGGTTGACGCGTACATAGAACGGCTCGATTCGGGGAGATGTTGTTGCTAGGGGGGAATCGAGGAGGAGTCCGTAGCCGGGCATGAAAATGATAATTTCGTGGCCCTGATCTTGGAGAGCTTTGGGCAGTGAGCCCGCGACGTCAGCAAGTCCACCCACTTTGGCAAATGGGGCGAGTTCGGCGGTGATAAAGAGGATTTTCATGCGGACTGATGGGATTATTGGTATTTTGAAGCGAGTTTCATGATGATGTTCCACTCAGATTCGGTTACGGGCATAACGGAAAGTCGTTGGCCCTTGCGGAGAACATGCATTTCTTCGAGACCTGGTGTCTCGCGAAGTTCTTGGAGGGAGATCACTCTGGCAAATTTCTCAACGAATTCGACGTCAGGTGCGAGCCAGCGGGGGTTGTCAACGGGTGCTTTTGGGTCGTAGTATTTGGATTTTGGATCGAACTGGGTGGGGTCGGGGTAACCAGGCTTTGTGATTCGCATGGTGCCAGCGATGCCGGACGGGGTAGCGTTGGAGTGATAGAAAAAAGCAAGGTCGCCCGGTTTGAAATCATCGCGGAAGTGGTTGCGGACAGTGTAGTTTCGGCATCCTTCCCAAATGTCAGGGCCGCATTTTGCGATGAGTTCATCAATTCCGTAGGTGTCGGGTTCAGATTTCATCAACCAATAGCGCATCGGTTGGGGGTTTACCTGACTTGATAGTGTAGGATTTGGGAAATGGAGAGTTCAGTCAAGGGGAGATATGATTTGGGATTGGAGCTTTTTAGAGAAGGTAAGTTTGGGGAAGCGCGGGAGATTTTTGAGTCATTAGTCGAAGAGGATTGCCATCCGAATAACGGGTTGTGGGCGACACGATGTGCATTTGCGATGGGGGATTTTGATGCAGTGGTCGTTCCGGATTGGATCGTTGAAGATGGGCGTTTAGCGGACGGGTGGTTGCAGATTGGGATTTTTTCCGCTGCTCTGCGGAAAGATGAAATGGAAGTTAATCGGCTTTTGGGATTGTCGGAGAAAGTGTCAGGATCGAAGCGTGTTGCGGTGTTTTTGGAATCTACGGAGTTTGCGTCTGAGACACGAGAGAACGCCCAAGCGGTCAAGGTTGTGCGTCGGTATATGCGGAAGGGTGAATACGTTCGGCTATTACGGCTGTGAGCACGTTTTTCGCCTGAAACTGGTTGAAACGCGGTTTGGTGTGGCGCGTCTTAAGATATACAATACGAGGAACAGATGATGAAAAAAATTGTCCCCCTGATGGTTGTGGCGCTGATGGCCGTATCGGTGCCTTCGATAGCCCAAACCGGTCTTGGTAAGGGAAGTGGCGGTGGATCTGGTGGTGGATCCGGAGGCGGGTCTGGCGGTGGAAATAGTGGGGGCGGAGCCCCACCTCCACCGGTACGGGGTGGCGGAGGTTCCAGTGGGGGTTCGGGTGGTGGACAAACCTCTCCGCCGAGTCGAAACAATGGCGGATCGAATTCTGGTTCAACATCGGGGGGGCGTGATCGAGGAAATAGTGGCAGCCAAGGCTCGGGATTAGGCAAAGGGAATTCAGCACCGCCGGTCAACGGACGCCAGGAAGGGGCTCCATCTCGAAGTGGAGAAGTTGGTTATGGAAGTTCGAATAATCAAATTTCTCGCACCCGCGAAGCGCAGAATTTGCCAGCTCCGCCGGTAGTAAGAAGCGATAACCGTTCTACTCGTGAAGCTTATGGAGAAGACCGAGTCACGCGCCAGATTCCTGGTTACCGCAACGGTTATTACCACTACAACCAGCAGTGGCGGGATGATTCGTACTGGTATCCGCATTATCAGTTCAATTACTCGAACAACTGCGTACCTTCCCCTTGGTACAACTATCACCACTTGCCGGGCTACATCACAACGGTTCGGGTGCGGTTTGACAATTTCAGCTTTGAGTGGCGGTCAGGTTCAACGTACCGATGGCAGCACCGAAACGACAACGATGATTGGGGCTGGAGTTGGAATGACCGGGACGATCGGAGTTACCTTGATGAAACCGTTGATGACATCTATGATGCTTTTCGCCGGGGTCAAGTTCGGTACTTGGATCGGTTGATTCCGACGCGAGGATCAGTTTGGATTGAGTTAAATCGGTATTCGTCTTACCATGTGGATGGCGATGACTTTTATGACTTGATGAAGGACTTGATTGAAGGCACGAGGACTCGCGATTACCGGATAAGAGAAGTTCGCCGGGATCGAGGTCGGGCAACAGTGGTTGCTGAGCATTCGTTTAGCGATCCGTGGGGCCGGACACGAACCAGTCGGCATTACTACGGTCTGGAAGAAGGGCGCAGAGGATATGAGATCGTTGCGTTCCGCGTCGAAGACTGATTGTCGGGTGAGTTAGGAAGTGCGGGTCGAGCAGTTGAGCTTGGCCCGCCTTTAAATTTGTGAAGACTAGTCGATTAGTCGGAGCCGCCACCACCGCCGCCGTCTCCTCCCCCGCCGCCGGAATCCGACGATCCCGAGTCGAATGATCCGTAGTCGGCAGGGCTTGAGTCAGAGGGGCTGGGGTCAAATGAGCTAGGGCTGTCAGGAGCCGGTGGATTGTCAAAAGCCGGACGATCCGGTTCGATTGGTGCAGGCTCTTGGGGTGGCACGTTTGGACGATCAGGTTCTTGATTTTGAGATGATGAATCCGAACTAAATTGATGCGAGTTATGGGGATAACCCAAATGAGGATTCATTGGGTCGTAGCTTGTTCCGGGATTCGGGGCAACAAAATTGCCGGGCATTTGCGCACCGTACTCTCGTGGATAGATACTTCCTCCTGCGATGAGACCTTCTTTTGTGATGGGTGTCATGCTGAGATCCCGGTAGACAAGAAGTAAGGCCACGGTCAACCAGGGGGTGGCAATAAGGACAGGGACACAGCAGCACATCATTGCGGCGAAAGTGACAAGTCCGGAGACGATTGAATACATGAGAAGACTCAAGTAATGAGCTTTTCCAAGATTTACAGATTCGCGGATGGCATCTCCGATGCTGATCTCTTTGATCACCAAAGCGGGAATTGCAAGGATGAACAAGGGGAACGAGAGAACGAGAATGATGAGTGAAATGAGATAGACGACCCCAGCTCCGGCGATGAGCCCCATCATATTTTCAAAACTTGGGTTGGTCTGGCTGAAGGTATCCATCACGCTGACCCCAAAAATGAGTCCAATAACGATACTGATCGGAAGGTAAATCACCCATGGGGCAAGCCCGGCAAGGGAAAGATTGAAGAATTTGGGAAAGACCTTGAACGCTTCGGAAATATCGGGAATTTGGCGACTGGCAGCAGTTTGCCCAAGCTTCATGAGCCCGGCTTGCATGACCGAATAGATTGAGATGAAAACGATCTGACCGAGAGTCGAGAAAATCATGCTCATGGCGATCGAGGCGCTCTGGTTCTGACTGCTTAGTGATGCAAAAACTTGGGGGATCGCAAAGATTTGCTGGAGGACGTAAGCGGCAACCCATCCGAGGAGGGCAACAAGAACAAAATTGAGGGTATTGGTTTTAATGAGGTCTGTGGATTCGCTAAAAACCGCCCAGTCGAATCGTCCGCGCGGGGGTTGCGGAGCGTTCATGGGTGTGTAACCGGGAGCCTGGGGAGGTTGCATGGTTTTCTAATGGGAAAGCCCCTCAATTATGATTGAGGGGCTTTCTTTGTCTTTAGTCCTCGATGGTTTGTTGATCTACGGTATCGTCGTCATCTTCCATCTGAGGGTTTTCACCTTCATCAGGATCGGCGATGAGTCGGGCGATTGAGACGACGCTATCGCCTTCTTTCAAGTTGATCAACTTGACCCCTTGTGCGACTCGCTTGACGTCGCGGATATCTTTCACTTTGATGCGAATTCCTTGCCCGAGGATGGTGAGGACGACGAGTTTGTCTTTTTCGTCAACTATTTCCGCTGAAATGACCCTACCGGTTTTCTCGGTGCAGTTCATCGTTAGGATTCCGGAGCCTCCTCGGGTTTGAATACGGTATTCATCGAGATCGGTTCGTTTGCCATAACCTTTTTCACCGACGACGAGCATTTTTGCTCCTTCGCGAGCGATGTCTGCACCTACGATGTAGTCATCGCCTTTGAGTCTCATTGCTCGGACTCCACCAGCGGCCCGAGACCGCGAGGTGGCGTCTTTTTCGTTGAAGCGGATAGACATTCCGTTGTGGGTGACAATCATGATGTCGTTGTTGCCGCCGGAAGCGAGTACCCATCCGAGTTCATCACCATCTTCAATATCGAAGGCGCGGAGACCGTTCGACCTGAGGTTTGCGAATGAATCCATGGGGGTTCGTTTGACCTCACCGTATTTGGTGACCATGGTGAGGAAGCCCTCGCCTTTGATGTCTTTGACGCTGACGGTAGCCGTTACTCGCTCATCACTTTCAATTGCGATGTAGTTGATGACGGGCATTCCTCGGCTGTAACGGCTGGATTCTGGAATGTCGTAGGTGCGGAGTTTGTAGACCCGACCTCGATCAGTGAAGAAGAGGATAAAGTGGTGGGTATTGACTTGGAACAGGTGAGCCGGTTCGTCGTCTTGCTTCATTACCGATTTAAGGCCCTTTCCGCCGCGCTTTTGTTGGCGATAGGCGTCGATGGAAATCCGTTTGATGTATCCGTCACGAGAGATGCTGACGATAGCCTCTTCTTCGGGAATGAGGTCTTCTTCGCTGAAGTCTCCGGCTTCACGAGCGATAATTTTTGTTCTTCGTTCGTCGCCGTATTTGTCGCGCATGGCGACAATTTCTTCTTTCAGGATGGCGCGGAGCCGCTCGTCGTCGGTGAGGATGTTCATCAGATCCTGCACCTTATAAAGAGCGGCTTTGTAGTCGGCTTCAAGCTGTTGTTGGTCGAGCTGAGTGAGCCGGCGAAGCTGCATTGCCAAAACGGCCAGGGACTGGGCGGGGCTCATTCCGAAGTTGCGAACGAGAGCAAGGAGGGCGGCGTTTTGGTCGGCACTCGCTCGGATAGCCGCAATGATTGCGTCTAGGTTTCGCCGGGCGATTTGGAATCCTTCTAGTTGATGAACTCGTTCGAGGGCGCGATAGAGTTCATACCGCGTTCGCCGAATGATGATGTCGCGGCGGTGATCCACGTATTCATCGAGGATTGTGAGAAGCGGGCTAACGCGAGGGGCACCGTCAATGAGGCTGAGCATGGTGCACCCGAATGTATGACGGAGGGACGTGTGCTTGAGGAGATAGTTCAGGGCACGGTTGGGGTTGACGTCGCGCCGGAGTTCGACTTCGATGCGCATTCCGCGTTTGTCAGAGTAATCTTGAACGTCGGTGATCCCATCAAATTTTTTGAGTTTCGCGAGCTTGGCGATGTTCTCGACCAGGGTCTTTTTGTTGACCTGGTAGGGGAGCTCGGTGATGACAATTTTCGATTTACCCATGTCGCTGGGTTCGATCATGGTTTTGGCTTGCATGACGACAGAGCCACGGCCAGTTTCGTAGGCGTCACGGGAGCCTTTTTTGCCCATGATAAGGCCGTATGTTGGGAAATCAGGAGCAGGTAGATGCTCCATGATCTCATCCAAGGTGCATTCATCGTTGTCAATGCGGTGGAGGATGGCGTTGCAGACTTCGGTGAGGTTGTGCGGTGGCATTGAGGTCGCCATACCGACAGCGATTCCCTGGGTGCCGTTGCAAAGAAGGTTGGGGAACTTCCCGGTGAGATACATGGGCTCATCCAGGGTATTGGAGTAGTTCCGCATCCAGTTGACGGAATCTTTTTCCAAGTCCTCCATGAGTTCCATGGCGATGGGTGCCAGGCGACATTCGGTGTATCGCATGGCGGCAGGTGGGTCACCATCAATCGAACCGAAGTTCCCTTGACCAGTGATCAACGGGTATCGCATGCTGAACGGTTGCGCCATTCGGACGAGGGTGGGGTAGATGACTTGTTCGCCGTGGGGGTGAAAATCACCGCTGGTTGATCCCGCGACTTTGGCGCACTTTGCAAACCCCGAATCTTGGGTGAGGTTGAGCTGGCGCATCGCATACAGGATGCGGCGTTGCACGGGCTTGAGACCATCGCGGACATCGGGGAGCGCACGTGAGATGATTACGCTCATGGCGTAATTCACGTAGCTTTTGGCGAGTTCCTCTTCAATGGGAACGCTTTGAATGATGGGATCCTGATCAGGCACGGCTTAGTTCCAGACGCTTATAGCGCAATGAAAGCCGCGCGGCGGCGGCATTTCTAGGTTCATTTTACCTGGGATTTTGCCAGGGGAATGGGTTAGGCGAGGGGGTCAGGCTCGGCTTCGACACGGATGCCGATGGTTGCAATTATGCGGGCGGCTTCTTCACACTCTTTTTGGGAGGCTCGATGGACGATTGACTGTCCGAGCTTGTCAATTTCCCAGGTTTCGATGGCGGCTTCTTCAGCATCGCACTTGGTCGCAACCATCAGGATCGCGATGACTTCGATGTCGGTATTGTAGTCGTTGTTGTAAACCGTGACCATCCAGCCTCGGTCGTTCTTGGCGTTGTTTGATTGATCGGTTGAAGGATCGAGAACCGGGGTTTCTATCGCGGCCCACGTTTGGGTCATTACAGCGGAGTGGCTGACTTTGCCAAAGTTTGGTTCCAGGGCGGTGATGGTTTGATTGGTATTGAATGTCAGATTGACATGATCGAATTGAACAACCCCACCTTTCATCCCTCCCCATCCCCGCCTTCCCGAGGACAGGCCCTGGGGAGGGAAATTCCTCTGCCCAGTTATTCGATATCCCATTCTGGTTTGACCTCCGTTTTGATTCCAACGCTGGTGATGAGGTTAGCGGCGGTTTCGCATTCTTCTTGGCTGGCGAAGTGGACATTGGCTTGGCCGTAAGTGTGTGCCTCCCACATTTCGATGTAGGCTTCTTCGGCATCGCAATGAGTGGCGCGCATGATGATCATGACCACGACATCCATTGGCGTGTGGTCATTGTTGAAAATGATGGTTCGGTATCGGCGCGTTTGGGTTTGGGATTCCGTTTCGCGCGTGATCTGCGGGAGGGCACTCATACTTCTTCAGGTTGATCTTCTTCTGCAGAGTCTACGGGAAATTCGAGTGTTTTGTTAGGGATTGCGGTGATAATGAGGGCCAAGAGGGCGAGGAGTGAGGGGAGCCACGGCCAGGGAAGGTAACCGGGGGGAGTGTAGTTGTATGTGGATAAGTCGCTTTTCGCGGTTGAAGTAATCCAAGGTGATTCAGAGGGTAGAATGGGAACTCCGTTGACCGTCCAACCTTGAATGTTGCGAAATCTTACGATAATGTCTTGATTCGATGTTCCAGAAAGCTGAAACCCTTCAGTAGTGATGTTTTTGATTTGGGCGGTACTTGGTGTTACAAGGCCGGGGCCGGCGAGATCGTAGACGCGGATGTCGCCGATTTCGTCGGTTTGAGTGAGGTTATCCACGCCGAGCTTGCTGTAAACGCGGGTGACACCAGCTTCGCTGAGGGCGGCGGGGTCAAGCGATGGCTTGACGAACATCATGTTTCCGTTCGTAGGTGGGGCGGCGTCTTGTCCGGCGTTAATGGACTTGAGAAGTTCAACGGTTGAAAGGGCCATGAGGGAGTCGTAACCCCCGATATCCATAACTCGCGCGGCGGTTGCGAAATTGGGGGGCATGATTCCGCTTTCGGGCGGAGCAAAGAAATCCCACTTTTGGTTGACGAATGCGACTCTTTGGTTGGGGGTATCAGGGAGTTGCGGTTTGGGCGGATTGCTGAACGGAAGAATTTGAGTTTGGGCGACGACAAGGTGAGCGATTAGGGCAGCGACTAGCCCGAGTGCGTGCCAACCAAGTTTGGCCCAGGCGAACCAGGCTCCTGCGGCAAAAACGAGGCTTGCAACGAGAATTGGGAGAGTGTCGGTTGTGCGGCGGGCAATGATGGGGTTGAGGTCGAGGCCGACCCAAGATTCGATTCCGCCAAGACGGGTTGAGGCAAGGATCGTGAGGATGGCAACTCCTAGTAGCCCAAAGTAGGCGTAGGCTTTTTCGGTGGGATTTGAGTCAGAAGGGGTCTTGGGGATTGCTACGGCGGCGAGGGTACACGCGCCGAGGACGAAAATGATGGCTGCTCGTCCGGGTGATCCGGTTGCAGAGAAGCCAGGTATTCCGAAATAGAGGAGTTGGGCGAGAGGGGTGCCGAGGGCGAGGAGGAGCCCAGCTAAGGCAACGGCGATGACCGGAGAGAGTTCGCGCCAGTTTTGACGTCGGCGGAGCATACAGATGCCCATGACGATGGGGACGCCGAGCCAGATTGCAGATTCGGCATAGTTTCCTCCAGGTTTGGCGTACATATTCCAGGTCGAGGGGATGTTTTCGTTGGTTCCAGGGTTATCGGGGATACCGGGCGCACCCATGAATCCTGGCGCGAGCAAGCCGAGGAATTCGTAAGGCTTGATTGCGGAAGATTGATAGGCCTTGTAGCCTTGCGCGGACGCAACGGACTGTCGGTGGGATTGCTTGCTGAACTCCAGCGCGGGATTGATTTGGGGAAGTGCAGCGAATCCAGCGATGCCAATTGCTAAACATGAAGCGAGGGCCGAGAAAATAGGTTTGGGCTTTTCGGACTGGGTGAAAAAGGCGATGGGGGTGAATATGAGCCAGGCAAATAGTCCGTAAAAAACGAATTGGAGATGTCCTCCGGTGAGGAGCATGACCGCGGAGCCGGAAACGGCGAGAGCTGTGCGCCACGAAGGCCGTTGAATGAGGGCAAGTTGGGCGGCAAGGAGGACGGGAATCCAAGCGCATGTGGTCATAACGCTTGCAAGGGCTGACCAACTGAGAGCAAATGGACTGAGAGCCAGGCCGACGGCACCAAGGGTTGCGCCTTCAGTCCCTGCTCCAAGACGACGAGCGAGGGCGAAGAGGCCGAGTCCAGCGACGGAGAGGTGGAGCCAAGCGAGAAAGACGATCGCGGCTCCTGTTGGAATCCCGAGTTTTCCGATGAGGATATGAATTGGATAATAGCCAGCAGATTGGGAGTTCGCGAGGAGAGGAGTTCCGGCGAGCTGATAAGGGTTCCAGAAGGGTTGCTTGCCCGTTCGGTGGGCTTCGAAGACGAGGTCACGCCAGCCATAAAATTGGAGGGCTCCGTCAGCTTGAAGAATATCCCAAGACCTGGGCTGATTTGATACCTCGCGCCCGGGAATCATGGAAGCCATTTGGTCAAATGGACCGATTGTTTTTCCGGAGAGAAGAGGGGGGGCGAAGATTATTCCGGGGAGAAGGATGATGAGAAGTATGGCGGCCCAAAGGGGCACGGTTGCTCTCAGAAGGGGGTTCGATGTCCCGGTCACGGTAGTTGAGACGGATTAACCGCAGTATGCGATTTGCTGTTTTGCTTTTTCGTGACTGGGGTCTTGGCGGAGAACTTCGTGGAAGTGGGCACAAGCTTCTTCATCCATTCCAAGCATCATTTGAGTCATGCCAAGGTCATAGCGGGCATGGATGTGGGCGGGATTTGCATCGACGACTTTTTGGAGAGTTGCGATACTGCCATCGAAGTCACCCTCGAAGCCTTGGATGAGTCCCATTTGCCACTGAGCGTCGGCGTGGTTCGGTTCTTGTCCCAAAATGCTTTCGAACATCATTTTGGCGTACCCGTATTTCCCGTCACAGCGGGCTTGAAATCCGGTTTCGTAGAGTTCGGCAACGCTCATGTTTTCTCGTCTTTGTGACTATACCAAAAATTTTTGACTCCCTGTACTTTTGGAACAGGGAATCGAAATAGACGTTACCTAGGCCGGACCTGGTTCGAGCTTGCCCGGATTCATTGAATCATTCGGCTTATTCTCGCCTTCGTTTGCGCTCGGCGGTGGGATGGTCGGCTCGGCTCGCGGTGGCAACGATTGGCCTGACATGATGATCAAGAAGTCTTCTCGGTCGAGGGTTTCTCGTTCGAGGAGGGCGTCGGAGATGGCGTCAAGCTTCTCGCGATTTTCTTCAATGATTTGTCGGGCTCGGGTGCTGCACATATCAACGATTCGGCGGACTTCTTCGTCGATTTGGCGGGCGATATCCTCGCTATAATCGCGGTCGGTTTGCATTTCTCGTCCGAGGAATGGGTTGCTGACGTTGCGGCCGATTGCAAGGGTACCGAGCTTTTCACTCATGCCAAATCGCGTGATCATAGCGCGGGCGATGCGAGTCACGCGTTCGAGATCATTGGAGGCTCCGGTCCAGCGTTCGCCGAAAACGATTTCTTCGGCAAGGAGGCCAGAGAGAAGAACGCTAATATCGTCGTATAACTCTTGACGCGAGGTGTGGTAGCTATCGGTTTCGGGGAGTTGCCAGGTTGAACCAAGTGACATTCCACGGGGAAGAATTGTGACCTTGTGGACTGGGTCGCTGAATTCGAGGAGTTCACCGACGAGGGCGTGACCTGCTTCGTGATACGCCGTAATCTTACGCTCTTTTTCGTCCATCACGCGGCTTTTGCGAGCTGGTCCAGCGATGACACGGTCGAGGGCCTCTTCCATATCGTCTTGATTGATTTTCGGATGGCTTCGACGTGCGGCGAGGAGAGCGGCTTCGTTGAGGATATTGGCCAGGTCTGCACCAGTGAACCCAGGCGATCGTTTGGCAAGGGCGCGAAGGTCAACATCGGCGGCGAGAGGCTTTCCTTTTGCGTGAATTTGAAGAATGGCGTGGCGCCCATCAAGATCGGGGGCGTCAACCATGATTTTTCGGTCAAAACGTCCGGGACGGAGTAGGGCTTCGTCCAAAACATCGGCGCGGTTGGTGGCGGCAATGATGACAACTCCGGAGTTGGTTTCAAAACCGTCCATTTCGACGAGGAGTTGGTTAAGGGTTTGCTCTCGCTCGTCGTTTCCTCCGCCGACGCCAGTTCCGCGTTGGCGACCGACGGCATCGATTTCATCAACGAAGATGAGACAGGGGCGGTGAGCTTTGGCGGTTTCGAAGAGGTCACGGACCCGGGCTGCCCCGACGCCTACAAACATTTCAACGAATTCGGAGCCTGAGATGTGGAAGAAGGGGACACCGGCTTCTCCGGCGATGGCTCGGGCGAGGTGGGTTTTTCCGACACCCGGAGGGCCAATCATGAGTATGCCTTTCGGGATTTTTGCTCCGAGGGCGACATACTTCTTAGTTGACTTCAAGAAGTCAACGACTTCGAAAAGTTCTTCTTTGGCTTCATCGATTCCAGCTACGTCGTCGAACGTGACTTTGGGAGTGTTTTCTCCGGCTCGGCGGGCTCGGGATCGACCAAAACTCATGGCTTGGTTGCCGTTGGCTTGAGCTTGTCGGCTCATGAAGAACCAGAAAAATCCGATTAGGAGGAGAGTGGGAATGATGAAAAGTAGTGCTCCGGCTAGTTGGGCACCCGCAGGTGGGCCGAGCAGCTTGGTGTTGACTTTATTTTCTTCAAGAAATTTTATGAGATCGGCGGCCGCGGGTGATTGCTGATCGTAGGCTCGAACGACAAATTTTGTTCCGGTTTTCTTTTCTCCACTGATGGTGTCAACTTGCCATTCGATAGTTGGTTTGATTTGATTAGTGGCAACTTCGGTCTTGAATTGGCTTACCGTTAGAGATTCTGGTGCTTTCATTCCGAAGGCAGCCGTTGTTGGTACGGTGTTGAGGAGCAAGATTACGAGGATGAACGCAACCGAGACCAGAGCAATGTATCGAATTCCTTTCAATTGTTTCCTACCGAGTGGGGAGTCTTTCCCCTCGTTACAAGTACGTCCGAGGGGTTCGTGACGTTCCTGTGATTATGACCCTAGTAAGGCTACAGGGGTTCAAATTGAATCCTTAGGGCCTTTCGGGTGTCATCTGTGATTCGGGTTCTTTCGGATTGCCGTACGCCAGGAATCCAAATTGGACCGATCATGTCATAGATTATAGGAAGGCGACGCCGTGCGGCGGAGGTGAGTTTGGCTTTTGCGAGAATTTCTGTGATTTTTTTGGGCTGGGACTCGCCGAATGGGATGAATTCATCCTGGGGCTGGGCGGATCGGAAGTAGAGGCTGCCTTGAATTTGGTCGTGGTTGAGAACGACGTCTAAGCTGTTATGCGGTCGTTCGAAATCGGTTGGTGGATGTGATTGGGCGATGAATCGCCATCCGAAAATATCGGATTCGGTTTCTCCGGGGAAGGTCAGTGGGAATCGGAAAGGCTCTTCTTCGATCAAAGTACGAAAGTGGGTTTGTGTTGGATTCACTTCGATGACGAGTTTCGAGTTGGCAAGAGTGACGGCTTGGTTTTGACTGGTGGTGATGAGGTTTGAAACCAAGAGGGTGTCATCGTAGGAGGGTACGGCGTCGAAGAACTTAGATATCAAGCGGATTGCTCGGGCGAGGAGGACTTCGGGCAATTGGGCTAGGTGCGGAGTTGAGAACGCCGCTTCTATATCACGGGTCAGAAATTCGAGATTTCCATTGAGAGGTAGTTCGCACGGTTGGAGATTGGTGGCGGTGATTTGGTTCAAGAAGTCGTCTTCATTTCGGGCGATCTCGCTGAAACGTGTCAGCGAATTAGCGAATGCTGAGTTGATGATTTTGAATTCAGGGACGATTTTGAGACGTATTCGGACGCGTGAGAAATCTTCGTTGAAATTGCCGGGATCGTCGTGGAACCAGAGATTGTTGGACTCGCAGTAGTCACGAGTTTCAGATCGGGTGAAAGGCAGTAGGGGACGGATCAGTCCGTCGCGATTGGGATGGATGCCACCGAGTCCGGTTAATCCCGTTCCTCGAGCGAGATTGAGGAGGACTGTTTCGATGTGGTCATCTTGAGTGTGCCCGGTTGCTATGAGTTGACAGTTGGTTTGGTAAGCGGATTGCCGGAAAAACGTATAGCGCGCATGGCGTCCGGCTTCTTCGATTCCGATTTTCAGTTTCTCGCTCATGCCAGGGATGTCGGCTCGACCGGTCACGTTTGGGATGCCGAGTGATTCGCAGAAGTCGGTGCATCGCTGAAGCTCTCGGTCGGCTTCTTCCCTCATACTATGGTGGAGATGAGCAGCGACGACATCGTATTTGAGGGAATGGAGAAGGTGGATGAGGGCAGTTGAATCGGCTCCACCGGAATAGCCAACGAGAATGGATTGACCGGGGGGGATGATTTGGCTTGATTCCAGGTGGGCTCTCAGTCGGTCTTGCACGTGATGCTATGTTACTTGGCGGTTTTGGGCGGGGGCAGGAATGTAAACTTTGATTTATGCCGCGATTGCTCCCGACGATCCAAGAACGTTTGCTTCGTTTGAAGGGCTTGCTTTCGCAATTGGGGACAGCGCGGGGGACAGACCGGGTTAAGGCGGAATTATCCAGTCAACGAGCTGAAGATTTGGCGGAGGGGATGGCCCGGATGGAGCCGGAAGATGCTGCGGCACTCTTGCAAGCAATGGACCCCATCCAGGCGGGGAACGTTATGGTCGAATTGCCGACGGATACGGCAAGGGAGATCGTTGATGAACTCTCGGATGAGGTGTTAGCTTCGTATTTGGATGCTCTGCCGATGGATGATGCCATTGATCTGGCGGAGGAGGTTGGCGACGAGCGGTTTGAATCGCTCTTGGAAGTTATTCCGGCAGAGGATGCGGCGGAAATTCGGCGACTGATGGCTTATCCGGAAGATTCGGTTGGGCGGTTGATGACGGAACGCTATTTTTGGGCCAAACCGGATATGACGATCAAGCAGATATTGGCTGATCTGCGCAAGGCCGGTGAAGAAAAGTACGAACAAGTGAACGACATTTATGTCGTGGATGATGCCCACCAATTGTTGGGTGTGACCAGTTTGCGGCGGGTCTTGCGGGTTCCCCAATCGACAGAAGTTGCGGAGATCATGCGGGTTGATCCGGTCACAGTTCACGCAACTGATGATGAAGAAAGTGCGGCGCGAACCATGGCGCGATATGGATTTTATGCTTTGCCAGTTTTGGATGAATCTGGAAAGCTTGTTGGGATTTTTACGGGAGACGATGCGCAAACGATTTTGCGGGAAGCTGAAACGGAGGATGTTTTGGCGGTTGGTGGAGTCACTGGGGATGCGGAGCCGTACTATGCGCTTAATCCTTGGTCGCTATACAAACGCAGGTTTCCGTGGCTCATTGCGCTCTTTGTTGCGGAGACTTTGACTGGGGCAGTGATGCGGCACTACGGGAAGGATACGGAGGTTGGAGTGCCGCCTTTGATGTTCTTTTTGCCGCTGATACTTGGGGCGGGTGGGAATTCGGGGGCGCAGGTGACGACGACGATTACGCGTGCGCTGGCGTTGGATGAAGTGAAGACCGGCGATTGGTTGGCAGTGATGGGGAAGGAATTTGTGGTGGCTCTGATGATCGGGGCTTCGCTCGGGTTGCTGGGATTTGCGAGAGCATTTTTTGGCTGGAGTACGGGAATGGGATTGAGTTTGGTTGTGGGGTTGGCTCTTCCAGTCGTGGTTTTATGGGCGACTACGATCGGGAGCATTTTGCCGATCGGTGCAAAGCGGTTGGGTTTTGATCCAGCGGTGATGAGTGCACCGTTTATTACGACCTTTGTTGATGCAACGGGGCTAATTATTTACTTTGAGATTGCCCGGCGATTATTGGGTTGATAAACCTTTTCGTGAGTTGATCGTCCAAAATAGGAACCCTGGCACTTATCATGCCGTTTTGATGTAGAGAGATTGACACGATGAAAATGAATTCTTCATTCCTCAAGCTGTGGGTGGCGGTTGCCCTCATGGCGTCGGTTGTGGTGGCTATTGCCCAGCCGAAAGACAAAGACCCGATTTCGGCTGCCGAGAAGAAGGATGTTTTGGCACGGATCGAATCAACGCTGACTCAGTGGGCGTTTGTACCGGGGATTGATTTCAAGCAATGGCCGACGATGGTTGAGAAGGAATCGGCGGCGATTGATAAGGCTCAGACGGCGGGTGAATTCACGAACTTAATCAATCGGGTTATGAATTCTTATGGATTTAGCCATATCGTTTTGTTCTCGCCCGAAGCAGGACAGGCTCGCAACACGCAGAGCCGGGCGGGGATTGGGATTCGGATAGAGATTGAGGATAAGGGTATCCGAGTTCTCATGGTCTTCCCGGAAAGTCCGGCTGCTGATGTTGGACTACAGCCGGGTGACTTGATTATTGAGTCCGACGGCAAGCCGGTTCGTCAACAAGCAGATTTGGCCGGAGGTGTTGGTGATACTTCAAAGATTGTCGTTATGCGAGGAACGGAACGCCTTGAGAAGACAGTTACGCGGCGGCAATACAGCACGATCATTCCTGAGACTGTGGAGTGGAAAGGTGACATCGCAATTCTCAAAATTCCGACCTTTGATGCGGGATACAACATTTCTCGAATTGATTCTCTGATGCGCGAAATTAAAGAGAAAGGAAAGGGAGTTGTGCTTGATTTGCGAGGGAATGGAGGTGGACGCGTGACGAATCTACAACATTTGGCATCGTTCTTCTTGAATCGGGAAACTCAACCCATGGGAACCTTCGTTGGTAAGTCGGATTTGATGGCCTACGAAAAACAGTTCGGCCCTTCAACTGATGCAGTAGCAGTTGCGGCGACAGTTCAGCGAAAGGTCACAGCTTCTTTGAATCGGGGTGGCGTGAAATTGGATATGCCGGTATCAGTTTTGATTGATGGCGGTTCAGGCTCGGCCAGCGAAATCATGGCAGGAGCCATGCGCGAGCAACTCGGCGCAAAGCTCTTTGGTCGTAAGTCAGCAGGTGCTGTTTTGGCGTCATTGATTCGGCCCTTGGGTGATGACTTGGGCTTCATGCTTCAGTTTCCGATGACGGATTACGTGACGATTAAAGGGTTGCGGATTGAAGGGAACGGCATTGTTCCGGACAAGGATTTCCCTGTTGCCCGATTTGGTGAACCGGATGGTGCACTCGATGCGGCGATTGCGGAGCTATCGGTATTGATCAAAAAGTGATCAACTAGTTTGAGAGTTCGGCGATTGATCGAACTTGCGAAGAATTGGGTCGGTTCAATTTAATGAACTGGCCCGATTCTCTTTTGAAGGTTGTTGTGGTTGTGGGGAGTCGGTCTCCGCGCATTCCAATGGGGGTGGATTCGATTTTAAGGAGGAATCCGTCGCGCTGGGCTACGGTCAGCTTGAGATCGGCGAAGAGTGACTCGGCAGAGATGACTTCGGCGCGTTCTGGGGATGTGACTTTGCTCGTTGTTTTGGCGGTTGAGTAGTCGTTGAGGAGGAGACGCAAGGGGTTACGTCCGATGATGAGACTTCGGAGATTTACTTCAACTCGTGATCCGACTTGGGCGACGGCATCGAGAAGAGTGTCTCGGGTTGCGGGGCCTTCATAAAATCGGTTTGTCGCTTTGTCTAATATTTGAACGGTTTTGCCATTATACGTCCAGGTGGCAAGATCATCTGACTGGGCGACAAACTTGGGGCTGAAATACACTCGAACGGTTTCGTTCTTGGTCGTGGTTGTGTACGCGATAGGCTGATTGGGTTCGTACGCAGCAAATAGCTTTTTGAGTGAACTATCGGTAACGGAGTTAGCGGTTTGAGCTTTACCGATCAGGTCATCAAATTGACTGACTTCGTACGCATCTTTGATTTTTGGCGGCAGAGAGTAGGGGGAGTAGGTTCCGTAGTTGAACTTCCAACTGATCGCTCCAGCCGTGTTTCCGGAATTGAATTCGACTAATCGCTTGGATATGGGGTGTAGCTTGACCTCGGTTGTTGCTTCTTTAGCGGTGTATTTTAGGGAAATTGCAGAAATAGACCTGGTTATTCGCCAATTTTTGCTGGCAAGATCAAGCCGGGAAATAACGGATTTGATCCCGTTCATTGTCAAAAAGGCGGTGAGGAACTCATCAAATTGAGGATTTGCGGCGGTGATGAATTCCGGCAATGGGATTTGTCGTCCCTCTGACCTGGTGTACTGCCCGGAATTTGGCTGATATGCGAACGCAATGGCTGGCGATGATTTGACATCGAAGAAATAATGCTCTGGGTAAGGCTTATTAGTTGCGGGAGGGAGTTGAATGCGGGCAGATTGGTCGCGTTTGACGTCGATCACATAGCTTGTTTCAAGGGTGCCAGTCGTTGAATAGATCACCGACTTGGCGTTGATTCTTTCGGAAAGAAGTCGTGATTGTGCGTTGCTCGAAGAATCGAGGAGAAAGCTCAGAGGAGTGATTGAGGATAGTCCAAGAAGGGTGGCGGTGAGCATGGGAACTTGGCGAAACTAGGGTTGACCGAGCCCGGCGGGAGCCCGATTTTTTCCGAGCATACCAGCGAGGGCGATTAAGGTGATGAGATAGGGAAGGGCTTGCCAGAATTCTCCGGGGACGGCAAGTCCACCCAGGTCTCGCCCTTGAAGGATGAGTTGAAGGCTTCCGAAAAATCCAAATGCCAGGGCGGCGAGCAAGGTCGGCCACGGTTTCCATCCTCCAAGAATGAGAGCGGCAAGGGCAATGTAGCCTCGTCCAGAGGTCATTTCGTCGCTGAATCGTCCGGCGTTTGTGGCGATGAGCGCGCCAGCAAGGCCGGTGAGGACTCCAGTCATAAGTAGAGATTGGAGACGAATTCTGAGGGGTTTGAGTCCCATTTGGCGTGACTTATCAGGATCATTTCCTACCGCAAAAATGCGAAGACCCGGACGAGTAGAACGGAAGAGGTACCAAATTCCAGCGGCGGCGACCCAAGCGGCGAGGTAGTAGATTTCGCGAGGGAAAATTGCGGCATCCTTACCACCCAATTCGACAAATGTTTTTGAGACCAGGCTAGTTCCACCCAGGGCGAGGGCGTTGATTCCCATGCCCGAGATGATGTGGTCGATTTGATAGACCTGAGTGAGAATCCAGTGGAGGAGGCTGAGAACGATGGCGATGCCGATGCCAGCGGAGAGCCCAACGACGGCGTTTTGGCTTGCAGCACCGACGAATGCGGTAGCACAAGCAGCGGCAAGCATTTTGCCTTCGAGACCTATGTTGATGACTCCGGAGCGCTCGGAGAAGAGTCCTCCCAAGGCGCACAGAATCAGAGGAGAGCTGTATGCGAGGGTGCTCAAAATGAGAGTGGTTACAGAGATTCCGCTGGTGCTAGCGAGGAGATTAAGAATCTGATCCACGGTTGGCCTCCTTTCGATATCGAAATGCAGCGAATACAATCACGAGAACTCCAAGAAGGATGAAGCTGAGGCCCTTGGGGACTCCGGTGCGACTCAGGACGTTGGTGCTCTCGGCGATTGTTGCGAAAAGTGTCCCAGAGGCAAGAATTCCCAACGGATTTCCTCCGGCGAGTAAGGCGACTCCGAGGGCATCGAAACCGTATCCTGGGCTGAAATTTCCATAGAATCGGTGTTCATAGGCGAGGACTTGAAGGGCTCCCGCAAGCCCTGCGATTCCCCCGCTTGCGGTCATTGTCCGGATCATGATTCGGTTGACATTGATTCCGGAGAATTTTGCGACGTTGGGATTCTCACCAGTAGCGGCGATTTCGTACCCAACAGTGGTTTTTTTGAGGAAGAACCACGTTGCGATGACCACGAAGAACGCGATGATGATTGCGATGTTGATGCGTAAGGGGCCGCTTTCGATGATGTTGGGGAGTTTGCTCAAGTCTGATATGTAGGCGGTTGAAGGCTGTTGGCTGTTGGGGTCTTTGAGTGCACCAGAAACGAGATAAAACGTCAAGAATCCGGCGATGTTGTTGAGCATGATGGTCGTGATGACTTCGTGCCCTCCTCGATAGGCTTTGATGAGTCCAACAGGATAAGCCCAGAGGCACCCTCCTACGATTCCAGCAAGGATCGCGAGAGGGATGTTGATGGGGGCTGGAACATTCAGGGCAACAACCGCGCTGCATACGGCTCCGATTACGAATTGGCCATCGGCTCCGATATTAAAGAGTCCGACTTTGAGAGCGATGAATACACTGCACCCAAGAAGGAGGAGCGGCGTCGCTTCCTTGATGATATTGCGCCAGCCAGCAGGACGGGTGAGCGCGCGTTCGACAACGGTTTGAATCGCTTCGGCAGGTACGGCACCGGCGATGAGGAGGGCGGCGACGATGAGTCCGAAACCGGCAAGGGCGAGGAGGATTTGGCGCCAGCCAAGTAACTTCATGGAGTCGCTCCTACCATCATTCGTCCGATGGCTTGACGATCGTGGCGAAGTTCCGGGGGCACTTCAGTGAGAATGCCGTGGTTCATGACGAGAATGCGGTCGCAATAGGTCATGATTTCATCGAGATCGAAGCTGACGACTAGAGCGGTGATTCCCCGACGGGTGGCCTCAATCAGTTCCCGATAGACCAGATCAGCAACATAGAGATCAATACCCCGAGTGGGTTGAAAAGCAAGGATTGCGCGGGGATTTTCTTGAAGGGCGCGCGCGACAACGACTTTTTGTTGATTTCCGCCCGAAAGACCCCTAAATGACTGACGGATGTTATCAAATTTCGTAGGGAACTGCTCTGTTGCGGCAGTGGCAAGGGCCAATTGAGAATCGCGATTTATTCCTAGTCCTTTCTTGAGGTTAGGAAGTCGGTGGAGTCCGAGGGAAGTGTTTTCGACAATACTCCACGATTCGATGACGGCCTCATGATGGCGGTCTTCGGCGACAAGGCGGAGGCCGCTTACGATGCGTTGTTGAGTGGACAAATCCCGGAGATTTTGGCCATCGAGGACTGCGGTTCCTTGGAACGGTTTTAAGCCCATCAGGGCATGGAAGAGTTCCCGCTGACCGTTTCCATCGACTCCTGCGATGCCGACGAGTTCCCCTTGGTGGAGAATGAACGAAGCTGATTTGACCGCTTGTTGGCCTTTATCACCCAAGATTGTCAGGTTTTCGGCGGTGAGAATTGGTGCGCCAGGGTGAGATTCTGTGAGCGTGTGATGGGTCACACTGACTCCAATCATTTGTTCGGCAAGTTGGCTTGGATTTGTCTGAGATACTGGAATCGAGGTGATGAGTTTTCCGCCCCGGAGTACGGTGACGCGATCACAATGCTCCATGACATCGGGGAGTCGGTGCGTTACGACGAGTACGGTAGCTCCGGTTTGGGTGAGTTCGTGAAGTTTGGCGTAGAGAAGGTCGGCATCCTCGGGTGCGAGCATCGCGGTGGGCTCGTCGAGGATGAGAATTTTTGCGTTTCGCCAGAGGAGTTTGAGGATTTCGAGTTTTTGAGCTTGGCCGGGCGAGAGTTCAGAGGTTTGCTGATCCCAGTTGAATTGGAACCCCATTTGGGTGGCGAGATCTGTGGCTCTTGATTTGGCGTCTTGCTGGTTGATGATGAGGCTAGGTTCAGCTCCGAGGAGTAGATTTTGCAGGCAGGTCAGTTCGGGGATAATTGCGTAATGTTGGCTGACCATACCAACACCGGCGCGGATGGCTTGTTCGGGATTACGGAAGCTGACGGGCTGTCCGTTGAGTTCGATTGAGCCTTCGTTTGCGGGGTGGGCACCGTAAAGAACCCGCATGAGGGTGGTTTTTCCGGCTCCGTTCTCGCCGACGATGGCATGGATATGTCCTGATTCAACGGTGAGATCAACTTGGTCGAGGGCGACGACGGGGCCAAAAACTTTGGTGATTCCGCGCATGGAAACTGCGGGGGTAGCTATGGATTCACCTCGCCGAGAAGGACATCAAACAGAGCGGTAGTGGCTTCTTCTTCACGGCCTGAATTGGTGAGTTGGGCAAGGAGTTCGTCTGTCAACGCAGTTTGAGGAAGTGTTATGCCGAGTTCAGCGGCTGATTGGAGACAGTACGCGAAATCTTTGCGTTGATTTTTGACACTAAAACCAGGGGTGTGATCTTTGGCTAGGATTTTTGGTCCGTAGTTATCGAACGCCCAGCTTCCGGCGGCGCCGGTACTGAGAAGTTCGCGGGTTGTGGCGAGGTCGAGTCCGGCCCTTTTTGCGAATGCAAGGGATTCACACAGTCCAATGAGGGCTCCGCCGACAGCAATTTGGTTGGCCATTTTCATCATTTGCCCTTGACCTGAGGGGCCAACGTGGGCAATTCGACTGCCGTAGGCGCGAAGGAAAGGTTCAGCGCGGTTGAACGCCGGCTCCGATCCGCCGCAGAAGACCGTGAGAGTTCCGTTTTGTGCGCCCATTGATCCGCCCGTGATAGGGGCGTCGAGGAATTCTGCGGAATTGGACTGGCAAAGTAGAGCAATCCCTCGAGCACCGGTTGGAGCGATTGTGCTGTGGTCAATGATGAGCACCCCGGGTTGGGTGGATTTGAGCAGTTCAGTGGTGATTTCTCGAACATCTTCGGTCCGACCGAGGCACAAGCAAATAATCGAGCACGCCTTGGCAATTTGATCGAGAGGAGTGAAAATTGCCCCTTTGCTTACCGCATGGGCTTCTTTGCCGGCGGTGCGGTTCCAAACGAGGGTGGGATGTCCGGCGGAGGCGAGGTGTCCCGCCATGGGGGAGCCCATGGTGCCAAGGCCGACAAAGCCAATTTGGGAAGGTGTTCCCTCGCTCATGAGGGAGAGTTTTACCCGTAAATTCGGTGGGATCGGGGGAGTTGTTAAGCCCAGGATTTGAGCTTGAAGAGCGGTATTCTTGGCTTTGAGATATGAATGAACGCGAGGATCAAGTGAATCCGGAAGAAGTGGAGTTAGTTGGTGAGAAATTGGTGGGGACGGAAGAGCCAGTTTCGTTGCCAATCGAGGGGCAAGAAGTTGTGGATGAGCGGGATGAGTTGATCGCGAAGCTCAATGCGGCTCTTGAGGCAACGAAGGAAGAAATGCTCCGGCAATTGGCGGAGGCTCAAAATATCCAACGTCGCTTGCGGTCGCAGATGGAACAAGACCGAAAATATGCAGTGGAGTCTTTGGTTCGGGATTTGGTGCCGGTTTTGGACAATTTCGAGCGGTCATTAAACGCGGCCGAAGGCGGAGCGAGTCCAGAAGCGGTGATTGACGGCATCCGCGCGATGCAAAAAAGTTTGATCCGTGTTTTGGAGCCGGTCGGGCTGGTGAGGGTGAGTTCGGTGGGTGAACCATTTGATCCTGAGAAGCATGAGGCGTTGGCAACAGTTGAGACAGATGACGTCCCGCCGGATACAGTCACGGATGAAATAGAACCGGGTTATGTGCTGGCGGATCGGTTGATTCGCCCAGCGCGGGTGCGAGTGAGCAAGGCTCCGGAAGCATAAATGGGCAAGCTCTTTGGAAC
This sequence comes from bacterium, assembly GCA_013823945.1. Lineage (GTDB taxonomy): Bacteria > Armatimonadota > Fimbriimonadia > Fimbriimonadales > Fimbriimonadaceae > UphvI-Ar2. The sequence goes on along the minus strand of PNMZ01000002.1, from coordinate 629,860 downwards.
GGATGGTGTTCGTGGGGTTGCGAATGAAAAGTTGACTCCGGAATTGGCTTTTCAGATTGGACAGGCCGCTGGTATTTGGCTGATGAACCAATCAGATTTGCCCAAGGCGGTTGTAGTAGGTCGGGATACGAGACGTAGTGGGCCAATGCTTGGCTCAGCACTTGTAGCGGGGTTTTGCAGTACCGGAGTGGATGTAGATGCGCTCGGGATTTTGCCGACGGGGGCAGTGAGCTACCTTGCCCGGACGGGTGAATATGGAATGGGCGTCGTGATTTCGGCTAGCCACAACCCTGCACCGGATAATGGAATCAAGCTTTTGGCAGATACGGGCACCAAGGTCAAACCGGAGGTAGAAGAGTTTATTGAGAGCCATTTGGGCTCTGGAATGGAGTCCCGTCCAACGGGGGAACGGGTTGGAAGGCTGTCGCAAGATAAAGGTGCGATTGAAACTTATCTCAATTGGTTGGTGAGCCTGGTGCCTGAAGGTCTTGAGGGACTAAAAGTGGCGATAGACGGGGCGCATGGAGCAGGATTTGAACTGGGTGTGCAGGTTTTTGAGCGACTCGGGGCGATAGTTGAAGCGGAAGGTCGCGGGCCAACGGGGATGAACATCAATGCGGGATGCGGGGCAACACATCCGCAATTCATTCAAGATTTGACCAGAGAACTCGGTTTTGATTTGGGAGTGGCTTACGATGGTGATGCTGACCGCGCCGTTTTTTCTGATTCACAAGGGCGACTCATCAATGGTGATCGCACCATGGCGATTTGGTGCGCACACATGCAAGAACGCGGAGAATTGAATCCGGCGGCGGTTGTCGGTACAGTGATGTCGAACGGTGGTTTTGAGAGCTATATGCTGTCGCAGGGAGTTACATTGCACCGAGTGGATGTAGGTGATAAATATGTCGCGGCAAAGCTTCGAGAAATTGGCGGGAAAGTAGGTGGAGAGCAGAGCGGACATATTATTTTTAGTGATCATGTTCCCACGGGAGACGGGCTTGTGACGGCATTGATGCTCGCGCAGGTCTTGAAGAGGGAAGGGAAGACGGCGGCGGAGCTTTATGAGAGTTTTGAGAATTGGCCCCAAGTCTTGGTGAATTTGGAAGTTGCCCGAAAAGACGGCTGGGAGTCAAATGAGGAAGTCGCAAAGATTCGCGCTTGGGCGGATGCTGAACTTGGATCGCGGGGACGATTGAACCTGCGAGCAAGTGGAACTCAGCCGATTTTGAGGGTGATGGTCGAAGCGGATGATGCGGCGTTGCGGGATTCGGTAGCGGATCGAGTCGTGGCAGGTGTTTTGGCGGAGTTGGGTGGGGGCATATATAGCCGAGTAGACTTGACTCATGCTTTGGGCGATTGATATTGGGAATACCCAAACCAATGTGGGGGTTCATGACGGCAATCAGTGGGTTGTGAGCTGGCGTCATGAGACATATGCGGCAAGGACGGAAGACGAGATTGCGGGAATGCTCCTTCCTCTTGCGGAGCTTGTAGGTCTTAAATTTTCGGATTGTAGGGTGGCGGTTTTTGCGAGCGTTGTTCCTCCGGTTGACACGAACTGGCAAAGATTTTGTGAAAAGTACTTGGGAGTTGCGGCTCGGTTTTTGCGCAACGGTGCCCAAGTTGGGATGCAGGTGACTTACGATCCGCCGCATGCAGTTGGAGCCGATCGGATTGCGAATGCCCTTGGAGCGTTAGCGCGGTTTGAGCCTCCGATCGTTGTGGTGGATTTTGGAACAGCTACGACATTTGACTGTGTTGATGCTACGGGAGCATACGCCGGAGGGGCGATTATGCCGGGGATTGTTGTGAGTTTGGATTCGTTGGTGGGGCGGACGGCAAAGCTCCCGGCGGTGGCTTTAGATGCTCCGGAACGTGCCGTAGGCCGCAACACGGTTGAATCTCTCCAGAGCGGCGTGGTTTTAGGGTACGCCGATGCAATTGACGGATTAGCTCGTCGGATTAAGTCGGAGTTGGGCGAGTCGACGACGATTTTGGCAACAGGAGGTCTGGGACGGATTTTTGTTGACCTTTGCGAGATGATTGACGAATATGACCCGGTTCTTACTTTGGAGGGCTTGCGCTTAGCAGCGGATCAGTTAGCGTAGCGATGGGATCAGCTTTTTGATTTCGCGGGGGAACATGTCGGGTTCACGGACTATGCGCTGTCCAAAATAAGTGAGGCCGAGATTGAATCGGATTCCGCTGACGCGCGCGCGCCGTGCGTATTTGTTGATTTTGCCCGCCACGATCCAGTCGGCCATGCGATCATCTTGGGGTTCCGGGACGCAGTATGGAGCAATTGCTCTGGCCCACCGGTCGATGGTTTGGAAATGGATTCGATCCACAGGAGCGACTTTTTGTTCGAGGTTGTAGATCAGTACAATATCGCGGAGAAATGTGGATGCGCTTTTGGGGCCAACGCCTCGAATGTCGACGATTCGATTGAATTGCGGTTCGAGGTGCCCGGTTTTTTCGATACCGTCAGCGATCCAGCCTCCTATAGAGCCAATACCATCAATTCGGAAAATTTCTTGGGAAAGCTCAAGGATGCCCTGAACGATGCCTCGATTATGGTCTTCGGAGGGTTTGATCCCGGCCTGATCGCATTGGTTGACGAATGCGTCCCAGAATGCAGTTCCGTCTGCCTCTTCCAATAAGTTCTCGATGGGTTTGGTTTCCAGCAGGACGTCAAGCGCCTTTAATGTTATCCGGGAAAAAGCATCACGGTCTTTACCCCGGCGGGAATAGGCATAGGAGCCATAGAACATTCTGAGTGAAGGGGTTGGTTCGTCGAGAATTGCAACCCAATCGTCGAGGTCTTCAGCGGCTTCTTTCGTGGATTTGACGAGTTGCGGGAGCAGATATGAGTCTAAATATTTGTCGGCGAACTCGCCTGCGAACACTTGATAGATTTCGGTGATGTTGGGGTCTAGAGGTTCGGGTGCAGGATGGGCCATTTTCTAACTGAGGGACCGCTGAATATGAAACTCAGCGGCCCGTTTTAATTTTGGGGACTTAGAATGGACTTCTGGGTCCGAGGTTGGTGAGGATGGGCAGGGTAGGGGTTTGAGTTGCTCCGCCGCGCCTCGATACTGAGTCGCGTGATCCTCTCATCGTATAGAACACGTTCCAACAGAAGTCGGTAATTGGCACTGTGTTCGTGTAGAACTCTTGGAGGGTTCGGATAAAGGCGTCTGTATAGACTCCGACTTGCTTGCCATCTCGGAAAATGCCGGTAATTTGTGTTCCGGGGATCGTGGCGAATGATTCGCTGATCGTTCCGTTCACGATTCGCTCCTTGCCGAAGTAATCGTTTCCACTGAAAGTCCGGTGGGTTTGGACGAATAAGAAGACACTTGCTCCCTTGGCAATGAGTGGCTGGAGCATTGACCGTTTTTCGACCATTTTGGAGCTGTCGGTCATGAACTCGATGTCGTTACCTGCGAAATAGTCGCGACCGCCCAAGTGCGCTGTCTGACCAGTGAAGTAGATCAAGACGGTGGCACTGTTCGGGAGTGATTCAGCGAGGGTTGCCATTGCAGCCGAAATTTCCCCGGCAGTTGCGTTGCTCAAAGTTGTGATCTGATCCGGCGAATAGCCAGCATATCGGGCCAAGGCGCCACTGATCGCTTCTGCATCTGATGCACCAAACGGTAATTCCATTCCAGGCTCAGGCGAGTTGTTGTTGCCGATGACGATTGCGTACTTTTCTTGTTTGACTTCGACAGGTTGTTCGCCAAAGAGGGAAGCGATATCGGTGTGATTCCCAGCTTTGACTTTGATGATAGTTCCGCCGTTCCCGTTGGTGGTTACGGTAGCTCCGCCTTGATTGGTCGAAGTGGAAGTTGATGAATTCCCGCCTGAATTGTTCGCTCTGGGCGCAGGAGCGGCCTGATCAGCCGCTTCCATGAATTCGGTATCGACCCGAAATGATCCGGTCATTGCTTTGACCGCCGCGGCTCCGTCTTTGTCTCCCAGAAGGTCGTAGACTTTACCAAGAACTTTGAGGGTATCAGGCGATGCCTGGCCTTTCTCAACGAGCCCGTTTAATTCGGCGGCCGAGAGCATCAAAAACTGCTGTTTTTCGGCGGCGTCAGCGGCTCGCTTGCCGATTCGGTATGCAGAATAGGCAGCACCAAAATTGGGGCTAAAAGGAGCACCGTCTCGCCATACTCGCGGTTCGGTCACTGGTCCAGGGAGTCGAGTTGCTTCGGCTGAGTCTCCGGTTCGCTGACCGGCAGATGCGATAAATGCTTCTCGCGCGGTGACCCAATCGTTTTCTTTGGCGGCACGCAGGGCTCGTTCGTAATCGCTCTGCCATCCCGCAAGGGCGGTTCCAGCGAGCATAAAGACCGCTCCGGCGATCAGAAGGTTCTTGATGTGAGAGATCTTCATGATTGTTTTAGGGGGCAGGTTTGTAAGTGAACCCGAGTCCGATGTCAAATTTGCCTGTGTCTAATGATCGGGCGAAGTTGAGATCAAAGTAGTATGGCTTTCCGCTGGGGTTGTATCCCAGGCCGAAGGTCAGGGCGTTTCGACTACTGAATCCGTCACCACCGGCGGGGATGCCTTGGAATCCGAGGCGGATAGGAATTCGAGCATCAAATCGGTGAAGATTGTATTCGACACCCAGACCGTAGGCAAATGTGTTATCTCGCGAAAATCGTGCACTTCCTTCTCCACCGAAGTAGTAATCAAATTGCGTTGCCCAAATCATGTAGTCCCGACCTTTGCCGACTCCTTGAAGCTGTCCGGCGAAACCGAGGGATGCTTTTCCGGGGATGACGTCGTAGACCGATGACGTTTCGGCGTTGTTATTGAGGTTGATCGGAGTGCGGATAGAAATTCCGTATTGGCTGGAGCCTTCGGCATCGAGAGTTCCTTGCACTCCGGCGACGAATCCCAGACCCAGACCGTTGCTCGATCCGCTTATGGCGGTGTTGCCAACTGGGTTATTGCCGTTAAACAAAGTGTAATTTTGGGTGAACTTGGTGTACTGATTGGCAATGATGACGCCAATGCCAATGTTCATTCCAGCACCGGCGGGGCGACCATAGGCTACGGTGAAAAAATCAGTTTGAGCTCGGGATTCCTCTACAAGACCGTTAACAGTCAATGCTCCATTAGAGAGCTGATTACCGGTTGTTACGTTATCGAGATGTCCGGCGACAGTGTAGCTCACCGCAAGGGTGCCGCCTCGGAAGGGGAAGGCATAGCCGGCGTGAGCGAGGGCTGTTCGACCAGATCGCTCGCTAAAATCGGTTGTTCGGTCGTTGAATTCACCGGAAGCGATTGTAGAAGACTTGGGCAAGTTTCGAAATGTGATTGAGGCAGTAGGGGCCGTAATATAAGCTAGACCTGCGGGATTATCAAGAGCAGATTGGGTTGTGGCATCGGTGACTCTCGTTGCTCCACCAAGGCCCATTGCTCGTCCGCCGGTGTCGAGAGCGTTGAGGAGGTCGGGCACCTGGGCACTCGCGAACCCACTCAACGAGGTGAGGGTGATCGCGATGAGAATCGGCTTATGTCCTGTTTTCATAGTTCTGTTGGTGTGTGCTCTTTGAAGTATCGGATTAATTTCGTCGAAGTCCGAATTGGATTGGGCCAGTTCGGAGCATTGTTGCTTTGTCTCGAACGGTTTCGCTGGTTACGGGCGGCGGAGTTACACCGCCTCTCATAGTGACTATTGATCGGTTCCTTTCGATTCGCACAACTTGCTCGGTTGCTGCATTTCCAGCTCGGTCGGTCGCGGCAACGACGAGATCAAAAGTTGTGGGAACAGTGGAAATGTCTCGGATTCGACCAGTCCACGTGAGGGTTGACCCGTTGCTGTTCACGCTGCGCCGGGCAACTCGGGTAACAAAGTTTCCGGATGTATCGCGAATGAAAACGTCAATTGTTCGCTCATCAAGGGCACCTGAGAATTGATCGGCGATGTTGACAATGACGGGAACGCGGGCATTGCCGAAGAATCTGTCGTTAGCGGTTGGTGCGAGGACAGTGCTGGAAGGAGGAAGTCGGTCGAGGGTGACATTGACGGATTGGCTGACGGTGTTTCCGGCAAGATCTTCAGCAGAGATGACGATGTTTTTTTGACCGTCGTTCAGTTCAAGGTTGGAGTTCCAAGTGACTCCGAGAGTGTTGATCGTGCCAGTGTTGTTGGGAATGTCAGCTCCCGCAACTTTGACGCGCCACTCTTTCATGTTTGTCTCTTGGAAGAGGGCCGAGATAAAGACGTTGTCTCGTACAAATCCGTTTGTTTGAGGGTTGAAGCTCAAGAATTTGGGAGGCTGGACGTCAACGGTAACGGGGATTGGAGGGACGATGTTGAAGACTGCGCCGGGTTCGGTAGCGGTGACAACAAGGGTATAGGCTCCGTTGGGAAATCCACTGGTGAAGTTGAGATTCAGGGTTCCTGAAACTTTTCCATCCGTGTTAGGGGTGAAATCATTCTGGACTTCAATTTGAATGGTTGGATCGGCAACTTGAGTTGCGCGGGCCCTTACTGTGACTTTTTGTACAGCGTTTGTAATGTTGAATGATACTGAGTTGTTAAGACCAAGAAAGTCGTTCGCGGTTGGCTCAGTGACGCTGATATTGCTCCCTAATGCCATGACTGCGCCAAAGATGGCGGCAAGAACGGCGGCGTTACGTGTCAACTTCATTACGGCAATACTATACCTTCCGATTTTGCCTCAATGATCGCATTGAGGAACGTGGATACGCCAGCTTCATCGTTCGTAGGTAACTTATATTGAGAAATCTGGAGAATTTCAGCGGCAGCGTTGGAAACGCATGCCGGATACCCAACCCATTGCAGCATTTCGAGGTCGTTGTACCAATCTCCAATTGCGGCAATTTGAGCAGGGACAATATCAAGATATTCTGCAAGTTTTCTGAGCCCCAAGCCTTTGTTAATCCCGCCGGGCAGGAACTCGAGGTAGTCGGGCTCTGAGTTCACTAAGGAAGTGGAGTTGAGGGCTGGGTTCAGGTGAAGTTCGGTTGTTGCGGAGAGAATTTGTTCTGGTTCGGCGATGAACAGGAGTTTTGTCGCGGGGCTTTGTCGCATTAAATCAATTGGTTCAATTATCGGGGTGAGGCCAGTGCGCGATGCATAAAGGTCAGCGAAGCGACCGGATTGGGAAAACGTTATGGAATCCTGGTGGTAGCGGTTTACATGAATATTTTTGGTCTGGGCATAGTCGAGAATAACGTTCGTAATTGTGGATGAGAGCTGTGTTTCAAAGACGGTTTCATTGTGAAGCCCCGTGACAAGGGCACCGTTACTACTCACCAGCGGTCCAGTTTGTCCGAGCTTGGCGAGAAGAGGCCGCATGGTGCTAATTCCTCGTCCGCTGGCTAGGCAAAAGACCACTCCCGTTTTAACAAGATTGTGGACGGCATGGATATTAGCTGGGTGGGGTATTCGACCCGAAGTGAGGAAAGTGCCGTCCATATCACAGGCAACGAGGCGAATTTCACGCATGGCACGGGGATACCAAATTTGCGGTGAAGTTCGCAGGATGCAAGTAAAGATGCGGGTCGTATGGGCCGATATTTGACAAGGATCAGGCCTTATGGATAACGAGATTGTGCTGGATGAGTCGGTGATTGCTGAGGATCAGCAGACGGTGGTTTTTCGGTTAGCAGGAGAATCGTACGGGATTGAGATTTTCCGGGTGAATGAAATTATTCGCTTGCGCGAAATTACTCCGGTGCCCAGAACTGAACCACATGTTCGGGGATTGGTCAACCTTCGAGGAAAAACAATTCCGGTCATTGATTTGCGCTCTCGGTTCAGCTTGCCGACAGCAGAGGAGACAGATTCGAGCCGGATTATTGTTGTGGATAGTGAATCGGGGCAGATTGGGGTTGTAGTTGATGCAGTTACAGAAGTTTTGACTCTGCAGGGAGAGCAAATTGATAAAACTCCTGCTTTGGTGAGTGATCCGGACAATCAGTTTGTCAGGGCGGTTGCGAAAACCAATGATCGATTGATTACTTTGCTTGATTTGGATTTTGCCCTCGCGGCATGAGTTGTTGGGAATAGAGAAATATGAGTGCCGAACTTGACATGTCGCAGTATACGGATTTGTTCCTCCAGGAAGGAGAGGAACAAATCGAGATTCTTGAGCAGGAGTTGCTCAAGTTGGAGTCTGATCCGAGCGACGAACGCATGCAGATTATCTTCCGGGCAGCGCATACCCTGAAGGGAAGTAGCCGGGCAATGGGCTTTTCTCATTTTGCGGAGCTAACGCATGAAATGGAGAATGTTTTAGATCAGCTTCGGAATCATACGATTGCTGTCACAACGCACATTGCCAACAGTTTGCTTGCCTGCGTTGATACCTTGGCGGGAATGATGGATTCGATCCGATCAGGAGAAGGCGACACTGCGGAGTGCGGTGAACTCGTTAAATGCCTCCAGGAAATTTTGTCTGGCCAAGGAATTGGAGGAGGCTTGGCTGTCGCGTCCGAAGTTACCAGTGGTACAGGAAGCGGTTTACCCTTCCCGACGCAAGTTTCGGAAGATCTGCATGATGCACTGGAGGCAGCGAAAGATGCGGGTGCAGTTTATCATGTTCAGTTTCGGCTCGCGGACGACTGCGTGATGAAATTTGTCAGAGCCTTTATGGCAGTATCAATCGCCCAAGAAGCGGGTGAGATATTGGTTTGTTGTCCAGATCAAGAAGCTTTGGAAGAAGAGCAGTTTGATCAAGATTTTGAGCTTGTTTTTACGAGTGAAACTGAGTTTGGGGAGCTCAAAGCGAAATTTGACGGAATTGGTGAGGTTGAGGCTTATGAGTTTGGCATATGGGGTGATTTGAAGGATGCTCCGGTTATGGATAAGCCGAAGCTTGAGGTGATAGCGAGCGATGAGGTGCTTTCTGCTCAGCCTGTTGCTGCCGCTTTAACCGCGGCTCAGTCGGCAAACAGTGGTACGGCGCGAAAAGGTGATTCTGGCCAGACCGTCCGGGTGGATGTTGCTCGACTGGACAACTTGATGAATCTCGTTGGGGAACTGGTTATTGACCGGACCCGGATCGCCCAAATCGGGGCTGACTTGGCGTTGCGCTACACTGACCGTCAGGTTGACGACCTGGGTGAGACGGTAAGCCATATTGCTCGCATCACAAGTGACCTTCAAGATCAGATCATGAAGGCTAGGATGTTGCCGATTGAGACAGTGTTTAATCGTTTTCCGCGAGTTGTCCGAGATTTAGCGCAAAAGCTCAATAAGGAGATTAAGCTTGATTTGATCGGGGGTGAAACAGAGCTTGATCGAAGTGTGATTGAGGTTATTGGTGACCCGCTGCTCCACATTCTACGAAACAGTGTTGACCACGGAGTTGAAATGCCTGATGAGCGTGAGCAGGTTGGTAAGCCTCGCTCTGGAACGGTTACGGTTTCGGCAAAGCACCAGGAAAATCACATTGTCATTGAAATACGAGACGATGGGAAAGGGATTAACACGGAGCGGGTCAAGCAAAAGGCGGTTGAAGCGGGATTGGTTACAGCTGATGCTGCCGCAAAACTCAGTGATAAGGAAGCTTTGCAGTTCATCTTCCACAGCGGTTTGAGTACGGCAGCGGAGGTGAGTGAAGTCTCTGGCCGAGGGGTTGGGATGGATATTGTCCGAAGCAATATTCAAAAGCTGGGCGGATTGATTGACCTGGAATCGGTTGTTGGAGAAGGTACGCGATTTAGTCTGCGTCTGCCGCTCACATTAGCGATCATCCGTGGCCTGCTGGTCAATGTTGCGGAGACGGTTTTCGTTTTGCCTCTTGGCAGCGTGGTCGAGACCTTGCTGATAGATAACAAAGAGATTCAGCACATTAACCAGAAGGAAGTCGTTGTGATTCGTGGAGTCACTACCCCCTTGGTACGGATGAGAGAGGTGTTTGGGATTCAGGGCGACTATAAAACCCCCGATTCGTTTTATGTTGTGATCGTTGGATTGGCCGAACAGCGGATGGGGTTGATCGTGGATCGACTCGTTGGGGAGCAAGAAGTTGTGATTAAGTCGCTCAGCCGCTTCTGCGGGGATGTCCCAGGAGTAAGTGGCGCAACAATTTTGGGTGATGGCAATGTCGCACTTATTGCGGACATTAATGGAATCGTGAAAAACGACCGAGGATAAGAAAAGGACTACACAAAAATGGCACTTCGCGCAGACAATATGCTCCTTCGACGTTATGTCGAAAAGGCAATGGTGGACTTACCCGCCCTGCCGACCGTTGTTATGCAGGTCGTTCAAGCGACGGAGAAAGAGACCGCGACGACCTCAGAGATTGAAAGTATGTTGATGGCGGATGCGGCGATCACAACTAAGCTCTTGAAGGTTGTGAACTCCGCGTATTTTGGTTTGCCTCGGCAGATTGTGAATGTCAACCAGACGATTGCGATTTTGGGAATGCACCAGGTTCGGAACTTGGTGATGAGCATTGGAGTTTTGAACGCTCTCAATTCTCCATCACCTCGTATTTTGGAAACGCAGAAAGCGTTTTGGCAGCATTCGTTTGCTTCGGCGACTTGTGCGGAATCAATTGCGAAAGCAAAAGGTTTGCCGAAGAAGGATATCGAAACAATATTTATTGGCGGTTTGCTGCACGACGTGGGTCGGCTGTTCCTCTTTACGCTCTTCAACTTGCCGTACATGGAAGTTTTGAAGGAGTCAATTAATCGTGGTGAGCATTTGGAATCGGTTGAGGCACGGATTTTGGGTGTGACTCATGCTCAGTTGGGGGGAATCTTGGCGGAGAAGTGGAATTTCCCTGAAGGATTGATTGAGATGATTTCTCAGCACGACATCATTCCGGATGGAACGGTGCCGAAAGATGGAGTGTTCTGTGCCCACATCGCGGATGCGATTGCAAACGAATTGGCTCCGAAAGAAATTGTGGGAACGCCCAGTCCGGTTGATGCAAAAGCTCGGTTGTGGCTCGGCTTCAATGAGGATCAGTACGAAGGTCTGAAGCAGAAAACGGCAGAGCAGGTTGAATTGGCGAAAGATATGTTGGGCGTGATGTAGGAAAAGCTGAAAGGAATAACAGGATGAATGGTCAGGCATGAAGCCGAAGATTTGGCTTGGTGACTTGAACTTTGGAGTAACACAATGAGCATTAGCGGAACAGGAGTTCGATTTTCGGGTTTGGCCTCGGGAATTGATGTTGACAGCATCATCTCACAGATGATCCGGCTGGAGCAATTTCCTGTTCAGAGATTGCAAGCTCAACAAGCCCAGCTTTCGGCGCGTCAAACGATTTATGGTCAGTTCAAATCCACATTGAATGGGCTCAATTCGGCGGCTTCTTCGCTGAACATTGCTTCTAGTTTCCAGCCAAACAAAGTTTCGAGTGGCGATACTACCATTGCGACGGCAACGGTCACCGATGCTGCAGTTCCCGGTAACTATGGGATTGATGTTTTGGCAATTGCCCGCGCTGACAAGATGACGAGTTCGGCATTTTCGAGTACGTCGGATGCGCTTGGATTGGCTGGATCGTTCATGGTCAATGGCAAATCGCTTGACGTTGTGGCAGGTGACTCTTTGACCGCGATTGCCTCCAAGATCAATGGGTTGAACGTTGGGGTTTCAGCTAACGTGATCAACGGTGGTACTGGTCAGTCCTATTTGGTTTTGGGCGGAGGAAAAACGGGAGCGCGTAATGCTATTTTGCTCGCCGACGTGAGTGGGGGAATTGCTCAATCGTTAGGACTCACTACAGGTAGTTCGACTTTGCGGGACTTGACAGGTTCCGTTGCGAAGTCAGCAGGATTTAAGAATTCAACGGATACGCTCGGCACTTTGACAGGGGCTACTACTTCTGGCACGCTTACTCTTGGTTCAGATGCCATTACCTATAACTTAAGTACAGATACCTTGCAGTCTCTCGCCGATAAGATCAACTTGACAGGGAATCACACGGCGAGCTTAGTGACTGAGAAGGTTGATGGAGTTGATGTGACCCGAATTCAGATTAACTCGACAAGTTGGCCATCGACATATACCGATCCGGGGAATCTGCTCGGTGTGCTCGGGATAACCAAGGCTGGGACGGCAAATCCGGTCACGACAGCTTCCGATGCACAAGTAGAGATTGATGGGGTGACGATCAATTCAGCCAGTAACACTCTTACCAACGTAGTCGGGGGGATGACCCTTGACTTGAAGAAAGTTGGGACGACTGATATTGCGGTGACACGCGACAACACGGCGATTAAAGATAAGGTCAAGGCATTCCAAAAAGCGTACAACGACGTCATTGGCTACATACGGGACAATTCTCAGTTCAATAACGAAACATTTCAATCGGGGCCCTTGTTTGGCGATTCCAATGCTGCACAAGTTGAGTCGAGTTTGAATACGCTTCTGTTTAGCAATGTGGGAACTGGATCGCTCAAAAATCTTGCGGATATTGGTTTTAGTTTGGATGATAAGGGAAAGATTGAGCTTGATGAATCGAAGTTAGATGCGGCAATCACCAACAACTTGAGTGATTTGAAAAATCTGATGATGGCGACGGGATCAAGTGCAAATTCGGAGATCAGCTATGTTAGCAGTGGGAACAAGTCTTTGGGATCCGGGCCGTCGGGATTTGGAGTGAACATCACTCAAGCGGCGACGAAGGCATCGGTGACGGCACTTAATGCTTTTAGCTCTCCTCACGCAGGAGGAGAAACCCTGGCATTCTCAGGAACACTTTTCGGGTCGTCAACAATTAACTTAACAATTTCAGCGGGGACGAACCTCGCGAGTCTGGTAAGTCAGATTAACAGTGACAGTCGGCTCAAGGATTTGGTTACAGCTTCTGATTCAGGAGGGTCTCTCAGACTTGAGAGTAAGCGGTTTGGGACGTCGGGCAACTTTGCCGTGACCAGCAACTTGGCAGAAGGCGCAGACAATTCAGGACTCGGAACAACCGGTGGAACGGCGGTTGCGGGGTTGAACGTAGCGGGCACGATCAATGGTGAAGCAGCGACGGGGAATGGCCAATTTTTGCTAGGGAATACAGGTAACGCAAACACGGACGGGTTGCAAATTCGATATACGGGTACGGCAACAGGTTCCATTGGATCGTTTGTGTTTAATCGAGGAATGAGCGGGCTGATGAGTAACCGAGTGAGCTCCTTTACTGATTCGGTCAATGGCTTGCTGACGACAGTTGATAACAGCATCACTGATCAAGTTGAGGATTTGCAGGAGCGAATCGACCGATTGAACGCTCAGATTGAATTGCGAGAACAAACTTTGCGATTGCGGTTTGCGGCGATGGAAGAAGCGATCAGCCGTGCGAATTCCCAAGGTTCTCAACTTTCTTCGATCTTGAATGCTCGCTAAACTCTCAGAACGATTTCTTCTTTTCGGAATTGTTTGATAGAGCTCCAAAGGAAATAGCTGGCGAGGACGAGATTTACTGTCCAAACTGGTCCGAGTTGGCTGATGGTTGCGCTTCCGAGGATGAGGTCTTTGATAGCGAGTGCAGTATTGAGTACGGGAGTCCACAGCACCCATGTTGCGCGTTCTAACCCGGTGAATCCGATGATCTGGCTGAAAATTGCGGGCATGATAATGATGAAGCTAAGCAGTCCGAGGTAGGTTTGAGCTTCTCGAATGTTACGGGCGTAGGCACATATGCTGACCATCATGCTGGCGAAAAATGCGACCAGTGTGACGAGCGTGATGATACTGAAAAGGATTGCATCGAGTCCAAGACTAAGTCCGGTGGGAAATAAGTTTTCGGTCAGGGGGGATTTGATTGATCCGGCGATAAACACACCAGCAAGCGTGGTCAAACTCCCGATGAAACAGACGACCATGAGAGCAAGGATTTTGCCGAGGGCGACAGCAGCTCTCCGTACGGGACTGACCATCAAGGTTTCCATTGTGCCGCGTTCTTTTTCACCGGCGACGAGGTCGGCAACGACGCTCATTCCGCCGTAGAATGCCCATAAAACGATGAGATAGGGCAAGAGTGAAACGATGGATGATCCAGCTAAGCCTTCATCTTTACCGAGGTTTTCCGGTTGGACTTGCTCGGCTTCGGTCAAGCCAGCGGGGAGATTGTTTTCTTGGAGAACGGTCTTGATGTTTTCTAGATTTCGGGCGTTGACTTGAGATTTGAGTTCGGCGAGGGCGAGCGAGGCAAGGGGATCGGAATCGATGTATCCGACACGGTGGACGGTTATTGTAATTCCGTCGTCATCCGTTCTCAATGTCGTTTCGATTACAAGTTGAGCGGCCTTTTCCTCGACAAGAGCGGTGCCTTCAGCAAAAGTCGGAACAAGGTCGATGTTGGAGGTGTTGAGATCGGGGAATTGTTCTTTGAGATCGATGAAAGTTACACCCACGATGGCTATGCGGACTTCTGGCTTTTCGGTAACTGCTCGCTGGACCACGCCCATGACGAAGACGAAGAGCGCAATGACAAATATGGGCATGATGAGACTGGCTTGGAGCACACGTCGGTCACGGGCCATTTCCCGCAGCTCCTTCAGGAACACTTGCTTGGTTCCGGTGCCAGTGGTCATGCATGTGCCTCTTGGGGTGAGATTAATGAGAGGAACATCTGTTCGGCGGTAGTTGTTCCGGTTGTAGATTTGAGATCAGTGAGCGTGCCGGTTCCTTTGACTTCACCTTGATGGATGACCGTGATCCGTTCGGCGAGACGCTCAACTTCGTTCATGATATGGGTGCTGAAAATGATTGTTTTGCCTTGGTCACGTGCGGTTTCGATGAAGGTTAGGACAGTTTGTGCGGCGAGGATATCTAGTCCGGCAGTTGGTTCGTCGAGGAAGAGAATGGGCGGATTGTGAATGATTGATCGGGCGATCGAAATCCGTTGCTTTTGCCCGGTGGACAGGCGATCGCAGAGTTGGTCGCAGAACTCTTCGGCTTGAGTTTGGGCAATTGCGGCTTGAACTCGCTCTTTGAGTTCCGATCCAGAGAATCCGTAGAGTCCGCCGAAATAATCAAGCATTTCTCTTCCGGTCAGTCGTCCATATAGGGCAGTTGAGGTGCTGAGAAAGCCAATTGACTCCCTGACCTGGGCAGCATTTTTGTGGATATCGAAGTTGTTGAGGGTTGCAGTGCCCGAGGTAGGGCGAATCACCGTGCTGAGCATCCGGAGGAGGGTGGTTTTTCCGGCTCCGTTGACTCCGAGGAGGGCATGGATTTGGCCCGGCTCGGCGTGGAAGTCTACGGAGTTGACGGCAGTGATCTTCTTTTTGCCGTCAGTGAAAACCTTGGTCAGGTGGCTGGTATTAACCATCTGTTGGTTGATTCTCGGCGATGATCGGGTCTTGGTTGAGCTTAACGGGGCTGTGCTTGCGGCTCACGCGAATGTTGATGAGTTCAACGATGGTGGCGAAAGCCATGCTGAAATAGGTATAGCCTTTAGGGATTTTGTAGTGCATGGATTCGGCGACGAGGTTCACGCCGATCATGATGAGGAAGGCAAGAGCAAGAATCTTAATGGAGGGATGCTTTTCAACGAAGTCGGCGATTGGATTGGCAAATGCGAGCATGACTCCGACGGCAACAACGACGGCAGCGATCATGATTTCAACGTGCTTGACCATTCCGACGGCGGTGATGACGCTATCAAGGGAAAAGACGATATCAAGGATCATGATTTGGATGATTACGCTTGAGAATGTGACGGCGGCGGCACTTGATTTTGCTTCGCCGTGGCCCTCGAGTTTGTGGTGAATTTCCTTAACGGCTTTCCAGATCAGGAAAAGACCACCGAAAAGCAGGATGAGGTTTTTTCCGGTGGCTTCAAATGAGCCGATGACGAGATCATTGCCACCGAACTGAATGGGTTTGGTGAGGGTCATGACCCAGCCAAGTGAGAGGAGTAAGAGAAGACGGGTGATGAGGGCGGCGGCAAGTCCAAGTTGACGGGCTTTTTTGCGCTGCTCCTCGGGAAGTTTTGCACTGAGGATGGAAATGAAAATGATGTTATCAATTCCGAGAACAATTTCTAAAACGAGGAGGGTTAAAAATGCGACGAGGGTTTCAGGTTGGGTCAGCCATTCCATGTGTAACTAAGGATACTAGACGGGGCGGGCATGGGGTTTCGATGCGGTTTAATTGTCACGGCATGAATTTTTTCAAAAGTGCGATGCGGGTGCCTGTTTTGCGGAATCACGAGGAGAATCCGGAACGGCACGCAAGTTGGCTTGAGCTATTTTTTGATTTAGCTTTTGTAGCGGTTTTGGGCCGAGTTTCGGTTGAACTCGCCAAGTCACACGATTTTGATACTTTGATTCGGTTTGGACTGATATTTATTCCGATTTGGTGGGCGTGGATTGGTCAGGTGTTTTATCTTTCCCGGTTTGATACGGATGATTTGAGTCACCGGCTGTCCAGCTTTTTTCAGATCATCGTATTGGGCTTCATGGCGACGAGCATTCCGAAAGCGTTCGCCGGCGATGTCACGGGGTTCGTGGTTTGTTATGGATTGCTTCGAGGAGTGTTAGTGGTCGAATATTGGTTTGCCGGGCGGCATATCCCCGAGGCACGTCCCTTGACGATGATTTACTCAAGGGGCTTCTTGCTGGCGATTGGGCTGTGGCTTTTGTCGCTAGCTGTGCCTTCGCCATTTCGGTATGGACTCTGGATTTTGGGGATGTTGGTGGATTTTTGGACTCCGAATTTTTGTCGCGAAATGGGAGTGAAGTATCCGCCACACCCGATGCATACGCCTGAGCGTTTTGGATTGTTCACTATTATTGTTTTGGGAGAAGCTGTGATTGCGACGGTCGGAACGCTCACGGGGATGGAATGGACACTTCCGGCGGCAGTTGCGGCAGTTATGGGGTTGATGCTGGCCTGCACAATTTGGTGGGTTTATTTTGATGGGGTCGGGGCGGCGGAGCACCGAGTGCCGAAGTCATCAGATGATGTGAATCGGTACAGGGCATGGCTGTATGGACATTTGCCGCTTCATGGTGGAATCGTGTTGATCGCACTCGGAGTTGAGCGAGTTGTTGTTCATCCTCTCGATGTTTTGAAGGGGTTTGAGGCGTTTATTCTGCCGGTAGCAGCGGCGATTGTTGCGGTTATGATGCACGTTTTCTACAATTCGACCGTGACGAAAGAGGTTCGGCAACTCAATCAGAACTTTACGATGCCTCATAATTTGGCGACAGGGTTTATGATTCTTTTGATACCACTTGCGGGTTTCGTGCCTTCGATTTGGATATTGGGAGGAGCTTTGGCCGGTATGGGAGCCCATACGATTTTGAACATTCGGGGCTATCCCGAAGAAGCAAATGCGATAGCGAACCGGCATTAAACGTTGCTTAATGCGTATGAAGTTGGGTTAGATGGGGGCAGGATGAAACGGCGAGACTTTTTGAAGGGTGCGGCAGTTGGGGGAGCGATGGTTGCGGGTTTCGGAAGTGCGACTCCCTTTGAGACTTTGAAGCTGGCTCGGCAGAATCGGAAGTCAGTTGCGGGGTTGGCTTTGCCGCCCATGGAAAAAGTGCGAGTTGGGTTTATCGGTGTTGGGGCCCGGGGAAGTGGACACGTTGAGCAAATGTGTGCGTTGGAAGGGGTTGAAGTCAAGGCGATCTGTGATTTGTATCAAGACTGGGCGGATCGGAGTGCGAAGGCGGTTGTCGATTCTGGTCAACCTGCACCAGCTCTGTATGTTGGTGATCCCTATGGATACAAGAAAATGCACGATCGGGATGATATTGATATTGTTGTCATTTCTACTCCGTGGGAGTGGCACGTTCCGATGGCGGTGGATGCCATGCGGAAGGGCAAGCATGCGTTTATTGAGGTTCCGGCGGCACTTACGGTGGACGAGTGTTGGGAGTTGGTTGACACTGCCGAGGAAACTCAGCGGCACTGCATGATGATGGAGAACGTCAACTATGGCCGGGAAGAGTTGATGGTTTTGAATTTGGTTCGGCAGGGGGCGTTGGGTGAACTGCTTCATGGTGAAGCGGCGTACATTCATGATCTGCGGTGGCAGATGCACGAAGAGAAGCGTGGTACGGGGAGTTGGCGCACACACCACTACATGAAAACCAACGGGAATCTATATCCTACGCATGGACTGGGGCCGGTAGCACAGTACATGAACATTAACCGGGGGGATCGATTTGATTACATGAGTTCGGTTTCGTGCAATGCGCGGATGCGAGAGATCTATGCAGAGAAGAATTTCCCCGAAGGTCACAAATGGCGACGCGGAAAATTTGTTTGTGGTGATTTGAACACTTCGATTATCCGTACGGTTTTGGGCAAGACGATTATGGTTCAGTGGGACGAGCAACTCGCTCGACCTTATACGCGCCACAACTTGATTCAGGGAACCAAAGGCTGTTGGTCTGGATTTCCGGGCCGTGTGGCGATTGAAGAGAAATGGAAAGATGCCGAAGGGAAGTGGATTTCCTTTGAGCAGTGGGAACAGGGCGGGGAACTGGACAAGGTTTATGCCGAGTTTGACCATCCGTTGTTCCGGAAGCAGGGCGAGCTTGCGGTGAAGATGGGCGGCCATGGCGGGATGGACTTCTTAATGCTGTGGCGGATTGTGTATTGCTTGCGGAATGGTGAGCCTCTGGACCAAGATGTTTATGATGCGGCGGCGTGGAGCGTCGTGACTCCGCTGAGTGAGTGGAGTGTAAAGAATCGCGGGGCATCGGTTGATTTTCCGGACTTTACGCGCGGTGAGTGGAAGACGATGAAGCCGCTGGGGATTGTTGATCCGAAGGTTTAATCGTTGATTGTTGCGCCGGGAAGAACTCGGACGATAAGAACAGTGGATCTGGTCTCATTGATGCGAAAAAGTACTCGATGCGAGTGAATGGCTACGGAGCGGTATCCGCGGATGTCGATTTCCGCTGGCTCGGTCAGGAGCACATCAAATTTCATATTCGCGGAGAATTTCTTGCACAGTTTCCAACGCGGAAGTCGACTTTCCGTCTCGGAATGCTTTTTCTCCGGCTTCAATAGCTTTGAGAAGTCTCAATTCTTCAACTTGCCGGGTCATTTCTTCATAAGTTGATGGATCAACCAGAACACCCTGAATTTTGCCACTTACCGTCAGAATCAGAGGAGATTTTTCTGAATTTACTTGATCCAGTAATGATCGTGAATTGCGCTGAAAATCAGTGAGCGAATGTGAATTCTTGAATGAGATCATGTTGAGAACCTGCGGATATCATGTTAGACGGCTGCAGATCGCAGAGCGTTACTCGGACAACTGTCGGGTGAACTTGACTTCGCAAACGGTCCAGCCAAGGCGGTTTTCGATCTTGAATGTTCCGCCCAGGGCACCGGAGAGGGAACGGATGATTTGGAGGCCGAGTTGGCCGCCTTTGATCGGATCAAAGTCGTCAGGAAGGGGGTCGCCGTCGTTGCTCACCCATATCCCGATCTCATCGTTTTTTTCTTCGACGGTGATGTGAATTTCACCGTTTGAAGCATGTTCGAATCCATGCTCAACTGCATTTTGGATCATTTCGTTGAGCACGAGGGCGACTTGAGTGGCTTGGTTAGTATTGAGATGGACTTCATCGCCTCGGACGGTAAAGCGGATCGACTTGCCGGGCATGATGAAGGATTGCTGTTGGTGGTTCCCAAGGGTTTCGGCGATGTGCTTGATGCTGACATGGTCGAGATCGTCGCGACTGAGTAGATCGTGTACAGAAGCGATGGCTTGGATTCGCGACAGTGAATCGCCGAGGGCATCTTCAAGTGATTTGTAGTGAGATTGACGGATTTGGAGGCGGAGGAGGGAAGCGATTTGCTGGAGGTTGTTCTTGACCCGATGGTGCATCTCTTGCATCAGAGTATTGCGAACTTGAAGTCGGGCGTGCTCGATACTTACGGCAGCTTGCTTGGCCAGGGTTTCGAGGACGGCGATTTCATCATCGGTGAATTGGCGGATTTCTCCGGTGTAGCAACTCATGACGCCGACGGGGCGGTTTTGAACGATCAGCGGAATGCAGATCATGCTGTGCAAGCCTTGTTCTTCGGCGAGGTCATGGCCGATGTAGTCGGCATCCGTTTGAACGTCGTTCGTAAAGACTGGGCTTCTCGATTCGATGGCTTTACCCGCGATACTTTCACCGAGTTTGATGGCGCGTTTGCGTTGGTATGCCTTATTTGTGGCCTGTGTGGCGCGGAGGATGAGTTCTTGTCGTTCTTCGTCTAGAAGTCGAACAGTGACTACTCGGTAGTTGAAGCGTTTGGCGGTGAGATTGACGAGGAGTTGAAGGACTTCTTCAAGATAAGGGGATTCGGTGAGAGATCGAGCGACTTCGGAGAGGGCATCGAGCCGGTTTGCGTTTGACCCGGCGTCATATCCTGCGCGGAATGCCGTGTAGGCGACGAGGGCGGTTTCCCTCACTTGGGCAAAGGCAGTTTCTTCGCGGGCTTGGAGTTTCCAGTTTTGTTTGCGTCGGAGGAAAATGCAGCCTTTGAATCCAGAACTGAATTGGAACGGATAGATCCGAGCGGCAAGGTATTGAGGGTGATCAAATCCTTCGACAGGGCGGCTTTCCGGATGGGAAGGCAAGTTTGATTCGATGATGATGTTTCGAGAGTTGTGATAAGCAGTGCCAACGAGGCCAACGCCTTTGGCGAGTCGGATTCGCTCAACGAGGCTTGCATCAGTTGTACTTGCGGCAAGGATAAGCGACCCTCCTTCTGAAGCAAGGAAAACATCGCAAGCGTCAGCGGGCGTTGCATGGACAAAGTGTTCGGCAAGGATGCGGAGTCTTTCTGGCTCGGTGGTTGTCGTGTTCCAGAGTTGGTACAGCTCGCGCATGGTAGAGAGTTATTCTGGTCCGATGGCGGTTGTTCGCATTTGGTCTTCGGGGAAAATTCGCCGCGCTAGGTCTTGAATTTGGGCAGGTGTGATTGCGTTGATGTTCTTGACGGTCTCTTCCATGCTTATTTGGCGACCATGAACGATTTCGTTCTTGGACATGCGTTGCATTCGAGCGGAAGTTGATTCGAGTCCAAGAACGATGTTTCCGGCGATTTGCTTTTGAACTTTATTGACCTCTTCTGGGGTTGGGCCGTCGTTCATCATTTTGTCGAGCTCAGTGCGGACAACGGACTGGAGTTCGGCCCATGTTTTGGGGCCAGTTCCCCCGTAAATCGTGAAGGCACCTCCGGCAGTGTAAGTGAGCATATACGAGCCGATCGCATAGACGAGGCCTCTTTTCTCCCGAATTTCTTGGAAAAGGCGACTACTCATGCCGCCGCCGAGTACGCCATCAAGAACGACCATGGTGTAGAAGTCATCTTCAAAGTAGTTGACTCCGGTGGTTCCGATGCAGAAATGGACTTGCTCCACTTTTTTACCAAAGTGTTGGTTGCCGGGTTGTGCGCTGGGACGGTCGAGGACGGGATTTTTTGGACCTGGTTTGAGATGTCCGAGGTTGACCTGAGCCCAGTTGACGAAGTCTTGGTGATTGACGTTCCCAGCGGCTGTCACGAGAACGGTTCCGGCGTGGTATCGGCGATCAATGTAGTCAACCAAGTTTTGGCGGGTGAAACTGGACACAGATTCGTTTGTGCCGATAACGGGGAGACCGAATTCTGAGTTCGGCCAGAATCCTTGAAGATGGAGGTCGTGAACGTGGTCGCCGGGTTCATCTTCACTCCGTTTTATTTCTTCGAGGACGACTCCTTTTTCCTTCTCGAGTTCTTCGGCATCGAGGAGGGCGTTCGCGACCATGTCTGAGAGGACATCAAATCCGACTCCAGAATCTTCAGTTAAAACACGGCAGTAGTAACACGTGCGTTCTTTGTCGGTAAAAGCGTTGAGCATGCCCCCACGGCCCTCGATTGATTCGGCGATCTGATGGCTGGTCCGTTTGGGAGTGCCTTTAAACAGCATATGCTCAATAAAGTGGGTGATTCCGGCCTCGCTTTCGGTTTCATGGGTTGAGCCAGTGGTGCACCAAACTCCGATGCTCGCGGAGCCGACATAGGGGAGGTGTTCGGTGAGGATGCGTACACCGTTGTTAAGTTCAGATTTCTGGACAGATTCCATGAGTTTTTTTGGGGGGAAGGATTAGCCGATGATACTGCTCACGGCACCAAGTCCATCAACGACGACTCGGACTCGGTCTCCGGGTTCGAGTTCGCGACCAAGTTCGGTGGCAGTGAAATCAGGGATTGGGAGGCTGGGGAAGGCGATAACTTCTCCGGTTGCGAGGGGAGAACGCAGGCTGGCGCGTTGGATGAGGTCGTAAAACTCTACATCAAACGCGAACTGACGTTCCTCAACAATGGGTTTTTCGTTGACAAAGATGCTATAGACCCAATTGAAACCGGATTTAGTTTCGCGGATGAGGTGGGCACTCATCTCTTCGGGGGTTACGATGAACGGGGAGAGAAGGGCACCTATGTCGTGGGATTCTGTCCAGATTGCCGGATGGTTTTCGGCTTCGGCCTGGAGAGTTCGGTCAACAAAGCAGAGCATGACCGTGTAGCCCAGAATGTACTTTTCGGCCTCTTGGGGTTCGATGAGCTGGTCGCCATCTTGAAGCACACCAGCGATGCGGATTTCGATGCCGAGTTCTTCGACTTGCGGCGGCATGGAAAGAGACTCGTTGGTGCCCTTGAGCTGGGCGGGGTTCATGAAAAAGTAGCTCAGGAAATAGCCACCGTCGGCGTCGAATTGGTCAAACAGTCGGACAGCGGGTGGAGTGCCGATGGGGGCAATGAAGGTGATATTGGCAGGTTCGTGGATTCCGGCGGCGGATTGACCATCGGTTTCGTATACTTTTCCTTCGTGATAGACCCCGGTTCTTGGTTCATCGGGGCGATTTGTGAGGGTGAAGCGGCAGAGTTTCACTATTTTTTTAGTTTTGGGGCTTAGTCAATTTGAACCATGTCATAGGCTTCGACGATGTCGCCTTCTTTGAAATCTTCCCATCCGTTGAAGCGGAGACCGCAATCTTGTCCGGCGAACATTTCACGAACGTCTTGCTTCACGTTGCGTAGTGACTCGATGGTGCCTTCAAAAACGATTTCATTTGCTCTTTTGACTCGGACTTTGTCGTTGCGAAGGATTTTTCCGTCGGTAACGTGGGACCCTGCGACCTTTCCAGCTTTTGTGAGCTTGAAGACGGCGCGGACTTCGACGGTACCGTGATATTCTTCTTCGAACTTGGGCTCAAGCATGCCCTTGACAGCGGCTTCGATATCTTCGATCAGTTCGTAGATGATCGTGTAAGTTCGGATTTCGATTTTCTGGCGGTCAGCTTCTTGTTTGGCCTTAGGTTCGGGCTTGACATTGAAACCGACGCAGATGGCATTTCCGGTGCTGGCAAGGAGGATATCTGATTCTGTGATGCTGCCGACGCCGGCGTGGAGAATCTTGACGTTAACTTCGTCGTTTTGAACTTTTTCCACGAGACCGCGAACAGCTTCTACTGAACCCTGGACGTCGGCCTTGATGATGAGGTTGAGGTCTTTGACGTCGGTGGCTTCGAGGTGTTTGCGCAGATCGCGGAGGCTGAGTTTTTTCTTGGGTCCTGAATTGAGCGCAGCCTTGATGCGATCTTCAGCGGCTGATGCGTATTCACGAGCATCGCGTTCGTCAGCGGCGTAGTTGACAGGATCGCCAGCTCCGGGAACTTCATTGAGACCGAGAATTTCGACGGGTTGGGACGGGCCAGCGGTTTTGATACGCTCACCCGCGTAGTCGGTCATGGCTTTGATCTTGCCCCAGGTGTTGCCAACTGTGACGATGTCGCCGACTTTGAGAGTGCCTTCTTCGACCAGAACGGTGGCGACGGGGCCACGGCCCTTTTCCAATTGGGCTTCAACGACCACGCCCTTAAATTCTCCATCGGGATCGGCTTTGAGTTCCAAGACTTCCGCTTGGAGGAGAATCATCTCGAGAAGGTTTGGGACTCCTTCGCCAGTGTGAGCGGAAACGGGGACAGTGATTATGTCACCACCATAAGCTTCCGGAACAAGCTCATGTTGGGGCAGGGCCATGAGAACTTTCTCTGGATTGGCTCCCGCTTTGTCAATTTTGTTAATTGCGACAATGATCGGTACTCCCGCATTTTTGGCGTGGGAGATAGCCTCTTTCGTTTGGGGCATGATGCCGTCATCGGCGGCAACGACAAGAATAGCGATATCGGTGACTTGGGCTCCACGAGCGCGCATTGCGGTGAATGCAGCGTGGCCAGGGGTATCGAGGAATGTGATTGTTCCTTCTGGGAGGTTGACTTGGTATGCACCAATGTGCTGGGTGATTCCGCCGTGTTCTTTGCTGACCACATTGGCTTTTCGGATGTAGTCGAGGAGGGAAGTCTTGCCATGGTCGACGTGTCCCATGATTGTGACAACGGGGGGTCGAGTGATGGCACCGCCACCTTTTTTCGCGACACCGATCTTCGCAGTCGATTTTTTGGGAGCGGCGGGCGCACCCCACTTCACCGTCTTGTTAAATTCGCTTCCCAGTTTCTCAACGAGGTCATCACCCAAAACAGTGGTCAAGGTTGCCATCGTCTTGAATTTCTTGATCAGGGTCATCTGGATGTCTTTTTCGGTGACTCCAAATGCGGCAGCGAGATCGCGGGGGGTTCGACCAGGCTGAAGGTGGACGGAGTTTCCGTCTTCGGGTGCGTTTTCCCGAGCGAGCTCAGCGACAAATTCAAGAGTATCTGTATCACATGCGAACTTTCCGTTGACGACCTCTACGTCCGACTCCGCTAGCGCGTCGAGCAAAGTTTGCTCGGGCACGCCGATTTCTTTTGCGTAGTCTTTGACGTTATATTGCATTGAGCTTGACTTTACCTCTGTTGGCATGATGGGTTTTGAATTGCTGTGGCTAGGGTCTCAGCCGTTACCGGAGATTTGAGGACACGGGATGCATCCTTGGCGCTGGCTGAGTTGAGACAGTCTCTATTTTGGCAGATATAGAAGCTGCGCCCGGTTCTTGCCCGGGCATTGATGGTCAGGGAGAGATCCGCTTCGAGATTGAAGCGGATCAGCTCGTTCGGGTGTTTTTTGGCCCGGCATGAGATGCAGGATCTGACCGGGCCGGAAATTAGTTGGCCTCTCCTTGAGCTTGAGCGGCGGCCTTTTCTTGATTGGCTTGCTCTTCGCTACGGATGTCGATTTTCCACTCGGTGAGGCGGGCGGCGAGGCGAACATTTTGCCCTCCTCGACCAATTGCCAAGCTGAGTTGGTTATCGGGAACTGTGACGTATGCACTCTTTTCTTCTTCGTTCAAACGTATGGTGTTGACTTTGGCGGGGCTGAGAGCATTGATGATGAAGGTCTTTGGATCCTCCGAAAAGGGAACGACATCGATTTTTTCGGGTCGCAGTTCATCCATCAGAATTTGGATTCGTGAACCTCGTTGACCGACACATGCACCAACTCCGTCCACTCGTTCGTCATGGCTCGTGACGGCTATTTTGCTGCGCTGACCAGGTTCTCGGGCTATGGCGATGATTTCGACTACGCCTTCAGAAATTTCGGGGACTTCTTGTTCGAGAAGTTTTCGAATGAGGTTGGGGTGGCTTCGGCTGGCTACAACTTGGAATCCTCGTCGATCTTCTTCAATTTTGAGGACTAGAACACGGAGTCGCTCTTGAGGACGGTAATCGTCGGTGCCTACTTGCTCTCGCTTGGGGAGAACAACTTCGTGCCGGTTGACTTGGAGGAGGACATTGCCTTCTTCTCGACGGGTGACGATTCCGCTCATAACTTCGCCAACCATCTCGGAGAACTGATCGTGAAGTTTGCGGAGTTCGGCCTCGCGGAATTTTTGTTGGAGAACCTGTTTGAATGTTTGGGCGGCGATTCGACCGAAGGTGTTGGGATCAACTTCGAGGGGGAGGAAGTCTCCGATTTGAACGTCTTCTTTATACTTCTTTGCAACTTCAATGCTGACCTGCATGGAAGGCTCAAGAACCTCGCCGACAACTTCTTTTTCGATAATGGCACCGCTTGGAACTGAGTTATCGAGTCGAAGGACAATATCGCCCTGGACGGCTTTGTATTTTTTGTATGCAACGGCGAGGGCGGTCTCAAGTTCAATTTTGAGCTCGTCCATTGAAAGTTCGCGTTCGTTGGCAATTTGTTCTAGCTGTTTTAAGATGTCCATCGCTGCTCGTCCTTTTTACGCCAGACGAGGTGCGAATATAACAAAAAAGGCGGCCCATTGGCCACCCGGTTTGTATTCGGTTCCTGCCTGGTTGTAATGCGACTATTGTAGCACAACGCCTAGGCAGGCTTTGAGTCTCTATTCTCTGGATTTGACAGAGCTTGGGATTTGGACAAAGTCACCAGCTTCGATGCCGAGTTTTTTGAAAAGTCCAGCTTTGACTTCAATGGCAAACATGGCGTTGAGCTTGGAACTGTAGTCAGTGGTTTCGTCGAAGGCTCTCATGGTGTAGGTTTTGACAATTCTTCCAGCCCCGTCTACGTAAGCGATATCCAGATCAACGTGGGTGTTGCGCATCCAAAAACTAAGAATTTGAGGATATCGAAAAACGAAAATCATGGCCTGCTTTTCGGTGAAGTCGGTGTCTTTGACGAACATCATTCCTTCGGCTCGCTTCATGTTTGTGTCCATTACCCATGCGGTCATTTGATGCTTCTCTTTGAAGCTGATTTTTGCAGTGGTAATGTCTTTCAGTTGGAAATTTCTTTCGGCGATGAATCGGGGTTCTTGAGTGATTGGCGGTTGGGTTTGATTGATCGCCAGGAAGAGGAGGACGGGGCTTAGCATGGGCATGAGTTTCCTTGAATTGACGTTTTGTGAGGGTTCTTGGTTTTAGGTTTCATTTTGTAGCGGGAGCAAAAGCTGTCCACTTCGATTCAAATTGGTCAATTTGATCATTGTAAACAAGAGTTGTGCCGACTAGGTCGAGCCCCTTAATCAACTGATCTTTGGTGGCTGGGTTGATTTCGAACGGCAAATCCTGGCCAATTGCTTTAACGAGTTGGTTCGGGAGATCGATGGTGATTTCGGTTCCTTGTGGAAGTGCGGACACTTTGGCATGGGACTCAGATGGGAGTTCAACAAGGAGGAGACCGCAATTGGCAGAATTTTGGCGGAATATGTCGCTGTAGCCAGGAGTTTCGGAGTCTATCCGGGCGATGACGGCGATAAATCCAGCTTGTTGGATTGCCCAGACGGCGTGTTCTCGGGAAGATCCACAACCGAAGTTCGTTCCGGTGACCAGAATAGAAGCACCGGATGCACTCGGTTGATCAAGGAAAAAATCCGATTCCTGCTTCCGTGCGTCCGCAAAGGCAAGCTCACCGTAACCGGTTTTTGTAACCATAGTGAGGAACCGGGCGGGGATGATCCGGTCGGTATCAACGTGGTCTTGGAGGTAGACAGCGATTTTCCCGGTGGCAACGGTAAATCCGGACATGTTTCAATTATGACTGAGTTCTGACAAAAAACCCCTCCGGGGGCCAACCCGGAGGGTAATTAGGTGTTCCCAAGTGCTTTCGCTCTTTTTGTCCCTTCTATGGAGAGGAAATGAAAAGTGTTTGGGGCTTGGTCTTAGTTTCGACCTGCAACCATGCGTTGACTCGCGGGTGCGACTTCAACGTGGGCAATAGCGGGTGCAAGGAGATAGACGTTGTCAGCAACTTCTTCCCAGCTTCCTTCAGCGTTATAGTTGACACCGCACATGAAGTCCTTGATTTTTTCGCGGAGATCTTCAGGGCATCGGCTGAGGTTCAAGAGCTGCTGCTCGCCTCGCTTGAGTCCATCTGCAGCGGCTACGGCATCTTGAAATGATACGATCTGGCTGCGAACTGTGACGTGGTACCGGTGGGTTGCGTGGAGTCGGATGCTATTGGACTCTACACGGCTGCGCGTAGGGACGTGGTCAGTGTCGTGCTCCTCTACTTCTTCGCGGACAAAAAAGTCTCGGATGCGATCGACGAGGGTGACGCGCTCAAGTGTTTCTTCCATGATTCCAGTTTTCCTTCCTTGGTTGTTCAGCGTTTGCCGAAGAGGGCGGATCCAACTCTGATGTGGGTGGCTCCTTCTTGGATCGCCACATCGAAGTCGTTGCTCATTCCCATACTGAGCATTGTTCCGTTGGCTTGTTGATTCAGTTCAGCAAGTTTTCGGAAGTAGGGCCGACTCTCTTCGGGGTTTTGGACTGGGGGACCGATGGTCATCAGGCCAAGAAACCGAACTTGGTGAGAGGTTAGAACATATGAAAGGACCGTGTCAAGACTTTCGATTAAAATTCCAGATTTTTGTGATTCTGAAGCGATATTGACTTGAATAAAACCATCAATGGTCCGGTCCTGTTTATCGATTTCTCGGAGTTGTCTTTCGTTTTCGATCGTGTGAATAGTAGTAGACATTTCAGCTACATGTTTGGCTTTATTGGACTGAAGTGTGCCAATAAAGTGCCAGTTAATATCGTTTGGCAGATGGTGGACCTTTGTCTGGAGTTCTTGAGCTTTGCTCTCGCCAAAGTCTCGGAGCCCAAGGTCATAGGCGGCTTGGATATCGACGACGGAAAATGTTTTGCTGACGGCAACGAGGGTGATCTCGGCGGGGTTTCTTTGAACAGAATCGCAAGCACGATTGACTTGCTCTTGTATGGAGGCAAGATTTTTGGCAATTGGGGAGGACATGTCGGCGTGAAGGTCTCTGTTGAGAGGATAGACTAGGAATAGATGCATTTGATTGGTCGCGATGAGTTTTTGGGGCGGGTGGAGAAAGGCAAAGTTTGGCCCCTTGTTCGAGAGATGTTTGCCGACTTGGAGACGCCGCTCAGCGCCTACTGGAAACTCGCACACGACGAAACGAATTCATTTTTGCTTGAGAGTGTCAGTGGAGGAGAACAAGTGGCGCGATACTCAATGATCGGCGTTCGGCCCCGGCATGTTGTGCGGGAGATGGTTGGGGGAGTTGATCCGCTTGAACATATTCGAGAAATGTTGCCGGAGGTTGACTCAGGTGCATCGGAAATTTTGGAAAATTTGCCCGGGTTTGTTGGTGGAGCGGTTGGGATGGTTGGATATGACTATGTCCGGGCGATTGAAGACATTCGCGGTGAGAATCCGGATGAGTTAGGACTCCCCGATGTGGCTTTGATGATTTGTGATTCGGTTGTAGTCTTTGACCATGCCCGGGCGAAAATTCTGCTGATCGCGCTGGCTGGGGGTTCTGATGACGGATATGATGCGGGAGTTGCTGAGCTTGACCGACTTGAGAGCAGGCTTGCTGGAGCATTACCTCCACTCCCAGATGAAGTTTTTGAGACACGGGAAGTGTCGGCAAATGTCAGTAAAGAAGAGTTCATGGCAGGCGTTGACCGGGTCCGGGAGTATGTCGCGGCGGGAGATTGCATTCAAGTAGTTCTGTCGCAGAGATTTTCTCAACGAGTGGATGTGCATCCAGTTACCGTTTATCGTGCCCTCCGGGGCTTGAATCCATCTCCGTTTATGTATCTGTTCCGGTTTGAAGGTTTTGATATTGCGGGGGCATCACCGGAATTGCTCGTTTCATTGCATGGCCGGGAGGCGAGGGTCAGGCCAATCGCGGGGACTCGGCCGAGAGGATTGACTCAAGTGGAAGATTCGGCTTTGGCGCAAGAGCTTTTGGCGGACGAAAAGGAACGGGCGGAGCATGTGATGCTTGTTGACTTGGGGCGCAATGATTTGGGGAGGGTTTGCAAGCCAGGATCGGTAAAGGTTGATCGATTGATGGCGATTGAGATGTATTCCCATGTGATGCACATCGTGAGTGATGTTGTGGGTGAGTTGAGTGAAGGTGTTGATGCAATCGACTTGCTGCGGGCGACCTTTCCGGCGGGGACGCTCAGCGGGGCACCCAAGGTGCGGGCGATGCAGATTATTGAGGAGCTTGAGAAAACCAAGCGGGGACTCTATGGTGGAGCGGTTGGGACATTTTCGGCTAACGGGGATATGAGTCTAGCAATTGCAATCCGGACTGTTTTGATGGTGGATGGATTTGCCCATGTTCAGGCCGGGGCAGGATTGGTTTATGATTCAGAACCCCAAAAAGAGTACGAGGAGTGTTTGAATAAGGCCCGAGCGGCTTTGCAGGCTGTTGCTTTAGCTCAGCGGGGCTTGGATCTAAATCAGTCAGGGAGTTCTCGTCCGTACCCGTCGGTTTTCACTCCTCCAGCAAGGATATAAACGCCATCGATCCATGACCAAATGACACCAATTCCGCAGAATGAAGTCATGATTTGGAGGATTCCGATTGCAACGTGGCCCAGATAAAATCGGCCGAAACCGGGAATGACGTTAAGGAGGGCAGCGGTGAGTCGATTCTTGTCACTTTTGGGGGCGTTTATTGGCCCCAGCATCCATTGAGAACCTCCATAAGGCGTCATTGGTCGGGCAGCAGGTTGATAAGGACTGAGATCACGGAGAGTGGAGGGATCAGCTGGGTTGAAAGTGGGAGGAGTAGCGGCTCTTTGCCCCGGGGTTGGTGGTGGGGACTGAGGCTGGGTGAAGTGGCTAAAAAGTTCCGAGACGTTGGCGGCCATGTCCCAGTCGGGCATCTTGGGATTCCAAACATAGGTTTCGCGCTCAATCACTCCGTCGGACGCTAGTTCGACCATGTTTTCAAGGGTCAGAGGGCCAAGTTGACCGTAGTGACCGACGTAGTACCATTCTGCTGTTTCGGATTGGCTCATGCGAAAGGTTGTATTGCCTGCCTGGGAGAATAGACTGTTTGTGAGCCAAGTCGGTTGCGGTCTGGAGATAAAACGGGATAAAGGCGGGGTACTTTGCAGGTTTTTGAATGTCCTTGGACTCACGGGACGGGGCAGGTAGCCTCTGGTGACGTTATGTCAGTTCGCGTCCGATTTGCTCCTTCTCCGACCGGTTTGCTCCATATTGGGGCGTTGAGGACAGTAGTGTTTAATGATTTTTTTGCGAAGGGCAAAGGCGGGAGTTTGCTGTTGCGGATTGAGGATACAGATCGAACTCGTTACAACCCGGAAAGCGAGCAGGAGTTTGTTGATACATTGAAATGGGCGGGGATTGAGTTTGATGAAGGGCCGCACTTGGGGGGAAAGGATGCTCCGTATCGTCAGAGTGAGCGAAAGGAAGCAGGAATATACGCGGAGAAAATTGCTGAACTGATGGCAAAGGGGGCGGTTTACAAGGCATTTGATACGAGCGAGGAGCTGGACGAGATGCGCGAATTTCAGCGAATCAACAAAATGCCGACGGGTTATTTTGGCGGGGATTGGCGCGATGCTTCACCAGAGAAAGTTGCGGCAGCGGAGGCAGCGGGTCGGCCCTATGTTATTCGGCTCAAAATTCCTCGGGATGTGAAGATAACGGGAGAGGATGCGATTCGGGGGAAACTGGAGTGGGATAGCAATACGATTGATGATCCGGTTCTGCTGAAAGCAGATGGAATGCCGACATATCACTTTGCCGCAATGGTGGATGACCACCTTATGGAGATCACCCATGTGTTCCGCGGTGAAGAGTGGATTAGTAGTTATCCCAAGCACATTGTTCTTTTTCAGGCATTTGGATGGGAGATGCCGGTTTTTGTTCATTGCCCGGTCATTGTGGGAACGGACGGGAAAAAGCTGAGCAAACGTCACGGAGCCACCCGAGTTCTGGACTATGCTTCGCAAGGATACTTGCCCCAGCCTCTCCGCAATTTTATAGCTTTGATTGGTTGGAACCCCGGGGATGAACGGGAGGCGATGAGCGATGGAGGTTTGGCCCAGGCATTTGAGATTAAGGGCATTCAACCGTCACCAGGTCGGTTTGATTTGGACAAATTGAAATGGATGAACGGCTTGGCTATTCGGGCGATGTCGGTTGAGAAGCTGTTTGATACGTTGCAGGAGTATTTGGCGAGCGAAATTACGTGGGGATATTGGAATACGCTTGAAAAGGACGACGAATTGAAGATTGATCCGGCTCATTTCATTCCGGGGATGACGCTGTTGAAACAGGCCCTGGAGCGTGATCCGGAATATGTGCGGTCAGTGTTGCCGCTCGAGCAAGAACGAGTTTCGACGTTGGCAGATTTTGGACCAGCATGTGAATTCTTCTTTGTTCATGAGGTGGAATTTGACCAGAAGTCAGTGGATAAGGCATTCGGGGCAGATCATGTTCGAGGGCTTTTTGAATTCTTGTTGGCGGTTGAATCTGATGGGTTTATGTCGGCAGATTGGGACAAGTCCGTTCATGACTGGGCAGCGGAGCAGGGAATTGAGAAAATGGGGCCAGTCGTTATGCCGATTCGCGTTGCGATGACGGGCAAGCTGGCAGGGCCGGGATTGTTTGATCTGATGGCGGTTCTCGGTTCTGACCGGGTGAAGGCAAGGGTGAGCCGGGCGATGGAGAAATTGGGTTGAGTTTGCTCCCAATCTATGAGTTTGGCGATGAACGATTGAATCGGTGGTTTGATCGGTCTCCAGAGTTTGATCCCAAGTTAGCGGCTCAGGTGGTTGAGATATTGGGAAATGTTTTTGATCGCGGGGAAGCGGCGGTTTTGGAGCAATCGCGGCGCTTTGATTCAGCGTTACTTGAGTCGATTTGGTTGTCGCCGGAAGACATAGCGAACGCAATAGTTCCGGAGGAAGATGAAAAAGCGCTTCGGCTTGCAGCAGATCGGATTCAGGATTTTCATGAGGTGCAGCTATCAACACTTGTAGATGGTTGGGAAGAGTTACCGCTGGGTTGGGGTTGGCGGATGGATGCCATCGAGGAGGGGGAAGATACGGGGTTTGAGGGTCAGCGCTTGTTGCCATTGGAGTCGGTGGGTGTTTATGTTCCGGGAGGAAAGGGGACATATCCGAGTTCGGTTTTGATGAATGCGATTCCGGCCCGGGTCGCCGGAGTGGAGCGGATTGTTGTTTGCACGCCTGCTCGGGAAGATGGAACAGTTGATCCGGCGGTTTTGGTCGCTTGTCAGCTTGCGGGGGTGACTCAACTGGTGAAAGCAGGGGGGGCGGCGGCGGTCGGGCTTCTTGCCTTTGGATGCTCTGGTTTTGTGCGGGTGGACAAGGTGGTTGGCCCGGGGAATAAGTTTGTTAATGAAGCGAAACGACAGCTTTGGGGAAGCGTTGGTTTGGATTCGTATGCAGGGCCAAGCGAAGTGGCGGTCTATGCGGATGGGAGTTGCTCGGCGAAGGTTTCGGCGGTTGATTTGTTAACACAGGTTGAGCATGCTGAGGATAACGTTGGGGTTCTGATTTGTCGGGGTCAACGGGTAGCGGACGCGGTGATCGCCGAGTGCGAAGGATTACTGATTGGTTCGGCGCGTGAGGATGTGATGCGGTCAGCTTTGCGCAATCACGGGGTCTGCGTTGTAGTGAAGGACGACGAGGAAGCAGGTCGTGTCATCAATCGGTTTGCGCCGGAACATTTGTCGTTGCATTGTGAGAATGGGGGATATTTGGCGCAGCAAGTTCGAAATTGTGGATGTGTTTTGATTGGGCCAGATACGCCTCAAGCGGCAGGCGACTTTGTGAGTGGTCCATCGCACACTTTGCCGACAAGTGGTGCGGCGCGGTTTAGTTCGCCGGTGAGCGTTTTGGACTTTTTGAAGGTGCAGTCAGTGTCTTCGTTGACGAGGTCTGATTTGGAGGAGCTGAGCCCGGTTGTGGAACGCTTTGGGGCGATGGAAGGGTTTCCAATGCACGGGCGGGGTGGGGCGGTGCGGCTGGAAAGCGACTAGCTAGTATTCTGGAGCTTGCTTTAATATATCAACATCTACCAAGTCCTGGGGACGACCGGAAGCGAGTTTATTCGTGATGAGGTCTTCTTTCGATAAATAGTTTACATTCACGTCTTCATATGGTCGGATCCGTCGTCTTTGCCAGGCACTCTCAAATTCTACACCATCAATCCCCATAAGGATGTCGATTCGAATTGGCGGGACACCAATTTGGAAGAAACGATCTGGAACTTCAAAATCCTCGGGTTTTACACCATCCAAAGGCGCACCATATTTTGCGAGGGCTGCAAATAAGGCTTGAGCATTTCTTGTATCAATCCGAATCCAGATGTCAATATCTTTTGTATATCGAGGCTCCGCATACTCGGCATACGCTAGCCCACCTACAACTAAATACTCAACGCCTTCTGACTCCAAAAGTGACAACATCTCTTTGAATTCTGAGTGCATGTTTTTCTCCGCGAGATATTAGATAGTCTTCTACCATCTTTGATACAGCTTTCATTCTGGCTTCGCTTGATTGCTTTTGCCAGTATTCCAAGTCGAATGAGCGATCCAATTCATGAATGTGACCCCATTTGGTTTGGGGATCTGGTTTTATCTGATCGCTCATCTAACTCTTTTTGACGTTCTATGCCAATCTTCTGATTCAAAGTTCACTGAACCTTGGCTCAGTTCGGGCTGGGGGTGATTGTGAAGCCTTGCTGGGCAAGTTCTTGCCCGATGTGGCGAAGCTTCTTCATTGCGCGGAGTTCGATTTGGCGGACGCGCTCGCGGGTGACGTTGAGGGCAGAGCCGACTTCTTCCAAAGTTCGGGCGCGACCATCATCAAGACCAAAGCGGAGGCGAACAACATCGCGTTCACGGCTGGTCAAGCGACCGAGGATGCCATCGATTTCTTCCCGGCGAATGAGGTTCGTGGTCACGTCGGACGGTGTAGGCATTCCGTGGCTTGGGATAAAGTCACCGATGCTGCTGTTATCTTTTTCACCTACTGGAGTTTCCAAAGACAGGGGTTCGACGGCGACGCGCATCATCTCTTGAACGCGGTCGGCGGCCATGCCAACTTTCTCAGCGACTTCTTCGGGTGTTGGTTCGCGGTGCAACTCTTGTTGGAGTTGATTGGCGGTCTTCATCACCTTGTTGATAAGCTCGGCAACGTAGACGGGAATTCGAACGGTTCGGCCTTGGTTGATGATGGCTCGGGCGATGGCCCGGCGAATCCACCAAGTTGCGTAAGTGGAGAAGCGGAAGCCCTTGCGCCAGTCAAATTTCTCGACGGCACGGATGAGACCGAGGTTGCCTTCTTGAATGAGGTCAGCGAGGGGGATGCCCCGCGCGTTGTACTTCTTGGCAATGGAAACGACAAGACGGAGGTTCGATTCGATGAGTTGCTGTTTGGCTTGGGTGCCAATTTTCATCACATCTTTGCGCTCAAAATCGTCAAATTCGTGGTCTTTGGGGAGGTTGAACAGTTCGGCAACGCGATCCCACTTGCCCTGCTCAGCAAGATCTTTGGCTTGAACCTTTTTGGCGAGGTCTTCTTCTTGTCCGGGAGTGAGAAGGTGCGCGCGGCGGGTTTGCCGCATCCACATTTCAAGTTCTTCACCTTCATCCCGACGAGGGGCGGCCTCTTCGGCCTCTTCCTCCTCCTCTTCCTCCAGTAGATCCTCGTCAATTGGCTCAGCGTCATCAAGCATATGCTTGTTGGCGTCGATATAGGCATGGCGGCTGTGGGTTCGCACAGTGATGGCCTTGCCGCGCTTGACCTGGGTCGGCATCTTATCTTCTACTGGTTTTTCGCTCAAAGTTTGTGTTTCCTTGTTTACTAGACGCCTGAGATGTCGAAATTTTGTTCGGCGCCAGGTCGTTTGAATTCGTATTCGGTTTTGATAGGGGCGGGATGGTTTGGCATTTACTGTATCAGAGGATTTGGTTTTTGCCAAGCCAGGGGGGCGGATTTTCTTGAAATCGCGACGTTACTTGTCCCAACACAAGTCGTGCCAAGGGTTGTGACGCAATAAGGTTTGGTTAAGTTGCAGGGGTCCCTTATGGAAAGATTACGTGGTTCGGAGGGACTGGACAGCTTTTTTCAGTTCAATTGCCAGGCCTTTTGTGCTTTCTGGGGTGTTTTGGGCGGAGAAACTGATGCGGATAGTGCTTTGGGTTTCCGCGGGGGAAAGGCCCAGAGCAAGCAGAACGGGAGAAGGCTCTGTGGACGCGGAAGAACAAGCGGCACCCGAGGAGATGGCGTAACCGCGGCGGTCGAGTTCAAGAACGAGATTTTGGGCGACGATGCCGGGGATGGTTATGCTGGCTATGTAAGGAGACTGATTCGGTGCGTCAGTAAACGGGAATTCAAGTTCACTCTGAAGAGCTTGGCGGAGGCTTCGGACGTGGGTTGTCGTTTGGTCTTGATTCTGGAGAGCGATGCGAAGGGCGGTCGCGAGGCCAATGATTCCAGGGACGTTGAGCGTGCCGGATCGACGGGAGTGTTCTTGACCGCCGCCGACTTGGTGGGCGTTGGTTTCGTTAAGAATGTTCGGATCCCTGAGATACAGCACGCCAACTCCCATGGGGCCACCGAATTTGTGAGCAGAGAAGGCGGCGGCTTCGGTTTGGGAGAGGTCGAACGGGAGTTTGCCGATGATTTGGGTGGCGTCGCAGTACCAGGGTTGGGTTGTGGAGTAGAGGGCACCCGTTTCATTGCTGCAGGCGGTGAGAATCAGGGTTTTAGATGGGTCGGGGTTGAGTGCATGGATCTGATTGGGAATGATGGGGATGTGTTTGAGCTTTGCTGGGACACGGAGGGCTGAGTGCTCGAATGGGGAGATTTGGAGGTTAGCGCTGAGATTGAAGAAGGTGTTGCAGGATTCGGTTGCGCCAGAGGTGAAGATGATTTGGGAACGGTCTTCGAGGTTCAGGAGTTCGGTGATTTCGGTGCGGGCTTGCTCAATGGCGTGGTGGGCGCGGGTACCCCAGGAGTGGAGAGAATGGGGGTTGCCGTGCTGGGTGGTGAGCCAGGGGAGCATCGCTTCCAGAGCGGCGGGGAGTAGCGGGGTGGTAGCGGCGTTGTCGAAGTAGTTTTCGGGGAGCACTAAGATGATTATGGAATGTAATTTAGGAGGTGAGAATTAACGTCGACAGACGGATGCATCACAGCCTACGCTGGGATGATGAATTTGCGCTTCCGCTGAATACTTATGGAAAGGTGAGATTCCGGGTCACGCCCGGAATGACGACTTGGAATTTAAGAAAAAAATCGCCCTCCACCCCAATTGACTTGAGGGAGAGGGCGATAGTTGGACTTCTTAGTGGTCGTGGTGGTGCTCTTCTTCGGCTTCCGGAAGGTCGGCGATTGCACACTCGGTGGTGAGCAAGAGGCCGCTGATTGAAGCGGAGTTTTGAAGAGTTGTTCTGACGACTTTTGTCGGGTCAACGACGCCAGCCTTGAGCAGGTCTTCGAACTCTAGAGTTGCGGCGTTGAAGCCAATTCCCGCTTTGCCGGACTTGACCTTGTCCACGATGACACTGCCTTCGACACCCGCATTGTGAGCGATGGTGCGGAGGGGTGCTTCGATGGCGCGGCGGATAATTTCGGCACCGATTTGGAGGTCGCCTTCCAACTTGAGACCAGCGAGAGCTTTGTCACCAGCTTGGAGGAGAGCTGTTCCGCCACCTGGGACGATGCCTTCTTCGAGAGCAGCTCGCGTTGCCGCAAGAGCATCTTCCATTCGGGCTTTCTTTTCCTTCATCGCGGTTTCGGTTGCAGCACCGATCTTGATGACAGCAACGCCACCGCTCAGCTTGGCAAGTCGCTCTTGGAGCTTTTCCTTGTCGTAGCTGGAATCGGTGGTTTCGATTGCACGCTTAATTTGGGCGATGCGGCCGTTGATTGCATCCTTCTTGCCTTTGCCGCCGACGATGGTGGTGTTGTCCTTGGTGATGACGACCTTGCTGGCGGTGCCGAGCATTGTGGGGTCAACATTTTCCAGCTTGAGGCCAAGTTCTTCGGTGATGAATTGACCGCCGGTGACGATGGCCATGTCTTCCATCATTGCCTTGCGTCGCTCGCCGAAGCCAGGTGCTTTGACGGCGGCAACGGGGAGGTTGCTGCGAAGTCGGTTGAGAACGAGGGTCGCGAGGCATTCGTTTTCGACGTCTTCAGCGACAATCACGAGGGCTTTTCCGGACTTGAGAACTTTTTCGAGAACGGGAACGAGGTCTTGGACGGTGCTGATCTTCTTTTCGTAAAAGAGGATCATAGGGTCTTCGAACACGGTTTCCATTCGATTGGGGTCGGTGATGAAGTAGGGGCTGAGATAGCCTTTATCAAACTGCAGACCCTCGACGATTTCAAAGCCGGTGTCGGTACCTTTTGATTCTTCGACGGTGACAACGCCTTCTTTGCCAACGGTGTCGATGACTTCGGCGACCATAGAACCGATTTCGGTGTCGTTGGCGCTGATCGTTGCGACTTCGGTCATTCCAGCGCGGCCTTTGACGGGTTTGCTGAGCTTTTCGAGTTCGGCGACGATGGCGTCAACGGCGATCTCAATTCCTTTCTTGATTTGAAGAGGATTTGAGCCAGCGGCGACGTTGCGGACGCCTTCTTTAAAGATGGCTTGAGCGAGGACAGTTGCGGTGGTCGTACCGTCTCCGGCGAGGTCATTGGTCTTGCTGCTGACTTCGCGGATGAGTTGGGCACCCATGTTCTCGAATCGGTCTTCGACTTCGATTTCCTTGGCGATGGTCACCCCGTCGTTGATGACGGTTGGCGAGCCAAACTTCTTTTCGAGGACGACGTTGCGTCCGCGGGGGCCCAGGGTGACTTTGACGGCATTAGCGAGTTTATCGACGCCTTTTTCGATTTGCTTTCGGGCGTCGTTGCTGAATTTGAGTTCCTTTGCGGCCATTACTTTTTACCTGCCTTGACTTTGGTTTCGGTGACCACGCCGAGGACGTCGTCGGCGCGGAGGATGACATAGTCGATGCCTCCGACAGTGACTTCGGTTCCGCCGTACTTTCCGTAAAGAACGACTTCACCAGCTTTGATATCGATGGGGGCTTTTTCTCCGCTATCGAGGGTTTTGCCGGGGCCAACAGCGAGGACGGTGCCGCGCTGGGGTTTTTCTTGGGCGCTATCGGGGAGGATAATCCCGCCGCCGGTAGTTTCTTCCGCCTTTGCGGGTTCCACGATGATTCGGTCGTGCAACGGTTTTAGGTTCATTGTTGTGCTTAAAAACTCCTTTGAGGTTCTTCGTTTATGACGAAGGATTTGTTAGCAGTGTACCAGTGAGACTGCTAATTTCCGGTTCATTGGGACGGTTGTCCTGGGCCGATTTTCACTCGGGGGCAAGCCGACTTTGGAGGCGGATATAAAGATAGCCGCCGCCGATCATTGCGAGTCCGAGGATGAACGTTACGCCGACCCGGATCAGCTCGGGAGTTGAAGCGAGGTCGAAGAAGATGACTTTGCCAGCGGCGAGGAAGAGGAGAGTTAGACCTGTGTGCCGGAGTTCGGTGATGCGTGCACTGAATCCGGTGATGAGGCACAGCGTTGCGAGGATTGCCCATGTCGTCGTGATAGCGGGGCCAATCGGGAGATTGAACGCGGGACTTGTCAGGATAAGAGTCCCGAGATGAGTGGCAGTTATTGAACCGATCAAGGAGTTGAGGGCCCGGTGGGAAGTAGGAGGACGGATGAGTTTGTCGCCCGCGATTGCGAGAGCAATTTGGACGACGAGGAGAATTCCAACGGCAGAGATGGAGTTTAGAGCGGTGAGATAGACCGTCACTCCGATGATGGCTCCCATCAGCCATGCGGGAATGAGGTTGAGCGGGCGATTGATCCGGAAGTGGATACCGACAAGGACAAGGGCTATGACCGCGGCGGTGACAATAAGACTCCGATGAAATGGCCAGAAAAATGGAGCAGCGGAGAGGGTGATGAATCCGGCATACAAGGCGAAGAACGATGTTTGAATGGTTGCGACCGCTTGGGGCGTGGGGTTCGGCGTTCCGTCATCCTTTAGAGACCAAATTTTGCTGAGGAAGTAAACGAGAGTTAGGGACAAACCTATCAAACCATACTCAGCTAAGGTTGGCTCGGTCTTGAATGGAATACGGCTGAGGAATGTTCCAAGAAGTATTAAATGTCCAGACAGGAGGGCAATGATACTGATTCCTTCGAGATTGATACGCCGGGCATAAATAACAAAGGCGGTAGAGGTGATGATTGCGGCATACATTCCAGAGTGAATTGGGTCGAATCC
Source organism: bacterium (assembly GCA_013823945.1). Lineage (GTDB taxonomy): Bacteria > Armatimonadota > Fimbriimonadia > Fimbriimonadales > Fimbriimonadaceae > UphvI-Ar2. The sequence continues at coordinate 589,905 of PNMZ01000002.1, read as the reverse complement.
GGCGGAGGGAAAGTTTAGGAATTGGCGAAGTGTGTCCCAAATCAAGGTAGCAGCCGGAAGGGTGAGGAAAATAATTGTTGACTCTTTATTCTCGGTTTCTTTGGTGACGTAAAGTCGATAGAGGAGGAAAAGGTGGCCGACGACCACGAGATTGAGCAGTGGAGTTTGGGACGTGAACGGTGCCCCCATTGCAATTACAGGGGATGCTGTAACGATAAGAAGGATCGTGGTCCACGCGATGCCAACCTTGGATAGAGAGTTTGAATCGATGAGCTGAGATATGATATGAATGGCAGTTGCGACGAGCGTAAGAGCAATCAGAAGTCCGTTGAATTCTGGTAGAAGTTTTGGAAAAGTTGTGAGTTGATAGAGAAAGGAAGTGGTCGTTATTCCAGTAACAATTCCAGCGATGGTTAGGCTGTACTCGCGGGTTTCCGGATACGCTTTGATCAACGAGAAAGCGGCAATTGGAGTTGTTACCGTCAGAATTGCAAGAAGGGACATGTCATGGGGAGCAGATTCCAGTTTTCCTTGAATCATGGTGACGATGTAGCCGCATACCGATAGTCCGGCGAGAATTACGCTGAGAACGGAAATGGTTCGAGGTTGGAGCCGGTATGAGGTCACAGCTGCACTTATGCTCAGGGCAGCGAGGATCATTGTTGCGACGGGTTTAGTTGCTCCCCACGGTGCAACGATCAAAGGAATGAAAAGGGCGGTTTGTTGGAGTCGCGTGGTTGCGGTGTTGCTTGGGGTGAATCGAGATGTAGCGGCAAGGGCTATTCCAAGGGCGACAGTATGAAGGCTTCCCAAATGGCCATCAATGATTTCAAAGTTGATCCATGCGATTCCGGCAAGGCAAATTGGAAGGAAAACCTCTTGGTTTGGTTTCAAATCTGATTCGCGCCAAGCGGTCGCATAGCCGAAACTTCCTACTGCAGCAATGAGAGTCAGATAGGCGACTTTTTGCCATTCGAAACCAGGCGTCCACAGACCGGGACTAACAACTCCAACTGCTAAAGGGAGGATCAGATAACTCAGGGTTGTCCAGCGGTGGCGGCTGATGATGAGGCTGATTGGAACAGTTATTAACGCCGCAAGGGTCAGATTGCTGGCGATGTCCCCCTTCATGAGAGGCATCAGGGCAGCAACGTAGCCCCCGAGCCCGCCAATGATGAGAAAAGCGGTGGTTTCTCGCCAGTAACTGTAAGCCAGATTGATTAAGCTCAGGACTACGAAGAGTCCAAGCATGACTTGATTTGTGTAGATGTTCTGAGCGAAATGTCCGGCGGCAAAAGTGATGTAGAGGCCAGCGGAGCCTAGCCCGGTGAGAAGGTGGCCGAATTCCTCTTTCGTGTCGCGGAGCCGTTGCCCGACTCCGATGAATCCTAGACAGATGGTTGTTGCGAGGCCAAAGATATGTTCTTTTGTGATAAAGCCTTGGCGATATGCGATTGTTACAAAGGTGGTGATACAAATAATGAGCAGAAGTGATCCCGCCCATGGAAGAACGCGGGCTCCGAGGAGATATTCAGAACTAGGTGCTTGCTTGGAATCGGGGATGGATACCGTAGGTTCAAATTTAGGAACGGGCCGGGCGGGCTGAGGTTTTATCTGAGGGGGAGTGCTCGATTTGACGGGGTAGGGAGGAGGGGTTGGACGAATTACGGGAGTAGGTCGAATTGGTTCAACCTTGGTTACAGCACCAGATTCTATTTGAGTAAGACGTTGTTCAATTCGGTCGAGCCGTTCGAGCAGAGAAGTTATGAGCCGATCGTCCATGTGGTGTCGCCCTGATTAAATCAAGGGGACGGACTCTTTTCCCTGGAGGTTGCGGATCTGGTCAGTTTTACTTTGCTTTGGGAACTTCGGTCGCGACGGCTTTGCGGATTTGCTCAACCATTCCCTGAATGTCATTGGCGGGGCCAGTGAACTCGATCGTTTTCAGACGCTTGAGTTCTTGGTCGGCGTTAATGAATTGGAGGAAGAGGGTGACTTTGAGGGTTGCGCCTTCGGTTGTGTAGCGACCAGTAATCCGAAAGACGCGGGGGTGCCTACTGACATTGTTCCAGAGCTTGAATTCAGTTGCGGATTGAAGTCCGTTGCTGATTGCGTTTTCGAGTCCGAGAGAGTCCTCACCTTCGTTGTCAAACGTTCCCATGAGAACGATGGGTTTGGGTGGAGTGAGGGCAATTTCGCCTCGGAATTGGGGCCGCGTGACGCCGATATCGAATGATTGGTTGGAGTTTGACCGCTTAAGCTCAGGTTTTTGGACACCGACGACCCCGACCTCGTTGCGGAGGGATTCCACCCGGGCGGCGGCGTAAGAGAGCCAGCGTTCGACATCGAGGAAGTATTCGCCGGATGGTGTTCCACGGAGGGCTTCGGGGGCAACTTGATCAACGGCTTCGAGCAGCGAATAGGTGAGGAGACCGTGATCTACGGCGCGGGATTCGTAGCTGAGTTGGTCGGCGGCGGCTCCGGCAAGAAGCCAGGTGCCGGAGCTTTCCCGGATTGATTCATAGGCGCGAACATAGTCGCTTGATACGCTTCGATCCTGAACCAAAGAACTTGCAGCTGCGCCACTGTGGCAAGTATCGAGAATGATGACTTGCTTGGCGGCAGGAATTTTGGCGAGATTGGATTTGAGATCGTCGCCGCTAATTGTGTGGACATCAAGGATGGACTTGTTTATGTCGGAGGGATCTGCCCCGGAAGTGAGGAAGAAGTAGCCGGCCTGATCACCGATTTGGCTCGTGCCGTGACCGGCAAAGAAAACAAGAATGATGTCGCTGGAGGTGGCTATGGCGGAAGTTTCGGCGAACCATTTGAGAATATTCTCTCGGTTTGGATTTGCGTTATCGGGATTCGATTTTGCACTTTGGGTCGTAAGAGTAGTGACATGAACTCGACCCGGGAGGAGGCGCTCGGCCGATTTTTCGATGGCATTTTGGAGGGCTTGGGCATCATAAGGGGGGGCAGTGAGGTCACGGCGATTGCCAACGTAGTCGCCTACTCCAACGAACAATGCGTGGATGTTTACTTCGGGGGTTTTGAGGCCTTCGGGGACGCCTACATCAATCGAATAGGGCTGACTCGCAAGATCACCTTTGGAGTTAAAGGCGACAACAGAGAGTTGATTTCCTTTCCCTTCGGGAAGCTGTGAGGCGGGGAGTAGATATTGCTGAAAATCGCTGACTTTGAGGCTGATATATCCAGATTTTTCTGAGGTTTGTACGAGTTTTCCATTGAGGAGAATTTCGGTTTTTCCAACTCCACCACCGTCTCGTTCGGTGAGCGTAATGTTGACTCGATTCGGATCGCGGGTAGATTTTTCGATTACAATTTGCGGGAACAGTTTAAGGGCGTTGCGATCAGGAACGGGTCGGACAGTGCTGGAATCGTATCCGGTAAGTTTTGCAAAGAGGCCTGGTTCGTAGTACAGGGATTTCAGCTGGGAGACGTTAATCGGTTCAAGCCCACCTTCCCATTCCATCACGTAGGATGCTCCGGTGACGTTACTTGGGTCGGAGGCGTCGTAGCGTCCGTCTCGATCCATGACGAGCCACGAGGGAACGCCATTGGTAAGATCGTTCATGACGACAAAAAACCCAATTGGTTGGGGGTCTGCATTTTGGACTATTTCGTTGGTGTCCCAGATGCTGATTTGTTCGAGACTATCGGTGATCAGAACACGCTTTTGACCTGCAATGAAGTTGACGTTGGAGATTGCACCAGGGCGATTGATAGTTCGGAGTAGCTGGGTTGTTTTGAGATCAAAGAATATGACTTGGTTATATAATGCAAAGGTTAATATATTGAGGTCTGAGGAAAATTGTACGCTGTTGATGGTTGTGTCCCCAACCGAATCGAAATCAGTTGATCTGACGATCTCACCTGATTTTGGATCAAGTTGCCTGAAAGTTGATGTTGAAATTGAGTAGATGACAGAGTTGTCTTGAGAGTACAGGTTGGTGACTGTCTGAAGATACTGATTTTTTAGTTCCCAGACTTGCTCGCCTGTTTGGTGGTCAAAAGCAAAGGTATATCTGTCCGTGACAAAGAGTAGCGGCTGACTGGAACTGACGGCCCAGCTTGAAGGTTCGGTTGGCTCTTCTGTTGATAGTGTGGCTTGCAGAGTGCCTTCAGGTATTGAGACATGTTGCACAAAGAATTTTTCAGTTTTTGGGTCTTGGAAGGAGACGAGAATAGCTTTTCCATCCGGTGAAGGCTTGACCCAAAGGATGGGGCCGGGAGCGGCGTAACGAGCGCCGAGGAATTGCTCGTCATTGGAATTGGATGGGTTGTAATGAAAAATTGTTTTCTCAGTCCACACGATGAATGTGTTGTCTGATAGCCACATGTTGTCAATGGCCTGTTCGTTGAAAATGGTGACGAGCTTTTCTGTGCTGAGTTGCCAGCAAGCAAGTTGCTTTTTCTGACTGCCGTCTTCATTTTCTGAGTAGGCAGGAGACAGGGCATACTCTCCGTTTGGAGAGCTATTGAGGACATCTTTTCCAGCAGAGTACCGATTGGAAAGATCAATCTTTCGGGAATCAAAAACATAAAATTCATAGGCGGCTTGGGTTGTTGAGATTCCGACACGACCTGTATTGCCAAAGAACTGGACTTTTGCCAAAGGCTTGAGAGCGTTGACGGTTGAAGAATTCCACTCTCCATCGGTTAAGTTGTGTTTGACAATGGTTCCATTCATGTAACCGACCCAGAAGCTGGATCCATCTGAATTGAATGAGCCAGCGGTTGGTTCTCCCGCTCGGCTGAAGGGGAATTCTTTTCCAGTGCTTACGTCCCAAATTTTGAGTGGTTCATATTCTTCAATATCATTATCCTCATAAGTTGCCAACCGGAGACCATCTGCAGATTTGCGGATTTCACGGATTGCGTTGCTGTATCCCGTGAGTTCACGAACGACTTTGAGAGTCTTGCGGTCGTAAATTGTCATGGTGCCTTTTTGGCTGCAGACTACGAATTGTGAAAGACTTGGCCCAACAAAAAGAGCTGCCATCTGGACATTGCCGTAGCGGCCTCTTTCGCCAATAAAGTGCGGATACTGCGCGAGGACTTTCCCGGTAGAGAAATCCACAAGATGAGCTTTGTTTGAGATTCCGGTGACGAGTAACCGTTTGGAATCAGGACTGAACTCGACGAAGATGTTGCCATCAGAATCAACGGAGTAGAAGTTGAGTTTTTTGGTTGTCAGATCGTAAGTGCCAAGCTTAGACTGTGAACCGGCTGCAATAGCCAGCTTTGTGTTATCTGGTGAGAACTGAACATCGTAAGCAAAGAATTCTTCGGGAAAATCTATAATTTTCTTGAATTTGAAATCTGGAGCATATCCCAGCCATAAGCCAGACTCTTGACTGAGGACTATAGTTCTTTCGTCTGATGAGATGGCAAATCGGTTAGCGCCGAAGTCCTTATCGCCGTTATTATTAAATGTTGTGAGGAGACGTGCAGTTTTCGCATTCCAAATTTTCACCTCATCGTAAGAATTTGTGACGACGAGATTTCCCTTCTCGCTCATTTCGGCTTGAGCTACTTCCCGGGTGTTGTGGGACAAAAAGCCGAGTATTCGCATGGAGCGGGCATCCCAAAGCCGGGGGGCGTAGCCTCGATCATGAGTGAGTAGCCGGGTGCCGTCAGGCGATTCTTGGATATCGAGAATGAACCCGTCGGTCAGAAGAGGAACAAGTCGGAGTCGTCCGTCTTCAAGAGGTTTTGGGAAAGCGACGGCGGAAAGAAGAGCCGCCGCGATCAGGACAAAGGTTGTTCGGGCGCGGCGGCTGATATTCATTTTCTTAGTTGGGGAGGATGATCGGGAGGGCAGATCGGGTTGCGCTCGCTTCGAAGTTTGGCCCTTGGACGAACTGAGGAATTGCATCTTTCTTGATGTTGTTTTGCAAACCGTCTTCCATGATATCCTTGTTTATCTTCGCAAGGAAGCCATCGATAACGTTGTAAATGTCTCTTACGGACATGGTTACTTCTGCTTTGAGTACATCCAAGAGTAGAAGTGTGAACAAGCCATGCGCAGGGGTATCAGGGATTCCGCTGATGTCTTTGCTTGGCTCTGACTCTTTACTCGCATACATAAAGACAACTTCACCTTGTTTTGGAGTACCGACTTGACGACTTTTTGCATTCTTTGCTAAAGCGAGTAAACCCTGTTCTTCTTTCTTGCGATTCATGAGTTTGGGGTTCTTCGGAAGGTACTGCATCACCCGATTGCGGACTTGGTAACGACCATCAACATTCCGGGACATCCCGCCGCTGAAGCAGCTATCGAAAATGAAAGTGCAGTTGACGCCGTTGATCCGAAGAAGATTGGCGACCTCGTTGAAGAAGTCATCTTGAACGAGCATGCCGTCAGCAAGAACGAGGAGCTCGGTTTTTTTGTCAGTTTCGTCAGATTCGGGATCATCGATTTGGGCACCGTGACCAGAATAAGTGAAAATAACTTGGTCTCCAGCTTTTGCGGTGGTAATGAGCCATTTAATCCCATCAAGAAACTTGTCTCCGTTAGCGTTTTTATCAAGTAAGATTTTTGTATTGTTTTCCTTGACTCCGTAGTTCTTGATAAATATATTTCGCATCGCATTTGCATCATTGACGCATCCACTTAGGTCATTATCTACAACGTTTCCAGATTCGTCTTTTGCATCGGGGTAGTCGTTAATGCCGATGGAAAGGCTGTAGGTTTCGGCAAATGCGCAAGCGGTAAGGAGTGCGAGTGCAGCGATTGAGAGAAGTTTTTTCATAAGTTGCCCGTTTTGTTCTTTTTGACCCTTTGTGGGTTTTGTTCGGCAGATGGACGCCCGCTTGTGGGGCATCGTTTCATAGAATTATACGAGGTCCTACGAAAATTCAGAAAACGGCGGAAGCTCGACTGTTCGGGCAAGTTCCGTTTGTGCTGACTTCCGGGCGGGTTTTTACGCCTGCAAAGAATCCAAAGAACAAGTCTCGACCTTGATATGTGATCTGATCTCCAGGATCGGTGCCTTTATTGACGAGTCGCGCAAATTTTGCGTGGCCATCGACATAGGTGAAATTGGCCCCACCGAAAAATCCGCCTTCGCCGTTAGAATTGTTCCAGAGTTCAAATCCCCAACCCTGACCCGATTCGCTGATGTTCCAGTAGTAAGACATTGTTTGGCTCCCGGGTGAATCTGGTTGACAGGAGGAGAAGGTGAAGGGTTGGTTTTGGGGTCCGGCGAGGACGGTATTGGCAGGGAGTGAGATGCTGGATTGGTTAGAACTTCCCGCACGATCAGGGGGCATATCGGCTCGGGAAATGAGGTGATTGAGGGCATAGGTGACCCGGTATTTTTGGGTGTCGGTTGCCGACGTTGCACCGGGTAGCCAGTAGCCTCGCGGGTAGTACGCAATATCGGTGTTCGCGGGAGTTTGAAAGATATCGTTACTTTTGATGTATGGCATAACCCGATCTGACCAGAATGGCCCACGTTGGCGATTTGCGAAGCTGGGGCTACTCCAGGTGTCGGCGTAGGGGAAGCTCAGGAAGTTTTGGTCGTAATCGTCAAGGTAGATCAGGTTGGCGACGCCGATTTGCTTGATGTGGGCAAGGTCAACGGTGCGTTTGGCGGATTCTTTGGCGCGGGCAAATGTCGGGAAGAGAATAGCGGCGATGATCGCGATGATCGCGATGACAACGAGGAGTTCAATGAGAGTGAAAGCCAAGTTAGACTTACGTGAGTACCGATCTATCATGATCCAATTTTGATTTGAAGTGCCCGAGCGAGAAAAGTTTATCTCAGTCTACGTGATTGATTTAGCATTAAAGGAATGTTTTCGAAGATTGTGAATCTATTTTGCCTTTTATTGAAGTATATAGTGTGTGGGCTGGTTTGCGCCAGCCCGGTGATTCATGATGAAACAAACTCAAACCAACTCGAAGAGCGGGTTTACCCTTATCGAACTGCTGGTCGTAATTGCGATCATTGCCATTCTGGCGGCAATTCTCTTCCCGGTCTTTGCTCAGGCAAAGGAAGCAGCTAAGAAGAGTAAAACTCTAGCTGAAACTAAACAAACAGGTACTGCGGCTCAAATTTACATTGCGGACTATGACGATACGTTCATGCTCATGCACCCAATTGATCCTGCCACGGGAACATACCTGCACACAAATGTGGCAGCCAGTGGTCTTGGACCATATCGGTTGGCATCAGTGCCAGCTGGTTGGGGTCCGAATGCGGCGGCTCAAGCTGCGGATGCGGTGGCATGGACGAACTCCATTTTTCCTTACACGAAAAACAACGACATCTACTCGGGTAGCGGCTCTTTGAACCTCTATACCACTGGATTTACTTATCCGGCGGGGATTAACCTTCCGACGGTTGGTTTGTCCGGCAACGGTTTGTTGAATGGATACAACGCAACGGCGGTTGCAGGAGTCAGTTCCACGCCGCTGTTCTGGTTCGGTAACGGAAAGGAATCGTACCGAGGCTATTCCTATACGAGTCCCTATCTAAGATGCACTGCAGTTGGTACGGCGGCCGCACCGGCTCCTCCTTGCCGATTCAATCCCGGCGGAGCTGTTCAAGCTGGAATCACCCCACGATCACGAGAAGATACGTACGAGTTCACTTTTGTTGCGGCGAACGACACTGTTCGCGTATTCGGACGCGGCAATATCGTTGTATTCGCGGATAGTTCAGCGAAGTACATTCCGATGGGATCTGACACTCCCACTCCCTCGGGAGGAGCGGTGCGGAAGTACTTTGAGCCAGCGTACACGTACTACGGTCCTCAAGGCGGCTACCCGGCGGGCAACGTTGATTCTCCGATGCGATGCGTTTCGGCGGTTGGCTCTCCCCACTATCAGAGTATGTTCAGACCGGATACGAATCTGAACTACGACTTTGGTGCAACAGGAATGAATGCTCTATGCGAAAGATAAGCCAACTTGGTTTGTTCCTGATCTTGGCGTCGATCGGACTCGGTCTTATGGGCTGTGCATCCGAAACACCAAAGAGCGACGCTCCTGGTTCGGTTGCGAAAGATGAGGGAGCGACGGTTGAGGATGCCAATGCGGCTCAGCCCAACCGTGGAGAGATTGAGCGAGAGAGTAAAGGCGACTCGGGCGAGTAGCCCAATTTGAACATCAAGGCCCCTGGATAACCAGGGGCCTTGATCTTAAACAATTGGTAAAGCATGGGTTGATGTCTATACTCTGTTCTGAATTTCCTGTATAGTGTTGCAAGGTGCCTTATGATTTTGGGGACAAAGAGGAAAAATGACATTGACAAAATTACTTAGCATCGGGGGGATGGTTGTGGCATCAGGAGTCGCTGCGGCAACGAATCTGCTTTTTGCGACAGATTCGGGGGCTGTTATCAGTCAGACGCAACTCGAAGACTACGGAGATCGTGTCACATCAGTGTCGCAAGGTGGCCTTGCCTATGGCTCCGAGGGTGGTTTTACACCCAATGTCGTTCTTGATTACACGAATAATGTTGGACTTTGGGGTACTGGGTATGGTGATCTTCCAACTGCAATATGGGGACGGAACTCGACTAGTTCTTCAACATCAGATGCGACTCCAGTTTCGTTCACTTTGACGGCAGATCCTGGTTTCTTGGTTCGGTTGCGGTCCATTCGGTTGGCGGATTGGAACGGGTCACCCTTGGTAACGACGTTTAGGGTACTTGATGGTACAAACGCTGAGCTGTTCAACTGGCAGGGCATTCCGGACGGAACGACCAATACTCTTATCACTTTTCCGTCAGTCGTAGGAGAAAGCTTGACTGTGACTTGGAACAATGGTTGGAATACCGCGGGGCGCGAGCTTGTGTTTTCTCAGGAAGCAGTTCCGGAGCCAGCTACTCTGACTATTTTGGGAGTCGCGGCTTTGGCTGCTCTTCGTAAGAGAAGTAAGTAGGCAAGCAGAGTGCGGATCATCGGGGTCAGTTTTTGTCGCTGACCCCGATAATCGTTTAGACAAAGTGGATCGGGAACGAACGACAGAGCCCCGTGACTTCGGCCTTGACCTTACTGATTGTCCCTTCGTCGGAATGGTTGCGGAGGACGGTGGCGATCCAGGCCGCGATTTGCTTCATTTCGGCTTCATTCATGCCCCGGGTTGTAACTGCAGGTGTGCCGAGGCGGATTCCAGACGTGACAAATGGAGATTCGGGATCGTTTGGGATGCTGTTTTTATTTGTCGTAATGTTTGCGTCTTCGAGTGCTTGTTGAGCAATCTTTCCGTTGACACCGAATGGCTGAAGATCAACGAGCATCATGTGACTATCGGTGCCGCCGGATACGATGCGGAATCCTTCGTGGATGAGGGATTCAGACAGAGTTGCGGCATTCTTTTTGACCTGGGCGGCATAGGTTTTGAATTCCGGTTTGGAGGCTTCGAGGAATGCCACAGCTTTGCCGGCGATCACGTGTTCGAGTGGCCCACCTTGGAGACCAGGGAACACCGTTTTGTTGATTTTTTTGATATATTCCGCTTCACCGAGAATCATTCCGCCGCGAGGGCCGCGAATAGATTTATGAGTCGTTGAGGTGACAACTTGGCAATGCGGAATTGGGCTGGAATATTCACCGGCTGCTATGAGGCCGCTGTAGTGAGACATATCGCACATGTGGATTGCGCCCACTTCGTCGGCGATTTGTCGGATTCGTGGGAAGTCAAATGTTCGTGAGTAGGCGGTTGCGCCTGAAACAATGATTTTCGGCTTGGTTTCGACGGCAATGCGGTGCATTTCGTCGTAGTTGATGAATTCTGTTTCATCCACGCCATAAGCGGCAACGTTGTAAAGCTGGCCGCTGAAGTTCACGGGAGATCCGTGGGTAAGGTGTCCGCCATGGGCGAGGTTCATGGCCATGAGGGTGTCTCCAGGTTGGAGGAATGTGAAGTAGACTGCCATGTTGGCGGATGCGCCGGAATGAGGTTGGACATTGGCGGCTTCGGCACCGTAGAGTTGGCAAACGCGCTCGATACAAAGAGATTCGACTTGATCAACAATTTCGCATCCACCGTAGTAGCGTTTGCCGGGATATCCTTCGGCATATTTGTCGGTGAAGACTGAAGCCATCGTTTGGCGGACGGCGAGGGAAGCGATATTCTCGCTGGCAATCAGTTCAAGGTTGTCTTCTTGGCGTCGCTCTTCCTGGGCAATAAGGCTAGCGATGGTGGGATCAACTTCGGCGAGAGGATGCCGGTGTGGGTGCGTTTGGGGCGCGGTTGCCATTGGTTTATTGTGGCGGATTTAGCGCGACGGTTGCTGGGGTTTTGGTCAGCCCATTTCTGCGAAGGCGGCTTGACCTCACCCCCTAACCCCCTCTCCATTAAACGGAGAGGGGGGATTTGCACCCTAACTTTGAGTGGGTTGATGGAGGCTGAAATGGGCTCCATGGGCGTCGGAGCAAACCGCGATCATTCCTGTTTCAGGGATCTCGAATGGCCCGTGGTGGATATTGCCTCCGGCTGCTTTGATCTTATCGCACGAAGCGTTGATGTCGTCGGTGTGGAAATACGTCATCCAATGGGGAGGAATACCTTCCCAGTCGGGGCCTTTCATTTCCATGATTCCAGCAAACGGTTCTTCCTTTCCGGCCTCGTGGAGCATAGAGTACATTCCCATTTCGCCCATATCGACTTCGGACTTGGTCCAACCGAAGACGGCATTGTAAAAAGCGAATGCTTCAGCGGCATTGGGTGAATTGACTTCCATCCAGTTGACAACTTTCTTTTCCATGGTTTTTTCCTGTCTATTTCGGATCGTTCATGATCACGTAGACAAGTGTATCAGAAGGTTTGGGCTGGAAGTTCCCAGTTTTGTAAAAATTGTTCTATTTCTTTCCGGCGAGGGATGCTCGGAACAGCACCGTGACGTGTAACAGAGATCGTTGCGGCGGCAACGGAGTATTGAACGGCTTGGAGAATTGAATCTCCAATCGTCAGGCGGGCGATGAAGGCGCCGTTGAAGACATCTCCAGCGGCGGTGGTGTCAACGGCTTCGACGCTCTTGGCGGCGAAGAAGTGCTGTTCTTTACCGTTTGTGAAGAATGCTCCGCGCTCGCCGAGGGTGATGATCACGTTTTGAACCTCGAGGTGCAGAAGGTGGTTAGCACAGAGTAACAGATTTTTATTGGTGTCCGGAATGATTCCGGTGAGGGCAGCGGCTTCGGTTTCGTTGGGCGTGATGGCAAAGCACCCGTTAAGAACTTCAGTGGGAAAGGGACGGTAGGGAGCGGGGTTGTAGATAAGATTTCCGGCCCGAGATGCGGCGATAAGGCAATCGTCAGGCACTTCGTTTTGGCACAGGATGTAATCGCTGGGCTTGAGATCACATTTTTCAATTTCAGTGGCGGGAAGGTGCATGTTTGCACCGGGGAATACGGTGATTTGGTTTCGACCAGTTGGGTCAATGGTGATGCTCGCTTGGCCGGTTGGATGTTCGGTGTCTCCGCAGATTCTGGAATTGAGGTTTGGTTCGGATGTAAACAGCCCTGTAAATTTATTAGCGGCAGAATCTTCGCCGAGGGCAGCGATTAACTCAGTTTGTACGCCAGATCTTGCAGCAGCGATGGCTTGATTGACTCCTTTTCCTCCTAGAAACTGCTGAACTTGAGTAGCAAGAACGCTTTCTCCGGGCAGGGGCAGGTGTGGCACCGAGTAGACGGTATCGAGAATTGCGCTTCCGATCACCCAGCACCGATTTGACATGTTTTCACTTTACCGGTCGGGTGGATGATTCAGCGAGAGGTTTTTTTGCACAGGGTGTTCGGGGCATACTGATCGCTATGTCAGAGAAAGGCCAAGGGATGGCACTTCACAACAAGATTTTGGTCGGTCTTGGTTTGGGGGCAGTATTGGGAGTGATTGCCAATGTTATGGCGGGTTCAAGTCCGGAGTTTAAGGATACGCTCGGCAAGGTCAACGAGCATGTGATGACCTTGGTCGGCGATTCGTTCCTGGCTATGATATTTATGATCGTTGTCCCGCTTTTATTTTCGGCTTTGGTTTTGGGGATCAGCGAGTTGGGGGACGTGGCGAAGGTTGGCCGGATTGGAGTTCGGTCGCTGGTGATGACGGTTTTGTTCAGCGGGATTGCCGTGATTATAGCGTTGACACTGGTGAATGTTGTCCAGCCGGGGAAAGCGATTGCGGAAAGTAAGAGAACTGAATTACAACAGCAATATGAACGGGATGGGTTGAAAAAAGAAGGGTTCACGGACGAAGAAGTCAATCAGATTTTTGCGGAGCGTGAAGCGAGTCCGGAGGGCAAGAGCGAGCTTGAGGAGAAAAATGCGGCCCCAAAAGGTGGGACGCAGGCTGATCCGCCAGTTGCGGGAATTGTGCCGAAGAATCCGCTCTTGGAGGCAACCCGGGCATTGAGCGGAGGAATTCTGCCGTTTATGTTCTTTGCTCTCATTTTTGGGTTGGGATTGGCGAAGAGTGACCCGGAAGTCGTTGCGCCGTTCCGGCAGTTCTGTGAAGCGATCTTTGAGATTTCGCAGAAAGTGATTGAATTTGCGATGGCTTTGGCCCCGATTGGGGTCTTTGCCCTGATATTCAAGACGACCTCGACCCTAGGGTTTACGATTTTTGCGATACTGGGAGTTTATGCTTTGACAGTTCTCGTTGGGTTGGCCTTGCATATGTTTGTTGTTTACGCAATCTTGATTCGGCTGATTGCGAAGCGGAATCCGTGGGATTTCTTCCGGCGCATTAAGAATGTGATGTTGACCGCTTTTGCGACGAGTTCAAGTAATGCGACGCTTCCGGTCGCCTTGAAATCTGCGGAAGAAGATTTGGGTTTGCCGAAAAATATCTCGAGTTTTGTTTTGACAGTTGGGGCAACGGCTAACCAGAACGGGACGGCCCTCTTCGAGGGGATCACGATAATCTTCTTCTGTCAGTTGTTCGGTGTTCCGCTCGACTTCCAGAAGCAGGTGATGATCATGGGCTTGTCGATTTTGGCGGGCATTGGGACGGCAGGAGTACCGGGCGGGGCTTGGCCCGTGATTGGCTCGATTGTAAAAGGTCTTGGAGTTCCGGCCGGGGCAATTGGGATGGCGCTTGGAATTGATCGAATCTTGGATATGAGTCGTACCGTCTTGAACGTGACGGGGGACATCGCAATTGCCGCATGTGTTGCGGAATGGGAAGGCCAAGGTACGGTGATTCCAGAAGAAGCGATGGAGTAGTCCTACCGTGAGAAGGTTATTTCAGTAACTCGGCGGAACTTGGTTCGTTTGAGTTAATGTAAGATGGCTTTGAGGAGTGCATTGAGATTTGATCAGCCGCCAATGAGCGAACGATCCAAAGCGATTCCGGCGGGACTGGCTCCTGATTCGGATGAGGCCTTGGTGTGGCAAGCGCGCAACGGTGACTTTTCGGCGTTTGAACGTCTGTTTGATCGTCACCGCGATTTGGTCTACCGCTATGCATACCAAATGGCTCCTCGACGCGACGATGCGGAAGATATTGTTCAGGAAGTGTTTGTTAAGGCTTATCAGAATTTGAAGCGGTACCGAGATGAAGCAAAGTTCACGACTTGGCTTTTGCGGATCACCGCTAACCTCGGTACAGACAAAGCCCGGATGTCAAATCGGCGTCAGAAGCTCGAAACGCGAGAATCGGCGGGTGCCCTGACCTGGATGACCGTGGGGAACATCGGTGAAGACCCGATAAAGAATTTGGAACGAGAACAAACGCGAGAATTGCTCAGAGAAGCAATTGCCTCGCTGCCGGAACATCATCGCAATGCGGTGGTTTTTCGAGACATTCAAGAGATGGAATACGATGCAATTGCCGACTTTTTTGGTTGCTCAGTGGGAGGAGCAAAGCTCCGCGTATTGCGGGCACGGCGTGCGTTGCGGGATCGACTGGCACCTTTGATGGGGGGGGAATAACGTGGATAACAAGATGACAAACGAACAAATGGATGCGCTTTTCCGCAGAGTTTTTGGCGAAGAAGAAGCAGGGGATCAGCAGTTGCTGGATGCGGGTGATGGTGGGGAAGTGACTCAGGCGATGGCACAAGAGTTGGTGGTTTTGGGGAACCTTAAGTCGGAACTCAAGGCACTTGGCGACATTCCAGAATGCCAACTGAACTCTTCTCGGGTAAAGGATGCGATCTTGGGCCAAGGTATTCCCGAAGCCCGGACGTCTTGGTTTGCCAGTTGGGGGCGGTTTGCATTGCCGGTTGCGGCCTGTGCGGCCCTTGCGGTCTTCTTAATGAATCCAAACCGTGTAGTCACGACCGGTAATGGAGAAAGTTCGCCGGTGGTCGCAAGTATGGGGGTCGAAACGCACGGAATCTCGCCGATGGCGCGGATGGATGCGAGTCGTCAACCGAGAATTGAGCAAGAGTTGGGTATCTCACAACCCAATACTGCTCCTCAGTCATCAAATGGTGGTGCTTTGAATTCTGGAGCTGGGGAGCCGGCTCAAGGCGAAGTCAGCAGGGCAAATCGATCCGGAGTACGGAGTCAAGTAAGACGTACGCCGAAGCGAAGCCAAGCTCCACGCTATGCGTCTGCTCAACCTGTCTCGAATGGGGCTTCCTTAACGATGTCGGGGGCGGATATTTCGGCGAAGATTGATGGACGTGGTGGTGTTGGATCTGGTGTTACGGTTGACAGAGGTTCTTCGGCGTCTTCGGCAGTGGCGAGCATTGCGGCGGGAGCAATTGAGGGATTTAGTCGACGAGAATCGGCAGACAATGCAACGCCGGGAGCGATGATGGCGGCACCGGTAGGAATGGGTGAAGCCGGAAAAGTTGTGATTGTTGGTGCGGGGACGGATCCCCAAACTCGGGCGAGTGCGGCAACGGAGGTCGATAAGCGAAATGTGGTCTTTGGCGGTTAGTGTCTTACTGGCTTCTCAGGTTGTCACTCAAGAGCGGAACATTATTGAGACGCCATTGGTGCCTATTGGGCCGTATCAGAATGCGGCTTGGGCCTCGGTTGTAGATTCCCTTGCGGTTCTTCCCGACATCAACGGGAACCCGTTTGGGGTTGCGGTTTTAATTGATGATCGGGGATATTTTGTGGCTCATGCTTCAAGTTTGGTTTTTGAACCGTTAACGGCGAAATTGAGCGGTGGGGTCGAAGTTAAGCTGGGGCGGATTGGGTACGACAAGGAGACCAGCTTGGTTTTGCTTGGAGCACACAATTGGGTAGCGGGCAAGCGGCAAGCAGTTCGGTTGGCCCCCCAAACAAAACCAGGGGAAATGATGGTCGCGACTGTTCAGGGTGCGGTTCGTGGGATGTTGACGAGTGATGATCGTCCGGGAATTTTGATGCCCAGTCAGCGATTTGTGCCTCTGGCAGAGATTCAGTTTGAAACGAAGGATGTCCCAATGGGGGGAGCAATTGTTTTCGACAATTCAGGGGCGATGGTGGGGATTCTTGGCGCGATTCTTCAGCCTGATATGCCTCAAACCAGCGCAATGAATTTGGCAGCGGGGGGAGATGCGGGCCAGACCCAGAAGGTTCGAAATGGATTTGGTCCACAAGGCTTGACCGTAGCTTATGCCCTCGGTTCAAAAATCTTGAACCGAGTCGTTGCTGGATTTCAGCGGGATGATCATAAGGTTGAGCATCCCAGCGTCGGGCTCTTTTTCCGAGCTGGAGACGGACCGGGGCAAGTGGTTGTTGATGAGGTGACTCCGGGGAGTCCGAGTGATTTGGCGGGATTGAAGCCGGGCGATTTGATCATGACGGCAAACGGAACGCCGGTTGGAAACGTGGTTGACCTTGCGGCACTCTTATTCGGTGTTGAGCCAGGGAGTGAGCTGACAATGCGCATCTATCGGGGTGGGAAGCAGATGGAAGTTAAGATGACGGTAGGTGTGAAGGGACGCTTACTCGGCTAGGCGGAAATCGCGGACAACCATTTTTAGGCGTTTTTTTCCATTGAATTGATCTTCTTCAATATTCACGACTGTATCTATTTTAGTTTGGAGAGGAATTTCGGCAAACTGCTCGCCGAGGCCGAAGGCCATAGCCATCCGGTCTTCAGATCCAGATTTAAGAAGAACCCGGGTGTGAATGGGGTTTCGAGTTGGATTGTTGGTGGCTAGGTGGACGCCCGGCATGAGGAATTGGGGTTCGGGGTTCGCTTCGCCAAATGGTTCGAGCTGGGCGATTGATTGGGCTAGGGCAAGGGAAGTTTCTGGAAGTGTGATCGGTTGATCGATTCGGATTCGAGGCAAGAAGTCTTCTGGTTGAAGGAGATTTTGAGCAAATTCATTGATTGCGTTTTGAAAGGCTTCTAGGTTCGCAACGGCGATCGTGACACCAGCAGCGGCGGCGTGACCTCCTCCTTTGATGATCAGGCCGCGATTAGCTTCGATGGCATCGAATAAGTTGAATGCGGGGATTGATCGGGCGGAGCCAGTCGCTTGGTCACCGTGAATCCCGAGGACGAATGCGGGGCGTCGAAACTTTTCAGTGACCTTGCCCGCCACGATTCCGACAATGCCTTTCTGCCAATTCTCCCCGGCAACAACGATTGCAGAGTTCTTGTCGAGTCCTTCGGCGATGATTTTTGCTGTAGCTTCTTCAACGAGTGCATCTTGAAGTGACCTCCTTTCTTGATTCTTCCGGTCAAGAAACTCAGCAAGCTCGGTGCCTTCTTTGGCGTCGTTGGTGGTCAGGAGCCGGAATGCGACATCTGCATCGTCAATACGTCCAACGGCATTGATTCTTGGTCCGATTTGGAATCCAATATGGCGGGTGGTGAGCTTGACGCTGAAATCATCCAGATTTGAAACTCGAAGGAGAGCGCGGAGACCTTTCTTCTGGGTGGCGTGAAGGGCAGGCAGTCCGTGGCGGGCGATGATACGATTGTTCAAGTGAAGGGGCATCACATCGGCAACTGTGCCCATTACGGCTAGGTCTAGGAAATTTCGAAAGTAGGTTTCCGGCTTGATTCCAAGATCGTCGCAGAGACCGAGGCAGAAGAGAAATGCTATTCCAGCGCCTGAGAGTTCTCCTCCGGGGCCGGTGAAATCACGTCGTTTAGGATTGACAATTGCTTCGGCTGGAGGAAGAATTGCCGGGCTCTCGTGGTGGTCGGTGATGACGACCTTCATACCCAGCTCATAGGCGGCTTCGAGTTGAGTATGGCTGGATGTGCCACAGTCGCACGTCAATATGAGTTTGGCACCACAGGCATGTGCTCGCCGCACGGTGTCAATGTGTATTCCGTAGCCTTCGGCTTCTCGGTGGGGGACGTGGCCCTCAACAATAAATCCTGTCCGGTCAAGAAATCGGTAAAGAATAGCGGCAGACGTCACTCCATCGACGTCGTAATCGCCGTGAATATAAATTTTTTCCTGCTTGTCACGTGCGTTGAGCAAGGCGGCTTTGGCTTTCTCGAAATCGGGAAGAAGCGAAGGGAGGGTGAGATCTTCGAGATTGGGCGTGAGGAATTGCTCGGCGGATTCTGGAGTGGTGAACCCTCGTTGAACGAGAAGTCGCGCAACAATGGGTTCAAGATTCAGTTCCTGGATGAGAGCGGTCGCAGCGGTTTCATCGGTTGTTTGGATATCCCAAATTGATGAGTGAGCGAGTTCATTCTCGTGGTTAGCGGTCATGTGCCGTTTATGGACGCTGGTAGTGAGTTGGCGGTATCGAAGCTTTTCCCCTGACTAAGCGATGTCAGCAAAAACGGAGCGAAGTTCTTCGGCTCTTGCGGTCGGAACCATTGCTACGACCATGTCTCCCGTTTCAAAGATTGTGTCGCCATTCACTTGCATTCCCGCTCCGTTTCGAAAAACGTAGGCGATGAAAGAGCCTTGGGGAAGGGTGATGTCGCGAACTGCCTGCCCGATGAGGCGAGACTTCTCGCCGAGCGTGCTTTCGACGATTTCGACATGCCCTTTGTGCAAGTGTCCAACGGGAACAAGTTCGTCGCTGGAAATTTGTTGATCAATGAGCGAGAAAATGATGCCAGTGGCTGACACAGTGTCATCAATGCCGATCTCACGGAAAATTGCTTCGTGGGCCGGATCATTGACCCGAGCGACGACCCGATTGACCCCCCAAACTTCTTTTGCGAGTTGGCAGCAGATGAGATTATCTTCGTCTTCACCCGTGACCGAAACGACGATGTCGGCCCTTTTGAATCCGGCAGCTTTTTGGACGAGAATGTCGCATCCATCCCCATAGACAATGTGCTCATCTCCCAGGAGATTGCCGAGTTTTTGGGCTTGTCGGCTATCTTTTTCGAGGAGGACGGTTTCGTGGCCACGAGCGATTAGACGCTTAGCAAGTTGGATTCCTACATTGCCGCCACCAACGATAATGACGTAATAGCTCACAGTTCCACCTCGACTCCGTCGACATTGTAGTGGTCAATCGGCTTGAACTCTTCGCCGAGGAGCCAATCACGACACATTCCGGCAAGGAGGGCAGCGGCATTGATCGTGAAGAGGCCAAGTTTGCGATAGGCTTCGGCGCGCAATGGGTCAGCGACTTTTACGGCTACTCGCTCGATTCGGAAGTTTCGTTGGACGATTTGTGCGGCCATGAGGTTTGTGTTGTCTCCACGGGTCATGGCGAAAAACGCGTTGCAGTCTTTGATGTCGGCCTTTTCGAGTGTGTCCAGATCGAGGCCATTCCCCAGGACAATTCGACAGGGGTAGGTTTTGCCCAGTCGTCTTAGCGATTCGGGGCTTTTTTCGATCACCGTGACTTGATGATTCATCGCGGCAAGTTGCAGGGCGAGCGACGCTCCGGAGCGACCACATCCCAAAATGACGACCTTCATATCAGACCTGAGAATACCTATGCCAACAATGGGTTAGTCCGCAGAGGAGAGGAATGCCTCACGAAGACTGGGGATATTGATGGGTTGATCGTCTGGGTGGACGACATAGAACCCTGCACTTGCAGATCCGGCCCATTGGCCAAGTCGTGCGGTCAGGATGCTCAGCCCTTGCTCGCTGATTACCTTTGCCAAACGATAGGCGAGACCACGCCCCCGTGGAGCGCGAATTTCAAGAATGAGCGGGTTTCTCTCGGTGATTTCCAGCGTGAAGAATTGCTGCTTGCGTTCAGGGTCTTTGCCCTTTGAATGAAGGAGTTGCGTTGCGGTGATCTCGCCTTTGAGAATTCGGTTGAAATCAATATCTAATCGTTGGCGAAGATGGTGAGGAAGCGTTGACCCTGCTTTGCTCACAAAGAAAGAGTCGATGATGATTGCCGGGTTTGATTCTGAAGTCGCGCAGCGCAGATTTTGGATGCTGAGATTGTGGGCGTAGAGCGCGGCAAGGATGTTGAGGAGCAATCCAGGTCGGTCGGGGGTTACAAGGGTGATTTCAGTGAGCCCCAATTCGCGATGATCTTGGAAAGTGACGATGATTGATTCGGATTCGACTTGATTGAAAAGTTGGTGATGGAGAAGAATAGTTTCTTCCGATGTGCTCAACAGATAGCGCGTGGGCATCACGCTGAGGAATTCTTCAATATCTTGAATAGATGTGTTTCCGCTTGACCGCGCGGTACTGAGTACTCTGCGGATTGCGGATGATTCAACTTCGGTCGGATTTTCATTGGACTCAATGATCGGAGCAGCTCGTTCGTAAAGGCTCAAGAGGTACGTTTGTTGGACGGGTGTCCAGAGTTCCGGACTCACACTTCGGACATCGCAATAGGTGAGAAGGGTGAGAACCCGAAGTAACTCGAGATTCGGCATTTGAGCGGCGAATTCGGTGATTGTATCCGGGTGGTCAATATCTCGAACCCGGATGTATTGACTCATCAACAAGTGATTCTGAACAAGCCAGATGAGGTTGGATTTTAGGGATGATTCGAGGCCCCATCGAGCCGCGACATCAGAGACAATAACTGCGCCGGTATCTTGGTGGTGTCCTGCGGGAATGGCCTTTCCAAGATCATGAAAAAGTAGGGCCAGGGACGGTAGATTGGGATCGGCGAGTTCATTCCGAATTTCAGCAAAAGGGGAGCCGGGGCCAATTTTTTCAAACTCCTCCATTGCTTGTAAAGTGTGTTCCAGAACGGTATATCGGTGGGAAGCATCTCCGGGCATGAGGGACTTGCAGGCGGAAAGTTCCGGAAAGATCATTTCAAAAATTCCGGTAGATTCGATTGCTCGAAGGGTTGCAGTGGGCGAGGCCACGGCGGAAAGTATCTCAGGGCCAACTTGGGGAGTAAGGGCGGGAAGTTGATTTGGTAGTTCTAATCCAATTGTTTTGGCCTGAGCAAGAAGTGCGGCCGCTTGACCTGCTTGAGCTCCCGTATTGATTCGGATTTCTCCTCGAGCAGCATCGGCAATTTGTCCGAGAGAGTAGCGATTATCTGTGAGCCGACGAAGACCATGGAGGAAGTCGTTGTGGTTTTGGGTGAGAGCTTCGGCAATATTAGATCCGAGGACAAATGGGTCTGTTTGAAGGGCATCGGCGAGTTCATCACGTCGAGCAAAATTCAGTTCATCCTGCAATTTGCCAGAAAGGAGATGAAGCAAGTTGCGGTAGAGGAGAAGTTGGTCGGCAGCAGCGGTTGGGGGTATTGCTCGCTCGCCGATTGCAAGTCCGATCCAGTTGTAGCAGTGAAAATCGCGGAGTCCGCCCGCCCCATGCTTGAGATTTGGCTGTGTGACGAGGGGGGTAGTGTGTGTCCTTTCGGTTTCGGAACGTCTTTCTTCGAGCTTTGCATTGAGGAATTCTGCGGTTGGGAAGTCTTGCCAAAGAGCTTCTTTGAAATTTTGGAAAGGCGAAGAGGAACCTGTAATGAGGCGAGCATCTAGTAGATTCGTCAAGCTAATGCTATCGAGTCCGGGAAGGTCAGCGGCAAGGCGATAGACATATGACAAGCGGACACCAAGGGCGCGGCCAAATGCATCGTGGGCGTTGCGAAACAGGATTCGGATCGCCTGATCTAGTTCAGGTGATTCAGCAAGAGGGATGAATGCGACATCAATATCGCTGGAAGGAGACATTTCCTGTCGCCCGTAGCCTCCCGTAGCCACAATGGACAGAGGCGGAAGATTGGAAAATTCCTGTGTGATTTCGCTCCAAAGCTCTCGCCACAATTCGTCATGGAGCGCACTGAGTTTTCGGCACCAATTCCATCCACTGGGTTGTGCCCTCAGTTGCGCGAAGAGTTCTTGGCGGCGTTCGTTTATGCTTTGGGTGGCATTTTTGAATCGTTCGCTCATCTATTGAGATAGTATGCCGTTTCATTGAGGGCAATGTTCATAAGATCAGGTTGGATTTTTGAATCCCAGTAGATACAAAAGGGGGTGAGGATTATGCTGCATAGGAGAGTGGCGAGGGCGGCATGCTTTGTCGCATAGCGGGTGAGCATAATGAGGAATCTGCCGGCGGGTCGCTGTTGACGATATGCAAAGTACTGGGCGAGGATTGCTAGTAGACCAGCAAAGAAGAGAATCGAAGCACCCATTGATACTTCTGGGGAAGTCCACCAGCCTTCAATGAGAGAGTCACGGAGAGAAGTCATCGGAGGTGCGCTGACAATGGCGTAGCAGGTGACGCTGACTCCGATCATGAGAACCAAAACTGATCCGATAATTTGGGTCGCAGGTTGAATCCGTGGTGGCGTGGCAAGTAATTCTAATGGTGGGCGAACAGAAAAGATTGCGAGGATGAGGAGAATCCATAAACTGAGAAGTGGTTGTTTTGTGATGAAGTAGAGGGTGCTCCCAGCAACGAGGCCGAGAATGGCTGGCAAAGACGGAGCAAGTCGGGGAAATTTGGCGCATGGACAAACACACAACAGAGCGTGTAGCGCTAAAAATAAGACTGAAGTGATGAGAAGCGATCCAGGCAATGAACTAGTCAATATTGATTGTCCGGTTAGCCGTTGGAGTGTTTTCTTTGTATCTCGGGTGAAAACTAGGGCTTGATATGCTTCATTTTTGCGGAGGCCACTGGCAATCACTTTTGCGCTGTCAGGGTCGCCAATTTTTATGATTTCAGTCGGAAATTCGGCGCGATTGAAGGTTCTTTCTCGTCGGGTGCCGGGGATAGGGTACGGACCGGTTGCGGCAAATTCGGACAAATTGTAACCGTGGGATGCACTCATTTTAGACCTGGCGTTATCTCGAATCAGATTTCCATTAAGAAATGCGGTTAGTCGTGACTTGAGCGATTGATCGGTGATGATGTATCCAGTTCCGAGTGAAGACACCATTCGCGGGAGATCGGAGCTTCTTCGGGATGCGGCGGCGGCGTAGTGCCAGGCCATCGTGATTCGAGACTCGGCTTTGAGCTTTGAGATGAACTCCCGAAGTTGAATGGACTGATAGTCAGTCCAAGAAGACCGGTTTGCGGCTCTTTGCCAGGCGACAAGAGCGGCTTCCTCGTTGCCTATTGCCTGTTGGAAGAGGGCCTCGCTCTGTCTCCAAAAGGCGTTTGTCGGGTCTTTTTCAGCGGCAGTTCGACAAAGCTCAATCAGGAGAAGCGTATCGCTGGGGTTGAGCGATTCTCCCTGTGAGAGCTTCTCGGCTGCGACTTGGACATAGAGGGAGACGTTCTGGTCGTTGGTTGGGGGTGGCAGGGAAGTTAGGGTTTTGGCCAGGCTTGGCGAATTTGCGGCGGTTAAAGAAGGTTCAAACCGATAAAGTCCGTATTGAAACCAAGGGCGAGACATCGGATGAATGAATAGGGCGAGAATCGCACCGAATAACGCACCTAGAAATGCGCGTTGAGCAATGCTCATCTGTCAAGAGGTTCTTGGAGGGTGGGAAAATCTACTGAAGATGTTGTTTCCAACTGAGCTTCAGCAGGCGAGTCTAGTCGACTGGGATTGAGGACGGGTTTACCAAGAGTTGTGAGTATTGCCAGGAGTCCGACTCCAGCAGCAACCGCGGCGACGATTGATGGGGCCCAGTATTGAAACGAGGTACGAATTTGATCCGCTTGCCATCGGGCGAGGAGTTGCTGGTTGAAATTTGTCGGCGTAGTTGGAACTTCGGTAAATGCCTCGTCAAGAATAGAACGGTTATCAAGGAATGCGTCCATCCATTCCGGGTTCCTTTCAAGAGTTTGTTCAAAAAGTTCTGTTTCGATCGGGGTTGCTTCTTTGTCAAAGACAATTTCGGCGAGAAGATTAAATTCAGACTGGGTCAACGTGCCTGTTCCTCCGTGGCTTCGAGCCAAATTGCGCGAAACTTTTCTCGGGCGGCATGTAGCCTGGAGCGTACGGTGCCAACGGGGATGTCCATAATGTCGGCAACTTCGTCGTAACTCATTTGCTCCATCTCTCTCAAGACGAGCGTTTGGGCTTGTTCCGGCGGGAGATGGGCCAGAAGTTCCTGGACGAGAATCTGATTGACCACTCGGCGATCGGTACCTCCCATGCCGCGCTCAACGGCTTCGCCGGTTGGCTTGCGTGATCGAAGTCGATCCATACACAGGCGGACACAAATTTTGTAGAGATAGCCGGAGAAAGCCCGGTCGTCTCGGAGCTTATGAATTTCTCGGAACGATTTTAGGAAAGCCTCTTGAGCAATGTCCTCAGCTTCATGGGAGTCGCGGAGGAGGTTGGTTGCGGTTCTGATCAATCGGTCTCGGTGGCGAGTGACGATGGTATTCATAGCCACTTGATCGTTCTGCCGGAGGCGAGCGACGAGAGCCAATTCTTCGACTTTTGGGTCGAGGGTGGGGACGAAAGTCAGTTTTTCAGCCATCTACACTTTCCCTGGACTAAGGATACAACTTAGACACCTCTTTTGGGGTGAAACGTTCAATACTTTGTGAATTTTACGGGGAGCGGTATCCTGAGAGGCAAGCAATGATCATTCCGGTTGGTGGGGTGGCGATGCCGGTTGACCTGCCGGTTACGCCAATGGTTCAGGAATCTCGACAGTCGGTGGCGGTTGACGACACCTTGACGATTGAGGCTGATTCCTGGTACCGGGATGTTGCGGACGGGGTTTTGGTTTTTGAAGGGGGAGTCAAAGCTAAGTACGGTCCGACTGTTCTCCAGACTCAGCGGCTTTTCGTCTATACGAATAGTAAAGTCTTGCGTACCGAGGGGACGACCCGGATCATAGATCCAGAAGGTGAGCTTTCGGTGGACTCGCTGGAGGTGAACTGGGAGACGGGGATTGGATCAGGGCAGTCAGTTCGGTTGGAAGTTGGCTATGTTTTGGTTCAGGGGGAGTCACTAGAGATTCAGAGAGAGCCAGAGCCGCTTTGGACGGTTCGGAAAGCGCAGGTTGAGTTGACAGATTTAAGTTCGGGAGGTACTCGCTTTGCTGCAGATGAACTTGTGATTCAGCCGGGGAAGCGGGCGATCGCGCGGCGAGTTTTTTATGAGTTGCTGGGGATCAATGTTGGGCCATTTCCCAGCCAGACTTTCAACTTGGATCGTCGGGTCAGCGGGTTTAAGTTTCCAAGCGTGACGAATCGACGAGGAGTTGGGATTGGAATCAGTTGGGATAGTAGCTTTTTACTCAGTGATCGTTCCGTGATTTCTGGTGCGTGGAACAGCTTTCCTGGGCGGTTACAGGAATATCAGTTTCAATACACACAGTCATTTATTGATGGAGGAAAGCAAATTACTCGGGTTGCTCCTCGGGGAGATTTGGGAGAACGCGCAGCGGATGGGTGGTTCAACAATGTTTCGATTTCTCACCCAGATGAAGAATTTAACCGGCTTCGTGATCCCAAGGCGAGTTTTTCGGCAGGAAGTTATTGGAATATAGGAAGTGTGGGTCGTCGGCAAGATTCAGCCGGGATTAGTAAGGCTTGGGATTTTGTGTATGAAAAAGGTGGTGCATTGGGTCAGGGGGGTTGGATCGGTACGGGCAGAATCCAGCGAGTTCGCGATTCGGGCCAGGCGCAGTGGGTTGACCGAGCGGTTTTTGAGACATCATTTGTAGCTCCTAGGTACAAATTTGGAAGTTGGAAATCCCATGCTCGATTGGATTTAGTTGGTACGTTTAGTGGCGACAATACCTTTGGGATTATTCGAGGGGAAATAGGTGCGTATGGCGAAGTATTTCGAGGGTTGACCGTTGGAGGAGTTTATGTCAACGCAACCGAGACTGGCTCAGCGGACTTTCTTTATGATCGTCTCCCGTTTGGGAGTGGGTTTGCATTTCGCGCGGACTACGTCTTTGGACCGTACACATTGCGGTATCTCCGTAAATACGATTTTTCAACTAAGGATTGGTACGATGTTGAGTGGGAGATTGCGCTGGCGGCGGGTTCATTGGAACCGTTTGTCACCCGAAGAGAGTTTCCAAGTGATTACCGCATAGGGGTTCGGTTCCGGGTTGATGGCTTTACGAATCGGTTGGTTGATCGCGACCTGAGTAGAAAAAACCGCCCGGAGTGAGTTTCCGGACGGTTCGTTGGTCGTGCGCCCTACCAGCCGTTTCGTGAGAAATTAGGCAGCAGTGCGATATTCGTACTCGGCCATCTCGTACACAAGTACGCGGTCGAGCCGGACTTCGCCAGAGTCAGTGATCATGCACGGTCCGTAGAGCGGAATGAAAGCAACATCGTAAATCTCGGTGACTTCGGTGTACTCTTTTCCGGTTCGGTCTGTGTAGGTCAATGCTACGGTTTGTCCAATGAGGGTTTTAGCTTCAGAAATCAACATGGTGGTTGCCCTTTGTGATTAAATTGGAGGGAGTCAATCCTTCCTCAACGAGGGTTATATGCCTTGAATGGGAGGGTGATGTCCCTGGTATCTGTGGCAGTTGTTCCCCTGGTTCTCAGAAACTCGTAACGGTGCTAGCTAGTGGGATTTCTGGCTGATAATAATGGCGTTTCGGTTGTAGACTACTTTGCTGTGGCGACGGTGGTTCAGCGATTAGGCAAGGATGTATGCCAGAACTATGCTAGAAGTTCTCGTTTAGAGTGGATTCTGACTAATGGGATCGGCGGATTTGCGATGGGCTCAGTTGCGGGGACTAATACGCGGCGGTACCACGGACATTTGGTGGCGGCAACTCAGGCACCAGAGATTCGTACTGTTCTGCTGGCTGGTCTGGAAGCCTATGTTGTTGTGGGTTCAGAGTCATTTGGTCTGAGTTCCAATCAGTACGTTGGAACGGTTCATCCGGAGGGTTACCGGAGGATGGAGTCCTTCGCGGTTGGCGACATGGTTGAGTGGGTTTGGGAAGTCGGAGGAGCTTTGGTGGCCAAGCGGCTGGGGATGCACGATAGGGTCAATGCAGTCACAGTGGGATACAAGAACCTATCGGATGAAGCGATCACCTTGAGCTTGCGTCCCCTGGTCAGCCACAAGTTTTATCATCAGAACTTCCGGGTCACAGATTTTTATCCGGAGTTCTTGTTTTTCCCGGAAGACCGGACGACGGTGGCTCATGATGGTATTTCACTTCATTTGGATCATCCGGGAGCGGATCGAACACCGACAACGGGTTGGTATTACCGGTTTGAGCATCCTCGAGAAACTGAGCGGGGACTAGATGCAATTGATGATTTGTTTTGCCCTTGTGAGTTGAAGTACTTTTTGGCCCCGGGCGAATCGGTCTACTTGGTTGCTTCGAGCGATGAAGGTGCCGACGCAATCCCGCTTTTTGAGAAAGAGGTTGGGGTCGAGGGGGGAGTAGAGGACGCACTTGTCTCGGCGGCGAAAAAGTTCGTCGTGACAACTCCCGAGAGGACGAGCATCATCGCGGGGTACCCGTGGTTTACTGATTGGGGTCGGGATACGATGATTTCGTTGCCGGGGATTTGTCTTGAAACGGGGCAAATTGACGTGGCTCAAAAAATTCTGCGGAGTTATGCCAGTCAAATGCGGGAGGGGCTTATTCCGAATAGATTTGTTGATCGCGGGGTGACCCCGGATTACAACACGGTTGATGCGTCGCTCTGGTTTGGGAACGCTGCTTACCTGACATTGAAAAAAGATTGGGACGAAGACTTTGCGCGAGAAGCACTAGGGTGGCTTGCGGAGATTATTGAGTGGCACCGCAAGGGGACTCGATACGGGATTCATGTTGATCCGTCGGATGGCTTGGTGTCACAAGGTGAGCCAGGAGTTCAACTGACATGGATGGACGCAAAGGTAGGTGATTGGGTCGTTACGCCCCGGCACGGAAAACCGGTCGAGATCAACGGTTTGTGGGTGAATTTGCTTCGGATAGCGGAGTGGATCGCCCAAAAACTGGGAGCTAAAGCTGATGCCTATGCCGAGCTTGCCGATCAGGCAGAAGTGAGTATGCGGGAGAAGTTCTGGCATCCCAGGATGGGACACTATCTCGATACAGTCGAGCCGGCGGATGCTTCTCTCAGGCCGAATCAACTCATTGCGATGGCTCTTCCTTTTGCTCCCTTGGGCGGTGATGAAGCGGGAATCGCACTGGACAAAATTGAGCGAGAATTACTCACTCCGCTGGGTCTCAGAACCCTTGGGCCAAGTGAGGCGAGCTATGTCGGCCGTTTTGAGGGGCCGCTTGATAAGCGGGATGCATCGTATCACCAGGGCACCGTCTGGCCCTGGCTGCTTGGGCCGTATGTAAGCGCAGTTTTGCGGGTGACAGGCGATAAGAAAAGGGCGCAATCGGCACTGACTCATGTGGTTGCTAGCATGGGCAGCTATGGATTACTCGGAATTGCCGAGGTTTATGATGGCGATGCCCCCCAATTTCCAGGTGGATGCCCTTGGCAGGCTTGGAGTGTTGGGGAAGTTCTGCGCGCATGGCGAGAGTGCCATGCTCCGAGCGAATAACTCTTAACTTTGCCCGATTCTAACCGCCTTGATGGTTGGGACTGAAGAAGGAGATGATAGCTTTTATTGAATCGTCTGCGGGGAAGAAATTGGCCGACCATCCTTTCGGGGCCTTGGTGAAATTTGTCAATTTGATGAACTCTTGGCCTTCAATTTGCTCAGTTTTACTTTTCACTGAGGTCGTTGGTATTGTCAGCTCTTTGAGTGCGGCTTGCCATGAACGATGGTTGGTTTTGAACTCAAAAGTAACGAATTCCATTTTATTTTTCTTGTAGAGAACATAGATGTTTTCAAAAGTCTTGTGCTTGTAGGTTGCCATGACTTCATTCTCAACCTCAGAGACAGTCTCAGTTGGCTTGCCAAGGGTTTTTTCAACCGTTGTCCGACTTTGGGCGAGGAGGGGAGTTACCCAATCTTTGGGGGCGGGCGGGGTGGTTAGCGCTATGGCAACGAATAGTGTTGAAATCATGGTTCTCACAGTTTGGACGGTCTTGGGATAAATTCGTTATGCAAAAAGTGCCAGAGAGCAAGTCTCTGACACTTTTAGATTGGGCACTGGTTTGGCCTAACCCATTGCCATCGGCATGACGACACAGAAAGTGTCTTCGCTGTCGGTAGGTCGAAGGATTGCAGGGCGGCTTGATTCCGTCATTTCAGCCCGGACGCCTTCTCCTTCGAGGGCGTTCAGGGCTTCTATGACGTACCGACCATTGAAGGCGATATCCACATCGCCGTTTTTGCTGACCATTGCAACTTCTTCCTTAGCTTCGCCTTTGTCTTCACTGCGCGCGGAGATGACAATTTTTTCTCCTTGTCCGGAGAATCGGATTCGGTTCGCGGAATCGCGCGCGAGAATCATAGCGCGTTTGATGTTGACGCTAAGTTCATCGCGGTCCATTGTCCACACGCGGGTGTATTCGCTTGGGACAACACGTTCCCAATTTGGATATTGCCCGACGAGGAGTTGGCTCACGAGTTTTGCGGATCCGATGTCCACGATCAGGCGATTTTCTTCCAAACCGATGGTGATGGTGTCATCCATCCCAAGGTGAAGAGATCGGATGATCCGCAAGGCTTTTTCGGGAACGATGGCGGTGACTTGGGATCCGATGCCCTCTTGCGAGACCTTGTGGACAGCCATTCGGTGGGTGTCTGTTGCGACGAGGGTCAAGCTTTCGCCGTCATAGGTGAACAACACACCGGTCAGGACGGGACGACTTGTATCGTCGCTGACGGCGTACATGACGCTACCGAGTCCTTTCGTGAGTTGACCAAACTTGAGATTGAGTGAACCAGCCGGGCTGACTTCAGGCACAGGAGGAAATTCATCGGCGGGATAAGCCATGAGCTTCCACTCAGATACGCCGATGCGAAGGAAAACTTGAGTGCCTTCAAGACTGATTTCGACTTCGCCCTCGGGGAGTTGATTGGAGACATCGGAGAGAAGTTTTTGCTGGACGCAAACGGTTCCTTCGTCGTCGATTTGGGCGTGGCAAGTTGCTTGGGCCCACATTTCTCCATCACACCCGGTGAGAGTCAGTCCGCCATTTGCGGCCTTGATCTGGATGGATGCAAGGACGGGGAGGGCGGTTCGAACGGACGAAGCACCCGCCGCGATGGCGAGTGCGTCGTTCAAGTCTTTTCGGTTAACGGTTACTTTCATTTCCCACTTCGTTGATTAATGATTATTTTGCTTTTTGACTACATGGGGAGTTGGTACTGTCCGGGATGCGACTCTCTTTCTTCGAAGCTGATATCGGCTCCGGCGGTTTGCATTCGGAAGATGATCCTCAGGTAGTCGGATTCGTTAAATTCAGGTCCGGAATCGGTCTTCAAAAGATCGACGGTTTGCTTGAGAGTGGACATTTCGGATTTGAGAATGTCGTCATCTTTGGCGGCAGCAGTGAGTTCGGCAACCATTTCTTCCGTGAGTTGGTCGTCCGCGTAGAGGTCCACGAGTTTGCGATATAGATCGTTCATTTCAGTTTCTCCAGTGAGCCACCTAGCTTTTCGCGCAGAGCCCTTCTTCCGCGATAGAGTCGCGATTTGAGAGCGGGGACGCTAATCCCTAGTGTGTCAGCCGCTTCCTTGGCCGATATATCCTCAAGGTCACAGAGGATGAGGGGTTCGCGGTAGTCCAGTGGGAGTTCGTTCAGAGCGTTCTGAACCGTAACCCGAAGGGCGGCGCGTTCCTCAGTTCCAGTGTATGACCTTTCTCCCGAAATCTCAAGCAGTTTCGGCTGGCGCATTTTGTCGATGCATAGGTTGCGTGCGATGCGGAACAGCCATGTTTTGAAGGCTCCATCGGCGCGCAGATCGTTTGCCCGCTTGAGAACCCGCAGAAACGTCTCTGCAGTTGCATCTTCAGCATCCGCCCGATTGCCTAGCATTCGGTAGGTGTAGCGAAAAATCTTTTCGCCATATAGCTGGTACAGCCCATTCATCGCAGAAGAATCGCCCTTTGCAAGGGCGTTCAGCCAGCGTTTTTCAGCAAGTGAATCTTCGCGAGGATTGCTCGACATAAATGACGTATTGGGCGCGCGTTTCGCCGCAAAAAATTATAGCTCAGGTAGCTTGTGGGCGACCTGAGCTTTTGCACATATTGGGGACAGTTTTACAGAGTGGATGGAAGTTGGAAAAAATTGATGCTGATTGGCCGGGTCGGATCATTTTCGAGACCCGCAATGAGAACCAGGTAAACGCCTCCAGGGGCAAGGGTTTGGGATCCCGTGGTGAAATTGCCTTGGGTACCAGTGTTACGGGCTTCGAAGGTCAAGTTGCCGCTATCTGTATTGAGGACTGTGCTTTGCCCCGCGCTGATGGGAGATGCAGAAAACAGAGCATTATCTCCAGGCGTTTTGAACGTGATTTGAGCGGTATCAAGTCCGGCTTCTCGTTCTGCGGCATGGAAGATGATGAGCTTTGCCCGGTTGCCGTTGGGGCGGGATCGGTCGATAGTGAATGTTGAGAAGCGAAGCCGTTTGAGGGGTTCGGCTCCAAAGTTCTGAACACCGTGAGCGACAACTATGTTCTCGGTGAATTGGTTGAAAACGATGGCGGCTCGGTCAATTTCTGCACCTGTTGTTGCGAGATGCAGGGAAACATCCCACCCATCTACTGCGGGCGAGCGAAAATCAATTTCTCGAAGGGCCCCGGGCGTACCTAGGTAGGCGAGATTGGTAGCGAAATTGCCGTCATCAAGACGAAATGTGAGATTAGGGGCATCAGCGGAAGCATTGAGGAAAAGCACTTCTGGCTTGGAGGAAACAGAATTGCCCGAGCTACCGCCACACCCGCATAGGGTGAGAGCAACTAAACCGAGGGCAAGGGTTGAGACCCGCTTAATCATCGCCAGTAAGATACCTGAATTCAGGAAGAATTGGGGTTTTGGGCAAGGGCTAGGTAAGCAGCATAGATGGTGGTGTAGCAAATCGGGCATCCCATGAGAGTTGATCTGTGGGCAAGTTCGGGAGTCTGTCCACAAGCGGGACACGCGTCAAAAAGTTCTTCGCCGTAAAATTCAGGAAAGAGTTTGGCGATTTCTTGTGAGCCGGTAATCCGATCCAGTGAATGGGAAGGCACGACCGCCGTACTTCCGTATTCATCTGTGATCGTGAATTTGAGGTCTCGCTTTACTTTCACTGATCTTTGCGCGTGCTCGCTAAGCGGTTACTGCTGCGAACGGTGTCCCTTTTTTGGTTTCCGCACGGAAGAGGCTGATAATGTGTTTGGTTTTGGTGCCTGGCTTGCCATCGCCAATTTGCCGCTCGTCGAGTGAGATCATTGGGATGACTTCAGCGGCAGTTCCGGTCAGGAATGCTTCATCCGCGCTCAGAATGTCGTATCGCGTCATGATTTCTTCTCGGACTTCAATTCCGGCTTCGCGGGCGAGTTCGATGACGGTGTTTCGAGTGATTCCCATCAAGAGGCCCTGACTCGGATGTGGAGTTTTGAGGACTCCGTCTTTGAAAATGAAAATGTTGTCACCCGTGCATTCGGAGACATACCCTTCGTGATTCAGCATGAGTCCTTCACCAGCCCCAGCGCGGTTAGCTTCTTCTTTTGCCAAGATATGGTAGGCATACCGACCAATGCACTTGAGGCGTTGATCGAGGGTGCTTGGGGGAGCCACCCGGTAGCTGGTGGTTATGACATTGAGGCCAGTTTCGTACTTATCTTGCGAATAGAGGGCCAACGTTGAAATCATGATCATCACGTTGGGCGGGGTTGTGACCGCTTTGGGATCCAATCCGAGCCCTGTGCCGCGAGTGACGTTGAGGCGAATATAGCCGTCTTCGATTTGCGCCATTCCGCAGACTTCGAGGATCTTGGCTCGGAGGGTTGGCAAATCCATTTCCATTTTGTAGCCGAGGAATTTGCATCCAAAATAGAGGCGATCAAGATGCTCATCAAGTTTGAACACTTTGCCACCGTAGATGCGGATTCCTTCAAAAAGTCCATCACCGTACAGGTGAGCATGGTCAGCGGCGGGAACGGTTGCGCTTTCGAGGGGAGTAACTTCGCCGTTGAACCAGACAAGCTTTTGCATTCGTTGATATTACCGGGGACTTGAGTTGAGGCTTTGATCGTGAGCGAGGCTTTTGGTCCGGTGAGGCGTCATAATTACTAGAGTATTCGCGGTTGGCGGACACAATTTGGATTGAGGTTGTGAAGAAGAGCGCAAAAATCCTTTGGGGACTTTTCGGAACTCTACTCCTTGCCGGGGGTGGTGTGTACGGGTATTCAGAATTTGTTTACGATCCTTTACCGGTGCCTGGCTACTCTCTGGACGGTCTCGCTTTGAATATGCGCAAGTCGGCAGTTGGAGAAGTCTTTGAGCAGTTTAAAGTAGATACTATGGGCAAAGACGTTGCTCTTGGAGAGAGGGCGTTTGGCGACAAAACCTATAAAGCCACAGTTTCGGATTTTGGCTGCGATTTTAATGTAGATGAGGAAGTTGAATTAATCGTGTATCGCGACTTCTTCAAAGAGATTTTGAAAGAGTATGACAATCTCAAAATTCAGGAAAAGCCAGTTGAAGTGAATTGGATATGTGAGTCTGGAGATGTGACCGCATTAGGGGCGTTCGTAGAGAAAAATCATCCTAAAATTGGCAAAGCGGCAGCGAAGTATGCGGGTGGAAAGATTCAACTGACCTATGAACAGAATTCTATGGAGTTGGATGTGGCAGGAGTGGGCCAAGCCGTTGCAGCAGCCGTGAAAAATGGATTTAAGGGGACAATTCCTTTGGAACGTGCCGCTAAAGCTGTTCCCGATGATGAACTTGAAAAGATTCAAGAAGTGATGTCGAGCTTTACAACTAAATTCAACGGGGGTCAATTTGCACGTTCAGCGAATATACGGTTGGCGGCATCTCGGATTGACGGACTGGTTTTGATGCCTGGGGAAACGTTTAGCTTCAATGGTTACTTAGGTCAGCGAACTACCGCTAAAGGGTTCAAAGTTGCAGGGGTTTACGTAAGTGGTCGGCATGATTTTGATGTCGGCGGTGGGATTTGCCAGGTCAGCACAACGCTTTATGGAGCCGCACTGCGAACAAGACTGAAGGTGGATATGCGTTTTCCGCATTCTTTGCCTGTGCCCTATGTTCCGCTGGGTCAAGATGCAGCGGTGAGCTATCCCAACCCAGACTTTAAGGTCACAAACAGTTTTGATTTTCCGATTGCAATAGCAGCAGCTCCGGAAAAGAATGCAATTACATTCAGAATTTTGGGGCACAAACCGATTGGTCAGGAAATCAAACTTGAATCAAAACTGATAAAGAGTTGGTCGAACGGAGAGAAAGTCATTCATGACCCTTCGCTCGGCTACGGGGTGAGGAAAGTCGTTGATCGAGGCGGTTCTGGACGCCAAGTGCGAACGTGGAAACTTGTTTACGAAGACGGTGAGCTGGTCGAACGAATTGATCTTGGACTGAGTACATATCGGGGCGGCCCCAGGATCATCGCAGTCAATAAATCTGCTCGGGCTCCAGCACCGAAGGCAACTCCTCCGGTTGAGTCAACCCCCGCCTCACTCCCAGGATCGTCTGAAGGTTAATTTTCTAGACGGTTACGATCCACTTCAATGAGTCGGTAAGAGCGGCCTTCATAGAGCACACGGCCGATTTGAGTAAGGTCTCCGGCGGGGAGATCGGGGAAGAGTTCTGGGATCGGTTGAACGATGTGAGTTGCTTGGGAATCACGCAAAAACTGATCGATTTGGGCAGGGTCAAGGGGCCGAAAAATTCCTTCGGCGATGTATCGTCGTTCGTCGTACTTAGGGGTTTCTGACCAGTGCCCAGCGAATGAGTAGGCTCCAGCAAAGCCAGAAAACACTGGGTTCAGGTCAGGAAGATAGGGTTCAGCCCAGGGGTTTTCGTCGGTGCGACCTGGGATGCCGGGGCGAGCAATGACGACTTTGCGACCGGGAATCTTGGCAAGCTCCCGGGAGATATCGTTGACATCACTCGGAAGAAAAACGGGTTGAACGGTCGTCGAAGTGATGTTATGACGAATATAAAGGAGTTCTCTTTGGAACCAGAACACACTACTGGCGCAACACAGGACGAAGAGAACCCCCGAAATGACATTGCGGCGGATGCGGATGCCCTCCTCGGAAGTGGTTTTGCCCATCGGGATTTGGGCGGTTAGCCATTGAAATCCGTATGCGGCAAGGAAACCCCATGGGATCACCAAGCCCATGGCGAGCTTGCGCTGGAAGAGCTGAGGGAAATAGGGAATGATGAGGCCAACACAGCCCCATGCGGCAAGAATCTGCCACTTGGGATCACGGGGGGCGAAAAAGAGGGGAGCGACCAGAGCGACGAAGGCGAGTCCCCACAGGTCGGTGGAAAGGAAATAGGATTTTTCTGGGTCATATCCAGTCGCCCCCAGAAACAAACCAACTAGGACGATGAGAATCCCGGATGGGGCGAGCCATCGTTTGGGCGATTTGTCATCCTGGTTTTGGAATGAAACTAGTCCAAGGAGGATAAGTGGCAAGATTCCGCACAAGAGTTGTCGAAATGTGCCGGAGTAGGTAAGTGTGGCGGCCCGTGCTTGGAAAACTTGGTCGCTCTGCAAGACATTCATAAACCACAGCGCCGGTGGTATTGCACCCAGGCCGATTACCAAGGCGCGAATAGCCCAGGTTTTGTCAAGGGATTTTTGACAGAGATGAATGACCGCAAAAGCAATAAGTGTGAAGGCAATAATGAGGACATCGTAGCTGTGGATGTTCATGAGGAGGAACATCGCTCCCGCTCCGAGGGGTACAGCTCGCCACGACTTTTGGGCTTCCCATACTTGGGTGAGAGCGGTTAGGATTAAGCATAGGCTGACCATAAAAAGCCCGTTCACCAGACTTGAGGAAAACACGAACACTTCTGGTTGCCAGATATCAACGGGGAGTCGTTGTTCCAGCATTCCGGCGACAAAGTTCTGTTTCGAGGTAAGCCGTCCGAACGCTTCCCATACCATAAATCCGAGTCCTCCGCCGAACGTTGCGAGAATCATTCCGGTTTTCGCAACGTAAATCGGAAGGTCAAGTTTGCGGACGAAGCGACCAAGAAGGATCACGAAGAGAAAGGTGAAAACGAGACGTGCAAGATTGTTCACCAAGACAAGGGCAAATGGTGCACCCGCCCCTTTGAAAAGCATCGAAACGGTACCTAGGAGCCAAAAATAGAGGTGGACAGTGAGGCCGGGCTGCTGTTCAATGGCAAATCGGTTATCGAACAAGAACTGGCCTTGCATAGCTTGATACATCCATGCGCTGTAGACCATTTGATCGTCGGAAGAAAATTGGGCGCCGATGTAAACAGAACCCGAGGGAGCGGTCAGGGTAGCGAGGAGCCAGGGAACCGCCGCAATTGTGGTTAAGATTATTGCGAGGCGCAAAGTAAAGCGAGGAATGATGTGAGAATATTCGGACTGGCTGGAATCGTTCATGGAATTACGTATAGGAACGCGAGATTACTTGATTTTGGACAGATCGAACTCAGTTGGTTCTTTTCCGAGACCAGCATAAATGTCGACAATGAGTTGCGCTTGATCTTTGGCTTGTCGGTGGTCTGGATTGATTGCTAGGGTTTGGCGATACAGGGCCAATGCCAGGGGGTATTTCTCCATAGGAGCAAGAACAGGTGAAGTCATGACGACCTCGGCGTACTTGAACGCGGCGGATTCAAGATCACTTTTATTCTTGACCGCATCAAGATAGTTTTGCTTTGCCGCTACTAATTCTGATTCTGCCGCTTCGATCCGATTTTGAGAGGTGAAGGAATCTGTGATAACGGCAAAGGCGACAAGTGCTGAAATCATGATGTGATTTTGAATCAATTATTGGGGGGCGCGGCGGGCTTTTTCTTCAAATTCCATTTGTTTCAGATGTTGCTCCAAAAAGTGAGCCATGTTTACGGCGTCTTTTTTGGGAATGTACTGGCCTTGAAGGCGGATGATATTGGCCATGATCGCTTGGGCATCAGGGTGCATTCGGGAGATGACTTCGGCTTCGGATAGTCCGGCTGATAACCTCAGGATTCGTCGGACTTGGTCGATCGCGTTTGCTCGTACGATCAGAAGGGCATGGTCGTGCCGGTTGGCACGTTGGAGGGTGAGGCTCATTGCGGACATGAGTTCTTTCACTCCGCGGGCTTTTGTGATCTCCCGAGATGGGATTCCAAATCGGCGGTTCAGAGTGAACAGTGCGACACCAAGAGTGATCAAGAATTGCCAAAGAGCGGCGGGAGCCCACTTGCCAAGCTCATCAAGGGCTCCTCGTTGTTCTACGTTGCCGGCAGAGGCTTCGGCGAAGATGATTTTCCCGCCACTCGGAAGGAATCTTTGAACCAGCCAAAGCCCAAGTTCGGCGTTTTGTTCCTTAGCGATAAACCGATTACGCAGGAAAGTGGCATCGGTTACAACCATTTCGATGCCTGGTTTGTGGTCGATCAAGTAAGTGTGGAATTCGGTAGATGTCCCAATAAGGGGGATGGCTCCGGCAATATCATCAGTGGTGAAGAAGTACGGGTCATCTGATAATGCGACTTTGAAGTTCTTTGATTTATCGGTTGTTGAAAGAGTTACCGGAGGTTCGGGGGAGACTTTGTTATCGAGCGATAAGAATTCTAGGGTGAGAACTCGTCCACCTTGTTTGAGGTGTCGTTCGATGGATTGTTCGAGAAGGACTTGTTCACGGGGTTTGCGTGCGGGAGGAGTCACTTCCTCGCTCAAAACTTCCGATACTGGTGGTTCGATGGTGTCGGCTTCTGATTCACGACCAAAAATTCGGTTGAGCGTGCCGTCCTCGTTTGTCACGATCAAGAGGTCGTTTTTACCAGGGTTGAGGACAGCAGAACGATCTTGTTGGAGGGGTAGTCCTGATTGTTTTAGGAGCTCTCCGAAGGCCGCTAATCCTAGTCCTCGGGTGTTGACTGTGCTGGGTTGAGCCCGGTTGTTGGATCCGCCGTAAACGAAAAGAAGCGAAGCGGCAATAAGGATGATTGCGAGGATGAGAGCGACGCGGTTTGCGTTTTTCATGCGGGTCCGCCTCTCAGTCCTGCAACAAGGGCTTGATATTCGGATTTGAACCAATCCACGTCGGCCTGGGATTGGGGGATAAAGCCGTACCAAGCATTGTCAAATTTTTGGGTCAAGGGTTCGAGTTGGAAGTTGCCAGGCTTATTCGTCAGGTCTCGGAACCGATAAAGGTGTTCCCAGTTGGTTTGATGCCGTTCAAACCGAAGGGTATTGGACTCGTCCATTCGAATCAGGCAGGCGAGATAGAGACATCGAACTGCGGCGCGGAATTCGCCTCGAGCGGCGAGTTTATCGGCTTCGGTGAGCCATTGATCTGCAGATCGACGCGCCTCTTCCTCTGACATCAAGTTGTCAGCATTTCCAGAATCAGGTTGGCGCTTCAGTTTGATTTGGGAGACCAAGTAAATTACAAATGCGGCGAGGACGGCGAGAAGAATGACGATCATTACCTGCGTAACGCCTTGTGAGGCAACGATGGGCGATCCTCTCTGTTGTTGGGGACGGTTAAACAGATTGCCGAGCCACTCCCCAATGCGCTCGAAGAAATTATTGAGGGCTTCATTGAGCCAAGACTCTCCTTCGGCGGTGTTCAGACTTTCACGATAGAGCGGATTCTGAAGAATTCTTTCGGCTTGTGACTGGGGGGAATCTATAGGCGTTGAGATGGACTGAGTCGGCGATCCGGTGGGAGCTGAGCCAAGGATCTGATCCCGAACCTCAGTTGCTGATTGCCCTAATGACATTGAAAAGAGAACAATACTGGCAAGTACGAGAGGGAGCCTCATTCGCGAACCTCCAGGACATCTCGGGCAAGTATCCGAATATCGAATCCTTCGAGCCGGATACGGCGGTCGTAATAGGCGACGGTACAGAAGATTGCCCAGAACGGCGTAATGAGCCACAAGACAGTAAAACCGGGGAGCATTTCAAGTGTTGAACGGAAGAGGTCGCCGAGAAGGATGCTGCCGAGCCAACTTTTAACGGGGGCTGATTCCAGAATGAGGTTTGTGAAGATTTGGGCAGAGATAAACAATGCAAGGGCGATAAAGGAGGTTGTAACAAGAGCGGAAAACATGGTTTCTCCGATGCCGCCAACATGGCCTTTTCGCTTAGTCAATTCTCGCCCCCGGGTTCGCGATGATTTGGTTAGGTTTTGTTCGACAATCGCGGTTACTGGGATGAGCGAATTGCGAAGCAAAAGCACCGGCGTCAGGAAAAACGTCAGGAACGCCATCATGAATCCCAAAACGGCAAGGAACCCTGGTAAGAGCGAATCGGGTGTGAACGATTGGAGGATTGCCCCAACGATGAAAAGTCCTGAAGTGATGAAGAACGGGAGAAGTGATTCTGCGGTAGCGAAAGTCAAAAGGACAGTAAATCGCCAGGGGTTGGGGGAGGGAAGAACTTTGTTGGCAGGTTCCCCGGAGAGCCGATCACCCAAGATGTACTCGTTGGACTCACGAACGGCGTTACTGTAAATCTGACCTAGCCCGAATACAAAAAGGGGCACTGCTAGGAAGAGGGTGAGCAAACCGGCAATTGCCACCCGAGTGAGATCGTCTCCGAGCTGATCACCGCCGACGACGACAAAGAAGCTGGGAAGAAGGAATGTTGCTCCGAAAACGAGGGCAATAAAGCAGAGCAGACTGGGAATAGCGGATTGAGCAATGATTGTCCGGGCCGTGAGTTGATAAACCCGGGCGGCTCGCTCAAGAAGTTCACTTGCGGACATCGGACGGAGGAATTGCCGACGATCAAGATTGTTCACACGCTTGAGGTGGAGTTCAATCGGGTCTTTTAATTCCATCCTTTGATCGTGTCCTTATGGGCTGTTATCGTACCTTCTGACCTAGCCAGGGATACGGGTGCCAATTTGGCTCGTCTATTGGGATGTGGCTGAGCGATCAGCAGGAGAGATTTTCGGACAATGACACTAGCAGCGACGGTTCTCGGCACAGTTTTGGTTGGACAATCCACTGCCATTAATTCATACTGGCAATCAGGCTTGCGCGATGCAAGCTTTACGGCAAAAGTCGGTAAGGCGTCACAGCGCGAATTGCAAAAGATCAACAAAGACTTTGCGCAGTCGTATCGGTTTGATTACACCGAAGTTCAGATGAAAGAGCCGTTCATGTTGCGCCTGGAATCGAAGGTCGAAGACCAGTCAATCTGGTTTATTATCAATGGAACGAACCGGTTGCTCAGCATTCCGAAAAGTGGAATCCGAAACCGTGAGAATTTGGCTAAGTCTCCAGGTAAGCGGCAGACGGTGTTCGATTTTGGGTTGATTACTCCGGCGTTGTTTGACAATTTTATGGAGGCTAAGTTCGTGCGAGTTGACCGAACAACCAAGGAGCCTATCTTTGATGTGACCTATATGAAGAGCTTGGGTGATGACTCACGTCACCGTATTTGGGTTGATCCAGATCAGAAATTTGTTACGAAGAGGGAATGGTACAGCCAGAACGGAAATAAGCCATTGCTCGCGATTTTCCGCTACAAGAGCCCGCAGAAGGTGAATGGAGTCTGGATGCCAACAGTTCTTGAAGTTTACAATTCGGGGAATGTTTTGGCAGGAACCACGAACTATCAAAACGTGAAAGTCAACACGGGCCTTGCTAGTTCGCTTTTTGCGACGAACTGATCTGGTTCTCTAGAAGTGCCTTTTAATCCTAACCCTAAAGGTTGGGGTGAAACAGTTTTGTGAGAACGTCGGTTATGCTCTCCGCGGTGTAATCGAGAAGACCCAGGTTTCGGCTGTAGTTCATTCTGGTCGGTCCAATGATTGCGATGACTCCAGCATCTTGATTGGCGACTTTAAACGTTCGTCGGATGAAAGTGAGGGGGTAGTGGGGCTCGACAGAGTTTTCTCGACCGATTGTGATTTGGTTTTCGGCCTTAAAAGATGAAATTTCCTCTCTCACCGCATCTTCGTCGGCAAGAGAATCAATGATCTGGTTCAGAGTTGTTGTTTCTCGTTGGAATTCCGGTTGAGAGAGAACGTATTCTTCGCCCTCGACGATCAGATGACCCCGGGTGAGGTCTTTTGCGGTTGTTCGGAGAGCATTAAGCGAATTGTTCAAAAGTTGTTGGGCGGTTGGATGACCCAGCGAGGCAGGTTTGATTTTTGGGACATCACCCAAGGGATGTCCGGCAAGTGAATTCTGCAGAGTTTCGTTGACGAGGCCAATCTGGTCAAGCGTCAATCCGCTTGGGCAGTCGATGATGCGATTTTCGGTGTGTCCATTTTCGAGTACCAGGATGAATAAGGCGCGGTCCGGTCCGAGGGCGGTGACGATAGCATTCCGAATTCGAACTTTGGCATCGCGAACGGTCACGGCTGCCGTCATCAACTTTGTCATCCGACTCAGAGCCTTGGTGGTTTCCTGAACGAGGTCGCGGAGAGTTTCTTCGTCTCTGGTTGCGGTTTTGAGCGTTCGTTTTTCTTCTTGGTTTGGTTTGCCGAGGAGGAGGAGATGGTCGACGAAGTATCGATAGCCTTGATCGCTAGGGATTCTCCCGGCGGAGGTATGAGGCTGATCTAGAAAGCCCAGATCGGTGATTTCCGCCATTTCGTTGCGAATTGTTGCGCTCCGTACGCCAAGATCGTATTTATTGGCGATGAGATCGGAGGAGATGGGCTCAGCTCCTTCAATATATTCCAGGATGATGGCGCGAATGATTTGCTGCTTTCGTGAGCTGATCGTCTGGTCATCCATTGCGATGATTTTAGTCCATTTTGGGAGATAGAGCTTAGTCAGAGACCCCGGGAAAAGTGTTGGACTTTGCTCACAGTATTCAGTGAAGGAAAAAGGGATCGGTATACTTGAGTTCAATGAGAGGGGGGTTGTGTGGCGATTAAGAAAAGTGTGATGGACGTTGCTCGGAAAGGGCGCAATTTTCTCGTTCGTAATGTTGTGGAGCCGTCTCAGAGAGTCAAATTTCGCCAGGTCTTTGATCGCCTTATTGACCAATCAGCCGCTCAAGATTTTATTGCCAACGGTATCCGAAAAGGTGATCCATTTTTTGTTGGACGCTTGGGCTACACCGAAGCCAGGGCTGTAGGAGAAGGTGCTTTCAAGGCAGGAGTGTTTTCGCCGACTTCGGTCGAAAATATGAAAACGTTGTCCGGTTTCTTTCCCACGACTTCAGAGAATTTGCAGCGATACACCGAAATGACACTCAATGATTTGTCTCTGGTAGACATGATTGGTCATTGGAATACTCCTTACCAGTATGCACTTCTAGAAAAATATGCTCCCAACTGTGCGATCACAGATTTGGGAAACTTGGAGCCGTTTTTTGCCGCAAACCCATGGACACTTGCGTTGGAAGGCAAGCGGGTCGTCGCCGTTAGCCCATTTGGGGTTTCGATTCCCCAAAACTATGCTGATAAGAAGGAATTGCCTTTTCTTGACCGATTGCTCCCCGATTTTGAGCTTGAAGTTGTAATTCCTCCTGTCACATATACGGGCAGCGAAGATGGAGCTGCATCTTGGTTCACCGAGTTTGATAAGCTCAAAAGAGACATTGATAGTCGGGAATTTGATGTTGCGATTCTGGGTTGTGGAGCTTACGGATTTCCGCTCGCCGGTTATCTGAAATCTACCGGAAGATCGGCTATTCACTTGGGTGGTGCGACCCAACTTCTTTTTGGAGTCAAAGGATCAAGGTGGGCGGAGCGTGAAGATTTTTCGAGGTTGTTTGAGGGATCGTGGCGTTCGCCAGTGAGCAATGAGTTTCCGCCTGGGTATAAGCGAGTTGAGGGTGGATGTTATTGGTAAAAATGGACTGATTCTCCTCCTAGGGTCGTAGAATGGTGGTGATGGATCGGCGACCGGGAGATCGGATTTTTGGAATAGAGACAGAGTTTGGGTGTTTGGTGGAAGATCCGGACATTCGTCCGGAGCGCATGGTCGAGGATATCAAGAACTATATTTTTCTTGAATTGAACC
This sequence comes from bacterium, assembly GCA_013823945.1. Classification (GTDB taxonomy): domain Bacteria; phylum Armatimonadota; class Fimbriimonadia; order Fimbriimonadales; family Fimbriimonadaceae; genus UphvI-Ar2. Next base: position 546,707 of record PNMZ01000002.1, on the reverse strand, counting down.
TGGGGGCAATTGATCTGCATGCCCGGGATGAAGTTTTTGAGCCGATGGCGAGCGGCGGATTCATGTTGAATGGTTCTCGGCTATACGTAGATGCAGTTGGATCGCACTTAGAATACGCCACGGCTGAGTGCCGGGATCTGGACGATGTAGTTCTTAATGATCGGGCGGGTCAACGGATTATTGTTCGGGCGATCAACGAGCTTGGTCTTGCCGATCAGGTTAAGATTTACAACAATTCGATAGATCATTTTGGGGGTCACACATTTGGTTGTCATGAGAATTATATGGTGCAGATGAACGAGGAGTTTTTCTCACATGACATCAACGCTCTCTATTCGTTTTTGGTGACGCGACAGATTTTTGCTGGAGTCGGTCGGGTAGGTGGGCATATCTTGGCGGAGGGAGGCGCGCCAACTATGCGTGATTTAAACGAGAATCCGATCGATTACATTTGGGTCAGTCAGGTGTACCACGTGTTTCCAGATGATGAGATTGCATACCAGTTGTCGCAGAGGGCAGATCATATTTTGCGGACGGTTGCGAGCCGGGTGCGGTTTAACCGGGCATTGGTGAACCCGAAATGGGAGCACTTCTATGCGCATGAAGGAAAAAATCGCTTGCATTTGCTGTTTGGTGAAGCGAACCAGAGCGCATATGCTTACAAGCTGAAAGTCGGGACGACATGCCTTGCTTTGAGGTTGCTTGAAGATGGTGAGTTGATGTTGGAGCCTGAACTTTATGAACCTTTGCAAGCTTTACGGGATATCTCCCGAGATGGGAAGTACGACTGGAGGGTCACCATGGCAGATGGGACAGAAACATCGGCCTTAGATATTCAGTATCGCCTTCTTGAACTGGCCCAGAAATTTGCGGGAGATTCGCCCGATACGGACTGGACTCTGAGGGAATGGAGCTTTGTTTTGGATCAGCTCAAGCAAGATCCAATGATTCTTGGAGATCGCCTAGATTGGGTGGCGAAAAAGCATATGATGGATCAGTTTGTAGCCGATGGAGGGGCGCAGTGGGGAGATGATGTTTTGCATAGTCTTGACTTGGAATATCACAACATTAACCCTGAGCAATCTTTGTTCTATGCGTTGGGCGAAGGAACTCCGCTGAGGAATTTAGATGAGCTCGGGGTTCTAGATGCGATGACCGATCCTCCCCAAAATACACGGGCAAAAGCTCGCGGGCGGCTGGTTGGTCGGGCTGTAGAGCGAGGATATGGAATGCCGTATATGTTTGATTGGAGCAACGCGGTGTTGGGCAGAAAGGAGTTCTATGAAATGCCTGATCCGTTTGATTCATACGAGGGGCTTGGGGTTGTGGATGTCTGAGTGGCAAGGCGGAGTTGCCAAGTTACGTCCCTTGATGATGGGGCACTTAGACCGATTAGAACATTGGTCGTTCTTCTCGGTGATCGGTGGTCTAGCGATGCCGCTTTTGATCCAGAATCGCCAAGTACTGATGTTTGGTATTGTTTCAGCGGGCTGGGCTGCCGTGAATATTGCAATTGCACTCATTGGTAAAAAAGCACCCCCACCTAAGTCGGTTGCCCATTTTGTCCGGCTCTTGGCGGCGAATCAGGTTGCGAACTATTTTTATGTATTGATGGGGATTGGGCTGGGGCTGTTTGGAGAGAGTCCTGACTGGAGGGGTTCGGGGTTTGCGGTGGCCCTGCAAGGATTTGCCCTCATGGTTCTGGACGGGAAGCTGCTAAAGCAAACCCGTGAACTTTTGGAACCATGAGGGCAAACTTGTGACCGATCTACTTCATAGCGTCGAACTCAGCCTTGGTTGCCGGAACTTTTGTTGTCCCGTCAGCAATTGCTTGTTTGACCGCCATGATTTCTGCGAGTAGATCTGGGCCGACTTTGTCGCGGGTGTGGGTGAGTTCGGAGATACCAACGCCATTTTGAGCAACGTCATAGATTTTCTCTCCAGATTCAAATTTGCCATCAACCATATCTTTGATCGTGCTATAGACCGCTTCGTCAACATTCTTGATCATTGAGGTCAGAACATTGCCAGGAGCTTCTCCGTCTTGGTCGCTATCGACACCGATGGCGAACAGGTTACGATCCTTGGCTGCTCTGATGACGCCAAGGCCGGCACGACCCGCCGCATGATAGACGATATCCGCGCCGGAATCGAATAAGACATTCGCGGCGATCTTGGCTTCGTCAATGTTATCCCAGCTTCCAATATATTTTGCGGGGAGCAATTCAGCTTGCGGGTTGGCAGCATTAACTCCGGCGGCAAAACCGTATTCAAACTTCTTAATGAGATCAAGTTCTTGCCCGCCTACGAAACCTACTTTGCCTGTTTTCGTCATTTTTCCGGCGAGGAAGCCGACGAGGTAAGACCCTTCTTCCTCCTTAAACTTGAGCATTCGGACGTTGGGAGCATCGACGGTTCCGTCAACAATGGCGAATTTGGTATCCGGGTACATCGGGGCGACTTTTTCGAGAGCCTTGCCTTGGTTGAGCCCAACGGCGATCACAAGATCGTTGCCATCATCTGCCATCGCGGCAAGATTGGTTTCGTAGTCTTTCTCCTCTTTGGATTCAACTTTGCTGACTTTGATGCCGAATTCGGTTTCAGCTTTTTGGATTCCGCGCCAAGCAGAGTCGTTGAATGATTTATCACCGAGTCCACCGCTATCGAAAACAATGCCCACGCTGATGGTTTTGCCCTCTGTGGGTTTAGTTTCTCCGGTTGCTGGCTTTTGCTCAGAATCCGTCGGACTGGATGGAGTGCATCCCGTCATGAGTCCCAGTGTTCCCAGGACAAGCAGTGATGAAAGGGCCCAAGTCGCCCAAGGTCGGTTGAAGGTGATGCTTCGCATAGGTAGAATCATTCAATTATAGACCAGGCATGAAAATGCGTGGGAAGGACACACGAAGTTTGATTACTTGCAACTTGACCAAACCGGAAAGCACTTTCGACACGATTCGGAAGACATACAAAGATTTGAAGCCGACGGATGCGGCGTTGCTCGCAACTGCCCTTGTGGAAGCGGGGCGGATGGCGGATGCAGTTTATGATAATCAGAGTTACGCCTGGAAATCTGATACCTATGATGCGATGACGACGGCTGTTTCGAGAGAAGTAACTCAGGTTCAAGATACAGTTGAGGATACGAAGAAGGCGAAGCTGAAAGCAGCTGAAGAAGAAGCCGTGACTCTGACTGTTCATTTGAAGCCTTCAATGGCGGCAGGCGAACGCATTTTGGGAGATCGAAACGACCTGAAGACTTTGATGGGAGATATTCTGCAAGAAGGTGTTGAATTCCTTTATTCGACTACAGATATTGGATGGCAGTGGACTCTAGAGAGAGTAAACTGGACCACAAAGTCCGGGGAAATGAAGCGCCACATTAAATTCCGTGCGGACTTCTTAGAGCCGCATGTGGGCATGGAACTCGGCCCCGGCGGAAAGAAGCGTAAGCGGTAAGTCATTCAACCAATTTGGAAACAGGAAACCACGCTGGTAAACTACCAGCGTGGTTTCTGCTTTATTGACGGTCGTTTTGGGGTTGGGGCAGGTTGAACCGGTTGTTCAAGATCGAAAATGGGAGGTGACTCGCGAGCGATCATTGTCGTTCGATGGGTCGCCTTATATCCCGGTGGGACTGCACATCGACCCGACCGTCGAGGCGATGGATCAGGCTGTTCAAGCAGGGGTTACGGATGTATTTGTTGAATTACCGCTCGACTTGGGTACATGGCGGAGGGTTTTACCCGAGCTGGAATCCCGGGGCTTTCGCTATTTGATCGGAGTTTCCGCATTGGCACCGTCGGCATCTGTGGTCGCGATTGAGCCAAAAAGCTACCGGGTTTCTGGGCTGATGGGTCGGGTTGATATCAAGGTTGAAATCCCGAGCGGAGAGCGCGCCTATGGGATTTTTGCAAATGAGCGCAATGGGGCCGTGATTTGGGAAGGATGGCTCCCAATCCAGGCAGGGAAGTTGCCATTTCGATACGATTTGGGTTCAGATTTTCCGCATGTACTGGTGCTTTATCCGGAAGTCAAGGATCAACGGATGGCAGATTATTGGGAAGGTTTTGATCTTTATCGCGATCAGCTTTTGACCATCTTGCAGAACGCTCCGCTTGGTTCGGGATATCGGGGGTTGGTGAATCCGGCGGGAAAAACCGTTCGGAGCTTTCAAGTAGACGATACTTTGGTTCCGACAAGCAAACTTTTCCGGCTAGAACTTGAAACGTATCTTCGCCAGAAATACGGCACACCCGACCTGGTTGCGGCATCTTGGCACGTCGGGCTTCACCACAATCGCAGTTTTGAAGATTTTGCGGCGTGTGTGCCACTTTGGCAAGGTAGTCGGGGTGTAGATTCAATTTTGAATCTGAATTCGGGGAAAGTTACAAGTTCCGAACGACGCGATGAGATTTGGAGTGACATTCGGACGGTTGTACGGAGCGGGGCGGCTCGGCGGCTGAATCGCTTGGTTGATGTAATTTCAGATACTACTGGTCGTCCAGTTTTTCAGGATTGGTCGGGTTGGGGCGGTTTGTATGAGGATGCAGACGGTGCTCTAGCCGGGATCAGCTTCCGCATGGATCCGAGATCGGCGGTGGATGTTTTGGACATGGCGGCTGGCCCGATGAGTAGTGCCCTCCGAAGAGGTCGCCCTATGGCGGGATTAGCGGTTTCGGTTCAATTGCAAGAGGGAGAAACAGCTCTTGATGCGGGTCGGATCATTCGCCAAAGTGAGTCGATCGGAACCCGTGGGTGGTTTTTCAATGCTTCGACGCAAGAATTGCGGACGGCGGTTGCGGATGCAGCCGAGACGTACCGTGACCAAGGGAGCATGGCGCGGAACGGCGTCAGGCCGCTGTATTATCCTTTTGCGGCGACAAATCCAGCGGTTACTGGAAGATTGCCCGGTGGAATGGTTTGGATACCGTCGCCAGTTTCCGGTGAACGACTTGATTTGGGGCCAACGATTGAGGGTTACCGATTTGTCGACCGGGGAATCACCACGTTTGTTTTTTGGGCAATCAGTCAACCGCAGAGGGTGAAAATGCGAATGTCTTCTGAGGTTGTACCAACTATGGTGGCGATTGATGGCAGTGACTTGCTGATCAAGGCGAAGAAAAACGAAGTTGAATTGACGATTCCAACAACGCCAGTGATTGTTGAAGGGTCAACAGATATTCCAGTTCCACTTGATGGGTTTTACGCCAACCAAGCTGCTGTCTCATACTTGATAGATACGTTTGGAAAATTGATTGACCTTTCGGGGACGGAACTCACCAACTTGAAGCGGACAACGAGTGGATTTGAGCGGACTCCTCTGGCATCTTATTTGGCGATCCGCAATCAGTTTCAAAGCATGGCGGTTCGCGCCGCTCCTTACAACTGGTTGGAAGCAGAGAATCCGGTGGCATCCAATTTCAGCGATATGCTTGAAGTGTCCGGCACTTCGGGCGGAAAGGTTTTGGAATTGAATCCGAAGGTCAAGACAGTTGCACCGTATGCTTCCGAGTACGTCGTTCAAAACCGATTGGGGGGAACGCATAGTATTTGGATTGCGGCGAAAATGGACGAGCCAGCGAGAAAAGCACTTAAGATCAGTTTGGCGGGTCAGGCCATGGAGATGGAACCAAATCCTGTGAGCTTCTATGGTTCGGGTTTTGCGTGGTACCGAGCGGGGCAGTTGACGCTTCCGCCAGGTCAAACGCGCATGTGGATTCGTGCGGAAACCGACGAGCCGATCAATTGCCAGATTGACGTGATCATGGTTGCGCCCGGAGAATTTCGACCGAATGGAGTGCTTCCGCCTACCGAGTGGGTTTGGGAGGCTTTAAGCCAGGCGCGCCCGCCTGCAAGAACGGGTTCTCGCGACTGAGCATGCGGATGTTCCACTCGCGTTCTTGGGCTTTGTAAAGTTCCAGGTCTTGGTCAATACGGCCGAAAAAGCACTCATCTAAATCCATGCGGACGGCCCACCCAGCATCGCCATAGCTGTAATGCCACCACTCGTCGCGGCAATTGCTGAACCCGGCGCCAAGCATGGAGTCAACCAGCATCACGCGATTGCGCTGGGCTTCGGGATTCAAGCCGAACACGTAAGTTGGAGCTCCGGCAAGGCGCTCAAAAGGAGAAGTAACGTCAATTTCTTCGCCGTTCTCGTCAATCAGCCAGACGTCTACTGCTGCCCCAGTCGTGTGGCCGGGAGGGGCTTTTTGATCAATGGGAGCGACAAATCGGCAGATCATCCGTCGTTTGGCAGCATAGGTGAGGTCGGGTCGAGCTTCTTCCAAACAGCCCCACATCCACTCCCATATGCGGACTTGACGATCAAATGGTCTCCACGCATCAACGACGGCAATTTTGACGTTCTGGGGAAGGGATCTGGCGGCAGTCTCGAGTTTCTCGGCGACAGATTTGCGAAGATACGGGATGACGGAGCCGCGATGGATGACGCATGTTGGGCAGGCTGTCCGAATATCAACGAGAGGTTCGAAGTTTTCAACCTCGCGGACTTTATTTAAGGCGCGAATGGGTTCAGGCCGGCCTTTGCTTTTATCCCAAGGCATATGCTTTCACTATGACCCAAAGAGAAGGAGGAGTGCGATTGCCCCGGCGGCGGTTCGTTCCTTTGCGCCAAATTTTAGAGATGTTTCCGTTCGCGGGCCGGGGACTTCAATGGTTTGACCAGAGGTGAGGTTGATGTCTCCTCGATAGCCGAGAATGATATCCTCAAAGTTAATCTCGCGAGGGCGTTCGTTTCCGGTTGAGTAAATTTTGATCTTGTTGGTTTGGGCTCCGTTGTTAAAGCCACCGGCAAGTTTGATCAAGTCCGAGAGTTTGGTTCCTTCGGTAATCTCGTACCGACCCGGTCGGCGAACTGAACCATCCAGAATGACGAAGAGCGTCGACTTAGGTCGGTCGTCTACGGTGATGATGTCGCCAGCTTGAATCCGGAAGTCATTATCAGTAGGAAGGGTGAGGCTACGCTTTGCTCCGCTTCGTTCAAGACTGATTGAGTTCAAATTTGCGCCCTCGGTGAATCCACCTGCTCGAACCAGCAGTTCTCGTAGGGTGAGGTCCGCGGTTATGTCATAGGTTCCAGGAAGGGTGACTTTGCCTTTCAGCGTGACCTTGGTGGCATCTCCTTGCTGAACCGGTACTTCGGGGTCTGTCGGAGGATTCTTTGGATCTACTGGGGGAGTTGTTTCGACTTTCTTGAAGAATGTGATTTCATCTCCGGGCTGAAGTACGGGATTTTCACCTTTGGTTGTATCGGCAATTTGAATTTTGTTATCAGCGGATTTGATTTGAACTTTGGTCAGATCGGTTTCGGGAAGGATCTCGGCGAGCCGAATGACATCGGCGAGAGTCATTCCATTTTTCCACGCTGTTTCGGCGGCGAGTTTGACCGCGCCGCTGAATTTGACCATTTTGATTTCGGGGCTAACAAGCTTTACGCTGACTGTGGCTTTTTTGAGGATTTTTTCGTCGAGGAGCTGTTTGGCAATTTTGTCAGCGGCTTGAGCTTCAGTGAGCCCTGCGACTTTGACGGCACCAAGAAAGTCCACCAGGATGAGCCCGTCACTGGTCACACGGTAGTCCTGGTTGATGCTCGGCTCTTCGGAGCAGATGAGCTGGAGAGTGTCGCCAGCTTTGATAAGGGGTGCAGCCTGAGCCAGGAGAATCCCGGTGATCGCAAAGAGCGTGAGGAGGACGGATAAGACCCGTTTGACAGCCATGGTTCTGCGGATTTGGACGTTTGAGCCTGATCGAAGTTGTCAGGGTTCCTTCTAAATTAGGCTCGAAGAAAAAGTCTTGATCGCGATGCAATGATGCACACAAGAGCGACAATGACGGTTTGGAATAGTCCGTACGCCGCGAGTTGCCAGGGAGTCCATCCGTGATTTCCGACCCACGAGTGGATTTGAGTGAGACGAATCACCGCCGGAACAAAGTTAGTGATAGCAACATATCCCAGGAGCGGGTTCATTCCCGTCAGGGTGAGAGGGCTAAGTGCTCTTTCAATGAAACGGTATTTGGAAAGATTTGTGAAAGCGATCGTTAACCAAAAAGCGAGTCCGGTCAAAGTGAAGAAATAGCTTAGATTTGCGGGGTCTTTCTTGATTCCTCCGGCGGTTGGGTCAAGGATTACCCCGATGATGACGAGTAAAGCGGCTAGTCGAATCATTGACTTCATCCCGGGCGAAAAGTGGCAGGCTCTTGATGCAATCAGGGAGCCAAGGGCACCTGTTATGATTGCGCAGAAAAGCGCGAATTCGATTTCTCGGAGAAAGAGGGCAGCGGTGATCGAAAGGAGCGAGAAAATTGCGGTGACGGTAACTGTCCATTCGGCACCGGGCGTGTGTTCAATCGGCTCTTTGAAATTGGAATGATTGAGAAGCGCCTCGCCGCAGATCGTGGCGGGCAAAACGATAAGAAGATATTTGTGGAATTCGTTTTGCCAGAACCAGGGTATGGGATTGAAATTCCAGAGTTCTTTGATCGGCCCATCGAACCCTTTAGCAATAAAAGCAGCAGTGATGATCGCCGTGATTGCCCACCGGGTTTGAGGTGAATTACGGGTCATTATCCAGATGATCGTTCCACTGAGCGAAACATTAGCGAGGACAAACAATATGATGTCGACTCGGGTGTTGAGGAAGTAAAAAACTTGGTCATCTTGCGCCGGGAGCGAGATGAGTGCGGCGATGAGAATCATCCACCCGGTTAAATTGAAGCAATTTCGGTGACTTGCTGACCAACTTATTGGGAGTCTTACGAAGGCGAGGAAAGTCGCAAAAAAGAAGAGCAGGGCTAACATCCAAGTTGATTGGTCAGGACTTGAGTTAATCGAAAGTGGTCGAAGATGCTGGCTCAAATACGCAAAGGCAAGGAGCAAGCCGTATCGGCGAAGAATATCGGGGATGAGTGGTTTCCAAGATTTAGCTTGTTCAAGCTTCTTTGACAGGTTGAGAGGAATAGCCGCTCCCAAAGCAAAGAGAAAGAATGGAAAGACCCAATCGACCCAGGTGATTCCAGGCACCTCGGCATTGAATTTCATTTCGGGGGGCGGGAGCTGCGCGTGATACATCCACGCAGGCAAAGTGCCCCACGGAAGCACTCCACTCAAAGCTATGCCCAAAATAGCCAATCCTCGAAGCATGTCGATGCTCGCGATGCGGGAATTGCTCGCTTTTGAATATTCGGTTCTAGGTTGGTAGACGCGCATTTATGCTGGGTAGGTTTGATCCGAGTTTGCTCGAGGCTTATTCGCCGTATTTCGATAACGCAATAATAGGGCCATGAAGCCGACTTTTCTCGAACAACTTGCCAAAGGCGTCATGATCTTTGATGGGGCGACGGGAACTGAATATCAAAACGCGGGTTTGTCGGACGATGCATTCATACTTAAAGCGGAATCGCATTTGCCCGATTCAGTCAGAGCGGCGGCGGATCGACTTGGCGGGGAATTCTTGGAAGGGTGCAACGAAATACTGAATTTCACACGTCCTGATTTGGTCGAGGAAATACACGTTCGTTACTTTGAAGCCGGAAGTGATATTGTTGAATCGAACAGCTTTGGTTCGACATCGATTGTCTTGGCGGAATATGGGATTTCCGAGCTTGTTTACGAAACCAGTTTTGCAGCGGCGCAGATTGCCCGGTCGGCGGCGAACCGGTGCGAAACGCCTGACTCGCCAAAGTATGTAGCCGGGGCAGTTGGGCCCGGAACCAAGTTGATTTCCCTTGGGCAAACCGATTGGGCGACTCTGCTAGAAACTTATGCCGACTCCTTTCGAGGTGTTTTGGACGGCGGGGCAGATTTCTTACTGCTAGAGACACTTCAGGATTTGCTCATGGTTAAGGCGGGGATAGTAGCGGCAAAAGATGCGATGGCGGCAACGGGACGCAAAGTGCCGATTGTCGTTCAGGTGACGATGGAACAGACCGGAACAATGCTGGTTGGATCCGATATATCCGCGGCTTTGAATATGATTGAATGTTTCCCTGAGGTAGTGGCAATTGGGATGAATTGTGCGACTGGGCCAGCTGAGATGGCACCGTTTGTTAAGTTTCTGGGTGAGAACTCAACACGTCCGATTTCAATTCAGCCGAATGCGGGACTGCCAATGATGGAGGGTGGGCAAGCAGTCTATAAATTGACTCCGGGCGAGTTGGCTGATGCTCACGAGAAGTTTGTTTCGGAAAGCGGTGTGGCCATTTGTGGTGGATGTTGCGGGACGACTCCCGAGCATATCCGGCAGGTGGCAGAGCGCGTCAAAGGCCGTTCTCATTCGGCAGGGCATTGGGTGGCTTGCCGGACGGTTTTTCCCGGATTTGATTTTAGCTACCGGACGGATGAGCAAGCAGACGCGGTCAAACTCCAAGGCGCCTCAAGCTTGTATGATTTTGTGCCATGGGTTCAAGACAACTCCTATCTGATTGTAGGCGAGCGAACGAACGCCAACGGAAGCAAGGCCTTCCGTGACATGCTTGCGGCGGAAAATTGGGAGGGAATGACCGAACTGGCGCGGGAACTTGAGGGTGAGGGTTCCCACCTCATTGATGTCTGCACCGCCTATGTCGGGCGGGATGAAGTCAGAGATATGACGACGCTATTGAAGGCTTACAATCAGCACATCACCGTGCCGATTATGATTGATTCGACGGAAGTTGAGGTGATTGAGGCGGCGCTTCAATGTGTTGCGGGAAAGCCGGTGATCAATTCGATCAACTTTGAGGATGGAGAAGGTCGGACTGAAGCGGTACTCAGTTTGTGTCAGCGATACGGTGCCGCTGTGGTTGGATTGACGATTGATGAGGATGGGATGGCGAAATCTGCCGAAAAGAAGGTTCAAATTGCGGAGCGCATATTGGATCGAACTCGAGCCTATGGATTGCCGGATTCAGATGTATTCATTGATTGCTTGACCTTCACTTTGGGTTCGGGAGATGAAGAGTTCCGGGAATCGGCGATGGCAACAATCGATGCAATCAAGGAGTTGCATTTGCGGCACCCTCGGGTGAACTCAATCCTTGGCGTAAGCAATGTGAGCTTTGGTCTGAAAGCTTCGGCGCGAGTGATCTTGAATTCGGTGTTTTTGCATTACGCCCGCGAAGCTGGGTTGACCAGTGCAATTGTCCATTCCAGTAAGATTCTGCCCGAGAACCGAATTGATTCCGATGTCTGGCAAATCGGGTCAGATTTGGTGTTTGATCGCCGGAAATATACCGTGGCAAATTAGTCCCATCACGGGGGCGAGCCTCCGTTAGCTGGAACGATGGCGAGATATTACATCGTGAGTCAGAGTCGTCATTACAACTAACGTAATTCCAACAAAGAACTATGAGTATCTCAATGTCCTAATGATCTTTTGATAATGACGTAGAATTGGCTCATGGCAACGACCGAGAACAGCATTCAGCAAAGCTTCGAGACATTGGCCCTTCATGCAGGTCATTCAGGCGATCCGACGACCAAATCGCGGGCGGTTCCGATCTATCAGACAACGAGCTACCTATTTGATGATGCTGATCATGCAGCAAGGCTTTTTGGTTTGGAGGAATTTGGGAATATCTACACTCGATTAATGAATCCAACGACCGATGTATTGGAACGAAGGGTAGCGGCTCTTCACGGAGGCTCTATGGCGGTTGCGGCGGCGAGTGGTCAAGCGGCTCAAGTTTTAGCGATCACAAACATCGTCGAAGCGGGTGACGAGATCATTTCAGGAAGTAGCCTCTATGGCGGAACTTACAATCTTTTTCATTACACCCTTCCCAAACTTGGTGTGAAAGTTCACTTTGTTGATTCGAGTGATCCGGAGAATTTTAAGAAGCATGTTAACGAAAAGACAAAGTTGTTCTACGGAGAAACCGTAGGAAATCCGAAAGTTGATCAGTTCCCAATTGAGGAAGTTGCGACGATCGGGCATTCGCACGGAATTCCGTTGATCGTAGATAACACTTTGCCAACTGCCTACTTAGTCAGGCCCTTTGATTTTGGTGCAGCAGTCGTTGTCGAGTCGCTCACGAAATTCATGGGTGGGCACGGGACAAGTATTGGCGGGATTCTCGTGGATTCTGGAAAGTTTGACTGGGGTCAGGGGCGTTTTGCGAACTTCACGGAGCCTGATCCGAGCTACCACGGTTTGAAGATATGGGAAACGTTCGGAAACTTTCCTGGCCTAGGAAATGTAGCTTTTGCGATCAAAGCCCGTCTGCAAGGGCTCCGGGACCAGGGTCAATGCTTGTCACCGTTCAATGCTTTTCTCCTGCTTCAGGGGATCGAGACTCTGCATGTCCGGATGGATCGCCATTCTGATAATGCCCTTGCAATTGCTCAGTTTTTGGAGGGTCATCCGCTCGTTTCTTGGGTGAATTATCCTGGTCTCGATAGCAATCCGGGCCACAAATTGGCGGCGAAATACCACGCGCGTGGGAAATTCGGAGCAATTCTTGGATTTGGCGTCAAAGGCGGTTTCGAAGCAGCTAAAAAGTTTATTAACTCCCTTGAGATATTTAGTCTCCTCGCAAATATTGGCGACGCGAAGTCGTTGGTGATCCACCCGGCAAGTACAACGCACCAGCAGTTGAATCCGGAGGAGCAATTGGCAACTGGGGTGACTTCTGACTACATTCGTTTGAGTGTTGGCCTTGAGAATGTCGAGGACTTGAAGGCGGACTTGGAAAGAGCTTTAAGCGCCTCGCAAGGGTAATTTGATTCGATTGGCCCCGTTCTGTCGTCCGAGTTGTAACGGATATGACGAACGGGGCATTTCTTTTGGTCTTCGGCTTGGTGGCAGTTGTTTGTGCCTGGCTGGAGCGCGACTTTGATGGGGAAAAGCTAGATTGGTTTGGTCCAATCTTGGGGATTTTTGGAGTTTCAGTTTTGCTGGGTTTGGCATTCCAACTATTGGGGATGCGTGAATTTCCGGTCGGGGCACTCATTGGTTCGATGGTTGCGTTGGGGCTCTCACTCTGGCGGAAGCAGAGCGTCTTTGGATTGGCGGCGGCGGGGGCTCTGGCGGGGCAGACCGTGCAAACCGCAGCCACCGCAAATGCCAGCTTCATGGGAAGTCATTTTGTTGCGATGGCAGTTCTTGGTTTAGTGGGGGGAGTCATCGCTTGGGGCGGGAACGCTCGGGGTGGCACGGCCTTTGCGGGACTCGGAGCTCTGGTTCTCCTCGCGAATCGATGGACTCCGGACGGATTTGGCAAAATTCCGAACGCAGTCGGGTCGATGCTGGCAGTCGCGGTGGTTGCGGCAGGTTTATTGGTTTTGGTTTTGAGCCGGGGTAAAGGTGGTCCAAGCCCAATTCTGGCTGGTGGATTGGGCGCGGTACTCGTTGCGGGAGCAGGATTCTTTGTCGCCCAATGGGGCGGTGACGATTCGACTCTGCCCGTGACGATTTTTGCGTCGATTTTGGGGGCGTTCGCAACGGCATGGATGGATATTGGCGGAGCGCAAACACAAAAACGCACGACGCAACTTGTTCTCGGAGGTTTGATCTTTATGGGGCTTGCGACGTTTGCTTTTGCTCAAGACCAGTCGTTTGGAGTTGCTGTTTCGGCGTTGGTTGGGTTGGCCGCGTTTGTTTTGCTTGGTCGAACTGACCTCTCAGCAGTAATCGGTCCGGTTTTAGGGATGCTCGCGTATCGCACTTTGCGGATTGATTTCCCTGAGAGCACACGGAGCTTTGATATTGCTCAGCACTATGGAATGGTTGGGGTGATGATTGGAGCAGGACTCCTTGTGTTGCTTTTGGGGATGCCACGTATCGAGTCTGGTTGGAAGAACTGGGGGCGATTTGGCGCATTGAGCTTAATTGCAGGCGGAGCAGCGGTGATTGGTTTGTTCTTCTTTGGGGTGAAGGGTGGAGTGGGTCTGTTGGTGGGGTTAGGATTGGGAGCCTGGCTGGCAGCTTTGAGCTCAGAAAGGTCGGCATTTGGTATTGCGCCCCTGGTGGGATTAGCAGGTTTGGCGGCGGCAAGTTACGGCGAAGTGAGTCAAGCGTTTGAATTTACAAGAGATCAGAAAATGCAGATTTTCGTTTGGAGTGTGGTTGGGCTTGGAGGGCTGATCGTAGCTCTGAACTTGGTATTTTCCGACCGTCAGAAAGAGGAGGTTGTTGATGTTGCTTAAGAATTGGGTCAAGCCCGGAGGGTTGCTCAGTCTCCTTCTCATTGTCGGGGTGACGGTTGGTTTGTTCAGCGTTGGGATTACGGCTGAGGTTCCAGTGGGATCAGTCTCTGGAAAGGTGGTAATGGAGGGGGGCCAAGTTGGGCTTCCGGGTGCGGATGTCATTCTTTATCGCCAAACAAATGATGGTTGGGAAGGGGACTCTACTTGGCGTGCAGAGACTGATGAAAGCGGGGTTTTTGAAATTCCGAGTTTGCCAACCGGGGTTTATTCGGCAAATGTTTTTGGCAAAGCGCATCGGGTTGAGTCAGTATCTGTACAAATATTTGAGGGTCAAAAACTCGCGGTTGATTGGGAAGCAAAACGTCAGCCAGATTATTTGGGGCTCAATCTTGGATCGCGAGTCTTCCGCCCAGGAGAAGACATTACGTTGCGGGCAGATGGGAGCACTAAAGGCGACTCTCTGCAACTCACCGTTTTGAAAGTTGACGAGAGTTCATTTGATGCCAACCGTGATTTGGGGGATTTACTTTATGGAATCGCAACGAACCGAAATCGACAATCTCCGACGGAATTGGCCAAGCTTTCTGAAGTTCAATCAGAGAAAACGTCCTTGCAGACGAAGGACATTGAAGGGGTTTATGTTCATGAGCAGAATTTGAAGGGCCTGCCGTACGGGATTTATCTTGTAAAAGCTCAGGTTGCAGAGCAGGTTGATTATGCCTGGCTGACTGTGACTGATATTGCACTCGTCACCAAGACAGAACCGAAGAAGGGTGAAGCGTTTGTCGTTGATATTGATTCAGGTCAACCGCTACCCGATGTTTCAGTTTCGATCACCAGGGGAGCGAGTCAAGTTGACCTAGGAAAAACGAACAATGATGGCTTGATCAGCTTTGATTCAATGGCAGGGGGTGAAAGACTCACCCTTGTCTCGGCAAAGAGAGGAGAAGCGCGGGCACACACTTGGTTTTACAAGCCTTCTCAAGAACAGGATGTTTTGACTTCTCACTTTGTCACCGATCGCCCGATCTATCGCCCCGGGGACTTGGTTCAGTTTAAGTCGGTGATTCGGAAAGGCAAACCGGGCTCATATACGATCCCTGCGGGGATGGCGGCAAGCATTCAGGTTTTTAATCCGAATGGGGATCGAATCACAACAATCCCGGCAGTCGTGGATGACTGGGGAAGCATCTCTGGCGAATTCCGAATGAATGAGTCTGATTTACAGGGGACTTATTCGGTGGAGATTGAAGCCGGGGGACAAACAGAATACGGTTACGTTCCGCTCGCGAGCTACCGAAAACCACAATTTGAGATAGACGTTTCAGCCGAAAAGACAAGGGTCGTCAGAGGCGATGACTTGACCTTTACAATTCAGTGCACGAGTTTTACGGGAGAGCCAATAGTGGGAGCAAAAGTTCAGGCCGATTTGTTCTCTGGATACGATTACTGGAGTTCGCCGTTCGATGAAGAGTATTACTATGAAGATGATGGTTCTGATTATGCACTGGAGTTCAATCGTCAGTTCGAACTCGTCACGGATGAGCAGGGCAGGGCGCAAGTTACGGTCAACACGGCCCGAGTTGGAGGCGACGGAGAATATGCTGATTTTGCCGATACGAAGTTCAAACTCTCGGCAAGTGTGAGTGATGAAGGAGGTCGTTACTATTCGGCAGATGGTGCGGCAGTAGCAAGTCGAGGCGAATATGATCTTCAAGCAGAATTTGATCGGTACGTTGCCAATCCGGGCCAAGCTTTGAGTCTCAAAGTGAATCAGCCGAGTGATTCGAGCGCGGAACTTGCTGGTGAAGCAACGGTTGAATTTGGACGAGAGTTGTATTCCAAGGAAGGTTGGACTTTCGTGACAGAAACCAAGCAAAAAGTTCGGCTCACCGGGGTGACGACAGATTTAGATTTTGCTCCCAAAAAGAGTGGAAGTTACAAAGCTGTTATCACTGCCGTGGACCGGCGTGGTAACGAAATTAGCACGGAGGCTTATGTGTGGGTAGCCGGAGGTGACGAATACCAGGGCCCTTCGGGATTGTCCGTTTCGCTTGACTCGCGTGAATATAAGGTGGGGGATACCGCTCAAGTTGTTGTCCGCTCAGATATGAATGATGCGGCGATTTGGCTCACCGTCGAAGGTGAAGGAATTCTCAGTTCACAAGTGGTTCGGATGGATGGCCCGGAAGCTGTGGTCTCAATCCCGGTTACCGATGCCTTTTCACCTAACTTCACGGTCTCGGTCACTCAAGTTGCCGGAAAGGAGTTTTATCAGACTCAGCGCGGAGCAAAAGTTGGGTTAGACAACCGTGAACTCAAGGTTTCGATCACTCCAGATCGGAACGAGATGCGCCCGGGCGAAACGGTCAATCTGCTCGTTTCCACTCAGGATCAATCCGGTCGACCTGTCCAAGCAGATGTTGCGTTGCGAGTTGTTGATGAAGGGATTTATCAGATTCGAGAAGATCAGGAAGACCCCGTTGACTCGTTCTATCCTCGACGGTGGACGGTGGTTTCTACCAACTATTCGTTCCCAGACTTGTATCTTGATGGGGAAGACAAAGGCGGCAGCAATGTGGCGATCCGGAAAGATTTCGCCGACACCGCTTTTTGGGCGCCTTCGATCAAGACCGGGGCGGATGGGACGGCGACAATTCCGGTGAGGGTGCCTGATAACTTGACAAGTTGGCGGGTTACTGGCTCTGGTTTTGACCGTGAGACACGTGTAGGTAAAGGGATCAGTTCAGTGGTTTCAAGGAAGGAACTAATGCTCAGGATGTCGCTTCCGCAATTCTTAACTCAGGATGATGAGCAGGAGGTGGCGTTCACGTTGACTAATGCGACGGATGCTGAAATGGCAGTCGCCTATGATTTATCGGTAACTGGTCTTGAATTAAAAGGAGATTCTCGTGGAACAGTCAAAGTTCCGGCGCGAAGTCGTGAGGTTGTAACTCGAACAGTGCGGGCTTTGGGAATGGGAGAAGGTGTTCTCAAGATTGTGGGTCGCGGCGGGCAATTTTCAGATGGATTGGAGCAGAGAGTTCGGATTCAGCCTCGCGTTGAAACACGGCGTCTTGGTCAAGCGGGGGCGCTCCGAACTGGTGATAACTTTGTTGCGGCTTTGGAAATTGATTCTAAAGCGATTACGGGTGATTTGAGAATAGAAGTCTCACCAAACTTATTTTCGGCAATTGAACCAACATTGGATGGCCTCGTTGATTATCCATATGGATGCGTTGAACAAACTATGAGTCGGTTTGTTCCTTCGGTTTTAGTGCGCGATTATTGGCGACGGACAGGCCAAAGTCGTCCAGAAATGGATGCAAAAGTTGATGAAGTTGTTCAGCGAGGTTTTGCTCGTCTGAGAGAGCTTCAGCGCGGCGATGGAGGATTCGGATGGTTTGCTTATGACCAAAGTGATCCTCGCATGATGGCATTGGTTCTTGATGGACTGTTCCGAGTTGGGCAAGCGGGTGTAACGGGAGGTCAACCGATGATTGATCGTATTCTGCCAGCCGCCGAAGATGTCCTGAAAACGGCAAAGCTAGAAAATCAATGGCAGCGGCAGGAAATGGTGGCTTTGGCTGCGGCGCAATCACGGTTTTCGGTGAGTGCGGGCGTACGTAAGGCACTCGAATCAAAATATGACGATTTCGAAGCCGATTCCCTTGCCCAGCTCGCAATTGGGTGTGAGAGAGTTGCGAACACGGGCGGGGGTGACTCTGCAAAATGGAAACAGCGCGCAAGAACTGTTTGGGCGGCACTGAAAAAGGAGATGACGATCACCGCGAGTGAAGCCACTGTTGGAGATGCGCTAGGTGATAGCTGGGCTTTGGAAGCTTCTCTCATCTTTGAACCAGAACTTGCGACGAAAATCGTGCGGCAACTCATGAAAGTGCGGACTTCTCAGGGATGGGGAGATACCTGGCGCACGAGCCAAGCGATCAAAGCCGCGATGGCTTACATTGATCAGATGGGCATCCAATCGGCTCAAGGCACGGTCACCGTGTCTCTGAATGGTCGAATTCTGGAAACAGTTGAATTTGCTGCCTACGGTGCAAAAGCCAGAATGATCTCTGTTCCGCTCAAGGAGCTTCGATCTGGTGCAAACGAAGTGAGACTTCAATTTGAGGGCGAAGGAGAGGGCCAGTATGCGATTGACCTCAGCCAAGGGGTTTATGCCCAAGCTTCTCAGCCAGTAGCGAACCCACCAGGTTTCCGAATCAAGCGGGAGTACTTACCGATGGCTGCCACCCGGCTAGAAGACGGTTCGCTGCGGTTATTGCCAGGAAAGCGGGCTTCTGAACAGTTTAAGTCCGGCGAAGTATTTCGGTGTCGATTGACTATCACGGTTGACAATGCTTTGGAGTACGTCGCAATCGAAGATCCGATTCCGAGTAACTGTCGAATCGTTGATGCGGACTCACCAGAGCCAGGATATGACTGGGCAAATTGGTGGAGTAACAGCACTTTCGGCGACGATAAAGCCGCGTTTTTCATTCATCGCCTCGGAAAAGGAGAGCACGTTATTGAATATGCGATTCGTGCTGAAGCTCCCGGTGTTGCGAATGCTTTGCCGACGACGGCCTATCCGATGTACCTTCGCGGTGTTGAAGCAGGGAGTGCCCAAAACAAAGCGGAGGTGAGAAGATAAAAGCGTTTGCAATTGCACTCGTATTTCTGATGATAGGGGCGGTTTTTGTTGCTCAAGGTCGTCAAGAACCGGAGAGGATTCTGGGCAGTTTTGTGACGGAACTCGATGGACGGTCGGAGGCCCAAGTGCACAATGCTCGCATCTGTGCTGAGCGATTGAACGGCAAATTGATCGCGCCTGGATCTGAGTTTAGTTTTAACTCGCTGAATGGGCCATGGAGTCGCGATCGAGGGTATCGAAGGGCTCCGGTCAGCTACGGCGGGCAGTTAATTGATGCTTGGGGAGGCGGCGTTTGCCAAACCAGCACAACGATCTATAACGCGGCTTTAGAAGCGGGGTTTCCTGTCATTGAACGGCACGCTCACCACTATGCGCCCAATTACATTTCACCGGGTCGTGATGCGGCGGTCGCTTATCCCAATATCGATTTGAAATGGCGGAACGATCTCGGCGTGCCGGTCAAATTGGTTGTTCGGGCCGAAGGGAAGTATCTGCGCGTTGAACTTAGAGCGCAGTCGGCGGTACTGAGGAAAGTCGATATTTGGCAAAAACCGCTCGCGAGGATTGAACCCCGCATCGTGCGGATTAGCGGTGAACCGAAGACCTGGGTGCGCAATCCGGGAAAAGCAGGTCATGTTGTTGAAACATGGCGGTCGGTGAATGGAGTCCGGCAGAAACTCAGCACAGATAGCTATCCGGTTATGAATCGCGTGCTGGACGGGTCAAGTTACCGCTGAGTTGGCTTGAGTAGAATGAGTTCATGTTTGCGGCTTTGGTTTTTGGGATTTCAACGATTTCGGCTGTGCCGCCAGTTTCATTGAGTTACACCTCGTTTCGAGGTTTAGAAGTCAAGGTCGGCGAAGTTGCCCTTATTGAAGGATCGGGGTTTCAATATTATGAGAAGGGCTGGACAAAGGGATACTTCAGTTCAGCTTGGAAGCCGGTCAAGGTGTATCCGGGAGAGAATGGCTCCTTTACTGTTATTGCAGATTCAGATGATGGTGAGGTTGCAAACCGGCAAACGTTTTATCCGACAGAAAAGGGTTTTCGGGCAACTGCGGAGTTTCGATGGCGGGGCGAAAAGCCTGTAATGCTGGAGTACACGCTGGGGCGGCTTTGGGCACCGTTTGTAGACCAAGGAAGTCTTGCCATGGATGGCGCCCAGGTTCCCATGTTAGATAAGCCTGTGAAGGAGGGTTCAACTTTTGAACAGCGAGTCTTTGGTCAAGGTCGGCAACTGGTATTTAATGCTCCGGCAGCTCGCGTGACTATGACCTCGCGACAACCAGTTTATGTGATGGATGCTCGGAACTACACAATCGAATGGGCAGACGGAAAAGAACTGTTTTGGCTGGGATTGAATAACCAGGAGATCAAGCCTCAGGGCACGGTGCAATTTGAATATGAGCTGACGATTGATCCCGTCGGGCAACCGGGTACGGATAGAACTGAACTCGCTCTGGCAAAGCAACCCATTCAATCTGCTCAAGGGCCTGATGTGAAGCGGTTTCCAATTGTCCCGAAACCGAAGATTTTCGATCGCGGATCCGGTTACCTGGCCTGTGGAGGAGGATTTGACTTAACACTGCCTGCAGGTTTGGAAGGAGAAAAGGCTTGGTTTGAAAGATTCATTGGCGGAAGTTGGGATTGGGAGAAAGCAGGCCAGCCTGTATCAGTTCGGGTGAGTGTTTCACCGGGAGTTACTAAGTCCAATGGTTATCGCTTGGAAGTGGGTGATTCGGGAGTTATGATCGTAGGGCAAAGTTTGGACGGAGCGCGTTATGGACTCCGAACTTTGGCGCAGATAGTGCAGTTTCAAGGGCAGTCCATTGTTTTGCCCAGAGCGACGGTCACTGATTGGCCGAGCGCACAATGGCGCGGGGCGCATTTGTTTGTTGGACCGACGGCAGTGGCATTTCAGGGGAAGTTGAGTGATCGGGTTTTAGCCCCCGTCAAGCTCAATAAGATCGTTCTGCAAGCCGAGCAAACTCAATGGAAAGCGTTGCCGGGAATCGAGAACCCGATCACGATGAAAACACCTGACTTGGTGAAGCTCGTCGAGCATTATCGGTCTATTGGATTTCAGTTCATCCCGCTTGTGCAGAGCATGGGGCACATGGAGTGGTTTTTCCGCAATGACAAGAACTTGGATCTGGCAGTGAATCCAAAAATCCCGTACACAATTGACGTTCGCAAAGCGCGTACTCGAGAGATTTTGAACCAGTTGTGGGGTGAGGTTGCAGATCTCACCAAGCCGAAAGTCTTTCACTTTGGTCTCGACGAGATTGACAATCGGGGGATTGATGATAAGAATTTAACGACTCGATTGTGGCAACAAGGGGTGCCGCTTTTGCAGAAGATTGCGGAAGATAACAACGCGGAAATGATGCTTTGGGGAGATATGCTGTTGGCGCAAGGGGAGGCGGTCGATGCCATGCATGCCCCAAGCAAAGAAGCGGCTGTGGTGCGGCGGAAAATGCTCAAAAAAGGGACATATGTGGCGGACTGGCACTACCGAAATGATCCCAATCCAGATGTGTTTGATCGCTCATTGAAGCTCTTTAAGGATTTGGGCTTGCGCCCGATCGCAAGCACTTGGTATCGCCCGAACAATATCCGTGGATTTACGCTCAGCGCAATTCGGAACGATGCGGGGGTGTTACAAACTACTTGGGCAGGATATGAATCGAGCGAAGCGAATATGGTTCGTGAGTTTCAACAGTTTTCGGCATTTATTTTGATGGCTGAATATGCTTGGAGTGGCCGGACAGAAATGCCTGATAAGCTTGGCTATGATCCAGCGGAATTGATGCAACGTTGGTACTTTGGCGGACGCCAGATCGTGAAGGCAGTCGACGGATTTGCCCTTGGCCCTGCGGGGGGCGAAGTTGAGAAAATAGGTCCATACAAGATTCAGAAGATGGAACCTCAGCAGTTGTTTGGGGTGACTACTTCGCGAGCATTTGCATCGCCTCATCATCTAACCTTGCCGATTGATCAGACCGCGAAAGCGATCATACTCGCGATGGATTCGGCGGCGACAATCACCGACGTAGCCCTGGCTGGTCATGCCATTGTTCATTACACCGATGGGACAAAATCGGATCACGAGATTCGGTACGGGATGCATGTTCGCTCGGTAAGAGATACCAAGGCGACCATGGCGTCCCCACGAAAGAACACAGTGAGTGCGGTTCGGATTGAAACTGGTGGAAAGCGGGTGAAGTCCGTAGAACTGGTTGCGTCACATTCGGCGGCGGGGTTGCGATTGCACGGGGTGACGATTCTGTAATGAATGAAGTCATCAATGAGGCGTTAACGCGGTGGATTGAGAAGCGGGCCTTTCCGGGAGCAGCCTATTGCTACGGAACTCCCGACAAGATTGGTGTGGGTTGGGTTGGCACTCGGACGTACGGAGGGGAGTGGGTTGACGGCTCGACCTGGTGGGATATGGCGAGCGTCACTAAAGTGATGAGTACGACTATGGCAGTTTATGAGCTTGTCCGAAAGAGTGAAGTTCGACTCGATACGCCCGTGCGCGATGTTTTGCCGGAATCTAAGCTCGGAGATGGGACAATCCGGAACCTGCTTCTCCATGATTGCGGGCTCAAGCCGTACGATGCATTGGCAGGGAAGGTCACTGATGCATCGGAGGCGAGAACGAGGATATTAGGTTCAAGTCCTGTGGCAAAACCGGGCGAGAAAATGGCTTATTCATGCCTTGGGTTCGTTAATTTAATGGCGATTGTTGAGCGGATATCGGGAAAAAATCTGGCTGAGTTTGTTCATTCGGAGTTTCATTCCCCGCATGGAATTGAAGCGTTTTATAGACCGGGGCCACACATGGTCGGTCAAATTGCTCCGACGGAGGCAACTCCGGGTTGGCGAAGAGAATTGGCTCGGGAGCGCGGAGAGGAGTGGAGTGTCGGCGAGTTCATCTGTGGAACGGTACATGACCCGATTGCTTATATCTTGGGAGGGGTGAGTGGCAACGCGGGGTTATTTTCGCCAATCGGAGGAGTTGCAAAGTTTGGACAAGTGCTAGTATCGGGGCAAGACGTCTTGGGATCAGAATTTGGCGAATGGATTGATATTGGCTCATCGGCATCTTCGAGGGCACTTGGATTTGATACAAAATCACCATCTGGATCGAGTGCAGGAGTTAAGTTCGGGCTGAGGAGCTTTGGACATACGGGCTACACGGGAACGTGTCTTTGGGTTGATCCTGACGCTATGGTTTTTGCGGCTTTGCTTACCAACCGGGTTCATCCTGTCGATGGTGACATGCAGATCAGCCAAGTACGACCTGAGTTCTTTGATTTGGCTTGGGAAGCGGCTACTTCTGGAGCTTTTGCGTAAGCTCGGGTAGGGCATCAAAAAGATCAGCTACCAGCCCATAATCCGCAATATCAAAGATGGGTGCATCGCCGTCGATGTTGATCGCAACAATGATTTTTGAGTCTTTGATTCCCGCCATATGCTGAGTTGATCCACTGATCCCAGCCGCGATGTAAAGATCAGGAGCAACGATCTTGCCAGTTTGACCAACTTGAAGTTCGTTCGCGGCGATTCCGGAGTCGACGGCGGCGCGAGTAGCTCCGACAGCTCCGCCCAAAGCGTCTGCTAATCCACCAACGAGATTCTCAAAAGTCTCGGCGTCCTTGAGTGGACGTCCTCCGCTGACGACAACTTTTGCAGTGGCGAGGTCTGGTCGACCTCCTTCGCTGAGTGATTCGGAAAGCCGTTTAGAAGTACCCTTCCACCCTGGGCTTACCGATTCGACTGAGCTTTCTCCCGCTAGATTTGGAGCGGGGAATCCGGCGGGTCGGAATGTAAGGAATGCCTTGGGATGGTTGAGTTGGACCTTGGTTAGGATTGATCCGGCAAGAATTGGCCGGATAAAGGTCTTTTCATCGACAATTTCTGTTATGTCGGAGATCATGGGCCAGTCGAGGAGTCCAGCAAGACGTGGGAGGGCATCTTTACCGCGCATGGAGCTAACAGCCGCGACCCGATCATAGGATTCGGCGATTGGTTTGAGAGCAGCGGCAAAATAGTCAGCAGGCGGCAGGGAAGGCAGATCCAAGCTGATGACTTTTCCCGCTCCCAGATTTGTTGCGGGCAATCCGGTCAGTTGGAGAATGTCGAATGGGTGATTAGACGATTGCCCGAAAGCGGCACATGTGACGGCATCTTCAGAGTCGAAAGCAATCAGGAGGAGATTCACGCCAACGCTCCTTTTGATTTGAGTTCGGCAATAAGTTCGTCAACTGTCGCGACTTTTTTGCCAGCAGATCGAGTTGGGGGTGCTGTATATGACAGGACTTCTACTCGGGGCTGATCTGAGGTTTGTCTCTCTAATTTGGTCAACGGTTTGCTGCGAGCTTTGATAATTCCGGGCAGGGGGATGAATCGGGGTTCATTCAATCGGAGGTCAGTCGTGATCACGCATGGGAGAGGGATGGCGAGGACTTCTTCGCCCGTATCCGTTTCTCGCGTGACATTGGCCTTGCCATCATTGAACTCAATTTTGCTGGCAAAAGTGGCTTGTGGCCATTCGAGCTGGGCGGCAAGCATTTGAGCGGTTTGATTGTTGTCGTTATCGGTTGCCTGCTTGCCCAAGAGAATCACGGTCGGATTTTGCTCTTTGACCACCGCGGTGAGTTCTTTTGCAACGATGCTGGGATCGAGTTGGTCGGTTGTTTCAACGTGGAGAGCCTCATCGGCTCCCATAGCCAAGGCTTTTCGTAGTTGCTCCTCGGATTCTGGACCGCCAATACTTACGACAATGATTTGGATTTCAGGGTTCTTTTCTTTCTGGCGAACGGCTTCTTCAACAGCAATTTCATCGAACGGGTTGATCTCGAATTTGACTCCGGAGAGGTTGAGGCCGGTACCGTCATCCAGAGGTTTTACTTTCGCATAGGGGTCAATGACCCGTTTGATGGGAACAAGAATTTTCATGGGGATTAGTTCCGGAGGGGCTTGTTGTTTTCCAACATGTGACGCATTCGAGCCAGACTGAGACCTTCGCGACAAAGCTCAACAAAAGCCTTTCGCTCTCGATCGTTTGCATCTTCCCAGCTGGTTGCATCAGCGAAGACGTGCTTCACTTTATCATTGATGACTTGGTCGTGATTGCTGAGGACACCTAGTTTTACGAGTTCCTGCTGCATTCGATCGATCATGCCTTTGACGGGGCCGTTAATTTCTTGCCAACTTGCTCGGACAAGCGGTTCTGCTTTGAGGACGAGGGATTTGGCTTCGGTCAGAAGGCGGTCGGGGTGGTATACGGTGATGTCTTCGTCTCGAAGGTATCCAATTCGCCGGGCGTCGTCAGCATTGGTGGACAAGGTGCCAGTCGCGAGGAGCTGGGCCGCTTCGACAAGTCTTTTTGCTCCGCCGGCTTGAGCACGCAGGCGCATGACCGCATTACCGGCGCCGCCCGGAATAAGGCCAACCAACGCTTCGGGTAGCCCAATTTGAGTCTCTGGCGAAGCGGCGATAAAAGTGCATCCCGCGGCGAGCTCGAATCCGCCACCGATACAGAAGCCCCAAACGGCAGCAACGGAGGGGAATCGACCGATTGTGGAGTTGAGATTTTGAAAGTCAGCGATTGCTTGGTCAATGGCGTCGAAATCGTTTGCTTCGATGCGGTCGACAAAGAATTTCAGATCAAATCCAGCACTGAATACTCGGGCTTCGCTGGTCAGAACAAACCTCTGGCTCGATCCAGAATCAAGATATTCGGTAAGTGACTTGACCAAAGCTGGGGCGATGACCCCCATTTTCGATGTTGTGGTAATAGCATGGACTCCGTCTCCCATGTCACGAACATTAAATCCTTCGTGTTGACTCAGGATGGGGAAGTCCTGAATGGACGCGAATTCTGGTTCGGAAACTGGAGTGAAGTATATTCCCGCGTTACTTTGGATTTCCGGGCCTTGAAAGTAAGGCTTCGCGGAGATTTCGAGATTTTCGGCTCCAATCGCATCAATCGTTGCGAAGGGACCATGCTCCCAGCCGAATCCCCACTGCATCACTCGGTCAAAATCGCGTACGTTATGGGCGATTTCAGCTTTTATTGAGTCAGCGTATTGAAGGGCAGGCTTGAGATAGAGCCGGAGAAATTCTCCCACTTCGGACTTATCAGCTAAAGCGGTTCGGAGGCGTTCTCCAAACGGAAGGCGACCGAGTTCATCCAGGGTTGGCAGTTTGGGAGCTAGGGTTTCGCGATAAGCGTGGGTCTTGAGATCAAAACTGACAAATTGATTGCCCTCTTTTTTATAGAAGCCTTGTCCCGCTTTCGATCCGATCCATCCTTTCTCGATGAGATAGGCAATGCTTTTGGGAGTATTGAGGACATCAGTATGCGGATCATGAGGGCATCGCTCGATCAAGTTCCTGGCGATATCTTCCATGATGTCGAGTCCGACAAGATCATTGAGCCGGAAGCTGGCAGATTTTGGTCGACCAATGAATGGGCCTGTGATGGCATCAACTTCTTCAATTGTAAGACCAAGTTTTTCTGCCACTTGGACGGCGTGATACATGCTCCACATACCGTAGCGGTTGGCAATAAACCCAGGGGTGTCTTTGACAACGACACATCGTCGGGCCGCTGAGTCGTGGAAAAATTTAACATACGCATCAATCACGGCCGGGTCTGTTTCTTGGGTCGGGATCAATTCAAGGAGCTTGAGGTAGCGAGGGGGGTTAAAGAAGTGAGTACCGACGAACTTGCGCCGGAATGAATCGGAGCGTCCTTCAATGAGGAGATTGATTTCAAGTCCGCTGGTGTTGGTGGATATGAATGCTTCTTCGCGAATGAGTGGGTCAATGAGTTCAAAGAGGGACTTTTTTGCGTCAAGCTTTTCGATGATTGCTTCGCAGACCCAATCTGCATTGCAGATGGCGTCGAGGTCATCAGAAATCGAACCTGTTTTGATTGTGTTTGCGGTTCCGGGAAGGAAGAAATGGGGCGGGCGAAGCTTTGCCGCGTGAGCCAACTTTTCGTCGGCGAGATGCTTTGTTTGTTCAAGAATGGTTACATCGAAACCAAGATTGGCGAGGTGGGCGGCAATCCCTGACCCCATCGTCCCGGCTCCGATGACGCAGACGCGGCGGCAATGATCCATCATAACGGCTTGGGTGATGTTACCCATGAGCGGGTGGGTAGCGGTGGGAGAGTAATTTGTGATTATTTTGAGTCTGAGCCCTGTTTGACAGTGATTGCTCGCCGACGATATACTGTGTGGTCAACATGACAATTTTGAGAGTGTGCCTCGAGGTGCGTAGCCATTAAGAAGGGATTCCGCGGGCGTGGACGTCCCCGTCCTGAACCAGGCCCTCCGATCAATAAGCGTCTTTTGCGCTATGACGACCTTCGGGTGATTGGTGGCACGGGTGACCAGTTGGGGGTGATGACATCACGAGATGCGTTACGTGCTGCGGAAGCTGCGGGGCTTGACTTGGTACTTGTTGCGCCAAATGCCTCACCGCCGGTGGCTAAAATTGTCGATTACGGCAAGTATAAATACGAACAAGACAAGCTAAAGAAGGACTCTAAGAAAAAGACGCAGGAAGTTAAGGGTATAAAGATAAGTCCGGTCATCGCAGAGAATGACTTGCACACGGCCATGGTGAAGGGCAAAAAGTTCTTGACCAACGGAGATAAGGTGCGCGTCGTCTGTCGATTCCGACCCCGACAGCTTGCTCACCCCAAAATTGGGGAAGAGAAGATGTTGTGGTTGGCGAAAGAACTTGAGGAGTACGGCAAGCCAGAAAAGGCTCCGATCTTGAACGGTCGAGAGATGGTTATGGTCATTAGCCCCAAGTCAACCGGCGGGAGCCAAAAGAAAGATGCCAAAGCTGAAGACACACAAGACAGCAGCGAAGAGGTTTAAGATCACCGGTTCGGGGAAGATCATGCGCCGTAGTTCCGGCAATAATCACATGTTCTTCCACAAGTCGGGAAGCCAAAAGCGCCGTCTGGATCAAGCCCAACCGCTCAGCAAAACCGAGTTACCGCGCATTAAGCGACTGCTCGCCCTGAAGTAATTCAGGTTGCTTAGCCCCGACCTCTACCATCACCGCCAATTGGCTGGGAACTGGTACGACAAACAAGAAACAAACGAGGATATACAGAAGAAATGGCACGTGTAAAGCGCGGATTGATGCGCCACAAACGGCATAAGAAACTTCTCTCGCAGGCCAAAGGTTATTACGGTCGCAAGAAGAACGTTTTTAAGAATGCCCACGAACAGGTAATGAAAAGCGGTCAATACGCTTTTCGAGACCGAAGAGCAAAGAAGCGCGATTTTCGTCGCCTTTGGATTGCCCGAATTTCGGCGGCTTGCCGACTTGAAGGCGTTAAGTATGGTCAATTGATCCATGCGATGTCATCCAAAGGGATTGATGTGAACCGCAAAATGCTGAGTGAAATGGCGATCCACGATCCCAAAGCATTCAGCTCATTCGTTAAGACCGTTGTCGGCTAAGTCGACAATTGATTAAATTCAATGACCTTGAATCAGTTGATGATTCAGGGTCATTTGATTTGTTGTTCACCTAATTTTTATGACCGTTTCGGACTTTCGGTGCTTCAGAGATAGAATCATCGGCAGTCCTAATCTGTTCGATGAACCCAGAACGAAAGTGCTTAAGGTTTTCTCCGACGAAATCAACTCCGCTGGAAAGGTAGTGGTCTTTTCGCTCAATGATTGCAAAGCCACCGGCAACAATGGTGAATGGAAAATTCTCTGATCTGTATTTCACGAGGGCAGCCAGTAGCTCATCAACCTCTGGGAGTTGTTCTGCGATCGGACAGCTGAACATTGCGGCTTTGGGTTTATGCTCTCGAATCGCACTGATGAACGAATCGATTGGGACATTTGCACCGAGGAAGTAGCTCCGCCAGCCGCTCAGTCGGAGCATGTCACTCACCATGCGAAGTCCGAGGGAGTGCCAGTTGCCGGGAGGGCAACCGAGGACAGCTGCTAGGGCGGTTGTTTTTGGTGGTGCGCTGTGATGGAGTGCTCGGGCCATGAGCCGTTCAACAATTGCACTCGCCAAATGCTCTTGGCCGACATCAATTGCCCCGACTTGCCACCAGGTTCCGATGAGTTGGAGAGAACTGCCGAACAACTCTTCGTAAATGTCGATGATTTCATGACGGGTTCCAAGGAGCCGGTCAACGATAGCGGTGCATTCTAGCTCGTCACCATTCGTGGCAGAGCGGCAAAATTGCTTAACTAGATCATCATTGAGTTCGATTTGGTAATTGGCAGAATCGAAATCGGCATTGACGAGACCCTGCAGCGCTTCGGCGATTTCAATTGAAGCAAGGGAATAAAAGACCTGGCGTCCAACTTTCGATGAGCGAACGATGCCCTTTTGCTTCATGCGAGCCAAATGATTTGAAACATTCGGCTGCTTCATACCGGTTGCATCAACAATATCCGTAACACTTTTTGGTGATGCTTTGATCAGCGCGAGGATGGTGCGCTTGGAAGGTTCGCCTAGTTCCTTGATCAAATCAATCATGTTTCACTCATTTGCCCGGAACGGTGAATCATTCGGGACTTATATTATAGTTCGGATAGATGTGTGAATTGCTGAATTGTTGACCGGGGCCATGCAGATATCGAAGGAATTGACCCAGTAGAATGGGGAAGTATGGCTCAAACACTTGTGGGAGCAGAATCGCAGGATGCGATTATCCCAAACATCAATGGCGATGAAGCGGCTTTTATGGACTCAGTGCGTGAGTTCGTAGCCAAAGAAGTTTTACCGAATACACGCGAATGGGAAGATAACACAGCGTTCCCTGATGACATCTGGCCGAAACTAGGGAAAGCGGGAATGTTGGATATGGTCGTTCCGGCGGAAATGGGGGGTACTTACCGAAGTTGCCGAGCCTATGTGGAAATGTGTTTGGAACTTGCGAAAGGCGACCCTGCACTTTCGATGAACGTGGCGGCAATCAATGCCCTGGTAATAGGGCACCTCGTTCACTTTGGAAGTCAAGAGCAGCGCGACAAGTATCTGAAGCGTGCAATGGAAGGGACATTGAAGCTGGCCTGGGGACTGACGGAACCAGATGCTGGTTCAGATGCTCGACGAGTTAAGACAGTTGCGACTCCCATTAGCGGCGAAGAAGGTTGGTGGCAGGTCAATGGAGAAAAGATGTTCATCACCAACGGAGGAAAAGCTGACCTTATCGTATTGGTGGCTCGAACAGGAGAAAAAGAGCTGTCAGCATTCCTACTGGAAACTGATCAGCCAGGTTTTGAATTAACAGAGCGAATCCATACGGTTGGAGTCCGTGCAAGCAATACCGTTCGATTTTCCTTGACAAATGCGCGGGCATGGCACACCCCCTGCACCTTTGAGCAGGCAATTGGGTTGCTGTACCGCGGTCGCCTTGGAATTGCCGCAATGGCAGTTGGGATTGCCGAAAAGGCATTTGAGCTTGCCCTTGAGTACTCGCAAGAGCGGGAGCAGTTCAATCGTCGCTTAGCAGATATGCAGTCGGTTCAGAATATGCTTGCGGATTCAGCGATGGAAATTGAAGCCGCTAAGTTGCTTCTGTTTAAAGGGGCAGCAATGTTTGACCGGGGTGAAAGCATCGTGCTTCAGTCCAGCTATGCCAAGCTCTACGCAAGTGAAACCGCAAATCGGGTGACAAATCGTGCCATACAGATTCACGGTGGTCGCGGAATGACTTTTGATTACCTGGTCGAAAAGCTGTGGCGCGATGCGAAGCTTACAGAAATCGGTGAAGGTTGCTCTGAAATTCAGCGGCTCGTGATCAGCAAGCAACTTTTGCGTGGCTGAGGCGTCAAAATAAGGAAATTGCCATGATCAGTACCCTTATTGCCTCTGCGGTTCTTGCCCAAGCGGATCCGGTTGAACTATATCGCTCTTTTGAGAAGGGCAAGACGTACAGCTACGCTGTTCGCACTCACATGCAAACTGAGAATCGGGAGCAAGGGTTGACGACGTTTATCCCCAGCGATGTTGATATCAACTATGACTTCAATTACAAGGTCTTGGACGTCAAGAATTCTGGGATTGCTCGGGTTCACTACAAACGACCGACAATGACTCAGATCGATGGGGAAACCGCCGATCGAGGGCCAGTTTCCACAAAGATTCCGGTGAATTACAACTTGGAAATGGATGTTTCTCCGGTCAATGCGATTACCGGCCTGAAAGATCTTTCTCCTTCGGCAACCGCACAGGGAATCCGACCATTCCGAAAGCTCAATTTGATGTCTCCAATGGCTCGGCAGGACATTATTTCTGAACTTGGAGGAGAGTTGCAGAGGTTGGCATTGTTTGTAGGAAGCTTTGACAGTTCGCTTGACTTCGCCCCGAAGCTTCCGCTATCGGAAGTTGAAGTGGGCGAAACTTGGCGACAAACTATGAGCTACCAGCCAATGGAACTCAAGGGTTCCGGCGGTAAATTTGAGATGCAACGATTGGATATGGATCTCAAGTTCAATGGTTTGGTCGATCGCGGGGGTAAGAAGGTCTACAACATTATTGGGACGCTTAAACTCGATTCAGATGCGGCGATTTACATTAACCAGGCAATGCGCATGTCGGCGAATGAGTCTGGACTGGCAAAGCTACCACTAAAATTAGACACTACGGTTGACTTTGAGATTGATCCCAAGACCAAAGCGACCTTGAGAGCGACTACACGGACGAAGGGTGGTTGGTCCATTTTTGTAACAGGATTGAACACGGCGGTTCAAGAGGAAAAGATCACGGGACGTGGTACTTTGACTCTGGTTTCGGTCAAGTAATCGGTAATATTCCGACGTGAAAAACGTCCAGATCAACAAGATTCCATTTCTCGTTGGTCTGGGCGTTTTTGTTGTTGCGCTGGGACTCCGTCTGATCGGAATCGGATGGGGTCTGCCAAATGAGGACAAGTTTTTTAGTTATCATCCGGATGAAGACTTTATTCAGCAGGTATCAGAGCAGGTCAAGCCGTTTCAAGGAAAGATGGCTCCCGGTTTTTACAACTATGGAACGCTCTATCTCAGCGTCCTGAGCGTGGCTTCGGATATTGTTGATACATATTCTGGAGCAACGTCGGAGGAACTCAAAGCACGTTCGCCGGAAGTTCGGAAGAATCGGATGCTCGCCGGGCGGGTGATTAGCTCGCTGGCAGGGGCCTTGGCGGCACTCGCGGTTTACTTAACGTTGATTCGCCATACCCATTGGGTTGGCGGATTGATGGGTGGCCTTGCGGTTGGATTGACGCCGGGGCTAGTTGTCCACTCGCGCTTTCAGACAGTTGACGTGCTCGCGATGATGTTTTTGGCGTGGTGCTTCTATCAATGTTCACGGATGTTTCCGGGCGAAGATGGTGAAGATGTTCCGGCGGCACTCCTAATGAAAGCAGCAATTTGGGCGGGAGTTTTTGCTGGATTGAGCGCGGGGACGAAGTACACAGGCGTACTCTCTTTTGCGGCAATCGGGATTTGCGTGGCAATGGCCTTGGGTTTGAAGCGAATCGGGGAGATTGCAAAGATCAAACTGGCATCGTTTGCGGTGATGATTGTGGTTTTCATTGCGGTTACACCAGGAATCGTCACGGATTCAGCGAAGTTCATGCAGGATTTTCAGTATGAAATCGCCCACACTTCTACTGGACACGGCTTAGTTTTTGCGGGAACAGCACCTGGCTGGATTTATCACATTTCTAACTTGGTTGTGGGATACGGAGGACTCCTATTCTTAATGAGCCTAGCCGGGATCGGACGGGGATGCTGGCGGCGTCATGGTTGGCTGATCGGGCCAACGGTTTTTATGATTTTGATTTATATCTTGATTGGACGGGCAGAAGTGAAGTTCTTGCGCTACGTTTTTCCCATGATTCCGGTTTTGGGGATGGGATTTGGTTGGGCAATGGGTCAAGCGCATAAGAATGGAACTATGAAGGCGAAAGCGGTGGTGGCACTCGGGATTGCATCGCTGGGTGGCTTTGGGGGTGGATTGGCCTCAACGGTGAATATGACACGTTGGATGACTCAACCCGATCCCCGTCAAGAGATGGCAGATTTTGTATTCGAGCATTTGCCGGAGGGTGCATCGATTGGCATTGTAAAAGACCCCTGGTTCTACTCGCCAAATCTTCATCCTTTGATCCAGGCTGGTCCAGCGCAAATTCCGATTGAACGGCGGTTAGAATTCTTGGCGCAGGTGCCTGGTCACCCGGTTATCCGATTTGTGCCCGAGGATATCAATGCCCGGCAGGACTGGGATGTGCGACTTCTGACGATTTCCAAGCCGGATTACGTGATTTTTAGTAGCTTTGAATACGAGGGACTCGAGGTATTAGATGGAGCAGGCAAGGGTTCGGAGGAGTTTGGGGTGCAGCTTGCTCAATATCAGGAATTCTTAAAGGAGTTAAAAGCGTCTTATGATCGAATCCCGGTGGTTTTGGCGAATGGCCAGCGGGCACCTTGGGTGGGTGGTGAAGGCCTTGCTTTCACAGCGCGCATCCATGACCTGGCTTACATCCGTCCTCAACTATGGATTTGGAAACGAAAGGATTCGACAACGGGATCGAGTGGTACCTCGATGCCCTCAAATTCGAGCGAGGAGCCAGCGAGCACACCCTCGCCGCCTACGGACGTGACCTCCAGTTCGCCGCCGACTTCTTCGGAAAGCGAGGACGGATAGGGTGGCACGAATTAGGTGCGGAAGATCTATCAGTATTTGTGACGGCGGCTAAAAACGGATTTGCAATTTCAACGGCGCGGCGACGCGTGAGTGCCTTAAGGTCTCTGCTCAAGTTTCTGAAAAAGAATGGCGAAGGTCCGAATGTTGATTTGCCTACTGCGGGTGGAATGAGGTTGCCCAAACGGGTTCCGAAGGCATTGACGATGGATGTCTTAGAGCGACTCTTGAATTCGCCGGATTTGAGCGAGGCGACGGGAATTCGTGATCGAACTTTGATGGAACTTGTCTATGGAACTGGGTTGCGGGCTAGTGAGGTCGTCGGGCTGAGGATCGAAGAGATTGAACTCGACCAGGCGGCGTTCCGGGTGACCGGGAAGCGGGGTAAGACACGCTGGGTGCCGATCCCGATGCATACAACGCCTTGGATTGAGCGGTATTTGTCAGAAGCAAGGCCAAAACTTGTGAAATCTGGAGTGGCTGAAGTCTTTGTGGGGGCCAGAGGGAGAAAATTAAGCCGGCAATCTGCTTATGCCATTTTGGATTTTCATCGAAGAAATGTCGGAATTGCGACTGAAGTTAGCCCGCATACTCTTCGGCACACTTATGCCGTGCATCTCATTCAGGGCGGTGCCGACTTGAGGGTTGTTCAGGAGCTACTAGGCCATGCTAGTATCGGCACAACTCAGGTTTATACGCAACTTGATATGGAGCATGTTCAGCGAGTGTATGAATCAGCCCACCCGCGCAAATAGCTATTCTGCGATGACTACTTCCAAGT
Source organism: bacterium (assembly GCA_013823945.1). Taxonomy (GTDB): domain Bacteria; phylum Armatimonadota; class Fimbriimonadia; order Fimbriimonadales; family Fimbriimonadaceae; genus UphvI-Ar2. Next base: position 512,423 of record PNMZ01000002.1, on the reverse strand, counting down.
TGCCATAACGGGTATCGCCGGCGAGGACAATTGCCCGACGGATTTTTATCTGTCCATCTTGTTTTTCGGCTTTTGCTTTGCTTGTCGCCACGCGAAGCGCTTCCGATTTTTTGCCTTGACGCGTGGCATTTGTTGTGGCAATGATTTGGCCAGCGTTATCAGCGATCGTGACTTCGCGATAGCCGCCAGCTTTGGCGATATCGGTTGCCAAACGTTCGAGCTTGGCATGATCTCCGACGAGAACCGTTGGCTCAATCGCCTCGCTGAGGGCATCTACAGATCGTTCGAGTTCGGAAATGCGCGTTTGATTGACACGAAGATTGCCTCCCCATGCAACGAGCAATAGAAGGAAAATTCCGATAGCTGCAAGGATGATGGGGCGAAGTCGGGGGTCAACTGCTTTGGCTTGGGAGGGTTCTGCTTCAGGAGCAGGAGGGGCCATTTCTTCGCTCATAGTGGCCTATTGTAGCGTTTTGGTCGGCAAATCCGCATTGGGATTGACATCGAGGTCGAACTGATCTCGTTCCCCCCGGGAGAGCCGAATGGATCCGGCGAGTCCAATCATTGCTGCATTATCTGTTGAAAGATGGAGGGGAGGAACAATGAGGGTTATGCCTTGTTGATGCGCTTTTTGATGCAAGGTTTCTCGCAAGGGTTTGTTGGCGCTGACTCCACCGACCAATGTCAGGGTTTTGAGTCCAGTGTCTTCACAAGCCTGAATCGCCTTGGCAACCAGAACATCGACGATTGCGGCTTGGAGACTCGCAGCCGCATCGGGAACTGAAATGTTTGCACTTTCAGTTTGAACGAGCCGGAGCATTGCCGTTTTGAGTCCGCTAAAACTGAACTCTCGAGGGCTACTCATCATAGAACGCGGTAAGTTGTAACGTGTCGGGTCGCCGGCTTCGGCGGCTTGCTGAATTGCTCGACCACCGGGGTAGCCGAGGCCGAGGAGTCGAGCCCCTTTATCGAATGCTTCACCGGCGGCATCATCCCGTGTTTCACCGAGGATTTCAGAATCACCGGGTTCATTGACGCGGACAAGCTCGGTATGGCCCCCACTCACGATGAGGCTGATGTGGGGAAATGGAAGGTCTAAATCTGGATCACCGAGTGGTGACATAAGGTGGCCTTCTAAATGGTGAACACCTATCAGGGGAATTTTCTTTGCGTAGGCAATTGCTTTTGCTGCGGAAAGCCCAACACTGAGTGCGCCAACAAGCCCCGGACGGTTTGTTACGGCAACTGCGGTAATTTCGGACACTCCAGCAATCTGTAATGCCTCGCGATAGACAGGAATTATGCTTTCAACATGAGCTCGTGCAGCGGCCTCTGGAACAACCCCGCCCCACTTTTGGTGCATTTCAATTTGGCTCGCGACAACGTTCGCCAAAATTTCTCGACCTTGCAGAATGGCAATGGATGTCTCATCGCAACTTGTTTCGATTGCGAGGAGCGGGCTGGGCCAGAATTTCAACTTTTCGGCGGGGTCCATGATTTAAGATCGTAGAGCCACATGATGAGGGCGTCTTCTTTATTGTCAGGATAGTAGTTTTTTCGCTTTCCAGTCGTTTGAAATCCGAGTTTTTCGTAAAGGGCAATTGCCGGAGCGTTGCCCGCGCGGACTTCGAGAGTGGCGCATGTCGCTCCCTGATCCTTTGCACGGAGGAGGAGTTCGTTGATCAGGGTTTCCGCATGTCCTTGCCGCCGGTATGAATCTTTTATTGCGACTGTGATGATGTGGGCTTCATCAATCATGATCCATTGACCGGCAAATCCGATGAGTTCTTGTCCGAGTTCGCCCACGATGAATATGCCGTGATCTTGGGCAAGTTCATTGCGGAATGATTGCTCAGACCAGGGGCAAGTTTGAGCGGCGTTTTCAATCGTAACGACTTCGGTAAGGTGACGTTCTTCGAGCGATGAAATGCGGAGGGCGGCCATGAGACTATCCGCCGAGATAGGCTTCTTTGACTTTGGGGTTGGTGAGGAGAGCCTTTCCGGTGTCGCTCAGAACAATGTTTCCGGTTTCGAGGACATACGCTCGATCCGCGACTTCAAGGGCGCGAACGGCGTTTTGTTCGACAAGAAGAATGGTTGTGCCTTCCGCATGGAGGTCTTTGATCACGCTAAAAATCTCGGCGACGAGGTTGGGGGCAAGTCCCATGCTTGGTTCATCAAGAAGGAGCAATCGAGGTCGAGACATGAGCGCGCGGCACATGGCGAGCATTTGTTGTTCGCCGCCCGACATTGTTCCAGCGTTTTGCTTGAGGCGTTCTCTGACCCGCGGAAAGCGGTCTAGAAATCGATCCATATCTTTTTGGATATCCCCGTCTTTGCGAGTGAAGGCACCGAGTTGGAGGTTTTCCAGTACGGACATGTTAGTGAAAATGCGCCTGCCTTCTGGGGTTTGACTAATCCCTGCTTTGACGATTTTGTCGGCGGAAATGCTGAGAAGATCCTGACCTTCAAATTCAATGCTTCCGGTTCGCGGTCGAACAAGACCACTGATCGCCCGAAGAAGGGTTGATTTACCGGCTCCGTTGGAACCGATGATTGACACAACTTCGCCTTGGTTGACTTCGAGATTGACTTCGTTGAGAGCCTGAATTGCGCCGTAGAAAACGTTAAGGCCTTCGATCTTCAGCATGAATCACTCATTCTATCTGAAACAAGTCAATGGATGCTTTTTTTGGGGAATCGAGTTCCGGTTGGCCCAAAACGAAAATAATGATGCAACCCATCCGTCCTTCAGCAGTAATCAGGTTTTGAAATGAGCGTTTGGATGACTCCACTCATTGGGATATTGGCGATGCAGACAGGGCAGGCAGTTGCAGAAGTTCGGGCGAATGAATGGAATTTCATTTCTGTCTCCGGCGATGCTATGTCCAAGTCAGAATCCAATAGCGGCGTGATCTACGAAGCAATCGTAGAAGCTCGTCGATTTAAAGAAGTTATTCCGAGTTGGACGGGTGATGCAAAAAATGGAGCAAAGCTGTCATTTCGCTTGATTCCGGAAGGATCAGACGGATTTGACTCTGTTGGGTTTGAATTAGGACACTGGTCCGAAGGCATTGCGGATGCAGTCGGACGGACTAGTGTGAATGATCAGCAAACCGACCAAGGCACGGTTTATACCGATACTCTTAGTTTGTCGAGTCCAATTTCCAAGGTTCGTGTGGTCGTTACAGGAACACGTGGAACAGACGGAATGCTCCCTAAACTAGACCGGCTCAACTTGATCTTAACCGAGCCAACTCCACGACCATTTCCGACCAGTTTGCCTCTAAGAGGGACATTGTTAAACGTACCTTTGCGGGCGCAGATGAACTACGAGGGTGGCAATGTTCTGTGCAGCCCGACAAGTGTTTCCATGATCTTGGCGTATTGGGCTAAGCGCATGGAGACCCCAACTCTCGACCATGATGTCCCCCTTGTCCAATCAGGCGTTTTTGATCCAGGCTGGAACGGTACGGGAAACTGGGCCTTCAATGTTGCATTTGCAGGATCGCTCCCCGGGATGACGGGATATGTAACACGATTGCGTTCGGTCGCTGATATCGAGGCATTTGTAGCCTGTGGGGTACCAGTTGCGACCTCAGTGAGCTATGCATTGCTCAAAGGTAAGCCATCGGTAGAAAATAATGATGGTCACCTTGTGGTCATTGTTGGGTTCGAGGATGACGGAACGCCGATTTTCAATGATCCAGGACAAAGTGTTGTTCGGCTCACTTATCAGCGGGCCGATTTTGAGCGTGCCTGGGCCAATTCCAAAAATACGGTTTATATCATTCATCCTAAAGGGTGGGTGATTCCAAAAAACGGCCCTTGGCCAGAATCGAAAGAGAACTGAATCCTATGAAGAAAATAAAACTTGCATTGATGATCCTGATTCCACTGCTCATCTTAATTGCATTGGGTGCGTCAGTCATGAATGGTCAGAAGGCGGCCCAAGCGAAACAGAAAGAGGACTTGTTAAAGTCGAATGTTGTCCAGGTGACCCAAGGCGATGTCTCAATCAAAGTAGTTGAGACAGGCTCATTAGAAGCGCTGACCACGGTTGAGGTGAAAAGCCAAGTGGGGGGTCGGGTCGCTAAATTGCTGGTTGATGAAGGCGATTATGTTCAAAAGGGTGATTTGATTGCGGTTATTGATCCACAACAAACCGAATTACAAGTTGAGCAAAATCGAGCTCAACTAGATGGAGCGGTTAGCTCAGTTCGAAGACTAGATGTTGAGATTGCCCAACGAAGAGTCACCGTTCAGACGAGTCTGCAGCGTGCTCGTCTTCGTGTAAAACAACTGGAAGCGGAGTTGAAAGCTCAGCCGCAACTTACCAATGCAAATGTGCGCTCCGCCGAGACTGGGCTTGCAAATGCTCAAAAGGCACTTGAAGTGCTATCTAAAGTCACTCATCCGAATGCCCGCACCCAAGGGGAGAATGCCAAAGAGGATGCAGAGAATAATCTTAGGAATGCAACCATTGAGAATGACCGGCAGAAAGGGCTGTTCGAAAAGGGATATGTCAGTAAGCGTGAAGTCGAGCAATCGCAGTTGAATCTCGAACTTGCGCAAACACGAGCTCGGCAGGCTCGGGAAGCTCTGCAGCGTTTGGACAACGAGCAACGGCTTGAGCGAGAACAGCAGCAAGAAAGAGTCAAGCAAGCGAAGGCCGACTTGGATCGTGCGAAGGCAAACTCCATTGTTGATGTAACCAAGCGGCAGGATTACGAAACTGCTTTGCAGAATGTTCGCGATGCAGAAGTTGCGTTGAGGGATGTTGACTCGCTGTTGGAACAAAAGCGTGGATCGCAGGCAAACGTCTCTCAAATTCAATCTTCGCTTGACGACTCTATGCGATTATTGGGAGAAACTGAAGTGCGCGCTCCCATTACAGGCATTGTTACAAGACGATTTGTTCAGCAAGGCGAATTGGTCAACGCATTGAGTTCATTCTCCGCCGGTTCACCCATTGTGAAGGTAGAAGATCGCTCCAAGATGTTTGTTCGCTTGCAGATCAACGAAATTGATGTTGCTCGGCTTGAGGAGGATATGGACTCAAAAATAACGGTGGATGCCTTGCCGGGAACTGATTTTTCAGGACGAGTGACCAAGATTTCTCCAGCGCAAATTGAGAATGCTGCCGGGGTCGGTGGCGATCCGGTTGTCAAGTATGAGGTTGAAGTGACATTGGATCGGGTCAGTGATAGCCTAAAAAGTGGGATGTCGGCTAAGTGCGAGATGACACCGCAGAAAGCAACGAATGTACTACGGGTTCCACTTGCTTATCTTGGAGAAGATGGAAAGGGAGCGTTTGTCATGCTTTTTGATCCGAACGAGAAGCCCAAACCAGGCGTGATGGGTGCCCCCCCGACTTTGGAGGGGGATAAACAATATATTGAGATTGGAGTTCGTGACCTTGCCTTTATTGAAGTTACAAAAGGGTTGAAGGTAGGGCAAAAGCTTGTCCGACCACCTTTTAACGGGCCAGAAAGGCAAGGGGTCATGCAATTTAATGATGGCGACGAGGAAGAGGAAGCGCCGGCCGAAGGCGAAGAGTCATCTGGTCAGGCGGCAGAGTAATCCATGAATGTTTTTGAATCATTCCGAATTGCGTTCGATATGCTCCGGCTTCACAAACTGCGGGCATTCTTGACGATGCTTGGTGTGATTATCGGGGTTATGAGCGTTACTCTGATTTCGATGATCTCGAACGGGTTTCAGTTCTACATCAAGAACGAGTTTCAGAAGCTAGGCTCAGATACGATCTTTATGTTTTATGATGGTGGGTCTGACCGAGTTGATCGAAATTCTCAGATAGAAGGGATGGAAAATTCGGATCTTGCATTACTGATGTCTCAGGCCACGACCCTTGACATCGTTTCGGCTATTTTTCAGGTAGGCAATCAGAAGGCGAGCTACCTTGATCGCAGCATGAAAGATGCAAGTGTACAAGGTGTTGACCAGTACTATGCGGAGCTCAACCGACTTGGTGCCCAAGAAGGGCGACAGCTTACTGAAGAAGACTCAATCAATCGAGCTAACGTTTGTGTGATAGGGGAAGATGTTGCAAACAAACTTTTCCCCGGCGAGAATGCTTTGGGAAAGATGATTACTTTTCCAGGCATCACGCTTGAAGTTGTTGGGATCAGTGAGTCCGTTGAGATGATGGGCCGGAGCACGAAAAAAGATATCTATGTTCCACTCACGACCGCGCAGGATAAGTGGATTGGTGGGAATCAGATCAGTTACTTGATGACTCGCCCGAAACCGGGAATTTCTGTCAATGCCGCAATGGATGATGCTTGGCGCGTGTTGATGCAGAAATCGGGCGGAAAGCGCGTCTATCGGCTGGATAGTCGAGAATCCATCATGAATGTCTTCGGCGGCATTCTGGGCGGTGCAGGAGCCGTTCTCGCCGGGATTGCGGCGTTATCGTTGCTGGTCGGCGGAATTGGGATTATGAATATCATGCTTGTCTCGGTCACCGAGCGGACTCGCGAAGTTGGTCTTCGAAAAGCGGTGGGGGCCAAGCGCGGAAGCATCATGATTCAGTTCCTGGTCGAAGCAGTGATGCTCTCGATTGTCGGCGGGTTTATTGGGATGGGTGTGGCGTTTGTCTTTGGCCAGTTGATTTCTTTCGGTACGGCACAGGCAAAAATTCCGAGCGAAGGTGGTTTGCAAATGATCTTCCCCTTGGGAGCGGCAATAACTTCGACCACGATTTCGGCGATTATTGGAGTGATCTTTGGACTCTATCCCGCGGCCCGGGCAAGTAGTTTGAGCCCGATCGAAGCCCTGAGAACTGAGTAACTCAGACATGAAAAAGCCCCGCTGATCGCAATGGGTCAGCGGGGCTTTTATTACAGCGACTATCTTCGGGCAAGCTTGCTGATCAATCGAAGAATTTCGATATAGAGCCAGACGAGTGTGATGAGGAGGGCAAATGCTCCGTACCACTCCATGTACTTGGGGGCTCGGGCTTGAACGCCACGCTCGATCAGATCAAAGTCTGTTGCAAGATTCATGGCGGCAAGAATGATCACGAAAACGCTAAAGCCTATTCCGATAGGACCAGAGCCGAACACCGGCAATGCATTGTATATGCCAGGGTTGAAGAAGCTGATTGCAAGGGTTCCTAAGTAGAAAACACAGATGGCTAGGGTTGCACCCATGACGACCGTTCGGAAGGTTTCGGTTACCCGAATGACCCGAGTTGCATAGAGCGTCAACATTGTCCCAAAAACGACGAAGGTTGCCGCGACCGCCATGGGGACGATTCCTTTATATTGTGTATCTGCAAATTCCATGGCATAGAACATGGAAATTGTTCCCAAAGCGAAACCCATAAGCGGGGCGTAGACCAGGCTGATTGGCATTGCCCATTCGCGTTTGAAAACTCCGGCGATTCCGATGACCAGAGCGATGAAGAAACATCCGATTCCAATCGCAGGTTGTTGGGCGACATAGCCTACAACTGCCATGACCATCGTGATGGCGAGAAGGAGCCCCGACTTGGCGATTGTGCCATTTAGGGACATTTCGCCCGCGCCCGCCATCGGCGTTGCCTGGGTGAAAAACTCTTCTTTCATTGCAGGACTTTGTGTTCTAAACCATTGACTCATAATTGACCTACCGTTCAGTACGATTGTACTAGAGTTGAAGACGGCTTGGATGCGAAAAAATTCGCAGAGTTAGGTCTCACTTAACTGGGAAGAGAACTGATGATCGTGGCTTTTTCTTCAGGGGTCAATTCGACAAGGGGCAGCCGAACTCTTTCGCAGTCAAACCCTTGACTGGCGAGAACGGCTTTGATTGGGGTTGGGCTGGGGGCACTAAAGACGGCCTGAATAAATGGGGTGAGATGGTGGTGAATCGCTCGAGCCCGAGCTGGATCGCTCGCAAAAACCTCGATCATTTCTTTGAACTGATGACCTACTGCATGAGCTGAAACGCTCACCAGACCGTAGCCGCCGAGTGCGAGAAGGGGGAGCAGAAGAGCATCATCTCCACTATAAACTCTAAATCCGGCGGGGGCAAGGCGAATGACATCACTGATTTGAGCGATGTTGCCGCTTGCTTCTTTCACAGCAACGATATTGGGGATTTGGGCGAGTTCCAATAGGGTGATGGTGTCCAAGTTGATCGCCGACCGAGGTTGGATGTTATAAAGCATCACTGGGAGACTCGTTTCGCCGGCGATAGTTGAAAAGTGGGCGTGAAGTCCGCGCTGTCCTGGGCGACTGTAGTACGGGTTGACGAGCATGATCCCGTGTGCTCCAGTTTTTTCAGCTTTTTTAGTGAGGTGGATTGAATGCTGTGTGTCGTAACTGCCTGTTCCCATCACAACCGCTGCCCGGTCACCTACGGCTTCAAGCGTCAATTCAAGTAGGCGAAGTTTTTCTTCGTCACTCAAAGTAGGAGATTCTCCGGTGGTTCCTGCTACGACGATTCCATCGTTTTTTTGAACATCAACAAGGTGCGTGGCAATTCGTTTCACTTCTGACTCGTTAAGTGAGCCATCCGAATTGAATGGCGTGAGCATTGCGGTCAAAAGACGGCCCCAGTCGCGTGGCCCGGAAAAAGCACCCATGATGAAACCAGAATACCAAGCTCGATTGCTCCGTTCCGGGTTAGTCCGTTTGGCTGAGTCCGTGATGCGAGTTGGGGTTGCGGGTCGTCTCAACTGTAACTAGGGGTAAAAAACAGCCGTGAACTTCCGAATGCTCTCGATTGCAACTGTCGCGATGATGATCGCACCGGTGGGATTTTCTTCATCGCCCTTGAAGATGGCTAATCCGCAAATGACGTTGACTGTTGAAGGGAAGGGGCAAGTCGTCATCGAGCTTTTCCGCGCGGAGGCACCGCAAACCGTGGGGCACGTCATTCGTTTAAGCAAGAGCGGCTTTTACAATGGGCAGAAGTTCTTTGATGTCTTAAATAAGCCTCGGCCGTTCTTGGTGAGATTTGGCGATCCGAACACAAAATCTAAGCCGATGACGGATCCATCAATTGGTCAAGGTGGTAGCGGGGCAAAAATTCCGGTTGAGAATTCCGGCAAGTCTCACGTCAAAGGTGCAGTTGGGCTGGCAACTCCCCCGAATGATCCGAAGAACGGGGACAGTCAGTTCTACATCATGCTGGACAAGAAGCCGTTTTTGGATGGAAGCTATACAGTTTTTGGGCAAGTTGTCCGTGGGATGGAGATTGTTGAAGGAATCGAGGTCGGTGATCAGGTAACTTCCGTCTCGATATCCGGTGAGTGAAGTTGCCCTGACCCAGAATCGGAGCCGAGCAAAGTTTTGGAGCTTTGCTCGGCCCATTTTGTTGAGGCTCCTTTATGGGCTCGTTAGCCTTCTGTTTATTTCATTAATCACGTTTGTTGCGGATGAGATTGCCCCTGGAGATGCAGCGACCGCCCGAGCTGGGGACAAAGCTTCGCTTGCTCAGGTTGAAAAGCTGCGTGAGGAAATGGGCCTCAACCGGCCATGGCCGATTCGCTATGTTGAATTCCTGGGAAATGCGTCGCGACTTGAATTTGGTGAGACAACCGTTGGCGTTCCGACTCCGATCAACAAACTGTTGGCGGAATCGCTTCCGATTTCGATGAAGATAGCCGTTATGGCGATTTGTCTTGCTGCCTTCTTCGGGATTTTGTTTGGTACGATCGCCGCGATCCGTGAGAATAAGCTGGCGGATCGCGGGATCTTGAGTTTTTCTACTCTTGGGGTGACAATCCCAAACTATGTACTTCTCCCAATTCTCGTTTACGTATTTGCCTTGCAGCTTGATGTTTTGCCCACGAGTTATGAACTCCCTGACCGGCAGGTTGCGCCGGAGATTTTCTATTTGATTATTCCGGTCGTGGTTCTCGCTCTTCGTCCCATGGCGACGTTGACTCGATTGATGCGGGCAAGCATGGTTGACACGTTGAAGCAGGAGTTCGTCCGGCTTTCAGTAGCAAAAGGAACGCCGCCATTTCGCCTTTATGCGGTGCATTGTTTTCGGAATGCTTTGATTCCAGTTTTGACCGCTATCGGGACATCATTTGGCTACTTGCTGACTGGTTCCTTTGTCGTTGAGACCGCCTACTTGGTGAAAGGAATTGGGTTCCTGGCGATTGATGCGATCACAAAGAAAGATACGCCTCTCATCTTGGCGACAACGTTGGTGACGGGATTCTTGTTTATTATTGTAAATCTTCTGGTTGATCTCGTTCTTCCCATGGTCGACCCAAGAATTCGGGAGAGTCAGGTATGAAGCGGAAGTCCGGTTTGAGTCCACTTTTCTGGATTGGGGTTGGTTACTTGGTTTTGCTCGTGATTTTTGCCATTGTCGGGCCGAACATGCGGCATCCTTTTGACGTTAAAGTCGGAGGGCCATTCCTTTATCCGAGCGATCAGTTCTGGTTTGGAACCGATGAGCAAGGTCGGGACATTTTTGCGAGGTTGGCATACGGTGCGCGAACCTCGTTGGTCATTGGACTGGTTGTTCAAAGTATTGCGGTGACAGTGGGCTTGATCGTTGGCGTTGCAAGTGTTTATGCGCCGAAATGGATCAGCATTCCGATTCAGCGGTTCACAGATGGAATGTTTGCATTCCCAGATTTGCTACTTGCGATCATGATCGTTGGTGTCTTCCAGATGGGTGTTGGCCCGGTAATCATAGGTTTGTCATTCACGGCATGGCCCGCGATGGCCCGGTTGGTGAAGAACCAGATTGCCACGCTTAAAGATCGGGAATTTGTTGTGGCGGCTCAGGCGATGGGTGCGAAAACCCCTTACTTAGTTATCAAGCACATCTTGCCGCACCTCTGGGGGGTCATTCTCGCGGTCATGATGGTGGATGTTGCTGCGACCATCTTGGCGGAGAGTACGCTAAGTTTTCTTGGGATTGGAGTTCAGCCTCCCGAACCGAGTTGGGGACAAATGATTGCGGTGGGGAACTTGAACAAGAACTCCTATCCTCTGATGCTTTTGTGGCCTTGTTTGATCCTCTCGCTGACGATCTTTGCGCTAAATTTTGTCGGCGATGGCTTGCGCGCCTTGGTTGATCCTAAGAAGAATCAGGCGATTTAATTAGCGTTGCGCCACGGGATGACTCGGGTCAGGGTGTATTCGGCTTTTTGATCTGGAGCGTCGGAGGAAGTCGCTCGGCGAGGGGATCGGTTGAGGACCCGAGATTTGATCGTTATGGTGGTCGATCGGTTGCCAAAGTCGGTCATTAAGTTGACATCGTCAATTAGAGTCCAACGCGTGGTATCACCGATTCGTGACCAGAATCGATCGGCTCCGGTATTCCCACCCGTTGAAGCACTGAAACTTCGCCACAAGTCCGGGCCATCTTTGAAGGTGCCTCCTGTGGAGATTTCTCCAGAATTGTCGCTCCAGTAAAAGGCGACAGTTTGACCTGCCATATATTGGGGCAGTCCATCCGGCGTGATTGAGGCTGGCGGAAAACGATCCATGACCCCGTCGTTGTCTTGATCTGTTCCGTTGGTGGGCAAAGTGCAGCTCATGTAACTCCGCTTACCCGAAGAACCAACTGAACAGGTCAAGGCGTTTTCGATGACTTCCTGCATTTCATCTGCGAGCTGAGTGGATTGAGCGATTGCGAGGTTGAGACCAGCGTCTTCATTTGTACGCTTTGAGACAAGGAAGTAGAGACTCGAAGAACTTCCGAGCAAAATTGTGCCCACAAACGACGCGTAGAGCATCTCCGTGAGAGTGAAACCGGCTCGTTTAGTTTGGGGCACGAGCTGATTTTCGGTGGTTTTCTATTTGACTTTTAGCCAATCGAGCAGACTTGTAATGAGTTTGGGATGAACTGGACCGGCGAAGCCGGGGTCTGTCGGTTTGGTCACGGATTTGAAGTTATGGCTGGCATTGGGAATAACTTCAAGATGGGATTTTGCTCCGTAGGCTTCGTGAAGCGGCTGAGCGTCTGAGATGGCGCTGATTTGAACGTCCATTTCACCGTTCGCGATGAACACACGGCCTGCATAGTGCTTTGCCTTTGCGATCGGATCGGACGTGAAGTAGCCGTGGAGGATATCTGCGTTTGTAGGACTGAACAGTGATTGCAATCCTGGATGTAAATCAGTTGGACTTACCGGTTCCTTTGTGAGTTGGGTCAATGCTCGATCAAGGTCGGATGTCAGTGTTTTCTTGAGCGATTCGTCTTGGATAGCGGAAATGCTTCTCATCAGCTGGTCGCGAAGAATTTCTGCCATAGAGCGGCCCGGAGATCCAAGGAGAATGAGTCCGGCGGGTTTGAGATCAGGAGCAATTTGATTGGCGATTAATCCACCTTCGCTGTGACCGAGGATATAAATCCTTTCGGGGTTTACTTCGGGGCGGGATTTGAGAAATTCGTAGGCGGCTTTGGCATCGGCAAGGTGATTTTCAAAGCTGAAAAATTTGCTGATCTCCGGATTCGTTTTCGGCCAAACGCTCTGGTACCGAGCCACCGGTCGCTTGTCGAATCGAAGTGTGGCATAGCCATTCTTTACAAGTGAACCGCTGAGATCCAAGAGAAGATTGGTCTGCAATCCGGGTTGGTTGCCATTCCGATCCGTTGGGCCGCTGCCGGGCATAAGGAGGACTGCAGGAGCTTGTTTGGCATCTGAGGAGATAGTCAATGTTCCACTCAGTTCCATACCTTTTCCTGGAAATGTGACTTCTTGAGGAGCAGAACTTGCCCATCCTTGGCAAGTCACCATGACGAGGATGCAGGCGGGAAGCAGTTCACGTATTTTGATCACTGTCTAATTATACAGGACTCATGGGAATCCGTTGCATAATGCAACTGTGATTTCCACACTTCCCCTTGTTTTGGCAGCGGTTGCACTGGCACCTTCTCGACTCAACTCATTTGAGGATGTCCTATCGGCTCTGAAAGCTGGAAATGAGGTCAAGGTTGTCGTGGATTACTCCAAAACGTTCTTGTTTTTGGGCGATGACGTGGTGCCCGCACCCAAGGCGATTGGTGGGATGAAAATTGACAGTTGGGAGTGGTTTGATCGTGGGGTTGTGAAGAATGAAAAAGCCTACATCGCGACATCTAAGACCGTTTTGATTGCACATCCTAGCTACGGAACCGTTCACAACTATGTTCGATTCCGCATCTATGAAGACAACTTGGTTGAGATCACGGCCCGGTACTTGGCGACCAAGGATTACGAAATTTTGATGGACGAGTCGTTCCAGGGCAAGATCAGCAACGGGAAGGACGAGCAGGGCATATCCTTTTTCGTTGCAAACTAAACTTGATTGAAATCTGGTAGAATTTAGGTACGTCGAATTTGGGCAATGCCCAGAACGGGGGAACCACCGCTAGGAACTAGCAGGGGTGAAGAGCGAAGGATTCGCTCAGGTCAATCTTGAACCTAACCCGGCAGCTAACCTCGTAGGCGCAATCAAGACACCATGAAAACCACAAAACAATCAGGCCCGTTCGTAGTTGTTGAGGTGACCAGATGAGCTTCGTGAGCCAGATTATGCGGAAAGCCAGCATTGTTGAGCGATCTGAAGTCCCAACGCAAGAAAAGGCAACAAAGTTTGAAGAATTGGTTGATGAAGCCGGCATGATCCGCGACCGGATGGAAGCATCGTTTAAGCGACTGTCTTCAAACGAAATGGAAACGCTTGGCCCGGGACGACGAAAAGAGATTGCTCAGCTTACTGAAACGATCTTGAAACTGAAGTCGAAACGGAAAGAATTCCGATCTGAGACAATCCACTAACGAGCTCATTAGCGCTAGTTGCGAATATGAGTGAAAACATGGAGAAGTTCCGTCACATGGACGGCAGCGATGCCCTCATCGAGTCGGAGTTCATCAGAATACAATTTCAACATGGGGGTGACCCTGATCATGTTGGAACGAACGGATGTCGAATTGAAGATGTCATCGGAGTTCTGCAAGAAAAGCTGTTGGATTTCCAGGGGCGCGAGCTTTCGTGCGAGGAAAATGCAACGGCTCTGTACCACCTTGATCTGGCAAGGGAAGCATTGCTTTTGCGGCGAAGACGACGCGAAAAACAGGGGTTGATCGGCTCTCGCTCAAAACACTCCAGCACAGATTAGATTGATTTCATCCCCATCCAGTGTTGTTGGGGTGCCCTTGAGTAAGGCACCCCACTTCACTTTGAATCCTTAGGCCATTAATTCTCGGACAATGGCATCACCCATCTCGGAAGTGGTGATGATCTCGGTTCCTTTTTCAAATATGTCCGCCGTGCGGAGCTTCTGATTGAGGGCAGCCTCAACCGCATTTTCTATTCGCAATGCTGACTCTGTATCGTTGAAAGTGTACTGAAGCATCATCGCCGCGCTCAGGATTGCGGCTAAGGGGTTTGCTCGGCCCTGACCAGCAATATCGGGTGCTGAACCATGAACTGGCTCATAAAGACCAAAAACAACACCGTTTTTCGGATCGCTGATGGATGCGCTCGGAAGGAGCCCAAGTGATCCAGTAATCATTGACGCTTCGTCGCTCAAAATGTCGCCGAACATATTCTCAGTGAGAATGACATCGAACTGACCGGGATCCCGGATCAATTGCATGGCACAGTTGTCAATCAGCATGAAACTGGTTGAGACTTGGGGAAATTCGGTGGCTATTTCGGTGACGACTTCTCGCCAAAGCCGGCTGGTTTCTAGGACATTGCTTTTGTCTACTGCACAAAGTTTTCGACCCCGTTGCAAAGCGATTTCAAATCCTCGTCGGGTGATTCGGTCAACTTCGGCACGAGTGTAGAGGCATGTATCATATGCCGTATCGCCGTTGTCTCTCCGACCTCGCGGCTCACCAAAATAAATACCCCCAGTTAATTCGCGGACGACAATCAAATCCATCATGCTTCGGCCTTCCTTAAGCGGTGAAGCGTGGATCAGCGGTTTGAGGGTTTTGGCGGGGCGGAGGTTAGCGTAAAGATTGAGTTCTCGGCGAATAGGAAGAAGCCCTCCGATCTCCGGGCGTTTTGTGATGGGTTCGAGGTTGTCCCATTTTGGTCCGCCCACTGCGCCAAGAAGGATTGCATCGCTCGCCTTGCAGAGATCAAGGGTTTTGGTCGGGAGAGGTTCACCGCAGTCGTCGTACCCGGCTCCACCGAAGGGGGCTTCTTCAAACTCTATGCTGAGGCCCGTTGCTTTGAGAACTTTGACGGCCTCCGCCGTTACTTCCGGTCCAATTCCATCGCCGGGCAAAACGGCAACCTTAAATGACATGCCTGGATTATGGCATTCGGGAAGGCTAACTTTTCCGCCGATTTCCGAGGATTAGAATCCCAGAAATAAGGGCAAGTCCGCTAATGCTCATCGGTGCCAGTAAGGGTTTTTCGGCGAATGGGCCACCCATTTGATTATCTTGTCGGAGCAGTCGCTCTTCTCTGACATTTGACGTGAGCATAGTTTGGAGCTGTTGAAAATCCCCTTTGGTGTGATAGAAAACTCCCAAGGGGCCGACGGCGGATAAGCCGATCATGATGAATCCAAGAGCAGTGGCCAGCTTTTTCTCAGCAGCTAGCCCAGCAAGGCAAACAAGGAATCCCAGGCCACACGCGGCGACCGGGATGTACGCTGTCGGGTGGTTACCCCACGTACCCGCATGGGAATGGCGAGTTTCCAACACCAGAAAGAGGAATCCAAGCGCGATGACAACAAGAATCAAGTTTTCTTTTTTCATGGTTAATCGAGTTCCAAACTGCGGAATCGTCGTTCGGCGGCACTCATGTCTTTCGTGAGATATTGGTAAGCCCAGGTTGCTTTTCGCAGGAGCTCTTGGGCGTGGCGGGCTTCGTCGGTGCCACTTTCAAAGTTCTGCGGTTGGACTCGGTGATTGATTTTTTCAAAAGCTTTGCGGATTTCATCAAAACTCGCTTTTGCGGTGACGTTTAGAATAGTGCGTGCATTGGCTTCGAGTTCTGTTGGTTCCATGCTAGAGATTGGGTTGGCTTGTTCTTCTGTTTGGTGCGGTTGTTCACCGATAGGGGCATCGAGTTCTCGCCAAGCGTTTTGGAGGTCGAGCCCTTTGACTCGTTCCCATTCATTGTTGACGAAGGCTCGGAGGACGTTATAGGCGCGTTTTGCTTCGCTCATGATGTTTGATTGATGGACTGATTGACTTCGTCAAATGATTGGCTAATGTTTTGGAGACGAGAAACGAGGTCATCAAGATCGTTCTCATTGTCCAACGTAGGGATTTCTGTTTGGGTTGCCGCTTGGGTGATTTTAAGAGTGAGCTGATCCACGGCGCGAGTGGCTTCGTGAATGCGTTGGTCAATTGAATCGATTGTATCGAGTGGGGAAGCGGGATCAAGTTTTTGCGCCTCTAATCTTCGGGCGAGCTGAACCAGCTGATCCCGGTTCGCCATCATACGAGATGCTTCCTCAAGAGTTCTTCGGGCGGTTACTTGCGCTTGACTGCCCAAAATTTTGGCGGCGTCAACATTTGGGTTTGCTTTGATGACTGATTCAAAAGATTCAACGGCTTGGCGGAGGGGGCGGATAATCTGGCGACTTTCGCTGGTGAGTTCTGAGGGGTGCACGGTTCCTTTTCGTTGAGAAATGAGCAAAATGAACGCACCCAAACCGATCACCAGAGCACCGAGGACGAGTATGCCAAGTACGGAAAGAGTGCCAGCGAACATCAAGTTTAGTTTACAACCTTAGTCGAATGGACGTTCCAAATTGGTTCAAGCCGGATGAGCCAAAGCGCAGGTGTGGCATAAGGACGACTTGAGGGGCCAGGACAAACTCTCCATCTAGTCGGAAGGAATTGATTGCTTCATTCCACTCCCGAGCCCATGCAAGCGAGAACTTATCACGACCGTTAGGGAACTGATAAATGGCCCGAATATCGGTATAAGTCGCGTCGAAATCCAGTGGGGTATGGCCTTGACGCAATGCAACAATTTCACTCTCGAATGTCAATGGGTATGCAAAAATCTGGGAATCGGCACCAATCACTGTGCGGTACCCCCGACTTCGTCCAAGCCCGCCAAGGTCTTGGCGAAGAATTGAAAACGCTGAGTCTTGGATCCCAAAGTGCTCGCCAAAGGCAAAGCTTAGGCCAGCATTTGAACCGATGCGCCCGATTACCCCCCGTTGACGCCCTTTGCCGGCATCCACAACGGCGATTTCTAAGGGTGCTTCCTCAAACGCAAGGTTTGTACGCAGTTTGAAGGCAAGGGCGGTTTCCCGGAGGAGTTTCTTTTGACCGAACGGCAGGACCTGTTTGCCAAACCTCCATTCCCCGGGGGCTTCGAGATAGAACTCGTCGGTGTGGTCGGGATCACCGTCAGAAAGTTGCTTGGCGAGTCTTTGAGTGACTGTTATGCGGTTTCCGTTTTCAAGTCGAGCCTTGAATCCGACAAGGCTTGGATTACCATAAGCATCAAACCACCGCAACTGGCTGTTGCGGCCTTCTCCGAGGAGAAATGTGGGCCGTGCATCAACTGAGACGATGACATCGGGTAGTTGAGCCGAAGCAATCGCAACGGATAGAGTCAGAAGTGTTGCAACGGTCAGCTTCATTCGTCATCTTCATCCTGCACAAGCGAGGAGGCAAGCCAGTCCAGCAATTCGGTTTGCTTAATTGAATGTTGTTCCTGGGTTGCCATATTCTTGATTGTTACTGTGTTCATTTTGAGTTCATCATCACCAAGAATCAGCGAATAGATCGCATTAGTGCGGTCGGCAGACTTGAATTGTTGCTTGATGTTGCGATCGTCAATATCAATCACACATGAGATGTCGTTTGCGCGGAGCTCGGCCGCGAGTTGGCGGACTTGGGACCGCGCGCCCTCTGTGGCGGCAACGATAAAGCTATCGATCTGCGGAGCTTCAAGTTTGAGTTGCTTTTGCTCTAATGTGAGAAGGAGGCGTTCTAGCCCGATCCCGACCCCAGCGGCGGGGGTTGGTTTTCCTCCAATCTGTTCGATCAGTGCGTCATAGCGACCACCTCCGCATAGGCTCAGCCCCTCGAGATCATCATCAATGAATTCAAAAACGGTGTCGTTGTAGTAGTCTAGGCCCCGAACAATCATCGGGTCGATGGTGAATGGAATCTCGCTATCGGTTAACTCCGCTTGAACTTGATCGAAATTTGCTTTACTCTCGTCGCTGATGAAGTCCGTGATCGGGGCAAGTCCTTGGAGGGCTGCCCGCAGCGGAGACTCCTTGGTGTCTAGGAGCCGTACAGGATTTCGTTCCAACTTTGCGCGAGTTTCGGTGTCCTGATCGGAAAGATAGCTGGAAATGTGGTCGAGAATCGCCTCGCTGAATTTTGATCGCGCCGTGAAGTCGCCAATGCAATTAATCATCACTCTCGCGGAGTCGATCCCCACTCGGCTAAAGAAATCATGCGTTGCCGTAATGATTTCAGCATCGGCAAACGGCGATGCCGAGCCGACGATTTCCATTCCGAGTTGGTGGAGTTGACGATATCGTCCTTTTCCGGGTCGACCGTATCGGAAACTGTGATTGATGTAACACAAACGGTTGGGGGTGCCAAGGTTGCCCATGCCGTGTTCCAAAAAGGCACGCATGACGGGCGCAGTACCTTCGGGCTTCAGAGCAATATGACGTTCACCTTTATCGTAGAAATCATACATCTCTTTGTTCACGACTTCACTGGCTTCGCCGCTTGATCGAATGAAAAGTTCAATATCCTCGAACATCGGTGTCCGAACTTCCTGATAGCCGTAATTCCATGCATTGAGGAGGAACTGAGCTTCGACAAACTGCCACCGATGAATTTCAAAGATAGGATCCTTTTGAAATGGGGCAGGGATGATGTCGTTGGTGCCTCGGGGGGCTTGAAATTTTTGGCTCATTAGTTCAGTTGTCCGTTCAGGGCGGTGTTCAGGAGGTAATCGAAGTCGCTATTCGGAAGCGGTCGGGGACCACCAAGATTGCGGGCATGGAGGATGACGGTTGCTACACGCTCCAGCGTTTCCATTCGGAAACAGGCATCATATAGATCTTTGCCCATCGCTGCTGCACCATGGTTAGCGAGGAGAAAGGTTTTGTGATCGGCGATGAGGGGGTGGATCGCTTCTGCCATCGCATCTGTCCCGGGCATGGCAAAAGGCACCGTCGCAACACTTCCAAGGACAACCGCACTTTCGGGGAGAAGATTGTCAGGAATTTCTTCTCCTGCCAACGCAAAACCGGTTGCAACTGGCGGATGGGCATGAACTACGGCTTGGCAATCCGATCGATCGGCATAAATCGCCGTATGAAGTCGGTATTCGCTGCTGACTTTTCCATCGCCTTTGATGATCTCACCTTTAAGATCAATGATGAGAAGATCGTTTGGTTTGAGGTGGCCTTTACTCACACCCGATGGGGTAATGAGGAGTTGCCGGGGACTCAAACGGCAGGAAATATTGCCTTCCGCACCGCCAAGAAGGTTGCGTTGCCAAAGCCTCCGCCCGACTTCACAAAGTGCGCCACGCAATTGCAATTCGTTCATTTGCCTGGGTGTGATTATGGCTGGTTTAGTCGAATTTGCGGCGGGTTTGGTCGACCGCGAGGAGCTGTTCCAATAACTCGGTTGCCCGGTTGAGGGGCCACTGGGTAGCAGCGTCGCTTGCGGCGTTTGCAGGATCGGGGTGGATTTCTAAGAAGAGGGCGTCGATACCCACCGCAACGGCGGCACGGGCCATGGCCGGGATGGAGTCACGATTACCGCCAGTTGAAGTTCCGGCCCCGCCGGGTCGTTGGGCCGAGTGAGTCGCATCAAAGCAGACGGGAACGCCATAGCTTCGCATGATCTCCAATCCGGGCATGTCAACAACGAGAGTGTTGTATCCAAAACTCGTCCCGCGATCCGTGAGCATTATTCCTTTCGCTTTGAAGGCTTCTAATTTTTCAACAATGTTTTTGGTATCCCACGGAGCAAGAAATTGACCCTTTTTGACGTTAACTGGTTTGCCGGTTCGGGCGCATGCTTCGAGAAGGTCACTTTGGCGAGAAAGAAATGCAGGGACTTGGAGAAGATCGACCGACGCAGCAACCTCTTCAGCTTGGTGCGCATCGTGAAGATCAGTCGTTACGGGTAGGTCGAACATGGTTGCAATATCGCGGAGAATTTCCAACCCTGCTTCCATACCTTGTCCCCTTTTAGAATTTGCCGATGTTCGGTTGGCTTTATCAAAACTGGCTTTAAAGATATAGGGAATGCCCAATGCGGTTGTAGTTTCTTTCAGCGTACCAGCGATTTGATCGCAAAGGTCTTTACTTTCGGCAAGGCATGGCCCAGCTATAAGCACGAGCGGGCCGTTGCCGATTGTGAGATTTTTTACTTGGATGGGGTTTGAGACGGATTTCACTTGAGGGCTTCAGTATAGTTCTCTTGCATCCACTTGATGAAGTCCGCATCGGTTTTCGCCATGCCTTGATACACGCTGACCAACGTTCCATCCGGCTTAGTGATTGCGTAAGTCGGGTTCGTAGCTGATCCGGTGAGTTCTTCTCGGAACTTTGCGTTTGCTTCGTCTTCGGCCGTTTCCCGGTCGGTGTAAAGCTCCATGAGGGCAAATTTGTTTAGTTCATCCATGTACGGTTTTGTCGGGAATCTCTGGTACTCCATGACTCGACAGTTGGTGCAGGTTTTGCCCGTGAAGTTTATAAATATGGGTTTGCCTTCGGCGAGCGCGGTGGCTTCAACGGCGGCGCGGTTTTCATTCCAAACAATGCTTCCCGTCCCTTCACCGCTTTGCTTGGGAGGATAGAACCCGACCATAGGGCCAAGGATTTGGGCATTGGAAATTCCGGCGAGGAGCCAAAGTGCGATCCCAACGTTGGCGAAGGCAAATACCTTGCGTCCGAGTCCAATAGCGGCACCATCTTGGTGGGGCATTTTTACAACACCAAACAGGTACAACGCGGCGACGGCGAAGATCGTGAACCAAACCGCGCCGAAGGATTGGAAAGGCAACCACAGAGGGTCGTTGACAATGACATCAACGTTGCTGACGAACTTCATTGCAGCAGCAAGTTCAAGAAAGCCCATATATGACTTCACTGCATTGAGCCAAGAGCCGGATTTAGGGAGTTTCTTGAGGCCGTTGGGCAAGATTGCGAGGAGGAAGAAGGGAATCGCAAACGCGAGGCTGAATGCGGTCATGCCTAGGATTGGGTAGAGCAAACTGCCGCTCGTCGCTGTCACAAGAATTGTCCCGACGAACGGAACGGTGCAAGTGAATGTTGTGAGGCTGAAAACGAACCCGAGGAGAATGGGCGCAGCGAAACCGGCGGTTTTCGACTTGGATTGCGCTTTGTTGACGAACCTCGTTGGAACCCGGATTTCAAATACGCCAAAGAGGTTGATCGCAAGAACAATGAAAAGGATTGCGAGCAGTCCGTTAGCGATTGGGCTGGCGGCAAGTCGTTGGATTCCGGAGGCTCCAAAAATCAGCGTGATGATGAGCCCAAGGCCGACGAATGTTCCGATAATGCCCAGGCAATAGGCGATGGCGTACTTCATGACGGCTCCCGGGCCTTCCTCGGATTTCTTGGTGAAATAACTGACCGTAATCGGGATCATGGGCCAGACGCAAGGGGTCAGAAGGGCGAGGAGTCCGGCGACAAAGCTGATCAAAAGAAATGGAACAAGCCCTTGCGCCTTTGCATCGTCAATTTCTTTCGATGTGGCATCAGTTGGCTTCGATTGTTCCTCTTCGCTTTCGCCGGGTGCAATGCCTTTCAAGGCGTTTTCCATCACGGTGGAGTTGGCCGTGGACTCGTCGTCGGCAGGCATGACGAAGTTGGCGGATTGCTCAACATCGGCAAGGTCAGGTTCAGAGCGGTCCGGTCGGGCTTCACCAGCCGCTGGAGCAAAGGGAACGCCGAGAGTTGCGCGTTTAGGGGCGTCACAGCCTTTGTCGTCGCACGCCTGAGCCCGGATTTGAACTTGAATTTGAGGACTTCCATTTCCGGTAATGCGAACAGGAACGGCAAATTTGAACTCCTTTTCGTACCATGCAACGGGCTTATCGAAACCTGGATCGCGCAAGACATGAGCGGGAGGGAGGACGAGATCACCTTCCCGGGCGGCGATGTTGTTGTCCAGATCGACTTTGACCGTCATTGGAATAAACATATCTTCGTATTGGAGTTGGGGGCCATAGGTGTGCCATCCCTCGGGCAAATTCCCGGTGACAATAAGCTGCGTGGTTTCACCTACCCGAGTATCAGGGTTTTTGAGTTCAACTGACCAAGTGATCTTGCCGCTCTCGACCGTTTGCTCAGCGGGCTCTTGTTGGGCAAGCGCGAAAACGCTGAGAATCGCAAAAATTGCGACAGTGAGGAGTCTTTTGAGTCGGTTCATGGTCTATTTGAGTTCGGACAATGCTTTTGCCCAAATGGCCGCGCCACTCACGATCGTCCATCCTTTTGGGGCGGCTTTGGTCGTGAATTCGACGGCTTGAGTTGTAGTTTTTGGAGCAAAGCACATTGAGTCTGTGCACTGCTGATAGCGGACTTTGACCGAAATGGTGTGTTTGCCCGGCTTTGCTGGGGACTTTAATACAAACGGTATAGAAACAGTTCCAGAATAGGTCCGAGAGGCCTCATTCTCACCCCCAACTTTATGTTCTTCACCGACCGGGTACTTAATCTTAACGGGCTTGAAAGACTCTTCACCGACGCTGACAGCAACTGGGATTTGATATTCTTGACTTGGAGGATTTTGGTATCCATGAAGGCCTGGTGCAAAGGTAATTGTTGCCGTTCCACGAACGGGGCCACCAGCGATTCCCGCAGTTTGATCAAGCTTTACAGAAATTTCTGGGGCTTCCGCTTGGTTGGGCGAGATGGCGAGGAGGGCAATCAAGTTCAGCATAGCGTTGGTTTTCCGATTCTACTTTCCTAGACGAATGAAATCGCCCGATTCTCACTTGGGAGGTTCGGGCAATGAGTCTAAGAGATGATTATCGCGTCATTCCGAGGAATTTTTTGATCTTATAAACCGTCGTTTGGCGGTTCATTTCCGCAATGGCGAGAGTTAGCGGCACTTCATTGGGGCAGACTTTGACGCAGTTTTGTGCGTTGCCGCAGTTTGTAATGCCTTCTTCGGTGGTTAGGAAATCGAGGCGGTCATTTTCAAAAGTTTTTCCGACAGGGTGAAGATTGAACAAGAGAGCTTGGGCTATTGCCGCTGGCCCGACAAACTCTGTTCGCTCATTGACTTGGGGGCAAGCTTCGACACAGCATCCACAAGTCATGCACCGACTGAGGTCATAGCGTAGTTTGCGAACATGGTCATCTTGTGGTTGAGCCATTCCGAGGTCGTAAGATCCATCAATTGGAACCCACGCTTTGACTTTGATCAAATTTTCAAACATCTTGCTGCGGTCAACGATGAGGTCACGGATGATAGGGAACTTGCTCATCGGTTCGAGTTTGACGAACATCACATCGCCGCGCTGCTCGGCGACTTCGTCAATCAACGCCGTGCATGCTTGGCGAATGTGTCCGTTGACGTACATGGTGCAAGTACCGCAGACTTCTTCAAGACATGCGGCTTCCCATGCGACGGGTTCGACGGCCTGCCCATCAGTCGTGATGGGGTTTTTCCGAATCTCCATGAGAGTGGAGATCACATTCATGTCTTCCTTGTAAGGAGTCTCGAATGTGTGCCAAAACGCCTTGGCGGAGTTGTTCTCCTGACGTTTGATTTCAAATCGGATTGTCTTCGGCGCGACCGCAGTTGCCATAGTTCGTCTCCATTCTACGCAATTCCGCCCAGGAATGGCATCATTGCCCGGGCTGTTGCGTCTATTATTGGCAGAGAGAGTGATGGTGGCAAGCGCGATTTCGAAATTGGGGGATCGACGGGAGATCTTGGGGGTACCTGTTTGTATTGCATCGCTCGAGGATTCAGTCGTTCAGGTTGAAAAGCTCATCCAGTCTGGAGGTTCGCATCTGGTCGCGACCGCAGATGCTTCGGGCATTGTGATTGCGCAGGATGATTCTGTCCTGATGCGAATTTACCAAGATGCGAGTTGGGTCACGGCGGATAGTAATGGGGTGATTTGGGCTTTGCGGAGACAAGGAGTATCTACGGAAAGAGTGAGTGGGGTTGATTTGGCGGATCGCTTGTTGGCTTTGAGCGCGGCTAAGGGCTATTCGGTTTATTTGCTCGGCGCAGCCCCTGGTATTGCAGAAGCGGCCAAAGAGCGAATGATCATCAAGTATCCGGGCTGTAACATTATCGGCGCGCAACATGGACACTTTCCGGAGTCGGAAAATGAATTCGTGGCGAAGCAGTTGGCGGAAATCAAGCCGGACATTCTCTTGGTAGCAATGGGAATCCCGCGTCAAGAGAAATTTATTGATGAAGCCCGAAAGCACATGCAGTTCGGGATTGCGATGGGTGTAGGCGGGACGCTGGATGTGATGAGTGGGAAGGTCAAGCGGGCCCCTGTGATCATTCAGAAGTTGAAAATTGAGTGGTTGTGGCGAACATTGCTCAATCCGAAAAAGTTTAGTAAGGCAAAAACGTTGCCAGTCTTCGTGCGATTGGTCAAGCAAGCTGAGAGGAAAAATTGAAGATATACACCAAGACGGGGGATGATGGTTCGACCGGGTTACTCGGTGGGGATCGGGTGTCAAAAGACGATCTGGTGGTTCATACACTCGGTGATCTAGACGAGCTGAACGCTACCATTGGCCTTGCAATTGCCCACGGAGCGGTTTTGAGTGAACGGCTACTGGAAATTCAATCTCGGCTCTTTGACTTGGGAGCAGAGGTCGCAAGTTTGTCTGAAGATAAGCGATTTCTTATGGAGTCGGCAGCGGAGGAAACGCTCAAACTTGAACATGAAATTGATCAAGCAGACGAGGAGCTTCCGGTGCTAATGAATTTCGTTCTTCCTGGAGGGACTCTGGCCGCAAGTACATTACACATTGCCCGGGCGGTTTGTCGCCGAGCAGAGCGCTCGATGGTCGCCGTCGCCGAAGATTCTAGTTTGAGGCCAGAGGGTGTACAATTCCTAAACAGACTGGCGGATTGGCTGTTCACGATGGCTCGACTCGAAAATGCGCGAACCGGAACTCCTGAAACAATTTGGACAAAATCATGATAACAACCGTGGCATTGGTCATTGCCTTGAGTGGAACACCCGCACAAAGTCCACAAGGCAAACTTTCAGAGGCGATTAGTCGCTACTTTTATGCGGCGAATGTTTCTGGGTCGATCGCAATGACGATTTCGCTTGACGGTTCTCCCAAATCAAAGATTCTTACGGATCTCCAGTTTTCCACTCCGAATAAGCTGTATCTGAACCAGAAGCTGATTTCTGGTCAGGCACGAGACATCCGCATGATTTCGGATGGAGAATTTTTTGCCTACACAGCACCGGAAGCGAGTGATCGAAAAAACTATGTTTATGAACCGATTCGACAGCGGAATGGTGAGTTGCTCGATGTTCGCTCTCTTTATTCAATCATCACGGCGTTGATTCCGGATCGATCAATCCCGCTCGATATGATCATGGGCCGCCCAGCCGACCTCCAAACGGTCAATCAGCTTCTTTCCAACTACGAAGATGGGGGCACGCGGGAGTACTACGGGGAGACCGTGAGTGTCATTTTGTGCCGAGTAAGACCAAACGTTAACCTCAAGCCTTCGATGAAAGGGGCATTTTTCATCAATGCGTCGGGGGATATTCGCTACTTCAAAAGTTATGAACGGACGATCGATGGGCTTGGAAGAGAAGTTGATTATGAAATTGCGTATGAAGTCAAGGTCAAAGTGGATGACAAGGAAGCGATTCGACCTGAACTCTATAATCTCGACCTGATCAAGAAATGATGGGTATGCGGCCCGATTCAATCTTTACTTTTAATGTAAGATTAAAAGGTGATTGAAATGGCGGAGCGGGTGATATCTGCAAAAGACCTTCGACGAGGAATGCGGGCGCGTATTGAATCGGTTGGGGACGAAGAGGCCCTGCATACGCGATTGCTTGAATTGGGTTTGATTCCGGGGACTGAGTTCAAAGTTACCAAAATTGCTCCGTTGGGAGATCCGATGGAATTAGAATTACGCGGTTATCGGTTGTGCGTCCGCCAAAGTGAAGTGGAGTGCCTTCGCCTTGTCGAGCTTGATTGATTCGGTAGTCGTTACCGAGAGTGATCGCACTCAGCCACTTATTGCGTTAGTTGGAAACCCTAATGCGGGGAAGACTAGCCTATTCAACGCTCTGACTGGTGCTCGACAGAAAGTTGGCAACTATCCCGGAGTGACGGTTGAAAAAGTCTCCGGACAAGTCGAAATTGAGGGCAAGCCAGCGGAGATTGTTGACGTTCCAGGGTTGTATTCGCTCGCGGCTATTTCTACTGATGAGGAAGTAGCGGTCGAGGCACTACTCGATGAAAGCACCTCGCCTGATTTGGTCGTCTATGTGATGGACGCTTCCAATCTTGAAAGGAATCTATTTCTGTTTAGCCAACTTGCGGAAACAAACCTCAATGTCGTCGTTGGATTGACGCTGACCGACGTAGTGCATCGAGAGAAAGGGGAAATTGATCTCGCTGTTCTGAGTAATCACTTAGGTTGTGAGGTTATTCCCGTCGTCTCGCACAAGAACGAAGGTTTGAAAGAGCTTCGCGAGGCTATGGGCAGGGCAATTGCTGAGCCCCGCGAGCTAGAGCTTGATCTCGGATTCCCGAAAATTGTCACCGATGCGGCTGCGCGGGTAGTTGAGCAGATGAACCGCAAAGGAATTGACCTCAAGCCGACCGAAGCCCGGTGCGTCCTCATGGACGAGAATTGTTCGACAGGAGATCGATTTAGAGAAATACCTGAACTATGGGCGGTGGTCGAAGAAGAGCGCAAGCTCATCTTTGGGGCGAATGTTCAGGCTCGAACGGTCGATGCTCAGAGTCGGTATGCATGGGCAAGCCGCGTCAAATCTGAGAGCTACGTTTTGCCGAGTGTCCCAAGGGGTCGAACCAAAACGGAGATGGTAGATGCTTTGCTGACTCACCGCGTTTTTGGCCTTGTCATTTTTTTGGGGATTATGTATGCCGTATTTCAATCGATTTACACATTTGCTGCCCCATTTATGGACTTGATCGATGCGGGCAAGTCGGCCGTCGCGGGGGTCGTTGGAGGATTGCTTGAGGGCACACCGGTTTTACAAAGTCTCGTTGTAGACGGGATTATTGAGGGAATAGGAAGTGTTGTGATCTTCTTGCCTCAGATCATGATTCTGTTCCTCTTTATTTCCGTACTTGAGGGTACCGGCTATATGGCTCGGGCGGCGTTCTTGATGGATCGGCTTCTCGGATGGTGTGGATTGAACGGGCGGGCATTTATTCCACTGTTGAGTAGTTTTGCCTGCGCAATACCGGGCATCATGGCAGCCCGAGTCATGCCGGATCAGCGCAGCCGAATGATGACCATTCTGGTCGCGCCGTTGATGAGTTGCTCTGCTCGTTTGCCGGTTTACGTATTGCTGATCGGAGCAGTGATTGAGCCTCGATTTGGAGCAGTTTGGGCGGGACTCAGTCTGTTCTTCATGCATTTCATTGGTCTAGCCGTTGCCATTCCGATTGTTTTGATTTTGAACAAAGGGTGGTTCAAAGGGAAGCGTCTACCCTTCATGATGGAGTTGCCCAAGTACCAGTGGCCACGCTGGAAAGATGTTGTGCTGACGGTTTTTTCTCGCGCCAAAGTGTTCTTGGTAACAGCCGGAACAATTATCTTTGCGATGACGGTTTTGATATGGGCTTTGCTTTATTTCCCGCGAGGTGACACCGCTGCCTACGAAAAAGAGTGGGTCGGGCAAGGGAAAGTTGTGGCGGAGGATTCTGGTTTTGATCAATATGCCGAGTTGCGACAACGGGAAGATTCGATCTTGGGTCGGTTCGGTCGAGCAATTGAACCGGTCTTCGTACCGGCCGGGTTTGACTGGCGATTGACGACGGCCATTTTGGCGGCATTCCCAGCGCGAGAGGTCGTTGTTCCGGCAATGGGAATTCTCTTTGGAACTGGCGGCGATGTCGATGAGGAGTCAGCCAGCCTCAAAGATTCGATCAACTCAGCGACTTGGCCGGACGGAAGGCCGCTGATGACACCGTGGACGGCGGTAAGCCTGATGGTGTTCTTTGCCTTGTGTTGTCAATGTATGGCAACTTTGGCGGCGATCAAGCGTGAGACAAATAGTTGGAAGTGGGCCTGGTTCGCATTTGGTTATATGACCGCATTGGCGTATATCTTGAGTGTGGCGATTCAACAAGTCGGGAGGATGTTTGGCGGATGAGTTGGCCCGAGATTCTAACGGTGGGGCTGATTGTTGGGGCTTCAGCAGGGTTCTTGATTCGACGAGTTGTGATGGCGAGTCGCGGAGAAAAGGGAAGCTGTAAAAGCTGCGGAGATTCATGCGGATGCGCAATCAAAGACGCAATGAATCCTCGTCAGTAGACACTCCTTCACAATTTATATGTTTTCGATCGAAGAATATTGAAAGTATAGGATATCTGTGAACAACATTCCATATTCCAAAGCTGATTCTTCCACCTCGAAAAACCCCACACTCTGATCACTAGATGGTCATCGTCAAAAAATAGTGGGCAAAGTCAGTGGCTTTGCCCACTATTTAATAGCCGAGACCGAAACCTATTCTTTTTGAACGTGAGCGAAATCGAGCTCGACGGCTGTGTCGCGACCGAAAATTGAGATCATCACCTTGACTTTTTCGCGATCCGGATTAACTTCTTCAATCCGACCAGTGTAGTCAGCAAATGGCCCTTCGACAACGCGAACGATGTCGGTTTTGTTGAAAGCGATTTTGGGGACTTCTTGACTCTGTTCAAGGTTCGTCAAAATTCGACGAACTTCGTAATCTTCCATCGGAACGGGTTTTGAACCGCTACTCACGAAACCCGTGACACCTGACGTGCCTTTAACGAGTTTGAACGAGTCATCGGTGAGATACATATTCACCAAGATGTACCCAGGGAAAACTTTTCGGTCGCGCTCGGCTCGCTTGCCGTTTCGGTTCACTAGTTCCTTTTCCGTTGGAATCATGATCTCAAAAACATCAACATTCCAAAGGTTCATCATGTCGGCTCGGCGACGCAGAAGCTCACTAACTTTCTTTTCGTGCCCAGAAATAGTGTGGACTGCATACCAAGAACGAGCCATTTCTTATTGAACCCCCAAGATTCGGAAGAGACCTTGAACAAGGAACCCGAGGATGAAGAGGAATCCGGCAACGAGGGCGCACACAGCAATGACCGTTCCGGTCAGTCGCGTGGTCTCTTGGGGAGTCGGCCATGTGACTTGGCGGGCTTCGCGTTTCAAATCTTTAAAAAAGCTGCCAAGCCCACGGCGTACCTGTGGGGTCGGCAGTTTGCCGCTCGATCTCGGCTGTTGCCCTTCGGGTTTGTCGGTCATGGTTTTCATGTTCTCCAATGCGGTAGCTTTTCCGCAAAAGGGGGGATTCCATGATCTTACCATTGGGAGAACGGGCCTCCGCATGTTATAGGCCCGTTAACTTTTGAATTTAAGCGCGAATTTTGATGACTTTGTAGCGAAGCGTTCCGGCTGGAGCTTCAAACTCGGCGACCTCGCCTACCTTGAGGTTCATGAGAGCGTTCCCCATCGGCGATTCCTCGCTGATCATATCCATATCGGCGTTGGCTTCAATACTGGCAACGATTTGAACTTCAAATTGGAAGTCTCGGTCGATATCCTCGACAGTCACGAAGAGACCGAGGTCGACTTCATCGGTGGAAAGTTGACTTGGATCAAAAATTTCTGCTCCGGAGAGAATAGATTTGAGTTCCGAAATACGACTCTCGACCATTCCTTGCTCAATTTTGATCTCATCTAGCTCATTATTATCTTCACTAAATTCCCCGTGATCTTTGCTGTCCCGAATGCGCTCGGCAATCTCGGCTCGCTTGTTCACCGTGAGATGCTTGAGCTCTTCTTTGAGCCGAGCGTGTCCGCCTGCCGTCAGGAGGACAGGGGCTCTCTGTTCAATTTCGAGTTCTTCCATAGTTTTGTAGCGATTTGCTCCTCAAAGAGACGCGTATTATATCGGCTCTGTTTGCGTGTTTACGCAGTTTTTACTTTTTTGTTCCACATCTAGGCGGTTTTGAAGGAGAAATTGCCGGACTTGAGAGTTTGAACGAGTCATACTTTTGGCGTGCGTTGGCTGATGACGGTGGTTTTGGTGGGAGTGATGGCCCTGGGCTTTGGCCAGGGGGAAGGAGGAAAGCAAGAAATTCCGTTCGCAACACCTCCGCAAGTCTTCATTGTCGTCAAGAAGCCAGAGATGGGATCAGACATGGTTACGGTAACAGTGCGAGACCCAAGCTACAGTCCATCATTGCTTCAACTACAGGCTACGCTAGTTGGCAAATTCGCTGGTTCGGAGATTCGGGGGCTTCAAGTCAAGCCCATGGATTTAGGCTCGGAATCAGGGGATTCCGTTTTGAGGGCGACTTTTGCATGTGACAATCTTATTGATCGACAGAATGATCGACTGCACATTGACGCACTCGTCAAAGCATTTCTGGGGAGTTCTACGCCGATGATATCAAGCTTTTTGATTCACTTTGACGGTGAAAAAGTGAGTCCGAATTCGCTACAAAGTTATGTGGATGAAGCGGTTATGGTGGAAGGGAAAATTCTTCAAGAGCCGGACGGAATTGAGTACCGTGTTGAAGTATTGACCCAAGATACTCGATTGATCAAAATTCCTGGTTCTTTAGCAGAAATGCCTGATCCTGTTAAAAAACCCGCAACTCCTTCGGGGTTGCCTCCATTTGTTCTTCCGATCTTAATTTCTGGGATTGTGATTGCCGGGGCTTTGGTATACTTCGCCCTGCTTCGGCCCGGGCAGAAGAATCGGAAAAAATAAGAGAACCCATTATGCGTGACGCAGCTTCCATTGATATCCGCGAACTGATTGAAGTCGGCTATAACGAGACCGCTTCTGACATCTTCCTCAAGGTTGGAAGTAAACCGAGAATGAAGCAATTCAGCTTCATTCGAGATCTTCCCGGCGAATGGCCAGTTCTGACCGAGCATGATGTTGAGCGATTGATGAGATCGGTCATGAATGAGCGGCAATGGAACAAGTTTTTAGATAACCGTGAAATGGACTTGGCGTTCGTTTTGGAAGGGAAATGCCGGGTGCGAACCAACGTTTATAGCCAGAGAGGCACGATTGCATCCGTCATGCGGATCGTTCCTTCCCGAATCCGAACCCTCGAAGAATTGGGGATGCCGCCGTCGCTTTCCGAAATCACCAAGAACCGCCAAGGCTTAGTGCTGGTTACCGGTCCGACAGGGTCAGGGAAAACAACAACACTTTCGGCTCTGCTCGATATTATCAACGAGCAGCGACGGTGCCACATCGTCACCATCGAAGACCCGCTTGAGGTTGAACACCAGGACAAGAACAGCTACGTCAGTCAACGCGAAATTGGGATTGACACAGAGGATTTCTATCCTGCAATGCGTGCTGTTGTTCGGGAAGCTCCGGACGTCATTCTCGTTGGTGAAATGCGCGACACAACCACGATGAACGTTGCGCTCCAAGCTGGGGAAACTGGTCACTTGGTCTTCTCGACGGTACACACCGCTTCGGCATATGAAACCCTTGACCGGGTCATCAATATGTTCCCGCCGCATGAAAAGGTTCACTTATCACAACGACTTTCCAACTCTCTTCGAGCGGTTGTTGCTCAAAAGCTTGTTCCGCGAGCGGATGGAAATGGTCGGGTTGTTGCGGCAGAAATCTTGATCTGTACACCGACAGTCAGCAAGGCGATTGAGGACGGAAACTTTGGCGATCTTTACCACTTGATGAACGAGGGCGGATTCTGGGGTATGCAAACGATGAACCAATCACTCGCGCGCTATGTTAAGGCAGGCATCATCACCGAGGAAGTCGCGTACAATTATGCGGGCATCCTTTCTGAACTGAAGCAGATGCTGCGGCGGTAAAACAAGACCATGCATCCGAAGCTGGAAGCACTATTGCGGCAGGTCGTTGAGCGCGATGCGAGCGACCTGCACCTGAAAGCCAACAACCCTCCGATAATGCGCATTCGTGGCGATTTGGTTCGGGTTGATGCTGAATCAATCCCCGGGGATGAATTGGAAACGATTTTCCAATCCATCTTAACCCCGGAGAGGAAGGAAAGGCTCTACGAATTCTTGGAGTGTGACCTTTCTGTGGCAGTTCCGGGTCTCGCTCGATTCCGGGTCAATCTGTTTTGGCAACGCCACCAAGTTGGCGGAGTTTTTCGATTGATTCCGTACGAAATTCGGACAATTGATGAGCTTCGCTTGCCGCCGGTTACCAAAGGGTTGAGCTTGTTGCCAAGGGGTCTTATCCTGGTAACTGGTCCAACGGGAAGTGGGAAGTCAACCTCGCTTGCCGCAATGATCAATCACATCAACATGAATGTGCGCCGGCACATCATCACCGTTGAAGACCCGATTGAATACGTTCACGAGGATAAGTCGAGCATTGTCAATCAGCGAGAACTTGGTACAGATACTCACAGCTTTGCCGATGCGCTCAAACACGTCATGCGGCAGAATCCTGACGTGATCTTGGTCGGAGAAATGCGGGACTTGGAGACTATTCAGCTTGCAATAACGGCGGCAGAAACCGGACACTTGGTCTTCAGCACCTTGCACACCGTTGATGCGGCTCAAACAATTGACCGGATTGTTGACGTTTTTGATAGCGAACAACAAGCGCAGATTCGAACTCAGTTGAGCGTAACCCTGCAGGCAGTTGTCTCTCAAACTCTCTTGCCGACACAGGATGGCAAAGGACGGGTCGCGGCACACGAAGTCATGGTCTGCACCCCGGCGATTCGAACTTTGATTCGAGACGGAAAAACCCACCAGATTCTGCCGCATATTCAAACCGGGATTGATTTTGGTATGCAAACCTTGGATGGATCGCTTTTGAAACTATTGAGAGAAAAACGAGTGGATTACGAACACGCATTGGTAAAAAGCTCCAATACAGCGGAGTTTCACCGGCGGGCCGAGAAAGAAGGATTAGCGGAGGCAACGAACCTTGCACATTGAAGAGCTTTTGCGTGAGTGCGTGAAGCGGAACGGGTCTGACCTCCACTTCAAAACGGATACGGGCAAGGTGTATGTCCGTGTTTATGGCGAGCTTTATGAGATGGAGGAAGTGCCGCATTTTGATGATGCGACCTTCCGCACGTCAATCAAGAATTTGCTCCGACCGGATCAGATTGAGAAGTTTGACCGGGATATGGAGCTGGACTTTGCTCACGAAATCACCGGAGTAGCTCGTTTCCGGGGAAATCTATTCCAACAAAGGGAGCATGCCCAGGCTGTTTTTCGCGTGATTCCATTCGATGTGGCTTCGATGGAAGATTTGAATCTTCCGCCGGCATGTTATGATTTTATCGAGCGCCCTCGGGGTTTGGTTTTGGTGACGGGGCCAGCGGGAAGTGGCAAATCAACAACTCTCGCGGCGATGATTGATCGAATTAATCGTACGCAGGATGTTCACATCATGACGGTCGAAGACCCGATTGAGTTTGTCCACGATGATCACCGAGCCTTGATCAATCAGCGTGAATTGGATGTGGATACACACAGCTTCGCGAACGCATTGAAATATGTTTTGCGACAAGACCCGGATGTAATTCTGGTCGGGGAAATGCGTGATTTGGAGACGATCCACCTTGCAATCACTGCGGCTGAAACCGGTCACTTGGTTTTTGCCACTCTTCACACGGTTGATGCGCTTCAAACAGTTGATCGAATCGTGGATGTATTTCCGATGCATCAACAGCAACAAATTCGAATGCAGTTGTCGGTCAACTTACTGGGCGTTGTGAGTCAATCGCTTGTTCGTCGCAAAGATGGACGGGGGCGGATTGCAGCGTTTGAAATCTTGAACGCAACAAGTGCTGTGCGGAACTTGATTCGGGAGAACAAAACGTACCAGATAGGCTCGATCATCCAAACCGGATCGCGACAAAAAATGCAGACTCTCGATCAATCGTTGTCTAAGTTAGTTGAAGCAGGTTTTGTAGAAGCTGAAGAAGCGAGAAACAAAGCAAAAGATCCATTTGAATTTGACCGCATTATTGCCCTTGGTAGTCCGAATGCCGTGAAAGGTGAGGCCCCACCGCCAACAAGTCCGGGTGCAGGGAACTCATCTGAGACACCTGCGGCACCGCCAAGTGCAGTTCGGGGTCAGCCGAATCGTCCGAGAGTCGGCGGCGAGTAAAAGAAAATCCCCTCTTGAATCAATCAGGAGGGGATTTTGATAAATTGGTGAAAGAGACTTACTTTCGTTTTCGCCGCGCAACTGCCAATGCAGCCGTCCCCAATACGATCAGGGTTGCAGGCTCAGGTACTGCGTCGCCAACATTGTAGTCATCAAAGTAGGCGGTTCCCGTACTATTGATGTCGCTGATGTAATCGGAATAAATTCCGATGTCGGTGATTTGACTCAATGAGGAGCCCAGGTTGACGTTGAACTGCTGTCCATCGGCAAAAACCGTTGCAGACGTAGTGCCTGGAGTGTAAAGCAGACCAATTTGGATCCATCGATCAGTTGCCACCGATGTGAGATTGCCCACAACCGGAGCAGAAAATGCAGAAGAATTTCCAGCCCGCACTTGTCCGCTTGATGAGATGGTTACATTTGGACCGGTCAAAAAGCCGTTAAATGCGGTGATTCCGAAGATTCGATCAGCTGAGCTTCCGGAAACGATATTTACATAGACAGACATGAAGAACTCGTCAGTGAGAGCTGGGCTAAAGTCAACCCATGAAGAACCGCCAGATGATCCACCGATTGTTTTGACAGATTGGGTTCCAGTTCTTGCTCTCTCAGTACTTACTGATGCGTTGGAGGCACCGTTCCAGCTTTGTTGGCCATCTAAGTTGCCGACGGTGAATCCTTCAGAAGTTTCAAAGCCAAACGTTTGGGCAGACGCAATTGGGGCAAAAACGCATGCAAATGCGAGCAGCGGAAATTTTTTCATTGTTGTTGTCTCTCCGAAAATCAGGAAATGAACCTTGATTATATCATGCAGCCGTCGATGTGTTGTTGTGGTTTGGGGGAACTCGTATTGGTAACAGGTAGATTTTGATGGAATGACGAGCAAATCACCAGACGATGCCCTTTTTTCTGAAAATGAACGCACGGCAGTTGTAGATGCTGGTCGTCAATATGCGGATATCGGATCCATCGGATTGCGAGCCGGGGGCCATTTGGAATCAGTCACGGTTGCCTATGAGACGTGGGGTCAACTGAACGATGCGCGTGACAATGCGATTTTAGTTTGTCATGCTCTGAGTGGGGATTCTCACGCGATTGGGTGGTGGGATCGTCTGGTTGGGCCAGGTTTGGCAATTGACACGAATCACTATTTCGTCGTTGGTTCAAATGTTCTGGGTGGATGCCAAGGTTCGACGGGTCCGAGTTCGGTTGCCCCAGAAGGTCTGCCGTATGGCTCTCGGTTTCCAGCAGTTCAGATTGAGGACATGGTTGTTGCCCAGGAACGGCTTATGCGGTTCTTGGATATTGAACGTTGGGCACTTGTTGCCGGCGGAAGTATGGGTGGCATGCAAGCACTGTCGTGGGCAGTTCAGTTTCCTGATTCTGTTGCCAGGGTTTGGTGTACGGCAAGCTGCTCGGCTCACGATGCCATGCAGATTGGATTCAATGAGTCGAGTCGGCAAGCTATTCTGCGCGACCCAGAATTTCGAGGCGGAGATTATTACGACTCGTGTGGGCCGGTGAACGGTCTAGCGGTGGCAAGAATGATTGGACACCTCAGCTATCTCAGCGAAGACAGCTTTCGGCAGAAATTTGGACGGCGATTGCAAGACAAGGAGAACTTCGCCTTTGACGGAGGGATTGAGTTTGCAGTTGAGAGTTACTTGAACTATCAGGGGGATAAGTTCACGGCTCGATTTGATGCCAATACACTCCTTGTTGTCACTCGGGCCATTGACTACTTTGAACTGCCTTCATTAGATGGTGCAAAGGCTGAATTTCTATTTACGAGTTTTGACTCGGATTGGATTTACCCAACTCACCAGAGTGTGGCCCTCAATAAGATGGCAATTGCGGCAGGTTTGCTCTCGAAACATGTGGAAATCAGCCGGCCATGGGGTCATGATGCGTTTTTATTGGATGGAGAAGTACAGGGAAGCCTTGTGCGAGAACTCCTGTCTTCCGGCAAATGACTAGGGCCATGCGTCCCGAGCCTTGCGTTTATGGAGGTCAGTTAGGCATAATTTGGTTCCCACGCGGGGGTGTAGCTCAGTGGTTAGAGCGCCGGCCTGTCACGCCGGAGGTCGCGGGTTCAAGTCCCGTCATCCTCGCCATTTTGTGCCGCGGTAGCTCAGTTGGTAGAGCAAAGCACTGAAAATGCTTGGGTCGCCGGTTCGAGTCCGGCTTGCGGCACCATAAACTTTTTCCCCTGTGCCTAGGGTGAAAAGCACCAACAAGATATAATTGGGAGTCGCGGCGAAAGCCGTGAGCGCAGGAAAACGGAGATTGAGATGGCAAAGGTCTGTCAAGTAAGCGGAAAGAAAGCGAATAAAGCAAAGCACGTGCGGCACCGACACTCGGCTTGGAAGTTTCGAGCCCCGCACAAGAACCGGTGGCAGCACGCCAACCTCCAAACGGTTACAATCCAAACCCCGAACGGTAAAGTGCGACTCACAGTTGCTGCTTCAGTCATGAAGACCGACGAATACGCCGCCGTCATTTGCGGATTGAAACCGATTCCCAAAGCCTGGCTGATTAAGCCAGACTATAACGTCTAAGATTTCAAATTCACTGCGTAATGCCTCGTTCTGATAACAGAACGAGGCATTTTTGCATAGTAGGTAATTGTGGATTGGGATCGGTTGATTTGGGCTGGGCTTGCTTGTAGTGCCGCTTGGATGGCGGCGGTCGGGTGGTACGTTGGGCTGGTTCATTACCCCGCGTTTAGGTTTGTAGCCGCTGAAGATTGGACTCAATTTCACACTTTGCACACTTCCGCAACCGGGCTTTTGGTTGGACCCCCAATGATTATCCAAATTCTATGCTCGTTTGCGACTCTGAGCCTCTCCGATTCGTGGTGGGTGAAAGTTTCAGTGATTCTTTGCCTTGCGCTCTCAGTGGGGTGGACGGGCCTCGTGAGTGGTCCAATTCACATGAAATTGGTTACAAAGGACTTGGAATTGATCGAACAACTCATCAGGACGAACTGGCCCAGAGCCTTAGCTTGGACAATTCAAGCAGTACTCGCAGCCTGGATGGTCATTAAGCGTTAGTTCGTCCAGGATACTGCTGAAGGGCGATTTCGAGGCAATCCATCGCTAAGCCAATCTTCTCGGTATTCAAAACGTACGCAATACGGACTTCACATTTTCCAGAGCCTGGAGTGGCATAAAATCCGGTGCCCGGTGCCATCATTACTGTGCTGTTCTTATGGCGGAATGATTCCAGCATCCACTGGCAAAATTTGTCACTATCGTCGATGGGAAGCCGAACCATTGCATAGAATGCGCCTTGAATATCCGGGCAGACCACGCCCGGAATCGCGCGCAATCGCGAAATGAGGAGATCTCGCCTCTTTGTGTATTCCGCCCGCAGTTCGTCAAAGTAGCTCGCGGGGGTGTCATAGGCAGCCATGACGCCCATCATTTCAAGAGTTGGGCTACTCAGACGAGCCTGAGCAAACCGGATCGCAGGGCCCATCAAGTCGCTATTCCTCGTCACAAAGAAACCAATTCTGGCCCCGCACAAGCTAAATTTCTTACTGACCGAATCCACCATAATGACGTTTTGGTCAGAATTTTCGAGTTGGAGGACGCTGACCGGCCTAATTCCATCATAACAAAACTCTCGATACACTTCATCAGCTATGACATAAAGATCGTGCTTTCTTGCAATCGCAAGCAATTCGTCGAGTTGTTCGCGTGAGTAAGTGGTGCCGGTCGGGTTGCCTGGGTTGCAGATGACGATGGCTCGAGTTCTCTCGGTGATGCGCCGTTCAAACTCCTCCGAGGGAGGGAGAGCAAATCCTGACTCAATGTAAGTTGGTATGGGAACAACTTTGATGCCCGTTCCAGCGGCAAAACCAATATAGTTGGCATAAAGCGGTTCAGGAATGATTACCTCATCACCCGCATTGCAGATCACACTGAGGGCAATGCTCAAGGACTCCGAACCAGCGGTTGTGATCAAAACTTGATCGGCGGTGACCTCGATTCCTTGGCGCCGATAGTCGGCTGCGGCTTTTTCACGCAGTTCGGCAATTCCAGCCGAATTGGAGTATTCGAGAACGCTGAGATTAATATTTTTAATCGCATCCCAAAATTGCTGAGGGCTGGGGACATCGGGTTGTCCAATGTTGAGATGGTAGACCGTGACTCCCTCTTTTTTTGCTTGATCTGCATACGGTGCAAGCTTACGAATGGGGGAAGCGGGCATTGCTTGGGCGCGGTCTGAAAGCGGCAAGGTCATTTCGATGAGGTGAGTCTACACCGCATGTTCTCGCTGGCGCAGGGAACTATTTGCCGATTTGGAACATAAGGTTGACTATGAAACTGAAAAGTTTGTTGTTGGGCTTGATTGCTGCGTTCGTCTTTGTTGGTTGTGCGGCAGAACCGGAAGCGGCTGCTCCGACGGGTGAGGCAAACTCAGCAGCCAAGGTTGAGACAGGTGGGTCCACTTCAGAGCCGGTAGCGTTTAAGAATAAATACGGAAAACTGGTTTGCCCAATGATGGGAGTTGAAATGAAGGACGAGAGTGAGGCCGTAGGCTATGTTGATCACGAGGGCACTCGGTACTTCATGTGCTGCGATTCGTGCTTGAAAATGGGTAAGAACGATTCGGCAAAGGTTGCAGAGAAAGCAGCTGGAATGTAAAGACGGGTGATTCCGCCCGAGATAGGGTATCCGACGTGGGTAGCATAATTTTCGATGGTCGATTTTTCTTACATTGAGGCAGCCCATGATCGGATATCGTCGTTCGTGCACAGGACTCCCGTTCGGGCTTCTCGACGATGGAACGAAGAGTTCGGAGCCGAACTGTTTTTTAAGTGTGAGAATTTTCAGGTCACTGGATCTTTTAAGTATCGAGGTGCAACCAACGCCATTCTGCAACTCACTGAGAGTGAGCGAGAGCGGGGTGTTTTGACGTTTTCTTCTGGGAATCACGCACAAGCTCTTGCCCGCGCTGGAGAAGTGCATGGAGTTGCAGTTACGGTTGTCATGCCGGATGACGCGCCCGCTCTCAAAATCGCTGCGACAAAGGGATACGGTGGGGAAGTTATCCTCTACGATCGCGATGAAACAACCCGCGAATCCCTTGGGGCGAAGTTGGCGGAGGAGCGAGGTTTGACCGTCATTCCACCATATGATCATCCTTGGATCGTTGCGGGGCAAGGAACCGCGGTCAAGGAACTTATTGAAGATGTTGGCGAATTGGATCAACTCTATGTTTGTGCGGGTGGCGGCGGTTTGCTCAGCGGCTCTTCGATTTCTGCACGGGAATTGTCTCCCAACTGCGCGGTAATTGGCGTTGAGCCAGAAGCGGGCGACGATATTTGCCGCTCATTCCGGTCAGGCACGCTGGAAAGCGTTAAAGATCCAGTCACAATTGCCGACGGGGCTCGGACTCCGAGCGCGAGTGCGTTGACGTTCAGCATCATCCGGGAAAATGTCAGTGAGATGCTCTCCGTGCCTGACGACTGGTTGATTAAGGGAACGAAGCGATACGCAGAAACGCTCAAAATGATTGTTGAGCCAACTGGTTGTTTGAGTTTTGCGCCGATCCTGGGTGGGACTCGAGATATCCAGGGTCAACGCGTAGGGATTGTTGTGACCGGTGGAAATGTTGATCTTGCTCGTCTTGCTGAATTTTGGAGCCATGGTTGAAACTTGCAATTAATGCCAGTTCTCAAGCGATCCTAGCACGAGAGAAGAGCCGAATTCCGGTGGATTTGCTCAAAACCGGCCTTGCTGAAGAGTGGATCTCAGAGACGGCGGCTTCGGGCCGCTTTTATGTCCATTTCCCCCTGGGAGTTGGGCCTTCGGGTGTGGTGAATTTCGACCATCCGGAGCCGGAATGGGATTGGATTGAGAGACTTTTCGACGAATGCGAGAGCGAATTTGCAAATCTGCACATAGTGTTTAAGAGTGAGTGGTTTGGTGACGATTGTTCGGTTGATCAGTACCTAGACAGTTGCCGGAGGTCAATTTTGGAATTAGCGGATAGATTTGGTGTCGAACGAGTGATCATCGAGAATTCGGTTGCTCGGGCTGATGCAAGTGAAACCGAAAAAGTGAGCACGCTAGGCGAGTTCTTTTGCCAGATTGTTTCTGAAACTGGCTGCGGACTCTTGCTCGACTCGGCTCATCTGAAGATTACTTGCATCGAAAATGGACTTGATTTTCGGGAAGAGCTGATGCGGTTTCCCCTCTATGCTCTCCGGGAGTGGCACATCGCGGGAGTTGGACTGAAACCCAATGGCGAAACTCTCTATGATTCATTGCCTATGACAGAAGATGACTGGGAATGCACAGCGTTTGTTGCGGCGGCAATCAGGCACGGACATGCAGCGAGGCCAAATACTGTCGCCATTGAATATGGTGGATTCGGTGAGAACTTTGAATGGCGTTCCGACATGGATGAAATTATTCGATCGTGCCGTGGAGTTCGAACAATTTTGGATGTGATTTGAATAGACTATGCGGATGTTGCCCATGCTGGCCCTTTTTGCGACAATCGGAAGTCCACTGACTGTATCGGAACAAGTGAATGCACTTTGGCCCCTTCCCGAAGAAGAAAAGTGGATGGAAGTTGGGTGGCATCTTGATCTTTTTGAGGCGCGTCGGGAAGCCTATCGCCAGAACAAGCCCATTTTCATGTGGATGATGAACGGTCATCCGACGGGCTGTACGTGAAACAATGGTCAAGCGGACAAGCGTGACTTGTTCACTCGCCCCGATGTTATTCAGCGTCTTAAGTCAGAGTTCATTCCATTCGCGGGGAACACAAATGAACTCCAAGTAAGTAAGTGGGAGTCGCCCGAAAGGAGCTGGTTCCTGAATACGGCACAAAAAGTCCATCCCGGGGTGACGAAGGGTGTGACTGGACAAGGGTTTTACGTTGTTGGTGCGGATGGACAGGCTTACAAATTCAGCATGCATGGTCGCCAACGTGACGAGTTTATGAAGCTACTTGATGAGGGACTTGAATCGTTCAAGAAGAGTCCGCCCGAGGCTAAGCATGAGCCTCTGACATCGCCACGTTCCTGGAGTCGAGAGCGACCAGCCGGCACAACCGTCGTTCGCTCAATTTCTCGGATTTTGCCACTGCCAGAGGACGCACCAGAGAAGAACCGAAGTATTGGCCGAGATCATTTTTGGATTTTCCCGGAAGACATTCAGGCGATTCAATCGAACCCGTTGACGACCTTCCCATTGCCCGCCAAGTTGGCCCGTAGATTGGCCCGTTTCCATTTGGTTGACAATGTGCGAGGGGAACCGAATCGGTGGCGATTTGACAACATTCGCACCTTGGACATTCAGGTCTCAAGATTGTCAAAGAGCGAATACCATTTCCAGGGTTTGTTCAAAATGACGAATTTGGAGGGTCGAGATGGAACTGAAAAGGGAATTGCAGGGATGATCGAAGGAACGATTTCCTTGAATACAAAGGGAGATTTGATGTCGCGTCCCGGAGTTTCCTTTGTTGCTTATGCCCAAGGTTATGCATGGGGTGACCATGCGAATACCAACGGTGCTCCAGAAGGTAAATATCCGATAAAAATTGCTTTCCAAACGGTTGATGATGAGATCGCCCTCTCAGTTCCGCCGCAACAGAGTTATTTTTGGACGGAATACTTAAACCCACTCACGAGCAAGCGAGACTCATGGCCCTAAGCCGGCCTATCAACAAACGTTAAATCGCGTAGTCTGTTAACAGAGATGACGCAATCCGAGTTTTGGGGTCTTCGGCGCCGGTGGTTCGCATGGGGAATCAACCAGGTGATGAAGGTTTATGAACCTCGCATTGCTGAAAGAAAGCTCCAACTCTTTGGTGGTCTGAACGGTCGGATACTTGAGATTGGCCCGGGAACCGGGGTCAATTTTAAGTATCTGAACCCGAACGTTGACTGGATCGGGCTCGAATATAACCAGTACATGTTCCCGTACTTGGCAAGGGAGGCGGATCGCTACGGAATTAAGCATGAACTCGTACAAGGCAGCGCACAGGAAATGCCCCTTCCTGACAATTCGGTTGATTATGTCATTGGTACACTCGTGCTTTGTTCTGTTCCGAACCCTGTACAAGTCCTCAGGGAGATTGAACGAGTTCTGAAGCCGGGCGGGCGATATGTTTTTGTTGAACATGTTGCTGCCGAATCTGGAACGTTGACCGGCATGATTCAATCGGTAGTCAAGCCGCTCTGGTGTTGTTGCGCGGATGGATGCCACCCAGATCGGAAATCTTGGGCAACGATCGAGACTGCAGGATTTGCCGAAGTTGCCATTGACCACTTCAAGCTCAAATTTCCTGTCGTGTCGCCTCATATTTCGGGTTATGCCCTCAAAGGTTGATCAGCCTTTTGACACCAGCGACGAGATGATTGAGAGCGGCAGGATATTGCTGAAAGAACAAGCTGGGTTCTACCAATTCGAGTTCGTTGAGGAACAGTTGGTTATCTTGACGAATCAAGTCAACTCGAGCATAGAGTAGTTGCGATTCAATCGGAGCTAGAATTTTTCGGGCGAGTTCTACTTCGTCGTCTTCAGGGGAGGATGCCGCACTGACAGACTCGTTTTGACCATCAAACCTTGGCTGCTTGATGATTCGGTGAGTAAATTGCCCATCAATCCAAATCAGTGACCGCTCGCCGCCTTGACTGACCGCACTCATAAACGGTTGAACCAAGGGATTTGACCCAGCTTCGACGATTTCTTGAGCCAGGGAGACTGCTGTATCAAGTTCCGAAGAGTGGAAGTAATGCGTCAAGTAGCTTCCAGCTCCAATGGATGGCTTGATCACAATGCGGTCAACATCCCAATTCTTGAAGTAGGTTTCGAACTCTGTATCCTCAAACTTTTCAGTTGGGACAATCGGAATACCCTGCTTCTTGAGACTGAATAGATAGGATTTGTCGATATTCTCATGA
Source organism: bacterium (assembly GCA_013823945.1). Lineage (GTDB taxonomy): Bacteria > Armatimonadota > Fimbriimonadia > Fimbriimonadales > Fimbriimonadaceae > UphvI-Ar2. The sequence goes on along the minus strand of PNMZ01000002.1, from coordinate 469,232 downwards.
AGGATGTCTGGCGGATTGAGAAGAGTTGTCTGTGAGGCGGCAAAGTCAATCCAAGCTTTGAATTCTTTGGGCTTTTCGGGATAGTTCCAGGTTGCACGGGGAAGGAGCAGGTCGTAATCGGCCCAATTCACCGAAGGATCATCCCAACCGGGCGCGTCGGCTCGAAACCCGGCGGAATGGAATGCGTCGAGGGTGATTTGTGCATCGACATCAGGTTCAGGGAGTTCAAGGCAGGAGACGATGCCAATTCGGATCATGTCGAGAGGCTACTCAATTGACCGTATTTTGCCTAGTCTCTCAGATTTACGGGTTTTTGATTGTCCCCCGTAACTCAACTGGTCAGCAGGGTTACCGGAGGTGGAAATCCTATTTGGAGCGAATGTGATTTGCTCAGTTGATTGAGAGATGGCTATGTTGACCCGGCTGAATGACGAAAAACGACCCGACGAGATTCTGGATGCAATGACCCAAACGGCGACTTCGCGCAGAGGATTATTGGCGGGCGGTCTGACTATGGCCCTTGGCGCGGCTGCCGGAATGGCTAGCGCCCAGAACGGGATGGCCCCAAATCGATCCGGGTCACGCCCTCCAGGTAGCGGCGGAAACGGAAATGCTTTTGAATCGGGCGGAGCAAGCGGAGGAGCATCTTTTAATCGAAGCTGGGCAAATTCAAAAAAGAAGCTACTCCGAAAGATATCGTATGGTCCAACAACGACTGACGTAGCGGAAATTGACAATTTGGGATACAGCAACTATTTGGAACAGCAACTCAATTTTTCCGCTATTGATGACTCGGCTTGTGAGGCACTCGTGAGCGGACACTGTCGATATATTCACCTGAGTGTTGCTGAGCTGAATGCGATACAAAACCCTGAATGGTATCCGGGGCCGGATGCAATGGATGCGATGGCTATTCGATCGGCCCATTCCAAAAGGCAGCTCTATCAGCGATGTGTAGAGTTCTGGTGGGATCACTTTTGGATTGCTGCAGTAAAAGACTCCAGCTTTGCGGAGTTCCAACGATCTGTGATTTGGCCCAATGCTATGGGGACATTCCGCGACCTATTAGTCGCTAGTGCTAATCATGGGGCCATGATGATCTATCTTGATAATCACCAGTCCTTTCACACTCAGACAAACATCAACTATGCCCGAGAGCTGTTGGAACTACATACCGTTGGAGTCAATGGCGGATATGTTGAAGCAGATATTTATCAAGTTGCCGAGATCATGACTGGCTGGGGTGTTCATGAGAACTTACCGCTTGGTCGTTATGATCCCAATGCGGAAGTCTTCAAGTTCCACCCAGCGCGCAAGTCGCCCGGATCATACACAGTGATGGGTCAAACATTCACCAGTACCGGCAAACAGCAAGGTGATGACCTTCTTGATTGGCTAGCTGCCCATCCAGCGACAATGCGTCACATCACGGATAAGCTTTGCGAATGGTTTCTGGGCAGGAAAGCGTCTAGCGCAATTCTTCAGCAGGTTTCCCAAGTATGGGGAAATCATGGAGACTTAAAAGCAGTGCTCCGAGTGATTCTTGCGGAAACAAATGTTGCTTCGAGCCTTCCTTCGTTCAAGAGACCATTCCACATGATGGCTGGGCTCATGCGAGAATGCAACGCGATGCCGATTACTTGGGGGAAGTTCAACCACTTGCTGAAGTTAAACGGTTCTGATACCAGTAAGTTTCCCCAGCCGGATGGCCTTCCAAACGGCTTTCATGCTTGGTCAGGCGGCATGATCAAACGATTCCACTACTTGACAAGAGCGACGCGGGGCTTTAGTGACTTTGACATTGATCCGGTCAAGCAAGCACTTCAAGCGCTTCCAAACGATGGAGCTAAGGTCAAATACATCAATGATCACTTTTTCCTAGGAGAACTACCAGTATCGGATCAGGTCTTCATCCGCCGATATATGAAACAAGGAAACCGTGATATGCAAACCCTGGCAATTGCCCTGTGTTCGCCGACATATCAATGGTTTTGAGAAACGACAATGAGCGATCCTTTTGCATGCAATGAATACAATGCGGTCTCCCGGAGGAAATTCCTCGGGGGAACAGCAGCGGCTATCGCGGCGTCGTCGCTACCCGCTTTCTTGCCGAAAGTTGCTTTTGCCCAGGGCACATCGACGAAAGATGTCCTCATTTTTATTCAACTAATCGGTGGGGTGGATGCATTAACAGTTTGCGTGCCTCACGGAGACCCAATTTACTATTCATCGCGACCAACTTTGGCTATTCCGCAACCGGGATCCGGTTCCCAATTCGCGGCGATTGACTTGGATGGCTACTTTGGATTGCCCCAGTGCCTCAATCCGCTCAAGCCGATATTCGATAACGGACATCTAGGAATCATTCATGCCGCTGGGAGGGATAACTGGACTCGATCCCACTTTGATGCCCAGTTTATGATGCAATCTGATTCGATCAACCTTACTGACGGTGGTTGGATCGCTCGCCACCTAGCGAGCTCAAGTCAGACATATGCTGATGCAGCATTCCGGGGATTTGCGTTTACGGACACGACTCCAGTCACAATGGTAAAAGGACAGCAAGTTGTCTCAACATCCCGACCAGAATCGATTGCTTTTGGTGCAGGATATGCAGATGACGCCGAAATTGCCGCAACGATCTCGCGTATGTATTCGCGAGTCAAAGATGAATCGCGCGGAGTAGTGCGAGATTCTAAACGGACGATCGATGCACTTTCGCCACTCAATTTGGGGAGTTACTCATCGGCTGCATCCCTCCCTTACCCAGACACACTCATCGGCAATGCACTCCGAAGCTCGGCCGGAATGATCAAAGGTGGCATTGGCGTCGAGGTTTTACAAATTGATTGGCCTGGTTGGGATACCCACGCAGGTCAAGGAAGCGTAGGGGGGCTTCTCCACAACATGCTCCGAACTCTAGCGGATGGACTCGCGGCATTTTATGCGGACATGGAAGCATCCGGAAGAACTGACTGGACAATTGTGCTTTTGAGTGAGTTTGGGCGCCAGGTGGAAGAAAATGGATCCCAAGGTACAGAGCACGGTTCCGGGGGGACACTCCTCACACTCGGGCCAAATGTTCAAAGTGGAATTCATACAACGTGGCCAGGACTTGAGATTGAAAACCGAAGAGATGGGGTTGATATTATGCCAACGACTGACTACCGGGATGTCCTGGGAGAACTCTTGCGGAATCGTCTCCACAACGGCAATGTGAGCTTCGTTCTTCCCTCAAAGCCGGTGGAGAACACAGGCGCGAAGTGGTTTAAGGCAGCTTGACTCAACCCTTTCCAATATTTGGTCCCAAAAATTTGCAACAATGCAACCTCTTTCGTTTAGTGAACGTCACTTGAGTCTATAAGGCTAAAGTAGTTTAATGGCTACGACAGCAAGTAGGAAAATCAAGCGATGTCACGAACAGTAGGAATTGACTTAGGGACGACCAACAGCGTTGTCGCCGTGATGGAAGGTGGGGAAGCCACAGTGATCTCGACCGCTGAAGGGACGCGGACGCTACCTAGCGTTGTTGCATTCAAGGCAAGTGGCGAAAGGCTCGTCGGGGCAACCGCCAAGCGACAAGCCGTCACGAACCCCGGGAATACCGTCGCCTCGATCAAGCGATTCATGGGCCACAAGCTCGAAGAAGTTTCCGATGAAGCGAAGAGAGTCTCATACAAAGTGGTCAAGGATAAGCGCGGCAATGCCGCCGTACATATCCCCGCTGTTGATAAGGAATTCACTCCCGAAGAAATCAGCGCGATCATCTTGCAGAAGCTCAAGGCAGATGCTGAAGCATATCTCGGTCAGTCGGTGACCAAAGCTGTCATCACCGTTCCCGCCTATTTCAATGATAGTCAGCGCACCGCGACCAAGAACGCCGGAGAAATCGCAGGATTGGAAGTTCTCCGAATCATCAACGAACCGACCGCCGCTTCGCTTGCCTATGGACTAGATAAAAAGACAAGCGAAACGATCCTTGTATTTGACCTTGGGGGCGGAACGTTCGACGTTTCCGTGCTTGATGTCGGCGACGGTGTCATTGAAGTCAAATCAACGGCCGGTGACAGTCACCTTGGCGGAGATGATTTTGACCAGAAGATCGTAGACTGGCTTGCAACCGAGTTTAGTGGTGAGAACGGAATTGACCTCCGCAAAGACAGCAAGGCCCTCCAACGCCTCCGAGAGGCAGCAGAGAAAGCCAAGATTGAACTATCCAGCGCAGTCAGTACCGATATCAGCTTGCCGTTTATCACGGCGGTTGACAACGAACCGATTCACTTGGAAAAGACCCTCAGCCGAAGCAAATTCGAAGACTTGTGCGCCGACCTCTTGGAGCGAATCAAAACTCCGATGGCCCAGGCAATCAAAGATGCTAAGTTGAGTTACAGTGACTTGAACGAAGTCGTTCTTGTCGGGGGTTCAACTCGAATCCCGATGGTTCAAGATTTGGTCAAAAAGCTCAGTAACAAGGAACCCAACAAATCAGTCAATCCTGATGAAGTTGTTGCTCTTGGTGCGGCGATTCAAGCTGGGGTTTTGAGCGGTGACAAAACAGATATTCTCCTGCTCGACGTGACTCCGCTCAGCCTTGGTGTAGAAACGCAAGGTGGAATCACTGACCACCTCATCGAGCGAAACACCACGATTCCGACCAAGAAGTCGCGGGTTTACACCACGGCGGCGGATAACCAAACAGAAGTGACGATCCACATCTTGCAAGGGGAACGGAGTCTCGCCAAAGACAACAAGTCGCTTGGCCAGTTCAACTTGAGCGGAATTCCTCCAGCTCCTGCCCGAGTTCCGCAAGTTGAAGTCACATTTGACATCGATGCTAACGGAATTCTCAACGTCACCGCAACTGACAAAGCCACCGGAAGTCAGCAAAAGATCACGGTCACCGGAAGCGGGAACCTTGATAAAGGCGAAATCGAAGGCATGGTCAAGGATGCGGAAGCAAACGCGGAGATTGACCGCAAGGCACGCGAATCTGCAGAGCTCAAGAATGATTGCGAGCGGTTGGTTTCCAGTACGCAGAAGATGATCAAAGACTTGGGTGACAAGGTCAGCGAAGCCGATAGGGCTCGCATCGAAGAGAAGATCACTGAACTCAACCAAGCGATCGAGCGACAAGACCTCGACGCTATGGCAGAAGGGAAGAGGGCCCTCGAAGAAGAGAGCCACAAACTCGCAGAAACGCTCTACGCCCAATCCGGAACTGGTGAAGATAAAGTCGAAGCGGGGGTCGGTGCCGGGGCGAAATCGGACGAAGATGTGATCGACGCTGACTTTAAGGAAGATAAGTAACGTTACAGGGAGTGTTGTAGGACCGTTCTCAGTTCTACAATACTCCCTTAATGGGGATAACCCGCTGGAGAAAATTGTTTTTTAGGAACTTGAATTTGAAATCGCCCAATTTCGGTTGTTTTTGGAGTTTTACAATCAAAAGTGAATTAGTTCGCAGTCCTGAGTTTTTTCGACAGAACCAGTAAAACTACCTGGGCGAGATGTTAACATCTCTGATATGATAGTGGAGTCTCAGTCATTCTTTTTGACTGGAAGAGGAAATAAATGAAAAAATTCGCACTCTTGGGCGCTATTGCGCTCTTCGCAATTCCTGGTATCGCGGCTGCTCAAGCATCATTGCTCTGGTCTGGCGACACATCCAACAGCCCGACGTTCAACCGCGCATCCGGTTTGACTTCACTCTCGGGTGTTGGGACTGCAGTTCGGTATCAAACCCAGGGTTTCACGGTCACTGCTAGCGGAGCTTACACATTCGAAGCATTGTATACAGGCGGGCAAGATGGTTACATCCACCTGTACCAAAATAGCTTTGATCCAAGCAATGCTCTCACAAACTTGATCGCATTGGACGATGACTACGCAGGTCCATTTACGGTTCTTGCCGGAAGCGGAACGGGCCTTGATGCTTCTCAAAGTGCCGGTGTCAACCTTTCAACAGGTGTGAGCTACATCGCAGTCGTAACTGGCTTTGAAAATACCGACTTTGGTACGTACAACGCAGGTATCGGCGGCGGCCCCGGCGACGTTGTCGCTGATGTCGTTCCCGAACCGGCAACCATGACCGTTCTTGGTCTCGCTGCTCTCGCCGCTGCTCGCCGACGAAAGCAAAAGTAAGTTTAACCGAACGTACCTTTGAAAAACAAAATCCCCTTTGGCACATCGCCAGAGGGGATTCTTTATTGAGACTGAGTGAAGAAGATAATTGCCCCCAAAATAAGAAGACCGAGAACGACCGCGATGGCAACTTTCCACGGACTGACTGGAGCCTCGCCCCGAATCTCTCCCGTCTGACCATTCACCAAGTAAGCCCACGATTTTCCTCCATAACGATAGGCTCCACTCCAGATGGGCAATAAAATGTGCTTGAACGTCAAGCGGTCATGCTGGGTGTTGTAGCTCGTGATTTGCTGAGTATCTCCGCCAATATCCCGGCAAATACTCGCTCGAATCGTAGGATCCATAATCCGTTTGGCGTCCTCAAAACCTTGCTCAAGCCCTTTGTCGTATCGCATTGCGACAAAGCCACTCAGATACTTGCCGTCATAAGGCGCAAGGGTGGTGAGGTTCCAACTATTCATCGCCTGAGCGTAGCGAGGCGGGAGGTGCTCGCTGGCCAAAACGAGAACATCATCAAATTCATCAAATACCACGCCGCTAGCGGGGTACCACCTCGTTTTTTGAACTTGCCGAGTTTGACGATTTCCGTCTGAGTCGGTGTAGCTCTCAGTTTCGTAGTAATGCTCTCCTCGCATTCCCGTATAGGCGGTGGTCGCAAAACAATCGTAAGTCCAATAAGGAATGTAACACCCTTTCAGGCCATTTTCGACTAAGGCAAGGGCCTTGAGGTTGTTGGGTGCCCAGAATCTACTGCCGATCCATTGTTTGAATTTTTCCCGGGCGGCTTTGATGTCAACGGCGAAGGGAAGGACGCTTCGCGGTTCGATCCGATTTTGGGGATCAGTCGGGACAACGACATTGCTCCCACAGAATGGACAGGCTCCCGATTCTTGGTTCGCCGGCCAAGTGAATTCCGCACCGCAGTTGTTGCAGTGGAGAACGGTCGCCGGTTCGTTAGATGATGGGGGAAGATGGGTGGCAAGAAAAGCATGAAAATCCAGCTCCTCGATCTGAGCTTCGCTCGTCGGAACTTCCTCGGAGTGCCCGCAATACTGGCAAGTCATATTGGGGGTGCCGGGCGCATAGAGAAGTTGCGCCCCGCAACTCGCACAGGGATACCGTTGTTCCGCCATCCATCAACCGCCTTATCCGAGAGGAGGAGCTGGGGGTGGCGGAGGATTCTCGCCAAAGAATTCTTTGATGCCATCAATGGTTGAAGCGGGTTGCCAACTGGCCATTCCCGCCATCCAGAGCGAGGAATCAGGTTGGATCCGACCTTCCTTGACATATTGAGAAACTTGCTCCATGGAATACGGTCCGTACTGCTGACCGTTCACGGCGAGGTGAACCTGAGGGCCAGCGGGAGCGGGTGGTGGCGGTGCGCCTGCTCCGCCCGGTGGTGGTGGTGCAGATGGGCTTGCGGCTGGGGGAGGCGTCATCATGGTGCCCATTTGCTGACCCATCATCATTCCGGCGGCCATTTGTGCCCCAATTCCTCCCATACCACCGGGGTTTTCTGCCCCCTTGACCATCGCATCGGCGGCTTGATACTTCATGTAATTGTCTAGACTGCCAACCGCACCCATTTTTGATCGTGTGTCAATCGCCTGTTCAACTTCGGGTGGAACAGAGACGTTTTCGATCAGAAGATCAACCAGTTCCAACCCTAAGGCTTCAATCTTAGGGGACATGAGCTTGGTCAAGCTCTCGCCCATATCGGTGTACTGGGAATACAGATCGAGCACGGGCATTTGAGCTTGTGCAATTGCCTCGGCGAAGCCGCTCACGATGTAGTTCCTAATCTGGTTTGTGATTTCTTCGGTTGTGAATTGCCAGTTCGTTCCGACAACCTCTTGCATGAAGAGCTTGGCGTCTTTGACACGCAAAGCGTAAGTACCAAATGCGCGAACGCGCACCATGCCAAAATCGGCATCGCGCATCATGATCGGGTTCATCGTGCCCCATTTTTGATCGTTGAATCGCTTGGTATTCACAAAATAGACTTCTGATTTGAACGGGGAATTGAATCCGTACTTCCACCCTTTGAGTGTGCTCAGGAGCGGGAGGTTTGATGTTTCCAGGGTGTACATTCCGGGCTGGAAAACGTCGGCAAACTGGCCCTCATCAACGAAGACTGCAACTTGGCTTTCGCGAACCGTGAGTTGCGCGCCGTACTTGATTTCATTTCCGTGCCGCTCAAATCGGTACACCATCGTGTCAGTGGTGCTGTCTGTCCACTCGATGATGTCAATGAACTCGCCTTTTAACTTGTCCCAGATTCCCATGGTTGTTCGCTCTAGTATACGCCGATGCGATCACTGGGGATGCATTCGTTTTGAACCTAGTCCAGAGGAACCAGGCGGACTAAAATGAGGGATGGATTCGACAACTGGCCGGCTGCGCATTGGGGAAGTAGCGCGGGAAACACGAGAGACTAACATTTCCGCTCGGGTGCACCTAGATTCTCCGGCTGAGATCGAAATTTCAACCGGAGTAGGTTTTTTTGATCATATGCTTCACCAATTGGCGTTTCACGGTCGAATCGGATTAGTTGTTCAGTGTGAGGGCGATCTTCATATTGATGATCACCACACGGTTGAAGATGTCGGAATTGCCATCGGGCAAGCGGTGCGGTCAGCCCTCGGTTCGACGGCGGTCGAGCGGTACGCAAGTCTTCATGCCGTGATGGACGAATCCCTCAGTCTCATTGCACTAGACATTTCTGGGCGGGGGATGCTCACTTGGGACTGTGAGTTCCGCCGCGAGAAAATTGGTGATTTGAGTACAGAGTGCATCCGTGAGTTCTTCCGGGCATTCGCCCAATCGAGTGGAATTAGCTTGCATATTCGCCGGGTAACGAGTGAGAACGACCACCATCTTTCAGAGTCTATTTTTAAGGGGGCTGGGATTACGCTTGGCCGAGCAACTCGAACAGTTGAGAGATCAGGAGTGAGCAGTACCAAAGGTGTCATCTAAGACCGTTTTGCTGGATTACGGAATGGGGAACCTCCGGTCGGTGGAGAACGCCTGTCACAAACTCGGCCACGAAGTAGTCATCCAGCCTGATCTAACGGGTGCAGAACGACTGATTTTGCCGGGGGTTGGCGCTTTTGGCCAAGCGATGAACCACCTAGCGGGCTTGAAGTCAGATCTTCAGGCGTTTGCGAAAAGCGGTCAACCGTTCTTGGGTATCTGCCTGGGCCAACAACTCTTGCTTGATACCAGCGAAGAATTTGGTGCGCACTCCGGCCTCGAGATTATTCACGGCAAAGTCAAATACTTTCCGAGAATTCCAAGCGTTAAGATTCCGCAAATGGGTTGGAACCGCTTAGAATCTGTGACCGGAAAATTCACGGAGGTCATTGGCTCCGATGAAGTTTATTTCGTCCATTCGCTGTATACCGATGTTCAAGATGAAAGCCATGTTGCGGCTTGGACGAACTATGGAATCCGGTTTGCTTCGGCTCTGCAAATGGGAAACGTTTGGGCAACCCAATTCCACCCAGAAAAATCGGGTGAAGCTGGCTTGCGGTTGCTGGAGGCGTTCTTGACATGTTCGTAATCCCGGCGATTGATATCATCGGCGGTCAGGCGGTTCGCTTGAGCCAAGGTGATTATCAGAAGAAAACGATCTATGATTCTGATCCTTATGAAGTGGCGCGGAGATTTGAGCAAGCCGGGGCGAAGTGGCTCCATGTAGTTGATTTGGATGGTGCAAAAGCAGGATCTCCTCAAAATCTCGAGATCGTTGAAAAGATTCGTAACCGCACAGCTTTGAAAATTGAGTTTGGGGGAGGGATACGGGATGAGGCTCTTATTCGTAAAGCTCTTAGTGCAGGTGCGAACCGTGTGATTTTGGGAAGTCGAATCGCAGGTGACCTTGCCATCGTTCAGCAGTGGCTCAACACTTATGGCGCAGATATTGTGGCCGGAATTGATATGAAAGACGGTTTGGTTGCGACCCATGGATGGGAGGAAACTGGAGGTTTGGTTGGAATTGAACTAGGGAAAACCCTAGCCAACATGGGTTGCAAACGGTTCATCGTGACCGACATAGCGACGGACGGGATGCTCCAAGGGCCTAACGTCAGCCTGATTCAAGAATGGGTTGACCAGTTGGACGGAAAGATCATTGCGAGCGGAGGAGTGAGTTGCCTAGAGGACATAGAGGCGCTCGCGGATACAAAGTGCGAGGCGGTGATTGTAGGAAAGGCGATCTATGAAGGGAAAGTGGACTTAAAATTACTGTTCTAGTTCCATTCGGATTTTAAGATATTTAAGCAATAGTCCCGCCATATTTCCAAATAGTCCCATCTCACTTGCGGAATACATTGAGATATTGTAAATTATGATCATTCAACGGGTCAGGTGACTCGGGCCGAGAAAGCGACCGCAAGCGCAGAATTAAAATCGGCCAATCAGGGACCGCAAGGGTCGCCTCCCGTTGTAAGATTAAGGGATACTGAAACCTCATGGAATGGATCGAAAACCTTATTCCTTTAGCCGCAGTCATTATGATCTTCGGTATTCCCATTGCGGCCATTCTGACTTCTCACCAACGCAAGATGGTTGAACTCATGCAGGGAACCCGGAACGATGTCCAGAGCCAGAATACTTTGGCTAACGAAGTCCAAGCACTTCGGTACGAAGTCGCCCAAATGAAGGAACAGATGAACCAGCAAGCGATCCAGATGGATGATATTCGGGTACTTAGTGGAGGGATTTCGGGGCGACTCAATCAGGAGAATCAGAATGGATCCTGATGCACAAATAGCCTTCATTGTATTTGGTGCTATTACGATGATCACCGTGTTCTCAGTTGGAATCACCAACATGCGCAAGATGGTCGAAGCGCGGCATAAAGTTGCTCCCCAGAACAATGACGAATTGAACGCCCTACGCTACGAAGTCCAAGAACTCCGTGGTGCTGTCCACGATCTCATGCTCCAGGTTGAAATGGGCGAGAAGCCTGTCCAGGTTGCAGATAGGCTGACTCCACCCGAATTCAACAAGCACTAGTCCAATTGAGCTTCGAGGAAACTTCGCAAATCCTCGTCGTTCACTAACGGTTCACCCGGCGCAACGTTGTCAAGCTTGCCTTCTTTCATCCAGATTTCGAGTTCATCTACCAGTGAGAACAGGTGGTCAAAGCTGTCCACAACAAAGAGAAGCGGTTGGTAATGATCAATCTCAAAATACTGATTCACGACCCATTCGAGCTGGACAGGGTAGCGCTGAACATCGGGTGATTTGATGCTGTGCTCCAACTCTCCGTAACTACTGAGAAGTCCACTCCCGTACGCTTTGATCGTTCCGGTGGCGCGGTCGTTCATCAATCCAAATTCGATGGTGAACCAGAAGAATCGGGCCATCGCTTTGATGATGCTCGCGAGTTTCCTGACTTGTTCGTCGGAGTCTTTGATTTCCTTGGCAATCACCGCAGCAGTGTGTGCACATTCGCCGAAACGCACGAGAGTGTCGGCAAAGGCTTTATCCGTGTGCATCGGGACATGGCCCGCGATGTCGTGGAAGATGTCAGGCTCGGGCAGGTAGTCCAGCTTGGAGGCCATACGCATCGTGATGGTGGTGGGGAAGTCGCGATTCCGAAGGCAATCAAAGAACTGAAATGCGGGGACGTAGCCACTCACGGGTTTTGCTCGGAACCCAGTCAGCGGGTTTAGGAACTTGTTGACATCATCGAGGAGCGGCACTTTATTGGGATCAAGGCAAAGATTGGCGATTCCGGCGAGGAAGTGCTCGTTGGCGTATTTTTCCCATTGGGGAAGCATTCGGTCATAGAGCCTCCGCCATGTGTCGTGGTTTTCTTCGGAATAGAGAGTGTACGGTTGGACAATGTAGAGTTCGCCCTGGCGTTTGGCTTCTTCGATGAAGGGCGCTTGGGTGGTGGTCATCCCGATTCCGGGCGTAAAGTCAGCTTCGACTACGGTGGCCATGGTTCTATTTTACGGCATCGCTCGACAAAAAAATCCCCTTCTCACCAGGAATGCTCGTGAGAAGGGAAATATGCGGGATTACCGCTGACCGCTTTGGGAGCGGACTTCTTCAAGCCATTTTTGTTTTTGTTCTTCCGTAGTTTTCAGTGCTTGTATTGCACGCTCTTTCATCGGAAGATTGAGTCCAGGATTGTCTTTGATGAGATCAAACTGCTCTTCAGGAGGCAAGGCCTTAATTTTTTCAGTAGCCGAATAAGCCTCTGAAGGAGGTTCGTTGCAACCAATGATTGCAATCAAACTGATCAGGGCCAATGTGATGAGGAGAATTTTCTTCATTTGAATGAAAAAGGGCGTGGTCGTTTCTAAAACGACCACGCAACTTTTGACTTACTGGACAGACGGGCTAGCCCAGCTAAAGCCCCATGCTTTGTAGTCGGTTCGGAGACCATTGGTGTCTGTACAAGTTTCTCGCTTACAGGGGTGCAGTTGGGTGAACTTGCTGAACTTTGCGTGTGAGTCAAAGTAGGTCAAGTTTGTCCCTTCGGAATAGAGTCCTTTGTAGTTGGAACCCCAGAAGCTAGCAGTCGGGCTACCGATGCTTGCTCCGTTGTCGCATGTACCATCAACGCATCCGCCTGGCCACTGCGTACCAATGCTCGGGAAGGTGCTCCAGACAACCACTTTCGCAACATCGGTGACCTTGCCAGCGGTGCCGCTCATTCCATTGTCAACACCTGCGTTTGCTGTCGGACCCCACCATGCGCCTTGGCAAGTGATTCCGGACTCGAATGCAGCAATACCGACGGAGTCGTTCCATGCAAAGTCAAGCGGGAAGTAGATGTCATCGTAGTAGTTCGCCGGACCTCGTGACGAGGGGCCGAGTGAGCCACAACCGGTATTTGGGTTTGTAATGAATCCAGGAGCAGCACCTGCGAACGGATTCTTACCTTGCTTAAAGTTGTACGATCCTTCCTTGAATCGTGAGCTATTGCTTCGCCAAATATCCTTGTTCTTCGCATAAACGTTGACACGCGCTGCAACTGTATAGAACTCCGGCCAGAGGTACTGGGGAGTATTGTCGTCATAATCTGCCATGTAGAGCTGAGTGGCGGTGCCAATTTGCTTAGCGTTTGACAGGTCTTGAGTCTTCTTGGCAGCTGTTTTAGCTTGCGCGAAGACAGGGAAGAGGATTGCCGCGAGGATCGCGATGATCGCGATTACGACGAGCAGTTCGATAAGTGTGAATGCATTTCGCTTCATTTTTGAATCACCATGGGGTTTGGATTGCGTTGAGCCGTATTCGGTTCAATACACTCCGGGTCAATCGCCAAAATGGCGGTTTTGGCCGGAATTTGGAGCCGGAGGCGAGCGTCTCCGGAAAAGCGAAGGGCCTTTCCGGAAACGACATCAACCAGCGATTTTGGCAACTTTTGCTCCAGATCGCCAAAGCTCAAGTCAATTGTTTGAGTTTGAGCCGAACGATTAAAGGCAACGATTGCCACATCCGCATCTGCCACGCGAGCAAACGCAGAAATCTGTTTCTTGTCGTCCGTAGCGAGGACGAGGGGAACGCCGCTATGCAATGCGGCGGATGCGCGGCGAGCTACAATCAGCCGCTTGGTCAGCGCGAGGGTTGTGTTGCTCTCGTTGGCAAGATCCCAACGCATTCCGCGCCGATTATCGGGATCAACTCCGCCTTCCATGCCGAGCTCTTCACCATAGTAAAGACAGGGAACACCAGGCCAAGAAAACAAGGCTACGAGGCCCATGTTGGCAAGCAGGGAGTCGTTCCCGGCGAGAGTTTTGAATCGGGGGACATCGTGGGTGCTGATCGAATTCAGCATGTTGGCCGAGACCTGCGGGGAATACATCAAGTAGCTTGCCATTAGCGCATCCGAGAATGCAGTTGCGGTCGATTTTCCAAGGGCAATGTGATCCAGAACGGCGCCACGAAACGGATAGTTCATCGCCGAATCCCATTGATCGCCCTTGAGCCACTGGGAGCTGTCCGTCCAATTTTCACCGATGATCCAGGCTTCTGGGTTTATAGCCTTGAGGTGGGTGCGGAACTCACGCCAAAATGGCTCCGGAACTTCATTGGCTACATCAAGTCGCCAGCCGGCGACTTCGGCGTTGGCATTCCAAAAGTCTAGAACCGAGAATACGTAATCACGGACTTCCGGATTCATGACATTGAGCTTGGGCATGGACTCAAATCCCGCCCAGGCTTCGTAAGGCGGATTCTGCTTTCGCACAACCGGAAAACTCTTGATCGTATACCAATTCAGAGTTTTTGCTTGTTCGTTTTTCTGGACGATTTCTTTGAAAGCCGCGAAGTCCGTTGAAGTGTGATTAAAAACGCCATCCAGAACGGTTGCAATGCCTTTGGCTTTCAGATCGCGAGTGAGCTGGGCGAATTCTTCATTTGTCCCAAATCGCGGTTCAATCAGCTTGAAATCAGTTGTCTCGTAGCCGTGATTGGCTGGACTTTTAAAAATCGGGTTGAAATAAATCCCGGTAACTCCGAGGTCAGCTAGGTAGGGAATGTTCTTTTGAACTCCGGCGAGGTCACCGCCGAGGAAGTTGGAATATGTCGGTTTGGCATCCCATGGCTGGACGTTTGCCGGGTCGTTGGCTTTGTTCCCATTGGCGAATCGCTCGGGGAAAATCTGATAGAACACGGCCCCTTTTGTCCAATTGGGGACGCCAAATTCTGCGAATGAGTTCAATGTGGCCTCATCAAGTTTGAATTCAATATCAACCGTTTTTGCTCCATCTTCTACTCGGAATTGCAATTGTTCACCGATTGAATGAGAAGCAATCGAACCGACATGAATATCGAAGAGAGCATTGCTGGCAACTCGTTTGAGCTGTGCTGATTGGCCTCGAAATGTCGCAGTGACTTGCTGAACATCTCCCTTTCGAGTCTTGAAGATCAGCCGGACGGAATTTTTTTGTTTGTTGTAAGCAACAAACTTTCGAGACGGTTCGAAGATGAGAGCAGAATCGGTGATTTGACCATCGCCAAGGAGTGCAGGCTGGGCAAAAGAAGTGGGCTTGATTGTGACGAATGTGTTGATATTTCCGTAGCCGTCATCGCGATTGGTTCCGTTTGGATCTGGAACCCAGTCGGTGTCATTAATGACGAATTTGTATTGGTGGTCGCCAGCGGGAATATCTATGGTTAAGCGCCATGTCGCACCGTCCGCATCCCGCTTGAGGGGGTGAGCGGTTTTATTCCAGCTATTAAATGTTCCGGCGACAGTAATGGTACTTGCTTGAGCATGCGTGAATACGAATTCATGTGGAACGAAAATTTGTTGCGCGAGTGCAATTGCGAGAATAGAAGTAATCATTTGGGGGAAGCACCTCGGCGCGATGAACCCCGGACAACCAACTCGCACGGAACAACGTAGCGGCTGGGTTCGACTTTCTCGGGAGTTTCAACGAGTTGGATCAATTTGTGAACTGCCTGTCTGACGAGAATGGGCAGGTTCATGTTCACGGAAGTCAGACCATGGGGGAGCAGTTGGCAAATCGTGGAGTCATTAAAGCTTGCCATAGCTAGGTCTCCCGGAATGGCAATTTCATTTTGCATGGCGGCTTTCAAAACACCGGTCGCCATAAAGTCATCCATAACGAGGAGGGCTTCGGGGATTTGTTTTGCTTCAACAAGGTCAACCATTCGGCAGTAGGCAGCTTCGTGTCCAAAGTCAGAATGAACAACTTTCGGGCTTAGACCTTGCTCACGCATTGCCATTTCGTAGCCCGTAATTCGATCATCGGTTACCCCAATCCCTTTGGGGCCAGCCATGAACGTAATTCTTTGATGCCCAGCTTCGAGTAAATGGAGAGTTGCCATTCGGGCGGCAAGGACATTGTCGTTGTCTACACTGTGCCAGGCGGCCACGCGGGGATTACCAATTACGACAAAGGGGAATTGATCTTTGCTGAGGCGAATCAACCGGAGGTCTTCGGCTTCGGGCTCAACAAGGAGCAGACCATCAACTCGGCGACTCCGCAACATCTCGTCGTAGACTTGGCTTTGGTGATTAGATGAGTGGGCAATATCAAAGCAAAGATGGTAGTTCGTACTCGAAAGACTTTGGGTAATTTCTGTGACCAAAGCCGAGACAAATGGATCATCGGCAACATCGTTGCGCTCCCGCTTCAATACAATGCCAATGAGCTGAGTTCGCTTTCGCCGAAGCGACTGTGCTCGGACATCGGGGCGGTAGTTCGCCTCTTCCATCACACTGAGAACCCGATCGCGGGTTACTGGTTCAACGCGAGCGTCCCCCGCGAGCACTCTGCTCACGGTTGCCTGGCTGACTTCTGCCATGCGGGCGATATCTTGCTGCGTGACCCTCATTGGTCTTTCATCGACTCCGATGTGTCCGTGAATACGTATCCACGGTTCAATCTGTATAGTAACACAACTTGTGCCAAAGTGTGTGAATAATTTTGAGAATTATTCCAGAATTGTGCTCTACAGGTTCGAATCCATCCTTCCGTCGCCAAATTTGGAGAGTAGGAAGAGTCCGATTGCAGTGAGAATTGGGGCAATCAATACAGCGCGGTAGATCAGGAAGGAGCGTTGTCCGATTGACTCCATTTGGACATAAAGGCTGCTACTGATGGCAATCCAACCAAAAATTCCTAGGATTACCCCAATCACCAAGGGAAGATAAGGAACCCAGTTGAGATGCGTGGCTTTCATCCGGCGGAGGGTGAAGTAAAGAATGACAGCGATCAGAGAGGGAATCAAAGTGAATGCGAGGGGCGTCAACCGTCCAAGGCTCTTGAACAGCGCAGAAGCGATGTTGATCAATGTCGCCTGAGATTCGGGCAGAGTCTGGAGGAGGTAAACGAACATGGTGTGTGGTCTTGTTTGTACCAGGTTTGCACAGTTTGTGCCAAATGAGAGGGTTCAAAAAACAGTTTGCCAGCTCGCGAACGAACTGGCAAACTGTTTTCGTGACTGGTTGGCTTAGAGATCGTAGCGGCTACCGCTGTCGCTTCCGCTTCCGCCTGCGGCGATCCGCTTAACGAAACTGATCAGCTCTCGCGGGTTAAAGGGCTTTGTGAGATACATATCTGCGCCATAGCTATACCCCTCGAAAACGTCTTTGTCTTGGGCTTTTGCCGTCAACATGATGACCGGAAGACCTTCGGTTGAGGAATCTCGGCGCAAAGCCTTCAGGACTTCAAAGCCATCCATGTACGGCATCATGACGTCGAGGACAAGCATGTCTGGTTTTTCAGATTGAACTTTCTCAAGTCCTTCTTTACCGTCGTAGGCCGTCACGACCGTAAATCCTTCGCGTTCCAGGTTCACCTGAATCAACCGCACAATGTGTCGTTCGTCGTCGCAGACCAAAATCTTCATCGGAGGCATAGAGTCGTCACCAAGCTCATCTCTCAGAGCAAACAAAATCCTACCCCATCCTCCCGCAACTTTCCACTCCCTTGTGGAATGTTCACTAGGTTTGGGCCGATGGGGTAGGCCAAATCACCGATAGTTAGTGAATTTTACGGTGTAGGGAAGGTCAAGTGCCTTGACGAATTGCATCACTTTTTGCAGATCATCCTTACTTTTTCCCGTTATTCGGACCTGATTGTTTTGAACTTGGGAATTCACTTTGAATTTTTCGTCCTTGATCTGCTTGTTCAGGGCCTTCGCTTCGTCCGTTTCCAATCCTTCGCGAAATTTGATCGTCTGCTTCACTGTCGTGCCCTTAGCAGGCTCGATGTCGCCATAGGTCATCATCTTGGCGCTAATTTCCCGCTTGATTAGCTTGCTGAACAGGATGTCTCGAACCTGAGACAGGCGGAATTCGTCTTCGGCGGCGATGACGATATCTTTATCGGACTCTTCGATGGACGCAGGCGAACCCTTAAAGTCATACCGATTTGAAAGTTCCTTGACCGCCTGGTTGAAGGCGTTCTTCACTTCCATGCGGTCTACTTCACTCACGATGTCAAATGAAAATTCAGTGGCCATGGTGCTCCTTAATTGTTCTCCGATCTTGCCGTCAGGAACTGGGCCAAGAGCCGAACGCCCCACCCACTCGGGCCATCAACCGGGAATTCATCATTGCGGGTATGCGACAGTCCCGCCATATCGATGTGGGCAAATGGCACTTCTGGTGTTACAAAGCAGCTGAGAAATGCCGCTCCTTGGCTTGCGTGGCCCTTGCCACCAGGAACGCTATTGACGATGTCCGAGACGGATCCTTTCATCATGTCTCGGAAACCATCGGTTAATGGGAGTTGCCAAACATCTTCGCCAGAAAGGTTGCCCGCTGCCTTGAATTCGGTCAGAAGTCGCTCATTCTCAGTAAACAAACCTGCAAATTCAGCTCCGAGAGCCGTGACTACACCACCGGTCAATGTTGCAATATCGATGACGCATTCGGGGTTCTCAATTTCACATGCCCAGCAAAGACCATCCGCCAAAACAAGACGACCCTCCGCATCGGTGTTGGTTACTTCAACGGTCACACCATTGCGGTAAGTAATGACATCATCTGGCCGGTAGGCAGTCGCGTCGATACTGTTTTCGGCGGCGGTGAGAAGGGCCACAACGGGGAAATTCGGCTTAATGACATCCGCAACTGCCTGCATCACGCCAAGGACGGCACAACCACCCGCTTTATCGTGCTTCATGCCCGGCATTCCCGTCTTCGATTTGATGGAAAGCCCACCAGTGTCGTAAGTAACTGTCTTTCCTACCAAAACGACGGGTTTTTGGTTTGCGGACGGATCCGGATTCCATTCAATTCGAATCATGCAGGGCGGGTTGCAACTCGCCCGACCAACATTGATGTGCCCAATCAATGATTCCTCATCAAGTTCTTGTCCCTGGATCACCCTGACACTCAATCCCTGGCATCGGGTTGATAGATCATGAGCTTGGTCTGCCATCCAAAGAGGATTAGCGATATTGGGGGGTGTGTTCACCAAACGCCGAGAAAAATTGACGGCATTCCCGAGTCCAACTCCTCGGGCTAATCCTTTGTCAAATTGCTCCGAGAGTGCTTTGATTTGAAGGCTAACCTCTCGTTCCTGTTCAGTGCGTGAGCCTGGCATTTGCCGAGGGTTGTACGATGCTAACTGGAACCCTACTCCGATGGCTTGCCCAAATTTGAGTTCATTGAGCGTGGAATTCTCTGCGAAGTGAATCACTTCGAGTTGGCAATTATCGATGTGCTGAGCGAGTTTGATTGCGGCTTTACGCACGGCTTCAACCGATAGTTTTGAGGAATCGCCTAGTCCGACGATGATTTCGCGAGGCCCGCTCGAAGGGAATACCTGAGCGATCTGACCGGGCTTAGAGTTGAACTCGGGGCGACTTGATGCACTTCTTGCCTCATCGCTTAGTGAGAGCGGGGCATCTTTATCAGTGAAGAGAAAATGAACAAGGGCGTCGGGATGCGGATGATTGGAGTGCTCGACCGAAGAGAACATGATCCTTACCTTTTACCCAACACGCTAGACTAGAACGTGATGAAAGCCCACACCGACTATCTCTGGTTTGAAACGACAAATCGAGAAGAGTTTATTCGAATCACCGATGAAGTCGCACAATTTGTGTACGAGTCCGGGATTCAAGAAGGGTTCGTTCTTGTGTCTGCGATGCACATTACCGCCGCTGTTTATGTCAACGACTGGGAAAGCGGACTGATCAAAGATATTCATCGCTGGCTGAATAACTTGGCCCCTCGAAAGGATTACGAGCATCACCGCACAGGCGAGGATAACGGCGAAGCGCACCTCAAGAACTTGATCATGCATCATCAGGTAACTGTCCCGATCACAAACGGCGAATTGGATCTCGGCCCATGGCAACAGATTTTTTATGCTGAGTTCGATGGTCAGCGGAGGAAACGCGTAGTCCTTAAAGCCTTGGGCATTTGACGAAGACTGGTGAGAAAATTGCGTAGTGAACACTATGCTCCAAGTTGGTGATCCGTTTCCGTCCTTCAGCCTGCCAAATCAAGAGGGAACAACTATTTCGAATTCCGACTTTCAGGGTCGCGATTTCGTGATCTATTTCTATCCGAAGGACGATACGAGCGGATGCACCACTGAAGCCTGCGAATTCACTGGTTCAATCAAGGATTTTGGCGATGTCCGGGTAGTGGGCGTGAGTCCGGATTCAGTGAAATCTCACAAGAAGTTTGAAACGAAGCACAACCTTGGCTTCACTTTATTAGCGGATGAGGAGAAATCCTTGATCCAAGCATGCGGTTTGTGGGTCGAAAAATCCATGTACGGCAAAAAATATATGGGAGTCGAGAGAACAACTTACTTAGTCGGAAGTGATGGGAAGGTGAAGCAAATCTGGGCAAAAGTTAAGCCCGCTGGGCATGCTGCCGAAGTACTTGCCTCGGTCATAGGCTAGGTTTCAAGAAGATCATCGTTCCGTCAGGATCCTGGGTTAAGCAAAACTCCACCCCGGGATGAGGTTCGACAATCTCTCCAAAATTTGCCCCGCGACCATTGAAAATTGAGCGCGATTTCTCCAATTCCGAGGTGAACAGGGCAATTGCCGTAGTGTTCCGGAATTCATCAACGGAATCCTGCGGATGAAGGGCGAGAGAGGTTCCGCCGCAATCAAACGTCATCCAGTAAGGGCTTGGAGACGAAGTGAGAATTAGCCCGATGATCTCTTCATAAAATCTTCGGGATCGTTCCATGTCCTCGACATAGAGGATGATTTGTGCCCCCGCGATCATTGCTTTGAAGTATAAACGAAAGTGATGTTGATTCAAGCTTCTGCGCTATTCTTGACGGCAATGATTGATTGGGATGCCCTTGAACAAGAGTTTCAATTCACTGCCCCCGGCCCGAATAAAGTGGTCTGGGTTGAATCCCCTAACATCAACGACCGGCCCGAGGGTGTGAAGATCGACACCATTGTCCTGCACCATACAGCGAGTTCAAACCTTGCCGGAACTGTGAAGTGGTTCACGATGCCCGAAAGTCAGGTGAGTGCTCATTTCACAATCGGACAAGACGGCTCAATCGTTCAACAAGTAAGCTGCCTCAAGCGCGCATGGCACGCGGGTCAAAGCACAGATTATCTGGGTCGGAAAGGGGTCAACGACTTTAGCATTGGGATTGAAATTGTCAACAAAGGCGATGGAACCGAGCCGTACACAGAGCCCCAGATGAGAGCGGTCGAACTGCTTTGCAAGGTTTTGGTCACTTGGTATCCCATCCAGCAGATCACAAGCCATGAGTTCATCGCTGACCCAGAGGGACGCAAGAACGATCCAATTGACTATCCATGGGAGCGGCTAGAATCTCTTGGCGTCCCGCTCATTTATGGTCGCAAGTCGGAGCGCAAACCGCCTCAAGGGTAAAACCTCGAATTCATGGCGCGTCGTTTGATTGTTAGAAAGACTGGGGCATTTCGTGGCACCATTCGACCGCCTTCAGATAAATCACTCACCCACCGTGCTTACATGTTTGCGGCTCTCTCTCGAAGAGAATCTGATGATTTCATTCCGGCAGTTGATGGACCTGGCGTAGTTGGTGGAATTCAAATTCCTTGCCCGAGCACAAGCATTATCAACTACCCGCTCAACGGCGAAGATTGTGAATCGACGCTAAACTGCCTTGTCACGCTCGGTGCCGAGGTGCGGCGGATTAGTGCGACACAAGTGCACATCACTCCTCCCATACGCTGGGTGACCGAACCAGTTGTTTTGGACTGCGGAAACAGTGGAACAACAATGCGTCTTCTGTCTGGAATTCTGGCGGGAATTGAGGGCATTGATGCGACCATTATCGGAGACGAGAGTCTGAGTCGTCGCCCGATGGGGCGGATCACAAAACCTCTCCAGGAAATGGGGGCAGATATCACAGGAGACACCGCTCCGGTTCGAATTCGTGGAAAAGCGTTGCGGGCAATTCAATACCAAAGTCCGGTTGCAAGTGCTCAGGTGAAGAGTGCGGTTCTGCTGGCCGGCCTCCGTACCGATGGGAGAACGACCGTTACTGAACCAGCACTCAGCCGTGATCACACGGAGCGAATGTTCACGGCTCTTGGCATTGATCTCGATACTCAAGAAAACTCAATTTCGGTGAATGGGGGTCAACAATGGAATTCGTTTGAATTCACCGTCCCAGGCGATATTTCCAGCGCGGCATTTTTCATGGTTGCAAGCTTGTTACATCCTCAGTCAGAGGTGACATTCCGAGAATTGGGAGTTAATCCAAGCCGAACGGGAGTCCTTGATCTATTTGCCAAGATGTTCCCCGATGATTCCGTCTTTGAACTGAAAGATACTCATGAAGAGCTGGGTGAGCCTGTCGCAACTGTAATAATTGGGGCACCCAAGATACTTCCGGCTTTTGAGATTGCTGGTGAGATGGTTCCTGCGTTGATTGATGAAATTCCGATCCTTGCCGTCCTTGCCACTCAATGCCACGGCACCACGGTGATCCGCGATGCCCAAGAGCTCAGAGTCAAAGAAACAGACCGGATTGCAGTTGTAACGAAGAACCTCAAACAAATGGGGGCAGACATCACAGCTACAGATGACGGGATGATCATTAATGGCCCGACACCCCTTCACGGAACGACTGTTGATAGCTCCGGAGACCACCGTATCGGAATGAGTTTTGCGATTGCGGGAACCATCGCGACCGGAGAAACAATCATCGAGAATGTGGATTCAATCCGGACCAGTTATCCAGAGTTCGTGCGGCACTTGACCGAGTTATCTGGTTTTGTTCCCGAGGTGATTGAATGATCATTGCCATCGATGGCCCCGCCGGAGCAGGGAAGTCAACTGTTGCCCGAGGATTGGCGAAAGCCTTGGGGTTGGATCTACTTGATACCGGAGCGATGTATCGAGCATTTGCCTTAGCAGCTTTTCGCAAAGGGAGCGATTTCAATGTCTTTGAACTCATTGACCAAGTTCAGATTGACTTTGGACCATCCCCCGAACGGAAAATTCGCCTTGACGGGGTGGATGTCTCCGATGAGATTCGGTCACTTGAAATTTCCCAAATGGCCAGCCAACTCAGCACAGTCTCTGAGGTGAGGCGAGCCATGGTTGCGACCCAACAGTCCATTATCAGCCTAGGCAATTGGGTTTTGGAGGGCCGTGATGTGACAACCGTCGTTGCACCAAAGGCTGATCTCAAAATCTTCCTCACGGCAAGCATTGAGGAGCGGGCCCGCCGGCGATGGGTGGAAATGGTGGCCAAAGGTGACACAGTCTCGCTCCCGGCGGTGGTCAAAGAAGTTGTAGAGCGTGATCACCGCGATTACACTCGCGACGATAGCCCGCTAATGCTCGCCGAGGATGCGATCATCGTCGAATCTTTTGGGCTCTCGCCGGATGAGATAATCGAACGCATTGTTGCAATGACCCAGTAAATCTACCATTGGAAAAGTGACTGAATAACTTCACGGGTCTTGCCCATTTCTCGCTGTAATATCTCACTCCGCGATGGCCACAAAGAGTCGATTTAGCACGATGGACGATTTCGTCCCGCCGCAAAGTACCGAAGCCGAAATGTCAGCCCTCGGTGCAATGTTGCTGAGCGAGCGTGCGGCGATGGAAGTGGTCGAGATTCTAACCGAAGACGACTTTTACGTTCCCGCTCACCGAGAAATCTTCAAAGCTTCTTTCCAACTGCTTCGGAACTCCAAAGCCATTGATTTGGTCACATTACGCGACGAACTCCTCGTGCGAGGGAAACTCGACGAAGTCGGAGGGGTCGAATACCTTGTTCAAATTGCAGAGACGGTACCCAGTGCAGCCAATGCAGCATATTACGCGGGCATTGTTCAGGATAAATCCACCCTTCGCAACTTGGAATCCGCAGGGCATGAAATCGTCAAACTCGTCCGAGAAGCGGAGCAAACCGCCGAAGAAAAAGTGGATGCCGCTGAAAGTGCCATTTTTGAAGTGGGCCGCAAGCGGATGGGGAAGTACTTCGTTCCAGTTAGGTCACTAGCCAAAGAGTTCTTTGTTGATGTTGATAATCTACTTGAGACAGGCGAGCCATCGCTCGGAACCCTTACCGGATACACCGACCTCGACCGGGTCACGACAGGTTTTTATGGTGGGGATCTCGTCATCGTCGCCGCTCGACCCGCTATGGGGAAGACCGCCCTCGTTATGAACTTTGCGATCAATGTTGCCCGGGCCGAAGAAGGCGCAGTTGCTGTTTTCAACCTCGAAATGAGCGGAAAGCAACTCGTCCGCCGGATGATCGCAACAATGGCCCAGGTGCCAATGAGTGCGCTCAAACAAACGAACTTGCACCCCAATGATTACCAAAAGCTCGCCGATGCATGCGACGATATGTATAACCTTCCGATTTTTATTGACGATACTTCGGATGTTTCGCCTTTGGAAATGCGCGGCAAATGTCGGCGGCTCAAAGCTGAACATGGTTTGAGTTTGGTCATCGTTGACTACCTTCAGCTGATGCGAGGAAGTAAGAAGACAGAAAACCGCACTCAAGAAATCTCGGAGATTGCTCGGAGTTTGAAGGTTCTTGCCAAAGAGTTGGATTGCCCGGTCATTGCCCTCAGCCAGTTGAATCGAGGAGTGGAATCACGTGAAGACAAGCGTCCTATGCTGAGCGACATCCGAGAGTCAGGTTCTATCGAAGCCGACGCAGATATGGTCATGTTCATCTATCGTCACGAATACTATCGAAAAAAGGAAGCGGGAAAGGATCAAGAATTCAACCCCGCTGCCGCCGAAGTGGCCGAGCTTGTCATCGGAAAACACAGAAATGGCCCAACCGGAACCGTCCTTCTGGGCTTTCAGCCTGCGTTCACGCGGTTTACGCTCTTGGATGAACAGAGTAAAGAGGAGTACCAACGGAGTCTCCGGAACCAAGGTTCCGACGACTAGTTTAAGCGGACTTCCGACTGCGCGCAATATCGCACATGGTTAGTATCAGAAACTCAATAACCTCTTCGGGTTTTCGCCCTTCTGCTCCCGCTGAAAGTTGAACATTGGCTGACCGTAACGCAAGCATAAATCCTTGAAGTTGTTCGTAGCTCAAGCGGCGCGCCATATCTTTGGCTTTTCCTTGGGGAAATTCATGCATTTTCGATAATGGCTTTTCCTTTAGTTCCCATACGCCTGCCCCATCTTCGTGAAAACTTTTGGCTTGCCACAGGGTTCTCACTTGATTAACGATGAACGGAATAATTCGCCGTGCCTCACCGGAAAAATCGCGTGATTGTCCGCGCATCCGATTCATTTCTTTTATCGCCCGAGTTGCATCGCCGACCCACAAGCTATCGCACATTTGAAAGATATTGTGCTCCGGCTCGGGCGTTACACAGTTCTTGACATCCTGAACAGTGATTTCGCGGGCATCTCCCACATAGAGAACAAGCTTCTCCAGTTCTTCTTCGGCACGGTCAGCTCGGAATCCGACCATTTCCACCAAGGCGTTGAGAGCTTGATTCCCAATTTTCTTTCCCGCCGATTGAGCCACGGATTGCACGGATCGGACGTTTTTCTTGTCCGGCATATTAGAAACTATCGTAAGTCCGTCGTTTTCTTTGACAACCTTCTTCCAAGCGGCAAGGGGGTCTCCCTGTGTTTCTCGACTATCAGCAGCCTTGGCTTCTTCATCCGCGACCAAGATCAGGAGAGCAGAGGGTGGAAGGCTTTTGAGTTCACTTAAACGAAGTGATTCAGCGGCATCCTCCGGCTTTACTCGTGAAATGTTCCGAACAATAACGGCCCGACGATCACTCATAAATGGCGTCGTTGCGGCGGCGCTAACCCATTCTGCAAATGGCTTTTCTGAGCTTATGATTGACTCACGGTCAAATGCATCCTGTTCGTGGAGGTCAGCAAGGCGGAGAATTTCATCGAGCTTCGATTTGCGCATGGATGCATAGTCTCCGGCGAGAAGAATCAACCGAAAGTCAAGGGGATTGAGTTCTGATTTCGCCATACTCAAAACCGATTATGCGGGTTTTTGCTTTGATTTCTGGGCCGCTTTTCGTTCTTTTTCAACCAATTTCGCCGTGATTTCCATCTGGGCAATTGATTGACTGAGCCGGAGAGACTCCTCTTCTGAAATCTCAGCGGAACCATAAAGCGCCCGTTCGATTATTGGTAAAGACTCATTCAGTTCATTTGAAACGGGTGCCAGAGAATCTTGATGTCGTTCAGCATATTCTCGGAAAGTCTGACTAAACCGTCGTGGGCTTCCCACCGTTCGCTCAAGTGCTCGTTGGAACCGCATAGTTTGTTGATTCAGAAGTTTGGCTCCGGTCTGACTCTCTGATTGATCTCGACGTCGATATACCTGCAAGGCAACTACCGCAATTAATGCGAGAGCAAGTCCACCCACAATCAATGCAATGTTCTCCGAAAGCCAAGCCCGAATCCTTCCGATCAAAGACTGATCCTCAGTTCCAGACCCTTCTGGTGTAACGTCAACCGCTCCTTCCGTAGCGTCAAACATGAGCCAGCCGTAATCTTCAAAATAGACCTCGGCCCAGCTGTGACTGTGCTTTTCTCGAATGACGTATCGACCGTCCTCTCCAAGCTGAGTTGAGTCCATGAGGTAACCCGTCACGTATCGGGCGGGAAACCCCTGCTTTCGCGCTTCAATAACGAACGCCGAAGCGAAAAGATCACAATAACCTTCCTTTGATTCATTGAGGAAATAAGTGACCGGATCTTTGCCCTGGGGAACCGCCGGAGTCTGAGTGTTGTAGCGGTTTTGTCTAGCAATGGCAGCCTTAATTTGATTTAGTTTTTCAAAATCTGTGAGTTGATCAAACTCCACAGAAGTGAGGTTAAGTCCATCGCCGACGGAAGCCGGAACTTGGAGATAGCGGTCAAGCATTGCGGGTGGAACCGCCCTCGTATTTCCAATTTCGGTGGGAGTTTGCTCGATCTTAGGCACCCGAACTGTGAAATCAAAGACAGATTCCTTCACACTAGATGGCACGATCACAGCTCCTGCCATGTTCTCTGAGAGGCCCAATAACTTTTTCTTGGTCGCGGTTACGACCGAAGGAGTCGGAACAATGGTCGAAAGAGCTGTCATAGATTCGTATGAGAATTCAACCGACTCAAATTCCGGAAAGCTAAATTCTGGTTTGAGTTCTCCGTTCCGTACTGATCCTGTCTGGGCGGGTGCCGACCTCAACGGAAGGGGTGTAATCTGTTGCAACGATGCTGAACTCCGCCAACCACGAATACTATACTGGTCGTACACGGCCCTTCTCAGGTAACGAGGTTGGTCGATCTTGACGTAAGCTTCGACTCGATCACTCAAGTTGACCGGGCCCGAACCGATGGGAGCATCAACCGACTGAGTTGCCGGATTGGAAGCTCTATTCGTTTGATTCCTTAGCTGAGTATTTACGTTAACACGAACGGCGTCACTCACTCCGGTGAGAGATGTCTGAACAACCGGCGCTCCCACAAAGCTCAGCAAGATAATTGTGCCCGCCGCGACAAAGGCATACTCTGGCCCGGCTTGCCACCGCCAAACGTCTCGATGAAGGAGCTTTGGGTTAGCCCCGCCTTCCACCGCCCATTTGAGCATCGTTCTTTGATGGACTCGGGCATAGAGCAAAGCGATACAGAGGATCATTCCGCAGAACAGAAACAAGGCGGGACGCCAAGTATCAATTGTTCCAACGAGTCCAAAAAGTACCAATGAGGGCAAACTCAGGAAAAGCAAAGTTGCATCTCGCCATGCAAAAATTCCGCCAACGATTAGCAAAATCGCCATCATGACGGCTGCAATAATGGCAAAGGGAAGCGGGCCATCGGGCAATGCCTCGTTTAGGTTGCGCGTTTGCGAAAGCCCGAGAAAGCCAAAGAAGGCAAGGAACCAGCCATCGGCTTTGTGAATTTTGGATTCTTCGAGCAACATCGAAAGGCCAAAGCCAGCAAGCCCAGCCAAGGCTGCTCCTCCGGCAAGGAGGCGAGCGTTTTGTTCTAACCCAACGCTGATACAAACGCTGTAAACCGCCATGACTCCGGCTAGAACGGCCAAAAAGTGATCAAGCCATATGCGTTCAGCGGGAAATCTCTTCATCGAATGACCTCTTGTCGGGGCAGAAAATAAACCTTTGCGCCTGAGCGCTCAAGGCGTCCTATGTAATCTGGATCGCTCGCCGGGTTTGGTGCTCGTTTTTCTCTTTTCCGGTCGATATACTCGCGTGGATCATAGACGATCACGGCAAACTGAACACCGGGCCACCCAAGGAGAGTGTCCGGCAAAGATGGATCTTGTTCGGCAACGAACAGGACAACCGTTTCGCCTTCTCGAAGTTTGCCCCTCAAGCCAGCTAGATCAGCTGAAATCGGATTGGGATGACTTGGCACAATGTCGGTCAAGAGACTCCGGATATTCCGTGCCCTAAGTTCAGGATGCTCGTTAGCAACTGTCTCGGCAGGCTCATGAATGGGGAAGACCACGACTGCCCCCCTTTCGCTGTAATCGGTCGACAAGAACAGTGCATGACTGCACATTGCTTCAAATGTGCTTGTTTCCTGGTCACCCCATTCTGTGCCTTCAGTGCGTTGAAGGATGAAGTTGATTGACACACCAGATCCCGTTTCAAACTCTTTAACAAGGAGCTTGCCCGTCCTTGCGCTAGAACGCCAATGGATATAGCGAATTGGGTCACCGTACGCAAATTCTCGAACTCCTCTCGGATCAAGCCCCGAACCCCGACTTGCGCCGCTATCCAGATCGCTCGCGCCGTAGCCCATCAGTGGTTGAATCTCAATGTTTACCGGAAGGGGGTTGGGATAGACCTCAAGCTCGACTTTATCGGTGTGATAGCTCCTTTCCATATTCACCAGTCCGAGTGCATCTGTTCCAATCGCGGTCAGGCGTTCCCAGGAGTACCTTCCGCGCCGAGTTGGGATAAATGAGTAGCGCGTGCGGATCGGTTGGTCGTAGCTGGGAGCAACGGGCAGGCTGTAGGTGCGGTCTCGAACCATCAAGCGGCTGGGGAGATGATCCCGGATCGTAATCAAAGGTCGTTTCAACTCGCGTTCGCTCCAAACCACGATTTCAACCGTGACCGGCTCGCCAACTTTTACGGCCGGAGGTGCATACCTTTCGAACCGCAAATATCGAACAGAGAGCCAGGCCTGGAGCCGAGCGGCGGCAATCGTTACCATGATCGCGGTTGCCATGTAGAACAGCATTGGCGAATAAACAAGAACGGCCATGACAAGGAGGAACATCGCCGACCATGTCAAAGTTATCCCAGCGTAACGAGTGATCCGCACGGCTATTCTTTCCCTAAACTCCCGCCGGCGTGCTCACAGTCGGAGTGGGCACCGCGCTGAGGATTTGCTGAACAATGTCGGGCCCAGTCAACCCTTTAGCGCGAACCTCGCCCCGTAAAATCAGCCTATGTCCGAGAACATACGGCGCAACCACCTTGACGTCATCTGGACGTACAAAATCATTGCCTTGTAATGCGGCATGAGCTTGGGCAGCAAGCATCAGATAAAGCGATCCGCGTGGAGAACTACCGTAAATGAGTTGGTTGTTTTCCCGTGTTGACCGAACAATGTCGACGACATATTCGCGCACTTTGTCTTGAATAGAGATATCGCGAACGGCGCGTTGCGCTTTGATCAATTCATCAAGTTCGACCAATTGACTCATTGAATCAACCGGATGGCTTCTCTGCTGATTGCGGAGAATATCCATTTCCGATTCTCTGCCGGGATAGCCAATTGCAACTCGACTGAAAAACCGGTCGAGCTGAGCTTCGGGCAGGGGATAAGTCCCCGTCATTTCGATGTTGTTTTGCGTCGCCAGAACAAAAAACGGGGCCGGGAGTTTGCGGGTAATCCCATCACTCGTAACCTGACCTTCCTCCATCGCTTCCAGCAAAGCCGATTGCGTTTTGGGGGTTGCCCTGTTGACTTCGTCCACCAAGACGATATTCGCAAACAGTGGTCCGGGTCGGAATTCAAACTCCCGCGTATCGGAGTTAAAAATCGATGATCCAGTGATATCGCTCGGGAGAAGATCTGGCGTGAACTGAACGCGACGAAAATCACCACCCGTCACGTTGCTGATCGCCTTCGCCAGAGTGGTTTTCCCAACTCCAGGGACATCTTCAATCAAGACGTGACCACCGCAGAGCAAAGCAAGCACGGTCTGCTCAATGGTCTCTCGTTTCCCAACTATCACGCGACTGATCTCGTCGATCATTGCGTTTGCCATTTTTTGTATGTCGTTCGGCGACAATTTTTGTGTTCCTCCAGGGCTCTCGTTGTAACCCTGGTTAAAGTACGTTCCCGGTGGACTCAGTTGTTGCAGATAAATTCAATTGAACCAGGCATAATGAGCCGTCAACCATGAAATGCGTTATTGGTGTTGATCTCGGTGGGACAAATGTCCGCGCCCAAGCTGTGACCGAAGATGGCAACTATGCCGGAGATCGGTACGAAAACCCGTCTCACGCACAAAGCGGAATCGAACCTGTTATCGAAGCCGTTGCTCTCACGATTCGCCAAGCAGCGAACTCAGCGGGGCAAGAAGTGCAAGCCGTCGGTCTGGCAGTTCCTGGACACGTTGATGACCGTACCGGGCTTGTGAAGTGGGCACCCAACTTTGGTCAAACCGTAGACGGGGTTTTTC
This sequence comes from bacterium, assembly GCA_013823945.1. Classification (GTDB taxonomy): domain Bacteria; phylum Armatimonadota; class Fimbriimonadia; order Fimbriimonadales; family Fimbriimonadaceae; genus UphvI-Ar2. The sequence goes on along the minus strand of PNMZ01000002.1, from coordinate 438,492 downwards.
GATACTGGAAAGATGTTCCGCTGAAGCGACCTCTGGAAGAACGCACAGCGCAAAAAATCGTCATGGGGAATGACGCCAACGTCGCCGCCCTCGGAGAATATAAATTTGGCACAGGAAAAAACTCTGCTAAATGTCTTCTCATGCTCACACTCGGAACAGGAATCGGTGGCGGGGTTGTTTTCGCACCGGAAGCGATGTTTGGCAACGCAACTGGACCTCTCCTGATGCTCGGTGGCAACCTTGGTGGTGGGGAACTCGGACATATTATTGTTCAAAAAGATGGACTGGACAGCACGGGTGGAGCTTACGGATCACTAGAAGCATATTGCCAACGGGATGCCATCATTCGTCGCGCACAGCACCGACTAAATCGAGGTCGAAAGTCAATCATCAGTGAACTCGTTGAGGGAGACTGGAGCAAGATCACGCCGGCAACAATTAGCGATGCGGCAGAAAAAGGCGACGAACTGGCGAGAGAAATCTGGCGAGAGTTTGGCGCATTCATGGGAATCGGTGCCGGAAGCCTAATCAACGTTTTTGCTCCCGATATCCTTGCAATCGGAGGACAGGTCAGCAAAGCCGGCGAATGGTTCCTTCCATCAATGATTCACGAAGCCCGAAATGTGGCTGCCCCAACGATTTTTCAGGACTGTGAAATCAAACTTGCTGAGCAAGTTGAAAATGCCGGAATCTTGGGCGGAGCGGCCCTTGCCCTAGAATCTCTTCGATAAACCGGGACGGACCGAGAAGATATACTCCATTTGGGCGTAGACTGCAAGCAGGGAAACAAGGGCGTTTCACCAAGCAAACGGAATTTCGGTTATGACGGAAGTTATCATGCCCAAAATGGGCGACGGCATGGAAGAGGGAACGCTCCTCGAATGGCTTAAGAAGGAAGGCGATCAGGTGAAGTCGGGAGATGTCATCGGCACAATCCAGACCGACAAAGCAACTCTTGAACTCGAAGCTCCTGGGAAGGGAACTCTGGCGGGCATCCTCCTTGAACCGGGCAAAACTGTTCCGGTTGGTCAGCCAATCGCGGCAATCTTGAAGGCAGGAGAAGAACTCCCGGCTGGCTGGGGTAGCGGAGAAGTGAAAGTTGCTCCCAAAGCCGAAGAGACCGCCGTTGAAACAAAGCCGCTGGCAACAGCAATGCCTGCTGAGTCAGCCCCCAACATTGGGTCAACGAGCAGAGTCAAAGCCAGCCCCCTCGCTAAACGAATCGCTGCCGAAGCCGGAGTTGACCTGACCAGCATTTCTGGAACTGGCCCGAACGGAAGAATTGTTGAGAAGGACGTCCGATCTGCCATTGAACAGCAAGGCACCAAAGTCTCGGCCCCGACCTTCACTCCATCAGCACCCTCCGCAGAAGACCAGCAAATCAAGCTCAACCATCTTCGCGGAATCATTGCTGACCGAACTCAGCATTCAAAACAAACGGTTCCGCACTTCTACGTCACCCTTGAAATCGACCTCGAAAAAATCATGGACATTCGTGAGATGTTCAAGGCCGAAGTGGGTGGCAAGATTAGCGTCAACGATTTTGTTATTCGGGCGTGTACATTGGCTCTCCAGCAGATGCCCGTCGTGAATAGCACATTCAAAGGCGACCATTTGTTGCAGTTCGGCAACGTCAACATTGGGGTTGCGGCGGCAATTGACGATGGCTTGATGGTTCCGGTCATCCACGGCGCGCAACATCTCACCCTGCGCCAGATCGGAGAAGAAAGCAAACGACTTGTCAGCAAAGCCCGTGAAGGGAAGCTATTGCCGAACGAAATGACTGGCTCCACTTTCAGCATCAGCAACATGGGCATGCTCAACGTGGATAACTTCACTGCGATCATCAATGAACCGAATGCGGCAATCGTTGCGATCAGCTCAGCTCAACGCAAGGTGATTGTCAATGAAGATGGCGATCTTGAAGTTCGCTGGCGCATGAATATCACCGGATCGTTCGATCACCGAGTAGTTGATGGGGCAGTCGGTGCGCAGTTCATGAACGTTGTACGCGACTATCTAGAAAATCCCACACGGCTCTTGAGCTAACGATTCATCCACTCAGAAGGAGGCGCCGGAGGGTCAATTCTCTTCGGCGCTTTGTTTTTGATCGACCCTAGATCAACCAAAGCCCAAAGAAACGTCGCCGCCGCAACAATCAAGAGAACTCCGGCGATTGGTTCAAATGGAGCCTTTCCGGTCAAAAACCCGAAACCGCCTCGCACAAAACTGACGCCCACGAGTGATCCGATATAAAGCGCCATCATAATCCCGCCTTTCACATATCGTTCTACCGCCATCTGTCCAAGACCCGGGCAAATGATCGTCAGGCCAATCGCAATTCTGGGGCTGGCATATCCCGAAAATTGATCTTGCATTGTGAATGGATCAATGAACAAGTCGACTTTCAGAACCATCTCACCATATTTGGTTTCTATTGATTTGCTTGCGGGGTCCAGCTTCATTGCGTGCTGATAAGTCTCTTTCGCTTTGCGAAATTGACCATTTTTGACCAAGTCATCGCCGATTGCCTCGAGTACGACTGCAGAATTCGGTGCCGTCTCTTGGGCCTCTTTGAGCAAACGATCAGCTACGGTTGTATTACCGCGTACCCGGGCCAGGTTGGCTTCCCGCAAAATCCTCTCCGCCTGCTCGACCTTTTCCGGTGGATCAGGTTCAAATGCTTCCGGTTCTACCGTTGGTTCTGGTTCGGATTCTTCGGCTTGCTTGGGTTGTTCTTCCACAATGAATTACTCATTCAAGACGCATCGACTGGCTCGGTTGGTGCGGATTCTTGGAGACTCAAATTGGGATCCTTGGGCAGGCTCTCCCAGAAGCTTTCCAGATCGTAAAACTGACGCTTTTCTTCTTGCATCACGTGGAAAACAACATCGCCATAGTCAAACAGAACCCAACCGCCACCATCGCCCGTTCTTTCTGTTTGGCGATACGGTTTGATTCCGTGCTCCCGCAGTTTCTCGGCAACTTTCTCGCAGATTGCTTTGACGTGGACATCGCTTGTCCCGGTGCAAATGACAAAGAAGTCCGCCATGGACGTTTTCTCGCGGATATCGAGTGTTTCAATATCCAATGCCTTCATGTCATCTGCGTATTCTCGGATGAGGTGAGACTTCTCCAGGGAAGTCATTTCGGGTTCAGTCTTCTTGTTTGTCACGGTACAGGCCTTTATCTTGGATGTATTTCAAAACGGATGGTTCCAGCATCAGCTCGGGAGTGGCGTCTCGGAAAATGTCGTCGCGTACTTGCGAACTGGATGCCCGATGAAGGGGAAGGGTGAGCTCATCTATGGAATCCCGCATTTCATCTTTGAACTTTGAAAGAGCACGGTCAAGGTTTGTGCCTTCGCGCTTCACAACGGCGATACGGCAAAGGCGCAGAAGTCGTTCTGGTTCTTTCCACTCAAGAAGACCCTCCAACGCATCTGCCCCCATGATGACCCAGAGATCACCGGGCTTGACCATGAGAATTTCCTCAACTGTTTCGATTGTATAACTTTTCGTCCCCCGACTAACTTCAATGTCACTCACGGCCATTCCCGGCAGATTTTCGGTCGCAAGTTGACACATTTGCAAACGTTCATATGCGGTTGCAAAGGCTTTTCGGCGGAGGGGATTCCGGAAGTTCGGAACCCAAATTACTTCATCCAGTTCCAACAACTCTTGGACGCCTTGTGCAACGGATCGGTGACCAAGGTGAGGAGGATCAAAGCTCCCACCAAAAAGGGCATATCGGCTTTTACCACTCTTCATATTGGAAATCAAATGCTCCTATCAAGACTGTGTCTCCGGGCTCAGCACCCATTTCTTCGAGTTTCTCAATTACCCCAATTCGCCGCATCTTGCGGTAAAGGAAGTGAATGGCGTCGCGATTGCCCAGGTTGGTCATCTCAACAAGGCGCTCAATCCGTTTGCCAACCACGCGGTACCCCTCTTCGATAACTTCAACATCCCATGCACTGCCTTCATCGTTGCGATATGTAGGAACGATGATTGGAATCTCTTCTTCCGCTGAAATCTCTTCCACACATTTCCACAAAGCCCATTTGAGAGGATCAAGTCCCTGTGAAGTTGCTGCTGAGATTACGAATACTGGCACTCCAAACTGGCCCAGCCTCTCAATGATGTCCTCTTCAGCTTCCGGAATTCCCATATCGGATTTATTGAGCGCAATGATCCGGGGGCGATTGTAAAGTTCTTCGCTGTATTGCTTTAACTCTTCTTCAATCATCCGGAAATTATCAACCGGATCCGAATCATCAATTGGGTAAGCGTCGATAACGTGGAGCAACACCTTGTTCCGCTCGGCGTGGCGCAAAAACTGATGCCCCAAACCAATCCCTTCGCTCGCACCCTCGATCAACCCCGGAAGGTCAGCCATCACGAAAGTGTGGTCGCCAATTGCAACCACGCCAAGTTGCGGTGCCAGAGTTGTGAACGGATAGTCAGCGATCTTGGGTTTTGCCGCACTCATAACGCTCAGCAATGTTGATTTGCCAGCGTTTGGTAACCCAATGAGCCCAACATCAGCCATGAGTTTGAGTTCTAATCGTGCATTCAAGTTGTCGCCAGGCGCTCCTCGCTGGGCGAAACTAGGAGATTGCCGAACACTATTGGTGTAATAAAGATTTCCCCGGCCCCCTCGACCCCCCCGACAAATGACATATTGCATTTTGTCAACAGCAAGGTCAATGATCTGCTCGTCATCTTCTGCATCATAGAGGATGGTTCCAACCGGAACCCGAATGACAATATCCTTTGCATCTTTTCCCGCCTTGTTCCCAACCGCTTTGCTTCCGTCGTCGGCTTTGTACTCAGCTCGGAGCTTGAAATCGTAAAGCGTGCGTTTGTTTCTATCGGCAAGAAGCGTAATATTGCCGCCACGACCTCCATCAGCACCGTTCGGGCCACCTCGGGGTACATGCTTTTCACGATGAAACGTGGCCGCACCGTCTCCGCCGCGCCCAGAAATGAAATTCACTTCAGCTTCATCAATAAATGCCATGTTCTAATCCTCGTCAAACATCCCCGAAATGGGAGAAATGACCACTTGTTTGTTTTCTAAATCGATTTCCTTCACAAATTCTTTGACAACTGGCACCATTGCAGTTCCAATCATCAAAATGTCATGGGCGGGCGAAGGGAAGATGTCTTCAACTCTTCCGAGGACATTTCCATTTTGATCGACAACCTTGAGTCCAATGAGATCCGCCGTGTAAAACTCGTTTTCTTCTAATACGGGCATCTCTTCTGCCGGAACCGTAACGCTTGCCCATTTGAGCGCCTCGGCATGATTCCGATCTCGAACCTCTTTCACTTCAATCCGCAACTGGGTCTTGTGCGACATCAATCGCGTGATCGTGACCGGTGTTCCATCTAAGAAAATCACTGAGCCGGGTTCAAATCGCTCGAAGAAGTCCGTTGATGGCTTAATTTTGAGCCCCCCTAGAATGCCGTGCGGGCCGACAACCTGTCCAATCGTGATGTGCGATGGGCGAGGTGATCGGCCCGACATAATGGGGAACTCGATTAGTCTTCCGTCTGAACTTTGACAACTGCTTTCACGCGCGCTTTGGCGGCGACGGCATTCGTCATGGTTCGGAGGTTGGTAATGACGCGACCATCTTTACCGATGATGCGTCCGACGTCGTTCGGCGAAACTGTTACCTTGATGATCTGACCATGTCGGTCGCTGACGGTGTCAACCTTGACCTCGTCTGGCTCGTTGACCAGTTGCTTGACAGATTCTTCAACAAAAGCAACGACCGTCTCCATTATTCAGCGGACTCCTCGGTCTTGGGCTCTTCTGCAACCGCTTCTTCGGCGACTGGAGCTTCTTCAACCGGAGCAACCTCTTCGGCCTTGACTTCTTCCACTTTGGCTTCCTCGACCGGAGCTGCAACTTGGCTGACCGCCGACTCTTTGGTCATTGCTTGCGTGGTCTTGTCCAAAAAGCCGTATTTCTTCTTTGCGTTGGGTCGCTGAGCAAAGAACTCGTCGAGAATGCCTTGTCGCTTAAGCAGAATAGCGGCAGTTTCTGTCGGTTGGGCGCCATTCATCAACCAATGAAGGGCGCGATCGCTCTTCATTTCGATTGTTGACGGCTTGGTGAGGGGATCGTAAGTGCCGATATATTCAATCGCTGCGCTATCTCGGGCCGAATCACTCTTTGCCACAACGATCCGATAAAACGGTCGGTGGGAATTGCCCATTCTTTTAAGTCGGATTTTAACCACGTTTTCGAATTCCTTTCAATTGTGAATGTGAGGTTACACCAGCCACATTCGCGCCACGATAGACAATCTCGTGGACTCACCATTATAGCGCGTGGAATTCACTGCACGGGTAGGTCGGCGGGGAATATAGGCCCAAGGTTTGGCTTCATCGCCGCTTGAACTTCTTGAACTTCTTCTCCATTTTCGCCATCTCTTTCATTCCTCGGCGCATCTGGTAGAGCTGCTCGATCAGTTTATTGACCTCAGTTACCGTGACTCCCGCTCCATTTGCGATTCTTTTTCTGCGTGATCCATTGAGGATATCGGGATTAGCCCGCTCCTTCAATGTCATTGAAAGAATCATGGCCTCTAAGCGATCCACTTGCCGGTCATCAATCGAATCCAGAGCTTCTTCGGGAATCTGAGCCGCAACCCCGGGAATCATTTTCATGACGTTTTTGATCGGCCCCATGCGTTTAACCATTCGCATCTGGTTCAAAAAGTCCGTGAAATCCAGCTTCCCGGATCGCATTTTTGACTCAAGCCCTTCGATATCAGAAGGATTGAATGCTTGCTCGGCGCGTTCAATGATCCCCATGACATCGCCCATGCCAATGATGCGCTCAGCCATCCGAACCGCCTGAAACTGCTCCAATGCATCGGTCTGCTCTCCGACCCCAACAAACCTCACTGGAACCCCGGTCGCCTCCCGAACACTGAGCACGGCCCCACCTCGCGCGTCCCCGTCCATCTTTGTGAAAATCGCGCCCGTCAAACCAAGCTTCTGATGGAAAGCATCCGCAACATTCACTGCTTCTTGTCCGGTTGTGGAATCCACCACCAACATGACTTCTTGAGGTGGAACCGCGGACTTGACCGCAGCAATTTCATTCATCAAAGACTCATTAATCGCAAGACGGCCCGCTGTATCCAAGATCAGAACATCACAAAATAGGTGCTTTGCTTTCGCTAAAGCGTTCTTGGCGACTTCTACCGGGTTACCGCCGGCCTCTTCGGCATAAACCGGAACATCGATGCTCTCACCCAAGACTTGGAGCTGCTTGATCGCCGCTGGGCGCTGGAGATCACAAGCGGCGAGGAGGGGCTTTTTGCCTTTCTTCTTGAGCCATATTGCTAGCTTGGCGCTCGTGGTAGTTTTTCCGCTCCCCTGGAGACCGCACATCAGAATCACGGTCGGCGGGGCCGGATTCCAATTCATCGGGGTTTCCTCCGGACCGAGCAGAGCAACCAGTTCGTCCCGGACAATTTTGATGATCGTTTGATCTGCACTCAGGCTTCCAAAGACTTCTTCACCGACGGCTTTTTCGCGAACACGGGCAATGAAATCTTTAGTGATTTGGAAGTTCACGTCTGCCTCAAGCAACGCCACGCGAATTTCGCGCATGACTTCTTTCACATCGTCTTCCGTCAGGCGCCCCTTCTTGCGTATGCCCGCAAAGATTCCCCCTAATCGCCTCGTCAAATTGTCCAGCATTGGTAGGGAAGAGGATACCGCGATGTTAAATTTTGGCCCTAACTATTGACTTTGCAATTGGATTGAATCCACTATAGATTTATTCAATTTTGAGACGAGGGGAAAAAGTGAATGAATAAGAAAGTCTGGACTATCGCTTCGTGCATTCTTGCATCGACATATTGTTGCGCATTGTCATATCGTTTGACCGAAGTCAATGCAGGACTCATGCCTGGCTTTGACAAGGCCCAAGCATACGATATCAACAGTAGCGGTGAGCTTGCAGGCATATCCATCAACTTTAATGGGGGTGAGTCAGGAGGGTTCACTGAAAATGGCGTCTGGCGTCGCTTTCAGTCCGACGTTGGAGGGACTGCTCGGGCCTTTGCGATCAACGATCTTGGTCATGTAGTTGGTGTCGGAGGAATTACTGGCCCTGTAGGACGGCGAGCCATCCTGATGGATGACCCTAATTCTGGACAAGCAAAAAGCATCGGAACGCTGGGTGGGAATTTTTCAGAAGCATACGGAATCAACAACAATGGATACATTGTCGGAGATTCAGGACTTTCAAATAATATTCTTCGGGGCTTCATTTACAGAAACGGCTTAATGCAAGACATTGGTACACTCGGCGGAGTGTCAACGAGCGCACGTGGAATAAATCAGCTCGCCCAAGTAACAGGGACATCAGATAACTCTAGTAACGAGAAACGTGCGTTTATCTATGATAATGGAATAATGACGGATCTTGGCACCCTGGGGGGAGATTCGCACGGTGTCGCAATCAACGACAGCGGGGAGGTCGTTGGATATTCAAATAACGAAGCATTTCTGTACTCGAATGGCGTTATGAATGGGCTTGGCACTCTCAGCGGAACATGGTCAAAAGCTTACGATGTAAATTCTTCTGGTCAGGTGATTGGTCAGTACGGCGACAGTCAGTTTGGAAGTGCATTTCTCTACTCAAACGGACAAATGTATGACCTTAATGATCTCATTGTGGAAGGATTAGATTGGCAAGTCGCTGCAGTGAGGGGAATCAATGATGCTGGTCAAATCACTGGCTTTACCTACATTGATGGTACGTGGAGGTCTTTCATTGCCTCTCCCGTCCCCGAGCCAACAACACTCTTTGTAATCGGCGTTCTTGGCTTAACAATGATGCAAAGAAACAGACTTCACCCCAGAAAATAGGAGCATAAGTAGTCTTCAAAGCTGGCTGATTGTGAGTTGCAATTGTGGCTTGTCGTTCTGGGGTGTATTGCTATAGTCTGGAATTTGGCCTGAATACGGGAATAAATCAAACCAATTATCTGTATGAACAGTCAAAGAAACTGACACAGAGGTCAATAGATATGGATGCAAGCGAACAAGCTGAAGGCAAAACGCAATCGAAGGGAAGTGCAACGGGAGTGATTCTCCTTGCAACTGGCCTTGTAGTCGGTTTGAGTGCGGCGGCCTGGCTTCTCAAACAGCGTCATGACAAGAAGATTTCGTGGGATCCGGAACGCATTCTCGACGCATGTGATGCCGCCGCCGCCAAACTCGACGACATTTTGTTCCAAGAATCTCGACAGGCTGGATAATAACCCATATACTATTGGGCATGGTCATTGCCGCATCGAGCTTTGAAGAATACATCGCTCAAATTCCCGAAGAGCGTCACTCCGCCTTCCGCGCCCTGCGCGATGTCATCAACGCCAACATAAATCCGGGATTTGAAGAGGGAATGCAGTACAGTTTTCCATCCTGGTACGTGCCACATTCCGTTTTCCCAGACGGCTATCATTGCGACCCCAAACAGCCGCTCCCATTTGTCTCAATTGCCAGCCAGAAGCATTTCATCGCATTCTATGGATGCATGCTTTACAATTCCACCGACAACTACAACTGGTTTGTCGAAGAATACGCCAAGACCGGCCTCAAACTCGACATGGGGAAAAGCTGCGTGAGATTCAAGAAGTGGGACAATCTCCCGCTCGATTTAATCGGAGAATCCGTCCGCCGCGTCACCGCCGAAGCATTTATTGCGGATTACCTTCAACACCGCCCAACCCCTAAGGGGAAGTAGTCCAATACTTTTCCGATAATCAATATAATGATAAAACTTCAAAAATCGCTTATGTATTTACGAAAAACTACTTCTTGTATTTTTGCTATGGCGGAAAAAGTGGGACTGTGTACTGAGTCCATTTTGCATGATTTGTTAGAACACGGGAGGGAAAAAATGAGACCTGTGCATCATAGGGCGTGCGCTGAATACCTCCATGAAGTAGCCCGGGACATATTTAAGGTTAAAAATTCGGATATAGTATTGAGACCATGTTAATCAACATCCTTGGTGCCGAGGGCTATGACTACAAGAAAGAGAACGGAGACCAGATTAAGGGCGGAAAACTCCATTGCCTTTTCGACTCCCCTAACGCTAAAAACCAAAAGGGAAGCATTCCGCGAGCCTTGCCGTGCACCTATGATGTCTTCCAATCGTTTAGCGAACCTGGGCAATACATCGCAATTGGTATTACCTTTAATGCCAAAAACGAGATCAGAATCACCGGAATTCAACCATCGAAATGAGCAACGAACAAAAGTTAGCAATAACTCTTCTAGACGGCGGATACCAACTGTATCGGCCTCTGGTTGATTTTGCCGCTATACTGGTTCTCTTTGGATTGATTCAGATTTTTCTGCTGACCATCATAGCGTTTAAGAGGTCTTATGGTTCTTGAGTTAATCCTTCTTTATGGCGAACCTGTGGATATGGGCGTCTGGGTGGCGGCTCTAGGTGGATTCCTTATTACTCTAAGAGTTGTTGAATACGCGGGGCAGGTGTTAAGGAGTATCTTCGGTGTTTAATTATTCTGAGTGGTGGGATAACGCTCCGTATTTAGGCGCGGGCGATTATTTGCAAAACGCCCACAACTATTCAAACGATCTATGGGCCATGGGAAAGAGTGCCGTGACTATGATAGTGGCAGGTCTTCTCGTCGTTGCTGTTATGGAACTCATCAATTGGACAAGGGGGAAAAACCTCCAATAAGACGATTTCCCCAAGTGCCGGGGGGGGAGAAAAACAACTATGAAAACAAAACTCTCGCTCGTGCTGGCTCTCGTGTCGGCATCTGTTCTGTCACTCGCTCAAGCCGCTCCCGATCCGCTTGACTTTACCGATTCGTTGACGTCGGCTCAAACCGATATCGGAACCATGCTCTCGACGAATGGCCCTCTCATCATGGCTATTATCGTCATCGTTGGTGCCTTCACTTGGGTTACCCGCTGGGTATCTCGCCTGTCCAAAGGCCGATAACCGGGGGGGCACTCCCCAGGGCGGGGAACGAACTTAAGCTCCTCTGAACCCGCCCGAAACACATTCAAAAAAATGAAACCCTGTTTTCTTGCTCTGATCGTCGCTCTTAGTTCCTTCGGTTGGGGTCAATGTGACCGGAAGGTTTCCATTAGTGGGGAAGATTTCGTCTACTTTATCGAAGGGGATGGCGGCATCATCGTTTATGGTAAGGCGGGCTATGCATTCGCAAAAACTGAAGTCTCGGCGGCTTCGATGGCTGTTGTGGGTCGTGCCTTTGCGGTAGATCGCGTAGAACTGGACGGCGGTGACCAGCCACCGAGTTCACTCGTGTGGGTGGTCATGCGCCGAATGTTCCAGCATAATCCGTGTTCGGTTCCGGAATTTTTCGAAAACACGGCTGGCGGTTATGCGATTCCGATAGCTCAAGAGGCCTTGGACGAGCATGGTTCAATCATTCCGGGGGAGTACGAATGGAACCTCTCTGGGGCGTCCGGCCACTTCACGGCAATGAAGAACTACATGGACTCTTTTCCGGGAATTTTTCGGGTCGAAATTCGTAAGGGTTCAAACATCGGTACGGCTGTTGTGACGTCTCAAAAGGGGCCGTTTTATTGGGTGGATACTTCTGCTTGGGATGCATCGTACAACGAAAACGGCGACGACCCCGGAAACGGTGATGGGTGGGGAAGTGGGGAAGGGTTCGACGACGACGGTCAAGGCGGCGGAATTACGGCCGATGATTTGAATAACCAAAACATCAATCAGAGAACATGGTGGGAGGAACTGTTTATAGGATTGTTCCAACCGTCTGAGGCGGCGATGGAAAACCTTTCTGATGCAATGATGGAACTTTTGGACTGGGGGCCTTTTGGGCTGCTGTCGACTTTATTCGCATTGTCTAATGAGGCAACTATGGGGCCGAACGCTTATGAGATCGACTTGCCAACTCCGTTTGGAACCATGACCATGGATATGAGTCCATATTCGGGATTCATTATTTTTGCTAGATATTTGATGGCGGGTCTGCTGTGGTGGACGGTTCTTAATCGGGCGTGGAAGATCATCTTTAGTAAGGCATAAAATGAAAGACAAAACAAAAGTTCTCATTTACGGCGGGATCGGATTCCTTATCGGGGCGATGGTCAATAATGTAGGTGCGCAAAAGCGTCTCGAGTCTTTGCCATGCTCGCAAAGTGTTGCCGAATCGGCTCCTTGGATTGTTCGGGAGGTGACTCCGGTGCGCGGGCCGCTCAAGAAGATCGAAGAGGGAATAAAAGAGGCCAGGGCCAAAGCTCAAAACAATGCGGCTCGCGACGATGAACCTGGCGCGAAGATCACACTGCCGGGGATGGAAGCGTACAAGGCGCCGGAGGTGAACACGTTTGATTCTTGGTTGAAGGGCGTGAATGAACGCCACGGGGTGACAAAGTGATTTTTGATTTCTTCATTAACCTATTGGCAAATATGATTTCGGCCCTGATTGCTCTTCTTCCGCCCATGGACGTGAGTTCAACTATTTTGAACGAACCGAGCGTTGGCAATTCAACGTTCCACCCTGTGACGGGGGCGGCTGTTCAATCCAATCCCATGTTCTATCTTCTGTCCATGGCGGCGTCTTTGAATGCTTTTGTGCCTGTCGATCAGGCTTTGATCATGATGGGTCTGATTGCTTTCGTGTACGGTATCATGATTACGTACAAGATCATACGGGTAGTGATCGGTACGCTTCGGGGTGCTGGTACTTCATGATCGAGGGGATTGTGGGACTTCCCGGCAATGGGAAAACGTTGTTGGCTGTACGGCGAATCCTCTCGGCTCTGGAGGCTCGGCGGCGCGTCCTAGCCAATTTTCATTCGAATCCGGCTGGGAACTGGGAATTTGCGTTATGGGAGGATATGAAAGAAGCTTCAGACGCCTTATGTGTGATCGACGAAGCTCACATGTGGTTCTCTGCTCGGAATTGGTCAAAAACTGTCCAAACGGATCTGAGCATATTTCAGCAGCATAGAAAGAACGGCCTCGATATGATTTGGGTAGCTCAACACGAGAACCGGGTGGACGTGGGGATTCGCGAGCTGACTGCCTGGATTTGGGATTGCCGCTTGATTGGCCAATTTGTGGTCGCCAATAAACGAAGCATCGACGACAAAAAAACCGTCTTCGGCCGTGAGATTTTCTTGAGTTCGTCGAAGCTCTGGAATGCGTACAACACGTACGAGGTGATTGGCGATAGGGAAGGGAACGGGGCACACGATGGAAGGGCAGGGGCGGACAGGGTGAGCGGCGGTCCGGTGGTGGGTTCCAACTACGTCCGTGTGGATATCGGGGGTTCCGTGACCTATGTCAAACGTACCGACCCAAGATTAGAACATCTGGCAACGGTAGACCTCCATGCTCGCCTCGGTTATGACCCACCAAAACTGACCTCTAATTTTGAGACCTCTCTAACCAGACCTCTTTAGCAAGTGGTCTTTTTTTTGAACCTGCAATTCGATTCGTGGGTTCCAAAAAAAAGATCACGACGCGGAAACCCCCGAACTAGTAATACGGGGGTTTTCATACGTCCAAACTTGTGTTATAATCAGCCCCATGGAAAAAAGCGTTTCAATTGCTCCAGACTGGCTCTCGTTCACCGTAAGCGAAGATCACTTCGAAAAAATTATTGATCGATTCAAGGATTTCGGATTAGTTCCGAAAACTCCCAAGTTCGGATATACGAAGGCGTTCGGCGTAGAAGGCTCACACATTGCGATCATGTTCGACGGCGCGGTAGAAGGGATGGGCGTACACGTTCAACTCGGCGGCTCCGGCCTTGCGCTGATCGGCGAAACTTGCAAAATGGCCGAATTCTTTGAATGGATCGCCGTACTCTCTGCGAAAATAACTCGCTGTGATGCGGCTCTAGACATCGCCGGCTATGGTTGGACTGCTCGAAAGTTCAAACGAATGGACGATAACGGCTTGTTGGTTTCTCGGCTCCGGCAACGGAAATGGATGGTCAAATACGATAGGGAAGGGAACGAAGCCGGGACCTTATACCTAGGTTCTCGCATATCAGACGCCTATGTTCGCGTTTATGATCGAGGGGCCAAAACGGGGGTAGGTGATGTGCTTAGAATCGAGATTGAAGCAAAACGAATTAAGGCTCAAATGCTCTTTGATATGTTCCGACTAAACGAATATGACAAGATCAAAGCGTTATTCAGGTCGTTCATCGAACCTAAACAACGTAAAGGACATAAAAGGGTTAGTGAGCGTGAAACGTGGGCTCCGTGGGTTCAAATTCTCGGAAAAGCCCGGGCAGGCTTTCTGATAATCAATATTATGACAAATAAGTATCGGTCTTGAAATGAAATCCCCTCCCTGCCCTGATTTACGGCGGAGAGGGGCGATCTAGCTTCTACACCTACATTCTGGGTGCTACAAGGTCTTCGTATCGCAAGGTCGTGGTGAATGTTTTCTCCCCGACCTTGAGTTCGACCAAATAATCGCCCGTTGTCAGAACAACGTTACGTGCGCCACGGGCGGCCCATCGAACGGCGTTCAGCCCCGCATTGGCGGTTCCGGCAAGCCGTGCAACTTGCTCGCCCGTCGCCGTTTTGATCAACACTTCGATTTTCTCCTCACTTTTTTCTTTTAGGTGGTAGTAAATCGTCGTGCCCGGTTGGGTATTGGGGCTTGTCCAAGTGCGATCCCCCTCGAACCATCCGTCAAATGAGTTGCCAAATTTGTAAGCGTCGGTTGGTCGGCAGAGGAACACATCGGCTTCCCGAGCTTGGGGAGTGAGCTGTTCCAGGGCGCTGATTGGAACAATCCAAATGGATCGCCCGTGGGTGCCAACCACGAGATCAAGCTCCCGAGGATGAATGATCATGTCATCAATGCGAACCGTTGGGAAGCCTTGCTTTTGGTGAAACTTCGTCCATTTCGCTCCGCGATCCAAAGACATCCACATGCCCATCTCAGTGCCGACAAAGAGCAGATCAGGGTTCTTCAGGCCCTCGGTAATGCAGTAAGCCACATGATTTTCGGGCCAGCCATCACTCAGTTTCGTCCAAGTTTGACCAAAGTCTTCGGTCATGTAAACATAACTGTTGAAGTCATTGCTCCGGTGACCATCAAAGGTCACATAGGCTCGACCAAGAGCATGGCGCGATGCCGCAACCTTGCTGACCCAGGTATTCGCAGGCACTCCCGGAACTTTGATGTTAGTCCAAGTTTTGCCGTCATCCTGCGTCAGTTGAACATTGCCATCGTCTGTCCCAACCCAAACCACACCAGGCTTAACCGCCGATTCACTGATCGTAATGATCGTGCAGTGAACTTCGGCACCCGTGTTCTCGGGTGACATCCCTGCGCCTCGTTTGAGCTTTTCAGGATCATTGGTACTCAGGTCTGGGCTGGCTTCAATCCAAGTGTCGCCCCGATTCACGCTTTTGAACAGTTTGTTTCCACCAAACCAAATCGTTGATGCGTTGTGCGGAGAGATCAAGATCGGCGAAGACCAGTTGAACCGGTACGTCTCTCCTTGGGGTGGACGTGGTCGAATAAACCTGCGGTCGCCCGTCTCAATGTTGTGCCGGACAAGTGCCCCGCCTTGGCTTTCCGCGTAAACAATTCGCCAATCCGTAGGGTCAACTTGGGCATGGAAGCCATCACCGCCATTGATGAATCTTGAATCGGCGTAACTGACATATCCCTTGTTTGTTTGAGTGGGAATTCCCCACGTTCCGTTATCTTGCAACCCGCCGTACACCCAATAGGGACGGCGCATGTCTACTCCAACAGCGTAATACTGGCCGATTGGCAAGTTGTTCAGGAATTCCCAAGTCACACCACGATCCCGAGAAACCGCAACCCCGCCATCATTTCCGATGATCAAATGGTTGTTGTCCTTCGGATCGATCCAAATGGCGTGGTGATCCACGTGGATATTCATGTTGTTGACTTTGAACGTTTTCCCGCCATCTTCTGAATAGTGGAAGTTCACCGCTGGAAGATAAATGCGTTGCTCGTCTTGCGGGTCAATCTTCGGCATACTGAAATAGAAAGGCCGAGGGTTGAGGTTGTTCAAAAACGTCCAACTCTCACCATTATCATTTGATTTGTAAACCCCCCGATCCTTTTCGCTTTCGATGGAAGCCACGATCACGTCTGGATTCTTGGCAAACTGCGACAAACCAATCCGACCCATCTTCGAATCTGGCAGACCCTTGATGATTTTTCGCCAGTTCTTCCCTCCATCGGTAGTTTTGTAAAGTCCTGATCCAACGCCGCCGCTTTCAAAGTAGTAAGGAAGTCGTTTCTTTTCCCAAATGGCTGCCATCAGCGTATCGGGTTTGCGCGGATCCATGATCATTTCGATCACGCCCGTGTTCTGGTTAGGCATCGAAAAAACCTTGTTCCAAGTCTTCCCCCCATCAGTTGTTTTGTAAACACCTCGATCGTCGCTCGGCCCCCAGAGCTTTCCTAAAACGCCGACATAGACGATGTTCTTGTTCGTAGGGTGGAGAATGATGTTGGCAATGTGGTGGCTCGATTTAAACCCCATGTGCGCCCATGTCTTTCCTCCGTCAGTTGAGCGATAAACGCCGTCGCCCCAACTCGTACTGTTGCGGCTGTTCTCTTCACCGGTTCCAATCCAAACAACATCAGGATTGTCTTGATCAATAGCAACTGCACCCAAAGCAACGCTGTTTTCATACTGGAAAACGGGTTCAAACTTGATCCCCGCGCTTGTTGTCTTCCAGAGTCCACCACTAGCAGTAGCAACGTAAAAAATCCTCGGCTCTTTCTCATAAACCGCCAGGTTGGAAACCCGACCACCCATTGATGTCGGACCAAGCGCCCGCGGAACGATGCCCTGAAGTTGTGGCTCCCAAGTCTCTGCGCGAGAAATGCCAACACCAGAAACAAGCAAAGTCAGAGCGAGCAATGCGCTTTGACTTGATTTCAATGCCCTCATGACCATTACTTTACTTAACCGGAATAGTGAATCGTTCGCGTTTTTTGACGAAGTACGCCGTAACTAATCTTATTCAAGCCCCACTGTACGGTTCCCTACTGTCCATGGGACGGCGAAAAAAAGCCCGTACACTCCTGGCATGGACTTTGCCCTGACGCAAGAACACGAACTCATTCGAGAATCGGCCCAGAAATTTGCCGAGCAATATATTCTCCCTACCGTTCGCGAACTCGACCGCAAGCACGAATCTGACCCCAACACCCTCAAGCGCATGGGCGAAGCGGGTCTCCTCGGAATCGCCATTCCGGCAAAATACGGCGGAAGCGACACCGACTACATCTCTCTTGGATTGGTTTGTGAGGAACTTGAAAAGGCAGATTCCACCGCGCGAGTTGTGATGAGCGTTCACAGTGGCCTCCACTGCATGACCCTGATGCAATGGGGCACCGAGGAGCAAAAGCATCGGTGGCTCCCCAAACTGGCGACTGGAGAATCTGTTGGTGCATTCGGACTTACAGAGCCAAATGCGGGATCTGATGCTATCAACATCAAAACAACGGCGCGCAAGGACGGCGACCATTATGTGATCAATGGTCAAAAAACGTGGATTAGCCTGGCCGACTATGCCACCCATTTCTTGATCATATGCAAACTAGCCGAAACGGATGCAAAAGCACCCTACGCGGCATTTATTGTCGATCGAAATACTCCTGGTTTCAGCAGCCGACCCCTCAAAGGGAAGCTCGGTGTCCGTGCGGGCAATACGGGAGAAATCTTCTTCCAAGATCTGCGCATCCCAGCCGATTGCATGCTGGGTGAAGAAGGCGATGGATTCAAAGTTGCAATGTCCGCCCTTGATCACGGTCGCTACACCGTCGCTGCAGGTGCGGTCGGAATTATGACGGCAAGCCTTGAAGCCAGCGTCAAGTATGCCAATGACCGAGTCGTCGGCACCGAACCCATCGGCAAAAAGCAACTTGTTCAACAGATGATCGCCAGCATGGCGAAAGGCCGAGACATCGGTCGACTTCTCTATTATCAAGTCGGCTGGATGAAAAATCAGGGCCTCCGCCATACCCGCGAAGTCAGCATGGCAAAGTGGGTCAATTGCGAAGCCGCCTTTGATGCCGCCAACAAAGCGGTGGAAATCCACGGCGCCTACGGTTTCAGCGATGAATTCCCCGTTGAGCGGTACTTCCGCAATTCACGCGGAGCCATGATCTACGAAGGAACGCATGAGATTCACACTCTCGTTCAGGCGGAGTATGCGTTGGGTTACAGAGAAGATAAACCTCTCGCCCGCAACTTGCCGACATATCCGTTTGAGTGATCAACTGCCCTGCCTTGATTTGTTTCCCTGGCAATGAATCAAGGCAGGCATTTTCAAATATTCTTTTGCGGATAGTTCCTTTAGGGAGCTTTGTTTGGCACAAGTTTGGTGATTTTGTCGTCCTATGGTACGATTGATGCGGATACATCGCTGTATCCGATCATGACTTCGGTCTGGAACCCCAGCGCCGGGAGCACTTATCATGCGAAAAAAAGCCTTTACCCTCATCGAACTGCTGGTCGTGATTGCAATCATTGCAATCCTCGCCGCTATCCTCTTCCCTGTTTTTGCAAAAGCAAAAGAAGCCGCCAAAAAGACTCAAGGTCTAGCCCAAATGAAGCAAATCGGAACAGCTGTCCAAATCTATATGAGTGACTATGACGATGGTCTGCCAACCTGGGACTGGTTCTTTTCTATCTACCCAGTAGCTAACCGCCCGGCATCCCCTCCACCAAGCTATACAAGAATGTGGGATGCACTGTTGTCTCCTTATGTAAAGAACGGGAAACCTGAGACTCAGCAGTTCAACGGAATTTGGCAATCTCCGGGTGCCGAATATGCTCCGTCAGTTGGTCGATCAATCGTTATTAATCAACAGCTCATCTGGGACATTACTCGTGCTTCAACACCAACCAATGGAGGTGGCGAGTACGTCTGGCCAACTGGTTCATTCATTGACGAACACGCCCGAACGGTTTTCGTTGCCGATGGCGGCCCCGATGGACGCTATGAACCTGTTTATTTCTTCAATGGCTACAACGACAAGTGGATTCTGAAAATTAATCCAACCCGTTCAGCTCCTTGGCGTTACGGCGGCGAAGGCTCCAACTATGTTTTCTGCGACAGTCATGCCAAGCATGAGCGGGGAGACAAGATGTATCCAAACCCAGGGCGAAACTTCACCACATTGACATTGAACAATGCAGATCGTGGAAAGGCTCGATGTGCCGCTGCAAACTTCTTTGCTGCGAACGAAAGTCAGCGCGAACTTCTGCGAACGGCAGCATCAACACTCTACGGAATCACCTGTAGCAACTAACCCCCATACGGTAATCCCCGGGTAGTTCTAATTCTCGGGGATTTTTTGCATCCGACAGGACTTCTCTACCGTCAGTCTCCATGTGAACTCACTATCTCGAACCCTTCTTTTGATCACCGTCATCGCGGCAGGTCTTGTCGGCGGTTGCAACAATTCTTCCGCAGGAGGTGCTTCAGGTACCGACGCTCCAAAGGAGATTGCTAGCGAAACCTTGCCTGAAAACCCCGATCGTGGACCAAATGCACCTGCTGATCCTGAGCTTAGTGCCGGGGAATAATAGTCAGAATAACTTGTTGCTCAGCGAGCCATAACATTTAGTCATGACTCGCTGTCTTCAATTTCACCAACCTGAGATTGTTGTGCCTCCAATCTGAGTGACGCGAAGCTGGCTCTGGACTTTGGCAATGAGTTCGGAAATCATCCAGCCGTTGGCAGCACCATTCAAGTCAACAGTCGCGACATCAGTGGTATTTGTTTGATTGGGATGATATCCTCTGAATTCATCAGAGAACTGCCAACTCACGCTCGCAATATATTCCCCGTTAACCAATGTAAAGTTGACAGTTTGGTTAGCAATCGATGCTCCTGATACCCAACTTCCTCCCAAGGTGTAATCGCCGTCGGTCTCTCCTCCCCCTGAAGCAGGATAGTTGTACCAATCTGCCGGTGTAGAGAACAGAAAGTCGACAATGTGTCCAGGATAAATTCCAGAGGTTCCACTTGTGACATGCCCGTATGACTCCGCGGAGTGTGGTGCTAGGTAGAACATATGATTTGAAGCTGTAAAGGTAGAAACCCCATATCTTTGTCTGGATTTTGCCGAGACCAGAATGTTACTCCCAGGTCTTGCTCCGTTAACTGCTGGAATGTACTTTAAATGCGCAGTCACCGTATGGTTGGCTTTTGAACGATAAGAATAGGGGATGTCACCATGACCACCATCAACGGTATCAAGAAGAATTCCTGCGTTGAACAGAACTTGGGCTGTTCCCGCAAATGGAACCGAGTGGGTTGTACTTCTCCCAAAGGCTCCATCCGGAGCACTGTATTCGTAGGTTGTGCTTCCACTATATCCTGTGACTAAATAGGTTCCCGCAAGGGTTGTGGAACTCAACAAAAGACTGAACGCGGTTAAAATGAAATGTTTCATCAAGAATATCGTATGTAAGTTTTTCAATCATACCAAGTAGATTTGCAAGTTTGCGGTTAGAACAGCAATATTCAGCAGCTTCACCATTCTCATGTTGCGGTGACCCCAATAATGATTCCGAAATTGGTTCATAGTGAAGGGAGTGGATCCCCAGCCGAAAGAAAAGCCGACCCGAGAAGAAGATCGCATTATGCTCCGCCGGATCATCCGGTTATTCGCTCCTTACAAAAAAGAAGTCTTCCTCACCATCATTGCGGTTCTGATTGGCGTTGTTTTAGGGATCATTCCGCCCTATCTCATCCAGGTCGTCATTGATCAAGGGTTCGCCAAAAAAGACCTTGGAATCATCGGGCAATACTCTATTTTTATGCTCGTCGCGGTTCTTGCTGGAGCAGGAATGACCCTGGTCTATGGCTATGGCGGGGTTGTTGTCGGGCAGAAAATCATGTTCTCGCTCCGCCAACAGCTTTTTGAACACCTCCAGAAAATGTCGCTCCGGTTCTTCACCAACTCCCGAACCGGGGAAATCCAAACTCGCCTGATCAGCGATGTGCAAGGCGTCCAAACCGTCGTCAGCAACACCCTTGTCGACCAAATCAGCAACATCGCCATCGTCATTTCAACCCTGGTCGCAATGTTCCTCATGGAGTGGCGACTGACCCTGCTCAGCATTGGCCTGGTTCCTCTTTTTGCGTTCATTGGCAAGTGGGTCGGTGACTATGCCCGCGATGTTCGGCTCGGCACCCAGGAGCAAACCGGAGAACTCAACGCCATGATGCAAGAGACTCTCTCCGTTTCCGGGATTCTCCTGACCAAAGCAGTTGGTCAAAGCCAAACCCTTTCCAGCCGCTTCTCCGTAGAAAATCAAAAACTTTCGGGCTGGCAGATCAAATCAAGTGTTATTCAATATCTCTTTTTTGGGATGATCAGGTTGATCACCCAACTCGCACCGGCCCTGGTTTATTGGCTCGCTGGCTACCTGCTGATCATCCAAGGCGACGAACGCATCACAGTCGGGATGCTCGTTGCCTTCACCGGGCTTCAAATCAGGCTGTTCTTCCCCATGACTGCCCTCTTTGGCGCACAAGTTGAGATCATGTCCTCGCTGGCCCTCTTCAAGCGCATTTTTGAATACATTGACCACCCGGTTGACATTGCCGATGCGCCGAATGCCAAACCAATTCCAGCGACCGTGCAAGGTCGGGTCGAATTTCGATCCGTCCAGTTTAAGTACGAAGCTGACTCAGATCGCAACACGTTGACCGACGTCAACTTCACCGCCGAACCAGGCCAACTTATCGCCCTCGTTGGACCATCCGGAGCCGGTAAAACAACTCTCACTTATCTCATCCCACGGCTTTATGATGCGGATTCCGGCGAAGTCTTGCTTGATGGCGAAAACATCAAGGACTTCAGACTCGACGATCTCAGCAAGTTGGTCGGTGCCGTGACTCAAGAGACTTATCTGATGCATACCAGCGTCGCCGAAAATCTCCGCGTTGCCAAACCAGAAGCCACTCAGTCTGAACTCGAAGAAGCCTGCAAACTTGCCGCGATTCATGATCACATTGCCGGATTGGAGAAAGGGTACGAAACAATCGTTGGCGAGCGCGGGTACAAGTTGAGCGGTGGAGAAAAGCAACGCCTTGCCATTGCTCGGGCCATCCTGAAGAACCCTAAGATTCTCATTCTGGATGAAGCAACATCAGCCCTTGACACCCGATCTGAGCGAATGATCCAGGAGGCTCTTGGCAACCTGATGCAAGGTCGGACTACGTTTGCGATAGCCCACCGCCTGAGCACAATTCTCCACGCCGATCAGATTCTCGTTTTGGAAAAAGGACAGATTGTTGAGCACGGAAAGCATGAAGAACTGCTCGC
Organism: bacterium; assembly: GCA_013823945.1. GTDB lineage: Bacteria > Armatimonadota > Fimbriimonadia > Fimbriimonadales > Fimbriimonadaceae > UphvI-Ar2. The sequence goes on along the minus strand of PNMZ01000002.1, from coordinate 416,111 downwards.
TTTGGGTGGTCTCTACACCAAGCTCTACACCGAGCAAATCAACGCAAAGTCCCGGCAAGATTCAGAATCTGAACTTTCACCCGCATTCTCGGATTAAGCTCAAAGCGGTATCTTCTGGTAATGCTCGCACTAGGTGCCTTCATCGCCGCATATTCGGGTTCGCTCACCGAATCGCTTGACTCACTCATCAATCCGGAAATCGCGAATGGCTCCTTGATTGGTGTTGTCGTTATGCGAACAGATGGCACTGAGTTGTACTCAATGATGGGCAATACTCGTATGGTTCCGGCGAGTAATCAAAAAATCCTATCGGCGGTTCGGGCATTCGATGAGCTTGGACCGGATTTCCGATTTGAAACTAAATTCTGGCGAGATGGCAACAACGTCTGGATTGATGCACCCGGTGACCTCACCATTACCGCAAGTCAGCTCAAAGAAATCAGGAGCCAGCTCGGGGTTGATGGTTCCGGTCGGGTTTACGTTCGTCAGGCTTATCGTTTTGAGTCCGGGCCGAGTTGGGAACTCGACGATATGCCTTTTCGATATAGTCCGGCTGTCACAGCATTGTGCGTTGACCGAGCCCAGTTTGTTGTCTCCAATTCCGAAGGGATTCCAACGGTTCCTGATTGGGCCGGAGTTCGATTGCGCCATATTCCCGGCCCTAAGCCGAGCCAAACGAGTTATAGCCGCGAACAAGGACTGGTAACCATTCGCGGAAAAATTGATCCCAAAGTAGCGAGTCTCGGTGTATTCGCTCTACCCGACCCTGATCGTGCGGCGGCTCGCATTTTCGGGCGGTCTTTTCAACCCGTTGCTCAGGTTCCCAATCGTGAGCCTGATGCCATTATTTTGAGTCCTCGATTAGCCGAATACGCCAAACTTTGCCTTGAGCCCAGCGATAATCTCCTGGCTGAGAGTCTCTTTTTAACTGGTTCAAAAACGACAAATTATTCTCAGGCTCAGCGAACGATGACAGAGAGTTTTTTGAAGATTCCCGGTGTCAAGCCAGGTGGTCTTCGTCCAGATGATGGTAGTGGCTTGAGCCGCCACAATTTAGTCACCCCCAGGACGCTGGCACAGTTATTGCGCCATGCCTATTCCAAGCCTTACCGAGATGATTTCATACAGGCTCTTCCCGCTAGCGGTGAAGGGACTCTGCGAAGTCGTCTTGCGGGCTTAAGAGTCACGGCGAAAACCGGAACTCTCGACGTTGTCTCTTGCCTCTCCGGCTACGCTTGGCCCAGATCAGGTGAACCTGTGATCTTTGCCGTTATGATGAATCATCACGTATTTTCATCAGCACAAGCTCGGCAAATGCAAGATACGATAGTGGAAACAGTTCTGCAATCGCTGGATTCAGAGAGGCTTGACAATGACAATGCGAAATGGTGTGACCCTGTGGAAGAAGATGTTTCCAACCCGCGCTCTCCTCGCCCTCATGGGAATCGGATTCCTTGACCTTGTGACCACGGCGGTGCTCCACCACCACGGCCTCATCGTCGAGTTGAACCCCCTGATGAAGCCCATCATCGAATACAGCGAATGGCTTTTTGCTGCGGTGAAAGCAATGACCCTTCTCCTGGCATGGGCCGTGATGGTCAAGTATTTCAAAACGCACGAAACATTTGTTCGCAAAGCGGCAATGGCGGGTGCATGCGCATACGTCGGCATTTGGACCGTCTGGTTCATTGGCGGAACCATAGCTATGAGCTAACCGACTCATTCAAATAGATCGTCTTTCTAGGCCCGGGTTGCACACTTCCTGTAATCCGGGTAATACTATGGTTCCCTTTCTGAGAGGAGGTAGCCGGCCTATGAATAACCTCTCCCCGATCAGCAACTGAACCCAGAACTCCCGAGTCCAACCTAGGTTGAGTCAGGTTCCCCGCTCAATTCCTTTGCACGCTGAACTCTGCAACATCTGTTGCCCTGTCTGACCACAACAAATCATAAAACAATGTCAACTCAGACACAACTCACAATCAAGCCTGTCGTTTCGGACGACGAATTTCAGATCTATGCCACTCTTCCTCGGGATGAGCGGCCCGATATGGTTGACGACGTCGATTCGTTGAAGAAACATGACGCCGCTCGTCCCTCAACTGCCTTCTTTGAGCGCAATCTCATCTGTTGCGCTGATGAGCCCCAATGCGGTGTGACAATGCTTCAAGTTTATTGGAGCAATGACTCCACTCTCTTTGAGATATGGCTCCGCCCAAAAGGAACGATCAGTCCCGAGATTGCTCAAAAGGCCCTCGCATACTGCACCGAAAAGCTCGTCGCTCAAGGGGCCAAGAAAATCAACGTTTGGACACCAAATCACCACACCGCTTGGACTTCCGAATTGGAAGGCAACGGCTATGAACTTGACCAGGCGAATCCAGAATCAGTCTTGATGCTGAGTGATTTGGATACCTCACCATTTGAACCAAACATTCAGTCGGTTTTGGATAGCGGGCTTAAGATCATGAGCATGGCGGACTACATTGATCAAAATCCAGAAACTGGTTGGAAAGCCATCTACGACATGGACATGGAAATCCTTCAGGACGTTCCCCTTCCATATGAGTTCACAGGTGAGCCGCTGGAGACTTACATTGAGTCAATGATGGTGAATAAGGAATCGTTTAAGACGATTCATTTTGCCATTGATGGAGACCGACTGGTCGGTACATCAATGCTCTTTCGATCAAAAGTTGCATCAGAGTATTACCATACTGGATTGACGGGTGTTCTTCGGGATTATCGCCGACGTGGGATTGCAACCGCACTCAAAGTGACCAATTTCAAATTGGCCAAAGAAGCAGGTGGAAAGCAAATTACTTGCGACAACGAGGAAAAGAACCCGATGCTCCAACTGAACTACCAGCTCGGATTCAAGCCGTATTGGGTGTGGCATTCCTACACGAAAGTGTTGTAAGTCACTTGCCGATACAAAACTGACTAAAAATCTGCTCCAGTACATCTGCTGGAGCAGATTCTCCAGTCAATTCGCCAATCTTTCTCAGCGCACTTCTTAAGCTAACCGAAGCCAAATCATCGGGAACAGTCGGATTGCATAACACAGTTCGAGCTTCTGAAAGGCAAGTACGGACTTCTAATATTATTTCGTAATGCCGCTCAACAAGCGAAGCTGGTTCGCCGACAAGAATGTGTTTTTTGAGTGCACTGATCAATTCCGGCAATCCACTTCCGGTTAAGACAGATATCCCAATTCCCCTGTCGGACTGGCCAAGGTCAGACTTAGTCGCCACCAGTACTGCTTTATCTTCTATTCTTTGCCACTGGTCTCGGTCAATATCCGTCCAACCCAGTGAACCGTCAAACAAATAGAGAATCAAATCAGACTGCTCCATCAAGTCCTGAGTTCGGGCGATGCCCAGTTGCTCCACTACATCTCCTGACTCCCGTAAACCCGCCGTATCCACAATTCGGATCGGAATCCCATCCAAAACAAGTCGTTCTTCAATGGAATCACGAGTTGTCCCGGGAATTGGCGTCACAATCGCTCGATCTTCTTTGATTAGGGCATTCAGGAGCGAACTCTTCCCCGCGTTCGGCTGACCAGCCAGGACGACCAGCATGCCTTCACGAATCTGACGTGCAAGCGGTTCGGTCGCCAAAAAGCGATCACAGAAGGCTATAGCCTCATCTACTTTATAGATTGCCAAGTCAATCCCAACCCCGTCCAACTCCTCGCTAAAATCAGTCAGAGCTTCGACCGTAGTCAAAGCATGGCGCACGGCGGATAAAAGCCCCTCAAGTTCTTGAGAAATTCTTCCTTCCCGCAGTCGGTGGGCTTCGAAAAGTTGGCGATCCGTAACCGCATCCACAGTCTCACGAATTCCTTCCGCTTGACTCAGATCAATTTGACCGTTCAGAAAAGCCCGCAAACTGAATTCGCCAGGCTCAGCGGGTCTGGCTCCTGCCTGAAAAATTGCTTCCAAAAGTCGCTGAACCGCAACCGGCGAACCGTGGCCGCTCAGCTCCGCCGAGAGTTCTCCCGTAAAACTAGCTCCTTCGCTGAACACAGTAACTAATCCATCATCACCCGTCGAAAAGGTTCCATAGTAAGCGTGGCGGAAAGAAATTGCTGGCGGCAGAAAAGGCACCACCTGATTCAGGATTTCAACGGTTCTCGATCCAGAAATTCTTACAACGGCTACCGCGCCCTTTCCCGGGCCCGTAATGCGCGCGGCAATCGTTTCCGTCCATCCCGCTAATCCGCTCACTGCCCCATTCTACAGCCGAGTAGACTTTCGTTGTGGTTCGTTCTGCCCCTATCCTCCTCGGCGTCTTGATCATAGCTGGTTGCCAATCCGGCTCTTCCGATAAGTTGCAGACAACAGCACCGCGTCAAGCCAATGCAATTGAAGGATCCTATCGCCTCAAAGCAACTCCCGATGAAGCGGTTGAAGCCGGCGGAGTGGAAAATCTCCCCCAATTAATCATTGCGAGCGACCATTGGCGAATCATCGCTGGAGACACGGAAAGCTCGGGAACATGGCAGTATTCCGCCGGAAAACTGGATCTGACGGACAAAGAATCGGGAGAAACAACAAGCTTTCGGGCTGACGCAACCGCAACTGAACTGGAAGAAATTGCCGACGACCCCATCATCTTTGCCAAATTTGGTGTTACCGAACCGACTAAACCCGCTAAGTAGAACTATGCGACCATCGTATAATTGAATCAGATGATTCTCACGGATTTGACCGAGCAAGGTGGCTCGTTCCTCAGCCAAACTCCCACCAGTATCTTTACGCCTGAAGACTTTAGCTCTGACGAGCAACTGATGATTCAGATGGCAGATGACTTTAGCCGCAAGGAAGTCTTACCTGTTGTTGAAAGACTTGAAAAACAAGAAGACGGCCTCATGCCATCCCTGATCACCAAAGCTGGGCAACTCGGATTCTGCGGCGTCGATACGCCAGAACAGTTCGGTGGACTCGGCCTCAGCAAAAACTTAGCTGCCCGGATACTTGAATTTTTGAGCCTTGATGCCTCATTCAGCGTGACCGTCGGGATAACAAGTGGAATTTCTCAGTTTGGACTAACGGCTTTCGGTAACGATGATCAGCGCATTAAGTATCTCCCCAAATTGACCAGTGGTGAATGGATTGGAGCCTATGCCTTGAGCGAACCAAATTCAGGATCCGATGCCCTCAGCATGACGACTCGGGCGGAAGATAAGGGCGACCACTTTGTCCTCAACGGCACAAAAATGTGGATCAGTAATGCCAAGTGGGCGAACTTCTTCCTCGTCATGGCTAAAATTGATGGTGAACACGTCACCGCTTTCATTGTCGAGAAAGACTTCCCCGGGGTAAGCGTCGCACGAGAAGAGCATAAGATGGGGCTTAAAGGGTCATCAACGGCTCGCCTTGTCCTCGAAAACGCGATTGTCCCTAAAGAAAATATGCTCTACGAGCCGGGTAAGGGACACCATGTGGCGTTCAACGCGCTCAACATCGGGCGGTTTAAGCTCGGTGCAATGTCAATTGGTCCAGCTCGCCAAGCAATTGGTCATGCTGCGTCTTACGCCCAAGATCGTAAGCAGTTTGGACAATCAATCAGCAATTTTGGGCTCATCCAAGAAAAATTCGCCGATATGGCGGCGTTTTACTTCGCGATTGAATCCATGCTTTATCGAACCGGAGCCAATATAGATGCCGCTTTCGCGAAGTCTGACGGATCACTCGAACAAAATCGCATCGCTGCCGAGGAGTACGCGGTCGAATGCAGTGCTTGCAAAATTCTTGCAACTGAGCTCGAGGCAGCTATCGTCGACCACTGTCTCCAAGTGTACGGAGGATACGGTTTCACAGAAGAATTCCCCGTCGCCCGGATATATCGAGATGCGCGGATCAGCCGAATCTACGAAGGAACAAACGAGATTAACCGGCTCTTTCTTGCCGATCGACTAATGCGCCGGGCCAACGAAGGAAAATGCAGCCTGACCGCCTCCGGCGATGGATTTCTGAATGAACTAACGGGCCGTGCTTATGCAAAGTTCAGTAAAGACCAGTCAGTCCTCGGCGCGATTAGCGACTTAACACTTCTCACGTACGCCGAGCAATCGGCAAGGCTACGAGCTAGCAAAACAGGTGAACTCGGTCGAGCGGCCTATGAACGGTTCGCAAATTACGCCAATGCGATAGGAGCGGCCCGATATGCGGCTCTTTCAGGAGAATCTATTTCGATTCCTGCGCCATTTAGCGGACATGTATCAGAACTTGCCGACGCAATATACAAGCAAGGCGGACCACTGAGCTTCGCATAAAGTAAAAAGCCTCCTGCGCAACAAAAGCAGGAGGCATCTTGAAGTTCGAAAACTTATCGAATGCGAGTAACCGTACCCGTTCCACTGCTTGGAGGCATCATCTCGTTCATAGAGACATTGTTGAATTGATATTGAAGGTACTCCATCTGACCATCCACTTTGTTGATCCAAATCGTTCCGCTAGCGCTCATTCCATTGGCGGTATCTAATTCAGCGAATACATAGTCCACTTTCCAGCAGCCAACGTTGTTCTTCATCTCGTCCCCTTTGAGAGTCCAACGGGCTTTAGCGTTCTGCAAGCCTTTTTCCTTATTCGCTTTCCACTCTTGCTCCCACGAATCTCCGACCTTGATCGCCGACTTAGGTCGGTAAAAAGCATTCATGCGTTGCATCCCTTCGCCACCGCCCATTTCTTGAGGCGTTGAGTTGCTGACGACTTCTCCGTTCAATCGAGTTACAACTTTAACGGTTCCGCTCATGTCCGGACCGCCCATTTGGCTCATGTCCATTTCTTGACCGTTAAAGATCACCTTGAACGCATCCATGCTTCCTTCAGAAGTCACGAGATCATCTTTGATTTCTGTAATCTTTGAGATCGACATGAATGAAACTTCGACGGCACCAGACGCCCCACCCATATCAATCGGGATATTCAGATTGAATTGATACTTCGTTACTTCGTTGAGTTTCGGCTTCCATTCGAGTTTCGTAGACTCTTGAACCGGGGCCGACATCGTGAGGAGTGCGACCAATGCAAAGGTGCTCTTAACCATGCCTATTCAGACGAGATTACGGCTCCGAGGTTGCACTATCTCGGGACAAAAACCAGACTGTTGGTGAGTTCGCGTCCGGCTGTTCTTAGATATTTTCCTGAAGCATAAAGCCCAGAGCTGGCACCACCGTCCAAGTTCATAGCATCGACGCACCCAAGATTGACCATCTCTTTCGCAATCTGAGACATTGTGCCGCTTGAAATCGCCAACACAATGTGACCGTTTGCCTTGACTCCAATCATCGACCGCGCGCCCGAACCGGTCAAAATTTTTGGATCATTGAATCCTTCGGACTGGGCATTGACAACAACTTTCCCCCCGCGCACTAATGTTGGGCCGGCACCGACCGCGGTGACAGCCTTTTTCCAAAATGTCGTTGGGGAGCCATCCAGATTGACTTCTCGGGTGACTCGCGCTCCGACAGAAAACCGCTTACCCAAGGATTCCTCCGTCCCTTTAAAAAACAGGACATATCCATCGGGTGGAATCGACGTGGAAACACGATTAATTTTTGTGACCGTTCCGTTCTTAACCTGAACCTGAATTCCCCCGTCAAACCCCGTTTCCGTTCCCCAAAATCGGTTGAACTCCATCGCTAGATTAGAAGTCAGTGAAGGGTCGTTGTTGATCCGGTAGGCATACCAACTTTGAGTGCCAACTTTCCCCCGAATGCGAGGCTTCAAACGCCCGATTCGAGCCTGTCCCGATTCGGAAAAACCAATCACGGATCCGATGTCGCTCATGTTTATTAGCTCGCCATCGCGAATCAAGGTTTGAACAGTGTTTCGGATGGGACGGTTGCTATACGCATCAAAAAATGCCCCGTTGATCGCAAATTCGGCCTTACTCCGCTTGATCATATTCGCAAACGTATCGAGCGATCCCACTCTTCCTTTCCCGACGACAATCTGCGGTTGAAATTTGGATGGATCAATCGTGACGCTGGTTGGCCCTACCCCAGCCGGACTGACAGTCAGTAAACAGGCGAGCAGAGAGGTGGTCATATCCAATCAAGTTTATCTAAAAACCAACCTTTTTCAAGAACTCGGCGGCCCCTTCGATCATCCGGGGATGCCAGTCGTGCCCCCAATCAAGTTCTTCCAAATCTTTCACACCCGGCAGTGTCTCAAATACCGCTCTCACTTGAGCGGGTCGGACACTCGGATCCTTCAATCCCAAGGTCACACGGGTAGGCACTTCGCAAAACGCGGCTTGATTCATCGTATCAAAAAAACTCAAAACATCCCGCACCCGGCTCTCCATGTCTGGAGAGCTAAAAGCAACATCGGTCAACTCTTTCAACGGATACCGAAAGTATTTCGAATCCAAAATCCATGGAACCCCTGCCAAAAATGGTTCATCCGCAACAACGGCTTTGATCGAATCCACCCACGCCCCCATCCAGATCGCTAAACCACCGCCTTGGCTCATCCCTTTGGCCGCAATTCGGTTCTCGTCAACAAAGTCTAGACCCGCAAATATTCTGCCTAGAATTACGGCATCCTGGTACATGCGTCGGAACACCCACGTTTCTCGGCTTTCAATCCCGTCCGACATATACCCCCGCTCTGGAGAATATTCTTCACGGTGAAAAGAACCTTCTCCGTGAAAATTGAAGCTGATGCTTGCCATTCCCTTCCGGGTTCCGTACTGATTGGGAGGCATTGACCAACGTGAATAGGGGGCAAGCCATAGGAATCCGGGGGCTTTCTCTACTTCTTTGGGCTTCGCAACCCACCCCCACAAATTACTTCCATCAATTCCTCGGAATGAGAGAGTCTGCACAGTGTGCCACGGCGGATCAACTTTGTCTTGCTCAAAAAGGTCAAATTCGATTGGAGCATCCATCGCCTGATCGGTGGTTTCACGCCAAAACGACTCAAAACCAGGCGGCACGTAAGGTCTGAGGAGATCAGACTCGTAGCTCATGCCCCAACGGATCGTTGCTCGGCATCAACATGAAGACCTGTGGTCATCAGCCAAGTAATCGCCCGCTGAACTTCTTCAAGCGGACCTTCAAGCCGCACTTGCATCCAGCCAAAATCCGTATCGATATTTGCTTTCGTGATCGTTGCCTTAATCTCAAAGTCGCGGCAAAGGCGGCACATCCAGGGCTCGCCCACCTGTCCATCACGCGCCGTCAAGTTCACATCAATCGCCGTCATGACGTTAATTTACCTCCCTCCATAAAATCCCTACTTGGGCATGTGGATTAAGCCCAATTCTGAGTACCCTATAGAAAGATCAGCAATGAAGCAAGTCCACATTTTCGATACCACTCTCCGCGATGGAGAGCAATCCCCGGGAGTTCGCCTCAATATGGAGCAAAAGCTCGAAATTGGTCACGCACTCGTTGATCTCGGAGTAAATATCGTAGAGGCAGGTTTTCCGATCTCAAGCCCCGGAGATTTCGAAAGTGTTCACACCCTTGCCACCGAACTCAAAGGCGTAACGATTTGTGGACTCACCCGTGCCGTCACCAAGGACATTGAATGTGCCGCCGAAGCCCTCAAGCCTGCGGAGCGACCACGGATTCATACTGGGCTCGGAGTCAGTGATAACCACCTTCAACTCAAGCTCAAAATGACCGAAGATCAGGCACTTGAAAAGGGTGTCGCGGCGGTGAAGCTTGCCCGTCAGTATGTGGATGATGTCGAATACTTCATGGAAGATTCCGGTCGCGCTCGTCGCGAATACCTCTATCGAGTCACTGAGGCAGTCATTAACGCCGGAGCCACGGTCATTAATGTCCCCGACACGACCGGCTACACAACACCAGACGAGTACCACGATCTGTTCCACGATCTGATCAACAACGTTCCGAATTCGGACAAAGCCATTTTCTCTTGCCATTGCCACAACGACCTCGGAATGGCAACCGCAAACACCCTCGGTGGAGTCATGGGCGGAGCCCGTCAAGTCGAAGTTACCGTTAATGGAATCGGTGAGCGTGCAGGAAATACTTCTCTGGAAGAAGTCGTTATGGCCCTCCATATCCGTAACGATAAGTTCAATCTCGAAACATCCATCAAAACCCAACAGCTCCTCTCAGTTTCCAAGCTAGTCAGTCGTCATACCGGAATGCTTGTCCAGCGGAACAAAGCCGTCGTTGGTGCAAATGCCTACGCGCACAGTAGCGGCATCCATCAAGATGGAGTCCTCAAAGAACGCAGCACCTACGAAATCATTGATCCGCTCCTCGTTGGAGCAGAAAAATCTGAGATTATTCTGACTGCCCGGTCCGGTCGGCACGGCCTCAAACACCGACTCAGCGAGCTGGGATTCAGCTTCCCCGCTGAACGATTTGAAGAGGTTTATACCTACTTCTTGGAAGTCGCTGACACCAAGTCCGAAGTCGGTGATGAAGACCTTTACGAGCTTGTGAAGCGCTAAGCTAAAATACGTCTCAACACCCGAATTCCATGCCGAGCCAAGACTTCTGGTTGGATATCATCGAGCGGTTTACCGGATCGGCCAATCATCCGCACCAATGAATCTTCTGCCTCACTTCGGGGCAAATGACAATCCCTGCGCCACTGGTCTGTCCTCTCACAGATGCTTATCGGAGATTCTCCTTGGTCAAGTTCGTATAGCACTCGCGCCAAAAACTCCAATGTCAATATCTGGTCTCGGGCTACCGAGCCATTAAATGCCTCCCGGAGAGCCTCAACCATATCCGACAAAACATCTTCCCAGCGATCTGTCTTTATTCCGCAAAGACTCCGGGCCGACGATAGGAGACTATGTTGGCAAGGTGGATTCAATCCCTTTCGGATAGCAATGGCTTTTGTCAAAGCCTCCATTCCAGCTTCCCACTCTCCGGCATAAACCGGAATCATGGCCCGGTAACCATTGGCAACCGCATAATCAAGGGCCGCTCGGGGGTGATCAATCCGCCGGAGTGCATCCAAGCAAAGATCATATTGGTGCAAAGAATCTTTGTACTTGCCTTGATGGAGAAGATAGAACGCCCGAGTTCCTTGGACACTCAAAAGATCAATCTCGTCGCCCGATTCACGCGCAAACTCTTCCGTCTTCGCTAATGCGTTATCCGCCTGCTGCCAATTTCGCGAAAGGGCATGCGCCAGGCTCACGTAGTTCCATGTTGCCCGAAGCACCAGGGGATTCTTGCTTGAATTTAACAAGGCGGGCGCATCACGCAAGACCCCTGGAGCGTCATTCTGCCAAGCCCGTAAACCCACTAAACGCGCCAAACACCGTTCCTGAACTTCATCGCCTGGTTCCAATTCACCAACAACTTGCTCCAGAAGAACGATCATCATTGCCGGGTTTTGTCCAGCAAATGGAAGTGCTTCTGGCTTGGCCAAGAGTTGGCGAATTAACTCTGGATACGTCCTTATGCCAATTTGGAGCAATTCAATAAGAAATCGACGCTCTAGCGTATTGACCGAGTCCTTTTTTGCTGACCCAGATCGCAACAACTTGAGGTTTGTTCGTTCTTTACCGCTCAGCCGATCAATGCCACCTAGGGCCAATTCAATTTGCTCGGACAGAGACGGCCCACCGCCATTCTCGTTTGCAAAGTCAATTGCCGCAGAAAAGAACTCCTTCAATCCTTCACTATTTTCAATCGCAGATAACCTCAATCCGGATAAGGCTAATCGAAACCCTTCCTCATGCTTTCCAGATTCGGCCGCCAGCCGAACAGCTATCTTCAAATCGCTCAAAATCTGCCGCGCAAATTCTGGTGCCGTTCTTTGTAAGGAGAGAGCCCCACGCACGAGACTCAATTGGGATGCAGCGATGAGGCTCGAAAGTTGCGATTCTACGTCCGGTGCATCGCGAAAATCTTGACAATGGTCTTCCGCTTCCCATAAATCACATTCAACCAAACCGGAGTTCAACCCCACCATTCCGCCTGACTCAACAAGAGCCGATCCGATCACTTTTCGCAATCGAAAGAGGGCGACGCGCATTCGATTCTGTGCGGCAATGGAATCGCCGTCTGAGAAAATGCTGACCTCCAGTTCGCGCCGGGGCACTAACCGATCTCTATTCAAAACAAGGGCAACTAATACAGTTCGATAACTCCGAATCGGGATTTCTGACTGAGTGCGCAGATCGATCAACCGAAACTCTCCCAGCACTTCAATCCGAAAATCCATCGCTTATTCTAGAACACCCTGAATCCCTAAATAGTATCCGGAGCGTCCGGCACAAATAGTGTTTCCCACTCGTCCGGATCTTCGCAGAGTTCGTTATCAACCGGAGAACTCAAAATAGATTCCCAGGTTGCTTCAAACTCCGCTTCGTCTCGAATAATCCGGTCATAGCTTTCGCCGTAGAACGGGGGCCACCGTTCTTCACTTTTCTTGATGATTTGGTTCCCCGCTTGCCGCTTTGCCTTTTCGATCACATCGCTTAGCTCGTACGGCTCATCATCTAGCCCTGTATTGACCGTAAAGATCATTTCCGTCTTTTCTGGAAGGACACACAGAATCAGATAATCAAATTTTCGCCGTTGCGCCCGCATGAGACGCTGATACAATAGCCACTGCTCCATGTCGGTGAGAGGGCGCCGGTGGCGAAATGTGGCGTAGTATCGGACATCATCCGCTCGCCAATGCGGCAACCGCCCCCGCCAGATATTGAAGTTTTCCCACTTGCCCATAAATTGCGATTGGGGTGAGCTTCCACTCACCCCATCCTAACGTCACAACTCGTCGTCGCTGACCGAAGCCAGAGCCGATGACTTCTGATACTCGGTCACCCGGCCTTCAAAGAAGTTTTGTTCCTTCTTCATGTCCATCAACTCGGCGAGCCACGGCAACGGATTCTGAATCCCAGGATTCAACTCCGGCAATCCGCACCCTTCGAGACGGCGATCCGCAATGTAGTCAATGTATTGCATGAACTCTTCGGCACTCAGACCAACCGCCGCAACCGGCAAGCAGTCCTTGATGAACTCTTTCTCCAACGCAACCGCTTCTTTCATCGTTTCGACAAGTTCCACTTTGAATGACTCCGTCCAAATGTCCGGGTTCTCGTCCACCAATTCCATCAGGAGTTGTCGGAACACCTCAATGTGGTTGCTCTCATCGCGCAAGGTGTAGCGGAACATCTGCCCAATTCCGGGAATCTTTCCTTGCCGATACAAACTCAGAACCATCCCGAACAGACCATAAAACTGTGTGCCCTCCATGCACTGACCAAACATGAAAATGTTCTTCGCCAGCTTCTGCTTTTCTGATGTCTGAGTGAGATCCATATCCCGGCGTAGGTCGTGGCTCACCCGGGTCAGAAACTCGTTCTTCCGCTTAATCGTGGCTACGTCTTCAAACATCGCCTCGCATTCATGCGGATTGATCCCCAAGCTAGAAATCATGTACAGCAAACTGTCGGCGTGGATATTCTCTTCATGAGCGTGGCGACCCAAGACGAGTTTCAGCTCCGAAGCCGTCACCTCTTCCCGAACAACGTGGAGAATGTTGTCACCTACAATTCCTTCGGCCGCGCTAAAGTAGCCAATCGCCATCCGAATAACCCAACGGTCAACGTCGCTGAGGGCCGTGTCACTGCGCCATTGCTCAACATCCCGTTGCATCGGAATATCTTCGGGCTCCCAGTGATTCGCCTTCATCTTGCGATACAACTCATAGGCCCAGGTGTATTTGAGCGGCAGCAAATTGAAGGCCATCGTCTCCCGACCATTAATCACTTGCTTACCCGCCTGGGCCGCCTCGGCCTTCTCGCGGTCCAGCACAAATTCACGTTCGCCCAATTTGATTGAAATTGTGTTCATTTTCTGTCGTTTCGTCCTTGTTACCAGCGCCACTCCCGCATCCCTGTCCGGGCAGCGTAGACGACTGTCTAGTTCTACCCCATTCTCCTGCGCTCCGTTAGCACGATTGCAATATTTTCTCTATCCGGCCAGCTACAAGATATGGGGTGAAAGGCAAGTTGAGCTTACAACATGCAGTTTTTTGGACGGACTCATTATCGAGAACGATTCCCCCAAATCTTTCCCCACAAAAGAAAATCCCCCGGAAAAGAATCTTCCGGGGGAATCGAGTCTTCACGACTTAAATGTCGTTGTAAAGATAAAACTCCATTGGGTGTGGTCGCAAGTCAACCGCATCGCATTCGTGAACGAGTTTGAAGTTGATGTAGGCATCAATCAAGTCTTCCGTGAAGACATCTCCCCGAGTCAAAAATTCATGATCTTCGCGCAGGGCTTGCAACACTTCCCGGAGATTGCCCGGAGTTTGCGGAATATCCGTTTTTTCTTCCGGTGCCAACTCATAAAGGTCTTTGTCAACGGGTTTCGGCGGTTCAATTTTGTTGATGATCCCGTCTAGACCCGCCATCATCATTGCGGTAAAAGCGAGATACGGGTTAGCCGTTGGATCCGGTGCCCGGAATTCAATGCGCTTAGCCTTGGGAGAATCGCCCACCATCGGAATCCGAATGCAAGCCGACCGGTTTCGCGCCGAGTAAACCAAGTTAATCGGTGCCTCGTAGCCCGGAACCAACCGCCGGTAGCTGTTCGTGCTTGGATTGGTGAAAGCGAGCAAGGCGGGAGCATGCTTCAAAATCCCGCCGATGTAGTGAATGGCCATTTCGCTCAACCCACCATATCCGTCGCGATCGTAGAACAAATTCTCACCATTCTTCCAGAGTGATTGGTGAACATGCATCCCGCTGCCGTTGTCGCCAAAAAGCGGCTTCGGCATAAAGGTCGCTGCACAGCCATATTGGGCGGCAACATTCTTGACAACATATTTGAACTTCATCACCTTGTCGGCCGTGTTCAAGAGTTCGTCAAACCGGAAGTCAATCTCACATTGACCTGCTCCTCCGACTTCATGGTGATGAATCTCCGTTTGAATTCCGACATTTTCCAAAGTTAGGATCATGTTGGATCGCATATCGTGAAGCTTATCGCTCGGCGGAGCCGGGAAGTAACCACCCTTTGTTCGCATTGAGTAGCCAGTGGCGTCCTCTTTCCCACTGTTCCAACTTGCCTCCATACTGTCAATCGCAAAGAACATGTTGTTCGGATCAATGGAGTAAGCCATTTTGTCGAAGACAAAAAACTCTGGCTCTGGTCCAAAGAACGCCGTGTCCGCGATACCTGTACTGTTCAAATATTCCAAACCTTTGCGCGCCGTATACCGAGGATCACGCGAATACGGCTCGTGCGTAATCGGATCTTCGATGTCGCAAATCACTACTGCTGTCGTATGCTCAAAGAACGGATCAATGAAAACACTGGTCGGGTCGGGCTTCAGGAGCATATCCGACTCATTGATCGACTTAAATCCTCGGATACTCGAGCCATCAAACGGCAATCCGTCCGCAAAAGTCTCCTCGGTGAAGGCGTGGGTTGGCATTGTAAAGTGGTGCCACATCCCAAATGGGTCAGTAAATCGAATGTCCACGAATTCGCAGTCGTTGGATTCTATGAGATCAATTGCTTCAGCCGCCGTCATGAGTTGTTCCTTTGCCAATTCCACTAAACTTGAAAGACAAGAGCCCCCAGAATTCACATCCTGGAGGCTCCATTGCGCCCGTTCAGCTTCATTGCCGTCGGATATTCATCATACCATCACACTCTCTTAAAAATTGGCTGACCAATTGCCAAAGTTGTCCACAATATGAAAATGATCTCTCTCTATCGCGAAAAGCTTCGTCAAGCCGCAGACCTCATTTCTCTCAGCGGAGCCGATCTTTGGATGACCTATGTTCGAGAAACATCAGCTGGTTCGGACCCGGTTCTGCCGCTTCTCATGGACGGCGGGCTAACCTGGCAAAGCGCATTGCTCGTCAGTCCATCCGGTCAATCAATCGCAATCGTCGGCAATTACGATGCAGACCCCCTTCTCCACTCGGGAGATTGGGATGAAGTGATTCCCTACGTTCAAGACATAGAGCCGATTCTTCTTGACACACTCGCCCAACTCCTCCCCAGCGGCGGTCGGATCGCTGTGAATTACAGCGAGGATGACGTCATGGCGGACGGCCTCTCCCACGGAATGTTCCTCAACCTCAAGCGCATGATCGGAGATCGCTACGAATTAGTTTCTGCTGCGCCAACTGTGATGGCACTCAGAGGTGTTAAATCTCCACAAGAAGTTGAACGGGTTCGCGATGCATTGATCGAAACTCAACGGATGTTTGACGATATTGCCTCCTTTGCCCAAATCGGAAAATCTGAACGATCAGTTTACAACCATGTTCATGCTTTAGCCAGAGAGCGAAACTTAACTTTTTCGTGGGATCCATCTGGTGATCCAATCGTGAACTCAGGCCCTGATTCGATGATCGGCCACGGAATTCCATCCAATCAAATCACGATCCAACCAGGTCACATCTTCCACGTTGATCTTGGACTGACCAAAAACGGCTATAGCGGGGATATTCAGCGAAGCTGGTATGTCGGCGACGAAATCTCCGAAGATGTTGCCGCTACGTTCGACGGAGTCTCCGGCGCAATCCAAGCTGCATCACAGTTTCTGCGACCAGGAATTTTGGGGCATGAGGTTGACCAAGTCGCCCGGGAGTACATCGTCCAGGCAGGATTTCCGGAGTATCAGCACGCACTGGGTCACCAAGTTGGTCGGAAAGCCCACGACGGGGGTGCAATCCTCGGGCCGCAATGGCCCCGCTACGGAAATACCCCCAACATCCCAATCCGAGCCGGAGAAATCTACACCCTGGAGCTCGGCGTCACAATCCCTGACCGAGGTTACCTTGGCCTCGAAGAGATGGTTCTAGTCACCGATTCCGGTTGCGAGTGGCTTATGCCGCCTCAGCGTGAAATGATGGTTCTGTAATTCAAGAATGACTGAGGTGACCAGTGGTTTGCCACTGTGACCAATCTCCTAAATAAAGAGCCTCTTCCTCTAATTGCACGCCAAATCGATCATTCACCTGACTCGCCGCATGCTCGGCAAGCCGACGAATGTCACTCGCTGTCGCACCACGCACGTTGAGTAAAAAATTTGCGTGGCGAGCCCCGATCATTGCCCCACCAAATCGTGTCCCTTTCAAACCACATTGTTCGATCAAAAATCCCGCCGGGATGACTCCTGCCGCTCGCATTCCGTCAGAGAGTCCTTCAATCTGTTGAGCAAGGTCTTGATCAACCACGTTCTTAAAGAAACTCCCGCAACTCGCGGAGGGAGGTTGTTTGCCAATCCTTTGCCTTTGGTAGTCCCGCGCATCATCATAAATTTCTTTCCGGTTGCGACTTTCCAATTGGAATCGTACGGCAAGAAGCACAATTTGGGGTGCGTCGAGCTGTCGAAGAACTGAATCCCGGTACTCAAATTTCATGAATTCTGGAGAACGCCATTCACGGTTACCATTCTCGACAACTTCAATCTCGGTGAGAAAAGCTGAAACATTATTCCGGTACGCGCCTGCGTTGCTCACTAACGCTCCGCCCACCGTGCCCGGAATCCCCACCGCAAATTCAAAGCCCCCCAATCCCGCTTGAGCCGTCCTCAGGAACAAATCCTGAAATCCCGCTCCCGAATCCACTTCCACAAAGCCGCTTTGATCGCACCTTATGTTCGCCGCCTGATTCAATGTCACCAGTCCAGCAACGCCTTTGTCAGATGGCAATACATTGCTACCCCATCCAAGAATTGTCTGTGTGATTCCATTTTCTTGGGCTTGAATAGCCGAATTCGCCAATTCGTTTCGTGTTCGAGCGGAATAGAACAGCTCGGCACATCCTCCGGCTTTGAGGGTTGTGTAAACATCCAACCGATGATCGGCAACCATGCCCGAAAGATCAAACATCGCCCCTCCCACCGAAGGTTTCACCCATGATATGCGCCTGTTTGGCTACCGAAATATTTGGCTCTCCCACATAGCTCGGCATCAATTCCAGGGGAGAAGATTCGAAGATTCGATCTAACGGCAAAAAGGTCAGAATCGATTTCATTTCAGGCTCATCTATAAACTTGATTCCGTCAACAAGTTCAGCCTCTCCCACAGCTATCGATTGCAACGGCTGTCCAGGATTTCGCAAGAAAACTTCACCCCGCTTACTCGGAATCGCAATCGGCCCTGATCCAAACAAGTCGAACGACTCTATTCCGAAAAGCGGAAGTGCTTCTATCTCAGCCCACATCTTTGCCATTGTCACTCCGACCCGGACGCCTGTAAAGCTCCCCGGACCGACGTCGACAACGATTCGAGAAATTGCTCCCTTTGGTAACGACTCGCACATTTCGATGATTGCTGAAGAAGCCGCTCGACGGCTTTCTTTGCAATTCCGGGCAACGAGTTGCGCACCATCAAATAGCGCAACTACCGCGAATGGAGTTGATGTCGATAAAGCGAGGGTCATTCGGACGAAATTGCCAGTCGGTTGTGCAGAATCGTAAGCTGGCTCTCCGCAGTTTTGAACTCAAGCTCAGTTCCAAACCAGCTCAAGTGGTAGAAGTAGCCACCCTTCCAGCCGTACGCAACCCACTGTACTTCCGTTTGACCATCCTTCTGGCCCCTCCGAAGCAAATGAGTTCCCTTACAACCAGTGTCTAGATAACCCAATTCCGGTTCGACTCGACTTTCAACGCGGGTGATTCGGTCAAGCGCTCGCCCACACGCTTGCAACCAATCGCGCCGGGCAACCCGCTCGTCTCCAATTCCATGTCCAAATACGACTCTGGTTGCCCCTAAGCTAAGCTGATCATTCTCTCTCGACCATCCTTCCGGAAGATAGAGGAAAGTTCCACGAGACTCTTCGAGGACAGTTCGCTGAGAACCCAAAACCGGGTTCTTTGGGGCCATATCTCGTGGTCGGAGGACATGAGTTTTTCCATTATCCGATGTCGGCGGCGGGGTCGTTCCGCCTCCTTGCTGACCAGTTGTTAATGCTTCGCTCGGGAGCTTGCCACTGACTGTATCTGCACTCAATAGCACTCGATTCCAAATCTCCTCAGCTTGGACCGAAACTGAATCGGGCGCAAACAGACGGAATAAAAATCGTTGTGGACGGTTACTCATCAACAGGCCAGTGATGGTTATCTCGGAATCTGCCTTGCTGATGTCCCGAACTTTGGTCAAAAGAAGTGGAACTCCTAAGAACTCTTCCTCCCATTGCCGTAAGACTGCGCGATCGTTGTTGGTATTGATTTCACGCGTAACTTCCTGCCAGTGGGATGCCGGGAAGTTCATTTCAATTCCCATAAGATCAACATAAACCTGCTTCCCATCCACTTTGAACCTCAATTGATCCGAAAGCTTTTCTCTTTTGAGTTCCCAATCGGCGGGATACTTCATTTTGAGGTCAACATTCGTGTTGACATACTCCTTCGTGGGAGTCTCCTGAAACATCAGGACAAGGGCAAGTGCAGGCAAGACCATGGTTTTGTATTCCATCAGACGGCTCACCTTCGGCGTCCGCTTCGCAGACACCAGGAATCCTCCGACCAATGGCAATTTAATCTACCTAACCAAAGGTAGTCTCAAAGAGTCATGGCCCTTGGGATTTTGATGGAAAAGGAGATTCGGCAACAACCACAGGTGCTTGCCGAAAACGCCGATCGCTACTTTTCTGAACTCAAGCAATTTCTCGCGGGAAAGTCGTATGACATGATTCTTCTTGCGGCTCGGGGGAGTAGCGACCATGCTGCTCTTTACGCCCGCTACATGATTGAAATCCACCTCGGAATCCCCGTAAGTCTCGCTGCCCCGAGTGTTATTACCCAGCACAACAGCAGAATTCGATTCCCTAAGTCACTGGCTGTTGGGATCAGTCAATCAGGGGCCGCGCCCGATGTCAGTGAAGTAATCGCTTATTGCCGCGAGCAGGGTCACGATACGCTTGCAATCACCAACACTCCAGGAAGTCGATTAACCCAAGAGGCCGCCTGTTCAGTTGTCCTTGGTGCTGGTGAAGAACAAAGCATTGCCGCAACCAAAACCTATTCCACTTCATTGCTCGCCCTCGGACAACTCGTTCGAGCAATGGGTGCCGATATTCCCGCCCCTTTCCTTCCCGATCAAGAATGGCTTGAATTCTCATTGCAAGTTGCTAGCGAAAACAGCGGTCACATTGTCCGATGCAGCCCTATCTTTGCTTTGGGCCGAGGCTACAGCTACTGCACAGCCGTCGAAACCGCGCTCAAACTCATGGAGTGCGCGCTGATTCCGGCAAAGAGTTATAGCATTGCCGATTTCCACCACGGCCCAAAGGCTTTAGCGAATCCAGCAACTGCATGCATCCTCTACGGTGAGGTTCCCGATGATCTTCGAGCCACTGGGGCAACCGTCATTGAAGCTCCAAAAGCCGATAAAGGCGTCTGGGCACCGCTCTGGAACATCCAATTTGGACAGTGGCTTTCGCTCCTTGCATCCCGAGCGCGCGGGTTAAACCCTGATCAAGCTCAAAACCTTAAAAAGGTCACAGAAACGCTTTAATCCGTTATCACTGGCATGACCGGGTCGCCAATTGGTAGCGTCACTTTGTAGCCTAGGCCGGTCAATATCTCTCCCGCGATGTAGCTCACCAGTTGGAGGTTCTGAGCCTTAGTCGTGAAGATCGTTAGCGTAACTTCTCGCCCATCGGGCAAAACCAACCAGGCGGAGTCGTGGCGCGTCGAACTTGTCCAACCAGCTTTGGAATAAAGCTTCGTGCCTGCCGGAATCACTCGTCCAATATAAGCCCTTGCTTGACCGTCGGACTTCTCAAAGTCATCCTGCGGATTGATTCGACTGAGGAGATTTTTCATCCATTCAACCCGTGGTTGATCCCAATGACGTCCAAAGGCAATATCCGCCATGAGCATTGAACAATTGTCCGGACTCAGCATGTTCCGATTGTCGAATTTCTCGCCAACCCATTGCCGCTCTCGACCATACGGCCCTTCGTTATACGTTCTCTGAACGGCATTGACCCCTTGATAACCAAGGGATTCAAACCACCGGTTAACGGCTCGTCGCTTTTTAGCAAACTCTTTCAAGTCTTCGTCACTGAGTTCTCGACCAGGTGTTGTGCCGCATATCGTATCCACGATGTATCCCGTCGCATCATTACTCGACACCTTAATCATGTCGGATGCCGCCCTTTCGAACTCTGGAGAACTGACAATCTCTCCGGTCTCCAACATGTGGGCAGCATAGGCCATGAAGAACATCTTGACCACACTCGCGGGATACATCTGCATGTCGGCCCTGAATCCCCCCCGAACCCAAGACTTCTCGGCCCTATTCACCAGGTACAAGCTGATGCCAATGTCCTCAGGCAATATATTGTCCGCAGGAAAGTGAGATTGGGCCGCCGCAACCGCAGTCGCGCAAATTTGATCCAGATTGATTTGTTCCATCCGCCCACTCGGAACGATCAGGGCGAGGGCCGCCACTGCCACCGTCATATCCAAGGTTTACCAGGTAGATTGAACTCCATGCCAAAGTTGCCCACGATATCGTATAATCCACCGCGAATATCTGCAACAAAATCTCTCGAAATCGCCCAGTCAGACTACGCAATTGCCAACTTGCGGCGATCAGTCCGGCATTTCTCCACCGACGCGGTTGATCAGAAAGTTATCGAAAACGCGATTCTCTCGGCAGGAACCGCACCGTCCGGCGCACACAAACAACCTTGGCACTTTGTTGCAATCAACAACCCCGAACTTAAAGCGAAGATTCGAGAAGCAGCCGAAGCTGAGGAACGAGAATTTTACGAGCGAAGAGCAACCCAGGAATGGCTCGATGCCCTTGCTCCCCTCGGAACTGACTTCAACAAGGAGCACATCACTGATGCACCATGGCTGATCGTTGTCTTCCGTCAAGAATATGAAGTTCTTCCGGATGGAACTCGATCAAAAAACTACTATATGACCGAAAGCGTCGGTATCTCCGTTGGATTTCTCATCCAGGCTCTCCACAGAGCTGGGCTAGCCACGCTCACCCACACACCAGCTCCAATGACTTTTCTAAGAGAGATTTGCAACCGGCCAATCAACGAAAAGCCGTTCGTACTCATGCCCGTTGGCTACCCATCGCCAACATGTGAAGTTCCTGACTTATCCAGAAAATCACTGGGACAAATCTGCACGATCTACTGATTCCAAGGCACACAATAGACCGATCCTGATCGCATTCCAATGATAAAGCTCGCCGTAGCACTACTGCAATAAACAGAAATCGGGAATTCATCGCTTTGGATTGAGCCCAGAATGCTTCCCTCCATGTCCCGGACATCTACTCCTCCTGCTGTCAAAAGCGCCCACTGGGATCCATCAGTATTCACCGCCATTTGAGGCAAGCCAGGGCCAGTCTCGTACTCCCGCTCAACTTCACTCGTGACCGTATCAAAGATCAAAACACGATTCGGAATCCGCACGAAAAGCTTCTCTGCATTGTCACTCAAAGCAATCTCATAATTGTGAAGATATGCGAATTTTTCACGGTATCCAAATCCACGAGCAACATCGAATTTCCAAATGGTATGACCATCTGTCGCAAATCCGACCGTTCCGCTTGTAACGACAGACCGCACGGAATCTGAGAAAGTTTCGGATCCGACTACGCGCGCTTTCCGGTCCAATGCAACCACTTCACCGCTCGAATAAAACACCACCAAAACATCATCCTCTTGAAGAACTGCACCTTGAGGAATGCTGGGCAAGAACCCCCATTGGCGCTTCTGAGCAAATTGCCAAGCAATAGTTTTCGTCGAGGAATTGATACAAAGTAAGTCCACAGAAGTCGCAACAAAAAGCAAGTCCCCGGTCTCGCTCAGCCAGAGACCCTGGAGTTCCGCTTCTGAATTACTCTTCGTTCGCGCCGGTCGAACATTGAAGCTTCCTGTTCCATAAACCCCATTGCCGAAGAGAACGACTTCCCCCGTCCGAGACCCAATCGCTCGAACCGCCCCGTTCGCACTCTCGGCATAAAATTTTGCTCCTCGCTCAACGGCAACGCCTAGATCAGTTGCCTGAATTGATTCAATGATGTGAGACATGTTTCCCATACTGGGATACAACAAAAACAAAGATTCTGTGCCCATTTTCTTCAGATTCGGCAAAATAGTCGCGTGAGCCTGATCATTCGCGAGATAACGCGAGCCGACATTCCCGGCGTTGTCGCCCTCCAAAGAGAATGCTTCCCCGAACCATTTCCCGAAGACCTGCTTTGGGCCGATGTTCACATTGCAAGCCATATTGACCAATTCCCAGCTGGCCAATTTCTCGCGGAAATCAACAACTCCATCCTCGCAAGCTGTACAAATATGCTTATCAGTGCGCAAGTTTGGCAAGCCCACCATGACTGGCAGACCACCACAGGCGGCCTGTCCCTACCCAACCATGATCCTCAAGGCGATGTCATGTACGGCATTGATATCTCCGTCCATCCGAATTTTCGTGGTCAAGGCATTGCCCGTTTGCTCTACATGAAACGACTCCAATACTGCCGTGATCAAAATGTGCAATATGGAACTGTTTGCCGACTACCTGGCTTTATCCAATCGTCATTTGATGATCCTCTCCAATACGCAATTGCTGTTGGAGAAGAAAAGGAGACTGACCCAACACTGACTCCCCTCCTCAAACTGGGAGGTATTTTTCAAGGCATAATCCCCAATTATATGGAAGATCAAGAGAGCGGAAACGCAGGAGCAATTTTGAAATGGCAAGTTTAAGAGTTGCCGCCGCCAGTTGGGAAGTCCGCCAAATTCCGAATCTACAAGCGTTCTTGGATCATTGCACCGACTTGGTGAGTCAGGCGATTGAACAAGGGGCTCAACTGGTTGTTCTTCCCGAATCCATTGACTTAGAGCGCATCTCGTACCACGGCATTGTTCCGCAGGATCAAGTTGCTCGCACTCTTGCCCCCGATTTCCCCGAAGTTCAGGCACATTTCGAGTTTCTCTCCCGAACCCACTCCGTCACTATTTTGGCCGGCACCCACATTCACGAGCTTAATGATGCATTTTATAACTCCGCATTGATATGTACGCCTAGTGGTTCATTTACGCAATCCAAAAATGTCTTGACTCAATGGGAACTCGCCGAATGGCAAATTCAAGGCGGAAATGGTCTTACATTTGATTCTTATCTCGAATTCGGAACTATGGTCTGTTACGACAGCGAATTCCCGCCCGCCGCCCGAGCCCTCTGTGAAGCAGGAGCAAAGATTCTTGCTGTCCCCGCTTATACCGAAGTCCGACGCGGATTCAATCGGGTGAGATGGTCATGCCACGCTCGAACCGTCGAATGTCAGACATTCGTGATCCATGCCTCTCTCGTTGGTTCCCTTGGACGAGAGCCCGTGACCACGACATTTGGATCCAGCGCAGTACTGTGTCCCAGCGTTGCCCCCTTCAAAGAAACCGGAATCCTTGCCGAAACGCCTTTCAACCAAGAGGCGATTGCAATTGCCGACATCGACTTAGACTTGATAGATATAGCCCGAGACGGTGACGATGTCCGCAATTGGCATGACCGCGACCGAGGAAACTGGACAGTAACTGAGTTCCGTCCCACCCAGCCCTAATCATTTCGCAACCCAACGCCAAATATAACGTCTAACTGATCATGAGCGCAATCGCCAAAGTCATTAAAGTCCTCTTGACCCTCGCCGCCTTGGTGACGTCGGTAGAGACCCTTATGCGTCTCGTTCGGTTTGCCTGGTCTCTTGTGCTCAAGCTGGGACAACTCCTCGGTCGGCGAGGCGCAGTGCCGAACTTCGCGAAAATCAAATTCGCCTAGTCTGAACTTCGATCTAACTCGGCAACTCTTTCCGACCACCCGTGTCTGAGTGATACGGGTACACCCAGTTCCACCCATTCAAAAAAGTACCTTGCCGCATTCTGTCCTGTTAAAGGCATTCGCACACACCCGTGCGAGGCTGGATAATTAGGAACGCTCGAAGACCCGTGAATGAAGTAGTTGCCGTGTACCTGAATCGCAAACGGCATCGGTGCATCATTATACAGACTAGAGGTGCGATATTTTGACTTTTCTGGCCCCGTTTTGAACTCACCTGTGATCGTGGGACTTCCCTTCTTTCCCGAGCTAATCTTTGTTTCCATCACCAAGCGGTCACCCTGGTAGGCCCGTAATCGCTGGGCTTTCAAATTCACCTCAACCCACTGCTCGCCAACTGTGACCACTCCAAAGTGGGTTCCCGATTGAATCGTAATTTCCTTTTGCGCTTCGTCATATTCGACTTCAACCCCTTCACCTTTCAACGCAAGGACATTGATCATCGGAGTGCCATCAAACAAATTACGGACATCTTTCTCCTTAAAAATTTGAGTGCCAACTTGATAGGATTTGGCCCTGGTATCCCAGTCAGCAACCAAACCCAATTCTTCAGACAACTCATCGATCGGCAGGAAAACCGCACCCGGCACGGAAGCATACGTCACTCCGACGAGTGAATCAGAGGCGGGCATCACTACCGTCGGCCCCTTCTGTGCGAAGGAAACCGCCGCAATTGCAAGTGCCAAACCAATGCCGAGGACTTTCATGTTCAATATCTTTGGCGAGAATTCACTCCAACTTCAAGCAATTAAGACGTAATTTTCTCGCCCTTGAATTCTACATTTACCGAATCTACGCCCGCTGCGTCAAACAGCCGGGTCACTTGGTCAACGGCTCGCTTTCTTGCATCCTCGAGAATCCCCGCCTCTCGGCTACTTTTCTCAAATCGATTTGCCCCTTCTCGGCGAGCTTTTAGGGCCAGATTTCGATCATCCCACGTGACTCCGCGCTTTTGACTGTGCAACACCGCATCGACATTCGCCGGATAGATCTTAGCGGCTGGAATAACGACCGTAATCGAGTTTCCCCTTTGAGAAATCTCTGCTTGACTCAGGTCAATACCTGCCTCGACCGTCCCCGTGACCGTCACAAGGGCAACGTTCTTGGTTGCTCCCTCAGCAATGCTTGAAGCCAGTCGATTCAGGACTGGGACTTCTTGTGTCCAGTCCGGCGCATCCTTGTGACTCTCCATTTCAAAGACGGTCTGATATTGATGCTGCACCAAGTGCAACTCACCCAGGTCGCGGACTTGTTGTAAGACAACGGGTGTAGGTGTGGGGCGAACTTCTTGTCCTCCACCTCGACCTAATCCAAACCCAATTCCAAGCACTGCTAAGAGTGCAGTTGCAGGCCAAAACCATCCCCGGCGATGTTGCTTCACATCCCTTTAGACAGTTTTGACCTGCGCCCCGTTCCCAATTCAGCCCTATGGCAACGCAGACCGGTTTTGATACGGGGCTTCCCAATACTTCAGGATGAATGCCAGATAAATAGCATGGCGATCCCGATTATTCATATCCCCTCCCATTCCATGTCCGCCCGTCGGGTCAATCGATAGTTCAACTAGCGGCCCTTTCCCTGCTTGTAACAGCTTACGGTAGACGTTCACCGTGTCTTGGTAAAGCACGTTCGTGTCTTCGACCCCGTGAAGCAGCATCAATGGATGGGTGAGGTTCTTGGCGACATGGGTGAGGGAGAATTTATCTATCTCCTCAGGCTTGCCTTTCGGAGAATTGGCGATCACTCCACCCGAGTACCAAGTGTTGTAGTTTTGCCATTCCGTTGGTCCGGCTCCAGCAATGCCGAGCGTGACCCATCCGGGTTGCGTGTACATTGTGTGCTGCGTTTGGAATCCACCAAACGACCATCCATTCAACCCAACTCGGTTCCGATCAATCATCCCTTTTGCTTCGTAATGTTTGATCAAATCAACCAGGTCTTCTGTCTGCGCAACCCCAACATTCTCCCAGTTGGCCCGACCAAACTTTGCTGAGTATCCACTTTGTCCGCGCGGGTCAATTGTCACCGTAACGTAGCCAAGGACATGCGTTAGGTACTGAGCAAACATCACGCTGGTCGAGTTCCAAGTGCCATCCTGAACCGAATTTCCTTCACCGAGCGGTCCGCCATAAACGTAAATGAAGAGCGGACGCTTCTCCCCGGGTTTCATATCCTTTGGAATCATCTGATACCCATGGATCGTGTCGCCGTGGCGATTCTCGTAGGTGAACAACTCTGGTTTGACCTTTACTGTTGACCAAAACCGGTCGCTGCGGTGGGAATCTGTGATCTTCTCTTCGCCTTTTCCATTGTGGATATACAGTTCTCTCAATTGACTCCACGAGCTAAACGTCAGGCCATATTTGTCGCTTTTATGAGCAAAGACTGGTGTCGTTCGGCTACCTGGCTCAGTAGACAGTTTCTGCATTGCACCATTAGTCAAACTCACACGATAAATGTCTCTTCGAGCCAAATTCTCTTTGGAACTTGTCACAAGCACGGATTTACCATCAGCAGACATTTGCAAGGGATAAACCTCAAATGCTCCCGACGTTATCTGGCGCTCGCCGCCTTTCCCATCCAATAAGTGGACATGACGCCAATCGCTCTTATCAAGCAAGACAACAACAGATTGATCATCTGCTGTGTAGAACGGATTGGCCATTCCCGGAGTGCCGTGCTCCCCATTACTGGTTCCTTGGTAGAGCACATCAACTTTGCGGTCAACAATGTTCGCTTGGTGAATCTTCAGTTCATTTTTATCTCGAGCCCATGAGCCAAATACAAATCGGTTGCCATCCTTGCTCCAAGGCTCCGAACTCACGGCAATTTCTTCCCACTCTTCGCCGCCTTTCCATTTCCAAATTTCGAATGGTTCGTTCTTCTTGCTCTTGTCAGCAATCGTTTCTTGCCGAATATCGTACAAGTACACATAAGATTCGCCTGTAAAGTCGTCATCGGCAACGCTTCGGCTCGTTTTCCTAGCTTCCGCGAATCGTCCCCGATAAACAATATAGTCCACCTGTCGCGCTGGAGGGCCACTCTTGTTTCCAAAAACCAGCATTCGGTTCCCGTCTGGCGAAAGTGAGAATCCACCAAAATTGACCCCTCCTTCAAGAGATGGTGAAAGTTGAATTGTCAAAGGAGAATCAAAAACCATCTTGTAAACCGCACTCCCTCGCCGGAAAACAAATCCCTTGTCATCGGGCAAGTATTCAACGCTGCTTTCGGTATCAGAGGTGTCCGTCAAACGAACAGGAGCTTTCTCGCCCACTTTCCACCGGTAGATATCACCGCGATATGTCATTAAGAATTCATGCTTACCATTGGCCCAACTGACTTCACTTGGACCTCCGTATGATTTTCGAGGAGTTGTGTTCTTGCGCTGCTCCTCTTCAAACTTTTCTCGGGTTTCTCGGTACTCCTTATCACCCAATTTCTCCCATTCATCCAGCCGCTTTTGGGACTCTTCATGTTGTTTGAGGGCATCTGTAATATCTCCATCAAACGGTTTGAAAGTGTCTGGAGTTGTTACTTGAACAGATTTTCCTGATCTTGAATCGTACAGATACAGGTCGCTCCCGATCACTCCAAACGGATTCCAGGTGTAAGCCAAGTACCGGTCGTCGTGCGACCAACCGAGGAGCCGAGCACTCGAACCAAAATGAGACCTCCTTGGGAAAAGATCATCAAACTTGAGGTCGGTCTCTCGCTGAGTTGCAAGCTCTAGTCCGGTGTTCGCAAAGCCAATCGAAGTTAGCCCAAAACCAAGGAGGGCCAACGCTTTCCATGCACGCATGACCCCATCATACGCAACCAGACACCCAAATATCACCCTAATTTTGGTGAACTCAGATCAATTTCAAAAGATGCAACCGAACCATCCAGAACCCAGTCCGTGATGTATGGCATGTCATCTACGACCCGGAACATCGCCGAATTCGTCGAAAACATCTCGCCACACATATATCGAATATCTCGCTCTGTCAGCGCTTCCGCAAGCCGTTTCAATAAGAATGCTCCAATTCCTTGGCGTTGACAGCAGTCCGCAACGATTAACCCAAAATCCGCCGCATCGGGTCGCCGGGCATAGCGAATCGCTCGACCCACCGCAACCAAATCACTCTCGCGAAACCCCACAATTGCGACGTGATCCGCTGGGTCAGCCTCCGTCAAGTATTTCAAATCGGATTCTGAGAACCTTGGCTTCGCCCCCATGAACCGGTTGTAAATCGTCAGAGGGCTACACAATTCCAAACCACTCACAAAGGCCGGCTTGTCTTCTGGACGTACCAATCTTAACTCTATGATTTCTCCGCTGGTGAGAATGTATTCTTCCTGGTACTCGCTTGAATATTTCACGGCTATCTCTATGACGTTCCTACGACGGCTGTCCCGTAATGCGCGTCATTTCCATGTGAACTTGACGGGCTGGCCGATTGGTCTTTCTAGGCTTATCCCACCTTGAACCACTTGCTCCCCGCGCAGAAACACGTGCTCAATAGCGCCCTTGAGTTCTCTCCCTGCATAAGGCGTCCAACCACACTTGCTTTTCATCGCCTCGTTGGTCACCGTCCATTTCCGCTCCAAATCAACGACGACAAGATCAGCATCGTAGCCCACTTGAATATGGCCCTTCCCCGCAATCCCAAAAAGCTCGGCGGGGCGTTCCATCAGCATTTTGACGAGCTGAGTCAAAGGAAGCTCACCTTTCAGAGACCAATCAAGCATCACGGGGAACAAGGTTTGGACTCCGGGCATCCCGCTTGGACTATTCGGATAAGGCTTAGCCTTTTCCTCCAGCGTATGCGGTGCGTGATCGCTGCCAAAAACGTCAAATAATCCTTCCTTTACTGCATTCCACAAAGCTAGTCGGTGGTCTTCACTCCGTACCGGGGGGTTCATTTGGATCAAGGTTCCCAGCGTTTCGTACTGATCGCTATTCAAAGTCAGGTGGTGAGGAGTCACCTCGCAGGTGACCGGCAATCCTCGCTTCTTTGCATCGGCAAGTAAAGGTAATTCCTCCTTAGTCGAAATATGGAGAATATGAATCGGTCGTCCTGTTTCTTCGCAAAGGCGGATCATCCTTTCTGTACACAGCCGGGCGGCTTCGGCATCTCGAACATCTGGATGTTGCCGGACATGCAGATTCTCCCCCAAAGACTCCTTGAGATGACGCAATCGCGCTTCGTCTTCGCTGTGGATCGACATCGGCCTCGTTCCGTTCTGCATAACTTTCCGCTGGTCGCCCTCCCCTTCCACCAGCAAATCACCAGTCGAACTCCCAGCAAACATCTTAATTCCCGGCGAGCCAGGAAGCATTTCAAACTCCGCGAGATGTTCCAAGTTGGTAGAAGCCGCACCCACAAAGTACGCAAAGTCACAATACGCCCGTGCGGTTGACCGGGCCAATTTGTCCGCCAAAGCTTCTTGGGAGGTCGTCGTCGGTTGAGTATTTGGCATCTCAAAAATTGTCGTCACGCCCCCGCAAATCGCCGCGTGGGTTCCGGTCGAAATATCCTCCTTGTGTTCAAGTCCCGGCTCTCGGAAATGAACCTGAGTATCAATCGCCCCCGGGAAAATATGACAACCCGTAACGTCCACCGAAGCTTTTCCAGATGATGATTCGAGCGATCCCATGGCAACAATCCGACCATCTCGTATCCCAATATCTGCCTGGCTAATCCCGGACGAACTCACGATTTGCCCTCCACGAATGACCAAATCAAACTCTTGCATGCCCCTATATTAATCAATCCACAACCGTTCTGTCCCGGGTATCCTTCCCTCACATGCCTGAGGACGCGAAAACACCAACTGTTTCCGTAATCGTCCCCGCATACAACGAAGAAGACACGATACGCGAAGTAATCGAACGTCTCCTTGCTCTCCCCATAGATTCTGAAATTGTCGTTGTCAACGATGGCAGCACCGACAAAACGGGAACAATTCTCGCGGAGTTTGGCAACCAAATAAAAGTTCTGACCAACCCTTCTCCCGGCGGTAAGGGGAACGCGATCCGTAAAGCCTTGCCCGCTTGCACTGGACATGCGGTGATCATTCAAGACGCTGATCTGGAATACCGCCCAGAAGAGATTCCGGCGTTGATCGCCCCAATCACTCAGAACGAATCAAAAGTCGTTTACGGAACCCGGTTCCTTCATGGATTGCACCCCAGCATGGCTCTCCCAAACAAAGTCGTGAATGTTCTGCTCCGGCTTGCCGTTCAAGTGCTTTTCAGACAAAAACTCACCGATGAAGCGACCTGTTACAAAGCATTCGACCGCCATCTGATCAACCAAATGGACCTGGAATGCCAGCGGTTTGAGTTTTGCCCCGAAGTAACCGCCAAGGCGATCAATATGGGTGAAAAAATCAAAGAACTCCCCATTACTTATGAGCCGCGATCCAAAGCCGCCGGCAAGAAAATTCGATGGACGGATGCCCCTGAGGCATTTCTCACTCTGTTCAGATACCGGAATTGGAAACCAGCGAAAACTCTGCCGACCGAATCTTCCGGCGACTCACGACCTTAATTGTCGTCTTGGAACAAGTGAGCTCATCCATCGGCACGACCCAACGCCAAGAACGATGGAAGTCGCCGCGCGGAACCAAAGGTTCTTCAAACCGCTTTTCGAACTCAAACGTCAAAACGTCAGCCAATCGCGTTAACTGCCACCAAGGCACCGAGTCGATCCGACTCCTTGATTCAGCTCGAGTAGTCAACAACTCGTAGCTCATCGCCTCCGTTACTCGCCCGTGAGTCTCAAATACAATTCTGATGTTCTCAATCTCATCCGTAGTTGGCGCGGTAGTTTCCCCTAAACCCAAAAGCTCTTTCTTTGGAAAAGCAGAAAGTATCACGATAAACACCGGACGATTTCCAATTTCTTGCCTAACCCATTCCCAACGTCTTAATAGTTCCCCGTCCGGCCAAGCCTCACGGACGCTCAAGAATCCCAACCACCGCGCAATTAGCTCTGGCGAGAGCCGAATCGCCCACTCCACATCAAGCTTTCTCCATCCTTCGCTCCAGGTTCCTAGAATAACCCGATCCTCTTGGAACACTTCGGAAATATCGGTGAGTTGACTTGTTTCAGGAGGAAGCTCCAGTTGGCGACGCCAATGATCGCGATCCCATTTAGCGGCAATCTTTTGCCCCCGTGAAAATTCAACCATATTGGGGCCAGTCACGCCCCATCCGAGCGCGATCCCTGCTGCAACCGCCGCAATCACAATCTCATTTTCGGACTTCAGAGATGGAATCGTCAGATGGTCGGGTCGGAATTCTTGTCTTCCCCGAAGCAGTCAAGACTCCATCCTTCATCTTTACTTTTTCCACCGTCACTGAATTTGCCAAACCGAGATCGCGCTCCAAGTCCACGATCGGATTAAGAATCTTGAGGAGCCCTTGGGTGGCGAGCGGATCAGCCTTCACCCAATCAAAGTAGATGCTCGGGTTATCAAGCATCAACTTAGTCCCGTCAACAATTTTGACTTGACCAATAACGGCAAATTTTGAGTTCACTATCAAAAATTCCCCATAACCTTCCACCCAAACCGTATCACCATGGAGCTTAACCTTGCACGACTTGATCTCGTGGTACTTTGCCACCAAATAGTCCGCCAAATCTTGCTCAAGTAACTTAACATACCCATCCCCCTCTCCCGTTTGGCTCACCCGAATTTGGCTCTTCGACTTTGCCAACCCATAGTCGTACCGACAGCCTGGGATGGTTGCCTTCAACTCAGAAACCCGGAGCTTCCGAAGTTGAAACTCTTTTAGCTCTAGCCTCAACTCGCCAATTTTTCCGCTCTTACTCCGTTCAGGCTCCAAGAAGAGAGGCATCTCATCGAGTTGGAACTCGGAGCCGCGAATCGTGGCGGAGTGGAGTTCTCCTGTCAAGCCACCCAGAAGCGTCGGTTCAACTCGCACTTCGACTTTCCCTTTCCCATCAACCATTTGCGCCAAAATGTCGCTTGCAGCTTTGCGTTCGAATCGTCCCTTCTCCTGATCAGCAAAAAACAATCCGCTCCCCACCAGCAAGATGCTCAATAATCCCATCTCAATAGCTTAACCTGAACGGAAGCAAATCGTTCCTCGTAACTACCAAACAGACTAACCAAAAATGACAATCGATGATCTGATTAAGCGGCTCACGTCCGGAAGTCTTGCGTTCTCGACTGCAGACCGAGCCGTCCTGTTTACTGGTGCCGATACTCGGTCATGGCTTCAAGGTCAGATGACTAACGACATCCACAAGCTCAATCCAGAATCTCCGCTCTCGGCTTGTATTTGCTCCCCAACCGGTCAATTGATGACCACAGTGCGCCTTCACGATCAAACGAACAGCATCATTGCAGTCACTCCGCATCCTGAAGTTCTACTCAGTCGAGTTGAAGACTTCGTGATCATGGAAGATGTTTCAGCCGAACTCTTGCCTGGAGCCGTTTCTACAGAACAAGGACTCGGTGCGAGTGGCAGTCTCATTCACGATAGAACTGGATTCGGGGGATTTGATTACTTAGAATCCGTCCCCGATGTATTGAGCGAATCAGAACTCTTTGATTTCGAAATTCTTGCCGGTATTCCCCGATTTGGATTTGAAATCGGCCCGAAAACACTTCCACCAGAGCTTGGTCCAAACTTTGACCGAGAGTTCATAAACTACGAGAAAGGGTGCTACACCGGACAAGAAGTGCTCCAAAGGATCCACTCTCGCGGACACACCAACAAAACACTTGTCGGACTCCTTTCAGATTGCGAGTTGAAAGTTGGAGAAGTCGTGTCAGGCGGGCAAAAGGTCGGAATAATTCATCGCGTTGCTCATTCCGTTCAGCACGGTTTCTTGGCTACTGCGACCTTAAGAAATGAATTCACCGGTTCAGGTTCCCAATTGAAATGGGAATCCGGAACCGCGACCGTCCAATCACTCCCCTTCAGTTTGTAGCTCTTTTCGCTTCTTCATGGCGGACATGTGGCCCATACCAAGAATTGCGATCAATCCAAGGCTCAAAGCAATCGTCACGATCCCTGGATAAAACACAAATCCTTTGGTAATTCCGGTCATCACAAATCTTGAACTCGCAAACAGAGCCAAAAAGATCATCCCAATGTAAACACCGCGAGGGTTTGCAACCTTGGTCGACAAGTAAGTCAAAACCAGCGTCACCATTCCCATGCCCCCTGCCGCCGCAAGACTGATCATAGAAGGCTTACTGCCGTCATGAGGAAAAAAGAACGATTGCACCCCCATAGCAATCAAAGCAAGTCCGTAAACCAACATCGACCAACGAACAAAGTTCATGATCTCAACTTACCTTTTGCCCTGTTCAGGCCCATAGTCAGCCATAATATCCAACTAAGGCGATGTCCCCAGAACAGACCGAAACGTTCAACGGCGCTTGGCATGAGCTTATTCTCGCAGTTCGGAACCGAAAACATCCGTTCCGAATAGGAGTCGTCGCAAATTCATCCGTACTCGGCCCGGAAGCTCGCACCGTCGTCCTCCGTTATGCTGACCGCGACGAGAGAATTCTGCGCTTTCATACGGACATTCGAAGTCAGAAATTTGAATCAATTCAGAATGGAACGCGTCTGGCCTGGGTTTTTCAGTCACCACAACTCAAACTCCAAATCAGGGCGTCCGGCCCCTGTACCATCGAAACGGACACACTAGAAGTCGATCAAGCTTGGACGGAGACGCAACTCCTCTCTCGTCGCTGTTACCTGGCGACAACCGCCCCTGGCAGTTTTGTTGAACACCCGACGGGCGGATTCCCCGAGTATCTGACCGATCGTGAACCCACCGAGGAAGAAAGTGAATTGGGTCGAGACAACTTTTGCCTTGTCAACACTTACGTCGATACGTTCGATGTCTACTCGCTCGCCTTTACCGGGCATACCCGCTGCACCTATCAGTTTGATGAAACTTGGCAGGCAAGTTGGGTTGTTCCCTAGAGGCCCCTCAGCATTTCTCGCATCTGGTTCAAACCATCTGCTCCATAGGTGATTACAAAGTACAGCCCAACAAGCGCAAGGCCAAAACTCGCTACCGCAATTCCAACTCCTGCAAATCCAAAGAGGCCGTCATCCTCAAGCATTCCTAATCCAATTAAAAAAACCGCCAAGCCCGCAATCGAGTTCACCCCCGGGAATGGAAGAGCAATGCAGAACCCCAAAATGATAAGCACTGGAGCCATCCCGAATCGAAAAATATTCTTGTGAAACAAAAAACTCATCCTCGGCTTAAGCATCTTCTCAATCTTTTTAAGCTTCACCGAAAACGAGGTTAAGACCTTCCTTAGCCCCGATCCAACACGCTTTCTAAGAATTTTCTCAGGAAACCAAGGCTCGTTTCGACCTGCAATGATTTGAATTGCGAGCAGAGCGCAAAGAATCCCGAATGGTGTTGCAATTCCACTCGTGCCGGGCAAAACTGGAATCAAACTCATGATCACAAAGAGAAAGCCGAACCCTTTATGCTCGACCGACTTCACCAAATCGCCAATCGTAGCTTCCTCGCCGAGCCGATCAAAGACCAAAGTGATCTCTTCCGAAAGACTGTGGGTCTCCTCTCCTTTCACTTCACTGGTTGAGTCAACGCTCATGGCTTCAACCATCATGACCGCTTAAGCCGGGACTGCATTGCGACCGACCTAACAGAGTTGAAATTCAGGTGCTGATCCCAAAAGATTTAAAGCGGTTGTGCAAATCCACCCGAAATGGCGATCATTGCTCATCATCCCAAGCCCGCCATTCTTTTCGAAGTGCTTGACCAAAACCGCTTGCTGATCCGGAGAAAGCGAACAGTCATATACCGTGCAAAACGCATTCACTAAGGCCTCCAAGTCCGCAGGATTTCGCTTTCTGATTTGACCAATCACATATTGAACTGGTAAATCGGGGTGCCACTCTGTCTCCTTACCAGCCTGCTCGACCGGATACCAAGTGCGACATCCCGTGAAATCTTTTCGTCGGATCAACATACTTGTGCTCGTCCAACCTTCATGCCAATCCCAACCCGCAACCGATTGTGGGAAAAATAACCCCATACCGACTTGGTCTGCCCAGTAGATCACTTCACCGCAGCCAGTAAAAACGTCATCCGCCATCGGTTTTGTGAACTCGGCTCCCGCTTCTAGTTCCTTGATGAATCTCGGTCCACCATTTTGGGCTCGAACTAAACCAACAACATAATCAAATGGATTTTTGATGAGCTGGCGGTAAGTCGCATAAAACTCATCCATCTCCGCCATTTCACGAAGAACTAACGCAATATTTCCATCCGTCGCGATGAATCGTTTACTCAGCCGTGAAATCACTTTTTCGCTCGGATTCTTGCCCGCGAACCAACCCCAAAGTTTCTCGCAGATAAATTTTGCGGTTTGGGGATGCTTTGCTAGGAGCGCAATGACATCATCGCCATCCTCAAGATCCTGACCCAAAACCCGCTTCTTCCCCGGAATGTTCACTTCCGGCGCATTGACAAACAAAACCGGATTCACTTCGGCTCGTCGCATATTTTCAAGCCGCTCGTTGTTGGTTTTGCCCAAAGCCCAGAACACATCCAAATGACCCCAACCCGTTAAAGCCCGGGCCACCTCCTTCACATCTTTCTCGGTGTATCCATTCCCTTCACCAAGAGTGTAAAGCTCCATAAGCTCCCGCGCATAGTTTTCGTTCGGCTTCAATCGGCTGAACAGCTCAACATTCAATTCCCGCATCACTGCTGGACTTTTTCCGACCAAAGTCAAAATGTCCGCGAACTTCCCTGCTGGATTCCGTCGAATCCGCTCCATATAATCCAGCATTGCAATTCCGTGCGATACGTTGTCTTCGTTCACCGCAAAATGGTCGTGCCAAAACAACGCCAGCTTCTCTCGCAGAGGAGTTTTGGTCGTCACCATCTGCAACGCCCAGTGCAATCGGAACCGATAGCCACCCGGCTCAGCATCTTCATCCTTTTTGAATGCGTACCGAAGTGGATCACCCAAATCCTTCGACACCGAGAAATCCAGTAGTCGGTCAACGGTCCCTCGAACTCCCAGCGGAACAAACTCTTCCATCTCCCATGTCGAAGCTCCAAATCCAAACCTTCGCAACAGGTGAGAAATCTTTTGACGGTCCGTTAAGTTGTTCATCCCTGACCCTTAGTATAGGGCAATTATTTGTTTTCCAAAAACAGGATTCGTTAAATGTTCAGGGCATTTTTCGCTGACGAGGTGCGTATACTCCCGTGAACCTATGGCATCCAAGAAAGCTGCCCCCAAAGAAGTTGGCACTCCAAAGACAACCCCCAACCGGGTCCTAACCGAAAACGATCTTAAACGACTCCCCTGGCGTTCAGTTGGCCCCGCAATTATGGGTGGACGGATCAGCGATATGTGTTTTGCCCCCGGAAACCCCAAAACATTCTATGTTGCTTACGCAACATCTGGTCTCTGGAGATCAAAAAATCACGGCGTGACTTTCGAATCCCTCTTCGACAAGGAAGATACTTGCGCAATCGGAGCAATCGCCGTTTGCGATGCCCCAACGGACTGGGAAGGCTGGACGAGCGATATTAAAAAAGCTGACCGACTTGAAAAAGGCAAGGAACGCATCATATGGGTCGGAACCGGAGAAGGCAATGGTCGAAATTCATCCAGTTGGGGCAACGGTGTTTACCGTTCCACCGACTCCGGCAAAACCTGGACAAATGTTGGCCTCAATGAAACCCACGATATTCCGCGCCTCGTTGTCGACCCCCGCAATCCAGATGTTTGCTACGTCGCCGCGCTCGGACACCTCTGGGGTTACAACCAAGAGCGCGGTCTCTTCAAAACTTCAGACGGCGGGCAAACCTGGGATAAAGTCCTCTACCTTGACGATAAGACCGGATGCTGTGACGTCGCCCTAGATCCCAAAAATCCTGATACGATTTACGCAGCTTTCTACGAGCGAATCCGATCTTCATACAGCTTCAAATCCGGCGGCAAAAAGGGCGGTATTTACAAGTCAACCGACGGCGGAAAAACCTGGAAACAACTCACCAAGGGCCTACCCAAAAACACCGGTCGCATTGGGCTCGATGTTTTTATCCAAGACACTCAAAAGCTGATAGCCGTAGTCGAAGCCACTGATGGCGGTGCGAACTCCATTCGCGACGATCGCATGCGTGGAGGCGGTGTCTTCCGCTCGGATGACGGCGGCGAATCTTGGCGACGGTGTTCCCACCGATCGCCGCGCGCGTTCTACTTCAGCAAAATCAAGTTCGATAGCCAAGATGACAACCGGGTCTACATGCTTGGATGGACAACCGAAGTCAGCGACGACGGCGGCGAAACCTTCCGTGGCGGATGGGGAGACCTGCTCCATGCCGACCATCACGCAATCATCGTCAATCCTACTGACCCCACCCACATCATTGTAGGAACAGATGGCGGCGCCTACCTCACATTCGACAAAGGAGAAAACTGGGATTTTCTTAACACAATCGCAGTTGGTCAGTTCTATAACATCGCGATCGACAATTCAGAGCCATACCGTATTTCCGGTGGACTCCAAGACAATGGTTCGTGGGTTTGGCCCTCAACGAACTTTGTTCGTGAAGCCGAAGAGGATAAAGCCTGCCGGACTCCGGCTACGGGCTTAACGAACGGCGATATTGACTTCATTCTCTGGGGCGACGGCTTCCACACTGACTTCGACCCTGAAGACGAGAACATCGTTTACGCCGAATGGCAAGGTGGAAACCTCACGCGAGTCAACCTCAAAACAGGCGAAAGACGATGGCTCATTCCCGAAGCCCGTGAAGGTCAGCCCAAGCACCGTTTCAACTGGAACGCGCCGTTCTTTGTCAGTCAGCATAAACCCCACGCGATCTACCTTGGAGGAAACATGGTGTTCAAACTCACCAACAAAGGCGATAACTGGGAAGCGATCAGCCCCGATCTGACCACCGCCGATGGCTCCAAGATGGTTGCCGCTGGTTCAAACGCAGAGAATTTTTGCACTCTCGTCAGTCTCGCTGAGTCCCCAATCAAAGCCGGACTTCTCTGGTCAGGCTCGGATGACGGACTGATTCACCTGAGCCAAAACGATGGCAAATCCTGGGAAAACGTCACCCCCAAAGATGCCGGCGGTCGTTACGTCAGTCGAGTCGAAGCCAGTCATTTCAAAGAAGGCCGCTGCTACGCCACGTTTGATGGTCACAGAATGGACGACATGACCCCCTGCATCATGGTCACCAACGATTTTGGTAAGACTTGGCGCGAAATCTCGGCCAACCTCCCCCCATCCCACAGTGTGATGCTCGTTCGCGAGGACGACGCCAACGAGGATGTCTTGTATTGCGGGACAGAGTCCGGGATGTACGTCAGCCTGAACCAAGGCGAATCATGGGTGAAAATGCACGGGAAAGGACTCCCTACTGTTCCGGTTTACGACATCAAGCAGCACAAGCGAGAACGCGATCTCGTGATCGCCACTCACGGACGCTCCGTTTGGGTTCTTGACAACGCCAACTGGCTCGGCGATGCAACCGCGGAGAACCTTGCCAAACCCTTGCACTTGTTCTCATCCAAACCCGGAAAATCACGACAATTCCTTCACTTCAACGGACTTTGGAGCCACAAAATGTTCCGCGCAAAAAATGCTCCGTTCGGAATCATCATTGACTACTGGGTAAACGAATATACGGGTGACGAAGTCTCCTGTGTCATTGAAAATGAAAAGGGTGTAACCGTCAAGAAACTTTCCGGTTCGAACGCTCCGGGTTACAACCGCATCGTCTGGAACATGGAACCCGACGATTGGCACAAGCTCGCCGACAAGTCGGAGGAGATGATGATGAATAAGTGGCACTGCCGACCCGGCATGTATAAAATCAAGCTCAAGATGGGCGATCACACCCAAGAAGGCACGGTCACGATTCTCGAATAGCCTAACTCGCCCGGCAAAACTACCAGTCTTTGCCGGGCTACTGTTAAATTTAGTGTTTATCATCCCATCGCACAGGAATTGTGCTTGGTCTTTTGGTAAAGTATTCACATCGTTGTCCCTGATTTGGGGACTCGAGAGGAGCACAAATGAAAAAACTCATTCTCATCGCGGCACCCCTATGCCTCGCAACTTCGGCCCTGGCACAAGTTTCGTTCACAGGCGGAACATACACACAAAACTTCAATTCTCTTCCAAGCACCGGCTCAGCTACTTGGACTAACAACTCTACGCTAGTTGGATGGAGCGCAATTACAGATGCTACTGCTTCAATCACGACCGTCGGAGCAGGTGTCGGAACTTCAACGACTGCGGGACTTTACGGATTTGGAATCGCAAGTGCTAGTGACCGTGCAATCGGCTTTGTTGCAAGCAACGCTTTCACAGGTGCGAGTAGCACTGGTAGAGGGTACATCGGTGTTCTGATTCAGAATACTTCATCTGATGTCCTTGAGAACATTGTCGTTGGGTACACAGGGGAGCAATGGAGAAAGGAGAATAATTCTTCTGCAAATGCGCTATCTTTCAGCTACTCACTAAATAATACCTCCCTCACGAGCGGTGTCTACAACTTCGTGAATCCGATGGGATTTGCGAGTCCTATTACTGGCGCAACATCGGCAACTGCACTAGATGGTAACCAAAATGCGAACCGTGCAGTCCTTTCAACTTCATTGACAGGAGTATCATTGAATCCAGGAGACACGATAATGATTCGATTTATCGATCTTAACGATAGTGGTAACGACCATATCTTGGCCGTTGATGACTTTAACTTCTCTGCAGAAGCTGTACCAGAACCCGCAACAATGACCATCCTTGCCGGTGCTGCCGCCATGGCCGCCCTGCGAAGACGCAAAAAGTAAACCGGAAGAATAAATCTCGGTTAAACTCTTACCCAGGGGTTCACTCCCCTGGGTAACTTCATTTGTCATGTCTCAAAATCTCACCCGCCGATCCCTCCTCGGTACCTCTCTCCTCGCCGGAGCATCCGCACTTCTCCCAGCGTCCACAGCACTTGCTCCCAAACGACAGCTCCGGATTGCGCACCTCACCGATACCCACATCACCACTGAGTCAAAAGCTCAACTGGGTTTCCAAAAAGCCCTCGAAGCCGCCCAAGCTCTCAATCCAAAACCAGACTACATCCTCTTTGGCGGCGATGAAATCATGGACGCATTTGCCGCTGACGAATCCAAAACAAAAGCCCAATGGGATTCCTACAACTCCGTAAAGAAGGCCAATCTGGAAATACCCGCCATCCACACGATCGGAAATCACGATATCTGGGGGTGGAACAAGTCCTCGTCTCAAACAACCGGACAGGAAGCAAAATGGGGCAAAAATTGGTGCATGGAGCAATTTCAAATTGCCATGCCCTACCACTCCGTGACCAAGAACAACTGGAAAATCATCGCACTTGACAGCACATATCCAAGTGGCGGTGGCTACACGGCTAAATTGGACGAGCCTCAGTTTGAATGGCTCGAAAATGAACTCAAAACCACTCCAAAAGAAACAAATATTCTTCTTTCATCCCACATCCCACTTTTGTGCGTGTGCGGTTTCGTGGATGGCGACAACGCTAAATCTGGAAATTGGGTTGTTCCCGGGTCTTGGATGCACATTGATTTTCTTCGACTCAAAAACCTGTTCCACAAACACCCCAATGTCAAAGCCGCCGTTTCCGGTCATATGCATCAAGTTGACATGGCCAATTTTCTTGGCATTGATTACTACTGCAACGGGGCGGTTTCTGGGGCATGGTGGGGCGGCAACTACTACGAATTCGGCCCTGGATTTGCCGTGATTGACTTGTTCGATGACGGCTCAGTGACAAACATCTATCAAAGTTACTAAGTGCCCTGCACAATCAGCCACAATGAACTCCAATGAGAGTCGTCATGTTGTCCTGGGAATACCCGCCCCGCATCGTCGGCGGAATCAGCCCCCACGTTTACGAACTCTCCCAAAAACTCGCCGCACGCGGAATTGAAGTCCACGTTGTCACCAAAGCCACCCCGCTCGCTCCCGATGAAGAAACCGAACCATCTGGAGTCCAAATCCACCGCGTCCATCTCGAAAAAGAACCCGACAACTTTGTTCATGAAATTCAGCTTCTGAACAAGGCCACAGACCTCCGGTGTCGCCAACTCCTCGAAGAATGGCGCGAGGAAGGCAAGCCAACCATCTTCCACGCCCACGATTGGCTCAGCCTCGATTCTGCGCGATCACTCAAGTATGAATACCAACTTCCTATGATCGCCACAGTGCACGCGACCGAGCAAGGTCGCAATCAAGGGATTCACAACGACCTCCAACGATACATCCACGAAGCCGAATACTGGCTGACCTATGAAGCATGGCGCGTCATCGTCTGCACTCAATACATGAAAGATGAAGTCAACCGCTACTTCAACTGCCCCGGAGACAAAGTTGACATCATTTACAACGGAGTCGATGCAAAGAAATTCCGCTTCGAATGGAGCGACGAAGAACGATCCGCATGGCGTGGCAAGCTCGCGCTCCCTAACGAAAAAATCGTCATGTACGTTGGTCGTTTCGTCCGCGAGAAAGGCATCCATGTTCTCCTGAATGCCGCAAGTGTCGTTCTCGCCAACGAGCCCAACACCAAGTTCGTCATCGTTGGGGGCGGCAATCGAGAGTCCCTCGAAAAATTTGTCCGCTGGTACGGCCTCACCGACAAAGTGCTCTTCACCGGTTTCATGGCCAACCGTTCGCTCCACCAACTTTACCGATGTGCCGATGTCGCAGTATTTCCCAGCCTTTATGAACCATTTGGAATTGTCGCGCTAGAAGGTATGGCTGCCGGAGCCGCTGTCATCGCCTCTGATGCCGGAGGACTGAAAGAGGTCGTTCTCCACGAGGAAACGGGTCTCACGCATTGGGCCGGCAACCCCGAATCACTTGCTTGGGCCATTCTCCATGCCCTTCGGAACCCTGAAAAAACTGAAGCGTTCAAGAAAGCGGCAAACAAGCGACTCGACACAGAATTCGATTGGGGCCTTATCGCCGATCAAACCATCGCCGTCTATGACCGGGTCTGGAACGAATTCCTCGGCTCCTATTGGGCTGATCGAACCCTCTGGCCAATTTCGGAAGGTGCACGTGAACGGGCTGAACTCCTTCGCGTCAAAGACAAAGCAAAGACCGGTGCATACGTAGCCCGACCGATGCCCAACATCGCCGTTCCGAATGTTAAACTTCCCGCCGACGAAGCCCTTCATCCCGGCAAAAAGCCGCAGGATGAACTCGAAGAAGACCTTGCTCTTTTCAAAGAGAGTGATCGGTCCTAAACCCTCCGAACGATTTCCCCCTCTCACCGCTTAGAACAACCATGGCTCAAACTGAAATCGCTATCGTCGCCGGAGGATGCTTCTGGGGAGTAGAAGACCTCTACTGGAAACTTCCTGGAGTTCTTAAAGCCGAGTCCGGTTACATCGGCGGACATCACCCAAACAGCACATACCGGGAAGTATGCAGCGGCCTCACCGGTCACGCTGAAGCCGTCCGTGTCCAATTCGATCCAGAAATAGTCAGCTACAAAGAAATCCTCCACTACTTCTGGGAAATCCACGACCCCACCACCCTCAACCGACAAGGCCCTGATATTGGCACCCAATACAGATCCGCCATTTTCACAACCACTGACGTGCAAGTCCAACTAGCCGAAGAATCGAGAGCCTGGGCGCAGCAATACTTCAATCGCCCCATCGTGACGGAAATCGTGCCTGCAACTGAGTTTATTCGCGCTGAAGAGTATCACCAAGAATATTTCCTCAAAAATGGTGGCCATGGCTGTCACATTCGGCGGCCCATCGGTCGCTGATTATCTACCCAAAATCACTTCTGCGGAGGCACTTCTCTTTGTAGTGAATCGTATCTACTGCCAAGCGACCCGATTCTGAACAAAATTTTGAACGAGGTTGAACTTATGGCGATCAATGCCGTCAGTACCCCGGTTACTTGCATTTGAGGACAAAACAAACGGTGGCGATTACTCCCGAACATGAACAAGCAGCTGATCTTGGATTTGGCTATATCAATCTTGAAGAAACTAAGCCATCCAATGATGTCATCGACCTTGTTCCGCGAGACTTTGCCCTCAAGCATCAACTTCTTCCCCTCTCAACCCAAAACGGCACCCTGAACGTCGCCATCGGTAGCCTCAAGTCCATTTCTGCGACCGACGATCTCGCTGTCCTCGTCGGAAAAAATGTAGAAGTCTTTCTTGCCGACCCGGCGATGATTCGAGACCAACTCGAAAAACGCTACCTCGAAGGAATGCTCGGGGACATTTCCGGCACCGACGAATCTAACTTTATTGACGTCGACGAAACCAGCGACCTTGCCGACCTCCAAAAGCTGGCAGGAGAGGCCGCAGTCGTTCAGATGGTGAACCTGATGTTCGCTCAAGCCGTTCGCGACGGCGTCAGTGACATCCACGTCGAACCTTACGAAAAGGAACTCAAGATTCGGTTCCGAATTGATGGCATTCTCAAAGATGCCATGTCTCCCGCTCGCCGGATGCACGCGGCGGTCATTTCTCGACTCAAAATTCTTGCTGAACTCAATATCGCCGAGCGTCGCCTTCCCCAGGATGGTCGTATCAAACTCACCATCGGTGCTCGCCAAGTTGACGTACGGGTTTCAATCGTGCCCACCGTCCACGGTGAGCGCGCAGTCATGCGGATACTCGACAAAGGAACCAGCATGTTCACGCTTCCCCAACTTGGGATGCGCGAAGACACATTCAAAACGTTCCGCAAAGTTATCGG
Source organism: bacterium (assembly GCA_013823945.1). Taxonomy (GTDB): domain Bacteria; phylum Armatimonadota; class Fimbriimonadia; order Fimbriimonadales; family Fimbriimonadaceae; genus UphvI-Ar2. The sequence continues at coordinate 371,523 of PNMZ01000002.1, read as the reverse complement.
TATTCCATACGGGATGATCCTTGTCACTGGCCCGACTGGTTCCGGAAAGTCAACCACGCTCTACGCAAGCCTTCAAGAAATTTACAGCCCCAAACTTAACATCCTCACTATTGAAGACCCCGTCGAATATCAGGTCGCCGGAATTGGTCAGATTCAAGTTCGGGCGAATATCGGCCTGACCTTTGCCTCCGGACTCCGGTCCATTGTCCGCCAAGACCCCGACGTCATCATGGTTGGTGAAATTCGCGACCATGAAACCGCCGAAATCGCCATCCATGCGGCTCTGACGGGTCACCTTGTTTTCAGTACATTGCACACCAATGACGCTCCGAGCGCGATCACGCGGCTTCTCGATATGGGCGTTGAACCGTACCTCGCCGCATCTTCAATTGTTGGCGTTTGCGCCCAGCGACTTCTTCGCACCAACTGCAGTAACTGCACAGCACCGTATGTTGAGAAAGCCGAAATTCTTGCCGCAATTGGAATTTCACCCGACGACTACGATCCCAAAAATCCGCCCTTCCGCGCTGGAACCGGATGTGAAAAATGCGGTGGCTCCGGGTTCAAAGGACGACGAGGGCTTTATGAACTGATGTCAGTGGATGAAGAGGTTCGCCGGATGACCGTCGAACATGCCCCTGCCAGTGCGATCAAAGATCACGCTCTCAAGCACCAAAACATGAGAACGCTCCTGGGAGAGGGGCGCTTGGCGGTTCTTGAAGGCCAAACAACCGCCGAAGAAGTACTGAGGGTTTGTCAGAGGGAGGATATCTAACCTTTGCCTACTTTCGCTTACTCCGCCGTCGAAGCGTCAGGCCGCAAACGGAATGGTGTTCTTGATGCACCGGATCAAAACGCGGCAGTTGCCATCCTGACAAAAGAAGGCAAATTCTTGCTCGATATTAAAGAGCAGGCCAAAACCAGCGAAACCAAGCGGAGTTCCGAAGGAGAAAAGAAAAAGAGCCGGTCAAATCGGGCTGACCTTGCTCTGTTCACTCGTCGAATGGCCGATCTCTCAAGCGCAGGGCTCCCACTAGACCGAGTTCTGACCGTCCTTGCCGAACAAACAGAAGCTCTTCCCCTGGCCAAAGCCGCCGAAGGTGCACTTGAAGAAGTCCAAGGCGGACTTGCGGTCAGTGATTCACTAGCCTTACAAGGATCCAAGCTTTTTCCCGAGGTCTATACCCAAACTCTCCGGGCCGGAGAAGCTTCGGGGCAATTCTCAGAATCCGCCGAACGCATGGCTGACCTTCTAGAAGGTGAAGTCGCCCGCCGGTCCCAAGTCACCTCCGCCCTCGTTTACCCCGCCGTCCTCACAGGGGTTGCCATTTTCGTCGTTGTGTTCCTTTTGACGTTTGTTGTCCCTCGGTTGAGCGGAGTGTTTGAAGGGATGGGCGACAGCCTCCCCACCATGACCAAGGTGCTCCTCGCTACAACCGGATTCTTAACCGGAAATGCAACCGCGATCACCATCGCCCTCGTTGTTGGGTTCTTTGCTTTCCGAGGCTGGGTTGCGACCCCCGCTGGTGCCCTCGCCAAAGATCGTCTGGTCATGAATCTGCCGCTCGGCGGATCAATTATCAAAAAGTCCGTGGTCAGTCGGTACGCCCGTGTTCTCGGAACACTCGTCAACGGCGGCGTCAATATTCTCGAAGCCTTGGAACTCGCTGGTCGCGCTGCTGGAAACCGAGTCTTCAGCAGCACATCAGCCCAGGTTCTTCAAGATGTAAAAGAAGGAATTCCCATTGCCCAAGCCATGAAAGATACAGGAGAATTTCCCCCGGTTCTCACGCACATGGTCGCCATCGGCGAAGAAACGGGTGACCTTCCCAAAATGCTTTCTCGGGTCGCCGATAGCCTTGATTTTGAAGTTGAACAAGGCCTCCGCCGCCTCACATCCGCCCTCGAGCCCGTCATTGTTCTCGTCATGGGCGCCTTTGTCGCTTTTGTCGTTCTGAGCGTTATGCTCCCCATTTTCCAAGCACAGGAACTTGTCAAATGAAAAATCCTCGCACGTCACCCAAAACCCGAAAAGCGTTCACCTTGATCGAGCTTCTCGTGGTCATGCTCATCTTGGCGATCCTCGCCGCAATGATCGTGCCCCGAATTGTCAGCCGATCCGCCGATGCCAAACAAGCCAAAGCAAAAGGTGATCTCGTTAACCTTCAAAAAATGCTTGACACTTACCGGCTTGATGTCGGCTACTACCCGACATCCGATGAAGGTTTGGAATCGCTTCGCACCCAACCTTCCGATGCCCAAGGATGGAAAGGGCCGTATCTCACCAAGCCACTTCCAAATGACCCTTGGAACAATCCTTACATCTACGAGTGGCCCGGCCCCGATGGTGACGAGTCATTCGTTCTTCTCAGCTACGGCAGCGACGGCGCACCTGGCGGTACAGGCGAAGCCGAAGACATCATCGAATCCGGCGAGTAAGTTCAAACCCAATGACGCGACGCCGAGGATTCACAATCGTTGAAGTCAGCACGGTGATCTTCTTGATCATCCTGCTGGCGGCAACTGTGTATCCCTCGATCGGAGCCATCCAGCGGTCACAAGCCGCAATTGGATTCCGACAAAGCGTCGAAAGCATCGCCCAAAAAGCGCGAACCGAAGCTATCCGCCAAAACCGCGCAACCGCGCTCAAATTTAACGCTGATGGTCAAATCGGATGGGATTTTATTGAAGACCAAACTGAAGAGCAAATTGCAAATGGTGCTGATTCTGATGAGGTGGAACTCGGGGCGGTTCGAGATGCCATCCAACCAACGCCCACAACCGAGATACTGACTTACGAGCTCAATCGGCAAGATGTATCGCGAGACGAATGGCAAGTCGGATTTTATCCCGATGGATCAGCCGACCGGGCCTATCTTGAATTCTCACAAGACGATCAAACATTCCTCCTCATCGTCAATCCGCAAAGCGGTTCCACAAGGATCATTCAAGGCACTCTCAGCGAACAAGCTGAAGAAGAATGGGATGCCGGGGAGATTGAACAACGTGTCGGCTAAGCGCAGTTTCACTCTCGTCGAAGTTCTTGTTGCCGCTGTTCTTTTGGCCGTTGGTATCACCGCCCTCGTCGGAGCAATATCTGGGCTGATGCGTGCCGAACGCGCCGTTGCCGAAAAGGATTTCATTGATCGAATCGCTCACGAGAAGCTCCAGGAGTTGATCGCAACTCAAGCCTGGCAGTCAGAAGCTGGAGGTACGTTTGACGACGAACGACTCCGTGACTACACCTGGTCCCTACAAGAAACGAACGTCGGAGTCGAGAACCTGACTGGGCTTACTCTCACTGTTTCCAGCCAGAACAAAGGTGAAAATTCGATCAGCACGATCGTTTTCACCGCTCCTGCACCAACCGGAACTGCCGAGGGTGGAGGGACCTAGTGCAGAAGAGAGGCTTCACCTTTATCGAGCTGATCATTGCAATGACGATGACCCTGCTTTTGATCGGATCGATTGCAACTGCTTACCAAATCACCGTTGACTACAGCCGCAAGACCCCCGAACGTCTCAATGCCTTCCAAGACCAAATTCAAAACCGCAGAACTCTTGAGAGCCTAATCGAAGGCACTTTTGTGTCGGATGACAACGATGACCGGCTCACCTACTTTGTTGCTGCGAACGCCACTGGTCAATCAACAACTGCGGACTCCCTCACTTTCACCACCCTCAGCCGCCGGATAGATGGCGGCTTCTTGCTCGATCAAGATTCCACTTTTGAAGACCTCAATGAGCGTTTTGGACCACAAGGAGGTCTCAGCGAAGTCAGCCTCAATATCCAACCCGTCGGCGATCCTGGTGACGATCGCGCTGGACTTTTCCTCCGCATCCAAACTCCTGCCGACGGAGACCCCACACAAGGGGGAACTGAACGCCTCCTCTTCCCCGAAGTCACCAATGTCATCTATGAATTCTGGGATGGGGCGCAATGGGTGGACGCTTGGGACACCGTCAACGGTGGTTCTCGCCGTATTCCCCCGGCTGTCCGCCTCACCCTTGAGCGCGAAGAGGAAGAGCCCGAATACCTCACATTCCGCATCCCGACCAGCGATGTCACCGCCGAAAATCCCATCACCCAAGAATCAACTGGAGGTACTGGACCTTGAAACGTACGAAGCAAGCCGGGAGTGCTTTCATGCTTGCCCTGGCGACCATGGTCATCTTGACCCTGGTCGTGACGAGTTTCAGCTTGCGCCTTGACTCTCATATCAAATCCGAGTCGAGCCGAATTGATCGAAGAAAAACCGAACTCGCAATTCAAGCGGGACTGTCCCGGGCCATGGCTTCACTCGTCGATGCCAACATCAACGTCACAACAACAAATGATGAATGGTTCAACTTAGGCGAAACCGGTTCCATCGCCTTCACGGTTGCTGATTCTTCTGTTCGTATCCAAATCATCGACACAACTCGATTCGTCAATTTGAATACGGCCACCGAAGAGCAATTTGAACAACTCAATTTCACCGAAAATCAAGTGGCCGCTATTCTCGACTGGCGCGAAGACCAACTTCAGCCCAGGCAACTCGGAGCGAAAGACGAATATTACAACACACTCACCACCCCTTATAACGTCAAGCTGCGCCGATTTGACTCTGTTTCCGAACTCTTACTCGTTCGCGAATTCACGCCCGCCGACGTCCTCTTTCCGCCCCAAAACAACGGCGGAAACGCTCTCCTTTCTGGGAACATAGAAGATCAACCTGCGCCCATTGATATCCTCACAATAGAATCGCGCTCCCCGAACCGTCGTCAAGACGGAACCGAGCGAGTCAACCTCAACATTGCCCAAAATCCTCAACTTGTGCAAGCCGGGATTTCCAACCAAGCTGCTCAGGCCATTATTCAGCGGCGCAACACCCAAGGTCAATTCACCAGTTTGAACCAAGTCTTCGCCGTTAACGGCCTCAATCTTCAAGATGCCGAGGTGATTCTCAACGTGGCAACGATTTCCGCCGAGAACTTCCTCAACGGCAAAATCAACGTCAATACTGCGCCGGAAGCAGTCCTCCGAACTATCCCCGAAATCAACGATGATCAAGTCCAGGGCATCCTCACTCGGCAAGGCTCATTTGAACAACTTGGCGATATCACAGAAGTCCCCGGCATAAGCACAAACTCATTACAGCAACTTGCCGATTTTCTGACTATCGGGTCGCAAACATTTCTGATTAGACTCGAAGGACGACGCGGCCCCGCCCGCTCTTACGCTGAAGCCATAGTCAACATTGTCGACGGTCAACCGAGACTCCTCCAACTGAACCGTCCAATCGAACGCGATCCTCTCACCCGCTGGGGCTGGGAAATCGATCCCTTGTCCGATCAATCCCTCCTGGAGGAACCCAATTAAATGAGTCACTTACCCATCATTGAATGGTCGCCGGAAAACTGCCTTGCCCTCGATCCCTCATCTGGGCAAATCAGTCAACATGTCACCCCGACCGAAGCACTTCGCGCAATTGGCAGCCCCAGACGGATCAATTTAGCTCTTGGAAGGCGCCAATACTTCCAGCGTAGTCTTCGTCTTCCTGATCTGGAAATTGATGAAGTGCGCAACCTCGTTCGGTTTCGACTGGAAGAACTCTTCCCAGTTCCAGCCAATGAACTGGCCTTCGATATTCATCCAACCGAAAGTATCGATTCAGAAGGCCGTGAGTTCGTCGTTTTTGCCACCCGAGCAGAAACACTCAAACAAGCCCGCGCCCTCTTCCAACACGCCGGAACAAAAATTGAATCGATGATTCCGGCTGGCTTGGGTTCCATTCTTTGTGGCGATCCGGGCAAATCTTCCCTTGTGATGGCTCCCTGTGCGGAAGGAACTTCATTTGATGTCATCACTCATGGCAACATCGATTCCAGCCGAGTCACCCATTCCATGACGACAACCGCTGAAATGGATACCGAAATCCGGCGTAACATCGCCGCAGGTGGACAATCATCAACCGCTCCACTCGCCCACGACTCGCTGCGAGAATTAGTCAGCCCCAACGTTCGAACATTCTCTGAGCACCCCCTCAGTAAAGTTGCCCACCATCCCACGTCCATCAACCTTCGCCTCCCCGAAGATTTAGCCAAAGCCGCCGGTGCAAAACTTGGAGCCCGTAAACGACTTGTCGGACTCCTCGCCGGCTCATTGTTTATCGCCGGAGTATTCACTTGGATGGCCCACGACGAAGATTCCGCCGCTTTCGCCAAAGTCCAAACCGACTACAACGGCAAAGTTGATCGGATCAATGCCCAGATCGGGCGTATTCGAACGGAATCAACCAAGATCGAAGAACAGATGCAGCTCGTCAGCGACGGCCTTCAACCCCGGCAGGCAATTGGCGACATTCTCACGATCGCCGCCAATGCCGCACCCGATGGGCTTTGGCTCACAGGAGCCAGTATTGAACGAGGCAAAGACCTTTCTGTGCGTGGAACCGCGCTCAGCAATGCTCAAGTAGCGGCATTCGTAGACACTCTCAGCGCAACGCCCCGTCTCCGTGAAGTTAAGTTGGCATTTTCAAACAACAACAACATCGGAGATACTCCCGTTGTCCAATTCTCCGTTACTGCTCATGTGGTTGGAAACTTACCCCTCGCCGAACCCCGTAAAGAAACGAGAGGAGGACGATCAAGATGAACTTTGAACTAGGCAACAATCTACGAACTTACAACATCCTCACTGTACTGTTGCTTCTATGCCTCGCCGGGATTGCAGCCTTCTTTTTCGTCGTTCCTAAACCAGATCCCGAAATCGCGGAACGTGCGGGCAAACTCCGGCTCGAAAAAGCACAAAAAGAGCTAAACCTCAATCTTGCCAATCAGCAGTCGCTCAAGAAACAGAATCCGGCTCTCTGGGAAGGACAGACCGAGACAATCACGCCGCAGATACTGCAGAGCATAAGCGTGATTGCAAAAGCTCATGGGGTGAACCTCAAGAGCTTCCGACCCCAAACCCCCGTTGCCGACGGAGACCTCTCCCGAGGCAACTATGTCCTCCTGATCGATGGCACATTTCCCCAAGTCGCGAGCTTTGTTCGGGCGCTTGATTCAGCCGCTAATCGACTAGGAGTCAGCCAAGTGCAGATTTCCTCGAGCGATCAAGAATCCGACAAAGTGAATGCAACGGTCGCCGTTATTGCCTACGTCAAACAACCTGCCGTCGAAAAATCTCGAGAATCCCGCGAAAAATCCAAAGAAACGTCCCTAAAGGACGAAAAAACGCCGAACGATTCCCCCGCCAGTTCGTCTGCACCAGGAGAAGCAAAAAGTGAAGCCAACGAATAAGCGCCTTTTCCTGTACATCGGTGTCGCCGTGATCGGCGTTGTCGGCTTCATCATGACCGAACCAGAGCCAGATGCCAAAAGCTCGCTCGACGGCGCAACCAAGACATCTTCAACCTCCACTCGATCTTCATCAAGGACAGCAAAAGAGTCCAAATTCACCGAAGATGACGAAAATGCACGGTTTGCTCGGCTTGATGAACCCATCAACAATGCGTTCAAGCCTGCCGTAGTCGACGATGGTAAAAAATCAAATCGAGGAGCAGAACTCCCGAATCAAATTCCCGCTAATTTCATGAATGGAGAAAATGGATGGTTCCTCACGGGCATCGTTACTGCAGATGGTCAACGAATGGCCCTCCTGGAAAACGCAACCGATAATCAAGGGGAATACCTCACGCTTGGTCAGACCTTAAAAAGTGCAACGCTCACCGATATCAGTACGAACACAATCGTTCTGACCGGACCATCGGGCGAATCCAAGCTTTTCACCCTTCTTGAAAACCGACCAATCGTCGAACTCAATGCCCAAAACGCTCCCCTGAACCCGCTTTCGGGACAAATCGGAATTTCGCAAGCCAACGCCCAAAACAATTCAACCGAATCAAATAGGACAACAAACAATGAAGCATCGAACGCTACTCGTTAGTACCCTCGCCATCGCCCTTGGCATGGTTGCACCTGCAACGGTACACGCCCAATTCTCAACGGGGGGCAGTGCCCAAAGCTCATCGAGCCGGAACGCCTGGGAGCAGTTCGATCTACCCAACAAGACGGTTAAGCTCAACTTCCGAAACGCGAACGTTGATCTTGTTCTCGACCTTTTTATGAAGGTTTCAGGCATCACAATCGTTAAAGATCCCAACCTGAAAGACGCTATGACGCTCAGCACCCCCAAAGCTGTGCCCATCAAAGAAGCATTTGAAGTCCTCAACGCCGCTCTCAGTGTCCGAAATTATCAATTTGAAAAGCAAGGCAACGTTCTTCTCATCAAGCCCCGACGCGAAGAACGTGGCAGTACCGGGTTTGATCCCGCAGCTTTGGCCGCAATGATGGGGGGTACACAAAACGTTGAGCTCAAGGTCTACCGAGTCCAGTACGCAAGCGCATCCGAAGTCGCCCGTGTGATCAACGAAGTCTTTCAGCAACAACAACAAGCTAATAATCCTTTTGCAGCTTTTGGCGGTGGTGGACAAGGTGGTCGTGGAGGACGAGGCGGTGGTGGCTTCTCCTTTGGCAACTTCAACTTCGGTCAACAGCAGGGCCCGACAGTACGAGCATCTGCTGATGACTTCAGCAACTCTGTCATCGTCAACGCTCCGCGCGAAAAGCAACGCGATGTCGAAGACCTCATAGCGGAAATTGATAAGCTCACCGATGCTCCACTACAAACTCGGGTTTACACCCTTGAATTTGCCTCAGCACCAGACCTGGTGACGACGGTACAGACTGTACTCACCGCCAACGCACCCCAAGGACGAGGCAACACCGGACAAGCGAATCAAGGCGGATTTGGCGGATTCCTCCGGCGAGTTGCTGGTCCGGGTCAAGGCGAAGCCAATGTCAGTGCCGATCCCCGTTCGAACTCCTTAATCGTCTCGGCTACTGCCGAAGCCCACAAAATTCTCGACACCCTGATGGTCGAACTCGATAAAGAAGTCGAAGTCGAAAACACTACATTCGTCATCCCCTTGAGCAACGCTCGGGCCGATACCGTCGCTGATCTACTGAACAGCGCATTCGGTTCACGAAACACCGGGCGCGGCAACCAATTTGGAGGCAATAATACAAATCGAACTAACACCAATCAAAACCGCAACCGAAATACAGGAGGCGGAGGAGGAGGTGGTGGACTCGGAACAGGCCGAGGAGTCGAAGAAAGCGCAGCTCGATTTGAGCCTAATGCAAAAGGCGAAAACGAACTACTTCTCGAATTTGAAGAAGGATCAGACGAACTCTACACTCAAGTCAGAACCCAGCAGGGCGGCTTCTTTGGTCAACTTGGTGGACGCCAAAACACGCAGCAAGGCGGAACAAACAACGTTGCTCGTAATGCCGATGGGCGACTCGTGAATGTCCGCGATCTCTCCGGACAAGTCAGCATCATTCCAGATCCGAACACCAACAGCTTGATCATCGTGACTGCACCTGACAACATGGAATTGGTTCGCCAAATCCTAGGTCAGTTGGACAAAATCCCCGAGCAAGTCATGATCGAAACCTTGATCGTCGAGGCAACCTTGGATAGCTCAATGAAGCTCGGCGTAGAGTGGAATTTCACCCAAGACCGACCGTTTGGAAACAGCGGCACCGGTACCGGAGCGACAGACTTCAATCTCGGTGGAGCTAACCCCCCACTCGACGGTCTTCGCTACACCATCACCGGGCAGAACTTCAGCGCGTTCCTCAATGCGCTCAGCACCGATGATAAATTCCAGGTGCTCAGCACCCCGCGAATCTTCACGAGCAACAACGTTGAAGCCGAGATCAACATCTCGCAAAGCGTTCCTTACATCCTCTCAACTCGAGAGGATGCCAACGGCAACCTCACCTTCAACTATGCCTTCCAAGATGTCGGAATCGTTCTCAACGTTGTTCCTCGAATCACTTCAAATGGAACGGTGACGCTCGATGTCACCCAAACCGCGAACGATCTCCAAGGATTCACGGACTTTAACGCCCCAATCGTAAACCAAAGGCAAGCATTCACGACTGTTTCAGCGCAAGATGGCGAAACCATCGTTCTTGGCGGAATCATGCGGAGCACGGTCACCAGTAAAGTCCGAAAAGTACCTCTGCTTGGAGATATTCCCATTCTAGGAGAGCTTTTCAAATCGCGCGAAAAAGGTGAAGTCAAGACCGAGCTCCTGGTCTTCCTCACACCCCGAATTGTGCGCAGTCCAGAAGAAGCTGGCAAGCTGAAATCAGACGAAGTGCAACGACTCAGTCCCCAAAGCCAAAAGGGAGTGCAACAAAGCCTTCCCCCAACGGCAAAAAACAATTCCGGAATCAAGTCCGGACCCAAAAAGGAAATCGGAAATGACTAACTTCAAATCAATCGCATGCGCCGCCCTCGCTCTCTGCGTTGTGGCGCTTCCACTCGGCGCAGAAGCTCAGGGCCGAGGCGGCGGACAGGGCCGTGGCGGCATGATGGGCGGAAACATGATGCAAGGTCCGGGAATGCTCCTGGCCCGCAAAGACGTCCACAAAGACCTCAAGCTCTCGACCGACCAAACAACCAAACTCGAAGCTCTCCAAAAAGAGTATCGCGACAAACTCATGGCCATGTTTGAAGGTATGCGCGGACAAGGTGGTCAGGGCGGCCAAGGAGGCGAACGACCGGACTTCACCACCATCCAAAAGGATATGGAAAAGATGTCGACCGATCTGAACGAGAAATCACTCGCACTCATCGACGATGCACAAAAAGCCCGCCTCGGTCAAATTGAACTCCAAATGAAAGGCAATCGCGCCATCATGGAAGAGAAAACCCAGAAGGAACTTGGATTCTCTACAGCACAGCGACGGCAAGTTGAAGACTTGGAAAAGGCAATGAATGACGCCAACCAAGCCATCTTCGCACGTGCGCAAAATGGCGAAATCGATCGCACGGAGATCAGACCGCTGATGGAAGAAAATAATCGTATCCTCGATGGCGAACTGGTCAAAGTTCTCAACGGGGAGCAAAAGACAAAGTTTGAATCAATGAAGGGCCCCAAGTTTGAGCGAGACCCCAAAGTTGACGAAGAAATGCGCAACATGATGGGTCGCGGCGGACGCGGCGGCGGAAACTAAACAACACGTTCCTAAGATACAAAATCCCCCGAGGCCTTGAGTGGCTCGGGGGATTTTTATTTTACAAAGCTCGTACAGATTCCAAAAATGCCAAAGCAATCCGCATGTGTCCCGCTGACCCCAAATGAACCCGGTCATTGGTGATCGACATGACAGGAACGTGAGACACCATCTCATCCAACTCGCTCTGAATGTCCACAAAAATCGCTTCATGTTTCTTCGCGACTTCCATTGCGGACAAAGCATATTCTTCAACCAAAGAGCGCATCGGGTCATCCAGGTTTGGTTCGACAAAAAACGGACTCATAACAACGACCTGCGCACCACCATCTCGCGCCGTACCTACCATGTGATTGACCGCGCTCCGATATTCGGGCAATCGGACATGAGTCTCAACCTCCAGATACCGATCAAACTGACGCCAAACATCGTTCACTCCAATCAAAAGTGAAACCCAGTCCGGCTCCTTTTCCAATACATCATCATCCCATCGGGCCGAAAGATCACGCGCTGTGTTACCCCCCACCCCAATATTCTCCACTCGGATGCGACTTCCACCTCGTTTCGCTTTGAGGTAGGCGTCAACCATCATTACAAACCCCAGGCCCAAATTCGATCCTTGGCGACCGCATTCTGTGATGCTGTCGCCCGCAAAAATCAAACTTGAGCCAGGCGCAATGATCACTCTCCCGTTGCTCCGGTGCTAATTCCACCCCTCGCCGGTCGAAGTTCCTCAAACTTCGGCGCAAGTTCAGGTTTGCCTGCAGCGACAAAGGCCTTATTGAGATCCGGCAACATCTTGGTCTCAAACTCCTTCATTCGGTCTCGCTCGGCCTGCAGGAGCGGCATGAGGCTCTCATAGACGGCAAAACTTTGCTTTGTTGCGCCGTAATCACCACTCTGAATATTGCCAAGTAGTGCTGCAAATCGGTTATTCAGTTGCATCGGAAAATTCAGGAAGTCCTGACCTGCTCCCGCTTTGCCTTGGTGCAACGAGTCCTCAATCGACTGCAAAATCCTGATCGCATATGCTCCCTTGTCTTCTAATTCCTTATTGCCTTTCATTGCTTCCGCAATCGCCGCTCGGTAGCCACGAGTTCGCATGACCATCGCATTACACTCGGTCGCAGCATCTGCAACTTTTCGAGAGAGCTCGTACTTTGCCACCATGTCCGCATCAGAGGCCGCTGAACCTGGGTTGTTCGACCACACAGCGACCGTTTCCAACTTTGTTGACCCAGCTTCGAGTTGAATGAGATATTCGCCGGGAGGTGCTTTCAAAGTTCCCGTATAACCACTCCACATGAGCAGTCCAGTGAATGTTTGCATTCCCGGATAGGTCGGCATTAAATACGCAACATTCAGACCGGGCTTTGCCGACGCTATTTTGGCCTGGGCAACTCCAAATCCAGACTTATCTCGCATCGTCACAACAACATCCTTCAACTCATTTCGCACAAAAAACTCCACCCGCAATCCTGACCCAGCCGGGTTCTTACCGACTTCTCCATTTCCAACCGGCCCGAATCGAGCCGGATTGCCGAAAGCTGGATACAGAACCACGTCCGCCAAGTCAGCCGATTGAGCGGTGCCTCGAATCGGATTCACACTGTCCAAGATGTAGAATCCTCGACCATGGGTTGCCACAATCAAGTCATGATTTTTCAATACAAGATCATGAACCGGAGCCTCGGGCAATCCGCCCAGCTTCTTCCACGGAGCGCCGAACGCTGAAACATAAACTCCAGCCTCTGTTCCTGAATAGAGAAGCCCTTTTATCGACAAGTCCTCCCGAACGGCCCGCACCCAAACATCATCCGGAATCCCCGCCGTCAGAGCCGTCCAACTCTTGCCGTAATCATCCGTCACAAAAACGTAAGGACGGAAATCATTCTGACGATAATTGTTCACCGCTGCGATGGCTCGCCCGGCTGAGTGCGGAGAGGCCTCAATCAAGCTCACGGTCGCCCCATTGGGCATTCCCTTAGGCGTGACATTCTTCCAAGTCGCCCCGTTATCAATTGTCAAATGAATCAAACCGTCATCGCTGCCCGCCCAAATCACTCCTTTCTCAGTTTGACATTCGGCAATAGTGAAAACCGTGCAATGAACCTCAACCGAAGTATTGTCCTTGCTAATCGGCCCTCCACTGGGCTGCATTTTCTTCGAATCATTAGTGGTCAAATCAGGTGAAATCCTCTCCCAACTTCCGCCCATGTCTCGACTCCGCAAAACATGCTGAGAGCCAACATAGATCGTATTTGGATCATGTGGGGAGAAAACAATGGGAAACGTCCACTGGAATCGCTCCACGGCTTCGACTGCACCCCTTCCGAGTGGATTATCTGGCCAAGGATCAACTGCTCGGCTGGTCTCAAGCAAGTGGTTTCGCCAGCTCAAATCCCCGCCGTAACTTCCCCCAAAGACAATCTCTGGACGATCCGGCTTCGCCACAACATATCCACTTTCACCGCCCGCGGTCGAAGTCCAATCCTCGCTCGTAATGCCAGCCCCTCGCGTCCGGCTCGGAATCCGGACGGTTGAGTTGTCTTGTTGCGCACCAAGGACGTTGTATGGAAACGAATTGTCAACCGAAACATGATAAAACTGACCGGTCGGATAATCCTGGGCCGACCAAGCTCCGCCACCGTTAACACTCACACTCGCACCACCGTCTGTCCCGATGACCATGCGCTTATTGTCTGCCGAATCAATCCATAAATCGTGATGATCGCTATGCTGAGCCACTCCCGGTCGTAAAGTTTTGCCGGCATCAGTGGACTTGTAGTACTGAACGTTCAAAATGTAAACCGTATCCTTTTCCTTTGGGTCGGCAAAGACCCGGGTGTAATACCAAGGGCGTTGCCGGGGTCCGCTTGAACTATTAGAAAGCTCCCAAGTCTTCCCTCCGTCATTGCTCAAATAGAGGCCGCCCTTTTCAGCTTCGATCATTGCATAAATTCGGTTCGAATCAGCACCGCTCACGCTGACTCCAACCTTCCCCCAGAGTCCCGTTGGCAAACCTGGTCGTCCCGAAATGTTCTCCCACTTTTCTCCACCATCACGGCTTGTCCACAAACCGCTGCCTGGCCCTCCCGAAACCAATTCCCATGGCCGCCGCCACATTTCCCATGTCCCCGCAAACATCACATCAGGATTCGCCGGATCAATTGCAAGCTCAATCGCCCCCGCTTGATCATTCACGAACAGAGTTTTCTTCCAACTCTTTCCTCCATCCTTAGTTTTGTAGATTCCACGATCTTTGCTCTTGCCAAAGACTGGCCCCAATGCGGCTACCCAAACGGTGTTCGGATCTTTGGGATGGACAATGACGCGACCAATGAACTGTGTCTCGGCGAGCCCCAAATGTCGCCAAGAATCTCCCCCGTCATCGCTCCGATAAACCCCATCCCCCGGTGTGACATTTCCCCGGATCGCATGCTCACCCATCCCCACATACACCACCTTTGAGTTGCTCTGAGCAACCGCGATGGAACCAACTGAGCCGAGCTTGAAAAAGCCATCCGAAACACAAGTCCATGTCTCCCCTTCGTCGCGAGTCCGCCACACTCCACCACCTGTCGTTCCCATAAAGAACGTCTTTGGGTCGTCAGCAACCCCACTGACGGCAACCGATCGCCCACCTCTGTAAGGCCCAATTGATCGCCATTCAAGCTTCGAGAAAACTGGGTGATCCGCTGATTTTTTTTGTCCGACAGATGGTTGAGGAAGCCCAAAAGCCGCAATCAAGACCAAACCAAGGAGAAACGGGGACGAACGTCGAACCATGTTTCACTTTTACATAATTCCGACCCTTAACTCAAGGCAGAATCGGAATTCTATGGAGCCAACCGCCCTGAAGCGAAGGGTTCTGCTCTCGCCCAAAGATTAACCCTCATGATTCCTTGAGCGAATACAAATCACGTAACTATCGTCGAATATCGTTTGGAGGAACATTCTGCCTCGGGCGCCCCATGTTCTTTGCCGCTTCCCTCATCAACTTTCTCGCTTCCTCGGCTTTGCTCAGAATGTCGCTCCCCAGGTCATTGAACTTCAAAGCCCGGGCTTGAGACACCAAGACTCCATCCGCCATTTGAATCGAGTAACGAGTCACCGGATCTACAAATTGAATGCTTGAAACTCTCGCTTGATAAAATTCATCAAACTGGGTCACCTGAAATTCCCCGGTGCTTCCCTCCCCAAATCCGATCATGCCACCCAACTGCGCTGCCGTCATCAAGCTCCCATTCGGATGATTCTTCACCTTTCCCAAAACACCCGGAAATGGCTTCACTTCCATAGAAAACTCAGTCTCATTGGGTATCCCCATCCCGAACTGTTCGGTAGGTTCGCGATCAACGGCCATTCGCTTTTCTGCGGGCCTTTCACCCATTGACACCGAAATCGAAAACGACCCTGAATCTTGAGTAATCGTTGGCGTGCTGGCAAAGAGCATCCGCTCATAGGCTTCCCGTTGCCCCGGATTCATCTGTCCATAAATCCACGTTTTTGAGCCCAACTCAGCATTCGCTTTGAACTCGGGAGTTGCAACAATGTAATCCGCCAAATCGAGATTTAAGCGAAAAGTCGATATCAAATCCTCAACCGTGAAAGGAATTGAAAGGGCAAAAACCATCATGTCCGGCAATTGCTCAAACAGACGAATGCCGCGCTTTGAGGCATAATCTGCGACTTCCGCTACTTTGGCAAATCCTCGCCCGTGGATGGCACTCGTCAATCGCTGCATATCATCTCGATTAACCCGACTTTGCAAAACGACCATCGGATCCTGGGCCCGAACGATTGAGAAACCGTCTTCCTGTACTTCCTCAGTGAAATCTCTCAGGGCTTGAATAGCAAACTCCTCCCGCATCGCGGCTCCGTTTGCCCCCGTGACCAACCTTTGCCAAACCTCGTCCGGCACGACGGCGACGAAACTCCTCTCACCAAACTTGTGTTTGAGTAGTTCTGGAATGAGGACATTCAAGAAATCGACCTTTCCGGGGTTTGCGAGAAGATTCCACAATGCCGCCGAATACACCGGGGGCCGAACCGGATTTCCCACATTCAGCAACACAAAAGACCCTCCAACTTCCATACCCATCGACATCTGATTGCTGTTGGAACCAACCCCATTCTTAGTCAAAAATTCTTGCGAGAGTGCAGAGAGGGGTATCGGCTCTCCCTGCTCCGCTTGTGAATCTTTCTCGTTAGGTAGCTCAGCTTCTAATCCGCTGGGAGTGACCCTGAGCGAATGATAAGCCAATTCCACACCTTCCGGATCAACCAGTTGGAAGCCAACTATCCACCCGCGATCCTCTCTCATCACTGTAGCAATGAGCTTTGTAATATTCAAAGTACGAGAAGATGGTAACCCCAACGAGCCCCGCCAATCTGCCCCAAAATCATCTCGCACATTACGAGATGACTCATCAAAAATTTCTTGATGCGCTTTGGCATAAAGATTCACCACCGAACGAATATCTGCCGGGTACCTTTTCTGAAGCCGATTCGGAGCAGAGCTATATACAACCTTTTCGCCAACTTTCAAATTCACCAGGAGCGACGGAGTCAGCTGCTCCATGATAGTCCCCAAAACAAGTCGCTCCACTCCCTTGGGAGATGGGCCCGCAACCTCAATCGTCGGACGATCGCCCTCACCCGTCTGCGCACTTTCGCGATACTGCTTCCTCAAATCTGTTATTCGATCAACGTATTCACGCGCGGAATCTTGCCCCCAGCCAGATTTCTTGAGATCATCAATCGATCTTTGCAAATTGGCGATGAGTTTCTGATTGCGTTCGGCGAGCATTCGATTGCTCTTTTCTCGAGCTTCCCCAGAAAGCGATAATGTAATCGCCCCGTTTTGTGATGTCCATTGCCCGTACGTCGCGGTCGCCAAAGCACTCATGACTTCGCGCACTGTTTTCCCTCGAACCTCGGCAAAAATCGGTTCGTTCATCAACTCCCGCTGAACCAACAAATTCTCTCCACTTTTCTCCGCAAGTTGTTTGACGACCGAACTCGCTCGATCACCACTCGCCGAAAATTGATCAAGCCGAACATCCAAGCCCGATTGATCTTGTCCCGCGACCGCCATAGCCAAAACAAGTGCCGTGAATCCCATATCCGTACCATTACAACGAAACACGACAGCTGAAAAGTTTCGATAAAATTGCCTGGAGAAATCCGTTCGCTTCCTCCAGGCTCAATAAGTAGTAATTAGTCAATCACCGCGACATCAACCGCAGGAACTAATCCAATGCGAGCCCCTTCACTCAAAAGCAATCGAATCGCCTTAATTCCCTCTTCGCCCATATCACGTGTTCTTTCGTTCACGTACATTCCGACGAAAGTATCACTGGTCTTGACATCCATGCCGCGCGCAAATTGCAATGCATAGTCCAGAGCCGTAGAGCGATTATCAAGGCTTGCCTGGATTGACTCGCGCATGCACCGACTCACTTCTATACAAGCTTCTTCACCCAAATCCTTACGAACAACATTGACACCGAGCGGCAGAGGCAGTCCACCCGTCTTCTCACCCCACCATTTGCCCATGTTAGCGAGTTCGACAAGACCCTCTTCAGCATAGGTCAGCTGACCTTCATGAATGATCAAACCCGCCTTGTACTTGCCTGATTTGATTGCCGGAATAATCTCGTCAAACGGAACGACCTCATACTTGGGCTTTACTTCCCCGCCAAATTGATCTTCAAACCAAAGGTTGAGTTGCAAAAATGCCGAAGTCAATATCCCGGGCACCGCAATAACCAAGTCCTTGAGGTCATCTCGGGAAATCTCAGTCTCGGCAACAATCATCGGCCCGTAATTATCACCAAAAGAACCGCCGTGCCGCAACAACGCATATTTGTCGGCTACATAAGCAAAAGCGTGGACGCTCACCGCAGAACTTTCCAACTTGCCTTCTTTCGCCCAATCGTTCAGTGTCTGAATATCGCGCAGAATGTGCTCAAATTCAAACTCACTTTGAACTGCCCCACTGGCAAGCCCCCAAAACATAAATGCATCATCAGAGTCAGGTGAGTGTCCAAGGCGAATTTTCATCAATTTTCATTTTATCTTGAAAATTCAGATGTCCTGGGGATAAACCAGAATTCCACGAATACTCTCCGGCACAATGGTTATGTGGTCACCTATTCCGATCGCATTGCTGGCATCACGGCTCAACAACTCACTGGATTCTTTGAGGGATGGCCCACGCCGCCCTCACCAGAAACCCATCTCCGCATCCTCAAGGGAAGCTCAGAAGTGATCATCGCACGGGAAGGTGAAGAAATTGTCGGTTTCATCACTGCAATCACCGACGGTGTTCTTTGCGCCTATATTCCGCTATTAGAAGTCAAAGGGTCTCACCGGAGCCAAGGCATTGGCAAAGAGCTTGTAAGGCTCATGCTCCTCAAACTCAGCGACTACTATATGGTCGACCTCACCTGTGACTCCGCTCTACGCCCATTCTATGTTTCACAAGGGATGAGCGCCCTGACCGCAATGTCGATCCGTAATCGTAATCGGCAAAGTGGTCGCCCAGAATAGAAAAACCCCTTAGAACTCTTCGTTCTAAGGGGTTGGACCAAACGGACTCGGGATTAGCCCAGTTTTTGGACAGCCGCAATCACGTCGTCAACATCCGGGATGCACTCAAGCTCAAGGTTCCGAGCGTAAGGTGTCGGAACATTTAATCCGCCACAACGAACGACCGGAGCATCGAGATCATCGAAGCTTTCTTCCGCGATTCGGGAAGCAATTTCACCGCCAAAACCACCGAACTTCCAATCTTCATAAACCACAACCGCGCGGTGTGTTTTCGCCACACTGGCGTTGATCGTTGTCATGTCCAGCGGACTGAGCGAGCGAACGTCAACAACTTCAGCACTCACTCCCTGCTCGGCAAGCTTTTCCGCTGCCGCCAAGTTGATCTGAGTCATCCGGCTGTATCCAACCAAACTCACATCTGTTCCTTCACGCAAGATGTTCGCTTTGCCAAAAGGAACGACAAACTCTCGATCATCCGGTACTTCACCCATAACGGTGTAGAGGCCCGGATTTTCTGTGAAGATCACAGGATTATCGTCGCGAATCGCCTGCCGAAGCATTCCGTAGGCATCTATTGCTGTTGCAGGTGCAACGACTTTCAATCCTGGAGCGTGGGCATACCACCCTTCCAGACAGTGCGTATGCTGAGCCGATAACTGCTTCGCGGCGCCGCCCGGTCCTCGAATAACGAGCGGACACTTAGCTTGTCCACCGGTCATGTAGTGAATCTTGGCCGCATGGTTGATGATCTGATCCATCGCCAAGATGGAGAAGGACATCGTCATCATCTCGACGACTGGTCGAAGCCCTGCCATCGCAGCACCAATTGCAATTCCTGTAAAGCCGGCTTCGGTAATCGGCGTATCAATGATCCGCTTCTCGCCGTACTTATCAAACATTCCTTGAGTGACGCGGAACGTACCTTGGTACCGTCCAATATCCTCACCCATGATGAAAACATCAGGATTGGCTTCAATTTCCTCGGAGAGCACCTTACTAATAGCGTCTCGGTAACTCATCGTTTGAGTTGCTACTTCTACAGCCGCCATCTTAGTGTCCTTTCTCCGGTTCCATATCGGTATAAACGTTGTCGTAAACCTCACTCGCGTCGGGGAATGGCGAGGCATCAGCCTGCTCATAAATCGCCTCGACTTGGTCGGTCAACTCTTCGTCAATCGCCTCCATTTTCTCTCGAGTCATCACGTTCCGCTTGAGCAAAATCTCTTCCAGCCGAGCGATTGGGTCGCGCTTCATCGCCGCATCCTCCTCTTCCTTGGTGCGGTAAAGCTGGCGGTCATTATCCGCCGCACCATGCCCAAGGAATCGGTAATTCATGATCTCGACCCAGTACGGCTTCTGATTTTCCCGAGTCCAGTCAACAATTCGTTGCATATCCTTGTGGAAGCTCAAAACGTCCATCCCGTCTATCCGCTCACTCTTGATCCCAAACGGCTCACCGCGTTTGTAAAGCTCCGTATCCGCCGCGTGATATTCCAATCGAGTACCCATTGCGAACTCGTTGTTTTCAATGCAGAAAATGATCGGCAAATCCCACAAGGCTGCCATGTTCATTGTTTCAAAAACAACTCCTTGGTTAGCTGCTCCATCACCGAGCAAACAAATCGTGACCCGGTCTTCGTTGCGATACTTACTCGCAAAAGCCAAACCGCCACCAAGCGGAATATGACCGCCAACAATCCCCCATCCGCCGAAGAAGCCTCGCTCGATATCATAAACGTGCATCGAACCACCCTTACCTCGGCTCATCCCATCGGAGCGGCCCATGATCTCGGCCATCACCTTGACTGGATCTGTACCAAGCAACAACGGCTGCGGGTGATCACGATAAGCCGTAATCATGTAGTCATACGTTGGCTTAATCGCGTGGTGGATTCCCACCGCCGTCGCTTCCATCCCAACATAAGTGTGCATGTATCCACCGATTTTTCCAAGCCGGTAAGCCACATTGCACTTCTCTTCAAATCGCCGGATGAAGAGCATCTGACGATAAAACTCTTCGAGCATTGCCGGGCTTTCAATTTCTTCCAATTTGGCCTTCGCCACTCAATTAACCTCGTGTGTTGATCGCCCGCCGCTCCATTGAGACGCGCTCTATCATTCTACCAGTCACCCTGCCAACTCAAGGCTGACCGGACCTGATGCACTCCTTCAAACGAACCAAACCCCTCAACTGTCTCTCACCATTAAGAAGAAACTTCGATAAAAGACCATAATCCCTGGGAACCATAACGTTCTATCAAGGAGTAAAGTAACCAAAGATGATTCTCAAACTTGGATGGTTTGTCTCATTGATCTCAATCCTCGCCGCTGGATGCGCCGTGGCTTGGGCCACCCATACCAAGGTCATCCAAAACCAATCTGAAGAAGTCCGAGTCATCGCTCAAGACGCTTTTAGCAATAAAGAATGGGAACTCTCCAAAGAAAAGAATCTCGAAATTCTCAGCGAAGACCCTGAAGACCCAGACGGTTGGTTCTACCTCGGACTGTCACAACACTACTTGGGCGAGTTTGACGCCGCCCGGCGAAGCTTCCTTAACTCAAAAGCTTTTGGTCACGAGCCGAGCATCATCCACTACAACCTTGCCTGCGGATATGCCCTCCAAGGCTACGATCAAGGGGTTTTGGAACATATCCAAATTTCCAAAGATCTCGGCTTCCCGGTGGAAGCATTTGCGGAGAATGATGAAGACTTCCGCGATTACATCAATCGACCGGAATTTAAGCGGATCATCGGCGATTGACCGCTCATTCAAATCCCCCATATCCTTGCTAGCACAAATCATGAACAATTTGTGAGATAATCCCGACAAGAATACGTATTCTTCAACAAGCACCCAGCTCACTGAAGAATCTTGAGAGGACATATGAAAGCGATTCGTTCCGCCATTCTCTTTGCCGTCACCGCGCTACTCAGCACAAACGCGCTCGCTCAGTCGGTGAACCACCTCACTGGCGAAGGGCCGTGGAGAATCCAGGACAGCATCCTTACCCGAGGATGGAAATACTATTCAGTTGACGTTCTCGGTCAGCACGGTGAACTCAAAATTGACTTCCAACAGCGCCGAGGCTTGATCGACCTTTTCATCAAACAAGGTTCAATCCCTTCCCAAACAAATTTTGATATTTCAGCGTTCTTCAACACAAACGGCACTGGCGGTTCCAGATCGCTCTCTAACACCACATCCGTTAAGCTCGTCAATGGTCGAGTCTACTTTGGAATCTACACCCGGACAGCTTGCCTCTACACGTTTACAATTTCCCGCAACGTCGTCGCGAGCCACATCCAAGGAATGGGCAGCATCCCGGCTCAAGATGGCACCAGTTTTCGCACCTATGCCCCGTTTGCCAATTCTGTTCACGCCGCTGGCGACTTTAACAACTGGAATAGCCTCGCTGCCCCCATGCAGTCCGACGGCAACGGCTACCGTTCCGTCTTCATCCGCGGTGCTCTGACCGGACAGAAGTACAAATATGTGATTCGCAATGGAAGCCAAACCCTCTGGCGTACCGACCCGTACGGCCCCCGCGTCACCAATTCAGTCGGCGAGAGTGTTATTTACGACCAAAAAGCATTCAATTGGACATCGAACAACTTCTCCACTCCTACCTGGAACAACACGGTCATTTACCAAATGCACATTGGAACGTTCAATGACACTCCTGGTGGAGCCCCCGGCAACTTTAACTCGGCAATCCAGCGTCTCGACTATCTCCAAGACCTGGGCGTAACCGCTATTAAGCTCTTACCCGTCAACGAATTCGCTGGAGATTTTAGTTGGGGATACAACCCGTCTCACCCATTTGCCGTTGAATCTGCTTACGGCGGCCCCGATGGACTGAAAAGATTCGTCAATGAAGCCCACAGCCGAGGCATTGCTGTTCTGCTTGATGTTGTCCATAACCACTACGGCCCCAGCGATCTCGATATCTGGCGTTACGACGGTTGGAGCGAAAACAACCGCGGCGGAATCTTTTTCTACAACGACGACCGTGCCTTCACGCCTTGGGGCGATACTCGTCCTGATTTCGGTCGAGGATTTGTCCGCCAATACATCCGCGACAACGCCCTCATGTTCCTCGAAGAATTCCGCCTCGACGGATTCCGATGGGACAGCACCCTCAATATCCGACGAACCAACTGGGGCGACAATCCCGACGGCTGGTCACTGATGCAATGGGTCAATAACGAAATCGACGCCCGACAACCTTGGAAACTCAACATCGCCGAAGATCTACAGTCAAATGAGTGGATCACAAAAACCACTGGTGCCGGAGGAGCGGGATTTGACTCCCAATGGTCTCCCAACTTTGTCCACCCGATGCGACCGCTCATGACCACTCCGAACGACAATGATCGAAACATGAACGATCTTGTCACCGCCCTCACCCAAAATTACAACGGACAGTGGCTCCAACGCGTTATTTACACCGAATCTCACGACGAAGTCGCCAACGGACGCTCCCGAGTACCCCAAGAAATCGATCCCAGCAACCCAGGCTCCTACTGGGCCCGCAAGCGCTCTACTCTCGGAGCGGTTGTCACAATGACGACCCCCGGCATCCCCATGATCTTCCAGGGCCAGGAAATCCTAGAAGACGGCTACTTCCAAGATACCGATCCGATCGATTGGTCAAAAGAAGTCACCTTCGCTGGAGTCCGCCAACTTTACAAAGACCTCATCAACCTTCGCCTGAATCGAAGCGGGACAACCAAGGGCCTTTCCGGCCCGAATCTCAACCTCTTCCATGTAAACAATGGTGCAAAAGTCGCCGCCTTCCATCGCTGGGATCAAGGCGGTGCCGGGGACGACGTCGTTGTGCTTGTCAATTTCAGCAACACAAGCTTTGCGAACTACACGATCGGTCTTCCCCGTGGCGGGAATTGGTCGGTCGTTTTCAATAGCGACTGGAACGGCTACGGAAGTGATTACGGCAACACGTTCACCGCTGGAGTCACCGCTCAAGCTAACCCCCTCCATGGATTGGGCTTCCGAGGCACCTTTGCCCTCGGCCCCTATAGCGCCGTCATCCTGACCCTCAACCCCGCAAGTGGCTCATTTGTTTCCGGTGAAAAGTCAGATCGACGTGACCGACCTTCCAAAGACTAAATAAGTGATTTGAACGAAGAGCCGCCCGGTTGACACTCATAAATCACCCGAGCGTCTAAACCCATGATGATCACCGCTCTCCTCGCCCTATCCGCCCCAATCTATATGGAGCGCGCCGTCTATCCCGCCGCATCGCCCATCAAGGACACCGAAGCCATCGGCGGACACGGAACATCAACCAATCTTCCCAAGCCGATCACCAAGAACTCCACCAAAGAACTTATCTCCATCATCCGTCAAGATTCAAAACTCACGATCCAAATCACCAATCACAACAAATCAAACCTCTGGCTCCGCGCCGCCGATGGCAACCTCATTGCTTGGCTCGAAGCAAAAATTGGCGACACCTGGAAACCGATCCAATACCACTACTGGATCACCTGCGGAAACTCCTATCACCGCATCAATCTGCCCATCGGTCAGCAATTCACCTACGAACCAAAAATCCCCGCCGGCTCTCTCAAAACCGAACTTCGATTCGCACTCTATGCTTTGAATGAAAAGCCCACTTATTCCAAACCCCTCACTACAACAATCCATCCCGACATCCTCAAACTCAGCCCAGAACTCACCAAAGAATCAAAGCTAACGACAAAGTGGGTAACCCCAACCCTCGTCCCCAAAGACATGGATTTCTAACTGTCCCGCTTGTCCATCTGCCTAAGATAAACCCCGCTCATCACCCGCTCACGGAACTTATCCGCATCCGTTCGTCCGTGGACCCGAATTCGGGGGAGCAACAGCGGATTTTCAGAGTCGCCGGGCCGAACCGGCCCACCGCCTTTCTTCCACGCCGATAAATAGCCAGCTTCTGCAACTGCAACCACAACCCGATCATCAAATGCCCCCGCTGGATAAGCCAATGAAGTCACGGGCTTTCCAAGTCCTCGCTCCAAAATCTGCCGAGAATCAACCAGTTCGCTTAAGAGTCGTCTATCTTCCAGCATCCGCAAATCCGGATGACTGACCGTGTGCGACTGAATCTCAACTGCTTTCACCGACATTTCTATCAAATTTGGCCAACTCAATCGGTCTGCTCGCCCAAGATTATTGGTCACCATAAAAACCGTCCCCTTTGCGCCGTACTTCTTGAGAAGCGGGAATGCAACCTCAAAATTATCCTTGTATCCATCGTCAAAGGTCAATGCGACCGCACGTTCAGGTAGCGGCTTGCCAAACTTAAGTGCTTCTGCCACTTCCGTGACATGCAAAAACGTAAACCCCTCGTCACGCAAAAATTGCAGTTGGGCTTCAAAGTCAGCAGGTGAAACCGTCAAATCCCGCATCAACGGACTCCGCTCCTCACGCTCCGTCAGTTCAGAAACCCGGTGATACATCAAGACCGGGACGGCGAAATCGTGGGTCATAGCGACTTCGGGCGTCGGATCTTCCAATGGTTCCACTTTAACCAGAGGCTCCGAAGTTGATCCACATCCAACCAATGCAAACCCCACCACCCAAATCCAAATCGCCCTCATAAACATCCAAACGCCTGAGGGTGAAATCCGTTCCCAAAACGATTCTAAATCAGTCCCTCACGCATCAAACTCACATTCCCCTTGCTCCCAATAATCACATGATCTAAAACTTTCACATCAAGCACAGTTCCGGCTTCTACCAACCTCTGGGTTAATGACAAATCCTCTGGCGATGGCGTCGGATCGCCACTCGGATGATTGTGCGCAACAACGACCGAAGCCGCATTCTCCCGCACGGCTTCTCGAAACACCTCGCGGGCTCCCACCAGCGACATATTCAATGTCCCAATATGAATCACCTTCGTGCTTATGACCGCGCCTTTGGTGTTCAAATACGCTGCACAGAAATGCTCCTGCTTCTCTTCTGCCAGCCACTCGAACAACCTGAACGCATCCTCGACAGAACTTATCTCATTGACGAGTTGAGCGCGGCTCTGCCCCGCCCGCCGACCAATCTCAATCGCCGCCAAAATCCGCAACCCCTCGAACTGTTCCAATCCGGCAATCGAATGGAGTTCGCTCTGGCCCAAATCCACCAAACGCTTCCCCGGATACCGCCGCACCAAGTCCGCCGCCGCAGTTTCATAATGCCCAACATCTCCTTCCTCTCGGCTCAAAATCATCGCCACCAAATCGTGCAATGTCGCCGACTGCAACCCCAGTTGCTGAATTCGGGCCAGAACCCCAGCCTCGTCTATTCCCAACCATCTACCTCCGCTTGGGTAATTGAGTCCCACCCAAAAAAGTCCGCCGGTGGTTGCACAAACAGCTCAATCCATTCATCTTTAATGGGATGGGAAAACTGCAAACTCGCCGCATGGAGTTGCATTGGACCAGGTCGGAGCTTGATTGGAGCATAAAGATCATCACCAATCACCGGCCACCCAAAATGCGCCATATGAACCCTGATCTGATGTGTTCTCCCTGACTCCAATCGGCACGAAACGAGGAGCCCTTCGGGCATCCGGCGCAGCTCCTGAATATGTGTCCGTGCGACTTTTCCATCCGCCACCACCGCCCGCATCAAAGGATTTCGAGGATTCCGCCCCAGCGGAGCATCAATTGTAAAGCGCGGATTCGGCAGCTCCCCATGAATTACCGCCACATAGCGACGTTGGATAGCCCGCCGTTGAATCTGCTCTCCCAACCCAGCGTGCGCGCGATCATTCTTCGCAACAATGATCAGCCCCGTTGTCTCTTTGTCCAAGCGGTGAACAATCCCTGGTCGGAACCCACCGCCTAATTCGCTCAGTCCGTGTCCCCGCGCCAGCAACCCATTCACCAAAGTTGATCCCGTCAACGAATTTGCTGGATGCACCGCAAGCCCCCTCGGTTTATTGACCACAAGGAGATCAGAATCCTCCCACACAACATCTAAATCCATTTCTACTGGTTCAATCGGGTGCGGAGCAGTCTCTGAAATTGCTTCCGAAACAATGATTGACCCTTCCCGAATCTGGAACCCCGCTTTCGATTCCACAACTCCATCCACCGTCACTCCACCCGATTGAATGTGCCCCGCGACTTTTGCTCGACTGACATCCGGGAACTGGCGACATAAAAACTTATCTAGCCTTTCCTTACTCTCTGCTATCCACTCCACCCAAACATCATACCAATCCCGCTGAACATTGACCCGCATCATTCGTTAATACACATATGAATCAATTCCGGCTGATCATCGGAACCCTCACTTTGGGCGTCTCCGCGCTCGCACTTCCCCTCGACTTTGAAACCCCCGGAAAGAGTCTAAAAAATCTCATTCCCGACCTCTCTGAAGCTACAGGACTGAAACTTTCTGTCAATTCTCAGTTCGAGAACCTTTCGGTTATTATCCAAGCCAAAGGTGTTCTGCCCACAGATTTGCTCACTCAGATCGGCAATGCCACAGGGCTCACCTGGTTCCAAGCCGACGGCGGATACCGATTGGATCGCTCGCCGGAAATCGAACAGAAAGCCCTCCAAACATATTTCGAGTATTCGACCAATCTCTGGAAATCCTGGCAAGAAAATCCGCCCGTCAACTCCTCCAATTCTGTTGACCAAATCATGCTTGCTTTCCCGGCAGCTGAACTCGGACGGATCGTCATAGGCGGACGAGTTGTATATGCAGATCGCAGAAATGCGAATCAACTCCAACTCCCTACTGCGGCTGCAACTGCGGTCAACACTATCCTAAGTGCCCAACAAACCGCCATGCTGGCCGGCATTGATCAACGCCTTAACCAAGAGCAAAACGCCGAGAGGAAAGCGCGATTCCAAGCCTTTCGAGATCAAATCGCGACCCCCGTCAACAAACGAATCGTCTCAATCTACCGATCTGGACTCAACTCGTACTCCGTCTCTGCTCAAGGAATTGACGCTGATGGTAATCCTCGTTTTAACGCCGCCCAGCAATACCGCATCACCGGATCAACTCCCGTATCCGAACTTCCATCCGCCGCACCTTTGGATGAAGAAGCGATTGCAAAGTTGAAAGCATTCAGCCAAGTTGCACCTACGGCAAATCCCTACACTTCGGCCTTGCGCCAGATTCTCCTGAATCCTGCTCAAAATGAACCTTTGGCCTTCGCCATTGCACCGGCACTCACAGCAAGCTTTCCGAAATCAACCAATTTCGTTGCATTTGTCCCCGATGAATCCATGATTCCACTTGCCAACGCCATGATTTCGTCCGGGTTAAAAGGATTGCCCGAAGCGAGGCTCGTCGCCGAATCGAAAGACGATTGGTTCGTCATCAAGCCCCAACTTCTCACCCACGCTTGGGTCACTCAGCGCAACCGAGCTGCGCTTGGTCGAGTCATTTCCGAAATCGCTCAGACGGGCGTAATCAGTCTCGCCACCCAACTCGCTTACGCCAACTCAGTCAATGAAGTGTTTAGCACCTCAGGATGGGAAAACACGCTCGCTCGCCAAGTCCTCGGAGGAAGCCCGTCATCGCAACTTTCTACGTTCAGCGGACTCAGCCTGGAAGGTCTCCAAATCCTTGCCGCCCTCGGCAATCGTGCAACCGCTCAAACTGTGGTTCAATTGCCCTCAAGCTCCCTCAGCCCAGCCGTAGTCAATCCGCTCCTTTTCAACTCTCCCGGGGCACCGTCAAAAGTCAATCCGCAAGCCCAAGCCCAAGCTCAAGCCGCCGAAACAACCGAACGACGCGGTCAAGACATGGAGCGCGGAGGTCGTGGGTTCGCCGGAGAACGCACCGAATGGCTCGCCAACACACCCCCAAATGGAGGAACGATTACGGTCACAACTCAAACCCGTGATGCCATTATTGCCCGGACTCAAGACGGCAAAACCCAAGTCGCAATGTCCGAGCGAGACCTTGCCTCCCTCCGAGCATCCCAACTCTCCGGAGGAGTCCGAAGCCGGTACTCAGATATCGCCGGAACTCTCAATCAATTCGGTATGAGCAAAACCATTAGCGTCACGATTCAAATTCAATACCCCGACGGCACCCGACTTGTACGCAGAGTTGGCGCAACTGAAGCTGCACAGAACTTTGGCACTTATGCCCAACTGCCTGAGCAGCTCCAACAAGAAACAAATCAACGCGCCAATGAATACGTCCAGCGCGCATCCAACCCCAATCAAGGGCGCGGAGGCAATGAGCAACGACGCGGAAACCGAGTACCCCCGCCAACATCCTAACAAACCCAAAACTACCGATCACGCCTTGGCTAAAATAACCCCATGCGTGATCGGTATGAACCCCAAGCCTTCGAATCCTCCTGGCAACAGAAATGGCTTGATTCCGATCTTTTCCGCACTCGCGAAGACGAAGGCCGACCTAAATTTTACGGTCTTGACTTCTTCCCCTATCCCAGCGGTGCCGGACTGAGCGTCGGGCACTGCCGCAACTACATCCCTACTGACGTTATCTGCCGAGCCAAGTTTATGCAGGGCTACAACGTCCTGCATCCCATGGGATTTGACGCCTTCGGCCTGCCTGCCGAAAACGAAGCAATCAAACGGAAATCCCACCCCGCCCCGATGATTGATCAATATGCCGCAAATTACCAGCGGCAAATGAACCTCATCGGAATCGGTTATGACTGGTCACGCGAATTCAAATCCAGCGATCCCAGCTATTACAAGTGGACACAATGGATATTCAAGCTCCTCTACGACCGAGGACTCGCATATCGCTCCAATGCTGAAGTCAATTGGTGTCCCAAAGACCGAACTGCCCTCGCCAACGAAGAAGTCGTAGGAGGACTCTGCGAGCGATGCGGAACCCCCGTCGAAAAGCGAGCAATTCCCCAATGGTTTTTCCGAATCACTGACTATGCACAACGGCTGATCGATGACCTTGACGACGTCGACTGGCCGGAAGGCATCAAGAATCAACAGCGTAATTGGATTGGACGATCAGAAGGCGTCGAATTTCAAATGCGTGTGCAATTCTCAATCGCTGCTCAGGAACCCCACCCCGACGACCTGGAGGTCGTTGAAAAGCCGCATTCTTTCCGTGTCTTCACCACCAGAATCGATACGATCTACGGCATGACCTTCTGCGTCCTTGCCCCCGAGCATCCCCTCGTCGCAGAAATCAAAAAGCGGTCAACACCCGAAAAAGCCGCTGAAATAGAATCCTACCAAGCCAAGTCCAAATCCCTCAGCGACATGGATCGTCAAGCGGACAACCGCGAGAAAACCGGGGTCAACACCGGTACTTTCGCCATCAACCCCGCCACCGGCAAGCCCGTCCCCCTCTTCATCGCCGATTACGTCATGATGGGTTACGGCACTGGTGCGATCATGGCCGTTCCCGCGCACGACCAGCGCGATTTCGATTTTGCTCTCAAGTTCGACCTCGACGTAATTCCCGTATTTAAGCCGGAATCGAGCTATCTCTCTGCTAACGAAACGACCGAAGCTGAGTATCTCGCTAACCCCAAGCAGTTCAAAGACGTTTTCAGTACCAAAGAAGGCATCCTCGTCAACTCCGGGGAATACACCGGAATGTCCTACGCCCAAGGCTCCGCTGCCATGGGTGAATGGATCGAAGCCCTCGGCATTGGAGAGCGCAAAGTCAACTATAAACTCAGGGACTGGCTGATCTCCCGTCAGCGCTATTGGGGCTGCCCCATCCCGATTGTCTACGACAAAGACGGCAACGCCGAAACCGTCAGCGATGACCTCCTCCCCGTCGAACTTCCTGCCGTCGACAACTACGAACCCGCCGATGATGGCTCCAGCCCCCTCAGCCGAATTCCTGAGTTCGTCAACACGACCACTAACGATGGAACACTCGGTCGCCGCGAAACCGACACACTGGGCGGATTTGCCTGTTCCTCGTGGTATTTCCTTCGATTCTGCGATCCCCATAGCCCCGATGAAGCCTGGAATCTTGACCGCATCAAGTACTGGATGCCCGTTGACTGCTATGTTGGCGGTGCTGAGCACGCGGTCATGCACCTACTTTACGCCCGTTTCTGGACCAAGGTGCTTTACGATGCTGGGCTTGTGAGCGTCAAAGAACCATTCCAACGCCTCATGAACCAGGGCCAAGTCCTTGGTTACACACCCTACCGCGCTCCTCGCCACGGAGAAACCCTCGGTGTGGGAGAAGACGGCATCCTTGTCAGCTTCGCCGAAGCTGCACAAATGGATGAATCGGACCTCACTTGGAAATGGGTGCGTATGTCCAAATCCAAAGGCAACGTCGTCACCCCGGAAGAAGCCGTCGAAAACTACGGTGCCGATGCCCTCCGCATCTATGAACTGTTCGTGGCCCCGTTCGAACAAAACGTCCAGTGGAATAACGATGGAATGCAAGGGGCTGTTCGATTCCTAAGCCGCGTTTTTCGCCTCATCGCCGACCTCAAGCCACATTGGAACCCCGATTGGCGAAGCATGATCGCCTTCACCCCAATGGATGGTAAAGCCAAAGACATACGCCGTGCAACCCACCAACTTGTTGCCAAAGCAACGGACGACATCGAGCGATTTGCCTTTAATACATACATCTCCGCGATGATGACAACGCTCAATACCCTCACAGATCTCACCAAAAATCTAGAAAACCCTACGGAATCTGAGAAGCTCGCCCTCAGCGAAGCCATTGAGTTCTTCCTCACCGTACTGAGCCCAGCGGCACCTCATAGCGCCGATGAGCTTTGGTCAGGAATTGGAGAGCAAGGGTTCACCTATCATTTAGATTGGCCAAAAGCTGATGCAGAACTGGCAGCCGCTGATGAACTCACGATTGCCGTTCAAGTCAATGGCAAACTTCGGGATACCATCCAAATGCCTGCGTCCGCTTCCAATGAAGAACTCGAATCTGCCGCAAGGTCAAGCGAAAAAGCCGCTTCTTTCATCGACGGCAAAACCATTCGCAAGGTCATCGTCGTCCCCGGTAAACTCGTGAATATCGTTGCGAACTAACCTCCTTCCCCTATTTGCCTTCGTACTGGTCGGTTGCTCTGGTGTCGAGCCCGACTTCCTTTACACGAATGCTCAAGCCACTCAGGTCAATAACCAAATTGCCGAGCTAACATCCAAGCCGATCCAGAAGTATCTGGCTGGAGTTGAACTTTCGCCCGCCGACCGAGCCAGCCTTGAAAAAGCCCTGCCTCTGATTGACCAAATCATAGAGTTTGATCCCATTACAATCAATTCCTACAGTCTAAAAGGCAAAATCCACCGCGCCCTTGGCCAGGTCAATCTCGCCAAAGAGGCGTTCTATGACGGAATCGCACGCTCGGCTCCGCTCAACAATCCCGATGACACCCTTATCCGTAGCGATCTCTACCTAGAACTTGCCCAAATCAACTACGAAGAACAGAACTTCTCCGCCGCCCAAATCGCCATCGAAACATCACTCAAAATCGACGACGAATCCCCCGCCGCCCACGTCCTTCGAGCCCGCCTTTACGTTCGTGAAAACAAAAAACAACTCGCAAACGACCACGTTCTTAAAGCACTTCTCCTCAACGCGGAATACGAACCGGCCCGAGTCCTCTTCACCGAGCTGAACGTACCCCGAGCGGCTTCGCCTTAATTTTCGCCCAACTCCTCGGGTACTCAATGGGCGTCGGCTTGACCTTTTCCCAAACTGGAAACAACCTCGTTCCCGCCCCGTCAGGCAGCTCCACCTTGTTCATCTCCCGGAGTTTCAAGCCCAGCATTCCCAAATTTGCCGATTCAATCTCTGCCCTCTCCGCCGCCGTTCGGAATGGGACAAACACTCCGCCAACTCTGAGCCATGCCGCTGAAACCTCCGCCTGGATTCCGAAGGGCGCCAATGCCCGACCTGTCACTACATCAAATTGATCTCGCAAAATGTCCTCTTCTGCTCTCTGAATCCGCTGTCCCAGATTAACTCGGGAGTGCTCGGACAAAAACCACTGCATCTTGGAATTAGAATCCAACGCCAAAACCGATACATCCGGTCTAGCCCAAGCGATGACCCAAGCAGGAAATCCCGGGCCACATCCAACGTCCAGAACATGCGACCCGTCAGGGATAAACGGAACAACCAACAGCGAGTCAACAATATGTCGCAGGGCCGCATCTTCGGGCGAAACCCGCGTCAAATTACGAACCTTGTTCACTTCATAAAGCGATTCCATAAAAACCTTAAGCTCATCTCGACGGTTTTCAACATCAAGACCCTGCCGATCACATTCCGCCCAAACCGCTGTGAGGTCTACCATTCCCAACGCAAATCCTACCTGTGCATCAAAATGTTCAAATGGCCGAGTCAAAACTCCCCCGGATCGGATACTTTTTTTGTGTCCTCGGATTGGGCGTAGCCATGCTCAGCCTTCTCCCCGGAATTGTTCCCCCCGGCGACTTCCCATGGCCAATTTTTGTTGGCTCAGCCATCTATTTCCCTGGTGCGTTCCTCGCATTCTTTCTCACCAAAGGAAAAGACCGAAACAAAGTCTTCAATCAACTCCGATTCATCAGGCTAGGATTTATTGCCATCATGGCCATCCTCATGATCATCATTTTCCGAGCCTGATTCGAGCAGAGAAAAGGCCCCGCGCCATTGCAGAGCCCCTCCCCCGGCAGTCAGATGTGGAACGGAAGTGCAACCCTAGGCTACTGAGCGGCTCCGCCTCAGCAAGCTCTCCAAGTAATGGTCATATCGAGCGCGGTTAATCCCGCTCATCTGAACAATTTCAACCCCAATATCCGACTCGGACATCGGATACTCAATCGATCTCGCAACTCGAGCTGTAAATTCAACCAACCCCAAGGGAAGTTCCATTGCGCATTGAAGCTCATCGCCAACCTCAAAGGGTGAAAGAGACCGAATCCTGAGTCCTGTCGATGAGAGGTCACAAACCGATCCCACATTGCGGATATCACCCAAAACCATAGAAACTGTCGTCCCCGGTGCCGCTGCACGAGGTGCCCTGATGATGCCGGGTTCAATCGATAGCACTTTGAGCCAGACCAGGCCCTGAAATTCATCTGAGTTAGGACGGACAACTATTCGCTGAAGGGTTCCTTCGATTTCGGTTAAAAGTGTCTTAGTTTCTGTTTCAATGAAAAGAGGACTACCTTTAACTTCAACCAAAACCTCCTCATTCTTGAAGTCCACGACCCGAACTGTGCGGTCGTCCATATTAGAGGATTCCCTGTAACGTAGTATCAGATTTTTTAGGCTCGCTATCATAAGGACTTCCAGTGATTTCATCTTTGGATAAAGTTCTCGTGACAAACATCATGAATTCTGCTCACTCTACAACAAGAATCAACCCCTCGCCGGACAGTCCCAATCCGAATCAATCCAAATGCGCCATCATATCGCTTCACGCCCACCGCATGGTCACGATCACAGCGGTGAAACCAACTGGAAAAGGCTAGGAAACCATTAGCATGGCGACATATCGAGGAAGAAAGAAAGACATCTGCCGCAAAGTCGGCTTCAACATCTGGGGACAGGCCAAATGTCCGTCCACCAAGCGACCCTACCCGCCGGGACAACACGGCCCCAACCTTCGCGACGGAAGAATGTCCGAGTACGGCGAGCAGCTTCTTGCCAAACAGGTCATCCGACGGTTCTATGGAATGCTTGAAAAGCAATTCCGCAAAACGTTTGAGCGAGCAAGCCGAATGCAAGGCAACACTGGTCTCAACTTTTTGAGACTCTTGGAAATGCGACTCCAAACCCAAGTCTATCGACTCGGATATGCGCGCACCATTTTCCAAGCCCGACAAATGGTCACCCACCAACACATTTTTGTCAATGGCAAACTCGTTGACGTGCCCAGCTACACCTGCAAAGTCGGCGATGTGATCTCCGTGCGAGACCGAGAGCAAAGCCGCAACATTGCTAAGAACAATCACTTTGAAGGTGCTGCAGTTCCCGTTTACATCGAACCCGATGTCGTGAACTTCTCCGGAAAGATCATCGCACTGCCAGAACGAGAAGACTTCCCTGAATTCTTCCAAGAGCAGCAAGTCGTCGAATTCTACGCTCGATAATCTGAGCGCCTCGACATTCCAAAAACTGGGCGAACTTTTATCAGTTCGTCCAGTTTTTTTATGCCAGAAGCTCTTTCATCGCCCCGAGTAATCGAGTCTGCGACGGGCCATCCTTCACGGCAATTCGAAGCCATTCATCTCCAAATCGAGGAGACAGATTATTCGCATCACGAATGAAAACATCCCGAGCGGCCAGACCAGCCACAAGGTCAGCGACTCCGCCTTCCGGCAAACTCCCAAACACATAGTTCGTCACACTCGGGACAGGCTCAACTCCAAGCTGAACCAAGCCCGAGACTAATTCTCCACGAAGTTGCATTGTCTCGGTAACCTGAGCCTTGTAGTATTCGCCATCGAGCAAAGCCTCAATCGCTCCTAACTGACCCAGCAATCCCACCGACCACGGCGGAGAAAGCCGCTCCCACTCGCTCACCCTATTTGTTGACGTAACCAAGTATCCAACCCGCAAGCCGCTCAGACCATAGAACTTAGACATCGACTTACTTATGATCAAATTGTCACATTCCGCGACCAACTTCTCCATACTTTGATGAGCGACAAAGTCGATGTATGTCTCATCCACCCAAAAAATTGTCTCCGGGCAAGACTTCACAGCTCGTTCCATATCTCCCCGAGCCACCACGCGCCCCGTTGGTGAATTGGGATTAACAACTACCACCATTTTTACTTTCTGGGCTGATTCAATCAATGATTCGATATCGGGATCGAATGAAGCGAGCGGTAATTCAAAACGCACGAGCTCCCCACCCACCACATTCTCAACCAAGTGTGCATATTCTCCATAACTCGGATCAAACACCAACACTCGATCACCCGGATTAATCAACTGAGGAAACGCCAAGAACATCAAGCTCGATGTTCCTGCCCCCAAGAGCACACTCTCGGCCCTGATTCCCCTTTGCTCAGCAATCACTTCTCGCAAGCCTTCCCCGTGCGTCGGTGGGCTGGTTTTGATCAACCATGGTAAATGTTCTGCGAGGGAAGAAATTACCCTGGGCGAAGGGTCGTACCAAGCATCCAATACATCTGCCGAGATCACCTCATCCGCCCGTTCGAGAGAACGCAAACTTTCTCCAATCGCCCCAAAGAATGCCCCTCCGTGAAAAGCTTTCTTCGGTTTATCAATCATCCTCTCGTAGCGTCCTTTAGCGCTTTTACTTCGCCCAGTAAAGCAGACCGCAAGAAGGCATCTTCCCAATCCCTCGCCAACCGGTCAACCAGCCAAGATCCAATAATTGCCCCATCTGCATACTCACACACCGACCGAACATGATCCGGTTGAGAAATTCCGAATCCAACGCAGATGGGAACATCCGTAAAGCCCCGTAGCGACGTGACCAAACCTTCTGTCGAATCCGCAACTTCGGTTCCAACTCCCGTGACCCCCGTCCGAGAAACTGCATAGACAAATCCTGTACTCACTTCGCAAACAACTTTCTGGCGCCCAAGGGTCGAAGTCGGAGCCGCCAAAAACACCGTATCCACACCCGCAGATGTAGATGCTTCAATCCAATCGCCCGCTTCTTCCGGAATCAGATCGCACATGATCGATCCCGATACTCCCGCCGCCGCCATCTGCCTTGCGTATTCCCGTAAACCAACACGATGAGCCGGATTGAAATAGCCCATCAACACCACTGGAATATCTAGCGATAGTTCACCAACCGCGTCCATAACCTGGCTAGGAGTGACCCCGCGATCAAGAGCACGCTGACTGCTTGACTGGATGACTGGCCCATCCGCAATCGGATCAGTGAATGGGACGCCAATTTCTAAGATATCGGCTCCCGCCTCCTGTAAAGCTTCCGTAATATCGGGCAAAGCGTCAAGACTAGGATCACCCGCTGTGATAAAGAGCACTAGCCCCTTCTCCCCTTTACTTCGCAAAGCCGCAAATTGATCCTGAATCTTCACTCATCCAACTTACCGCAACACTCAAAATTTCACCGGGCCAATGAATCCCGTATATTTACCTGCTCATGTACCATCCATTTGAAAAGGTATTCAGGCATACTGGACTTGTTGCGCCCTGCGCATATTGACTGAGCCCTGTTCAGTCAACTCGAGAGGAGTCAAATATGAAGATCAAAGCATTGGTGCTACTTAGCACCGCTATCGCTACTGCGAATTCGTTCGCAATCGTTGTCACATCAAACAACCCCGCACCTGGTGATTTTTATACCGAGAGCGGAAGCACCGCAACAGGTATCGGTGTCAACAGCTTCAGCTTCGCCAACAACACTTGGAACTATCGAGCAGTTAAAGGAGATGGGTTTGTTGGAATCAACAATACATTTGCCGACAATCACGGCGGATCGGGTTCTGTTCGAATTGGTGGTGTTGGCACTGGGTCACAAGCTCAGATCAGCCTCCTCAACAGTGCCGTCACTACTGGATCAGGCGATCGCGAGAGCACCGGAATCATTTCCCAACTCGGTGCCCTCACTGCTCTCAGCTATGAAGCATTTCGGTCCAGCGGCAATGACAGCGGACCGAGCTTGAGCCTCAGTCTGTTCGTTCCAGATGCCGGTGCACCAGGGGGATTTGCATTCACTTCAGCTGTGTTTGAAATCCAATCAAATGCAGGCAATGGAGCAACTCAACTCGTGACTGGAGCTTGGACTGACTATGACCTCGTTGCAAACAAGGGCGGCTACACGATGCGAAGTACCCGAAACGCCGGTTCATTTGTTCAAAACCAGTACTACACCCTGGATCACTGGATGACCACTGCCCCGCTCGCTGTAGTAGTTGGCGTTAACGTCGGAATCGGTTCTGGTGAGTCCGCATTTGAAGGTGCAACTGACCACATTGGGATCGGCTTCAGCGGAGCTGACAGCGTCTACGACTTTGAAGCTGTCCCCGAACCAGCAACCATGACGGTTCTCGGTGTTGCCGCCCTTGCCGCATGGCGCAAGCACAAAGCCAGAAAGTAATCAAAGAGCCTGCGATCAATAGTCCTTCGTTCCAAAACAGAGCGAAGGACTATTCCATGTCTCGGGCCCTTGCGACTTCTGCCCCATCCAGATAGTAGCCAAAAATAATTCCCCGCTCCCGAGCCGATCGAAATCGGCCAATCAGCTTCACATCACTTTCAAACGTGCGCCGAGAATTTCTGATCGTCTCCACCAGTTCTTGATACTTGATACCCGTTATTGCCGAAGTCGCTTCAACTTCAGCGTGCTCAGCCTCCACTTTCAACTGAATCTCTTGCCACAAAGCTCGCACTTCCCCTTGAGTCGAAATCCGTCCAGCCCTCCTCTCATCGATGAGAT
Organism: bacterium; assembly: GCA_013823945.1. Taxonomy (GTDB): domain Bacteria; phylum Armatimonadota; class Fimbriimonadia; order Fimbriimonadales; family Fimbriimonadaceae; genus UphvI-Ar2. The sequence goes on along the minus strand of PNMZ01000002.1, from coordinate 333,543 downwards.
TTCCTACAACTTCTTCCGCCGACTTCCGAACCCCTGAACTGACCAAGCTCCACAATGTGCCCCCGCCCGTCCTCGTATATCCGACCTGAACACAAGCCTGCTTGTAATCAAACATTGGACGGCGCAAAGCAGAGATCATTTGCCGACGCCCCGACTCCACTTTCTTCATTCTCCCCGAGTTGATAATGTAGAGGGAGTCCCCATATAGTATCGAGGCAAAATTCATCGACATCGTCGTTTCGCTTCCGGCCTTTTCTATGTAATAGTCGTACCACTTCTCCCATCCCATCCCCACGATCTGCTCCGGAGTCTGACCATAACTCTCATCCAGGTCAATCTTCGTCGGTTCATCAAGAGCCAACACCAGCGAAAACATCAAAGTCCCAAGCATTACATTCTACTGACGCAACAAGTGCAACCAAGTTATTTCGACATTCGTCTAATTAGACATGAATGAAGTCTTCAAAGCGATTGCCGATCCTAGCCGGCGAAAAATTCTCAAGCTCCTCAACGACGGAGAACTGAACGCGGGAGAAATAGGTCAGTCGTTTGATCTCTCTCCGCCAACCCTCAGCCATCACTTGTCAACCCTCAAAGGAGCTGACCTCATCCGCCAGCGACGTGAGGGCACCCAGCTCATTTACAGCCTCAATACAACCGTTATGCAAGACTTCGCCGCCGCCGTGTTAGATCTCATGCCGACTGAATCCAAAAACCTGACCCCTGAGAATCCATGAACCCAAATATTCGACTCCTGCTCATTACAATTGTCGTCACCGCGATCGTCGGCGGTTACACATTGACCGTTTACAAATCTCTGCCAGATCAGATCCCCGTTCATTTCAATGCAGCAGGACAACCGGATCGCTTTGATTCTAAGGAAACCGGCGCTTTTATCACCCTCTGGATCATGCTCGGAATGGGGGTCATGTTCGCAGTTCTTCCGCTTCTCAGTCCAAAAACAAAATCCATAGAAGATTTCCGGAAAACCTACGACATAATTGCAATCGGAACGATTCTTTTTACCGCCGCAATTCATGTCGTCGTTCTTAACTCAGCCCGAGGCAATGAACTCGATCCAACCGTATTTGGAATCCTCATCTGCTTGTTGTTCGGGTTCCTAGGAAATTTCATGGGGAAAGTGACTCCCAATTACTACGTGGGAATCAGAACTCCCTGGACTCTCGAATCCCCAGTCGTCTGGGAGCGCACTCATCGCTTCGCCGCCAAAATCAGCGTAGGAGCTTCTATCGCAGGGATCCTCATCATCCTCACCACCGGCAATGCAGTTGTTGGCATCCTGGGTGCTTCGCTGGCACTTATAGCGGCCGTCCCATATAGCTACTTCCTTCATCGAAAGCTTGAACACACTCCCGATTCAGCCGTCTGATGGCACTTCATCCATCCAAAAAGGCAGTATCTTATGGAATGCGCAGACTTTCACGCAAAGAGATTAGGGCCGAATTGGAAGAGATGAAGGCCAAAAATGATAAACCTCTTATCCCGGTAAAGCCGAAAAATACCAAACTCGCGCCGAAGCAAAGCAGCAAGCGGATCCGCAAGCAAGGCTCAAACTAATGGGAGACCGTAAACCCAAAAAGAACTCGTCCGGAAGTAGTGACAAGCACAAAGCTAAGCTCGCAACCGACCTGAAGAACCGTCCTGTTATCAAACCCACCGACAAACCTAGCAACCGCAAAGAAAAATAACATTTAATCCTCCCTTAGCGGAGTTTTTTCGCCAAATTCTGAGAGGGGGTGTAGTCCGGCAGTATAATGATTTATGGATATTTTCAAAACAAAGCTACATTCATCAAATGAATCCCTAAAAGTTGCGGTTATAGGCACCTTCCCTCCAACTAAGTGTGGCATCGCAACATTTACATCGGATATCGCATGTGCAATTCGATCAACCGGAAAAGAGGCCGAAGTTGATATCTACGCTCTGAGTACACAATCCGAATCCAATTACCCAGAATCAGTTCGCTGTATCATCCAAAAAAACTGCCAGGCAGACTATCTGGAAGCCGCTTCACTCATTAATTCCCAAGATTACGGCACGGTTCTCATTCAACATGAATATGGAATCTTTGGCGGAATTGCCGGTTCGTTCCTCCTTGACCTCATCTGGAACATCACAACCCCGGTTGTTACAACCCTCCACACTGTCTTAGACGATCCATCACTCACCCAAAAACTCGTTCTAGAAGCCATCCTTGATCGATCCCAACGAATCATTGTCATGAGCGAGCGAGCAATTGACATTCTTGAAACCGTCCATGGAATTGATCGAGCAAAGATAGACCTCATTCCTCACGGTACTCCGAGCCTTCCCCCGCATTCGGGTGCGGACTATCGCCTGAATACTCCCTCCGACGCTCCATTAGTTCTAACATTTGGACTGCTGTCACCCGACAAAGGGATTGAATACGTCATAGAAGCATTCCCGGCAATCCTCGAAGTATTCCCAGGTGCCAAATATGCCATCGTCGGCGCAACCCACCCTGACATTCTCAAGAATCATGGTGAAGGATATAGAGAAAGTCTCACCACACTCGCAATCAAGCTAGGCGTTCAAGAAAACATAATTTTTATAGATGAATTTGTCCCGCTTGATTCTATCGTCGGCTACCTGAAAGCGGCTGATATCTACGTAACACCCTATCTCAAAACAAATCAAATTACTTCCGGAACCTTGGCGTACGCGGTTGGGGCTGGCAAAGCCATTATCTCCACCCCCTACTGGTATGCCGAAGAAATTCTCGACCAAGGACGAGGTGTACTCGTACCTTTCCGAGATGCTTTGAGCATCGCTGAAGCTATCGTGAAAATTCAATCCGATCCCTATGACAAACTGAGAATGGAACAGCGCGCCGCTGACTTCGGCAAAACAATGTCGTGGCCCTCTATTGGAAGGCAATATCGAGAATCGCTCCACCTTGCTGTCGATCTCTATCAAGATTCTCTACTCAGCCAGTCTGAGAATTCTCGCCCTATTGACATTCACCAACTACCGGAACTGAACTTGTTTCACCTCGAAGAAATGACAGATGACTGCGGAATGATTCAACATGCTCATTATTCAACTCCACTTCGAGCAGAAGGCTATTGTGTCGATGACAATGCTCGCGCTCTGATTCTCACGGCTATCCTGGAATCGGAATCAGAACTGCCCGAAAAACTAAACCACCTTCAAAGCCGATACTTATCCTTCATCCTACATGCGTTTAACACAAACGGAAATAGGTTCAGAAATTTCATGAGCTACGATCGGAATTGGCTAGAACAAGAAGGCTCCGAAGACTCCCATGCTCGAACAGTTTGGGCTCTGGGCACCCTCTTTCATTACGGTCGGTGTCTTGCCCGCCGGGAAGTGGCTCAAACACTCTTCAAAGATGCGCTCCCTGCCTTCGATTCGTTTTCAAGCCCGAGAGCTTGGGCCTACGGAATACTAGGAGGAGAAAAATATCTCCGAACATATCCGCACGACCTCAATGTTCGCCAATTCGTTTCCAGAATGTCAACAAGACTATTGAATCTATATAAAGTCGCAAAGTCAAGCGATTGGCATTGGTTTGAAGACTCACTCAGTTACGCAAATGCTCGACTCTCACAAGCAATGATTGTTTCGGGCCACATTAATATGGATGAAGAACTACTCAATGCCGGAATAGAATCACTTGATTGGCTAAGATTGATCCAGACGGATAAGTCCGGCAACTTTTCTCCAGTCGGAACATCAGGCTACGAACTCCATAACAAAGACTTACAATTATTTGATCAGCAGCCAGTTGAAGCCGCTGCATCTGTTTCTGCCTACCTATACGCGTGGGAAGTTACAGAGAACTCGGTCTGGCTCTCGGAAGCCCATCGGGCCTTCCGCTGGTTCCTTGGAGGAAATATTCTAGAAACTCCACTCTATCAATCAGCAAACGGTGGCTGTCGAGATGGACTCCACCCGAACCGAGCAAACGAAAATCAAGGAGCTGAATCAACCTTGTCATTCCTGACCGCTCTCACCGAAATGCGTTCTGCAGTATTCCCCGTCAAACGAAAAATTCTCGCTTTGGTGAGCAAATGAGATCGAGCGAATATGAAGTACTGCTTCATAGACACCCAAACAATCCTATCCTCACTGCCAAAGATTGGCCATATCCTATCCACACAGTTTTCAATCCAGGCGCGACACGACTCAAGGACGGATCAACCCTACTCCTATGCCGTGCAGAAGACCGTCGTGGCATTTCTCACCTTTGCGCCGCCCGATCAAGGAATGGGATTGATAACTGGATCATCGACTCCGAGCCAACTTTTGCACCAGACCCAATCAACTACCCCGAAGAAGTCTGGGGTATCGAAGATCCACGCATAACATATATGCCAGATATCCAAGAGTATCTCGTCGCATACACCGCATTTGGCAAATCTGGACCCGGTGTTGCTATCGCATCAACAACCGACTTTGTCAACTTCCAACGCTACGGACTTGTGATGCATGCTGATGATAAAGATGCCGCAATTTTCCCTCGACGCTTTAATGGCGAATATGCGCTCATTCACCGCCCTTCTACCGAAACATCGGCCCACATGTGGATATCATTCTCGCCCGACCTCCACAACTGGGGCCGAACAATGCTCCTCCTCCCCGCCCGACGGGGCGCCTGGTGGGACGCAAGAAAAATCGGACTTTCACCTCCACCCATTGAAACAGAGGAAGGGTGGCTGGTCATGTACCACGGAGTGAGACGCCACGCTTCTGGTTCAATCTACCGATTGGGGCTTGCACTCTTTGACCTCAAACATCCCGAAATATGCCTCAAGCGCGGGAATGTATGGATGTTTGGCCCAGAAGAGCCTTATGAGCTTGTAGGGGACGTCGGATCTGCTGTTTTCCCCTGTGGCTATACCGTCGACGACGACCAAGATGGAATCAATTTCTATTACGGTGCTGCTGACTCCAGCATCTGCCTAGCGACCGCCAGTATAAGCCAAATGCTGAATTGGCTAAACCAAGAAGGCAATCAACTCACTGGAGTTGCTGGACAGATCGCAGAACAAGGTTCTGACGAACCACCTTACTGACCAGAAGGCTTGAATGGCTTGCCTTGCAACGCTTCAAAACGATTCATTTGGATTGCTTTGACTGTTTTCTTCACTACAGAAAGCCAGGCATCACGCATTTTATCAAGTTGAGGCTGAATCTTAGCCATCGCCGCTTGGGCTTCTCCCTCTACTTTGGCTTGCAATGCCTTAGCCGCCTCTTCGCTTTCCGGCTTCTCATTGCCATACTTGTCATAAATCGGCTTCATCGCACCCTGTTGCAACCTCTGAACTTCCGTTCCCATCTTTTGGAATTCATCTCGCAACTTTTTAATTTGAGTTGCGTTCAGACCGATTTTCTTTGCGACCACGTCATTCATCATCGCCGGATAGCCCGCCGCTTGAAGAGTCAATTCCGAAAGGCGCTTCATCTGCTTCTGATTCAACAATCCAAATACATTCTTTTTCAAATCCGCCTCAAACTTGGAAAGCTGGTCTATCAATCCTTGTGATGGCTGCTGGGCCGAAGGATTCTTTTTTCGGAATTCCTCTTGTGCACCATTTGCCCGGCGATTGAAATCCTCGGCGAATTTATTCATCTTGTCCCGGGTTGCCTCCGAAATTCCAAGCTCGGCCTGCACTTCTTTGTTCTGCAGGAGGCCCATATCTGAAATCTGAGACTCGAACGACTGCGCCATCGCGATCCCCATGCTCGCAACCATCACTCCAACTGTCAAAATCCGCTTCATGATCAAATCCTACCCATCTTAACGCACGGAAGCGGCTTCTCGTCCCTCAACCGTACTTTCTTCCCCAAATGTCCCAGCCGAGCTCATTACATCAATCTCCGCGTCATCCAAGTATCGCCGCATCATCCGGAGCACTTCATCCGAAGGATTCACCCGATTAAGAAGAATGATTGGCGAAAATACATTAGCTCCCACAAAATTCAAAACAACTTCATAATCTCCTGGATTCGATTCCACGAGCTGCCGGAGCCGCTCCAGTTGGCTCACCTTAGCCAATTTGATGTTCACCATGATCCGACCCTCAACCGAATCATCATTTGACTCAACATAAACTGGCGCAGGAAGTTCCTTAACATCAAAAATCTGAATCTCGGGTGTTCGCTCCGGACCCTGGCTCCGCTCATCAAATTTCACCCGACCCTCCACCAAAACGACTTTGTCTTTCTCCAAAACCCCTTGGAACTTTGTCACCGTATCGCCAAATGCGAATCCCCCGACTTGCCCCGTGAAGTCTTCAAGCGTAATCCTAGCAACCAGGGCCCCCGTTCGCTGGCTTGGTCGGACTTGAACCTGGCTCAGCAATCCTGCCACGCTAACGCGCTGAGGATTCTCCATCTCCAGTACGTTCGCACAGTTATGCGTTCCCGCCGATCGCAAAGTGAACTCATAACCCCGCAATGGGTGATCACTAATGTAAATCCCCATTGTCTCCTTCTCCATCTTCAAAATATCCGATCGATCAGGTGCAGGAGTATCCGGCAGAACTGGCAGCTCCAAGGCCAACTCAGTCGCCTCTCCAAACAACGAATCCTGACCAACAATCCGAGATCGGTTCGCATTGTCCGCAAAGATCAATGCACCCTCCGCCGCGTTCATAAGCTTGAACCGGTTCTTATCAATCGACTCCAAAGCCCCTGCCCGGATCAGAGCCTCCAGTGACCCCTTATTCAGTCCCGCTTGCCGGAGACGATCACAAAAGTCAAACAGATGCTCATAAGGAGCATTCGCCCGCTCCTCTACAATCTTGCGCACCAATCCTTCACCTACCCCTTTAATTGCTCCAAGACCAAACCGGATCGCCTCGATTTGCTTTACTTTCTTCCCTTTCCCGATTGATTGCTTCTCAATCGTAAAGTCCAATTCTGACAAGTTCACATCAGGCGGCAATACTGGAATCTTGGTCCGACGACATTCCTCAATAAACGTCGTCACCTTGTCTTCTTTCTCACGGAAAACGGCGAGCAATCCCGCCAAATATTCAACCGGATAATTCGCCTTCAGGTATGCCGTCTGGTAAGCCAAAATCGCGTAGCACACCGCATGGGCTTTGTTAAAAGCGTAGCCTGCAAATGGGAGCAACAAGTCCCACACCTGAGCCGCCGCCGACTCTGCTATACCATTCGCTTTGGCCCCCTCCATGAACTCGCTCTGCATCGCGTCCATGATCGCTTTCTCCTTCTTCCCCATCGCCCGGCGAAGAATGTCCGCTTTTCCCAGCGTAAAACCTGCCAGAGCCTGAACGAGCTTCAAAACCTGATCTTGATAAACGATAATCCCGTAAGTCTCTCGTAAAAGCGGCTCCATTTCGGGAGTAGCAAGCTCAATTTTCGTCCGACCAAACTTATTCGAAACAAACCTCGGGATGTGCTCCATTGGCCCGGGCCGATACAGCGCAACCATCGCCGCAAGCTCCTGCACACTTTGGGGTTTCAGCTCTACGATATTCCGCCTCATCCCCCCTGATTCAAGCTGGAATACCCCTACCGTCTCTCCCCGACTCAACATATCGTAAGTCGGCTGATCATCAAATGGAATGTTCAAATGACCACCCGGCATCAAGACCGGATGCTTTTCCCTGATCTCTTTCTCATCAAGGTGCCCTCTAGTCGCACGAATGTGATCAATCGTCCGAGCGAGAACCGTTAAGTTACTCAGTCCCAGAAAGTCCATCTTGAGCATCCCAATCTTCTCAAGAATTCCCATTTCATAAGCGGTAACCGCCTGTCCATCGCTGCCGCGATAAAGCGGCACATAGTCACTCAGCGGCTCCTCAGCAATCACAACACCGGCAGCGTGAACTCCCGCATGGCGAGACAACCCTTCAATCCGCTTAGCTGTGTCCACCAGCCCTTTGATCTTCGGCTCATTTGTGTAAATCGCTTTGAACTCCGCGACTTCCTTCATCGCCTTATCAATGCTCCAGCCCGGCCCTGTCGGAATCGTCTTCGCAACCCGATCCGCTTCCATCGGCTGGAAGCCCATCACCCTCGCCGCGTCTCGGATCGCCGCTTTCGGGCCCAAAGTTCCAAATGTAATAATCTGCGCCACCCGCTCTTGACCGTACTTTTCCGTCACCCACTTGATCACCTCATCCCGACGGGCATCCTCAAAATCCATGTCAACGTCCGGCATGCTCACGCGTTCCGGATTCAAAAACCGCTCGAAAGTCAAATCATAATAAACTGGATCAACGTCCGTGATGCCGATTGTATAACTCACCAAACTCCCCGCCGCCGAGCCCCGAACCCCAAACATAATGTCCTGACTCCGTGTGAACTGGGCAAACTCCTTGACAAGCAAAAAGTAAGTGTCATAGCCCGTTTGCTCAATCACCCTCAGTTCATAGTTCAACCGCTCGAAGTAAGAATCATCCGGATTCTTCACGCGGTTCTTCAAGCCTTGTTCCGCCAAATGCCGCAAGTAACTCGAAGGATCGTGGCCAGGTTCAAGCTCCGGACTCGGCATCAAAGCCCGGCTCGATTCCAACTCCAAATTGCACATCTCAGCAAAGTGCAACGAATTCTCCATCGCTTCCGGATTCTGTGGGAACAGTCTCGCCATCTCCTCTGGTGTCTTCACATAAAACTCTTCACCCGTGAACTTAAACCGCTTGTTATCTTCCCGTAAACTTCCCGTGCCAATACAAAGCAAAACATCATGCGGGTCAGCGTCTTCCCGGCACAAGTAGTGTGCGTCATTCGTACAGACCAGCGGCAATTTGAGATCTTTCGCAATCTTGATCAACCCTTCATTGCACAGTCGCTGTTCTGGTAATCCATGATCTTGTAATTCGACAAAATAGCTCCCCTCATCGAATAAATCTCGGTACCAACCCGCGATCTCAAGTGCCCGTTTGTAGTCATTAGCAAGAAGTGCCTGATTCACTTCACTCCCCAAGCAGGTCGTACTCGTAATCAAACCCTTTGCGTGCTTCTCGAGAAGCTCATGATCAACCCTGGGCCGGTAATAAAAACCTTCCAGCGCCGCAACCGTATGAAGCTTGCACAGATTGCGGTAACCCTCCATACTTTTCGCCAATAGCAATAGGTGAAAACTATCCTTTTCCTCTCCCCGGCTCTTGTTCTGCAACCCGCCCGGCGCAACGTACGCCTCCATCCCCAAAATCGGCTTGACCCCCTGCTTCTTGCACTCAAAGTAAAACTCCATACACCCAAACATCACCCCGTGATCGGTGATCGCCATGGCCGGCATATCGTTCTCTTTTGCCCGCTGAACCATATCCTTGATCCGCGTCGCCCCGTCGAGCAACGAGTATTCAGTGTGGTTATGCAAATGGACGAACGGCTGCTTGCACATAGGGTTCAACAAGGGAAGCTGAAACCCAATCGGGCCAGCAAATTCAGGACGGTACGAGTATCCCTCCCGATGCTCGTAATTACTCCGGCTTTTCCACCCTCATTCCCCTATTCCAGCGGCTTACGGGCATAAGTCAAAGCAAACTTCCAAAACGCGGGCCACCAAATCAAATCGTTGAACACAAAGACCCATGCAAACGCGAGCGGAAATTCCCCACGAGTAAACGCCATGACTCCCCCTAACGGACCGAACGTCTTCCCCAGTAAACCCACCCAAACAAAGTTTCCGTATCGCTCCGGATCCTTACCAATATAGTAGTAACCCAATGCATACACCAATACAATCATGCCCACACCTTGCCAAACCCCTGGATAGTTGATTAGATCCATTCCGCACAGTTCAAAGATCATCCCCGGAAAAAATATCACCCACGCGCCCCACAAAACGTTGTAAATTGCAGCCCCCCAAAACCATCCTCGAACCCAGCGCGGTACCCTTTTCTCCTCCATCACCGTCCTCTACGATATCCCCTGACAAAGAATGCAACAACGGCCCACTCCTGAGACCCCCCAAATTATTCAGAGCCGCTCAAAATTAGGGCTCGAAACACCCCTTTCCAGCCGTCTCGTTCGAGAAACCCGCATCGTCGTCGCACCACCCCGTTGGTACGACTTTTTGACTTGGGCCAGCATCATTTCTGGCGGTCTGCTCTTTCTGCTTGCTCTCACGGGCAACGGATTCCTGATCTTCCCCAGCTATGTGCTGATTTGGGCTGGCCCGTTGGTCGCTTTTGCCGGAGTCTGGGGACAATTATCTTCCGAACGTATGACCCTCGATCTCAAAACTCGAATGTACGCCCGACGCGAGGGTCAAGGACTCTTCAAACGAATAATCCGCGGGCAACTTGCTGAACTTGATGCCATCGTTCTACTTGCCGAACATGATTATCGCGCCACCGCTCTCATCGGTCAACAAATCACTTACCGCCTCGTCTTGTATTGGAAAAGTAACCGCCAGCCGCTTCTCATCATGGATTCGCAAACCGCAACCCTACTCGGCGGCCAGCCGGTGAATTCTCACTCCGGACACCTGGCCCAAAAGGGCAACACTTGGGCAAGGCTGATCCAGCTCCCGTTCTACGATAACTCATATTTTCTCAGCCAAGAACCGCTGAAGCCGTTCTGAACCCGCAACATTCACCTCTGAACCCAAGTAATATAGGGCATACATGAAAAACCTGGCTTTCCTTGCCATCGGCGTCGCCGTTGGATTTGTCTTAGCAAATCTCGTTCAAAAGTCTCGGGAGCAGGAGCAAGACCCCCATGCCCTTGCCGAAAGCATTGAAACCCAACTCGAACTCCTGGAAGGACTCCACGCCTAAGCTGCAGCTTCCCGCTCTGTGTTCAGAACAAATATCTGATTACCGCCCGTTGATTTGGCTCGCTGAACGCCAATTGCCAAGTAACCAGAAACCTCGTCCCGCGTTAATCTCGGCGAGATCGGCACGCATCCCACACTCACGGTGATCCCCGTTTCGACAATTTGAGCAATCCCGCCCGTCAATCGAGAAACAAATTCGTCTGCCCGCATCGCCACGCAAATGTAGAACTCGTCTCCGTTCGCCCGTGCAACTAGCCCACTTGCCCCAACACATTCCTTGAGTACCGATCCAACACGTTCCAACACTTCATCAGCCCGAACTGATCCTTCCCGATCGATGAACTCCAAGAATTGGTCAATATCAACCAACGCCGCCGCATATTGACCCGCCCCACGCCCCACCAATCCAATAGATTTCACGACTTCATCGCACCACGTTTCATGAGTTGCAAGAGCGACACCTAAAAACCGCCCCGTCAACTTTTCCGAAAGCTTGACCCGACGCTTTACAAAATCTTTGGACGCATCCCAACGCTTACTCTGAGTAGGCAATTGAGCAAGGATTTCCCGTAATTCATCACCGCCAATTGGTGCATAACTCGAGCGTTCGGCTAACTTCTCAAGCTCACTTCGAACAGATTGAAGTCTCTGCGCATCCTCCTGTGCGGCCTGGATCAACTCCGAGCATCCGAGCGACAATTCCCGAAACATATCAGAAACCGCTGACTTCTGCCAAAGTCCATATTCTCGCGACAAGTAAGCAACCTTCTCCCGCAACTCCGCAACATGCTTCGGCGAAGGAGAATCACTCTTGATCGCAGCTCTCAAGTCGGCCAGGGCAGCTTCAAAAATCTCAGCTTCCTTGGCATTACGAATCATAATTCCATCGCGCAAGCTCTCAATCAGTACGTCGCACAAATTTATGACGCTGAGTGAATGATCCTGCGAAGCACCCTTCGAATCACCTTCAATACCAAGCGATTCGCGCTTTCCATCTGCCCAAAGTGAAAGGAATCCCATAGCCGTATTCAACATATTCGGCAGAACTTACACAAGACCTTTAATCCAATCTATCAAGTAGAATCAGGTCATGATTGGCACGTTCGCCTTTGTTACCAGCCTTGTCACACAACCCCAATTGAGCCAAGTCGAATTTCAGGTTCAAAATCGAGGCTCTTTCGTCGTCACTCTCGACCGAACCGCTGCCCCCAACACATGCGCTCACTTCCAATCCCTCGTCGAACAAAAAGTCTACAACGGCATGCTCTGGCACCGCAAAGTCAATAACTTTGTCCTTCAAACTGGCGACCCTGATTCTAAATCCATGCTCCCCGAAGAAGCTCGACGACTCCCCGGAGAGAATGGCGGTACTTCTGGACTCGGTGAGAGTACTTTTGGCAAGCCCATTCCGTTCGAGAAATCACCGATGAGCCACCTCAAAGGCACCCTCGGGATCGCACTTGAATCCCCGGGTGACAACAGCGGCAGCAGCCACTTCTTTATCAACCTCGCCGATAACAAACGCCTCGATGGCAAATATGTTGCATTCGCCAAAGTCACCGAAGGGTGGGACGTCATCGAAAAATGTCACCGCGGCGACCTCATCCTCTCCGCAAAAATGAAGTAACCCGGACCACCACCCACCTCCGGTATCCTCAACTCAAGCGGAAAACACTATGTCGGTTTTGGTCAACAAAAATACAAAAGTCGTCGTCGCCGGAATGACCGGTAAAGAAGGAAGCTTCCATGCCGGACAAATGATCCAGTACGGAACCCAAGTCGTTGCCGGAGTCACTCCCGGAAAGGGCGGCACCACCCACCTCGACCGACCGATCTTCAACACAATGCATGAAGCCGTCGCCGCCACCGGTGCCGACGCCGCCCTCATTTTTGTTCCCGCGCCGTTCGCCGCTGATTCCGTTCTTGAAGCCGAAGACGCAGGAATCCCCTTCATCACTCTCATCACCGAAGGCGTTCCCGTCAATGACATGATGCGCGCCGTCAATAAAATTAAATCCAACAGAAAATCCATCCTCCTCGGCGGAAACTGCGCCGGAATTATCACTCCGGATGAATGCAAGATGGGAATCATGCCCGGTCACATTTTTAAGAGGGGCCCAATCGGAATGGTCTCCCGCTCTGGGACTCTCACATACGAAGTCGCCTGGGAACTCACCCAAAACGATCTTGGGCAAACCACATGCGTAGGCATCGGCGGAGACCCCATCATTGGCACCCGCTTCATTGACGCCCTCCGCATGTTCGAGGAAGACCCCGAAACAAAAGCCGTCGTCATGATCGGTGAAATCGGAGGAACCGATGAAGAGGTCGGAGCTGCATTCATTAAGGAGCACATGACCAAACCCGTCGTCAGCTTCATTTCCGGACGCACCGCTCCTCCGGGCAAGCGTATGGGCCACGCCGGAGCCATCATCAGCGGCAAACTTGGCACCCCTCAATCTAAAGTCGATGCGCTTCTCGACGCCGGAGCTAAAGTCGCGGATACCACCTCCCAAGTCGCACAAATGGTCAAAGATTCTCTCGTCGCCGCTGGCGTCTGACACTATCCCATATCGAACATCAAACGCCCCGGTCACCAAATCCGGGGCGTTTTCATGCATCAACCCGTCGTCCCCAAGCCCCTACCCCACCAAACTGTAAACTCCCAGATTCAAATGAGCGAAGATCGATCAATCCACGAGATTCGTCTCGAAAAGCTCCAACAGCTTCGAGACCTCGGCCTAGACCCCTACGCCACCGAGAAATTTCAAATTGATCATTCCGCCAAACACCTGCTCGATAACTTCGACACCCTCGCCGACCTCAGCGAAGACAAACCAACAGAAGACAAACCCCGCATCAGCTTTGCCGGACGCCTTGTTAGTATGCGTCTCATGGGCAAGGCCGCCTTCGCCCACCTCTCCGACGGCGAAGAACGCATCCAGGTCTATTTCCGCAAAAACGAACTTGAAGAATTCAACCCCAACGCCTGGGAAGCCTTTAAGCTTCTCGACATCGGCGACCACGTCGGCATCACCGGCCCTTTGTTCAAAACCAGAACCGGAGAGCCCTCCCTCCATGCTTACAGCCTGACCCCCCTCAGCAAAGCTCTCCACAATCTCCCCCTCGGCAAAGAAAAAGATGGCGAGCAGTGGTACGGCCTGACGGACGTTGATCAGCGATACCGCCACCGCCACCTCGATCTCATTACAAACAAAGAAGCCCGGGAAATGCTGCTCAACCGCTCCCGCATCGTCAGCGAAGTCCGCCGATTCTTTGATGCCCGCGGCTACCTCGAAGTCGAAACCCCTCTCCTCCAACTCGAAGCTGGTGGTGCCGCCGCCCGCCCGTTCAAAACCCACTACAACGCCTACGATCTGGAAGTTAAGCTCCGCATCTCTCTTGAGCTCTACCTCAAGCGCATCATCTGCGGCGACGTACCCAAGGTGTACGAAATTGGCCGCGTCTTCCGCAATGAGGGCGTTTCCAATCGCCACAACCCCGAGTTCACCCTCCTCGAGTGGTACGAAGCCTACGCCAATCTCGAAGACATGATGACGTGCGTCGAAGACCTTTTCCGCCACGTTTCTGAGAAAATGTTTGGAGATCCACACATCCAAAACATAGATTTCGGCAAGTCCTGGCACCGCGTTGACCTCATGACCGCGATCCACGAACGATCCGGCATTGCCCCCGAAGAACTCACCAATATGGACGACGCCAAAGCCGCCATGAAGCGAGTCGGACTCCCCACCGAGAAAGAAAACAACCTCGGTGGCATCATCGAAAAACTCCTCGAACACTTCGTCGAACCCCACCTCCAAGAACCCACCTTCGTTGTCGGCTACCCGATCGAAACATCCCCTCTCGCTAAAAAGGACCCGAACCGCCCCGGATTCACCCGCCGGTTCGAAGGCTACGTCCTCGGTCGAGAAATTTGCAACGCTTTCAGCGAAATCAACGACCCCCTCGACCAACGGGAGCGGTTCGAACAGCAACTCGGCGAGCGAAACAAAGGCGACGACGAAGCCCACCCCATGGACGAGCAATTCCTCTATGCCCTCGAAAGCGGAATGCCCCCAACCGGCGGCTGCGGCATCGGCATTGACCGCCTCGTCATGCTCCTCACCGGTGCCGAACACCTCCGTGAAATCCTCCTCTTCCCCATGATGAGGCCAGAAATCCACCACGACCACCCCGAAGACTAAGTCAAAAAAAGTCCCCTCTCCGTTTAATGGAGAGGGGACTTGGGGTGAGGTTCCTAGAGGTTACTTTTGTGACTTTCGTCGGCGAGCTGCCGCTGCCAACGCTCCAAGCGCCAAAACGCTCATCGTTGCTGGCTCTGGAACAGCTTCAACGCTGAGATTGTCATAGACCGCAAACAAACTTGTTGAACCAATGCTTCCAGAGAACGGATCCTGATATCCCAAGAATAAGAAGCCGTCAGCAAAACCACCGTTTGCAAAATTTGAGATCACCGTGCCGTTGAACTTCAATTCAACATTGCCTGCACTTTCCGAAATCTCAACCCGAACCCAGCCATTGCCTGGAGCACCAGCTAATGGTCCGTTAGGAAAGAGGGTCGTAAACGGCGCTTCACCATTGTCAAGCCTGGCCGAAACCGAGTTGCCAGCGTAGCCGACGAAATCCCGACTATTCGGTGTTGAAGAGGTGTTACCGTAGCCACCCTCGTTAGCCAAGTGGTACCAAACTCCGTCCGCTCCAGTTTGCGCCGCACCAGTACGCGTATTCGTTCCCAAACCGTCAGTGTTGATTCCAAACAACGCCTGCTCCGTGGTGTTTGTCAGTGGCGTTGGAACGTTCATCCACATGTCGAAACGCACAATGATATCGCCGGTAAAACTGTTGACTCCGCCTGCCGTAAGGTAAGCGTTGATGCCATTGATTACACCGGTTGCGCCTTTGTTCGTCTGCATGAACAAACCTCGCGTTGCCGCTGCACCACCCGTGGTACCAGGAGCTTCTGCAATTCCTCGCGCACCGTAGTTGTCACCAAAAATGACCGTGTCCGCCGAAGAAGCGACTGAAACAACATTGAAGTCGCTGGCAACGCCAGCATTGTCGAATGATGTTGAATAAAGTGCAGACGCCATGCCAGGCACTGCAAAGAGCACAGCCGAGGCTGCGAGAATTTGGATTTTCCTCATGTTTTCTTCTCCTAAGAAGTGAATTTGAAAGCCAACTTGGCTCTCCAACACCTACAGGGTAGCAAAAACACCGGATGACTACCTACCAGTAAAATTACCTGGTTATAAAGATGGGTTCTATTGAACCTAAATGGCCCTGAAAGAACTTCTCTCAGGGCCTAGTTGTACCTAAGCGATTACCGCTTCATGTTGATCAAGTCTTGCAACATCTCATCAACCGTCGTCACAACCCGAGTATTCGCCTGGAAGCCACGTTGAGTGATGATCAAATCCGTAAACTCGTTCCCAATGTCAACGTTTGATTGCTCCAAAAAGCCTGAGTTGATCTGACCACGACCACCCGTCCGAGGCGTACCAACTACCGGAATCCCCGAGTTGTCGGTGGCTCGCCAAAGGTTGCTTCCCTGGCGCTCCAAACCGTTCGCGTTCGGGAAAATCGCTGAAGCAACTTGACCCAAAGGCCGCGTCAAGCCGTTTGTGTAGAGACCGATGATGATCCCGTCCGTATTGACACTGAATGAACTCAATGAACCAGGGGCAAAGCCGTTCTGACTACTCGCTTGAACCTGCATTTCAGTAGCAAGTTGGCTAACTCCGTCAAAATTCAAGTTGATATTCAGAGGACCGACCCCACTTGCCGCCGGAGGTGTCAAGACAATTGTGCCCGGAGTGCCCGTCACAATTTGACCGTTCGCCGGATCAAAGGTCAAGACACCAGTGCCCGTCACTGTCGAACCCGCCGGACCAGCCGCCGACCATGCCCACTCATTAGGGGTTGCTGTCTCAGTCAGTGTCAAGGTAATGTCGTGCGATCCACCCAAAGAATCATAAACCCGAACGATACTTTGCGTAGTGGCCAAACCTGCAGCCGTGAAGACTCGGCTGTCCAAGTTCCCTGCCCAGTTAATGTCGGTTGTCTCTTGAACGGCTGTTCGTGCCCCGATCGGAATCGTCAATCGTGAAGTTGGACCAATCGGCGCGTTCGTGTTGATGTCACCCGTTGCAGGATCAGCCAACCAACCTGTCAATCGTTCACCCGTAGCTCGGTGAACCAAGTCACCCGCTGCATCAAGATCAAACGAACCATCCCGGGTATAAGCCACACGCTCTCCGTTACTGACCATGAAGAAGCCATTCCCCTGAATCGCAAAGTCAGTTGGGCGGTTCGTGGCGTTGAGAGATCCCTGTTCTTGGTTGATATCCGTACCGGCAACCAAAACCCCGAGACCAAACTGAATGGCGTTTGTACCCCCCAAGTTGCCCGTCGGACGACTCGCCCCGCGAACGGTCTGCGCCAACATATCTTGGAAAGTCACTCGACTTCCTTTGTAAGCAGTCGTATTAACGTTCGCCAAGTTGTTTCCAATGACGTTCATGCGCGTTTGTTGCGCTTTGATGCTGGCGACTCCAGCAAGCATGGCTTGTAGCATAGTTTCTTCCTTGTGTGTTTCCTTGTGCCGTAATCACTGGGGGAAGACTCTGCAATTCTTGCTTCGTCAAAGCTCACAACTCTTCCAAGTTGCGACCACCTTTCATCGCCCAAGTGACTACTCTAATAATCGGTTAGTAATTGTTTACTCCTCAGTGAGAAGTTAAACAATTACCGCCGAATCAATGTTCGTAAAGACATTCTCTTTCAAGTGCTGCTGATCAACCGCAGTAATGACTGTACGATTCCTCACGCTGACCACCAACGCAATATCATCAATCATCACAAGACTCTCTTTCGCACCCTTCTGAGCTGCCTTTTCAATTCCGCCCAAAACGCGCTCCCACTTCGCTTCATCCAGCTGGATGTCGCGACTTTCAAGCCTCGTTTTAGCATGATTACTCACCTTCAACCGATCCGACAAAATCGCCGAAAAGTCTGTTCCGGCTGTCGGCGAACTGTTCGCCGGCTTCGGAGCAACTACTCCACGATTCTGTAAGAGTTCTGCAACCTTATTGTTCTGAATCGGACTACTCATTTCACTTACCTCTTAGGCTCGAATTTCGCGAACATTGCCGATTTCTACTTCAACAATTCCACCATTCTTTTCTTTCAAGCCTAGAATTTGCTTTCCATCTTTCATGGTCACGCGAACAACTTGGCCTTCGACCAAACTATTCACACCACCCGAGTTAGAATCAGTCATGGGCCGAACCGCCGTTACAGTCTTTCCAATCATGGAAGAACCATTCAACGTGTCCATACCACTGTTCAACTTATCCATACCCTCAACCTGACCCAACTGCGCCATTTGCGCAAAAAAGTCACGGTCGTTCATCGGTTCCAATGGATTCTGGTTAGCCATCTGCACGGCGAGGAGCCGCAAGAATGCCTCCATATCCAGTTCGCTTTTGGCCTTCGACTGTCCACCAAAGTTGGTGTATGTCTTGGCTCCTGTTGGATCAATCGTGTTCATCGTTTTTCTCCGTTCATCACGCTGCTAAGTCCACCCGGCCTGAACCAACCTTCGCATAAGACGAAGTGGTCATCACCGGAGCCTCAGCTCTATTTGAAAACTGTCCCAAATTCGCCGCTTGACGAAAATCCTGCTGGCTTGCTTGTCCCTGACCCTGATTCCCAGATTGATCAGCCGCTTGTCCCAGATGTGCACCAACATTCATCGAAGTCACGGTCGTGCCGCGTGTTTCAATTGACTGAATCAAGTCATGACGCTGAGTCGCCAAACTCTGGCGAACTCCCTCATCTGAGGCCCGCAGGTCAACATCAACCCGACCCATCATGGATCGAACGCTCACCTCAATCGTCCCCAAATCTTGGGGAGTGAGCTGAACGCTCACTGACTGAGGACGCCGTGCCGCAATCAGATCAAGCGTTGTATCAATTAATTTCTGCCGGGCCTGGTTAACTGCGGTATCCGCCTTTGCCTCGGGTTTTGCCGCAATTTCATCTACGACACCAAAGTCAACCTTCATCCCGAAATCTTCTCTGGAAACCTCACCACTGCCATCAAGTTGAGTGATTTCTTCACCAGTCACGACTTCGGGCGACAAGACTGCTGTGGAGTCAACTGCCTCTTTGGAACCAAGCTTGCTCGCAATACTCGGAAGCAACTTCTCTGCTGGCTCAACAGTTTTTACAAAGTTCTTTGTTTGAGCATCCGCAATTAATGGTTCCGTTGTGGTGCCAACAGAGTCAGCAGCAGAGACCGAATCCACTGCAGTCTCCTGGCTCGAATTTTTCACCTTAGCTTGTTGACCACCGACTTGGACCACCGCTTGAGCAATTGCTTGACTAACAACGGGTTGACTTGCCACGCTTTCTCGCGTCAGTCGTCCCGTAGCCCCTTCAATAATGTCTTGAGCCATCACAACCGGTGCTGGTAGCGTCCGTTCTGTCACTGCAGGTTTAGCAGGTTCACCTTTACTCAACCCTAGCCCTTCAGCAGCAACCAATTTTCCTTCTTTCACTTCAAGCGGAACCATCCCATCGGATGCTTGAACGCTTTCAAAGCCCAATGGCTGCACAAAATTCTTTCCGGTCACCAATATCGGTTGAACTCCGGATTCTTCTTTCAAATTCTGGTCAATGAAGTCAATTGCATCACGCACCCTTTGGGCATTGGCTGGATCAACAATTTTTCCGGATTCCAAAAGGAAAGCAAGCTTTTCCTTCACTTCCTCCAGCTTTACTGTCGGTGCTCCAACATTCACCAATTGCTTCAGCTCACTGATCGGACTCAGCCAAGTTGAGAAACTATCTTCTCTGCGACCCTGTCCTGTACCCTGGAACCCAATTTTTGCCCCATTCGCTCCAGGATTAACTTCGTCAACATTCGGTTCAAACCTCAAGCCCGGTTCCAAGCGATATTGACCACTTCGATCACCGTTCGTGCCGCTAAAATCACGACTTCCATTGGTCGCGTTGGAACTCCCCGAAATCAAAGGTGAAACTAGCGAATCAGTCACTGGAACATTAGTATCCTGAGTGGATTGCTGAGCAATGATGTCTTGATCGCCGGATACAAAGACCTCTTGAGCTACCCCTTTCTGCCCTGTTAGCCATGCTGCCAAGCCTTGGACAGTTTCCTGAGCATCAAAATTTCCAACTGAAAAATCAAATTGGGTCACAGCCCCCGGGATCACAACGTCGTCCAACGCCCCACGCGCTGCCGCTTCGATCCGTCCCCAAGACAAATCAATCTGCGGAGTTCCGCCTTCCATTCCGTGAATCGGCTTCATGCCAGGAAGGAGGTCCAGTCCAACCAACTGAGCAATCAGCTCATCGAGGTTAACTTCCTTTTCCTGACCACCGGACAGCGCAGCATTCAAGACTTCTCCAAACTCCGCAAGTGATTTTTCACTCACTACCGCCTGGTCGGTCGTCATGCCCACTGTTCCGAACGCTTGCCGATTCACCGATGGGGTTCCCATCAACTGAATCATTTCCATTTCGCGCCTCGTTTTGTGGCTTACGTTCCATATTCGGCACAACCACGCAAACTTTACAGGACAAATTTCAAAACCATCAGCCCCATCCCATCTTTCAACTCTCTCAGAAAGTCAAATCACCTGTCATAATGAGGGAGTTCCAAAAATGGGAGCGGGGGTCAAAACACAGGGTTGACCACAATTGCAAACGGAAACTATTTCCCCACATAAACCTCCCTAAATCAACCCGAAAACGATTTTAACAAAACGAGCTGGCGTTCGATCAATGCCCAATAAGAAAACTGAATCCGAAAACCTGTCCAAAACTGGACAGAGCAAAAACTTAAAAACGACGACTGAAAGCGAGGAAAACACCTCCAGCCGAAGACGACGCCGGACTGCTGAGGATATCCTCGCAGCGGCCCCCTCGACTCTCGAAGAACCCAAGGAGAAAACTCCTTCTAAGCGACCTAAAACTCTCGCCGAGGAACTCGCTGAAGAACAAGCCAAGCCAAAAGTGCGGGCCCCAAGCTTGACCAAAGCAGAAAAAGAAAGGCTCGCGGCTGAACAAGCCGATGCACTAGCAAAAGCAACCCCTGAACCGGATTTACAAACTGATCAAGATCGGCCCCGCCGCACACCGCGTGTCCGCCCTACAAGAATGACCACCGAAAGCGCGGCTGAACCTCAACAAGCGCCAGTTCAAGAAACACCCTTGAGAGTGGAGCGACCGCGCCGAGAACGCACCCCCCGACGCTCATCAAACCAAGAAATTGATCTCCCTGTCTCGTTCCGCGCTCGCGATCCAAAGCCGACAGATTCAAAACCAACAGTAGCTAAGCCCGCAAAAACAAGTCCGGATATCCCAAAACCTACCCAATTGAGCGACGATCTGCCTGTGTCGTTTCGAACGCGTAAGCCAGCGGGAACAACGCCAAAACCCAAGCGGAAAGAAACCGACGAAGTCATCGACACCGATGGCCTCTTCACCTTGTCATGGCGATCCGCAGATTCTGCCGCACCCTCAAATGAAACCGCCAAGCGACCTCTCCCTACAGAAACAGACTTTAATGATAGTGAAGAGCGCGTAACCATCGCGGCTTGGCGTTCCACCGAACCCAAAGCTCCCGAACGTGAAGCCAGAACCCGCAACCGGCGATCCCGCGATGCTGATGCACCCAAAGTCACCGCTGCCGACGCTTATGGTGAAGAATTCCCCGAGGCCAACTTCCGGTCACGATCTAAAAAAGCCGTCGAGCCGCCGCCCGTGATTGTCGAATTGCCCGAGCCCGTTGCAAAGGAGACCCCGAGACTTCCCATTGAACGGAGAGAAGAGGCCGCTCAAGTTGCCCTCCACAAAAATCACCCGACGATCATTAAAAACAAGATCGCCTACTCCCCAATCATTTTCCACGCGGACGCAACGACCAAAGATCAACGCGCCACCGTCATGGAGGAACTCAAAGAAGCCACTGATCAGGGCCTCAAAATCTTTTCATTCCGGCTCATCATCACCGTTGATCCCGATACCATCCCTCTCGTTCTCGAATTCGCAGATATGGTGATCTCCGCTGCGGTAGCGATCAAAAGCGACCTCCAGATCATCCCGCGCATATCCTTCCAAACCCCACTCGGTTGGAAAGAAAAGTTCCCCGATGCTCACTACAAGTATGTCAACGGCGAGACTGCCGACCCCAGCGTCAGTGATGATGCTTACTGGAGCGAAGCCGAAACAACTCTCACCGCATTCATCGAAGGACTTCGAGCCTCCAAACACGCCGACAACATTATGGGCGTCCATCTCGACCAAAACGAGTGGTTCCTCGATGAAGAAGACGGCTACGATATTTCAACCGCAAGTGTCGAAAAATTCCGCCGGTGGCTCCGGATGCGTTACCGAAACGACATCGTTTCCCTCCGCGCTTCCTGGTACGACGGTTCCGCCGAATTCGACCGAATCGACATTCCTGACTTCAAAGAAGGGCTGGGCGGCGAAGATTTCCTCCGCACCGACCGCAAAGCCCGTCGATGGGTTGACTACCACCTCTTCATCAGCGATGAAATCGTAGACCGCATCGCCAAAATGTGCTACACGGTCAAGAAAGCATCTAGCGGCGATTACCTCGTTGGTGTGAGCTATGGATTTACGTTTGAGTGGTCGCACCCGTTCAGTGGTCACCTCAGCCTCGGCAAACTCCTCCGCTGTAACGAACTTGATTACGCCGCCGGCCCTTCCAGTTACCGCGATCGAGAACCGGGTGGAACCGCCGCATTCCCATTCCCAGTGGACAGCTTTGCCCTCAACGGCAAGCTTTACATGAGCGAAGAAGACTTCCGAACCCCCATCTCAGGCCGCGAAAACCCTAACGAATCACGCAACCCTATCATGAAAACCCCCCAAGCCCTTGAAAGCGCTCACTGGCGCGGCGTGGGTGGGGCTCTTGCCCACGAAGGCGGAGTTATTTGGATGGATTCTCACGGTGGCGGCTGGCTCAACAGCCCCGGAATCTGGGAGCGCGGCAAAGATATCACCAATCTCCTCGCCCGCCGACTTTCTGCCGGAACTCCAAAGCCAGACGTTGCCCTCTTCATTGATGAGCGATCCCTGGCCTACCTCACAGATCCAAGAGCTTTTGAAATCCTCGTTCAACAAACTCGCGAAGCCCTTCTTCGTTCCGGATTGAACGTCGGTTTCTACCTTCTCAGCGATCTCGCTCACCGCGAAAACTTCCCCGAATGCTCGCTATACCTCTTCGTCAACGCCTGGGACATCCGTCCAGAAGTCCGCTCCGCTATCAAGCAGCGTCTTCAACGTGACGGTAAAACTCTCTTCTGGCTATACACCGCTGGCCTTTTCGAAGCAGGTCGTGACAGCCTCGAACGAGTACGAGAAGTCACCGGGATAGCCCTCCGACCTCAGCCGTTTAACTACAAGCCCGGCACAACCCTGATCAACACCCGGGACGAGTTCAGCCAGCACCTAGAGCAATCCGAACTCGCCCTCGGAGGACAACTCGAGCCAAGTTTCTTTGCCATCCCCGAGCAGTTGACCACGATTCTCGGCGAATACACCGAAACTGGTCTTCCAAGCTTCGTCATTAACTCATACAACGAAGGCACCCCCGCCGAACGATGGAATTCGGTCTTCCTCGGTGAACCTATGGTCACCCCTGGGCTCTTCCGAGCTATGGCCCAAAAGAATGGAGCCCACGTTTGGAGCTTTGACAACGACCTTGTCCACGCCAACGTTCCTTTCGTTACTGTCCACTGTAACGGAACTGGCCCCCGATCCCTCATGTTGCCAGACCACTGGGTCGCCTACCACTTGGATCACCAAGAGTACATGCCCGTCGAGAATGCCACCGTCAAATTCAAAGCCGTTGATGGAAGCACTCACACCTTCCTCGTCGGAACAATGGGCGACGTTCAAGCCATCTTAAACGCAAATCCTGATGACCTTCTCAAGGTATCCGAACCGATCATCCGACCTGACAATACCGTCGAATGGAATAGTGTTGCCTTCGATGTCGCCATCATGAAACTCGATGAATGGGTTGAAGAAGCATGGTCTGAGGAAATGGCCGATGACCTCCTGATTAAGCCCTCCATGGTCACCGACATGGATGAATCCGAAGACGATGAATCCCTAGCCCCTCGCCGGCGATCCGAACGGACATCCGATGACGACCGCACATCTGGTCGCCGACGCCAACGCCGACGTCGCTCCCCTGAAAAACAAAAAGGGAACGAGTCATTCGGACAAACCGGAGTCAGCGTTCTCTTCCGGAAGCGAGACTAAGCCATGAAAGCTGGACTTGTCGCAGTTGTTGGAAAACCAAACGTCGGGAAATCTACTCTGATCAACGCAATCGTTGGCCACAAAGTCAGTATTGTCAGCGACAAAGTCCAGACCACGCGCAAACGTGTTCTGGGCATCGCCACAACCGATGATTTCCAAATCATCTTCGTGGATACTCCCGGAATCCACAAAGCCAAACACAAACTCGGAGCCGCCCTCAATGAAACCGCTCAGCAGTCAGTCCACGATGTTGACCTCGTCCTCGTGATGACCGATTGCTCCCGGAT
Source organism: bacterium (assembly GCA_013823945.1). GTDB lineage: Bacteria > Armatimonadota > Fimbriimonadia > Fimbriimonadales > Fimbriimonadaceae > UphvI-Ar2. The sequence continues at coordinate 309,147 of PNMZ01000002.1, read as the reverse complement.
GCCCGCAGACGAGGATAAAAACGTCTCTCGTATCCTCAAAGAATCCGGTGCCCTCAACCAGCCCGAAAAACTGATCCTTTGTCTGAACAAGATGGATAAGCTCAAAGCCGAAGACGTCGAGCGAGTATACGAAGCATACAAAGAACTTTTTCCAACCGAGAACATCGTCATGACCTCTTTGACCCGCGAGCAAAATCTTGATATTCTCCAGGGCCTCATCGTCAAACTTCTCCCCGAAAATCCTACTTTCTATCCCGACGACATCTACACCGATCAACCCATGGCGTTCCTCGCCGCCGAGTCCGTCCGCGAAAAAGCCCTCCACCTCACCCGTGAAGAAATCCCTCACTCAATCGCAACCTACTGCGAAGAATGGACTCGCGACGAAACCGACAACCGACTCCTCATCCGCGTCGTCATCCTCACCGAACGCGATGGTCAAAAAGCCATCATTCTCGGTCACAAAGGAGCCATGATCAAAGAAATCGGCATCCAAGCCCGCCGTGAAATCGAAGAAATGGTCGGCGAACAAGTCTTCCTCGAACTCTTCGTTAAAGTCCGCGCCGACTGGCGACAATCCCCCCGCTGGCTCAAAGAACTCGACTATATTTAGATTCGACGCTCAATGTGGTCGACTCACCTTGAGCGTAAACAAATTTCGATGTCACTTAAATTGGTATCATTGAAACGTGATACCGCTGGCTTTATTCGGGTTCGCTTTTGCTTTGTTATGTTTGGCGCTGTGTGTTCCAAAACTTCGCCGATTGGAAGCTCGTCGAGCAAGTGCTTTGAAAGGAGAAGAATATACCAAAGCACTTGCGAGGATCCAATCTATTCTTCCCGAGGTAAAGCTGCTCGTTATAAGAAAGGGCAATCGAGTCTTCTTTACATTTTCTGAAATCTGGTGTACAACAACAGTCCGCACACTAACTGATCTTGACGACGAGCAACTGAAATTTGTCCTGCTTCAAGGGAAATTTCACTCAAAGATAGAGGGGAAAATCTACTTCAAATTTTTCTTTATTTTTATTCCTGTCATACTGCTATCAATATTCCTTGGCACCCAGTACCAAGCAATCGCCGCAATTGTCTCTTTCAGCACATTATGTGGCTACATATTTGTGAGCCATAAGAATAATCTAAAGATCAATCTCGACGCAGATGAAGTTGCAGTCCAGAAAACGAAAAATCCAGACGCTGCGATTCAAACCCTCAGGCTCCTAGAAGCAATCAAGGAAGAACCAAAAGCTTTGATTCAATCTAGGATCGTCGCACTGAGCAAATGACGTAATTGGTTATCCAGGCTGAGGACTGACCACCGCCGCAACTTCCGTATTCTCACACTCACCCGTCTCCTCCGCCGTCAAAACCGCCTGCAAACTCCGGATCGCGACTTCAACATGCTTCTCTTCCGGCTCCTCCGTGGTGATCAACTGAGTCGCCAAACCCGGCTTGAGCAAAATATTGACCCACTTCGCATCCTTCATCTTCCCTGCCGCCCGAATCACCTCGTAACTAACCCCCGCAATGATAGGCATAAAGATCAGGAGTTCCAGAATCAGACGCAAAATAACTGCAAACGCACCTGTCACTTCGTAACCAAAAAGCACCGGATACCTCGGCACCCAAACCGAACTCAAGAACCCAATGATCACAACGATAATCGCAAAGTTCGTCCCACAGCGAGGGTGCAACCGGGTCTGAGCCATGCAGTTGCCCGCCGTCAGCTCCTCCTCAGCCTCGATCGTGTTGATCGCTTTATGTTCCGCCCCATGGTAACGAAAAGTATCCAAAATCGCCGGAATCCGCCGGATCAACGCCAGATACCCAATGAACATAATGACTTTGAGAGACTCCGCTACAAAGTTTGTCAAAACACCTTCCAAATAAGTCGCCTGCGCCAATTCACTGGGTCGGTGCCCCGTCACAAACTCCGCTGCACTCTCCGGCAGTGCTTTGAAAACCACAAAACCAAACCCAATCGAGAAGACAATCGCCACCCCAATCGCCAGTTTCTCGTTCGTACTGAGAGCCATTTTGATTGGGCCCCAGAACACGGTGAAAATTAACAGCAAAACCGTCAAAACACTCGCCAAAAGCGGCGCCAACATCGTGTTCGGATCAAAGGAAGCTCCACTCAAAATCGGTGACCATCGGTTGAATAAGAACGCGGCAATCAACCCCGAAACCACGGTCGCAATCGCCATATTCCGATACTCTTTTGGCGTTGCCTTGGCTTGCTCGGCATTTTCCTTTTCAACTTTCTCGCGTTCTTCTTCCGCCACATATTTCGGATCAAGCGCAACCGAACTTGCAAAGTTCATCGCCCGCATCCCCAATGCCATCGTGTCGAGCAAAGCCAGCGAGCCTCGCAAAAACGGCTTCTTCAAAAAATCTAATTTCCCTAGCCAAGTCTTTTCTAGTGGCTCGGTCTTAACAATAATCTCTCCGTTCGGGGCCCGGCACGCCACCGCATAATATTTCGGCGAACGCATCATCACCCCTTCCGGCACCGCCATCCCCCCAAATTGCAAATACTCCGGTTGCTTTTCGTCCGCCATCTGATTCTCAGTGTACCGCCGCACTCATCGAGCCCAGTACTCATCATTTAACGTCGGTAGATCACCGTAAAATTCCTGTACCCAAGCCACAATTCCTCAAAAAAATTAGTCCCAAAACTGAAACGTATCACTACTACTTACACGTCACTTGACAATAAGAGACTCAAGTATGCGATTTGACCGACTCACAATAAAAGCACAAGAAGCATTCCAAGCCGCTCAACAAGCCGCCACCGAATTCCAACAGCAATCCATTGAACCAGAACACCTTCTCTACGGACTGCTCGCGGATTCAGAAGGCATCGCAATATCGCTGATCCAAAAAGCGGGGGCAGATCCCAAAACAATCAAAGCCGACCTCTACAACGCTCTTAACCAAGCCGCAAAAGTCTCAGGATCCGCCAACTATGGCGCAACCCTCGGCTCACGAACCCAATCTGCATTCAACTCCGCCTTCGATGCCGCCTCCAAACTCGGTGACGAGTACGTTTCGTCTGATCACCTCCTCCTCGCTCTTGCCGACGACAAAGGATCAGCCGGAAAAATTCTCAACGCCAATGGAACCACCAAAGAACGCCTCAGCAAGGCCCTCGAAGAAATTCGCCAAGGCCGACGCATCACCGACGCTAACGCCGAGTCCAACCTCCAAGCTCTTGAAAAGTACGGCATTGATCTCACCGAACGCGCTCGCCAAGGCAAACTCGACCCTGTCATCGGTCGCAACGAAGAAATTCGCCGCGTCATCCAGGTCCTCTCGCGGCGAACCAAGAATAACCCTGTCCTCATCGGTGAACCTGGCGTAGGAAAAACCGCTGTCGCCGAGGGCCTTGCACAACGAATCATCGCCGGAGACGTCCCAGAAGGGTTACGAGGAAAGTCTGTCGTCGCTCTCGACATGGGTGCCCTCGTCGCCGGCGCAAAGTTCCGGGGCGAATTCGAAGAACGGCTAAAAGCGGTCCTCGACGAAATCAAGCAAGCCGCCGGTCAAATCATCCTCTTCATCGATGAAATGCACACCCTCGTCGGCGCAGGCAAAGCCGAAGGCTCCCTGGACGCCGCCAACATGCTCAAGCCCATGCTCGCCCGGGGCGAACTCCGCTGTGTCGGGGCCACCACCCTCAATGAATACCGACTCTACGTTGAAAAAGATAAGGCTCTCGAACGCCGATTCCAGACCGTCATCGTCGAAGAGCCCACCGTGAGCGAAGCCATCAGCATCCTTCGCGGTCTCAAAGAACGGTACGAAATCCACCACGGTGTCCGCATCACTGACTCTGCCATCGTCGCCGCCGCAACTCTCTCTAACCGGTACATCACGGACCGCAAACTCCCGGACAAAGCGATTGACCTGGTCGACGAAGCCGCTTCCCGACTCAAAATCGAAATAGACTCTGTCCCCCACGAGCTAGATGTCATCGAACGCCAAATGCGCCAGCTCGAAATTGACCGAGAAGCCCTCAAAAAAGAGGCTGATTCCGCGAGTAAACAGCGCCTTACCGAAACCGAAGCAAAACTGAGCGAGCTTAAAGAACAAGCCGATTCCATGCGAGCCCGGTGGCAATCCGAAAAAGATAAGATTGAGTCCCTTCGAGGGCTCAGAGAACAGATAGAACAACTCCGCGCCGAACTCCAAACCGCCGAGCGAGACGCCGATTGGGGCCGCGCCGCCGAAATCCAACATGGACAACTCCCCAAGCTCGAAGCCCAACTCGCTGAAGGCAACAAAACTGCCGAGTCGGCCCTCCTCAAAGAAGAAGTCACCGAAGAAGACATCGCCAGCATCGTCTCCCGATGGACGGGCGTTCCCGTCGCCAAACTCATGGAAGGCGAGCTCCAAAAGCTCGTCCAAATGGAAGAAATGCTCCGCCGTCGGGTGGTCGGCCAAGACGAAGCTCTCACCATTCTCAGTGACGCAATCCGCCGAAACCGCGCCGGAATCAGCGACCCCAACCGTCCGATCGGAAGCTTCCTTTTTCTCGGCCCCACTGGTGTCGGAAAAACCGAAACTGCCAAAGCCCTTGCCGAACTCCTCTTCGATGACGACCGCGCAATGGTCAGAATCGATATGTCGGAATATGGCGAGAAGCATTCCGTCGCCCGCCTCATCGGTGCCCCTCCGGGATACGTCGGATACGAAGAAGGCGGCCAACTCACCGAAATCGTCCGCCGACGACCTTACAGCGTCATTCTCCTCGATGAAGTCGAGAAAGCCCACCCCGACGTCTTCAACGTCCTACTTCAGCTCCTGGATGACGGACGCCTCACCGATGGTCAAGGCCGAACCGTGGACTTCAAGAACACTGTCGTAATTCTCACTTCAAACATCGGAAGCCACCACTACGGCGACAGCTTCCTCGATGCCGAGAAGTTCGAAGAAATCAAATCCAAAGTGATCGAAGAACTCCGGTTCCACTTCCGCCCCGAGTTCATCAACCGGCTGGATGACATCGTGGTTTTCCGTGCTCTTGGCGTTCCCCAAATCAAGCAGATCGTCGAAATCCAACTCGCTGGACTTGTAGATCGCCTCGCCGACCGCCGCATAACCCTTGAACTCACCGATGCCGCAAAAACCCAAATCGCAACCGCCGGATATGACCCGGTCTACGGTGCCCGTCCACTCAAACGCGCCATCCAAAAAGAAATCCTCAACCCGCTCGCCATGCGCGTCCTCAGCGGCGATGTCCACGACGGCTCCCACATCGTCGCGGATTACTCCGACGGGGCCTTCAACTTCACTTCAAAGTAGCCAATCCTCCCCCTCTCCGTTTTGATGGAGAGAGCCTGTCCCTGTGGAGGAAGGGCGGGATCGAGGGGGAGAGGTTAGAAATTCACCAATTCCCCCTCTCCGTTTTGATGTAGAGAGACTGTCCCTGCGAAGGGAGGAAGGGATTAAGGGGGTGAGGTAAATGGCTCAGTGATTCCCCCGTCCCGAAACATCCACCCCCACCATCCGCACCTCACCCCCCACAAACTCCCCACACACCCCACCCCCAACCGCTTCACCCAACGACACTTCGTTCCCTTCAAAGTCCAGGCAAGGATGATAGTAACGAGAAACCTCCGTCGCCTCTGACGTCACATAATGCCCGATCAACGCCCTCCGGAACCGATCCGCCGACCGATTCGGACCGCTCCCATGAATCACCGATCCATTGAAAAACAACACATCACCCGCCTGCATTTCAATCGACTCCACCGTCATCCCTTGCGGAACCGGAACCGTCACATCCGTAAAACTTTCCGCAGTATCCGCCCCCACCGTGCAGAGAGTCGGCAAATCCTGACTCCCCCGCACAATCCGCATACACCCGTTTTCCTTATCGCAATCATCCACCGCCATCCAAGCCGCGACGCACGTCCCCGGCTGTGCAAGCAAATAAAAGTTATCCTGGTGCAAAGCCTGCCCTCGTGCCCCGGGCGGCTTAAAATAGAACATCGTCTGCACCGCCACGGGTGCCGCTCCCAATAGTCTCTCAAATACCTGTCTCAACCGCTTGTCCAGCAGCCAATCCCGGCTCAAAGCATCAAACTTGTGCGGCATCATCACTCGGGGAAACTCCGCCAGCGGGTCACCCGCAATTACCCCATCATCCACCACGCCCCGCCGCTCCTGGTTGATCTCCCCAAATCGCTCTCTCACCCGCTCAATCTCATCTCGCGAAAACAACCCCCGCTCCACCCAATACCCTTCCCCCGCAAAAACCTCCCGCGCATCCATTCCTGAATGATACGACAAGAACCTCGCTTCACTTCAACAAATAGATCAGCTTCGGTATAAGTGTCTCGAACTGTTTGGCATCAAATGCATGACAATTGATTTAATTCCATGCCGAAAAGTTCAGATTGTGCGACCTAAGCAAATATGCCAACCTAAACCCGTGAACCTCAAAGCCATCCTCGCCCCCCTCGACATCCCCAACCCCAAACACCTCCGCCAAACCGTCGAACTTCTCACCGCTTTCCCCACCCGAAACTCCCTCTCTCCCAACCTCCGCCCCGCTTGCGAAGCCCTCAAAGCCCAACTCCACCAACACAATGCCCTCCAGGTCGAACTGATGGACTACACCCTCCCCCAGGGGCGGCGCATCCCTGAACCCACTCCATGCACTCAGGTCATCGCCACCCTTCCCGGAACCAGGCCTAACCGAATCCTCATCGGCGGACACCTCGACAGCCTTAACCTGAGCGTCAAACCTGAAGAAGGCCCCGCCCCCGGTGCCAACGATGACGCTAGTGGAGTCGCGGTCACAGCGGAAATCGCCCGAATCCTTGCCGCCAAATCTCATCCCAACACGCTCCAATTCATCGCCTTCACCGGCGAAGAACAGGGCCTCCTCGGAGCAACCGCCCTCGCCGCCCGCGCCAAGTCCGAAAACTGGATCATCGACGCCATGCTCAACAACGACACAGTCGGCTCTTCCTCCAACCTCAGCGGTCAAAAGGACGATCAAAGCATCCGCATTTTCTCCGAAGAAGCCGAAACCCACAACTCCCGCGAACTCGCCCGATTTGTCGAACTCATCATCCGCGAAACCCAACCAGAATTCCGCGCGAAACTCGTCTTTCGGCGTGACCGATTCGGTCGAGGAGGCGACCATACCCCCTTCGCCAGCGCCGGTTTCAACGCCGTCCGGTTCATCGAAGTCCACGAAGAGTTCGCTCACCAGCACACTCCCGATGACACTATCGACAAAATGGATTTCGACTACCTCGCCCGTGTTGCCGCCGCAAACCTTGCCGTCATGGCGACCTTAGCCCAAGCGGGCGACTCACCACAAGAAGTCCAAATCAAACGCGACCAAACCCACGACACTACGATCACATGGAAAGCAACGCCCGGAATCAAATATGTGGTCTACCACCGCGAAACAACCTCCCCAGTCTGGCAGTCCGCCGTTCCAGTAGGTGAAGCCGACTCCCACACAGTCAAGCTCGTCAACAAAGACGACCACATTTTTGCCGTCGGAGCCGAGTACGGCGTCCCTCTCGAAGCCCAATGATCTAAAGATTAATCATTCCCTGACCCACCATCATCGTGACCTGGGATACAATTGCGGGCAAGAACACAACTATCATGGCTAACCCGAAATCACCCTACGCCGACCAACGCCAAAACCTCCGACTCGTCGTGATCTGGTTCGTCATCCTTATGGGTGGCCTTGGAGTGGGTGCCTATTTCCTCGCCCCATCATTGGCTCAAAAAGATGCTGAACTCACCCTTCCCCTCTTTTGTTTGATCGCCGGAATCGTCATCGCCGCCGTCGGTTTCCCCATCGCCATCAAACCCCTACTTGCTAGCCTGGAAAACCATAACGACTTCAGTTCTGATGTCGTCAAAGGCAAAATCATTACCGCCGGTGCAATCTACGAACTCCCCGCAATTGCCGGCCTCGCAGCATGGGCGTTCTTCAATGCCTGGTGGGTCTTTGCCATCGGAATGGCAATCCTCGCCTCTGTCGTGTTCTTCGTCCTTGTCCCCAGCGTCAACAAACTTTACGATTTCCTCGAACTCCAACTTCAACGCAAAGAAGATGGCGGAACCGTTGCCGTCGCCAAAAAAACAACCTACGATCTTTAACCGATCAGAATCTTTTCTTCCGGATAGCGAAGCCGCTTGGGGCCGCTCGGTCGGGTAAAGGCAAACAAAATTGTCAAAGCCCCCAAGCGACCCCAAAACATCATAAACATAATCACATATTGCCCAAAAATCGAAAGGTCAAGGGTGCGATCCAAAGTCAGTCCGCATGTCGCAAACGCTGAAACAACTTCAAATACTGCTTCTTCCAAACTCCAGCCTGGATGTGTGATCAAGATCAGCCAAGTTGCCGTCAAAACAACAAATAAGCCAACCGTCAAAACCGCCGCCGCCTTGCGAACCATTTCTCCCGGAATTGCTTTCCCCCAAACCACCGGTGTATCTCGGCGCTTCACATAACTCACCAATGCCAAAACAAGGCATACAAATGTCCCCGTGGTGATTCCACCCCCCATTGATGCCGGTCCACATCCCACAAACATCAAAGTCACCATAACCATCACTGAAGATGATTGCAATTCGCCTAACGAGCCCATGAACGCAAATCCCGCCGTTCGGCAGCTCACTGACTGGGCCAAAGATAGTTCAAAAGCCCGCCAGAAAGAAAGGCCGTCAAGCATCCCACCCGGAACAGACTCTGATACAAAAATCGCAAAGGCACCCCAAAAAACAAGCCCTGTCGCAACAAGCAACGTCAACTTAGAATGCAAACTGAATTTCCGGATATTCCGAGTCGTAATTGCATCAAATAAAACCGGAATCCCCAGGCCACCTACATAAATCAATGAGCTCAGAATTGCCAAAGTCCCCGTATCAGTGGGGAAAACGTATTTCCCATTGAAAATATCAAAGCCGGCATTACAAAAACTTGACACCGCATGAAACATTGCGAAAAATGCAATGTAACCCGGCGGCTTACCGACCAGGGGCCCAGAATTGCTCCACAGGAAAAAGAGCAGTACCGCGCCAATAAACTCTATGACCAAAACCGTCATAAAAACCCGAATCGAAAGCTGAACAATCCCGCCCAAATTGATCAAACCGAGCGAATCTTGCAATGCCATCCGATCGGTCAGCGAAATGCTCCGACCCAACAATCTAAATACCAGTATCGCTAAAACCATATAGCCCACCCCTCCTACTTGAATCAACAACATCAATATAACTTTCCCCGCTGGCGACAAATCAGTTGATGGCGTGATCGTTGATAAACCCGTCACTGCCAACGCACTGACCGAAGTAAAAAGTGCCTCCTGTACTGACACCGCTCCGCCAATATCTGACATTGGCATACTCAAAAGGGTCGTCCCGACGAGAACCAAAAGCACCAATCCCAACACCAACCGCACCGCAATTGGGACTCGCCGACTCAGAGCCGAAAACCTAGACGTGGCTACTGAGTTTCTGAACTGCTTCATCGGAACCTAGAACAACCAACAAATCTTCTTCACGCAAAACCGTCGACTTCTTCGGTGTCGGGATTACGCTTGCGCCTCGTTGCAATGCAACCACCGTTAATCCAAACCTCCCTTGGATATCTGCATCTTCCAAGCTCCGGTCAACCATCCCTTTCGGTACAGCCACCTCACTGATCCGGTATCCGGGGCACAGTATCATTTGTGAAACCACCGTTGGCGAAGTAATCAAAGTCGCAAGCCGTTCCCCCGCCTCAAACTCAGGCAGCACCACCCGGTCAACCCCAACCCGCAGCAAAATGTCACGCTGCATCTCAGTCGTTGCTTTACAGATCAAATTCCGAACGCCAAGCGACTTCAAGCCGACAGATGTTAACAGATTAGCCTCAAAATTTGTTCCAATTGCCACCACGACCGTATCGTAACTGACGATGTCAATCTCTTTCAAAGCTTCTTCATCGGTCGAATCTAAAGCGATTGTCTGCGTCAGGAGGTGCGAATAGCGTTGCACCAAGCCCGGGTCTCGGTCACAACCCAACACCGTATGTCCCGTCTCGACGAGCTTCCGACCCAGACTTGTTCCAAACCGGCCAAGCCCAACAATCGCAAACTCTTGTTTCGAAACCGCACTCTTTTTGCCAAAACTGACCATGAAAAACCAACTGATCCATGGCGAAAGTTACCCTACTCCTCTCCAATACCTTTGACCATGTTCACTCCCAAATGCAAAAATCACTAAAGACAACTAATTCAGCATCCGAACATTTACCTGGGTCAGTCTGACCCCTTCGGAAGTGCCGATGCTGTTCAACCAAACGACCAATCAAAAATCAAGAGCTTTCACCCTCGTGGAAGTGATGGTCGTAATCCTGATCATCGGGATGCTTCTCGCCATCGCAGTTCCAAATCTTCTCAAGGCCAGAAAGGCAACACGCCTCAAGACCATCATCGCTAATCTCAAACAAATTGACGATGCCAAGAGCCGATGCGCTCTCGAAGAAGGACTCCGGAGCGGTCAGACCGGGCGATGCAGCAACAATAACCTCGTAACAAGGCAATATCTGCAAAAGTGGCCCGTCGGTCCAATTCCTGGTGTCTACAATGCCCGTCAGATCGGCCAAACTCCAACCTTCCGCGGTCGCGATGTGGATTGGTGGCAAGCCCGACCCAACCACAACCTTCTTTAAGTCACCCGGTATCATGCGGATGACATGAAGCAACCGGTCGTCGTCATCGGGGCCGGAGCCGCCGGAATCATCGCGAGCCACACATTAGCGACCCAAGGCGTACCCGTACTCCTTCTCGAAAAAACCGACCGCATCGGCACAAAAATTCTCATCTCGGGCGGAGGGAAATGCAACATCACTCACGACGGCCCAATCGAGCACGTCCTGAAAGCTTTCCGCAAAAACGAAGCAAATTTCATTCGCCCCGCCTGTTACCGATTCCTCAATACGCGAATCATTGACATGCTCACCGAACGGGGACTCCGCGTCTACACCCGCCCCGATGGCCGCATCTTCCCCGTTGATCAAACCGCCAAAGATGTCGTCCGCATCCTCCACACCTATCTCGATGAAGCCGGGGTAAAGATCAAATTCCATTCCCCCGTCACCGAAATTGTCGCCCCCGGAGGCAGAATTTCCGCAGTGCGAACCGAGTCTGATCTCATCCCCACCGAGCACGTCATTCTCTGTACTGGGGGTTCCAGCTATCCACGATCCGGCACCACGGGTGATGGATTCCCCTGGGCCAAAACCCTCGGTCACACCATCGTCCCCATCCGCGCCGCCCTCGCCCCCATGGAGATCGGCCTCAAACGGCAAGCCGTCAAAGCGGGCGTCTCTCTCCGAAACATTATTCTCAAAGCTCGAGTGAACAACAAAGAAATCGCCCGATGGCAAGGCGACCTCCTCTTTACCCACCACGGAGTCTCCGGCCCATGCGCACTCGGAATATCCCGTGAGGTCAGCGATCATTGGCACACCGCCGCCGCAAACCTTGAAATTGACCTTCTCCCAACCGTGAAACTCGAAGAGTTCCAATCCGATCTCCAAACTTTCAAAGCCCAAAAACCAAATCACTTCATCCGCCCCATTGTCGAAGAATTCGTACCTAACTCAGTTGCACCCTTTCTTCTCGCCGTGGCAGAAATCCCCGAAGATGCCCGAGCCCAAGCCGTCTCCAAAAAACAACTCAACATCCTTGCCCAAACCATGAAGTTCTGGCAAATTGGCGAAGTGGAAGAAGTCATTCTCGATAAAGGTGAAGTCGTTGCCGGAGGCGTCAGCCTGGATGAAGTTGATAACCAAACCATGCGTTCCCAAATCGTCCAGGGGCTCTACCTCGCCGGTGAAGTCCTCGACATCGCTGGCCCTGTCGGCGGATACAACCTTCAGGCCGCCTGGGCCACCGGCTTTGTTGCCGGAGATACCGCGGCCCAAGACTGGCTCAGCTAATAATATTCGAATTCCTACCCGATGAGCCGTTGAACAATAAATCACCCCTTCCTCAGCGGCACAATCGCATCTACCACCGACTCAAACGCCGACAAAACCCGTTCGTCAACTGCCGACCCCACGGCACCGACAACCACCCGTCGCAAATCCTCCTCATCCGCCAGCCACGCCGAATCCCAAGCTTCCGCTACCAAACAACTCTGCCGGAACAAATATTCCTCCCGAGTTTCCATCCACTCCGGCAAAATCTCCCCAAACGCTTCCGCCCCCAAACTCTGGCCTGCTTCTCCCACAACTAAGACCGTCCGCCACCCCCACAGTTCCGCCTCATCCATCCCAAGGGCGTCCCCCATCGCCACGACCATCACCTGGAGTCGATCAATCCGGTCAACTGCGCCAGAGTCAACCGCCAACCCCCGCAAAACCTCAGATCTCGTTCGTGCCAAGAACGTCCTCCGGAATCGCCATCATGTCTGGCTCCGGTTGCGGAACAACCGCCATCAAACCCGCCATCACCTCATCGCTCAGCGGCAATTCCTTCAAATTCCCCATCCGGTCGAGTGCCTCATCCGCCGGAATCTTCTCCTGCTCCATCAACTCATCAAGCAGCAAAACCGCCTCATGCGAATCAAGCAAAGCTGGATGCCCAGGCTTCATCCATTCCCTGAGAAAAGCCGTAGCCTCCGCTTCGAGTTCCTGATCCTCTGGTTCCCCCGGAAAGCAGTCCACGACCAAAACAAACGTCCGCCAGCCCAGCTCATCCTCCGGCTTCATTCCCATAACCGGCCCCAGCTTCATCACCCAGTCCCGAATCCTCAAATATCTCAGCCACAGTTCACTTTCCGCCCCCAGTGCCGTCATCCGCGCCCCTTCTGCTCGCTCTATATCAAATCTCATCTGATTCATTCTCCCGGATTGCCTTCAAAACCCAACGGGCCTCCCGAATCTCCTCAGTAGTAGCCGTCCTCGGATCAAGCCAAATCTGACCATCTTCGATCCGTCCAATAATCCCCGCTTTTCTCAAACGCCTTGCGACATCCTCTGTACCTGTCCCCAGTCCGAATCGCCAAGTTGGCACTCCAACCCCCGGAAAACTCCCACCACCGAGTTCAGTCGTACCAATACCAACAACTCCTGATCCCCAAGCCTTCTTCAATGCCAAACAATCCCGCCGAATCTCATCCAAGGACTTCGAGCACGCCGCCCAAACCGGAATCTCCGTCTCCCGCCCCTCCAAGTACATCCGCAATGTTGCTTCCAGACCCGCAAGTGTCAACTTATCTACCCTCATCGCCCGCGCCAATGGATGGGCTTTACAGAGTCCAATCATTTCGCGACTACCGACTAAAATCCCCGCCTGAGGGCCACCCAAAAGTTTGTCCCCGCTCGCCAAAACCAAATCAGCCCCATCACTGACCGCCTCCCGCAACGTCCGCTCTTTCGGTAATCCATATCGAACTGTATCCACCAAGCAACCGCTCCCCAAGTCATCCACAAATCGCCAACCTCTCGATTTCGCCAATTGAGCGAGCTCAGCGGGATCTGGCTGACTCACAAAACCTACTTGAGCAAAATTGCTCTGATGACAGCGCAAAAGTACTCCCGGCTCTTCACCCATCGCCGTCTCAAAATCAATGAGATGCGTTCGGTTTGTACACCCCACCTCCACCAACTGACACCCCGACATCTTAATAATGTCCGGCATCCTGAAGTGACCACCGATCTCCACCATCTGCCCCCGAGAAAGCGCAACCACACCCCCTCCCGCCACCGCCGATAGAGCCAATACGACTGCCGCCGCACAATTATTCACCACCAGCGCATCCTCCGCGCCTGTCAATTCCGTGAGTAACCACCGAACATGATCCTGGCGATCCCCACGCTGACCAGAGTCCAAATCATACTCAACCGGCGAGTGACTACCCGCCGCACTCGCCACCGCATCCGCAACCTCGGGAGCCAACCTGGCTCGCCCTAGTCCCGTGTGCAAAACCACCCCGCTCATGTTGATCACCGGAGATAATCCCGGCGAAACGCGCCGCAAAAACCGTTCTCGAGCCATCGCTTCCCAATCTCCATTCGCCTGAACTGCCTCCCGTGCCGCCATCACCGCATAAACATGCAAATCGGCATCATCGTTGATCAATCTCGCCAACTTGTCAACACCCGGCGGATAAGACTTCTCAAGGTTCATTGCAACCTGAGTCTATCTCACTTCGGTATATTCTATTGAAATGACTTATGCTCCGCCCCCTGGAATGGGTGTCCCCAAAAAGCAAGGGACTAACCCCCTCGTTTGGATTTTCGTTGCCCTCGGCGCATTCTGCTGTATCGCTATCATCGCATTTGGTGCGATGACTGCAACCGTTTTCAACCAAACAAAAGATATGTTTCCGTGCATGTTCTCCCTCGCCACGCTCGATAAAGCGATGGACGAATACGTCAGAGAGAAGGGTGTCTTCCCGCCCGCCGAGTCTTGGCAGGATGAACTTGCTCCCTACTACACCAAGCACTCAACTAGCATGAAGGATGAGTTGAAGGACGCCCCTGGCCCAATGAAAGATTGGGGCAACGTGAGCGACATATCCGGTGACTTCAAATGTAGCACCACGGGTGTAAACACGTACATCGCATACAACCCCGAAATCGCGGGCAAAAAGATCACGGATCTCAAAGATCCTGCCGATACAGTAATGTTCTTTGAAACAACATCCACCGGACGCAACATCGCTGAGCCGTTCAAGGAGAAAGATTTCAAGGATTCCCCTAAAATGATGGGCCAACCCCGAGGGTGGTACCGAATGGGTACGGACGGTGAAATGGTCGTCACCGATCAAACCGGCAAAAAGACCAAAGTTGACATCAATCAATAAGCAAAATTGAACCAAACCGCCCCTGAACCGTCTAGTTCAGGGGCAAACCACCGTATAATAACCTAAAGCGGCGGAATTAAAACCATGAGCATTCTCCTCAACAGCATCGCATTTCTTGGCACCCCCGAGCTCATCGCCATCGGCGTCCTCATCCTACTATTCTTTGGCGGAGCAAAAATTCCCCAAATGATGCGCGGACTCGGTCGGGGCATGGGCGAATTCAAAAAAGGTGTCGAAGAAGGCAAACGCTCATTTGATGAACTCAAAACCGTCGATGACGACGAGCCCAACGCAAAAGCTAACTAATTAAGCTGGAACTCAATCACAAACTCCGGAACACCCGCCGTGTTTTCCGGAGTTTTTTATTTGGACTCAATCGCTACCAAATCTGGTTTTTTGAACCTCAACTCGTCCAAAATATCCCAACCGCTATGCGCAATCTTCTCGCCGTTCTAGCCCTTGCCGCAATTCTCGGAACACCATCCCTCGCCCCCGCTCAATCAAAACCCGAAACCAAGCCCCAAGAGCAACCCGCCAAACCAGAACTCACCGAAGATCAAAAAGCCGCCCAAAAATACGCTGAGAAAATCAAAGATCTCAAGAAATTCACTGGCGATTTCACATTTTATCAACGCAAGAACGAAATCCTCATCGAACTCACCCACGATCAACTCGGCAAGCTTTTCTGCGCCCAAGCCACCATTGCCGTGGGTGTCGGTACCGATGGCCTCCAAGCCGGAGACCCCCTCAACGCCGATGCAATAGACGTGTTCGAATTCCGACGTGGACCCGCCGAAGACATTCAGCTCGTCAAACCAAATCTCAAGTATCGATTCGACAAGTCAAACCCTTTGGCCACGACAAGTGAAAGATCATTCCCTCACGCAATTCTCGAAAACTACTCCATCGAAGCAGAGGACCCGATCAAAAAACTCATCCTTATCAACGCGACCGACTTCTTCCACGGTGAACTCTTCAACGTTCGTTCGGCAACCGGAGTCGCTGGACCAGGATACATTCCCGACAAGCAAAACTTTGCCGTCGAGTCAATCCGCAGTTTCCCCGAAAACTCCGTCGTTCGGTATCAACTCCATTTCAAAAAACTTGGCGGGGGTGATGACGGTGGCCTTGCTGCGCTCCTCGCGGCCCTGTTTGGAATCTCCGGCCCGCCCCTAGCCGATTCGCGAAGCCTTCCCCTCACCATCAACTACAATCTCTGGTTTCGCCGCGATACTGGCTACCAACCCCGACTCGCCGATCCCCGAGTCGGCTATTTCACTACAGACTTCTTCGACGTCGCTAAGTTCAATACTCCCGACCGAACAACCCGTCTGATCCAACGCTATAACCTCAAGAAGAAAGACCCCTCCGCCGCACTGTCCGAACCGGTTAAACCGATCGTTTGGTACCTAGATGACTCAATCCCCGAGTACTACCGTCAAGGCGTCCGTGATGGCATCCTCTATTGGCAATCCGCTTTCGAAAAAGCTGGGTTCAAAAACGCTCTCGTTGTTAGAGATGCCCCGAATCACGATGATTTCAACCATGCTGATGGTCGCTATAACGTCGTCCGATGGACGATGACCACCGACCAAGCCTATGCAGTCGCATGGTTCCGGCCCGACCCCATCACCGGAGAAATCTTGAATTCTGGCGTGACCATTGATGCTAACTACCCCGCCGGTGCATTCACGGAATTCCGAGACGAAGTCATCGGTCGTACTCAACACAAACCGTGGTTCGATTCGGAGTCCAAAGAATCTCTGATTCAAACCCAAGTTGACCCAACACTCCACAAGCACGGATTTAGTCGGACGAACTGCAATCATGCCAACGGACTTGCCGAAAATGCCGCTTTCGCCTACAACTTGATGAAAGCCAAGGGTGTTCCCGTCGACGAAAAAGAATATGTCCGACTCATGGTTGCCGACCTTGTCGCCCACGAAGTTGGGCACTGTCTTGGTCTGCGACACAACTTTGCTGCATCAACCTACAAGTCAACGCAAGACCTCAAAGATTACGAAGGCATCAAGAATTCCGCCGTTGCCGCAAGCGTTATGGATTACACCCCCCTTAACCTCGTTGCGATTCTCGAAGGTCACCCTGGCTACTACAACCCCGTCGTTGGACCATATGACAACTGGGCCATCGAGTACGGCTACAGCGAGATTACAAATCGAACAACCGAAGGCGAAAAATTCACCCTCGGAGAGATCGCCCGCAAATACGGTCAACCTGGTTTGCTCTACCTCACCGATGAAGATGCCGACGGCCTCAATCCTCTCAGCGTCCGTTGGGATCTCGGCTCCGACCTCGTCGAATCGCTTAAAGTCAACGATCGAGCCGCCACCCTCCTCCGAAACTATGCGATCAATAACGCCACCAGCTTCGGAGAGAGCTACGCCCGTCGAAATAGCCTCCTCCTGCGAACCATTCGGACAACCTTCCGCAACGCTTCTGTGGCATCTCGAACCATCGGTGGAATCGAATTCCGACGCCATCTCCGAGGAGATACCAGTGAAATGCCAAATCTCCAACCAGTAAGCGCAAAGCAGCAAACCGATGCGATGAACTTCATCATGGATACGGCCCTGAGCGTCAACTCCCTCAATTTAAGTCAAGAGGTGCTTCTGAACATGGCTCAAGACCCCAATGCTGGAGGGAGCGATTACAATGCCCCTCTCCGCAACTACATCGCAACCCAGCAAATGCTGACCGCCGCTGACCTCATGAGTCCAGATCGAATTGCCAATATCTTGGAGAACGAATTCAAGCTCAAGGGCAATCAACCAAAATACACCCTGCAAACCCACTACAAGCTATTCGTCGAGGGCATTTTCGCTGAGTTGACCAAACCCGGGTCAATTACACCACTCCGCCGTGACCTCCAAACCTACTCACTCGAAAATCTGATCAACCAAGTTGACGCTGAAGCGGGAACCATACACCCCGATGGAAAACTCATCGCCAATCTCTGGCTGGAAACTCTCCAACCCCAAATCGCGGCTAAACTAAAACAACCAGGGCTCGATCAAATGACAACCCTCCATCTCAAAGCGATGGCTAAGTCTATCGCCGAAATCTTGGAACCTGAGGAAGCCCCATAACGCTATACGAAATCAAGGAATGAACGCAACCTCGAAAGAAGTCCTCGCCGGAGTTACCGAAGCAATTAAACGGGCAAACCCTCTCGGTCAGCCTGTGCCTGCTCTCGACCCCGGTCATCGCCATGCGTTTCATTGGCCCCCACACGCAATCAGCCGGGACTACCATGTGACGTCTAGTGACTGGAGAGAATCGAGTTCCCACATCTTCCGAGGTGAGGAATACGAAGTCCAATGGGCCGAAACCGAACAGGGACTTTTTGGGCGAATCATCAACCTCTGGAACGAAGCTCGAGGTTCATCACTCGATGAAGTCCTAGCCGAACTCGAAAGCGGCGCCGCCCCATGGTTTGAAAGAATGGACTCGATAAGCCGGGCCATCGGGTTGGAAAATCGCTTCCACGGTCAAATCAGTGAGCTCTCCAATCCGCAACTCGCAGCCCTGCTTTTTGCTGATGATCGTGATGTCGCTTACACCGCCGTTATTGAAATTGAAAAGCGAGCTTCGCGGGTTCAATTTGCCGAAGCTTTCGTTACTATCCTCAGCGATAATCTCCACCCCAACCGCCGCACGGCCCAGTGGTGTGTCCTTGACATGCTTGAAGATTACAAAGCTTTCTGCCGTTCGGAAGCTGAAGTCCAAGCCGTTGTGACCGCCGTCCACAATTTGATGGCTCACGCCCCCGATGACTTCGCTCGAACAATCTATAAAGCCGGAGTCGTCCTAGGCGGACACTTCTGCAACGAACCCGCCGCCGAAGCTCTCATCGCCTGCCTCACTTCTCCGAGCAAAATTGGGCGACGTTCCGCCATGCACGCGGTTTTCCATCTTGTCGAGTGGTTACCCGACCACCGATCTCAAGTTGTTCGAGCTCTGCGAGAATCTGCCGAAACAGAAAGCGAACCCCTTCTCAGAGAATTCGCCCTCAGCCAAGCTTCCGACATTGAATCAGGCGCCCACGACCACAAATCCGAGCCGATCTTTCCCGAAGAAATTCCGGCTTAGCCCTGCAAATCCACTTTCCACGCCAAAGGCGGGATTCCACCTTCAGGCTTTGATTCTTCTTGCTTGGGAACATCCGGATTCTTGACCCATTTGTCTAACCAAGCAATCCAGCGGGCCCACATGTCCAACCGCGTTTCCATCGCAATCTGACCATGATCTTCAAAGGGATACATGTAGAGAGCCGCCGGTTTACCAAGTGCTTCCAATGCCATAAACATTCGCTCAGAGTGTTCAGGGAACGTTCCCATATTCTGATCTTGCATACCGTGGTACATCAGCAGCGCCCCCGTCAACTTCTCTGCGTGCCAGACCGCAGAAATGTCTTGATACATCTCTCGCGCAACCCACAATGATCGTGGCTCGCGTTGGAACCCAAACGGGGTGTAAGAACGATTGTAGTTCCCTGCCCCCGCAATCCCAGCCTTGAAGAACGGAGTGTGAATCAGGGCCGTTGCCGTGCCAAATGCACCGTAAGAGTGACCTCCTATCGAAAGCTTGTTACGATCAATCCATCCTTCCTCGGCCAGCGCATCAATAACCGCGCTCAAGTTATTCCGAAGCTGGTGAGTAAACGTGTTATTCGCTTCAGTCTCTGACCCCGTAATCGGGCACTCTGGATCAACGACAACGTAACCTTCCTTCAGAAGAATCTCTGGCGATGAACTCCTCACGACCGGGAATCGATTCTTGTTGTGAGTCCGCTGACTCTCATCATAAACTTTTTGGTCAGTGTATTCAGTGGGATAAAACCAGAAGAACGCCGGAGCCTTATATGCTCCCGCCGGAATCGTCACATTCACATGGAATTTGAACCCATCCGCACGGGTCACCACAATGCGTTTCCGGGTCGCACCCGATATTTCCGGAAGGTAATCCACATTGTTCGTGAGTTGTTTTTCGCTACTGCCAGACTTAAAGAATATCTGAGGCATCATCGTCGCACTTTGGCGATTGATCAACCACTTCGTCCCATCGTCGAGCATATCCACAGACTCAAATGCATCCGCCGAACTTTCCCAAAGTCGCTCCGGCTTCATCTCACCATCAAGTTTCAGCCGATCAACAAACGGTCTGGGGGCCAGTTCCTCGGGGTTCTTGAAGTACCGAGTGCCGCTCAAGAAAACCGACCCTGCATCCGCAGACATCCGAACGACTCGACCAAACCCCGGTTTCGTTTCAAACATCAACGTGCCCGGCGAAGAGTAAAAATCAGTGTCAGAACTTGTCTCCCATACTTTCTTTGGCTCAGTCTTGTCTCCCAGCTTAAACACGGAAAACTCCGTCTTCTTTCCGTTCACTTTGCTAATCGCGACCGACTGTTCGTCACTTCCGTAGCCGACAAGGCTAAAGGCATCAGCTTGCTCAAAAACAACCTCAATATCATCCTTACCAAAAGGTGCCTTCCACAAAACAAGTTGCTTCTTTGCTTTCTCTTTGGAGTCTTTCGGTAATTCTTCATCCCGAAGGTAACTCAAGCCCGCTCCGTCCGGTCGCCATTGCAAACCAGTCCGAGTAATTGGCTGATCTTCCTTTTTGATCGGTACTTCTCGGCGACCAGAATAAGCCAACACCGCGACTTCCTTGCCATTTTCATCCAGCAAAGAACGCTTGGTTGCCATTGAGCTTGCCGGGAAAAGATAACTGAATTCGCCTTCGTGCTCATTCACAATAAACCCCTTTGCAAACGGCCCCGCATCCACTGACATCAACATTCTTGGCTCTCCAATACGCTTCATTCGACCGTTGTCCGTATCAACAATTCCAATTTGTGCCGTAAGCAAATACTTCAGAAGCGCGATATCTTCAGGCGTCTCCAACATGCTCTGCCAGGTTCGCAACGGATCCGGCTTCACATCGCTGTTCCGCACCTTTGGCCCCATCGGAAGCTGACCAAACACGGGCATCTTCAATCCTTCAGGACGAACCGGAACCACAACCCGCTTGGAATCTGCCAACCAGTCCATGGACGTGACTTCCGTCATCCGCAGGCCATCCATCACCTTTTTGACCTTTCCCGTCTTTGCATCTGCAACATAAAGAGAAGTCTCTCGTTCCGTCACCCCCACAAATGCTATCTTGAGCCCGTCCGGAGACCACCTTGGCCCGTTTGCTTCAACACCCTTCGGCAACTGAATTGCAATAACTGCTCCCGTGGCGACTTCAATCACGCTCATCCCATCCAACGATCGGATCGTCAAATCACGATCGCGCTCGGCGACCAAATCAATCGCCATTCCCCCCAAAATTCGGTGATTCCGTCCCAAAGCTTCCAAACCAACGAGTCCGCCTGCATCGGTAATGAGCATGTGTGTCTTCTGAGAATTGAGCGATCCTCCCATAACATTTTTGTTCCAAGGAGCCATCACAGCTTTTTCAATCTCCGCTGATGGTTTGATGTACCCTTCCGCTTTCAACACCTCATCGCGAGTCATTCCTGAACCCGCAAGCGCAAATGCCCCCATTAACCCCAAAGCAATCGCCGATAACGTCCGAACGTTCATAACGTTAACCTACCCGGCTATAACCCAAAAAGTCGCGTTATTTCGCCTGAATCATCCGATCAACAAACTGAACAAAATATTTCCGACTATCCCAGGGCCCCGGTGCCGCCTCCGGATGATACTGAATCGAACTCGCATCCGCCTCCTTAACCCGGATTCCCTCAACCGTTCCATCATTTACATTCAATTGGGTAACTACTGCAACCGACTCATCTAGCGAGTCTGCATCCACCGCATAGCCGTGATTCTGAGAAGTTATCGTAACCGAACCATCCTCCAAATCCTTCACCGGATGATTACTCCCACGGTGTCCAAACTTCAATTTGTAAGTTGATCCCCCAACCGCCTGACATAAAATTTGGTTGCCTAAACAAATGCCAAACATCGGTCTTTGCCCGAGCAATTTCTTGGCCGTCTCGACAACCCCTGCCAGTTTTGCCGGGTCGCCAGGCCCCGGACTGAGCAAAACACCATGGGCACCACTCGCCAAAATCTCATCCGCGCTCGCCGTATGCGGGAACACTTTGCTCTGGATTCCCAAGGCCGCAAACCGACGCAAAATGTTGAACTTCAAACCACAGTCCAGAACCGCCAAGGTCGCTTTATAGCCATCGCCCGACTCTCCAAAGTCTTCGCGACCCCCATACCCCCAACCGTAATTCTCTTTTGTCGATACAACGCCAACAAATTCCTGATCTCCATAGTTCTCGGCAGCTCCAAGCCGCTCAGCCGCACCACCTAGCTCATTCGTAACCAAACCCATAGTGACCCCCGCTGACCGAATCCGACGTGTCAACGCCCGAGTATCAACCCCCTCAATCGCCGGAATACCCCGTTCCTCGAGCAACTCACCTAATGTACGCCGACTCCGCCAATTGCTTGGATCTTTGCAAGCTTCCCTGACGACAATCCCCGCGACCTGAATGCGATCACTCTCAAAATCATCCTCGTTGATTCCGTAATTCCCAATCATCGGATAGGTAAAAACCACAATCTGCCCCGCGTAACTTGGGTCGGTCAAAATCTCCTGATACCCAGTCATCCCCGTATTGAAAACAACTTCCCCCACCGCATCACCACTCGCCCCCAAGCGACGTCCCGCAACCTCAAACCCATCCCCCAGCAATAACTTGGATTCCATACGCTTCTAAAAGCTCACTCTACCTGCAAGCCAAACCCATCCCCAGTAAATACTTCGTCATCGCCGCATCTGCCGACTAAAATACCGCTCCCCATCATCCGGCTTGAAAAACGTCCGAATCACCTTATTCCGGTTGTACGCAATAAACTCACCATCCCGCCGATCAAACTTCGTCACCACCCCATCATTCCGAAACCCCACAATCACATTCCTCCCGTCAGCCTCCGTGTCTCGAAGTTCTTGAGCTAAGTACAAATACTCCCCCATCGTCACCTTGCCCCACTGTCGCCCGTGCTTAGACCAGTGCTCCCGCAAAGCCTCCTGATTCCGGAAACCCACTGAAATATCAACTTGGACTGCTCCAGGGGCCTCAGGCGGCTCGGCAACGCATCCCACCATCGCCAATCCCGCGATAAGACAAAGCAACCAATTCCGCACATCCCCAATAAACCCCAAAATTTCAATGCTTTAACCCTAAATCATTGAGGGTAAATTACGCCAATGCGAGCGTTCGCCCTTCTGCCGATAGCCTTTGTCGTAACAATTGCATCCGCCAAACTTCCCCCTTACCAACCAACCACCCAAGAAATATCTGAACTTCAGCGTCGCTCCGCAAACCTCGGAAACCAAGTCACGAACCAAGTCCTCAATTGGAATCTGACCTTCACATGGATTGACAACGACCGTTTCTATTACCGCCGACAGCTCACTTCCGATACCCACCGATTCACCGTATTCTCTGTCAACACAAAGTCCAAATCCGACCTTTTTGACCACACAAAACTCGCTTCTGCCCTCGCTCTCAAACTGAACCGCGAAGTTTCCCCAGATCGCCTTCCAATCCAAATCACCCGGGTCAACGGCGAAAACATCACCCTCACCAATCAAGGCAAATCATATAACTGGGACGCCAAGACCAATACCCTTACCGATACTCCACAACCAGCCCCAGTAATTCAAAACAATAGCGGCCAGTTATCTCCAGACCGTCAATCCCGTGCCCGCGTCAACGAAAGTGATCTCCAAATCCGCCCCAACCAACCCGACTCCGAGTGGATGACTGTCGCCACAATCCCCCACCTCAACCGCATCCTATGGTCACCTGATTCGCGCTACATCATCGCCCAAACTCAAATCCCTGGCGACCGAAAAACCGTCTCATTTCTCAATTCTGCAACTCCAAATGCCACCCGAGCAGTTCTCACCACCCGTCTTTACGATCAGCCCGGCGACAAACTCGACGCGAGCGAAACCCATATCTATAACTTCGCTTCACGAAAAGTGACAAAGGTTGCCCACGAACCCATCATCTGCGGTGGACATCCCTGGTCATCGCCACCTCCAATGCGGACATGGTACTACCGAGAAAACCCAACCATTCTCATCGAGTTCGACATTCGCGGCTTCCAACAAAAGAAAGTAATCGAAATTAACCCTGAATCCGCGCAGGTCACAGAGTGGATTGACGAAAAATCCCCCACGTTCATCCATCTCAGCAACTTTTTCTTTCGTCCCACTCCCGATGAAAAAAGTCTGATTTTTCAATCCGAGCGCACAGGCTGGAGCCACCTTTACCGTTACACAGCTCCCGGAAAATCTAACCCCGTAACGTCCGGCAACTACGTCGTCCGTGACATTGAGCATCTTACCAACGACGAAGTCATCTTCTCCGCCAATCACCGCGAACCGGGCGATCCTTACTTCATTCACTACTACCGAACCCAATTGAATGGAACTGGTCTCACTCACCTGACCCCCAGTCCGGGCCACCACCAAGCAACCTTCAACCCTAATTTCACCTACTTCATCGACAAATCCAGCACTGTTTCCAAGGCACCAACCTACATCCTTCGCGACCGAACCGGAAAATCCATCTCCCCCATCGAGTCAAGTGACGCCAAGCCCCTCCGCGAAGCCGGAATCGCTGGCCCCACCGAATTCGTCGCTAAAGGACGCGACGGAGCCACCGACATCTACGGCATCATCCATTTCCCCACCCAAATGGATCCGGCAAAATCCTATCCCATCATCGAAGACATCTACGCTGGCCCCCACGATAGCCACGTCCCCAAAGCTTTTACCGCCATATTCGGGAATCAACGACTTGCCGAACTAGGATTCATCGTCGTCCAAATTGACGGAATGGGCACTGCCAACCGAGGCAAAATATTCCATGATGTCGCCTGGAAAAATGTCGCCGATGCCGGACTCCCCGACCGCATCGCTTGGATCAAAGCCGCCGCCGAGAAATTCCCCCAAATGGACACTTCCCGCGTCGGCATCTACGGAACTTCCGCCGGTGGCCAAAACTCCACCGGGGCCCTCCTCTTCCACCCAGAGTTCTATAAAGTCGCCGTGAGCTCATGTGGTTGTCACGACAACCGGATGGACAAGTTCTGGTGGAACGAACAGTGGATGGGATACCCCGTTGGCCCCCATTACAACGATCAATCCAATATCACCAATGCCGCCAAGCTCCAAGGCAATCTCCTCCTCATGGTGGGCGAAATCGACTCAAACGTTCCGCCCGAGTCCACCTTCCGCCTTGCCGATGCCCTTATCAAAGCTAATAAAGACTTTGAATTCGTCTACCTTCCCGGATACGACCATACCGGAGGTGGAGCCTTCGGCGAACGCAAACGCCGAGACTTCTTCATCCGCCACCTTCACGGGGTCACTCCCCCGCAATGGAACAATTGATCGCTACCGAATGACCATTCCTGTGATCAATCCATCCACGCCAACCGCAACTTGCAGGGTCAAGGGAGTCGTGCCGAAGACGAGGCGATAAGTCCTACGAACGGCTTTCTCTCCTTCCGACTTCACAAGCACAAATTCCGTCAGCGGACCAAACTCCGCAAATCGCTGAGAAGTAGCAAGAAGCATGGCGGGAGGAGCTTTCTGGAGAAACTCCGGCGAAAACAGAGTCTCATCACATTTCCCGGCAACAAGCTCATCAATCATTTTCCGATGCTTCGCTGTCAATTCGGGAAAGGCATCTTCAACGACTTTTGGCTTTGGCTTGGGGTCAAATAGTTCGCGAATCTCGCTGCTCATCACACCAACTCCGGAATACTCGTGGTTTGCCAAAACGATCACTGTAACCCCACCAACCGTCCGCTCAATTATCGTAGAAAATCCCGGAATTCCCCCCGTGTGCGAATGACTATACAATTTCCCTTCAACATATTGAGAATCCCACCCAAACCCATAATCGTTGCCCGTCCTCTTCGCTACGGGATCCGGATTGAACATCAACTGCTTTTCCGCCTCTGTAAAGAGCTTTGCACCGGCTAAAGCCTGATCCCACTTAACCATGTCTCCCAACGTAGAAACAATCGCTCCCGCTGCGTAAGGCCAGTCCATATTCAGAGGAAAACTCGATTTTCCATCCTCCCCAAAGCTCTCCACAATTTTGAACTTTTTCTCAGATCCGGTTGCCCTCATCCCCGCTGGCTTCAGCAAAATTGAATCAAGTGCCGAATAAAAATCCTTCTTTGCCGTCCGCTCAATCAATGAACCCAGCAAACAATAACCTGTGTTGTTGTACTTAAATGCCGTGCCCGGTTCAAAATCCATCGGATCATCCTTCATAAACTGCCAAATTCCATCCGGAGTCACCGGATTCATGACCACCGACCCAAATCTCTCCGAATCCGTATAACTCGGAATCCCGCTCGTATGTGTCAACAACTGTCGTACCGTTACCTTATGCCATGCTGCAGGAGTATCCGGCATCAACTTGCCCAACGTATCCTCGTATCCAAACTTCTTATCCCGAACCAGCCGAACAATCACCCCCGCCGTAAACTGCTTACTCACCGATGCTAGCCGATAATGTCCATCATTCTTCGCCGTCGCCCCTTTTCCATAAGTCTTCAAATGCCTCACTTTGCCATCCTCCACAACGGCAACTCCAACGCCCAAAAGCCCCGAATCAAGGTGCTTCTGGACAACGGTCTCAACAGGATCGGACTGCGCAAGCAGGAACGAAAAAACCAAGGGGGTCAACATGCTAAGCAGGATACGAAACTCTCTGCAATTTGGTTTCCTGACTTCGCAACTCCAAATCAATTTGCATAACCACTGACCTTGACTTGTCATGCACTGACCCTCCAGGAAAGTTGAATTCGCTCCCGGGCAGTAGAGCATAGTAAAATGACGCCACACAGTGTCACCTTTCACCCCCGCGCCAATCACCAAGATTCTCCACGGAGTCACAATCGAGCCCCTGACCCTTGGTCATTTCGACGCCTATTACGCCGCCCTCTTGATCGATCCCACAACGATGGATCTCTACAGTTTCCCGCCCAAATCCACATCTCCCGAACACATTCGCGAGTTCATTACCGCCCGAATCGCGTCCCCGAATATGGCCCAAGTGTTCGTCAATTCCGCCGGCGACGTCCTCGGCTCTTCGAGCTATTACAACATCTCCCACGAAAACCATTCCCTCGAAATCGGCTACACCTGGGTCGCCGCCCCCTACCGAGGTACCAACCTAAACCCGATCGTCAAAATCGCCATGATTCAAGCCGCCTTCAATGACATGGGAGCCGAGCGTGTCCAATTCGTCACCAGTAGTAAAAACCTCCGTTCCCAGCGAGCGATGGAAAACATCGGCCTCACCCGAGAAGGCACCCTCCGCCGCGACCGACTCATCCACGACGGCACTTTCCGCGACACTGTCTACTTCAGCGTCATCCGTCCCGAATGGTCAGTCGTACAAGACCGCCTGAATGATCTCATTTCCTCTCGACTCCAGTTCACATCCACAAGTGCCTCCAGCTAAAGGTCCAAGGGTCACACCCGCCTCATTCACTCCAGCAAAAACGGTATTATCCTTCCGGCTCAGTTGAACCTGAGTCAAATTCTCACGGATCACCGTGCCCCCTGGGTCGCCACAACAAAGGCGAGGTAGGGCGCATCAAGAGACGGCGATCCGGCGGCTAAAACCCACAAAAGGAAAACAAAATAAATGCCCGAACTCAGTATGAAAGACCTGCTTGAAGCAGGCGTCCACTTTGGTCACCAAACCCGACGTTGGAATCCCAAGATGAAGCGCTATATCTATGGCGCACGCAACGGAATCTACATCCTTGACCTCCACCAAACCATCAAACTGTTCCAAGATGGTCTCGACTTCGTCCAAAACATCGTCAAAGATGGCGGCTCCGTCCTCTTCGTTGGAACCAAGAAGCAAGCCCAAGCTGCGATTAAAGAAGCCGCAACCAAGTCCGGTCAGTACTACATCACCGACCGCTGGCTCGGCGGAATGCTCACCAACTGGGAGACCATCAGCCAGCGCATCGTTCGCCTGAAAGAACTCGATCGCATGATCGAAGAAGGCTACTTGGCCCGACTTCCAAAAAAAGAAGGTCTCAAGCGCATGGAAGAGCGAGACAAACTCGCCCGATATTTCGACGGTATCCGAACAATGGAATCCATGCCCTCGTGCATCTTCATTGTTGACCTCAACAAAGAATCCATTGCTGTTCTCGAAGCCCGCAAACTCGGAATCCCCATCGTGGCCATCGTCGATACCAACTGCGATCCCGATGATGCCGATATCGTCATCCCCGGCAACGACGACGCTATCCGATCAATTCGCCTCGTCACCAGCAAATTCTGCGAAGCAATCCTCGAAGTCAAACCCATCGAAAAAGAAGGCGATGAAGATGGATTCCTTGCCGAAACCGAAGCCGAAACTGAAATTGACGGCGAAGAGTCTGCTCCCGTAGCTTTCGGCGAAGTGGAACAAGAATTTCTGCGATCCTTCGAGGAATCCACCAAAGCCAAGACCACCGAAGCACCCGCTGAGGCAAAAGTCGATGCCGTCGCTGAAGTCCCCGTCGAAGACGTAAAAGAAGAGGCCGCAACCGAAGCTCCTGCCGAAGAAGCCGCCAAAACAGAGGAAACAAACTAATGCCGATCACCGCACAAGATGTCAAAAAGCTGCGCGAACTCACAGACGCGCCCATGATGGACTGTAAAAAGGCTCTCGAGGAAGCCGACGGTGATATCGACCGAGCAAAAGACATCCTTCGTGAAAAAGGTGCCGCCGCCGGACAAAAGAAAGCCGGACGTGCAACCAAAGAAGGAATAGCAAAAGTCGTTGTCGCCGCTGACGGAAAATCCGCCGCCGGAATCATCGTCGAATGCGAAACCGACTTCGTCAGCCGCAACGATGACTTCAAAGCCATGGTTGACAAAATGGTCAACGGAATGCTAACCGCTGGCAAAGCTGGAACCGATGTCGTCGTCGATGGTCTGACCATCGAACAGCACATCGCCGAGGCCGTTGGAAAGATTCGTGAAAACATCCAAGTCCGCGCATCAGAGTTCTACACCGCAAGCGAAGGCAAATTGCTCTCCTACAACCACCATGATGGCAAATGGGCATCCGTCGTCACCTACACTGGTGACAACGACGAAGCCGGTAAACAAGTCGCCGTCAACGTGGTCGCTTTCAAGCCGAGCTTCCTCAAAAAGGAGGATATTCCGCAAGAAGTTATCGACGCAGAATTTAACCTCCAAAAGCGACGAGCACTCGAAGAAGGAAAGCCTGAAAACATCGCCGAAAACATTGCCAAGGGCCGGATCAACAAAGAATTCTATCAAGAAACCGTCTTGCTGGAACAACTGATCTACCTGGACAACAAAACCAAGGTTGTTGACTATCTCAGCCAAAATGGCGGCGGATCAATCACCCAATACCACCTCCTCGCCGTTGGACAATCCAGCGAAGAAGCAACCGAAGAGGCATAATTCAAAAATGAGCGATGGAATCCGCTTCAGCCGAGTCCTTCTGAAAATCAGTGGGGAAATGCTCGGCGGAGAGTCCGGAGTCGGACTTGACACCGATACTCTTGATTACATCGCTCAAGAAATCAAAGCCGTCTACGACCTCGGCGCCCAAGTGGCCATCGTGGTCGGAGGCGGCAATTTTGTTCGTGGCTCCGCTTTCAGCGAAACCGGAGGCATTAACCGAACCGTCGCCGATCACATGGGAATGATGGGCACGATCATGAACGGTCTCGCCCTCCAATCTGCTATCGAAAAAGCCGGAATCGCAACCCGAGTCCAGTCCGCCCTCGATATCTCTGCTGTTGCCGAACCATTTATCCGACGACGCGCAATTCGCCACCTCGAAAAAGGCCGCGTTGTCGTCTTCGCCGGAGGCACTGGCAACCCCTATTTCACTACCGATACGGCATCAGTACTCCGTGCGCTCGAAATTGACGCCGATGCCCTTTTCAAAGCTACCAAAGTAGACGGCGTCTACAACAAAGATCCGCGTAAACACGCCGACGCTACCAAATACGACACTCTGACATTCACCGAGGCGATCAACCAGAACCTTGCCGTGATGGATCAAACCGCGTTCACTATGTGCCGCGAGCACGGAATGCCCGTCGTCGTTCTCGATTTGAACCGATCCGGAGGAATGGCCCGCGCCCTGAAAGGCGAACCAGAAGGCACCCTCGTCCAAGGAGGATAAAATAACACAATGAGTGAAGTTCTGAACGAAGCCGAAAGGAAAATGAAAAGTGCTGTCGAGGCCACCGTCCACGATTTCGGACGAATCCGCACCGGACGAGCCAGTGCGCAAATTCTCGAACCCATCATGGTGGACTATTACGGAACTCCGACTCCCATCACCCAATGCGCCAACGTCAGCGTGCCCGAACCGCGCCAAATCCTCATCAGTCCATACGACAAATCGATGACCGGAGCAATTGAGCGTGCGATCCAAAATTCTGATCTCGGCATCAACCCCAACAACGACGGAACAGGCATCCGCCTCAACTTCCCGCCAATGACCGAAGAGCGACGAAAAGACCTCAGCAAAGAAGTCGCCAAAAGAGCGGAAGAAGGGATCATCGCAATCCGAAATGTACGCCACCACGCCATAAACGAACTCCGCGAAATGCAAAAGAATAAAGAGATCACCGAAGATGATCTAAAAGGGCTAGAAAAGCGCGTCCAAGACCTCACCGACAAATACGTTGCAAAAACGCACGAAGTCCAAAAGGTTAAAGAAGCCGAAGTCATGGAAATCTAAGGGCGACACTTCAGTGGCCGCATCCGCCCTCAACTCTGTCCAAACCAACGCACTTCAACAAGGCATCAATCTTGATGCTCTACCCGCCCATATCGCGATCATCATGGACGGTAACGGTCGGTTCGCCCAGGGCAACGGATTCCAAAGACTTTGGGGCCACCGCCAAGGATACAAGACTCTCAAAAATGTCCTCCTGACTGCCGCTCAACTTGGCATCAAGTACCTCACGGTCTACGCATTCTCGGCAGAAAACTGGCGTCGCCCCGAAGATGAAGTCGGTGGGCTCATGGCCCTCATCGAAGAGGCTGCTCGCCACGAACTCCGGGGTCTCAAAGAAAACAATGTTCGGGCACAAGCCATCGGACGCCTCCACGAAGTACCACTCGGACTCCAAGAAGCCCTTCAAGAAATGAAGGAGGACACCCAAAACAACACGGGAATCGTCTTTACCCTGGCCATCAACTATGGCGGACGCGCCGAAATCCTTGATGCGATCAAAACAATCATAAAAGATAATCCCGCAGGCGAAATAACTGAAGAATCCATCAATGCCGCCTTATACGACCCGACCCTTCCCGAACCTGATCTTCTCATCCGCACCGCTGGCGAACTCAGATGGTCGAACTTCCTGATCTGGCAAGCCGCTTATTCCGAACTCTTCGTCACTGAAACAACATGGCCTGAGTTCAAAGAAAAAGAACTCCTCGAAGCAGTCGCCCACTACCAAAAGCGGATCCGCAAATTTGGTGGACTTGCAGACCTGCAGTAAGGACCTTTTCCAGGTTCAACAACCAACCGACCCCCGCAATCGTCTTTTCTGTCGTATCCTATCCAGCACAAGCCGAACATTTGCCGTAGTCCCTTCTCCAAGATCCTTTCAGATAGGCCAGCTTCAATGAGCACAAACAACCGCGCAAAGCACCAAAAAACTCAGACTTCGATCCGAAATCTGAAGTCTCTTCGCATGGCTCTCTTGTTGCCTATCGCGCTTTGGACACCAACAATCTACTTTCCTGCCGCAGCTGACGCGTCTCTCCCAAAAACTCCGATCAACAACTCGGTTGAAACACATTCTCCTAACCCCGTCAAGTCGTTCTTGCAATCGCTAGACTACAACCGCGATGAAGCCCGGGCTATTGTTGAGCGCAATAAAGACGATATTCAACTCGCTTCACGCGCATTCAACGTGCCCGATTGGATGATTGCCACCATCATCTACGTCGAAACCGCTCAGGGCCTTCCTGGAGCTTGGCGACTCAATGATTCCGCCAGTCGAGACCTTTTCGTTGGCTTCGGACGACGAACAAGCATGGGCATCATGCAAGTCCAGCAAGATCCCGAAAAATTGGGTCTCGACAACCACTGGCAACGCATGACGTACGCCCGAAATTATCAGCAAAACGAAACGACCCAAATCCTTGATGGCGCACGGCACCTTCAAGACGCCCTTACGCAGTCAAATCGCCTCGCATGTCAAGATCCCAACACATACCGCTGGACGACTCATAAGCTTGCCGTAATCGCCCACGAATACAATACCGGCCCCGTCAATTGGCGCGGCACATCATGGGAAGAAGCCATGCCACTCGATTACGGTCAACTCTTCACCAAATTCCTGCCCGATGCCTACGTCGCCCTCCACGGCACTAATCTCACCAATTGGCCGTTGCTTTATATCCCAGAAGATCTGCAAATGCGCATGGATGAGATCAAATCCCAAGAGGCACGAGAACTTGGTTCAGAAGTAGCATTCAACCAGTCAATCGACTGAACTAGTGTCCGTGTTGCTCTAAAATCCCTTCCGCCACGAAGATTGGAGCCCCTGCCCGCACCGCTAATGCAATTGCATCACTCGGTCTCGAATCGATCACCATCTCCTCCGCCGTAGCATCTTCCAAAACAACTTTCGCATAATATGTTGACCCCAGAAAGTCATCAATGATAATCCGCAAAACCTGCCCCCCCAACTTCTCAACTACCCGCGCCAACAAGTCATGAGTCATCGGGCGATCCGGCTGATGCTTATCCAAATGTAAACTAATCGCCATCGCCTCAAACCCCCCAATCACGATTGGCAACTTCCGGCTTCCATCACTAAGCAGAACAAAACGCTGAATCGCATCCTGAGACTGAGCCGCAAACACCGCCTCAACCTGAACCTCCACCGGCTCCCCCATTGATTCAATCGCATCTAGCTCTGCCGCTTCTTCATAAGGAAAAAACGACGGCGGTTGATCAAAATCTTCCGGCTCCTCGCGCCGCTCTTCTGCCATACCTGTCCAGATTACCAGGTCAATTCATGTTTTAACTGCGCCCAGAAACGTGCTCCCGGATCGTGCGGCAACTTGCCAATTCCTGATTCTCAAAGACCGCTAAAGCCTTCGCCAGCGCCCGCGCAGTATCCACACTGGTCACACAAGCAACTCCCGTTTCAATGCACGCCCGGCGAATTCGGCTCGCATCACTTCCCATCACCTGACCCGGTCCCGGAGTGTTCACCATTAAACTCACTTCCCCCGCATACAGCCGATCAAGCAGAGTTGGCGACCCGTCCTTGATCTTGTTCAACCGCTCACATTCAATCCCCGCCGCTCGAATCGCATCACAAGTCCCGCCGGTGGCTGCCAACGGATATCCGCGCTCGGTGAGCAACTGCGCAATCCCCACCGCATCCGCCTTATCTTCATCACAAACCGTCAAGATCACCTGACCCTTTGACTTGAACGTGATACCACTCGCCACCAATGCCTTAAAAAGTGCCGCTTCATAGCTAGAATCAATCCCCAAAACTTCACCCGTTGACTTCATCTCAGGGCCCAAACTCGGTTCCACCATCGCCAGTTTCTGGAAACTAAAAACTGGTGCCTTAACTGCATAAAGCCGCGCGTTACCGACTCCCGCCCGAACCTGCTCACTCGTCCGAACCGAACCATCCGCCCGCGGCGGCTCTTCGCCTCCTTCAACCACATGCCCATCAGTCGAACCGAGTTCCCACAACCCGCTCGCATAGCCCAAATCCCGCAAACTCTGCCCCATCATGCACCGCGTCGCCAATTGGACCATCGGCACTCCTGTCACCTTGCTCAAATAAGGAACTGTACGGCTCGCCCGGGGATTTACTTCCAAAACATAAGCCTCCCCATCCACTAGAACAAACTGGATATTCATCATTCCCCGAACCCCGAGCTCACGCGCAATCAAGCACGCATAATCCACCATTTTTGCTTGCAATGCCGAATCAATCCCCACCGGAGGAAAAACCGCCATCGAATCCCCCGAGTGAATTCCCGCCCGCTCTACGTGCTCCATAATCCCCGGCACGAGCGTATCCACCCCATCACTGATCACATCAACTTCCGCTTCCTGGCCAAAGTAATACTTATCAACCAAGACCGGCTGACCGGGATTCGCATCCTCCGCCTCCTGATAAAACCCGCGCAGATGGTCAGCATCATGGATAATCGCCATCGCCCGACCCCCCAATACAAAACTCGGACGCACCAAAACCGGATAGCCAACTTCTTCCGCAACCACCAGAGCCTCGCCCAAACTCCGCACCGCCCGTCCCTGAGGTTTCGGTATCCCCAGTCGGTTCAGTAGCCGTTCAAACTGATCCCGATCCTCCGCCGCCGCAATCGCACTCGGCTGAGTACCCAAAACCTTCACCCCTGCTTCCTCAAGCTCATCCGCCAAATTGATTGCTGTCTGTCCCCCAAACTGGCAAACCACGCCAATCGCCTTCTCGTGCTCAACCACATCCAAAACTTCATCGAGTGCAACTGGCTCAAAATAAAGCCCGTCCCCCGTATCAAAATCCGTACTCACCGTCTCCGGATTGTTATTAATAATCGCCGCCCGGTACCCCATCGCTTGCAAAGTCCAAACGCAATGCACGCAACTGTAGTCAAATTCAATCCCCTGCCCAATCCGAATCGGCCCCGAACCCAGTACAACAACCGTGTCTTTCACTAAACCCATATCCTACCTTCCCCATCACGGATTCCTGAACCTTTGGAGAAGTTACACTCCTTGCCAAAAACTGAAGAGAGCTTGCCCCTCGCTCGAACTGGGAGACTTCGGAGTGGGCAATAAACAGACAAATCTCAGAAAAAATCGTCGTCTCTCCCTCCCCTGGTGGGGAGATCCACCATTGAAAGATCTAAGATCCCCGCCCACACAACTCAAAGAGAAGGCAAAACAAAGCAACCCCAGGCCCCGCGCGAACTCAATCACCCCCAAAGCGTAAAATAAACCAAGCGATGAACCTCGACGTCACCTACCCCCGCCGAAAAACCAAACCCTGCCGCGTCGGATCCATCACCATGGGCAACGGACATCCCGTCGTCGTCCAGTCCATGATCACCGAAGAAACCCGCAACATCGACGCCTGTGTCGAACAAATCATCGCCCTTCACCGAGCCGGATCAGAAATCGTCCGCGTCACCACCCCCACCCTCGGCGAAGCATCCTGCCTCGAAGAAATCAAAGCCAAAGTCCGCGAACAACACACCGACGTCCCCATGACCGCCGACGTCCACCACCAAGGTACAAAAATCGCCATCGAAGCCGCCAAATACGTCGATGAAATCCGCGTCAATCCCGGCCTATTCGTCTTCAAACACCACGGCAAGCGCGGCGACGACATGCGCGGACGAACCGACGAAGACCTTACAAGCGTCGAAGCCCTCCGCTCCGCCCTCGCCTACTCCACCGAAGAATGGCAACGCGAACTCGACGCCATCGAAGAAGATTTCGTCCCCGTGATCGAAGCCTGCAAAAAGTACGACCGTGCCATGCGCGTCGGCGTCAACCATGGCTCCCTCAGCGAACGCATCCTCATCACCTACGGCGACACCCCCCGTGGCCTCGTCGAATCCGCCCTTGAATACCTCCGCATCTGCGAAGCCCAAGGCTACTACAACCTCAACATCTCCGCCAAAGCCAGCCGCGTCCCCGTCATGATCGCCAGCAACCGCCTCATGGCGATGCGCCTCGACGAAGAAGGCATGAATTACCCCCTCCACCTTGGCGTCACCGAAGCCGGGGACGGTCAATACGCCCGCATCAAATCCACCGCTGGAATCGCTACTCTCCTCGCCGAAGGCATTGGCGACACCATCCGCGTCAGCCTCTCCGAAGACCCTATCAACGAAATCCCCGCCTGCTATGAAATCCTCCAGGCCATGAACCTCCGCAAAACCCAGGTGGAATACATCGCCTGCCCGTCATGCGGACGCACCAAGTTCGACCTCCCCACAGTTCTCAACCAAGTGCGCGATGCCACCCGCCACCTCAACGGCCTTGATATCGCGGTCATGGGGTGCATCGTCAACGGCCCGGGCGAAATGGCCGACGCCGATTACGGCTATGTCGGCGCCGCTGGTGGCAAAATCACGCTGTATCGCAAACGCGACGTCGTCAAATCCGGCATCCCCCAGGAACACGGTGTCGAGGAGTTGGTCAACCTCCTCAAATCCGACGGCGTTTGGTCAGAACCAGAATTAGTCAATTCCTAATCCTGGGTGGCACTGGTTGCACCAGTGCCACCCAGGTGTGGCTGTTCCTGGTAAGGCATCGCAGTTCGAATCACTTGAACGAATAGTACAAAACCAATATAAATAGCCTACAAACATCCAATTCACCGAGGCCACCGAACCGTACTCACAACCCCCGGCTTCGACCCCAAAATCGCCGACCGAATCCGATCCATCTGCTCCAAATACCCCTCCTCCGTCGCTGGCAAAATGTCCAACACCACAATCCCAAACCGAGGATACGGGTTACTCCCCGGAAATTTCATCCGCCGGTCCGCCGTCACCACCACATCAAACGCCGAATCCTCCACCTCCCGCAAAACCGCCCCCTGACTCTTCCCCACCATCCCCATCCGCCGCGCAACCAGAACATTGAACCCGCTCATCCGTTCCGCCAACCCCTCCGGAATCGTCTCATCCAACAACACTTTCACAACCCCAATTTAACCATCTGAGCAAGTAAACTCGCTCCCATGACCGAAGACAATCTCAATTTCAAATTCGGCATCCCCGGCCCCAAACCATCCGCCTATCACTATCCCAGACACTTTGAAATTGAACCCAACCGCCTCGTTATCGGCCTCCAAGAGAACGCGATTCGAATTATCAATCTCCTCAAACAAAATCTCCCCGAACCATTCGCGATCCTCTATGTTCTCAATGTCCCCCGCGATGAAGAAATCCTCCCCGGACGCTACCAATCCCCCTGGCTCACGCACACCGAACTGAACGAATTCCTCACGACCTTCCAATCGTTCATCGAAGGCGACGCCCGCCACGAAATCTGGGTCTACTCCGAACCATCAAAAACCCAAATCGTCTACGACTTCCACAATCTCATCTACTACTATTCCCCCGACCTTAATCCCGCAATCCTTAGCCTCAAATCAATCGGTTTTTTACCCGGCAAAGTCGAAATCCCATTCCCCCACATCCACCCATACCATCCACATTTTGACCCCACCCTCGCCGACCTCATGAACTACTTCGACTGGAATTTCACCCCTCACCCCGAAGACCACGAGCCCTAATCACCCTCCAGTCCCATTCAAACAAAGCCTTGAACGTGCCATAATCGACACGGCTCAAAAACCAAAGACAGCAGGCGTTGCAATTAAGCAACTATAAGAAACCAGCCCGCCGAGGAAAAAAGAGACCGAAACAACCCAGCGAAATCAGTTTCAAAAGGTCGGTTCCTGTCCCTCAAACCTTGGACAAGAGCCGACCTTTTTTGTTGACCAACAACAAAAATATCCAAAGGCAAAATGGAAGTAGCCCTAAAACCCCAAATCCAAGCCAAGGCAAATGTCGTCGACACCACGCAGGAGAAATACCAGCGTGCGGCCGGCGTCTATTTCGCGGATTACCGTGGCCTCTCGGTGAAGGAGATCCAAACCTTGAGGAAAGAACTCAAGGCAAAAGGTGGGGAGCTGCACGTCATCAAAAACACCCTGTTCCGAAAGGCAATTGGGGATGACGCCAACAAACTCGGCGAAGAAATGACCAACGGAACAACCGCGTACGCATTCGTTTACGAAAACGAAGCCGACTGCGCAAAAGTTCTTGTGGACTTCGCCAGGACGAGCAAAAAACTCGTCGTCAAAGGAGGACTCCTTGATGGAAAACCCTACTCTGCCGAAAGTGTTGATGTGCTCAGCAAGCTCCCGCCGCGAGAAGTGCTCATTGCCCAAGTTATTGGCGCCGTGGCCGCTCCGCTCTCCAACCTCGTCGGCGTCGTCGAAGCCCTTTACGCAGATCCAATCCGCGTTATTGGTGCCGTCAGCGACAAAGTCAACGAATCCGCTGCATAAGCCAAGGCTCAAACAGTTTCATCCCTCCGCCCCCAACCGGGCCAAGACCAAAAAAACAAAACAAACAAAACAATGGCAACCAAAGTTGAAGAATTAGTTGAATCAATCAGCGGAATGACCGCTCTCGAATTGAGCGAACTCAAAACCGCTCTCGAAGACAAGTTCGGCGTCACCGCAGCCGCTCCCATGATGGGCATGCCCATGATGATGGGTGGTGGAGCACCGGCCGAAGCCGCTGAAGAAAAGACCGAATTTGATGTCATCCTCGCAGAAGCAGGCGGCAACAAACTCGGCGTCATCAAAGTCGTCAAAGAAGCCCTCGGCCTCGGACTCAAGGAAGCAAAAGACATGGTCGACACCGCTCCCCAAAAGCTCAAGGAAGGAGTCGGCAAAGACGAAGCCGATGCACTCAAAGCCAAGCTCGAAGAAGCCGGCGCAAAAGTCGAAGTCAAGTAAGATTCCCTTACAAGAACTCAAAACCCCCTGTAACTCAATTCGGTTCAGGGGGTTCATTTTTTCAAACTCGTAACCACAAATATCTCCTTTCTGACCCCGGCTAACCAAGTAATATCCCGCAATCAAACCGCTAAAACTCTATCGAGCCCTGCTTTTCACCGACGGGATCATCAACTCCATCATCGGAACCCTCATGGCGGTCTACTTTATCAAAGAAGCCAACCTCAACGATTTCCAACTCGTCATCCTCGGAACCATCTTCGAGATCACAATATTCCTCGGTGAAGTCCCCACCGGTGTAATCGCCGACGTCTACAGCCGCAAACTCAGCGTCACCCTCAGCTACCTCCTCGCCGGCGTAGCGTTCCTCATCACCGGCTTCAGCACCCCCTTCGCACTTCTCGCTCTCGGAGCCGTCGTTTGGGGAATCTCCGAGACTTTCCTTTCCGGTGCTCGAGAAGCCTGGATCGCCGACGAACTCACCGCCGTCACCCCAGAAATATCTGCTGACCAAGCCTTCATCAGCGGAAACCAATACAGCCTCGCGGGACGATTCATCGGTGTTTGGGCCGCATTCGGATTCAGCTTCATCTCCCTTCGCGCATCCATTCTTGCCGGAGCAGTCGCTTTCATCATCCTCGGCGTCGTCTATCAGCTACTTGCCACCGAAAAGGGATTTCACCGCGCCCCTGATCACACTCACAATTTCGGCGACCTCATTCAAACCCTTAAAGACGGCTTCAATCTCATCAAAACTCGAGCCGCTCTTGTTGCCGTCGTCCTCACGACTATGTTCGTCGGATTCAGTTCCGAAGCCATGGATCGCCTTTGGCAAAAGAGATTCCTCGACTCATTCGACCTCCCAACCCTGTTCAACAACCCCGAAGGAATCTGGGCCCTGCTCCAAAGCGGAGTCATGCTCGGAACAATCATCGTTCTCGCCATCGTCAATCGTGCCAAAACTGAACTCCCTCCGCTCAAAATCCTTCAGATCATCCTCGGTCTCGTCATCTCAATCGCTGTCGGGATGGTCGTGTTTGGCTGGGCCGACATCTTCCCGGTTGTCATCTGTGCATTCTTCGCCGTCCGCATCGCCCGACGCGCTCTCGATCCCCTTATCAAAGCCTGGCTCAACCGCCGTGCCGAATCCAATGTCCGAGCCACCGTCCTCAGTTTCGCCGGGCAAGCCCACAGCTTCGGAGAAATTCTCAGCGGCCCCGTCCTAGGTTCCATCTCCCAATTCGCTGGGTTCCGATGGGCCATGCTCGCATCGTCCGCCCTTCTGCTCCCCAATATCCCCATCCTCGCCCACCGAATCAAGGTTGTCAAAGCCAACCCGGACGAGAAATCAGATTAAAGTCATTTGAGAACAAATGATGCGACCACCGGAAAATGATCACTCGGAAACCTTCCGTTGTGCATTTTCGAATCATCTACCACCACCCCCTCGGAGCTCAGTGCCCCCCGGTAGAAAATATGGTCAATCAAACCGCCGCTCGTCGCATCGGGATTGAAAGCATTGAACGTAAATTTCGGTCCAGATTGTATCCCCAACGGATTGAATCCAACTTCAATCAATTTTCTTACCGGCGCAGAATTCAATTCACAGTTGAAATCACCCATTAAAACGGTGCGCATTCCAGAATGGTTGTCCGCAAAAGCTGAAATTTGCTCCGCTCCCAAAAGTCTCGCCGACTCAGAACGATGATCCCAATGGGTATTGATCACCAAAATCTCTTTCCCTTCCACCCGAACCACAACCCAAGTAAAAACTCTCGGCAGTGTTGCATCACCCCCCAAAGACCCTGCTACTTCCGGAGTCGGGCTAATCCACCGGGTTCCCGACCGATCACCAACTCGCAACCCTTTCCGGACAAAGATTGCCGATAATTCACCTTTCATTTTTCCGTCATCACGTCCGACTCCAACCCATTCATAGTCAGGGAAGCGTTCCGCAATGAACTCCACCTGGTATCCCAAGGCTTCTTGAACCCCAAAGACCATTGGCTGAGGCGCCTTCACACGGTCAACAACCCCATCCCGTCTTAACTCCCAACGATCTGGACCATCCGCTGCATCGCCATATCGAATATTGAAACTCATCACGTCAAATCGAGCCGATTCTGTAGACTCGCCCTCATTCCCGAATCCAATTGCCATTACACCGAGCATCCAAATCATAATTGCAAACTACCACTACTTGGTTAAAAATACGAGTCAAAATAATCCTCGAATGCAAGACTTCATCGCCACCCGCGCCCTCAGCCGATCCCGATTCACCGACTCAATCAAATCCCTGTCCCAGGGCCAACTCAACTTCCGCCTCCACGAAAACACCCTCACCATCGGCGAAATGGCCATCCACGTTGCCGGAGTCGAAATCTCATTTGCTTCTCAACTTTTCGATGCCGAATTAACCTCTCTAGAGGACAGAATCAAATCAGCCGCGACCGACGGAGCCGTCAATGAACTTCCCTTCCCCTTCACAGAAGATGAAATCACACCCTCTTTCGTCAACCAAGCTCTTGAGATCGCTGATCAATGGATAGAAAAACTGTATGCCCAAGGGGAATCACTTCGAACCAAAGAGCTCAAGTCCGCCCTCGGCCCCATCATCCCAGGCGAAGGTGCATTTGTCCGTCTCGGATTCCACCCCGGCTACCACCACGGACAGGTCTACATGATCACTACTGCGCCGAACTTTCCTCGCCACTAAAGCATTCAGTACAATAGAACCGTCTTAAGGATAACAAAACCATGATCACGACCCTCGCCCTCGCTTCTGTAATCCTCGCAACCCCCGATAAGGGCTACCCAGCAACCGACATTAAGAAGGAACTCTACGCCACCAACGATTTCCGGGGAAAAGCCGCTCCCGAAATGTTCTTTGGCGAAAACATCAAAGGTAAAGTCCCCGATCTCAAAGGCAAAGTTGTCCTGGTCGACTTCTGGGCAACTTGGTGCGGACCCTGCCGAGCCTTCTCCCCCAAACTCAACGAATGGCAAACCAAATTCGGCGATGACCTCGTCATCGTTGGGGTCTCCGACGAGCCAGCATCAACCCTTAACCCATTCCTCGAAAACCACGAGACGAAGTACATCATCACATCCGATCCCGCCAAGAAAATGAGCAAGGCTCTCGGCGTAAAGGGAATTCCGCACGTCATGGTCATCAGTGCCGACAAAGTTGTTCGGTTCCAAGGCTTCCCCAATGCTCAAGAGGATCCTCTCACCACCGAAAAACTTGAGCAAATCATTTCCACCAGTAAAGCCCAAAGGAACTAACTTAAAATAAAAAGCCCCCCCGTTCGCCGCTGAACTGGGGGGCTTTCTC
The DNA here is from genome assembly GCA_013823945.1 of bacterium. Taxonomy (GTDB): domain Bacteria; phylum Armatimonadota; class Fimbriimonadia; order Fimbriimonadales; family Fimbriimonadaceae; genus UphvI-Ar2. The sequence continues at coordinate 267,351 of PNMZ01000002.1, read as the reverse complement.
GTTTCAACTCCTAGTAAACAGAGTCTTCGAAATAGTGATCCTTTGCATTGGCTGGCAATACCAAATCCACCGGCAAGACTTCATCCACTTGGGTACCACTCGGCTTTTTCCCTGCTTTCAAATCCATAACCATCCGCTCAATCGCAAGTTCAATCATCTTCGGCGAGTAGGTCACGGTCGCCGGGAACATCTTGTCCCCATCCATAACCCGCTTCACAACTACTTTACTTCCTCCACCACCGACAAGCCATACATCTGACAAACCAGCTTCAGTGAGGGCTTTCTCAGCACCCAAAGCCATGTCGTCATCCGCGGCCCAGATTGCATCAACATCTTTGTGCTTCAAAAGAAGGTTCTGCGTTACCGTGAATGCCTTATCCTGATTCCAATCACCCGGCTGCATTGCCAATATCTTGATATCCGGGAATCCTTTCATCACTTCTTCAAAGCCTTTCACTCGATCTTCGTCAACTGGACCAGCCATCCCGCGCAGAACCAAGATGTTCCCTTTACCCCCCAATTTTTCCGACATGAACTTCGCCGCTTCTGAGCCAAATTTCATATTGTCACCCCGCATCCAAACATCCGCAATTGGTTCCGCCAAGCCCCGGTCAACACTCACAATGTAACCAAATGAATCTCGGTTCATCTTGACCGCCGGAGTGACCGCCGCTGGATCAAATGACAAAATCACAAGTCCATCGTAGCCCTGGGTGGCCAGCGTTCCCAATTTATCCGCTTGGTCGTCAACGGACTCCGAAGCATAAATCGTGATCTCTGCATCACCAGCAAACTTCTCTTTTGCTTTCTCCGCCCAATCAACAACCCCCGCCGTCCAACCGTGCGTCGCTGTTGGGATGCTCACCGCAATCTTAAACTTCTTTGCTTCGCCCTCCTTAGCCGGATCTGGTGTTTCACCGCCACCTGCAGCCGGAGCCGAACATCCAACCATTGCCATCGCAAGAGCTGCGACACCACCAATAAGCCAATTCTTCATCACTCCCCATTTTGCCCCAAAGACCGCTCCTAAGTCACCGCAAGAGCCGAAGCCCATTCAAAATCACCAAGAGGGTCGAACCTTCATGCGCCACAACCGCCACCGGAAGCGGCAACTTGAATAGAAATGAACTTAAAATCAAAACCACAATCACTGTCCCCGCGATCACCAAATTAGCCAAAATAACCCCTTTCGTCCTCCGCCCCAATCGGATCAATTCCGGAATCCGGTTCAACTGGTCACTCGCCAAAACCACATCCGCCGCTTCCAAAGCGACATCCGAACCCAGCCCTCCCATCGCCACTCCTATCGTCGCTTGAGCCAAACTGGGTGCATCGTTCACCCCATCCCCAACCATCAAAACCGATCCTTTCCTAGCCAATTCCTGAATATGGGTCACTTTATCTTCTGGCAGCAATGCCGCATCAACCCTATCAATCCCCACTTCCTTGGCGACAATTGCGGCTGTTTCTGGCTTGTCCCCCGTGAGCATCACTACTTCCTTGACCCCCAAATTCCGGAGATCTTCTAAAACCTCGCGAGCATCTTTCCGAATTTCATCCGCAAAAGTCGCCAAAGCCACATATCCTGAACCTGCAGCATAAACCATCGTGCGTCCTTGCGCTTTCTCCTCTGCCGCTTTTGCTTGAATCTCCGGCGGGAGTTCAAATCCTTGCTCCATCAAAAGCCGATCATTCCCCACCCAAATCTCCTGTCCATCAACAGTACCAACCAACCCCTTCCCCGGAATCGTCCGTATCTCCACCCCTACAACTGTCTCATCAACTGACCGTACAAGTGCCTTCGCCAATGGATGCGAACTCCCTGCTTCAACCGCCGCCACCCGACGCATGAATTCAGGCACTACCCGCCAATCCTGTAAGCCCTTTTGAGAAAAAACCCACCCCGAAATCATTTCCGGTCGACCAACCGTTAAAGTCCCCGTCTTATCCACCGCCACAAAATCCACCCTCGCCGCCGCCTCAATATACGCTCCTCCCCGCACCAAAATCCCTCGCCTTGCCGCGTGCGCCAACGCACTCAAAGTTGATGCCGGGACAGAAATGACCAAGGCACACGGACTCATTCCCACCAAAAGAACAAGTGCCGCATAGAATGCCGAGTCCCACCCCTGGCCCAGCCACAACCGAATACCTAACGACACCCCAAACGCCAACAAAACCAAGATCGTATACCACTGACCAAACCAAGCCGAAATCCGCTCCCCACTTGCCTTATTTTCCTGCGCGTCTGCGACCAATCCCACGATCCGGTCAAGGGCCGAATCACCCACCCTTCGGCTCACTCTTACCGTCAAGGTTCCTTCCAAGTTCTGTGTCCCCCCCATAACCTCTTGGCCAATCCCGACTGGCACCGGTTGCGATTCTCCCGTCATCGCACTCGCATCCACCGAACTCTCGCCACTCACCACTTCCCCATCTGCTGGCAACCGCTCAAAAGAATTCACACGCACTAAATCCCCTACCACCAACTCTTCAACCGAGACCTCAACTGTCCCGGAATCAGTTACTCGAAGAGCCCTCTGCGGCCTCAGCTTCACAAGCGCCGCAATCGCCGATTTCGTCTTGCCCAAAGCAAAGTCCTCCAGCGTTGAGCTCAAACTAAAGAGGAAAAGGAGCATCGCCGCATCCTCCGGTCTTCCGACCGTCACCGCTCCCACCGCCGCCAAAACCATCAACAAATTGACATCCAACTGTCGCTGACGCAATGACTCCCACGCAGAACCCAATGCGAGTACGCTACCGAACAAGATCGACAAATATGCCATCCACGTCAAGCCCGGAACAAAGCAGAGCAACAGCGCAACAAAGCATCCTAGTGTTAACCAACCCCGGAGTCCCAATCGCTGAAATGCCGTAACCACGGCACAGGTTTACCTGGAATATCACTTTCACTAAAGCAATAGCCTTGAGATATAAAAGAGGGGGGTTCAAAAGAACCCCCCTCATTCGAGCAGTTAATCTTAACGAGCCGCGCCAGAAGCAACGGCCGCACCAAGAACCACAACTTGCAGAATGTTGAGTACGATTGCGGCGACAAGGACACCAACGCCCCACTTCGCCCAAATCACCTGACACTTGTGCATTTCTTCTGCCGAAGAAAACCGTCCGCTTTGCCAAGCAATCTCGTTTCCTTTGAAGCCCAAGTAAATGGCATAAATCAGCCCAACACAGGGAATAAAACACAGCAAAGCCATGTAATGCTTGTGGTTCAGTCCCCAAATCCAGTTCAGCAGGAGTGCCCCCCAGTTGAACTGCTTGAGTTCAGCCTCTGTTGGCTGTCCTCCCATGTTGTCTCGTGGATAGTTTGATTCCATGTTTCCTCCTCGATTAAGGTAATCCGCTCCCAGTGCGTTTCACCTTAAACTGTTATCGTCCCCCATTCATAAGGGATTGAACGGCCGGATTGCTCATATTAACTGCGGCACCGATCACACAACCGAGAACTAAACTGACGATTCCAAGAATCATCGCGACCTGACCATTCGGGTGACCCTTCTTCTTGGCCATGCTCCCCAAAACAATCCCCGTCACGCTGAATACAATCGGACAGCACAACAAACCAATTGCCGACATCACCAAAGAGACGATAAATTCCGTCTTCCCGGCGTTCGGATCAGAATAGTCGGCACGAGGATAGTTTGTCGGTGCCTGTGAATACTGTCCTGTGCTCCCACCTGTCGATGGTCCACCCATCGGTTGCATCGGATTCGCCGCCGGAGCCGCCGCCGTTGGGAAAATGATCCCCGGAACCATGCTCGCCGTCGCCCGGGCTCCGGTCGCCGCATTTTCCAGTTCAGAATTCGGGTTCAACCGGTTATCCGCCGCCCACTGGGATAGGGTGGCTGCGTCCGCCGGACCATATTTCGAACCATCCGCACCAATAACAAAATAACTGTCTGCGCCCCCCACCGGAGCCGAAGTTTGCGTTGGCTGAACTGGCTCGCTCGGTTGACTCGGCTGAGCCGGCTGCCCAAGATCCGATGGCGTACTAGCCCCACCTGGGAAAACAAGTCCGGGCAAGCTCCCCGCTTGCATACGGCTTCCGTCAACGACCGATTCCAATTCCGTCGTCGGAGTTAAGCGACCTTGTGCCGCCCATTCATTCAAAACCGTTACGTCTGCTGGGCCAAACTTTTGCCCATCTGTCCAAATCACGAAGTACTGCATTCTGTCGTCCTCAACCTTTTTCGGCTCATTGTCCCAGTTTCACCAGCAATTCCGGTCACAAACCTGCCCAAACGCACCAATGTCGTCTAGCATCACGACGAACCAAGCCCGCCTAGTGATGCAAAACCTGTGCAACTCTTCTCATCTTGACCCAAAAACCCACAAGATCACCGCATTTTTACCGACATAATATCTAAAGCCAATGGCATCACGATTTGCATTCAACTCCCGCTCAATGGGCGGAAACCATGGCACCATCGGTCTCATTGTTGCCCTTGCCATCGGATTCGTCCTCTGTTGGATTCCCCAATTTGGTTCTGTGTTAACTCCAAATTTATCATTTGACTTCAATTTCACTAAACCCTGGGCCATTCTCACTTACCCATTTGTCACCAACGGTTCTGGCCAAGGACTCCTGTTTTTCATCCTTCAACTCATGTGGCTTTACAGCTTCGGAGGACTCTTTGAAAACCGATTTGGTACCCAAAGCCTTCTCATCCACTTCTTCTCGGGCACTCTCCTCTTTGCATTCTTTGGTTTCCTGGCTCACCTCCTCATTCCCGATACAGCAGCAGTGCTCATCGGTGCATGGCTCCCCATCGCCTTCATCACTACTGTCATCTGCGGCCTCCAACCCGAAACAGAAATCACGTTTTTCTTTTTCCCTCTTAAGATGAAATGGCTCGCTCTCTTAACAGCGGGTCTCGTTCTCTTCGGATTTGGAACCGGTGCTCCCCTCTTCGGCGTCCTCCTCGTCCTACCCCTCGTTGCCGCCTGGTTCTATGGTCAAAACAAATTCCCCGGCCTCACTCCCGGCAGATCACCCTTTGAAAAACAACGCCAGAAAGCCAAAGAAGACCGTGAATTCGATTCCTTCCGATCCAAAGTCATCGATCGCGAAAAAGAGCGACAAGAACGAGAGAGGCTACGCAAATTGTTTGAGGGGAGCCTCGACGACCAAGACCCTCCTCAAACCAAGAACTAAATTCATCTATTCGGCGAGCGACTTTTCGATTGCTGCAACGATTGCTTCATCACCCGGGTTAGTTCGACTACCAAATCGAGTAACCGTTTTCCCATCTTTCGCAATTAAGAATTTCCCAAAATTCCACTCAACATCTTTTGTATCCGCTGTTGAATGCACCAACCACTGATATAAAGGATGGGCGTCCGATCCCTTCACGTTCACCTTGGAGAACATCGGGAAGCTCACGTCAAACTTCGTCGTGCAGAACTCCAAAATCTCTTTCTCCGTCCCCGGTTCCTGACCCATAAACTGATTACAAGGGAAGCCCAGCACCACAAATCCTTGGTCTTTGTACTTATCATAAAGTGCTTCCAATCCCTCATACTGCGGTGTCAAGCCACACTTGCTCGCCGTGTTGACGATCAAAACCGTCTTCCCCACGTACTGCTTCAACGGCTGTTCCTTGCCATTGATGTCCTTCATCGAAAAATCGCCCAAGCTTTTCATATCGTCTGCCTTCGGAGTGGATTGTTTTGGAAGGATCGCGTATCCCAACCCCGCGAGCAAAACCAACCCTGAAATCAAGAAAAATGCCGTCTTCATAACGTTCACTAATGCACAGTCTAGCCAATAGTGCCGTACAATAGGCCAATCAGTCCGATGAATTGGCGAATCGTTTCTTCTCCCGCTCTCTTTGCGGTTGCCTTAATCGTTCTCACCGCCGCTACCCTTGCCCCCCAAACCGCCATTTCTCAAACCCCCAACGAAACCCAATCCTTAAACAAACAATTCGACGAAGAAATCTACGACCTCTTTGAGAAAAACTGTCTCTCCTGCCATAGCGGTGAAAAACCCGCCGCCGGAATGGACTTGGGTGATTTTGCAACTGCCGCCGATGTTGCCGCCAATCCCAAAAAATTCGACAAAGTCATCCAAAACATCAGAAGCCAAGTCATGCCCCCCGCCGAGGGCGGAAACCCCTCTCTCGCCGACCGAGAACGAATGGTTCAATGGCTTACCCGCGCCCTCGCCACTCAAGAAAAGCCCTCCAACCCCACCATTCGCCGCCTCAATCGCACCGAATACAATCACGTCATCCAAGACCTCCTCTTCATCGAAGGCGATTTCAGTCGTGACTTCCCCAGCGACGACGTAGGCTACGGATTCGATAACATCGGCGATGTTCTCACCCTGACCCCGCTCCACCTTGAAATGTATCTCCGAGCGGCACAAGCCGTCACCGATCAAGCCATTTTCATCCCTCAACCCAAAATCCGAACTGTTGACATCGAAAAAAGCGCCCTCCCCGAAAATTCCGCAATGTCCGGTGAAGGCTTTCTCAATATGTACGCCAACGGAGTGTTCTCAACCACATTCCAAGAAGTCGAGGCCGGTGACTATGAAATCGAAGTCGAACTCGCCGCCACCGCAACTGGAGTCGGCCCCGCAGATGCCCAACTCCGCATCAATAACCAAAACTTCCAACTCCTTAACGTCAAAACTCTGTCCCCAACTCTGTTCAAAATTCCCGTCCGACTCACAACTCGAACCGTCAAACTCGACGTTGCGTTCACAAACGACTATTACCAACCCAACGCCCCCGATCCCGCCAACCGCGACCGCAATCTTCACATTTACTCAATTACTCTCCGGGGACCCGACGGAACAACTACTGGTCTCCCCGATTCGCACCGCCGCCTCATCTTTGCCTCCCCCAGCGCGACAAAGAATCATATGACCGCCGCCCGAGAAGTCCTGGACAAATTTGCAACCCGAGCCTATCGCCGACCCGTCTCGCCCGAAGAATCGAATCGCATCATGTCCATCTACCAACTGGTGCGAAAAAATAACGACAGCTACGAACAAGGGATTCGTGTCGCAATTCAAGCCGTCCTCGTCAATCCCAATTTCCTGTTCCGAATCGAACCCGCTGGAAAATCACGTGATCTCAACGGGTACGAACTCGCTTCCCGCCTCAGTTTCTTCCTCTGGAACTCAATCCCGGATCAAACCCTCTACGATCTCGCCGCATCGGGAGAACTCACCAAACCCAAAACCCTCGAAGCCCAAGTCCAGCGGATGCTCACAGACCCCAAAGCCGAACGGTTCTCAACCGACTTCAGCACCCAATGGCTCCAAATCCGACGTCTTGAAGAACACGATGCCGACCCCGAACTTTTCCCCGCCTTCAAGCAAGAACTCAAAGATGACCTCAGTCAAGAAGTCAATCTCTACTTCCGTGACATGCTCACCCAGAACCGTCCGATAACCGAATTCATCAACGGCAAGTTCACATTTCTCAACCATCGCCTCGCCAAGCATTACGGAATCACCGGCGATTTCGACCAGAATTTCCGCCGCGTCGATGTCTCCACCCAGAACCGAGGCGGCCTCCTTGGAATGGGAGCAATTCTCAGCGTCACCAGCAACCCAAACCGTACTTCACCTGTCAAGCGAGGCAAGTTCATCATGGAGCAAATCCTCGGCACCCCACCCCCACCCCCACCTCCCAACGTCGGTGTACTAGACGACACCAAAGAAGCCATCACCGCAACACGAATGCGAGAACGCCTCGCTCAACACCGCGCCGACCCCTCCTGCGCTTCGTGCCACCGACCCCTCGACGCCTACGGATTCACACTTGAAAATTTCGACGCAGTCGGCAGTTATCGCACAAAAGATGGAACCTTTCCTGTCGACAACATCGGTGAACTCCCGGGCAAAATCACCCTCAATGGACTCGCCGACCTGCGCAAAAATCTCGCGAGCCGAGAAGTCGATTTCACCCGCACTCTCACCGAAAAACTGATGACCTACGCCCTCGGGCGCGGCCTCACTGCCTCCGATCACGTCCAAATTTCAAACCTCGCCCAGCGCCAGAAAAACCCAACCCTACAACGCCTTATCACCGAAATCATCCTCAGTGATGCCTTCCGAAAACGAACCAACAATTAAAAGAGAACAAATCCAATGAGCCGAAAAGTCGACCGCCGTACAATCCTCCGAGGAGCTGGAGCCCTTGTCACCCTCCCCTTCCTCGAAGCCCTCGCACCCAAATCCGCCCTCGCCGTATCCGCTCCCGCACGCCCGGTTCGGATGGCCTACCTATTTGTCCCGAACGGCGTCAACATGCAACATTGGCGACCCGCCAACCCCGGTCGCCTCACCCAACTCCCCGAAATCCTCCAACCCCTCAACGGCCTCAAATCGGAATTTAGTGTCATCTCCGGCCTCAGCCAAATGAAAGCCTTCGCCAACGGCGACGGCCCCGGCGATCACGCCCGGTCCTCCGCAACCTGGCTCACCGGCGTCCAAGCCCGAAAAACCGCTGGCTCCGACATCCAAGTCGGAATCTCGGCCGACCAAGTCGCTGCCCAGCAGATCGGCAGTCGAACCAAATTCGCAAGCCTCGAAATCGGATGCGAACGCGGCGCCCTAGCCGGAAACTGCGACTCCGGCTACTCATGCGCCTACTCCAGCAGCATCTCCTGGCGATCCGAATCCACCCCCAACGCCAAAGAAGTCAACCCGCGCGTCCTCTTCGAACGACTCTTCGGCGCCCCCGGAGACCGCCAATCCGCTGAATCCCAAGCCAAACGCCGCGAGTACGAACTCTCCATCCTGGACTTTGTCGCCGAGGATGCCCAAAGGCTCCGCACAAGCCTCGGCACCCGCGACGCCCAAAAGATCGAAGAATATTTCACATCTATCCGCGACATCGAACTCCGACTCAAAAACTACGAAGCCTCCAGCAAAGCCATGATGCTCGACGGAATCGACGTGCCCCGTGGCGTCCCCCGCGACCGAGGTGAACACATCCGTCTCATGGGCGATATGATGATCCTCGCCTTCCGAGCCGACCTCACCCGAATCGCAACATTCATGTTCGCCAACGAAGGCAGCAACCGACCCTACCAAGAAATCAACATCACCGACGGACACCACGACATCAGCCACCACGGTAAAGCCCCCGATAAACTCCTCAAAAAGAAAGAAATCGACGTCTACCACACCCAGCAACTCGCCTACATCCTCAACCGCATGAGCAAAATCGACGACGGCAACGGCACCCTCCTCGATAACACAATGCTCCTCTACGGTGGTGGAATCAGCGATGGCGACCGCCACAACCATGACGATCTTCCCCTTCTCATAGCCGGAAAAGGCGGCGGAAAAGTCCCCGTCGGTCAACACCTCCAATACCAAAACGGCACCCCTCTCACCAATCTCTTCCTCAACATGTTGGACAACATGGGAGTTCGAATGGATAACCTCGGCGACTCCACCGGACGACTCCAAGGAATCTTCTAAAGCTCCACCCACAACCATCCCTTAACAAAAACATCTGCCAAACTGAAGGAAGCGTGAAACCACTTTTCCCAATTACCGTTGCCGCTCTCTCCCTCGCCAGTGCCGCATTCGTCGCCACAAAACAAACCCAAGCAACCACCGAACCCCAAAGAGTGATCTACACCTGGAACGGAAACCCCGCCACCCAAGCCGCATTCACCTGGCGAACCGATGCTCCCGTCGCCCAAGCCCTCATCCAATTTGCCCCTTCATCCGGCGACCCAAGATTCACTTCAACCGCCACCACTCAAAACGCCACTTCCCAACCCCTTGAACTCGCCGAAGGCCCAACCGCCTACTACCACACCGCCACCCTCAAAGGACTAAAACCCAAAACCAAATACAGCTACCGCGTCGGCGATGGTCAATCGTGGTCCGAATGGTTCGATTTCACCACCGCGTCCGTAATGGATGACCCATTCACCTTCATCTATTTCGGCGACGCCCAAAACAACATCAAATCCATGTGGAGCCGCGTCATCCGCCAAGCCCAAAAAGACGCCCCCTACGCCGATTTCATGCTCCATGCCGGAGACCTGATCAACATCCCCGAAGCCGACAAAGAATGGGGCGAGTGGTTCTATGCTGGCGGCTGGCTCCACAGCACCATCCCCTCCGTCGCCACCCCCGGCAACCACGAATACAAATCTGGAAAAATCACCCGCCTCTGGACTCCCCAATTCGAATACCCCCGCAACGGTGTCCCCGGGCTGGAAGAGACCAACTACTACATCGACTTCCAAGGCGCACGCATCATTAGCCTCAACTCTCTTGAAAAAACCGCCGAGCAAGCCGCTTGGCTCGACAAAACCCTCAGCGCAACCAAGGCTAACTGGACAATCCTCACCTTCCACTACCCGATGTACAGCACCGCTAAAGGCCGCGACAACAAAGCCCTCCGCGAACTCTGGCTCCCCATCATCCTCAAACACAAAGTCGACCTCGTCCTCCAAGGCCACGACCACTCCTACGGCCGCATGACTCTCCCCCATTCGCATTCGTCAGTTCCCTCCCCAAGTTTGGGGAGGGCAAGTGAGGGGTTGTCCACCCAGATCAATTCTTCGTCAACTCCCTCCCCTGATGGGGAGGGGAAGGGGCGGGGAGATCAAAAGAATAAGAACTCACGCCCAGAAAGCCTATATTCGCAATCAGTTCCCTCCCCAAGTTTGGGGAGGGTAAGGGAGGGGTTGTCCACCCAGATCAATTCTTCGTCAACTCCCTCCCCTGATGGGGAGGGGAAGGGGTGGGGAGACCAAAACAATGCAATCAAACAGACTCGAAAGTCAATGGTCTCAAACCCGCTCGAACCCCTCTTCCGAGGCCCTAACATCACTAACCTCTCCACCGGCGCCACCGCCCAAGTCGGACAAACCTACTTCGTCGTCTCCGTCTCCGGACCCAAAATGTATAACGTCGGCGAAGACGCCCTCTCCCGCATGACCAAAACCGGAGAGTACAAACAGCTTTACCAAATCATCACCGTCACCCCCACCCGCATCACCTACCGCGCCCACCTCGCCAACGGCGAACTCTTCGACTCCTTTACAATCGACAAGTAACTGAACGACTTGGTCGCGAAACGCGGGATGGTTTTCCACCGTACTGATCGCCATGGAGGCATCCCCGTTCATTAGTTCAATTTTGGCTATGATTGTTGGTGGGGGGTCATCCTTGTTTACTTCGCATTAAGCTCACGTTTCTCGAAGGATTCAGGATTTGTGGATTCGGCAATGTCCTCAAAGCATCTCCTCAGAAAATACTACTTTCAGAAGATTATTTTGGGCTTCTTAATCTTAATGGTAATTGCATGCGCCGCATTCGGTTTATTTCAAAACAAACAACTGGTACGAGCCGTGAACGTGGGGTTCTTCACTCAGTACGGTTCGAGAGATTAAAATGACATCACAACTTTTCGCCGATAAAGGGGGAAGTTAAGTAGCACTGCAATATCATCACCCCCAACTTCAATACCGGCTGCGCTCACTTCGCCAACGGCGTACCATTTCGAGTTATTCACTAACTAAGAGCTTGCCCCATTAATTGGATCTGGAAGACTTTATATCGGAATCTCCAGAGTTCACATTTGCATTTGAGCAGCCTAAATCGCTAAAATCATCACCATGGAGTTCTCACTTTTTGGTTTCCTGATATCGCTTGTCGTAGCGATTGCAAACCTTTTCGCACTGTGCAACATAAAGTACGGCATCAGATTGCTCCGTAAGGAAAGCGAAAATTCCAACGCATTCGAGTTAATCGATTCCGGTGTTTCTATTCTGGTCATCTTGGCCTGGCTCGCAATCGCGGGAATAGTGATTTCGAATCTAAAAGCCATGGGTGTTCATCAAATATAGGGCCCTTTCATAAAATGATTGACAGAGCTATTGCCCTCGGACTTGCAGTCGTGTTTGGGATCCTATACTTCATGCACACCAAATTTCTGGAAGACGCTAAGTACGAAGTTGACAAAGACATTAAGAGTGAAGAGAAGCTGCGCAACTACACGATCCACTACTGGATTTCAAAAGGATTGATTGCTCTCGCAGTTCTTTCGATAATGTATGCCATTCGCCGTCCATCACTCACAAACTAGACTAGGTTCCAACTGCCAAAAGCTCTCCGCATAGTCATATTAACTCGAACTGAGCCTGGAATTGGAGCGACATGCTTTAGTAAAGAGTTGTGACTAATTCCATCTCTTCTGTTATATACTAGGACGAAATTCCAACACATAATCGAGAACGTTGTCCATTGTAAAAGACACGGAGGTGACAGGATGATTCAGCAAGTATAATGGATCCCAATGACTGTACAGCCACTAATTCTAGGAACTGGACTGCTATGCTGGGTTCTTTACTTTGTTCATAACCAAAAGCTTCAATCGATAAAATTTGAACTCAATAGAGACATCAGAGACGACCAAAAGCTCGAAAGCTATACTTTGCACTACTGGATATCGACATGCCTATTCACAATTGCTCTCGCACTAACAGTATTTTCATTTTTACCTGGCGGCAGAGGTTCAGGTTCAATATCAAGAATACGACTTTCTATTTAGATGACCTAAAATCGTTCCCCCCGGAACCTCATCGGCCCCGGGGGGAGTCAATCAATCAAGCAACCCGGGCCTTAGAAGCCCATGCCGCCGCCCATGCCACCCATGCCATCCATATCCGGCATGCCAGCACCAGCCTTAGCGGGTTCCTTCTTCTCAACCACAAGCGCTTCCGTCGTCAAGACCAAGCCCGCAATCGAAGCCGCATTCTGAATCGTTGACCGGGTCACCTTCGCCGGGTCAACAATCCCCGCCTTGACCATGTCAACCATCTCACCCGTTGCTGCGTTCAAGCCCATGCCCGCCTTCGCGTTTCGGATTTCGGTGACCACAACACTGCCTTCCATGCCCGCATTCTCTGCGATCTGGCGAACCGGAGCTTCTAAAGCCCGCTTCACAATGTTGAGACCCGTGAGTTCGTCACCCGTGAGCTTCAGGCTGTCCAAAGTTGCCGCTGCGCGGAGCAGAGTCGTTCCGCCACCCGGGACAATCCCTTCTTCAACCGCCGCTCGGGTTGCACTGAGAGCATCCTCGTATCGGTGCTTCTTCTCCTTGAGTTCGGTTTCGGTGCTTGCACCAACCTTAATGACCGCAACGCCACCGCTGAGCTTCGCCAGTCGCTCCTGGAGCTTCTCACGGTCGTAGTTGCTGTCCGTGGTTTCGATCTGCGCCTTGATCTGACCAATCCGGCCCATCACTGCGTCTTTCTTGCCCGCACCTTCAATGATCGTGGTCTCTTCTTTCGTGATCACAATCTTCTTCGCCGTGCCGAGCATGTCCAAAGTAACGTTGTCAAGCTTGGTTCCGAGGTCTTCGCTCACAAATTGACCACCCGTCAGGATCGCCAAATCTTCGAGCATTGCCTTGCGTCGGTCGCCAAAGCCCGGTGCCTTCACCGCCGCAATGTTGAGCACACCGCGAATCTTGTTCAACACGATGGTTGCCAAGGCGTCCGCTTCAATATCTTCGGCAATGATCAAAATCGGGCGTCGTGCTTGCGCCGCCTTTTCCAGGAACGGCAACAACTCTTGCGCCGAAGAAATCTTCTTCTCGTGGATCAAAATCGCTGGATTGTCCAAAACGGCTTCCATGCGCTCGGGGTCAGTCACGAAGTACGGGCTGATGTAGCCTCGGTCGAACTGCATTCCTTCAACAATTTCAACGTTGGTTTCGCGGCCCTTGCTTTCTTCAACGGTGATAACGCCGTCCTTGCCCACCTTGTCCATGGCGTTCGCCACTTGCTCACCAATTTCCGGGTCGTTCCCCGCGATCGTCGCAACAAACTGAACCTGCTCCTTGTCCTTAACCGGCTTGGCTTGCTTCTTGATTTCGGCGATGACTGCTTCAACCGCCTTGTCAATCCCACGCTTCACCGCGATCGGGTTTCCACCCGCGGCGACATAGCGCAAACCTTCGTTTACGATGGATTGGGCCAAAACGGTTGCCGTCGTGGTTCCGTCACCAGCGACGTCGTTGGTCTTGCTCGCAACTTCCTTGCAGAGCTGCGCACCCATGTTTTCATACGGATCATCTAGTTCGATTTCTTTCGCAACGGTAACCCCGTCCTTGGTGATCGTCGGGCTTCCCCATTTCTTATCCAAAACAACGTTGCGACCTTTCGGGCCAAGGGTCACCTTCACCGCATCCGCAACCTTGTTGACACCGCGCTCAAGCGCACGTCGTGCATTTTCATCAAAAATCAAATTCTTTGCTGGCATTTCTGTTTCTCCTTATTTCGTCACAACTGCGTAGATCTGGTCTTCATCCAAAATCGTCACTTCATCTCCGCCGAGATTCACTTCATTTCCACCGTACTTGCTAAAGATCACGCGATCCCCAACCTTCACGGTCAAAGAGTTTCGCTTGCCATTTTCCAGCACGCGACCCTCACCCACGGCGATTACTTCGCCTTCAGTCGGTTTCTTCTTGGCCGAATCCGGCAGGATAATTCCCCCCGCCGTCTTTTCTTCTGCCTCAAGAACCTTCACAACAACCTTGTCTCCAAGTGGTCGAATGGCTGACATCTGTTTCTTATCTCCTGAAATGTGTGGCGCGCATCCCGCGTTAGCAGTCTCCGCGCACCTTTGCTAACATTCTACTTAGGGAGACGCCCATTCTTTAGCAGAGATGGGACTAGAGTGCTAATCCTTTGCGCATGTTTTTGCTTTACCCCTTGACAACCACCTCAAACTCTGTTACCATGGGGCCTGGTTGGGATTTCCCAAACACGATTCATTTGAATCAGGAGAAGAGAACAACATGAATAAATTCATCGCGACTGCCGTCGTTGCCCTCGCTGGCATTGCTGTCAGCCAAGCCCAAATCAACATTGATGTCTATGCCAGTCCTGCGCCAAACTTCTTTGGATCAGGAAGCTGGGGCTCGTATCTCAACAACGCCCTCGTCGGTATTGAAAATGGTGGAGCCACCACTGGCGCATCCGGCCCGTCTCAGTATTTCAACACGAACGGACAAACCTGGGGCGTCGAGAACAACTTAGTCACCAACTTCGATTCCTGGATGGGCACCGCATCAGCCGCTTCACCATTCGATAATCAACTCGGAACGCGATGGCATTTTGGCGTCCGAGTCGTTTCTGCTGGAACACGATTTGCCTTGCAAAATCTGACTTACAGCATGACATCTCTTGAACAGCCAACACTCAACACGAGTGGCAACTTTGTTGGTGCCAATTTCTCAACCACGCGATTCGGAATTGACTACGTTGATGGAATCAAAGGGAACGGGAACGACATCACCTACACATCCGGTAATGGGACGACTTTAGTCGACGAAATCATCTACGTAGGAATCGGAAATGCTTTCGCTGTTCTTTCATCAGACCCCGGTGCAACCAATCAAGACAAACTCGATCTTGTTGCCAATTCTCTCGCAGGTTACACCCTCACCACCACATACGGCATTGACTTTGGTGCTGGCAACGTTGCCACTGGCTCGGCATTTACCAACTTCGAAGCCGTGCCCGAACCGGCAACGATGACGCTCCTGGGCCTTGCCGCAGCCGTCGTCGCTCGCAAAAAACGAAAAGCATGATAAACATCAAGGGAGCGTGAAAGATTCGCGCTCCCTTGCGCCCCAGCCCCCTACCCTGGCATACTACAGCCATGTCGATGGCCATGGATATCAACACCGCCCTGCAGAACAACTATCTCATGCAAGGCCTCAGCGTCGCCCAGATCTCAATGATCGCCCAAATCGCCAGTAATCAGGAATTCAGCGGCGGCGACACTCTCGTCCGCCAATTCGCCAAAGACGCTGACCTCATGATCGTCCTCGAGGGTACCGCTAAAATCAAAGGCTTTTCTGGCGAAGAAATTGCCCAAGCGGGACCCGGCTCCGTGATTGGAGAAATGTCTCTCATCGACGACAAACCCCGATCTGCCACCGTTACTGCCGCCGGCAACGTCAAAGTCGCATCCATCCCCCACAACGACCTCTGGGCCCTCATGAATAACGAACCCGAGATCGCAAAAGTTATCCTCCTCAACATCTCGCGAATCCTCACCGCTCGACTTCGCGCCGCTAACGTCGCCCTCGATAGCGTCGTCAAACTCGACTAAAAAACCCGCAACCCTGTCGGCATTACAAACAACTCCAGACGGAACAACCCTTCCGCTGGAGTTGTTTTTTCATGGCCCAAACCAACGCTCAATCCGCGAGACTCATCGCACAACCCGACGCACTGCGTCTCCTTCCAACCGCCACCGCGCGGCAATATCGGCTTCTCCCCCTGAAAGCCGACCACCAAACCCTCGTCTGCGCTGGACCTGGTCCATTCGACCTTGATTTCCTCACCCGCCTTCAATTCCAACTCGGTCGGAACCTCACCCTCGTCCGAGTGCCCGAAGACATCTTCTCCGCCGCATTCGAAACCCACTTCGGCTCCTCCCCCGTACCCGAAGCCACCGACTTCCTCGAATCACTTTCCGCAAAACGACCCAAACTCGCCAATGATCTTCCAAACAACCCCATCGATTGGGCCAGGCAGCCGTGCCGCATCACCGCCGTCATGGGAGCCGCCGGAGGACTCGGTGCCACGACGGTCGCGGCTAACCTCGCCGTCCAACTCGCCGAGCAGAATCTAAGCGTCCTTCTCATCGACGCCAATTTCAGTCGCCCTACCGCCCACATTGCGTTGGGAGCAAAACCAACTGCGACAATCCAAGACCTCCACCGAGGGAAGTCCCTCGCCTACGACAGCCTCACCCTCACAACATCTGGCGTCCGGCTTCTCGCTGGCGAGCCTGGAGCCGCCGATCTCGCTCACCTCACCTATGACGATTTGATCAATCTCGGTGCCGCCCCGACACAACTCGCACCCCAATTTGATCACATCATCATTGACCTCCCCTCGACTATCGACAACGCCGAACTGAGCTATCTCAAGTTCGCCCATCAGTTCCTACTACTGACTGGCACAGACTCCACAAGTCTTCACAATAGCCTGGTCATCAGCCGAACCGGACTGGAGGCCAATCCCAATCTTCCCATCAACATTCTGTTTAACCAGCAACCAAAAGCCGAAGTCGCAAAATCTGCGTTTCGAAAACTCCAAGTCGCTGCCGATACCAGCCAACTCAAATTCGCCGGAGCGTTACCGCCTTCCAAATTCATGGCGGAAGCTTGGTCGTGCCGGACTCCCCTGGCTCGACTCAAACCCCGGGATAAGTGGAATCAAAACCTCAAATCCCTCCAATCCCAAATCCTCCCGAACCTGCTGACCGCCCACACCGCCACCCCGGCGATCAATCCAGGGTCTCAGATCGCCGCGGGATAAAGTAGTAAAGCGAATCCGTCTCCGGAAAGTCTGCGAGCCCCTCTGATTCGGCAAGACCTCGCAGATGACCCCGGTGATAAGAACCATGGTTCAAAACGTGGTGAACCAATTCTCGCACCGACAACCGCCGTTTGTTCCCTTTTCCGCCTGTGAATTCAACGACTTCATCCAAGTCCCTGGTCTGAACTACAACCCGCCATCGCCGAAGCAGGTCCTTCATATCTGCTTCAAGATCAAGCTCATCGTGAGGCTTACCTTCCCATTCCGCTACTAGCCCAAGCCATCCGTTATAACACCCCACGATGTGACGCATTACCCCTTCCGCTCGGGCGCGATCCTTAAAGCGACCCAAGGTGCCCAGCCACTGTTCATTCGCCCACACCTCGTACCCCACCAGCTGTTCCAAAAACTCCCGATCCGTCATCTTCTTCATCAGACTACCTCTCCCTCTCGAAGTTCCAAATCAAGGGTCTCCGGGAAAATCAAGTCCGCCATATATTCTCAGCCGATCAAGCGTACGTATCACCGCTAAACTATCATCCGGAGTCATTGACGCCACAAATCCTTGATCCAAAGACCGAACAAAAACATCCACTTCGTTCCCAAATCGATCCGCCTTGATCCCCTCAATCTCTTCCCAATCATCAGAACCGTGACTCTTCACCCGGAACCCCTCCGTACAATCCCACGGCCTTGAAACATCCAGCATCCCATGTGTTCCATAAATACGGACACGATTCTCCATCTGCACATGAATACCGCATCCAAAACTCACCGTCCTTCCTCCGTCAAAAATCATTGAACCTGAAGCCCAGCCGTCGTATCCCGATTCCGATTTCTCAAACAAATAGCTCACTCGCTTTGGTTCGCCGCCAAACACCATCATCGCATAACTCACAGGATAAACCCCAACATCCATCAAGCCCCCTCCCCCATACTCCAAAACCGTCCGGACATTCTGCCAGTCATCAGCTGCCCCAAATGCAAACTCCGCTGCAATGTGCCGAATCACACCCAACTTCCCCGAATGCACCACCCCCATGACTTGTGCCGTCAAAGGATGGGTTCGGTACAGATACGCCTCACAAAACAGCACCCCCGCCGCTTGACAAGCCTCTATCGCTCTCGCTGCATCCTCAGCTCTTAGCGCGCATGGCTTTTCGCAAAGAACATTCTTCCCTGCTTTTGCCGCTGCTATTGTCAATTCTGCGTGGAGGTGATGTGGCGTTGCAATATAGACCCCGTCAACATCCTCAGCCCCCAATACCTCATCATAGCTCCCCACTGCTCGCCCACCAAATTCTGCACAAAATGTCTCTGAACGCCCTAAATCGCGTGACCCGACCACGGCAACTTCGCTCGTCTCCGAAAGTAGTACTCCCGTGCCAAATTTTCGCGCGATGTTCCCCGGACCCACAATCCCCCACCGAAATCGACCCGCCATTCCCCAACCATACACCCCGCAACCACCCAATTTTCAATTCAAACTAAAGTTTGTTCCACATCCTTCCTAAAATCTCACACAAGACTCGAAAGAAATTTCGAAAAAAACCAGGAGTGGTTCAAGAGTGAGTTTAAGGATTAACACCAACATCCCAGCGATGACCGCAATGCGACAGATTGCGATCAACGAGAACAACATGCAGATGTCCATCACCCGGCTGAGTACCGGATTGCGCATCAACAGCGCGGGTGATGATCCCGCCGGCATGGTTGTATCCGAAGGACTACGTTCGCAAATTAGCGGAATCCAACAAGCCATCCGCAACTCCCAAGATGCCGTCAACATGTCAAAAACGGCCGAAGGCGCGCTCGAAGAAGTCAGTCGACTCCTTCAATCCATCCGATCTCTCGCCGTAAGCAGTGCAAACACTGCCGTCGTTGACGCCAACCAACTCCAAGCTAACCAAAACCAACTCCGCAACATTGTCTCCTCGCTCAACCGAATTGCCGAACAATCCACTTGGGGCAACAAAAAGCTCCTGAACGGGGCAAGCGGAACTGTCACCAATATCACAAACGTGTCAAACGTGGAAAGCCTCTACATCGGTGGAACTGTAAATGGTGAAACCGTAAGATCCGGAAATCTCACCATTTCTCGGGTCACCGCTGCAACCCAATCCGTAGCCACTCTTTCGACCACCGTGGCTAACGGAGCCGCCCCCATCAACCCTGGAGTCTTTGCCATCAACGGAGTGAGCTTCACCAGCGAGCCTGGAGAAACCGCCGCTTCGATCCTTGCCAAAATCAACAGCAAGACTAATCTGACTGGCGTGACCGCAAGCTTTGTCAATGGTGGAACCTTCACCCTCACTTCCAACGAATTCGGTAGCCGATTCCCCATCCAGTACGTCGAAACCAACAACATCCTCAATGGTGGTGTAGGCAGCAACGGCACGACCGGAGTCGACGGAGTCTTCACGGTCGAGATTCCCACCGAGCCGAGCCCATCAACCACCGTCGAAACATTCACCGGCGGCCAGGGCCCCGGAATCAACGGCCTTACTCTGACAAGCCCTTCTGGAAACCGACTCGTCATGACCTCCGTTGGAAATGGAACTGCTCTCGCCAACGCTCCAGTTGGAGCTCTCAGCGTTGGTGCTGTTCGATTCCAAATCGGAGCGAACGCAAATCAATTTGCCAGCTTCTCTCTCCCGAGCGTCTTTGCCAAAGATCTCGGACTGGGAGTCTATCCCGGAGAGTCTATTGACACCGTTGACCTAACAACGGAGACCGGCGCTACACGGGCCATCGAAATTGTCGACTCAGCTGTCCAACAACTCGGTGTTATTCGAGGTTCACTAGGTTCGTTCCAACAAAACTTCCTTGATAGCAACGTCCGGTCTCTCGGAATTGCCGAAGAAAACCTCACTGCATCTGAGAGCGCAATTCGAGATGCCGACATGGCTAAAGAAATGACCGAATTTACCAAGATCAACATCCTGCGTCAAAGTGGAATGTCGGTCTTAGCCCAGGCGTCCCAAGCCCCCCAAAATATCCTCCAACTTCTCCGCGGCGGCTAGGTTCGTTCAGCGTTCCTCGCCCGCCGCCAAATAAGCTTCAAGGACGGTCTCAACTGAGCCGTCCATTTTTACTTGTCCTTTTGCGAGCCAAATCACCCGATCCGCCACCCGCCGAACCGAGTCCGGATTGTGACTCACAAACAAAATCGTGCCCCCCTTCCGCCGGAACTCATCAATATAGTCATAACACTTTTTCTCAAACGAATAATCGCCCACTGCCAAAACCTCATCCACAATCAAAATGTCAGCATCCACATGCGCCGCAATCGCAAATCCGAGCCTCGCTTGCATTCCGCTCGAATAGGTCCGAACCGGCGTATCGATGTGCGTTTCCAGCTCCGCAAAGGCAACGATCTGCGGCGTCCGCTCCAAGACTTCCTTCCGCGACAATCCAAGGATCATCCCGTTGTACAAAATGTTTTCGAGACCCGTCAAATCAGGGTGGAATCCAGCCCCTAATTCCAAAAGCGGCGCAATCCGGCCATCCACTACAATCTCCCCACTTGTCGGTTTATAAATTTTTGAAATGAGACTCAAGAGCGTTGACTTACCTGCGCCGTTACGCCCAACCAATGCCACGCACTCGCCATGCTTTACTCGAATTGTCAAGCCATTTAATACCTCGAGCTTCTCCCGGTTCGCCTTCTTCCACCAGAGCAAGGCCGTTTTAAGTGAAGCCGCCCCCGAGTGACTCAAAATAAACGTCTTGCGAACTTCCCGAATATCAAGCGCAATCCCCGTTTTCATGGTCGCTCCACAAACCTCCATTTCATACGGTTGAAAACCCAATAACCAAACACCATCAATACGAAACTGACAACACAAGCAACCCCAACCATCGTGTAATCAAACGGGGCCGGCGGAACCTTTACCGCCACCCCATCTTGAATAATCTCAATTCGACCTGGCGGTACCAAAACCTTCCGAAATGCCGTAATGAACGTAGCAACTGGATTCAAATGGTAGAGCGTTTCAATTAATGCACCATTTGCCCGCCCCGCCAGAGCACTTCGAACCGTCTCGCTAAAGTACATCACCGGACTGACAAAGAAAAGTAAATACAAAAACACACTCAAAATGTACTTCACGTCTTCGTAAAACACATTAAGCGCACTGATCAGAAGCGAGCATCCCACAACCAACGCAAAGAATGGAATCAACAAGAACGGCAACGCCACTAGCCGCCAAGTGAACGGCGCAACCTGAAAACCGGTGAACGCCCACACCCCAAATAAAAACATAAAGAACACTCCCAGTGCCAGCACGAAATGAATGAAGTTCCCAATCACACTGGCCAAGGGCAGAATCTCCCGGGGGAAATACACCTTTTTCACCACATTCAAAGACCCCAAAACCGACTGTGCCGAATCCAATAGAGCCATATTGAAAAACAAGAACGGCAAATAGGCCGCCAAAATATAGGCACTGTAATTCTCAGTGTTATTCCCAAGCAAAAACGTGAAAACGCTCCACATGACCGCAACGGTCACCAACGGATTCAACAAACTCCACAAAAATCCCAATGCCGAATTCTTGTAACGAATCCGAAGCTCCCGCTCAACCATCGCCCAAAGAAGCTCGCGAAAACGCCAAAGCTCCTTCAAGTCCGCCAACATAACAAAAACTCTACCCGCAAAACTATGGCGAACTTGGCCTGCTCAACCCAACGAGAGTCACTTCAAAAGTGACTGATCTCTTAACATCCGGCCATCGCGATTCAAATCCATCCCCCAATGCCAAAGGATTCACACGCGCTCGCCGGAAACCCTTCACCTGCAACCCCGAAACCCCCATCTCAAAAACATCCGGCACGGAACCATCGCCCAACGTAAACGTAAACTCAATTCCCATCCGGTCTGAATCCACCAACACTCTATTTTCATCAAAAAAACGATACCGAACCGTCACTCGATCCCCCTCCTTCGCGTGAACTCCTGCCGTTCTGCGCAATTCCAAAGTCTCAATCGCCAAAGTCTGCGCCGACTGAACTTGAACCGATTTTGACTTCAACGGTTCCGTCTGCACTGGACCAGTTACTGTCCCAGAATATGTCAGAAGCCAAGGCAACATGATTAAACAATTCAGACGAGGCAACTCGATAAGGCGACGCAGAATTATCCCCGATCTAGGTCATCTGGGACAATCTGCCGCATCTCACCCGTCACCATAAAGAAAACTCGCTCGGCAATATTCAAGGCGTGATCCGCAACCCGCTCTATGTGGTGCAAAGCTAAAAGCATCCAACTCGCAACCACCATGTCTTCCGGATGCGCTTGCATAAACTCATGAGTCTGTGACCGAAACTCACGATACATATCATCAACTTCGTCTTCAAGCTGGGCAATCAACTCCAAACCATCCGCAGATTTCCGACTAAACATCTGCGCCGACTCACTGAGCATGCGAGTCACGACACTCGAAAGCTTGGGCAAATCAACGAAATCCGCCCGCCCCATCAACTTATCAATCTTGAGCGTGATCTTCGCGACGTCAACACTCAAATCACCCACTCGCTCAATATCCGTGATGATTTTAAGCACCGTGCCGATCTCCCTCAAGTCACTTCCCATTGGCTGTTGCAACGCCAAAACGTCCAAGCAACGCTCTTCTATCTCCAATTCGAGCCGATCAATCTCGTCATCCGCAGCCAAAGCTTCACGCGCAAGCTCACGATCAACCGTATGCAAACCCCGAACCGATAAATTAAACATCGCAACCGCCTTGTTCACCATTTCAAGGAGATCAAGTTCAATTGCTTCTCGTTCTTCCGCTAATGCTCGACGCGGGGTTAATCCTTCCGACATAATTGTTAAGAAGTAATCTACCGGAAATCCTGTGCCGCACTTAGGTATAGCAATGACTACTGGACAAGCGGAAAATGGCACAAAGCCTGGTGTCCCGTCGGAACATCAAACTGCGGCCTCGCTTGCCGACAAACATCCTGAACAAACGGACAACGACTCGCAAATTTGCAACCCACAATGATCTGGGTTGGATCAGGAATTTCGCCCAACGGCGCATCTGGAATCACCCCGAGCTGAGATAAATCCGGCGACGATGCTAACAACGCTTGTGTATAAGGATGCTTGGGACTCTCAAACACCTTCGCGGTTTCACCCATCTCAACAATTTGACCCATATACATCACAGCAACGCGATCCGCCAAATAGCGTACCGTCAACAAATCGTGCGTAATGTATAGAAAAGCACACCCAGTTTCAGCTTTCAAATCCTTCAGCAAATTCAGAATTTGAGCCTGAATACTCAAGTCAAGGGCCGCCGTAGGCTCATCGCAAATTACAAGTGGCGGCTTCAAGCCGATCGCACGAGCGATCGCCGCTCTTTGCCTCTGTCCTCCACTCAGCTCATGCGGGTAACGATCAGCCAAAGTTTCCGATAATCCCACCATGTCAAGAAGTGCACCGAGCTCAACCTCTTGCCCACATATCGCAGATGGTTCTTCCAAAATCCGCCGGATTTTCCATTTCGGCTGAATGCTCGCGAAAGGATCCTGCCAAACCATCCCAATCCGTTTCGCTTGCTCGCCCATTCGACCATCAACGCGCTCACCCGCAACTGAAATCTCCCCTCCAGCCGTTGACTGAAGCCCCAATATCGCCCGCGCTAGCGTCGTTTTCCCGCAACCAGATTCCCCAACTAAAGCAAGTGCTTCCCCCGGCTGAACGTCCACGTCCACCCCATCAACCGCACGAATCGTCCCGCCCGAAGTCGCAAATTCAACCGAAACTCCCTTCACCTCCAAAGCTGAATTCATCATATGCGTGAGCTCTTGCTCCATTGAAACCGATTTGCTAGCTTACTCAAGAAATCCTGAGAATCCACACTCACCAAACGAGTCACTCGAGGTGATTTCGTAATCCGCACCGAATCCCCACTCAACAAATGCAGTCGGCTTTGTCCATCACAACTCAAAACTGCATCCCCCCTCGTTTCAATTTGAATATCAATCACCGCCTCGCTCCGAACCACCAACGGCCTTGCGCTTAGTGTGTGAGGCATGATTGCTGTGATCAAGAGTGCATTCACTCCAGGATCCACAATAGGCCCCCCAGCACTCAAACTATAAGCCGTCGAACCAGTTGGAGTGGAAACCATCACGCCATCCGCTGGGTACCGACTCATTCGAGTCCCGTCCACTTTAACGTCAAAGGTCAAAATCCGCGTCGTCGCCGACCGCTGAACTACTGCCTCGTTGAGGCTATGCAACGTAGCCACGCTCCGATCATTTCGAATCAACTCGGTTTGAACCATGATTCGCTCATCAATCTCCGCCTGACCATCAATAAACGAGCTAAGGGCTGCCCCGACCTCACTCGGCATACATTGAGTTACAAATCCAAATCTCCCAAAATAGACACCTAATATTGGCGTACCACTTTCACTGCAAAGATGCGCCGCCCGAATCAACGTGCCGTCTCCCCCAAAGGACACCATCAAATCCGCTTTACCAAGCTCCTCGGGCGCAACGGCTTCCACCCCCAATGCCGCCGCCGAGTCCCGATCTGCACCAAACGTAACGGAACTCGCCCGGAGGCCGTCCAGAGCTTCTTTAGCTGCCTGAACCGCATCCGGGCGAAATAGATTGACGATCGTGTGAATCCGCACTAACTACGATTTTAGCCGAGCCAGCTGTTGCTTGACTGCGTCATTATTCGGTTCCATCGCCAAAGCTGCCTCAAGAACCTTCACCGCTTCGGCAATTTTGTTCTGTCGTTCCAGAACAACTGCCAAGTTTTGGAAGGCCGGCACAAATTTTCTGTCGGCAGATATCGACTTTCGGAAATAACTTTCCGCTTCATCGTTCTGGGTTTGGAGCAACGCCCACATCCCAAGACCGTTCAACGCTCGAGCATTGTTCGGGTTGGTTCGGTTAACCGTCGCATAGTGGAAGCGTGCGCCCGGAGTGTCTCCGGTGTTCCAAAGTCCGTCCGCCAAATCAAGCCGAACGTCCACTCGCTCCGGATTTGTTCGGACAACGCCGCGCCAAATGTCAACCGCTTCATTGATCTGGCCCAATCGCACATGGCAAGCCGCAACGTTCAACTTCGCATCGACGCTCTCCGGTTGCATCGCCGCTTGCTTCTGAAAGCAGTCCAATGCTCCTGCATAATCTTCTTTCTTAAAGAGCAAGACACCCAGATTGTTCACGACATCCGCATTGTCCGGTCGAATTTGGAGGCTTCGCCGATAGGCTGCCTCGGCCTCAGCCGTTTGACCAGCCGCCGCATGGGATGCACCCATGCTGAACCAGTAGTCAGCGTCGTTCTCTCGGGATGACCGCACTTCCGGCATCATCCAAATTGCCATCGCCTTCTCACTCATGCCAGCTCGATCATATGCACCCGCGAGCGGAATCAAGATATCCGGGGACTTCTCAATACTCATTGCTCGCTCCAAGTACTTAATCGCCGCTGCATCATTGCCCACCCGGATCAGCGCGAATCCGGCATTTTTGGCAAAAGTAGCGTTATCCGTCCGTAAATCACTCGCTTTCGAATAATTCGTTGCGGCTTCCGCCTTTTCGTTCAAACCCTCGTGCACTCGCCCAAGATTGTTCAATGCAAACGGATCGTTGCTTCGCGCCGCCCGAACTAAGTAAGGCTTGGCTTTTGCATAGTCGCCTCGGCTCAGATAAAGCGATCCAATATTGTAGTCAGCAACTGGATTACCCGATCCCATTCCCGACAGCTCTTCGAACATTGCCACTGCTTTCGCTTCATCTCCCGAAGCACCTCGGCTCAGATAAGCATTAGCTAAATTATTCACCACGCCTTGGTTTGTGCCATCAATCGCATAGCTCCGTTCCAAAACCGAGATCGCATCATCGTATCGCTTGTTTTGCAAGTAGATAAAGCCCATCCAGCCCAGTTGAACCGAAGTCAGGCTCTCGTCCGATTTCATGCGGTCAAAGACCATCATTGCCTTTTCCTGATCACCCGTTCTGGCGTAGCTGATTCCAAGGTCAACATTCACGTTCCGCAAAGAATCCGGATCGTTTGAGAGCAAACCCGCTGCCTGCTCAAGTGGGGCAATCGCTTTTGAATACTCTTTGCCTAGAACATAGCTACTTCCTAAGAGAGCCAAAATATCTGCCTGCTCCGGCACCTTTTGGTCTAGCTCGACCAAAACTCCGGCCGCGTTCGCATATTGCTGGCTCAAGTAGTAGCTCGCCGAAAGGTTCCGCAAGTTCATGATGTTTACGGCTTCGTCACCGCTCGCATTGCGAATTGCTTCCAATACTTCAATTGCCCGAGTATGGCTACCAGTAACCGTGGACAAATAACCAATCCATGTCATGACTGAAAGATTCTTATCATCCTTCACATGCAAAGCTTCAAACTTTGCCAAAGCAATCATTGCGGATCCCATCAAATCATCCGCTTGACCATCATTAAATTCTTTGATAATGTCTGATGCTTCTTTCTGAGTTGCACCATTCACCTTGGAACCATCAATGTTCTCCGCCGGGAGTTTGCCCGGGCCCTGGCTTTGAGCTTCCGCCTGAGTTCCTGGCAACGTTGCCGCTGATTCATCAAAAGTAGGCAACGTCGTGCCAAACGACATCGCTCCCAGTGATGTCATTACGGTCAGAGTCAGAAAGTGTGTGCGTTTCATGTCGAATTTCCCTGTTTGCTCAAGTGGTTTCATTATAGGCGACGGATTTGCTCGTACCTAAGAAGCAGCCGATGCTACTTCAAGGCCAGGACGACGCAATTTTTGTGCCGTGACACAAAATCCCGTAAATTCACCGAAGCAACTTCCCTCTCTTCATATCGGAATCTAACCGAACTTTCCTCATTGAGGCGTCCTAACGGTCTCAGACTGAGTCCGTCCGGAACTTGCTCCCGGACTTGCCCTATTTTCTCAGAATTTACCGCTAGGATTACAAAACCTGGTAATTCTGCGAACATCCTCGAATCATCCCGCCGAATCCCTTCGACCTCCGGTAAATCCACGACCACCCCTCGGTTCGATTTCAAAAGCATCTCTGCCACCGCAAACGCCAATCCACCCTCGCTCACATCGTGCGCCGCCTCTATCAGACCATATGCCGCTAATTTGACCAGAGTATCGCAAAGCAAACGCTCCGATTGCAAAACCGGCGGAACAGGCACCCCGTTCTCCACCCCATGGATTTCTGCCAAATAAGCACTTGCACCAATCCCTTCCTGAGGCACTTCCGGCAAATCGTAACTTAAAAGAAACAACTCATCCGTCGAATCAGTCACAAGCCCGCCGATCCGGTGATCCGCATCTTCCAGAATTCCCAGCATCCCGATCATTGGCGTCGGCAAGACTTCGCCAAGATCACCATGGTTGTAGAAGCTCACATTGCCGCTAATAACTGGTGTGCGCATCGCCTCACACGCATCCGCAACCCCCTTCACGCTTCGGTCAAAAGTCCAATAAATCCCCGGATCCTCTGGTGATCCATAATTCAATCCATCCGTTGCCGCCACCGGATTTCCTCCCGTACAAGCCACGTTTCGGGCCGCTTCAACAACCGCCAGCTGACCGCCGACATAGGGGCTCAACCGAACCCAAAGTCCATTCCCATCAATCTTGACCGCCAAACCCTTATTGGTTCCCCGCGGAGCCAATACCGCCGCATCCCCATCCCCCGGCAAGAGAGCCGTCTGCGTTTGAACCTGGTGGTCATATTGCCGAAAAACCCATTCCTTGCTAGCTAAAGTCGGAACATCGGCTAAATCGAGCAAAGCCTGACCCAAATCCGCTGGCACAGGCACCGATTCAATATCAAATTCTCTCGCCAACCGGCAGTGTTCTGGCTCAACTCCCGCAATCTGATAGGTCGGACACATATCAGCTAAGTGCTTTGCCGTGACATCCGCAACAACTTCACCATGCCGGGTCACCACAACCCGACCCGTATCCGTCACATGTCCAATCACTCTTGCGTGAACCCCCCACTTCTCAAAGACATCAATAACTTCTTGCTCACGCCCCTTGTGAGCCACCGCCAACATCCGCTCCTGACTCTCGCTCAACATCAGCTCGTAGCCAGTCATGTCCGATTCCCTCATCGGCACGAGATCAAGATTCACATCCATTCCCACATCCCCCTTTGCACTCATTTCAATCGTCGAGCAAGTCAAGCCCGCTGCACCCATATCCTGAATCGAATGCACCGCCCCCGTCTTCAATGCCTCAAGAGTCGCCTCAATCAACTGCTTCTCCGCGAACGGATCCCCAATCTGAACATTCGGCCGCTTTGAATCATCATCATCCGCCAGTTCCTCACTAGCGAAAGTTGCCCCGTGAATGCCATCTTTTCCGGTAGCCGATCCCAAATAGATCACGGGGTTCCCGACTCCCCCAGCTCCTGCCGTCGCCACCTCATCAACCCTGAGAATGCCCACGCACATCGCATTGACCAAAGGACGACCATTAAATCTCGGGTGAAAACTCACCTCCCCTGCCACCGTTGGGACCCCAACGCAGTTCCCGTAACCCGCAATCCCCCGTACAACACCATCCACCAAAAACCGATTCCGCTTCACCACTTCATCCGGTGCCTTTCCATCTCGAATCGGCCCAAACCGCAAACTATTCAAACACGCAATTGGCCTTGCCCCCATCGTGAAAATATCGCGGATAATCCCCCCTACTCCCGTTGCTGCTCCCTGATACGGTTCAACTGCACTCGGATGGTTATGGCTCTCCACCTTCATCGCAATCCCCCACCCATCCCCAATGTCCACAATCCCTGCGTTCTCCAGGCCATCCCCTTCCATCGCTTCTTTATATTTGCTAAAGTAATTCAAGATCGGACGGGAGTATTTATAACCACAATGCTCGCTCCACATCACTGCGAACATCCCCACTTCCGTCAAGCTCGGCTCACGGCCTATCAACTCCACTATGCGTTCAAACTCTGAATCCCGCAAACCCATCGAACGATACACTTCTGGAGCCATGCCCGCCATGCTCCGAATCATACCGCTGGCCCTCCTTCTCATCGGGTCAACTGGTTGCGCGAACCACACCAAAAAATGGGTTGGTACTTGGGAAGGAATGGATGAAACCCTGGTGTCGCCTGAACTCGCCGAGGAAAATCCCGTCATCGCCGGCACAATACAGCGTGTCATCCTGACCATAAAACCCGACCGGACATTTGAACTCATCCGGGGGGGATTTCCTGCGATTGGCAACGCCGCCCTTGGGGAAAAGGAAGCCACCCTCACGATCACCCACCTCATGGATCAACCACTCGAAAAACTTCCCAAAGAGACCCAAGCTCAAAATCAACCCATTACCATTACGTTTTCTGAAGGCAAAGTCGAACTCAAAGACCCAACCAACTTTGGCAAACCCAGCATTACACTCAACAAGAAAGCCAAGCAATAAACCTCTTGCAACCCTGACCCTTATTCTCACGTCCTAACTGATAACTATGGGTTGGGCCATTGCCTTCTTCGTCATCTTCCTCTTGTTCGCCATCGGCTTCATTGCCATGTACAACAAGCTTGTCAAAATGCGCCAGCTTACAATGAACGCATGGGCGCAAATTGATGTCCAGCTCAAACGCCGATACGACCTCATCCCTAATCTCGTCGAAACCGTCAAAGGAATCATGTCCCACGAAAAGGACACCCTGGAACGAGTTATCGCCGCCCGAAATCAAGCGATGGGCGCAACTGGAGTCGCCGACAAAGGAAAAGCCGAAGGTGCCCTTGCCGGAGCCCTCACCGGATTCTTTGGTCTCGTCGAAAACTATCCCGACCTCAAAGCCAACACCAACATGACCGAGTTACAGTCGGAACTGCGCGAAACCGAATCAAAAATTAGCTTCTCTCGCCAGTACTACAACGACGTTGTCACCGAGTACAACACACTCCTCGAAACATTCCCCAGCAGCATAATCGCCGGAATCGGATCATTCAAATCCCGAGAACTGTTCGAAATCACAAACCCTGTCGAACGAGAAACCGTTCAAGTCAAATTCTAAGCCGCCCGTGACTGGTCAGCCGTATACTCACCGGCCCCACCCTCAATAATCGTCAATTCAACTGCCGGTGCCGCCGTTTTCGCCGCTAAAGTATAAAACGCTCCTGCCGCAATCACATAACACGCCGCGATGCCGATCCAGATCATAATCTAATCCTCGGTCCGCCCCAAGAATTCTTCACCCCGTATTTGCATCAGAGTTCGAATTTTCTCGCATAACTTTGGGTGACACCCCGAATCTTTGACTAAACGCCCGGCTAAAATGCGCCGAACTCACAAATCCCATTCCTTCTGATATCTCCCGAATCGCCAGCTCAGTCGTTAATATCTCTTGCCGTGCTTTCTCCAAACGCATATTCAAAATGTACTTGTGGAACGGCACCCCAACCCGCTCCCGAAAAAGTGCCCGGAAATGGCTTGTGCTCAAACCAATTTCTGACGCTACATCATCATCATCCAATTCTTGCGTGAACCGAGATTCAATGAATCGAATTGCTCGGTCAATCACCTTCCCTGAATCAGATTTACGATTTGGTAAATACCCCTCCAGGAGTTGATCCGCCAATGCCGCCGCGCGATCCGCAACCTGACGCGGATCATTCAGGGCATCCAATTCCCGAGCTGCGTCAAGCTGAAATCGGTGCATCTCTCGATTGCCACCAAAATCTAAAATCGCCGCCGCTACTACCGCCAAAAAGGTCAGGGCTGAGCCCTTTCCTTCGTCCAAATCACCAGATTCCAAGATCCCCCGACGCAACTGCGCCACCGCCGCGTCAAATCGCCCCCAATCCCTCAGCCGAACAATACTTCCCACTTCCGCTAACGAAATTTTCTCCCCATGTCCACGGAAAGGACAAACCGCCCCCATCTCAGCCTCAAACAAAACTTCAAAAAGCACAAAACTGGCAGGAGTTCCCATATCCCGAAATTCCAAACCTGAGACACTCCGTACTCGCCCAAACTCAATCCTCAGTTCATCAACCCGAAAAACTTCCCCATCAGACCCCTCCACAACGCCGACCCGCCGCAAGCTTGTCCCATCCCCATTGATCCGCTCAACCGAAACCCCATCGCCCGCATCACCATAGTGGCGACCATTCACCAAATTCAATTGAAATGGAGCAACGCCCTCTCCTCCCCGGACAACTAAAACGGCTCCAATTGCCCCCATCGGCTCATGACGTATCGCCGCGCAAGCCGCAAACACTCCTCGCATTACCACTGCCGAAACTCGTGCCGCTCCATCCGGAACTTCAACCACTAACCGCATCGGAAAGGCACGAGCCGGATGAAGTCTTCCGGCACCGCCGTGACTTTGCCACCCCAAACGAACTGATTCCCCCTCAGGATGCCAACTCAAAGCACCCGGAGAGGGAACAAAGCGACCAGCAACGAGAGTTGCCACCAGATTTATCGAGTAACCGTCGCTTCTGTGTGCGGCAAGTAACCACCCAAGCTCGGTCGCAGATTTTTGATCGCCGGCGAAACCAATTCAACGTCTCGTTGGAAGTAGATCGGAATCCAAGCTGCATCCTGAAGGGCGATATCTTCCGCTTTTTGATAAAGTGGAATCCGCTTGTCCATCTCCACCGTCGTATCTGCTTGCTGGCACAACTTATCAAACTCGGCGTTGCTGTAGCCAAACTTGTTCTCCGGACCATTCGTCGCCAGCATGTGACTCAAGAAGTTCTGCATGTCGTAAAAGTCGGCCGACCATCGCATGTGATAGAACGTCAATCGCTTGTTGTTGTACTCCTCTAAGTACTTGCCCCACTCCATCGGCTGAGCCCGAACATCAATGCCAAGATTCTGCTTAATCTGGCCCGCAACTGCTTCGGCAACTGTCTTGATGTCCGGATATCCTTCTCGGAAATTGATCTCAAGTTGGGGCATTCCTTTACCGCCCGGATAACCTGCATCGGCAAGCAGCTTCTTCGCTTCCTCCGGATCAAAATCAAATCCTGCGCCTTCCTCACGGTGCCCCGGAATCCCCGGCGGAACAATCGTCTTCGCCACTTGGTTCACTCCGCCAAGTAGCTCATTCACAATCACATCCCGGTCTATTGCCATCGCAAAAGCTCGGCGAACCCGAACGTCAGCAAACGGCTTGTACTGCAACGAGTTCATCCCGACATACCAAATAGCTGCGCGTGGCTGGAAGTTGATCTGACTCTTGAGTTCTGGATCAGACTCCACTCCTTTCAAATCCTGTCGCTGCAACAGCAACATATCAAGCTCACCGTTCTTGAACTTTGTCAATCGGGTATCCGCTTGCAAAATGACTGGGCGCTCGATTTTGGAGAGCGTAGGCTTGCCCCCCCAATACTCGTCAAACGGTTCCAAAACCGCCAACTGCTTGTCCTCATACTGCACCATCTTGTAAGGGCCAGTTCCAACAACCTCTTCCGCCTTATTGATTTGTCGATCCGCCGGAACCGATTCCTTTGGTACTGCTGCCGAAACAATATAAGTCAACTTCCCAAGGAAGTACGGAGTCGGCTGTTTCAAGCTGAACTTGATAGTCTTCTCGTCCAAGACTTCAATTCCGGAAATAGAATCGGTATCACCCGCATTCATTTCCACTACCCCCACGACGTCACCCAGATAAGCCGTGCATGTCGTAGATGCCATAACCGGATTACAAGCCCGCTCAATGCTCCACTTCACATCTTCCGCAGTTACAACCCGACCGTTCTGGAACTTAACCCCATCTCGCATTTTGAACGTAAATGTCTTGGCATCCGGAGACACTTCCCAACTTTCGGCAAGCAAACCCACAACTTCGTTGTTTTCGTTCCATCCCACCAAACCTTCATAGGTCTGCAAGAGCAAATCAAGCGTATCGCCATCCTGAACTATCGCCGGATCAAGACTTGTCGGGTTGTTCGGAATCGGATAGCGAAGAACGTTGTCTTCCGCCGCCGCTCCACGTTTGCTGAAACCGCCGCCATCTGAACTCTGACCGCAGCCCGCAAAAACTCCTAAAGCTATCGCTCCCATGAGCAACATCGCCATCGATGAAAACTTCATCTTCATTGCCTCATTCTACTCAGCCACTCCCGTTGACAGTTGCCTATCCTGATGATCTCAGGTCTGAAATCAAACTACGAAGCGCAACGCATTTCCGATCCGTGTGGTACTCCATCATCATTCGTAGCAAGTTCAGGCTAACTACTCCGTGCCGAAACTTGAGTGGCGGCTCCTCCAACTCACCAATCCGCATCAATCCCACCAAGACTTCAAAATCAACCCATTCCACCTGACCACTCGCCAATTCAGGATTTTCCACCGGACCACCCACCGCAAAATCAAACGCAACCGGAGTCTTGGCCAAAGGCTCTCCCGTCACCGCACATGCCAACCAATCCGGGGCCAGTCCATCTTCCATCAATAGCCGGGCAAATCCCCACGCTAATACGGGCACAACTTCGCGTTCCTCTTCCAAAGTCCGCAAAATCCGAACCGACAAAGCAAATATTTCATCCGCTGGAGCACCAAATGGCAAAAATGACCTTACTGAATCGCACCAAGCGATCCCCCCCATCATCCGATCGTAATTCTGACGCAATCCCGGAAAGCTTGTAACCGGTTTTACATGCTGAACAAAGCTCCGCGCGCGCCCCTCGGCCCAAGTGAACTCCGCCAAAACCATCGGTTCACTCCCTCCGGCCAGGCGACTTCCAGCTTTCCTCGCCCCTTTTGCAACAACATCCACCAAGCCCTGCGACTCCGTCAAAAGAATCAGACGCCGGTCGTTTTCACCAGCGTCTGATCGATTCAAGACTAGAGCGGAAGCAGTGACTTCAGCCGTAAGCGGTTACCTCTGCGTCAGAGCCTGCACCCACTCGTTGACGATATAGCTCATCCGGTCAATAACCAGCGCAAATCGAGCCATGACCGTACTGCCAAAGATCGCACCAAAACCAATCATCAACATCCAACGACCAAACTTGTTGATCCCGGTCAAGAACTTGCCCTTCAATTCAAAGCTGAAAATGAAGTAACTAAACGCGGAGGCGAATGTCAAAACAAAGATGAAGTTCGTCAAAGCCTGGGTCAAATAAAGGTTGTTCGCCAACTGTTGCTGAACGTTTGCCAGAGCAACCGGATCCTGAATCGGCATGACCCGACCATTCACCACCTCAACCGTAGACGGCACCGATAAAGTGCTGAAAGTTGTCGGAATAATCGGCTGCATTGAACTGTAAATCTGTGGGCCCCATGTGTTCCACCAAATCTGAATCTGCTGACCCGACCACAGGCCCAAAATAACTCCAATCGGAATCTTGCTCATCCAGTTGTGCTTCCGATTAAAGACCAAGTATGCCAAAAGCCCAATCGGGAGCATCGCAGCATATATCCAGTTCCCCGGAACCGCCGGGCTCGTCACCGCGCCCGTTGCCGCATCAACATCTGCAACCTGACCAAACATCTTGAGCCACCACTGGGGATACAACGTGTCTTTCCACTGGGCGACAATCGTGTAGCCCGCTGCCAATCCTAAGAACACATGCTCAAAGAAGCGGTAGAACTTGTTTTCTTTGTAGAGGATGCTGTAAAGGCCAATCGTGGCAACCACTCCAGCCGTTATTTTGATTGCATCATAGTCCATCAGACTGCATCTCCTTTTCGTCGTCGGCTCGCAAACATCGCAACGTTGCCCATCACAACCGCCAAGATCAGCAAAACTAACGCTACATGGAGCGTCCCGTAATAGGCCCGCCCTCTTGAAAACGTCGTTCCTTCGTTCACCCGGTCAACCTTGCCAACCTTGTCCCATTCGACAACTTTCTTGCCTTCAACTTCAACATCGTTAATGCCGTTGACCATCATATACTCAACGTCATAAACACCTTTCAACCCGATCGCTAGTCCCTTGACCTGTCCCGACTGATAGAACGGCAAAACTCCCGGACCGGTAACCCCCGTGACCATCGCCGTAATCGGAACTTTCTGAGCTAACCGTTGAATCGCAACATCAATCGAAGCCGATGCCGTCACAACGATCATCATGTCAACATCTCCGATGTTCTTGACATCCTTCAGAACGGGTGTTTGCCAAACATCAACTTCGCCTCCCGTTGGCGTCTTGGACTTTCTGTTGGCCCAAACTGAGCGCAAGTTCGACCCCATTGTCGTATTTGTCGCTTCGGCGTTCGGGAAAAATCCAAGATCAATGTAATCCTCACCCACCTTGTATTCCCGGAGCCCTTGCCCTTTGCGTTCGGCAACAATTCGGGCAAGAACTGTCCGCGCTACCTGGGGAGCCGCCGGGTCAGCCGCCGAATAAAACACGAACTTATGATCACCGTGCATCATCAGCCGCATCAAGTTCTCAAAGTGCCCCATACTTTCACCCCGAGTACTGTTCGTCCAATCAGTCTGAATAATGACTGTCGAACCCTTCTCCAGCTTCATCACTTCTGCATAAAACGACTTGCTGCTCGGGTCAGGATCAGTCGGAATCGTGGTCGGGAAGAACAACCCAACACAAACGCACACGACCAAAATCGCATACAAAATGCGTCGGTCAACTTTCTGCATCTTTTCCCAAATCGTCATGCCGTTACACCACCTTTTTCCAAACCGAGCCAAAGCCGAAGACCCATTGCCAACGCACCTAAGCCAACACCAAAGTCAATCGCTCGAATCGCTGGAATCTGCATCGTTGACCGAAGCCAATCTGCAAAAACGTTCAGCTTAAAGTTCATCAAGAACGGATTCCCCGTTTGAACCACCAAATTGTTGATCCCCTCACCCCATGCATAGGTGAGTGCACCCATCAGGTTCAGCATCAAAATCAACGCCGAAGCCATCATGACCGTCGCCTCCACACTCCGTATTCGGAAGGCTCGGTATGCAGCTGAAAGGATAAAGAAAGCAATCATCGAGAACATTGCCGAATCCATCTGCTGATAAATCCCTTCAAAAAGCAAATCCTGTGCGTAGTTAACTGGCTGCCAGTTATCCCGCACGTTCAACGCCCCCGTTTGATCAACAAATGCTCTCAATCTCCAGTCCCAAAATCCGACCACCGTCATGATCGCAAAGCTTGACAACAGAACAAGGGAGTAACCCCAGTTTTCTTGTTTTCGCTTGATCCGGATCGAGTGAACGCGTACCAAGGAGAAAATCCCAACCCCGAGCAAAAATCCGCCAAGGATATTCGTCAACGTTCCAACCGGCTCAACTGCCTGATTGATGAAGAAACCAATCTGCTCGCCCGTGTTTCGGGGAACATCATTCGTGAAGTCCGCACTAATCGGTCTTGGCCACAAAAAGGCCAAAACATATGGCAATCCCGCAAGGAACGTAAACGTAAAAATGACTTTCTTTCGCAGATTCGTCGGAACCGTTGAAAGCAAGAAACAAAGTCCTGTCCCCAGGGCCAATCCAATGACCACCCAAAGAATCAATCCTTGGCCAGGTGCCTTTCGCCAAAATGTCTCTTCAATGGCCTGCTGAGCCAGCATGTATTGCATCAAGTTCATTATTCGCCCTCTCCCTCAGTTGCCGGTGCTGTCTCTTTCTTCTCGCGCTCAATCTTTGTCAATTCTTCCGGAATGAAGGGGTTGAACAAGCGATTCGTCATCGTATCGGTTTTCTTCTTCCGTTCCTCTGTCCGCTCTCCGTTGCTCGATTCGGCGACGGAAACCATTGCGTTTCCGGCTCGATGCTCTGTCGTCATTCCCGTCAATTCAACTGACTGGAAAACTGTCCCAAAAAGTACCGTGCTAGCAACGAGAATTTTTGCCCAGTCTTGTCCAACCAACGATCCGACCAAAACCGGCTCCCGCGTCAAATAAGCCGACGCGGCATAAAACTCATCCCCGATCAAAACGTAGTCACAAGCCGCAATGAAGAAGGGTGTCTGCGTCACCTGAGTAGAACCAGCGACCTGAATCGCCCCAATTGCGTTCGAAGTCTCTGCAAAAATCAGCGACTCCGCATAAAACGCTCCTAACAAAAACGTCGCTGCAACCTTTTCCCGGTGAATGATCCCGCTTACCCCAGCCGCAAACGCAAACTGCTGTTCAGAAATGTACTGAACGGTTTCCGGAGTAAATCGGTCGCCCATCCCTTGCTGAGAATAAACGTCTCGAATGACTTCCTGGGCAAAAGCATAAACCGCCGCATTCCCACAGCACAGCCGAACTGGAGTTGAAAACTGAGCCGCAGACTTCGTGACTTGAGCAAAAATGTTGACCGCCTGAACTGAAATCGCATCAAGCGCCCCAATCCCCGGAACCATCAAAACCGGACGGCCCATTTCTGTTGCCCGTCCAATCGCATCATCAATCGCATTCAAACCCGAAATTCGGCGAATGAACAACCCCTCGCTCCCCTTCTTTGCCCGACTAATATTCACCAAGATGAACACCACCACCAAAAGGGTCACGAAAATCCCCACCGGAGCAGTATCAAGATACTGTTCCCCTTGTAACCAATTAAACATCGGAATTCACCTCAGCATTCTTACTCGTCATTGCAGTTCCTTCAGTTCCCTCTTCCATCATCGAAAGCGGTTTCACTGGCTTCACCGGATCACTCGGATCCTCCAAAGCCAATAGCAAACGATCAACCGCATCACGGTTGTTCAACAAGCGACCATACCCCTGGACGTTTCCCAAACCAATAAATGGAGCAAGAAAAGGGGTCAATACCACCGAAAGAGATTCGGACAACCCCGCCAAAGGCTTGTGAGCTTCGATAAAAAACACCGCCGGTGTCTCCATCTTTCGCCGCTTCACCTCATAAGCCAGTTGAGCAATCAAATACTCTTCCTCCTCAGGCGTCAGCTTCTCTGTCCAGGTCGCTTCCATTTCGTTCGGTAAGTTCGGCTATTTTGGCTAAAACTTCGCTCCGGTTGCTACTAAATCGCAGATAAACCCCCCGAAATGCATCCAAACGAGAACTTTTTTCTAACGGAGAGAGCGTAACACCCTGATCCGTCTCCAAAACCCGCTTAACATTCTCCCAGCGAATCGCCGTCACACTTAGCCCAACCCGCGCCGAAGCCTCCTCGCTCGTCAACCTAAAGCGCATCGGCATCCAAAGCTCAGCTGTCGAAAGAAACACAACCGCAATCCCCAACATGGCACCAAAAGCACCGATAAAAACTGTCCCAAATCCCGCCGCCACAAGACCAGCAATCGCGACTGGAATCCGCTTTTGAGCCAGTTGCTTACCCAGCTCAACCGTCCACTCCAGCTCGACAACTGGTCTCTTCAAATCGCTCATCTATCGCCAATCGTTGAACAATGTACTGATCGACTCATTTAAGTGAATCCGGCGAATCGCCTCGCCCAAAAGTGGCGCACTTGGCAAAACCGTCAACTTCGGAAACTGCTTTTCCGAACCAAGTGGCAACGTATCCATCGTAACGACTTTGCTCACAATACTATCTTGCAACCGTTGCGAAGCATTCCCGCTGAATACCGCGTGGGAACAGCAGCACATGACCTCCGTGGCCCCGCGTTTCAACAGTTGCTCTGCCCCCATAATGATTGATCCACCTGTGTCAATCATGTCATCAATCATGATGCACCGCTTCCCCTCAAC
Organism: bacterium; assembly: GCA_013823945.1. GTDB lineage: Bacteria > Armatimonadota > Fimbriimonadia > Fimbriimonadales > Fimbriimonadaceae > UphvI-Ar2. The sequence goes on along the minus strand of PNMZ01000002.1, from coordinate 228,421 downwards.
ATCACCGATGATCTCGACAATATCAACCTTGTTCGGCTCCGGCCGACGCTTGGCAATGATCGCGATCGGGGCTTTCAACATCTCCGCCAAGCTCCGTGCCCGGGGAACCCCGGCAACATCTGGACTCACGACAATGATGTCGTCCTGCTCGGCCATACCCTCATCTTGGAAATACCGACCCAAAATCGGCCCCCCATACAAATGGTCTACCGGTACATCAAAGAAACCCTGGATCTGCTCCGCGTGTAAGTCCACTGCCACAACCCGATGAGCTCCCGCCGTCACAATCAAATCCGCAACCAATCGAGCGGTAATCGGCTCGCGTGGTTTCACTTTCTTATCCTGCCGAGCGTAACCGTAATACGGCATCACCACCGTCAACCGCCGCGCACTTGCCCTTCGGAACGCATCCAGCATGATCAGCAACTCCATCAAGGAGTCATTCACCGGCGCACATGTCGGCTGAATTATAAAAACATCGTTCCCCCGAGCACTCTCCTCCACCATCAAGCGAATCTCACCATCGCTAAACTTTGTCGAGGTCAAACCACCAAGCTGAACGCCCAAGTAGTCCGCAACCTTCATCCCGAGGTCTTTGTGAGCATTGCCCGCAAAAAGTTTCAATCCAGCAAGATCATTCTTCATTGTTTTTCCGATGTTTTCCGCGCCCGCCACGCCGTATACCACTGCTCTTTGTTTTCCTGCTTCCCGCGACCAATTGCCATCGCACCAGAAGGCACATCGCGAGTCACAACACTGCCCGCCGCAATAAACGAGCCATCCTCTATCTTAACCGGTGCAACCAGAGTCGAATTCGACCCAACAAAACAGTCATCCCCAATTTCAGTCATAAACTTGTCAAATCCATCGTAATTGCAAGTGATCGTCCCCGCCCCAATATTGCTCCGACTCCCCACCCGAGCATCACCAATATAAGTCAAGTGACTAATGCTCGTTCCTGATCCAATCACAGCATTCTTGATCTCAACAAAATTGCCAACCTTCACTTCTTCCTGCAAATCCGCACCCGGTCGCAAATTTGCAAACGGTCCGCAGCGGCTCCCCTCCGCCATCTTCGCTTGATCCAAATGACTCATAAAAACTCGGCACCTCGGCCCAACCACGGAATCCTTGATCCAACTATTCGGCCCAATCGCACTTCCATATCCAATCGAGGTCTTCCCCTCAATCACCGTATTGGGATGAATAACCGAGTCTTGGCCAATCTCAACATCTGGCCCAATCGTAATTGAATTGATGTCTAGCAATGTCACTCCCGCCTCCCCATGCTGGCGCAAAATCTTTCGCCGCATGATCTCATTTGCTTCCGCTAGTTGCCACCGATCATTGATCCCCAAAAACTCGTCCGGATTCGGGCTCTCCATCCCCACAATCTTTCCTCCATCCTCAACAATTAGCTTCACCAAATCGGGCAAGTAATATTCGCCCTGCGCATTATCATTCCCCACACGAGGCAGCAATTCTCTCAACTTCTTTGCTTCAAAGCAGTAAACCGCCGGATTCACTTCCGTGATCGCTCGCTGCTCATCCGTCGCATCCTTCTGCTCTACAATCCCAACGACATTCCCTAAATCGTCTCGCAATATCCGGCCATATCCCGTCGGATCCGTGAGTCGAAAAGTGGCTAAAGCTAAATCAGCCACCGATTCCTCCCGCATCGCCACTAACTTCCGCATTGTTTCCGCACACAACATCGGAACATCTCCCGCCAAAATTAAGACCGAACCTTCCGAATCCGCGAGTGCATCCCCTGCGCACATAACTGCATGAGCCGTCCCTTTCTGCTCCGACTGAACAGCAAAGCGAACGCCATCTCCTAGTATCTCACGAACCTTTTCCGACCCGTGACCTACCACTACACAAACATCAGTAACACCGGCCTCTCCCAGACTCCTGAGCACCCAACTCACTAACGGAACCCCAACCACCGGATGCAAAACCTTCGGCAAATCGCTCTTCATCCGCGTGCCTTGGCCGGCGGCTAAAACAATCGCAAGGGTCTCACTCATGGGCAGTCCAAACAATACCCCGCCGTCGCTTTTCGTGTAGCATTCAGCACTATGTCCGTCCACGTTTCGACCCACCCCCTGGCCCACCACCTCCTCGCCAACCTCCGAAACACGTCTACCGACCCCCAAACATTCCGACGCTCCGCCAAAATTCTCTCCACAATTCTCGCCTTGGAAAGCACCGTAACTCTCCCCGTCAAGTCGTCTCAAGTTCAAACGCCACTTGAAACCACGGATTCCATCACCCTTCGCACCCCCCTCGCCGTAATCCCCATCCTCCGCGCAGGGCTCTCTATGCTCGAACCATTCCTCGAACTCTTTCCCGATGTTGCCGTTGGCTATGTCGGCCTTGAACGAGACGAGAAAACCGCCAAAGCCAGCTCGTACTACTGCAAACTCCCAAACCTCACCGAAAAAGTGGCAATCGTCGTTGATCCTATGCTCGCCACCGGCGGCTCCGCATCCCAAGCCATCAAGCTTGTTAAAGCCGAATCACCCCACTCCGTGATTCTCGTCAGTGTTGTCGCCGCCCCAGAAGGCGTCGCAAAAATGAACGAAGACCACCCCGACGTCCCTATCTACGTCGCCGCCCTCGACCGAGAACTCAACGATAAAAAATATATCCTCCCCGGTCTCGGCGACTATGGCGACCGGCTATTTGGCACACTTTAAATTTTGGCTCCCCCGGGGGGATTCGAACCCAGACCATTTTCTCAGTCAAAGTGAGGCGTCCTACCTTTAGACGACAGGGGAGCGATGGTTTGAGCGAAAAGATTTGTTGCCGACTTCACTGATAAACCTTGACAATATTGGGAATTCTAACAAGTTAGCTCCCTGTGCGTTCGACTAGGGCCAGGCAACGACAACCCTAGCGACGCCCAGTTTGTTGCTGGACGACGCTGAACCAATATGCGGATGTAATGGTTACCGTCATTTCAAAAGTGATTATGACAGGCCGTTCCAGCTTCCGTAAGGACTCGCCTACCCCCCGACCGCCGCAATCCATTCGCGCAAATTGTAAAAACTGGTCACACGACCCAACTTCCCCTCCCGAACCTCATAGAACACCGCAACGCGAATCGAATACCGCTGGCCCCGAGCCTCCGGCAATCCACCGTCCGTCTTCAAATACTCACCTTCGCAAAAGCACTCAATCGCCCCGCGATCCCCATTCTCAAAAAAAACCACATCCCGCAGTTGCTCTCGGTAACAAACATCCATTCCTTGTCTAAAAACGCGAAACGCCTCAATCCCCACCTCAACTCCCCCTTCATTCAGTTCGTGAACAACCTCAGAATGCAAAGTCGCCAGCATCCCTTCCAAATCATGCCGATTAAATGCATCCACGTATGCTCGCATCAACTCTCCAACCATACGCCCAGAATATCCCACCCCAAAAGGTAACCTCCAGCCCATGCCCAAACTCATCCTCGTCCGCCACGGTCAATCCCTTTGGAACCTCGAAAACCGATTCACTGGATGGGTTGACGTCCCCCTCACCGAACAAGGCATCGCCGAAGCTCGCCGCGCCGGCGAACTCATCAAAAATGTCTCAATTGACGTAGCTTACACCTCGGGACTGCGCCGCGCTCAAGACACTCTCGCGAACATCCTCGATGCCTCCGGAAAAACTTCCACCCCCGTCATCCGCGACCAAGCCCTCAACGAACGCGATTACGGCGACCTCGCCGGACTCAATAAAGACGATATGCGCGAAAAATATGGCGAAGAGCAAGTCCATATCTGGCGCCGATCATATGACGTCGCTCCTCCCGGTGGCGAATCCCTCAAAGACACCCGCGAACGCACTCTCCCATTCTTCGAGCGCGCCATTCTCGGTGACATTAAGCAAGGCAAGGACGTCCTCGTTGTCGCCCACGGCAACTCCAATCGGAGCATCGTGATGGCTCTGGAAAACCTCACCCCTGAGCAAATCCTTGCCAAAGAACTCGCCACCGGAGTCCCCCTCGTCTACGATCTCAACCCCGACGGAACCATGAATTCCGTTGAAATTCTGAGTTAGCGGTCGAAACCCGAACCCCTGCGCGACGTCAGATCATTGTGCGCAGTTTCTTCTTTCTCCCCGCAATTCTTCTGTCGACTCTAGCCCCGGCGTGCTGTGGTATCGGCTCCGGGGGAAACCCCATCCAATTCGGAAAGCAAGAAAATATCGTCATCTACGACTCAAAAACGCAGACCGAAATTTTTATCCGTAATGCCCGGTTTCATACCGCCGAACCCGACTTTGCCTTCATCGCGCCAACCCCATCAGTCCCCGTTATTTACGAAGTTGATCCCGAAATCTTCCAATACGTTAACTCTCTTAATCCTGGTATGTCCCGTGGTACAGATGACGGAAGTACCCAGGCATCGCTCGAGGTTTTTCAGGTCGTTGTCGCTGGAGGGTACAAAGCAACAACTCTTAAGGCAACTGATGATTTAGCACTTCTTCAGTATCTCAAAACCCATAATTACAAAACGAATCCAAGTACAAGAACTTGGCTCAAAAAATACATCGACAAAGGTTGGTACCTCACCGCATTCCAGGTTGAATCGCTCAAAGATGTTGCCGCCACTGGAGTAATTGCAATGGAATTTAAGACAGAAGAACCATTTAATCCGTACTATGTTCCCTACGATAATCGGAGTAAACAAGGAGCCGGGTTAGACCTTACATTTATCTCAGATCAGTACCTTGAGCCTGACATTCCCGATCTTGAATATTTACCTATAATCAGAAGAGAAACGAGTTTGAAGAGCTCTGATTTCGTCAAGATTGCATCTTTCTTGAAGCCTAAAAGTAAGCACACCCCAATACTCCCCTCGAAAGGCTATGCTAAACGAATTATAGATCGCACTTTTCCGAATGCCTCTCAAGACGATATCTCTTTCCGCCATCTAACAACACCAGTCAAGCTGAATCAAAGTGCATTGGTGCCCTCGACGGTCAGTTTCGCTTCAGAAATCGCACTTATTTGCCTATTGGTGGTGAAAGAATTGGGGACAAATCCTATCAGGTAAATCTCCTAAGCCACCATCCGACCACTCTTCAATCGAACCAACCGCCCCTCCACCACCGAATAACCGCGCTTAACCAATTCCATCCGCAACACCTTCCGCCGACCCTCACCCAAAGCCGAAAAATCAAAATCCAAACCCATCTCATACTCCCGGATCACCCGGTCAGCTTCCGACCGACCCCACTCCAACAACGAGCCAAATGCTCCTGCAACCAGAATCTTGTCTACTTGTATCATATTATAGTAGACGACTACGTAGACAAAAAGGTTCTCTCATCCTAAAAGAAAAACGGGGCGCTGCGCCATCCCTAGCGCAAACGCCCCTATCAAAGTCCCATCTCCAGCCCAGAGATAGGGTCTAGCTCAGCAGTTATCGCGGAGTAATGTCGTTAGCCGAATTCAACAGCCCTGCAACCGTTGATTGGGCTTCTTCTTGGCTCGGAATCGGCAAAGCATCTTTGTTGTCTTGAACTGTCGTGAACAAACAAGCCACCGCGCGGCGAGTCTTCTTCTCAACTGCATCAAGATCTTTTGCATAGGCCATGCGGTGAGTGCGCTGCTCAATATCCTTCAACGCAACCAAAGCCTTGTCAAGCTTGGTCTGAATGGACTCATCTTGACCATGGTCTTCCGTCAAGTAATCCAAGAACATCACGCGCATCGCTGCCGCTACCTCGTCCGTCGACTCCTTGTCTTGGCCCGCCAAGATAATCGTCTTGAACTCGTCCTGCTTTTCAACCAAAAAGGCATCCAATGCAGTATCCAATTGACCGCTCGTTTCTTTCGCCAGTCCCTCAATTTCCACCGTCAAGGTGTTCTCAAGGTCTTCGCGCAAAATCGGCAACTGGCTCTTCGCCATATCCGGCACGCTTTTGATCAATGTAGGAATCTCGGCTCGCAAATATTCGCTGACCTGCGGCTGGACCTCATCCAATCGCTGAGAAACCAATCCCTTGGTGATCTTTGCTGCCTCTTTCGGCTCCAAGTTGCTCGCAAATCCGTTGGCAATCGAGAACAAGAAACACATTAATCCGAAGACGAACGCGGATCCGAAAATCTGAACGCCTTGCAGTGCCTTCTTTGTCGCGGCCAACTCTTCAGTAACGTACTTCGACGCCACTTCTTCTGTAACTTCTTCGGTCACTTTTGACTCTTCTGCACTCATTTCTTTGCTCCTTCTTTCTTGGTTGCCTTAGCTGGCTTAACCGGCGCAACCTTCGCAATTTTCTTCGTTGAGGTGAACTCTTCTGACTTGCTCGCCATCGCTGCTCCCTTGTCCGGACGTGCTCGCTCGAGGTCTTCTCGCAAAATGTCCATCACGAGCAAACCCATCTCCCAGCTCGGATCAACTCCAGCCAAATGAGGTCGCTCTTTCTCGGCGATGACTTCCAAATTCTCATGAATCGCCATCAGCGTTTCGTGATGCTTGCCAAAAAGTTCCAATGCCGCGCCCTGCGCTTCTGCCCCTGCACTTTCTGCCAAGTTGGTCAACAACCGCTCAATCTGCTCCGGTGTCGCTTCCGGGAACATCTCCTGCAAGTCAGTTTCCTTCTTCTGCAACATGGCGACAAATGTCTCTTGCAAAACCTTCTCGCTCTTCGCCGGCAAATTCGCTTGCAATTGGTCAAGTTCGCTCAAAGCAGCTTGCGCCAAAATCGGCATCTGCTGGTTCACATCTTCAACCGCCTTGTTGATCTCCGGTTGAACCTCGCGAATCGTCTGTCGAGTCATATCCTCAACAATCGGCTTAACATCGCGCTCAAGCTCTGTCGTCAACGTCTTCACAAACAAGTCTTGCTGGGGACCCTTGTCAACCAAGCCCCGAAATGCCGTGTTGATCGTCCCAACTGAAGCGATGACGATCAATACGCCAACGCCGAACAAACTCCAGCGCCAACCCGTAAGCTGACTCCGAAGCTCCTTAATCTCTTTTATCTGCTGTTCTTCCTTGCCCATATCCATGAGGCCCTCCGTGGTCAGCCAGGTCAACAACGCCCTCGCAATTGCCCTGGCCCGTAGAACTTATTGGTTCACCACACAACCACCCTCCACCCCATTCCCAAAAACCCAGTAATCCCAACAGGGCCATCCCTTTATGGTTGTGGAGTTAGATCAATCTCGTAACCAACGTATTCCCCCTCTCCGTGTAAGTGGAGGGAGCCTGTCCCTGCGAAGGCACGGAGGGTAAGGGGGTGAGGTCATATGGAGACTAAGCCAATGGCGTGCTAAGATTCCTCGCGAAATCCTTCATAAAATCGAGACAATAATAATCCATCGCTCATCCACAACTCCCCGATTTACTCTCGAAATCAGTCCTTAAATCTCCCCTGCAACCCGCTCCGCACTCTCCAAGGCCCCCTCAATAAATCCCATCCAAGAGCAAGCCCAATCCCCCGCAACATGCAGCCTCCCAATTGGCTCAGTTCCAACAACTCTATCTATTTCTGCTGGAGCATGTCCCTCACCAAAAAATGGAAAAGCTCCGCATGAAAATTCATCCCGGATCCAATCGTGAACCGCTCCAGCAACAAAATATCTCATGGCCTCTGGATGAATCTCTGAAAGAGCACGAAGTGCGACATCAACCCCATCTTGCCTCCCAGAGAGCCACACGCCCTCCTCCCCACACACATAGCACCCCAAAGCATGCAAATTCCCCCGGCCAATCTCCCAAGTCTGCTGACAAGGCAAATCACACAGCATTCGTCCCGTCCAATTTTTCTCCCGCCACCACGGACGATCAAACTCTAGAACAACTTTGACCGCTCGCGCCATCCTGGTTCCCGATCCACCTATGCTCCACTCTCGAATCTCACCAACCTCAGCCTCCCGGCCCTCTTCTTGAGCCTTACCTACTGGATCAATAAGCCGATCAAGGATCGGACCGGGAACCGCTCCAACAACTCGATCAAACACGAGCCGCTCCCCATCAACGAACTCAATCTCCCCTTCATCCGGATCAATAAGCCGAACCGCCCTCCCTAAACGAATATCCCGCAACCGCTCCGCCATACGCTCACACAGTCGCCCCCCGCCGCCCCCAATCCGATACAAGCTCATCTCCCCTTCTGAACGCTCCAGATAGTGCGCGTACCCCCTGAGCCAACCCAACAACCCGACTTGCGCAGTGTCCTCCCCTTCGTCACTCCTGGTCACCGCTTCTGCCCACCAACGCCCCTGGACACCAGAGCAAACCCGATCCAGCCATTTCCCCAATGGCATATCCATCGAATCTAAATCCAATAAATCACGGTTCAACAATCTACTCGGATCCCCATCTTTTCGCCATTGCTCAATCAGTTGAACCGCTCCCTCATGAACTAGGGCTGCATCCGCTTCGGCTTCGGGCCAAACCTGATTTTCGGTTGCGAATTCCCCTTGATAAACAACCAGACCGGGCCACTGGCTCGACTTCTCCGGCGCAACCCCAAACTCCCGGCAAAGTCGTAACACCCGATGATGATCCGCATCTATCCACTCTCCCCCCGCCTCATACCAACCCTCACCCCGATCGACGGTCAACATCCGTCCCCCCACTCGATCACGCGCCTCAAAAATCGTTACTTCATGCCCCTTCTGTTCGAGGAGCATCGCCGCCCGCAAACCCGCAATCCCCGCTCCAACAACGCCAATCTTCATTTCACTATCACCACCCATGTGATTCTGCAAATCCAAATCTGTCCGACTTTCTCTATTACTGCGGATATCACGATTCAACTTCCTTCCGAGCCGCCCGCACCAGAAAATCTCCAATCAAACATACAAACACCAATCCCAACATCCCAAAAACCGCTCCGTCCGGCCAACTAGAGCCATATCCCCACATCACCCCCGCCATCAACGTAAAAGCTATCCCCATGAGAATCCCTCGAACCCGATCCTTTCCCGATCGAATCACCCAACTCACCGCAAATAACAAACAAACCACTGCCGCCCACTGCAACGCCACTTTCACCTCACCCACAAATCACCTCCCGTAAAACTGGCCCAAATCCTAGTGGTTCGCCCCCATCCTGAACAACCCCCACCCGTCGCTCTCGCGCTGTCGCCAAAACCGATTCAAACTCCTCCCCTGGACGGCACATAACAACATCAAACGCGTCGTGAAAGCGCCACAAACTCGCAACCCCCATCGCGCGACCCGCCACATGTAAACCCAAGTGATCGACAAGCCGCTCTTCTCGAGCCGACTCCAAAGCCGCTAAAGCTCCATTGATCTGGAACTCCTCCCACGCTCGCGCCACACTCAAAAACCAAATCGAAATCCCTCCATCCGGCGAATTCGAAACCCTCTGCACAATCTCCCCCATCATGATCTGCATCGCCTCACCCTCATCGCGAGCCCGTTCAACTCCACCCGAATCACAAACCAACCATTCACATCCCAGTCCTTTCAATTCATGCGCCCAAATTCCTGGCGAACCCATCGCCAATACCGGGCGCGGTTGAACTTTCAACTCCGAGACAACTTTCTCCCGATCCCCGAATCCCACCAACTTCCACCATTCTTCCGGCCAAACCCGATTCGTCCGCCCCAAAACACCGTTCATTCAACACCCCAGGAAATGTCGATAACATGAGAATAATCCAAAGCCTTCATCCCCGCACCAACCAATCCACCAACAAAAACAAAAACACCCCCATCGAAACAAAGCCATTCAACGTAAAAAATGCCAGGTTCACTCGGCTCAAATCAGTTGGCTTGACCAAACTCTGCTCGTACATCAGTAACCCTGCCGCAAATAAAACCCCCAACCAACCCCAAACCCCACCCCCCAAAAGCCAAACCGCGTAACCCAAAAACCCAACCGCCAAAACATGCGAAATGCGACTCATTCTCAACGCATTTAATTTCCCCAATGTTTGTGGCAAACTCCTCAAACCCTGGTCAGAGTCAAACTCCTCATCTTGCAACGAATAGATAATGTCAAAACCTGCTGTCCAGAACAAAACCGCCCCCGTCAATACCACCACTTTCCAGTCCAAATTCCCCCTCACCGCAACCCAAGCCGCCGCCGGTGCAATCCCTAATCCAAGGCCCAAAACAAAGTGACAAAGCGGCGTAAACCGCTTCGTCATCGAATACCCAAGGGTCACAAGTAAAGCAACTGGCGCCAGAGCGAGAGCCAGTCCATTCAACAATCCCGCAGCCACAAAGAAGATCAAAACGCTTCCATAAAAATACAAATTCGCCGTTCGCAAACTGAGCAAACCCGCCGGAATCGCCCTCACTTTTGTTCGGGGATTCAACGCATCAATATCCCGATCCGCAATCCGATTCCACGCCATCGCGGCACTCCGACAACTCACCATGGCCACCACAATCAACCCAAAAATTCGCCATCCTGGCCACAATCCCAAACCGCCATCAACACTTGCCCAAATCATCCCCACCATCGCAAATGGCAACGCAAAGATCGAATGTTCAATCTTGATCATTTCTAGATAGACCTTAAATCCAGTCCATCCCCGGGCCTGCGTCGCCATCTCACTAGTCTACGTAATCCCCAAACCACAAACTAAGCCCCTGGCAATGCCAAACCGCAAACGGGTAAAACGTCATGTCAACGGAGGCCCGGCCCAACTGGAGTCGGCCTCGTTGTGCGTTCGGAGGGAACGTCTTTAACATGCAGCACTGGAATAACTCAACTGGGAAAAAGCTCATCGGCTGGCTCCTAGCGCTCATCGCAGTCCTGGCCCCGGCATTCGCCATGGCCGCTGGCGGTGAAGCCAACATCAAACTCGAATTTAGTCAACAAGACAAAATCTTGCTCGGCATTTCGCTCGGCTTTGGCATCCTTGCCCTTCTATTTGCCGCTGGCATCTGGAACTGGGTCAAGAGCCAATCCCCGGGCAACGAAAAAATGCAAGAAGTCGGCGGTGCCATCCGCGACGGAGCTTTGGCTTATCTCAAGCAACAGTTCCGCACAATGGGCATCTTCGTCGTCATCATCGCCGTTGGCTTGTACTTCATGTACAGCGGAAAATTCGGTTCTCTAGTTGCCATCGGCACTTCAGTCTGTTTCATCTTCGGTGTGCTTGCCAGTTACATCGCTGGATACGTCGGAATGGTCGCTGCGGTCAGCGCAAACATGCGTGTCGCCAACGCTGCCCTCACCAGCTACAAAAACTCACTCGAAATTGCTTTCAAGTCAGGATCCGTCGCTGGACTCGTCACCGTTGGAATGGGACTCCTCGGTGCCACAATCATTTTCCTTTTCTTCCCCGAAAATGCAACCAAACTCTTGATCGGATTTGGATTCGGTGGTTCACTCGCAGCTCTCTTTATGCGGGTCGGTGGTGGAATCTTCACCAAAGCCGCTGACGTCGGAGCTGACCTTGTTGGTAAAGTCGAAGCCGGAATTCCCGAAGACGATCCACGAAACCCCGCCGTTATCGCTGACAACGTCGGCGACAACGTTGGCGACTGTGCAGGTATGGCCGCCGACGTCTTTGAAAGCTACGAAGTCACCCTCGTCGCTGCAATCGTCCTTGGTGCCGCTACCGCTGCCCTCTTCCCCACCGAAGTCTGGATGAGACTCATCCTCTTCGCGATCATGGCCCGAGGCGTTGGCATCCTTGCCTCCATCGTTGGAATCATGAGCGTCAAGGGTTCAGACGACATCAATTCAGACCCCCTCACTGCAATCCGCAAAGGCTTCTACAGCTCAGCCGCAATCGCCGCATTGCTCACCGCTGGTGTCGCCTTCTGGATGCTCGGTGGAATGGACGCCTCCAAAACCGTAAAAACCAACGAACTCGTTCCGGCGAACATCGTCGCCCTCCCTGGTTCCGGTTTTGGTGCTGGACCGCGTGTCATGCGCGATCAAGCGATGACAATTCTCGATGCTCAACGCGATCTCGCAAAAGAAAAGGGCGTCGAACCGTACGAAGTGAAAGCGGAAGACGTTCTCGCAACTGACAAAGTCAAAGCGTTGAATCTCGACGAAGCGACTGGTTCCGCGACCGTTACCGCCGTCCTCGGCGCAGGTGAAAAGCCATTCGCCAATCCACAAAACTTTGAAGGCTACCGAGCCATCAACTTCAAAGATGATGGAGCCAAAATTCTCGGTTTCGCCGTCCCCGACCAAGCCGCTGATCCCGCCGCTGAACCCAAGTTCCTCTCCTTCAAGGAAGCATACGACGGCAAAGAAATCGGAATCTACCAACTCGAAGTCACGCGACCTGCAACCAAACCGGACGGTACACCCGATCCCGCTGGTGAGCCACAAACCCAAAACTTCACCGTCGGACCAATCCTCCGCGAAGCATTGGATACTCAGCTCAAGCAAGCGCAAGATGCTGACAAGACAGGTAAGTACGAAGTCGGAAAATCCTTCCCCGTCACTCTCTTCGCAGATGTGAACGGAGACCTTGTTGCTGGCGTTGACGCCAAGCCAACCGAACTAGACCTCAGCACCGTCCAAGGCGGTGCCCTGGCATACAAAGGCACAGTAGCAAAGCTTCAAGAGTTCGTCAAGAACTCCCAGTCCAACCCGGCTGAAGCAGCAACTCCGCCCCCATCAATCAACGCCGAATTGGCTTATATCAAGCACAAAGAAGCGCAGTGGTGGCAGTTCCTCCTCTGTATCGTCTTCGGTCTCGTCATGGCCTTCGTCTTCGAAGCCCTCACCGACTACTACGTCGGACTCCACAAGCGACCGGTTCAAGAACTTGGTGCTGTCTCCACCGCTGGCCCCGCTCCGATGATCATCACCGGATTTGCCTATGGTAAAGAAAGCTCGGTCTTCAGCCTCTTCGCCATCGTGGCCTGTCTCATCGCTCCGCTCCTCATCTTCCCTCCAGGAGAATACGGCGGATACCTCTTGAGCTTCTACGGAATTGCTCTCGTCGGTCTCGGACTCCTGACCACCACTGGCTTCATCCTTGCGATGGATACCTTTGGCCCAATCAGCGACAACGCCCAAGGCGTGTTCGAAATGTCCGGTGCCGCCGAAGAATCGCCCGAAGGTGCCCGAAGAGTTCAACTCCTCGACGCAGCCGGTAACACGACCAAGGCCCTCACAAAAGGCTTTGCCATCGCCACTGCAGTCGTCGCTGCCGTTGCACTTTTCCACGCCTATGTCGAAGAAGGAAAGCTCACCCAAATCGGGATGCGCCTGGAAGTCCCCGAAATCTTCCTTGGCCTCCTCATTGGTGGTGCCGCTCCGTACCTCTTCTCTGCCTTCTCGATCAATGCGGTCGGACGTGCGGCCTTCGAACTCATCGAAGAAGTACGTAGCCAATTCCGCAACGATCCCGGCATCATGGCAGGAACAAGCAAACCCAACTACGCTAAGTGCGTGGCTATCGTGACCAAAGCAGCCCAAACCGAGCTTCTCGGCCCCGGCATTCTCGCGATCTTCTTCCCCGTCGTCGTTGCATTCGGCTTCAGCATTGGCAAGCCGCTCACAATGATCAATGGAGTCGAATACAACCTCGTCGGTGCCCAAGCCCTCGGCGGATTCCTAGCGGGAACAATCCTCTCCGGACAGCTCCTCGCCGTCATGCTCGCTAACTCCGGCGGGATGTGGGACAACGCCAAGAAGCTCATCGAAGATGGACTTCATGGCGGAAAAGGAACCGATGCCCACAAAGCGGCTGTCGTCTGCGACACTGTTGGTGACCCATTCAAGGACACCGCTGGCCCCGCTCTCAACCCGCTCATCAAGGTCATGAACCTGGTTGCACTCCTCCTTGCCCCGGCGGTTATCGCCAAGCAAGCACCCGGAGTCACCATCGGGATCACGGTCTTCGCCGCAATCATGCTGATCATCGCCATCTGGTGGTCCAAGCGCGGTGGAATGGGTTCCGGAATGACCGCCGCGAAGGCCGATCATGGTGACTCAGGAGATAACACTCCGGACAACACCCCCGACAACGATCCGACCCCGGCAAACGCCTAAATTCGGACAAGTCAATCCCCTCTACCGCAAGGTAGGGGGGATTTTTTTGCGCCAGCCAAGGCCAAAATTTCAAATCAAGTAAAATCCAAACTTAAATGGATCGCATCGTCGGAATCAAAAATAGCTACATGGCCGATGGCCTCAGCGATGACCAAATCGCAGCCATCGCAGGCATTAGCGAAGTCATCACCGCTACCGATATGCAAACCATCGTCAACGAAACCGAAGAAGCCAACGACATCTTCATCATCCTCGACGGCAAAGTCCGCGTCACCACCATCCATGGCGACCCAATCGCCCGCCTTCAAAAAGGTGCCCTCGTAGGAGAAATCGCTCTATTTGGAGAAATCGAACGGTCCGCCACCGTCATCTCCGATGGCGAATCTCAACTTATCCGAATTTCCGCCAACAAGCTCAATCAACTTATGAACGAGCAACCCCAAATCGGACTGCAGATCCTCCGTAACATCGGCCGAACCCTCTGCCAACGCCTTCGTAGTTCCAACGTCCAACTCGAAGCCGTCCTCGGCGTCCTTTAAACGCCTGCACCTTCAGGGTGGCACTTGCGTAGCCAGTATAATCGTACTGGGATGAGTTTATTTTTCAATAGTGAGGAATCACTGTTTCACAACTTCCACATACTACAACAAGCGAATCATCCCACCAAGCCCAAGGTAAAACCCAACCCATGACCATCCTCGCCATCGGCGGAGGCGGATTCGATTCCGAACAACCCCACCGATCCGCCCTCGACCGCTACATCCTCACCCTAACCCCCCAACAAAATCCCAAGCTCTGCCTCATCCCCACGGCCTCCGGAGACTCCCTCTTCCGCATCGCCCGCTTCCAAAAAGCCGCCGAACAACTCCCCTGCCAACCCACAACCTGCGAGCTCTTCCGCCCTCCAACCCGAGACCTCGCCGACTACATTCTCAGCCGAGACATCATTTACATCAGCGGCGGATCAACCTACAACATGCTCGTCCTCTGGCGAGAATGGGGCCTCGACAAAATCCTCCACCAAGCATGGCAACAAGGAATCCCCATCACCGGAACATCCGCCGGTGCCAACGCCTGGTTCCAGAGATGTAGCACCGATTCGTTCCACGGCGAACTAAGCGCCATGGAATGCCTCGGCTGGCTTCCTTACGACTTCTGCCCTCACTACAACGAAGAACCCGAGCGCAAACCCACCCTCCAAAAACTCATCAGATCCGGCAACCTAAGCAGAACCCTCGCCTGCGACGGCGGAGCCGCCTGCCTCTTCACCGGAACTGAACTCACTCAAGTCATCACCACCTCCCCCACCGCCTCCGCTTACTGGCTGGATGAGCAAGGCAACGAAACCTTAACAAACCCCCAACTATTGACAATCTAAACTCGTCAAAATAGAACCCATGGCGAGCCACCCGTTCCTCCAAAGAAACTGGCCCGCCCTCGTCATCATCGCCGTCGGTGCCCTCGCCCGGCTTTGGTGGCTCACCGAAATCAACACCCAACCCCAAACCGATTTCGCCTGGTACCTCCAACGCGCCACCGAACTCAGCCAAGCCCTCGGCTACCGAACCGAGCAAGGGCACACTGCTTACTGGCCCCCGGGA
The DNA here is from genome assembly GCA_013823945.1 of bacterium. GTDB lineage: Bacteria > Armatimonadota > Fimbriimonadia > Fimbriimonadales > Fimbriimonadaceae > UphvI-Ar2. The sequence goes on along the minus strand of PNMZ01000002.1, from coordinate 212,864 downwards.
TTCCCCCTCGCCCTCGCCGCGCTCTTCAAGCTCACTGGCCCCTCCCTCGTCGCCGCCAAAGTCTTCAACGCCACCCTCACCCTGCTTTGCGCCCTTCTCACCGCCAGCATCGTGCGCCGACTCATCGGCTCCAGCACTCTCAGTCTTCTCGCCGGTCTCCTTGTCGCCCTCAGCCCCGGAATGATTGCCTACAGCGGAATAATCGCCTCCGAACCTCTCTACACATTCCTAACCCTCGCCGCCCTCCAAAGCGTCCTGTGGGCACAATCCTTCACCCGCTGGGGTTGGGCCGGGTTCTTTGTCGGACTAGCCACCCTCGTTCGCCCCCAAGCCATCCTTCTCCCGCTCGCGCTTGCCGCCTCCCCCCGACCCACCACCGACTACCGAAAGCCCAAACTTCTTCCCGCCATTCTCATCTGCGGGATTATCGCTCTAACTACCATCACCCCCTGGACTGTCCGCACTTACCGCACCCACGGGCACCTCGTGTTTATCTCAACAAATGGCGGGGACAACCTGTGGATCGGCCACAACCCCCAGGCCACCGGGAACTACCAAACCCCGCCTGGAATCCCCCAAGCCCCCTCCGCCGAAATAAACAACGACCGCAATACCCGTTCCATGGCACTCCAAGAAATCCGCGCTAATCCCGCTCGCTCTCTTTCATTGATCCCGGCCAAACTCAACTTCACGTTCAACCACCCCACTGACATCCCATACTGGGCTTTCCAAACTGACCCGACCAAACAAATCACCCCCGGAATGGATCAAAACCGCGAACTCTTCCTAACGGCTCGACAGTACACGAACACATACACTACAATCCTCCTCTGGGCCGCCCTAATCGGAACATTCCTCGGCCTGATCACACCGTCAGGTCGGTTCCTCGTCCGCATCGCACTTCCTCAAATTCTCCTCACGGCGGTCATCGTCGCCATATTCTTTGGCAACGGACGCTTCGCGCTCCCTACAATCCCCTTCCAGGTCATCCTCGCCATCGCCGGCCTTGCGTCAATAAGAGAATGGGTCGGCAGGCACACGCCTCCCGACCCTGATGACTATGGCTACCGAAGCGAGATTATCGTTTCTGGTACATGAACCGATCAAAGAAAACTTTCAAGACCGGCCCTTCTTCTGAATCACGACCCAACTCATCCAGCCACTCGTGATCAATCTCATCGTCATGGCCCCCGCTCTTCTCTTTCTCGTGCTTCTCCTTCTTCTTCTCTTCCTCGGATTTCTCTCCGTGAGAAGCGTGGAGCGCATGATTAATCGCCAGCGCAAGTTCGCGTTTCAAATGCTTCATTCCATCCGGCTTCGTAATGTCTTCAACTGACATCTTCGCCAAAGTCATATTCACCGCGTCCCGAGCAATCGAAAAGGTCATCTCTCCGCCCCCTTTGCCGTGGTCATCCTTTTTCTCACCTTCTGCCTTCGGAGCCGGATCATTGACATGACCCTTCTCATCAAGCTGAACCGAAATCTCCGCCAAAAGATAAGTCTTCCCATCTTTCAAATTAACCAAAAACTCACCGCCCAATTTCTGAACGGCCCCAAGCTTCACTTCAGGCTCTTCTTCCTTTTCCTTCGGAGCCTCCTTCTTGCCCCCCATCGCGAAGAATCCGCCCCCCGCAACGGCCAAAACCGCCACGAGAATAATTGGTAACTTCCCGCCCTTCTTCTTTGCCTTCTCTGCCATAGCTTCCCTGCTATCACTTCTTCTTCCACATTCCCCCGCAAATTTCCCACGGAATTCCCGCAAACTCCGCCAAAGTCCCCCTCCAAACCCGCCTCCCTGCCCATGGGGGTTCACAAGAGCTATCCCAATCCCTCACAATGAACCCCATGGCCTGTACGCAGAACGAAACGATGTGGCAAAAAATCTCAAACGGTGAATTCCGATCAATGGTCGAATCCCTCACCGATCAACAAGCCGCAGACCTCTCAGCTGCTTACGGAACCCTCAACTATAAACCCCTCCCCGTCAACATCATTCGTGGACAAAACGCCCGAGTATGGGATCAATCAGGAAAGGAATATATTGACTGCATCGGATCCTATTCGGCAACTGCCCACGGACACCTCAACCACGCCATCGTCAACGCACTCAAAGAACAATTAGAAAATGTCGCCGTAGTCTCCCGAGCATTCAACAACGCCGAAGTCGGCCTGTTCCTCCACGGCCTGGCCGAATTCTGCGGCCTTGACCGCGTCTGCCCAATGAATACCGGGGCCGAGGCTATCGAAACCTGTATCAAACTTGCTCGTAAATGGGGTTACACCGTTAAAGGCGTTCCCGCCGACCAAGCCGAAATCATCGTCTTCGAAGAAAACTTCCACGGTCGCACAACAACCATTGTTGGTTTCAGCTCGGAACCCGGATACAAAGCCCACTTTGGCCCCTTCACTCCTGGATTCAAGATCATCCCCTTTGGTGATGTTGAAGCCCTCAAAGCTGCTATCACCCCCAACACCGTCGCGATCCTCGCCGAACCCATCCAAGCCGAAGGCGGAATTATTTGCCCTCCCAAAGGCTGGATGACCCAAGTCCGCGAGCTTTGCGATGCCGAAAATGTCCTCCTCATCTGGGATGAAATCCAAGTCGGTTTTTACCGAACCGGCACCAAGTTCACATTCATGCACGAAGAAAATGCGGTTCCCGACCTCTTAGCCGTTGGAAAAGCCTTGGGCGGAGGCATCCTCCCCGTCAGTGCTGCCGTCGGAAAAGATCACGTCATGAAGATGTTCCAACCTGGTGATCACGGCTCAACTTTCGGCGGAAACCCCCTCGGTGCCGCCGTAGCTCTCGCCGCACTAGCCGAATTCGAAACCGGCGACTACAGCACCCGCGTTACCGAACTCGGCGAAAAAGTCATTGCCAAGCTCAAAGCCGCCAATCTCCCTGCGATCAAAGAAATCCGCGGAATGGGTCTCCTTATCGGAATCGAAGTTCACGAAAGTGTTGACAGTTACGCCATGTCTCACGCCCTCGTCGAACGGGGAATCCTCACAAAGGAAACCCGCAAACGCACCTTCCGACTCACACCCCCGCTCACCATCGAAGAAGACCTCCTCATGGAAGCCATCGACCGCGTCATTGATGCGATCAAAGCCGTCTCATAACAAGCCGCATGGAACAAGTCACCGCCGTCCAAACCGAAGCGATCACCGCCATCAATGCGGCAAGATCCACCGACGACCTCCGCGTTGTGGAACTTGAATTTCTCGGGAAATCCGGAAAACTCAGCGGACTCATGAAAGGCATCGGTGCCCTGCCCAACGACCAAAAGCCCCTCTTTGGCGCCGCCGTTAATCAGGCCAAGAGCCAAGTAGAAGCCCTCCTCAACCAACGGATTCAAGACCTCAAAGGCGGCGAATTGAACCGCCAATTTGAAACCGAGCGCATCGACATCACTCTCCCCGGACGCGCCCCGCGATACGGTCGCGAACACGTCCTCCAACTCACCACCAACAAAATCAAGAGAACCCTCGGCTCAATGGGCTTTGTCTACCAAGAATCCCCCGAGCTTGAGCACTTCAGATATAACTTCGATGCCCTCAACTATCCCCCCGACCATCCCGCAATGGATGAGCAAGACACCTTCTATGTCGAAGATGATCTAGTTCTCCGTACCCAATGCACCGCCCTCCAGGGCCGAGTCTTCGAAACTCAAAAGCCCCCCCTCAGAGTCTTCACTGTCGGCCGCACCTTCCGCAACGAAGCCGTTGATCGCACCCACAACCACACATTCCACCAAGTGGACTGCTTCATGATTGATCGGGGCATCTCCATGGCCCACCTCAAAGGCACCCTCGGAGAATTTGCCCGCGCCATGTTCGGCCCCGAAGTCAATGTCCGCTTCAGACCCGACTTCTTCCCCTTCGTCGAACCCGGCGTCGATTACGCGATCTCCACTCCCAAGCTTTTCAACGGCAAGTGGGTCGAGCTCGGCGGGGCTGGACTCATCCACCCCAATATCCTCGAACGGTACGGCATCGACACCCGAGAATTTAGCGGATTCGCATTCGGCCTCGGTGTCGAACGGATCCCTATGATGGCTTACGGCATCGATGACCTGCGCCACTTCTTCGACAACGACTTCCGATTCCTTTCCCAATTCGCCTAACCCTTCAAATTCGCCATGAAACTCACCCTCTCCATGCTCAAGGATTACGTCGAAACCAACCTCGACGCCCAAGCCATTGCCAACCACCTCACCATGACTGGCTTTGAACTGGAAGAAATCACCGAAGTCGAAGGCGAACCCGTCCTAGATATCAATATCATGGCCAACCGAGGCGATGGTGCCTCCGTGCTGGGCCTCTCTCGCGAGCTCCTCGCCAAAGACCCCTCCAGCAGACCCACCGAGCTTTACACCCGAGCGACTAACCGATTCCCCGCTTCCGACGCTCACAATCGCGATATCTGGGCGAAAACTTCTGTCGAAATCCAAACCGCTTCCTGCACTCGTTATGCCGCTCGGGTTTTCGAGAATCTCCACAACGGCCCCAGCCCCGAATGGCTCCAAAGACGACTTCGCCAAATCGGTCAACGACCGATCTCTCTCCTCGTTGACCTCACCAACTATGTCATGTTCGAAGTCGGGCAACCTCTCCACGCCTTCGATCTCAATACCCTCGCTGGTGAGCGAATCATCGTCCGCCAAGCAGAAGCCGGAGAAAAGCTCACGACCCTCGACGGCACAACCCACGAACTCCAACCCCACCACATGGTCATCGCCGATGCCGACCACGCCATCGCCCTCGCCGGAATCATGGGCGGCGAGCCGACTGAAGTCAGTGAATCCACCACCCGATGCCTCCTCGAATCTGCCCACTTCGTCAACACCTCCGTCCGCCGAACCAGGAAGGAACTCGGACTTTTCACCGAAGCGAGCTACCGATTCGAGCGATCCGTCGACCCCGAAGGCGTCGTTGCCTCCCTGAACAGATTCACCGAACTCTACACCGAAATCACCGGCGAAAAGCCCGTAGGCGGAGTCATTGACGTCTACCCCACCGCCCCCCAAACCCACGAACTCACCGTCTTCATTCGCCGAGCCAGCACCCTCCTCGGCATGGACATCACCGTCGAACAAGCTCAGTCCTACCTCGAAAATCTCGGCTTCACTATTCTCGGCATCAGCCCCGATTCCATCGAAGTCCAAACCCCCACCTGGCGAATCGACATTCTCCGCGAAGAAGACCTCATCGAAGAAATCGGCCGTGTCCACGGATACGAAAAAATCCCTGAAGCCCTCCCCATCGGATCCACACCCATCGGTGGACCCCAAGGATTTGAACTCCTCACCGATCAGATCCGCGAAGCCGCCCTGCGCTCCGGATTCGACCAAGTCGTCTCCCACTCCCTCCGCGACCTCCATCCCCTCGACTCCGATTTTCTCTCCCCAAGTTTGGGGAGGGGTGGGGGAGGGGTTGATGACCAGCAACCATCCAGAATCCGAGTCCGCCAACCCCATAGCCCGGAAATGGCCTACCTCCGCAACAGCATTCTCCCCTCCCTCACCGATGCTCAGCGCAAAAACAATCTCGACAACATCCACATCTTCGAAATTGGACGCATCCACTCCAGCGAAGGCGAATTCACCCAAATCGCCTTCCTGAGCAACGGTACATTCGAAGAACAATCATGGCGACCCACAGATCAGTCAACCGCTGATTTTTTCACCCTCAAAGGCACTCTCGAACAAATCGCCCACAGCGTCAATCTCCCCATCGCCTTCAAACGCCACACTTCCGACCCCCGCTTCCACCCCACACGGTGCGCCAAGGTCATCCTCGGCAACCAAGATGTCGGTCTGATTGGGCAAATCCATCCGCTCGTCGCCGAATCGTCGAGCCTTCCCGCAACAACCGTCTTGGCGGAACTCACGCTCGATCCCCTCAAACACGAAGTCACCGGAATCCCGACCTATCACAGCATTTCCCGCAACCCTGCCTCCCGCCGGGACATTGCCATCCTGATAAAGAAAGATGTACCGTTCGCCGAAATTGAAGCTACTATCCTCACCGCTGGTGGCCCTGATCTCGAACGCCATTGGCTCTTCGATGTCTACGAAGGCAAAGGCGTCCCCGATGGATTCCACTCCCTCGCCATAGCCCTCCAATTCCGGCGCATGAACGCGAATCTCAAAGACGAAGAATCAAACGCCCTCCGAGACCAAGTCGTCACCGCCCTCACCTCCCTCGGCGCAACCCTCCGGTAACACTCTTGTGTTCCACACATTATGGGGGCGACCCCGCCTTTAGCTTGAACTGGGAATCGATAGCACAGCTCCCCATTCGTAATTCCGGGCGTGACCCGGAAACTCATGCAAATAGATCACTACCGTTATCTCCCTCCCCTGTTGGGGAGAGCCTGCCCCTGGCTTGAACAGGGGACTTTAGAGAGGGCAAGTGACCACTTTCACGACCGAACCCCGCCAATTACGGAAGTAAAAAAAGAAACGCGCCCCCTTGCGGGAGCGCGCATTCACCTTCACTCTCTGAGAAAAATCTTAGTTGCCGCCGGTCTTCCCGCCACCGCGAGCACCGCCGCCGCCCTGACCTTTCTTCTGGGCTTCTTCCATGATCTTCTTCATCTCTTCTTTCATCCGAGATTCATACTTCTTAAAATTCGCATCACCCATCGCCTTCTTCATATCGGCATTGAAAGTGTCCTGAATCTTCTTGCCTGCCGCTTGCATAGCCGTCCGATCCATCTGCTTGCCCGCTTCCCGATCCTTCATCATTTGGTCGCGCATCTTCTTCCGCGCGTCATCGCGCTTCTTAACCGCCGCATCAACCTTCTTGGTCTGATCAGCATTCAATTTCAGTTCCTTCAAAACCTTCTTGTGAGCAGCTTCAATTTTCTGCATCACTTCTGGCCCCATGCGCATCCCTTGACCACCCCCACGTTGGCCCTGCCCCTGCCCCTGCTGACCGCCGCCTCGCGGGCCTGCCGTCTGCGCGAAGCTGGCACTCATCATGCCCAAAGCGACCGTTACTGTCATCACCATCATCAATGTTCGTTTCATAACTGTTTCACCATCGAGCACATGTCCGTGCCGTTCGATACCTTACAAAACGCTCTCAAAGCACTAAAGTTCAGACCGCCCAAAACAAAAAGGTATTCCTCACAAAATCCTCACAAATCGGCCAATTCCAAGCTCTCCGAACGGGCCTTTCCGATCAATTCCCCAATCGGCCCATCCTGCACCGCCCGAAAATCCACTGGACTCCCATTGAACAGAATCTCCCCCTGGTGCAAAAAGATAATCCGATCCGCCACCCGGAAAATCGAACTCACATCATGGCTCACCACCAAACTCGTCAAACCCAACCGATCCCGCGTCTCCACAATCAACCGGTCAATCGAATAAGCCGTCACTGGGTCGAGTCCGCTGGTCGGTTCGTCATAAAGCAAAACCTGCGGCTCCATGCACAATGCCCGCGCCAAACCCACTCGCTTGCGCATCCCGCCGCTCAATTCACTCGGCAATTTGCTTTCCACATCCTCCAATCCCACTTGCTCCAATAGCCGCCCCAAAATCTCCTTCTCTTCACTTTGAGCAACCTTCCTCGCCCGCCGCAAACCAAATAGAACGTTATCCTCCACCGTCAAACTATCGAACAACGCCGCATACTGAAAAACCAAACCCAACTTCGCCAAGGCATGATCCGGATCACGCACCACGCTCACCCCGTCCACCAAAATCTCCCCCTCAGTCGGCCTCAATAATCCAGAAATACACTTCAATAGCGTCGTCTTCCCCCCGCCGCTACTCCCCATAATCACCGCAATTTCGCCCGCCGCAACCTCAAACTCTATATCCCGCAAAACCCACTTCGTATCAAACCTATGCGACAACCCAGAAACCGAAACCAAAACCCCTAACCCCCAACCGGAACAGCCGCCTGCCGCGCCGCCCGCACTCGCTCAATTTGAGACTCTTCCACCGCCCGCTCAAAGCTCCGATACCCCGCCAGCTTAAAGCCCAACTTGTGCGCCATCTCCTGAACCTCACGCACCTGTTCCGCACTCACCGTCTTTCCCAAAGTAAAACTCTCTGGCCTATTCAGCATCGCCAGCATAAACGTTTCGCTCATACACGCATAAGCCGTCCCCTGCGGAAAGCCAAAATCAAACTCCGTTTCCATCTTCCCTGGCACGGCAATGACTCCCCCCTCAATCACCAAAACATCCGGTCGCTCCTTTGCCACTCTCACACTCACGTCTCGCGGCCGGCTCACATCACAAACAATCGCCCCTTGCTTCAAATGCTCCGGCAATACCAAATCCGATTCCGAACTCGTTACCGTCACCACCACATCTGCCTGCCTCAAATCAGAAATCTCAACTGAAGCCACCGCTCCCGGAATCTCTGCCGCCACTGCCTCCGTCCGCACCAAATCCCGACCAATCACAATCACACGACCAAATTCCGGGGCCATCACTTCCGCACAAGCTCGCCCAATCGAACCCGTCGCCCCCACGACTGCCAATGTCGCTGCCTTCCGGTCAATCCCCACCCGGTCACAAGCATCGAGCGTCCCCTCGATCGCCGTCGCGACCGTATAACTGTTCCCCGTCGTAATCGCCATCCCCGTGCGCTTCGCTAACGTAATCCCACCATCATCAAACACACTCGTAAACGCCCCCAGTCCCACAATCTGGGCCCCATTCTCCTTCGCCATCTCCACCGCCCGCACCAACTTCTTATAGACAATTTCCTTCGGTAGCTCCAAAAACTGACGCGGGGTCAACCCAACTCCAATTAGCAACCCCTCCGTCGTTTCCCCAGACGGACTCACTATCCCCGTGATCCGCCCCGCAATCTTAGGCGAAACAAAAAGCACCAACCGCTCAATCACCCGATCCGGCAAGTATTTCAAAAACCCGTACTTACGGGCCATATCCTTCGCCTCAAGCGGATGAATCAAAAACGCGAATTTTGTCAATGGTGCCAATCCCAGGAAGTTTGCTAGTGTACCGAACTCATGGATTCAACTCCATCACTCCCGGCGACCAGTTCAACTCTTTCAAGACGTCCAGATAGTCCTGTTCTGTCATCGCCTCTGGGCGTTTTCCGACCAAAGCCACAATCACCCCTTCCATAACGTTCGTCGCAAAAGTCTCGCCGCCCATCTCCGGCGTCGTCGTGATTAACCGCCGCGCCCCGGTCCCTCGTAACCATTCAATATCCGCACTCCGAACCGTCTGCGTCAAAATCGTCTTCCCGCTCAAATCATCTGGCGCATACCGGCGAATATAGTGCCAATCTCCACAAACAAACGTCCGCCCCATCCAAAGCCTAGGGAACTTCGGTTTCCGCTGCTCCTGCTTCTCCCCCGTCGGATAAAACCACTGAATCGGCAACCGAGTAATGATCGGACACAGAAGCCCCGCAAGAGCCTCAACCGTCTGATAACTTGAAACCGGCATCGGCAACCCCAAACCAAACAGCAAATCCCCAAAAACCACATCTGGACACACTTCGGCCAAGGCTTGAGCCATCCCGAACCGATCCACCGCCGACACCAGCAAGACCTTCTCAACCGCAAAATCCACCGTCCCATCTCGTTGCAATCGGTGAATCGTCTCCCGTTCGAGTGTGTGTTTCAGGCCACTTCCATCCACCACTGGGGTCTGCTTCACCCCACTCACAAGATTTTGAATTTCTTTGAAGGCATACCGCTTCTTACTCGTCGCGATCCAAATATCTGCTCCACCAACACCCAATGCCGCCACCTGGCCATCCAACTCCTCCATCAGAGCTTTGAACTTCGCCCGGTCACCGTCCGTCCCCCTCCGCTCAATCAAGAACTTCTGCCCCAAGACCTCGGTCTCGTGACTCTTATCCCGCTTACTCGTCCCAAGCGAGACGGACACAACGCGCTTAACTTCGGACACAGATCACTTCAATTTCGACGTCAACGTTCTTTGGCAAACCTGCTACCGCCACCGTGCTCCGCGCTGGAGGATCGGTCAGGAACCGTGCCCCATAAACCTCATTCACAACCCCAAAATGATCCATAGAGCTCAGAAAGATCGTAGTCTTGACAACATTCTCAAATCCTAAATCCATTGACCCCAGCAACCCTTCAATATTGCGCATGACCTGTTCAGTCTGTGCCCGAACATCCCCTTCAATCAAAATTCCCTCTGGAGTGAGCGGAATCGAACCCGAGCAAAACACAAATCCGTTCGCCTCAACTGCTTGCGAATATGGCCCAATTGCACCTGGAGCTTTGTCCGTTGCATGAATGCGCTTCATGCCAAAAACTTTACCTTCATCAAACCCGAATTCAACCAGCAATCAAATGATGTTTGAAACCCCAGATTCCGCTATTGTTGCCAACGCCAAGTTCGACCGCTGCTTGTTACGATACATCTTCTCGTCCGCAACCTGCATCAAAATGTCAAGAGACCGCCCATCGTAACCATAGTAAGCAATCCCCGCTGAAGCCGACAGTTCAAAAGCCAATTCCGCTGAAGCTCGTCGCAAAGTTCCATTCAGTCGATTCATAAACATATTCGCGCCTATTGAATCCGTCTCCGCCAGCAAGACCACGAACTCGTCTCCGCCCAACCGTGCAATCAAATCATCTCCCTGCGAACTATCTTTCAACGCCCTCGCCAACACTTTCAAGGCCTCATCCCCCGCCGCATGACCATACTGGTCGTTAATAGACTTAAACTTGTTACAATCCAACAAAACAACCGCACATTGTGAACGAGTGTTTTCGGTCTCGTGCAATATCTCTTTCCCCCGGTTCACAAATGCCGCGCGATTCAGCAGACCCGTTAACGGATCAGTTGCCGCTTCCTTACTCACCCGAGCCATCCTCCGCTCCAAAGTTTCAAAAATCATCATCACCCCCGCCAATATGACAACGTTCAAAATCCAAGCCAAAAATGGATACCGTGCGTCTGCGAACATCGCCCACTTCGTCGCCGTCATCACCGAGATCAATCCACCCGCTAACCGCCCTCCTTTACGGGCCGAGAACCAAATCGGCAAAAAGTACAAATAGACAAATCCCACATTCTCAAAAACCATGCCCGCAAACCAGACTTCCGCAAGCGAAATCCCCACCAACATCAAACTCGCAAAACCAATTGTCTTCGCCAATTCTAGATTAAAAACATGGCCCCGCATCGCCGTCCGCCAGAGACGCCGTGCATTCTTTTCAATAATGTCAATCAAATCGGTCCACATTGGCTTAATCGGATTGTCGGCAATCCTGCAAGAATCACTAGGCTCGACCACCAATTTCTCGAGCAGAATGCGCACATTTCAACCCTGTTAGGACATTTAGCGAAAGAGGGAAGTATTTCCCGACTTTGGGCGTTTATATAAGTGGACGCGAATCCTCCTCAATAACAAAGGAGCGGGAGTCCCAGACCCGTTCCATATTCCAGTCCAAACCAGGCCCCGCATCCCAGGCGGGGCCAACTAATTTCTTATCGTCCAAGATAGAGATGGCGACGGCGCAATGTCGAAAGTCCACTCAACGGCTCTTCGAAGCGAACCCGAAATTCACGCGTTACCGACCCGCCAAACTGTGATGGAACTGACTCCAATGCCCATCCCCATATCGAGCCTAATTCCTCGGGCAAATCAAGCGTTACTCGGTCACCCGGTACCAAGTCTGAATTGCTCACTATCCGGGCTCCACCTGCGCTCAAGTCCATCAAGCTTGCTGGCTCACCATTGACCCGAACAATTGAGCCTTCAACCGACCGATCGCGAGCCTCCGCCCGACGATCCACCTGTCGCATTCGCTGAGGGTGGGCCAAAGCAAACTCATGCGTCTCCACATCTCTAGAAATCACCGAACTTCGAAAAGTGACCAAACTATCCGCAACCGGGGCTTGCACCATCATGGATTCCCCAACCCGAACCGGAACATACCGATCCCGCTGCAATGGTGCACTAAAAACCAATCCTTTCTTCGTCCGCTTCACGAAGTAACACCTGTACGTTCCCCCCGGACCAACCATCCGAACTCGGGCATTCTCCATCAAAGGAACAAACGTTACTTTCCGGCGATTTTTTGCCGTGACCAAGTAACTCACCACCGTGCTCACGGCAAAAACCACCGCGAGCAGACCAACCATTTGCAAAAATTCAAGCATCATTCGTCTCCAAAGAACCGAACTAATTGAGCGCGGTCTTTGACCGCTCACGCTCGAACAGACTCCGCAAGGCCGGAAGCATTCTTAATGCTTCCCCCAAGCTCAAAGTCCCTTCCGATGCCAGATCCTCTTTCCGCGTCGTTGCGTACTCAAATACCTCGGTTACTCCCTGTACCATCAATTTATGTGCCAAAGCCCTCTGTACGTGAGAACCTGCAAATTGACTGGGAACTGGAGTCAATTCAATGAATGCTGTAATGCTCTCCGCTAGCTGAGTGTCCCGAGCCGTCAGAGCAACTAACTCCGGATCAGTCCGGTGAATTTTGTGGAGCGCAACTCGATCACGAATCCGCACCCCCACCCCCTCGAGCAAATCCGTACATACCGTAACTGCCATCACATAACTATCAGTCAGACGATCCGACGGCAAATCTACCAAGCTGGCCAAATCCCCTCGGCAAAGGTCAATTTGGCCCGACAAAGCGTAAGCAACCGCCCGACCATAAACAACATCGGGCGTTGGCCCACTCCGAATCGCCAACGAATACCACTCAATCGCCTCACCTGCATTCCCCTCCCGCAAATAAAGCTCGCCCATCATTCCCCGCGATTCCCGATCCTCTCCCCCCCTCGCCAACAAATTGTTCAGCGCATCACGGGCCTGATCAAGGTGACCACTCCGCAACCAATTCTTTGCCGCCATCCGGTAGAATGGTGCAGGTTTCTTCACAACCAGAGCACTTCGAACCGCCTCCCGCGCCGCCTCGACGTATAGTCCTTCGGACTCCAGCAATTCACCGAGCCGCAACCGAAAATCATCTCGGAACGGCTCTCGGTCAATCATGTCCCTTAGCTGCACAATTGCCGATTCAACTTCCCCTTTTTCAACCAGCGCATCAATCGCCTCGAGCCCCATCCCCGCATCTCCCATCCGAACCCCTACTGGAAGAGGCACCTGATCGCCCGGGTCAGCATCCGGCAAATTCTGCTTTGGCTTTGCGGGCAAATCTTTCAGTGGCCCCTGCTGAATCAAAGCCGCAAATGTCCTTGCAATCGTACGAGAAGTTGAATCCCAGTCCACTTCCCGCCCTACCATAATTGGCGCAAATTCCGGACGACCATTCCGCTCCAAATCCTTAAACTTTCGGAATTCATCCTCGTTAAGAGGTTTTAATTCTCCCGTATAAAACGGCGCCATCCTCCGATCATAGTCCCCATAACTCCAAATCTTTCGGAATCCTCTCCCTCGGTATAAAGTTGCCACTGGACGAACAACTGCATCCGTCTTCTGACACCAAATAACAAGCGTGTACTCTGCCCCAACCTCCCGCGCAACGGGAACAATAAACCGCTCACTCGGAGAATTCCACTCAAAGGGAAAACTATCGCGACCCGCTACCTCCCTAAATCGAGCATCCCCCAATGACCAAACAACTGAATCAACCTGCCCTATCTCGTCCAACGCCCCCGCTAAATAACTGTCCAGAATCAAGCTCTGAAAATCGGGAAACTTCTCACTGTCCTCAACCAACTGAACCACAAACATTTTCGGAACATCCGCACATGCAAAAGCCCCTGCACCGAGCAGGAGCCATCCCAAACATGTCCGGAACATCGCCCGATCTGAACTCAATTAGCCTCCCAGTGCCGAGATCGCCCGCTCACAACTTTCTTTAGCCGCTCGAATCGAACTCGAATCACTTCCACGACTTATCTGACGATCGAACGCCGCCACCGCTTTGCGATAGTTTTTGATCGCATCCCCCCGCCGGCCCAATTTCTCGTAACACTGCGCCAACCGCTGATAAGTCGCCCCCGAAGTTGCGCCCTTGTCGATTGCTTGCTCATAAGCCGCCGCTGCGCCCGAATAATTCTCTTGAATGTAAAGATTTCGAGCCTTCTGGATCAACTCCTCTGCCGTCTGGGCTCCTCCGCTCGATGCACCCGGATTATTTCCTTGCTCCTGCGGCTTCGTTCGGATCTCAATCACACCCGGATCGTCCTCTTTCTCCGCTGGTTGCTCCGGCACCGTTTGGGTCGCACCTTCTACTTCGTCCGCCGGACGAGCTGTCGCATTATTCGTATTCGGCTGTGGATTTTTCCATGGCTCCAGGTTGTAGCTAACTGGAGGAGTGAACGGCGCATTGCCTAACTCCGAAGGACTTCCCGCACGGACAAATCCCGAATCGGGACGAGTCTGAACGAATCCACCTCGTCGCGCTGGTGCTTCGTTAGTTACTGCTGTTGCACCATCTGTTGTCGGTTCAGCAGATGGCTCTGAACTGTTAACTGCCCCCGGAACCGTTGGCACTAGCGTCGGATCAATCTCGGTAAACCCAGTCGCCTGCTCATTGGAAACCACCCAACCGCTTGTGTCCGTCTTGGGTTGCGAACTCACCATGAACAAAACAGCCGAAACTGAAAGCAACAAAACTCCCGCCGCCGCAACCAGCAAAACTCCTTTGCGATTTCCAACCGGCACCTCGACCGCAATCTCCTCGGCCGCAACGAGCTTCTCAATATGTGCAATCCGAATACGATCCATCGCTTGATCTGGTCGAATTTCCGCCACCCGCTGATAGGCTTCAAGTGCCTCAGCAAACAACCCTTCTTTCTCAAAAACATCCCCCTTCAAAGCCAGCGCATTGGCACAGCCAGGATCAATCTCCAAAACCGCATCCGCCACCAACCGCGCTTCATCCGTCCGCCCGTCGTTCAACAACTGACGACCGTCAATCAATAACTTCTCTGCTTCCGCTTTCATCTCTTCACGCAAATCTTCCGGCAACTCCGTTCCGCACTGACGGCAAAAACGCCCATCCAGCGTGTTTTTCGCCAAGCACTCTTCGCAAACCAGCAACTCCAAAGAACCCATACTGTCTTTCCCCAAAGCAATCCTCATGCCATCCAATCCGGCATCAGAATCACATTCGGTAACCCTCTCAGTGTACCAGTCACCTGAACTCACGACGCATTCAATTTCCGGATTGGTTCACCCCCCATCCCAACCGGGACCGATAAACCCGCAAAACTCCCAATCCCGACTATAATCTGAACCGTGACACAGCCGTCAACAACCCCCCTCCACGCCGACCACATGAGCCTCAACGGACGAATGGTCGAATTCGCCGGATTCGAACTCCCTGTCCAATACAAATCTATCATCGCCGAAGCTCAAGCCGTCCGCAACGGAGCCGGAATGTTTGACGTCTCCCACATGGCTCGCCTCACTTTCCGAGGCGAAAATGTCCTCGAATTCCTCGAACATATCACCGTCAACGATGTCGCCGCTCTCGCCGACGATCAAGGCCAATACTCCATGCTTCCCAACGCAAACGGCGGAGTTGTAGACGACATCATCGTCTACCGCATCACCTCCGACACCTACCGCATGGTTGTGAATGCCGCTAACCACCAAAAAGACCTCGCTCACATCAAATCCCTGCTCCCCGACGGAATATCGCTCACCGATCAAACCAGCGAAACCGCAATGATCGCCGTCCAGGGCCCGAGGGCCGCTGAAATCGTCTACACCCTCACCCAACAATCCGAAGACCTCAAAGCCCTTGCATTTTTTGGCACCGCTACCGTCGAAATCGCTGGAGTCACCACCTTCGCCGCCCGATCCGGATACACCGGGGAAGACGGATTTGAACTCATCTGCAGCGCGTCCGACGCCTCCGCACTCTGGAACGCCCTCCACCGAGCCGGAGTCGAACCCTGTGGACTCGGCTCCCGCGACACCCTCCGCGTCGAAGCCGGACTCCCGCTCTACGGACACGAACTCCTCGACGACCTCTCTCCCATCGCCGCCGGACTCGGATGGGTCATCAGCAAAACCAAGCCATTCCTCGGCTCAGAACTCATCAACGCCGCCCGCGAAAACGGCACCGCCCAAAAACTCCAAGGCATCCGCATGGATGGCAAACGATTCCCCACCCCCGGCATGAAAGTTACCGTGGATGGCACCGAAGTCGGCGAAGTCACCTCCGGCGTCTACTCCCCCCTCCTCGAAGCCGGAATCGCCTTCGCCTTCATCAATTCCGACATCAAACTCGGAACCCCCTGCACCGTCGATATCCGAGGCAAAAACGAACCCGCCACCATCGTCTCCAAACGATTCTTCAAAAGATCATAACATCCAAACATGGATCGTACTCAACCTGGCTACATCAATTCACCCCCGATAGATGATAGAAACTACCTCTATGAGGTCTGGTTGGAGGTCAACGGATACCCGCGCAAAAAACACCCAGGTCATTGGCAAGACTTCTACAACACTCCGCTCCACAAAAGAAGTATTGCTGCAGATATTAGCCTCTACATCATTGTGTCAATGATTTCAATTCTGGCCCTGCTGAGCTTTCCCTTCGCAGAGTTTCCTGCCTTCATTATTGGAATCGGCGTTATGTTCATCGGTTCGATTTGGATTACTCCTTTTCTACTTCCAAAGGAAGTTCCCATTCAAGCCGTGGGAGTATTGTCAATCATCTCTCAAGGCTATGGGCATCGCTACGTCAATGAAACTGTTGACCCCCCATCTATTAACGATGTGAATCTATACGATCTCGAAGTTTTAGCTCGAGCCGCCGAACGAAAAGTTACCCCGGTTCTTAATGAACTCACTGAGTCATTGAGCGCACTTCAAGTCAAAATACAATCTCAAACTAGGGAGGTTGATGCAATTCAATTACTGATCAATGACGTAAGAGATCAGCTAGAATCTGATGATCAAACTTGGATAAACATTCTTCAACCCAAGCTGAATCGACTGGAAAGTCTCAAAAATCGTTCTATCGAACAACTTGAGCAACTGACCAATTCCTGCAGTATTCTCAAATCGCAAAGCGATATACTACAAGCAGAAGTAGATAATTTGAAGCAGCGAGCATCGATTATCGAACGACTCGAACTCATCAATGAACGTGATGGCTCCGAGAAAGACCTACCAGTCGTTTTCGAACACCTCTCCCTTTACCTTGCCGATACCCAATCACAAATAACTGAAGCCAACAAAATCGCCTCCGCTCATGAATCTGCAAAACGCGAAATCGAAATTTTGTTGAACTAGGCTTAAGACATATGGAACATGACCTCATCTCACTGAGAGAACAGTATCCCGAAGTATTCTCCGATGAAGTTCTCTATCAAATTTGGCTCAAGCAAAGTGGCTACCCTCGCTGGGTATCCGGAGCCCAAAACTATTTGAGGTTTAATGAAACAAGCCACCGTTTCGCAGTATCCACCGACTTGGTTTCCTATTGTTTTATTTCTTATCTCATCTTTAATTCGATTCTTCTGTTCTCCAACATTCCAATTCCATTCATTTTTGGTATAGCATTTCTACTTGTCTTTGCCGTGGAGCACATCCTTCCTAAGTCACCGCCATGGGGAGTTGTCAGAATCTGCTCCTCCGTAAGTCAAGCAAAATCTTATTTAGAAGTGCTCAACCAAAATGAGCCACCACAAATGAGTAGAGTGGTTCTGAATACAATTCCTGTGCTTACCGAGGCAATGGTGCAGTCACTCGAGTTCATTTCCCATGAGTTAATGACAACTATCGAAAGTATTCGTGACCGTCAAGACAAACTTGAGAATTCCAGAAAGGTTATCGAAAAGACATTGAACGATATAAAATCTGAGTTGAATTCATCAGACCAGGAATGGAACCGTCACCTCAGCAGCCAAACCGCACCCCTCTATTCAGACAGGCTAAAACTAAAAAACCAGTTAGCATCATTAGAAGCTCAACTCAAACAATTAACTGAAAAGCATAGTCTGATCCTTGAACAATTGACTCGTTCTCAAAAGCGACATAAGTTGGTGAATAAGCTTGGAAGGTTTGAAAGAAAGTTTCGTCCTTCAACTTCGGCAGAACGCTTCGATCTTGATTCTCTGATATCTTCTTTTAAGGAAGCTCAGAAAAATTTGGTCGATGCTCAAGCAATATCCTTCGCCCACGAAGCTGCTAGACTTGAGATGGAAGATCACCTCAAGTCTTAATTCCGAAACACGACCGGCGAACTTCCAATTGCGTTCCAAATGAACTTAACATGTGTGAACCTTGGCAAACGGCTATGCGCCCACGACTCACTCGCTCTCGGATATTTTTTTCTTTGGGGCCCAAACCAAAACTCGCGACATACGCCTTGTTGTCCAATACAGTTCTGAAGGGGCATCGGAATTTCGCATATTAAATTCTACTTCCACGTGAGATTAAAAATTTAGAACTACTATCTTGGTCGCAAGTAGTGCCGAGCCAAAATATATGATCTCCCATCAAGTGGAAGTTCTCCGTAGACATCATTGGCAACTTGAAAATGCATTGTTGAGCTTATTATCTCAGGATTTGATTTATCTTCCATTTCCCGCTTGTGAACGTCAATATATTGCACTAACCCTACAGTATATCTTCCACCATTTCGGTCGTAACTATGACGTGAATTGCCGTACCTCATGTCACCATCATCGCTCAGATACCAAAATCGATGGTGACCCTCGAAGATCTGACCGTCACGATCCTGAAAAATATACAATCCATGTTTTCCCTCATAGATACTGACATCGAATTTCTCTGATCCTATTTTTAAAGTAGAACTATGTATGTAATATCCTTGTTTCACAACTGGTGGTCGATTTCCAATCCAAATAATTACTGGAACGATTAACATTGCAAGCATAAAGATAATTAAATGCCTGTTGAACATTTCCGGCGTCATGAGCCATACCCACCTGGATGCGCGACCATCCAGTCCCAAGCATGACGCACACAAACCGCTACATCATCAAACTCCGGTGACCACCCCAAAACCGACCGCGCCCGAGTCGAGTCCGCCACCAACCGCGCCGGATCACCTTCCCGGCGATCCCCATAGCTAACCGGAAAATCCAATCCCGTAACCGACCGAACAGCATCCAAAACCTCGCGCACGCTGAACCCATTCCCACTCCCCAAATTGAACTGATCCGATGCTCCTCCCGCCTCCAAATACCGCACCGCCCGCAAATGCGCATCGGCCAAATCCCACACATGAACATAGTCCCGTATACACGTCCCATCCGGCGTGTCGTAATCCGTCCCAAAAACCGTAATCTCCGGTGCCCGCCCCGCTGCCGCCAGCAAAATCCGCGGAATTAAATGCGTTTCCGGCCGGTGATCTTCCCCCAGTTCTCCTTCCGGATCACTCCCACAAGCATTGAAATACCGCAAACACACACTCCGCAACCCATAAGCTCGACCATATCCCGACAACATCCGCTCGACCGCCAGCTTCGTGTCTCCATAAGGATTCGTTGGATTCTTCGGGTGATCCTCCGGGATCGGGACAACCGAAGGTTCACCATAAACCGCCGCCGTTGAACTAAACACAACCTGCTCAACTCCCCGCTCCCGGCACTCTTCAAGCAAGTTCCAAACCGCCGTCACGTTATTCTCCCAAAATTTCGCCGGCTCCTTCACACTCTCGCCCACCTCAATGTAAGCCGCGAAATGCATCACCAAATGAATATCAAACTGCTCAAAAACTGCCGCCACGTCATCTCGATTTCGCAAATCTCCTCGAAAGAACTGACTTCCCCCAATCGCCGCCTCATTGCCCCGCTCCAAATTATCAAAAATCACATGGTCAACCCCCTCCTGCCGCAATCGCTTCGCCATGTGCGACCCAATGTATCCCGCCCCACCGCAAACCAAAATCATCGTGATCTCATTTTAGGCGATTCGGTTCATGTGGTGTAGCCCAGTCTGGATTAAGGGATCGCCAAAATCGAGCTAATTCAGATTGCTGAGGGGCCGATTATCCCCCTGCTGTGAACACCGCCGGCCCCAATACCAACTTCCAATCCGTCTCCGCCGGATAATCAAAGTCCCCGCGCGGCCAAGCAACCATCAAATTATTTGCCTCCGTAGGCTCAAATTTCTCCCAAAACCAAGCGTGAACGTCACCCGTACTCTTCACGGGCTTCGCCATCAATCCATACCGAGTACCTTTCTTGAACCCGCTCGCATCCACTTCCAATCGCAACTTCCCGATCGGCCCCTTCCAAGTCCGCGCCGTGTGAACGATATACTCAAAGAACTCCCTCGGCATTGCATCTCCACCTGGTCGGCTGACAAAAACATTCTTCACCGTCCGAGTCTGCCCCGCTCCAAAATCAATCCGCTTGACCCACCAAACCGAATAGCCCATGTCCGGTTCAACCGAATCATCATTGACTTTCTGGACCAAAACGTTCGTCGGTTTTCCATCCACCCAGCTCTTAAAGCTCTTGAACCAAGTCTTGTTTTGAGTATCCAAAAACGCGTCGTATCCCTCTTCCGGAAACCCCATCGTTGCCGTCACTTTCTTTCCCGAACTATTCCGGAACGAGTAGGTTACGGTGACTTCGCAACTGGGCACCTTCACCCGGATATCCGCACTCAGCATCTCTACCGGCGTATCCCCTTCCATCGGCTTCGGATTTCCGCTCCTCGCCGAGAAAGCCGTGTCGTTCATTACCAACGCCGCTACCATCAAACTCGTCATCACTGCCCCATTCTACAACTTGAAGCCAAGATCGCCCAGCAACTACTGTAAAACAGGCAACTCAAAACCCGGATGCTGAACGCACAACGACTTAAAGTCACACCTTGGACATAACCGCTCCTTCAACACAGGCTCAACCCCCTCCCAGTCTCGATCCAAAATCTCGCGCCCCAAAAGTTCAATCTCTCCCCGGAAATCATCCAACTCGACTCCCTTAACTTGCGCCGTCGCCTTGTCCCCACTTTTCACCGCAATTATCGAAGCCAGAATCTCCCGATCTGGAAAATGCTCCGCCAAAATCAGCTGATAGCAAGTCATCGCCAAATCGTTCCGAACCTCTTCTTCCGTCACCGTGTCTCGACCAGATTTGTAGTCAATGATTTCAATCGTCCCGTCCTCATGCTCGTCCACCCTGTCCACCCGGCCTAAAAGCACAAACGGCCCCAATTCCCTCCGATAAAGCTTTTCCACCACAATTGTCTGCGCACTGATCGGCTCCCGCATTGCTCGCTCTACGTGCGCTTCAACAATCTGTTTCCCCTCCGCCAAAGCCTGCATCATCTCGTCTTGACTCGAATACCCCGCCTCAATCCAACTCTCCTCTAATGCCGCAATCGCCTCATCTGTCGTCGTCACTCCTGCATCTCGAGAATCATGAAACCGCTGCAAAACCGCATGCAAACTGGTGCCAAACGAGTAGTAACTCTTCGACCGCAAATACCACTTCCCTTTAGGATTAATGTACGTCCAGTAATACTTCACCGGGCAAGCCAAGTAAGTCGTAATTTTCGTCGGGCTAAGCGTCGGTCGTCGTGCCATAAATCAGAATCCATCAAACAACGCATCCGGCGTCGTCCCTGCTACTCGATGAGTTCCATATGCCAAGGCCATGGCATCACCCAGGTCAACGTCATCTACTTCTGTATTCTTAAACGAAGGGGCCGCCGAGTAGAACGTAACAGTCCCCAACCCCAACCAACGTTGCGCCGGGTTCTGGGTCACTTCGGTCAACTGAATCTTTGCCATCGGCAGATAATTCCATCTCACTTTCAACCACCCGAGCCGATTCGCAATCACTCGATTCGATTCACTCCAGCGCGCAAACCGATGAAACAAAAATCCCGAAAAAAGCGATAACAACATAAATCCACAAAATACTAATGTCGGCCCATATTGCAATTGCCAAAGCGGTGCTCTTCGAGCCACCTCCGGAGCATGATCAACCAGCATGCGGATGCCAAACGTCATTCCACCTGCGACAAACAAAGCTCCCCAAAAACCACTCCGCAAGTGTCGCAAAACTGTCTTCTTGGAGACCCTCTGGTAATCAGGATGCTCCAAGTCGTATTGTGGCAACGTTAGTCGCAATAGCTCTGACCGCTTTTCATCACGCAGAACAGGCGTTAACAAAGGTGCCGAAAGCAGTTGGGCGTTGCCCTGACCTTCCTGCCCAGATTGCACCGCCATCCCCCCCGCCGTCGCCGCATACATCTTACAAATTTTTAACTTTTTCTGGATCAAGTTCTGATCAATATGCACCGTTTGAATCCGACGAATCGGCAGCATGTTTTCAAAATGATTGATCAAACCATAGACTCGCTTGAGCTTCCCTTCTTTTTCGCTCAGCTCAAATCCATAATACTTAACAAATGTAGAAACAATCGAAATCACCCAGCCAATAAACAAAAACACTAAAAACCCAAGGGCAAATATGCGCCATTCTCCTTCGCCCAGCCGTGAAGCATTCCGAACAACCTGAGTCCCTTGCTCATCAAGCCAACTGTTCAAGATCGGCTGAAAAAATCCCAAACCCGCGATCGCCGCGACAATCGCTCCCGCCCGGTTCTCGCTCGCCCCAACCAAAAACAGCTCCCAAGAAGTCGGTCGATAAACAACCCGGACTGCCTCATCTTCCCGCTTTATTCGAGAATAACTTCGTGCCTGTTGACCCAGCAATTGAGCCTGCAGTACATGCCCCTGCTCTTCACTCAAAGACGAAATCGTTGCCTCGGCTTGCGCTCCCGCTGCCGTTTCAATCTCCAAAACAACTAAACCCAAAAGCCGGTGCAACCAATCCCGTTTAACATTGATATTCTGAATCCGATCAAGAGGAATTGTCCGCAAGTTCTTCTGGATAATTCCCGACTTTACAAGCAACTTCCCATCGGTAATCGAATAGCCATAACTGTAATATTTGAATACTGCGGGCAGAATCACTAAAGCCCCAATGCCCAAACCAATCAATTCAAATCCAATTTCTTCACCACCCTGACCCGTCACCATCACAAAAACCCCATAACCAATCAAAAAAATAAACTGCCGTACAAACCGTTGGAGTTCAACGACCATCGTCAGCGGGTGCAATCGCTGAAAAATTGGCTCAGCCACGGATATCTTCACCCTCAATCGGAGGCACAGTTGGCTCAGGCTGCTGGGTCATCATGCTGCCCGGCATGTCTGCCGCCTTCACTAAGCTAGCACGTAAAAGCTCAGCATCGTATTGACTCAAACCGGGAATCGTCGCCGCTGCAGTTGGCATCCCTCCAACATAGATCGAAACTTCCACCAATCCCAGAGCTCGGGCAATCGGTCCACTCGTCAAGTCCACATGTTGGATTCGATTCCGATTCACAAACCGCCAACTTTTCCAAAAAACCCCTTTAGCCACCGCCAAATCATCATCACCCAATTTGTAGCGATAACAGTAGTAACTCCGCCCCACCACCCATTGCATCAAGAGCCCCAAAACCACAAATGCAATCAGCGGGAGCGCGAATGGAAACAACGGCCAGGCTCCCTTTGCCGCTTTCCGGACAATCAAATCCGGAATGATTGCCAAACCAGAGAGCAACAACGCATAAATTGCATTAGACACTCGCCATAAAGTCTTGACTTTGGGTTCAAGCTGGTTCCATCTCGTGATGTCAATCTTTTCAACCATCGTTTCCATCGTTGTCTTACCCGACTCTCTCCGATTCCACTAGCCATCGGAGCAAAGGCGAATCAGACCCAGCCCGTCTCAATTCGTCCATCTCTTCGTCTCCTCGAACCCACCGCAGAATCTGGTGCGGCACCATAGTCAAGGCACCCTCGCCCACCGGATCTGGCCATGCAACCCCTTCAACCCCCATTAGCTCCACACCTCTCATCAAGTTCAGTACCCTGACCCCGTCTAATTCCCTTAAAACATTTGAAACGACCTCTCTCAAAATTCCCTCTCGACTCACCTCTCCCGAATCGGGTGCAATCAACAACCGTTTCGTTTGTTCGCTGAGTTGATCAACCGGGGTCGGTTTGTTTCGGTCACCGCCCAGATAAAAGTCCATCGGCTCCGCTTTCTCAAAATATTCCAAAGCCACAGAACGTCCGCCTCCGCTCATCCGCCTTGCGCAGTCTTCGTGGAGTGTGACAATCAGATCAGTCGTGCCCTCGCAAGCCGAATCCCAATCCTGAAAGCCAAATACCGGAACTTCAGAATTCCAAGCATCCATCAGCTGTTCGGCAAGCAACCGAATCAACTCTAATCGCTCAGGATTCGCATCAAACAAGTGGACGGTGACCGGAAAATCTGGATACCACTGCGACAATGTCGACACCACCGCCGGGCCAGTTCTCATGTTGCCCGCACCTAAAATCGTGATGACCCGACCACTCACAACCCACAGTGTACCGATCAAGGATCAAAAAAACTTGCACCTCACCTCCCGGAGTCGCTATTCTAGCGAACATGACAAGACGCGAACTACTCCAGGCCATGGGTCTCACCGCCGCGGGAGCTTTCACTCCCAAGGAACTCCTGACTTGGGACGCTCGCGAATCAACATCCCAGGATCCTGGCTTGCCCACCCCAAAAGGAATCGACTACAAACCCCTTGACCGGCCCATCCGTGTCCTCATTGCAGGATACGGCAACCGAGGCGGATATTACGGATCATTCCAATCTCAACTCAAAAATGAATTCCAAGTCGTCGGCGTCGCCGATCCAATCGATTACAAACGGGCCAATGCGACCCGAATCCACAATCTTGACCCCAAGAATGTCGTCAATACCTGGGAACACCTTTTCGACCGCCCCAAGTTCGCCGACGCCGTTCTTGTCTCCACGCCAGACCACCTACACTACGGCCCGGCAATGGCTGCCCTCAATGCTGGCTACGATTTGATTCTCGAAAAACCAATCGCACAAACGTGGCGGGAATGCTCGGACATCTTGGCCGTTGCTCGCAAGAAAAACGCAATCGTTGGCGTCTGCCATGTTCTCCGCTATGCCCCCTATTTTGTGCAAATGAAGGAAGTCGTCAGATCAGGCATGATCGGTGACGTCGTCAGCATTCAACACATGGAGCCAATTCACTACCTCCACTTTGCCCACAGCTATGTCCGAGGAATTTGGCGCAACGAAAAGCAATCCAATCCCTCACTCCTCGCAAAATCGTGCCACGACCTCGATATCCTTCGGTGGGTCATCGACGCTCCCTGCGAACGAGTCTCAAGCTTCGGGTCTCTCAAGTACTTCCGAGATGAATACGCCCCCAAAGGAGCTCCAACCCACTGTATGGATGGATGTTCAATCGAAGACACTTGCATCTACCACGCCGCCCAAGTCTATGTGCACAAAAAGCTCTGGGGTTGGGGACACATCGAAACTTCAAATCGAACAGATCAAGGAATTCTTGAAGCCCTCCGCAAGGGCCAATACGGAAAATGTGTATTCAAAAACGACAACACTGTTGTCGATCACCAAGTTGTCAACATGCAATTCGCGGGCAACGTCACCGCTGCGTTCAGCATGGAAGCAATGACAAGCTACGGCGGACGCAAAACCCGAATCATGGGCACAAAAGGCGACATCGTCGGTGACGAGAGATTTCTCGATGTCTACGACTTCGAGAATCGAAAGGCGATTCGCTGGGACGTGAATCAAGCCTTCGGCAATCTCGATGGTCATGGAGGCGGCGATATTCGGCTCTGCAAAGATTTCTGCCACGCCGTTGCCCGCCGCGATGAAACCATCCTCACATCAAATCTAACCGAAAGCATGGAGAGCCACCTCATCGGATTCCAAGCCGAAAAATCGCGCAATTCTGGTGGTCAAGTCCAAACCGTAAAAATGCCCCGATAGCTTTGTCGAACAGTCGTACCGAGCGTTCATCTTCGTCACTTTGGGCGCTCATCTTTGACAACACGAGCGATAGTTCTCGTCATTCCGAGCGTGACCCGGAATCTCAGCTACAACCAATTGCACAACCACCAAAAACCACGAAAAACTCCGCAACTCTTAACAACCGACTAAGGTATCAATCACTAAAATGGAACAACTCATTGCCATGAACAACGGTGCCGTCGACATGTTCTTCAAAGCTGTCCGCAAAATGCCCGAAGACAAACAAACCTGGAAGCCCCTCGACACAGGACGATCCGCGCTCGACCAAGCCCGAGAACTGGCAACTAGCCCCCATTTCTTCCTCATGCATATAGACCCGAACCATCAGTCACCTTACGCAAACTACGAAGAATTCAACAACGCTGCTGATAATTGGGATCTCGATACTTGCGAGCAAAAATGCCGAGAAGTCACCGCCACCTACAACGAGTTCCTCAAAACTATGACCCCCGAGCAAATGGGCACTATGCACGCAATGCCCTGGGGTGAAGAACACAGCGGAGCAGAAATCGCTGGCTTCCACTATTGGAACGTCGTGTATCACGTCGGACAAGTGAATTACATCCAAACACTTTACGGCGACAAAGATATGTAGTCCAATCTTAAGCGCGAGAGAGTTCCAATCTCTCTCGCGCTCTAGAATCAAGATGCAAGTCGGTATTTCCCACGACCAATACGAACCAACTTGCCGGATTCTACGACAGTATGCAAGTTCCGATTGAGAGCTTCTCTGGAGCACCCAACTTGTTTTGCCAGCTGAGTTTGGTTCAAAGAAAGCACTCCCGTTTCATCCGCCGGTAACCTTTCTAAAAGCCTGACTATCTTCGCTTCAATGCTTTCAATCCGACTCGTCGTCAACTCTTCCGTAGCCTCTCGAAGCCTCTGCATCGTGACCTTCAACAGCTCAAAGCAAATCTGCGGATTCTCTTGAACAACCCGGCGGAAATCCTCTTTTCGAATCTGAATTGCCTGACAATCCGTCACGGCTGTCACACGGGCCGAACGTGGCTCATCATCCAACAGACTCATTTCGCCTACCGCATCTCCTGCCTCACGGTAAGCAACTGTTGAAAGCTGGCTCAGAGCCGGACCTTGCTCAATCTTCACCCGACCCCGAATCAAAACAATCATCGAACGGCCCGGCGCACCCTGCTCCATTAAAACCGTCTTCTTGGCGATCCTTATGAAAGTTCCACACGCCGCAATTTTTTCAATATGACCAGGCGGCAATCCAGAAAACAGCTGAAGCTGACCTATGACCCGAATTCGAGAATCCATAGCCAGATTGTGATGCACATCACAGTCCAAAGCCATCCAATATAAGCCAAGAATGTAACATAGATCACTACCTTGCCAAAAGAAAATTTCTTCGCATCTGGCGGCACTCTTGCCCCCGAACACCCAAGCTACATTCGGAGGCTTGCGGATGAACAACTCTTTGTCGCCCTCACTCAACACAAATTTGTATCCGTTCTTGATGCAAGGCAAAAAGGAAAATCAAGTCTCGTCGCGCGAACCATCTCAAGACTGGAAGAATCCGGTCACCTCTGCATCAAGCTAGATCTCCAAAGATATGGAAGCAATTTAACTCAAGATCAATGGTGCGCCGGAATCGCCACGGCTTTCCAAGAGCAACTCCCCAAATCCAAATTCTTCGTCGACTATCGCAAAGAATGCGCTCTCACTGGGCCAATAAATGCTCTTTTTGGACAAATCAGACTCCTCCCCTCTCATCTCAGCCATCCCGTTACCATATTTGCCGATGAAATTGACTTCGTTCGGGTTCTCCCATTCCCTGCCGATGGTTTCTTCGCCGCCATCCGGAGCCTATACAACGAACGGAGCCAAAACACCAACCTAGATCGTCTCACTTGGTGCCTCATCGGGTCTGCGTCGCCATTCCAACTCGTCCAAAGCCAGGCCGTTGCCCCGTTCGATATTGCCCAAACAATTATCCTTGAGGACTTCACTCCTGATGACCTCGCTCAATACGCAAATCATCTTGGGCCCAACCCAACAGAAGCGAAGAAGCTCCTTAAACAAATCCATTCGTGGTGCGGAGGACACCCTTTCCTCACCCAATATCTCTGTTCAATACTGCATCAAAGTAATTCTCCAGACCTCCAAAAACTCCATTCCATCATATCAACCGAATTCATCCACCGAAGCGGGGCCGAAACAAATCCCCATCTCCACCAAGTAGCGACCGGATTCCTCAGCCCGGCCCACCCTAAACAAGAAGAATTTACGACAACATGCCTCCTGGCTTACAAAAAGATCCTACAGAAGCCACAGCCTGTAACAAGCTATCCCAAAGACGTTGTCAGCCATCTCAGATTAAGCGGACTTGTGACCGTCAATGATAACCTCCTCGCTCCCAGAAACAATCTCTATCAACGAGTGTTTAACGAAACCTGGATCACCAATCATCTTCCAACGGAAGAAAACCGCCGCCAAAAGATGGCTGCCCGGCGTGCCGCTCTCCGGGTCGGGGCAATCGCATCTGTAGTTTGCTCGGCTCTCGGATGGCTTGCTCTTTCCAATCAGAGCCTGGCAAACCAAGCCCAAGCCGCTCTCTCAAAAAGCGAACTAAACCAAAAACAACTTCAAGAACAGGTCTACTTAAGTGCCATCCAAGCCGCTAATAGTCAAGTCAACTTAGGAAACTGGATCGCCGCCACCAAAACCCTGCAAGCCGCCAAGAACTATCCGGACAAAAACTGGGAGTGGCACTACCTCAATCAACTCACGACCCAATACGAATCAGAAATTGATCTCAAGGAACCAACGATCACGGTAGTACCAATCGCGGACACAAAACTCTTCACAGCATTCCGAAAAACAGGAACGGAAATCTTTACCCCAACTGGCTCGAAATCCTATTCCTTTCAAAACTCCAATCAACCTATCAGAACAGTCTCCAGAACAGGACAATTCATTACAAGATTAGTCGGCGAGAACAATTTTGAAGTTGTTAGCTCAACAGGAAATCAAATCAAAGTTCTGCGGGGTACAACGGTCGGCTTTACACAAGATGATCGCGGCCTTTTCATTCTGAACCCAGAAAAAACACTCATCAGTCTCTTTAATACAAGAACATGGTTACCAGAACGATCCCTTAAGATTAACCAAAGTGTCTATAGTTTATACTCTTCTTCAACAACGAGCGATTGGATTATCACGAACCCAACTTCAATTACTCGCTTAACTCCAACAATAAACCAAGTGAGATGGAAAGTAACTTTTCCTGAATCCACTCGCATCCTATCATACTTTAAGAAAACTCATCAAATCCTAATTGGACTCACAGCGGGGCCTATGCGCTCCTTAGACTACGATACTGGTAAAGTGATTACAGAATACAAAGACTCTGGTGGGCCAATTATGGCAACTTCTCAATCCGAAAACGGACAATTCACCGCCTCAGGCTCTGCTAATGGAACCGTGTATCTCTACGAAACTAATAAGTCAGAACCAATCGGAACACTGGTCGGTCATCCCGGAAGAATCAACTCTCTTTGGTTCTTCGATAACGACACTATGCTGGCAACATCCTCCGATGATGGCACACTCAGAACATGGAAAATTCCACCTAAATTGCTTGTCACAAAACTTAATCTTGGAACACCTGGACCCAACATTCTCATAACATCTCCAAGTAGCGGTTATTCCGCCGTATCAGATATTCTCGGACGAGTTAGACTCATCACATCTAAATCAAACGTCGAAAAGGAGTGGTTATCAAATTCCCCGACCCTCCCGCGCATATTGTTCGATCCCAATGCAGACCTCCTTGCCATCGCATCCAAAACTTTCGGTCTCATTACGTTCAACCCCAATAATAGCCAAGAGCGCACACTCAAAGGTGTGTTCAAATCTGAAGTTGAAGATGTCGAATCAGCCTCCCATAACGGTCAAACTTACTTCGCTTCTCTCGAATCGGATGGCCGAATTCTGATCTTCAATAATTATGATTCTCCTCAAGAAGTAAAAGCGCCAGACTCTCAACCCATGCGAATCGCCATGTCACCCAACGGTCAATTGATTTGTTCCATAAACGAAGACGGCTCGGTATCGATCTTCTCGGTTGAAACTAGGGGGATATTGAGAACCATTCCCGTGCACTCTGATAAACCACGTTACATTACCTTTTCTCCAAATTCCAAACTCATTTCCACCGTCAGCAACGACGAGACAGCAACCATTATTGATGCACAGTCTGGCAGAATAGTTCACACGTTAGTAGGGCATACATCGCGTCTGTTCATGTCAAAATTTTCACCTAATAGCCGACAACTCGTCACAACATCATTCGATGGCACCGTTCGACAATGGGATGCAATCACCGGGAAGCAAATCCATGTCTTTCAACACAAATCATGGATTTCAGATGCGTCATTCTCTGCCGATGGAAAACGAATTGTGACATGCGGAAATGACCACATTATTCATGTATGGGATGCCGAATCTGGACTGGAACTTCTCAGCTTGACAGACTATTCAACCACCGTTAATCGTTGTCATTTCACTTCGGACGGATCAAGCCTGATCTCCGTAGACGCAGATGGCAACCTCATCAATCGTGTAACTGAGTTCTCCTTCCCCGCTCACGGAAAAAACTCTCAATCAAGGTTGAGATCACCCTAGACTCAGGACGCCCAAACCACAAGCCCAAGAGTCGAAGGCGATCAATCCCGCCTGAACTCACCTCATGGCCCTGCTCATGCTCATACCATCCAGTAAGAGCAACTTCATCACGTTCCAATCGGTTCCAAAGAGCCTCCAAGAGTCGCCCCAACCCAGAGTGATCATCGATTCGCTCCTCTTTGATATCCTCAAGAGTAAAGTCTCGCCGCGCAAGACCCTCAAGTGCGGCCGAGCAGAGGCCCGGATGTCCTCCAAGAGCTAACAAAAGCTGAGTCAATTCTTCTTGGTGAATCAAGACACTTCCCATCTCCCGGTTAAGTGCTGAAAGCTCTTCCATATCAAAAGGCGGAATCTCAATCAAAACCCCAACATTAAATGGAGATTGCTGTTGGTTCTTGATCAGTTGCGATGCATCCGAACGATACGCCAAGCCAATTGTTAATCTCTCCCATATCGAGTTGCGCTCCCATGCCCGCCGATTATGCCAACTCCGCATCAATCCAAATAAGTCGTCGGCATAATCTTGAAACAATAATCGCTCCGCTTCATCCCAAGCCCAGAAAATTCGACCACTCGTCTCCTCCAAGGCTCGAACTACCCCCCTCTCAAAGTTCAGATTGCTCCCAAGTTCGTCATCCCATTCCACTTGAGTGGACAATCCCAGTTGATCAAGTAGTCCGTGCAAAATCTCTCGATAAAGTAGATCGCGCTCCGCCAAAACTACGCTCTCTATTCGCCGAATATCCAGAATTACGACATGATGCCCCAGAGCCACCGCGGCTTCTGCCCCTTGCTGTAACAAAGTCGATTTACCAAAACCAACCGGGGACCGAACTAATACAAAACTCTCCCCCTGTTCGATTGCCTGCTTAACGCGACTAGTGCATTTCCGCTCAACCTTAACAGACTTAGGAATTGCAACATTGGTCTCTACCAACCAAAGATTAAGTTCTTGAGCAGATTGCAGGTCGTCAAAACTGCCGTCAACAAATACCCGCCACCCATTCTCCATTTCAGATACCACGCGACGATACTCGCCGCTTAATCGGTAGAGCAAACCCCATTCGCCTAGACTATTCGGCTCCTCGGACAACATCCAACCCTCCCTAGCCGTGCCTCCCACCCAAAGTTGATCAAATTTCGGACTCCCGATCTGCCACACCAAAATGGCTTCTCCAGACTTCACTCTCCGTAGTGACGGACTACTGATCAAACCCCGCCATTCTCCAAATTCTCGTAAAATTCGCCCCAAATCATCTGACACAAGACAATGTCCACCGTCGGCGACCGCCATCACCCTTTGTGCATATTCAACCGCCGGACCCGTAAAGTTCAATCCACCCCGTAAATCCTCCCGAACAAACGTCACACCAACATGAGCCCCAATTCGAACCCGTGCCGTCATCCTCTCTTTGAATAGGGCATCTAATCCAAGCGCAACTTCTCCCGCGCAACGCGGATCACCCTCAAAAACCATAAAGAAACCATCTCCATTGTCGACTGCAGCCAGAAACTCCGTTCGCTGCTTTTCTGCCTCAACCGCACTCCGCAAAACATCATCTATCAGCTTTTTCTCTTCCAAAGAATGCTTGCTATATCGAATAACATCCCCGTAAACGACCGTAACCAGTCGCGCTTCTCCTGTTCGTGCCCTCACCATTCCAGTTTCCCCCATTAACTCTCGATTTTCACAATCAAAGCAACTTTTTCGTTAGTTCAAGTTAACACCGTCACATTTTCACCCCGGCAACTAACACTTTAAGCTTCAAGATATACTTTTGAAATGCGTGCCCTCGCCGGAATCGCCCTTTCTGCCACGTTTCTCACTGCCGTTGCCTTTATTCAGCCAACGAAGAGTTCGATTGACAAAGACGGCCTTCCCACCCCCCTAATCCCAAGCACATACAACTACGCAAACCCCGACCTTCCCGCACACTATCTCACCGCCGAACTCAAACGACACGACAATACCCCTGCAGACAACCCAATTACCGATGCGGGAGCAACTCTCGGGCGCGTCCTGTTTTACGACCGGCGCCTCAGCGCAAACAACACAAAATCATGCGCGAGCTGCCACATCCAAAAACATAATTTCGCCGATCCAGAACGCCGTTCCACAGGATTTGAAGGTCTCCGAACTGGGCTTCACGCCATGTCACTCACTAACGTTCGGTATTACGAATCGGGTCACGTCTTCTGGACTGAACGCGACCGTTCACTAGAACGTCAAGCAATCCGCCCAATCCTAGATCCTGTCGAACTCGGCACCGATTCAATCCCCGCACTCGCCGCCAAGCTCAACAAAACCGGCTTTTACCCCGACCTCTTCCGCAAAGCTTTTGGAACTCCTGAAATAACATCAGACCGAATTGCTCGTGCAATTTCCCAATTTGAACGGTCCCTCGTCTCAAGCAATGCAAAGTTCGACAAAGCCATTGCTTCACCCAAGCCAGAAGAAGTTTTCAGCGAACAAGAACTTCTCGGCTATGCCGTATTCGGTGGTGCCCCCAAGCAACTGCTCGAGCGAGTCAACCTCGACCATATCGAATCAATGGGCTGCAACGAGTGCCATGCAACCTCCGCATTTGTCCTGGAAAACGGCCCCACCAACAACGGACTCAATGGTGGTCGGGGTCGGTTCAAAGTTCCGAGTCTCCGCAATATCGAAGTCAGCGCCCCCTATATGCACGATGGACGATTTGCAAACCTCGTTGAAGTTACAGATCACTACATGGATAACATCCAGCATGGCCCGGATCTTGACAAACGACTCCGCGTCGGAAATTCCCCATCCGGAGATGTCGAACGCTTCCGGCGTTCTGCAACAGAGCAAGACGCCCTGATCGCCTTCCTCAAAACCCTCACAGATCACGAATTTCTCAACGCGCCAAAATTCTCCGACCCATTTAACTGGCCAGACAATTAAACGCCCGCACCAAGCCGATCTCGCACTCGAACAAACGCCGCCAATGCATCCGCCAAATCCTCTTCTGTATGCGTCGCGTTCGGCATCGTTCGAATCCGCGCACTTCCTTTGCCTACCGTAGGATAAACAATCGCAAGCGCATACACTCCCTCGTCCCAAAGAAGTCGTTCCGCCTCTTGAGCCGCCTTCTCTTCGCCAAACAAAATCGGCGTAATCGGGGTCTCGCTCCCCATCGTGTCAAATCCGGCTTCATGCAACATAGCCTTCCACTTCCGGGAGCTCGACCAAAGACGCTCCATCGGCTCCGGATCATTTTCCATCACATCCAAAGCCGCAATCAAGGCTGCCGCAACCATCGGCGGATGAGCCGTCGAAAACAGATAGGGACGTCCACGGTTGATCAACCACTCTTTCAGCGAGCTGCTCCCCGCAATATATCCTCCAATCACGCCGAGCGCTTTTGAGAGCGTCCCAAGCTGAATATCAACCCGACCATAAAGATCAAAGTGGCTCGCCGTACCCGCCCCGTTCTTACCCAGAACTCCACTTGCATGAGCATCGTCCACCATCACGAAAGCATCGTACTTCTCCGCCAATTCCACAATCGCCGGCAACGGAGCGATATCCCCATCCATCGAAAATACTCCGTCCGTAATAATCATCCGCTTCTTAAAATGATCCGCCCGTTTCAAACAATCCTCAAGCTGATCCATGTTCTTATGTTCATAGACCCATCCCTCACTCTTCCGATAACTCGCCGCGCTTAGCCGCACTCCATCAATGATTGATGCATGGTTCAACTCATCGCTGATGATCACGTCATCCTTTGTCACCACCGCAGGGATACAACCGCTGTTCGCCGTAAATCCACCCGAGAATACCAAAACTGCTTCCGTATGCTTGAAGCTCGCCAGTCGCTCCTCAAGCTCCTCGTGCACAGACATCGTCCCCCCAATCCAACGCACCGCCCCCGCCCCGACTCCCCACTTTTCAATCGCAGCGAGTGCCGCCTCACGCACCTTGGGATGGTTCGCCAATCCCAAATAATTGTTGCTGCTGAGATTGATGACCGACTTTCCGTCCATCATCACCCGTCCACCCGCCGCACTTTGCAAAATTCTCGGCTTCTTGTAAAGGTGAGCATCCTTCAACCCCTGAATCTCACCCGACAGCCACTCCTGCAACGTTCCGTTCATGTCCTTCAGTTTGACACGTCAAACCCCCTCGAAAACCAGTAAACTCACCTCATGCCGATGCTGTCGTCGCTTGTACTAGCCGCTGTCCTCCAAAACACCATAACCCAACCTCACGTTCGTTCCCGCAACGAAATGCGTGACGGCTACTATGAACTCGATCTCGCTTGGTACATCTTTCCAGAAACTCATCCCCTAGCATCTCTCGCCAACAAAGCCGCATGGGAACCCATCGGCGAAGTTGATCAAGAATTCCTCAACTCTCTCCAGAGCTTCAATGAAAAGCCAACCTCTCCCTGGACTTTGGCAATCAAACCAACTCTTTCCCTCTACCGAACAAACCTCATTAGCATCCTTTACGACCGTTACGAGTACACCGGAGGTGCCCACCCCAACTCCATGACTTACACTTTCAATATCGGCCTCATCAACGGAGAACCGAAACGCTTGAAACTCGGTGACATCCTCGCCGATGGCGTTAAAGAATCAGATGTCCTCGAAGGTTTCGTCCGTCCACGACTCAGCAAACTCCGTCGCGACCGTACGGGCGAAGGTGTTGATTCCCTCCCCATTGCCACTCACGAAAAATTCATCATCACCAAAAACGGACTCACCTTTCCGTTCGACAAATACAGCGTAGGCGCATACGCCGAAGGCGATTACCTCCTCAAACTTAGATGGACCGAACTCCGCGGCCTCATCAACAAATCCATCATTCCCGAAGCAGTTCCGTAATATAACGCAATTCCGGCCCTGACACGGAATCCCGGTTCCTGAAACTT
This sequence comes from bacterium, assembly GCA_013823945.1. Taxonomy (GTDB): domain Bacteria; phylum Armatimonadota; class Fimbriimonadia; order Fimbriimonadales; family Fimbriimonadaceae; genus UphvI-Ar2. The sequence goes on along the minus strand of PNMZ01000002.1, from coordinate 177,485 downwards.
TTACGGTACGTTGTGCCCCGCATTTCGTAAGTGATGCTCCAAGCTGAACACCTCGTCTAACTCCGCCTCGCTCAAATGCGCCCGAACCTCCGCATCCTCATAAACCGAAGTCTTAAAATCCACTCCATCCCACGCCAAAGCCGCATGCTTCTGGGCTAACTTATAAGCAACCTGCCGCATCAATCCCTTCCGAATCAGGTTCGACATTAGGTGTTCGCTGAAAACCAAATCACCCATCAGCCGCATGTTGCGCGTCATGTTCTCTGGCAGAACAACCAAACCCGACAGAATCGCACGCACCCGATTCAACATGAAATCCGCAAGCTGACAGCTATCCGGCAAAACCACTCGCTCCATTGACGAATTCGTCAGATCCCGCTCGTGCCAAGTCGCCACGCTTTCCAACATAGCTCCAGCATTTCCCCTCAAAATCCGGCTCAAACCCACAACCGTCTCGCTATTCCAAGGATTCCGCTTGTGCGGCATTGCCGAACTCCCCGTTTGCCCCGCCTTAAAAGCCTCCTGAACCTCCAAAATCTCCGTCCGCTGAAGATTCCTAAGTTCAGTCGCAATCCTCTCAAGCCCCGCCCCCAACAGAGCCAACAAATTCAGAAAATCCGCATGGCGATCTCGGTTGATTATCTGAGTCGAAATTGGCTCCGGCTTCAATCCCAGCCGAGCACAAATCCCCGCTTCCATCGCCGGATCAACATGCGCATGAATTCCCACCGCCCCGCTGATCTTCCCAAAGGCCACCGTCTCACGCATCCCCTCCAAGCGATCAATATTCCGCTCAAGCTCCCTCGCCCAGCTCGCACACTTAAACCCAAACGTGATCGGCTCCGCATGAATCGCATGAGTCCGCCCAATCATCGGCGTGTCCCTATGCTCCTCACCCAGTCGCTTAATCTCAGAGAGCAAACCCCGCGCCGAATCCAGCAGCACATCACAACTATCCCGGAGCATCATCCCCAACGCCGTGTCAATCACATCGTAACTCGTCACCCCAAAGTGAATCCACTTCCCCGCCTCCCCAATGTTCTCCTCCAAATTCCGCACAAACGCCGCCAAATCATGCCGCGTTTCAAGCTCAATTTCATCACACCGGGCAATATCAAACGCCGCCTTCGCCCGAATCTCCCCGATTTCCGCCGCCGAAACCGTCCCCGCTTCGTGGTGAGCCTCACAAATCGCAACCTCAACCTCCATCCACCGCTGGTACTTCGCTTGACGACTCCAAATCGCCGTCATCGCCGGGGTCGTGTATCGCTCAATCACAACCCCAATTTACCTAGCGAATTTTTGATCCCCGGACATTATCCTGCAACAAATCCCCACCCTAACGCATTAGTATGCATACAGATGAAAACAATCGCCGCTACGCTCGCTGGAATCGCCGCCCTCTCCCTCGTCGCCTATGCCGCCACCCAAACCACCCCTAAAGACACCAGCATCTCCCCTACAATCAAACTCGAACCCACAAAAAACAAGCCCAAATCATCCAAACGAGATCGCGCCATCCTCGCCGGAGGATGCTTCTGGGGAACCGAAAAGTACTTCCGCATGACCCCGGGAATCACAGGAACTGCCGTCGGTTACATCGGTGGCAAAGTCAAAAATCCCACATACAAGCAAGTCTCTTACGAAAATACCGGAGCCGCAGAAGGCGTCATGGTCGAATTTGATCCCACCATCATCACCTACTCCCAAGTCCTCGACCGATTCTGGGACATCCACAACCCGTGCACTCTCAACAGTCAAGGCCCTGACTTCGGGGATATGTATCGCTCCGGAATCTATCCAACAACGCCAGAACAAGAGCGCATCGCCAAGGAATCCAAGAAAAGAGCCGCCCCCCTCTTCAAACGCCCAATCGTCACAGAAATAATCCCCAACCAACCGTTCTACATGGCCGAAACCTACCACCAACAGTACTCAGAAAAAACCGGACGATTCTGCGCCATCGACCGATCTGATCACGTCAAGCCCTGATCACAATGGGCTGAGCATGAAACTCTTTGCTCAACCCCAAACCGACATATCCGGTCGCAACCGCTCAAACCCCATCTTTCGCTGAATCGCAAACCCTGCCCGCATCATGTCTCCCTCCGCAAAAGACGAACAAATCATCGAAAAGCCCCTCGCCGCTCCTCTCTCACTCACCCCCGCCGGAATATACATCTGCGGAATCCCAGTTGCATTCAGGCCATAAATTCGAGAATACAACCGGTCATCCGCCATGACAAAAGCAAACTCACCCAAAACCTCTCGATAAAGATCAGCTAACACCAATCGGTACCGATCCGCCTGAATGTACTCCACCGCCGGGATCAAACGCCCACTCCGGAAGCTCTCCGGCCAACTCGAATACCCCTCCAAATCCTGAATCGCTTCGCTTCTCGTGAAAGATTCAAAAGCCGCCGCACACTCGGCAAACAGAATCGAATACATCCCATCCGGAAATGCGGGCAAGTAGCAAGGCTTGACCGTCGCTCCCAACTCTCTTGCCACCTTCAGCCAAGGTCGATTCGAATCCGAAATCTCGGCTTCCAAATCTTGCTCCCGGTTGACCAAGTAACCCACCGTCAAGCCACTCAAATCCCCTAAAGTCGAGTACCCGAATGTCAGAACAACCTGACTCGGGTCATTTCCGGTCGGCGCACAGAGAACCGAAAACACCACCGCGCAGTCTTCAACCGTTCGGCATATCGGGCCAACTTTATCCAAGCTCCAACACAATGCCATTGCCCCCGCCCGGCTAACCGAACCAAACGTCGGTCGCAACGTCGTTACCCGACAGTTATGCGCCGGCGAAACAAGCGATCCGTTTGTCTCTGTCCCAATCGCAAAAGGAACCAAACCTGCCGCCACCGCACTTCCTGAACCCGCCGAACTCCCACTGCTCCCAATCTTCGCATCCCAAGGACTCTCTGTCCGCCCCTCATACCAAACATCTCCCATCGCCAAAGCACCCAAACTGAGCTTCGCTACCAAAACTCCTCCCGCCCCTTCCAAAATTCGAACTACATCAGAATCATCTCCCGATACCTCGTCTTTCCGAGTCCCGATTCCCCAAGTTGTCGGATACCCCTCGGCATCAAATAAATCCTTAACCCCAAACGGAATCCCATGGAGCGGCCCCAAATACGACCCCTGAGCAAGCAAATCATCCATCCGCTTGGCCTGGGCGAGGGCCCGCTCCTCCGTCAAATTAACGACGCATCGCAACTTCGGTCCGTACTTCTTCAGTCGCGACAAGAACAATTGCGTCAACTTTACAGAACTCACCCGATTAGTTCTGATCAAAACCCCTAGATCAACCACATCCATAAATGCCAAATCATCATCCGATTTCGGCAATTCAACCACCCTCTCAGCTAAAGATAACGTCTCATCCGGAAAATCACTATTCCCCCCTACCTCAGCAACCCGGTAGTTCATCCCCATAAATCCGGAGTCTTTTGCCGCCTCTCGTAAAGGGGGCCACCATTGACCAAAATCCTTGACCGAGCCGACCATCTCCTTGATTTCATCGTCGGCAAAGTTCAGATTCGCCAAGCGCAGAGCCGTCTTAATATCCGCTTCAGAAATTTCACCCTCTTGAAAATCCACCGCCCCGGCTGCACCCGGCAACATCATCCCCGCAATCCCACATCCGGTCAATTTCAAGAACTCTGAACGAGAAAGGTCTGGCACAGACCAAACCGTACCAGACCTCCCCCACAAAAACGCAAACTATTCGCTCGCGGGAGCTTCAGTTTTTGGTGCGTCTACTTTTGCTGGCTCTTCACTCTTCGCCGACGGAGCCGAGCTTCCGCCCGCCACATCATTAATGTAAAAACCCGAACCCTTAAAAGCCACCCCCACTGGCTGAATCACTCGTTTCACTTTCCCTTTCCCACACCGACACTCCGTCAAAGCGTCCTCAATAATCCGCTGCTCAACTTCATAAACGTCGTGGCATGTGTCGCATTCGTAAACGTAAATTGGCATTCTTTTTTCCTGAGACTGTTTGGATCGCTAAAATTGTGACAGAATCACCCTGCGCTCCAAGAGTCCAATCGCCCATGATCCCCCAGCAAATTTTTGAGGTTACCGACATCCCGATCATTGGGATGCTCATCCTCCTAGAAGGTCTCCTCTCCGCCGATAACGCCCTCGTTCTCGCGATCATGGTGCGCCATCTTCCAGAAAAACTCCGGAGCAGGGCCCTCATCTATGGCCTTGGAGGAGCATTCATTTTCCGGGCGATAGCGATCCTTCTCGCCACATTCATCATGGGACTCTGGTGGCTCCAAGCCATCGGCGCACTCTATTTGGTCTGGATCACTGTCAAGCACTTCTTCTTTAATCGAGATCATCACGAAGAAAAGCAAATTGGACATGTTGGCGACAAAGCCAGTTTTTGGAAAACCGTCCTCCTCGTCGAACTCGCCGATATCGCATTCGCTGTTGACAGTGTCCTTGCCGCCGTCGCTCTTGTTCAAGTTGGCGAAGGTCAGAAATTTGAATCCAAACTTTGGGTGATCTACGCAGGTGCAATCATTGGCGTCATTCTTCTCCGATATGCCGCCAAAGTCTTCCTTGGTCTCCTCGAAAAGTATCCATTTCTTGAGCACATGGCATTCCTCCTCGTCGGTTGGGCTGGCGTCAAACTCGCCGTCATGTCCGCCCACCACTACACCAAGATCGCCAAGCCCGGCTTCTATATTCCGGAAATGCCTCCTGCCCTCTTCTGGAGCGTCCTATTCCTCATCCTCATTGGCGGGGGCATCCACGCTTACCGCAATCAAGCTACACCAGATGATGGAATCCCAGAAACAATTGAAGAAGAAATCAAAGCCGTAGACAATCTTGGAAACGTCGATTCGTGAAACCCTAACAAATTGCTCTAGGTTTCGGAATTTCTCCCGAATATAACATCTGGGCGAAATCCTCCAAAAACTTCCCATTTTGTTGAACCATCAAGTACTTTTACTCGTTTATCAGCCATAATGCCAAAAGTTATGAAGCGATGGATCGCCTGTTTAGCTCCATGGATGGTGCTAGCGTGCGCAGCAAGTGCCGCCAAACTTGAACCAGTTTCCGTTCAACTGACCTACAATTCACCCAACACGACATCCGGTTTTCGTGTCGGCGATCAATGCTTCATAGAACCATCCCTCGCTAAGTCCTGGCAGTGGAACGTTTCCCTCAATGGCAACGAAATGCAAGTTGTCACCGAAGGCAAGCTGTTCCGAGTTCCAATCCTCCGTGAAGGAGGCAAACTCCTGATGTCTCTCACCGAGTCCGCACGATTCCTCGGCGCCCTCGCCGAATGGGATGGAGACCATTACCGAGTTCTGGGGAGAATCCGGAACGTCGAAATCACTCCCGAAGGACTTCAAGTTGACTCCACGATAAAGGTCAGACCCAAATATCTCCGACTGACAAATCCCGACCGCCTTGTCATCGACTTCATTGGCGGGCGCATGGATGTCCCCGAAAATGCAACCCTCCCCGCCTGGTGGAGAATCGGTCAATTTGACCCCAGCACTGCCCGTGTCGTACTCGAACACCCTGGTGCCGTTGCCGTCTCTGCCAAAGCATCTCCCGAAACCCGACAACTCAAAATTTCCCTTCCGCCTGTCGTTTCTCAGGATCCCGCAAAGATTACCGAGCCAATTATTCCGGTTCAAAATACTAAACCGAACCCCGCTGGAATCGCCGCTCCGAGCTTCATTCTCGATCAACCCCAAATCGCCGAAGATACAAACGCCAGCACTCTGCTCACAATCAAATCTTCAAAGTCACTCACATCGCCACCCTCAGTTCAGTACATCACTCCCACTCAACTCCAAATCACCCTCCCCGATGCCGAGTTCCGGCAGATGACCAGCACCCAGCTCGAGTCATCCCGCTGGATCACCTCAATGCAAACCGGATCCGATGGAAGGAGTGCCACTCTAACAATTGTCACCAGCCGCGCATTGGCTTTTTCTGCATCAACGAGCGGCAATACCATTCGAATCCGTGTCTCTGTTCCTCCACGATCAGGTGGTCTTCAAGGCAAAGTCATCGTCATTGACCCCGGACACGGTGGCAAAGATAGCGGGGCAAGATTCGGCAATCTCTATGAAAAAGACATTGTTCTCCCAATCAGCGTCCGTCTCGGCGAACTTCTCCAAAGTTACGGAGCGAGCGTCATCCTCACAAGGTCAACCGATGTTTATCCGTCATTGAGCGAACGCCCAGCCATCGCCAACCGAAGTCAAGCCGCTGCATTCATCAGCATCCACGTTAACAGCATTGCCAAAGAAAACGGCCGATCCGGGGGAATGACTTTCTATCATAAACAAGATCCATTCGACCGACTCCTCGCCGAGTGCATCCAGTCCGAAATCGCCAAGGTCAGCAAAATTCCTGACCTCGGCACCTGGTCAGACTCTCGCATCTACAGCTCAGGATTCAAAGTCCTCCGCGACAGCACCGTGCCATCCGTGCTGATCGAACTGGGATTCATCAACCACAAAAACGACCGAGCACAGCTCTCATCCAAAGACTTCACCGAAAGAATGGCCCAAGCCATTCTCCGAGGCGTAGAAATCTTCCTGGGGAACAAATAATCATGGGTAAAAACAGCAATCGAAATGGTCTCGCCCTCGGCCTCATCGCCCTCGGCACTGTCACCCTCGCCGGACTCGGCATCTACGCCAGTAATGAACAAGCCAGCCCCAAACCAAAGCCTGAAGTCGCGGCCCAATCCAAACCCAATATCCAAGTCACTCCCGATGAGCCCCAAAACGGAGAAGTCACCGAACTCACCCCCCGCGTGACTCAAGACGACGTCAAGTACGACCGTTCAACCTCTACCCCACCCCCGGGAGTTGACCCCAAAGTCTGGGCAATCAATCAATACCTCAGCAAACTAGACTCAATTCCCGCCGGAACAAAAGTTCTGAGTGTCACAACCAAGGACAAAATCGCCACCGTTGACATGAGCAAGGAAACCGAAGCTGGATTCGGCAGTATGGATGAAATGATTCTCGTCGAAGGTGTTCTCAAAGTCATGAGTCAATTCAAGGACATCAACGCCGTTCAGTTCCTTGTCGAAGGCAAGAAAATCGAATCAATTGGCGGACATATTGACCTGTCCGAACCCCAGCCCGTCATCCCAATGGGTGGCAACTAAACCGCTGAACTTTCCGGTAACTGATCGTCGTGGTCTTCATTCTGAAGGCCACGACGTTTTTTGATCAACTCCCAAATATGCGCTAACCCAAAAGCAACGCCCGCACCTACGAGCCACCCAAACAACACCTGATATGGGTAATGAACCCCCACATAAACCCGAGAAATTCCCGTCAGAATCGCAATCACCAACCATCCCCACCCCCATGGTCGAGCATAGATAAAAAACGCGGTTGCAACCGCCATCATATTCGCCGAATGTGCACTGGCTGTCCCAAAACTTGTCAACCGGTTCACCCGGACAATCGCCTCCGGAAAATCCACACTCGGCCTCGGCATCATCAGTCCATTCTTGAGGAGATCGCACACTTCATTCGCGAGCGGAAACGCCAAGATTGCCAAGATCACCGGCGCCCGCAATTTTGGCCGACTCAGGCAAAAAACTAAGAACACTAGAAGGAAAATCCTGACTCCCAACCACTTATTGCCTTCACTCAATCCATAAAACAAAGGGAATACAAAGTCCGGCCACTGATTGATCCACCGAAAAATAACGTGGTCAATCTGCTGCATCCCCAAATTCTACTGCCCAATTCGGCGCAACCCCAGCCCCCTTTCCACGATAAACTAAGGCAGAATTCATGAGTATTCAAATTCAGGTTGAACAAGCCGCTCTCGGCGCAATTGCGGGGCTCGCTCTCGGCAGCCCCCACGTCGGTCGTGCCCAATTCCAACGCCTCACCGGATACTCTCCCATTCCAACCCGGATGTCGCCCCACCCAAGCCTTGATTCATGGCTCATCTGGCAAAAAGCACACTTCGAAGACCGTAAACCCTTCCTTTACGGTCAAATCCTTCTTGATTCCCTCGATGACCATACCGACGAAACTGCTTTTGGACTTTTCAACCTCCGCCGCGGATTCGAAACTCCTTACTCCGGCTCTCTCGACAATCCACTGAGTGATGGACCGCGCGCGATCCTTCGTTCGCTTGTTTGGGGATTTCTCCATCACGGAAATCCTCATGCCGCGTATGCCTCTGCATTTCACGATGCCAGCATTGACCATGCGAGCGATGGCGCTTGGATTCCCGCCGCTCTTGCCGTAGCTCTCAGCCAATCTCAGCCCGAAGATACCGCCCAAGACTTCTTAAATCGAGTCACCGCAATCCTTCCTGCTGAATCCCAACTTCATCGCATCATTCCTGCAATTTCAAAAAATATCGGAAACCCGGAAGCCGCCCAATTCTTTGCCAACCAATTCGCCAATAATTTCTCCGATATCAACCGATCTCATTGCATTGCAACGGCCGCATTTGCTCTCCTTGGGCTCCTCCACTCCAATCAAAACAGCGAGCAAGCAATGCTCATCGCCGCCGGATGCGGCGGTCAGTCTGACCTCAGTGCTGCCACCGCTGCAACCATTGCAAGCTTCCTATGGGCCCCACTCCCTCCCGACTACACCACCTCACTTGACCCAGCATTTCTTGCCACCCACGCCCTCAAACACATCTCTCCCCCGGCTGGTATCGCCGACTTTGCCCGCCTCATCTCAGAAAGTGCCCAAGGGAAAGAAATAGGAGTTGGTCAAGAGCCAGAGGCACAATTAGTGAATAGCCCTGAGCTAGAGAGTGCACCCCCTCCCCCCCTGGAGGAGGACTTAGGTGGGGATCAAGTGCCAGAGGCACAACGAGTTACTAGCCCCGAACTAAACAACGATCCCCCTCCCCCTTTGGGGGAGGACTCAGGAGAGGGTCAAGAACAGAACCTTAGGAACACCGCACCAGAACTAGCCTTCCTTCACAACTTCAAAACCACAACCGAACTCGCCGGACTCATCATCACCATCATCTACCTCGAAACACCAATCGCTGCACCGCCCGCCAAAAAACTCCAAATTACAATCAAGAACCCAACCGAGGAAACGCGCAACATCGCATTGGCCCTCAACGGTCCAGAAGGATGGCAAATCGCCAGCCGAATCGCCGATTGCGCCCTCCGCCCCGGAGAATCGGTCAACTTCCCGACCGTTATCCAGCCTCCAACGACAACGGCCCCCGACACAAACCTCCGTCTCCGAGTGGACAAATATCAACTCCTAATCCCATTCCTTCAACCCACTCAATTCTCGGTTCTCGGCCCATTCGTTAACATCGAAGGCACGGGTTTCTCGTACGAACACCCACCCGAAAAGAACGATCAAAAAACGCAATCAATGGCCCAACCATTCTCGGGTCGTAGTGGCATGGGTCTCCGCTGGCAAACCCAAAACTTCCCGGCTACAGAATTCGATATTGAACCTGTATTCAATGGCGGCCCGGGCGTTACCTACCTCTACGCTCATGTCACTTGGAATTCCTCTGGCCTGATCAATCTCCAAACGCAATTTCCCGGTGGACTCAAAATCTGGATTGACGGCACCCTCGTCACCAGCTACAACGATACGACCCCAAGGCCCTTCCTCCATCCCTCTGGTTCATCCGAGTTCACAACCGCCGGTGAATCCCGAATTCTCATCAAAATCGTCCGCGGGCGCGATCCAATTCCACCCCTCCGACTAGCATTTATTGATGAGACAGGTCGAATCATAACTCCTCAGGAGTTCATAACCGATCCCTAATGACGCGTTGGCTCGCTCGACGCATTTGGTTTTTTATGCTCTGGCTCATCCGCCGCCCCGGAAGCCGTAAACTCCAACGTGCCGCTATCAATCTCTCCCCACCGCACAAAAGGGAAAAGGTTCGCGCATCCATTATTCGTCAAGAAAAATTCGCTCGCAAGATCGGCCTTCCTCTGCTCACATTTGTCATCAACCTCTTCTTTGTCAGCGTCGGGCTCACAATCGCCCTGCTCTTTGTCCTCAACGCCCAAGCCGAGGGCTGGCTGATCATTCCAACCCAGGAAGCCTTAAACTTGCCTCAAGAGCAAGATTAATCGCCCGTCTCCCGGGCGCACTCATCGGAACTTCATCCAAGTCAGCAAATTCAAACCAAGTAAGTCCGTCCAGATGACCCTCCACTTCTAACCGTCGAACTTCCAATTGAATCTTATGCCGAGTTACTACATGCTTAAATCGACCGACAAACTCCCCTATCTCAATCCCCAAATCCGCCCCAACTTCCCCTCTCGGCGGTTGCCATAGTCCCGACCACCATTCTCCCCGTTTCGCCTGCACCAATCCAACTCGATCACCGCGAAACGGAACCACGGTAACGTGCTCCAACTCAATCCAGTCTTTTCTCGGCTTCGGTGCCGGAAACTCCCCAACCCGTCCCGCCTGCAACGCCTCACAACTTGACGCAACTGGACACCTCCCACAAGTGGGATTCTTTGGTGTGCAAACCGTCGCCCCCAGTTCCATTAACGCCTGGTTCCAATCCCCTGGCCGGTGTGGATCAACATTGCGACCAGCCCAAAACGTTGCAAAGCGCTTTAATTTCTCACCAGTATCACTAACCATAAATCGCCGCGAAAACACCCGCTCTACATTGCCGTCAACGGCAGGAACAACAATCCCCTGGGCGATCGATCCAATTGCTCCCGCCGTATAATCCCCGACCCCAGAAATCATTTTCCATTCCTTAACTGTTTGTGGCCACCCGAACTGAACCACAGTTCGAACTCCCTGATGCAAGTTCCTCGCCCGAGAATAGTATCCCAGCCCTTGCCAATGCTGCAAAACCTCCTCTTCGCTCGCTGCCGCCAACGCTTCTGCCGTCGGAAACCGAGCCATCCATCGCTCATAAAATGGAATGACCGCCGCGACCGTCGTCTGCTGGAGCATCACCTCACTCACCCAAACCGCATACGGGTCAGAATGAAAGTCTTTCCGCCAAGGCATTGTCCTCTGATCACGGTCAAACCATGCCAACAAATCCGACCGCCAATCGCTCATCTAGTCGCAAAGCCGAAGATCATTCAATGCTTGCTCCGGATCGGCCGCCCCCGTTAATGCCCGACCAATAACCATATAGTCCGCACCCGCCGTGATCGCATCTCGACCGTCCCCTATCCGAGTCTGATCATGTGATTCACCGTGATTAGCGCGAATCCCAGGAGTCACTAAAACCGCTTGATGGGGCAATGTCGCTCGAAGAGCTGCCGCTTCATGCACCGAACAAACCACTCCATCTATGCCCGCTCGCATCCCCAGCTCACTCAAATGAACCATTTGCTCTTCAATCGTCCGGCTCACACCCAAATCGTCGTTCAAAGTCTTTTGATCCATTGAAGTCAAAACCGACACCCCTACCAAAAGAGGTCGGTCAGACACCGTGACCATTTTCGCCTCTTCCGCTGCCGCACTCAGCATCGCCGGACCACCGCTCAAGTGAAGGGTCATCATCCAAACCTTATGCTTCGCCGCTTCCCTCACCGCAATCCCAACACTACTCGGAATGTCATGAAATTTCAGATCCAAAAACACTCGCTCCGCCCCGGCATCTTGCAACCTATCAATCACCTCCAAACCATTGGGCAAAGTCAAGGCGTGACCAATCTTAAATGCGCCGCAGAACTCCCGCAGTTTCCGAACAGTTGAAAGAGCAACGTCCAAATCACCCGTATCGAGCGCACAAATGATGCGATGTTTGTTTCTTCGTCCCATCCCACCATCCATTCTATACGAAACCCCATGCCATCATGAAACCGTGCATCAAGAACTCTTGATCAATGGTGTCTTCATTGGCGGCCCTTGTGACCAAAGCATTGGCAAAACCCAACACTCGGCTCCCTATGACGACAAACTAGTTGGCACCGCCGCCGAAGCCGGATGGAGCGAAGTCACCGCCGCCATTGATGCTGCCGAAACCGCTTACGAGTCGTGGCAGTTCTCCTCCCCTAATACCCGAGCCGATCTCCTACATCGAGTGGCCTCTCTCGTCCGCGAACGTTTTACCGAACTTGCCGAACTTATGGCCAAAGAAATCGGCAAACCGATCACTCAAGCCGAGGCCGAAGTCACTCGCGTCGCAATCACTTTTGAACTCGCCGCCAAACTCGCTCTCCAAAATCATACGCGCGAGATCGATATCTCCCAAGATTCTCGCTCCCAAAACCTTCATGTCACCTCAACTCGCGTCCCTGTCGGCCCTATCCTCGCCATCGTCCCTTACAACTGGCCCCTCAACCTTGCCGCTCACAAAATCGCCCCTGCTCTTGCTGCTGGCAATACCGTTGTCGTCAAAACCCCCAGCATGGGAGCTCTCTGTACCCTTGCCCTGGGTCGAATCATTCACGAGGCCGGATGCCCCGATGGTGTCGTAAATGTTCTCAATACCGTTCCCGCCCTCACTCAGAAAGCCGCCCTCGATCCGCGAATAAGATTGCTGAGTTTCACCGGATCACCCCAAGTCGGCTGGATGCTCAAAGAACTCCTCCCCAAAAAGCGAGTCAGTCTCGAACTTGGCGGCGATGCAACCGCTGTCATCGCTCCCGATGCCGATATCGAAGATGCCGTCCAAAAACTCGTCCCTGGCGCATTTGCCTACGCTGGCCAAATTTGCATTTCACTTCAACACATCCTCTGCCACGAATCCCAATACCAAGAATTCCGCGAAAAATTCACCCGTGCAACCGAATCCGTCCGAACTGGAAATCCAATGGATCGGACCGTAACTTGCGGCCCCCTGATCACGACCGAAGCTGCCGACAAAGCCCTTGAACTCATTGAAGATGCTGAGACCCATGGCGCAACTCTCCTCTCTGGGGGCCACCGCATTGGCAACATCATAGAACCTGCCATTATCGAAAATCCAACCCGCAAAATGCGCATCGGCATTGAGGAAGCCTTCGCCCCTCTAGTCACGCTCCAAAGCTATTCTACTGACGACCAAGCGATCCACTGGATCAATTCCTCTCAGTTTGGTATCCATGCTGCCCTCTTCACCCAAGATCATGCCCGCATCCAAACCTACTTCAACGAACTCGAAATCGGCGGCCTCATCATCAACAACACACCGTCACTTCGATTCGATGCTATGCCCTACGGTGGAGTAAAAAATTCCGGATTCGGTCGCGAAGGTGTCGCCAACACTTTTCACGAAATGACCGAAGATAAGGTTCTCGTCCAAACTAAAAGCTAATCCCAATCCCCATGGTCCAATCCCTTGCAACAAAAGACACATTTTGAACTCCAATTCGTCCATTTACATGAACAACAATGAAACACCTCGCCGCCGTCCTCATCCTCACCGTAGCAGCGACCCTTGCTACTGCCCAAAAATTTGAAGCCTTCCAGTCCAAAAAAGCTGATCGATGGGAAGCATCTGCCACCTACCCACAATTCCTAACCCGAACCGCCATCAATGGCGTTGCAAACCCTGACCTCAAAGCCACCGTGAAAAAAGTCTTTGACGAATTCATGCGTGAAGCCAAAACTTTCGAGCGCGAAGGATGGCAAGGGTCGTCCTGGGGACTCGATCTCCAACCCATCGTCGGCGTCGCGAATGCAGGAATCGTTTCCGTCATGTGGAACGGCTACCAGTTCACTGGCGGAGCAAATCCCCAACTCTTTTATCTCAGTCGCACTTACGGTCCAAAAGATGGAAAGTTTGGCGTACTTTCCCTCCAAGACCTTCTCAAAAAAGGCACAAAACCCGCTGATTTCGCAAATAAGTACGTCCTCCCGAAGCTGAACAACGTTAAAGCAAGTCGGGATATCCCCCCGTACGAAGCGATGAACGACGTGCTGGCAAACCAATTCGTAGTCACCCCCGCCGGAATCACCTGGCTGTTCAGCAAGTACGATGTCGGAGCCGGGGTGGAAGGGACTTACGAAATCAAGCTCAAATGGTCAGACATGCCCGAAGGATTGGATGACAAGGGCATTCTCTCTGGGCTAATGAAGAAAGTCTGGTAATCCTAATCGTTGACCGGGTGCGACTCAATCCACCCGGTCAAATCCATCAATCCGAACCACGATGACTGTCGCATTGTCCGAACCGCCCCCCACAAGCGCATCACCAACCAATCGCCAAGCCGCCTCACTCGGCGAACTACCTCGCAAAATCATCCCGATTTGATCGTCACCCACATGGTTCGTAACTCCGTCCGAGCAAAGCATAAAAACATCGCTTTCGTGTAACTCCATCTCAAAAAGATCGCACGCAACATCGCGTTCCGTCCCAAGCGCGCGAGTTATCACATGGCGATACTGGTGCGCCTCTGCCTCCTCTCGGGACATCATTCCCGCCGCAACCGTTTCCTCGACCCACGTGTGATCCGTTGTAACCTGTTTCACCCCTTCCCCTTCCAACTTGTAACAACGTGAGTCCCCCACGTTCACCACCATTGCCTGATCTTGGCGCACGATCAGCGCAACCAAAGTCGTCCCCATTCCCCTCCGACTCGGCATCGCTCGGCTCAAATCATTGATAAACCGAGTCGCCGCCGTAACTGCCGACCGAGCCGCAACCATCCAATCTTCGCTCGGGTGCGAACGATAAACATCGATAAAGGTCTTCGTCGCAACTTCACTTGCGCACTGCCCCGCTTCGTGACCCCCCATACCATCACACACTACAAAAATATGCCCTTTCGCCGCCAAATCACCATCCCGTTCCGCCAAGAAAAACTCATGCTTGTCTTCGTTGTTCTCCCGAACTTTCCCCATATCCGTTTTGCAGCCAAAACTCAACCTTGGGCGCACCCGCAAAGCCGTCTGTGGAACCACTGCCTCCACCGTAATCTCTGCTGTAATCTCTTCCATCTTCTAGCTCGACTGCCCCGCAAAAACGATTTCGAGCTGATATTGCCCGAGCCGCACTTCATCCCCGGGATGAATCAACGTCTTCTGGCCCGTCGCCAGACGTGCTTCATTGACAAAAGTGCCATTCGTTGATCCCAAATCCGTAATCGAAACCCCCTCGTCTGTGACCTCAAACTCACCATGCCGGCCGCTGACATAAGGATCAGATATCTGAATCCCATTTTCCGCTTTTCGTCCAAAAGAATGACGTCCCATAACGAGCGGAACTTTGTTCCCATCGATAACCAAATGTGCCATCGCCCCCGTCCCCACCGGAGGAGCAGTCATTGCCGCCGTTTTCCCACTCATCGCTGCTAGCGTCTTGTTTGCTTCGCCCGGCATTCCCAGCTTCATTTCAACCCCACCAAAGCTGATCGTCGCCCCATTCTCGACCAAAACCCTGCCCATCGTTCGCTCCCCATTAACAGTAGTTCCATTCGTCGAGCCCAAGTCCTCCACAAAAACACTCGACCCTTCCCAACTCACTTTCGCATGTTGTCGGCTCATCCGAGAATCCTCAACCAATATATCGCCCTGGCGACCCACCATTACCGAACCTGCCCGCAACTTGAACTCCCGCCCATCGCCATCCACCAAAACCGGAACCTGTACCGCTGGCGCTCCAAATGCATCTCCATCCAACGCCATGTCAAAAATCAATCCGCACTCGACACAGAACATCACGCCCGGAGGATTAAATGTCTTGCAAACCACACACTGAACTGGCTTGATCGTCACCGTCGCCTCGTAGTTCGGAGAACCCATCACTGTTCGATTCGGGTCAATCGGAGCCCCGAGCTGAGTTTTGTTCGGGTCAATCATCGGCGGAGCCGCCATCTGTGTGCGATTCAAATCACTCATAACCTAATCTCTTATTTGGACGTCTGCGAGCCGTCAAAAGGTGGCGGAACCGCAATCTCTTACAAAAACGGCACAATTCAGCTCCGTTCGGGGTAGAAAGTGCCATGGTTCGCCGCACTTTGGCTCCCGTTCTACTCGGACTGCTTCTCACCCCGACTGCTTTTGCCATCAATGCTCCAGAAGTCGACAAGATTTCAGAGAAGCATCTCAAGTCCAACCTCGAATTCATTGCCCACGACCTCCTCGAGGGCCGAGACACACCCTCACGCGGGCTCGATATCGCCGCACTTTTCATTAGCACACAACTAAAAATCTATGGCGTTCAACCAGGTGGAGAAAACGGCACATACCTGCAGAAGATGCCGCTCGAATCCACCGTCCTCAACGCCGAAAACTCGATGCTCACAATTGATGGAAAGTCCATCACGCTTGGCGAGGGATTCCTCCCGACCGGGCTCACCGCCGCTGATGTTCAATCCACCCCCGTTTTTGTGGCATCCGGATGGGCCAACGTCAGCAAAGGCATTGACCCAATGAAAGGATTACCACTCAAAGGGGCAATTGTCATCACCGATAACGCTTTGCCCGAGGGACTCACGATGCGTGATGCCACCCGCGATCCAAACTGGGAATCTCCCGCCGTTGCCGCCAAGCGACACGGTGCAGTGGCCGTCATCACCATCGCCAACAACCCCAGCACCGTATCATGGAAACGACAACTTGACCGCATGGTTGCCGGCGGTCGCTATGCTCCAAAATCCAACAATCCGGTTGCCGCACTTCCAGTTGTTACCGTAACCCCCGAGATCGGTGAATCCCTCAAAACCGCCGCCCTCAACGCCGCGCGTGCCGAATTCGCTTCGGCTGGTCCGACGATCACGCTAAAGCTTGATGTCCAACGACGTGAAGTCATCACCCACAACGTCATCGGCATCATCCCCGGAACTGATCCGACCCTCAGCAAAGAATACATCTCAATCGGCGCCCACTACGACCACGTTGGGATGAGCACCGCCGACGGAACCGGCGACACAATCTTCAACGGAGCCGACGACAATGGAAGCGGAACTGTAGCCCTCCTCGAAATCGCGCGAGTCATCGCCACCGGGCAACGACCCAAGCGATCAACTCTGTTCATTTGGTACACAGGAGAGGAGAAAGGACTTTGGGGCTCACAATATTTCTGTGACAACCCAACCGTTGATCTCAAACAAATTGTCTTCAACGTAAACCTCGACATGGTCTCCATGTCCCGTCCCGCCGGAGATACCAACCCCCGCAACGAAAAGCTCGCCGGCGTGAACGAAATCCATGCTATCGGCCCCAAGTTAATCAGCTCGCAAATCACAAAAACCCTAACCGAAGTCAACAACGCCACCGTGAAAATGGTGCTCCGCGACGATTACGACCGTATGGATGACCCAGAGAGAATTTTCTACCGTTCGGATCATTACAGCTTCGTTCAAAAAGGAATCCCTGCGATCTTCATGTTCTGCGGACCCCACGAGCACTATCACCAAAGATCAGATGAAATCGAAGTCGTGGACTTCGCCAAACTCACTAAATCAACCAAACTCATGTACGGCCTGATTTACGAGTTCGCCAGTCAATCCAACCGCATTGTCATCGATGGCCCGGTCAAAAACCTCTTCCAATCGGGAAGCTAACGCCAAACACTTCAAGCCGGCGGCAAAACCTTTGTCGCCGGCTTTTCCATTAACTCAACTTGAGAATTTCGTTGACGACCCCCCTTCCGACCAACCGCGCGCTCATATCGCCCATCTACCAATCCTCTCCAAGCCTTAACATTGTCGAGCAGAGCCAAACCAATCACTTCATCCCGCACATAGTCAATTTGATCCTGATCTTCTAGCGGTACCAAAACCTCAACCCGGCGATCCAGATTCCGGCGCATCATATCCGCACTCCCGATCAAGACTTCCTCCTCGCCACCATTCTCAAAATAATAAGCCCGCGAATGCTCCAAAAATCGCCCTACCACACTCACCACCCGGATATTCTCGCTGAGCCCCTCAACTCCCGGACGCAGACAACAAATCCCACGCACAATCAAATCCACCGTCACTCCTGCCTGACTCGCTTCATAAAGGGCATCAATCACCTCAATATCAACAAGCGAATTCAGCTTAAACGCAATCCGGCCCCGACCAGTCTGACGGTACACCTCCACTTCACGCTCAATCCGATCAATAATCCCCTCGCGTAAGTCAAGCGGGGCAACAAGCAGCTTCCGATACTTCACCTGACCGCTCATCCCCGTCAAATAATTGAACAGCTCTGCTATGTCCTGACAAATCTCTGGGTCGCTCGTCAACAAACCGAGGTCCGTGTAAAGTCTCGCCGTACTCGGATTGTAGTTCCCTGTTCCAATGTGCGCATATGTCTTAATCCCGGAATCTTCTTTCCGCACCACTAAACACAACTTACAATGCACTTTCATCTCCACTGTCCCGTAAGTGACGTGAACCCCACTCCGCTCCAACGCCCTCGACCAAACCAAATTGTTGCTCTCGTCAAAGCGAGCCTTAAGCTCAACCATCACCGCAACTTGCTTCCCCTCCTCACTCGCCTCAAGCAAACTCTCAACCACCGGTGACTCCGATCCCACCCGGTAGAGCGACTGCTTAATCCCAATCACCCTGGGATCACTTGCTGCCGATCGAATAAATGACAGAACCGGTTCAAAATCGTCGAATGGATGATGAACTAACACGTCCTCATGCTTCAATACTTCAAACAAACTGCCCGCATCGCAAACCCGCTCATTTCGGTAAGGCAAGTGCTTGTCAAACTTGAGAGCTGGCAAATCTACCCCCGCCAACTCCCACATAAAATCCATCCCGATGCGACCATTCACCTCAAAAACATCCGAAGACTGAAGCTCAAGGTTGTCCATCAAGAGCCGCTTCACCCCCTCCGGCATCCGCTCCTCAACCTCCAGCAATACGGGATCGCCAAACCGACGCATCCGCAAAGTTTTCTCCACCGCATCAATCAAATCTGCTGCCTCAAGTTCTCGAATCTCGATATCCGCGTCCCGGACAACTCGGAACAAGTAAGAGCCAGTTACGGCCACACCCGGGAACAGATGCGCCAAATTCGCCGCGATCACATCTTCCAATAACACAAACTCTCGAATTCTCCCCGGAATCGCCATCAACCGAGGCAACACCGGCGGCACTTTGATCCGCGCCCACTGCTCACTCCCCTCTTCCCCCAGTCCCACCGCCAAGTTCAAACTCCGATTACTAATGAATGGAAACGTCATCGTGGGAGCCATCATTAGCGGCGTCAACAACGCAAAAACTTCACGTTCAAAGACTTCCGTTAAAGCCTCTTGCTCTTCAAGCGACAGCTCGATAACCGATCGCACCACCACCCCTTCCGCTGCGAGCTCACCCTCCAACCCTCGTGAAATCTCCGCTGCCCGCCGACGCAATGGCTCCGCTTCCTCCGCAATCATGGTCAACTGCTGACTTGCATCCAGCCCGTCCGGCGTCATTTTCGACATACCAGCTGCCTCTTGCTCGATCAATCCCGAAACCCGTACCATATAAAACTCATCTAAATTAGATTCAAAAATTGCGAGATACTTCACCCGCTCAAGCAACGGATTATCCGAATTCTCTGCCTCAAACAACACCCGCGCATTGAACTGCAACCAACTCCACTCGCGATTAACGTAACGATTAGCACCCGTCATTTCCCGCTCACCATCCAATTCTCACTCGCCCGCTCACTCATTTCCAAAATCGCCCCCTCACGTACTCCGTACTGGCTCATCTGCACTTCGCTATGACCAAACAAACCCATCAAGTGCCGCAGAATCAGGGACCCCGCCAAGAGCGTTCGAGCTCGATTGATCTTCACGTCGTACCGATCAACAATCACCTCCGCCTCCAACCGCGCACAATCCCAAGCCAAAAAGTCCAACTCCTCCACTCGCAAAGTCTTATCCCCATCTGGATGCAAGGCCCGCCACAATCCCCGGCACAATCCACCACAAGCAACAATCCGCTTCACCGATGGATAATTCGCAACCGCATCGCATTCAATCTGAATAATCTCAAGCGCCTTATTGATCGCATGGTCACTGGGCGGTTGATCCATCCCACTCCGCGCTTTCAAAGCCCCCGATCCGATCGGCAAACTCGTCACCCGCTCCAAAATCCCATCTTGGCAATAAGCCACCTGAACACTGCCCCCACCTGCCTCCACCATCAGCATCGGCTCCGGCCCAAAACAATCCAACTGCGAACTTTTGTAACTCAACTCCGCCTCCCTCATCGGAGAAATCAAATCAATCCGAATCCCAAACTTCTCAAAAATGTCCGCCAATATCTCTTCATGATTCGAGGCCTTCCGCATCGCCTCCGTCGCAAAAAACATCGCCCCCTCAACCTTATACTCATCCAAAAGCCCACGAAAACGCTCAATCGTTGCCATCAACTCCTTGCGCTTGCCCGCCGAAATCTTTCCATCTCGGCTCACCTCCTCTCCTAACGAGAGCCAATCACTCTCATTAACAATCTTCTTTAATCCCGTCTCCGTTAAATGAGCAATCAGCAGATGCGCGGTGTTACTACCCACATCTGCTGCTGCAATCAAACGACCCATGCCTATCAGTATGACAGGCGGAGATCACCTTAACCCTACCAACGGGTCGCGACCGAATAAGTGATCGTTTTCACCTCATTTGGCTTCAAATCAACCACAAACTCATAGATATTCGCATCCAATTTCTTCGCCGGAATGCTCGAAGATGTCAAAGAATGCTCCCACCAATGTCGCTCCCAAACCGTCACTGTCTCCGGCGTCTCTTTCCGATTCCGAACCTCAATCTCGAACGTCTCATCCGAACCCTTCACCAAATTCCCAATCCGGAACCACTTAAACATAGTCCGCTTGCGATCAACCCGAACATCAAACGCCCGACCAACCGTCAACATCACCGTCTCCTCTTTCGGAGTGTGGTCAATTTCATCCTCGCCCAGTAACTGCAAAGAACCCGCCGAATCCCGCTGATAAACTTTCACCGTTCCTTTCGGCAAAGGCATCCCCATTTGGTTCTCCTTTGAATTCTTAAACTCCAACTGGATCAACGGCTTGATCTCACCCAGCCCCACCGCCCCCTCATTCGGCTGATACTGACCGTAATCCCGCATCGAATCCGCCAAGAGCCGCTTCTTCATTGGCACCCCCGCCGCCTCCATCAAACTCACCTGCTTGATCTCCTTGTCCTTCACCGTGGTTGGTCGGAGCAACGTGTACAAGTGATAATCCGCAAACTGCTCCTCGGCAAATCCTGCGTCAGCTTTCATCATTGCCGCACGCGCATCCCCGCCTCCAAACCCACCCCGTGGCTGCGGCTGAACCCGCTGAACATCTCCCGCCAATAGCTTCAATTTATTCACTGCAAAGCTCGCCCCGCAATTATTCGTCAGCGTCACCCAACCCTTCAAATCCGCTTTCTTACCCTCCGCATCCAACGAAAACACATAGTCCGATTTCCAACTCATCCCCCCCGTGATATAGCTCAACTCAACCTGGTTCGCCCCCGCCTTCTCTGCATCCAAAAGCCACACCAGCGTTGGCTTAGTAATCAACCCTGCCGGAATCGAACTCACCTCAATCTCCCCACTCGGATTCAAAATCACCCGACCATCCGCCGTCTGAATCACCATCCCATTCCAAGTCATCGAACTCCCCCCGTTCGCATTCCCCACAATCTGCGTCGGCGCACTCATCAACGTCCCCGTGAGCCGCTCCCGATCCCCGTTCGGCAAAACCCGGTTAAACGTAATCTCACTCCCCACCGCCTTGTTCAAAATCGCAATCGGCGAAATCAAATCGTACTGGTAGTTCTGTTCCAAAACCGAAAAAGACCCCGGCGCACTCAAACTCTTGATAACCACCGAATTCGCCTCGATCATCTGCGCTACGTCCTGCACTGCCACTTCCTGCTCACCCGACTTCAAGTTCAGATTCCGCTGCTCCTTCACCAGCGCAAACCCTCCGTTGTAAATCGTCAATTCCGTCGAAGTCGGTTGCGAAGCCAGTACCAAACTCATCATTGCCCCTGTAATCATCTCAACAACCCAGACGCCCCGCCCCCCTTCATCGTTTCGATTCTTGTCACTGGAGTCCCACCTTCACGCAACCCTCCCCCCGGCTCCACCGTCTCCACATTCAAGAGGCAACAACAATGAAAAACGCCAGCCCCCTCAAACTCATCGGAATCGCCTTCCTCGTCATCATCGGCCTCATCTTCGGCGTCAAACTCATCGGCGGACTCGCCGTCGGCCTCATCGGCCTCGTCCTCAAACTCGCCATTCCCGCCGCCATCGTCCTCGGCATTCTTTACGTCATCTACCGTGTCACCGGTGGCGACAAATCCCTCCCCCGCCCTCAAAAGCGACTGCCATAATTATCTCCACTGAAAATCAAGCTCGCTCACAGAATGGGATTTTTTGACGTTGAATTTCCCAATCAATCATTGATCGTTCTGACAAGACGAAAAAGAGACTCCAATTCCATCGCTCAGGTGGTGATATTTGGGCTCCTGATCACTCTTGGATTCACTTTCATTACGAAAAACATTGTGCAAAGTGTTCTAGTCACCCTTATGTGCACTGCCACTCCGCTACTGGCATTGCTTTACTCGTTGTCCCAAATCATTCAAAACACTGATGTGGTAACCATAACGACCGAAGGAATAGCAGTGAATGATTCAAATCCGGATCCTATCATCAAGACTTCAATTTCCAAAAGTGCTGTTCTGATCAATTCCAGTTCTGGATATTTCTCGATAACGATCAGTGGACGCAGAAGAGATCATAAACGACTAATGCTGGCGATTAGAGAAGTCCAAGCAACTGGAATTCATGGCCAAGTAAATACTGAACCACCAACCAAGGCCAAAGGGTAAAACCAACCCATGATCACCGCCGCCCTCGCGGGCATCCTCCTCGCCCAAACCCCCACCATCACCCGCGACTCCTACGGCGTCCCCATGATCAAGGCCCAAACCCAGGCCGAAGCATTCCGCCTCATGGGCCAAGCCATTGCCGAAGACCGACTCTGGCAACTCGAAATGGCCCGCAGATCCTCCCTCGGACAAATGTCCGAAGTCTTCGGCGCAAGCACCGTCGCCGCCGATACCGCCACCCTCCAAAAGCAATACACCCCCGAGGAGTACGCCGATATGATCGACCAACTCCCCACCAATGTCAAAGTCGCCTGGTCCGCCTATGTCCAAGGCATCAACGACACCATCACAAACCGAGTCGCCACCAACACCCTCCCCGAAGGCTACGCCACCAACGGATTCACTCCCCGCCCCTGGACTCTCACCGATTCCGCCGCTATCGCCGTCAATCTCTCCCGCCAGTTCGGTCAAGGCGGTGCCGGAGAACTCCGTAACTACGCCCTTGTCCAATACCTCCGCACCCGCCCCGCCGTCCGCGACAACATCCTCGATGTTCTCGATGATCTCGCCTGGCAAAACGAACCCCTCGCCCCCACCACCGTCGACAAACGCGACGACGTCACCCTCCGTGCCCCCGAAATCTTCAATTTCAATCGACCCGAATCCGAAGCCCATCTCAAAGCCCTCCCTAACACTAACCTCCTCGAACTCGCCGGAGCCGTTCGCCTTGCCAGCATGGAAGACGCCAAACTCGTTGCCGAATCAAATTCCGTCGTCCACAAAATGGGAAGCTACGCCATCGTCGTCAGCCCCCGACGATCAACCACCAACCACCCCATCCTCCTCACGGCCCCCCAAATGGGCCACAACACCCCCAGCGTTGTCCACGAAGCCGCTATCGAAACCCCCGACCTCAAAGTCGCCGGAATGAATGTCCCCGGTATCCCCGGAATTGTCATCGGCTATACCCCCCACGCCGCCTGGGGATTCACATCCGGAGTCGCCGACCTGGAAGACATCTTCGTCAGCCCCCTCAAAGATTCCGAAACGTACACATCTGCGGACATTGACTACAAACTCGACGAAATCCCCTTCACCCTCAAAGTCAAAGGGGAACCCGACCGAACCATCACCCAACTCCGAACCATTCACGGCCCAGTTCTGCTCAAATCCACTTCCAGCAAAGCTGTCTATAGCCTCCGTTCACCTTTCTGGAAACGAGAAATCGCCTCCACTGCTGCTCTCTTCGATCTCTACGCCGCAAAACAACCCTCCGACTTCTCAATCTTCGCCGCGAAAATTCCGGTCAGTTTCAATCTCTTCTTCGCTACAAAGCAAGGCGATATCGGCTACCGGTTCTGCGGATTCATGCCTATCCGAGCCCGTGGCATTGACCCCCGACTCCCAACTCTCGACACCAAAGAAAACCAGTGGCGAGGATTTGTGAGTTCCGTAGATATGCCCCGCGCCGATAACCCCGCCAGCGGACTTCTCACCAACTGGAACAACAAACCCATCGCCTGGTGGCCCAATGGCGATACCCCCGTCTGGGGCCGCTATTTCCGCAGCAAAAACATCCCCTTCTATCTCGAATCCCCCAAACTCTCCCCTGACCTCGTCGAACGCGCCGCCTTCAATATCGCCCGCGAAGACCACGACACTTTCCAAGCATTCCAACCCCAATTCACCCAAAGCCTCGCCCCGCACCGTGCTTCTTCCCTTCTCCGTGACTACAACGGCAAGAACCTCATCGGAACCCCCGAACCTCTCGTTTTCAACGAAACCATCACCCAACTCCGCCGTGAACTCTTCCTGAATCAACTGGGCAACTTCACCGCTGATAACCTCTTCATCCAAGTTCTCCAACCCGATGTGATCATCAACGCTCTCAACGGAACAACCAAGTTCAACTACCTCGGCACCAGAACAAAATCCGAAGTCATCACCGCTGCCCAAACCAAAGCCATCGAGTCACTCGAACAATCCCAAGGCACAAACTTCGCAAATTGGAAATTCACCCCGGGGCAAATTCGCTACAACAATCAAGAACCCATCCCCTACAACGCCCGGGGAACCTACATCCAAATCACCGAATTTGGCCCCTATTGGCCCTCCGCCCGCTCCGTCGCCGGTCCCGGAGTCTCCGAAACTGGCCCCAACGCCACAACCCAAATCCCCCTCATCCGAGATTGGAAATACAAAGTCATGTGGGGCTGGGAGTAATTCCTCCCCCAAGACCAATCTCCAAAACCCGCCACAATAGATGCCAATGATTCACATCGTCGGCGGTGGAATGGCAGGTTCAGAATGCGCCCATATCTGCGCCACCAACGGACTCAAAGTCACTCTATATGAAATGCGCGGGCCGCACGAAACTCCCGCCCACAAAACCATCCACTTCGCCGAACTCGTCTGCTCCAACAGTTTCAAATCCCAAGACCCCGCCACCCCCGCCGGACAGCTCAAAGCCGAGATGCGAGCCCTCGGCTCCCTGCTCATCCCCACTGCCGAGACTCATTCCGTCCCCGGCGGCTCCGCCCTCTGCGTGGATCGCGACAACTTCGCCGCCGCCATCACCGCTCAAATCGAGCAAAACCCCAACATTTCCATCCGACGCGAACTCTTCACTCCCCAAATGGCCGAAGACATCCTTGCCCAAGGAGAACCGCTTGTCCTTGCCACTGGCCCTTTGACCAGTGAAGCTCTTGGCCAATGGCTCGCCGAGCAAACGGGACAAGAGCATCTCTATTTCTACGATGCCGTCTCACCAACCGTAGAGGCAACCACCCTTAACCGCGACATCATCTTCGCCCAATCGCGCTACGACAAAGGAGAAGGTGACGACTATCTCAACTGCCCTTTCAACATGGAAGAGTACGACGCATTCATCACCGCCCTCGTTGCCGCCGAACGCGTCCCCCTCAAAGATTTTGAAGACCCGAAATACTTTGAAGGCTGTAAACCCATCGAAGAAATTGCCGCCAAAGGCCACGACTCCCTCCGATTCGGCAATTTCAAGCCCGTTGGTCTGCGCGATCCACGCACCGATCGCCGCCCCTGGGCCGCCCTCCAACTCCGTCCCGAAAACCGAGAGAAAACTCTCTACTCCCTCGTTGCCTGTCAAACCCGCATGAAATGGGGACCCCAACTCGAAGTCCTCCGCATGGTTCCCGGACTCGAAAACGCCGAGTTCGTCCGCATGGGAGTAATCCACCGCAACACGTACATCGAATCCCCCAAAGCCCTCCACCCCTGGCTCGAATTCCGCACTCGACCCAACCTCTTCATCGCCGGGCAACTCACCGGGGTCGAAGGATATGTCGAATCTGCCGCGATGGGCATTTACGTCGCCCACACCCTCATCCGCCGATCCCGAGGTCTCGAACCCTCCATTCCCCCTCGTGCGTCCGCTTACGGCTCCCTGATTTCTCACCTCAGCGACGCAGAAACCGACCGGGAATTCGCCCCTATGAACATCAACTGGGGCCTCTTCCCTGACCCTGTGCCATTCATCAAAAACAAAGGCGAACGCAAAGTCGCCAAAATATCTGCGGCTCAATCCGCTTTCGATGATTGGCAACTTCAGTGAAGATCGTTGAGAATGACTATGAAAATCGATACTTATTCCAAACTCTCATTTGGGAACAACAAACTGACTAGTATGCAAGATGGTCGATTACGTTTGGCACCAGTAGTGCCAAAGTGGTTACCGACCGCTGCTGGATTTCTTCTCTTAATATTCTTATGGTTGATTCTGAATCACTCTGATAAAGTAGGGCACTTTGCTTGGCCACTTTTGCTGGTTTTTTGGATTTATCAACCTCTATTCCTCCCCTATGATATTTTCTTCTTCGCGGACACATCTTTCAGTAAATCAAATTCGGATGTCACAATTCCCTATAGTTCCATTCACAAAGTGAGGATAAGACGCTACTTCTTAATGTATGAAGTTGACGTTTACTCGAAGACTGGGTCATTTACAATGGCATCCTTTTACAATAAACACGAAGCAGAAAAGCTTGCACATTGGCTCCTGAGCTTGAAACAATCAGAATAAAACTATGACATTGTTTGGTCTAGGTTCCATACTATATCAATTGTCTGAATCTACTCCGCCGAGACTTGCGATTGAGCTTTAATCCTTGAGCCACTATCTCTACCTTCAAATTTTCTAATTTTCAAGCCCGCACATAGTTTCCTCCAACTAAATTGCTTCAGGGCAACACGGTCTCGCAGCATCTGATTATTACTCAACTTAGGCCGGAAACATCCGGCCCAAGCATTCATGAGACCAAACCTACTATCTCATCCGACGACGAATTGCCGCCAGAGCCAAACCTCCGACGAGCACCAAGCTCGGCTCCGGTACTGGATTCACTTCAACTACAAAATTATCCATCGTATGCAGAGTAGAAGCTGAACTCGGATAATTGTTGTAAAGCAAAATCCCAACCGAGAAAGCCGCCCCTGTCGGACCCCATTCTGGGTTCGACATCGTGTTCACAGAGGGACCACCCGCTCCCAAAACTTCGGCAAAATCCAAAGCCGAAACCACACCACTCGAAAATGTCACCTGACTACTTGAACCTTTCGTGACAAACGGAGTTGCATAAAGAAGACCGTTCTGCCAAATCGCAAAACTGTATTGAGTAGTTGCCGCCCCGGTCAAATCCATCGTGAATCGCATCTCATTCAATGTCAAAGAACCGGGATCAATCGTAGCCGCCAAGTACTGATGTGCCGCTAAAACCTCAACGCCCCCCGATCCAATTGTGTTGTTCTGCCGACGACTAGGTGCCGGATTCCCAAAGAAGCCCGTTTGCGTCGCCGTCACATTGGCCGTCGCCGATCCAGAAGTCAAAACTGACAAACTCCAGTTCGCATTCGCAAAAGTCGAATCCGAAATTACGACCGTTGCCTGGGAAATCCCGACCGCCGCGATTCCAATCAGTACCGCACCAACGCGGAATCTCAATCTATCTTTTTTCATGTGTTTCTCCTGTCCGAGATGTCAAAGCCATTCGCTCTGAACACATGAAGTGTGATCGAACCTCACCTCATAACCATGTGATGCAAATCACCAAAAAGGACAACTCTCTATCCAACTAGCAAAAAAACAAGGAACTAAACCAGCTTAAGCAACCAAACGCTCAAACTCCCCCAAGCGCAAATCCTCAGTGGTCTTGCGCGTCAAAATGTAAGCAATCCCGGCTATCCCAATCGCCAATACTAAACCCTTCACCCACAAAACCGGAATCACAGCAACCGAGAATCCAACAGAAACGATAATCGCCAGACATGAAACCCATTTAATCCGTCGGCTAATACTTCGATGCTCCTCCCAATGCCGCAGAGTGGCCCCCACGACTCTATGGTTGAGCAATCGCTCGCGCCAGACATCATTTGCACCCTTCGTGAATGAAAACAAAGCCAAAATGAAGAACACAGTTGCTGGTAAACCTGGTACAAAAATCCCCGCCGTACCAAGGCCGACAAAAACGAAACCCGCCAAGTTCCAAACCAGCCTCATGTTTATATTCTTGCCGATCAGCGCAGTGTCACTTTTGCCTAAGATAATGACCCTTTGACTCCCCTATTGAATACCGATGGGGAGAGCACGAATTTCCCGCACCCTCCCAACACATGTCAGGCCGCTTTTGAACGAGGACTTCCCGATTTTCGCGACTTATCAATGACTTCCTGAGCTTGCTCAATCACTCCATTGAGTTGCTCAATCTGCTGATTCACCTCGTGGATGCTCGCAACAAGCTCCTCAACCTGAGCCGTCATCTCCTGAGTCGATGCACTCATTTCCTCCGTCGAAGCACTGTTCTCTTGACTCGTTGCCGCAATACTTTCGATGCCCGTATTGGCCGCCGAGACTTCATCCGTCATGCTTGCGATCAAGCTCAGATTTGCATCTGCAATCCGATTCACTTGCTCCATTGCCTGCGATAGTTCAGCTTTTTTCTTCGCCGCTTCTGTGGCAACCGTCGAAATTCCTTCCAAACAACCTGCCGCCAAAAGCGTTATCTCAGCCGCACCGCTCACATCCTCAATCGTCTGATTCATAGACTCAGACGCCTGCTGACTTCCCGCCTGAACTGCCTGAATCAGCACCGCGATCTCCTTCGTAGCCGCCGAACTATGTTCTGCAAGTTTGCGCACTTCTTCCGCAACTACCGCAAAACCTCGGCCCATCTCTCCCGCCCGAGCGGCCTCGATCGCCGCGTTCAGAGCCAAAAGGTTTGTCTGCGCCGCAATATCTTCAATTGTCTGAACAATCCGACCAATCTCGTCCGACCGCTGATTCATTTCATTCACCTGCTCCGCACTCGCCGAAACTGTCTCCTTCACCCGATCTATGGCTCCCATCTTCTCCCGAATCTCTTCCCAAACTTTCGACTGGGTCGCGATCTCGTCTACACTCGCCATAACCCCCGAAACAACTTCGCCTGCATCCGAAAGGGCGGATTTTTGACTTTCAGATCCTGAACTGATCTCAAGTCCGGAATGAGAAAGCGATTGCATACTATTGGCCGCCGACTGGCTCGATTCCGCCTGACTTGTCGCTGCATAAGCCAGCTGCTCACTCACATTCGCCAGCTCGGTGATCGCCCGTCCGGAATCTTCACTCCCTTGCAAGAGTTGTTCGCTATTTGCCTGCAAATTCTCCGCAATCTCCCGGGTCTGATTCACTATCTCGCGAACCGGAGCAACAAACCCAAATTCAACATATGCCTCCATGACCAATGCCTGATCCAAGTTCAACGTTTTCTGAAATGCCACCAGCCACCGTGAGAGCTTCGCTGCCGAAAACCGATTTTCTTTGACCATCAAATCAAAAATAACCTGATAATAGGTGCTCATTGCCGCATAAAACCACTTCGGCTCCAGTCCAATCATCGCGTGAATCTTTCCAACAATGAGCCGACTCTCAAAGTAACTTGGCCCAAACTCCCCCGTTAACATCTCAGCAAAGTACTTAGGATTGGTCTGTTTCAAACGCTCGATACTCGAACCCGCACCTGTCACTATCGCCAAAGCTTCGGGATACTGCCCGATATGTCCATAAAACTCATCAACAATCACCTTCATATGCTTGTCAAAAAACGGCTTCATCTCACGCAATGCCGTCCGGTCAGAATCAGTGATCCGGTTGATTCTCAATCGGTAATTCTGCTCACTCGCATCTAATCCAAAAATCGGTGTCAACATGCTCTTCTCTCGCGAACTTTGGGTTCAATTCACATGGTCGGTCAAATATCCATCGGCATTTATAGAGCTTAAGAAAATCACACAAACTGAGCAAGAATAACACGTAATGATCATCCACCATTCATGCTTTTACCTGTCACATTATTCGCGCCTAATGTGAAACAAGCTCCGGTGGCGGCAACTTTTCCAGCTCGGCCCGAGCATCAATTGGTTGATCAACAACTTCGTCCCGCTCGATCAAACCATCACGGAACCGAATCACTCGATTACAATGCCGCGCAATATCCTCTTCGTGCGTCACAATCACCACCGTCTTCCCCGCCCGGTTGAGTTCCTGGAACAGGGCCATGATCTCAAAGCTTGTCCGAGTATCGAGATTTCCCGTAGGCTCATCCCCTAATACCAACACTGGATCCGTGACAATTGCCCGCGCAATCGCTACTCGTTGCTGCTGACCCCCCGAAAGCTCGTTTGGCTTATGCGTCATCCGCTGACCCAGACCCACACGCTCCAAAGCCTGTTTGGCTCGAGTCGTTTTGTCCTTTGCTCCTGCATAAAGCAAAGGTAACTCAACGTTTTTGATCGCCGTGGTTCTGGGCAACAAGTTAAAAGTCTGAAAAACAAACCCAATGTACTTATTCCGAATCTCTGCCAGCGAATTATCGCCCAGCCGACTCACCTCTTGACCATCCAGATAATATTCGCCGCCTGTCGGCCGGTCGAGACAACCAACCATATTCATAAAAGTCGACTTACCCGATCCACTCGGCCCCATAATCGCAACGAATTCCCCAGCTTGAATCGTCACACTCACACCTCGCAAGGCGCGGACAACCATCTCACCCATCACATACTCTTTCACCAAGTTATTCGTAGCAATGACCGGTTTCGGGGGTGCGTCACTCATTGTTATTCTCCGGGCAAGGACTGACCAGTTACGAGTCGCAACCGAACGTCCGAGATCAACAAATCATACGTCGCCTCAACCACGTTCGATTCAGCCGTTGTCAGACTAACCCGGGCCGTCAAAACCTGAATCAAGTTCCCCGCACCCTCGCGCTGAGCCTCAACCGCCGCATTGTAGTTCACCTGTGCTGCCCTCAAAGCCGCTTGTGATGCCTCAAAACGTAAACGATTCTGACCATACTCCGTATAAGCGGACTCAATCTCCGATCGAACAACTCGCTCATCTTGCTCCAAGCTCGCCTCAAGTGAAGCCAACGTCAATCGCTCCGCATCAACTAAAGTCTTCGTTCGTTCACCATCGTACAAAGGCAAACTGGCCGAAAATGTGAGTGCCGCTCGCTGGAACGGATCATCCGCAAACACCCGCCGGTATCCCGCATCCAATGTGTATTGCAAAAACGACTCTCGTTTCGCCGTCCGCACATTCAACTGCTGCGACCGTACTCGCTCACGAGTGGCCGCCAGATCCGCTCGATTGTCCAAACCCCGCACAATCGCTTCTTGCAAAGTCATTTCAAGCACGGGTAGCTGCTGAGGTGTCGGCTTCACCAACTCCGGCAAAGTCTGCTCATCCCAAGCCAAAACTGCTTTAAGTTCCGCTGCCGAAGTAAAAACGCGATTCTCCGCCTGCAAAACACTCACTCTCGCATTCTGGAAATCAGCCTCGGCCTGCAAAATGTCTTTCTTCGGAACATCCTCAATCGGCGGATTCGCTCGGAATTTCGTCTGATCCAAAATTTCCTGAGCCCGTTTTAAGTTGTCCGCCTGAACCCGGAGCAGTTCCTGAGTCCGCAATGCATCATAAAACCGCTGATGCACCCCAAAAAGCGTATTCCGAAGCGTCTGCAAACTCGAAAACTCCGAAGAACGCGCCCCAATCTTCGCCCGATCAAAAGTATCTTGCCGTGTCCCATCATCCAGCAACCGCCAGTTAACGTTGATCGCCGCATTCGTGGTGTTGACGTCACTGTTACCCCTGAACGGCCCCGTCAAGATATCACTCGTTCCCCATTCACGACTCACACTCGGGGTCACCGTCGGCAAAAACGCACTATAAGCACTTTTTGCATTCTTTTGCGCCGCTCGATAACTCAAAATCGCCGATTGAACTGTTCCATTCCGCTCTTTCGCCCGCTGTAATGCCTGATCAATCGTCAAGCTCTCTTGAGCAAATCCAACACTCACTGCAACCAGCCCCAAAATCAGCATTCCAAATCGGTTCTTAACCATGCGCGTTCCCATTTCTCAACTCTTTCCGTTATACCGATCACCCCCCTTACCAGTTTCAGAACCAGGCATTCGGACCCCAAATCAGCAATCCATGGCAAAATAAAACCTATGGCGCGCAACTACAGCGAAATCCAAGCAATCCTGGGCAACGAAGCCGAGAATCTGCTCAACCACAAGAGCACAACCATCGACAAATCCATGCTTCACCTTCCCGGGCCGGACTTCGTTGATCGCATCTACGCCCAATCTGACCGGAATAACAAAGTCCTCGGATCACTCCAAAAGATGTTCAACCACGGTCGACTTGCCGGAACCGGATACGTCAGCATTCTCCCCGTCGACCAAGGGATAGAGCACTCCGCCGGAGCATCATTTGCCAAAAACCCCGCCTGCTTTGACCCCGCAGGAATCGTTGAACTCGCAATCGAAGGCGGATGCAATATGGTCTGCTCCACACTCGGTGTACTCGGAATGGTGAGCAGAAAATACGCCCACAAAATTCCATTCATGGTCAAAGTCAATCACAACGAACTTCTGACCTACCCTAACCAAGCTGACCAAGTCATGTTTGCCCAAGTCGAGCAAGCCTGGGACATGGGCGCAATCTCCATCGGCGCCACGATCTATTTCGGATCCGATAACGCCACACGCCAACTCGTCGAAGTCTCACAAGCCTTCGAACACGCACACAGCCTCGGCATGTCCACCGTTCTCTGGTGCTATCTCCGCAACGATGCGTTTAAGTCCGACAAGGACTACCACCTCGCCGCTGACCTCACCGGTCAAGCCAACCACCTCGGCGTCACCATCGAAGCCGATATCATCAAGCAAAAGCTCCCCGAGTGCAATGGCGGGTTCAAAGCACTCAATACCGGCGGATCAAGCTACGGCAAACTCGACGAACGCATCTACTCAGAACTTACAACCGATCATCCGATTGACCTCACTCGCTACCAACTCGCCAACTGTTACATGGGCCGCGCAGGACTCATCAATAGTGGCGGCGCATCCGGTGCGAACGATCTCCAAGATGCCATCACCACCGCAGTTGTGAACAAACGAGCCGGCGGTACTGGCCTCATCTCCGGCCGAAAAGCGTTCCAACGTCCCCTCAAGGAAGGCGTCGAAATCCTCAACGCCATCCAGGACGTCTACCTCTGCAATGACGTCACCATCGCCTAATCGTTGATTTCTCCTGTTAAGAAGTTCAATAAAGCTGTTTCGCTATATAGTTCAGGCGCAGATTCCCTCTCCAAATTGGGGAGGGCCAGCCCCTGGCGTGAACAGGGGGTGACCCCAACGGGGTCGGGAGGGGTTGATAAAAGCATACTCCTTCCCCAAGTTTCGAGAAAGTGTCCCTAGAGAGCGAAACGTAAGATCAATGTTGATGGACTAGTCACCTGGTGCGGTCAACTCCCGCGCCCGTCTCTTATAATCCATACCCGTCCAATTCCCAAACCCCGGTCGAACCCCTAACCGCCACAACACAATCGTGATCCAAATTGACAGCCCCAAAAACAAAGTCAAAGACCCCACGCAATAAGCCAAAGTCGAAGAAACCACCAACCCGATCCGCACAAACAAAGGCAACTCAACAAGACCTTCAAACAGAAAAGCCGACCATAATGCCAGGCCAAAATACGCCAAAGTCGAAACAACCCCCACCCCAATCGCCCAATTCACATTCTGCAAGAACAATAACAACGATACGGGCTGGCCCACACTCGCAACTCCCGCCAACCCGACGACCTCATAAACCTTCCCCCAGCCCAAAACCAAGTCCGATTCTCGAACCATCTCCCCCCGGGGATAGTTAGACTGAATCTCCATTTGTATTTCTACGAACCCCTTACCGGTACCGCACCATCATTTTCTGCAACACCATGAGTTCACTTTCTGGAACACTCAACACGCCCGGGGTCACCCCAAACTCCCGCAAACTCCGCTTCATCGTCACGGCCAATATCACCAAGAGAATTGCATTCAAGATCAATACCGGAGTCGTAACAAGATGCAACACAACCATTAACCAAACT
This sequence comes from bacterium, assembly GCA_013823945.1. Classification (GTDB taxonomy): domain Bacteria; phylum Armatimonadota; class Fimbriimonadia; order Fimbriimonadales; family Fimbriimonadaceae; genus UphvI-Ar2. Next base: position 143,310 of record PNMZ01000002.1, on the reverse strand, counting down.
GGCCACTCCAAAGCCTCGGCTGACCGAACCGCCGCCAAAATGCCGTACCCCACATAAGCCAAACCGACCGCCATTGCAACAAGTGGCATGAGCATCGGCATCGTGAACCCACAAAGCACCAACACCATGATTCCTCCCAAAAAGATAAAGGCCGTCATATTCAAAGCTTCATAAGCGCGCACCGTGGCGATCAACCGAAAATAGTCCGGATGGTAATCCCGATATACTCCACTCGCTTTCTCCACGTATTTCACGCAAGACATGCGAGCAAGTTATGCGCCAATCAGATTCATTCTAAACAGTTTCTGACTCTTGACCCACTTCTGCTGGTTCTCCCATAAGAACCGCCGCCATCACCCGGGCATGATCCTGGACTTCCAATCCCAACGGCTCCGCAATCCTACGCGCATGCTCCATCGCCGCCCGGTAATGATCCTTCCCGTCCAAACTTTCCTGATAGCTGTCGGGAACCGTGTCCAAAAGCATGGCTTCCTTCCGCGCCTGCTTCCAAATCGCAAAAACGCGATACTGCAAAAACTCTTGCGCATCAACGTCGTGGCGAGCCGCCGCATCAAAACGCTCGCTGCGCACCGCAATACACTGAAACGCCATATCCGCTCTGCCTCGCTCCCCGAGCAATACTGGTAAGAACCCTTTCACAAATTCATAGCGACCCTTGTTCAAGTCGAGAGAAAATTTCACCGTCCAGGTTGCAACCAGGAAAGCACCGAATAGCAGCACCGCACCAACTGCAACTTCCCAGACTACTATTCTTCGAAAGCCGTACAAACCGTGCGCAATCATCATCGCCGGAATCAACGCCGCCACCAACCCCCACAGTCGCTGACGATTTGGCGTCTGCCAAGTCATAACCGTCCCGTCACCACCCAATTTTTCTTCTAGATAGCCCGCCATCGCTTTCCCTCTACCCTTGCCCATCAAAAGTTCAGCCCCATAAACTTCCAAGTGCAAGCATCCTCTCAGGACATTGTACAAAACATTTCCAAAAAGTCCAAATATACTCAGTCCAGGCCCCCACACCTCCTCTCGGTAAAATCCACACTGTGCACAGTTCGCACCGAGGCGAATCACAAAACCACAACCCGGAGCAGTCAGCCACCGGGGTCGCCCCTGTCGCACCTCAGACTTTCGAAAGTCTCATCCGCGAAATCAGCGAACTCAAACCACCCCAGGAAAAAGAACAACCCATGGCAACCGAAAACTTTGATGCAGATATCGTCGTCATCGGCGCTGGCCCCGGCGGATACGTCGCCGCCATCCGAGCCGCCCAACTCGGAGCTAAGGTCATGTGTGTTGAAAAGGAATATCTCGGCGGCACCTGTCTCAACTGGGGATGCATCCCGTCCAAAGCCATGATCGCGAGTGTCGAAAAATACCAAGAAACCAAAAAAGCCGATCAACTCGGGGTCACTGTTTCAGGTGAAGTTGGATTCAACTTCGACAAAATCATGGAGCGCAAGGACAAGATTGTCCAAACCCAACGCGGCGGCGTCGGCTACCTCTTCAAAAAGAACAAAGTCGAACACGTTGAAGGCTTCGCAAGTTTTAAAGATCCCCACACCATCGAAGTCGATAAAGACGGCACTAAGCGCACCATCCGCGCCAAGAACTTCATCCTCGCTATGGGATCTTCCGTCATACACATTCCCGTCCCCGGCTTGGAAGGCGGACGCGACAACGGAGTCTGGACATCTGATGAGGCCGTCACCGCCACCCACGTTCCCAAGCGTATGCTCGTCCTCGGCGGCGGTGCAGTCGGGTGCGAATTCAGCTATGTCTTCGGCGGGCTAGGCTCCGAAGTCACTCTCGTCGAAATGATGCCTAACCTCATCCCTATGTTCGATGAGGAGCTCGGTAAAGAACTCGGCAAACAAATGTCCAAAGTCGGAGTCAAAGTCAAAACCGGTGCTGCCCTTGAAAAGTGTGAAAAGAAAGGCGATGCTTGGGTTTGCCATATTAAAACTGGTACATCAATCGAACAAGTCGAAGTAGACGTTGTCCTCCTCGGCGTCGGTCGGAAAGCCAACACCGACGGAATGAACCTAGATAAAATCGGCGTCAAACTTCACCGCCGTGGTGTCGAGGTCGTGGACGATACGCTCGTCACTCACGTCCCCCACATCTACGCCATCGGTGACGTTACCGGTCGAATTCAACTTGCCCACGTTGCTTCTCACGAAGGCATAGTCGCAGTACACAACATCCTCGAAGGCAAAAAAGAAAAGGCCGATTACAAAGCTGTTCCGAACTGTGTCTACACGGTCCCCGAAGTCGCAAGCGTTGGCCTCACCGAAGAACAAGCCAAGACCCAAGGGTACGACATCAAGGTCGGACGTGGAATGTTCCGCCCCAATGGAAAAGCCATGGCCGCAAATCACCAAGATGGTTTCGTCAAAGTCATCGTTGATGCCAAGTACGGCGAACTCCTCGGAATGCACATGATCGGCTCACACGTCACCGACATGATTCACGAAGGCGTCGTTGCTATCAACCTCGAAGCAACCCTGGAATCACTCTTCATGAGCATCCACGCCCACCCCACCATGGCCGAAGTCGTCCTCGAAGCCTACGAAGACGCCCACGGCATGGCAATTCACAAAGCCTAATAAACAATCGGTCGCAGGCGTTTTAACTGGGCGACTGCGACCGAATAAATGTAGCAATTACGTCAATCAATTCCTGTTTGCCAATCTTCCCTCCAGCAACTCCCAACCCGATCTGAGTCGCAGTATCTTCTGGACAATCAAATTCCAAACCGTTAATTTTCAAGAAAACTAGTGATGCTGCAAATGCGGTCCGCTTGTTTCCATCAATAAATGGATGATTTTGAGATAAATGAAACCAATATGTTGCCGCAAGCTCAACGAGGAGTTGAAAATCAACATCCTGATTACTGTAATAGTATGTATTGAGCGGAGCCGAAACTGCACTCTGAAATGCTCCCTGATCTCGAATCCCATTTGCACCACCAAACTGGTTAATGGACTGGCAAATGGAGTTCCAAAACCTCATCTACCGAAAGAAAAATCGGTTCAGCTTTCATTCTGCTAATTTCTTGAAGGTCTTCTCATACTTTTCAAATGATTGCTTAGCCGCCTCCTGAAATGTGGAAGCCTTGCGCTGATTAAATCCCTGAGGAGCCACAAATCGACCCGTCTTCGGGTCACGTACCGGCCCAGGACGACCCTCATAACGAGCCGCCGACTCGCGAACACTATCAGATTTTTCTTCGGGCATAACCAAGAGTCTACCAAACTCAATGCACTTCAAGGATAGACGCTAATCTCCTCCCCATACATCAACTACCGTCAAACCATCAAACTCAATATGAGTCCCGTAATCAGGATTCATATTCGACTCAACAACAAATGTCCATCTTCCCGGCCCGTCTTCCTCAAGATTATCCTGATAAATCCAAATGTGGGGATGAGCAACAGAACCAGTCGCGACGCTCAATCCTTCAGCGTGATACTCTTCAAAATGGGACCTGGCCAGTGTCAATACTCCTTCAATCGAACCCAGTACAAGAAAAACCAGTGATTTCATTTCCTCCGAAGGCGGCAAAATCTCTGGTCTCGGAATCGGCATTGTTTGCAAAACCAAACTAACAGGCTGACCAAAAAACTCAACCCCTCTCAGTTCAACTTCCCACCCATCGCGATTTTCCCTCAGCTCCTCAACGATCAGACTGATTAACTCGTGGTCCATACCAACAAATTATCACAGAATTCGCTAAAATGGAAAAGTGAACAAGCTCTTTTTTGCCGGAATCTGCATCGCAGCCACTTTGCTCTCTGGATGCCAAGCCCCTGTTTCCGTCAAAAAGAATCTCGACGGATCCGAAACCGTCAGCATCCAAGGTGAAGATTTCTCCGTCAATGCCAACGACAAAACTGGAGAATCAACCTTCAAGGACGACAAAGGCAACGTCGTCAAATCTAAAACAAATGAGGATGGCACCTACTCCATGGAGTCCACAAACGCCAAAGGTGAAAAATTCACAATGGACTCCGGGAAAGAAGTCGATCTCACTCAATTTGGTCTCAAACCATACCCAGGTGCAGTTACGGACGATAAAAGCAACAGCCAATCTATGATCGAAACAACCGAAGGCAAAAACGCTTTCATCACTGTTTTCACCCAAGATTCCAAAGAAAAAGTCGCCGAGTTCTATTCCCCCCAGATCACGAAAGACAAAAATGAACTCAAAACCGATGAAGCCATCGTCCTCAGCGGAAAAACATCAAACAATTCAGAAGTTTTCGTCTCCGCTAGCAAAGTTGATGGACGCACCCAAATCTCTATCACCGCGGGTATCAAAAAGACGTAATTCAGTGCTCAAACCTAGAGAAATCTCCGAACTTTCCAATAGGGTATAGTAGGGATCGTAAAGAGCGGGGCAAAGATATTGCCGCTCGATCTCAACCGACGACTCATTCGAGACGTCTAATGAAAAAGAACTCTCACACCGCCCCACCGATATCACAGAAAAACCAGTGGCGGATCGAAGGAAGAGAGTTCAATGCCAAAGGAAGGCAAACGAAAGAAAATGACAACTAGCCAAACCAGCTCAGCGAACGCGAGCTCAAGAAACAACTCGACATCAACGACTTCAAAGGGAAACAACCATAAAAGCACCAACCAGGCCGCAGTGAATGCGAATTGGAAACTGGAGCAAATGGCTCCTTCATCCAAATAGTCAAGCCGCCAAGAACCCGAATTTGTAGAATTTTTCAAGATTCGGAACGATTCAGAGCATCCTAGTAATAGTACTGGGATGCTCTGAAAGTTATGCTGTGAACAAGAATTCTATGTTACAGTAGCCTTTCGTCCAGCAACTTTTCTGGATTAGAGGAAAAATGAAAACCACCTTTCATCGTTTGATTCTGACGAGCATCGCAATCAGTGCCGCTGTCTTATCCCAAGCTGGTCAACTGATCGCCATTGACAGCTCCCGCGCTCTATATAACGTGGATATGGCAACCGGGGCAAAAACTCTCATCACATCGGTCAGTGCTAATGCAGGCACAACCGCTGGCCTGGCTTACAACGGAGCAACTGGAACAATGTTCCTGACTTCAACCAGCAATGATTCCCTCTATACGCTCGATTTCGTCACAGGGAACGCCACTCTCATCGGTGCGTACGGAGACTCGGCTCTCGTGATGCACGGACTCGAATGGGACAGCAGTACTAGCACACTTTACGGATCTTCAAGCCACAACGGTGGACTTTACACAATCAATACAACGACCGGAGCGGCCACTCTGATTGGGACATCCGGTCTCTCGAGCTTTCAAAATCTTGTCCACAACTCAGCGACAAATGTCATGTACGGAACAAATAGCAGCGCAGATAGCTTCTACAGCGTTGACCGTGCAACAGGTGCATACACGCTGATTGGCGCGTTAACTGGCCCAACAAATCCAAATGGACTGGCATTCAACAGTGATAACGGCCTGATCTACATGGTTGATAACAATACAGATAATCTCTACACAATAAATACTCTGACAGGAGCAGCGACCGTAATCGGATCAACCGGAACCGGGAACTTGCTCGGTCTAGCGTACGTCCCTGATGCCGTACCAGAGCCAGCAACTCTCGCCGTGGTTGCCTTGGGAGCACTCCTGGTCAAACGTCGCAAAAAGTAGACAATCAGCGTCACCTCTCCTCCAGACGGAGAGGTGACGCCCTCAAATCTAAGACCCGCGAGTCCGACCAACAAAATCACCCACTTCCCTCTCGAGCTTCTCCAGCGAACCCTCGTGGATGTACATCATGTGCCCCGCTTCATACTCTTTAATTTCGATATTCCCCCGCAAAGATTCATCCAAATCCAAGTGCGAAACCGTGTATTCCGTCGCAAAGAACGGAGTCGCTAAGTCATAGTAGCCACTCGCGACAAAAACCCCCATGTAAGGGTTCCGACTCATCGCTTTGCGTAAAGCTTCACTTGTATCGGGGTGTCCTTCGCCCGCACTGCCCCAATCCCAAGGCTTCTTGATTCCCTTGAAAACGCAATACTCCAAGTCCGTCTCGTAGCCGCACTCCGTCCGCGCATAGTGGTTATACATCGCCGTATACGGCCCCATCAAAAGCGACATCGATGGATCATGTTCCGGCCCCTCATCCACCCCCCGATTTGTCGCGTCAATTCCCTTAAATCGAGAATCAAGCCGACCAACCGAGCGCATTTCATCCCGGCAAAGCTCCTTGCAGAACTTCCAAATATCAGGACGCAAATCACATCGTTCCAAATAGTCTTCGCTCAATCCCGTCAAAGCCGAAAGCCGTGCCCGAATCCGGTATCGCTCCTCACCCGTCAAATTCGATCCCTTGGCCAACGCCAACCAATAATCTCCAAACGCAAACTCCCGCGCTTGACCAATCAACTCCTGCAAATCGCCCGAAATCTTGCCATGGTAGTGGGCCGTAGCCGTATAAGTCGGAAGATAGACTGCATAAGGCAAATCGTTCCCTTTGTTAAACCGCAAAGTCTGGAAACTCAGAACAGAACTCACCAGAATAAGGCCACTAAAACTCACCCCTCGCTCGATCAAGTAGCCACTCAAGCCCGTCGCTCGAGTCGTTCCGTAGCTTTCTCCCGCCAAATAAAGCGGCGAAGCCCAGCGTTCTTTTCGCACCAAAAACAGCCGGATGAATTCACCTACGCTTTCAATATCCCCCTTCACACTCCAAAACTTCTCGGCTGCTTTCTCGTCTTTCGCCCGGCTGAATCCCGTCCCTACCGGGTCAATAAATACCAAGTCCCCAAACTTCAACCAGTGATGCGGATTGTCCACCAATACAAATGGCGGCTGAGGCATGTTCCCATCCGCTTGCATCTTCACCCGGCGCGGCCCCATCGTCCCCAGATGCAACCACAAACTCGGAGATCCTGGCCCACCATTGAAACTGAAAATCAACGGACGCTTCGCCGCTGACTTGACCTTGTAGTAATGATAAAAAACCTGCGCCTGGATTTCCCCCTCTTCATCGAAAATCGGCATCCGGCCCGTTTCAACTGTGTACTCCATCCCCCCAATTGAAGCCTCTCGAACCACCGGAGTCTCCTCCAACATCTTCTTTTCGTCCTTCTTCTCCGGCGCTTCTTCGGTCTTCTTAACGTCGTCTGCCATACCGTTATCCTACTCAGTTCCCTCCCTCAATCATTCCGGTTGCAACCGCGAATAGTCCACATCGCTGTTACTCCACCCTCCATCAATTCGCAACGTCTGCCCCGTCATATAAGGCACCTGATCTGTCACCAAAGCAAAGACCGCCTGCGCCACTTCTTCAGCTTCCGCGATCCGGCGAATTGGTAACCGCCGTTCCACCATCGCCTTCCGATCGCCGACCAAACTCCCTCGACTCATTTCCGTAAACGTGAATCCAGGAGACACCGCATTCACCAATATCCCATGCTGGCCCAACTCCACTGCAGAATTCCGAGTCAACGCCTCAATTGCCGCCTTGCTACTCGCATACGCACTCCGGTCATAACCCCCAATCCAAGCATGACCACTACTGATGTTCACGATCCGCCCGGGAATCCCCATCGAAACCCATGCCTGCGCCGCCAACCTCGAAAAATGAAAAGCACCTCCCAAATTCGTCTGCACCACGCGCCAAAAATCTTCTGGCTCTGACTCTAGAATTCCCGCCCGCAAAATCACTCCCGCATTATTCACTACAACCTTTGGCACTCCGATCATCCGCTCAATCTCATCCCAAGCCGCACTGCATTCTTCTGGCTCAGCAACATCACACTCCACCGCAATACCGCCGAGAGACTCCGCCGCCTCTTCCGCTGAAGCTACATCAATGTCCAAAACCGCAACCCAAAACCCCCCTTTCACAAGTCGCTCTGCAATCGCTCGCCCAATCCCCGACCCCGCCCCTGTGACCAAAGCAACTTCTGACATATTCGCAACATACCGAATCCACTAAAATAAACCATCGCCAAACCCCCACGCATTCCTCCGGAACTCCTCGCCCAAGCCCGCGAACTCCGGAAAAACATGACCCGCTCCGAAACAATTCTCTGGTCAATTGTGCGCCAATGGTCTAGGCAAGGAATCAGAATCAGGCGACAACACCCTATTCCCCCTTACATTGTTGATTTCGCTAACATTCCGTCGCATCTTGTCATTGAGATAGATGGGAGAAGCCATGCCGAACGGGAAATCCAAGATCAAAACAGAACTCAATTTTTAGAACTCCATGGCTGGACCGTCCTTCGATTTGACAACGAAGAAGTCTTAAAAAATTTGGGCCAGGTCGCATCTACGATCGCGAATCATATCACGAACCAAGGATATCTATTCACTAATAACTTCGATTTTGAGTTAGTCCCTACTTCTCCTGATGCACAGAGCCAGCCCCGGACTCGATCCGGAGGAATGAAGCGGGGCGACAATTTTCAAAGTACTTCGTTAACTCCCTCCCCTGATGGGGAGGGGAAGGGGTGGGGAGACCAACCGAAAGAATATCAACCGAGAAAAATCACTAATCCTCCCTCCCAGGGCGAGGGCTCAAGAAGGGAAAGGATACAAATACTCAGCGATCTATTAACTCACCCAGCACTCGAAAAGATCAAACTCCTCACGACAATCACCAAGTTCGAAAACCAGGTCTATCTCGTCGGAGGAGCAATCCGTGATGCCCTACTCAACCTCCCTCAAAAAAACGACTTCGATCTCGTAACAGAACAAGATGCCATCGAGCTCGCCGAACTCTTACACTCCGCCGACCCCGACACCATCTCACCACCCCAAATCTACCCCCGATTTGGCACTGCAATGATCCACATCGCGGGCGTCAATATCGAACTCATCACCGCGCGGCGAGAATCCTATAGCCCCAACTCCCGAAAACCCAGTATCCGTCCGGCAACTCTTGCCGATGACGCCCTCCGCCGCGATTTCACCATAAACACTCTCCTTCTCAACCTCCATACTCAAAAACTCTTGGATCCGCTCGGAGTCGCGCTCGAAGACCTCCAAAACCATATCATCCGCACCCCTCTCGACCCCCTCCAAACGTTCTCCGATGACCCCCTCCGCATGCTACGTGCCATTAGGTTCAAACACCATCTCGGCTTTATCTACCCTCAAACAATGGTGTACCCAATCGGGGGCCATATCCCCCCTACACCACTTGGGGAGAGCCTGCCCCGGACTCGATCCGGGGGCAAGGCGTGGGGAGATAAGATTCAAAACACTTCGCCTACTCCCTCCCCTGATGGGGAGGGGCAGGGGTGGAGAGACACTCATAGCGAATATGTTTCCGAGAAAGAACATTCCATCTACGATCTAGCTAGTACAATCCGCGCCGCAGCACCTCGACTCGCCATCATCTCCCAAGAACGAATCCGCGACGAATTCACCAAAATCCTCCTCGGCCCCAACCCTGACTTCGCCCTCCAAGACCTTCTCGAACTCGGACTCCTTCACACATGGGCCTCCGAACTCGAAGCAATGGTTGGCGTTGAACAAGGCCAATGGCACTACGCCGACGTCTGGACGCACACACTCCATGTCGTCAAAAACGTGTCTACGATTTCGTTCCCATTTACAAGCGTCCCCCCTCCCTCTCTGGGGGAGGACTCAGGAGGGGGCAAGACATATTCTCCAAAACTCGAAATCCACCTCGCCGCTCTGCTCCACGACATCGCAAAACCCATCACAAAATCCACAGACTCTCAGGGCCAAATCCGGTTCTTCAACCACGAAAACATCGGCGCCGACCTCGCATACGAACTCTGCCTGCGCTGGAGATACTCCCAAGACACCGCAACCGCCGTCCGACTCCTCGTTAAAAATCACATGCGCCTCACCGGGATCAAAAAACTCACCCTCCCCGCCACCCGACGAATTATCCGTGATCTCGGCCCCCAACTGGACAACTGGCTCATTCTCATCAACGCCGATGCCAACGCCTTAAAATCCGGAGTACGACACCTCGACCTCTCCGAACTCAAAACAAAAATCCAAGAACTCAAAACCCAAGAACCACAGTCCAGTTACGACTCACCCCTCACCGGTCAGGAAATCATGACCATCGCCAAAATCCCTCCCGGACCAGAAGTCGGAGAACTGAAAGATCACCTTGCCAACCTTGTCATCGAAGGCAAAATTCCCCTCAATGACAAGCAAAAAGCCAAAAGGGCCCTCCAAACCATCCTCCGCAACCGTCCCAAATCATAATTCGTAAACACTCCCAACAAACCGCCATGCAACGATACACTGAAAAAAATCAATTCATCATATTCTGGATCGCTGCTATTGCCATCCTCGCTGGTGTTATTGTCCTTGTCATTCCCTTCATTCCCGCTATCCTTTGGGCCACCGTTTTCACCATCCTCGTCTATCCCATCTTTGAAAAACTGATTAAAAAAGGGTGGAAACGGGGCAACGCCGCCATCACCGTAACCCTCATCCCGGCCCTCGTTCTCATTCTCCCCTTGGTCGTCATGGGGTCAATCGCCGGGGTCCAAATTGTCTCCAGCGCCCAAAAGCTAATCAACAGCTCACAAAACCCTAACGGCCCCGACCAAGATATCCTCATCGTCCTCGGCAACGAACTCGATAAAGCAATTCAACCCGTGCTCAAAAAAGTCGGTGCGCCAGAAATCGACCTCTCCGAAGTACTCGAACGCAACCAAGATCAACTCGCCCAGAGAATCTCTGGCCCCCTCGTTGCCGGGTTCCAAAACTTCGTCCTCACCATCGTCACCCTTGTAATCTCGCTCCTCACCATGTTCTTCATGGTTCGTGATTGCCACAACATGAAGGACGCCGTCCTCGACCTCGTCCCCCTCAAACGAGAACACACCGAACAAATCCTCGAACAAATCGCCAACACAGTCCGTTCCGTATTCTTCGCTGTCGTAATTGTCGCCGGCATTCAAGGCGTCATCGCCCTCATCACCTATTGGATCGCCGGAATCGACGGCGCAATCCCCCTTGCCCTCATCACCACCCTCCTCTGCACGATCCCCCTCCTCGGAGCCCCCATCATCTATGTCCCCCTCGGTCTCTTCCTGATCATCGAAGGCAACATCTGGCAAGGAATCATGGTGCTCGGAGTCGGATTCCTCATCATCTCCCAAATCGATAACCTCCTCCGCCCCCTCTTCATCGGTGCCCGCACAAAACTCCACGAAATCCCCGTATTCTTCTCTCTCCTCGGAGGAGTCATCGCCCTCGGCCCAATCGGCCTCATGGCCGGCCCCATGCTCCTCACGCTCATCCTAGCGATCGTCGATATCCTCCGCCTCCGCAAAGAGCAAACCGCAGCGATGGACGAAATCGAAGGCGATCTCAACGACCCCACCGAATCCCCCAAACCCGCCTAAATTACAGACGAGAAATCCCCCCTCTCCGTTTTAATGGAAGAGAGCCTGCCCCGGACTCGATCCGTAGCGAAGGAGGGAAATTCTGAATCGCTTCGTTATCTCCCTCCCCTGATGGGGAGGGGCTGGGGTGGGGAGACATCACACAAAACACTTCATCTCTCACGCCAAAAACTCCCCATCAGACCCAGACCGAAAACCCCCAACCTCAACAATCCCACGTAGAATCAATCATACAAACATGATCGCCTCAATCCAAGAAGCCCTCGAAGACCTCAAAGCCGGGAAAATGATCATCGTCGTCGATGATCCCACCCGAGAAAATGAAGGCGATCTCATCATGCTCGGCGAACATGTCACCCCCGCCGACATGAACTTCATGATCAAAGAAGGCCGAGGCGTCCCGTTCATTTCTGTTCCCGAAGAACGACTCGACCAACTCGGCATCCCCATGATGACCAAAGCCAACACCGCCCGACTCGGAACCGCCATGGCCGAAACTGTCGACGCCATCGAAGGCACCACCACCGGAGTCTCCGCTGGAGACCGCGCCAAAACCGTTGAAGTCATCTGCAACCCTCAATCCCTCCCATCAGACCTCATGCGCCCCGGACACATGCTCGTCCTCCGCGCCGAAAAAGGTGGCGTTCTCCGCCGCGCCGGACACACCGAAGCATCCGTTGACCTCTGCCTCCTCTGCAACAGCAAACCCGTCGGAGTCGGCGTCGAAATCATCGGCGACGATGGCGAAATGCTCCGCCTCGATGGTGGTCTCGAAGCCTACGCCGCCAAACACGATCTCAAAATCATCACCATCGAAGATCTGATCGCCTACCGACGACGCACCGAAACCCTCGTCACCCGCAAAGCCGGCCCGATCAACTTCCCCACCAAATTCGGCCAATTCGCCATCTACGCCTACGAAACTGAAGTCGAACCCGAGCCGTTCATCGCCATCGTCAAAGGCGACATCACCCCCGACCCCACCCTCGTCCGCGTCCACAGCTCCTGCCTCACCGGCGACATCCTCGGCTCCCTCCGCTGCGATTGCGGTGACCAACTTGCCGCCGCCCTCCAAATGATCGAAGCCGAAGGCTCCGGCGTCGTCCTCTACATCGCTCAAGAAGGCCGCGGCATCGGCATCGTCAACAAACTCCGCGCCTACGAACTCCAAGATGGCGGTCTCGACACCGTCGAAGCCAACGAAGCCCTCGGATTCAAACCCGACCAACGCGACTACGGACTCGGATCCCAAGTCCTCTACGACCTCGGCATCCGCAAAATGCGGCTGATTTCCAACAACCCCGCCAAACGCGCCGGCCTCCAAGGATTCGGCCTCGAAATCACCGAAACCGTCCCCATTATCACCACCCCCACCGAATTCTCCAAAGACTACATCGCCACCAAACGCGACAAAATGAACCACCTCATCCCATAACGGTCTCCATGCCCTCCCCAAGTTTGGGGAGAGCCTGCCCCTGGCCTGAACAGGGAGTGGGCCGAAGGGTCGAGAGGGGTTGGAGTCCAAGAAATTCCCTCCTCAAGTATGGGGAGGGTGGCCCGAAGGGTCGGGAGGGGTTGCTATCTCATAAATTCCCTCCCCAAGTTTGGGGAGGGTGGCCCAATTGGCCGGGAGGGGTTGGAATCCAAGAAATTCCCTCCCCAAGTATGGGGAGGGTGGCCCGAAGGGTCGGGAGGGGTTGGAGTCCAAGAAATTCCCTCCCCAATTTTGGGGAGAGCCTGCCCCTGGCCTGAACAGGGGCAGGCCCAAAGGGTCGGGAGGGGTTGGTAATTTAGCCTAAGCAACTACAACAACCCCTCCTTAATCCTCCCCAAACTTGGGGAGGAAAGAACATCCAATCTCACCCCAAGATAAACTACATTGGTGCGCCGACCCGCATCCGAGAAATCAAAAGCGAATGCAAAACGCCTGCGCAAAACTATGACCAAACCTGAAGTCTTCCTCTGGACAGAACTTCGCAAATGGCGCGACCAAGGAATCACGATTCGTCGACAAGTACCAATCGGCCCTTACATTGCCGACTTCGCCCATCTTAAATCGAATCTCATCATCGAAGTAGACGGCAAAAGTCACGATGAAGCCCAAATAGAATACGATCATGATCGTCAGAACTATATCGAGTCACTGGGATATACCGTGATCCGAATTTCCAACGACGACGCCCTCTTCAAAACGTATCAGGTCACCCAATACATCTGGAACATCATTCACGATCCAAAGCCTTAGTCAAAATATCCTCCCCAAGTTTGGGGAGAGGTTGCTATCTCACAATTTCCCTCCCGAAGTTTGGGGAGGGTGGCCCGAAGTGTCGGGAGGGGTTAATCAGCTAAAAATTCCCTCCCCAAGTATGGGGAGAGCCTGCCCCTGGCTTGAACAGGGGCAGGCCCGAAGGGTCGGGAGGGGTTAATCAGCTAAAAATTCCCCCCCAAGTTTGGGGAGAGCCTACCCCTGTCTTGAAAAAGGAGGGATCCAAATACATCGAATAAGGTTGAACTAGCAACTTCCCTCCCCAAGTATGGGGAGGGTGGTTCCGAAGGAACCGGGAGGGGTTGAATGGCAAAAAGAATTCCCCAGGCGAAACCAGTGCCAAAACCCCGCAGTATCACCGCCATAACCAACCCCCAAATCGCCCAAACCATCTGGCCGATCCTCCGCAAACTCGCCCGCGACCAACAAACCATGACCTACGGCGAACTCGCTACCCTCGTCAAACAACCAGAAAAGCGACAACCACGAGTTGTCACCTAACACGACTTTGGTGATAATATGCACCTGGAATACAGAAAATGAATCCAGACTTGAATCAAACGCCTGCTTCCCTAGCAATCCAGCGTCAGAATCAAACTGTTGCTGTGCTTCACTTTCTTGATGCATACGGTCGTTGGAGAGATAAATTTGACAATATCGATTTTGATCGAGGATTGAATCCTACACTGAATGCTCAAGTGAATCACTCAATGATGAACTTGTTTTGGAATCTCCAGTTTGACCAATTCCTTCTCTATAAAGACAGCGTGATAGATCGAAAATGGATGCTTCGTTGGTTCAGTGGGCGCCGCTATGACTGGCACTTTGGAACACACCACAGTCAAAGAATACAGAAACGCCTTCATGATTCTCCAATGTTTGCCCAGTATGTTCATTTGACAACGTTTCTATCTGATAATCAAATCAATCCATTTGAAGTTCTGGAAACACTTTTGTATGAATACGAAACTCATTCATATGAAAAGGGCACCTTTGGCCTCAGTAAAGCAGATTGCCAACTGAGACAGCACTTGGCTTCGAATTCTATCGTACAGCTATGTTACACCCTCAATTCGCAGCTACTTCAGCCCACTACCATTGATTTTGCCGACGACAAGTTTCCGACATTAGACACAGCAGAACTAGCCCACGACTTGATGGAAATCAGACGAAGTATTATTCGTACCGAATTTTGGCGCACTTCATGGAGAAATTATGTTCAACACAGAATCGAAAATCAAGATAGCGACTTCTCAGAATTTGTTCGTCGGCTGGACTTCGCAATGATTAACCGTGGCGAGAACTCTGTCAGGTTAGCACTATCTGATGACTTTCCGAGCCATGGAGCAGTTGATACCAATTGATGCCATATAAATTTTAACAAACTAAACACTCCTCGTGATTCAGCACTACTTTTTCAAACACTCGATCCGCTTCGCCCTCGCCCGATCCCCCGCATCAACAAAGACCCTATTAGCAACAATTTCCTTCTATTCAGCCGCTAAAGTTATGGTTTGACAACTTGTTGTATTTGACCGTTTACGGTGCTATTTCCTAGCTCCCTCAACAGACTCCACATACGTTTTGCTTCGCACTTCAAATTCAATAGCACTGACGACAAGCAATATCGTTTTCTTCAAATCGGCAATTTCAAACTGTTCAAGTTTTTTTCACATAGTGCGATTCATCATTTCCAAGCCATAATGCAACAGTAGCAATCTGCTTTATCTCCTCACGATCTACGAACTTCTGTACCACTTGGCTCAAAAACTCTTTTTTGATATCATCTTCTTTTTCGGGTCTAATATAAACGCAGTAATCTTTCAGTAAAAATTCTAGTGCTCTTCGATAGCCAACTCCAGCAATCTCATTTAGCCCCGCATTCTCGGCTCTGTTAGCTTGTCTATAAATCTCTGAAAATTGTGGAGATACTCTATCCACTTCATCTGCGAAATCAATAGGTGGACAATAGGTTGGTATCAATTGATATTGACTTAGTAAATAATAAGCGTTGCCATTTTGAACACTTAGCTCAGACGATGATAGAAACAGCCTACTGCAAATTCCGTTAGGACATTTCCAACAAAGTTCAGCACATTGAGATTCGTTTCCTTTGACAATATTTTGTGAGACCAAAATAGGCTCAACTGATTTGCCGCAGTGAGGACAGAAGTCTGGTAATTCTACATACATCAAGATTGTGTCATTAATCTGTGTTGTGGAGCCGCGAGTTACTGACAAGCCTCACACTCCTCTCCGTTCCGCATCGCCTCGATCGAACACGCCGCCTTCTCCGCTTCCGAATACACCTTCCGCTCATCGGCCTGTTTCTTCACCGCAACCGTCGCCTTCTCAATATTGCTAGCACCCAAAGTCCGCAGGTAATACGTCGTCTTCAAACCAACGTGCCACGCCTTCCGGTACATATGACTCAAAGTCTTCAAGTCCGCCTGACCCAGGAACAAGTTCAGCGACTGAGACTGGTCAATCCACTTCTGACGCCGCGCCCCCGCATCCAAAATGTACTCATAAGAAATCGCGAACGCCGTCGCGTACTTCTGCTTCAAGTCCGCCGGAATCGCATCAATCGCGTCCAGCTCACCATCAAAGTACTTCACCTGGTCAATAATCTCCGGCGTCCACAGCCCCCGCGCCTTCAGGTCCTTCACCATATAAGGGTTCACAACCACAAAGTCACCGCTCAGGTTGCTCTTCACATACATGTTCTTATAAAGCGGCTCAATGCACGGCGAAGTCCCCGTGATGTTCGCAATCGTCGCCGTCGGCGCAATCGCCAGCACGTTGGAGTTCCGCATCCCTTGGGTCGCAATCTTCTCCCGAACCGGTGCCCAGTCCATCTTCCCGCCCCGAGGAACTTCCACCGGAACGCCCCGCTCTCGCTCCAGAATCTCCAGCGTATCCTGCGGCAACAAGCCCCGATCCCACTTCGACCCCTTATAAGTCGAGTAAGTCCCGCGCTCCGCCGCAAGGTCAGACGAAGCCTCATACGCATAGAACGCAATCGCCTCCATCATCTCGTCGTTGAACTCCACCGCTTCCGGCGAACCAAACTCAATCCCCTTCTCAAACAGCGCATGGTGCAAGCCCATCACGCCGAGCCCAATCGGTCGGTGCCGCTCGTTCGCCCGCTTCGCCGCTTCGGTCGGATAGAAATTGATATCAATCACGTTGTCCAGCGCCCGAACCGCCACCCGGATCGTCTCCCGGAGCTTCTCGTGGTCAATCTCTCCGCCCGGCAACAAATGGTTATCAATCAAAATCGAACCCAAGTTACACACCGCCGTCTCGTCCGCGCTCGTGTTCAGCGTGATCTCCGTGCAGAGGTTACTGGAGTGAATCACCCCAACGTGATCCTGCGGCGACCGCAAGTTGCAAGGGTCTTTGAACGTGATCCACGGGTGACCAGTTTCGAACAGCATCTTGAGCATGGATTTCCACAAATCAAGTGCCTCAATCTCCCGACCCCACATCTCGCCACGCTTCGCCATCGCTTCGTACTCTTCGTACCGCTCCTCAAACGCCTTTCCATAAAGGTCGTGCAGATCCGGAACATCGTTCGCACGGAACAGCGTCCAGTTCTCCCGCGCTTCCATCCGCTTCATGAACAAGTCAGGAATCCAGTTCGCCGTGTTCATGTCGTGGGTGCGCCGCCGCTCATCCCCCGTGTTGCGCCGCAATTCCATAAAGTCATAGATGTCGTTGTGCCAACTTTCCAAGTAAGCACAGCCGCTCCCCGCGCGCTTGCCGCCCTGGTTCACCGCCACGAGCTGGTCGTTGTGCATCTTGAGGAACGGAATAACCCCTTGGCTCTCCCCGTTTGTGCCTTCAATGTAGCCACCCGTGCCACGAACGCTGGTCCAGCTTCCGCCAAGGCCACCCGCCCACTTGCTCAGGAAAGCATTCTCCGCAATCCCGCGAATCATGATGCTCTCAATCGAGTCATCCACTTTGTAAAGATAACAACTGCTGAGCTGGCTTCGCAACGTCCCTGAGTTGAACAATGTCGGAGTACTGCTGCAGAACCGCCGACTCTTATAAAGCTGATAAAGCTCAATCGTACGTTCCTCGCGGTTGGATTCTTCCTTAAAGAGCCCCATCGCCACCCGCATCCAGAACATTTGCGGCGTTTCCAACCGCACCGGCACCTTGCCCGTCTTGTCCGTGATCAAGTACCGATCATAAAGCGTCTGAATCCCCAGAAAATCAAAATCCAAATCTGCCGTTGGGTCGAGCGCACCGGCGAGCTTCGCCAAATCACAGCTCCGCAAATCCGGGCTGAGCCGGTTGATCTCCACCGCTCGCTGAATGTATTTCGTAAACGCCTGCGCGTGGAACGCCTTGAGCTTCTCCACGCCATCCCGAACGATATCCCAACCCAAAACTTCTTCATAGATGTAGCTCAGTAGGATCCGCGCCGCAAAGAATCGGAAATCCGCATCCTTTTCCATCAGCGTCTTCGCGTTCATCGTTATCAGCTTCCGCAAGTCCGCCGCCGGGATATCCGCCGTGATGCTGCGCCGTAATTCGACCTCCAGCCGATCTCGAGTCATATCAATCTCAAGCCCAATCAATGCAAAATCAATCCGCCGCCGCAGATCTTCTCCATCCCAGAACTGGCTCACCCCGTTCTTATCGATGACCGTAATCATCTCGAACTGGTCGCTTGCGGCCTTCTCCACCCGTTCGTTAAGGCGCATCATCGCCCGCTCCGCTCGGTAAGTAATGTAAGCTTCCGCCACCTTAAAGTGGCCACCTCGCATCAACTCTTCCTGAACCAAATCCTGAATCGTCTCAATCCCCACATAAGCGTTTCCGCTCGCCAAAACCTTCAATTCCACATTCGCCGCAATCTCCACTGCTGGCTCGCTGTTCAAACCCTGACTCAAAAATGCTTTTCGGACCGCGATTTCAATCTTGTCCCCGCTCCACGGCACCACCTGCTGATTCCGCCGAATCATCTTCACCGTGCTACTCGGCGTCTCCGCCTTGGGCAATCGGCTCCGCTGACTCACCAAGCTCTTCGCAACATCAAACGCCCCCGCTTCAATCAAAACCGCTTCAATCAAAACACTCAAGTCATATTCCGTGATCGAAAGCCGATCGCCCCCCAGCGTCCCTAGCCGGTCAACCACATCCCGCGAGATGCGCTTTGCAAACGCCCGATTCTCGACCGTGTCCAAGTCGTCTCGGCCCTGGCTCAGCAAAACTGCCGCCATCGCATCGCCAACAATCTCCCCCACAACGCCCGCATCAAAATCCCGCTCATCGTGCGCTCCCACAAGCCGAATCTCTTTCTCAACGCTCAAATCATTGGCAATGTCCGTCGCCCAGTCCAATTTCGGCCGCTCAGCGGTGGACATCAAGGCGAATCTCTTCAATTCCAGATCATTTAGCGTCGTGCTCATTTCTTTCTCGTAACGTGTTTATTTCTACGTCCCGCAGGACGGTTTGCCCAGGTGCCCTAGCCCTAAGCCGCGAGTCGCAACCCGCACCGGTGGAGGAATAAAAAACTCCGGAGTTCATCTCCAGAGTCGCTGCCCTCTTCGATCAAGCTTTCCCTGTCGCAATTCCTTGCTCCAAAGCTAACCGCTAGCGCGAATCCGTTCCGCTAATTTCTGCCAATCCCCTCCCGAACAATTCCTAGTGAATTTTCCAGGTGGAACCGCTACATTCTGTGGTCAAGACGACGCCCAACCACAATATGGAGCGACTTTTTTGTTTTTTTTCTTGGCGAGTTCCCCCGCACTTTTCCCCGAATCAAAGGGGAAAATCTCACAGCAAAATCATCATTCCATATTATGTATCTTTTTGTCTACATATCCAGATCAAGCGGAAAAAAAACTGGCTCGGTTTTTCAACCGAACCAGTTCAATGTCTCAGAATTCAGACTTCAGAGTGAAGCTTAGCTCTTTCGTCGCTTGCGCGCTGCAAGAGCAGCTGCACCAAGAGCGAGAACGCCCATCGTCATTGGTTCCGGCACCGCTTCACCGGAAATGATGAACGGCATGTCTTGCGCAACATCCGGAGCAGCAGCAGGGTTTCCACCATCGATGACGTCAACCCAACCTGTCGTGGTGAGTTGCCGAGCATTCGCTCCCGAAATACCTCGAACGTCTTGGTGAGTCGTTGTAGGGGCAAAAAGTGAGCCAGCTGTAGTCGTCAACTGATAATCGATCCAATATGTCCCCGCGGCCAGGGTTTGGTTCAGCGTGAAGTTGCTTTGCCAAATTCGGCGGGTCGTTCCTGGTGCTGATCCCGGTGCCGGGGAGTTTGTATTGAAAATTCTGTTGCCAATTCCGACTGTGTTCGCATCAAGCTGAAGCTGGTCAGTCGCGTTGGACCAGGTTGCCGTTCCAATGATCACTGACGAAGTTTCGCCTGGGCGACCACTCCAAAGATTCATATTGCCGCCTGTTACCGGATTGGACGTCGAGCCGGTTTGGTAAGCGAATACTGCAATGCCTGTAACATTCCAACCTGCACCACTGACTGTAAAATCATCTGCTAGCCGAAAATTGGGACCCGGAGCAACTAAATGCACGGAACTGCCAGCATTAGTATTCGATTCAGTTTGAACACCCGAACCGTTTGCTTGCACTTCACTCCACATCGATCCCGCTGCCGCAGTCACACCGCTTCGAGTTGTTGTTGAGAAGTTCAACGCCGCGACGTTGACGTTTGATGATTGATTGCTGTACAAGTTCACGCCAAAAGCCGAACTCGCGATGGTGGCGGATAACGCCACGATGAGGATTCTTTTCATTCCATATTCTCCGATGCAAATCAGTCAAAGAAGACTTTGACCCGGCAACCAACTGTCGCCACTACAATACTATCAGAAACAGAACCCGCAGGGCTAAATTTATATGAAATTCTTACCATATCCGGTATTAATACTGTGCAAATTGCTACAATAGCGTCCCCCAAAGAGAGTACAGCCAGATTCAAACTTGCTTATCAAGTTTGAATCTGGCCAAAGCAAGGCTTGTTACTTGTCCCGATTCCGACGATGTTCGCGTAAGAAAGCCGGAATATCAATCTCAGTATCCGACTCTTCAAAAACATCCTTCGACTCTGCAACTTCGCGCTGAGCCGCCTTGTTCCGATCCCAGATATCCCGGATCGCATTCCCGGTCGGATTCGATGGGCTCGAAACCCGTTTCACTTCGCTCACCGGCGGTTCCGGAGAGTTCACTGGCTCATCTGCCACAACCTCAACCACCGCCGTGGGAGTCACGTGAACCGTTGCCGTTTGTGAACTCACGGACTTAAAAGTCGGCTTCTTCACCTCAGAGTCAAAACCAGTCGCCAAAACCGTGATCCGAACCTCACCTTCAAGCCGAGGATCAACCACCGTTCCAAAGAAGATATTCGCATCTTCTGGATCACAAAGCGAATGGATGTAATCCATCGCTTCGCTCACTTCGCTCAGCGTCAAATCTTCACCGCTCGAGATATTGACCAGCAAGCCGCGCGCACCATTGATCGTTTGTTCCAATAGCGGGCTAGAAGTTGCTTGCTCGGCTGCTTGCAAAGCGCGATGCTCCCCAACGCCGTATCCAATTCCCATCAAAGCTGGCCCCGCATTTACCATCACGGCCTTAACGTCCGCAAAGTCAACGTTGATCTGACCAGGAATCGTAATGATGTCGCTAATCCCTTGAACGCCCTGACGCAGAACATCATCGGCAACCCGGAACGCATCTTGCAAACTTGTCTTTCGCTCAACAACATCCATCAGGCGGTCATTAGGGATCGTGATCATCGTATCCACCCGACCAATCAAACTCGTGACCCCATCTTCGCTCATCCGGCGCCGACGTGGACCTTCAAACTGGAACGGTCGCGTCACGATCGCAATCGTCACGGCACCTACTTCGCGGCTCAAATCAGCAATCACCGGCGAAGCACCAGTACCCGTGCCTCCACCCATTCCGGCTGTTACAAAAACCATATCCGCACCTTCGATCACTTTGCGAATTTCGTTCTTGCTTTCTTCTGCCGCAGCTTTGCCAACCTCGGGGTTACCCCCTGCGCCAAGTCCTCGAGACAAATTCGGACCAAGCTGGATTTTTTTGCTTGCCTTTGAGTTGTCCAGAACTTGGGTGTCTGTGTTCATGGCAATGAATTCAACGCCTTGAATCCCCGCCTCGATCATGCGGTTGACTGCATTGCAGCCGCCTCCGCCAACACCGATTACCTTAATTACCGCGCCGTCTACCATTGCCATTGCTTTGTCCTAGTCCATTATTTCGCCAAAACCAATCGTTCTGACTACTTTTTCCCGTCAAATCTTGAAATCAACGTCCGAAACCGATCACGCCAACCCGCCGATCCACTGATCGGGGCCAACTCCGCTTCGTCCGATTCTAAAGCGTACCGCGCAACGCCCACAATTGTTGCAAGCATAGGCGATGCGACCTGCCCTGCAAACCGCCCCGCAACCTTAGGCTGTGCAACTTTCGCCCGTTTTCCGTCTAAGATTTCCTCGCAAAGTTGCTCTGTTCCTCGCACGACTGAGCCACCCCCTGTTAAAACCACCATAATTGGTAATTCTTCGAGCGGTAGAAAATCTTCGAGCCTATTTCGACAAGCCGCGAAGATCTCTCGCATCCGACTCTCGACAATTTCTGCCAAAACCTTTTTCTGCATCGGACGACTCTCGCTCATCCCCGATTGCAACACAGAAATCCGATCAGTCCCCTCAACCGATTCTGCCCACGCATTCCCCTCATCGCACTTCAGCCGCTCCGCTTCGTCCCACTCCACACTCAAAAGCTGCATGATGTCCCTGGAAACATAGGCAGATCCAACAGGGAGAACGACTTGATAAACAAACGCCCCTTCCATAAAGACACCCACCGTAGTCGTCTCTGCTCCTATATCGATAACCGTCGCCCCCAATTCCAATCCGTCAACGCTCAAAGTTCCCAAACCCGATGCCAATCCCGTCGGAACAAATCCCAAGACTTCGCGCTTCCCCGCCTTCAACATCATTTCGATTTGATGAACTTCTCCAGCCGGACAGGTCAAGATATGAGTCTCAACTTCAACTCTTTGTGCTTCCAAACCCTCGGGAGGACTATAAATTTTCTTACCATCAACCAAAAAGTGCCGAGGCAAAGCCAGAACTTGCTCCCCGTCTCCTCCCCCCGTCACTCGCCGACTTGTTTGGACAAGTGTATGGATATCCTGCCGCTTAACAGCGCGTCCGGCCGGAAAAATCGGCATCATCGCCTGACCTGTCACACTCTCCATTTCTGGAGTCGCAAAACCAACATAAAGTCGCTCGATGGGAATGCCCAAGTGCCGCTCTAATTTCCCTAGTACCGAATCAATGGACTCCGCCACCGCTTGCTCGTCAACAATTCGCCATCGCTCATACCCCAGAGTCGGACCATAAGCCAACGAAACAACCTCCAGGCGCCCCTTCGCGTCCGGACGCGCTACCAACGCCGCCGTTTTTGCGCTCCCAATTTCCAGAGCCACTACCGCTTCATGCAAGTCCATCGTCAAAAAATCACCAGATCAGCCTCAGGCTTCCTGCGGCGAATCATTTTCCGCCGACGCATCGCGCACCAAAACCTGGCGCTTCCGTTGCTCTGCCATTCTACTAAGAAATAGCCGCCGAATCAAACTCAAATTTGTAAAAATCCTCATCCCAAAGACAATTCCCGCCGCCAACATCAAGTTCATTCCAATCCCAATTCCCAACCAAACAAAGAAAATCGCTACCAAAATATTGAACAAAAATCCGCTCACAAAAATGTCTTGTTGGAATTTTCCTTCAAGATAGCTCCGCGAACCTCCACAAATCGAATCCAATCCCGCTAAGACCGCAACACTCACATAGGGGGCCATCGCCAATGGAACTTGAGCCGAAACAACCGCACCCAAAAGAACCCCAACGATCAAAGCCAAAATCGGAATCAAAATCATTGAGGAACTTCAACTACCTCCGCAAATTTGAACCCCGCTGAACCTTCGTATGCAGGCACGACAATCTCCGAAGCCGGTTCGATCTTCACCATTTCCGGATCTAGATCGCGCAAGTCGGTCAACACACCTCCCGGAAGATTCATCGCCCCAAGCAAAGTCTTTGTATCTCCAATCGCTTTGATCACAACCGGAGGTGCAATTCGCTGGGTATCAACCAAAATCACACTACCCACGCAGCGAAAGTCTGTCCTCGGCCCAACTCGCAATCCGTTCACGGAGATCGCTTCTGCCCCCGAATTGAACAGTTCATTCACAGTCTTCAAAACATCCAAGTAATGGATAATCCCGTTATCCATAATCAGCATTTCCTCGGGAGGTTTCTTGCTGTCACTCAATGTAATGATCAACCCTGGCCCCTTCAAACTTGTCAAGCCCGCAAATGTCTTTGTTTCTTGCAAGCTGTCGTTGATCGCCTTGCTCGCATTTCCTGCCTCGGCGAGAGTTGTTTCAAGCTTGGTTTTATCTTCCCGCAATTTCCCCACTTCATCACGCAATTTGGCAACCTCTTTGGCAAGATCTAAATCCTCGTTCGCAACCTCATTACGCATCCCCGGCTCCAAAGCCATCGCCGTCCGTTGCTTGGCTTGCTCAGTAGAAAAAGCCAAACTCCCCAACATTCCAACAACCAAAGCCAAGATGCTCAATGGAAGCACCCAACCTTTCGGACTTTGTCGGATTGCAAATGGGTTCATCGTTGTTTCGTTACTCGCTAAAGACAGGTCGGTCAGGTGCACTAACATTGATCACCTTGGTGCGCTTCATCTTCTCCTTTTCATCGCGGAAAGCGCGCTCCAAAACCAGGAACTTCTCGTCTAAATCAGATTCCGTCCCCAAAATAATGCGTGGCCCGTTGACCAGCTCTAAGGATAGAACCGAACGCTCATCCAACACAACTGTTAATGCCTGTTCGGGCCATAAAACCTGACTTTTGGCGCAAACAACCCCCACCGCACGCATCGGCCAAATCGGCATCACCGCAAGGTGCAAGTTTTTCGCTCCATCTGGCAATCTCACCGATGCGCCCGCAAATTGCTCCGCCCAACTATCTCGGTACACAAATCCATTCTCGTCAACGTAGTAACCGGAAGTCGGAACCGTACCTTCTTCAATCAGTGTCTCCAGTCGACCCACTGGATTTCTTCGTACGAGTTTCACTTCACCACGCCCAAAAATATTCGTCGTAATTCGTGCTGATGCTAATCTGTTGTCTCCCAAAATCGCTGTTTCCATCGTAGAAACGTTCTGTCTTGACCACGGAATTTTTGCCCAAGGTGCCAGCCGTTTTTCAATCCCCTTGATTTCGTCCGCCCCAACTCCTTTGACAGTAACCGATCGCAAAGCCGTGGCTTCACTGAGTCCTACTCCAATCGCCAAGTTCACAAGGGCCAATCCCCACAAAACCGCTCTCATACTCACTTTGACAGGTGATTTCCTCGGGGTAACTCGTCGTTTGGGACGAGGCTTAGAGCGGCTTTTTGAGGCCATCTTGAATAATCCAATCCACTAACTCATTGAAAGTGATTCCCGCCGTTTCTGCTGACTTCCTGACCAAACTTGTCGCCGTCATTCCTGGCAAATTGTTCAACTCCAAAGCAACAATTTTATCGTCCGTCACGATCATGTCCGTCCGAGTCAATCCCGCACACCCCAGAGCCTTGTGCGCCATCACTGCCTGCCGCATTGCCAAGTCAAGCTGATCATCCGTCAGCCTCGCCGGGCAAATTTCATCCGAATAGCCAGGCGTGTATTTGTTTGCAAAGTCATACCCACCCTCGTAAAGCGGCACTATCTCGACTGGCGGTAATGCTCGGTCACCCATGACCGGAACACTAATCTCAACGCCCACAACCAATTCTTCGATCAAAACTTCCTCACTATGGGCAAAAGCTCTTTCAATAGCTTTATTTAAATCAATCAAATCATGTACAAAACTCAACCCAACCGTCGAGCCCTGAGCGTTGGGCTTCACCACGACGGGAAGTTCTATCTCGGGAATATCGTCTCCCTTTCTGAGCAATACCCCTGACGGAACCGGAACCCCCGCGTCCCGTAAAACCCGCTTTGTCGCTTCCTTGTCCATTGCGACCGCACAAGCCTGAATCCCACAACCCGTATACCGAACCCCAAAAGTCTCCAACAAACCCTGAATAACCCCATCCTCAGCCCCTTCACCATGCAATGCCAAAAAGACTAAGTCTGGCCGGTCGGGCCCAACTAAATCGCTCAAATCCCCTTTGCCAAGGGCCTGCGCATGGAGATCAACGAGCCGTGTCTCGTACCCCAATTCCTGAACCGCTTTATAAACCGCTCGACCCGAATGAAGTGAAACCTCTCTTTCCGCACTCACTCCTCCGTAAGCCACCCAAACTCGCTTTCGCTCCCGACTAAAACGCCCCATCTCCTCAACGAATTTCCCTGCAAAATCCTGAATGTTGCCTGCTCCCATTCCCACAACAACATCTCCCGGTTGGACAATCTCCGCTACTTTCATTGGAAGCTCCTGACGCGCAGGAATGTACAAACCTGGCCGTGTGACCTTCTCCAAAACTCTCCAACTGCTTACTCCCGGAATCGGATCCTCGCGCGCCGGATAAATGTCAGTCATCACAACCAGATCCGCCTCGTCCAATGCCTCAGCAAATTCTTGGATCAAGGGTGCAGTTCGCGAATAAAGATGAGGCTGGAAAACCACGACAAGCCGTTCACCTTTTCCTTGCTCAATCCACCCCTTGCGAATCGCCCCTAGAGAAGCCCGTACCTCAGTTGGGTGGTGGGCGTAGTCGTCCAAAACGACCAATCTCCCGAATCCCGCAACATCCCGATCCAGATAAACCTGCTGACGACGCTCTGCTCCACCAAAATCCCGAATCCCCTCTAGAGCCGCCACGCTCCCCCCCACCTCTTGCACCGCAGCCCAAGCTGCTGCCGCATTAGCAACGTTGTGCGCCCCTTTCTGTCGCATCTCTCCGTTCGTAACGACTAACGACGGATCAAAACCAACCTTCCGAATCCCAACCCTCTCCGCAATTTCACTTGCCCCAGAATCGTTTAGGTTATAAACCAAAACCTTAGCTCGATTTACAAAACGGGTCATCGAATCGCGCAAGTTTTCCCAATTAACATGGAAATCTACATGATCCAATTCTAAGTTCAATAAAACAACGATTTCTGGGTCAAAGTCGTGTAACGAATCATAAGCCTCGCACGCTTCTACCACCGCAAACTCACCGATTCCATCTACAACCGATGTCCCCAATTCCGGAATTTCCGCACCAACCACAATCGTCGGATCCATCCCCGCCGCTCTTAACCCCGCCGAAATCATCCCGGTTGTCGTCGTCTTCCCGTGGCTCCCGGTCACCGCAATCGTCTTCTTTTCTTGCAAGAGCCAGCCCAATGCTTGAGACCTTCGATAAATCGGCAAGTCAAGCTCCCGCGCACGCGCCACCTCTGGAGACAATTCCAATGGGATCGCGTCACTCAAAATCACCGCATCACCAGGCTCAATTGGCTCACCTGTATGACCAATCCAAACCTGAATCCCCGCTTTCTCCAATTCTTCAGTCACCGCCGATGCCGTCAAATCCGTTCCCCGAACCCGAAATCCCCGGCCCTTCAGCAGCCGAGCCACCCCCGCCATCCCTGCACCGCCGATTCCCACCAAAAAAAATGACTTTGCCTCCGCTAGATCTTCCCGATTCCCAAAATCCGAAGCTATCTCAAGTTTTGTTCTCATGCTCGCTTCGTTCCCACTTCCTCAATAATGTCCAAAATCCGTTCGACCGCATCTGGCACGTCCCACTCTGCCAACTTCTCACTCGCTAGCGCCTGCTTATCTGCATCATACAACCAGCTCAAAATTCGCGACTCGAGCCCGGAAGAATCCAAATCCTCCTGCCGAATAATTTCTGCCGCCCCCATGTCCGCAAATTCCTTGGCATTAAAAAACTGATGATCGTGAAATGCCGCCGGGTATGGCACCAATACCGCCGGCTTCCGGAATGCCGCAAGTTCGGCCATCGTCCCGGCTCCACTCCGGCAAACTGCAACATCGCATCCAAACAACGCATCGGCCATCTCCTGCGCGTGAAGATAACTCTTGATTTCATACCCAGACTTCACCCCAAGTCGATCCAAAGAACTCATCGTGCTCTCAAAGTGGCTCAACCCCGTCAAGTGCATCCAGCGCACTTTTTCCGCCCCCATCCGAACCGCCGTACTCAGAGCCATGTCGTTCAAAGCCTGACTCCCTTGACTTCCCCCCATCACCAAAACTTGAGGAAAACCACTTCCCGATTGGAGTAACCGCCCTTGACCCGCTGATTCCCTCAATTCACGCCGAATCGGCATACCCACTCTTCGCACTTTATCTGGAGAAAAGTGCCGCGCCGATCCGTGAAAAGCCGTACAAACCACCTTCGCGTACCGACTCATGATCAAATTTGTGCGACCCGGCTCCGTATTTTGCTCGTGCACAACAAGAGGTACTTTCAGTTTTCGAGCCGCATTCAAAACCGGTGCCGCTGCATAACCCCCCGTTGCAAAAACACCATCAACCCCCATCCCCTCCATTTCCCGTACAACCGCATTTGTTGACTTCATCAAGGTCAGTAAGCTCTTGATTCCCCGCAAAGACGACAATCGGTAGACCGGCCCCGACTCAAATCCCCGAAATGCCATCTCCACCCGACCACACGCCGCACTCTCCTGCCCCCGAAGCGATCCCCAATACTGAACTTCGTGCCCCCGAGCTTTCGCCCCCAAAGCACACTCCAATGCCGGATAAACATGCCCCCCAGTTCCACCGCCCGTAAAAAGAAGCCTCACTTCACATACGCCGCGCGGTTCCGCACCGCCCGACCCTCACTCTCTCGGCTCTGCCCCTCCTCAACAACCACATTCGGCGATGAAACCACCGCTTGCACCACTCCGATTCCTAGCCACAACGCAAACAAACTCGTTCCACCCGAACTGAAGAATGGCAATGGAACCCCCATTACTGGAACTGCTCCATTCGTCACTACAACATTCGTGACCGTTTGCACCCCGATCCAAACACTAACCCCGACCATCGTCAACCGCTCAAACCGATCTACCCGCATCATGCCCTGAGAATAAATCCGCCATGTAATGAATCCCAGCAACCCAATCACCAAAAGCGAACCGAACAAACCCAACTCTTCACCAATGGTTGCGAGAATAAAGTCATTCGTCGGCTCCGGCAAAGTGTATTTAGCCCGCCCCTCACCAAATCCCTTACCCATCACTCCCCCCATCGCCAGCGCTGTCTCGCTTTGAGTCGTCTGAAACCCAATCGAATCAATCTTATTCTCGCTCCAGCGATCCGAGTGGCTCAATAATCGCGTCAAGCGGTAAGGCTTATCAACAATTGCCGCACCAGCCAAAACAACTGCACAAACACCTAACAACGCGAACGATTTCCTGCTCACCCCCGCCGCCCAGAGCATGAATCCCGCTGTCACCAAAATCACACAGGCCGTTTTCAAATCAGGCTGCATTTCAATCAACCCAACAACAACAAGAACGGGCAACAAAGGCCAAGCCCGCTGAATCTTCGGAATCAAAACGTGGCCGATCCACTGCCGCGAATTCCTCCACTTCGGCTTCACCCAAGGCGTCAAACCCGCAAAGCCCGCCGCCGTTGAAATGATGCAAAAAACCTTCGCCACTTCGCTGGGCTGGAATGAGAAAGGACCAAACCGGTACCACCGCGTCGCGCCATTGATCTCCTTACCCAAAAACAATACTCCAACCAACAAAAGCGATATTATGATCATCCCTGGAACCGCAATCTGTCGAATGCGGCTCGGTGCAACTTGGCTAATTCCCCACGCACCCACCAATCCCGCAATCCCGTAAAGCCCCTGCGTGATAACTGAGCGAGGAAGCATTTGCCCCATCGCTGCTGCCTCAGCATATCCCGCATCCCAAACCGCAATCACCCCAAACAAAGTTGCAACGACCGCCGCCGCATAAAGCACGTAATCAGGATTTCCGTATCTCTTCATCTTCAAGCCACTCCTTGGCAATTTGTTTGAACGCCGAGCCGCGCTCCTTGAAATTCGCATAAGGCCCCGAACTCGCACATCCCGGTGCAAGCATCACAACCTCACCAAATTCTGCCACCGACACCGCATACACGAACGCCGACCGCAAATCTGAATACTCCGGATACCCTCCGCCCAAAAGCGAATTCAAATACCCAGAATCGTCACCGTAAAGATACACTTTATGGCCCGCTATATGCAAGTATTTCTGCAAGGATGAGTAATCTCCTTCCTTAGTATTTCCACCCATCAATATGTGCAACTTCTGCGGCAAACTCTCGCAACTCTTCACAACGGCCATCGGATTTGTACACATCGAATTGTTCACGACCTGCACTCCATCTCTAGCCCCCAAAGGCTCCATCCGATTTTCCAATGGTCGGAACTCCAACAACCGCCGCAACATACCCATAGTTGGCTCACCCACATAAGCGCAAGCCATCTCCCAAGCGGTCATCGCATTCGCAAAATTCATTTCACCAATGAAAGGCAAGTCAACAAACTTGACTTCTTCTCCGCTGAACCACAGCGCATCATCAGTCCTTCGAGTTTGAGCATTCTCCCCCGATCCCCCGTCCGGACAGAATCCAATGAAACCTACTGATCCGGCCCACTCTAGATCCAATGACTCCTCGTCTAAGTTTAGAACGATAACTTGCCCCTCACCCATGTTCCTAAACATGTTCAACTTAGCAGTCTTATACTTTTCAAAACTCCGGTACCGATCCTGGTGGTCTTCTGTAATATTTGTTATTGTCGCCACTCTTGGGCACCAATCAATTACCGTTTCCAACTGTGCCGAACTAATCTCCGCCACCAAAACACCGTCCGCCGGAGTAGTCAGGGCCGATTCGGTCAAAACATGCTCCGGATAACCACTTCCAGCAATATTCCCGCACAAAACCGCCCCATGATCCTGCAAACACTTATAAAGCATCACTGTTGTCGTACTTTTTCCATTCGTCCCAGTGATCGCCAAAATCGGGGCCTCAGCAATCCGGTACGCAAACTCGATCTCTCCCATAATCTTCCCCGCCCAGGCCGACATCACCGGATGCCCCGGAGGCAACCCCGGGCTCACCAAAACCCAATCAAAATCACCCTCCAACTCCCCATGCCACCCCGTCACCACTTCAATCCCCTTCGCCTGCAACCGATCCGCCGCCTCCATCACCCGCTGAACATCACTCGGTTTCTCATCAAATGCAACCGGTATCGCTCCCACCGCGACCGCTGCCTCACACATCGCCACTCCACTCACCCCGAGACCAATCACCGCAAACCGCTTCCCCGCAAACTCGGCCCTGCTCACTGGGTACCCCCCTCAAATCTGAGGATAGCATTCCCCGGACGCGATCCGGGGAAGTTAAAGAGGGGCCTGTTAGCTCTCCCTCCCCAAGCTTGGGGAGGGGTAGGAGAGGGGTTGAGACAAGTTAATGTGACATCTCCTCCTCCTAAATCCTCATAGCAGGCCCGCAGTTTCACCCCCCCCAAGCCTGTGGGGGGTGGCCCCATAGGGGTCGGGAGGAGTTGTCGAACAAATAGTCCCTTCATAACCAGATCATCCCCAATGCCAAAACTACCAACCCTGCCTGAACAACATGGAACAGCCACACTATCCGCGTCTCCGGCCAACCCTTCTCCTGAAACGCATGGTGAATCGGCGTCTTAAAGTTAAACAACCTCTTCTTAAAAACCTTCACCCAAAACACCTGCAAAGGCGGTGGAATAATCTCCGCTATCATCACTCCGAAGAGCACCGCGAGCGGAAAGAGATTTGATAGGCTGATATTGACCGTAGGATCCCCCGTCGGAAGCAGCAACATTGAAGCGATCCATGCCAATACTGCTCCAATCGGCAAGGCGCCGACATCACCCATGAACACCCTTGCCGGAGGTGAGTTGAGGTAAAGAAATGGAAGAAAACTGACAAGTAAACTGCTGCAAATGATGACTATTGAGTACTGCGTAGAGAGCGGTGTAGAAAGTTCAGTCACAAGTTTCGTACCGAGACCAGCCATCGGAGGGAAGATAACAATGAGAGCTAAGCCAGCGGACAAAATCACCCCCAATCCCCCCGCCAAAGTGTCAAGCCCGTCGCTAAAGTTATACGCATTACTCAAAAACAACACCAAGAAAACAAACACCCCCATCTGAACCGGATCATTCCACCCGGTCAGAAAAGCCGCCCCCACCGCCGCCCCAATCTCAAGACCCAACTTCGGCGCCCAGTGCAAACCCCGACTCCCCGGCTTCATCTTCGGCACCAAAAAATCATCCGCAAAACCCACCGCCGCGAACCCCAAAACCAAAACCAAAACCCCCAGATACTCCGCCCGCCAAGTACAAGCCATCCCCGTCAACAGCCCAATCAAGACAATAATTCCCCCCATCGTCGGCGTCCCCTGCTTATGCGCATGCTCAGCCAAATGCGCGCTCACATTCTGTCGGCTTTTCATCGCCACGAGCATCTTAAACACAAACGGAGCCGCTACCGCCGATGCCATCAGCGACGCCAGCATTGCCAAAGACACATCACGCACGCCATCCCTCCAAAACCGATTCAAGCCCCAATGCACGCGAACCCTTGATTAGAACCGTATCTCCATCAATCGAGCGATCCAAAAACGAACGTACTGCTCCCAAATCAAGCTCGTCCAAATTGACCAATTGCTCCTCTTTCATGCCCGCCGCCCGCGCCTCATCATAAATAAAACGAGTCGGACCTCCGGTAAGCATCGCCAAATCCACATTCGCCCGCGCCAACGCCGCACCCACCAGCCGATGCCCTCTTTCCGTAAAGTCGCCCAGCTCCTTCATTTCCCCCAGAATTGCTATCCGCCGACCGAGAGCTGGCCCCTGCGCCAATGCCTCCAGAGCCGCAACCGTCGAATCCGGGCTCGCATTATAGGTATCAACCAAAACCGTCACTCCCTCACGCCGAACAATTTCAAGCCGCATCCCCGGCAAATCAGCCCCTGCCAAAGCCGCTACAGCATCACCAAAATTCACCCCCGCCTCCACTGCCACCAAAACCGCGCAAGCTGCGTTCATCGCCTGATGTCGCCCAAAAGTCGGCAATTCGACCTCTGCCTCGGCACCTGCATAGCCAAGCCGGATCGTACATCGCCCCCAATCATCACTCCGGTAACCCAAAACCCGAACATCTGCCTCCGGACTCGCCCCAAAACTCACACACCGAGCTAGGCATTTCTCAACAAGCTCCGCATAAAAATCATCCTCCCGCCAAACCACCCCTACACCTCCCTCGGGCAACCCCGCAAAAATTTCGCTCTTCGCCCGCAAAATTCCCTCGCGACTCCCAACTTTTTCAATGTGAGCCGTGCCAATCACCGTGACCACCGCAATCGTCGGTCGCGCAATCTCCACCAAGTGCGCGATCTGGCCAAACCCCCGCATCCCCATCTCAACCACCACGCTCGCCGTTTCCGGCTTTAGCCCCTCCCACAAAAGCGGACTCGTGTACTGGGTGTTCTTATTCCCAACGTTTTTCAGAACTGGCCCAAGGGGACTCAATGCCGCCGCGCAAAACTCCTTTGTCGTCGTCTTCCCATTGCTCCCTGTAATCCCTACAACCGGCCCAGAGAACTCATCCCGAACACTCCGACCAAACCGCGCCAAAGCATCCTCAATAGAATCAACACGAATCTCTGTCAGCCCAATCCGGCGCTCCACCAAACACCCAACTGCCC
Source organism: bacterium (assembly GCA_013823945.1). Classification (GTDB taxonomy): domain Bacteria; phylum Armatimonadota; class Fimbriimonadia; order Fimbriimonadales; family Fimbriimonadaceae; genus UphvI-Ar2. Next base: position 109,860 of record PNMZ01000002.1, on the reverse strand, counting down.
CATTTTCCAATGCGAGCCGCACGTAGTCGTGCCCATCAACTCGCTCACCCTTGATCGCAATAAACAAGAACCCTGGCTTCACCTCCCGCGAATCTGTTGCAAACCCCTCAATCTCATCATCATCACCAACAAATTTCCCCCCACACCGTCGCGCAAACTCACTTAATCTCATAATAGACCTCTACCAACGACTTTCTCGCGTCTTCCCCGCGAAGGCGGGGATCCAGACAACCTCGAATAAAATCCACGCAACTCAAACCGAATCCGACCAACTCCCCTATCCAAGCCCGGGTAGGAATCAGGTGGGATTTAGAAGTTCGCCCGCTCGCCCTTTTTTTCAAGAAAGCCTGTCCTCGGTTTGATCGGGGAGGGTTGGGAGTGAGGTCATTGCGAATTCCCCCCCCCAAGCCTGGGGGGGTGGCCCCAGAGGGGTCGGGAGGGGTTGATCCCTCAACTACGCTGTGATCCGAAATCCTAGGAGTGACTACGCCATCCAAAAAGCTCATCGTCCCGCCAGAGCCTCCGCCGCCACAACCCGATCATCAAACCACTCCTTCTTCCGCCCAATAATCTGATAATCCTCGTGCCCTTTTCCTGCAATCACTACAACATCCCCCCGCTGAGCCATCTTCACTGCAGCAAAAATCGCCGCCAGACGATCCAACTCCACCGAAAACTCCCCACTCATTCCCACCAATATATCCGCGACAATTTTCTCTGGATCCTCAGTGCGCGGATTGTCACTCGTCACAAATACAAAGTCCGCTAATCCCGAAGCCGCAACCGCCATCTTGGGACGCTTACTTCGATCTCGATCTCCCCCGCATCCAAAAACACAAATCACCCTACCTTCACCGAGATCACGCACAGTCCCCAAAAGTTGCTCCAAAGCATCCGGCGTATGGGCATAGTCAACAATGACGGAAATTCCCGTTTCGCTCAAAACCGGCTCAAACCGTCCCGGTGCCGGCTTGACCGAACTCATCGCTACCCCAATCTCTGACAACGAATATCCTAAACCAACTAGCGTTGCAACACTGGCCGATGAATTCTGAACGTTGAATCCACCACCAAGCGAAACCGTCACATCTTCCGATTCGTCACCCAGACGGACTCCAAGTTCAATCCGATCAACCCCCACCGATTGAGCCGCAACCAAAACATCGGCATCTACTGTCGCACCAAAGCTCAAGCTTCGACAAGGCAATTCCCGTAACCATTCCAAACCCCGATCATCCTCGCAATTGATCACGCCGACATAAGGTTTCTCGCTAAACGCTGCCCATTCTGTAAACAGCAACTTCTTCGCCGCCGCATAGTTCTCCATCGAACCATGGAAATCCAAATGGTCTTGAGTCAGGTTCAAAAAGACCCCCGCATCAAAGCTCACACCTGCCAGACGTCGCTCCTGCAATGCGTGACTACTCGCCTCCAAAATAAGGTCTGTCACCCCTGATTCCGCAGCATCCGCCAAAACACCCCAAAGCTCAACCGGAAAAGGCGTCGTATTCGCTCCCTCTCGCAAGCCATCGTCATCCAAATAACCCAGAGTCCCAAGATAAGCCGCTTTCCGCCCCAAGTTCGCCAGTGCCTGACGCATCAACCAAGCCGTTGTCGTTTTTCCGTTTGTCCCCGTAACCCCAATAACCCTCATCTTAAGACTTGGATCGCCAAAGATCAACCGACACAAGTGCCCCACAACAAAATTGAATCGACTCCCCCTCGGTTCAACCCAGATTGCCGCCAACCCGAGCCCCTGGGCATATTTCAACGCCGATTGAGAATGAACTACCGCGGCAACCGCCCCCGCACGAGCGACCTCCGGCAAAAATTGATGAGTGTCTCGGCTCGCACTCGGCATACATACATAGATATCTCCCGATTCAACGAGCCGAGAATCAGCGCGAACGCCCTTCACAACCGGATCAACCCCAACAACAATCTCGGCTTTCAGCAATCCCAAAGCCGATGCAATCTCGCTGATCCGATACTCACTCACAACCGGATACTCTACCGCCCGTCGCCCGCCGAGATTTCCACCGGGAGCTTCGGCCCTCGTGGAATTCGCTCAGAATCTGGTGCAATTCCGTAACGTCGAATCACCGTCTTTGCAAGTCGTGCAAAGACCGGACCCGCAACCGATCCCCCGTAATACGAGCCGCCCTTTGGGTCGTTAATCATCACCAAGATCACCGCCTTCGGATCATGAGCTGGCACCATCCCAACAAAGTTCGAGACATAGCCAACCATCCGCCCACCCTGCAACTTCTGCGCCGTACCCGTCTTGCCCGCCAGCTGATACCCTGAGATTCGCAAACCTTTCCCCGTTCCGAAGTCTTTTTCAATCGTCGCGATCATGAGTTCACGGACATACTCCGAAGTTTCAATCGAGAAGATTCGACCCGCTTCTTTCACGGGAGTTTCCCGATCTCCAACCTTTGCCAAAAGCCGTGGCTCCATTCGAACTCCCCCATTTGCCAAACTCGAATAAGCACTTGCCAACGCAATCGGGGTCGCATTCATAGCCTGACCAAATCCGTTATTCGCTAGTTGCATTGCCTTAGCTGGATCGTTCTCGTTGTGCCGCCCCGCCATTTCCCACGGCAAACCAAGATTCGGTTTTTCCAACAAGCCTAAATCTGTCACAAACTGCCGCATCTCAGCCGTTCCGATCTTCTGCGCCCATCGAGAAGCTGCAACGTTACAGCTCTCCGCAATCGCTTTCTCCCAATCGATATCGCCATGCGCACCGTGAGAACACCGGATAGTTTTCCCCGGCACTGTGATCGATCCACCACATTGCATCCGATCCCGTTGCCCATATCCACCCATGTCGAGGGTCTTGGCCAGCGTCATCACCTTGAATGTCGAACCCGGCTCAAAAAGTGCGCGGTAAGCAACATTCATATCCTCATTGTCATGAATCGTCCCTTCCGGATCAAAAGTAGGAAAGTTTGCCATTGCCAAAATATCGCCCGTCTTCGGATCAATGGCCACGGCTGCTCCACTTTCTGCATTGTTGCTCTCCACCGCATGTCGAACCGCCAAACTCGCCTCGTTCTGCAAGATGCTATCTATCGTTAACGTAACATCTTTGCCCTGAACCAGTTTTTGCAGGTCGTGATCTTCAACCGCCATAAAGGCTCCGGTTCGGTCAATAAATCCGCGGACTTCCCCATCCTGACCCCCCATTGCAGAATCTAAGCTTTTCTCAAGACCGTTGATCGCTTTATCCGCTCGTACCAAACCGACTATGCCACTCGCCGTCCATCCCAAAGGATAGCTTCGCACCAAGACTTTCTCCAGAGACACTCCGTCCGCATTCCATCGCCGCATCAACGACCGAACAGCTTTAGCCTCGCTTCCGACAATCGGCGACTTCCAAGCTCGCTTCTTTTCCCCTAGCATTGCCGGACGGCGCAAATCATCCACCGAAATTCCCGTCGCCAGGCTTAACTCTGCAAAAAACCCCGGCGATTTTGGAAGGCGATCATAAAACAACTGAAATCGATAAACATCCTGATTCTGCGCCATGATCATCCCGTCACTCGAAAAAATCGAGCCGCGCCGAGCCATCAGATCATCTTCAATCTCATAACGCCCCTTCTCGAGGGCATTCGTCATCACTGTCCGACGATTGACCACCTGCACATTGGCCTGACTCAAAGCCGCCGCCAAAAACCCCACTCCCAACATCCAACCAACGGGACGGGTCATGGCCCTCGTCGATTGAGCTTGCCCACCTGACTTCTTAATCCGCCGCGACATATCCTTCACTTGCCCCCAACCCATAAGCCGGAGTGAACCCCCGCGCTATCGCCCAGTCACCAATGTCAGAAGCACTGTTCAGACGGTCATATTGCTCGCGAAGTCGCACCATATCTGCCTCAGCGACCTTCACTTTAGTTCCCGCATCAACGGCTTTGCGCCGCTCAAACTCTCCCATGGTATTGCCAAGCAAAACCGACATCATGAACGTCGCAACTGCCAAGACAACGAACGTCACGGCCTGAGCCATCGCAAATTCAATCGTGGACAAACCAAACGTCGAAACACTTTTGGAGTGCGACTTTTTCTTCGCCGGTCGCGCTACAACGCGAACACTCTCGGCCTTGCGAACTCGTTGTCCACGAGGAGCCGTTTTCTTGGTCTCAGCCACTCGCTCTCGGACTGTAATGTAGGGTGCTGCACTCATAATGTTGTCTCGTCCTTAATCCGGCGAACGGCGCGCATGATCGCGCTCCGCGCCTTTCCGTTCACGGCAATCTCATCCGCCTGCGGTCGTAATGGTTTTTTGTAAATCGCTTCAAACCCCCCACCATTCACCAGATCCCTAATCGCTGCTTTTGCCGCCCTGTCTTCTCCCGAATGATAGGATAGAATAACCATCACGCCTCCCGGCGCAAGGCATCGTCCCGCATCCGACAGAGCTTCATCAAGCTCGTCAAGCTCCCCATTGACCAAAATTCGAACCGCTTGAAACGTCCTCGTCGCAGGATGAATTCGCTTATCCCTTTTCGCCGCCGGAACCGCCGCCAAAACGCAATCCACCAAATCCTCAGTCGTTCGCAAAGGATGATTTTTGCGCCGATCGACTACCACCTGCGCAATTCGCTTGGCCCATCTCTCATCGCCGAAATTCCACAACGCTTTCTCAAGCTCGATGGGTGAAATACGATTCAAAACCGCGCTAGCGGGTTCGCCCTTAGAACGATCCATGCGCATATCAAGGTCGCCCTCCTGCCGAAAGGAAATCCCCCGATCACCATCCTCTATCTGAGCATTGTTCAAACCAAGATCAAGCAGCACCGCGTCCGCCTCCGGGACGCGGCCTGCCTCCGAACACGCAAGGTCCAACTTGCTCCGCAAAGACCGATAATCCGTCCGAAATAACCGAACTTCAACCCCTTTTACATCCACCAAACGAGACTTCGCTTCGGAAAGCATCTCATCATCCCAGTCCAAACCCACAAACAAACCACCGGGAGCAATTCGCTCACACATCATCTTTCCATGGCCAGCCAAACCCAAAGTGCCATCAACCGCCGTTGCCCCTGGACGCAGCGGCAAGATATCCATCACTTCGCGCGCCATGACCGGAACGTGCGACATCACCATCAGTTCACCCGCCCCTCTTCGATCATCTCACGTCGAAGTTCAGAAATATAAGTTCGGCGCTCTGCGTTATATCCCTTGCGATCAGCCTTATACTTTTCGTACTCTTCTTTGGACCAAATCTCTGCCACATCACCAGCCGCAATGATCACCACTTCACCCGGCTTGGGCAAACGGCATTCTTCGACCAAATCTTTTGGCACCACAAAACGACCACTTTCTTCGGCCTCGATACCCGTTTTCGCATTCCCCATGACTTCCAAGGCATAATCACGACGCGCATCCGAGTGCGGGCTGTATCGGCCAATCTCTTCCCACAGCTCTAAGTAATACTTATTGGAAGTCACCTCAAGACAACCCTTCTTCCCGACCATCAAAACAAAATTGGTTCCCACCGCATCGCGCACAGATTTAGGCAACATCATGCGTCCCTTTTTATCAATCGTCGTTTCATCACGACCCGAAAGCAAAGATTGGACAGCCGCCAGATGATCCGTTTTCATCGCTTCACTGTCCATAACTCTCAATAACCTTCCTTGGCTGGCGTTTTAGATAGAAAGAGGTCGAATGCATCCATGCATCGACCCCCTCCCGCTTCATTTCGGACACCCCGTCCAAAAAACCCAACTCGTTCACCCTCATGGTTTCCAAACTGGATTGATTGGAACTATACGGGATTTCATGGGAAAAAACAACACTTTATTGAAAATTTTTGCAAATTCGTTATCCAATAAGTAAACTTCTACATCTTTGTCTACTGTTTCTTATTTGATGTATACATACCCATCCGAACCCCCTCATCGATATCAACTTCCTCCAATTTCCAAAATCCCGTCCGGAGAGTCTCCCAACCACCCTAAATCGTCCCATAATCACCATTAACTGATCAAAACCTCAAACAACACATGAGCTTTTCCCGAAAATTCCCAGTCTCTGCCTTCGCTCTTTGCATGCTTCCAATACTTGCCACTGCATGCCCAAGTGGTTCGCCTTTAGAGAGCTACTCCTCCTTCCCCAATAGTGCGCAACTCCCCCAACCCGGACCCGGTCAATCAAAATTTCTTACCCAAATCACCGAAGTCGACATCTCTCGAAAGCTCATTCGGGCCAACACGGATACCCTCGTCAGTCCCGACGGAACGGAACTCTTCTACGGAACTCCCGCCGCCCACACGTTCTCGATTGATGCCATCACCCCCGTCTACTACATCAATAATCAAAACCGCTGGATTTCAATTCGCGAACTCAAACCAGGAACACCAATCGCGATATACGGCAAACCGAACGGCAATTCGATCATCGCCGAGCAAATCATCATCCCAACCCCCGATCCAAAAACCCTGCCCCAAACCCCCGTCATTCCCGCCGGACTCAACCCAATCGAGCACGATAAAGTCTGCATGGATCGCGTCGTCGTCCCCATGATATTCCCTATCGCCGGACGCAACAATTGGTCGGACACATTCCTCGCTTCCCGAGGTGGAGGAACCCGGCGACATCTCGGTCAAGACCTCATGGCCTCCAAACTCACCCCCGCCGTGGCAACATTTTCCGGCACCGTGTTTCTCTTCACTGGTCGGGGCAACGCCGGCAACATCATCACAATCGAAGGTGACAACGGATGGACGGCTCAGTACTATCATATGAACAACGATTCACCCGGAACCGATGACGGCAAAGGCACCGCCGATTTCTGTTTCGCACCAGGGATCCGGAATGGAGAACGGGTCTTCCCCGGTCAACTCATTGGTTGGATCGGTGATTCAGGCAATGCCGAAGGCACCGCCCCCCACATCCACTTTGAAATTTGGAGCCAAGCCACTGGCGCCGTTTACAACGCCGCTCCGAGCCTCAGTGCCGCCAAAAAACTCTCCTCCCCTGTCGTATTCGCCCCTGCTCCCGACCTCACCATTCCCAAAGGCTACGGACGTTACGAGGGCGTGATCAAAAATATTGATCGGGACCGCCAAGTCCTTATCCTCGATCTCATCGCTTCAGATACTAACGGCAAAGGGCTTCAAAGCGTCACCCGTCCTACCCGTGAATATCTTGTCGCTGATGCCAAGTCAAGATTCAGCATTTTTGGCCTGACCGAACCACTCTCATTCCAAAACATCCTCATCGGCGACCGAATCACAACCATCGCCCGTCTCACCCCACCCGGTAAAGGCCAGGAACTCACCGAGCTATTTGCACTCCGCAACCTGGCACGACCAGTTGTTCAAACCGCGTGGCAACCGGAAACCCAAACCCAGTCGGAAAACAACGGCACAATTCTCCTCGGGCCAAATGACGAATTCCTTGCCTCATTAGCCAAAGTCGTCCTCGACGAAGTCAATCCGATTCGAGCCGAGAAAAATCTTGCCCCCCTCACCTTCGATCCTATGCTCGCCCGAACTGCCCAAGCGTGGACAGTGAGCATGGTCGACGGCGACTTCTTTGATCTTACCGACGGCCGCATAAACCAATCGCTCACCGAGTTAGCGCAACGGAACGGTGCCCCCGAATCCACTATCGGCGTCATCTCCTCGGCACCAAGTATCAAGACCATCGCAAACCTGCTCCTAAAGGATTACCGCGATGATCTCCTTTCACCCTCAACAAAGTCAATCGGAATTGGGCACACTTATCTTGATGAAGACACCGGAAAAGTGACTCACCAGCACTACTGGGCCATCCTCATCGCCCGAAATTGAACAAAATGCTCGTCTATCCCCCTTCTCCGTTTTAATTGAGAAGGGGTTAGAGGGTGAAGTAAAAAATCCCAATTGTCCATCGGCGTAAGTGGACTTACGCCCGAATAATTTCAGACTTCAAATTAATCATCGACCCAGCCGATCAATCCGCCGCGCCAGCTCAAAATCAAACGCTGTCAAACCACCACCCGCATCATGGGTCACCATACTCACCCGAACTTTCCCATATCCAACAAACAAATCCGGATGATGATTCAACTCATCCGCCACGAATCCAACCGCTCCCGCAAAGACTAAACCATCCTTATAACGTTCAAACGCTAACTCTTTCGTCAACGCCCCCCGATCAATCGTCCAACCGTCAACTGTCCCCAGCTCATACGCGATTCCAGCTTCATCTAACTTGTCGTAAGTCATAACCCGTTCTACTCGATATTCGAAAACTCATCAACAGAAAATGGGCGGATGACAACTGCCATCCGCCCACTTTCATTCCAATTCCATATTTACGGGCAAGAAGCCGTGTCTTCGGAGTCAGTAATGTTGCTGCCCGGAATACCGTGCAAGTCGTTGTAGGGGCCCGTCACACCGTCAAGCGTAAAGCCAGTTGGAGCGATAGGAACGGTTTGCAACGTTCCTTCGGTCTTACAAAGTGCGGATGATCCGCAGTTAACGGCATCGCGTCGCCAGCTGTAGTAAACCGGAGCACGGCTACCCGTCGGTGTCGGAATATCCTTAGCAATGCCGTTCACAGCAGTTGCACGGAAAAACTTTGCGTGAGTATCAGCGAAGTTAATGACCAAGCCATCCGCGTGTCGCGCCATACCCATGAACGTGAAGTAGTCCAAAGTTGGAATCGCTCGTCGAATGTAGCCATCAAAGAACATGATGGTGTCTGTTTGGGTTTCCAGAGCAGTTGCGCTCACGACTGGAGTCTTTGCGGTCTTGAATCCACAAAGATTCTCGCCGAACAAACCAAGGTTCGGAATGTAGCTCGCACGCTCAATACCATTCGGCATCGGATTCAAACCAAGAGCAACCAGACGATCCCTCCAGCTTTGACCTTGACCGTCGGACGGACTGACCAAAATTTGCTTGTTCTTCATGTACGGCTGCAATGCATCGTAAACGGAATGGACTTGGTTCAAAGTACCAAGGCCAACGAAGTAAGCACTCGGTGGCATCACATCGTCGTAGTCAGCATTGTAAATCGCAACCGATGTACCGGTTTGCTTCAAGTTGCTGATCGATTGGGTCTTCTTAGCCGCATCTTTCGCCTGAGCAAAAACGGGGAAGAGGATCGCGGCCAAAATCGCGATAATCGCGATAACGACCAAGAGTTCAATGAGGGTAAATGCAGTTCGCTTCATTCGAGGATTTCTCCAGGGAAACAGGCAGCTGGCCCATTTCGAGCCGCACGCCGAAAAAGCATGATAGCTCAAATCATGTCTGACGTTAAAGTGTTTTTAACAGTTCCCGGTATTTTTTCCGGCAAACTTTTCTCGAATCAAAACGCCCGTCCAAAGAAAATTGAATTGAGCCAGATTCGTCGCTGAGCTGTCATAAAACCGCGAAAATTTGGATTATCCGCAAACAAAACCACCCTTCCGGACCCAAGACGTTTTGCCAAAATCGCTACTTTCCCACCCGCAAGCTCCGCAACCCCCGGACCAACGAAGCCCGACAAAACCGCTTCAGACCGATACCGACCGACAACTACCCCTGACTCCACCGGAACCTCCCAGAAAGAAGCACCCTCCCGAAAAGCCGCTGGAGAATCAACCCCAAACATCAATGGATGAGTCAAATCGTAATCGACCGCCAATATTGCCCCCGGAGCCAAATCCACTTGTCGTGCCTCCTGAAGCTGACCAAAGCTCATCCCCGAATAGTCCGCCGAAACCGAAGCCGATTTCAATCCTCCCAAAGGCGTGCCATTTGCCCAGACCGCCCCGCTGGCCGTCGCTACGACCGTACCGCCGCCCCGAGCATACGTCGCGAGTGCTTCTCCTGCGTCGGCCGGATACCGCCCGCCCGTAACCAATATTGCAGAGTAACGAGCCAAATCCAATGTCGAAACCCGCGATGCATCAAGTAACGCCACCGGTATCCCAAGCTCTCGATCCAGCATCCACCACACTTCACCCGCATTGTTAGAATCAACTCCTTCACCAACTAGGAGCGCTATGCGAGCTTTCGGCAACCGCGTCACCGCATTTCCGCCCCAACTCACAATCTCGCCCGTCTGTCCCGGAACTGCCTCAACCTTAACCTTCCTATCCCGAGCAAGTGCCGCAAAATAGCTCTCGTCTTCACTTCCTCCGGCAATGAAAACATCGCCCGGTGCAGCCGACCCAATCGCCCGCGTCGCAAAATAAGCCACTCGACCACTCTCCATCGCGTCAAAAACCGCCCCATGAAATCCCGTTGTCCCTTTCCTCAAGATAAATCCAACCGGATTCTCTGCTTTCACATAACCACCAACTGAGAATGAAACCGGTTTGTAAACAACCGTCACTTTCATCGCCATTTGGGTGTCCGGCAGAGTGATTTTCTTGACTTTTGCTTCCGTCACATATTGCAAGCTCCATGCGCTGATGTCGTAAAAAACCGTGTCATCAAACTCCTTCTGCGCTTCAAACATCGCCTGAACAAGGCGACCAAGAGGCTGATCAACCGGAACTACCCACTTTCCGCGATCCTCCACCCTAACCTCGTGCTGCAAAAGCAGATTAACAAGCTTTGCCCCCGCTTCATCCTTCTCAACCTCAAACGCCGCACCCGTACTCGGAACGTCTCGGAAGAAATCGCGCTGATACTTCAAAAGGGTCATACGCATGTCCCGAGCTGCTTCCAAAGAGGCCAACGCCGTCACAACTTGATTTCGAATCGTGTTCCCAAAGGTTAGCTCGCCCAACGGAGTTTCGCGCCGCAAAGCTCGGCTCGAAGCCTGTTCAAACAAAATCCCGACCGAACCCGTGACATCCGGATATGTTGACCCCTTTCCAATATAAAAATCGTCATACCGTTGCTCGGTGAAGTAAGCCTCGCCGACCTTCTCCAACTCCTTTGCATAGTAGCGAGCAAAATCAAATGTCAACTCTTGATTTCGTTTCGGAGTAAATCGGTTCACTCGGCTCTGAACTCCCGGCTGGAAGAAGTAGTTCTCGCCTCCCTGCTCATGGTAATCCAACACCAGTTGCGGGCGATATGCTGTAAAAAACTTATGTCTTGTCCATGACTCCACTTGGGTCAAAGGAAACCAATCGCGGTTCAAATCAAACCAATACTTGTTCGTCCGCCCCCCAGGCCAAGGCTCCGAATGCTCCCGATCCTGTCCATCGGGCAGAGCCAAAGCTCCCCGCTGACTATTCACCCAATTCGCAAACCGATCCCGTCCGTCCGGATTGTAATTCGGCGCGATGATGACAACCATTTGCTGAAGCATCTTTTCCGTCTCCCCCGACCGATCTGCCGCCAAATGATAAAGCGTCATCAAACCCGCTTCAACCCCGCTAGCCTCATTGCCGTGGACTCCGCAACCGACCCAAACAATAACTGGTTTCTTCTCAAGGTCAGCATCCGTAACCCGATCCGCTTCAAAAACATTCTTCTGGTTTTCTACAACAATCTTCCCTATATTCCTCAAATTTTCCGATGACGAAACCACTGCGAACGGCATCTCACGATTATCAAAACTGCGACCGTAATCACCCACAGAGACTCGATCGCTAGCCAGATCAACGGCTTTCATATACTCCACCACCTCACTACTCGTTATATGCCGAGTACCAACTCTGAACCCCACCGGATCAAAAGGTCGGGGAACCGACAAGGAATAGTTGCCTTGCTTAAAATCCCAAACCGAAATATCTTGGGATAAGCCCAATCCGAAAATCCCCAACCCGACCAAAACCAATCCAGAGCGAAGCCCCATAAACCCATCCTACCCAGTGCCACACTGCATCGCCGATGCAAAAAACTCCTATCAAAGAATATTTCCGGCCCGGCATCGATTCTCTTCGCGCAATGTGGCCACCCATGCTCCTTGTCCAATTTGTCTGCATCATCACCGTGATCGGCTACTTTCAAATTCCTGCAATAACTGACTTCCTCGACCGCGCATCTGATTTCAAAGACCAAAATCTATTCGCATTTATTCTCGGGTCCAGTTTTATCGCGGGCGCCCTCATCCCTGAAGTCGCAAAATTCATCGTCGGTCGAAAGCCGAAATATGACGGAGAGTGGCTAAAACTCGTTCTCTACACGGGAATCGTCTACTCTGCTCTCGGAATTCTCGTCTACTACATGTTCAAATTTCAAGTAATCTTGTTCGGAGACACCGGGGACTTTCCCACCGTCCTCAAAAAGGTCCTCTTCGACCAGTTAATTTTCAGCCCATTTCTCAGCATCCCCCTCGGTGTCGGACTTTTTAAATGGAGACAAGCTAAGTTCCAGTTTTCAGCTTGGTCTCAAGTCATCAAACCTGATCAATACAAGGCTAACGTTTTCCCCGCCCTCATCATGTGCTGGTCATATTGGGGCCCCATTACAAGTGGCATGTACTGGCTTCCCGAAAGGATCCAATTCGTCGTCAGCGCATTCTGTCAAGCCGCATGGAGCCTCCTCTTCGTCTTTATGGTTCAGTCTCCAAACATCGAGAATCCCCCGCCAGAATGAAACAAACCCCTCATTCGCAGAAGACCGCATTCTCAACCGTGCTCACGGCAATCAGAGCAACGTGGCCCCCCATGCTCGTTATCCAACTAGCCAACGCTCTACTCGTCTATTCGTACTTCAACATCCCAACCGCAACTAGAGCACTTGATCAAGTAAGCCAGTGGAGAGAACAGGGCGGAATCATCGCCGTACTCCTCGCCGGCTTTGTCGCCGGAGGTGTTCTCCCGGAAATCGCAAAAATTTTGACTGGCAAAGTGAAGAAACTCGACAATTCTTGGGCAGTCGCCGCAACCTATGTCGGAATCGTCTACTCAATCATCGGTTTCCTGGTCTATCTACTGTATTTCGTTCAAGTCTCGCTCTTCTCAGCTTCTAATGATCCCGCTACGGTCTTAAAAAAGGTCTTGTTCGATATGCTCGTCTTCAGCCCATTTCTTAGCATTCCGTTCGCCACCGGAATGCTAATCTGGAGAAAGCGAGCTTTTCAGATATCCGCCTGGAAAGAAGTCATAATCCCCTCTAGCTACCGAGAAAACGTACTTCCTGGAGTCATCCTCTGCTGGATTTTCTGGTTCCCCGTAATGAGTTCAATCTATGTCCTTCCCCTCAAACTCCAGTTCCCAATCGCAATGCTTTGCGAGGCTGCTTGGACAATTGTTTTCGTGTTCAACGTTCAAGAACTGACCGCCGAACCAGTTCTTGTCGAATGACAAAAGGCGGATCACTTTCGGGATCAATCAATACTCCTGACCAGTTCCGTGCAATTGCTGCTTCAATATTCGAAGAATTGTCATCAAAGAAAATAATCTCAGTACCTTGAAAACCGTATCGATCCTCAACAAGCGCATAAATCGCTGGATCAGGCTTGCTTAAGCCAAGTCGGTGCGACGCCAAAAGTTCATCGAAAGCCTCGCAAACTGGAAACCGACCCGAAAAAAATTCGCGAAAATGGAGCTCGTTTGTATTACTCAAACAAACGACCTTGATTCCCGATTTCCGCAGGTCATTCACCAATTCAGCCGCGCCAGGATAATCTTCCCGCAGAATCAGCTGATGAGCTTCACGAACCTGGTCAACTCCAAATCCAAATTCGTTGGACAACGCTATCAGGAAATCTTCTTCCCCAATTTCCCCGTTTTGATATGCCGACAAAGCGCGATGATCCGCCAATCGATCGGAGGTGAACCCATCCGGCAAGCGCAGATCCATCTCAGCCAAAATTTCTGACCAAGCATGGCGAATACGAATCATCACTCCGCCCAAATCAAAAACAACGAGCCGGATGGACATCAGTCTTTCAGGCCCAATCCCAACAAGTAATTACGGCTCTGAATCACCGCTGCAAGTGGATCACCTTTTGGATCATCATTTTCGATCACCGCCCAATCCAATTTAACTTCACGACTCACAGGGACAATGGATCGCCAATCTAGCGTTCCGCTTCCAATCTCCGTGAATTCCCCATTTAAATCCATATCCTTGTAATGAGCCAGTCGCAATCTCTTCGCGAGCCTCGTCATCCAGTCCACCGGATCATGCCCTCCCTTCTTCACCCAAAATAAATCAAGCTCGGCAATCAAATTCTCACACGCGTTCTCCCAAAAAATCTCAAATCCCGGTCGCCCATCCTGTAGTTCAAACTCAAATGCATGATTGTGATATCCCAGCCACAAGTCATGACCCCTCAACCGATCCGCCAAACCACTCAAAGATTGAGCAACTCCAATCCATTGCTTCTCAAATTTTTTCGGGTCGATCCATGGAACAACAACGAACTCGCACCCGAGTGTGTGGGCTTCGGCAACAACCGCATCCATGTCATCACGCACTCGCTCAAAGCCAACGTGCATCGAATGAGCCTTCATTCCCCGTTCTGCCAGGCCAGTTCGAACCTCCTCAGCCGTGAAACCACCCAAACCCGCCATCTCTACATTCTTAAACCCAGCCTGACTAAGTCCCGTCAAAGTCCCCCAAAAATCCTTCTCCATCAAACTCCGCAACGTGTAAAGCTGAACTGAAATCTTTGCCATCGATTCTCCAAAATGCAGAACCGGGAACTAAACCCAAATCTGCGTTGTCTGCCAGAATATCACCATGAGGCTGAAAGTTTCGCCCGCATTAGTCGCATTCCCCATTCTTCTTACCTTCACGGGGTGTCAACAGTCCGATCAGTCTATCGGTGGTCAGGCTAGAAAATTTGAACCCGTTCGAGAATATGTTAGCCTTTCACCAAACACTACGGAAATTTTGTCTGTTGCTGGAATTTCCGGCCCAGGATTGATTGGAAAAACTGACTCGTGTAACTATCCGGCGACACTTGCTCAAGCCGCTGTTGTCGTCAAAGGCACAACACCCAATTTCGAACTGATCACCCAATTAAATCCACAAAGAGTCATCGTTGAAGCCGATCTATACTCCGAAGCTACAATCCAAAAACTCAAGGATCTTAAGCTTGATGTCATGGTTGTTAACCTCAAAACCGCAGAGGAATACGCAAATACAATTATCAAAATCGCATCCGATGCTGGAGGTGAAACATCCACCAGTGAATATCTCGACCGAGTCTACGGCGGATTTTCCCTCCTCAAAGGAAACATGCCCGAAGGCGCAAAGATCGCCGTCATCATTGGTGATCCCACAACCGGATACATGATCCAAAGCAAGAACACCCTCCTCGGTGACTACCTCACCAAAGCTGGAGCAACCGACGTCGGTCCCGACACCGGAAAGTTTGAACCAATCACCGCCGAAAAGTTGATCACCCTCAATCCCGATATCATCCTCACCAAAATCGGCGACGGTGAAAAAATCATCAAAGACCCATCGCTCAAATCCGTTCCTGCCGTTGCCAAAGGGCATATCGTTGGTGTAGACCCAGATATCCTCCTCCGCGACGGTGCCCGAGTCGACAAACTCCTCGAAGGAATCGCAACCGGAATCGGACGCATCGCTACAATCAAAGGAAACTAAACCAACCACAATGTCAGTCGCAGAAATTGGTGTATTCGGAGGCTCGGGATTCTACAGCCTCCTCGAAAATGTCACGGAAGTCAAAGTTGACACCCCATACGGCCCGCCCAGCGATGCCGTTATGCTCGCAACCGTCGCAGGTCGAAAAGTCGCATTCCTTCCTCGTCATGGGCGAACACATACCATTCCCCCGCACAAAATCAATTACCGGGCCAACGTCTGGGCAATGCACAAACTCGGGGTTAAGGCCATCATCAGCCCCTGTGCCGTAGGCTCACTCCAACAAGAAATTGCACCAGGCTCATTCCTTGTGACCGATCAGTTTGTTGACCGAACGAACGGACGCGCCGACACCTTCTACGATGGCCCTATTACCAGCCACGTATCTCCCGCCTTCATGTACGACGAAACCCTGCGGAAGATCGCCGTCGAAACAATTCGTGAACACGGAATCGAAGCACACGACGGTGGAACCGTTGTCGTCATCCAAGGGCCCCGATTTAGCACGAAAGCCGAGTCCGAGTGGTTCACCAAAATGGGCTGGCAAATCATCAACATGACTCAATATCCCGAGGGATATCTCTGCCATGAACTCGGAATGGCCGTCGTAAACATTGGCTTGGTGACCGACTACGACAGCGGAGTTGTTGCCGATGTAGAAGCAGTAACCGCTCACAGCGTCCTCGAAGTCTTTCAACAAAACGCCGAAAACGCACGGAAGGTCGTCCTCGGCATGATTGAGAAATTCCCCGCTGATCTCGATGCCTTGGGGAAAAAAGACGGCCTAAAGTTCACTCGTGGCGATGGTCACGCGTCTAGTGAATACGACATCCGGATTTTCGATTGATCCCCAAGGGATTGAGCGGTATCGGAACCAAAGGACATACTAAAACGAAATGATCGGCCTGACTTGCGCTGCCCTCTTGCTTGGGATGAACTCATCCCCACTTCAATCCGCCGCAGATGCACCCAGGCCAATCCCTCCGTTTGCAACTCCAAAAAATCTTGTGACAATCCAGGGGAAGTCGTTCCAACTAGTCAACGACCGTACTCTCGGAGCCCAGATCGTTGATCCAAATGCGCCTGATCTTTGGCAATCAATTGCAAAACAAGCCGCCGTTAACGCCACAAAATCACTCCCTAAACTGAAAATAAAGCTTTTTCTTTATAGCGAATCGCTGACTATCGCACGGTTCCAAGGCAAATACATACAAGACCGAACAATTCTCATTGGGCCCGAACGAGAAGCCTATACAAATGCCATTGAACAATATAAGACCCTTATCAGAGCAACAGGTTTTGAGCCAGAGATTTCTTTCACAGAAGACGATGATCTTCTTCTCCTGACCGATCCCGCGCAAGGCCCGGCACAAATTGCCGCTTATGTCGCACCTAACGTCAATGACACCCTGTTTCTTGGCGACAATCCCAGTTACAATGGCCCTTTTGACGTCATCCTCGCTCTGACAACCGCCCCTCTCGCCGAGATTTGGAATGGCCCTCTCGATGAATCCCTCATAAGTATTATCCCCCTGCATCGGGTGACTCCCAACAGTTCCGACATAGATCTTGCCGCTTATCTTTATCATGCAACTAAGTGGCAGATGACCGTTGCGCCCCAAACGAACCGACTTGCAGTTCGCACTTCGGTTTTCCCCCAAACTGTCGTCCCAAGCGTCGATTTGTCATGGACAAGCAACCTCAACCCAGTTGAAAGAACCCCGAGCCCAATCACCCCCCTCGATCCAAGTTTCCCACTCCATAACTTGCCAATTGATACAACGGCTTACTTACTTGAAGACAGCACCCTTGCCCTAACAGGTAATGGTTTAACTATCCCACAAGATTTTGCCTTGGCAGGTTCACCTCTTCCCCTTCGCGACCCCAAGCGAGGACTGGACACCAAGGGGCGAATTTGGTACATCTATTCCGTTGAATCCGGAACTACTCTGAGCTCTCTCCTCAAGTTCACAGCCCCAGCACTGCAAAACGATCCGGCCCTTCCTCAAAATGGTGATCTTCTCCCACTAATTAAACCAATCGGTAACTTTCAACCAACTCAACCGTTTGCCGCACTCAGTCCGACTCCCAATACTTACACTCAACTTGGATTCCAAGCCACCGGATGGCTAGAAATCATCAGCCAAAAAGCCAACCCCGCTGTCCTCGATCCCTCCGCAAAGTCCTTGGAGTTCACCGTAAAATCTTCAATCGAAGAAGTCATCTCTGTGAATTGCTACGGTCAGGACAATCGCTTCCTTGGCAGTATCCAAATCACTGGCCCAAAGCAACTTTCAGCCTCCGCGTATCACCGACGCGCATTTGACCCCAATAATTTTCAGACTTACCATATTCCGCTCACCACAATCAAATCACCGATCTATCGCATCACTCTCGGCCCGCCGCCAGTCGTAATCCCCTCTTCGCGACTCCTTCGAGAAGCCCGCCAAATTGAATTTCAATCCATCCGAATTGTCGATACAAAAACGGAATCCATCACTCCGGACGAGGCACATTCATTCGACACATTTGATCCCAATCTTCCAAATCCCCAGCTTGAAGAAATCGTCAAGAGCACCAGCCGGATGAATTCGGTTGCTGCTATAGGTGTGATCGCTGATCAACCCGTGAACACCCAAACTCTTCTTTTTGGCGAACTGTCTCGGGATGCAAACTCCGCCTTTGCATTCTTCGCTTGCAAGGCCCTCGCCCAGCTCAAAACACCGGAAGCCCAAGCTGAACTTCTAAAAACCATTCAATACGGACCATTTGACTTTAACCGTCGGGTCGCCGCTATGGCAATAACCGATCCCGGGACGTACCTTGACCAAGGCAATCTCTTGTTCAGCGCCCGCAGCTGGCACACTCGAGTGCAAGCCGCTCGACTCCTCAGCCTACAAAAGACCGAGGCAACGCAAATGTATCTTGTTAGTTCTCTCTTCGACCCCATCGCCAATACCCGAGGTGAGATTGCCCGCAGACTAGACCCAGCGTTTCCGCTGAGTGCCCGGCGACTCCTGTTCCTCGCCGTGAATGATCCCAGCGAAGATATCCGTGCTATTTGCTACACCCAACTTCTGACCACCAAAGATGACGCTATTCTCAAAGAAGCTCTCACTGGCATCAAAGACGAAAGTCGACTTGTTCGACTCGCTATCCTCTCACGAACCATGGCAACCCCGGATGAAAAATTCCGCTCAATGTATCAAACTGCGATCCTCGATAAAGACCCCACAATCCAGGCTCTCGTCCTCAAGGCATTCTCCCAACTCCCCGAAGCCGTCGTCCTCGGAGAAGTATCCAACGTCGTTGGCTCAAAATCTGAACCCGTTCAACTTGCCCTGCTGCAGCTTGCCCAAGCCAAGTCCATTGCCCTTCCGGGAGAAGAACTCAGCCGACTCGTCGAATCTCCAAACAAATCCATTCGAGATCTCGCCCAAAAACTCAAAGGAGGCGTGAATTGACCGTTGTTCTTGGTTCAGATCATGCGGGTCACAAATTCAAAATTGCCCTTTCCGACTACCTCCAAAATCAGGGCATCACAACAAAAATTGTCGGATCGCAATCAGAAGACCGATTCGACTACCCAATCGCCAGCGATGAGGTCGCTCACCACATCCACAATCATCCCCACGATTTTGGCATCCTCATCTGCGGATCCGGAATCGGAGTCAGCATCCGGGCAAATCGCTATCCGCACATTCGAGCCGCACTCTGTACAACCCCAGAGCTTGCCCAACTGGCCCGAGAGCACAATCATGCGAACGTCTTGTGCCTCGGTGAGCGTATCATCACAATAGAACAAGCGAAAGAAATAGTCAATGTGTTCCTAAATGCCAATCCAGACCTAGGCGAGCGCCACGTTCATCGGGTTCACCTTCTCGGCACGGAACTTGTAGACTAAATTCTTCCCAAACATCCAACTATGCAAGAAGGCAAAAACACCCTGATCGCGATCATTGTCGTGTCGTCAATCATCGCCAGCGCATGCTTCGGTTACATTGCCCGAACCCGCGCCGAAATGGGATCGCTTGCCACCGCAAAACCAGTTGGAGTTGGACTCCTCGCGTCCACCGATAAATTCGGAGAAACCACCGAATCTGAATACTTTTACGAAGTCGCCGAGCTCCTCCGCCAGAAATATGTCGAACCTGTAAAGGTCGATCAAAAAATGGCGTCGGGTGCCGTCCGAGGCATGATCAATAGTCTCCTCGATCCGGAAAGCAATTTCTACGACGCCGACCAATTCAAAGCCTTCACCCAATCTCAAGCCGGTACTTACTCCGGAATCGGCGTTGAACTAAGTCTTCAATACGACCAAAAGGAACTCAAAAAACTCCAATCCGGTGACCAAACCACCGACTCCCTGCTCCTCCTCCCCAAAGTTGTTATCGCATCCATTATGCCAGGGAGCCCCGCCGAAACCGCCGGAGTCCAGCCAGGTGATGAACTCCGAGCCGCCCAAGGTAAATTCATCGTCACCGGAGAAGATGTCCGCAAACTCCGCGACCTTCAAACCGCCGTAACTGAAGGCAAGACTTCCGCCGACGAACTCAAAAAAGTCCGCGATGATCTCCAAAACCGGGTCGAAAATGTTCTTAGCCTGTCCCGAGCCCGCGACTATCTCCTCACAGGTACCGAAGGTGAAATATCTCTTGAACTTCTCCGCAACGGCAAGCTCATCAAGCTCGAAGTCGGTCGACAAAAAACCGAAGTTAAACCCATCGAAAAAACCCTCGAAGGAACAATCGCGATTCGATTCTTCACCAATCTCGTTCAGGAACTTCAATCAATCACCATCGAAGACCAGATGATCCTCGACCTGCGCAATTCCGGCATTGGCAATTTCGATGAAATGGAGCGATCTCTTGCCAAATTCCTCCCTGCAGGCACCTATGGCGGCGTCACCAACTCAACTGGTCAAGTCAACCGCCGCATAACCCTTATCACCGGCCCAGAAAAACCACCAAAAGTGAAACTCCTGGTCGACAATTCAACAACCGGTGCCGCCGCAACTTTTGCCCGAATTCTCAACCTATATGGCAACGTCGAAATAGAAGGAACACTTCCCAACGAGACCGCTTGGACAGAAATTCAGTCCCTTCCTGATGGCTCTGGATACACCCTTGCCATCGGAAAATACACTCAAAATCTCCCCGCTATCGCCCAGAACAACCCCGCAAAATCGGAGGAATCGAAATGAAACTACTCAAACCCGTCGCATTCCTATTCACCCTGTTTCTCCTCTTCAGTCTCGGGTTCTTTGCTCGGGACGTACTCGCTGGACAATCTCCAGATTTACAAGCCTTCCAACGCCTCACCCAAACAGAAGCCGCAGAATCCTCAACCCCAGTAGAAACTTTTGAAACTCACTTCCGAAACATCCTAGCCAAGCACGGTGAATCAACAACCAAAGAGAAACTCCGATATGCCGCCATGACTGGACTTGTCGCAAGCCTCGGAGACCCACATACCAACTTCCTCGAACCAAAAGTCAACGAACGATTCAGCACCGAAACCTCCGGCAACTACTCCGGCATCGGTGCTCGACTCCAACAAGACCCCCTCGGCGCAAAGATTGCTACCGTTTTTAAGACAGGACCTGCATTCTCTGCTGGGATTCAAGTCGGAGACATCGTCACCGAAGTCGATGAAAAGCCCGTCGCGGGCAAAGATGTTGACCAGATTGTCGAAAGAATCCTGGGCGACGCAGGAACTCCAGTCAAACTTGGCCTGATCCGAACGGGTCACACTGGCCTGAAAGAACTCATCATTATCCGACAAAAAGTCATCATCCCAACGGTCGAAGAAAAAATCGTCTCAGGTGATATTGGCTACATCAATGTCAGCGGGTTCAGCGAACCAACCCCTCGACAATTCGAAACCGCCGTTCTCGAATATGACCGGATGAACCCCGCTGGTCTAATCATCGACCTTCGAGGCAACCCTGGTGGACTCCTTAACGCTGCCGTGGAAATGCTTTCCCTCTTCGTGGACGAAAAGCCTGCCGTCACAATCAACGCCCGAGGTGCAACCGACCAATCAAGCAGTAATCCGCTCAGCCCATCAAATTCAGTTACCCTCAAAACCCTCACGGGCCGAGCAATCAGCAATAAGTACCCCATCGTAATCCTAATCAATGAGGAGTCCGCTTCTGCCAGCGAAATCTTTTCTGGAGTCATGCGAGACTACAAAAAAGCCACTCTCATTGGTGATCACACCTACGGAAAAGCTTCCGTCCAAGAGCTACACCCTCTCCCCGAAAGTGCCTCCGCAAAAATTACAATCGCCAAGTACCTTCTCCCGGCAACGGGTGACATCAGCCGGCGGGTCGATGAAGATGGTGGCTATCTCTCAGGTGGACTCGCTCCCGATATCCGGGTTGAGATCCCACGTGATGGTGAATTCCAACTAGCGATACCGGGCAAAGACCCCCAACTAGACCGAGCTATTCAATTCATCCGCCAGAATCGCATGAACTAAAAAGAACATGACCAGGAAGAACTCAAAACATATCCCGTTCCTCTGGTTCACATGTTGCATCGTTTTTGCCATCCTCCTCTTGTTCGAAATTTTCGTTCGCTCTGCCCCAACCCCATAACGCACCATATACCGAACCGTGTATTCTGTGACCATGTCAACAATCGCAGAACTCGAAACTCAAATCTATGAGCTGAAACAAAAACTCGCCGAAGCTCGCCAAAAGAATCCACCTGAGCAAGTGAAGAACTACCAATTTGAAACTCTGCACGGCGTCAAATCCCTCGCCGACTTTTTCGGAGAGCACAACCACCTGTTCATCATCCACAACATGGGCGAAAACTGCAGCTACTGCACCCACTGGGCCGACATCCTTGACCCTATATTCAAACACATCGAGTCTAGAGCTGCCGTAGCCCTCTGTACCCCAGACGAACTCACTGCCGCCCAGAAATTCGCTCAGTCTCGGAACTGGTCATATGCTCTGGTGAACGACACTGACCGTGGGTTCTCAAGGGAAATGGGATACTACAAAACATATACAGAAGACGGACAAGAGCACTCCGGTGTCTGGCCCGGAATCAGTGCGTTCCGTAAAAACTCTGATGGCTCCATCGTTCGCCTCAACCACACTCAATTCGGCCCGCTCGACGACTTCTGCCCTACGTGGCACTTGCTCGATCTCATCCAAACATCCGACTGGGAACCAAGCTAGTTCACTTTAAAGAGCAATCCCCTCGGATCAATCGGCTCACTCGCAATTGTGAGCCGGCCTGATCGAACCGCATCGGCCAGCAACACCTTCCACGAAATCTCCCGATTGGCGAGCATCGCAGCCCGCTCTTCTTCTGACCACGGTAAATCAGCAATCATCCCCGCCGATGCGAGCCACTTCGTCACCGAAGCGCGATCCGAAAACGCGTTGGACAAGTAAACGTGGCTAACGCCTTGTCGCACCAGCTCATCAGCCAGGTCATCTCCACTCACCATCTTCTCAAACGGCAACCGATCGCTGTGACCCGGATTCGCCCAGAAGTATTTCTTCTCCAATAAAAACCCGAAGACCTCATCGAACAGCGCAACTTCTATTACTTCAGAATTGTTGTTAATCACATCCGCCATCGTCGCAAAACTGGTCGTCTTTTTCCGGTAATCCGCCGGGGACAAGTTCCCCGTCGCCACTTTCCACTGATCCGCAAATCCAAAATTGACCAGAACATAAATGCTTGCAAGTGCTTGAACCACTGCCGCCCCCGCCAAAACCTTCCCCATCGAAATCCTCTTCGGGGCCAAAGCAACCAAAGCTGAGGCCGGAACAACCAAAAACGTCAAGTACCGACTCTGCTGACTCAACACAAACCACATCAAAAACGACAATCCAACCCATGCCAAAACAAATCGTTCACGTGGCCCCAACTTGCCACTCACCGCCCAAAAAACAAAGGTCAATAACGTCAAAAAACCTACAGCTCCCGTCGGGAATCCCATCCCCAGCGTCTGACCTGGGTTCACATATCGCCCAGGCTGATATCCCAACCCCAAAACTGCATGGCCTAGCGACATCAAATCTTTCCCAACTCCGAAAGTCTGTTGCTCATTCCGATAAATATCCGCCCGCCACTGATCCCACCCGCGCCCACCTAGTTGCTCAAAAAAGAACGGAAAAACCGGATTCCCTGTGAACACTGCAGATTTCACAAACCATACTCCTGCAACGACGAGTGCCACTCCAGCAACCACTCCAACTGGCTTCCCCATCTTGCCCATTCGCTTCGCCCCAAAAATCAAGAACAACAGACCTGCCGCAAAGAATGTTTGCAAACCCGTCAACTTCGTGCCCAACGCTAAACCCCAACACAAGCCAGAAACCAGAGCCAATCCGCCAATTTCGTCTTCTCGGCTCATCCTATACACCATTTCCGCAACGTACAAAACACCCAATCCAGCAAACAGCCCGTGGCCTGCATCAATGTATGCCGTCCCTGACTCCCATAACACGACCGGAGAAGCCATGAAGGCGATCGGTGCCAGAATCGCCCACTCCCCTGCACCCCATCTTCTAGCTAATCCAAACAGTGCGCGTGCGCCAATGAGCATCACGAAAAACATAAATGCCTTAGCCCCGAACTCATTCCCCCACTGCAGACCAAAGAGATACAGCCCATCCAACGCAAACGGAAAATTCGAGTGGTGAATCGTTTGCACCCAGGTCACCTGGTTTGCTTCAAGCCATAGCTTGGGAACCGCCAAATGATATGCCAACGAGTCCCAATCCATCGTTGTACTCGGCGTCTGCGAGGCCACCATCGGAAAGAAAGCCATCAAAGCGAGCAATCCCGCCCCCGCCAAACCAACCGTTTCCGGTTTGCTCGAGTTCAGAAGTCCTGACCCGTATTTCTTAGCTCCCAACGTCGCCAAACCTAAAACCAAAATCCCAATCCCCATTGTCCCAAAACGCAATGCCCCGGGAATCAAACCGATCCCGACCGCCAGCGTGCCGCAAAGCCCAAGACCGACCAATCCCGCAACCCCATAAGCCTCCTGGGGATCTAAGTCGTCCAACCAGCGCGCCAACAGGCCACGGAATCCCAACGTCACCGCAAGGCAAAATAAACCTGTCAAAACCAGCGCAACCATCCCCTCAATCATAGCACTTTGAACCTAAAACCACACTCCCTACGGATTACAGACATGCTCTCGGGACTTCCGTCTGAAATGACCAACCAATGGCCCAGGCAGAAGACCCGCTCGGAACAAATCATTTGGTCTCACAAAAAAGTCCCTTAAGATGACATCCAAGGAGAAATCCAAAATCATGACAACAATTGGCGACGTATTGATGGTCTTCGGCGGAATCGCCCTCTTCAGCCTCTCCCTTTTCTGCGGAATGGTCTTCTTCAGCATTCTTCTCCCGGCGCGAGCCGCAAAGATGGCCCACCAACTGGATAACAACCCCGGTCGAACAATTGCAATCGGAGCCGGACTTCTCACCCCCGCTATTTTCCTCATCGTGCTCCTTGCGGCCCTTCCTATCCAGCTCACGAAAATTCTTGCCTTGTTCCTTACCCTTGCCTTCCTCGGCTGTGCCGCCGTAGGTGGAGCTG
The DNA here is from genome assembly GCA_013823945.1 of bacterium. GTDB lineage: Bacteria > Armatimonadota > Fimbriimonadia > Fimbriimonadales > Fimbriimonadaceae > UphvI-Ar2. Next base: position 84,815 of record PNMZ01000002.1, on the reverse strand, counting down.
GTCTCACTCGCCTCACCACCGACCGCATTCGCAGCTCCGCCGAAAACGGGGCCATGGCTCTTTTCCCTGCCACCGTTCGCGCCGCCGGACTCATCATTGGGGCACTCAACATCCCATTCCTTGGCTGGTTCTTCTTTGCCCCCATCATTCTCTTCGCCTCAGTTGGATCCTTCGCCCACGGATTCCTTAGCCGCCGGGCTGTAGAGACACCCTGGCAAAGAGCCGAATCCTAAACACAAACAAGGTAACCCAAGCAATGAAACTCACCCGCCGCGAAGCCCTCGGATTCACTGCTGCCGGAATCGGCACAATCGCTCTCACCGGATGTAATCGAGCCGCCAACGCAGCCTACGAAGCTGCCCGAAGCCCGATTGCCTCTCCCCTGCCCCAAGACGATATTGCCGTTGCCACTCTGAACCGATTCGGATTCGGCCCGCATTCTGCGGATCTTGAACAGTTCAATCAGTCCACTCCACAAACATGGTTCGAATCTCAGCTCAATCCCACGGACGACGAGCCAACTCACCTTGTAACTCGGCTCGAAAGACTTGAAATCAATCACCTCGGACCCTGGGATCTGCGCGACTGGAAAGAAGAAGCCATCATCGCCCAAATGCAACAAGCCGCTATCCTTCGTGCCACTTATTCCCCCTGGCAACTCCGCGAACGGATGGTTGATTTCTGGACAAATCACTTTAACATCTATGCCAAAAAGGGCCTCGCGGTCTACCGCAAACCGTGGGATGAACGAAACGTCATCCGAAAACATGCCCTCGGCAACTTTCCCGACATGATCATGGCGTCAGCGAAATCCACCGCCATGCTGCTCTACCTCGACCAGCAAGCTTCCACCGCCGCACACCCTAATGAAAATTACGCAAGAGAACTCCTCGAGCTCCATACCCTCGGAGTCGAAGGAGGATACACCCAAAAAGATGTTATGGAAGCCGCTCGATGTTTCACGGGATGGTCCGAGGAACGCGGATTCCTCAAAAAGAAAGGGGCATTCTTATTCATCGACGAAATACACGACAAAGAAGAAAAAGTTGTTCTCGGAATCAAAATTCCTGCCGGTGGAGACATCTCGGATGGCGAAACCGTGGTTCGGCTCGCTGCACTCCACCCCAGCACGGCTCGTCATATCACCCGCAAACTCTGTGACTACTTCCTAGGCGACCCTGATCACAAATGTCAAGCCGAAATGGCGGAGACATTTTTGAAAACCGATGGCAATATCCCTGCACTCCTCCGCATCATCCATCGCGAATTCCCAACTTCAACAGAGCCAGTAATCAAGCGCCCATTAGATTTCATCGTCAGTGCCCTTCGCGCCACAGACGCCGCCACCGATGCCGGGCTTCCTGTTCAAAACCTCCTTGCTGAAATGGGGCAACCCCTCTACCTGTGGCCGATGCCCGACGGATTCCCAACCGAGCCAACCGCATGGACAGCCTCCCTTCTTCCAAGGTGGAATTTCGCTTCGCGTCTAACTAATGGAGGACTGGATAACACCAACATTGACCCGAAAAGAACCGCATTAAACCTCCCTGTCCCATCCGGCGTAGCAATTGCCTTTCGCCGTGATCCCTCCTCCAATCAACTAAAGAATCTCAACCAAATTCTCAAGTCAAAACCACTGCCTATGCAAATCGCACTGGCCCTAGCCTCTCCGGAGTATCAATGGCGATGAAAAACCACAAATGGACATTCTGCGACGGAGACGGTCGCCTCGACCGCCCTCAACCCCAAATATCTCGTCGACAAATTCTAACCGCATCCGCATCTCTCATCGCGGGTGGAGTCTGGTGGGCCGGATCAAAGACCGCATTGGGTCAAGCCTATATTCGATCTGACCGAAGCAACGGACCAATCTTTGTTTCCTTATTCCTCCGCGGCGGTGCCGACGGGCTGAACATCGTCGCCCCCTACGGCGAAGATGACTACTACCGGCTTCGACCGAGCCTTGCCATTGCCCAACCCAAGTCAGGCAAACCAGAACGTCAACGCCTCACTGACCTCGACGGATTCTTCGGCATCAACCCCGCCCTATTGCCCCTTTTTTCCGACTACGCCGAAGGCAATCTCGCGTTTGTCCACGCCGTCGGGAGCTATGACACCACGCACAGCCATTTTCAAGCCATGTCAACCATGGAACTTGGCCTCAAAAACGAAGTTGGCCGGGTCAACGGAGGATGGCTTGCGCGTCACCTCAATTCAACATCTGAGCGACAGGCACCCTTGCGAGCCGTCGCCTTTAGCAGCACAATGCCCGACTCGCTCAGCGGAGCAAACGGTGCCCTCGCCATCAATCATCTATCCGAATATCGTCTTCAAAACGACTCCAAAAACTGGCACCAAGATCTGACCGCTCTCTATGACCGCGGCGAAAACGAAATTGCCGCCGCCGGTCGCGACACGCTTCGTGTCCTCAAGCTCCTCAACGAGCAAGACCCCCGAAATTACAAACCAGACTCAGGCGCAAACTATCCCAACTCTCAACTGGGGCAAGCATTTCGCGAAACTGCCTTTCTGATTAAACAAGATGTCGGACTCGAAGTCGCATGCCTCGATAGCGTTGGATGGGATAGCCACATCACTCAAGGTAATACCGAAGGGTGGCTTTATGAACTCCTCAAAGATGTCGCCGACTCTATCGCTGCATTCCGCACCGACCTCAAAGCTGAAATGAACCGAATCGTCATTTGCGTTCAAACCGAATTCGGACGACGTGTTGCCGAAAATTCCGGCTTGGGCACTGACCATGGAGCTGGAGGATGCATGATCCTACTTGGTGAACCCATCAATGGAGGAAAAGTTTATGCCGATTGGCCAACCCTTGTCCCAGATAGCCTTACTGGACCAGGAGATCTTCAGGTGACAACGGACTACCGCAATGTCCTCGCCGACATTTCCACCACTCACCTCAAGAATATGCAAACGGCTGAGCTGTTTCCCGGACTCACTCATCAGACTCAAAAAATCATATAGTCCCGTTAACATTGAACCTGGAATTCGTATTCACCGGGCCTTTCATGCCAGGACTAAATGAATTTTCAGGAACAATTACTTTGCCCCATCGCGTGTCCCTAAAGACAACTTTAGTGGTTTTTCTCCAACATTTGGAACAAACGAGCCAAATCTTCCGAAGATTATTCAAAGACCCTACTGGAGCATAGTTGCCAACACAACGAACGGGCCAAAGAGATAATGAGCTACCTCCAAGAAAATGAAAACGGCAACGAACGAAAAGTGAGAGCTACTGGGTCAACTGCTCTCGTAACCCCACCTATTTACGACATAGCATTAGATGCCGACAAACCGCGATATCAGAACGGTCTGACCAGACCAAACGGGTTCCCGCGTTTCCTCCACCGACTCTGTGACCTCGATTCTCCCGTATATCACCCGATCTCTAGAGAACCGGACTACGCCCGCTATCTTCAGATCTTGACTGGAACTGCATTGTTGATTGATGAGGACGGCAAAACGACATTTGTCTCAGCAGGATCGTGTATCTACCTAGCCGAAAATTTCGTCTGTGACCTCCTGCTCGGCCGGGGAGAGCACAACTGGCTTACAGCATACTGGGAACCAACCGGACTCTTTGTTCCAACCGTTTCTGAATCATCAGCCATTTTTCATTTGGACAATTCAAGTGAATCATCCAAGGCTCTCACCCGTGAAATTTGCCTCCGAGATGGTGCAACCGACGATGTTCCGCATCTCCTCCTCGCATGGATCAATTCGCAAATCCACGATCGAACTTCCAACAGCATTCCGTTCAAATTCACTCGGTCATCCGGTGAGCTAGAAGAAAACCTACAACTCCTACTAGAATCCATTCTCACAAGCCCACAAACGGATTGGAATCTCGCTCGAGCTGCCCAAGTTGCGGGCTATTCACCCTTTCACTTGTCAAGAATCTTCAGAGCCAATCTCGCTGTTGGACTGCCGAAATTTGTTGAACTCTGCCGGACCGAAGCAGCCATTCCACTTATCCTTCATTCCCATACACCCATGCAGATGATCTCGGAACAATGTGGCTTCGGATCTCCTCAAGCAATGAGAACTGCTATCCGCGAACACACTGGATTCCTCCCCACCGAATTAAGAGGAAGAGGCGGAGAGTAAGTACTTTTCCAAACCAAACCGGTCAAATAGTCCTTCTGCAATCTGGACTGCATTGAGTGCTGCTCCTTTCAACAACTGATCACCGCATGCAAACAAGCTGATCGCGTTCCGGTTCGAAGCATCTTGGCGAATTCGACCAACGAGCACGTCACCGGCCCCGTTCGCATCATTCGGCATCGGGAAATAATTCCGCTCTCGATCATCCACAACTCGAACTCCAGAAAATTCCATCAAAGCACGCCGCACTTCATCAATTCCAGGAGCTGGACCTTCAAATTCAATCGTTATAGACTCACTATGAGAACGCAGAACAGGAACCCGAACACAAGTCGGATTCACCAGAATCTCCGGATCACCCAATATCTTCCGACTCTCGTGAATCATCTTCACCTCCTCACCGTTATAACCGGACCCGTCAATCTCGGAGTTATGGCTAAAAACATTGAACGCATAGGGATGAGGCAATACTTTAGGTTCAAATCCCTCTCCCTTCAAATATGCCCGAGTGGACTCCTCCAATTCCACCATCGCGTCCCGCCCCGCCCCGCTTGCCGATTGGTAAGTACTCACCACAATTCGCCGAATTCGACCGAATATACGAAGCGGAGCAACCGCCATCAGCAGAATAATCGTGCTGCAATTGGGGTTCGCGATCAACCACTGATCAGGTCGAACGACTCCCAAATTGATTTCTGGAATCACTAGTGGTACATCCGGCTCCATCCTAAAGGCGCTCGAATTATCAATAACCAGGGTGCTTAAACTTGCTGATTTCTCCGCAAAACGACGAGAAACTGCCGAATCTGTAGCAAAAAATATAATATCTAGCCCAAGATTGTGATCAGAGTCAAAGTTTTCAATGGCAACATCCTTGCTTCCAAACTTGATTGTTCTCCCAACAGATCGCGAACTTCCAAACGCGACCAGATTGGCAATGGGCCAGCCACGAAGAAGCAATAATCCCAAAATCTCGCAGCCAACTGCCCCCGTCGCACCTACGACTCCGACCGAAAGTCCACTATTCATCCACTCCATTGTAGGGATATTCAGCAAATTTCGGTCAGGACTCCGTGGGAGATAAAAATGATTAAAAGTAATTCTAAAATCCAACAATTTCCCACAGAGTCACGTATTCTACAAACTATGGAAGTTGAGTCACCAGGTTTGAACAAAGCCGTGATCTCCGATCCGGATGACCGATACGCGGCCTTAGAAAATTATCCCGTAATTCAGGCCCTCCAAGGATTTATCGTTTCTCCCAACTACCATATGATCTCCGAGCTAACCGAATTTCACAGAATTCTCTACTGCTCAATTGGTTCAGCCCTTCTTCTCAAAGAAGGATCAACACCAGTCTTTATGAGCCAAGGAACCGCAATGCACATCCTCCCAGACGAGAAATGGCAAATCTTGCTCGGTCGCGGTTCTCAGCAATGGCTTTTTGCCCATTGGATTAAAGACCATTCGGCAATTCCTACTCATTCGCATATGGTGTCTAGACCATTCCATGTGCCAAGTTGCTCTCGCGTCGTTGGCGATCTCTGTAAACGGGCAATCGAAGGAATTGAACGGTTGGATAAGTATCCAAACTTTAATCTCGCCTGGATCAATATGCTAGTTCACGAGAGAAATAAATCTGTCAGGCACTTTCAGCTAACTCCGCTGTTCAACGAAACAGGAGGGTCAATTAGTGATCTCGTCAACGCCATCAAGGCTCATCCGGAAAAAAATTGGAGTCTCAGCGGTGCGGCTGAAGTCGCTGGTTACTCTCCTTTTCACCTCAGCCGACTCTTTAAAGCCACCGCAAATATGGGATTCCCCGAATTTGTTGATCGGTGCCGAACGGAAATCGCAATTGAGCGCGTTATTTCTTCCAACGACTCCATTGCCCTGATATCAGACCAATGCGGGTTTGGATCGCCGCAAGCTATTCGCAATGCTTTACGTGAATTCACCGGGTTTCTGCCGAGTGAACTACGAATCCAGAATCTCTGTGATTAGCTAGAGCCGCAGAATCTGAGAAGCCCGTTCCATGTCCTTATCGCCCCGTCCACTCAAGTTCACCACGACCCGAGTCCCCGCCTCCCACATGCCATGCCGCAAAACCGCAAACGCGTGAGCCGATTCAAATGCTGGGATCAATCCTTCTTTCTCAGAGAGCCACCTGAACGCCTCCAAAACCTCCTCGTCCGCCGCAGGAAGATAGGTCACACGACCAATATCTTTAAGGTAGCTATGCTCCGCCCCCACTCCCGGGTAATCCAATCCAGCTGAAACAGAAGCCGTCGGCAAAATCTGTCCTTCATCATCTTGCATCAAATAAGAATACGACCCGTGCAAAACTCCTGGCCGACCCGCCGAAAGAGGAGCCGCATGCCGACCTGTCGCCACCCCGTCGCCACCTGCCTCAACTCCATAAAGCCGAACTGACTCATCCGGTACAAACGCGTGAAAAAATCCAATCGCGTTACTCCCGCCGCCAACGCACGCAACTCCAACATCCGGCAATACACCATGTCGCTCCAAATACTGCGCCCGCGTTTCCTCGCCGATCACCGTGTGAAACTGTCGCACCATAAAAGGATAAGGGTGCGGCCCCGCAGCCGTACCTATCACATAATGGGTGTCTTCAACATTCGTCACCCAGTCTCTCATCGCCTCATTTAAGGCATCCTTCAAAGTCTTGGTTCCGCTCGACACCGGGCGAACCTCTGCCCCCAAAAGCTTCATCCGGAAAACATTCAATCTCTGACGCTCCGTATCTTCTTCCCCCATGTATACAACACATTTCAGCCCCATCTTCGCACAAATCGTCGCTGTCGCCACCCCATGCTGACCGGCCCCCGTCTCGGCGATAATCCGAGTCTTGCCCATTCTCTTCGCCAGCAAAACCTGCCCAAGCGCATTGTTGATCTTATGCGCCCCCGTGTGATTCAGATCCTCACGCTTGATTGAAACGAGGTAGCCAGTTTCATCACTCAGCCGAGGAGCTTCCGTCAACGGCGTTGGGCGACCAACATAATCCCGCAACAATCCGCGAAACTCCGCCTGAAATTCGGAATCTTCCCACGCTTCCCCAAATGCAGCCGTCAATTCGTCCAACGCTGGCACAAGGGTCTCGGGAACGTATCGTCCTCCAAACTCTCCAAAGCGCGACGGAATCACTGTCTCAGCCATCAAATGATTCTACGTGATGCAATCCGACTAAGCTTCCCGTTTGGCCCGAACGGCGGGAACCGGCTGCGCCGGAACAAACCGATCCATCAAAACCCGACCTGTAATCAAAAGCGCAAGTCCTGCTCCAATCCCAAACAAAATCATTGACCAGAGAGGAGCACCCCCTGTCACTTCAACGCGAATGACTTCAGAAGCCGCCGCAACTGACTTGGCCCCCGCCAAAGATGACTCCGCCCGAGCGTCGCTCCCTCGGGAGTCCGCCGGAATAGCCCTTCGGGGCTCACCCCGTGTCTCAGGAGAAATCTGCCGCCTGCTGACACCGCCAAACGAGCCGCTCGGCTCCACATCCTGGGCAATCGGAGCCCGAGCGTAACCACCAGGTCGGTATTCAATCTGCTGGGCCGTCGCCGAGCAAACAAGTAGCCCGGCGAGCATCCCCAACCCGATTCGGTAAAGTGCCCTCATACTTTTACTCATTACTTCATGCGGAAGCCTTTATCTTGCCAAGAAAGGAACTTGATCGAAGGACCACGCGGCAAATCAATGTCAATCAACGGTTCAGAATCGTCCCCGCGATCTTTGATTCGGCTATCGTAGTTCATGGTAATCGGCGCCGAATAAGCAACAACGGCTTGATCCTTACAAACCATAGAACCGTTGATCGTCAAACCGCCGCCATAATATCCTGCTTGACCGCCCACCATATTGTTTGTATAAACAATCGCATCAATCTGCTTCACGCCTTTTGCAGCTTCCGTCTTGAAAGCGTCCTTATAAGCAGGATCTTTAAGCAGCAACGACATATACTGCTTTGTTCCCCAACTGTCAACTTTGTTGGCATCCCAAGCAGGAATGATGTTTCCGTTCTCATCCTTTCGTGCTTTCGTGAATGGCGGCACCATATGATCCAATTCATGACTCGTAAAGGTCTCCGGATCGCCCATTAAAACGGATCCACGAGCCGCCAATCCCAAAACATCTCGCTTTGAGTTCACACCTTCAATGGTCGCAATATTTTTTCCTCGAAAATCAGGAGCGGACTGATAAGTCACCGAACTCAAAATGTGCACATTTCTCGCACTATAAAGAGTTCCCTGACCCTGCACAACACCGCCAATTGCAACATCTCCGTTAACCGTCACCGGACCATGAATCCGGATCGGTCTTGAACTCGTTCCAATGAGCAGTGCGGAACCATCAACTACTCCGTTGCTGGAAACCCGGACGTATTTGTTTGCGGCTGGATCCCAAACATCAACATAAGCGCCCGCATAATTGGGATTGGGATTCCCGGCTATGAACTCACTAGCAGTATTTGCGTTTCCTTTGAAGTTGGGATTAGTCGTACCGTCTGCAAATTTTGCTTTGCTATTTCGCCAGGCTTTGCTCTGTGCAAATCGCTTGCCCATAGTACTCGCCGAATCGTTAATCGAACCAAAGTCACTCAAGTCCGGCATGATGATCTCTTCTGTTGGGTTCTCATCAAGAACTTTGTATTGAGCCCATGGACTCGTGCGCTTCCAAGATCGAACACCATTGGAATCCTGAACTGTTGCTCCAAAGGCACGTCCATTCACCATTTGCGCTTCGCTGAAAAACAATAGATCACGCCACTTTTCAAATTCAGCAGATCCAATTGCTCCATGAGTCGCTGGGTCATAAGCCTGACGCATCCGCTGAGACCAAGACTTGTTCGTGGACAAGTGACTTGCATACTTCGCATCATCCCACTTGTAAGGTGTCTTGTTGACTAGGCCAATGGCTGCACTTGGCAATAACTTGTTATTATTGGCCGCAATAACAGAACCGTTGATTGTTGCCGTACCACTCAAAAGGTCAAAATTTCCGTTAACCCGCCAGTCACCATTAACAATCATGTTGTTTTCGTTGAATCCCTTGACCCAACCATAATTATTAACAAACTGAGCATAGTCGAAGACGTTGCTCCGCTTCAAGCTAAATGCAATGCGGACATCTATCGTCTTCATCGGCTCGTTTGCATCAGCAACGTTGTTTCCGTTCTGATCCATAAATCCAACGCCCCGAACCATAATTGTCCGACCCTCGTTATTAGAAGATTTCACGTAGCCAATCACCCCAGCTGCAAAATTGCCAACATCTGGTATCGAGCCGCTGAGTGACCCCTTTGGCGACCCTGCTGAAGCTCCAGTCAATTGCAAATCCATGGTTGCAAAATTCTGCGTAATCTTGAAGTCCTTCCAATAAGCCGCCACAACTTCTTGAACTGCCGTATCGCTCAGCCAAGTCCCTCGCGATTCGTAATTTGTTGCCCGAGCCAAACGGATTGCTTGAGTGGACTGATCAATATACGCCGTACTTGCTGCCATGACCATACTGAGCAATGCAAACGATACAATCATTGCTACTCCACGATCGCGCTTTCTCATTTTTCTGCGGTGACTCATTAATTTGACTTTCCTTGTTCCGTAACTTTGTCCATTTACTTCCTAGCAAGTTTCGAACCGATCTTCACTAAAAGGCTGCAATCGGCACTTTTGGCTTCGGAGGTGCCGGAGGCTTCGGCGGGGCCGGTGGTTGAGGTTGTGCCGGAGGTTTCGGCGTGGACGGCGGCTTCGGCGCCGATCCCCCTCCGCTTCCAGGAGAACCCCCAGAAGTTGGAGGTGTCGGCTTCGGTGGAGCGGGAGGCTTTGGCGGAGCAGGAGGTTTAGGTGGCGGCGGATTGCCCGGGTCATCATTCCAATCGCCACCTGTATTGACGTCAGGACCGGATCCGGCCCCACCTCCTGAAGCGGATGATGTAACAACTGGAACAGAAGTATTGCGTAAGAAAACTCGCTCTCGCTTACGCCCCATAACAACGTTGTTTCGCTGACCTACTTCTCCCGTAACAAGCATGATTGTCAACTCACGTAAATTCCCGGTGCCCGTACTTGAAAAAATCGGATATTTCGGCCCCGCTTTCATCTCATGATCAACATAAGTGTTGAATGCCTGCGATTTACCACTTCCCCGGGCTTTATAGGGATCAACCGTCCAAATCTTGTCCGCTACAACCCTTGCCCCAATTTGATCTGACTTATAGAGCTTTCCACTTGCAACATAAAAACTTCGCTCAACACCGTCCCACTGAAGCGGTTGAACATAGTTCCCGGAAGAATCCAATTTCGGAAGACGGTACTCAACTTTATTACCTGAATCCTTGATCGAAACTCGAATTGCCGTACGCAATTCCCGGGACATCATCGAAACAGACTTACGTGAATTATCATCGGTATCAATCCAAGATTGACCCTTTTTCCAACTAGAAGCAGTTGAAGTCATGAGAGTTGCCGCGCCTGCAACAACCGCAGAACTAATCCCAAGGCCCACCATAAACTCAAGCGCAGAAAAGCCACGCTGCTTCGTTCGTATTCGTCTCTTCATAGTGTGGTTTTTAAAGTGATCCCAAAAATCGCTCTAAGATCATCTTTGGCAAATACCACGCACCCCTTCCCTGTTAAATCCGCTAGAAAACTTCATGGAATATTGAAAATCCAGGCCGGATTTCGACCTGGATATTCAATGCCCTAAAACGCCGCAATGGGCTTTGGCGGTTTCGGCGGTTGGGGTGGCTGGGGTGGCTGGGGTGGCTTCGGAGGCTGAGGCGGCTTCGGTGGTGGTGGATTCGGATTTGGTGGCGTCGGCGGCTTAGGGGGCTGTGGAGGCTTCGGCGGCTGAGGAGGCTTTGGCGGTGGTGGCGGCAACGGTGGAGGCGGATTCCCGGGATCATTTTCCCAACCCGAGCCACCCGGAATGACCGGGTTGAAAGCTTCAGCACTAACCAAATTGCGCAGATTCACTCGCTCGCGCCGCTTCGCAACCAACGACTCAGTTTTTGCTCCACGGACAGCTGTGACAATTTGAACGGTCACATCTCGGGGATTCGTCGCCGAAGTCGAACTGAACATTTTGTAAGCTGTCCCCGAAGCTTCAAGTGCAGCAACCGTGTTATTCCATCGAATTGTGTCGCCCGATCCAGAGGACAGATAGGGATCAACCGACATCACGTTCGGAATCAAAATCCAGGTCTTCCCGGCTTCAGAACGCATCAGGTTCCCGTTTTGAACAAAAAACCGGCGCTGAACACCATCCCACTTCACGGGCTGAACCAAATCACCTGATGCCATCTTCGCTGGCATTCGATAGCTCACTCCCATGCCATCAGGGTCAATCGAAACGGCCACTGATTCCCGAAGCGTCCGAGTAACGACATCAATCGCAACCCGGGCTTGGTCATCCGAAATCGTTGCATTCAGACCTCGCTTAAACGAAGTCCCCGTTCCAACGAAAACCGAGGCACCTATCGCCAAGACCATCGCCAAAATGGATGCGCTAATCAAGAGCTCAATCAATGTAAAGCCCTGATTCCGCCGTCTAAAATTCTCTTTCAATTTGAAGTGCTTCCTTGACTTACAAATTTGCAAGTCGCACAGCAAGTTTCACAAAGCGCGATTCTCCAAGCTCTGTCCAAAAAACATAGACCTCAACTTGACGAACATCCATGCTCGGATCAGTAATCCGTACAAAGCCCCGTCCATTCGGCAACAAATCTCCCGGACTGTCAATCAACCCCGCATCAGAACCCGTAAACTCGTAAGAGTTCGTTCCTGTTGCCCCAGGGTAAAGCATCACAGCCGTCAAATTTTTGCCTGTCGTTGAATCAATCAAACCCGAAGCCTTCAATTGACTTGGCACCATGTTCGCATAGCCCAAGTGTTTCAAAGTTTCGATCTGTTTTTTGGCCAAACTCAAAGCAATGTTTGCATTCTGTGCCTTCCCACGACTCTTGTTAGCGATCGGAACCGATCCCGCAAAAATCAATGCGCAGACAAGGAGTGTAAACATCGAAACAACCGATTCAATCAGTGTGAATCCACGTCGTTTCGTTCGCTTTGTTTTACCTGCCATGTTCACTTTCCTTTGTTGCAAGATTCGTGCCTAAATTGGTGCTTTTCATCAATTTTTGGACGAATACTTAAGATCGCTTCTTGACCGACATTTCCGGTACCGAACGATCCAAGTACATCCTTATTCCATAGGCCGAAATCAAACCGATCATCACCAGTACTCCTGCCAGGATCATATTCAAACCACCGTTCTTCTTCGCTGGAGTTGCTTGGTCAACTTGTGCCTGGGTCAAGCTCTTGACAGCGTTTTGAGGATTCCCTGAAGACAGAATCTCTGCCGCCCGCTTCGAATCCTGAGGTTTGTTTGTAACAGGGGTCTCTTCAAGGCGAGGACTAGAGTCAGGTGTATTCGCAATACCTCCTGATCCCTGGTAACGCCCTAACTCCGACTGATTCAACTCCCGGTGAAACTCAGAACCGCTCGGCTTATCTTCAATCGGGGCGAAGCAAAGCCCCGTCAGAGCAACGATCATCACAACAAGTCCACTGCGCATCATCTGTTTCATTTCTTAATCCACCCGAAATCCTTTGTCTTGCCACGTACTCCGAAGAATCGTCGGACTCCGTGGAAGATCCAAGTCAATCAACGGCTGCTTGGTCACTTCTCGCTCCCGAATCCGAACGTCATAGTTCATCCGAATCGGCAAACTCCATGCAACAATTGCTTCGTCGCGACTGATAATTGTTCCGTTCAGAGTCATCCCACCACCCGACGTCCCCACATTTCCACCACCAACAAAGTTGGTGTACAGAACCGCATCAATTTGGTTGACTCCGCCTGCAGCAATCGAAGCATAAGCCGCCTTTGTCGCATTGTCAAACTCCAGCAGGGACTGATACTTCTTGATTCCCCATCCATCTGTCTGACGACCGTCGTATGCAGGAATCGTGTTACCGTTATCGTCCAATCGAGGCTTGGTGAACGGAGGAGTCATGTAGTTCAGCGGGTAGCTGCCAAAGGTCGTTGTGTTCCCCATAATGATTGACTCACTTGCTGCCAATCCAAGGAAGTCCGCCTTTTCCGATGATGCCATGACATCATCCATATTTGATCCACGGAAATTGGGCGCATTCTTGTACCGAATGGATCCAATAATGTGAACATTCCGCTTCGTATACAATGTCCCCTGGCCTTGGACAGTCCCTGCCATGGCAACATCTCCATTGATCGCAACCGGACCATGAATCCGTATCGGACGTGCATCGGTTCCCACCAGGAGAACACTGCCACTCACAACACCATTGGAACTCACTCGACGATAACCGCCCGCTCCGCTGTTCAAAGAAGCATCCCAGACATCGACAAACGCACCTTTATAGTTTGGATTAGGTTGACCGTTTTCCAAATACTCATTTTGGGCAGCGGGGTTCCCCATCCAATTCGGATTGGGAGTTCCATCCAAGAAGGCCTCCTTTTCATTGACATATGCCTTCGAACGCGCAAATCGCTTTCCACCCAAATCTGGTGAATCGGTCGGGCTCCCAAAGTCGCGCAAGTCCGGCATGATAATCTCATTCGTTGGGCGGTTGTCTAAGTTCGTAAATGTTGGTGTTCCACCTGTATTCACCCAACTTCTAGACCCGTTAGAATCTTCCATCGCTGCCCCAAAGATGCGACCACTCGCAAGCTGACCTTGGCTGAAGAACACGTAGTCACGCCATTCTTCAAACTCCGCCGAACCGATTGCTCCATGCCGGGCTGGATCATAGGGTTGACGCATCCGGTTTCGATGGGGCGTTCCCGCATTGTTGAATGTCGTCGAATAGCCAGCGTCGGTCTGCTTCAAAGGAGCTGCATTGATCAATCCTGCCGCTCCCGGCAATAGCTTCTCGTTCGCTGATGCCACGACTGAACCATTGATCGTCCCTGATCCACTGATAAAATCAAAATTCCCGTTCGATCGCATGTCCCCATTGACAATCAGATTGGATGGGCTAAATCCTTGCATCCAACCATAATTGTTGATGAAGTACGTGTAATCAAACACTCGACTTCTAGAAAGTCGAAATTCTGCAACAACATCAACCGTCTTCCGAGGCTCACCAGAATCCGCCACTCCGTTGAAATTGCGATCAATCCACCCAATAGAACGTACGACCACGATCCGGGCAAAGTTATCTCCGTCCGGCTTCCAATATCCAATGACTCCAGAAGCGTAACGACCGACACCAGGCAACTCAGCGGTCATCGAATTTTTTGGAGTAGCGTTGCCAGCTCCTGCGAGCAATGTTTCCATATCATGAAAAGCCTGAGTCTGCTTGAACGGACGCCACAAATTCAGCATCACCGCTTGAACACCCGCATCACAAAGGTGAGTTGTTTGAACTTCTTGCGCATTGTGGCGAGCCATCCGAATCGACATCGTCGCACGGTCAATGTAACTCGTTGCGGCAACAGTGATCAACATCATTAAGCCAAACGTGACCAATAGGGCCACGCCACGCTTTTTCGAATGCTTCTTTGTTTGTTTCTTCGTCATCGTCCTTCACCTGCCCTTCATTTGATCAGTTGCGGAACATTCCGCAAAACCACTCGCTCCCGTTTCTTTGCCCGAACAGACTCCGCCGATTGACCACCTCGACTGCCCGTGACGATCGTAACCGTCACTTCACTCACCAAGCCAGTGGCCGGACCAACAAATATTCGATATGACGGAGCCTCTGGAACTGGTGCGAGAGGATCCTGGACATATCGTTTTGAATCCAAAGCGTGAGCATTCAACCGAAAAGGATCAACCGAAAGAACGTTTCGACCAATTGTTCGCGTCGTTCCGCCATCGTCAATTTCCAGCTCCGATCCATTCAGCTCAATCCTGCGATCAATTCCATCCCAAACTACCGGGATATCAAAATCGCCACTCGCATCTTTCAAAGGCTTTCGATAAGTAATCCCCATCCCATCTGCATCCACACTTACCCACATCGCTTCTCGCAATTCGTCAGATATGATCCGGACAACCTGGCGAGTGTCGTTATCGCCATCCATCATGCTTTCGCCACGAGCCCAAGCTCCAATGACACCCAAGAACAAAGCAACTGCCGATGACAAGACGATAAACGACACGATAGAGCTAACAACGACTTCAACAAGCGTGAATCCAGAGCGTCGAGTGTGTTTCATCATGGTTTAGTTCCTACAAGTTCGCCACGAGCGAGGACAAACGAATACTCTTCACATCCGAATTCTCTCGCCAACTCACGATTACCGTCACCCGTCGAACATCTAGTCCAATCTGCTCGCTAAAGATAAAACCTCGTCCCTGAGGCAAAACCGATCCAGGGCTATCGACAACCCCAGAATCTATCCCAGTGAATTCCAAAGCCTGCTCCCCGAGCGGCCCACATCCCGCTGCGTGAGTGCTTACCAGCGTCGTACTATCTGACAAGCCGACTTGAAAAAGGCGCAGATGAGTGGTATTCGGATAACCCTCACCGCGAACAGCTTCCATCATCTTCTGGGCAAGACTCGTCGCAGAACTCAAGTTCTCCGCCTTCCCCCGGGTGAAGTTAGCAACCGGAATCGTTGCCGAAAAAATCAAAGCACAAATAAGAACAAGGAACGATGCAAACATCGCTTCAATGAGGGTATGCCCGCTGAGCACGTTCCGCTTTTGCATTTCCTTAACAGAGTCGTTCCACCACTGCCATCACCCAACCCCGACAAAATTGCCAGATCAACGAAAAACCACTCAAGCCAAACCTAAAGAATTCAAAACTCATAGCTGAAAATCCGCCAACTCGTCTTTTCGCTGAATACGATCCGTCAGGCGATCAAGTGGAATCCCCTCAAAGGTCGCTTGGCTCCCCACGGCCTCTGCAGAGTAAACGCGACCAGCCGGTTCACCTGGCCAATCCATCAAATACATCGGAACCAAATCCACAATTGATGGAACATCGCTTCCCGACTTACCTAAATCATATGCCCATCGCAATTTTGCCTCTTGAATCATCTGCAGATTCGCAACAACCGCCGCTTCCCGTGCCTCTGTTCGACGCGTCGAGAGTTGTGGCAAACTCATCCCCGCCAACATCCCGAGGATTAAAACGGAAACGCTCACCTCAACCAAACTCAAACCAGTTGTCTTCCTTCTTTTCATCGAACTATTCCGAAACTCAGAGGGCCCCTGGTAACAACCAGAGGCCCGCTTTCCAATCGACGTAATGTCCGTAACTTACAGACCAGCAGCGGTGATAGCAGCGGCTTTCGTAGCTGCACCTTGGAAGGCATCTGCATTCTGACCCTTGAAGGTCGGAAGAGTGGACATGTTGTTAGCAACGTAGTCCGTAGCAACGCCAACCGGTCCGATTGGCCACTTCTTCACATAGTCGGGTGTCAAGTCAGCCGAAGTCGGGGTTGCCGTGCTTGCTGCGCCCGTATCCATCGCCCACTGCTCTTTGGCAGACTCAATCTGCTTCAAGTTACCAACAACGGTCTGAACACGGCTGTTCTGTCGTGCCTTAACGAAGTTGGGGACTGCGATCGCCAGCAAAATGCCGATGATCAAAACAACAATCATGATTTCAACTAGGGTGAAACCTTTGTTCGTGCGCTTCATAATCTCTTCTTTTCCCTCACTAGGAGTTGAAGCCCTGAGAGGGCCTGCCAATGAGGTCATTCCACATGGTTTCTGCAGGACACCAAGCATATTTGCCGGAAAACAGAAACCACATAAAAAATTGCCCTCCAACACACGCTGGAGGGCAATTGCTTAAGAGAATTTTTCGCTTACAGACCAGCGGCAGTGATAGCAGCGGCTTTCGTTGCTGCACCTTGGAAGGCATCTGCGTTCTGACCCTTGAAGGTGGGCAGAGTGGACATGTTATTAGCAACATAATCCGTAGCTACGCCAACCGGTCCGATTGGCCACTTCTTCACATAGTTAGGAGTCAAGTCAGCCGAAGTCGGAGTTGCTGTGCTCGCCGCACCCGTATCCATCGCCCACTGTTCTTTTGCCGCTTCAATTTGCTTCAAGTTACCAACAACGGTCTGAACACGGCTGTTTTGTCGTGCCTTAACAAAATTGGGGACTGCGATCGCCAGCAAAATGCCAATGATCAAGACAACAATCATGATTTCAACTAGGGTGAAACCTTTGTTTTTGCTCTTCATAATCTCTTTTCTCTCTGTGAGGTCAAGGAACCTCACGAGGCCCTGCCAAATCACACCTTCCACTCAACGGCAAGAAATTCCCCTAGTAACTTTGCGAGGATTGAGCGGAAAGACTGCTCCCCAGCGCACCTAGGGAGCAGAATTCCTTGCCAATTTACAGTCCTGCTGCCGTAATCGCCGCCGCCTTCGTCGCCGCGTCTTGGAAGGCATCAGCGTTCTGACCCTTAAAAGTAGGAAGTGTGGACATGTTGCCTGCGACATAATCCGTCGCTACCCCAACCGGACCAACTGGCCATTTCTTGACATAGTCTGGAGCCAAATCTGCCGAAGTCGGAGTGGCCGTGCTTGCCGCACCAGTATCCATAGCCCACTGCTCCTTCGCCGCCTCTAGTTGCTTCAAATTGCCAACAACGGTCTGAACACGGCTGTTTTGTCGAGCTTTGACGAAGTTCGGAACGGCGATCGCTAGCAATATGCCAATGATCAAAACGACGATCATGATTTCCACCAAGGTAAAGCCTTGGGTTCGTCGGGAGTGGTTGCGTGTCATATCTTTTCTCTTCTGTCAACTCGATCAACCAGTTCATCAGAACCAGTGACCTTCTGTCGTTAACATTCCGCTTCGCCCTAGTACTAACCCCCGCAAAAAAGACAGACCAAAGAGATTCACGCATTTTTGCCGTGAAGACAAACTCTCGCTCCGCCGCATGCGTCAGACTAAGTACAAATGCGCTGGATTCCCACCCTCATCCTCACGATCGGACTAGCCGTTCCCGGCCTCGCCGACCCCTTTCGGCCTAGTATCCAACAGCAAATTGATCTCGGAAAACAAGCCGCTGAACAAATCCGAAAGGAAGAAAAAGTTCTCCCCCCAACCGATCCTCGCGTCAAAGAACTACGTCGCCTCGGTCAGCAAATCATCGCCCAAATCCCCGAAAAAGACCGCAAAGACCGAAATTTCCCCTACTCATTCGATGTAATCGACTCAAAAGAAGTCAATGCCTTTGCCCTCCCCGGTGGACCCGTGTTTTTCTACACCGGAATGCTCGACAAAATGAAAACCGAAGACGAAGTCATCGGAATCCTCGGGCACGAAATCGTCCACGTCCAAAACATGCACTGGGCCAACCAATACGCCAGCACCATGAAGCGCAAGCTTGGACTTATCGTCGTTTTCTCCCTTATCGGGGCCAACAACGACATCCTCAACGCTGCCGATATGCTCGACGATGTTTTCAATGGTCTCCGCTATTCCCGGCAACATGAATCAGAATCAGACCAAGTTGGCTATGACCTCATGACAAAAGCCGGATACAACCCAACCGGAATGGTCAATGTCTTCAAGATGCTCATGGCCCAAGGCGGAGAGCGACCACCCGAACTCCTTTCTACTCACCCCGATACCGGAAACCGAGTCAAATCTCTAGAAAAGAAGATCACCGACGATAAGCGAAAGTTCCCTGCTATGCGACCCCGAAAAGCCCTTGCCGCCACCGGCTCAAGTCTTGATGTGACTTGGCAAAACGGCTGGCCGAACCTCGGAGTTATGATTCCGAACTCGGGACAAAGTTCAACTCCGACGGGTCTTGGGAAAGGTTCTGGTTTCGGCTCACCGCAACCACGCTCGCTTGCCTTGCTATCTCACCGGCAATGCTGCGGAACGCCCTAGCCGATGCCGAATCCGGGCGAGTTTTCAAAACCGGCTCGCCCGCATCCCCCGCATAACTCACGTCTGGATCAAGCGGAACCGAACCCAAATACGGAACTCCTAGTTCCACCGCTAACTCATCTCCACTCCGCCCCGCAAAAACCCGCATCGTTTCGCCATTCGGGAGCACCATCGCCCCCATATTCTCAACTACCCCAAGAACCGGAGTGTTCAACCTGCGGAACAACGCCGCGCTACTTCCCGCAATGTTCGAAGCCACATTGTGCGGAGTAGTGACAATCACTACCCCCGTCAGCGGAACCTGCTGAGCCAAAGTCATGGGCGCATCACCCGTACCCGGTGGCAAATCAACAATCAAATAATCCAGTTCGCCCCACTTCACATCAGAAAGAAGCTGTTTCACCGTCCCTGCCACCATCGGACCGCGCCAAAGAGGTGCTTGCCCTTCTTGCAACAAGTATCCCAAACTCATGAGTTTGATGCCGAACCTCTCAATCGGAATGATCTTCGAATCCTGTGTCAACGGATACTGTCCATTTGTCCCTGTCATCATCGGAATACTCGGACCATAAACATCCGCATCCATCAACCCCACACGCGCCCCCTGTTCGGCAAGCGCAACGGCCAGGTTCACCGTGACCGTACTCTTTCCAACCCCTCCCTTCCCCGACGCCACCGCGATAATCTGGCGAACATTTGGCAAGGTATCCGCCGGGTTCGGTCGCTCCCGAACCTGTGCCGTCATCGTCAAATCAACCTCCGTTACACCCGGAACCGCCTCCACCGCCTCCCGCGCCTGCGCCTCCAACTGCTCCTTCACCGGGCAAGCCGGCGTCGTCAACTCGACCGTAAAACTGACCCTCCCCCCTTCAATCACAACATCTTTCACAAACCCCAGCCGCACAATATCCGCATGCAAATCCGGGTCTTCCACAACTCGCAGAGCATCCAGAACCATCGCTTCCGTTACTTTCATTTCGCCTTTCCAGGCTACCCCTCACTCCTAGTCTGAACTAGGTTCAGGGACACAGATCAAGTCCCTACTGTCCATCGAATGTCCTGCAACTTCGTTTCGGTGATAAATCAGAGTACATTTCCAACAAATCTGCTGATCACGAACGCCTGCTCACTCCTACCCCTTGAATAACCCCGCCCATCCCATTCCAGTCACCCTGGTATTCTCACCCCCTATGCCACTGCGGAAGGCTCAAGCACCTAACCCCAACTTCATCCAGTGCAAAGGCTGCAAGAAAACCCTCTTCGTTGCCGATTTTGAAGCCAACCTCCGTGTCTGTCCCAATTGCGATCACCACCACCGCCTCACTTGGCAACAAAGAGTCGAAGTCACTTTTGACATCAACTCATTTACCGAGCTTGACGCAGATCTCTACTCCGGGGATCCGCTCCAATTCCCCGAGTACGAAGAAAAATACCTCCAAGCCCAAACCAAATCCGGCATGAAAGATAGCCTGGTGACCGGGACAGGAACCATCGACGGTCAACTTATCTCCGCCGCTATCGCCGATTTCCACTTTATGGGAGGATCGATGGGGTCAGTCAACGGCGAAAAAGTCGCCCGTGCCCTTGAACGCGGCGTTGAACTCCAATGTCCCGTCGTGATCTTCTGCGCCTCGGGAGGTGCCCGAATGCAGGAAGGACTACTCAGCCTGATGCAGATGGCCAAAACCACCGCCGCGGTCGACAAATGCCGGCAAAACGGTATCCCCTATATCGCCGTCTTCACCGACCCCACCATGGCCGGGGTTCTAGCGAGCTATGCCTCCATTGCCGACGTCATCCTCGCCGAGCCCAAAGCACTCATCGGATTCGCCGGAGCGAGAGTTTCCGCCCAAGCCCAAGTCCTCAAAATTCCCGATGACTTCCAAACCGCCGAATTTGTCCTCCGGTCAGGAATGCTCGACCGAATCGTCCATCGAAAAGAAATGAAAGCCACTCTCGGCAACCTCTGCTCCATTCTCGGACACCGACTCACCGCAGGAGCAAAATCGTAATGGCGAACAGCTGGAAAGAGTGGGAAAAACCTGTCCTCGATCTTGAAGAAGGCGTCTCCAAACTCAAAGCCCTTGCCGATAAAGAAACAGATGCAATCAAGCGAGAAGCCCTCGAAACCCGTATCGAAGAGTTCGAAAAACGGATCGAGAACTTCCTTGAAGTTCGCTATTCACGCCTCGGTCCATGGGAGCAAGTTCTCCTCGCCCGCGCCGATCCTCGCCCTTACACCCTCGACTATATCCAAACCCTATTCACCGATTTCACCGAGCTCGATGGAGACCGCCGGTACGGTGCGGATCACGCCATCGTTGCGGGACCCGCTCGGTTCAATGGTCAGTCTGTAATCATCGTTGGTCACCAAAAAGGCCGCAATATCCAAGAACGTGCCCAACGCAACTTCGCCATGGCTAAACCCGAGGGCTATCGCAAAGCAATCCGCATG
This sequence comes from bacterium, assembly GCA_013823945.1. Taxonomy (GTDB): domain Bacteria; phylum Armatimonadota; class Fimbriimonadia; order Fimbriimonadales; family Fimbriimonadaceae; genus UphvI-Ar2. Next base: position 63,345 of record PNMZ01000002.1, on the reverse strand, counting down.
TTTGAAATGGCCGAGCGATTCCGGATGCCCGTCATCACTTTCATCGACACCCCCGCAGCCGACCCAGGTGTTGAATCCGAATCACGAGGAATCTCCGAAGCCATCGCCGCTTCAATGCTCAAAATGTTTGAACTTACAGTTCCCATCGTCTCCGTTGTTATCGGCGAAGGCGGATCAGGCGGCGCAATTGGGATCGCCATCGCTAACCGCGTTCTCATGCAAGAACACAGCGTATACAGCGTCATCCCCCCCGAAGGATGCGCCGCAATCCTCTGGCGAGATCCCGCCAAAAAAGCCCAAGCCGCTGCTGCCCTCAAGCTCACTTCAGACTCCGCGCTCGAACTCGGCCTCGTCGAACAAGTCCTTAAAGAACCCTTCGGAGGCGCTCACCGAAACCCGGCAGAAGCCGCCCAAATTGTGCGTGATGCCATAACCACCCACCTCACTGAACTCCAAAAACTGACCGGAGAACAACTCCGCCAGCACCGATATGACCGATTCCGAGCCTTTGGTCATGTCCTGGGGCCCTGAACTGAAACCCAATCAAAAACGTCCCAGTAGCAACTTCTATGAGTCGAAGGGTCAAAGCAGTCGCCTTAACAACTGGCTTCATTGGTGCTTCCGTCGGCGCAGTTCTACTCTATCCTGTACTCTTTCCCAAAGTTCTTCTTGTTAAGAAAATCCCCGCCGAAGTCTTCCGGCGTCAGCCCGAAATCCAAGTCGCCTACCGTCAATTTCAAAGCAAAGGTAATGAGTACATCTGGGGTACCAACGATTGCAGCATCCTTGTGATGGACTACATCCTCGCAACCGGAAATCCCGTCCCATTCCGACCAACTACCGAAACTCTCATGAGCGAAAAGTTCATGCGTGAAGTCGGTTTCAATCCGGAAGAAAACATCAAGACCGGCGACATCCTCGTCTACCGATACAAGAATCGTGACAACGAATGGCGCGGACACACCGGGGTCGTTGTCTGGCATGACAACCGCCACTGGGTCGTTCACAATGCAGCATCACACAAAGGAGTAGTCATGGAAGACCTCAAACAATTCCAACAGCTCACCGCCCGTCTCACAAAAAGCAACACGAATCAACAAAGAATCTTCCGCCGTAACGACTGGAATTCCTGGTACGCCGAATTCGTCAGTCGGCGCGACAATCCCGCAAACTAACCATCAGTTAACCGAATCCAGTGGCCCAACGGTTCAAAATGAGGCCAATGTTCGTCGCAACCCTCGCCCTCTCCGTGGCCCTCCAAAATCCCATCCAAATTTGGGATGTCCCCATAACCCCCGAAGTCACTTTTCGAATGGAGCGCAACTCCACAGAAAACACTAATTCTTTCGGTCTCCTTCTCGATCCTAAGACTGTTCAACTGAATGTCGCTTTAGCCGGAGGGACAATCTACGACGACTCAACATTCAATGGGCGTACAACCTTGTCTAAAATTATTGAACAAACCAATGCCAGCGGTGGCATCAACGCCGATTTCTTTCAATGGGGTGACGATCCCGGCGGTGACCCTTCTGGAGCCATGCTAAATCTCGGCAAACTCCTCAGCCGACCCACAAAGGGAGGTCGAGCGGATGCCATCGGCTGGGATAGCAACACTGTGATGTCCCTTCTCGACCTCGACTGGGAAGCATCTGTATCAATCGGAACTCAAATCATTCCTATCGACGACATCAATGCCCGAAGCGATGACTCAGAAGTCATTCTGCACACCACCGATGCCGCCCACTTTTACGCCACCACACCCCAAACGGCGATCTATCTCCAAGCCCCTGATACACATCTCACCACGAACAGCACAAATGCATTAACAATCAAGTCAATAAAAACTACTCAATCGAAGGCACAAATCCCAAAGGGAGAATGGGTGCTCACGATGCCAACTACAAAATTCGACATCCTCACCAAACCGCAAATCGGTGATCAAATCAGCATCAAAATAAATATCACTGGTCTTGATTCCAACAAAGTGACCAACGTCATCGGCGGTGGCCCCGATCTCGTCGTTAATGGAATCCCACAGTCCTTTCCCACCACCGACTCATTCGCCGAAACTAAACACCCCCGCACTGCAATCGGTTCAACCGCAAATGGGAAAATCTGGCTGGTCGTCGTGGACGGACGCCAATCACAAAGCGTAGGCATCAAGCTCAACGACCTCGCCACGAAACTTCGGGATTGGGGCTGCACCCAAGCCATGAACCTAGATGGAGGTGGTAGTAGTTCAATCAATTTTTTCCAAACAGTCCTCAATAAACCCAGTGCCGGCTCCGAACGCGCCATCGCCAACGCCATAACGTTCAACATTCCGCCCGTCCGGCCGCAAAGCTCGAACAGACTCTCCATCGCAAACCCCGAGACCACCATCTCTGTTAAGCAAACCACTATGCTGACCGCAAATATGACTCCTGTCATCTGGACGGCTCAAGGCAACGCCTGGATCGACCAATCCGGAACCCTTCACCCACTAAAACCGGGAAAAGCCACCATCACAGCTACGACTCGGGACACCTCGACATCAATCGAAATAACGATCACAGAGTAGGATATGCAGAGCCTGCATCGTCGCCTCTCGCGTCGTCCCACGCTTCGTCGCAACGGAAGTGACACCAACGCCAATCCCTATCGACGACTCGACGATGAATCTCCAGATGGTCTTTTTGGGGAAGAGGGATGCCCCGGAAATTCGGCTCTGCTAACTGCCTGACGCATCCCCGATCATCATTCGTTCACTAGCAAAAATACATAATTTACGCAATTTTTTGTCTCTTTTCTTGACGCTCTTGTCCCGTAAATTAGAGACAGGGGAAACGACCACTGTCTGTGGCTCAAAATGATTACAACCGCCCTTGCTGCTTCCCTCATCAACCGCACTACATCAAACCAAGAGGCATTCCTTCAAGCTGCTTGGGCTGATCTCAAGCCTGTGCACAGAACTTCACCGTTCCTTTCCCTTCCAAACATCGCCCTGCGACAACCTGGAGAACTCAACCAAGACTTTGTCGAAGATGCTCATAACTTCCTTAAATTTGTTCGAATCACTGCTCAATTGGACTCAAACCTCACGATTGAAGACGACCTCAATTTCAAAGCCCAATGGGGAGCCCACCTCCTCCAATCAAATAACTCCGTTGGACACAGATTGCCCATGCCATCCAGTTTCCATATTGATGATTACGCAACCGCCAGCCAAGGCACTGTCCAAAGCAACATCACCCGGCTGTCGGGCCGCAGAACGAATTTGGTCGAAATGATCCATCTTCAAATGGTTGATGACAAAGCAAATGTCTGGAACGTTGGTCACAGACGTTGGTTCCTCAACCCCCGCCTCCAGAAAATCGGCTATGGATTCGTGCAGTCCGGCCAAGTACCTACGTCATATGGCGCAATCATGGCTTCCGACCAGTCGGCTCTCAACGCGAAGAATCCGCCGTTCGTCGCCTGGCCCGCTCCAGATGCATTTCCCATCGAATTCTGCCCACCATCGATTCCGTGGTCGGTCAGCCTCAATTCGAAGCACTTTGCAAAACCCAACCCAGATCTCGTCACAATCGAACTCAAAGATCATTCAACCAATAAAATCTGGATCTTCCATCCAGATGACAACCGGAACAAGCGAACAGATACCGATTTCTTTGCAAACTTTTGCGGAAGAAAATTTGGAAACGGCCCCGCCTTTACTTTCCGACCAACTGGCATCAACTACACTCCCAACACAACTTATTCGGTCCGAATAAGTGGACTAAAAAATGCCCAAGGTGAGCCAACTGAGATCAATTACCAGACGAGGCTGTTTCGCCTCAATCATCCCGTGATCCTGCACGCTCATCCCCAAGAACGTATTCCAAATCCGAAGAATTAAATGGGTACATCCAAACCCAAACTTTCCTCAAAACCACACATCACGTTCATTGCGTGAACCAATTGGGCGGCGCCGCATTTCCCGTCTCGATCCGCCATGACCAAAACCGTCACAAGGGCCCGATCTTCAAATGGACTCACCCGCAGAGTGTAACAAGCATGATCCTTCCCCCGCACCTGCTCCGCATCCCAGAGCAAAGCATCCGCTTCTCGCACAAAAAATGACCGGCCATATGCTTCTTGGAACAGCTCATCAAGCTCGGAATAATCATTCATGACCGCAATCTCTGCCATACAAACCGCCGCAAGGACTGAACCAAGTCCTTCCTGTACGTCCACATGGACGACAACGTCTCCCCCCCAGCCCATTTCCTGCAATCCCGCTACCAAGTCAGAAGTATCACTCTCAAATGAAATCTGTGCTACAGGATCATCAAGAATCAACCCCGCTCTCACCAGCGGTCCCAAGCCGATCAATCCCAGCGTTGCAACCGGCCCCGGAACACTAAAAAAATCTGTGCACACCAGCGGGTTGTTATCCACCAACTCAACTAAACCATACAGAGATCCGTTTATCGCTTCGATTCCCGGTTGCCCTGCGACCAACCTTCGATTCCAAACTCCGTTTTCAAAAATTACAGATTCAGAAGGTTCGCCCTTCAATACAAATTCAGAATGGCCCTCAATCAAACGATTGAATTCTGAATCCATCGAAGGGCGAACCAACCAGCTCATTTGCGCGTCATCGTGATCGCCATGTTAACCGACTGATTAACCGGCTTTCCGTTGCTGTCCTTCATCGAAACTGACATTTTCAGGTTCATTGAAGACCGGAAAATATGACCATCCGCCATTGAAATCAACGTGTTTGTCGTGCCTGCTCCCGTAACGCCGCCCCCGGTGGTTTTCAAGTCGGTCACAACGTGGGCGAACTGCTTGCCGCCTTCCGTCCTGAATCCCTTCAGTGTATTTGTGGCCGTGCCCGTCATCGAACCTCCACCCATTCCCGGCAGATTCGCCTTAGTCTTCCAAGTACCGCCAATTGCAACCGCTTCTTGAGGGAACTCCAGAATGTTGCCAAAACCACTCGTACTGCCCCCAGTGGATCGTCCCCGGTTATCAATCGTGAGCTTTTCCTTCTGTGGCTCTTGTCCCATCCCTTTCACCGTCACATCGACAACTCCGGAAGTACCTTTGACCGACGAAACTACATAGTCAATGCCCATCTTCATCGGAGCCGAACTCCCACCAACCTGTTTCATCTCTAGGTTGTAACCGAGCTTAGCTCCTTTCGACCACTTCATCCTGAGTTGGTATTTGGAACCTGATTTGGTCACTTGAGCTACCGATGCCGGCGACCCGACCAAAACCACTCCTCCGACCACCAACAGGCCAGACATCATCAAAAATCTTCTGCGCAAATTCATCACTTCTTTCAACGGCTCCTTAGCTCTTCCCGTTGACCTTGATTAGGTCAATCTCGATCTTTATGGGCTGATTGCCCTGAACACTCTCCGTCCCCGCCAACCCAAAAGCAAGGTCAGGGGGAAGCACCAACGTTCGCTTGCCGCCAACCTTCATGCCTTGAATCCCGACGATCAAGCCTGGCATCGCCTCTGGAGAATCTTCAACCTTAAAAACAAGAGGCTCACCTCGCTCCCGGGAATCATCAAAGACCTTGCCGCTCAAATAAGTCCCTTTATATTCAATCGTGACCGTATCGCCTTCCTTGACTTCTGCTCCTGTCCCCACTTTCTGGTCGCTCACATCATAAACGCCACGCTCACTTTCCTTCAAAACATAAAGCAGTTCAATTTCAAACTTCAAATCTGCATTGGGTGGAATCTTTTCTCCGCTACCAGCTGCCCCATATCCCTGTGCATGGGGAATCTCCAAAATCCGTCGTCCGCCTTCCTTCATGCCAACGATTCCGTCTTGCCAACCCTTAATCACATTTCCTGTTGGGCCAGCCGTAAATGACAACGGTGGGCCTGCCGTCGGATCGTCCATATTTGCATCAAATTGACTCCCATTCTTGAGCAACGTGCCTCGATACAAAACATAAGCTGTGTCACCGACTACCACCTCCCGGCCCGTCCCAACCTTCTCATCAATCTTTTTCAGCTCTTTCAGGCCTGTATCAAATTCCGACTTGACCGCGTTCTTGCCCTGACAACCCACTGCCGTCAGTGCCAACAAACCAATCACTCCAATCGTCCAAGCACGCATCGCCAAATGGTACCTCCCTGAGTTCACGGTAGAATCAACGACCCATGGGGGCAAAAAATTCCAAAAAAGAACAAAATAAGGGCCCCGCAACTATTCAAAATCGCAAAGCCTCCTTTGACTACCACTTTGAGGAAACTTTCGAAGCGGGAATCGTTCTTGTCGGCTCCGAAGTAAAGGCTATCTATAACGGCAGAGCAAACCTCACTGACGCATACTGTCAAGTTAAAGAAGACGAACTATTCATCTTTAACCTCGATATCGAACCCTACGAATTCACCGCCGCATTCCAGCCTGATCGCAGAAGATCGCGCAAACTTCTCATGCATCGCGCCGAAATCTTCCAACTTCAAAAGAAATCTGAACAAAAAGGACTTGCTCTCGTGCCCTTTAAAATCTATTTCAAAAACGGCAAAGCCAAAGTCGCAATTGCCCTCGCCCGAGGGAAGAAAAACTACGACAAACGGGAATCAATCAAAGCAAAGGACGAAAAACGAGACCTCGACCGCGACCGCTAATCTTCATCTGGCCAGCAACCACGCTTGCCAAGCCATTTCCCGCGAAAAGTCCGCTCCGCTCCCCCCGTCATTGTGACCTCCATACCGGATAGATCAATCACCAAATCGCCCCCCGGTAAATGAATCAAACTACGGTCACCGATCCACCCAAAATCCCGAGCCGCCACCGCACAAGCACAAGCACCTGTCCCACAAGCCAAAGTCATTCCCGCTCCCCGCTCCCAAGTCAACTGACGAAGAACACCTTCGCTAACTTGGCTCAAAAAATGAACGTTAGTCCGATCCGGAAACGCTGAATGAACCTCCAACTCTGGCCCCCATTGTTCCAGCGGCACTTCCTCCCATTCTTCTACAAAAACGACCAAATGTGGATTTCCCATACTCACACATCTCGATGCAAATTGTCGTCCATCCAACTCAACAGAAGTCGGATACCCATCCCCCAAAACAGTTGCGCGACCCATCTCCACTGCGACTTGATCTCCCTCAATCCGGCAAGTCAACACTCCCGCCCCCGTCTCAATCCGGTACCGACCATCGCCCCCAGTTTCCTCGTGAAACCAACGAGCGAAGCACCTCAATCCGTTGCCACACATCTCCGCTTCTGAACCGTCCGGATTCAGCATCACCATGCGAGCATCAGCTAATTCACTATCAATGCCCAAAAGTAATCCGTCTGCCCCAATTCCAAAAGTCCGGCGACAAACGGCAATCGCAAGATCCGACAAACCAGCCCGATCCAAATCATCAGGAACCGAGCCAAGCAGCACGAAATCGTTCCCAATTCCGTGCCACTTCTCAAATTTCAGACGTTACTCCTCGGACTTTTCCGGAGTGTCTTCTTCGTCACGTTGGCCCACTTGCTTGCTCGGCACCACGCTCGTGATCGCATGCTTGTAAACCAATTGAGTCGGCTTGCCCGGTGAATCCAATAGCACCGTAAATGCATCAAAACCCTTCACGCTTCCCCGCAATTGAACACCCCCCATCAGATAAATCGTGACCTGAATCCCTTCCTTCCGAACCTGATTCAAGAACATGTCTTGAAGATTGATTGCTTTGCCCATTGTGTCGCTCTCGTATTAATCAACTGACGTCTTGATCGCCGAAACTGCCGCTTCTAACCCCGCCTCATCCCAAGACTGCATAGCAATCATATTCAGATTCGGTTCCTTCCGCATCCAAGTCCGCTGACGTTTTGCATACTGCACCGTCAACTTCAAAACCTCGGCGAACGCCTCATCGAACGTCGTTGCGCCCGACAAGTAACATCTCCAACTGTAATACCCGATAGCCCGCATCGCCGGGGCATTTTCGCTCACGTTTATATCATTCAATTTCCGAACTTCTTCAATCCAACCCCCATCAATCATCTCCAGAAGTCGCTTTTCCAACCGCTGGCGCAATTCCTCAACCGCCACATCAAGCCCAAATTTAAATTTGCGAAAGTCAGGAACCTCAACCTGAATTTGCTCTCCTCCACCCAAAACCTTCTCCAGTGCCCGCCTCACGCGAACCCCATTCCGCAAGTCAACTCGCGCCGCCAGACCAGGATCAACTGTCTTGAGCAGCTCGACTAACTTCTCAAGTCCCTCCTCAGCTTCTCGCCTCATCAATTCCTCCCTCAAATCCGGATCAGGAGGCCCCGACATCTCTGCATACCCCTCGAACAAAGCTCGAATGTAAAGCCCTGTCCCTCCCACAACAATCACGTCCTCCCGAGCTTCCCAAGCCGATTGCAGTATCCCCTCGACTCGGCGTAGCCATTCCCCAACCCCAAACTGCTCCTCAGGATCACAAATATCAACCAGCTCATAGCGTTCACGGTTCGTTGGCTTGTTTGTGCCGATATCAAAGCCTCGATAAACCTGAAATGCATCCGCATTGACTAATATCGCCCCCCAATCATCCGCAAGTCGCTCCGCGACCGCACTCTTCCCCGACCCTGTCGGCCCCATAACCGCCACCAATTTCGGTCCGCTCACAACCCCCTTGTACCCCACCCCCGCAATCCCACTAGAAATAGCGAATACCAGCAAGCCGCACGGGAATTTTGTCGACATCAACCTGGAAAACCTCCCTTGCTGAGAAGGGTGTGAACTGTCGCACCCCACGAAGGGCTGATTATGAAAAACCTCAAATCCCTATCCGGATTGACCCTCCTCCTTGTCGCGGGCATGGCATCCGCATCCCAGTTTGGGCCAAACAACCAACCCGACCTCATTCAACCCAAGCTTCGGGAAATGCTACGAACCGCCAACACTGCAATGCTGTCGGGCGACTACGAGCGTGCCATAGCCTATTCAAACTCAGTTCTTGTTGACGGCGATATCAAATTCTCCGTAAACACCGATGGGATCCCTGATGCCCAGCGCGCCGAAGCCCGTGCCGCCGCCGACCAAGCGATCGCCCTCTGGAGCGAAGCTCTCAATGGCGAAGTCAACTTTGTTGAAGTCGAGCCCCGCAAAGCCAACGTCCGAATCAACTTTCAGACCGAAGTACGCAACATGGGCACAAACATCGCTGGATTCGCCGTCTGGCAACGCCAAGTCTTTGACTGGGGCAACAACAACTTCACCAGCAACATCACCGCTGATATTAAACTTCGCTCCCAAACTCCAACCGGACGCCTTATGCCAAAGGACGCCATGGTTCACACCGCCGCCCACGAAATCGGGCACGTCCTTGGTCTCTGGGATAGCCCCACCTTTGGCGACATTATGGGTCCACTCTATCTCAAAAGCCCCGTAACCAAATTGAGTGAGCGAGAACTAACTGCTTTTCGCGAAGCTCGATCCGAAGCCAAGCAGATCACCCAGGCTTGTCTGGTTGCTAAGACCAGATAATCCCGGTGCCAACGGGCTTTCATCCGAACCAGGTAAACCCTCACTCTTGAAAGCCCTTCCGACGTTCCTCACAGCCGCATCCGGAATCGGAGCCGCCGCGCTTGCGTATGGACATTTTGTCGAAGCAAATCGCCTCGTTGCGGAGCAACGAACACTGACCATCCCCCGCTGGCCCTCCTCCCTCGCCGGCTATCGCATCGGGTTCATTGCCGACCTCCACATCCGCGACCAGCAAACCATCACCCTCGCCCGAGCCGCCCTCGCCTGGCTCGCCGAGCAAAACCCCGATGTCCTCGTGATCGGCGGTGATCTTGTCGACCGCAACACACCCTACTACCGCCACCTCCTCCAGTTTGCTCTCCAAGACCTCCCCTATTTCGCTGGGAAATGCCTCGTGATCCCCGGCAATCGCGACCACGACCGAGGAGATGTCAACCAAGTTAAAACCATCATCGAAGACCTCGGGGCCCGATTTCTCCTTAATCAAGTGCACCAACAAGACGGCATAGAATGGGCCGGAATAGATTCTGCCAATGGCGGCACCCCGGCTCCCTGCACCACCCTCGAAAAATCCAACCCCCAAAACCCCATTGTCGTCCTCTGGCACGAACCCGATATGGTCGAACAACTCCCGTTCGGCCCCGAACTCATGCTCGCGGGCCACTCTCACGGCGGACAGTTCCTCGCCCCCTGGGGCTGGGCACCCAAAAAAACGTCCAACGGACGCAAGTACATCCGAGGCTTCTATCCCAATGCCCCAGCCCCCCTCTACGTCACCCGTGGCCTCGCCACCACCTTCTTCCCCTCCCGCCTCTTCTGCCCTCCCGAAGTCGCAGTCTTAACTCTACTACCCCCTTCCACCTAACTTCCTTTAAGGGGCTGAGGTGGGGCAGATCCAGCCAATCTGATTTCGATTCGCTAGAAAAAAAAACTCAATTTCTTCAAGTAAACTCAACCCCATGTCCGAGCTCAAAGACTTCCTCCGCGAACGTATCAACCAATCCGCCAACTTCTACACCCAAGACCTCGAAGCCCTCTCCCACGAACAACTCGAAAAATCACCCGGCGGAAAAGCTCGCTCCGGCTACGATTTCACCCACGAAGTCATTGTTGTCAACCACCGCATCGCTGCCCAACTCCGAGGCGAAGATCCCGGCCCGTGGCCCTTCGGTGACGATTGGGCTGTCTGTCCGGACTCCGACCGGAACAAAGAAACCGCCATCTCTCAACTCAAAGGATCAGCCGAAGCCATTCTCGCCGCCATGGAACCCATTCCCGGCGACAAATTTAACGAAAAATTCAAAATCGGCGAACGTGAAACATCCTTCAGCGGAATGGTCGGCCTCGCCTCCGTCCACATGATGTACCACACAGCCCAACTCAACTACATCCAAGCCCTCGATGGCGACACCGACGTCCATTGGAACTAATAGAGAAAAATCACAAAAATTCCCCCTAAGGCACTGCACTTAGGGGGGGTTCAAACTAGAAGCTCAGTTAGTAACTCAAGTCAATACGCTCTTCTTGACCCGTCTCCGAACTCTTATACACCGCATCAAAGATCGCATTCAAAATCAACCCGTGCTCACCCGGAACCAGCGACTCACCGCCCTCCCGAATCGTCCGCACAAACTCCTGAACTTCCTTCACATGCGAACTCTTCACATCCGGAATATTCACCGGGCGCTCATTGAACACCTGCTTGTCTCGCTCACTAAAGATCACAATCGGATCCTCACTAAAGCCCGGACAAACTTCCGCTCCGCTTTTAGTGCCCATCAAGGTCGTCTTAAAGAACTCTTGCTCAATATTCGCCATAAATGAGCTTTCCAAAAGCACCATCTGACCATCCTCAAACCGGATCATCCCCACCGCCATATCCTCAACGGTGAACGTCGAACGATCATAGTCACCCATGAAGTTCGTAATTTTAGGATTCTTGCCCAACATGTCCCAAGTCTTCCCCGTCGCCGCCACCGGCTTCGGATAACCCATCAAGTGCAATGTGAAGTCCAAAATGTGCACCCCAATATCAATCAGCGGGCCTCCGCCTTGCTTCTCCTTATTCGTAAAAACCCCCCAACCCGGAACGCCCCGTCGGCGCATCGCCTGTGCCCGACCGTAATAGATATCGCCCATATGGCCGTTAGCAATGTAATCCTTCATGAACATCCCCGGACCACAGAACCGATACTGCAAACCAACCTGCAACACCTTCCCGCTTTCCTTCGCCGCTCGGCACATCGCCTTGCTCTGATCGGCATTCATTGAAAGTGGCTTCTCACACAGAACGTGCTTGCCTGCCTTAAGCGCGTCGACCGTCATCTGCATATGCTCCAAGTTCGGCGTCGCGACGCTCACCGCGTCAATCTCCGGATCATTCAGCAAGTCGTGATAATTCTCTGTCGTCTTGCTCACCCCCCATTTCGTCGCGTTCTCGGCCAGCCGATCCGCCTTCTTGTCACAAAGCCAAACAACTTCCACTTCATCCGGAATCGAGAAATATCCCGGCAAGTGCGCATGATTCGCAATCATCCCCGTCCCAATCACACCAACTTTGATCTTCTTCGCCATATCGAACCCAATCTTACCAAGAACCACCAAGTCCCCGCCCCTGCGGTAACCTAATCCCTAACCAAAAAGAGAAAAGAAATGGCCGATCCCATCTTCGTCGGAAAATCAACCGAGCCCGTCTACCAACTCCCCAAACTCTCTAACCGCCACGGACTCATCGCCGGAGCAACCGGTACCGGAAAAACCGTCACCCTCCAAATCCTCGCCGAGCAATTTTCCCAAATGGGTGTCCCTGTCTTCATGGCCGATGTCAAAGGCGACCTCAGCGGACTCTCCCAAACCGGCGGCGGAAACCCCAAGCTCGAAGAACGCGCCCAGGTCATCGAACTCCAAAACTATTCATACAAACCCGCCCCCGTCATTTTCTGGGATTTGTTCGCCGATCAAGGCCACCAAATCCGGACGACCGTCTCTGAGATGGGCCCACTCCTTCTCGCCCAACTGCTCCAACTCAACGAAACCCAAGAAGGCGTCCTCAATATCGCCTTTGCCATCGCCGACGACCAAGACCTCCTCATGCTTGATCTCAAAGATCTCAAAAGCATGCTCAACTTCATCGGCGACAACGCCAAAGAAATCCAAACCGAATATGGTCAGGTCAGCTCCGCATCCGTCGGTGCAATCCAACGCGCCCTCCTTGTCCTTGAACAGCAAGGCGGTGAAAAATTCTTCGGCGAGCCCGCCCTCGATCTCAAAGACTTCATGCGCACTACCCATACCGGCGAAGGATTCATCAACATCCTTGCCGCCGACAAGCTCATGCAGAGCCCCAAGCTCTACTCCACATTCCTCCTCTGGCTTCTCTCCGAACTCTTTGAAGAACTCCCCGAAGTCGGAGATCCCGACCAACCCAAACTCGTTTTCTTCTTCGACGAAGCTCACCTTCTCTTCAACGACGCTCCCAAACCTCTCGTGGATAAAGTTGAGCAAGTTGTCCGACTCATCCGTTCAAAAGGCGTCGGTGTTTACTTCGTCACCCAAAATCCACTGGATATCCCCGACAGCGTTCTCGGCCAACTCGGCAACCGCTATCAACACGCCCTTCGCGCCTTCACCCCCCGCGACCAAAAGGCCGTCAAAGCCGCCGCCACCACATTCCGAGTTAACCCCGCATTCAGTACCGAAGAAGTCATCACCCAACTCGGAGTCGGTGAAGCCCTCGTCAGTACTCTGGAAGGCAAAGGAACCCCAATCATTGTCCAGCAAACTCTGATCCGCCCTCCCAGTTCCCGGCTCGGCCCCGCAACTCCAGAAGAGCGCGCCAAAATCATGGCCAACTCCCCGGTCGCTGCTCTTTACGACAAAACCGTAGACCGAGAGTCCGCCTACGAAGTCCTCACCAAACGCGCCGAACAAGCCGCCGCTGAAGCTGCCGAACTTGAAGCCGCCGAAGCAAGGGCTGAAGCCGAAGAAAAAGCTGCAAAAGAAGCCGCCCGGGCCCAAAGAACAACCTCACGACCCCGAACCCGCGAGACCGCCGGAGAAGCTATGATGAAGTCCGCCATGCGCTCTGCTGGCTCTCAAATCGGACGCGAACTCAGCAAGAACAGCGGCAAAATCATCCGCGGAATCCTCGGCGGCCTCTTCCGAGGCCGCTAACGCATCAGTGCGAACGACTTGTCCGCCGCTCCTACCTTCCAGGTTTATTCCTCACCCAAAAACGGATAACGGTAATCCGTCGGCGTCACGAAGGTCTCCTTGATCGTCCGCGCACTCAGCCACCGGTACAGATTCAAAGGCGATCCTGCCTTGTCATTCGTCCCACTTGCCCTTGCTCCACCGAACGGCTGTTGACCAACTACCGCCCCCGTTGGCTTATCATTAATGTAGAAGTTCCCCGCCGCATGCCGCAACTTATCAACGGCGAGCTCAACCGCCGCACGATCCTTGCTCAGAACCGCACCGGTCAACGCATAAGGCGAAGTCGAATCAACCAAATCCAAAGTCTCCTCAAACTTCTCCGCATCATAAACATGCACTGTAAGTACCGGACCAAAAATCTCCTCGCACATCGTCCGGTACTTCGGATCCTTTGCCTCAATCACCGTCGGCTCAATAAAATAACCCACCGATTTGTCGTGACCACCGCCCACCCAAATATCCTGACCGTCCGCCTTCGCCTGGTCAATATATCCGGCAATCGAATCAAACGCCTTTTCGTCGATCACTGCATTAACAAAATTCCGGAAATCGTCCACCGGCCCCATCTTGAAGCTCTTAACCCCCGCAATCAGTTTCTCTTTGACTTCCGCCGCCATATTGGAAGGAATATAAGCTCGACTTGCCGCCGAACATTTCTGACCTTGGTACTCAAACGCCCCCCGCAACAAAGCTGTCACAACCTCATCCGGATTCGCTGACTTATGCGCAATCACAAAGTCCTTGCCACCGGTCTCCCCAACGATCCGCGGATAACCCTTGTACGTCGCAATTCGCTCACCAATCGTCTTCCAGAAGTAATTGAAAACTCCCGTAGACCCCGTAAAGTGAACCCCCGCAAAGTCAGGGTGGCTTGTACAAATCTCTCCCGCAACTGGCCCGCTCGGATAGATCAGGTTGATCACCCCATCTGGCAAACCTGCCTCTTGCAAAATCTTCATGAACATATAAGCTGAATACACCTGTGTATTCGCCGGCTTCCAAACCACAACGTTGCCGCACATCGCAACGCAGGTCGGGAGATTCCCGCCAATCGCCGTAAAGTTGAACGGAGTTACAGCAAGCACAAATCCTTCCAATCCCCGGTACTCCATGCGGTTATGCATCATCGGCCCACTGATCGGCTGAACACGATAAATCTCATCCAAAAAGTGAACGTTGAACCGCAAAAAGTCGATGATTTCACAAGCCGCATCAATTTCCGCTTGGAACGCATTTTTGCTCTGCCCCAACATCGTCGTCCCGTTCATATAGGGTCGATACTTCGTCGCAATCAAGTCCGCCGCTTTCAAAAAGATTGCTGCCCGCGTTTCCCAATCCATCGCCGCCCAGCTTTTCCGCGCCGCCAAAGCCGCATCAATTGCCGCCCGAACGTGGCTTTCGTCGCTCGCATGAAAATGTCCCAACAAATGGCTAATTTCATGCGGTGGCCGAATCTCTTTGGTATCCCCACTCCGGACTTCCTTCCCGCCGATCACCATCGGAATGTCCATCACCTGCCCCTTCAACTCTCGCAAAACTTCTTTCAGCCGCGCCTTTTCTGGGCTTCCTGGCCCATAATTCAGGATCGGTTCGTTGACTGGCATCGGGTAACGGAAATTGCCCACTTTCATAACCGTAGTCTACCGACCGAACTGACTGACTCCCTCGTCCAAAGTGACCACGACCTAACTGAATTCCTCCCGTGAAACCCTTCAACGATCTCTCCAAACAAAGCCAAGTCGCAACCCTCCGACCCTTCGCGCAAAAATTCGCCAACGAATTCGGACTCGAACCAACCTCCATCCGTCTCGCTAACCACGGATACAACACAACATTCAGAATTGAATCAACACGAGGCACATTCGCCGTTCGAATCAATATCAACTCACCTCGGACACTTGAAAACATCCGGGGAGAAATCGCTTGGACTTCCCAGCTCGCCGAGAACCCCAAAATCTCGGCTGCCATCCCCTACTGCTCACCCAGTGGCGAATACATCTTGGCCAGCGACCTCCCCAGGTTCGACCGACCGCTCTATGCCGTTTGTTACCACTGGCTCCCTGGAACGCCCTACCCAACTCGCCCATCTCTCAAGCTCGTGAAAAGCTATGCCGAAACCTTGCATTTGCTCCATGAAAACCCACCTCAACTTCCCCAAAACGCCGAGCTACCAACGATTAACGATGTGATTCTCGGTCAAACCCTCAACTTTTCCGATTTTGGATACGAAAACTATACACTTCTCTTCGAGAAAATTCTCGATAAAGCCAACTTCATTTATCACAAATTACAATTTTCCCAAACTTCCCAGATTATCCACTACGACCTCCACATGGGAAATATGAAACGTTCTGGCGAACAAATTCACATCCTCGACTTCGACGATTGTTGTTACGCCCCGCCGTTGTTCGACATCAGCACCGCGTTCTTCTATTTCCGCTCCCAGCCCGGCTGGCGGAAACGAGAAACCCAGTTCTGGAAATTCTTCCCCTATTCACCCCCAGATTTCGGAGTCTCGTGGCAAGACTGGGAGTACCTCATTGCATCCCGGCGACTCCTCCTCGCCAACGAGATTCTGACCATTGCCAATCCCGAAATACGGGCTCTCACACCCAAATACACCGAAGCCACCGCCGAACAATTCCAGCGACTAGAACAGTCTGGGTCCTACTCCCGACTCGATGCTCCGGACTAAACTCTGCCACGGAACTTGTATGAAGACCGCCCGATCCTAAGTTGCCCAAGTGCAAACCTTGGTGCTCATAAAAATCTCTCCACCACCAGTATCTGGTGGCTCTGTTTAGGAACAACTAGGATCAATTGAACAAACAAAAACAACTCAACAAGCCGTTTCGGTGCGTCAACTGTCGCACCCTCGTCTATCCCGATGGCGCTGGCTCAAGCCACCGCAATCACTGCCCCAATTGCCTTCACTCTCTCCACGTTGATCAAAAACCAGGGGACCGATCAAATCCCTGTCAGTCCGACATGGAGCCTGTCGCAATCTGGGTTCGTAAAGGAAGCGAATGGGCCATCATCCACCGATGCACAGGCTGCGGGGCGTTCAAAAGCAACCGGACAGCTGCTGACGATAATCCATATGTGCTTCTGAAACTTGCCGCAAGGCCCTTGGTGGAAAGCCCATTTCCAATCGAAAGGGTTGAGGGCCTATGAAAACAATAAGACCCCGACAACATCGTCGGGGTTGCGTTGAGGAGAGGAATGGTGAACGGCCAGAAATCCAACCGTCCATTAAAGTCGTTTCCTCAGGCGGCAAAAGCCATATAGCGCTCGCGGCCTTCTAAAACACCCTGCAATCGGGCATTTGTCAAAACCGCTGCCTCGTTCTGCGTCCGCGTCACAAATGTGATCCGCGAGGCTCCCCCAAACAAGCACATTTCTCGTGCCTCTTCCAAAGTCCGCGCAACATCCTCCGCCATCGGACTCGAAGTCGAGTAGTCCATCATCACGTCAAAGTGCCGGTCGCTTTTGTCCGCAAGCAATTCTCGCAGTTCTTCCATAAAAACGTTTGCCTCAGCAAGCGTCACTTTTCCGCCAAAGCTGGCTTCAATTTGTCGATCAATGTGGTTCCAGGTCAGTAAGTACATCAGAGTTCTCGCCTCAATCTCAATTCAAACTGTGCCACTCTCCAGGGAAGGAGCATTCCGGCACAGTGGTCTTATTCAACAGTTGAGTGCATTCTTTCACTACCAAAAATAACAGGGCCCATCCAATCCCGCAACCCTACTGATCGCACACTTACTAGCCGCAAACCCTACTAGCTCGTAACAAATTTGGGCCAGGAGTCAAACTCCTGGCCCAATTACTCGACAAATCCGCGAAACTAGCTCGCTTCCTTGATCTGTTCTTGTGTCATCAAAATCGGCTGCTTCTTCTCGCTGATCACTCCCGGAGGAATGACCACCCGTTTGACATCCGTTTTGCTCGGAACTTCGTACATCACTTCCAGCATGATCTGCTCAATGATCGCCCTCAATGCTCGAGCCCCAGTCTTTCGCTTCATCGCTTCTTGAGCAATTTCACGCAACGCTTCTGACGCAACCTGTAGCTCAACGCCATCCAGCTCAAAGAACCGAGCATATTGCTTCATGATTGCATTCTTCGGACCGGTCAAAATCTCGACCAAGGCTTCTTCATCAAGCTGATTCAAGGCGGTCACAACCGGCAATCGACCGATGAACTCGGGAATCAACCCGAATTTCATCAAATCCTCTGGGCTCGCGTCTTGCAGAACGTCTTTCTTTCGCTCCGTCTTGCTTTGCGGTTCACTCCGGAAGCCCATAACATTCTCCTTCTGCCGGCGCATGACAATCTCTTCCAGACCATCAAAGGCGCCCCCGCAGATAAAGAGAATGTTGCTCGTGTCAACTTGGATGTAATCCTGCTGAGGATGCTTTCGTCCACCTTGAGGCGGAACGTTCGCGACCGTACCTTCCAAAATCTTAAGCAACGCTTGCTGAACTCCTTCACCACTCACATCGCGAGTGATCGAAGGGTTGTCGCTTTTCCGGCTCACCTTGTCAATCTCGTCAACATAAATGATTCCGCGTTCACAAAGCGACTTCGGATCACGCGAATCCATGTTCTCCGCCGACTGCCAAAGCTTGAGCAAAATGTTCTCAACATCTTCCCCAACATAGCCTGCTTCAGTCAAAGCCGTTGCATCCGCAATCGCAAACGGAACCTCAAGCATCCGCGCCAAAGTCTGAGCCAAGAGCGTTTTTCCACTCCCCGTCGGGCCGATCATCAAAATGTTGCTCTTCTGTAACTCAACATCCTGATCGCCACCCTTGTGGCTGACGCGCTTGTAGTGATTATAAACCGCGACCGAAAGGGCTCGCTTCGCATGCTCCTGGCCAATTACATAGTTGTCCAGAAACTCAACGATTTCCTTTGGTTTCGGCAAACTCCGTGTATCTGAGCCCGAGAATGAACCCGAACCAATCGCTTCCAAAGACGCCGCTGCTGCCGTCGGCGCAACGTCACGCTTTGAACCTTCATTGCTCAAAATCTCCTTGCAGAGTTCAACGCAATCCGAACAAACTGCTCCATGCAGTCCAACAATCAGCTTCGGAACTTGTTCCTTTTTCTTTCCGCAGAGACAACAACGATCCCGGCGCTCGTCTTGTTTAGCCATGTTCCTTCCCTTTATTATCGTTCGCCCGGCTTCAGAACTTTATCCACGATTCCATAATTCGTCGCTTCTTCTGCCGACATGAAGTGGTCCCGGTCACAGTCCTTGGTCACTTCTTCGATTGATTTGCCGGTTGCTTCTGCAAGAATTCCCATCAAAATGCTCATATATCGGTCGGCTTCCTGGATCGCAATTTTCATATCCGTCAATTGACCCTGAGCCCCTCCACTCACCTGGTGAATCATCACGCGAGCATTGTTCAAGCAGTACCGCTTCCCCTTTGTCCCGCCTGAAAGCAAAACCGCACCCATCGAAGCCGCTTGTCCAACACAAATCGTCGCAACATCTGGCTTGATCATCTTCATCGTGTCGTAGATTGCAAGACCCGCACTCACGCTCCCACCGGGGCTGTGAATGTAAAAATCAATATCCTTGTCTGGATCTTCTTTTTCCAAAAACAGGAACTGGGCAATTAAAAGATTCGCCACATAGTCATCAACCGGAGTCCCCAAAAAGACAATCCGATCTTTGAGAAGACGTGACCAGATGTCGTAACTGCGCTCACCACGGGCCGTTTGTTCAATGACAAACGGGACTCCAACATTCATTTCATTCATTCTGTCAATCCCTGTACCTTTAATGGAGTTGTCGGGCCTGAAGCGTCATCCGTGCAGGCCCAATTTAACGTTACTACTTTTCTGACTTCTTTGTTGCCTTGGTTGCCTTTTTCGCTGGAGCATTTTCACCATCAGCCTTTTTAGCTGCAGGTTTCTTTGCCGCAGCCTTTGCCGCCGGAGCCGCACCCTCAGTGATCTTTGCATGTTCGATCAACAAATCTGTCACCTTGCTCGTCATCGCTCGGAAAATCACTTCTTCGCGAATCTGAGCACCGAATTCCTTAGAAAATGCTTCGACCTGCTCCGGTGGAACATTATTCTCCGCAATCACTTGGCGGAAAAAGTTGTTAAGATCGTCCTGCTTGATCTCCATCTTGTTGTCCTGGAACAATTTCTGGATCACAACCGCACGCTCGACATTCACTTTCGCATCCGCTTTCAATTGCTCAATGAATTCTTCTTCTGTCAATCCATTCTGCTTGAAGTAATCCTCAAACTTCGCTCCTCGGGACTGAAGTTCTTGCCCCATCTCGCGCAAACGGCGATCCACAACACTTTCCCATGTGTTTTCAGCAACGTGAACCGTGCTCTTGCTCAGCAATGCATCGAGCAACTGATCGCGAACCATGTCCTTCGCCGCGTTTTCTTTGACTTCCGTGATGCCCTGGCGAACTCGCTCACGAAGCGCATCAACATTGTCAAAGTTATATCCCTTGGCAAATTCATCGTCCAATGCCGGAAGCTGGAACGCACTCACCGACTTGATCGAGAGCTTAGTTTTCTTCTTCTGGCCCTTCCAACCTTCATGTTGGAAGTTCTCCGGATACTCCAGCGTAACCGCCTTGACATCATCCGCAACCATCCCCATCATCGCCTTATCCAAACCTTCAAAAGTCTGACCCGCGATCACCATAAAGCTGCGCGATTCATCGTCATCGGCGGTCAACGAGAGGACAACTGCATCGCCTTCTTGGATACCCCGATCCGAAACTTCGCTCTTCTTGCCTTGGCCCCGGCGAAGCTCCTCGATCTGATGATCAATCTCCTCGTCGCTCACCGCAACTCCGGGACGATTGGCTTCCAAACCTTTGTACTCAGCTAGCTCAACCACCGGCTCCAGAGGAACCTTCACACTGAACTTGAACGCCGGATCAGCAGTCTTGCCATCTTCGAGCGGCTCGCCTCCGCGATAAAATTCCAAAATGTCCACGCTCGGCTGACCCGCTGGCTTCAAATCCTCTGCTTTCGCCGCTTCTTCATAAGCCTTACGAACAATATTCTCCGCCGCCGTCTCATAAAGTGCCTGAGGATTAATCGCTTCCTCAACCATCTTCTTCGGGGCCTTGCCCGGGCGGAAGCCTGGTACCTTGACCTTCTTGCTCAAATCACGCAAAGCTCGGTCGAAACCCGCTTTGATCTGGTCTTCACTGCACTCAACCGCCAACTGAACTGTTGCCGGGTTCAAATCTTCTCGCTTTACCTGCATCTCTACCATTGAGGAGTTGCTCATCCTGTAATCCCATAACTCTACCCAAACCCACTCATCCCACTTGAGCCTATCGAAGCACCCCAAAAGTCCACTTTCAATCTCGACTAAAAGCCATACTCAACCTCAGAAGCCCGAGCGTTCTGTCGTGGATCGCGCGCCTGAAAAAAGGCGAACAGGGGAAGTCCGGTGAAAATCCGGCACTGTGCCGCAACGGTAACTCATCACAAACGAGAAGTCCGAATGCCTGCCGCGCTTCAAAACAACAACTCAATAGGCCAAACCCTACGAGCATAGGAAACCAAAAAATGAAACGTGCATTCACGCTCATCGAGCTTCTCGTCGTTATCGCCATCATCGCGATCCTCGCCGCCGTCCTCTTCCCCGTCTTGGCCCAAGCAAAAACCGCCGCCAAAGCCACGCAATCTTTGAGCAATCTCAAGCAAATTGGCCTCGCCTGGACACTCTACGCCGCCGATTACGATGACACCCTCATGCGGGCAAGCACCTCCGCTCCCGGCAAAACTTTCTACTGGTGGGGTAGCTACGACGGAACTACTCTGCGCAAAGAAGAAGCCCTTCTCTACCCCTATATGCGCAACGGGCAAATCCAATCCGACCCTCTCCTTCAACTCAAAAATCGACCAGCTCTCGGTGACACTGGCTACGCCTATAATTACAGCTATCTCAGCCCAAGCATCTACCCTGCTCCCACCTACCAAGAAATCCCCGTCCCCGTCACGAGCACCCAGCTCGAAGAAACCAGTAACACCATCGCCTTCGCGACCTCTGTCCGCATCAACACATTTACGCCGACACCGGCATTCGAGTCAAACTCCTACCTCGAACCCCCATCCGCCGAATACCCGACCATACACGGCCGCGCTAACCAAAAAGCCCTCATCGTCTGGACCGACACCCACGCCTCCCGCCGACGACCCACACTCCGCACCGCATCATTCGGATACGGCCTCACTGAATCAATGTTCAAACCCCACAACCTGGGTGAGATCCTCCCCCCTGGTTGCCAATTCACCCAACCCTGCCAAGACAACCTCTTCAGCCTCGTCAAGAACTAAAGAAAAACATTGATTGAATAATCCTCAAGTGAATTCAATTGAAGCAGTGGATTTGGGGTGGCACTGGTGAAACCATTGTAACTGCTTTCCCTCCCCAAGTTTGGGGAGGGTTGGGGAGGGGTTGTCCAGCAACAAGTCATTCTGCACGTGATCCGAAGTCCCCTCATTTGCCTTCCAGACGAATCGACCCCCAAAAATTCCGACCGAATTCAAAAATGTAAAGCCAAACCAACAACCGCAACCACCTAAAAAAAACTCTGAGTAAAAAAATCAAAAGTGTCTTCCATCATTTCAACCCTCCTCTGCTGTCTTCCCCTCTGGATCCCCAACCTCATCCTAATCATCGTTCACGTTCACCTCGCTGGAGTTCCCCAGCCCTCTCTTGTCTTCCCCGCGCAGGCGGGGAGCCAGACAACTCCCACCAATCAATTGCAAACTTGCAGAGACGGCTCTCCAGCATCGTCTTCCCAGCGGGGGCGAGAACCCATCTACCTACCTCCAACCGCATAGAATTCACCCCTGTCTGTTCGAAGTTGAACCGGAATCCCCTTTTCCGACATCCTCGCAACCATTCGTATCCAACTGCAATCGTTTTAACTCACCAAGGAATCCCTCAATGCGATCATCCCCCAACCACCTCATCCCACCCATAGACTCTAACGACCTTTGGATAACCTCGTCAACATCTTCTTCATGGATGAGTGCACTCACCGTCAAGGCAACATAACCGTCGTATTCATCGGAGCATGAACTCCTCACCTCCCGAACGCCGATAGGGTCAAACCGCCACCAAGCTTCCCGTACTTGCTCTCTGAGTGAATCATGTTCCAAGATATCAATAACCCGGCTTAAACTCCAACGGATCAACCTCGTCAAACCCAATCTCCGCCTCAAACTTGCCCGTCCGGTCAAACATCCGCCGAACCGCATCCTCAATATGTGAAAAGTCCAATCCAGGAAATATCGCCGTCTCCCGCAAATTTCCGTCCACATCTGGAACCAGGCGAGTCTTCCGAATCCCCTCTTCCAACATCTTCTTACTCGCCATACCCAAATTATTCAAAGCCACCTGGATCACATCCTTGGCATGCTCACGCGGCCCATAAATCCCCGCCTTGTGAACAATTGTCGAAAACTCATCATAGTCCGGAATAATCCCTCCCGCTGGCATCGAAAAATACTTGATGACATCGTGCATCGCCTCAATCGCCTGCGCCGGATAGTAGTAGAGGAACAACCGCGCCCCCTCCAAAAAGAAGTTATAATGCGCCGCTTCATCAATCGCAATCAATCGAGAAGCCTGAACCAAAACCGGATCCGCTGAGTCCTTAAACTCTTCCTTCTTCGACTGCCCTTTTGCAATGACTCCCATCCCCAAGTAGTTAATCTGGGTCGCCCGCTCCTGAAAAACTGTGTAGAAAATCATCCGCATCGGGTCTCCCTCCCAAGGCAAAGTCCATTGGTTTGACCTCAACTCACCCATATACTTGCGCAGCCAGTCTGGACTCCGAAACCGACTAAACAAACAGGCGTTATGCCACAAATCTGCGTGCTTCGCCTCCTCACTCCCCCACCGAATCTGAAAATGCGATCGACCGTGACTCCCCCGAATCAAGTTCACAATATTCTCAACGTAGTCCGGCACATACTGCTCAACCGCAAAAAATCCCTCTAAAATCCGATTCACCTCATAGGAGTGATCCTGCCGAATGTTTTTCCACAATACATCTCGATCCGGGCTCCAATTCCGCAGAGCCTGACTCCGATCCACGTACCACCGATACAAAGCCAAAAATCCGCGCTCAATCAGCCGATCTTTCTCCTGACGAGAAAGCAATCCAACCGGAATCTTTGGCCGACTCTCTTCTAACTCTTCAACGATCGACTTGTCGTAGTTCAACATCCAGCAATCTCCTAAGGCTCCCCACCGCTGTTCTACGCCGAGAAACGCCATTGTCATCTCGGCTCGCGCGACTCCATCAATCAAGAGTCCACCTAATAACATTACCTACTCGAACATCGATCAAAGAGAAGCAAAACTCATTGATTTAGAAAATTTAACCGACCATTGGTACCATCAACATCGAGAAAGTCGTATCCTAGAGGAGCAGTTTCATGCTTTCCGTTCTCTGCGCATTCGCATTCATTGAAGTTCAATCATCCGACACCTGGCAAGAAGGCGTCGCAGATTTCGCGCGCCAACAGCTCGGAAAGCAAGTCGGTCGAGGAGAATGTGCCGAGCTGTCCGCCGAAGCCCTTGACGCTATCAAAGCCAAACCGTACGGCACCTGGCCCGACTCACCATCGAGCGGAGACTATGTCTGGGGAAATCGGAAAGCAACCATCACCCCCTCTTCTAAAGAAGTTGAACTCAAAGCTGGGGATATTCTTCAGTTCCGCAATGTCAGAATTGTCACCAAGTCCGGCAACACGACTTTCACCTATTCAACTCAGCAACATACGTCAATCATCGAAAAATATAATCCCGAGACAAAAGTTGCCACCGTTCTCCAGCAAAACAGCAACGGTCGGAAGTATGTAACCCGCGATACGATCAATCTCGCTGGAGTCAAATCCGGCACCATTTGGGTCTACAAACCTGTACCCAAGTCAAGCCGCTGACCGCATTTTCGGCGGTAAATGCTTCGGCAAGAGTTCCACTTCATCCGGACCAGCCATTACCGTCGCTCGCTCCATCGTGTTCTCAAGCTCTCGAACGTTTCCCGGCCAACCGTATCCCTCAAGCAATGCCAGAGCTTCCGATCCCACCGACGCCAATTTGCGGTTGTTTTCCGCTGCATACTTTGCCAAAAAGTGTTCACAAAGCGGAACAATGTCCTCGCGCCTTTCCCGAAGGGGCGGCAACATAATCTCAACAACTTGCAAGCGATAAAGCAAGTCAAGTCGGAACGACCCGTCATCAACCGCTTCTTGTAAATCCCGGTTTGTCGCTGTTACCAAGCGAACGTCAACCCGTGTCGGCTTCGTAGAGCCCAGACGCTCAAACTCTCGCTCCTGCAATACCCGAAGCAACTTAATCTGGATCGGCATCGGAATATCCCCGACCTCATCCAAAAAGAACGTTCCCGAATCCGCAAGTTCAAACCGCCCTGCTTTTGCTTGATCCGCTCCGGTGAAAGCCCCCTTCTCGTGACCAAAGAGTTCACTTTCGAGCAAAGTCTCGGGCAAAGCTGCACAACTGATCGCCACAAAGGGATTATCCTTGCGGTCCGAATAGGTGTGGATCAGCCGGGCAACAACTTCTTTCCCCGTGCCGCTCTCCCCCGTAACCAAAACCGTAGCTCGGCTATCCGCCACCTGCTGAACCATCTCCAAAATCTCTTTCATCGCGGGAGATTCCGCAATGAATGCCCGGGCGGTGTCACCTGACTTCACTTTCTTCTTCACCTTGGAAGATTTCTTCTGACCAGGTTCAACTCCATCCAGTGCGTTCTGAATAATCTTCTTAACCAAATCCAAATCAAACGGCTTGGTCACGAACTCAAAAGCTCCGTTCCGAATCGCCTCAATCGCCTGAGGAATCGTCCCGAATGCGGTCATGATCACAACTGGCAACTCAGGATAAATCGTACTGATCTCCTTTTGTAAGTCGTAACCACTCATCCCCGGCATCGTGACGTCCGTCAAAACACAATCCACATGCTCGCGCTCCAGCAAGCGCAACGCCTCGTGACCACTCTCCGCCGTCAATGCAACCCAGCCGTTCTTATCAAACGATGCTTGCAAAATTCGTCGAATGTTCAATTCGTCGTCAACAATCAACACGCGCTTCTTACTGCTCATTTCTTTTCCCTAACCAATCGAACGGTAAATGTCGTACCAACCCCCAATTCCGAACGCACAACTATGTCCCCACCATGTGCGTCCACAATCTTCCGGCTTGTACACAAACCAAGGCCCGTTCCATCTGCCTTAGTCGTAAAGAACGGTGAGAACAGTTTCTCAACCGTCTCCTCATCCATCCCACCTCCAAAATCTTCCACCTCAAACCAACCCTCACCAACTTTTACAACCACTTTTTGACCAGGTGACGAAGCTTCAATCGCATTCCTCACTAAGTTATGTACAACTTGGCCAATTCTCCGACCATCAATCATAATCTCGTCCCCTGCATCCTCAATCGTTAGATCTACTTCAACTCCTAGTTCCTCAGACTGAGCCCCGATCAACCGAACCACCGATTCCACGATTCCGCCTAAAGATTCTGAATTCAAGTTGAGCTGGAATGGCCGAGCAAACTCTAAAAATTCATCACAAAGCGAATTCAACTTCATCGCCTCTTCTTCAATCAAATCGCTAAACTCTGCGCCTACATCCGGATGCTGCCGAATCATCTGAGCCGCACTTCGAATTCCCGTCAACGGATTTCGAATCTCGTGGGCAATTGCCGCCGTCATTTGCCCAATTTCCGCCAAACGCCGAACACGACCCAATTCTCGCTGCTGTCGCTCATGCTCAGTGATTTCTTGCGCCGCAACAACCGCCCCCCCGCTCTCTAAGGGCGTTGCCCGCATCAACCAAGTCCTGTCTACCCCTGAATCATAGACTTGAGCGCGAATTGTATCGCTATCCGCTAATGCCGATTGAACCAACCGTGGCATCGCCAGCCCAACTTCCATGACTCCCGCTTCACTCTCTAGCTCTGCCGCCGGAAAGTTCTGATTAACCACTCGCCCCCCTCCATCAACCACCCAAACCGCCCCCCCGACCGAGTCCAAAACCGCAACAAGTTGCTCATTAGCCACCGCCGTTTGCTCCCAACTAGACTTCAACCGGTTAACCAACTCCGCGTTCCCTACTGCCAAAGACACATGCGCCGCCAAAGCCACCGCCTGATCCAAATCAATTTCTCTGAATGTTGGCTCGCCCATCTTCCGACTGATATTCAAAACCCCAATCACCACGCGACGAGGATCCGCCAGCGGAATAACCATCGAACTCGAAATCCCTTGGTTTCCCTCAACTCCAGCCATATCCGGATAAAGCGACGGGTCATCAATCAACCGAGCAACTCCGCTCATCGCTACGATTCCCGCAATTCCCTGCCCCTTCTCAATCGTCGCATCGAAAGGAAGCCGTTTCTGTTCGCCAAATTTGGCCCGCAATACAAACCCATCCGCCCCATCCTGCAAGAAAATTGAACCGCCACTCGCACGAAACCAACTCACGCACTTGGCAAGAGTCACGTCCAAGTACTTCTGAATATCCGAATCTGAGACCGGGCTAAGGTCAAACAAATCCCAAAGGTCGTCTTGCGACCATCGCGGTTGAGCAGCCACCACTCAACAATATCGGCAAACTAAAGGCGATTCGTCAGGCTCAAAAACCTTGCAGTTCCGGTGTCCATTTCGGATCAGGCTGGTGAGAATAAACCGCCACCCGAGAGAAAAAGTACCCGAGAGCGTCCCCAACTTCCTCGTTACTCATCTTGTCTCCGGAATTCACAACAATTGGCCCAACCGGAGCGATCATCCCCCATCGACTTAACTTCATCAATTGATCAACCGTCACCCCCTTGTTAAACTCAGCAACAATTTCCGGATAAGTATCAAACGACCGAGACGTCACCCGGTACTTCGCAGAGTACTTTTTGTCCAATTCCGATAACGCCGCAATAAACTCTTTGCGAGATAACACTCCTTCCCGAGTAGCAAATTGCGTCGCCGGTAAACCAAGTCGCTTGGAAGAAGCCTTGTCTAGTTCCGTGACAACCGTCACAAAATCGTTGTGGAGAGCCTGAGGCTCCGGTTGTTCTGCTACCCCAATTCCGCCCAACAAGACACCCATCAATCCAAGACTCGCCAACCGTTTCATATCCTTGTCACTGCTCCCGATTTCTCAATCGCATCCATCTGCTCCAAAGCCCGACCTGTCCCAATAGCCACGCAATCCAACGCATTGTCGGCGACCCTGACCGGAATCTGTGTGATGTTCTCCAACAACGTGCTCAGCCCTCTCAAAAGTGCCCCACCCCCAGTCAGAACAATCCCGCGCTCAATCACGTCGCTACTCAGCTCCGGTGGAGTTTCTTCCAAAACTTGGCACAGCTTCTCCGCGATTTGGCGCACTGGCTCACTCAGAGCCTCCCTGATCTCAACGCTAGAAACTTCCACTGTTTTAGGAAGCCCCGCCACCATATCCCGACCCCGAACTTCCATTTGCAGTTCCGGATCAAGCGGAAATGCACTACCAATCCTGATTTTGAGTTCCTCCGCCGTTGGTTCACCAATCCCCAAGTTATAAACGTTTCGGATATGGCGAATGATCGCCTCATCCATCTTGTTCCCCCCAATGCGGAGACTTGCAGATTTTACAATTCCCCCCAAGCTAATGACCGCAATATCCGTGGTTCCGCCTCCAATATCCACCACCATATTTCCACCCGCGGTCGAAATCGGTAATCCTGCCCCAATCGCCGCCGCCATCGGCTCTTCAATCGTGCTTGCTCGCTGAAAACCGGCTGCATGGGCTGCCTTCAAGACCGCACGACGCTCAACATTGGTCACACCGCTCGGAACACAAATCAAGGCCACTGGCTTCACAAATCCCGGCCCTGGAACGGTTTTCTTCCGGATGTATTCCAGCATCTTCTCCGTTACCGTGTACTCAGCAATCACACCGTCTCGCATCGGTCGAATCGCCGTAATGTTCCCCGGAGTCCGGCCCAGCATCTCCCGCGCATCGTTCCCAACCGCAAGCACACGCTTTGTCTTTGTGTTGATCGCAACAACCGTCGGCTCGTTCAAAACAATGCCCTTTCCACGACGAAACACCAAAATGTTTGCTGTCCCCAAGTCGATGCCGATCTGCGGTACTAATCTCAATTTATTTCTGCTCTACAGACTCGCTTTGACGAGCCCACTCCTCTTCACTCAAACGCTCAATCTTGCCACCCAGTTGCGTAAAGTTCTTTTCCAAATCCTGGTAGCCACGATCAATATAGATCACATTCCGGATCACCGTCTCGCCACTTGCCGCAAATGCCGCCAAACACAAAGCCGCCCCGGCACGCAAATCGCTTGCTTCCACAACCGCACCTTGCAACTGCTTGACCCCCTCAATCAAAGTCGAACGCCCCTCTACCCGGACATTTGCCCCCATCCGCTCTAGTTCAGAGATATGACCAATCCGACTCTCATAGATCGTTTCTTCGATCGAGCTTGGACCATCGGCCAAGGCCAACACCGCCGCCATCGGCTGTTGAATATCGGTTGGAAACCCAGGATAGGGCATTGTCTTGACCCGGATTCCTCGGCCTCGACCTTCCGCCCAAACGCGCACCCAGTCGTTGCCCTCTTCCGCAAAGAAGCCGGCTTCCCGAAGCTTGTTCACCAATGCCGTCTGTTCTTCGGGCAAAATTCCCCGAGCTGTTATGTCTCCCCCCGTGATCGCCGCCGCAAGCAAATAAGTCCCCGCTTGCATCCGATCCGCTGGCACCGAATACCGACAATCCGTAAGCTTCTCCACTCCCGTTACCGTAATCGTGCTCGTCCCCGCTCCCTCGATCTTCGCCCCCGCCGACTGCAAAAAGCCCGCCAAGCTCACGACTTCCGGCTCTATCGAAGCATTTTGAATCACCGTATGACCCGGAACAAGCGTCGCCGTCGCGAGCAGGTGCTGAGTCGCCCCCGCACTCGGAGCATCCAGATAAATTTCCGTACCTTCAACCCCCGTGGAATTCGCAACATAGTTCCCCGACAATGTCTCAATGGTCGCCCCAAGCGCCCGGAGCCCCTTCAAGTGAAAATCAACGGGGCGTGCCCCAATTTTGCAGCCCCCCGGCATCGGTAACGAAATTGATCCCAGTCGCATCAGCAACGGCCCCAACATGTAAAACCCTGTCCGAATTTTTCGGACTTCTTCTTCCGGTAGCTCTGCCGCTTTCAATCCCTTGGTATCAATAAATAGTGTTCCTTCCCGAAACTCCGACTCCACACCCAACCGCCGCAGCAAATTCAACTTAATGTGGATGTCGCTAATCTCCGGAACATTGGTCAAAACGACTGTGCCATCCACCAAGGGCACCGATGCCAAAATCGCCAAAGCCGCATTCTTGCTGCCCGCAATGTCAACCGACCCCCGCAAAGGTCGTCCACCCTCAATTCGCAAAACATTCATCTCAGTCACTCACCATCCATGGCGTCACAACCAACTAGGCACACCCAGCCGATTAACCTGCGCATTTTACCGGACGTTATGCGCCACGCAAAGGATGCTCACCCGTAAATTCCACCCGAAATCAATTTTTTTGTTAAGAGATGAAAAAAACTGCGCCAAAACATTCGCGAAATCCGTTTTAATAGCAAGTGATGCAAGTTTGCGATCAGAACTTGGTGAAACATTGCGGGTGTCCTCCGACTCAATTCGACACCCTAATACACCAACGTCTTGGTGTCACTCCAACCCGCGTTTCGGCGAGACACGCGGGTTTTTTTGTACCAGAACCCGCAAACCCCCATCGAACGAGGTGAACCCAATGGCCAAACATGAAGTCCTTCTGCTCAACGCCAACTATGAGCCGCTGAACGTCTGCAACCTCAGGCGTGCCGTCACGCTCCTCATCCTCGGCAAAGCCGAAATCATCGAAGATGCGGGGCGAGAATACAAAACTTTCGCCGGCGAACACACCATGCCGTCCGTCGTCCGAATGCGCTACCAAGTCAAGCGCCCACTACCTCGGTTGCGTCTCTCCCGCCACAGCATCCTCGCTCGCGATAACTACGAATGCCAATACTGCGGGTCAACCCGCGACCTCACCCTCGACCACGTTGTCCCGCGATGGTGCGGCGGTCCCCACACATGGGAAAACCTCGTCACCTGCTGCCGCAAATGCAACCTCAAGAAAGCCGACAAAACCCCGCTCCAAGCTGGCATGAAACTCAAAAAGCAGCCAAAACAACCCCATTACGTCCCGTACCTTAGCCTCCAATCCTACATGACCGCCATCGAAAAAGAACAATGGGCGTACTACCTCCCCATCTTCAAAGAGTTTCAACAAAAAACAGTGAACTAATCAACCAATCGGCTGACCGATAAAGAACGAAGCCTGAGTCGAAGGAAGATCAACATGGATTTCCCGCATCTGGTACTCCTGGTCAAACGGAGCCTTGTGCCGAATCCCGTCCAAATGGCCCTGTAAACGGTCCCAAACTGCCTCAACGTCATCAACCTTAATATAAATTGCTATCTGCCCAACGCCTTCACCCGCTCGTTGCAAATGAAACTCAAACCCATCTCGAACCAAAATGCAGTACGTTTCAGTTGAAAACACTAACTCAAAACCCAACCCATCAACCAAAAATCCAACCGATCTTTCCAAATCGGTGGAGGGAACCATCGCCGCTATACTGTCAACTTTAAAGCTCATGATGGGCCAAGAATACTCACAATATCTGTGCACTCACATAAAAGGACCCCGATGCTCAATAAAGCCCAGCGGGGATCGCAACCACTAACCGAGCTTACTTCTCCAGGGCCCCGACCTTGACTCAATTCTGAACCACCGCATATTGAACGTGGCGGCCCTTAAGACAGAGCAATGGAAATACTACTTCCCCCATCTTTAAAGAGTTTCAACAAAAAACTGTGAACTAATCATCTCTGAGTGTAGACTGGGATTACCTTATCAATCCTTTCCGCCTTGCTCTGCAAATTCGCAACCATTGTATTCTCTATGGTTTGCTTTAGGGCACTAGTGACTTGTTCAAATATTCCAGAAAACTAGCTCCGGCTTCGTCTTCAAATCAACTACTCAGAGCTAAACAATTGACCCCATTTGAAAAAGGTAACAATTAGTCCGCCTTTACTGCCTTGGCTATCTAAGAGGTACTCGACGAGAAAATCACCGTCACCAAAGCCACTCGAAGCGACAAACACCTTTTCAATGACACCTTCCAAGGGCGTAAATGCTGCAAACTGAGCGGACTCTGTTGCATTCCATAGCCTGTCTAAGTACTCGTCGTTTTGCTCTACCGTATACACAGGCTCTGCCAAAGATGAATCACAAAAGCCAATAGTTGCCGTATCTGCCCAAGTTGATCCGGCTTCCACCTTTTGGGAGGTGATAAATGCGGGCCGAACCATCCAGAGGCATCTGACTCGATCTCCGTCCTCCGTCGAAGCTACTTTTACCCAAACTTCATAAACACCTTCATCAAGTATCCCAATAAATGAAGGATCACCAGGAATGAATTGCCCATCACCAACATGAACTTTTCCTGAAATTAAATTCAATTCGCCGATTAACTGTTGTGGATAGTCATCTCCAACTCTAGTATTCATAGTCTCAAAAATTTACCCCAACAAAAAGCTCCCCGTCCACCCAAAATTGAACGGGGAGCCCATAAATGACCGAACTTACTTATCGGCCGCGCCGACCTTAACCCGATCCTTAACCGCCGCCTGAGCCGCCGCCAAACGAGCAATCGGAACCCGGAACGGAGAACAACTCACATAGTCCAAGCCAATCTCATGGCAGAAGTGAACCGATTCCGGATCACCACCGTGCTCGCCACAAATGCCGCACTTCAAGCCCGGACGAGCCGCCCGACCTTCCGCAACAGACATCTTCATCAAGCGGCCAACCCCCGTCTGATCAATAGACTCGAACGGGTTAGTGCTAAGAATCTTGCGCTCAACGTAAGTCTGCAAGAACTTCCCTTCCGCATCATCTCGGCTGTAACCAAATGTCATCTGCGTCAAGTCGTTCGTACCAAAGCTGAAGAACTGCGCATACTCCGCAATCTCACCACTCGTCAGAGCCGCCCGGGGAATTTCGATCATCGTTCCAAACTGGTAAGCAACGTCAATCCCTTGCTCAGTCATGATCTTCTTCGCTTCCGCTTCCAACTGGTTCTGAACAACCCGAAGCTCGTTCACCGTGGAAACAAGCGGAATCATGATTTCTGGCAGTACGATCTTGCCCGCCTTGGTCAATTTGCAGGCCGCTTGCAGAATCGCCCGCGTCTGCATTACAACCAATCCCGGAAGAATGATCGAAAGCCGAACGCCCCGCAAGCCCATCATCGGATTTGCTTCGCTCATCGCCTCAACTTCGTGAAGCAACTTCTGCTTCTCCTCCAACTTTGATTTCAATTCTGCGTTCGTGCTAACGCGATGGCTCAAATCAGAGACCTCTCGAATCAACTCGTCCTTGCTCGGCAAGAATTCGTGGAGAGGCGGATCAATCAACCGGATCGTCACCGGCTTACCGTCCATCGCTTCAAAAATCCCTTCAAAGTCGCCCTGCTGAACAACCTGCAACTTATCCAACATTTCTTGCTGAACTGCCGGATCCTTGCTCAAAATCAACTCCTGAACCAGCGGCAACCGATCTGCCTCAAAAAACATGTGCTCTGTTCGGCAAAGTCCAATCCCTTCGGCTCCAAATTCAAGAGCTTGCTGAGCATCCCGAGGATTATCAGCATTGGTGCGCACCTTCAAGGTTCGGAACTCATCCGCCCAAGCCATCAATTCTCCAAATGAACCGCTGACTTCCGGAGCGATCAGCTTCAGCTCGCCCAGATAAACCTTTCCGCTCGAACCATCCATCGTGATCACATCGCCTTCTTTCACCGTGTGACCGTTGACTTCAAAGTAATGAGCTTTTTCATCGATGTGGATTGACTCGGCCCCTGCAACGCACGGAATACCGAACCCTCGAGCAACAACTGCCGCATGGCTTGTCTTGCCACCGCGTGCCGTCAAAACACCTTGAGCCGCAAGCATTCCGTGAACGTCATCCGGATTCGTTTCTTCACGAACAAGCAAGACCTTTTCGCCTGCCCCACCATGAACGCCAATCTCCGCCGCCTTGTTCGCAGTAAAGACAACTTTTCCGACCGCCGCACCCGGAGATGCCGGCAAACCTTTTGCAAGTTCAACCGCTTTGTCCAAGACATCCGGATCAATTCGTGGGTGAAGCAATTGGTCAAGGTGCGAACCTGATACACGTTGGATTGCTTCTTCGCGACTGATTAGCCCCTCTTTCACCATCTCAACCGCAATCCGAACTGCCGCCGGACCTGTTCGCTTACCCGTTCGGCACTGAAGCATAAAGAGTTTCCCGTGCTCGATCGTAAACTCCAGATCCTGCATCTCCTTGTAATGAGCTTCCAACTTGTCGCAGGTCTGAATAAACTTGTTGTAAACCTCCGGATTCTGCTTTTCCAATTCACTGATCGGCACCGGAGTTCGAACTCCCGCAACAACATCCTCTCCCTGAGCATTCATCAAATATTCACCAAAGAGGTACTTCTCGCCCGTACTCGGGTCTCGCGTAAAGGCAACGCCGGTACCACAATCTTCACCCGCATTTCCATAAACCATGGACTGAATGTTCACGGCCGTACCAATTTCATCTGGAATCTTCTCTGTTCGTCGATAAACTTTTGCCCGGTCGTTGTCCCAACTGCGGAAAACTGCTTCAATCCCCGCCATCAACTGCTCCCAAGGATCACTCGGGAAGTCGTGACCGGTCTTGTCCTTCACATAAGCCAAAAATTCGTCACAAACATTGCGCAAGTCATCCGCCGTCAAATCAAGGTCGCCTTTTGCACCAACTTTGCGCTTATATGCTGAAAAAATCTCGTTGTCAAAATGGTGCTTGCTCAAACCAAAAGCAACATCACTCAACATCATGATCAACCTGCGATAGCTATCATAGACAAATCGAGCGTTACCCGTTTCCTTGATCATCGCCGCAACCGTCGTTTCATTCAGACCAAGGTTCAAAACTGTATCCATCATCCCTGGCATCGAGAACTTAGAACCCGACCGAACAGACACAAGCAAAGGCTTTTCCGAACCACCAAATGTGCGGCCCATCTCCTTTTCAACATCTGCCACCGCTGTTTCCAACTCAGCTCGCAATGCCGACGGCAACTGCTTCCCGGTTGCGTAATACTCCCGGCAAACATCGGTCGTAATCGTGAATCCCGGGGGAACCGGAAGACCAATGTTGGTCATTTCTGCAAGGTTTGCGCCCTTACCACCAAGGAGGTCGCGCATTGTCTGATTTCCTTCTCGGAAAAGATAAACTCGTTTTTCGCTCATGGGTCGTTCCTGTATCTCAACTGGAAAGCCCACTCGCCCTGGCGACATTGACAAAACGGTGGGAACTTGAAGCCGAGTATAACCACGTCCCCCGCAATATCCACGGGCCTCCCAAACCTTAATGAACACCGTATATTTGCTAGTTCAAGGGGAAATTTATGGCTATGTGCCAACACCTGGGAACAATTCTAGTGCTTTTCATCACAAATAGCTGTTACCATAAAGGGAACTGAGTGCCTTCTTATTGAGAAGGCCTCTTTTTCGGAGAAGGAAAACGATATGAAAAACGTTCTGCTCATCGCAACTCTCGCTGCCTCAGCGTCTGCCTTTGCGTTCACCCAAAATTTTGACGACATCACCACGCTCGGTGCGGCTGGCTGGTCAACCAGTAATCAAAGCAACCCCGTCGGTACGATCGGATGGTTTCAAGGGAACGACACCGTGTTCACCTCTCAAGCTGGTGCCGCGAATGCATATATTGGAGCCAACTTCAACAATACAGCGGGCACAGGTACGATCAGCAATTGGTTAGTAACACCCGAGGTTGCGTTAGTAAACGGAAGTACCCTAAGTTTTTGGACTAGGAAGGCGACCAGTAACTTTGCCGACAGACTTCAAGTACGAATGAGTACAGCAGGTTCTAGTACAAATACGGGGGCAGGTGCAACCGGTATCGGTGACTTCACTAATGTACTCCTCGACATCAACCCGACCTATCTCTCAACTGCAAATGGTGGCTATCCAGACGTCTGGACACAATTTACGGTGAACGTATCAGGTCTCGGCGCACCCACAACTGGTCGATTTGCATTCCGATACTTCGTCGAAAGTGGTGGACCAAACGGAGCGAACTCAGACTACATCGGTCTCGACACCGTCAGCTACGAAGCTGTCCCCGAACCCGCTACCCTTCTCGTGCTAGGTGGCCTCGCCGCAGTAGCCGCTCGACGCAAACGCAAGTAAGGCTCAAACCCCAAAATCAAAATTGCCCGCCAAGTGTTTGGCGGGCAAACTTATTTTAAGCCGACTTCCGGCCGAGCCACTGCTCGCTGATCGAAGGAACATTCTCCTCAAAATAATCCAGCATCTCCAAAAAGACCGACACACACTCGGGCTGAAACTGGTTCCCGCTTCCCTCCAATATCATCTTACGAACTTCAGATTGAGGCAAAGCTTTTCGGTAAGGACGGTTAAAACTCAAAGCATCCCAAACATCCACAACCGCAAAAATTCGCGCCTCAAAAGGAATGTTGTCACCCTTAATTTTAAATGGATAGCCCGAGCCATCAAAACGCTCATGGTGATAAACCGGAATAGGCAAAGCTTCTTTCAAGTACTCAATCGGATAGAGCATCTCATGTGCATGCATCGGATGCTTCTCCATAATCCTCCGCTCTTCTTCCGTCAGTGGACCCTGCTTCCGCAAAATCGAATCCGGCACTGCCAGCTTCCCAATATCATGGAGCAAAGCGCCTCGCCAAATATGGGATAGCTGTGCTTGCGGAATCTCAAAGGCGCGCGCCAAATGCACCGTCATCTGCGCAACCCGTACCGAGTGACCTTCCGTCTCGTGGTCACGTAAGTCCAAAGCCTTCACCCACCCTTGGATAGTCTTGTCGTACGCTTGCTGAATTGCCACCAACGAACGCTGAACTTCAAACCGATGCTCCGCCAACTTCCGAAACCGATTCAAGCGCGTCACATTCCTAACCATCGCTCGGAGTTCCGCTTTGTTGTAAGGCTTCTGGACAACCGCGTCCGCCCCCATCTCAAAAGACCGAATGCGCATCTCAATATCCGCAACCCCCGTCACCATAACAACCGGAAGCTCAGCAATATCCTGCGTTCGACGAATCTTGTCAATCAATGCCCAGGCATCAATCCCCGCATAAGCCACATCAACAATCAAAAGATCTGGCCTGTCCGCCATGATCATATCCAAACCGCGGCGAGGATCGGGCTCGGAGATAACAACCGACTCCTCCATATCGAGATGTTCTTCAATGGCCGATTGACCAACGAACGAGTCATCAATGATCAAAATCTTGCTCTTAACTAGCTCCCGCATGTGTTACCTCCCGCAAAAATTATCGGAAGACATTACACATTTCCTATGCCGAAAAATCCAAAATTCCACAAGCAACCAAATCAGGTCCCACCCACCTGACCTCAAATCACTCCCAGTCGGTCATAATAGAGGGCCGCGTTTGAGCAAACTTAAGGACTATCCAATGAAAACCGAAACTCACCCCGTCAACCACCCCGTTCTCTTCGTCGACGGTGAAAATGAATGGCAAGGTATTTCAACCATGAAGAGCAACGAAACTCGTACCATCGATGGAATCGACCACTACGTAGTGAAAGTTGAAATCTCCGCTTTCAGCCACCCCTTCTACACTGGTCAAAAGAAAATCGTCGACACCGCTGGTCGAGTCGAAAAATTCATGCGACGATACGCCAACGTCAAGAAAAAGTAATTTTCTCAAAAACGCTCAGACGTTCACCAATCCCCCAAGCCAAATACTTGGGGGATTTACTTTTATAGAGCAAATCTAAATTCAACCTCATAATATTCTGCATAACTCAATAGCTGCCAACGAACCCGCGACTATCACTCCTTGTTTACCAAACAATAATCTGCCAATAATATCGCAATGGCCCACGAAAACAACTATCGCGATCGTTCCGTTCTCATTCACGGCAAATTCCGATCAGAAAAGTGGGACTTCCAAGACCATATCATTCCGCCCATAACGACCGCTGTTTCTTTCCGCCTGCGTTCCGCCGAGCGAGGTGCCCAAGGTTTCCAACAATTCGCCAATCCCGAAATCGACCGCGCTTCCGCAACCCCAATTTACATCTACGATCGACTCGATGAACCCTGCCAGGGCCTCCTCGAAGAAACCCTCGCATTTAGTGAAAAAGGCGAATGCGCCGTATCATTCGCT
The DNA here is from genome assembly GCA_013823945.1 of bacterium. Classification (GTDB taxonomy): domain Bacteria; phylum Armatimonadota; class Fimbriimonadia; order Fimbriimonadales; family Fimbriimonadaceae; genus UphvI-Ar2. The sequence goes on along the minus strand of PNMZ01000002.1, from coordinate 25,305 downwards.
ACTGGAATGGCTGCCGTTGCTGCCGCAATCGACATCCACGTCAAAGCCGGTGACCACATCATCCACCACCCAGCAATCTATGGGTGTACTCACGGTCATATCCATATGTGGCTCACTCGCTTCGGAGTCGAAGCCACTAACATCAATCTCAACCACACGGATCAACTCATTTCCGCAATTCAACCCAATACCAAAGTCATCTATTTTGAAACTCCATGCAACCCCACCATGGAGTTGATCGACCTCAAAGTGATCAGCACCCTAGTAAAGGAAATCAACTCAACCCGCGATCAGGAAAGCCAAATCGTAACCATTATTGACAATACGTTCGCATCCCCATACGGCCAGCGACCCATCGAACATGGCATTGATTTTGTCGTCCATTCTCTCACCAAACACATCGGCGGATTCGGAGCCACAATGGGCGGAGTCGTCATTGGCCCTAAGTCCGCCGAAACCCCACTTCTTCTCTACCGAAAAGACTTTGGCGGATCTCTTAGCCCTGACGCTGCATGGCACATTCTTACGTACGGCATCCCCACCCTAGCCGTCCGTATGGAACGCCAACAAACCTCCGCCCAAAGAGTTGCCGAATTCCTCGACCTGAACGGAAAAGTTGCTCGAGTCGCCTACCCCGGATTGGATTCATTCCCCCAAAAAGAAATCGCTCTGCGCCAAATGCGCGATATTGATGGCGACTTTGCTCCCGGAGCAATGATCTACTTTGAACTCCCCGGAACACCTGAAGAAAGCTACCACCGAGCCGTCAAGCTCATTAACCATATCGCTCAAAACTCCCTAAGCATTACTCTCGCCGTATCTCTCGGACAGATTCGGTCTCTCATAGAACACCCCGCCTCCATGACCCACTCCGTGATTCCCCCGGAAGACCAACTCAAAGCCGGAATCAACCCCGGCGGAGTGAGACTCTCTCTGGGGCTTGAAGATGTCCGAGACATTCTTCGCGACCTGGAAGAAGCACTCGATGTGGCCTTCAAATAAAAAAGTCACAAAAACTCACATGCAGTGGAACAAAACCTGCTCAATCCATGTCCAAGCCGTCTAGCGAGAGTGCATTGAGGAGCGTCGCATGCCACTGACTATTCATCAGGTGAACCAAGAGGAGACAGCAGTTTTAGACAACCTGCTGCAGCTTTACCTGCATGAAACTTCAATGTACTCTCCAAAAATGATCGAAGAAACCGGTCGCTACGATACAACGATTATTACTGATAATATCAAGTCGGGTGCCTTAGAAGCCAATCTTGTGCGAATAAAAGGCTACCTCGCGGGATTCATCATCACCCAACCTCGTATCCAAAATGGCGAAATCGTGACGCGATCAGTATCCGACCTGTTCATCCTCCACAACTACCGGGGATTTGGAATCGGTGAAGAAGTCGCTCGTCTCACTTTTGACCAGGCTCCCGGACTCTGGCATATCGAAATTCAACCGCAATTTGAAGAAGCGACTAAATTCTGGACAAAGGTCATCTACCGCTACACCGGTGACAACTTCCGACATCTCAAATGGCAGGACAGTAAAGCCGAAATTTTTGAATTCCGCTCCCCAGCTGCCCGCCCTTCTGCAACCGAACGTGCACCGATCAAGATACAAATCCCTCAACAATCCTAAAACGACTTTTCTCTGAGGGTAACGCAGTTGAGCCCCGTCTTCCGAAAGGAAACGGGGCTCATTGCATTTTCAATTACAAAGTTAGTTCTTTCGCCGACGAACCATCGCAAGGGCACCTGCCGCCAATACAGCAAGTGTCGCAGGCTCCGGAACTGCTTCAGCTGAATAATCATCAAAGAACGCCGTTCCAAAAGTGCCGCTCGTCGGAGAGATCGGTCTACTGTACAAATCCAAATCAAAAATTGAATTCGCCACCGTCACATCAGGAAGGGCGAAGGAAGTTCCAGCAACCGATCCCATAACTTGATTGGAAACCAAGTCAATCGTCAACTTCACCTCAATCCACTGATCAGCAATGTTGCCAACGTTCGCAACCGTGCTAACACCAGAATTACTCGATGAACCCGTCGTCGCGCGGACATCACCGTTCTTGTTCACAACCACATCCGCAAACTCAGAAGATGAATTGTCAAAAAACGGCCTCAATCCAAAGTAGTATCCCGCATCGCTATTTGAGCTGATCTGAATAAAAACCGATGCCATGACTTGGTTGACTCCACCAAGATCAACGAACGCATCAACTCCGCTGGCGCCGCCACTATTGGTCCACTGCACCGATTGGCTACCTGTCCGTGATACTCCGTTCACCACCGTCCATGCTGTTCCTCCTACCCAACCATCTTGGCCGTCCAGGGCAGAACCCGCTGAAAAAGTCGGAGCCTCAAAGCTCGTTGTGTATGGAAATGCCGCTGCAACCGCGTTCAAACTCAAGCCCACAAGGGCAACTGCAACTGTTTTAGTACTGTTCTTCATTGTTTTCTCCTCTCACTCAAATTACGATCGACGTGCCTTTCGACGGGCCAACATTCCCGCACCCAAAGCACTCAATACCAACATTGTTCCCGGCTCCGGAACAGCCTCAAATGAATAGTCATCGAACCGAGCTTGGCCGCTCACTGCTGTCGTTGAACCAGAAATATTGAAAGATGTCATATAGATGCTCCGAATCGAACCCGTATTCGTGAGGCTCGGCAGAGCAAAATTCACCCCATTCACCGATGCTGAAACAGCCTTAGTAACCGCGTCGGTCGTCACCGTAACGTTCACGTACTGATCAAAAATTGCACCCACGTTCCCAACTTGCGCCAGGTTGGGATTCTGACTTCCAGAAGTGACAAACACCGCCCCGTCGCGTCGTACCAAAACCGTCGAATAGTCCAAGCTCAAACCATCATAAATCACATCAAGTCCAAATCCATAGTCCAGCGAACTGTTCCCCAACACGTTCACCCACACGGAACCCCGAGCGTTCGTCGTTGCCGCATCACCAGCCGGGCCAGCCCAGGGAATTGCAACCCCCGTATTATCATTAAAAGAAACAGCCTGCGTACCGGTTCGAGCACCGCCCGAAACAACCTGATAGTTCCCCGTCACGTTCTGCCAATTGTTTTGACCATCCAACGTTCCGAGCGAATAGCCAGGTGCCTCAAAACTCGTGTTAACTGGAAAAGCCAAAGCCGAAGCCGCCGCCACAAAAACCCCAAGGGTAAATTGAATCTTCATTTTTTCCTCAATCCTTCAAAGATGGATCACGGCAAATTCGCAATCGAATTCAAACCGAATTTTAAGTCTATCTCAAACATCCCACTCCGAAGGAAAAGTCCATCCCAAAATTCGGGCAAACCTCGCAAAAATACAAGGAGAAAGACCATTGGAGTCCAGTCCTAACTTACACTTAACCAATCGTGCCAAAATACACAGCCTCATTGAACGAGGCGGAGTCCGTATTTTGGCCAAGAAGACGAACCTTCAAGACAGCATCGCGCGTGATTACGCAGACCGACTTGTACTACAAAAGCTTACTGAGCTGTACGAAGTCGTCAAACCAAGTGAAATTTCCGAAGAACTTACGAGTCAAGGTTTGAGCCTGGCAACTGTTCGCGCTCTTCTCGCCAGCAACCCCGAGCGTTTCGCATACGCCGAACGACGTTGGGTTCCCGCCGCTCGAGTCGAATCAGAAGATCGACCCATCGCGGAAGCCATCTTCAATATGGTTTCCCGATTCGCTGCACCGATGCCCGTCAGCCTCATCGCGATCGAGCTCACGCGATCCAACAACGTCCCCTCAGAAGAAGAGGCCGAAGACATCGTTCGAGCCCACGCCAAGCGAGACCCACGATTCTTCCTCACCCTCGATGATCAAGTCGTTGACGCCGAACTTGTTTTCACCGGCACAGACGAATCCATCGAGCGAGCTTACGCCGTTAACGAAATCACCACCGAAGACGTCGAAGAAGTTACTAAAGCTCTTGGGAAATTTGATTGGCGTGAGCAAGATGCCATCGTCAAAGCGGTCGAAAAAGCTGCTCCTGTAAACATCAAAGCTCTAGGCGCCGCCGCTTGGCTTGAGCTGAACAGCCAAGATCCATTCGTGGTTCACCTCTACAAGTGGCGACAATTCAACGCTGAACTCCTCAGCATTCCTGGTTTCATCCTCAGCGTTGACGGAACGCTCTATCCAGAATCCGAAGCCGCAAAATGGATTGCAGCCTCCGCAAAAGTCGCCGGAAAGCTTGACGCTGTCATCGAAATTGAGGATGCTACTCCGCTCGAACTCAAACCGGAAGACATCGAAACATGCGTTAAGGCAATCCTTTCTACCGAAGATGCCGTCGCCGCGACAGACATCCTCTCTGAAAAATTTGAAGTCACTCCCAACATTAAGACGTTCCCGGATGACCTCGCAAATGTCATGAACGTCCTCAAAAGCGATAAGCGAGTTTGGTGGGTCGGCGGAGATCGATTCCGACAGCCGAACACTGCGCCCGACTTCATCAACGAAGTTCCTGAGCCGTTCCACTTTGTTCAGACCGATCACAAACAAGAAGATGGCGACCCCGTCGACATCGAGCTGACCGACGAGGGCCTCAGCAGTTCTCTCCGCAAGCTCATGGTTCACCCCCTCGCAACCGACGTTGTCGACGAAGAAATCATGCCGGCACCCAAAACCATGCCAGAATCCATGCGCTTGGTTCTCAAGCCCATTCACCGCGAGCTTGGTACTTTCCCCCTCAGCCAATTCCCGACCGGATGGTTCGACCAAGAACCAAACATCCAGGAAATCACGTTCCGGGATAATCAGGGCAAAGAACTCCAAGTCTGGCTCAACCATGAAGCCCGACTCCTCTTCAACTTGTTCGAGTGGTGGCTTGACCAACCCGTCGAATCCGGCTCTGTCTTCCAACTCACCAAGACCGACGAGCCCAACGTTCTGGAATTTACATGGCTCGATCAAACGGACCCAGTTGTCTACATCAGCAACCAACGGATCGAAGAACTCCGAGTCATCGCCGATAACTCCGTTGGAAAGTCAACCTTTGAACTTCTCACCGAAGTCATGGCCCACTGGCCGAAAGGTGCCGATTTCCTTACCGTCCTCTGGGAACTGAACGTCGTGCGAAGAACGAGCCGGCGAATGCTTGCCTCAATCCTCAGCAGCTACGTCTGCTTCTACCAACGTTCTGGTTCACCTGTCTGGCACTTCGACCACAAAAAAGTCGAACAAGGCTTCGATAAATCCAAGAAGAAATTCATTAAGTCCTAACCGGACGACCGACCAATGCCCCAAGAGGGTTGACTTAATGTCAACCCTCTGCCATCATCTCTAGGCTAACCCAAAACAAACAACATGGCTAACCTCAAAGCATCGAAGAAAGACATCAAGCGCGCCGCGCGACGACAAGCCGTAAACAAAGGCGTTAAAACCGAGATTAAGACCTTCATCAAGAAAGTCCGAACAGCCGCAGAGTCCGGTGACCAAGCCGCCGCACAAGCCGCTCTTGTAACTGCTTCCAAAAAAATCGACAAAGCCGCTCAGCGCGGAATCATTCACAAGAACCAAGCCGCTCGTCGAAAAAGCCGAGTCGCTAAAGCTGCCAACAAAGCCGCCCAAGCCAGCTAATATAAAATTCGGTTAGCCCAAACTGAAAATCACCCCAGAGAACCACTCTCTCGGGTGATTTTTTTGTCTTCAAGATAGGCCCCCCGAACACTTCACCCTAAATTTCCATCTAATTGATTATCGGAGCTGCGGGATATTGCCCTCTCCCAAAAGGATCCGATTCATGGAAAAACTCCTCACGGAAGAAGGAGTCTATGCGAGTCACCAGAGACAAATACTCGCAATCTGACAGTTGCACCGGAGAAGTGCAAAAATTGCACCGATCAACCTTGTCCTCTCCAGTTGATCGGTGCCTTTTTATGTCCACTTCTTAAGATTCTGGATATCGAGGAGCAGACGCAACACTCGCTGCGTCCTGATCAATCACCGCCGCGATCGCATCCCACAACCCCGGATGTGTGTCACGCGGGATATCCTGCAAAATCCAAATCGTCTGCAACCGATAACGCTCTAGTTTGTAACCCGAGCGCGTTGCCTCACTCTCCCGAATGTTGCTCAGCCGATCACTCAATTTGATCATTCTTGCTTCCCAACTCATTCCCCGAATTTCTTCCAAAAATAGCCCTGTCTTCATCATCCAATGCTCATGCTTATCTATTCCCTCGGGTCGCTCTGGCTCATCTCTCGTCACTTCACCAACGATCTCTGCCACCCGCTCGCCAAACTCCTTCCGGAGATCCAGAAGCGACGCATCCGTATCCTCAACCGTATCGTGCAGGAGTGCAGCACACAAGTGCTCCTCATCCAATACTCCTGCCTGGTGACGCAAAGTCAGCATGACCTCAACCGGATGACAAGCATAAGGCACTGCCGCTTCCCCATCTCGGAACTGACCCCGATGAGCTTGAACACAGAACTCAAGTGCTCTCGCAAGCTTCGTCAATTCAGACATTGGGCCGCGCTCCAGGGCCAAAATTCGCCTTGTAATAATCTGTCACATAGCTTCCCGGCTCAACGACCTTATCAATCGCTTCCCGGCACTTCGCCGGCAATTCAATCTGGCAAGCCTTCACCGTCGCCGTCAACTGATCCGCCGATTTAGCCCCGACAATCGGCGCTGTCACCCCCGGCTGACCCGCAACCCAAGCCAAGCTCATCTCCGTCAAGCTTAAATCATACTTCCGCGCAATTACCTGCAGCTTCTGAATAATCTTCATCGCATTCGGATTCAACCGCCCCATCGGATCGCTCTTGCTGTATCGACCATCTAGTGGCTTCTGATCCAAGTACTTACCCGTCAACTGACCTCCTGCCAAAGGAGACCACGGCAAAACCGCATAATTGTAGGTCTGACAAAACGGAATCAACTCCCGCTCAATCCGCCGATCCAACAAATTATAAGGGGGCTGCTCACTGACAAAACCGGCGCTTCCGAGCATTTTCGCCACATAATGCGCCTCAGCAACCTGCCACGCCGCAAAGGTAGAACAACCCGCATACCGAATCTTCCCGGCCCTTACTAAATCCTCTAATCCCCGCAAAGTCTCATCAATCGGGATATCCGGCTGTGGACGGTGAATCTGATAAAGATCAATCCACTCAGTCCCCAACCTCCGCAAACTCGCCTCGCAAGCCTCAACAACATGCTTCCGAGAATTCCCCCACGCATTCGGATCCGTATCACTCATCTTCCCGTGGCACTTACTCGCAACGACAAGTTCCGAACGGTTCCCCCGATCTTTCATCCAACGACCCAAGATCTCCTCGCTCACTCCCCGCGCATACACATCCGCCGTATCAAAAAAATTGATCCCCAACTTCACCGCCGCATCCGCGACCCCAAAAGCATCTTTCTCACTTGATCCCCAATCATCCGGCTCCCACCCAAAAGTCATTGTCCCGAGGCAAGGGTTACTCACCTTCACGCCCGTTCGACCCAGCACTCGATAATCCATAGTCACCTTTTACCCAACCCTCGGAACCAATCCATTCATGAACTCCTTGAAACCAATAAGATGACAACAATCCTCAACCAAAAAATTCACCTCAGCACCGCCTTGCTCGTCATCCTCGGCATCGTCGATCTTCTCAGCACGATCGCATGGCTCAACCTCGGTGGAGCTGAAGGAAATCCCCTTTTCCGCCAATTTCTCGCCCACGGAATCCCGACCTTCACCCTCGCCAAAATCGCATTCATGGCTGGCCCCATCGCGATCTTGGAATACGCTCGCACCAAAAGCCCTCACAGTGCCGAAGCCGGCACCTGGATCGCATTCATCGCTTACTTTGGGCTATGGGGCTCACAACTGTACCGTCTCGGACAGACTCTCCCCACCTAAATCAGTTAGAATGAACCAGTGCGGCTTACCGAAGGACTTGGACTCCAAACCTCCGATTCTCCTGTCCGTCCCACCAGCTACTGGCGGGTCAGTAGCCGCGTTGAAGATCACCTCCTGACTGGTCAGAACGAGAGCGTTTACATTCGATCTGTCTTCTGGATTCTTCTCTCGATCAGCGTGGTGTACGTTATCGCATTCCTCCGCAGACCCAGTCTCAGCGACGAAATCGCCTGGATTCTCCACCTCAAGGGCTACCTAGTGATTGCCTTCATCAATGCTGGACTGTTTTACATCTACCGACGACTTCTCAACCACCTCCACCTCGGTCCAGGACTAAAAAAACTCCGTCTCAAAATCCCAAACGAAGATGCCCTCCCTGTCCGAATTACAATCACCCAAAATGACGGTGTCACCGGAATCGACGAAGGCTACATGTGGCTCGAAGACGGCACCATCTTTTATAAAGGCCGTCAAACCGTTTTCCGTCTCAATCGAGATGATGTCCCACCGCTAAGCACTTGGCCCAAGCGAGACCGCCCCAACCCCGGAATGAACAAACTGCCCGATACACTTCTCATCCCCGTCGAAAATCGCCTCCTCAAACTCCATTTCTCCATTCTTGATTCCCATGAAGATTTCGGTACACGGCGCAAAGCCCACCTCTTCCAATCGAATCTCCTCTCATGGCTCAAAAATCGTCCCGAAGGAAGCTTAGAGTCCCTTCTCCCCCCAACCGATCTCCATCCCGGATTCCAAACCACACGCACTAGCCGAGAGCCTCTCTATGCCGCTGCGGTTCTCACCGCCGCTAATGCGGTGATTATCGGGGCCATGAACATCGGGGTCAATTTTTCCGCCACAACCCAAGGATTCGCAATCCTGTGCACTCTTCTCCACATCGTACTCTTCGCGTTCTCCCTCAAACTCTTAATCTCCGCAACCAAAACTCTCCGCATTCGCACCGATCTCGAAAAAAATCTAAAAACTCTTTGAACTCTTCCCGCCGTCCCAAACACTAACTCACTGGAACGGCTCGAATGACCTCCACTGCGGAACAAGCCAAATTTGGCAACCCCGAAGCCCTGCGGCAACTCGTCTGCGAGAACTACGCCCAGGTCTACCGGTTCTGTGCCCGACGCATCGGAGAACAAGCCGCCGCCGATATCACCCAAGAAGTGTTCATCACCATGCACCAGTCCCTCCGCCGATTCCAAGCCAAATCAAGTTTCCGCACATGGCTCCTCGGCATCGCCACCAACCATTGCCGCAACTACTCCCGAAAAGCCAAGTCCCAATGGCTCGCCCTCGAAAACTGGCACGAGCCCACCACCCAATTCGAATCCGATGTTATTAACGCCGAATTTGTCTCCCAAGCTCTCGCCAAACTCTCCGAAGAACACCGGGAAGTCATAGTCCTCCACGAACTCGATGGTCTCTCTTACGCCGAAATCTCAGAACTCACCGGCGTCCCCGAAGGCACCGTTAAATCCCGACTCCACCACGCTTTCCAAGCCCTTCGCCGCCAAGGAGACCCCCGATGACCGACCGTCTCAAAGCCTATCTCGACAACGAGCTAACGCCCGCTGAACGCACCGAAGTTGAATCTGCTCTCGCGTCAAATTCAGCTCTTCAAACCGAGCTCGATGAGATCAATGCCACGGCAACCTACCTTGAATCTTCCGCAAAACCAATTGAAATCGCTGGCCTCGAAGCCACCCTTTCCGCCCTCAAACCCAAGAAAATGAAATCCCCCTTCTACCGATCACCCTTCGCGATACTCGCTGCTTGCACCGTCATTGCCGCAATCATCATCACCCCACGACCAACGGGAACCCGATACGTCGCCGCTGAGATGGCCGCCCCAACGAGCGCACCTGCTGCCTCCGCCGATGTTGCTTCACGTACAAAGTCGGCTTCGGGAATGGCAGAAAATTACGAGTCTGAGGAAATGCCCGCATCTTCTGCCCCAAGTCCCGGAGTCTCAAACGCAGGATCCCCAGGTGTCTCAGCCGCCAACCGTCTCATCATCAAGACTGGCGACATCTCTCTCCGCGTCAAATCTCTCGAAGCCACTCTCCCCAAAGTCGAATCGCTCGCCAAAAAATACGGTGGATTTGTCGAGTCCTCGTCCCGATCCTCCGGCTACCAAGTCAAAAATGCCTACCTCACGATTCGCATCGACGCAGCCAAATACGACACTTCCTTCAACGATCTCCGCTCATTCGGCGACGTGATCTCCGAATCTACATCCGGACAAGATGTCACCACCCAAGTTGCCGATAACGAGGCCCGGCTTCGCCAAATGAGACTCGAAGAGCAGCAGTACGAAGAGATTCTCAAAAAGACGACCAAGGTCAGCGATATCTTGCAAGTCCGCAAATACCTGTCCGAAGTCCGCCAGAACATAGAATCAATCGAAGCCCAATTGAAATCCCTCAAGAGCCTTGCGTCTCTCAGCACCATCACCGTCAATCTGGAACAGCGTGAGCAAGTCGCCACCGCTCCCCGACGTGACTGGCTCAGCAACACTTGGGTTCAAGCCCTCAGCCGACTCAATAGCCTTGGTCGAACAGTCGTCAGCTTCGCTATCAACCTCCTCGTCCTCGCCCCCTTCTGGCTCCCCATCGCCGCCGGAATCTGGTGGTTCTCTCGAAGACGACCAAGCTAAATGAAAGCCCCCTCTCCGTGTAAATGGAGAGGGGGTTGGGGGTGAGGTTAACGACAATTTCGACAAGACTGTCGCATAAACCTAATTTGCTGGCTCATCGTCCGACTTGACCTCGCTCCCCGCCAGCGCAACGAACAAATCACCGTTCACCGCACTAACATCGAGCAAGCCTGAGCCCTCGCCCAACCGACCCGTCACCTTCATCGGCTCTTTCACCTCGTCAATCAGTGGCAAAGTACAGTTCACTTCGCCTCGCAACGTGCTCACGCTTACCCGGGCATCAGAGCCGTCCGGAACATGCAAAGTCACATCTCCACTGACAGTTCGGATATTCGTCGTTCCCGTTACCGGAACCAGCAAATCCGCCGTCACATCGCCGCTCGCCGCTTCAATCGCCAAAGATGTCCCTCGGAACCCATACAAAGTGACATCACCACTCGCCGTTCGGACATTGGCTGATCCATTCACATGATCCAGCAACACATCACCGGACTTCGTCTCAATCGTCGAACTTTTCAAATCCGAATGCCGCACCCGAACTTCGCCCGAGCTCAAGTTCACTTCGACTGCGCCACCCGCTTGCTCAATCCGAACATCGCCGCTACTTGAAGTCAACTTGACACTCGCCCCCGTATCACTGACATGAATATCGCCCGTCGCCGAACGAACACTCACTGCAATTCCCTTGGCCAGTTTCACCACGATGTCCGCGATCACTCCGTTCTGCTCCATTTGCTTCAGAGTCACCGCATCGTCGCTCTCCTCCAAACTCGGTGTAAAGCGATCCGCCATTTCCTGCGCTTCTTGATTGTTGAAACTCCGGAAACCCGCTTCGATCGAGACCGATCCAATGTCATGTCCCCCCTCAATCCGAATATCTCCGTGGAACGCCTCAACCTTAAACAACTTCCCTTCCGGAACCTGCAAAGGCAACTCAACTGTTCGCGAAACTTGAGGCGTAAAGATTGATCCGAATGGCCCTTTCCCTTTGGAAGCCTCATTCGCCGCTTCCTTGATCGCATCAACGCCTTTGCCCACCCCCAAACGAACCTGATTTGAAATATCTTTCCAATCAATCGAACCCGCAACTTCTTTAGTCACCTTTTCAATAGATCCAATCAACTTCGCAAAAGGATCATCGGACTTCTTGGAATCTCCTGTCGGCTCTTCAACCGCAGGCTCCTCGACTGAAACTGCTGGCTCCTCATCTGGCGCGTCTTGGAAAGCCTCGATAAGCTCCGCCGCATCCTCTGGCGACAACTTCCCATCTTTCACCAACTGCATGATTCGTCGTACTTCGTCTTTCATTTCGCACCTGCCTTCTTCAACATCTCTTTCGCTTCTGCGGCGGAAATTTCGCCGTCTTCCAACTGCTTCAAAATCTTTGCCCGATCTTCCGCCTTTGCCTCGCTCTTCTTGTCATGCTTAAACGGCTCCAACTTCATCGCTTCCAGTAAAGCATCAATCTTATTGCGAACTGTTGGATAACTGATCCCCAATTCCTTTTCCATCGTACTGATAACCCCCCTTGCTCGCAAAAAAACGACCAGAAAGTCCCGCATTTCCTCGCTAAGTTCATCCTGTTCCGGCAAAGCAAACTTGCCCCGGATCACCACCTCACCTTTCGCCGAAGTCAGTTCGCTCACATAAAGTGACTCTCCCGTCACCGGGCAAACCTTCGGAATCGCAAGTAATTCGTTCTTACTCATCTTGCACACCATGCTCCTTCTACTAAGATTCTCTGCACGAAGATGCGTGCCATTCTCAGAATTTTCAAAAACTAGGCCAATTGTATCTGAAAATTCTTAATGCCATCCCAGACCCGATCCAAACTCAAATCGCTCACGTGGCCCCCTACTCCTGGCTCAACCACCTTCAAATTCGGTACCGGAGGTGCCCACAAGCGGTGGATACCGTTCCGGAAGAGCCCAACAACCGGGGTATCCGTCGAACACGCAAAATGCAAAATCCCATTGTCCAATGTCACGACAAGCTGAGCATGATCCAATGCTCCTACAACCTGAGGAAGCGTAAATTCACCCCGTAAATCCTCCACCGGTGATTCCTCCACAATCCTCGTCTCGTCATCAACACCGCGCCAAAATTCACTTCCTGCCTTGGGCTTAGCCCCCAAAAGTCCAATTGTCCGCCCATCCGCCGCGATCAGGTTCATCAAGCGAATCCATCTATCAACTGGCCACAGCTTATCTGGCAAGCTCGCGGTCGCCGAAATCAAAACGTCCGGAATATCCCGACCCGGATCATGTTTCGGCAGATTATAAGCCGGAATCCGACCATCCCAATAGCAACAGCGGCAAACAATCTCACTGATGTGCCCCGTACTCAAAAAAGGAAAGTCAATCCGCAAACTGTCTCTTGTCCATTTGGGATCAGCCCACAACCTTCCCTCAGGAGAATTCCCGTAGTCCAAATCCCCCCGACCATCCCGATTTGCCGATGGACCAATCGCTCCTCCATTCTCCCCTGCCAAGAGCGGAACCAAACTCTTCGCCCATGCCGCGTTCTCAATGTTCACAACCAAGTCATAAGGCTCACGCGCCAAAATACGCTCCGCAACCACTCTTGGTCCATCCCCATAAACCGAAACAACTTCTTCGAACCAAGGGCATTCCGTGGCAATTTCCATCACCCGACTCCCCGTAAAACCATCCAAAACCGCTGGCTGGTACATTATCCGAAGCACCTGAGCTACCGGGCTGGAAACCGCAAAATTACCCAGAGCATCATTCGCAATTAGAGCAATCCGGGAACCTGGCTTTAACCCTTCCCCCATGTAACGGTGCATACGCCCCAGTCTATCACGGAACAACCGGCCCCCTCAGGTAAATTTCCCGAGTTCAATGCCCACTTACTTGGGAATAGATTGCGGCGGTTCTACAACCCGAACCTGCATCGTAGATCAGGACGGAACTGTCCTCCACCGAGGTCAATCCGGCCCCGGCAACCTTGCTTCAACTCCCCAAGTCGAAATCGAACGACACATCCGCGAATCGCTGGATACCGCGCCTCCAACTGATTTTGTTGCAGGGTGCTTTGCCGGACTGCTTACCGAAGCAGATCGAATCAGAGCCATCGCTCTCGTCGAGTCGGTCACCCAAGGCAACACCATTGCCGCTTTCCCAGACTACCGAGCAAGTCTTGCTGCTTCTCCAGATACTGATATCATTGTGATTTCTGGAACCGGAGCACTCGTAGCTTCAAATACTTTAGAAGGCGTTCGGAAATCTGGCGGCGGTGGACCACTCCTCGGAGACCACGGCTCGGCATTCGATCTCGGTCGAAGAGCCCTTGCCAAAACAGTGCTCAGTCCGACCCGCGCCGAAGCTAGTCCCATGTTCTGGGAGACAATCATTGAACTCTTTGGCAGTGATGAACCTAACCAAATTCTCGCGAGCGTCTACAGATCCGTTTCTCCCGCCGCACGTGTCGCCAAACTCGCCCAAGTCGTCGTCATGGATGCAACTCGGGGCCTTGACTACGCCCGACAATCCGTGGATCAAGCCCTTGCCCACCTCGCTGTAACCACGTGGCATCACATTTCCGTCTTCCATCCCAAAGACTCAACCGATCAATCAAGCCTGAATCTTCGGCTCGCCGGTGGTACCTGGGAGATTGACGAGGGAATCCTCATCGAAGAATTTAGAACCCAACTCAAAGCCCTCAAACCCCGCAACGTTGAACTCGATGTCAACGTGGAAAAGCTCACCGTCGAACCCGTTATCGGCGCAACTCATCTCGCTCGAGAACTCGAACAAATCCACATTTCAACATGAACACCGAAGCCCGTAACCCACGCTCAATTGGCCTCGATAAAATGACCGCCAATGAAATCGTTCGCCTCATGAACGAAGAAGAGCAAAATGTCATGCGGGCTTTGACGAAAGCTGAAAACGCTATCGCCGTTGCAATCGAGCATGCCGCAACCGCTTTTCAAAATAACGGACGAATCATCTATGTCGGAGCCGGAACCTCCGGTCGAATTGCAACCATGGATGCCGCCGAGATGCCCCCCACATTCGGCATCGACCACTCGAAATTCATAGCCATCATTGCCGGTGGCGAACAAGCTGGAACCGCCGCAATCGAAAATGCAGAGGACGAAGAACACACGGCCATCCAAGCTCTCAACAATCTTCATCTCACCAAGAACGACATTGTCATCGGACTCGCTGCGTCCGGTCGAACTCCTTTTGTCATCGCTGCCTGCCGACATGCCCGACAAAAGGGAATTTGGACATGCGGCATTGCAAATAACGCCAAAGCTGCTCTGTTCGACCAAGTTGACCACAGCATCCTCATCGAAACTGGACCAGAAGTTCTCACCGGATCAACTCGACTCAAAGCCGGAACCGCCCAAAAGCTTGTCCTCAATCGAATTTCCACCGGGGCAATGGTTCTCTCCGGCAAAGTCATCGAAAACCTGATGGTTGATGTCAAAGCAACCAACCATAAGCTCAAAGATCGGTGCATCAGAATTCTCTGCGACCTTTCGCCGACAACCCAAGAAGAAGCCCGGGAGCTGCTCGAAAAAAACGACTGGAACGTCCGCCGAGCTATGGAAACCCTCAAACAAGAGGTGTAACCTCTCCTCGGCTAAAATAAGAACCATGACCGATGGTTCGTCAATTTTCATACCCTCGATCAAACTCTTTGGTTCTTTGGTCATCAACAATTCAACAAACCCCGAGAGAAAACCCCTGACCAAACCCGCCCAGTCCCTTCTCGCCCTGCTCCTCATTTCCCCCAGAATCCACCTCCGATCCACCCTCGCCGAAGAACTTTGGCCCGATGCCGATCCGTTTAAGGCCCTCGCCAGCCTTCGAAACGCGATCGCCCAAATCAAATCTGCCATTGGCAATCACGCGATTGCCGCCAACAAGACAACAATTCAAATCAACCGCCTTGCCGTCCGTTGCGACCTCTGGGACGCAATTGCCGCACGTGACCTGGCAAAAATAACCTCGGTTGACGCTGAACGCCGCGAGCAACTCGAACTTCTCATTCATCTCACCAATCTCCCCCTCCTTCCTCATCTATCTATCGACCAAATCATCCACGAGCGAGAATCCTGGCACTCCATCCGACAACAAGCAATGCTTCAACTTGTCGAAACTCTCCGCAAACAAAATCTTCTCAGTGATGCCCTGAAAATTGCCCAGACTGCGCTCCAGCTTGACCCTCTGAGCGAACCTGCTCTGATTACGATCATTGAACTTCTTGCAGAAAACAAACAATCCCATCTCATCCGGCCCACCGCTGACAATGTCGCCAAACAATATAAAGCGACTATTCAATCGCCACTGCCACGTTCTGTCTTGGATCTTATTGCCCAAATCCAATCAGGAGCCTATCAACCAAAAACAAATCTGAGCTCAGAGATCACCGGTTCCGGACAACAACTCCTCATAACAGCATATTTCGAGCAAACTCTTGCCCAAAATCCTGAGCTTGCCTTGCAAATTCTCTGTGATCAATCTCCCTCCCCCATCGCAGTTGACCACATGACCGACCATCTTGCATTACTTGAATTTGCTCTCAATAAAACAACTGGTGTCTCTCCCCAAAGAATTCGCGCCGGAAGAATGGCCAGCGGCTACGCAAGTTTCTCAAACCAACCTGAAAAAGCATTCCACTGGGGACAGTTCGTTCTCAATAGCACCAATCAAGATGATCAAATCCATGTCGCTGTTCTTACATTCTTAGCAATAATTCATCTCGATCAACGCAATTGGGCAGAAGCTGAAGCCTTTTACAACCGGGCTCTTGCAACCGCAACCGAGAAAGGGTATGTCATTGAAAAACTGAGCAGCCAAGTCGGCCTTGCCAATATCAAACTGCGTCAACTCAACAACGACAACGTTCTAGAAACACTTTATAGCGTCAAAGATCAGTTGATCAACCACGAGAACAATCCTGAGCGCCTAGCCTCAATCGTTTCAAACATCGCGGTTGCCCACCTCGCGCAAAACCAATTCGTTGAGGCAAAAGATGCAGCCGAAGAGGCAATCTCACTTGCAAAACAAGGCGGTACCCAAAATATGCATAGCATTGCAAAAGCGATTGCCGCCATTGCATCCCTCCGATTAGGCGAAACCCGAAAGGGTCTTCTATTTGCTCAAGAGGCGCTCACCGAAACCTACTCCGGAAATCGTCCTTTGCTCATTATCGGTGCTCTTGAAGCCACTGGGCTCGCCCTCTGCACAACACCAAATCCAACCCCTGGACTCTGGATTCTTGAGGCCGCCCAATCAACCCGTGCGAAAAATGGCACCCCCCGCGTGCCGCTCGATGATTACATCATCCAACAGACCGTCCCCCCTGGACTTGTGAATAACCAAACCAACTACATCGTCAACGAACCACTGTCCACAATTGTCGAGTTCGCACTTCAAGAACTTCGATTTGCCCTCGAAGAAGCTTAACTGTTAATTGATCCTGATGTCCGCAAAAACCGGCAAGTGATCGCTTGCTCTTGTCCCTTTTTCCGTGTATTTCACCGAGCGCGCCCCCGTTGTCTCATCTTCACTGACTTGAACGCGACCACTGAGCCCTCGGATTGCCGGAGCATGATCATAGACGTATGCTTTCGCCCCTCGGGCAAACAAGTTCGGTGAACAGAAAATCTGATCAAAGAATGTCTGAGGAACTTTCACATCCTGCGGGAAGCGGTAATCCCTACCTCTCAAGCGGTCATTGTCCGCCTTCGAACCTGGCACCTTGGCCGTCACGCCTGGCTCGCCAAAGTACAAATCATGTAATCCGATCGTCACAAAATCCTGATCCGCTAACTCCTCGGTGACATTTGCCATCAGAAGATAATTCTTGTCGTCACCACCTTTCGCCAAAACATTCCCACTCTCCAAAATGTTCGCACTCGCATCATTGGGCGCATCGTTCCAGTCTCCCGCCACAATCACATTCTCGTCCCGACGATTTGCGATCAAACTCGCCAGCATTCCCGCCGCCATCTGCCTTTGCCAATCCGTTTGCATCCGGCCCCCACTTCGACTCTTCATGTGGTGAGAGTAAACAACCATCGTCTTTCCGCTTGGAGTCTTGACAATTGCCCGCATAACATCGCGCTTACCCGGGAACGCATAATCCAACTCTTTGCCGGTAAAAACTAACTCGTAGCTTTCCAAAACGTACGGTCGCCGAACCGCCACCCCCGTTTCCTGAAATTCATCCGGTGCATCCACCATCGCAATTTGCCACTGTCCATCAAAGATCTGGCGTAGCGCCGCTCGGCCTTCAATTTCTTGAACGCACACAATATCTGGCTTCGTCTGGTCAAGGATTTCCTTGATACTCGCAATCCGCTTCGCATCATCCCCCGCGTGAAACCACTGAATGTTATAGGTCATTAGCCGCGTGTAATCACTTTGTTTACTTGGAAATGGTGTCTGGGCCAAGCTCATTGCGCCGAAAGCACCCAACATCAAAAGCCCACTCAACCGCTGAATTCTCATTCTTGAAGAATACTCAGCCACCCCGATGATCTTAAAAAACAACTAGGCCCGCAGATCAACTCTGCGCCGCAGAAGTCTCCTGAACCAGTTCCTACGATTCGCCCACCAACTGCCATTTGGCTTCAACTGCCACAAACTTCTCAGCTCCGGACGAACCAAAGCCAGCTCGGCGATCCGCAACTGCAAGAGTCGCTCATCAGAGTCAAACTCACCGCTCCATCCGCAGCAAAAACACTCGCAGTTCTGTCGCACATTCAAAGCCCCACAGAGCGGGCAAGACTTCAATTTCTGAATCGAAGCCCAATCCCGCAGATGAGCCATTGTCGTCCGAACCAAATGAACCTGCCGCATGAAAAACCTTACTTTCAATAGTTGGAGTCACAATTCTCAATCCTCAGCAAAATTGCCAGCATTTTCAAACCCCTAATTGTCGCCCCTACTTTCACCGATAATCCCCTCAAGGAGTCGATGAATGAGTGCACTCGGAATGATCGCATATATGGTAGCCGCCCTGATTGTAGGGACACTCATCACCGTTTTCTACAGCATTTTTCGCAAGGTCAAAGAGCATGATAACTTTCGCTCCTGGCGTTTCATTGGCCTCTTCAGCGTGATTGTCGCGGTGGCCCCTTACGGATGGGCTGAATATCAAACCCAACAGCACGCAGCAGACATGCAAAAAGCAGTTGAAGCTACCATCAAATCCGCCAAAGTGAAAGGGAAACTCGGCTATTTCAAGGTCCAAAAAGCCGACGAAACATCCGCCAAAGTCATTATCGTCGTAAAAGAAAAAACCACCACCAACGATGCTGAATCTTGCGTGATCGACGCCACCCTCAAAAAAGATCCCAAAAAAGGATGGCGACCCGACAAATTCCAATTTGTCGACTCGTTCGATCGCGGAAAGGACGGCGTAACCTTCCCGCCCTACTGGTAACGCTCAGACCCCCAGCAGTTCGTAGCGAGTATTCCGACGGCGCGGCACATAACCCGCGTCGCGAATCAATCGCTCAAATTCTTCGGAGCTGAGTATAAATTTGTTCCCCGCCGCGCTAACGACATTCTCCTCGATCATTGTCGAACCAAAATCGTTCGCACCATAACCAAGAGCGATCTGCGCCACCCTCGGCCCCTGGGTCAAAATCGATAACTGTACGTTTGCAAAGTTATCCAAAAAGATCCGGCACACCGCCACTGTGCGCAAGTAATCAAAACTCGTCGCTTTTTTCTCAATCGGCAGATTTGTCTCTTCCGGTTGGAAATTCCACGTGACAAAAGCTCGGAACGGCTCGCACTCGTCCTGCAAATCTCGAATCCGACCTAGGTGCTCGACCCGATCTTCAAGTGTCTCGACGTGACCGAACATCATGCTCGCCGTACTTTTGATCCCCAGTCCACTAGCTGTACGCATACACGCCAACCACTCATCCGTCGTATCTTTGTAGGGCGCAATAATTTTCCGCACTCGATCAACCAGAATTTCTCCCCCGGCCCCCGGAATTGAGTGCAGTCCAGCAGCCTTGAGCCGCTTCAAGCAATCTTCCAATGTGAGCTTACTGATATGTGCAATATAAATGATCTCTGCAGGGCTCAATGCGTGCAAGATCACCTGAGGAAACTTTTCCTTAATCAATCCAAAAATGTGCTCATAGTAGTCAATCTTTAATTTCGGGTTAAGACCACCCTGGAACAAAATTTCAACTCCGCCCTTATCAACCGTATCCTGAACTTTGGCTAGCGTCTCCTCAGTGTCCAGCGTGTATCCCTCTTCGTTCCCCGGCACACGATAAAATGCACAGAACTTACACCGCACCCAGCACACGTTGGTGTAGTTCAAAATCCGCCCCACAATATAAGTCACTGTCTTCGGATCCGAAGCTTGCTCACGACGATAGTTGGCGAGAGTCGCTAATTCATTCAGGTTCGGATGATGAAACAAGAACAAAGCGTCCTCCGCCGAGATCCGCTCCCCTCCATACACCTTATCCGCAATCGTGTCAATTGAGATATCCGGACTCACCGTCGTTGCCATGTCAACTCAATTCTACTCCCCTGATCTAAACGAATTTTCAATTTAGGCTGAAAGTTCGCCCGTGAGTCATAATTGGGACGATGATTGAGAACGCCAAATCAATGAGAGTTTCAGTCATCATAGTCAGTTACAATACCGCCAGCCACACTCTCAACCTTCTCACCGCTCTCCAATCCCACCCTGTTCACGAGATAATCGTCATCGACAACGCCTCGACTGACGAAACATCCTCTCTCATACAACGAAACCACACCAACGTCATCCTCGTTCAAAACCACCAGAACCGTGGGTTCGGAGCCGCCAACAATCAGGGCCTCGACCAAATGACCGGCGATCTCGCCCTCCTCCTTAACTCCGACTGCATCCCCGAACCAAACGCGATCGCGACCCTCGTCCAAGCACTCCAAGACCCCAACGTCATCGCCGCTGGCGGACAGCTCCTCAACCCCGACGGTACCCATCAACAGTCCGCTTGCAACAACCTGACCCTCTGGGCTGTCCTGTGCGAACAACTCCTCCTTGAAAAGCTCTTCCCCAATTCCCAGCTCTTCAATCCATACTGGATTAGTCGAAAGATCATAAACAAATCACTAGATCCTGCACCAGTATCCCAAGTCATGGGAGCGTGTCTCATGCTTCGACCCATTGAGCGATTCGATGAACGATTCTTTCTCTACTGCGAGGATACAGAACTGTGCCGAAGACTACAGGCTCACGGCCAAATCCTTTACATACCAGGTGCAAAATTTGTCCATGCCTTAGGTGCTTCATCAACTCAAAACCGGTGGTGGTCTATCGCAATGTACAACCGAGGAAAAGAGCTTTACTTCCGCATTCACCACAGCCCAATCCACCAAGTAATCTGTCTGATCATAAATCGCGTCGGCGCATTGCTCCGCTTTTTGATCAAACCCCGCCAAGCCAAACAATGGCTGCAGGTACTCCTAGCTCCGTTTGGGGGCCCAAACCTCCCGATCGACGCGCAATAAAAAAGCGGGCTTCACCACATAGCAAAGCCCGCTTATCGCTCAAAGAAAATCTTAGTTAAAGAACCCAACCGAACGCGCCAATCGGACATCGTCATTGCCCGTCAACTCATCCAGATCCTTCAAACTCAATTCCTTGTTCGACTTGTCTTCAACCGCTACCTTCATACAGAGCGATCGAAGCTCGTTCACCAGAATCTTGAACGACTCCGGAATCCCTGGCTCTTGAATTGTCTCGCCTTTCACGATCAGTTCGTAAGCCTTCACCCGGCCCATGACGTCGTCAGACTTAATTGTCAACAACTCTTGTAGCGTGTAAGCCGCACCATAGGCTTCTAGTGCCCAGACTTCCATTTCACCGAAGCGCTGACCACCGAACTGCGCCTTACCACCCAACGGTTGTTGGGTAACTAAGGAGTACGGTCCAATCGAACGAGCGTGAATCTTTTCGTCAGCCAAGTGTTCCAGTTTCAGCATGTAGATACAGCCAACCGTGATCTTGTTTGGCAACTCGTCTCCCGTCAAGCCATCTCGAACGATCGACTTGCACGACACTGGATCAAGTCCCGCACGGCGGAACACGTTTGTTTGAACATTCTCAAGAATGCCCGCGTAAACTTCATCGGCTGCTTTGAACGCCTTGCCCGGGACTTCATTCAACTCTTCCGGAACAAAGTTGTCTGCATCAATCTCCATCAACTCTTCCAAAGAGCGTGTCGAAGGTGCCGCAACAATCCGGCTGATTCGCTCCAAGCTATCTTGGTCAAGCGTTCGGAGCTTGGCTTCCAGCAATTCAAACATCGAATCAACTGTTGCATCTTCAGCAAACTTCACTGCCAGCCGCAATTCTCGGTTGACATAAGCCGAAAGTGCCTTACGTCGCAAATGGTGAGCCAAGCGATCCATCTCTTCCAAGATTTCGTGCTCGGTTGCCCCTTCAAACGCCGGGCATTCGTACCGGCAACCCATGTGGTAGCCCACATAGCCCAGGTGTGTCTCCAAAATCTGACCAATGTTCATCCGGCTCGGAACCCCAAGCGGGTTCAGAATGATATCAACCGGAGTTCCGTCCGCAAGCATCGGCATATCTTCGACCGGCAAGATTCGGGAGATAACCCCTTTATTACCATGGCGACCTGCCATCTTGTCTCCGACCATGATCTTCCGTTTCTGGGCCGTATAAACCTGAACCGTCATGTTTGTGCCCGCCGGAAGCTCATCACCCGCAATCTGCAAGAGCGGCTCCTCTGTTCGGTCACAAATCAGTCGGTCACGCTTCTTCGACTCTTTGTAGATATGGTTAATGCTCGGGCTCAGATACTTGTACCGACTGAACACCTTAACGTCAATAACCGTACCCTTCTCACCGTGCGGCAAGGTCAAACTCACGTCACGAGTTTCTTCCGCCTTTTTACCAAAAATCGCAATGATCAAGCGCTCTTCAGCCGTCATCTCAGTTTGGCCTTTCGGCGCGACCTTTCCGACCAACAAATCTTCAGGTCGAACCTCAGCCCCGACTCGAATGATCCCATTCTCATCCAAGTCGCGGAGAGCATCCTCACCCACGTTCGGAATATCACGGGTGATTTCTTCCGGCCCAAGCTTGGTGTCGACAGCCTCTGCTTCGTGTCGCTCAATGTGAATGGACGTATAAACGTCATCCTTCACCAAGCGCTCGCTCAGCAAGATCGCGTCTTCGTAGTTGTATCCGCCCCAGGGCATAAACGCTACGATCAAGTTCTTACCAAGGGCCAATCGGCCATCATCCGTGTTCGCACCATCCGCCAATGCATCCCCCTTCAAGACTTTCTGGCCCGGGAACACAATCGGACGGTGAGTGAAACAAGTGGACTTGTTGCTCTGGAACATGTGCAACAACTCGTAGTGATCTTGCTCGCCTTCCGGAGTTTCAATGATAATCTGCTTCGACGTAACCGAGACGACTTTTCCAGCTCGACGGGCAATAACCGACGCGCCACTGTCAATCGCCGCACGTCGCTCGTGACCAGTACCAACAACCGGAGCCGCGCTCCGCAATGTTGGAACCGCCTGACGTTGCATGTTCGCACCCATCAGGGCCCGGTTAGCGTCGTCGTTCTCAAGGAACGGAATCAAACTCGTAGCAACTGAGATGATCTGCACCGGACTCACGTCCATCAAATCAACCCGGTTGGGCGGAACCGCTGGATAGCTCGCTCCACCAAACTGCTTGTCGCCACCCGGACAGCGCACAACCACGCGATCCGTCAAAATGTTCCCCTCGCTATCAATTTCAAGGTCAGCTGGAGCAATCCGCAAGTGGAAGTCTTCCTGTGCGGTCAAATAGACAACTTCATCCGTCACTCGACCATCCACAATCTTGCGATATGGAGTCATGATGAACCCATATTCATCTATGCGACCGTGCGTCGTCAACTGAGAAATCAATCCAATGTTCGGACCTTCCGGAGTCTCAATCGGACAAATTCGACCGTAGTGACTTCGGTGGACATCGCGAACCTCAAGCTTCGCACTGTTTCGCTGCAAACCACCCGGTCCAAGGCTTGAAAGACGTCGCTTATTCGTCAACTCGCTCAGTGGGTTAGTCTGATCCATAAACGTCGAAAGCTGGTTACTGCTAAAGAAGCTCTTGATACTCGCGCTCACCGGCTTGACCGAAAGAATAATCGACGGCAACAAATTCTCTTGATCCGCCGAAGTCATCCGTTCACGGGCAACTTTTTCCATCCGAACAAAACCAAGGCGCAACTGGCTTGCCAAAAGCTCACCGATGCTTCGGACTCGCTTGTTCCGCAAGTCGTCAATGTCGTCGTGATCAGCCTCTTTCTTCAAATAAGGCTCCATCTCGATCAAAGTTCGCGCCAGGTCATCGCTGGTCAAGTTTCGAACGTTCTTCTCAACATCAAGCTTCAAACGGTTGTTCAAGAATCGGCGACCGACCTTTCCAAGATCGTATCGGCGACGATCGAAGAACAAACTGAAGACAAGCTGCTTGGCCGCGTCGTCATTCGCCGCTTCGCCCGGCCTCATCCGCTTGTAGATGTCCAAAATCGCTTCGCGGGTATTCGTGACCTTATCCGCCCCGATCGTCGTCTCGATGTATTCCGGCAATCGCAGTACGTGAATTTTTTCCAGTTCCAGGCTTTCCAACTTAACCGCCGTGTCCCGATCAATGCGCTGCATCGGAGCTATCACGACCTTCTTGCCTTCGCGAATTTCTTCAACCGTCCGCGCACCTTCAAGCGCTTCCGCTGTCGGCTTTTCGATCCACTCTTCTTTCCCGAAGTACCAATACATGTCCTCCGTTGAACCAAGCGGACTTTCCATCAGGCACTCAAGCTGCTTCTGCTCGTCGGTCATCCCATCAAAAACCGACTGAGTAATGATCACACCCTTATCGAACAAAACCTCGCCCGTATCCGGATCTGCACAAGGCTCGCTGAACCGCTTGCCTAAGCTGTCCCCCAACTTGCGCATGTTACGCGCTCGGCCCAGGTCAAACCCGTGCAACGCCTTCATCAGCTGAGTGATTGGCAGCTTCTTAGTTTGAGAAATCTGAGTGTTGACAACCCCGTTCGCATCATTCTCAACTTCCAGCCACGGCCCTTCCATCGGAATGCAGCGTGCCCGCGCAATCATCTGCATTGACGTATCAACGTCTTCTTCAAAATAAATCCCCGGCGACCGGCTGAGCTGGCTGACGATGACCCGCTCCCGACCATTGATGATGAAGGTTCCCTTGTCCGTCATCAAAGGCAAATCGCCCAAATACACTTCAGATTCAATGACCTCGCGGTCTTTCCCGCCAAACCGCACCTTCGCCTTGATCGGTGCCTCATAAGTCAAATCCCGATCCCGACAATCCTGCATCCCGTATTTCGGTTCACCCAAAACAAAATCAACAAACTCAATGTACGTGCTTTGGGTAAAGTCCCAAATCGGGCTGAAAGTCTGGAAAAGCTCAGGCAAGCCTTCTTCCAAAAACCATCGGTAGCTGTTCAGCTGAAGTTCAATCAGGTTGGGGACGTCGAGCGCACGACCAATGCGCTTTGCTGACGGTTGAATAACTCTCATAGTGCTCCGAACGTAAACGGGGACTCAAAACTATACCTGTCAACCCCCCTCATTCCCAAGACTGTCCCACCCCCTCTAGGCCCTTTGAAACGAGGTACCCGAGCTTATCACTTGAAGTTATTTCTTGCCTGATTTGGCCCTTCGGTCAAAATTCGCCAATCCCAATAAACTGTCAGTAA
>PNMZ01000001.1 GCA_013823945.1 bacterium | reverse complement strand
CATCCACTACCAAACCATCACCCCCCCAAAAACCACTGACGTCGCCATGGTCTCCCCCAAGGGCCCCGGCAACGGACTCCGCTCCGAGTTCCTCGCCGGCTCCGGACTCCCCGCCCTCGTCGCCGTCCACCAAAACCCCTCCGGCCACGCCGAACAACTTGCCCTCTCCTACGCCTGGGCCATCGGCTCCGCCCGCGCCGGAATCCTCCGCACCACCTTCCGCGAAGAAACTGAAACCGACCTCTTCGGCGAGCAGGCCGTCCTCTGCGGCGGCATCCCTGCCCTCATCGAAGCCGGAGTCCAAACCCTCATCGACGCCGGATACACCCCCGAAGTCGCCTATTTCGAATGCCTCCACGAAACCCGACTCATCGTAGATCTCCTCTACCGAGGCGGCCTCACCTACATGAACAAACGCATATCCGACACCGCCGAATGGGGCGGCTACCTCGCCGGACGAAGACTCATCACCAACCAAACCCGGGCGGAAATGAAAGACATCCTCACCGAAATCCAGTCCGGAAAATTCGCCCGCGAATGGATCGAAGAAAACGAAGATAATCTCCCCCGACTCACTGAATTCCGCGAACACACCCCCACCCTCCCCACCGAAATCACCGGCCGCCACGTCCGCCAAACCCTCCCCATAATCAAGGAAGAGGTCTAATCATTTCTTCAAAATATTAGACCATTGCCACCTTCAAACCGAATTTTCCTAATCAGATCCCCGGCTAAAGGTAAAACCACACCATGGTTGTCCTCATCTGCGTCGATGGTGCCCGGCCCGACGGACTCGTCCGCGCCGCCACCCCCCATCTCGACCGAATCGCCCGCGATGGATCAACCTCCCAAACCGTCAAACCCGTCCACCCCAACCTCCCCCTCGCCGGACAACAATCCCTCTTCCGCGGTGTCACCCCCGACGTCCATGGCGCCACTGGCGTAGTCCTCAACGGCTTCAAACGCACCATCCCATCCCTCATCGATATCATCGCCCAAGCTGACCAAAAGGTCGGGATGTTCTACACCATCCCGTCCCTCCGCGAAGTCTGCCTCCCCGAATCCGCCGACGTCAACTACTGCAACGCCCGCACTCACGTCTCCGATGGCGACAATCACATCGTCGAAATGGCCATCCGGACCGCCGCCGCCGAAGATTTTGACTTCATGTTCATCAACCTCGGCCACGCCGGCTACATGGGTGCGCACTACGGATGGCATTCCGATGAATACATCCAAGCCATGACGTTCACAGATAACTGCATCGGCAAATTCACCGATGCTCTTATCGCTCTCCACCAACCGGTTGATTTCGTAATCGCCTCCAACCACTCCGGCGCCAACGCCGCCGGCTCAGACGACCTCCCCCTCTATCTCTGGGGATACCGCTGCGTCCAAGGCCGCAAGCTCGAATCCGATATCTCCCTCCTCGATGTCGCTCCCACCATCACCTATCTCATGAATCTCCCCCCCGCCAAAGAATGGCAAGGCAAACTCATCGCCGAAGCAATTAAAGACCACCCACAGGCCCAAGCCCGCAACCAATCCACTGTCTTTGGCCTAGAAGATTAAAGTCATAAACATGCCCGTTGATCTCGAACAATATTGGAGCCCCGCTCCCCAAAAAACCCTCCAACTCGCCATCTCCCGCCGTCTCATCCATTTCGTGAGCCGGATACTGTTTGCATTTCTGGTCGTCGCTCTCGCCCAAGGCATCGCTGGCGTCACCGCACCCGATAACACCTCCATGTGGCTTCTCTATGGACTCGGCCTCTTCTTCACCCAATGGATGAGCGGTTGGTTCCTCGACCTCGCCACCGGTGACAAACTCGGCACCCCGCCCGGCGAACGCACATCTAAAATCATCTACTTTCTTGCGATCGCCCTCCGCGCCGCCCCTCACAGCATTTTCCTTGCGTGGATTTTCGCGCTCCTGTCCGAAGAAATCAGCTTCCCCGACCCCGCCATCATCGCCTTCTACCAAATCGCCCTCCCCCTCCTCTCTCTTCGCAAGCTCAGCTCTCCTCCCGTCCTACTCATGCCCGGGCACATCCAGCTCCGCCTCGCCCGCGAATCCGACCTCTATCAAGGCATCGTCGAACGCTTCCGCCCCGGCGGATGGCTCGAAAACGTCAAGTACGTCCGCCTCCAAACCCCTCTCACCCCCCGCGAAGCCCTCTTCCTCATCAACCTCGTCCACCAAGACCACAAATCCCGCTCTTAATACTTTGCACATATTTTCAATTTCTTGTCATCGAATGCTTGCATAACATCGAGAGTTTCTCTCAATGCGGAACTCATCCTGTTGCAATATGTGTAGAAAGGCGTACCCAACCCACAACCCCAAAAACCACCCAAAATAAACCCAATGCCCAGCCCCGAGTTCCGCCTCTACGATTCTCTCTCCCGAACCGTAAAACCCATCGAACCCATCGAACCCGGCCACCTCCGACTCTACTCTTGCGGCCCCACGGTCTACTCCTACGCCCACATTGGCAACTTCCGAACATTCATCACCACCGACCTCGTCATTCGCACCGCCCAAGCCATCGGCTGGCGCGTCACCAGCGTCGGAAACATCACCGATGTCGGGCACCTCACCGAAGACAACGTCGCTGACGCATCCGGCGATGACAAAATGGCCAAAGCTCTCCAATCCAAAGAAGGAGAATCGTTCGCCAACGTCTGGGATCTCGCCCGCTACTACGCCAACGCGTTTGAATCCGACTGGGCCAATCTCAACCTCCTCCCTCTCACCGTGCGACCCCGCGCCACCGAACATATGCGCGAACAAATCGTCGCCGTCCAAGAACTCATCGAGCAAGGTCACGCCTACGAAACCCCCACCGGAGTCTATTTCAGCGTCGAATCATTCGCCGACTACGGCAAACTCAGCGGCAACCGCGACCGCGAAGAACTCCAAGTCGCCGTCCGCGACATCGTCCAAGACGATAACAAGAAGAACCCCGCCGACTTCGCTCTCTGGAAAAAAGATGACAAGCACCTCATGCAGTGGTTCAGCCCCTGGGGTTGGGGATTCCCCGGCTGGCACATCGAATGCTCCGTCATGGCCCAAAAATATCTCGGCGACACCATCGACCTCCACGGCGGCGGTGAGGACCTCCGATTCCCGCACCACGAATGCGAAATCGCTCAAGCCGAAGCCAAAACTGGCAAACCGTTCTGCGACCACTGGTTCCACGTCACTTTTCTCCAGGTCGAAGGCGAGAAAATGTCCAAGTCAAAAGGCAATTTCTTCACCGCCCGAGATATCTTCGCCCAAGGATTCAGCCCGCTTGCCCTCCGCATGGCTCTGATCACAGTCCCATACAACAAACCTCACAACTTCACGATCCAAACCCTAAAAGATTCACAAGCTCACACCGAGCGGTTCCAAGAATCTCTCGCCCGCATCGCCGCCCAAGGAATCGAGCCCGATGCCTTCCCGACTGATTCACCCAACAACCCTTACCTAACCATTTACGACGAAGCTCTCGCCGCCATGCTCAATGATCTCAACACGAGCGTGGCCGTCGCCAAAGCTCTCGAAGGCAACAAACAAATCCTCCGCGAACCTCTCACCGCCGAATCCGCTGCCCAAGCCGCCTGGTTCCTCCGTAAAATAAACGATCTTCTCGGCATCGTCTTCAACACCCAAGCCACCGCTGATTCCCATCTGGAAGAAGAAGCCGAACCAATCATCGACGGACACCCGATCAGCGAGCTCATCATCCAACGCGCCGAAGCCAAAAAATCCAAAGACTTCGCCACCGCTGACAAGATTCGAAACGAAGTCGAAGCAGCGGGATTTGAACTCCGAGACTCACCAGAAGGCACCACTTGGCGCAAATTGGTCTGATTCAGTCCTAGCCTCGAAACTTAACTCCTCAGGTGATCGGTACACACCTATGTGAACCGGAAAGCAATTGGAATAATTATGATCGCCGTGGCCAGTGTAGGGGTTACTGTCATTGCAACTAACCAATCCAAAGCTCCCGACCCCATAAAGGAGTTTCAGGCGATTTACGGCAGCCCCGTCTACACCGACAAATCTCCAGACCCCAAAAAGTTGGCTGCCAAACTCGACAACATTGAGGAGTTCGCCAAAAAATATCCCGATGCACCCCAACTGTCAACCCTCATCTCAGCCGCATTCTCAGATTCCGCCTATGTTCAAGTCCCCTTCGATCAATTCCTAGAGACGTACGCCCGATTCGATCCTTATCTGCAGTCTGTAGAAAGCCGTACCGTCGCCGATGGAGAAATTCGATCCGCTTTGAATCACTACACCGAAAAATCTGACCAGAGTTTTTCTCCAACCAATTACCAATCGGCCCTCGATCTCTTTGCCCTTGTCGTTTCGTCACGAGAATCTAACGTCGACATGAGTTCTTACTTAAGTAGATTCGCGGCCCTCAATCAAAACCGAGATTGGCAAATTAAATTGATCCAATTCGCCAAATCCCTTCCGACTCAGCCGCAAGACCCCAACATTTACACCCTAATTGAATACTCCGCCAATCTGCTAGGAAAACCCTTGAAACCCGTCGTAAATGATTGGAATACGAATCAACCCGCCATGATCGCGCAAGAAAAAACTCCAGTTGCAGTCATCATCGCACGCAAAATTCCAACTGAGCCACAATTCGCCCAGTTTCTCAAAGAAGCAACTGCGAAACAAGAAAATGGTCAGTTCAAGATCATCCTCCACTCGATCGACTCTCCATCCAAAGAAAATCAAATCCCCGCCGGTCTCCCCAAATCCGGACTCCAGTTCACTTATGGTTCCACCGATCAACTGTTCAAACTATTCCCCAAGAATTTTCAGGGAGTTGTCCTATACACAGATCGTAACGCAAGCTACATAGGCTACGACCACGGTCAGAAGCTTCTCCCCATCTCCACAGTTCCCTCCCAAAATCCTGCTCAACGCTAACTCTTAATACTTCCGGCGATACAAAACTTCCTGACTCGCAATCGGATGATGCGGATCAAACTCCATCGCCTTCCGAAAACAGCTCATCGCCGTCTCCTCATCATTCTGCCGCCGCGCCACTACCCCCATCAATGCATAAGCCTCGGCAAATTCCGGGTTCGCCGCAACTGCGTGCTGGAACGCCTGGTTAGCGCGATCCAAATCCCCCAACTCCATGAGTGCTTGGCCGTGCCGCACTCGGACATCCGCATAAGTAGGAGCCGCCTCAATCACCGACTCCAAAATTGCCACCGCCGCCGACCAGTTCCCCTTCTTCGCAAATCCATCCGCCTGAGTAATCAAATCATGGATATCGGAACCCCGAGGTTCCATTTCCTCAAACTCCGACAAAGCCGTCAAAAAATCTCCATTCCGAAAAGCTCGCTCCCCTTCAATCCAGTTCTTGGAAACCAGCCGGTCGTCCATCTTCACCCCTTCCTGAACCGACCGAAATCCAATTTGAGTCTCACCCTCGTTCATTAAGAGCACTCCTCGCATGACCAAAGCTGCCCCGTACTTCGGATTCACCTTCAGCGCCGTTTCCACCGAAAATCGAGCTTCGTCTCGCTTTCCCAGCGCCTTCTCAATCCGCGACCTCAACAACCATAAATCTGCAAATTCCGGTCGAACATCAGTCGCCTCCCGAATCAACCCATAGGCATCTTCAAACTGACGACCCGCATACTGATCACGCGCCAATCTTCCCAAACACCCCGCCACATAACTCTTCGCCCGATCCTTCACCGCCCGATCAGCCGAACCACTCACGCTTGATCGAAAATGATCCAAAGCCTCTCGAAATGATCGCTTCTCAAATGCGCGCACGCCGTCGTCAAACGCCGCGTCCTGACCAAAACCAAACCACTTACTAACGAATGCCATGTGTTCCTATCTGAATTGTCGGCAGACCCAAGCCAAAAAATCGCCCTCCTTGGCCGCTCGCCCGCCATTCCTTTGGCCACAATTCCAGACGCGACTTTTCCACAAAAAGACGCCCTAATGTGAAAAACTTTTTTGGTCAACTCACCCCACCCGCCGCCCGCCCCAAACCCAAGCCCCCAAAACGATAAAATAAACACAAGCTACGCTATGAACCCCATCCAACAACTCCCGAATTTCGGACAATCTCCCTGGCTCGATTTCATCCGGCGCGGCTATATCCAGGACGGTAGCCTCCGAAGAATGGTCGACCTCGGTATCCGAGGCGTGACCTCCAACCCCGCGATCTTCGAAAAAGCAATTGCCGGTTCCAACGACTACGATTCAGAAATTATCTCCCTCACCGGTGCCGCTCATTCCCCCGAAGAAATTCTCGATACCCTCAGCATCGCCGATGTCGCCATGGCGGCTGACCTCTTTCGCCCTGTTTATGACCAAACCGCAGGACTCGACGGATATGTCAGCCTCGAAGTCAGTCCGCTCCTCGCTGATGATGAAGAAGGCACCGTTGCCGACGGCCTGCGACTCTGGGCAGCCCTCGACCGGCCCAATGTGATGATCAAAGTTCCCGCAACTGTAGCCGGGGTTGCCGCATTCCAACGCCTCACCGCCGCCGGAGTCAATGTCAATGTCACCCTCCTTTTCAGCACCGTTCGCTACCAAGCAATCGCTAAAGCCTACATCGCCGCTCTCGAAGAGCGACATGCCAAGAACCTACCCCTCAATCAAGCGTCTGTGGCCAGTTTCTTCGTTAGCCGAGTTGACACCCTTCTCGATTCTCAACTTGAATCCAAGGCTCCCTCGCTTGTTGGGAAAATCGCCATCGCCAACTCCCATATGGCGTACAAAATCTACGAAGACCTTTTCAAGACCGAACGGTTCCAAAAGCTTCAAGAAGCCGGAGCCCGGCCCCAACGACTGCTCTGGGCCTCAACTTCAGCCAAAAATCCCGCCTACTCCCCAGTACTCTACGTTGAAACTCTGGTCGGCCCAGATACCGTCAACACCATGCCCATCGAAACGATTGACGCCTACCTCGAAATGGGGCAACCAAAAGATAACTTGACTGGTCAGTACGAAATTCAACGCCAACACATGGACGAATTTGCGGATGCCGGATTCGACATTGAAGCGGTCGCCGATGAACTCCAACAACAGGCAATCGATAAATTCGTTGAACCGTTTGAAAAACTCCTTTCCGCCCTCAAAGCCAAGCAAGATCAAATCGTTGTCGGCTAATCCACTCATGAAATTTCCACCCGAATCCGAAAGCCTCCTCGTCGATTCCAACTATCGCGCTGACCAAATTGGCCCCCGAATCTATGTCAAAGATGCAACACTTTGGAGCCAAG
This sequence comes from bacterium, assembly GCA_013823945.1. Classification (GTDB taxonomy): domain Bacteria; phylum Armatimonadota; class Fimbriimonadia; order Fimbriimonadales; family Fimbriimonadaceae; genus UphvI-Ar2. Next base: position 989,552 of record PNMZ01000001.1, on the reverse strand, counting down.
ATCAATCAGTCCAAAAAGACGTTGCCGCATTCCTTGGCTGGGTCGATGCCCCCCTTCGCACAAACGCTCAAGCAATTACCGCCTTCGCCCAGGAAATCAAAGCCGCCGGCTTCACCGACGCCGTCGTCCTCGGAATGGGTGGCTCCAGTCTCTCCAGCCTCATGTTTGCCCAGGCTTTCCCCAACCAAGGCGGACTCAAACTCCACGTTCTTGATAGCACTATCCCCGGAGACGTTTTGCGAATCCGCAACACCGTTCCCCTAGCAACGACCCTCATTATCGTCGCTAGCAAATCCGGCTCGACCGTCGAGCCCCTCGCCTTCGAAGAGTTTTTTTACCAACAACTTCAATCTGAACTCGGAAATCAAGCCTCCCAAAACATCATCGCAATTACCGATCCTGGCTCTCAAATGGAAGCCCGAGCCACCGAGCGTAACTACCGCCGTATCTTCCTCGGCGAACCAGAAGTCGGCGGACGATTTAGTGTCTTCACCGTATTCGGTATGGTTCCCGCTGCCCTTGCTGGACTCCCCATTTCAGAAATGCTCCAGGAAGCGATCCAGCTCCATAATCGTCAAGATCAAAACGCGGTCAACCTCGGAATCGCTCTGGCCGAATTCGCCCAAGCGGGCAAAGATAAAATCACATTCCTCGCTCCTCCCCACCTCGAAGGTATTGCCTTGTGGGCCGAGCAGCTCATCGCTGAATCCACCGGAAAACATGGCCTCGGGGTGCTTCCCCTTGCCACCGAACCTCTTGGAACCCCCGAGTCGTACGGCCCTGATCGAATTTTCTTCCAGATAAACGCTGAGCATCCCGAACTTCACCCCTCATTCCAAACATCCATCACTACCCCCGCCGCACTTGCCCATCTCCTCTACACCCTCGAAATCGCGACCGCTGCTGCCGGAGCCGTCCTCCAGGTCAACCCCTTCGACCAACCCAACGTCCAAGCCGCAAAAATCATCGCCCAACGAGAACTCCAAAAAATCCAAGAGACCAAAGAACTTCCCGATCTCAGTTTCGAAACAAATTCAGAACCCCTACACCTCCAGGGCGCAACTGGTCAGTCGGTCGGTCATGCTCTCGCCAATTTCATCCACAACCACAACCCCGGCGACCAAGTGGCGTTTCTCACATTTCTCCCCGAAACTGACGAAACAACCGTCCTCATCCAAACTTTGCGCGCAGCAATCCGCGACCGACTGAACCTTGCCACAAGCTTTGGCTACGGGCCGCGCTACCTCCATAGCACCGGTCAGTACCACAAAGGCGGCCCAAACAACGGCCTCTATATCGTCCTCACCGCCCAAGACGCCGAAGACCCAGAGATCCCCGGTATGGGCGTGACATTTGGTCAACTCAAAATGGCCCAAGCACTTGGCGACATCGGAGCCCTTCGCGACAATGATCGCCGTGTCGTCCACATCCACATCACCACCGACGACATCTCATCCGCTCTGGCCCAGCTTGCCGCCGAACTCCACATCGCCGTCGCTCCATAGACTAACGGTCCGCTCAGTAAATTTCAGAACCCAGCGTTTACGGCAATTCCTTCAATCGCTGAATTCGCAACATCTCGGACCCGATCTTTTGGCACCGCCGCTCGTTGCAAAACTCGCATTGCCGTTACCGCCTGAGTCACTGCCCAAGCACTCCGCCGGGCATCAAGACCCGGCGGTAAATCACCCGCCGCCATGGCTGCCTCCAAACTTCGCTGAATCCGACCCGCGTAATGATCCCAAAATTGTTGGGCGATACTAATCACCTCGGCATCGGCTGTTCCGAATTCACAACTGGCATTGACAATCATGCACCCCGTCGGCTTTCCCATCTTAGGCTCGTCGGCATAAGCCAGAATGCAGTCACAAAGAGAATCGTAGGCGGAAACATTCACACTCAAATTCGATTCCAAGCGAGCCAATTCCTGCGCCGAGTAAGCGTCCAAAGCTTTGATGTACAAACCCCGCTTATCGCCAAAAACGTTATATAAACTTTGTCGTGCCATTCCAATGTGTTCCAAGAGTTGCGACAACCCCGTAACCTCATATCCTTGTCGCCAAAACAGATCAATAGCTCGATCCAAAACTTCCTGTTCTTCAAATGTTCTTGGGCGTCCTGCCGACATATCAGACTAGACGGTCAATTTTGCAAAAAGGTTGCACCACAGAAAAAGCCAGAGGTTCAATTGAACCTCTGGCTCACTAGACTAAACAGTCCGGAAATCAGCCGCGTGGTTCGCCGCCACCCGATTGCTTCTTGGCTCCACCAAGCAGATCAAGCAAGCTTGGAGCGCGACTCCCTCCGGTTGCCCCAATTGATGGGCGCGCATCAAGTGCCTTCTCAATTCGATCCGCAAGATCAGCGAAGTGCATCGCGGTTGTCATATCCTTTGTCTTGCCCGAGGCCATCGCCAACTCCTTCTGCAACTGAGCTAACTGGTAACGTGCCATCGCGACCGCTTCTGCTGGCGCAGCCTGCTTCTCAAGAACCATCGCCATCAGGGTTTCTGCGTGGGTTCGCTGAAGATCGCGTCGGAGTGGCAATACGGCCGTTCCTGCGCCGAGCTCTGTCCAAACGGCTTGTCGAACCGTTGTAAACAGCTCCACCAACGTCAAGACATCCTCGCCTGCCTCCGCTTCGAATTCGGCATTGATCACTCGATTCAGCGTTCCCGGTTCCATAATCGAACCGAGCACCGATGCTTGAATACTCGAAAATTGGTCGCGCATCGGATAGTCTTCGCCGCCACTCATGAGTGATTCAAGGAGCCCGCCTTTGGGATCCATTGTGAAGTTCTTGAAATAGCCTTTGGGGAAGCTAAATGCTTCTTTTGCAAAAACCATCTTCATGACTTGGTTCAAAGCCGCACGTTGCTCTTTTCCGGGCAAGTTTCGAATCGCTTTCTGCGCCCCCGGATCATTCGGGAAGCTATTGCTCTTGCGCACCCCGCCGATGAATCGAGTCAACTCGCTCGCCGCGCGGACATGTTGTCCCAGCAGTCCGTTGAATTCTCGGGTGAAGCTGTAATAGCCTTCACCTGGGCGCATTGTCGTTGCCGGCAAATCAAGGAGGAGCTGCCGGGTCAGGTTGCCCATCCGAGTCCAGTACCCAAGGGGATCTCCGCTCAAGTCAAACCGAGTTATGTAGGGATCAATGCTGTCGGCATACTCATCTCCCAACCACATCAGCCCCTTCTGCGAACCGCGCTGAGCAATTTGATGCAGGTCAAACCGCTCTTCGTTTGAGTCCTTATTCGGAAAGTCCGTGTAGCCGTACTGAATCGCCCACTTGTCGTACCGACCAACCCGGTCACCATAGAACTTGACTCCAGGCTTGTTCAAGGCTGAAGGATTAAATGCAACGTAATCCATCATGGAAGCCGAAGTTCCTTCTTCTTCAACCTTAACCGGGTTCCCAAGTTCATCTAAGTCAAGCAACGTGGAAGCAACAAAGTTGTGACGCAAGCCCATCATGTGGCCCATCTCGTGACCGACCACCCATTTGACAAACTGCTTCACATAATCATCACGGGAAATCATTCCCGCCTGAACCGATGCCCGAAGTCCGGTCATCAAACTCAAACTGCCTTCCGCCATTGCATTGCAGCGACCCGGATGATTACAACTGTGAGCCATTTTTTCTGCCCGAGCTTTTAACCGATCTTGCCACGCCTCAGGTCGGATGACCGAGCCGTACTCTTGTGCAAATGCTCGAACGATATTTGCGTCTACGCTGACTGAACCGTTCAGAATCTGTCCCGTCAGCGGATTTGTGCGGAACAGAGCAATCGCGTAAGCATTGCCCGGCGAAGTGATCCATCGAACCAAGCTGTAGCGCATATCCGCATGATCAAAATCAGCATCGTCAGGCATTTGCTTTGCCACGACTGCATTGCTGAACCCAGCGAGCTCAAATGCTTCATTCCACATCAAAATCGCATCCCTCACCGCGTCGCGAAACTCCATCGGGGTTGCGTTGTCAATCCAAAACGTGATTGGCTCAACCGGGTCACTCACCGCTGACGTTGGATCTTTTTTCACTAAATGCCATCGGTTGATGTACATGACCTTCAAATCTTCCGCCGTTGGATCGCTGAAGAGTTGATAATCATTAGTGAAGTAGCCAACCCGGGAATCGAAATGTCGGGGCTGGTAGCCGTTATCCGGCAGTGCAAAAAGGTTGTAGCTCAAGTCCATGACCACCGATCGGTCATCAACCGTCGTGCTTCCACCACCACCCAAAAGAGCAGCAAGGGGATTCCCACCGCCGCGACCTATGAAGTTCAGAGTCACGTCCACCACCAAATTCTTAGGGAAATTCTTGACCGTTTTGACGAAAGAATTTTCACGATCCAACATGTAAGAGCTGCCGCCACCACCAAACAATCCCCCACCTCCCCCACCGGCCATGTTAGTAGCAATCCGGCTGATATCACCTCGGAACAACTCCGAAACATCAATCAAGATCGCTTTTCGATCCTCCTGCTCAGCTTCAATTGCAAAACTCTCAACGATTGCATCAGGAAACGACCGGCGAACCGCTTTTGCTATCGCCAAGTTGTTATCCACTCGGAATAGGTAATTCGGAACATACATCGCCAAACGACCATTAGGCATCTTGCGGAATTCAAAAACCAAGTCGCTGATCGGGTCACCCGCCGCGATCACTCCGTCGGCAAGACCGGTCGAAGCCGTGGCCTGGAGCATCATCATTTGTCCAAGTTGTGCCTCCGTGAGTTCTAATTTCAATGATGTTCGACCATTCTCGACTTTCCGCCAAAGGGTTACTACTCCTTCAACTTTCTCGTAACCTTCGACCGCTTCATCAATTGCACCCTTCTCTGGCTCATCTCCTGGTTCGGTCTGCCCTTCAACCTTGACCAATCCCCCGCTCGAACGATTCGACTCACTATCAATTGACAAAATGGTCGGCGAACCAAATCCCAAATCAAGCTGAGCACCTGTTACTTTCGATTCAACTTTGATCGAATCCCCGCTCGCAATCTCAATCCAGTGCGTAGCCACCACTCTAACTGCCGGGCTCCCGGACTTTTCTGCGAACTCGACTTTGATCTTGGCTACCGGAACTCCGTCCAATTCTTCGAGGGCTAAAACGGTATAAGTTGAACTCGCTGCTTTCGTTTTAAGTTCATCACTCGCCGGAAACTCGTGCTTCCAGCTGTCACCCGCCCCAACTGGTTCACTCTTAAATACAATTGTGCCGCCCAATGCCAAAGTATTTTCCAATGTCACCTGCATTGGATCGTCCATTTCAGGCTGGTGCTTAATCGCCAAAATGTTTCCGTTCCGAGCGTAAGTCGTTTCGGTATAGCTCTCCTCTTCGTCCGCCTCCAACTCCATTGGTTCGCCATTGATCGTTGTCGTCGAATCAATCACGACACTCTTCAGAACTGACTTCATTTCATCAGCCGAAAGAACCTCGGCTTCGTACGTCCCCTTTTCTTCAATCGTTACTTTTTGACCCATCGCGTCAAAACTGATCTTTGAGGTGCCTTTAGCGCGGGATTTCTGACCCGCTTCCGGCTTAAACTCCAATAACACCTTATCTTGGGCGAGACCAATCGAAGGCACCGCCAGCATCAAAGCAAAGGCGAATGCCCAAATCGAAGCGCGAGACTGCATAACCTCACTCTATCCCAAACTCTAAAAATAAAGTTGCGGAATCTACGCCGAATCGCTACTTTCAGGCTCTTTTTCAATCATTTCGCGAATAAAAGGCGGGATACTCACTGCTTTCATTGTTTCGTCAACCACAACATGCCAGGTGTATCCCTCAGTGACTGACTTCCAACTACTTTCATTGACAATTTCATATTGAAATTGAATCGCCGCACGGCGCGCCTCTTCCACCCAAACCCGAACCGCAATCACATCATCATATTTAATCTCCCCTCGGTACTTCGTCCACACCTCAACGCAGGGCAATTTGTAGCCCATAGATTCAATTTCTTTGTAAGGTACGCCCCGCTCCCGGCACCAAGCGGCACGGGCCTGTTCAAAAAAAAGCATGTAATTCCCATAGTAAACGTGACCCATCTGATCCGTTTCCCCATACCGAATCCGAATCCGCTCAACCGTCACGCTTTTCATTCCGGTCCCGGTTTACCAGATCAAAACCATACGTTTCTGGAACCCCCAGCAATTCACACGGGTACCATCTTCCAAACGTCTCGTCCATCGAACCCATGGCCCAAGAACCGTACATCTCGCTCCGCAAGGTCGAAGTCAGCTACAACGATTACGTCGCTGGTCTACGTGGAGTTAGTCTGAATGTAGAAAAAGGCGAATTTGTATTCCTATGCGGTCAAACCGGAAGTGGTAAGTCCACGATCATCCGCCTCCTCAGTTCCCAAATCAAGCCAACCAAAGGCGAAGTCATTCTTAACAACCGTCCACTTTCCCAGGTCACCCCAGAAGAAATCCCCGAACTCCGCCGCCAAATCGGCATTGTTCCCCAAGATTTCGGGTTGCTGCCTAACAAAAAAGTTTGGGAAAATGTCGGATACGCCATGAGGGCAATCGGTCGGACAAAAGCCGAAGTTCGCGACCAAGTTCCGACAATCCTTGAACGAGTCAATATCCTCCAGCGCGCCGATGCCTATCCCTCCGAACTCAGCGGAGGCGAACAGCAACGGGTTGCAATTGCCCGGGCCTTGATTAACAATCCGCCCCTCCTACTCGCGGATGAACCAACCGGAAACCTGGATCCAGCTCACAGCGACGAAATTATCAACATCCTCCTCGAACTCAATGCTCAAGGGACGACAATCGTGGTCGCAACTCATGATGTCAATCAAGTGGAACGGGCCGGAAAGCGTGTCATCATGATGAATGCAGGCCTGATTGATGAAGAAATTGATGCAGCCGGTACTCGCCACGAACCAGAATTTGTCCCGGAACAGGTTAAAACCCAAGAAATCCCGAGGAACCCGCTAAACGTCTCAAACGCTGAACCCCTTTCCCAACCCGTCGTCCTCCCAACCGAGACAGCCTCCGAGCCTCCCCATGCTTGATCGAATCGAATTCCTGCTCTCAGAAGCCATCATCAGCCTCCGTCGAAACCGAGGCATGACCTTCGCCTCCATCGTTGCATCAGCCCTCGCCCTCGTCATCGTCGGCGGTTTCACCCTCACCTACGTTGGCCTGAGCAAATACGTCAATGAACAAGTCTCGAAATTCGAAATGAAGGTATTTGCCCGTCAAGATGCCACTCCCGACCAAGTTACCAATCTCGGTAATCAAATCAAGAAACTCGAAGGCGTCAACGGGGTTTCGTTCAAATCAAAAGCCGAGGTCTGGGCCGAGTGGAAAAAAGAAGAGCCCGCCATCACCGCCGGACTTGAACTTGATAACCCCATGCCCGATACTTTTACCGTGACCTTCGATAACCTCGAAAAAGTTAACGAAGTCAAAGACCTTGTCAGCAACATGCCCGAAGTTGCACCAAACGACGGCGTTCAGCTCTCGGGTGAAGTTCAAGATTTCCTCCAAGAAGTGATGGCCTCCCTCCGATGGCTCGGACTCGCCCTCGGAATCGTCACCCTCATCACGGGCGGCATCCTGATCTACAACACAATCCGACTGACAATGAATTCTCGCCGAAAGGAACTCCGCATCATGGAACTCGTCGGAGCGGCAAAATCAACGGTTCGCATCCCACTCCTCATTGAAGGAATTACCCACGGTGTCCTCGGTGCCCTCTGCGCAACCCTCATCCTCTGGATCGGGCACGGTGTGATCCTCAAAGTTATGAGCGGAATCCCGTTCAGCAAAGTCGCCCCGTTCCCGCTTTTCGCAACCATGTTCAGCCTGGCCGTGGCTGGTGCCATCTATGGCTATATCTGCAGCAATTTGGCTATTCGTGAAAATCCCAAGGAAGCCACCGCTAGATGAAACGAATCACTCCGCTTCTCGTCATCATCCTCGTCTTCACGAGCGTCGGCACATTCGCCCAACTGTCTAGTAAGGACAAGGCCAAGAAAAGCAGCCTCTCCCAATCCCTGTCCAAAGTCAAAGACAAACGCAACGCACTGCGATCCCAGCTCAGAAAAAAAGAAGCTGAAGTCGGCGGAATGATGGACGAAGTCCACAAGGTGGATGAACAGATGTCCAAAATGGAGGCCAAACTCCAAAAAACCGAAGACGATCTTGCCTTCAACAAAAAGGAGCAACAACGACTCGCAACCGAGCTGCGTGTCCAAACCGAAAAGTTAGATGACGTCAAACGCAAAGTAGGACAACGGATCAGGGCGATCTACGTGCAAGGAGAAGCCTCCCCAATCACCATTCTTGCTGATGCCGAATCGATCAGCGACCTCGCCGCCCGAAAAGCACTTCTAGAACGAATCGCCGACTACGACCGGAAAATCTTCAACGAAGTTCGCGTCCTCCGAGATTCCGTCCTGTCCAAGAAAAAAGAACGAGACCTCAGCGTTACCCGCATTGCTGAGCTGGTCAAAAATCAAGAAGCCGAAATCGCGGAACTCCAGACCATTCGGTCAAAAAAGAAACAGATTTTCAGCGTCCTCAAAGCCCAGGAAAATCAAATAGAAGACCAGCTCAACGAAATGGAGCGGCAATCCCAACGATTAGAGTCCCAAATCGCCGCGATCCAAGCCAAATCGGCTGGTTCTGTTGCCATCTTTAAGGGCAAGTTCATCCAACCGGTCTCTGGCAGGATGTCCTCAAAGTTCGGCATGCGAAGACACCCCATTTCCGGTCGGTCAAAAATGCACACTGGAGTTGACTGGGCCGCACCAACCGGAACCCCGATCAAAGCCGCCGGTGCCGGAAAAGTCATCACCGCCGCCTACCTTCGTGGGTATGGGAACACCGTAGTCATCGACCATGGTGGTGGAATTTCCACCCTCTACGGTCACTGCTCACGACTATATGTCAGCGTCGGTCAAAACGTCACCACCGGGCAGCGCATCGCTGCCGTAGGTTCAACTGGATACAGCACCGGCCCCCACCTCCACTTTGAAGTGCGAGTCAACGGGAAGCCCGTCAATCCGATCGGCCGACTCTAAACTCACCGAACTCAAATAGAGTAAGATTGACCTCAACAAAAAGAGGATCTTTCTGTGGCAATCGATACCAGCAGCTTCAAACCCGGTATGGCGTTCTACCTTGATGGGGAAGTACACCAAATTCTCGAATTTCAGCACGTCAAACCCGGGAAAGGCCCCGCCTTTGTCCGAACAAAACTCCGCAAACTCAAAACCGGAGCAACTTTCGAAAAAACGTTCCGATCAGGCGAAAAGTTCGACGACGTCTTTCTCGAAAAAATCAACTATCAATATCTCTACCGCCAAGGCCAAGAACTCGTCCTCATGGATCTTGATTCCTATGAGCAATTCCCCGTGGATGAATCCGTCTTCGGCGACCAAGCCAAATTCCTTAAAGAAGAAATGGAAGTACTCGCCCTCCGAGCAGGAAGTGAAATGCTCGGCTACGAAATTCCCAACTTTGTTGAACTTGAAGTCACCCAAACTGATCCGAGCCACAAAGGTGACACCGTCACCGGAGGAAGCGGCAAACCCGCAACTCTCGAAACGGGAGCCGTTGTCAACGTTCCCTTCTTTGTCAAGGAAGGCGAAATTGTCAAAGTAGATACAAGAACCGGCGAATACCTCGAACGCGTCAAAAAATGATGTAAACCCATGGGCCGACCCAATCCAAACTATAAGAGCAACGTACTCAGCGACACTCTCGTCGGATTCGTCGACGGAGCCGCAAAGCTCATGTTTACGGGCGGATTGCTCGCCGCTGTAGTTGGGATTGCCGTCCTTTTTTGGCACGTCTTCGGTTCAGGAAACGCAGACCAACAGGCTCTCGCCCAAGCTCTCAAATACCAAGACTATTTCCGGCAGGCCGCTCTCTGGGGCATCCTTGCCGCCGGAATCGGAGCCGCATGGCTCTTTTGGGGTGAGGAAGTCTCCGGGCCGATCCTTCTCATCGTAGGCCTTGCCCTCGCTCTCTCGTCCTGGTATCTCCCCCTCGCCATTCAAGGCCAAGGCGGTGAACTCCAAGGCAACGCAATCACCTACCTCTCAACCGCCGGATACCCCGCCGTATTCATCGGAATCGTCATGGTGCTCGCCGCCGCAATCCAAGCCACCAAAATACGCCTAGAACAAGGTGCAAAAGCCGAACAGATGAAGTACGGCAAAGGCATGAAAGAAGAAAAGGATGTTCGCAACCAATTCCTCGGCAAATGCTGGCAACTCCCCTACTGCCGTAAGTTCGTCCGAGAACGATGCCCAATCTACCACGCCAAACGAACCTGCTGGAAAGAACGCGTCGGTTGTATGTGCGAAGAAAGTGTGATCAAAACAGCAATGGAGAACAAAGTCATCTCCAAAGATATGATCGCCGCTTCAAAATTCATCCCTAAAAACACCAAACTCAGCCCCGCCGCCAAAGCAGAACGGTGCCGACAATGCGTCATCTACAACGAGCACCAAAAGCATAAATACAACCTGTTCCTTCCTATCACCATAATGGGAATTGCCGCTTTTTACATAGCTTTGCGCCCCGTGCTTGCCGATGGCATCCAATCAGCCCTTCGTGGAGTCGATGGGGTCTATAAAACCGTGACCCTCAACGCCGTTCAAACGGCTTCAGATGACTCTGCCCGGGCCACCTCTATCGATGGTGGAGCTGTTCCATACAACGAAATCATTCTCTTCGTTCTTGCCCTCGTCGCCCTCGCTTACGCCATCAAAGTCCTCGAGTTCCTCATCTGGAAACTCAAAATCTAACCCCACCCCATGCCAACCGCAGAAAGCCCGGTCACTCTCAACGGTAGCTACGGCGAAGGGGGAGGAGCCCTTCTCAAAACCGCGCTCTGCATGAGTGCTCTCACCCAAAAACCCCTTCAGATTCACTCCATTCGAGGTGCAACTCGAAAACCAGGAATATCGCCCGAAGACTTCGCCGTCCTCCAAGCCCTCGGCAAATCAACGAACGCCGACCTCGAAGAAGTTGACATCGGTTCCGAAACCCTCACTTTCACCCCCAAAAACCTCCCCCGGCGAATCCATTTCAGCCACGATATTCCCCGCTCGGGCTCCGGAAGGTCACCCGGAAATACCCTCGTTGTTGCTCAAACTCTTGCCCCAATCCTCGCCCGAACCGGAGCCATCAGCACTCTTGCTCTCCACGGTGAAACTCACAACAATAACACCCTCACTTTCGACGAATTTGAGCTGGCAACCGCCCCTGCCCATGCCGCCCAAGGCATCGGTATCTACCCCAGTATTCATCAGGCTGGATTCGGATTTGCCGGACGCGGACAAATTCATATCGAAGTCGAGCCCAGCGCCTTTGAGCCCCTCCACTGGTCTCAACGCGGTGGTGTCATTTCCGCTGGTGCCCGGATCACCGCCTGCGATACCCACAGCCAGTTCATCGCCGATGCCGTCACCGCCAGCCTCAAACTCCTCACCGAAGCCGGTTACGGAGACCAAGTCGACCAAATTGAAATGAATGGCTCTGAACCCGGGCTCTGTGTCACGTTCTGGATCAAGTTTGAGCGCGGATACGGATCCACTTCCGCATGCCTGAACCGAGGAGGAAAGCCGTCGGAAGTCGTCACCCGCGCCTGGGATCAATTCACCACATTCACCCAAACCACCGCAACCGTTGACCCCTACCTCGCCGACCAACTCCTGCTCCCCGCCTGTCTCGCCGATGGCTCGACTACCTACTCCACTTCAAATATCACCCGCCGTCTCAAAACCATGGCCTGGGTCATCAAACAATTCACTCCAATTGCAATCACCATAAAAGGTACCGAAGGCACTCCGGGCACCATAACGATTAACAAATAAGGCTTTTTTCGTAATTACGAAACGAGCCGTACGACATTCTTCCATTCGCGGCGTAGAAACTCCTTGATGCAAAACGAACTATCCGTCTCACAGGCCATTCACGCGCGCAAATCTATTCGCAAATACACCGGCGAACCCATCTCCAATGAAACCATCCGACAACTCGTTGATCTGGCCGGACTCGCCCCTTCACCTTGGAACATTCAACCCTGGCGCATCATCGCCGTCAAAACCGAGGACGATAAGCAAAAACTCATGCAAGCCGCCTACGGTCAACCCCAAGTCGGTGCTTCTGCCGTTACTTTTGTCATCTATACCGACATGACCGAAGCCATTGACAATGTCGAAAACACCGTCCACCCCGGCATGAAAGACCGAGAAGCCGAAGTCGCTAAACAAATCCGCGACCATTTCGCCAACTATTCAGAAGCCGATTTCCACTGGTGGGGTCGTGCCCAAGGTTACAGCTTCATGAGCTTCCTCCTCCTCGCCGCCCAGTCCCACGGATTCGCCACCAGCGCAATGCTCGGCTTCGACCCCGAACAAGTCAAAGCCCTCTACAATCTTCCGGCTCATGCCCAAATCCCGGCAATCGTTGCCGTGGGCGTCCCCGCTGAAGAAGGATTCCCCCACTTCCGACACAACTTTGACGCCCTCGCGAAAATCGTCTGACAAGTTCAAATTCGGCGAACTTTAACTCAAATTCGGCTCCGACTCCAAAGAAGTTAGGGGCCGATTTTGTCTACCTTCCGAACGGCTTTTTGGGTCAGATCAACAAGGCAAAAATAATCTACGAACGGATCAACGGCATGATTTGGAATCAACGCGAGACTCTTACCGTCAGGACTAAAGCTCAAGTCGTCAATCGTATCCCAGATATCTGGGTAGCCGCTATTATAGCTCCGAGTGTGTTGACCACTTGCAACATCAACGAAATGCAAATAGCGGGGTTCGTGCATGATCACTTCTTTAGAATCCGGCGTAAAGAACTTGGGGCGGAACATCTTCAAAGTCGCATCAATCGGTCGTGACTTTCCCGTCGCCAAGTCGAGAATCATGCTCCCAGCTCGCTGACCTTTCAAGTAATTTGCATAAGCAATGAGTTTTCCATCCGGTGACACAATTCCCGAGCCGCATTCGTCACCCACCAACTTGATGTCTGGCGATTTCTTTTTTCCCGTTTTCAAGTCATAGACTTCGAGAACCGTATTTCTCATGATATAAAACTCTCCCGTTGCAGACAAGATCGGAACATCAAAAATCTTCACCGGGAAGCTGAAAAGCTCAGTTCCAGACTTGCCATCGAAAATGTAGGCCATCCTCGTTTGAGAATTTCTCGTCAGAACATAGGCACCGTCGTTTGTCAAGCTAAATTCAATCGGTGCAAACACCGTAGGCTTTTTGTATTTCAAAGCGACTTTCCGCAGCAACTTTCCATCCTGAGTGTTATAAAACCAAATCTTGTTATGGCGATCTGTCAACCCAAACTCGGCAAAACCCGGCCGCGGGACAAAAATCAAACCCGCAAATTGGTTCCAAGGAATGTCTCCCCACATGGCCTTATGCGCCTTGACAGCATCCGCTGCATCTCTCTTTTGTTCCGGAGTCAAATCAAATTGAGGTGTTTCTGCCTCTGAAATCTTGCCAAGTCTAACTGGGTCAAGTAGAGGATTGTCAAAGAACCTCACAGTGCCATCGGCAGCAAGCGTAAAGGGCTTGTTATTCGCGTCAAAGGAAGCAATAACTGGACGAGGCGTGATGCGACGACATCGTTCTCCTAGCAACAAGTAGGGTCTTGGTTGAATCAGCGCGGAAGCAACGATTAAAGTTGAAAGCGTCATTCCTCTATTATGTATACTTGAGTAATGAACAGCAAACTTCTTGCCGTTTTTAGCTTTATGGTTCTTGCAATCATCTTGGCCTCAGGTCAGGCTGGGTCAGCAGGGGCTCCCGTCGAATTGGCCGCCGGGGACAGACTGATTCCGCCCGGGTTGCCAGCTATCATTTCTGGAACAACTTTCACCGATGGACGGCCTATCAATGCAAAATTGACCGTTACCCTCCCCGGTGGCACCCAAAGAACAAAAGATATTCCCATCTCAAAAGAAGGACGATTTGAAACCGAATTCACAGAAACGGAAGCACCCGGTGTTTATCGATTCGTGATCGTGAGCGCAGATTCCAAAACCAGAGTGGACGGTCAGTTTGAAGTCCAATCCCCAAGCACTATCATAAACCGAGTCGAACAAGCTGTTCAAAACTTTGACCGTTTCAATGACCGAGTGGAAGAAGCGGTGGATGATCGCATCGATGAACTTCCCCCAAGCGATCCCAAAAAGGAAGTCGAGGAGGACTTCAATGACTATCGTGCATGGGATCAAAGCCAACAAGTGAACAAAGAAGCCGCGATCAACGCCATCAGAAGACTCCGAGACTTTGCCAATACCGATCCCGAAGGTGCAGCACCGGCCATTGCCTCTCTCGGAGCTTGGGCGGAAGATGTCAAAGACGAAATTGCCGAAAGAGACACAAGGTTGAAAGAAGTTGAAAACTCCAGAGGTGTATGCGAAGCGATTAACCTCGCATCTGAAGGAATGTCTCTCCTACTCGCCGCAGCTCAGCCATGGGCAACTCTGGGAACAATTATCAAGACCGAAGTTGTCTCCAGGCTCACAGCGGAATACACCGCTCGCGCCGCCGCTCAACCTCCCCGAAATCCTCAGCCCAACCCGGAAACTGAGTTTGGATGGCGCGGCGACGTGACAAGACAAATTCGAAGACTAAGAACTCTGACCGAAGACGATCCGCGATTTGAAGACAAAAAGGAAGCCGCAAAAAATACCGTTGACCTCGCTCAAAAAGCCGTTGAAGGTATCGAAAGCTTTACAAAAGCTCTCCCCTCCGTCGTTGATCCCATCCGGCAGTACATGATGAAGGATCTTTTTCGGGGGTATTGCGTAGCGATCTCCGGACCGATCAAGGGAACGTACGAAGAAACTCACCGAGCCGGCAACCAAATTTGGTGGCGTACAAAACTGACCATTGCCGGAAAAATGACCCTCTACTATGAAAAGGGGAAAGGATACAGTGCCAAAACCGGAATCCCCATGAAAGGCTGGATCGAAGGGAATGTCACATCTGTCGAATTCGACGAAAATATCTTCCTCATCGAAGAAAAACCAGTTACCGGAACCGTCGTACTGCGCAAGAAAGTTCCGGCACTCCATATGAAAACCGACCTTGCCAACAAGGGAACAGGAACCGCACTCATCCGGGCCTCAATGCCTGGCGCGTACTATCTCAACTACACCGCAATGATGACGGACAAAGACCTGACCCTCAAACAAGGGGATGCAAAGTTTGATTTCACGAGCCAATTCAAAAACCGGCTGATCATGGTCGGAGCAGATAATGCCCTTCCTATACCGATCGTAAAGAGCTTTGATTTTCCGATTCAACCTGCAAAGTTCGTCATTGGTCGCAGTCAAGAGGAAAAAGATCCAACATTCCCAATCGTTGTCGAAAAAGACAAAGTCAAAGTCGACGAGACATGGACCCGAAATGCAAGCCTAAGAAACGGAGAAGCAACCGTCAATTGGAATTTCTCTCTGAAACTCGAAACGGAACGATAGGACGTCAAAGAGCTAAAAAGTGGTGAGACGTCTGGGATTCGAACCCAGGGCCCACGCCTTAAAAGGGCGTTGCTCTACCGCTGAGCTAACGTCTCACGCAACTTACAATACCCAAATCAGCAAATCCAGACCGGAACTTTAGTCAGGCCCAAGCAAATCCACGGGTAAAACAAAACCCATGGATGAGGGCCAGAACTACGCCGACGCCGGAGTCAATATCGACGAAGCCCAAGCTTCGCTCGATTCCGTCCGCGATGCCATCGCCGCATCCCATAACGAAAATGTGCTCGGCGGAATTGGCGGATTCGGAGCCATGTTCAACGCCCAATTCCCAGGCATCGAACGACCCATCCTCGTCAGTTCGATTGATGGAGTCGGAACCAAGACCATCGTCGCTCAAATGACGGGCGATTACAGCGGCCTCGGTCACGACATCGTGAACCACTGCGTCAACGATATCCTCTGCCAAGGCGCCCGCCCCCTCTACTTCCTTGACTACTTTGGATGCAGCCGCCTCGAACGCGATGTCTTCAACCAAATAGTTTCCGGAGCCGCCGCCGCATGTGCTGCCGTCAACTGCGCCCTCATCGGCGGAGAAACCGCTGAAATGCCCGGCGTCTACCACGACGGAGAAGTAGACATCGTCGGGTGCATTACTGGTGTTGTCGATGAAGCACACAAACTCCCCCGCCCTCCCATTGTCGCCGGAGATCGCCTCGTCGGCCTCGCCTCAAACGGACTTCACACCAACGGCTATTCCCTCGCCCGAAAGGTCCTCTTTCACGATTCGGGCCTAACCACCAAAGATCCCGTCCCCGGCGATCCAGAGAGCACCTCCATCGGCGAAGCCCTCCTGCGCCCCCACACCTGCTACTTCAACAGCGTCTACCCGCTCCTGCAATCTGGGGCCATCAAAGCCATCGCCCACATCACGGGTGGCGGGCTCTACGATAACCTCCCCCGTGTTCTCCCTCTTAATGTCCAAGCAAAAATCAACCGCCGCGCCTGGACAGCTTTGCCCATTTTTGAAGCCATCCAAGCCCTCGGCAACATCCCCGAACCAGAAATGTGCCGCGCTTTCAACATGGGTATAGGAATGATCCTCGTCGTTGACCCGGATCACCTCACGGATACCATCACCGCTCTCAACGAATCCGGCACTCCCGCCGCCGAAATCGGCAAACTCCAATCTGGCCCGCAGGACGTCCAAATTGTGTAGTGCATCTATGCACTCCCCTCCGCTTTAATGGAAAGGGATTGGGGTGAGTTGATTTCCAAAACTCAGCCGCGCAAGTTACTTCACTACTTCCGGCTCAACCGGTTCCTCAACCCTCTCCGCAACCACAGCCCGATCCAAAATCACAGGCTCTCTACGGCCCAACCCATTCAACCAATCCCGGCAAGCCCGAGCCCCCGGCGCATCCACCCACTTCCACAAACCAAACGAAACCACCATCGAGGTCCCGACTAGCCCCAATCCCACGAAAATTTCGGGCAAACCCAACCGCCCCAAAACCTTCTGACCCGCAATAATCACATACAAATTGCAAATATATAGCGCGTAAGTAATCGCTCCCGCCGTCTTCACCCAACCAAACTTCATCCCCCCAAACTGAACTTCCAACAAAACCAACATCCCCATCAATACCCCCCAAACAAGTTTTGTATCCGCCGCAACTTGTCCAATCGCCGGAACCACCAGACAAACCCCCAAAAAAACTGCCATCGCTCCAGAAACCGCAACCGTTCGCCCCTGACCTAACGGCTGAGCCTGAATCCGCGCCAATCCCACCGCAATTCCAACCCCAAACGCAAATGCCAACCACTTCGGCGTCAAATAAAACGCCACCATCGGGTTCACCGGCTGCAAAACAAGCCCCAACCCTACAAGACCCACCAAAACCCCCACCGCAATCGCATTCCGCCACTTGTAACTGATTGCCATCGAACCCGCATAAATCGCATAAAACACCATCTCCAAACAAAGTGTCCAACCCACCTCCACCAGCGGCAAAACTTTCCCTGACTCCTGCAAATAAGGCACAAACATGAACGACTTGACAATTTCACTTGCGGTCGGTGTCGATGAAGTGAAGAGTGATGGAGCCACGAACATCCCCACCACAACCGCCCCCGTCACAAACCAATACAGCGGCACGATCCGCGACACCCGGTTCACAAAGAACCGCCGCAAATCCCCGCTCCGTTGAGTCGAAAGCGCAATCACAATCCCCGACATTACAAAAAATATCTCAACCCCAATCTCGCCACAATCTAAACCATAAAAATCAACATTCCAGCTCAAATGCGCAAAGACGACCAGAGTCGCCGCAAAAAAGCGGACAAGCTCTAACCAATAAAGGGTTCCGTCCTTCCTCTCCTCACCACGCAAAAGCACAAAAACATAGTACCAAACATCCCCCCAAGCTCAAAACCGCCACACTTACCAGGTTCCGGAAGCTGACGCACTTTCCATGCCAATACTTCTCAATGACATATTCAAAACTCGCAAATCTACATGAGATGATAGGTCACAAAGACATCCCCTCCAATTCCAGTAACCATTTCTTCCGCCACAAACCACCCCCATAACCCGTCAAACTCCCATCCGCCCCCACCACCCGGTGACACGGCACAACTATCGACATCCGGTTCATCCCATTCGCCCGGCCCACCGCACGCACTGCACTCGAGTTCCCCAACCTCTTCGCCTGCTCACCATAACTCCGCAACTCCCCCCAAGGAATTGCCACCAACTCCCGCCACACTCGAATCTGAAACTCTGTCCCCCGCAAGTCCAATCGAACCCCAAACTCTCGTCGCTCCCCCCGGAAATACTCCGCCAATTCACCCTCAGCCTGATCCAAAACAGGATGGTCACCAGGCACGATCTTTCTCTGAGTCAACCGCTCGTAGTCCCGCAATTCCGTTTCCAACATCCGCCGATCAACAAATTCTAAAATCCCCAGCCCATCGTCCGAACCCACCGCCACCATCCCCCCAATCGGCGTGTCTATCCACCGAGCAAATGCCAACCTCGCTGAATCAGAATCCCGCACATTCACTCCCACAATCCGCTCAAATGCCTCCCGAAATCCACTCTCACTCGCATACCCAGCCGCCATCGCTGCATCAACCGAATCACCGCCCGAACGCAAACTCCCAATCGCCTGACCCATCCGCCAAGCGCGCTGGTAACCATGAAATGACATCCCGAAGTGCCGCTCAAAATGCCGCCGTACCGTCGCTGGCTCTAGCCCCATCGTCCGCAAATCCCCATCCCGGAGCTTTACCGACGATTCCTGAACCCGTTTCACCAATTCTCCCACCCAGTCCGGACCTTCATCTCGCAAACTCATCGGTCTGCATCGCTTACAAGGCCGAAATCCCGCATGAAGACACTCCTGGATCGAACCAAAAAATTCAACATTCTTCGCCAAAGGCGTGCGAGCCGGACAAACCATCCGGCAAAAAATCCCCGTCGTCTTCACCCCGACATACCAAATGCGGTCAAACTTCCCCGACCGCGCCGCCATCTCCGTATACACTTCGTCAAAAAGCTGACCGTCCACAAACCCCACCCTACCAACATTCCCTACCGCCCCACAACCGAAAAATCGACATCAATATTTATCTGGGCCGAGCGGCAGATATCTCCTTTGCATGGCTCAGAATCTCAGCATCCTTCGTCCCCGTCCGCAACGCCATACTCATCGCTGCCTGGGCCTCCTTTAATAGCACGTTTCCTTCGACTTTTGCTTCCGAGTCAAGAAGCCAATACCGATAAGTCGCCCATGCAAACGTGTCGTAAGCATAAATATCTTTGCGCCATTTCAAATCCTCCTCCGCCGCCAAGTGAGCAAACTTCAACTCCCGACCCAAATCCGCAAGTAACCGCGCCAACAACCGGTGATGCGTATGCCTCCCACTATCAAGTTCATGATCGTGATCGTGAGAATGACCACTTGAATGCTCATGGTTATGATCTCCATCCGCATGATCGTGGGGATGACCCGCATTCTTCGGCTCTCCCGGTGTCAAGTGGTTCAAACGCAGAATTTCTTCATAAACCAACTCCGCCGCTTCCTCATTCCCAAGCTCCTTCAAAGCCATCAGTTTCCATCCCAAAACGTCCGTCAGGGGCGCAATCGCATTCGCCTTGTTTGCCCAAGCCAACACCGAACCAAATTCTCGCCGCACAAAGGCCAGTCGTGCCTGCCCCGCCATGGCCTTCCGATCATCTGAATTCAACTTGAGTGCCCTACCAAAAGCCGCTTCTGCTTGTTCAAAATCGCCTCCCCTCAAAGCCATCCACCCCGCCTGGCTCAGATACCAACTCATCTCCGGTACATCCGTTCCCCGACCCTGGCGAATCTGAACCGCCGCTTCTTCCAGAAGTGCAATTCCACCGTGAAAATCCCCTTTCAATTCATACCAGCGGGCCGAAACTGCTTTACCCTCCGGAATAGCGTTCAGACCTGGATCATCCAGCACTTCGCGTCCGAACTCCTCATATTTACCCAGTTCCAAAAGCACGTCACCGAGCAGTCGAATCGTCTGAATTTCACCCCCCGAGAGTCGAACCGCCATCCGCACCGAATCCTCTGCATCCGCAAATCGATGCTGATGCAACCGCGCCTCCGTTACGCGCATCGCCGCCCGAGCATTGTTCACTTCGCGAATCTTCAGCGACTCCAGTGCCGCTTTTTCCCCTTCAACTGCCGCCTCATCATCGTCCGTCAAACGAGCCAACTTCAGATAACTCTCGCTCAACATCACCCAACCCAATGCCCCCTTCGGATCATTTTTAACCCGATCTTGGTGGAATGCAATCTCTTGCCTCACTTGACTCCGCACACTATCTGAATCTTCAGCGTCCCCCTTGCTCACCTCTCGCCCAATGGTCGGACCACAACCGACCAAAACCGCGATCAATCCCAAGCCCAAAAATGCACTTGCTCGCATCGTCATCTCTGATTCCCACTAAAACTCTCTCCGAGGCTAGATCACCAACCTCGGAGAACATCGCCCTATCGCGGTGCCCCCAGATAAGGGAACGTATTCGTGAACTGCTTACCGCCGGGGCCAACATTGTCACTCGTCAGAGTTGGTATCTGGTTGCCATCATCTGGCGCCAATCCTAATGCTGGAACCGTTCCGCCAAAGACCACTCCGAGCGAAGTATCAACAACGTCGTCCGTCAGCGCACGACCACCAAACGTACTGCCCGTTGCCCCGCCCGTCTGGACACCAAGGTAAGCCGCGGTCTGAGCACTCGAACCCAAATCAACGACCATCACGTCCTGGGCAAAAACCGCTTTTACGACATCAGTGATCGCCTGGGAACGCCCTGCAACACCAGTCATAAAACTCTGAATGTCATTCGCTAGGTTGTTCACATCCTCATTGGGCTGAGCCAAATTGTTGATCCTGTGCCGATCATTCGCAAACGTAGCAAACACCTCGTTCACAACTGGATTCGACAACCGATCTTGTTGTACAAAGTTCGAGCCCGAGCGGACACTCGTCGTCGCCCAAACTCCAATCCGGCCCAAATTCGCCGAAGAACCAGAATTATTCGATCCTCCGCAACCTGACACCATCGAGACCGCAACCAGCGATCCACAAGCCAAAATCTGAATCTGTCGTTTCATATCAGTTCACCAAGAGAGCCCTCGGGCACTCAATCACAATCGAAAGTACGTTGAATCCGCCATTCGATAAAAAGTCCACCGCCTGACCCGTCGGTCTCCAGCTCGTCGCCATCGGCTGGTTCGGATTCGCCGGCGGCTGTGTCAAACCAGTTGGAACTCCGCGATCTGGAAGAATCGTGAAAAACTGCTCCAAATCAAAGAAGAATGAATCTTCCCGCAATCCCGCAAAAACCTTCACCGTCGGACTCGCAAAGAATGTCGTGTTGACCGCGCCTTCATTCGACGTCACCGGAAGCAATGTATTCGTCCCACCAACTTGATTCGGTCGCATCGGTCCCGCAACGCGAACCCGCTGGTTTGCGCCGCTACCCGTAAATGTCACCTGGATCACTCGATCCTCGACCCCGTCTGCATTCAAATCCAACTTGAACTGATACAGAACATCGGTATCAAATTGAGCCGTCCCACCACGTGGAATCAGCGGATTGAAATTCATCGCCAAAACCACATTGTCAGCGTTCTCTGGGCTTGGGAATACGTACACGTCCGTCAAATCCGTCCCCGCTCGACTCACAACTTCCTGAGTGTCTGCATGATCACTCGCCTGAGCTAATCTGATGCCCGATCCAGTTGCCAAAACGACAACCCCCGCCATCAGCCAATAATGTTTCTGTTTCATAGATCCGTCTCCTCCAAGTCTTTCGCCGGAGAGTTATCAATAATCTACAAATCCAAACTGAATATCACCTGAACATAAGCTCACTTTTTGATAAAGACTTTTTGGCAAAATTCCGCTCTCATTCAGCTCATCGTTAAATTTCCAAGTCGTCAAACCAATCATCGAAACAAAGTTTTGTGACTTGCCGTATATAACGCAGTCATGGTCGCAAAAACCGCACTCTTTGCCCTTGCAGCATCAGCTTTGGTCGCCCCCACTTTCGCCCCCGCCCCCTACGATTTCAAGGATCCAAAAGGAGTCAACGGACTCACCTTTGCTGTAGACAGTCCACTCGAACCTATCTTTGGCACAACTGATGCCGTCTCCGGAAATATCCAGTTCGACCCGGCTCACCCAGAAAAAACCACCGGAAAAATCACTGTCGAAACAGCAAAAGTCAAAGCTGCATCCCAGGGCATGACTGATGCCATGCAAGGCGATTGGTGCCTCAATCCTCAAAAACATCCCGCTATCGAGTTTGAAATCGTCTCCCTATCCAATACCAAAGAAATCAAAAAGGGCGTCTTCGAATCGGATGTGAAAGGAAAATTCACCCTCAATGGCATTACCAAAGACCTCACCGTCAAAGCAACTGCAACCCACCTCCCAGATGCTCTTGCCGCGCGAGGGGGGGTTCCAGGCAAAAAAGGTGACCTCGTCGTCGTCCGCACAAAATTCAGCTTCAACCGACTCGACCATAACCTAGCCCCCGATCTCAATCAAAACGTCATTGGCAACAAAGTTGATATTGACCTCGCGGCGGTTGGCTACACAATCAAATAATTGATCCAAATGCAATGACCGCTGAGTCGCTCACCAGATTCAGCGGTATGTACTTTTTCGAAAAAGCAGCAGATAAACTAATTCCGTGCCCCATCTTCAACTCGACCACTCAACCACCATCTCTATAAAACCCCTCCTTGAACTTCTCACCGAAGAATTCTGCCAAATCAAAACAATTGACCCCGCCTCCGTCAAATCATATTCTCGAACCGCTGAGCACTTCAATCCCGGAAACGGCGCTCCAAATCAATTCATTCACCTCACAGCCTGTCTCCTCGAAGGAAGAAATCCCGAAACTCTCAAAGAAATAAGTGACCGACTCTACGCCCTCGGCTCCGAGTACATCGAAAGATACGCAGATTCGCCCGTGTCTTGGACCCTCGAAATCCGCGAAATGAACCACCCAACCTACCGAAAAAGCACTGTAGGGTAGCCCGACATATTAGTCACGTCGCTTCGGCGGGCCGCCTTTCTTAGACCCGCCCCCGCCGCCACCCTTGAAGCCACCGCCTCCGCCACCACCGCGCTTAAATCCGCCCCCACCCGAGCCGCCTCGGAATCCTCCACCACTACCTCGATTATCGCCGCCACCTGAGCCCCCACGGTATCCCCCGCCGCCTCGATCATCTCGATCTCCACCACCGCGAAAACCGCCGCCACCGCCGCGATTGTCTCGGTCTCCTCCGCCGCCACGGTATCCACCTCCGCCCCGATTGTCTCGGTCTCCACCACCGCGGTATCCACCAGATCCTCCACGGTCGTCCCCACCCCCGCGATAGCCTCCGCCACCTCCGCGATTGTCGCGGTCTCCGCCGCCTCGGTATCCTCCATCTCGATCTCCGCCCCGATAATCTCCACCTGAACCGCCGCGATCACCGCCTCCTTGATAACCGCCACGATCGCGATCCCCCCCACCTCGATATCCGCCTCGATCCCCACCGTCTCGATCACTCCGATAACCACCGCCTGAACCGCCTCGATATCCTCCGCCCGATCCACCCCGATCACCGCCTCCTTGATAACCGCCACGATCGCGATCCCCCCCACCTCGATATCCGCCTCGATCCCCACCGTCTCGATCACCCCGATAGCCACCGCCTGAACCGCCTCGATCCCCACCACCCCGATAACCCCCACGATCACCGCCATCGCGATCACCACGGTATCCGCCGCCGCCACCTCGATCAAACTTTCGGGGCCGATCATCCCGATCTTTCTCGAATGTTCCCCTCTCCCGTTTGAAGTCGTTCCGGTCGTCATTATTGAACTCCTTCATCCCAAAATCCGCGTTCCTCAGCTTCACCCCAAGCGTGACGTAAGCATCACCCAAATCAATGACCGCCTCCCATATCACATCCAGTCGATCCTGATACAAATGGGTTCGGCAACCTTCCATCGTCACTGGCATTGCCTCCAAAAAGAGCTGCTCAAACTCATTAGCAAAACCGACTAACGTCTCCGGTTTCATCCGGGGAATCGCAATCTCCGCCGCAAACAACCTGTGCGCCACCCCCGGACGATTCACCCGACTCTCCTGCGCCGGAAAGGCCTTTTCAATCAAGTCACAAAAACTCTGAAACCACTCCGCTCGCTCCTCTTTCCCAACTGGCTTAGACTTTAATATCAAACGCCGACGATACTGGTCAAAATCTTCAGGGTCTCGGCTAAATTGGCGGTTGCTCATCTCAAACTCACTCCTTCCCCGCAGGAAAGACCCCTATTATGAAACGCGCCCCATCCAATCCCTCCGCACCGTAGGCATAACCTCAATCGCTAGACCCACTCAAACCGACTAAAATAATCCCGTGCAGTTCAGCTACTGGGAACAATCAACATACTTCGACCACGCCGATATCACCATCATCGGCTCAGGAATCGTCGGCCTCAGTACCGCCATCTCTCTCAAAGAACTCCAACCAAACCTCAAAATCATCGTTCTCGAAAGGGGACTCATCCCCACAGGTGCCAGCACCAAAAACGCTGGATTCGCCTGCATCGGCTCAATCACTGAAATCCTCGATGATCTCAACGTTCTCTCCGAACAAGAAGTTCAAGAGCTGGTTAACCGTCGTTATCTGGGTCTGCAAAAATTGCGCCGCCGCGTCACTGACCAAGTCCTCGATTATCAGCCCCTTGGCGGATATGAACTCATCGCTGATCAACCTACCCACGAGATCTGCGAACAAAACCGTGATCGCCTCAACACCCTTCTCGCCCCCATCACAAACCTCGCCGAAACCTTTACCGATGCCAGCAACAAACTCCCCCAATTTTGTTTCCAAAAAACCCACTCGCTCTTCCTCAATCATGCCGAAGGCCAAATCAACACCGGCCAAATGATGCAAGCCCTAATTCAACTTGCCAATTCAAAAGGCATAATCATCCTCAATCAAATCACCGTCACTCACTTCGACGAAGCAACCGTCCATACCGACCAAACTCCACCCATATCCACCAAAAGGTTAATTGTTTGCACAAACGGATTCGCCCGCCAACTCCTGCCCGATCTCGACGTAAATCCCGCACGAGCACAAGTCCTGATCACCAAACCGATCCCCAACCTCCCCTTCCAGGGCACATTCCACCTCGACCGTGGCTACTACTATTTCCGTAACATCCACAACCGTGTACTCTTCGGCGGCGGTCGCAATCTTGATTTCGAGGGCGAAACAACGACCGAAATCCAAGTGACTAAAATGATCCAAGATCAGCTGAAGTCCCTCCTCAAAACCACAATCCTCCCCAACACGCCGCACGAGATTGATTACGCTTGGGCAGGGATCATGGGGATGGGTGCAACAAAAAAACCCATCATCAAACAAATCAATTCATCAACCTTCTGCGCCGTCCGCATGGGCGGAATGGGAGTGGCTATCGGCACCCTCGTCGGCGAAGAAACCGCCCAAATGGTCAGCCAATCCCTTTAAGCCAGAACTTTGGATTTTCGAACCAAAGCCGCCGCCACGAGCGAAGCAAACAAGGCGGACGGTCGATTTGGCCGGCTCTTGAACTCTGGGTGAGCCTGCGTTGCGATAAAGAATGGATGCCCAGGTAACTCCACCATTTCAACCAAACGGTAATCCGGAGATACACCGCTCACCTGCAACCCATGCTTAATCAGCAACTCCCGGTAATCGTTGTTCACTTCATACCGATGGCGATGGCGCTCATAAATAGGAGACTCCCCGTAAATCTCAAACGCCAAAGTTCCCGCGCTCAAATGGCAAGGGTAACTACCCAGCCGCATGGTTCCCCCCTTATGCGTAATCCCCGTTTGATCAGGAATAAAGTGAATCACCGGGTCATTCACTTTTGCATCCGGAGTCTCAAACTCCTCACTGCCCGCCCCCGCGATACCACAAACGTTTCGGGCATATTCAATCACCGCCATCTGCATCCCCAAACAAATTCCAAGAAATGGCACGCCGTTCTCCCGCACATACCGCAATGCTTCGATCTTGCCCTCAATCCCCCGAGTCCCAAATCCGGGCGCAATGACCACTCCGTCTAGACCATCCAGTAAAGATGCTGGTTCTGCCGCTCCTTCAAAAACGTCGCTCTCAATCCACTTGATCTTCACCCGACAATCATTCGCAATTCCTGCGTGCCCGAGCGACTCCGCAATTGACTTGTAAGCGTCCCCGTTGCTCGTATATTTGCCCACAACTCCCACCGTACATTCGTGCGTGGGATTCTTGATCACTTTCACAATATCCTCCCACTCACTCAAATCTGCCTTCAAGTTCTCAAGTCCCAATCGACGACAGACAAGTTCGCCAAGCCCCGTCGCTTCATACATCAAAGGAACTTCATAAATCGTTTCTGCCGTCCGGCTTTCAATTACCGCCTCCTGAGGAACGTCACAAAAGAGCGAAATTTTCTCCTTCACATCTTCGGGCAAATCTTCTTCGCATCGACAAATCAACACATCCGGCGAAATCCCAATCTGTCGCAAATTAATCACCGAGTGCTGAGTCGGCTTAGTCTTGATCTCACTCCATGGTCCAACCGTCGGCACCAGCGTTACATGAACAAACAAAGTGTTCTCTTTCCCCAAATCCTTCCGAACCTGACGAATGGTTTCCAAAAAAGGCAAAGACTCAATGTCCCCAACGGTTCCCCCAATCTCCGCCAGAACAATATCCGCCTCCTCTTTCTTCCCCGCATCAATCAAAAGCCGCTTGATCTCATTTGTCACATGCGGAATAACCTGAACCGTCCCCCCCAGATAATCACCTCGCCGTTCTGCTTCAATGACGTTTTGATAAACCTTACCCGTCGTAATCGAGCTTGAACTCGAACAGTTCACATCAATAAATCGCTCATAGTGCCCCAAATCCAAGTCCGTTTCGGTCCCGTCTTCGGTCACAAATACTTCCCCATGCTGGTAAGGGTTCATCGTCCCCGCATCAACATTGATATAAGGATCAAGCTTGACCGGCGCAACTGTGTACCCGCGGTTCCGAAGCATACGCCCTAAACTCGCGCTCGTAATCCCCTTCCCAATCGAGGAAACCACCCCGCCCGTCACGAAAATGTACTTCGTCATGCCTGTTCTCTGAAAAGCGACACGCACAACTGACTCAAAAAAGTCCAGCGGGTCTCAACAATTATACAGCATCCCCGGACGTCTCCCTAAATCGCAGTTATAGGGTCGAAGAACTAAATAAGAACTGTGCACTAAAAATGGATAGCTTCGGTGAAATCAAGACTCCACCACTCTTTTCATCACCGCCCGGAAAACTGATCCCACTCCCACCTCGCTTTCAACTTGCAACTCGCCTCCATGCGCCCGCAAAACAATCTGGCAAGAACTCAAACCAAACCCACTCCCCTCAATCCCCAAACTCTCATCAACAACTCGCTCACAGTCATTCAACACCCGTTGAATCTGATCTGCGCTTAGACCCAATCCCTCGTCCTTAACTTCAATAGCCACTAAATCCCCAGCCTGTCGCAACTTAACCCAAACCGTTTTGCCTGCACCCGGCGAATACTTCACGGCGTTACTCAACAAATTCTCGACGACCCGCATCAACTTTCGACGATCAGCATGAACCATGACTGGCTCTTCACATCCCTCAATCTCAATCGAATGCGTCCGAGATCGCTCCGTGTGCCGTTCCGCCAAAACAACCTTCTGCAGCATCAGACTCAAATCAAACCCCTCTTTTTTTGGAGTCCAAGCTCCCTCCATTGGTTCAATAATGTCCTTCACATCCGCCAACAGCCTGTCGCAACTCTCCAATATCCCGCCCAATAATTCACCAAACATCTCCTCATCATCTCGCACCATCCCCAACGTTTCGCCATAACCTTTGATGACTGTGATCGGCGTTTTCAAGTCATGAACCAAGTTCCGTCGCAAACTATGATTCACCCGTTCTGCATGAGCCACCGATTGTAAAAGAGAGGGATAGAACGACATCCTGCTCGTTGTCTCAACTGCTGTCTCGTACAGTCCAAACATCGACTCCGGCGGAACATTTTCCCGATCAAATCCAAGCACGCTCCAGCCCCGACCGCCTCCTGGGCGACTCCAACTTGCTACCCAGTAAACGTCCGCAGTCAACCCCGTAAACATTCCCATTCGAACCGCCAAAACCGACCCATCTGCCACAAACGCCGCCTGAGCTTCCACCAAATCCCGCCGTACCGGAGTATCCGTCTCAATCCATGGCGCAACCTGTCCCAAAAGCGAAGCCACTTGCTCCAAATCTGTCCGTTCCGGAAGCTGCCCAACTTTAACGCCACCCCAACTTAAACCGTATGGATTTTCAAACGCTACGCTCCGCCAGTGCCCCGTCTTCGGGTCATCGAGCAACAAACATAACCCCTTGTAATCACCAAACAAGTACCGATAGTGCCGCAAAGCCGCTACCAAAATTTGGCGGGCATCGTCACATTGACCCAAATCGTGGATAAGTTCCAGCATCTGACGAGCTGTGACCGCTTCACCTACCGAACCCCCAACGAGCGCGTCACCTTGAGCCATAAAGAAACCTTAACCTGCTTGGACGACACTTTCTGCGCCAAAGATCGAATAATTTGAAAAATTTTTAAGCAAACATTCCAAGAGCCAACATCGTGAGCAAAGTTATCCCGATCAAGACAAGCCACTGCGCCAGCCCAAGTCCCAAAGCCTTCCAACCCGCCTTCCACAAATCCCGGACGTTCGTCTGCAATCCAACGCCCGCCATCCCGACCGCCAAAAGAAACTTTACGAACGGATTCACCGCTTCCTTCACAAACGACTGAAAACTCGCATCGCTCACCGCACTCACCAGCAACGAAAACACCACAAACATCACCAGGAACCAAGGCACCAAACTCACCTTGGCCTCACCCGATTTCCCAACGGCGGATCTCCGAATCAACCACCCAATTCCCAATACCATCGGTGCCAAAGTACAAATCCGCACCAACTTGACCACTGTCGCTACGTTAGTCGCTTCCGGGGAGAGCCCACTGGCCGCCGCAACAACCTGCGCCGTCTCATGCAATGTCGCCCCGCAAATCAAGCCGTATGCAAAATCCCCCCATCCCAATGCCTTCGCCACAACCGGAAAAAGGAAAATTCCAACCGTCCCCCACAAAGTGATAATCCCCAAACTCACCGCCGCATCTTTTCCTTCGGCTTCAACAACCGAATCGGCAGCCACAATCGCACTCGCCCCACAAATTGAACCGCCCGTAGCAAGCAGCAAACTGAGCTTCTCCCCCAGACCCAAAATCTTTCCCAACCACACACAAAACAAGAACGAACCTGCAACGCCCAAACAAACGACCGCAATCGCTGGAACCCCAATCGCCGCCACTTCCTGCAAAGTCAATCGAAACCCCAAACCCGCCACCGCCCATCGCAAAATCGGCTTCTGAGCCAACTTGATCCCCGCCCCAAGAACATCCGGTAACTTCCAAACAGATGCCACCAGAATCCCCAGCAAAATCACAATGAGCAACGAAGAGAAGCGCAAACTATCCTTCACAAACGGCAGTTCGGCAATCCAGTTGGCGGCAAACGCCATCGCCACAACCAAAGCCAAACCAGGCAAGACCTCACCAACTGACTTCAATCGGTTCAAGCCGTGTAACCCAATTCGCGCCGTTCGCGCTTATAGCCCCCATCAACTGGAACAAAGATATGACAATGGGTCAACTCGTGCCCGTAAACGTGAACCGTCACAGAAGGGCCGTCTTTGATCGCATTCTCCAAAACGTGATACTCAAACGGGGGAATCAACGCCCCTGCCTCCGCAACCCCTGCCAAAACCGAATCTTCGGCCTTGAACTGAACAATTTCGTCATCTGGCGAACCCACCAAATCAAACGACGTTACACGGATCAATCCTCGATATACGCACTCTACACACCATTCTCCCGCGTGGTCATGCAGAGCTGTCCCCTGCCCAACATCCCAAACCATCGCTACCACCGAATAGCGACCCGCCGGATCCTTGTGAACTAAGTGACGCGCATAGGTGCCATCCGCAGGCTGCATATGTGCGTCATCCAGAATCTCTAATTTGTGCGTAAACGCCTGCTCCAGAATCCGCTTGATCATGTCACACCGCGCATCACAAGGCTCAATATCAACCGCCTTATCGAGAGCCGCAATGAACTTATCCAAATTCGCTTTTCGATCTGTAGCCATAGTCGTGGCCCTATTCTACTAGATTCAGCAAAATCAACCGTTTAAGATCGCTTCCAGCACCCCACACACGCGCTGAATCTCCTCGACGGTGTTATAATGCACGGCACTCACCCGCACTACCCCATCCTCCGCCGGAATCCCACACGCTTCACAAATTCGCCATGCGTACATATTCCCGTATTTCAATGCAACCGGATGCTCATGCGCTCGACGCTCAATCTCCTGACTCGATAACCGATCATGCCGAAAACTAAACGTTGGATGCCGATCTTCACCAGCTGTCCGTACGCCCAAAACCCGCACATCTCTCCGCGAATTCAACCATCCCAGCATCGCCTCCTCCAGCAATGTCTCACGCTCGTCCATCACTTGATAAGCACGCTCGATCACCCTCCGACTCGCCACTTCACCAAAACCAATTTCCTCACCAGCAAGGAATCCAAAGTAACGCCCCAAAGCTAAAAACCCCGCCATCGACTCATAGCTCAAACAGCCTAGCTCAAACTTCATCGCTCCCTTGTCCGGTAGCTGTTTATGATTTGGCCCCGTTAGCTCGCTCCATCGCTCCTTTTTCCCCCACATCGCTGCCATATGCGGGCCATAAACCTTGTAACAACTGAAGCTGCAAAAATCAACTCCCCACTCATCAACAAATAACGCCTGGTGACTCGCCGCCGCAACCGAATCCATCACCGTCACCGCGCCGACTTCCTCGGCAATCTTAACAACTGCTTTTGCATCAACAATATCCCCCACCAAATTGCAAGTCTGGGTAAATGCAATCACCTTGGTCTTCTCCGTGACAATTGCCGCCAAATCATCCAGCGAACTCAGGCCTGTCTCCTCATCAACGCCCCACCACTTGATCACCACCCCAAACTCCGCCAAACGCTCCCAACATCCAACATGACTTTCGTGATTCGCGACTGAAATTACAACTTCATCCCCCGGTCGCAAAGTTGGTCGCAAAGCCCCCGCCAACATATTAAACAGAGCCGTCGCGCTCGGCCCGACCGCAACATAGCCCGTTTCCTCTCCCCCAAAAATCCGGCTGAGAAACACCTTACACTTGTCGTGCAATTCCGTCGTCCGCACACTCATCCCATAAGTCGCCCCCTTCTGCGCATAATCCTCGCGGTAAAACCGGCCAATCTCATCGATCACTACCCCCGGAACCTGACTCCCACCTGCATTCTCCAAGAACGCAAAGTCATCCCGTAATCCCGGAAACTGCGCCCGGATCATCTCAATACTCGGAGTCATTCCAACCATCAAACGATCTTACTTGATCGCACTTATTTGATGGCTCCGGCGAGCATCGCTTGCTGAACCTTGTCTTTCAAAAACAGATACAACGTCATCACTGGGAAAATGACCAGAACTGCTCCGGCAAAGATCGCTCCCCAATCCCCCGCATATTGCTGCTGAGAGATCAAATCGGCCAAACCCACGGGCAATGTTTTCTGTTGCAACATCAATATTTTTGCCAAGTTGTATTCGTTCCAAAGCCCAATGACGTTAAAAATCACCACTACCCAAATCCCCGGCGAAGCAAGGGGAACCATCACACGCAAAAACAAACTCCAATGTCCCGCCCCATCAATCGTCGCCGCCTCCGCCAATTCATTGGGCAACGCCGCAAAAAAACCATGCAAAACAAACACCGTAAAGCTCAAGGAATAAGCCACATACGCCATCACCAAGCCCAATAAAGAATCATCCAAACCCATATCCGCCATCATCAAGAAGAGCGGCACTGCCGCAAGCAAATTCGGAAAGAGCATCCCCAAAGTCACCAATCCCAATATCAATCCCGACCCTCGAAACTGATATCGCGACAATGCATAAGCCATCATCCCGCCAATTGGAATCAAAAAGACCAAAGTCAACAAGGTGACAATCAAACTCAGAATGAATGCCGCTCCCAAATTCTGAGCCCCCCACGCTTTGCCAAAATTGTCAAATGCTGGCGGAATCGTCACCGCGAATGGTGAATTTAATATCTCTTGATTTCCTCGCACCGAGCTAAAAAACACCCAAAGCACCGGCAAAATCACCACCACTCCAAACCCAACCAGCAAACCACTACGCAGCAACTTCATCGCTGACCCTCCACCGGATTACGGCGAAAGACACCCCATAAAGCAATGCTCGCCAAAGCCGTGACCACCATCATCACAACCCCCATTGCCGCTGCCTTACCAAACTCACCTCCCGTCGTCATCATCCGATACAAGGAATGGAGCATCGTCTCAGTGCGGTTACTGGGTGCCCCCTCTGTCATCACATTGACCAATGCAAAAACCCCGAGCGATGCAATTGTCACATGAACCGAAGCCACCCGGCGAACCGGCCACATCAATGGCCTCGTCACCAGCCAGTACTTACGCCATCCTTTAGCACCCTCCAGTTCGCAAGCTTCATGAACCTCGCCGGGAATCCCCGCCAAGCCCGCGCAATAGAGCATCGTATAAAACCCCAAGCTCACCCAAACGAACGCCACCGCAAACGCGCCAAAAGCCGTTCCAACATCCCCTAACCAACCATTCTCTGGTCCGGCAAGTCCAATTCCCCTCAACAGACCAACGCTCGGATTGTAAGCCGCTCGCCAAATCAACGCCGCCGCCACCAGGGAAATCAGATTCGGAAACAGATAAATCGTCCGCATCAGTTTTGCCCCCTTGGAATCTCCTTGAGCCAAGTGCGCCAACCCCATCGCCATCAAAAGTAAGATCGGAGCAACGACCAGCAGAATTGTAAAGCTATTTCGAACCGCCCACCAAAACTCCTCACGGTTACCGAGGTCCGCAAAATTCTCAAACCCCACCCATGTCCGCTTGGTCGAAACACCGGAAAACCGATATCCGCTCAATTCGAGAGTTTTGATGAACGGCACCACGACGAGCCACAGGTAAAGCGTCAATCCTGGAACCAAGCAGGTCAGGACAAACCCTGTTTTCCGAATGTCCTGACCTGCCATCGCTCGTCGCCCTAATCCGCCGAGTATTTGTACTTGGCGACGTTCTTATTAGCCCGCAATTTTTCCGCTTCTGCCTCGACCTTCGCTCCGAACTCTTCTGGGGTCAATTCTCCGTTCAAGAGTTCAGTGACGATATCACCAACAATTTTGTAAAAGTCCGGATACCACTCTCGCCATTGAGCCGCCCAAAGTTGAGAACTCGCATCATAGAGCTCGCCTGCACTCGCTAAATGCTCGGGTAGATCGGTCGGCGTCGAACCCTTCACCGCCATAAACGTTCCCTTCTCTTTTACAAACTGAGTCGCTTTTTCCTGCGACGTCAAGAACTTAAAATAATCTATCGCCGTCTTCTTGTTCTTTGCCGCGCTGGGTACAAACCAGGGCTCAACCTTGACCATCAATGCCGTCGGGTCACCTTTGCCGTCCGTCAAAACGGGAGGCAACATAAACTTCATTCTGCGACCTTCCGGCATCGAACTTTCCATCTCCGAATACAACCACGTCCCGCAAGGAATCATCGCCGCCCGACGATTGATAAACTCCGCTTGCGCTTCCGTATGGCTCATCGCCGTAGCTCCACTCTGGAAGTAGCCCATGTCTCGCAATTCACGCACCATCTTCGCCGCCCGAATCACCGGCTCACTTTGCCATGCGCCTGGCTCCAAGTTTTGACACGCCGCCAAAGCCTCCATTCCCCCCGAACTCAAAATCCATGGCTGGAGCATCCCGGCAATCATGTAATCCGGATACTGGCCCTGATAAGTGATCGGAGCCATCCCACTCGCCTTGATCTGTTGACAAAGAACCAACAACTCAGCATACGTCTTCGGCACTGTCCAACCCTTTTCTTCAAACAAATCAGGATCGTAGTACCAACCAAACAGCGAGAAGAAGTAAGGCATCAAGTACTGTTTGCCTTCACTCTGACCCAGTTTCAACAGGCTCGGATTGAATGTCTCACCCCAAGGAGTTTCACTCCCGTAAGCCGGCTCTTTCAAAGCGGCCGACAGCTCTTCAACAGCTCCGTCCTGCACCGCCTTCCAACTATCAAAACGCCAACCCGGATAAGTCAAATCCGGCGGACTCCCTTTTTGCATCCGGGGAATCACTTGCTGATCAATTCGAGGATCACCAATCACCACCACCGTAGCCCCGGTTTTCTCGTTGAACTCGGTTGCCGCAGCCTCATAAAAATCCTTTCCGTAACCCCCCTCAAAAACCATAACCTCTGTCTCTTTTTTGGTCTCCGCCGCCCCTCCGCCCCCGTTACAAGCAACCAAACCAACGACTGACAGAGCCAAAACCCCCATCCCAACCCAAAATCTGCTTCGATTCCGCATAAATTTTAACTTACCCATAAAATCCTCTCAACTGAAACCACTTCATCAACTATTTCAGTCATCATTACAACGTTCTCATGATCGCCTCCCTCGCTGCATCTCTCGCTTTCATGCCTCTCAGCACTCTTCCACTCGTCCCCTACCCAGCTGAGATCAAAGCGACTCCCGGGACGT
Source organism: bacterium (assembly GCA_013823945.1). GTDB lineage: Bacteria > Armatimonadota > Fimbriimonadia > Fimbriimonadales > Fimbriimonadaceae > UphvI-Ar2. The sequence goes on along the minus strand of PNMZ01000001.1, from coordinate 954,760 downwards.
TTCGTATCAACCCCCAAACAACTCTCACTCCGGAATCATCAACGTTCGCCGCCCAGTATTTACGCGCTTCGCTTTCCCCCGCAACTGGATTCAAATTCAATCTGAGTTCAAAAAATGACAACGCCATCGCCCTCCTCGTCAAGCCTAATCCCAAAGCCAATCCAGAAAGCTATTCGTTCGTCGCAACCCCAACCAACCTCACAATCACCGCCCCTTCCGAAGCAGGCTTGTTCTACGGAGTCCAAACCCTTCGCCAACTCCTTCCCGTATCAATTCATTCCACAACTCCTCTAACGCAAAACTGGCAGATTCCCTGCCTTACCATTACAGACGAGCCCCGCTTCAAATGGCGCGGAATCATGCTCGATGTCGCCCGTCACTTCACCACCAAAGCGGAAGTCCTCAAATTCATCGATACGCTTGCTCTCTTCAAAATCAACACGTTCCACTTCCACCTCACCGATGATCAAGGCTGGCGAGTCGAAATTAAGAAGTACCCTCGCCTTACCCAAGTCGGCTCCGTCCGACCAAAGACTGTCATCGGGCGAAACACTGCCGAGTACGACAACATCCCGCACGGTGGCTTCTACACCCAAGACGATCTCCGCGAAATCGTCGCGTACGCCGCAGAACGCCACATCACCGTTGTCCCCGAAATAGATATGCCTGGCCATATGGTCGCTGCCATCGCCGCATATCCCGAACTCGGTGACGGCAAACCAGCTGAAGTTATGATGCGGTGGGGAGTGAGTGACCGAGTCCTCAACACCAAACCCGAAACGGTCCAATTCTGCCGCGACGTCCTCACCGAGGTCATGGACATCTTCCCCAGCGAGTTCATTCACATCGGCGGTGATGAGTGCCCCAAGACCCAATGGGAAAAAGACCCCGCCGAGCAACAAAGAATGAAAGAGCGAGGACTCAAAGACGAACACGAACTTCAATCTTGGTTCATCCAACAAATGGAAGACCATCTCCACCAAAACGGTCGTCGTCTTATTGGCTGGGATGAAATCCTCGAAGGTGGACTCCCCAAAAGATCCGCTGTCATGAGTTGGCGCGGAACGGGTGGTGGAGTTACTGCCGCCAACCTTGGACAAGACGTCGTCATGACCCCTACAAGCCATATGTATCTTGACTACTACCAGTCTCGGTCCCCTGAAGAACCCCTTGCCATCGGAGGCTATCTCCCCCTCCAGCAAGTCTACAGCTTCAATCCCATCGTTCCCGAAATCAAGACGGAAAATCACCCCCGAGTCCTCGGTGTCCAAGGCAATATTTGGACGGAATACATGAAGACATTCGCTCACCGCGAATACATGGCCTTCCCCCGTGCCCTTGCCGTCGCCGAAGTCGGTTGGACTCCTCAGACCCTCCGAAACTATGACAATTTCCTCGTCCGCCTCGCTCCCAACCTCGAGGTTCTGACAAAACGCAGTGTCAATTTCCGAACCCTCGAAGTCAGCGACACCCCGGCCGGCAGTTGGAACCCCACAATGCTCCAAGCCGAATGGTCAACCATCAGATTTGACCTCTCAACTCAAATCAAACAGTCTGGCAACTACCGGATCACCTTTGCCTACACATCCGGTGCCCACAGACTTGACATTAAACGGGCGGAAATTTGGATCAACAACAAACTCGCAAAATTCGACGAACACGAGGGCACCACCGGAGGAAGCAATTCCAAAAACACTTATGCTTTCGACGGCCTGGTCGTCAAGCCTGGCGACAAAGTCGAACTTCGCGCCACCGTCCGCCCCGATGGTGGAACCGACTCCAACGGACATATCTACATCGACCGAACTTAATCCAAACTACTCCGCTCGTCGGACTTGCAGCTCACCAACATAGGCTATCTCTGAACCTGGGTAGGGCTGGGTGGCACTGGTGAAACCAGCGCATATCATTGCTCCCGCAGAGCCTGAGTTACCAACATCACAATCTGACCCCCGTGATATGCTTCGTGCTGAATCACATGCCCAAAAATCCAACGCTGCGTATACCGATTCTCCCCCGACCCCAAAACCTCGTCCGCAGCCCCAAATTTCTTGATCCCCGCCAAACTCACTTGTCGGTACCGATCCTGCAACGCCACATACCAACTCATCGGCTGGGCTGGCGCATCCGGCCAAATAGCCTCATCTACATCAATTGCATCCCATAGCAACTCCGCCCTCTCCGCCTCCGTTAGATCATCCTTCAATCCAAACCAAGCCAGCTCAACCATGATTAAATGAAGCCAAACCGCCCCCGCACTTGGCCCCCCCGGATAAGGCCGCCATGTCATCACCTCCGGCCCAACTTCCTCCCAAATCTCCCCTCGCCACTCCCTTGTCCCATCTTCCAAAATTGCCGTCAGCAAACCCCACGGCTCGCCAAAACCCTCCAAAGGCTCAACATCTCGAATCATATGTCTACTATACACGAAGAGTTACTCGGTCAATCAAAAAAACTGCAATTTAAAGAATTGTTATTGATTTACTAAACAATCCCCAAATATGTGTAACCACCAGAAAAACGCTTGACCGCTTCGGTGCCGTTTTCAATAATGCTCTGCCACAACGTTGCCCCCTTCTCCAGAGTTGCCAATGTCGCATAACCAAAAGAACCTTCCTCCGTGATCTCATCAAAATTGGAAATCAACCCTGGGATAACTGGTTCAGATGCTAAACCGTCATCACGAAGTGAATCAACTCGAACCAGTTGAGGATGCTTATGCAGCATCAAACTCGCTTCAGCTTCACAAGCGTGGCGAATGGATTTGAGCGGGCCGGCAAGGGTTGAATCAAGGACAGATTGGTCTAGGAAATCAAAATAGTTTGCAGCGGCAAGCTGAAGAGTGGGGTTCTGATACTTAAGCTTTCTTAGAGTGATGTGGTTGGAATCAACATTCCCACCGTGACCATTGATGACCATGAATTTCAGAAAGTGATGATCAGCGAGCGATTGGATGGTGCGAGTCAAAGCTTCTTCGTAGCCCGCAAAACTGTGGCTCAATGTCCCTGAAAAGGGCATATGGTGAAGCGATGCGCCAAGCCAAAGGCATGGGGTCACCAGCGCGATATCGGGAATTTGAGCGGCGATCTCCTCAGCGGCGGCAGTCGCAAGAAAAGTATCGGTACCCAGAGGGAGATACGGGCCGTGTTGCTCGACGGCCCCGGTCGGAATGAGCACAACCGTACGTTCGCGATCCAGGGCGTTAATATCGGGCCAAGTGAGCTCGGGGAGCCGCATGTTATTGATTGGGATAGAGGTCGTTGATCAGAGCCCTGATGCTGGCATTCATTTCCCGACTCTGATTCATCATGGTGCGAACTTTCTTGTAGCCGTGCATCATGGATGTGTGATCCTTGTTGCCGAACATCGCCCCAATCTGCTTCCAAGAATCGCCGAGGATCTCACGCGTAATGTAAATCGCCACGTGTCGAGCCGTCGCGATGTGAGCTTTTCGAGAGATGCCCAAAATTTCGTCCGATTCGACCCGGTAATGCTTGCTCACACTGCCCACGATCTGCTCAAAACTCGGCTTGGCCACCACTAAGTTAGCGTAATACCGTTCAACAATCTCTGCCGCAAGCTCGGCGTTGATTGGTTGACCCGTTAGGCTGGACTGAGCGGCTAATTTATGCAAGGCTCCTTCGAGGTGCCGAACGGTTCCGTTGACCCCTTCGGCAATCGCCATCGCCGTCTCTTGGTCAATGTTTATGCCCTCAACGTCGGCCCGCTTGAGCAAAATAGCGCATTTGGTTTCAGTGTCAGGGTGCTGGACGTCAACAACCAGCCCGGATTCAAAGCGAGACCGAAGCCGCTCATCCATTAAAAGGAGGTCGCGCGGCGGGCGGTCAGAGCAGAGAACGATCTGCTTGCCAAGGCTCTGGAGGTAATTGAACGTGTGGAAGATTTCTTCCAAAGTTTTGTCTTTGCCCGCAACGTATTGGACGTCATCAAGGAGCCAGACATTGACGCCCCGTTGTTGCCGTCGAAAGCGCTCGATCTGGTTGTTCTTGAGAGCCGTGACAAAATCTTCCATGAACTGGGCCGCCGTCACATACATGATGCTGTGGTAGGGATCACGAGCGAGTATCTCGTTCGCAATTGCATGGAGGAGGTGGGTTTTTCCGAGTCCAGAAGGGCCGTAAATGAACAGCGGATTGAACCGAGTTCCAGGGTTATCCGCCACGGCCTTAGCTCCGGCAAAGGCAAGTCGGTTAGATTGCCCCTGGACAAAGTTGTCGAAGGTGAGCCGTTCGATGGGTTTGAATCGAGAAGGCTCAGAAGCCCGAGGGGTAACCGCCGCAACGGCATGATTGGATGGAGCTTGTCGCTCGCTGCTAGCGATTTTAAGTTCAAACTTGATCGACTTCTCGAGCTTCTCCGAAAGCGATGTTTGGAGTCGGTCAACGTAACGGTCCTTGACCCAGTCATGAACAAACCGTCCAGGAGCGGCGAAGACCACGCGCTCATCACGATACTCGATCGGCTCTAACTTCTTGAGGAATCTCGTAAGGACGGTTTCAGGAACTTGTCCTTTCAGGTCTCGGAGGGAGCTTTCCCAAGCAGTTTTGAGTACGACGAGGTCTTCGTGATCCATGAGCGTGTGCTGGTCTGACATAGTGCAAATCGATGCCCCCAATCGGGGCAAAAGAAGTGAGGGCAGTATACACAGAGGGGAGCTCAGGGGTCAGAGAAAATTATCAGGAATTGGAGTGATGTTTCGCGTTGTTGAAGGTTGTCCAAAGCCCGTTGAACCCAGACTCGCCGAATGCATTTTTGCCAGGGGGCAAAAAAAGAAAACAAAATTTTGAAAAACGTGTCCCTATTTGGATTTTACTGGGCGTTGCGGAGTGATATGTCGCAACTCGGGTTTTCAGTAAGGTGCCTGTGGGATAGGTTAGACTGATCGGCGAAATGGGGCAGAAAAAGCGCATTCTGGGAGTTCTGGCGGGGAAATCGTTGCCGTTTCAATCATTGGCCGATTTAGCGGGGGGAGCAGATATTGTATTCGCGGCTGATTCCGGACAGGAGGTGTGTTTGGACGCGGGTTTCCGTCCAGATGTAGTAGTCGGCGATTTAGATTCGGTGAAAGAACGATTGGCGGAGGTCGAATATCGGGAAAGGATCGATCAGAACTTTTCGGACTGTGATAAGTTGATTGCTGAATTGCGAGAGCTTGGCGAAGTGGATTTCGTTGTCGGAGGGTTTGAAGGGGATCGGTTTGACCACGTCTTTGCAAGTTTGATGAGCTTTGTTCGGGGTCAAGTGCCAGTGCGTCTTCTCTTGGGGCAAGGTCATGGGAAAATTCTTTGGCCCGGTGAAAATTGGGGATTTGGATCGGGGACATTCTCGATTTTGCCCTTGGGAGATGCGGTCGTGACCACGATGGGAGCGCAATGGGAATTGCAGCACTCACCATTGAGTTTTGCAGGCGGGGGTTCGCTCAGTAATGAGGCTCAGGGTGACGTGCTGGTGAAGGTCGAAAGTGGTTGTGTTCTGGTGATACGAGACCGCGTGGGATTGGATTGGGAAGAAATTTCTGGCTAGAGTGCAACGGTTGACCTTTTGGAATTCGTCCAAATACCGATAGAGATACTGGGATCGCCTTTTGGTTTAAGAGGGATTCTGAGGATATGAACGCACGATGACAACCCCGCACGACCTGACCGAAAACGTTGCCGAAGTGGAACCCGAATCGATTGAGATGACCAAAGAAGCGATCGATGAAGGCGGTGGCCATGAAGTTGCCTCGGGTGAAGTTCACCCCAGGTTGATCGTCAAGCGAGCGGGAGCCGAAACAGACATTGAATTTGGATTCAGCTGCCCGGCAGTGATAGGTCGGTTTGATCCGAGTGTCGGGCCGATTGACGTCGATTTGGGTGAATTGGAAGAAGGAAGCTATGTTTCCCGAAAGCATGCGAAAATTACAGAAGCGGAAGGGGTTTTTTCAATTCACGACTTGGGATCAAGTAACGGGATTTATATATTGCGGGGGGATGATTTTGAGCGAGTCACCGATGCGGAATTGGCGGATGGGGATGAAATCGCGTTAGGAAATGCTCGATTCGTTTTCCGGCTCAACTAAACTCGGGTGTCGAAAGTACCCCTAAACCCCTACAGTCGGTACTTGCAGAGCAAGGGGTTCGACCTCGTAGTAAAACGCGGGTGCGCCTTTGACGACCAGAGAACTGGGGAATGACTCTCGGAGAACGTTCCAACTGCGGCAATTAGCGTTGTAGAACCGGCGAGCCGCGGCGATCCGGTCTTCAGTGTTGACAAGTTCCTGCTGAAGAGCGAGGTAGCTGGAATCCGCCTTGAGCTGGGGATAATTCTCGACGACGGTCATGAGTTGGTTCACGGCGTGGACCAGTTGGTTTTCATCGTCGTAGCCGGATGTGAGGTTTTGAAGGCTAGTTACGGCTTGATTACGCGCAGAAACCACGGTTTCGAGGACTTCGCGTTCGTGGATTGCGTAGGCCTTGCAAACGGCGACCAGGTTGGGAATAAGGTCGTGGCGGCGCTTCAGCTGAACGTCAATATTCGACCGAGATTCGCGGATGTGTTGGTGGACGCGCACGCCTCGGTTGTAGGTGGCAACCCACCAGGCGATGAACATGGTGCCAGAAGCGAGAGCGAGGAAAATGGCAGGGTTCACAGTTTGTGGTGAGTGTAGTTTGGCACGGTCAACTGTGATCTTGCTTCACAAAGTCGGGGACAAGTTTCCAGAACTGATCAAGTTGGGCTCGGGAGTTAAGAACAAAATTGGTTTCGAGCGTGCCCGATTTGTAGAGAACAATTCGGTTACCTTGCCACTGAAATCCTGGCGGCTGAACGGCAGTGAACCACTCCATCATCTGGGGATGGAGCACATCATGAGCAAATTTTTCATCGGGAGACTTAATGCGGAACTTGTCATTGAATTCTGCGTGCTCCAGTTCGATATCTTGACCACCAAAAACTTTGCCAATCTTATCTAAAATATCTTCACCTGAAATCTCAAATCCGGGGGCATAGACCGGAAGATCGACATAAGCAACCGTGTAATAGTGGGTGGTGCGATTTTTACCCGAGCCCGTAGTATATGAATACTGAAATGCCGTGAATTTCAACTCAGTTGTCTGACTCGTAAAAATATATTTGACAGCTCCGCTGATGGTCGTAATCGGTCGAAATTGGGTGAGGGTTTGGAGAAATGCGTGCTTGGTTGTTGTCGAACTAAACATTTGCTCGAACCAACTCCCGGTCGCATTCTCCATCATCGAGGGTTGAAAATCGAATCCATTGGCTAAGGCGAATGCTTGATATTCGGCTAACTTTCGCTTTTCATACAAATTTGCAATGTAAATGAGAAACCCAAAAAATATGACCATCAAGAAGGGAAATATGCATGGGGAAAGCAATGTATTTTCCATATGGTTTCTCGCGCAATCTCACACGCTCTCGAGTTGTGTGAATTTATGTACCGCTAACTTTAGACTCAGCTCGGCCTTTGTGTACGGCGATCTGGGCGGTCAGAAGCTCTGCTTTCTTCTTGGGGATGCCCGTCAGCAAGGTTTGCGGGAGATCCTCAATAATGTCCTTAACTTGATTTCGGTTCAGGGCAAGCATCTGCTGGAGACAGGCGATCATTTCGTCTGACTTAGGCGCAGAAGTCAAAATCAAATCGTAAGGCTGGTTATCGTCATGAATGGTATAAGACTCAAACACCTTTTTGGCCGTGGTTTCTTCGTCCGTGGCAATCGGGATTTCTCGGTCACACGACTCGCAAATTAGCCCTGTAGACTTGTCGCTGTAATAGTTGAGAGTGTTGCAATATCCACATCGCACTTGGTAGACGCGGAGGACAACCCCGTTTTCGACCGGGACATCGCGGTTGCAGTGAGTACATCGGAAATCTGACTGGGGAGCCGCCGTGAGGACGTTTGTTTTTTCACAGAACGGACAATCAATTGGATGGCCCTCAATCGCTTTGATTCTCGTCGCACGAAAGATGCCGTAGCCGAGCAGAGCGATCCCGATAACACCGAGAACCAAGCTCAGAGGCATTGGCTGACCGGACTGCTGGTTGGTATAAAAGGCCATTATTCCCGCAATAATCAGAATCAGAAGACCGGGGAGGACGGCCATAAAGGAGTCAGCGGCAACCCGTTCTTTAGCGATATCGACTTGTTCGAGGGTCGGTTCTTCGTTTTTGTTGTTATCGCTCATGGGCTACTTCTCTAGTCATTTTATTGACGAAGCAGATGACTGTCAAGCCTCGCAATCAGTTTATCTGAAGCGCCAGATGACATTTCCGAACGTATTGAGCGATTTGGCGCTATAGACCTTTGCGTGCCCATCCGCGAAGACAACCGGAGTGCGGCCGTTATTACGCTTGTCGGCCCCAAACGGAGCCAGGACAGGTTTGAGTTCGCCAGGGGTCAAGCTCGGGGAATTGGGATAATTCTCATCGCCCGTCTGGGTAACGAGGTCACGGTCAGAGATAAGCGGGAGGCCCTTCGAATAAACTCCATCGGGCGAATTAAGCCCATTGTAAGGATTGAAGACATAGCCGCGATGCTTCGTAGTCGTAACGTTCAGTGGGGCGTTCGCCGAAATCGCAAAGAGCCCGATCCGAGCCGACTCCTCAGCTTGGCTGAAATTAACCGCACTGGCAAACCCTTCGGTTCCTGGATTAGCCGCACCAGGAATCTCGGTACTGAGAATGTTCACCCCCGTTGCGTCGCTATAACCTACGGATTGATGCCGCCTTGTTGACCAATTCGAGGCATATCCGCCATTCGAATCCGGAGTAATGAAAATTTGAGTGTTCTTGACGTACAGAGCGAGTCCCTCGGTCCAGATGATAGGATCGCCGCCAGTTGGGGGCCGGTTGGAAGCAGGGACAAAAAAGTCATCATAGTCACCGGCGTAGATCAAAACGCTGAGGCTCAACTGCCGCATATTACTGAGCGACTGGGTTTGTTTCGCCGCAAGCTTGGCTTGGGCAAATACAGGGAAAAGGATCGCGGCGAGGATCGCAATAATGGCGATCACGACGAGCAGTTCAATGAGGGTAAAGGCTTTCCGCATGGGACATCCGTTCATATTAACGTTTTGTCATCGCAGAAAGTTCAGAAAAATTACTCGTTTCCGGTTGGGTCAGTTTGAGTTGGAATCGGGAGGAGCCCGGCCGATTCTCCGGGAGACGGAGCAGGATTGACCAAACCAGGAAGTCCGCTCTCCGGTGCTTTGGGATCACGCGCCGGAACTAGGAGAATCGAAGAGCTGGTTTCGATCATTGGTGTGAATTCAAGTTGCTGCCCAATCGCCCGCAAAACTTCAATGGCCGGAACATCGCGAAAATCCACCTGGATATTGGGATTGGGCATCCCAGGTGCTGAGTTGAGCCGGATTCCCGCTTGAAGGGCAATGTCATTGAGGGCATCATCAAGTCGAATATTGGAAGCGACAAGGGTGACGGGAGTATCAATCAACCGCAGCTCTTGGACGGGCGGGGTTTGCCCAGGAACGAGTTGAGTATTGGGGTCGGTCGGAACGTTGGGGATGATTTCCTGAGTTGTCTTGGGGAGAGTCTTGCCGTTGTTTGCTTCTAGAGGTTTCGTTTGGTTCGGCGTCAAAACAACGTTGCTCTGGTTCTGAGTTTCAAGGAACCGAAGCGTGCCGACAGTTGCCAGAATTGCCCCCGCGATCAGTGTAGAAGCGGCGGCGAAAGCTGCCCACCGTGGAAGACTATTAGAGTTCCGGTCGGGGCTCGGCATAAACCGCTCGCGGGCCGCTTTGTGGGTGGGTTTTGAGCCTTTAATGGTCGTGACCATTTTTTGCCGAGCGAGGAGCTCGGCCTTGCATTCTGGATGTTCAGCGATAAACGCCTTGATGAGCTGGTCGTCTCCGGACTCAGCGACTTGCCAGATTTTGGCGTTAAGTTCCTCAGAAATCATGAATGATCCTCCTGGGCGGGGATTTTTTCGTAGATTTCTCTAAATCGCTCACGAGCGCGAAAGAGGCGCGTCTTTGCCGCATTGGAGCTGCAACCAATACTGTCCGCAATCTCCTGAAGGCTCAGTTCATCCCAATAAAACAAAGTAAGTATCGCACGATCGTTAGGGTGAAGCTGAATCATGGCTTCGTTGACGCGAGGATCGTTGTGCTCGGCGGATGGCTCCCGGTCAGGGATGGAATCAACGAACGAATCTAATTCGGTCTGCCGTTTCTTAAACTTGAGTTTCCGGGCTTGCTGGATCGAACGATTGACCGCGATACGGAATAACCAGGTGCTGAACTTGGAACGGCGGTCAAACCGGGGAAGATTTTTGTAAACAAGAGTGAAAATTTCTTGAACAGAGTCGGCAGCTTCGTCACTATCCAAAAGAATTCCTCGGGCAATCGCGAAAACACGGTCGTAATACTTTTCGTAGAGCGACTGAAACGCGTGGTGGTCAGACGACAAGACCTTGTCGACGAGGATCAAATCGTCGTCGAAAGTTTCAGTCTTGGAGTGGTCGTACGCGTTGGACAACACTGCTATTTTGGACGAAGTTTGTTTTGGACTGGTTACGATGGTGGTTTAGCGTCAGGATTCGGCGATTTTCCCCGAGGGTGGGCTTGAGCGACAGAATCGCGGAGACGGTCAATACTGACATGGGTGTAAATCTGGGTTGTCGCAAGATTTTCGTGCCCCAAAAGCTGCTGAACCGTTTTGAGGTCAGCCCCCCCATCGAGAAGATGAGTCGCGAAGCTGTGGCGGAGAGTGTGAGGCGAGACATCGGCCGGAAGCCCAAGTGCATGAGCCCAGCGACGGACAACGTTTTGGAGAGTCCGTGTAGTCAGGCGAGTGCCTTTCGGGCCAAGAAAAACGGCGGGGTCGTTCGACATGGGACGCTCCTTTTCAATATAGGCCCGCAGGGCATGGGTTGCTTCCGAACCGAATAAGACAATGCGTTCCTTGTTCCCTTTCCCCAGCACAATCAATCGACCGGTTTTGAAATCCAGATCGCGGAGATTGATGGATGTGATTTCGGATGCCCGCATTCCCGTGGCGTAGGCAAGTTCCAAAAGGGCACGGTCGCGCAAAGGCGTTTGGGATTTTGGCGCAGATTCAAGGAGATTTTCGGCCTGGTTTTGACTCAAGGCCTTAGGGAGCTCGCGGCGCCGATAGGGCGCTTCAAGAGCTTCTGTGGGGTCGTGAGTAATCCATCCATTCTGACGGCAGAATTTGACAAAACTCCGCAGGGAACTGAGTTTGCGGGCACGAGTAATGGGAGTGGTGCCATGTTCACGAAGGTAGCGGCGAAGCACCGCTTCAGAGAGGTTAAATTCTCCATCGGTAACAGCCGCCAATTGATTAAGATCGGCCCCGTATGACCGAACTGTGTGTTGGCTACCGCGAGCAGCCAAGTGGTCCAGGAATGATTGGATCGCTTCATCAAGCGATTTGCCCATGCTTTACTCGACGGTTTTCTTGAATATGAGGGTTCCGTTGTGACCACCGAATCCAAAAGAATTGGTCATTGCATATTCAATTTCTGCATCACGAGCCACATTCGGGATGATATCAAGATCACACTCCGGATCAGGAGTTTCGTAGTTGATCGTGGGCGGGAGTTTGCTGTCGCGAAGAGCAAGAACGCAGATGACGCTTTCGACAGCTCCCGCAGCACCGAGAAGGTGACCAATTGCGGACTTAGTGCTACTGACCGGAATTTTATAGGCTTGGTCGCCCATAGCCCGCTTTATTCCGATAGTCTCAAATTTATCGTTGTAAGGAGTGGACGTTCCGTGGGCGTTGATGTAGCCAATTTCCGCCGGTGTAATGCCAGCGGACTTCATCGCCTTCAGCATTGACCGACGAGCTCCATCGCCGTCGGGGTCGGGCATCGTGATGTGGTGAGCGTCGCCGCTCATGCCATACCCAACGACTTCGGCATAAATCTTTGCCCCCCGGGCTTTGGCAAATTCGTAATCTTCAAGCACCATAACCCCGGCACCTTCACCCATGACAAAACCATCACGGTGAGCATCGAATGGTCGAGAGGCTCGGGCTCCCGCTTCATTGTTTGTCGTCATGGCCCGAGCGGCACAGAATCCTGCCATTCCAATCGGAGAAATCGGGGCTTCTGTTCCACCCGCGACCATTGCCACTGCATCACCGCGCTTGATGATGTGGTACGCATCTCCAATTGAGTGAACCCCGGTCGCACAGGCCGTCACAACACAGGTGTTGGGGCCTCGGAATCCGTGGATGATTGAGGTGTAGCCACTCGCCATGTCCGGAATCATGTACGGAACAAGGAAGGGTGAAACCCGCGAAGGTCCAGACTCCCAAAGTCGCTTCGTTTGGTCACTCATCATGATCAAACCGCCGATTCCCGATCCAATAAGGCATCCGGTTTCGAGCTTGAGTTCTTCGTCGTCGGTCGGAAATTTGGCGTCCTGGAGAGCTTGCGCGGTTGCCGCTGCAGCAAAAGCAATAAATCGGTCCACTTTCTTTGCTTCGCGTTTGTCGAGATAGAGTTCAGCGTCGAAGTCTTTGACTTCGCCCGCGATCTTAGTTGGGTAATCGGAGACGTCCATCTGTTGAACGGCTCCAATACCAGACTCACCTGCAATGAGGCGTGCCCAAAACTCTTCGACAGTGTTACCGAGGGGCGTGATTGCGCCCATTCCGGTGATGACCACTCGGCCTGATGGCTCGGGAGGAAAGCCCATATTCCTTATATCTGTGGTTGCTTAGACCTTGGATGCAACGTATCCGGAGACATCGCCAACGGTTTTCATGTTCGCAACATCGTCGTCGGGAATTTCGATTCCGAATTCTTCTTCGAGGGCCATGATCAATTCGACGACGTCCAGGGAGTCGGCGTTGAGATCTTCTTGGAAGCGCTTGTCTTCGCTGACTTCTCCTTCAGTCACACTGAGTTGCTCACAGATGACTTTTCGGACTCGATCAAAAACTTCTGCCATTTCTTAGGTTTTCCTTTGTTTGCGGGACACTCTTGCCCCCCGCTATATTACTCCGAATTTGTTAGCGCGGTTGCTCGTTGTGAGTCGTGGTTAGAGGAAAAGTCCACCATCAACCGTCAAAGTCTGCCCCGTGATATAGCTGGCGGGTTCGCTCGCAAGGAACAGAACAGGCGCGGCAATGTCCTCTGGAGTGCCTAGTCTTCCGGCGGGGGCGGTGTTTTGGACGTAGGTCTTGAAGTCCTCACCCAGATCGTGAGTCATATCAGTTTCAATGAATCCGGGGGCAATCGCATTGCAAGTGATCCCACGGGAGCCCAGTTCCTTAGCCGTGGACATAGTCAGACCCAGAAGTCCGGCCTTGGAAGCCGCGTAATTGGCCTGGCCCGCCGCACCATGCTGACCAATAACGCTACTGATGTTTATAATGCGGCCCCACCGGGCTTTCATCATGGATTTCATTACCGCTTGCGTGCAAAGGTAAGCCCCCTTCAGATTCACAGCGAGGACGGAGTCCCAGTCATCAGATTTCATGCGCATCATCAAACCATCGCGGGTGATCCCGGCGTTGTTGACCAAAATCGCAATTGGCCCGAGTTCCGATTCGGCGGCCGTAAATGCAGCTTTGACAGAATCTTCGTCGGCCACATTGACGGCAAATGCCGCCGCTTTTCCACCTGCGGCAACGATGGCATCACGCGTCTTTGCCGCATTCGCTTCGGATGTTGCCATGCAAGCAACGGATGCTCCAGCGTGCGCGAAAGCTTCAGCAATTGCGGCACCAATGCCGCGCGATGCGCCAGTGACGGCGACGACTTTTCCGGTGAGGTCAATGGTCATGGATGTGTTACCTTGCGATAAGTGCATTTCGGGTTTCTTCAAGAGTCGCAGAATCGAGGACGCGAAGTCCTATTTTTTCTTTGTCGATTCGGCGCAGAAGCCCGATGAGGACTTCCCCTGCCCCGCATTCGATAAATACGTTGTAGCCGTCGGCGATCATTTGCTCCATCGAGCCAGTCCACAGAACCGGCGATTTAAGCTGCTGCTCAAGTAATTCCGGCCAGTTGTCACCAGGTTTTGTCGTGACATTACTATAAACCGGAATTGCGTTGGCATTGAATTGAACTTGGTCAAGCGCGATGCGCATTGCTTCCGCCGATTCGACCATGAGCGGACTGTGGAAGGCCCCGCTGACATTGAGCGGCAGCACTCGGCGGGCACCGCGTTCCATCAGGAGAGCCGAAGCTTCTGCAACCGCATCGCGATCACCAGAAATTACAAGCTGACCTGGGCAATTGTCGTTGGCAATAACCGCGATTCCGTTCTGGATCGATGCGAGAGCAGATTCGAGTTCCGTTCGCTCAAGCCCAAGCACAGCGGCCATTCCTCCCGGACGCAATTCTCCGGCGCGGGCCATGATGTCGCCTCGTCGCTGAACCAAGTTAGCCCCGGTTTCCAGCGAGATTACACCGGCGGCAGCAAGGGCAGCATATTCTCCAACACTGTGACCCGCCATCCCGCTCGGCTTGAGTTCCGGATAGGTGTCTGTCAATGCATAGTACGCAGCAAGACTACAAGTATAGAGAGCAAGTTGTGCATTCTGAGTTTGACGTAGGGTTTCTTCGTCACTGTTGAAGCACAGGTTGGCTACATTGACTCCGGTTGCGGTTTCGACAGTATCGAAAACTTGTCGAGCAAAGGTGTTGGTTTGGTACAACTCGGCACCCATGCCCGGTTTTTGCGATCCTTGCCCGGGAAAAATCACCGCGATCATGGATATGGTTTTACCTGGTCGGGTTCTCAGTCTGAGGGATGGCGGCGGTCTTAAGCTCCAGCGTGATGATCGCCGCAAGAATGATCAATTCATTCACAAAGTAGACGATTCCAAAGGGAGTCAAAGGATGGTTACCCCTGATGAGAATCACGAACGTAACAACCGCGTAAATGAAATTGAAAGAAGCGATCAACCGGACAAAAATTCGCCAGTTCTTGGGTTGGAGAGCTGCACAGGTGAGTGAGAAAATGGCGAATCCAACCGCAGCACCCGCAAGCGGAACCAGAGCCGGGCGCGGCATGCCAAAAAACGTCTCAAACTGATAAAGGACAACACCCAGGAAAAGGGCCGAAATGATAGCGCCAATGCCATCAAGAAGAAACAACTTCCGGGGCTCCTGGGCGAAGGCATGAGGCAATTTTTGTATTGTCACGAAAGCTTCCTTACTGCGCCAAATTGACGTCGAGTTTCATCATCGAGAAACTTGGAGACAACGTCCTAGTCGGTAACCGAGCAAAGGAAAAACTCCCCGAACTAACCCCCAGACCCAAATAATCAAAACCCCGGAACCCAATTCCAACCAAAACGGGTACCTTCACGCCATGCGAAGCCGCATTCTTGCTCTAGCAACCTTAAGCCTCGTCGCCATTCCAATGGCCGCGCAAGCCCAAAACAGTCAGTACGCCGGACCCGAAATTGGCGTCTTCCTCCCCGCCGATGCTGATCTTCGCAATGCCCTCGGCAGCCAATGGTACAGCTTCGGAATCTCCACCATGCGCCAAGGGGCCAACGTCGAACGAAAAGTCGGCACTAACTTCAATTTGATCAGTCAGTCCAAAAATGGCAATAAAGTCTTCCTCGGCTCATACACCGTTGGACTCGTCATCCCCTTCAACAGCGTCGCTGGTGGAAATAACGATTTCCAACCCTACTTCGCTGTTCGTGGCGGACTCAATTACACCGACTACGCCATTAGCCAAGGCGTCAACAGGTTCAGTGCTAAGCGACTCGGCTACAACGCCAATGCCGAGCTCGGAATTCAGTTCGGTGACCGATTGACCCTAGCCGCACGGTACGACATCAGCCCCGAATACCAAGGCTTCAACTTCAACGGTCTGAGTCTCAGCCTCAAATACGGCATCGTTAAGTTCTAAGGGAAGACCGCACGACCAAGAAAAAATCCCCGGAGCCGACAGCCCGGGGATTTTTTTTACACCAGGTTTAGTTCGTAGCCGTTGCTGGCTTCCCTTTCAAGATTGAACCCAGATCAATGATCATCCCCCCGCCACCACTCACTTGCGGAACCTGACCATCCCACTTCTGAATCCACTCCCGCGCCACAACAAGCTCACCACCCGCCGCCTGCAAAGCCTGAGCATTCAACTTGGCCGCCTCTGCTTCACCCTGCGCCTGGGCAATCTTCGTCTGCTTCTCAAGCTCCGCTCGTTGCAACACAAACTTCTGCTTCTCCGCATCCTGCTGCGCAATCTGCTTCAACTCAATCGCCTTGTTAAACTCTGGCGAAAATTCAAAGTTCGTGATTGAAAGGCCACCTGGATCAACAATAATCGCGTATTGGAGCAACCTCGCCGCAATCAAATTCTCAACTTCGGTCTTGACTTTGCCGCGCTGACGAATCAAGTCTTCCGCCGTGTATTGCGCCGTGACAACCTTGATCGCTTCTTGCACTGCTGGCGCAATGATTCGTGAGGCATATTCCGTTCCAACGCCCTTATAAAGATCAGCCGCTTTACTGCTGTCAATTCGGAAGTTCAACGCCAAATCCGTGGTCACTGGCTGCAAGTCGCGACTCGCCGCCGTAGCCTGGCTCTCAACTTTCTGAGTCCGAACTTCCAAAAGTTCAACCTCTTCAACCCCAGGTACCAAAACGTGTAAACCTTCTGGCAGCGAACTCGTTGCCGCACCGAGCCGCAATTTCACACCCACATAACCCGACTTCACAATCACGACCGAACCCGCAATCGGCCCGATCACCGCCAAAGCCACACCCCCCAGAATCAATAACACCGCAAACGGTGCCGCTTTCTTGAATTCTGGGTTCTTTGCGTTCGAGCGCAAAGCAAATCCCACCACCAGCAACAAAATCCCAAGAACAAATGCTCCCATGTCACCCCTAAATACGGATTGACCAGTCCAAAGGGTTTTACCAGTCCCACCAACATCTACGATTAAACCAGCGGTGGCACTAGGGAAACCATTTCAAACGGAATCTTCCCGTCAAAAAATAGCCGAAATTCCCTAACCCATCAACCCCGCGCCATCACCAAAACCCCGCTCCGCTCCGGACCACTCGCCAACTCCCCAAACGCCACCCCGTCCTTCTCATCCTCAATGCGAACCCAAACCAAACTCCGGCGCATCCCCTCCGTCCCCGCGAACTTCACCGTCAACCAATTATCACTTGTCCCCTCCAAAAGCCCATCCTTCCCCCGACGCTCCACCAAAACTCGCACCGTCCGACCCACAAAACGCCGCACCTGCTCTTGCGCTGTCCGCGTCGTTACCTCCGTCAACCGCTTTGCTCGTTCCTGCTTTTCTTGCGGACTCACCGGATCACCCCACTGATCGGCCGGCGTTCCAAACCTTGGCGAAAATCGAAAAACGTGCGCCTTCAAATACTTCACTTGCTCACATACCGCCACACTCGACTCAAACCGCTCCGCTGACTCCGTCGGGAACCCCACCATGATGTCCGTCGTGATCTGAACATCCGGTAACTCCGCATAAACCCGATCGCACAAATCGAGATACATCCGCTGGTCATAACGACGGTTCATGTCTTTCAGAACCCCCGAATCACCACTCTGAAGCGGAATGTGAAAATGCGGCATCACCACCCCATTCCGCACCAAATCCAATATCGGCTCTGTCACCTGATGCATCTCGATCGAACTTATCCTGATTCGGGCGAGCCCACTCTCTTCGCTCAACCTCGTGACCAACTCTTCAAACTCCATCCCCCCGCTCCCACTCTCCGGACCATACGCTCCGATCAAAACCCCCGTCAAGATCGCCTCGTGGTAACCCATCTCCGCCAGCTTTTTCGCTTCCGCCAAAACCTCATCCGCCGGACGGCTCACCATCCCCGGTCGCGTATAAGGAATCGAGCAGTACGAACACATCACACTGCACCCATCCTGAATCTTCAACGTCGCCCGAGTCCGACCCTGAATGCCTGTTTCCACCGGAAATACCGGCTCCGCCTTCACCCAATTCTCCATTTCCGGAAATGCCCGATAAAAATACTCCTTCGCCTGCAATTTCTCCGGATTCGGCACAAAAACGTCGCCGACCTCCATTTCAGTGCCCTTGTTCAGCCCCATCTGAACCGCACACCCTGTCACCACCACTTTCGCCGCCGGGTTCGTCCGCGCCGCTTTCCGTACCGCATACCAACTCTTGCTCTCCGCCTGGCTTGTTACAGAGCAGGTATTGATTACATAAACATCCGCCGGCTGATCAAACGGAACTACCTCAAACCCATCCGCCGCAAACGAATCCAAAATCCGCTGCGTCTCGTACTGATTCACCTTGCAACCAAGCGTCGTAAATGCGGCCTTCGGCATCGACCCTCATTTTAGCAAAGATGAATGACTCCACCAGTGCCTCTCGTCATGCCGGGCGTGACCCGGAATGATTGAGAGTAATGACTGCCTTCCGCCTCCCCCTTTGGGGGAGGACTAAGGAGGGGGCTAACTACGGTCTAGTCTCAAGAAACGCTCCCCTTTCGTCATTCTGTGCGTGACCAGGAATCTCAACAGCAAGCCACTGGGTGGCACTGGTGAAATCAGTGTGAAAGCACTCCCCGTTCGTCATTTCGAGCGCTACCCAGGATAATCTCACAATGTCACTGCTGCGCAAACCGGGCCAAAACACGACCGCCATCCACATCCACTAACGCTTCGTAATTCTCCGCAAGCGCATTTTCTGAACTCCCAACCCGTCGAAAGTCTTCCGGCGTTGGTGCCCAAGCCGGCTCAACATAAACTGCCACCAAATTTCTAGCAAAATAGGGTCTAGCTAAATTGGCATGCTGTTTTGCATCACTAATTGAAAAAGAATAGTGCGCCAAGTCTCGCCTACCTTCCGAAGCCGATCGAACCAGATCGTCCATGACAATCTTCATCGCCGCCAATTCACGCCCGGTCAATCGGACAACCGATTGCATCTCAAATTCACCACGCCGCCAAAATTCACTCCCCGGAATGACACGATCGAGAAAGGCACGCAATCTCAAAACATCTGCCTTGACCATCATTCGACCTGATTGGCCATCAAAAACGCACCCCATGCGGTCAATAGAGACCTCTCGTACATCCTCTACAACCCTCAACGAGAACTTCTCCGCATCGTATTCACATTCGATCTCTGTAACCGCCGACACCCGCGCACGCAATTCCGACCGATAAGGCAAAAACTTCGAAGTGACGTCCTCCTGACTCAGAATCAACTTCGCTCTATCAATAAGCCGCTCCGAGGCAAAAGGGCGATATTCAACCTGGAACTCCTGAACATCCCGACCACCCAAAGACATCAATCCTCCAAAAGCCAACAAGACAAGAACTCCAATTCCACGCATAACAAAAGATTACACGTTTGGCTAACCCAGACAGTTCATCAGTCTGACGGCTCCTTCCGCATTTGAAATCGAATAGCCGATCCCTGAAACCATCGTCTCTCGTCATTCTACGCGTGACCCGGCATATCAAAAGCGATCCCCTGGGTGGCACTGGTGAAACCAGTGCGAAAGCACTCCCCGTTCGTCATTTCGAGCGCGACCCGGAATCCAACTGAACATTAAGTGTCGTCTTCCCCGCGCCGGCGGGGATCCAGTCCAAACAAAAATGCCGCAGGCTCCCTACGTCGCCATTCCGGGCGTGACCCGGAATCTCCTCATGGCAATCACCATATCTACCAATGAAGCCTTCAATCTCCTAATAAACTACGGCCCGCGCAAAGTAAACACAGTCCGGTTATCCCCCTCATCCACTCGACTCGATTCCATCATCCGAGCTGTCGTACCCTTCGGCAAACCCGGAATCCCCCAAAAATCCGTCGCCGACCACCCCTGCCGCCGCTCCAAAGCACTCACCGACCCCACCTTTCGCTCCACCCCAAGTGTCCCAATCCCCAGCATCTCAAACGGAACAACCCACCCTAATCCTCCCGAAATCTTGATCTGAATCTCTTTCCCCCGACGCGTCTTCGCATCCAAAACTACCATCACATCCATCATTTCCGGACTCCGTCCCGGAATCTCCATGGACTCAAACGCCGCCAAAACCCCTGGACGACCCTCAATTGTCAGCCATTCCGGCGATTTCCCAAACGCCGAGCGCATCGCCGCCTCCACTTTCAACTGACCCCGCCAAATCACATCCGTCGCCGGCAGAATCACCTTCGTCTGCCCCATCAAAACAATCCCCGCCACTGCCGTAATCATCACAGAATCAAACGTCTCAAGCCCCCCCTGACTTCAACCAGTCCCATAAACAGCCATCGCCGTTCGCACTTGCCCCGAATAAAACTCACCTTCCTCCATCCCATCAAGCTGATTCAAAATGGCCCCAACATCTTCCCCACGCACGGCCCCCGCATAAGCCCGCATCATCAAAACCTCCCGCTCATCATCGACCAATTCAGCAGCTCGGCTAAACCGATTGGCTGCCGATTCCAAATCCCCCGTCGCCCAGTCAAACGCGCCCAAGAGCCATTCCGCCCGACCCTTCGCAACCGCAGGTTTATCCAGTCGCTCCGCCAAATCCAAATTCAGCATCGCATAGCGGCGTGAATCTATTTCCTCATCCATCGAAATTTCAATATCTTCATCCTGCCACCCCCGCCAAAAAAACGCCGCTCGATTGTAACAAACCGCCTTCCAAGCCCCCAAAACATCCTCGTCCACGACGCCCTCAACTAACCCTTCTGCCAGCGAAGCCGTCCGAGAAATTCCCGCCAAATGCTTCTCTTCCCACCGCAAGTGAATCATCAATTGATTCAATCCCTTCACCTGCTCGATTAACTCCAATGCAGGAAGTCCTCTTTCAACCTCCTCCCAACCACCAACCATGTACCCCTCAACCACCGCATGCCGTTCTGCCATCTCTGCCACAATTACCCCAATCTCCGTGAAAGCCGCAATCGAACGAGCCTGGGAAGAAAAAGGCCACATCGCCTACATCCTCAGCCCCCTCAGCCTCCTTTACCAACTCGGCTGGCGCACCTATCTTGCAATTTACGAACTCGGACTCAAAAAACCACATATCCCCGAAATTCCCACCATCATAATCGGAAACTTCACCGCTGGTGGATCCGGAAAAACTCCCTTCACAGTTTATCTAGCAGAGGCTCTCACGAGTCGCAATCACCCCATTGTTCTCAGCACATCTGGATACGGATCCCCCAAATACCACGGCGCAACCCTCGCCCCGAACGGCTCGCTCGATGTCAATGAGTGGGGCGATGAATCCACCATGTTTCGCGAACTTTTGCCCGATCTCCCCCTCATCGTTGGACATGATCGCGTTGCCGCTGCTCAGCTCGCAGCTCAACAGTTCCCCAATCATATCCTCCTCATGGATGATGGATTCCAACACCTTCGCCTCAAGCCCGATCTCAGCCTCATCATCGAACCAGATCTCGAAAACGATTTTTGCTTTCCCGCTGGCCCATACCGAGAACCCAAATCCGTCGGTGCCCGCCGTGCAACCCGAATCCTCACCTACGACGAACACATCCAGCCCCTCCCGCTCCAGCTCAATCCGTCTCTCCCTCCCAATACAAAAGTTAACGCCCTCTGCGCCATCGGACAACCTCACCGATTCCTCAACAGCCTCCAAACTATAGGCCTCCGAGTTCAAAAAGCCACCCTCCGCCCCGACCACGACCCCCTCACCGCAGGTAACCTCTTCGCCAACCTTGAACCAGAATTACCCCTCGTCGTCACCGCAAAAGATTACGTCAAACTTAAGAACCACACTGAAGCCAAGAACTACCAATTCTCCATCGCCAACTACCTCGTCGCTCCAAAACACCCCGAAGAATTCCTCAACTGGTTAGAATCAAAAATCCATGAGCTCCGCAAAGAAAAAACTCCTCGGTAAAGTCGCAGAAGCTTTCATGCGGTTCATGGTGCGCCGAGTTCAAGGCAAATCCCCAGAACAAGTTGAGCGCATCGGAGAAAACTACGGTCGCCGCATGTGGCAATTTGCCGGCAAACGCCGCCAAAGAACAATCGATAACCTCAAACTTGCTTTCCCCGAAAAATCTGATTCGGAAATCAGCCAAATTGCGGAAGGTGTCTTCCTTCACTTCGGCAGAACCTCAACCGACTTCCTCGCCGGGATTGATCGCACCCAAGCCGACCTCGAATCAACCACAAAAATTTTTGGTCGAGAACACCTCGATGCCGCTATGAATGCCGGAAAAGGCACTCTCCTCATCACCGGACACCTCGGCAATTGGGAACGCGTCTCCGCCTGGATGAGCCTCGCCGGATACCCTCTCCATGTCATCGCCCGCGACGCCGATGACGAAGGCGTTAACAGTATTGTCAACAACATCCGCCGCAAACCCGGCACCCAAGTTATTCCTCGAGGTCAAGCCGCCCGCCAAGTCCTGCTCAAGCTCCGGGCGAACGAAATCGTCGGCATCCTCCCCGACCAGAACGCCAGCGACATCTTCCTTCCCTTCTTTGACCACCCTGCTGGAACTGCTCTTGGCCCGGGGGTCTTCCATTCCCGAACTCAAGCGACCATCCTCCCCGTTGCCTGCGTCTACACTGGAAAGGGCCAGTACACAATGACCTTCTATCCCCATCTCCAACCCACCCTCCCCGAAGATCAAGCCGGGGAAGGTGCGATGCGGGCAATCAATAATTGGCTTGAAGACCGCATCCGAGAGAACCCGTCTCAATGGCTCTGGATGCACGACCGATGGCGCAACGCCCGCCGAAATGGACTCTTATGAAACCGAAAATTCTGGTCGTTCGGTTTAGCGCAATGGGTGACTGCATCATGGCTGCCTGGGCCCTCACCGGTCTCAGAAACACGATCCCACAAGCCCACATCACCTGGGCTGTACAAGACCGATTTGCCCCCGTCATTGACCGCTCCCGACTCGTTGACGAAGTCGTCTTTGCCGATACCGAACATTGGAAACGCCACCGCAGCGCACCAACTACCTGGCTCGCCCAATTCCGAATGTTCTCCGCCCTCCGCCGCGAGCATTTCGACGTCGGCTTCGATCTCCAAGGTCAAGTCAAAACCGCCCTCTGCCTCCGCCTTTCCGGCGCCAAAAAGCGGCTCGCCATCCTCACTTCCGATGGCTTGTCCCAACGACTCAATCCCACCCACGATTGTCTTCTCGGCAGCGTTCACGAAGTCGAGGCCGCCAGCCGACTCCTCAATGCCTGGCACGAATGCCGAATCCCCATCCGACCCCTGATGCCGCCCGTCCACGAGGCTCCTAACCACCAAATCATCATCCAAACGGGCTCTGGCCACCCCCACAAAAAGCTGTCCTCCCAACGCTGGCACCAGGTCGCTAAAGAACTGATCTACCAAGGTCACAAAGTCACTGCCATCGGTGGCCCCGGAGATGACTCCATCTACACTGAAGGTGTGACCAATCTTGTTGGACAAATCAATCTTGAACGTGCGCTTAACCTCGTCGCCAATTCTCGCCTCCACATATCCGCCGATACTGGCACCGCCCACGCCGCTTCTGCCTATGGCGTACCAACCGTCACCGTCTTTGGCAAAACCGATCCCCGCCGATATCGCCCTTTTGGCGAAAATGCAACTATTCTCAGGCCGGGCCCCGAACCCGATGACATCACCGCCGATGAAATCATCCGCTCCGCCGAACGCTATCTAGGAGGTCGCCCATCCGCTTCCTCATTAGTCGACTAAGTGCCCTCGGCGATGTCGCCTGCTCTCTCCCCGCCGCAGGATCACTCCGCCACGCTTTCCCCGATTCAGAGATAGTTTGGATCTGCGACAAACGATTCGCCGATGTACCCCGAGCCTGCACCCACGTTGACCAAGTCATCGTCCTCGACAAAGACTCAAAAACGTGGAAATCCACCATAAAAGCCCTAGGTGAATTTGATGTGGCCCTCGACCTTCAAGGACTTCTCAAATCTGCCCTTCCCGTTTCCTACGCAAACGCAAAGCGAAAGCTCGGCTACCACTGGCAAAGAGAAGGAGCCCGACTGTTCTCCCAACCCGTGATTCCTGACCCAAAATCAATTCATATCGTTGACCAGTATGTAGATGTCGCCCGTGCCGCCGGAGGCGCAACCCTTACCGATTTTGGCCTCCAACCAACCCCAGAAGCCATCGCATCCACCAACTCCCTCGCCTCAGAATTTGATCCGAGCAAGAAACTCGTTGTGTGCCACGCCGGAGCCGGATGGGCAACAAAAAGGTGGCCCGCCGCGAACTTCGCTACTCTCGCCGATTCCTTCGCTGACCGTGCAACCATCGCATTTATCGGAACCCAAGCTGATGAACCTGCAGTTGCTGACGTGATAGCCCACGCAAAATCAAGACCAATCAGTCTTATTGGCAAAACGAAAGTCGCCGAACTCATCGCTCTCCTCGCCCGGGCCGATCTCCACATCGCCGGCGATACCGGTTCAATCCACATCGCCGCTGGTCTCCAGACTCCGTGCATCGGTCTCTATACCCTCACGAAACCCCATCGTTCGTGTCCATACGGTCAACTTCAAAACTCCCTCACAATCGACCCAGAGGAGGTAAAAATCCTCGCCCAAAAATTATTAGATCAATGAGTCCAGAAATTCTAGAAATCATCACGCAAACTCGCCAGGGCAAAACCCTCGTTTTCACTAATGGCGTTTTCGATATCCTTCACGCCGGACACGTCACCTATCTCGAACAAGCCAAAACCCTCGGGGATATTCTCGTCGTCGCCTTGAACTCAGATCAAAGCGTCAAAAACCTCAACAAAGCCCCCAACCGGCCAATCAATTCCCTCGAAGATCGCCTCACGATCATCCGCGCCCTCCGTTGCGTTGATTTCGCAGTCAGTTTTTCTGAAAACACACCTGAATCTATCATCTCTCTCCTCAAACCCGACATTCATGTCAAAGGGGGCGACTACTCTCCCGAACAACTTCCGGAAACAAAAATCGTCCGATCATATGGAGGAGAAGTGATCATTCTCCCCTTCTTGACCGGACGATCTACAACGTCAATTCTCGATCGACTTACTGCGCAACCTGCGGACTAAACTTTGGCATTGACCAGTTTCCACCGTCGCTTAACCGCGTCTCCCCACTCCCGTCGCCATTCGCTCGGTAAACATCCACATCCTGCCCATCGCGCTTTAGATAGACAATCTTTGATCCATCGGGCGACCAATCCGGCGAACTGATCGCTCCCTGCACGAGCGGCACAATCTTCTGCCCACCGTTTTCTTCAAACGGCATCGAAAGCAAACCCGCCGGCTCAAATCCGTTATCTTCTAAGCGTCCACCAATGACCACGGCAATCTTTGTCCCATCTGAGGTTAAAGCTGCATCACCGAACGACTCTTTACCATTCGTTGGAATCGCCGCCACCAATTGGGCTTGAACCTCACCCAAAGCACCTAAGCTCAGTTTATAGATTGCGGCAAAGAATGGCGGAACCACTTTGCCATCCTTAATAAACTCCTTCGGAATTTCTGCATTAGGCGGAAATTGGAACCCATCAATGATGACCAAAGCCGTGCCAGATTCATCAGTCATCAACTGAACGCGACGGGCCCGGAAAATCTCCTGCGGCGGATAAGGCATTCCCGACTCTGGCTCGGCCCCAAGCCTCTGCAAAATCACCGCATACCCCTCGTCATTGCGCATCAGGCCATAGAGATAGCCTTCGACGTTCGTAGGACGAGCCAGAACAAAACTCTCCCCAAATTTTTCATACATCGACATCGCCCCAATAGAGCCCCCTTCGCTTCCCTGCGTTGTCCGATCCATAGCCTGAGGCAAAACTTGGCTCGTATCGCCACTCCGGACGTCCAATGCTAAAATTTGACCCCCTGCCAATAACCAACCCAGCTGTGTATCTGCCGTCACGAACTGCTTGCTAAACCAAGGCACTGCCTGACTAATCGAACCCTTTGAGCGACGCTCCACAACATTCTTCACTGGATTCCAGCGGTAAATCGAATACGACTCTTGCTCCCGGTTACTGCTAATAAAAACTCGTTGCCCATCTGAACTCCAACTAGCTCCCCGGTCATCCCAAACTTTTTTCTCCGGGTTCGGTGCCGCTATTTCTTTGCCTGCCTCATCAAACTGCACAACCCGACCACCTTCGCGCGTCAAATTGACCGCCACGACGTGACCTACAGAGTCAAAATCTCCCAAATCAGGATCCTGGACAAATCGCTGGAACCACCAATAACCCAGGGCCATCGCAACTATCGCAATGGCTCCAATCACAAATCGAGTCGCAACCTGCTTTTTCATATCAAATGCAAGACCATTTTGGCCCACTCATCACCGTAAAAAACGCATTCCCGGTCTTAACTGTGCCCCATTCAAGAATTCTTGGGCCGTTACCCGCTTGCGCCCCTCCAACTGAAAGACTTCCAAATTCAATGCGCCATCCTGCAAAGCCACAACCATCTGGCCCTGGATCGCCAAAAGCGTCCCTGGTTCCCCAACCATCCCCGGTACCGGACGAACCTCGTGCAACTTGATCTGCCCTAGCTCCGAGACAACAAACGCACCCGGTGACGGCGTAAACGCCCTAAATCGATTAAAGGCTGTTCGCAAATCCAAATTTGCCGTAATCTCCGCTTCAGACTTCTCAACTTTCGGAGCCATCATCGCCAAATCACTGTCCTGCGGAATCCTCTTGTAAGCACCCTTAGCAATTAAAGGCATCCAACTCGCTGCAATTTCCCCCGCCAAATCCGCCAAATCCCGATAAACAACCCCCGCCGTTTCAAATTCCCCTATCGAACGAGTTTCGAATGCAATGATATCCCCCGTATCCATTCCTCGATCCATTTGCATCAATGTCACCCCCGTCACCGTATCCCCCGCCTCAATTGCACGCTGAATCGGGGCCGCACCTCGCCACCTCGGCAAAATCGATCCGTGTAAATTAATACATCCCCGTTTCGGTATGTCCAACACCGTCTGACTCAAAATCTGCCCATAGGCCGCTACCAAAAAGACATCTGCATCTTCAGCCCTGAGGCGCTCAACAAATTCCGGTGTTCGGCACTTCTCTGGCGTTTCTACCTTCAGCCCCAGCTCTAAAGCCACGTGTTTCACCGGAGAAGCCTGCAACTGCAGACCCCGCCCTTTCGGACGATCCGGCTGGCTCACCACGAGCGTCACATGGTCAGCAATTGCGCGAAGCGCCGGAACGGCAAAATCGGCTGTCCCAAAGTAAACAAGTCTCACTCATCCTCCGGGTTCGGATCGCGCCATTCAAGGGTCGTTTCATCAACTTTATCAATAAACAATATCCCATCCAAATGATCAATTTCATGCTGGACGATCACCGCCGCGTATCCTTCCATATCGTAGTCAACAGGTTTACCTTTGATGTCATAAGCCTCCACCGAGATCTTGGCGAACCGCTCGACATCACCGTAAAGACCGGGAATACTCAAACACCCTTCCTGTCCAACAATCTTGCCGCTTTTTTCCTTAATTTCAGGATTTACCAATATCACGGGCTTCTTCTCTGGCGCAATGACAATTATTCGCTCACTCACACCCACTTGCGGCGCCGCAATCCCAACCCCGTGCGCCTCTTTCATAATTCTCACCATGTTGTCCGCCAACTTCACATGGCGTTTCGTAATCTTCTCAACTGGTGCCGCCACTTGACGCAAAACCCCATCCGGAATCTTCACAACCGGACGCTTCTCATCACGCACATACAAATGCTGAAAATCCTTGGGCACCACAATGTCCATTAACGAAACAGTATATCCGCCTCCCTCAGACTCAAAAAGGTCAAATCAAAGCGTCGCAACATCGGCCGGACAAAAAGTCAAAGTCCGAACAATTCGGCTCAAATCTGTCATCGCATCCGCTAAATCCCAACCGTACTCCGAAAAAATTGCCGAGACGCCGTCTGCCTGCCCCTGACCAATCTCAACGATCAATACCTCACAACGCGTCGCCGCAAAAGTTTCTGCGGCAAGCCTTCGGTACATTGCCAAACCGTCCGCGTCCGCAAACAAAGCCGTCTCCGGCTCAAAATCCCGAACTTCCGGTGGCAAATCATCCCGATGCGCAACGTAAGGCGGATTGCTGACCACAACCCGGTACCGACGCCTCGGCAAAGCCGCATAAAGATCCGAATGGACAAATTGCACCCGCGCCCCGAGCGACTCCGCATTCTTATTGGCGACTCGCAAAGCATTCGCCGATTTATCCAACAGGGTCACCCGAGTCCCCGGACACTCCAAAGCCAAAGAAATCCCAATGCACCCACTCCCCGTTCCCACATCCAGAACCTCGAAATCCTTCCCATCCCCCATCCACAACTTCGCCCGCTCAACCACAAACTCCGTTTCCTGGCGCGGAACCAAAACGTCCTGATCAACATAAAACGTCCGCCCATAAAACTCCCGAACCCCGGTGATGTATGCCAGCGGCTCGCGATTCACCCGCCGCTGTAACAAACCACGCAAATCATCCCCCGAAACCATCTCCTCCGGATGAGCCAAAACCCAACTTCGATCACGACCCAATCCGTGTGCCGCCAAAACCTGGGCATCCAAGCGGGGGCTATCCACCCCCGCCAGAGCCAACTCATCGGTTGCATCACGAATCCAATCTTCTAATCGCATCACTCTTCTATCAAGAACGCTTCAAACTTCCCACGGTGTTCAGGAACCAGCTCAGCTTCGACATAAATTCCTTCATCGCGATACTCCTTTTTCAGCACTCTTCCGTAGTCATACGCCCGCTCCACCAAGTTCGACTCAGAGTAAGGAACCAAAGCTTTGACAATGCTCAGACGGTCGCTCACTGCATTTTTGATCATTGCAAAAAAATCGTCAATCCCTTCGCCCGTGAGCGCACTGATCGCAACCGATCCGGGATGCTCTGCTGCGATTTTGCGCACCGCGATCGGATCAGGAGCCGCATCAATCTTGTTAAACACCGTGAGCATCGGAACCGAGTCTGCACCCAGATCATTCACCGTCTGCAACACCGCCTCCAATTGCATCTCCCATTCCGGATTGCTCACATCCACAACATGCAGAAGCAAATCAGCAAAGAGAAGCTCCTCTAACGTCGCCCGAAAAGCCGCAACCAACAGCGTTGGCAATTTCCGAATGAAGCCAACCGTATCGCTTAAGAAGAACCGGTATCCGTCTGGCATATCCAGCAACCTTGTTGTTGGGTCAAGTGTCGCAAACGGCATAGCATCCGCCAGCAAATCTGTCGAGGCCATCGTGTTCATCAAAGTCGACTTCCCCGCACTGGTGTAACCAACAATTGCCACCATCGGATATGGCTGATCCCTCCGGCTGGCCCGCTGCATTGCCCGGTGCTGCTTCACCATATCAATGTCTCGCTTCAACTTCGCAATGCGATCCCGAACCATCCGCCGGTCACTTTCCAGCTTCGTTTCACCTGGACCGCGCATCCCGATCCCCCCGCGCTGACGTTCAAACTTTGTGTAAACGCTCAT
The DNA here is from genome assembly GCA_013823945.1 of bacterium. Taxonomy (GTDB): domain Bacteria; phylum Armatimonadota; class Fimbriimonadia; order Fimbriimonadales; family Fimbriimonadaceae; genus UphvI-Ar2. Next base: position 925,321 of record PNMZ01000001.1, on the reverse strand, counting down.
CAAACGAGGCAATCGGTACGAGTACTGCGCTAACTCAACCTGCAACTGACCTTCCCTGGTTTTCGCCCGGCCTGCAAAGATATCCAGGATCAACTGCGTGCGGTCCAAAACCCGCATCTTCATCGCTTCTTCCAGATTCTTGATGTGTATTCCCGAAAGCTCACAGTCAAACACAACCATGTCTGCACCAAGCTCCAATGCCGCCGCATGAACTTCCAAAACCTTGCCCTTACCGATGTAAGTCGCCTTTTTTGGTCGCTCAACTCGTTGCCGAATCATCCCCGCAACTTCGCCGCCCGCTGCGTCTACCAAGCCCTCTAGCTCCGCCTCAACATAAGCGTCTTCCTCCGGCTCCTCATTCACAAAAACCAAAAGCACGCGCTCCCGCTCGTCGGAATTCACCTGAAACTTCTCTCTCTCAACCTTGTTTTTTTCCGTTGACATAAAATCCTTCTGCTCTTCTTCACAAAGAAAGTCAGGGGCGCAAACGCATTTCACCAGATTCAAACGGCAAAAACACCACTCGCGCCGCAAAAAGCGAAACGAACAAACAACCAGCTCAAACCCTAAAAAACCAAACCTAAAACACCAAAGCCAGCCGCGAGTGATTACAATTTCATGACATCCTGATTATACCAAGCCGGTACCATCACCCCCAAATCCATGCCCATCTACGAGTTCCGGTGCCAATCTTGTCACACAAAATTCGAACTCCTTCTGACCCTCTCCGAAAACCCTAATCAGTCCCCTTGTCCCCACTGCGGAGCCAAAAACCACCAAAAACTCGTGAGTAAATTCCGACGACTCCGCTCCGAAGATGACCGCATAGACCATATCGCCGACAAACTCGAAGCCATGGATCAGCCAGAATCAACTGGCGAAATGCGAGAATTCATCAAAGAAATGGGCCGCGCGACCGATGACGACATGAGCGCAGAATTAGAAGAAATGTTCGAAGCTGACCTGGAAAATGACAATCCCGGAGACCCCATCGAATGAAAAAATGCGGTCAACTCATCGTTGTCTGCGGCAGCATGTACGCCGGAAAATCTGAAGAACTCATCCGCCGCGCTCGCCGCGCCCTCTTTGCCAAAAAACTGGTCCAAGTCTTCAAACCCGCCATCGACATCCGCTACGACGAAGAGCACGTCGTCACCCATATGGGCGTAAAACACCCCAGCAAACCTGTCCGCAACGTCGAAGAGCTCCGCCAATCCATCGCCCCCAATACCGAAGTCATCTGCATTGAAGAAGTCCAGTTCTTTGACCCCTCCATCGTCCCCTTCCTTACTCATCTCGCCGACAAAGGTGTTGAAGTCATCGCCGCCGGACTCGACCAAGATTTCCGCCGCCAGCCCTTCGGCCCCATGCCCGAGCTCCTCGCGGTCGCCGACGAAGTCGTCAAACTCCGCGCCATCTGCATGAAATGCGGACGCCCCGCCAGCCACACTCAGCGCATCATCGACGGCAAACCCGCCAAATGGAACGACCCCATCGTCCTCATCGGAGCCACCGAATCATACGAAGCCCGCTGCCGCGCCTGCCACCAAATCAATCAACCAAAAAAACTACGGGGATAACTTTATCTCACCCCCAATAATCGCGTGACTGTAGTAGTTCTAACAACTCCCAATTCAGGGTAAGTGATATCCATAGTGATTTGAGCAACCACAGGCATTCCCGATTTGACATCGACCAATTCCGAGGTCGACATTCGGAACTCATTATTTCCATTTTCAAGTTGACCACGAATCTCTAGCACTTCCCAATCCTTAAATTTTTTTCGTTCAAAAACGGAATAACTCATAACGGCGGAACCATTCCTACTTTCAGTGGGCCATCTAAACGGAGTTGTCCAAGTGCTTCCAACTTCTATTCGCTCAACTGGAAATCCTCCACCTAATTGCGGTAACAACTGATCGTCATTTCCTGGTTTAAGGTTCGGTTCCTTTTGATTTCGCTTTTCATCAAACTTAAGCGTTATTTGCCCAAAAATACCGTGATCAAAGCTGATTTGCTCACCTAATGCGGATGCACTGGATATTTGATATTCGACTTCAAAAATCTTGTTGAGCTTTTTCTTGACGGTCAACGTGTAAACCATTTCTAGCTCAGAAGCCTTTGACTTTTCGCCTGAAATCTCTGTTGTCACTACTGTCTGATATGTAAAAACCTGGCCTTTCTCCAGGTTCAACCGCATCAAGACCTTGTCCTGCGCAACTGCCGAACCCACCACGGCCAAAACACCAACAACTCCAACCGCCAATACTCGGGAAATTCTTGTCATCACAAATTGTTCTACCAAAATCCATCAAGAAATGATGCAAAAAAAGCCCGGAGATTCCACTCCGGGCTTTTCTTAACAAGCCAACCTGTTAGAGGATCGCTTCGGTCTTCCAAGTTCCGTCGAACGTCATACCCATCTGCGGCATGTTCTTGAATGCCAAATCCATCATCATCGGCATCCCGGTCTTGATCTCAACTGCAACTGTTCCGCTCACAGAAATCGGCATCTCGCCCGATTCCGTATGGTCAACCTTCAAAACGGCAACTTTCTTACCCTTCCAATCCTTGACTTCAACCATTTCGTACTTAATCGTCAATTCTCGGGTACCCAAGTCTTTGTCCGCCGCAATCGTGGTTTCCCACTTGTCGCCGGCTTTCACCGCTTTCTCCGGATAGAAGAAGTTGAACGCATTCATCAAGCGGCTAGCTTCTTCGGTAACCATGTCGCCTTCAACTTTCAAAATCTTGCCCATGGCATTTTGCGTGATCGTCAAAGTCGAGTCCGGCTGTTCCATCGTCTGACCGCCGCCCATGTCAATCATCATTTCCGACTGAGCCGACTCGAGCACAAAAACGCCATTCTCTGCCGACTTAACCGTCGTTATGCTCTTGCTCGTCACGTTTACGGTTTGACCACTAAAGTCAACCTGAACATTCACCTTGCTCGCGTACGCTTGACCCTTTTCCAGGTTCATTCGCAACGTCACGGCTTCTTGAGGAGCTTCTGCAACCGCAATTGCCGAAACTGCCGCTACCATCAACAAAATCTTCTTCATCATCATTTCAATTCACTCCGTCCAATCGGTGTTCATTCAACATTACTGCCAAACTCCACCGCAGGTTCTCACCCAATTCTACGAATAGGACGTTTCGACATATCTCACAATTCACAAAAACATTCTCTTAACAATCCACCCCAAGCCTCAATCACTCGACCTCTTGCCTCGGTATCGTTCCAATCAATGAAATACGAAGCCATCAGCTTCGATGCTGCCGGTACTCTCATCGAAGTCAACTGGCAACCCGAAAAAATCGCCGTCCAAGCCGCTCTCCAAGTCGGAATCCCCGTCCCCGACCCCCAAGTCGCCGCCGAAACCTACCTCCGGCTCCTCCACTCCCGCTGGACACATTTCCAACAGCTGAATCTTTCTCGAAACCCTGAAATCACCGACGCTTTCTGGCACGAACTTGGAGCCGACTGGCTCACTCGTCTCGCTCTCCCGCACGACAACCTCGACGACTTGTACCAAGCCGCGGACGAAATCATCTTTTGTCCCAACTCAACTGTCTTCACCCTCTACCCTGACACTCTCCCTGCCCTTCAAACCTTAGCCGAAACCAAACTCCCCCTGATCATCCTCTCCAACTGGGATGTCAGCCTCCACCGCACATGCGCAATGCTCAACCTCACACCGTTCTTTTCCGAGATAATCGCGAGTCTCGAAGAAGGAATCGAAAAACCCGACCCTGCGCTTTTCCAAATCGCGCAAAATCATCTTCAAACTAATAAAGTCCTCCATATCGGCGATGACCCCCTCGCCGACATCAAAGGCGCCCGCGACTTTGGCTGGGACGCGATTCTCATTGACCGCCACGAAGAACCTTCCTCGCACCGAATCGCATCCCTCACCGAAATCATCAACCATCTATGAATCTTGACGACCTGAACTACCACCTCCCTGAAGAACTGATCGCTCAAGAGCCTCTGGCCGAGCGAGACGCCAGCCGACTCCTGAATCTTGACCGTCACTCAGGCGAAATTTTCCATCGTCAATTCCGAGAAGTCACCGAAATCCTCGAACCCGGCGACCTCCTCATCATGAACAACACCCGGGTCAATGCCCTTCGAGTCTACGGTCAAAAGCCATCCGGAGCCAAAGTGGAAGCCCTCCTCATCACAGAAACTGAACCGGGAACCTTCAAATGCCTCCTCAAACCCGCCAAGAAATTCCCACCCGGGTCAATCATTCAATTCGAACAAGGACTCACCGCGACTGTCACCGGGGAAACTGACGGTGGTCAACGCATTCTCACATTCACCCAAACCTCAGACTGGCGAGAAACTCTGCACGAAATCAGCCTTGCTCCTGTCCCTCCGTACATCCACACGCCCCTCGCCGACCGCAGTCGCTACCAAACGGTCATTGCGCAAACCGATGGCTCCGCCGCCGCTCCAACTGCGGGTTTACACTTCACCCAATCAATCTTAGACCACTTAGTCAAAAAAGGGATAGACATTGCCGAAGTCACACTCCACGTCGGACTCGATACCTTCCGCCCAATTCAATCCGACACGATTGCCGATCACGAAATGCATGGCGAACAATGCGAAATCCCCGCCGCAACCGCAAAAAAGGTAGCCGAATGTAAAGGACGGATTATTGCGGTCGGAACCACAACTGTCCGCACCCTGGAAACCTTCGCAACCGGAAAAAGACAACTCACACCCGGAAAAACTGTCTCAAAGCTCTTCATCAACCCGGGATTCGATTTCAAAATAGTAGACGGAATGTTCACAAACTTTCACATGCCTAGGACTACTATGCTCCTGATGATTTCCGCCCTCGCAACCCCTGAATCCATCCGCCTAGCTTACAAAGAGGCAGTAAATTTACGGTATCGATTCCTTTCATTTGGCGATTCGATGCTCATCCTCTAGCGAAAGGTCTTTCCACTCTCTCTGATTTGTGTAATATGACTAACCGACTATGCCCACAAAGGAATTTGACCCGCTTGCTTATATCGAAAACGCTTTTGAAGACAAACCTAAACGCAATGGCAAATCCACCGACACCGCCAAGACCCCAACCCAAGCGAACAAATTCCGTAAAACTAAGCTGAGCGCACCCCGACCCCGAAAATCAGCCCAAGTTGAAGAAGCTCACTCCGTTCTCGACGAAGACCTCAAGTTCATTCTCGAAAACCTGCCCAAAAACATCGAATTCCTCGGCACATTCTTTACCGATTCAGTGACCAGCAAATACTACCAAGGCGACTTCAAAGAAACCCGAGAAGACCTTATTAGAAGACTGCTCAATCCAGAATTAACACTTGAAGAAGCGTCTCGCCTCCTCGGCGTCTGCCCCGCGACCGTCCGACGATACACCAATCGCGGATGGCTCACCCACCATCGCACTAAAGGCGGACAACGACGATTCCGACTCTCCGGCATCGTCAAATTCGTCGAAGAACACGGACGACTTCCTGAGGGATAATAGAAAGCGTGCCTCCTAGGCCGCTGAACATTGCGATCTTTTCCGATAGTGCCCTCCCCATTCTCAATGGGGTGAGCGTCAGCATTGACGCCCTCATCGAGGGACTGCGAGAACGAGGTCACTCCGTTCATCTCTTTACCTCCGGCTATCCAGGACACCGGGATCTCGATCCGAATACCCACCGATTTTTTGCGACAAAGACCCCCTTTGCGCCCGGATACCCCCTTTCGCTGCCCCCGTTCTATCCCCTGCTACGCGAATTCCGCCAACATAAGTTCGACCTCATACACACCCACACCCCCTTTACGATCGGATTTGTTGGTCTCCGTTGGGCTGAATCACACAACATCCCTCTCGTCACTACTTACCACACTCTGTACGATAAATACACCCACTACATCCCACTCTTCCCCAACCGATTCCTCAAGTACAAAATCGCCAAGCACACCAACTACTATTACAACCGCGTCCGACACATCATCACACCCAGCAAATTCAGCCGCGACTGGCTCAGCCGTCACCAGATTCGCCGACCCATTACCGTTATCCCAACTGGTGTTCCCGATCCCATCGTCACCCCGCGCGATGTCGCACGCAAAATGCTGAACGCCAACCCGGGTCGAACGGTCGCCCTCTACTGCGGGCGCATCGCCGTAGAAAAAAATCTTGACGTTCTAATCCATGCAATGGCCCGACTTATGCCCACAAATCCTGATCTTCGACTTTGGGTCGTGGGCGACGGACCTGCACGCGAACAATATCGGCGCCTCGCCCGTGACCTCGGAATCGGCGATAAAGTCAAGTTCTGGGGATTCATCGAACGATCCCAAATCGGACTCTATTATTCAGCCGCTGACCTTTTCACTTTCGCCTCACAAACTGAAACTCAAGGCCTGGTAATTCAAGAAGCCATGTCGTACGGACTCCCCATCGTTACCGTAGAAGGCGGAGGAGCCGATGACACAGTTCTCCATGGTGAAAATGGTCTCATCACCCAAAACTCAATCTCAGACTTTGCATCAGCCGCTCAATCGATTATCCAAAACCCACAACTGGCCCAAAGAATGGGTGTATCTGCCACCGACACTTATCGAGAACATACAATCAGCCGCATGGTCGATCGCATCATTACCGTCTACAATCAAACGTTAGGGATTGAAGAACCGGAAAACATCCATGTCAGCTGAACTCACCGAAAAGCCCTTTTGGCGCCCCCACAATCCCCTCCCCCTCTTTTTCAGTGCCGCCGCCCTCCTCTTTGCCATGAGGCTCGCTCTCGCATTTATCACCCTTCCTCCAACCGCTGCTCTCATCGCCAGTATCGCAACTACTTCCATCTTCATCATCATCCCCTTCGCCGCCCTCTTTATCGGCGCATCGTACGAGTGGAAACCCCAACCTGCTTGGATTCTTCTCCTCACTGGAATTCTTCTCCACGCCGGAGCATTCGTTATCCTTCGCCAAGTCAAGCCGATTCCTCCACTCGCTGGTCTTCTCCTCGGGAACTGCATGCAACTCGGCATGCTCTTCTGGACACTCGGGCTCGGCATCCTCGTCAGCATCCTCATCCGCGAGAAAAACATGCTCCTGCCCATCGCGATCTTCCTCGCCGGACTCGATGCTCTCCTTATTCTCACCCCCTTCACTCCTCAAGCTAAGATCGCCGCCGAAAACCCAGAAGTCGTCGGCAATCTCGGACTTCGGGTACCCGGCGTTCGGAGCACCGCCGTCGAAAATCTCCCCGTCGCCGTCACCGATATCGGATTTGTCGGTCCCGCCGATCTCTTTATCAGCGCGATGCTTTTTGCCTGCTTATTCCGCTACCGAATGCGACCTCGAGAAACCGCGATTTGGCTGATACCTGTCCTCATCGCCTACCTTTTCCTCGTTCTCCTCATCCAACTTCCCCTTCCTGCGCTTGTCCCTATCGGGCTTACCGCGCTCATAGTCAACTGGCGCGAATTCAAACTGGCGAAAGATGAAAAAACTGCTACGTGGCTCGTAGCATTCATTGCTCTCGCTATGACCGCTTACGGCTTCTATGCTAGGGCGACGTACAAGCCGCCCGCACCGCAAGCTGACTCTTTGCCATCATCGGGCGCCCCAACGCCTCCAGAACCGGCAAACTCGCCGCCGCAATCAACGCCAAATCAGAACCGGTAACCATCCCGTTCCGCTCTGCAAAGTAAACCAAATCCTCCGTCGCAAGATTCCCCCCAGCCCCAGGAGCATAAGGGCAACCACCCAAACCACCCGCACTCGAATCAAAGCTACGGTACCCCCGCTCAAGCATCGCTCCAACATTCGCAATCGCCGTTCCCCGCGTGTCATGAAAGTGCCAAACCACTTTTGAATGATTCGTCACTTGTTCAACAACTTTTGCCACTTCGATAACCTCGCTCGGAACCGCAACCCCAATTGTCTCCCCCAAACTCACTTCATCACACCCCATTTCCAAAAGCTTTGCCGTTAAATCTGCAACAATTCCAGGCTCAACTTTTCCCGCAAACGGACACTCGACAACGGTGCTCAAGTACCCACGCACAAATCCCGTCGGAACCTCACTGCGATATCTATCAATAACCCTCCCGAATACTTCCAATGATTCGGCAATCGACATATTGATATTCCGCCGGACAAACTCTTCACTCGCCGCCGTAAAAACTGCAATCGCCCCGACTCGCTTTTCAATTGCCCGATCCAAACCCTTCTCATTCGGAACCAAAACCGAAAATCTTCCCCCCTCCGGTTCCAATACTAAATCCAATAGCTCCCCCGCATCCGCCAATTGCGGAACCCATTTCGGGTGAACAAAACTCGTTACCTCGATTTCCCGCAGCCCCGCCGCAACCAAGTCTCGGACGAACTGAGCCTTGACCTCCGTCGCTACCGAAACTTTCTCGTTCTGCAACCCGTCCCTCGGGCCAACCTCAATAATCCGTACATTCCGATCAGTAATCAAGCTAGGCATCCGCCTTGACCACCTTCACCAAAACCTGACCATCAGAAACTTGATCCCCAGCCAAAACATTTAACTCACTAACCACTCCGTCAAAATCCGCCTTCACTGGTTGCTGCATTTTCATGGCCTCTAGGACAATCAGAGTCTGGCCCTCGGTCACCGTGTCCCCCACCCCGCAAAGCACTTCCACAATTTGTCCTGGCATCGGTGCCCGACCTTCTCCACTTCCCGCAACTCCCGCCCGGTTCCGACTGACCGAAAATTTCTCAACTTCAAAAACACTGCCGTCTATCGAAACATAAGTCGTATCTCCCCGGCGAACTACTACTGCCGACTTAACACCATCCGGGGTCGAAACACGCAATCGCTCCCCATCTTCCCGAATCGTCACCCCAGCTGGATCGCCCAACTCCATCTCGATCCCATTGACCAAGACTTTCACGCCCTAACCTCCTTCGCCTGTTTGACCGCCGCCAAAAAAGCTTCGAAAAGAATCACACTCTCTTCTACGTCAGTACGCTCTGGGTGCCATTGCAGGCCCAAGAACCACCGGCCCGCCGTACTTTCAATCGCTTCAATTGTCCCGTCCTCGTGCCAAGCACTGATCTTCATTCCATCGGCCAATCGATTGACCGCCTGATGGTGCCAGCTCTTGCCCCGCGCTTTCGTACCCAAAATCGAAGCAAGTCTCGTCTCCGGCTCAATTCGGTACTCCTGAATCGGATCGCCTCGATGACCGTCATGGCCCAAAACATCCGGCAAATGTTGCGTCAAGCTCCCCCCCTCCAAAACATTCACGAGCTGACATCCATAGCAAATCCCCAAAACTGGTGCCTCCGGACGCAAATTCTCATACACTGCCGCCTCCGTCTGAGTCCGTAAACTGTATTCCAACTCCACTTCCGGATGAGTATCCTCGCCCCAAAGCTGGGAATCAATATCGTTCCCCCCGGGAATGATCAGGCCGTCTAAAATCGGCCCGATAGTCTCCGCATCCGCCCCCGGCGGGATCATGATTGGCGCACCACCCGCCACTATCACTCGATCAACGTAATCCCGTTCCAAAAAGAATCGACCAAATTCGCGACCATTGCGCGGACTCGTCATCGCGCTCGTTGTGATCCCGATAATCGGCTTCATGCTGTCAACTCGGCTATTCGCGCCACATTGTCCCGAATTGCATTCAAGAACTCCGCTCCACCAACCCCGTTGATCAATCGGTGGTCAATTGTAATTCCGACATTCGCACACCTCATAACTTTGAATTCACCGGCAACTTCATTCGACAGCCCATTGTAAGCCTCGCCCAAGAACACCGTCGCAACTCCCGGCGGCACAACGACTGCCATAGCTTCGCGAATCCCGTGGCCCGCCATGTTTGTAATGCTCAAAGTAACCGATTCATCTGCCTGATCCTTGCCCCCCCGGGCATCATTGATTCGTGCCCGCATATCATTCGCAAAATCAACCCACTTCAAAGTGTCCGAGTCCCGAACAACTGCAACCACCAACTCATCACCAGGCAACGACACCGCAATTCCCAGTTGCAAATGGTCATAAGTCCGCACCGCAGAATCACCCACCAAAGTTGAACGCATGATCGGGTGAGCCGCCGCCGCTTTCGCCACCGCATAAGCAAAGTATGTAAAGCTGCTCGGTTGGAAATCTCCTCCTTTCGCTTTCTGCACGTCGCGCAACTCCTCGATCTTGCCCCAGTCCACAACAATTGACATCATTCCGGGAACAACGAGCTGATTTCCGCGCTGAAGACGACTCGCCAAGATCTTCTGCTTGCCACCGAAAGGCTCTTCAGAGAAATTTTTGCCCCGCTTCGATCCTCCCGGTGCCGAGACCGGAGCCACCGCACCCCCCGCCAAAAACGCATCAATATCGCCCGGCATCAACTTCGCTCCCCTCGCCGGGATGATCTCCAACTGTTCAGCCGAAACCCCTTTCTCTTTTGCATATGCCCGCGTTCTTGGCGGAACATCCCGACGCCGACCTCCCGCATGAACCGGAGTCGCCGCAACCGAAACCGCCGAACTTGATCCGGAGGAAACTGGGGCAACCGGAGCCGCACCTGCAACCGCTTCGTCGGTCTTAAATCGCAAAATCGGAGCTCCAATCGCGAGCACATCGTCAACCTGTGCCAGCCACTCAACAACTTCTCCTTCATAGGGCGATTCAACATCCATGACCGCCTTATCCGTCTCCATCTGGTAAATCGCTTCGTCGCGCTTCACCTTGTCCCCCGGATTTTTCAAAGTCGCAACCAGCCGCGCTTCTTGCAAACCTTCCCCAATTGCCGGGATGTTCAGTTCGACAATCCCACCAACTGCCGCAACTGGAAGAAGCGGGATCACTTCTGCTGGAACTCCTGCTTCCGCCGGAACCTCATCCGCCGTGTCCACAACCAAGATTGGTGCACCAATTGCCAAAACATCATCCGCCGAGGCCAACCACCGAACAACCCGTCCGCTCACCGATGACTCAACATCCATGACTGCCTTGTCCGTCTCCATCTGATAAATGGCTTCGTCACGAGCAATCAAATCGCCCGGTTGCTTCAAAAGCGCGACCACGCGGGCCTCTTGCAGGCCCTCACCAATAGCGGGAATGTTTAACTGGACTTCTGGCATCGTTGCACCGTCAGCCACAGAGTTTAGCCCAAGCTCAAACGAATTTAATGGTCAAGCCCCGGAACCCCAAACCCACCGAGCGGAGCACCCCCGAGTAAATGAGCATGAAGATGAAAGACCGTCTGACCTGCATCCGCACCTTGGTTAATAACAACCCGATATCCTCCCCCCAACCCCTCTTGTTCTGCAATGACTTTCGCCGCATTCAGCAAGTGCTGGTGATCACCTGAGTCCGGAAGCTCAGCTAACCCAGAAATCTCGGCGCGAGGCACGATCAAAATATGCACCGGAGCCTGCGGCTGGATGTCTCGAAACGCCACCACATACTCATTCTCAAACACAATCTCTGCCGGAATCTCTCGATTGATAATCTTGGAAAAAAGCGTCGCCATGCCCAAAAGTATAGTCCCTGACTGGTTAAAAACTTTTTCCTTGCAAATGGAACCAAAATCCCGTACAGTAGGATCGTTATCATGGGCACCAAGCGCGGAATCATTTCCCTCACCTACGACGGCACTCAACTCTGCCATGTCGAAACCGCGCTGCCCGACCTCGCTGAAAGAAATCTCCAAGCAACATTTTACGCAGAACCCTCCACTCTCCTCGATCACTATCCCGCATGGCGAACCGCTCAATCACGAGGCCATGAAATTGGTAATGGATCCCTCATCGGAGCGGCTCTTCCCGACGGCTCCCTCCCCGCCTGGACAACCGCCATGATCCTCGACGATCTTGCCGAAGCCAATGATCTGCTCATCGATCTCTTCCCCGAGCAATCCCAATTCAGTCTCGGACTGCCTTACGGCAAAGCCACCTGTGCTGATTCCCGAAACTATCTTCCTGCTCTCCAGTTCACATTCCGGGCGATCCGATCCGGCACCCCCGGTATCAACCCAATCACACCCCAAACTTCCAAGAACCTCAAAGTCGTTGACCCCACCGATCTCAGCGGCTCGCAACTCATCCAAATCGCCCGTCAGGCCATCCAAAATCCCAACTGGATCGTCTTCGCATTTGATGGAATCGGCGTCGGGAAAAAGTCAATCGATCACAAAGCGCACCGCACTCTCCTAGATTTTCTTATCACCAACCAAGACATCCTTGCCACCGCTCCAGTCATCCAAGTCGCCGAACAACTCACCCAAACTCCGTCCTCACAACTCATCTAACCAAGCATCAAACGAGGGAAATTCGCCACAATATCCCAATCGAAACCCCAACCCGTCACGAGTTCTTATTCATGGATGGCCCACTGCCAAAGGCCATTTTTTATACTCTCACGTTTCTGAGCATCGCCATCATGATCTGGCAAGTCGCCGGCCAGTCTCGCCACTGGATGAAAGGCAAAAAAATCACCTGGAGACCCAATTACATATCCGGATTGATCACTTATGTCCTCGCCCAGCGCAAAGTCATGGGTAGCCGGCCCAAAGAAGGCGCGCCTTTGCACCTCCTCATTTTCTATGGCTTCCTCAGCCTTTTCATCGCCACTACCTTGCTCGCTCTTGCCACATACGGAAGCGTTGTCGGGATACCCAACTGGCACAAAGGAGCCTACTATTTGGTGTACGAAGCCGTTTTCGATGCGCTCGGCCTCCTGTTTATCATCGGAATTCTCTGGGCTCTCAAACGCCGCTACCACTTGGCCCGAACAGAAGGCCAACCCATACCCGACCCCGAAACTGGCAAACTCAACCGAAGCGCCAACCCCATCACCACCACCTGGCAGGACTTTGCTGCTCTCTACCTGCTCCTTATTCTTGGAGTCAGCGGGTATGTCCTCGAAGCTGCACGCATCGCCGCTAATCCCAAACCCTGGGATCATTACAGCTTCGTCGGCTATGGAATCGCCCAACTTCTCCCGGGCCTCAGCCCCGCCGGATACATCGCCATCTGGTGGCAACACATGGTCTGGGTGTGGCTCTTCTTTGCCTTCCTTCCGCAGATGCGCATCAAGCACATCATCTTCGCCACACTCACCGCCGCCGGAACAGAAGAAGCCCCCATGGGCAAACTCCCAACTGTATCGCCCGAGAGCCTCGAGTCCGGCGAACCAATTGGAGCCGCGAGTGCCCGAGACTACTCACGATGGCACCTCCTCAGTCTCGATGCCTGTATGTCCTGTGGGCGGTGCACCGAAGTCTGCCCCGCCTACAACACCGGCAAAATTCTCAACCCCAAACAAATTGTCCAGGACACTCACCGCGCCATCCGCACGGGCGAAAATATCCCCGCCGCTGTCTCTGAAGAAGCCCTTTGGGCCTGCACCACTTGCAACGCCTGTGTCGAAGCATGTCCCGTTCTGATCCGCCACGTTGATCTCATCGTCGATGCCCGCCGAAACCTCGTATCCGAAGGCCAACTCACCGGAACCGCAACGATCCCTCTCAAGCAAATCGCCGGAACTGGTTCCGCCTGGGGACAAGCAGCCCCCGAACGTGAACAGTGGATGGAAGGACTCAACATCCCCCTCGCCCGGAACGGTAAACCTTTTGAGTACCTCTTCTGGGTCGGCTGTGCCGGAGCCACAGACCCCGCCGCTGTCCGCACCACAAAAGCCTTCGCAAAACTTCTCCAAAAAGCCGGAGTCTCGTTCGCCTGTCTTGGTCAAGAAGAAACCTGCACCGGAGACCCCGCTCGGCGAATCGGCGACGAAGCAACATTCCAACATCAAGGCAACACCAACGTCGCCGCCTTCCACCAATACAACGTTCGGAAAGTGGTAACGGCCTGTCCCCACTGCCTCAACACACTCAAAAACGAATATCCCGATCTCGGTCTAACAGACCTGGAAGTCGTCCACCACACCGAACTTCTCGCCGAACTCGTCGAATCCGGACGCCTCAAATCTGCCCAAACCCTTCCCGGCTCCGTCACCTACCATGACCCCTGCTACCTCGCTCGGGTCAATAACATTTCCGACGCACCCCGGAAACTCGTTGGTCAAACTTCGAACCTCGATTCGTCCACCCCCCTCTTCACAAAAGAAATCGGTATTGCCCCCGACTCAAACAACATCCTCGCCGAACCAACGCATCACGGCAAGAAAACTCTCTGCTGCGGTGCCGGCGGAGGGCGGATGTGGATGGAAGAAGAGCCTGATCAACGCCCCGGAAATCGCCGAGCGGAAGAACTCCTTGCCACCGGTGCGAAAACCGTCGCCCTCGGCTGCCCCTTCTGCCGAATCATGCTCGACGCAAGTATCAAACAAGTCACCAACGAAGAAATCAAACTCGTTGATATGGCCGAACTCCTCCAAGACGCAAACTCATGATCATCGGCATCGGCACCGACATCGCCTCGATTCCCCGCATCGCTCAAGCAATGCAAAATCCGGCTTTCATCAACCGCATCCTCACTCCCGCCGAACAAAATCGAGAACTCACTCCCGAGTACGTCGCGGGGAGATGGGCGGCCAAAGAAGCCATCAAGAAAGCCTTCCCTTGTGTCAATTCTTGGCACCAAGTCGAAGTCCTCAACGAACCCCTTCAACCTCCCAAAGCCACCATCTGCCATCCCGCTTTTCAGTCAGAAATCCTTCAGATCCACATCACCATAAGCCACGAGCGTGACCTCGCCATCGCCTTTGCCGTCATTGATAGGACTTCTTAACAATTCATCGCCTGAGGACCTTTTGTTAACGTTTTGTTAACACAATCTCTGTAACGTCAGGCTGTTAGAGGCACGCATGAAACTGACAAAAATCTCCGCCCTCATCGGCTTGTCCGCCATCGTTCTTGGACTCATGACTGGCTGTTCTGGAACCGAAACCAAAACCGAAACTTCTGGAACCGGTTCAGAATCGAAAACAGAAGCCAAAGCTGCTGACTACTCCGGTCAATCCCTCGCCATCGATGGCTCCGGTACGGTCTATCCCATTGGTGCCGCACTCGCCGAACTTTTCGGACAAGGTGCAGAAATCACGGTCGGCAAAGCTGGAACCGGCGGCGGGATGAAGATGTTCATCAAAGGCGAAACCGCCATCACCAATGCTTCTCGACCCATCAAAGACGACGAAGTTGCCGAGCTTGCAAAAGCCGGAATCGAATTCATCGAAGTCCCAGTCGCACTCGACGGCCTTTGCATCATCGTTAACCCGAAAAACGAATGGCTTAAGTCCATCACCATCGAGCAACTCAACAAGATTTGGAATCAAGACTCGAAGGTCAAAATGTGGAATGAAGTTGATCCGTCCTGGCCCGCCGAAGAAATTAAACTTTACGGACCAACCGACGCCCACGGCACCTATGAGTACTTTAATGAAGTCGTCAACGGCGATAAAGATAACGTTCGACCTGACTACTCCCAGCAAGCCGAATACGAACCGCTGGTCACTGGTGTCGCAAACGAACCCAACGCTCTTGGTTACGTCGGCTTCAGCTATTACATTCAGAATAGCGATAAAGTTCGAGCCGTACCTGTCGATGCAGGCAAAGGCGCAATCGAACCGACCAAGGAATCCATCGTTGATGGTACCTACAGTCCGTTCAGCCGACCACTTTTCATGTACGTCAACAAAGCCAAAATGGAATCCTCCGCCCTGGTCAGCGACTTCGTCCTCTTCGCCCTTGGTGAGAATGGAGCCAAAGCCGTTGAAGCCGCTGATTACCTCCCGCTTCCCACCGAAGCCGCTGAGATGATCAAGGCCCGTGCCGAAGCTAAAACCGTTGGCAGCATCTTCAACAACAAAGACAAGGCCGGAATGTCAATCATTGATATTCTCAAGTCTGCGAACTAATTCCAACCATCGATGGCATCCGCTGATCTGACTAACATCAAATCAAACCGCTCTTTCACCAAGAGCAGTGCCATCGGCAAGTCGCGCACGATCACTCAAGCGATCGTGCGCGGTCTTTGTTTCATCTGCGCCGCGTTCAGCATCGTCGCAACCGTCGGAATTTTTAGCATTCTTTTTCTTGAATCCATCCCCTTCTTCCAACAAATTCCGATCTCATCATTTCTTACCGGAACCAAATGGGAAATGATGGGCAATGATCCCAAATACGGCGTTCTCCCTCTTGTCACCGGGACTCTCCTCATCACAATCGGTTCCGGAATTGTCTCGATTCCCCTCGGACTCTGCGTTGGGATTTATCTCAGCGAATACGCTCCCAGCAAAGTTCGCAAAATTCTCAAACCCATTCTGGAACTGCTCGCTGGTGTTCCCTCCGTGGTCTTTGGTTATTTTGCCCTCTCGCTTGTCACCCCCGGACTCCGCGGAGGAACTGAATACCTGACGCAGATTCTTCCCACCCTCAGCCCATTCTTCCCCGAATTCAGACCCGCCAATGCCGCCGCTGGGGCAATCGTTGTCGGCTTCATGACCCTCCCTCTCGTCAGCAGCCTCTGCGAAGACGCAATCACTGCCGTCCCAAAAGTTCTCCGAGAAGCCGCATTTGGACTGGGATGCACCAAAGCCGAAGTCATCTCAAAAGTAGTCCTTCCCGCCGCATTTAGCGGGATCGTGGCCAGCTTTATCCTCGCTCTTTCACGAGCCGTCGGTGAAACAATGGCCGTCACAATCGCCGCTGGAGCAACCCCTCAACTCACTTTCAACCCAGGAAACGAAGTCATGACCATGACCGCTCAAATCGTCAACGTTTCCAAAGGCGACATCTCTCGAGGCGATATCCGCTACCAATCGATCTTCGCAATCGGTCTGGTTCTGTTCCTCATCACTTTCGTTCTCAACCTCATCGCCCAACATTACGTCCGAAAAATGGCGGGGAGACGCTAAACCATGAGCACTCCCGCATTCCTCAATCCCCCCGCTCACACCCAAAAGCGCAAGCGCCGCAACCTGTTCTTTCAAAGCATCTGCCTCTTCGCCGCTTTTATCGCTGTCGCCATTCTCTGCACTCTCATTTACAAAGTCGTTGTGGATGGCGTCGGACGAGTCAGCCTCGACTTCATTAAAGCCAACCCCAGCCAAATGTTTCCTGACAAAGCCGGAATCTGGAGCCCGCTCGTCGGCTCCATGTATATCATGGCCCTTACAATCATTTTCGTCGTCCCCGTTGGAGTCGCTGCCGCGATCTATCTCGAAGAATTCACTTACCGGAAAAACCGCCTCGTCCGCTTCATCCAAGTCAATATCAGCAATCTCGCCGGAGTCCCCTCCATCGTTTTCGGAATGCTCGGCCTGTCCCTCTTCGTCACCGTTATTGGCCTCGGGAAATCCATCCTCACCGGAGCCCTCACCATGAGCATTCTCGTCTTGCCCATGGTCATCCTCGTCACCCAAGAAGCCCTCAAGGCCGTACCAAAAAGCTACCGCGAAGCAAGCCTTGCCCTCGGAAGCACCCAGTGGCAAACCATCCGCCGCGCGGTAATTCCCCGTGCGATCCCCGGAATCCTAACCGGAATCATTCTCGCCGCCTCCCGCGCAATCGGTGAAACTGCCCCCCTCATCGTCGTCGGTGCCGTCGGGCTTGTTACATTCCCTCCCGACAGCCTCGATGACCGGTACACCGTACTACCCCTCCAAATCCTTGACTGGATCGGACAACCCAAAGAGGAATTTCGTATCGCCGCCGCCGCCGCTATCCTTGTTCTGATGGGACTGCTGATCGTCCTCAATAGCCTCGCCATTATCATCCGGGCCCGGCAACAAGCCAAAGGCTAAGCCCACAATAAACCCGCTCATGGCGAGTTTCGGCCCCATCGCCCCCCACTACGACCTCCTGATGGCCAATGTCCCCTACGACATGTGGGCCGGTTACTACCGCCTTCTCCTCACGCGGCATCAACTCGATCCCGACACCCTGCTCGACGTCTGCTGCGGAACAGGAACCCTCGCCGAACTCCTCGCCGAGTCCGGCTATCAAGTCACCGGGTTCGACCTCAGTGAGCAAATGATCACCGAAGCCCGTAGAAAAGCCGTCGCCAAAGACCTCCAAATTGAATACCACGTCGCGGACGCCACATCACTCGATCTGCCTGACCAATACGAAGGAGCCTACAGTTTTTTCGATAGCCTCAACTACATCACCACCCTCGAGGGACTGCGCGATGCAATCCATCATGTAGCACGGCACATCCTCCCCGGCGGAAGTTTCATCTTTGACCTCAACACCCCCTACGCCTTCGAACAAAGAATGTTCGACCAAGAAGATCAGCGAAAACGAGCCCTCATCAAATACTACTGGAAAGGCGATTACAATCCCGAAACAAAGATCATCCGCGTCGAAATGGACTTCGAACGCAACGACGAAGTCTTCCAAGAAGTCCACGTCCAAAGAGCACATTCGGATGAAGAAGTGCGCGATGCCCTACGAGACGCTGGATTCATCACCTGTGACATCTACGACTCCTACACCCTCGACCGACCCAATAAAACCAGTGATCGAGTCCACTATGTTGCCATCCTCCCCGATTGACACCCCCAAGTTAAGATAAACTCTGCCCCATGCTGATCCCGGCATTTCTTATAGGTTCTCTCGAACCCGGTCTCACTTCCGCAGACCTGTCCGCCCGCGCTCAGCTCGCTCCCGTTTTCGATACCTATATCGATCCGGCCACTCCAACCACAAATTACGGTCGAGAAGCCGCCCTTGTCCTCGGCAATCGCCGGGCCATCCTCGTTGACTTCCCCCAACTCCAATGGCAACGCTACAACGGCAAAAAGCTCAAATCCGCCAAAATCATCCTCACGTTCAGCCGCGATATCTCAGCAACTCCCGTCACGGTTTCAAGCATCTCGCGCCGATGGATCGAAGGTGAAAACCGAGTCCTTCGATTCGACCGAGTCGATCCGACCCGAACAGTTTGGGGCCAAGCAACCTGGAATCACGCCATCCAGGGCCCTGGTGGCTACAAATGGAACGACGGTGGCGCGAAAGGCACCGCCGACATCGTCTCCATCACTACCGCAGCCAGTGAACTCAATCTCGACAAACTTGAGATCACCGGAATCACCGAAGCAATCCAAAACCAACTCAACAATCCCCAATCACACTTCGGGTTCCGCATTGAGAGCGAACGAAGTGTCGCCTTCTTCAGCGGCGATACCGGAGCCGAGCGCCCCCGGCTCGAACTCGAATGGGAAGAAACAACCCCCGCAGGCTCTGACCTTGCTATCATGACGGTAACCCAGACCGACACCGAGGGCAACTACCTCGCTATCATCAAAAATGTCGGTTCCGCTCCCGCAGCTGGTGCAACATTCGAATTCGCCTCGACCGGAGAAGCCACCCAAACCGTCGACGTTATCGGCCCGATTGAACCAGGCTCAACTAAATCCGTCCGCTTTGCCAGCCGGAAAGCCGGCGACCCATCCGATCCCCGTCGTATCCAACTTCAAACTAAAATCACCGCTGTAGGCGATCAACACCTCGGTAACAACACCCTCACCCTTGCCCTCTCTGGGCGAACTATCGCATTTGAAGCTACGCCCGAGCAACTCGCCGCCATCAAAGAACTCAGCCCCGCTGGCGAACCCTTACTCCTTTACCAAGCCCTCGTCGCCCGACTCAACAACCACATCTTCCCATTCAGTCGAAGCATCCAATTCCCCGAAGGAACATACCTCCGGCTCAACCTCGCCCTCGATCCCCTTGCCGCTGATTACCGTGTCAATCTCAACGACCTCGGCGAATTCTCCGAAGTCGAAATACTCCGCACCGCTGTTCGATCCCTCACGTCCCTTAACGGCTCATACCGGACTCCCCCAAGCGATGCCGCCCCATGGATCAATGCCGCAAATTCTAACCTCAGTTGGCTTCCTGATACTCGTGACGATGGACGCCGAATTCCCAGCCTAGAACTCCCAACCCCTGGGTTTGATACGCCCGGCAATCCTGTCCCCCTCCCCGATGAAGGATTGATCAGCCGAGCCGAAGTTGCTTACCTCCAAGCCAGTCTCGGCAAACCCGCGAACCAGCCGTTCACTTGGTCAGATTTCAGCTCTGGTCTGCTTGCCCGTGCATATTCCGCCCACGGTGATGCCCTGATCGATACAAAGATAAGCCTCTTCCGCCCAGGTAGCTCCGCTCCCATCCTAACTGGGGACTCCGGTAAAGGAGGCATCATTTACTTCACCAACGCAGAAGTTAAAGCTAATCCACTGTTCCTTAAAGATGCGGCTAACTCCGCCTGGCTCCTCGCCCGCGCCGAACGAAACGGAGCAATCGCCACAACCTGGCTCCCAATCTGGCAAGTCCAAGAATGGTTTGATCGAGGAAATTCAGGCATAGCGAGCGTTGAACTCCGATTCAATCTTCCCACCCAAGCCCTCGATTTCACTCAAAATCTCGCCTCCGAGCGCATCATCACCGACGCTGCCGGACGATTTCCCGCCGAACTCTCAAAACTGGTTGATGGCAACCTGGATCAAGGACTTACCATCGCTCCCGGTCAATGGACGGAAATTGATCTCGGACGCGACCGGATGATTGGGCAGATCAACCTTACCACTATCGGCGACGTGAGTGCCCCGCTTCACATCTTCCAATACGGCACGTCCCAAAACATCTCCTCGGCGATTCGATGGGTCACCCTGGAAAATCTTCCATTTCTTAGTCAACTCTACGGCACAAAAGTCGGCGAGGCCGTAACAACACCCATCATCAACCGAACCGCACAAATGCGCTACGTTCGGTTCATCAATCGAGGGGAAACTCCCATCACGATCAGCGAAATCCAAATCTTCCCAACCAAAAACTAAACAACAGATCAGCGCAGTTCCGGAGTCATCTCCATCCAGTTCGACCCGAACTTCGCGTCCACCTCAATCGGAACGCTCATCGGAAGGGAATTCTCCATCTCACCTCGAATCTGATCTTTCACCGCAGTGAAATCATCAGCGCACTCAAAAACCAATTCGTCATGGACCTGCAACAACATCCGCGAAGTTCGGCCCGCCATTGATTTGTAAACATCAATCATCGCCAGCTTGATCATGTCCGCCGCAGTTCCCTGGATCGGAGCATTCATCGCCTGCCGCTCAGCATAAGCTCGCGTTGTCCGATTTCCCGCATGAATATCTGGGAAATTGCGCCGCCGACCGCTGATCGTCGTCGTGAATCCTTTGCTTCGGGCTTCCTCAACCATCCCCTCCGTAAATGCCTTCACTTTCGGGAATCGTTCGTTGTACTGTTTGATCAGCGAGTTTGCTTCCTCGACACTAAATCCCCGGCCCAATTGCGCCGCCAATCCATATCCTGTCACACCATAAAGCACCGCGTAATTCAAGAGTTTTGCGTAGCCCCGTTGCTCCTTCGTAACCGTATCTTCAGCGATCCCGTACATCAAAGCTGCCGTCACGCGATGAACATCTTCCCGCTTTTGGAACGCCGCTACCAGGTTCTCGTCCTGACACATGTGTGCCAAAATCCGGAGCTCAATCTGTGAATAGTCGAACGAACCCAATGTGAACCCATCCGCCGCCACAAACGCCTTGCGAATCTTTCGCCCCAACTCCGTTCGAATCGGAATATTCTGCAAATTCGGCTCATTTGAACTCAATCGCCCGGTCGCCGCAACTGCCTGATTAAAGCTCGTATGGATCCGACCGTCCGACCCCTTCATCTTAGGTAGCGAGTCTGCATAAGTGTTCTTCAATTTCGCTAACTCACGATAATGCAGAATCGCTCCCGCGATCTCATGCTCCACTTCCAGCTCCTGCAGAATTTCCGCCCCCGTCGCCCAACCAGTCTTTGTCTTTTTTCCGCCCGGAATCTGCATCTGGTCAAACAAAATTTCTCCAATCTGCTTCGGAGACAAAATGTTGAATTCTTGTCCCGCCAATTCCCAAGCCCGTTTCTGCACTATTCCGAGTTCGTGCTCGAGCTCGGTCGAAAACTCTTTGAGCGAATCAGCATCAAGTTCAATCCCGTAATGCTCCATGCTCGCCAATATCGGCACCAGCGGCAACTCAATTTCATCCAATATTTTCGTCTGTCCCTCTCTCTCGATCCGTTCTCGCATAACCGCCTCCATAGCATAGAGGCAAGCCGCCTGATCCTGCGGTGTTGGCGGAGGCGCATCCAGCTCCAAGAACCCTTGCGCCAAATCTCCCAGCGCATAATTAGACCGACCAGTCTGTAAAACGTATGCGCCCAAAGTCGCATCAAAGCCAGGTACCCCTATTGGATGCGCCTGACCCTTGTAAAACGGCTTTGACTCGTGCGCGATGGCCCGACTCGGATCCTGTTGAAACAACGCGAGAGCCGCCTCACGGCTCGCCCGCCGTACGCTCCGACTGACCGCTACATAAGCCAACTGAATATCCTCATCCAAGAGTGATCCTTGGGCCTCTGCTTGCGCCATCAAAATCGCAAATCGCGCATCCCCCACCCAGTTCCGCAGCTCATCCGCATCCATCACATCGTCGTCGTAACTAATCTCAATCGCCGCCGCTCTCGGGGTCACAGCGATCGCCTCAGAACCCCCTTCAAAATACGGTGCCATAACCTGCTCAAATTTTCGCAATGGACCTCGAAACTCTAAACTCGTGAGCATGGCCTGCGCTTTCGCAACCTTCTCCGCGCTCAGCTTGTACGGTGCAAAGTCATACTCCAACGGAACATCACGGACAATTGTCGCCAACCACTTACTTTTGACCATTTGGTCTTGATTCGGTTCAATCTTCTTCCAGAACTTCTCCGGCACTTCCGCTGATCTCTCAACAATCCCCTCAATAGAGCCAAATTCTTTGATCAATAACGTCGCCGTCTTGTCCCCAATTCCCGGTACTCCCGGAATATTGTCACTTGTATCCCCCACCAAAGCCTTATAGTCTGTAACACGCTCCGGTCCAAACCCATAACGCTCATGCACCGCCGCAACGTCGTAGATCACAACGTCCGTTACTCCGCGCTTCGTGGTCATCACGCTCACACACTCATCAACGAGTTGGAGAGAGTCCAAGTCGCCGGTGACTATCGTGGTTCGGTACCCATTCTCTTCCCCCAACCGACTCACCGTTCCCACAACATCGTCTGCCTCATACCCCGTGACTTCAATCATCGGAATCCCAAGCGCCTCGATCAACTCCCGAGAGTAAATCAGCTGACTCACCAACTCCTCCGGAGTCTCTCGGCGTGTCCCCTTGTACTCCGCATAATCCGCATGGCGGAACGTCTTTCCCGGCGCATCCAACGCCACAATCATCGCCTGAGGCTGATGCTGCTCCAAAAGCTGAAATAACATCGAAACAAACCCAAACAAAGCGTTCGTCGGACGACCATCACTCGTACTCAAGAATCGCGTTCCATAAAACGCGCGGAACAGCAAGCTGTAGCCATCAATAATCACGAGATGCTTGTCGGGCATGATGCACCGAAGTCTACCGCTGGGCCATACTGAATCCATGCCGATCCGAGTTGGACTGATCTCCGCCGCCCATGTCCATGCCCCCTCTTTTGTCGCCTGCTTCACCAAAAACCCCAAGGCGGAATTTGTCGGCATTTGGGATAACGAAAGAGAACGAGCCGAAGCCCTCGCCCAAAAGTTTGATTCTCACTCAACAACCGAACTTAACACTCTCCTCAATCAAGTTGACGCCGTTGCCATCGCCAGCGAAAATATGAACCATCGCGATCATATCGCCGCTGCAATCCGTGCCGGAAAACACATCCTCTGCGAAAAACCCATCGCCCCCAACGCCGATCACGCCCGGCAAATCGCAGAACTCATCCAAGGCTCCCCCCTCACCCTTGCGACTGCCTTTCCGTGCCCGTTCTCGCCGAACTTCAAAGATGCCCTCGCCCGCATCGAAAAAGGTGATCTTGGCAAACTCCTCGCCGCCAATACTACGAACCAAGGAAAATGCCCCTTCGGCTGGTTCACCGATCCATCCCTCAGCGGAGGTGGAGCCATGATCGATCACGTTGTTCATGTCGCTGATCTCTTACGCCGGATTTTCCAATCACAACCCACCCAAGTCCAAGCCCAGACAGGCAACAACCACTACTCTGGAGAATTTGATGACACCGCCATGGTCACCATCGACTACCAAGGCGGACAGTTCGCAACGATTGACTCGTCATGGAGCCGTCCCGCAAACGCCGCGACATGGGGCAATGTCAAGCTCAATCTCATTGGCGAAAAAGGCGTTATCGAACTCGATCTCTTCGCCCAAGGTGCAGTTGTTACCAACCCAAACGGCGTCCACCAAGCTGGATCGGGAAGCAACCTTGATGCCGCAATGGTCAACGATTTCCTCGACGCCATCATCGAAAAACGTCCGCCTATGTCCACCATCGCCGACGGTCTCGCTGCCTCGCGGATCGCCATCAAAGCCTACGAATCCGTCGCCAACTTCGGACAACCCGCGCTTACTTAAACAATACTGCGGTCAAAAAGTAGTTGGCAACATAAATCAAAACCATCGTCAGAACGACCGTACGCGTCGTCGCATGTCCGACCCCGACCGCCCCACCAGAAGTCCTCAATCCTTGTTGGCACGCCACCAAAGCCACGATCACACCAAACACTAACGTTTTGATCATCCCCCCATAAATATCGCTGAGCACCAAATACTGTTGCATTGACTTGACAAACGCTCCCTGCGGAATTCCACTCACCGGTACCGCCACCAAATATCCGCCAAAAACCCCTGCATACATCCCAACAACACCCAAAATAGGCAACATCGTCACACAGGCAATCAACCTTGGAACAACCAAATAATTGATCGGCGAAACCCGCAAGGATCGCATCGCATCAATCTGCTCCGTAACCGCCATCGTCGCAATCTGGGCCGCCATAGCACTCCCACACCGAGCTGCCACCATGATCCCTGCCAAAACGGGTGCCAGCTCTCTCGTCACGCTCAATGCAACCGTCGCCCCTGCCAATCCGCTTGCCCCAAAGCTCTTCAACAAATCCGCTGAGTAAAGCGCAATGACCGCTCCCGAACTCAAAGTGGTGAGAGCAATAATCGGCACTGAACTCACACCCACAAATGACATCTGTCCAAACAGCTCTTTCCACTCGAACGGTCGCCGAAAAATCCGACCCAATGCCTGCCCCAAAAGCAAAACGACTTCCCCAACAAACGTAAAAGTCTCAAACAACCATGCGAGGGCCGGAGATTGTAACCATCTCTCAACATTCCCTCCACTCACCTGGGCCATACCCGCAATCTTACCAAGATATACTCACCGCCAAATGGCGGGCCGCTCCTCAGAAAAACTCCCTTGGGTACCCCTCATCATCCTGCTCGTTGGCATCATCATTTTTTGGGTTGTTCCCGCAACCCAGTCGAACCCCAAAGTCACTGCCCTCCCCGCGCCAAGCTCCACCAAATGAAAGAAGCCCTGTACGAGTCAATCCGT
Source organism: bacterium (assembly GCA_013823945.1). GTDB lineage: Bacteria > Armatimonadota > Fimbriimonadia > Fimbriimonadales > Fimbriimonadaceae > UphvI-Ar2. Next base: position 899,940 of record PNMZ01000001.1, on the reverse strand, counting down.
CCCCTCCTCTTCCGCTGCGACGCAGAAAAAGTGCACCACGTAGCCATGACCGCAATCGCAAAAGGGTTCATGCGAGGAACTCCTTACAGCAATCCATGTCTCGAAAAAACCCTCTTCGGCGTCACGTTCCCAAACCCCGTCGGTCTTGCCGCCGGGTTCGATAAAGACGGCCTTGCCCTCAACCACTGGCAGTCATTTGGATTCGGCTTTATCGAGGTCGGAACCGTTACCCGCCATCCCCAGCCCGGAAACCCCAAACCTCGCCTGTTTCGCCTTCCCGAACACAAAGCAGTGATCAATCGTATGGGATTCAACAATGCCGGAGCCGATGCCCTTCTTGCCCGCCTCCAATCCGCTCAACCCGGAATCCCCCTCGGCATCAACATCGGTAAAAGCAAGATCACTCCCCTTGAAGAAGCCCATGAAGACTATTCCTATTCATTTCGACTGCTCCTCGAACACGGCGACTACTTCGCTATAAACGTCAGTTCTCCCAATACAGAGGGTCTCCGCTCTCTTCAAGATCGCGAATCCCTCACAAAAATAATTTCCGAAATCAAAACGATCGACGACACAAAATCCCTTTTCGTCAAAATCGCCCCCGACCTCACAGAATCTGCTCTTGACGAAATACTCCAAGTCGCATCTGACCTCCAACTTACTGGCCTCATCGCCACTAACACCACGATCAGCCGAGATATGCTTCCTACGGATCCCCAAATTCAAGGAGGACTCAGTGGTGCTCCGGTCAAGGAGAAGTCGCTTGCCGTCCTCAAATATCTCAAATCCAACGCGCCCCCCTCACTCCATCTCATCGGCGTAGGCGGAATCCTCAACCCTCTTGATGCTCAAGAACGGCTCGAATCCGGAGCCGATCTCATACAGATTTACAGCGGCTGGATTTATAACCGGCCATCCTTCCCGGCTGAAATTGCTCGCCACCTCGCCGAACATTCACTCCCAAAATCCGTAAACTAACAACATGATCACTACCCTTGCCCTCTGCATCACTCTGACCAAAACCCAGGACGCCCCCGACCCATACCTGCTCGACATCGGACGAAAAGGCACCGTCACCGCCCGAATGGGATACACCGACACTCGCTCCGGAAAACCCTCAACCCCCGACGAGATCGCCGCTGCCGCTGACTCCGTTCAATTCATCCTTGTTGGGGAGAGCCACGCAACCCCATCTCACCACCAGGCCCAAGCCGACATCATTCGCGCCCTCGTGAAGCGAGGACGTCTCGTCACTGTCGGCATGGAAATGGTCACTCGCGACCGACAAATGCAAGTCAACGGCCTGAGTTCCGGTATGGAAACCATAGAAGAATTTGAGGTCTCAAGCGATTGGAAGAACACTTGGGGACACAATTTCAATGCCTACCGACCCGTGTTCGAGGCCATCCGAGACCACAAGCTCCGACTGACCGCTCTCAACGTTCCGCGGGAAATGGTGCGAAAAGCCAGCCGCGAGAGTTACGAAGCATTCACCGAATTCGAAAAAAAGTGGGTTCCCTACATGGATCTCACCAATAGTAACCACGAAAAAGTAGTCTCTGCCCTGATTGGAGGTCACCCCCTCAACGGATCCGGGTTCAACATGCTCGCTGGTCAAGTCACTTGGGATATAGGCATGGCAAAAACCGCTCTCGATTGGCGTCGCGATTGGCCATACAAAAAAAACATCATGGTCATCCTTGCCGGATCAGGTCATGTCATGTACGACCAAGGAATCAACTATCGCCTCAAGCAAATGGACGGGACGAATTCAATCAGCGTCGTGTGCGTTTCAGACGAGCCCAACCGTAAAGTCAGCCGGGGACTTGCCGACTATGTCTTCGTAGGAGAACTCCCACCCCAAACCGGGACCCGAACTCAGTAACTTGGAATGCGGTATCTTCATCGCTCCAAGGTGAATTGAAATGATTTACGTCAGCGTCCAAAACAGCGAATCCATCGACCAGGCCCTCAAGCGCTTTAACCTCAAAATTGCGCAGAGCGGACTCCTTCGTGAGCTCAAAGATCACGCCCACTACGAAAAGCCGAGCGAAAAGCGACGAAAAGCTGCACGCAAACGACCACAACGCAGTTAAACTAAGCAAAGGCCCTGACGTCAGGGCGCACTATGGCTGACTTCAGCATTAAAAATTGGACCCGCCTCTCTGGAGAAGGAAAGGCGAACCTTGGAACAATATTTCTCAAAGTGGGGCTTCGCCTGACCGGAGCCGCCACAATGGCTGTGTTACTTCTTATTCACCGAGAGTGGCCCGTCACTGTCTCTGTCGCAATCGGAACCCTCATCCTCGCCATTCTCAGTGGGATCATGCTGAGTGCCCATCTCCGATCAGTAGAAACAAACTCAATCAATCGATCCCGGCTTGAAAAATTAATCTGGGTAATAAGCTTGCTTGCCGTCGCCGGTACTCAAGTTGCCAACCTCGCAATGAATCCCGATGACCTCACTCGAGTCGGATTTCTCCTCATGGCCCCGCTTGTCGCCCAGGCCATGCTGATCGGAGCGCTGGCATCATCCGGCCTCAGTATTGTCAGCCTCAGCATGAGCGTCCTCCTTCTCGGGATAACTGGTGCCGTACCGGTTGACCTCGCCGCCGGAGCATGGCTGGCTGGTTCGGTTGCTGCCCACGTCGTCAATCCCCTCAAACAACGAAGCGATCTCATTCGGGCGATGTCCGTTCAAGTGCTTGCCCAAAGCATCATCAGCGTCAGCATGGTGCTCCTCATGCCCGCCATGAATGCAGCCTGGTACGAAGCCATGCTCTGGGGTGGCATTGCCGCCATTATTGCAACCGCCATTTTCTGGCTTGGAGTGGCAATCTTCGAAAAGCTGTTCGGCATCGTCTCCGACTGGACTCTTCTCGAACTTTGCTCACCCGAACAACCGCTCATCCGAGAACTCGTTCTCCGAGCACCAGGAACATACGCCCACAGTGTTGGAGTGGGCAACCTCGCCGAATCCGCCGCCCGCGAAGTCGGAGCCAATCCCCTTCTCTGTCGAACAATGGCTTACTACCATGACATCGGCAAAACCGCACGCCCAAACTACTTCATCGAAAATCAGATCGGCGACAACATCCATGACGAACTCAGCCCCAGCCTGAGTGCCCAGATTATCGCTGCCCACGTCACCGACGGTGTGGAAATGGCCAAAAAGCAACGGCTCCCGCAAGTCATCGTCGATGGAATTGCCCAACATCACGGCACCAGCCTGATCACTTACTTCTTCCACCGGGCCATGCAAGAACGCGGCACCACTCCCTCCCCCGAATTGGAAGAGAAATTCCGCTACCCTGGCCCCAAACCTCAGTCCAAAGAGTCCGCCATCCTCCATCTTGCCGATATTGTCGAAGCCGCTTCCCGCGTGGCATCTCGCGACCAAACACTTGAGCTTTACGTCACCAATCTCATCGAAAAATCCCGCGCCGATGGGCAACTCGATGAATCTGATCTCACATTCCGTGAACTCGGAGTCATCGCAGATAGCTTCTGCCGCACCCTCCGCGCTGTTCGCCATGAGCGAGTTCAATATCCCAAAGATTCAGCCGTCACGACCGTTGGGGCTACCGTACAACTTGACCAAGGAGGACGAAGTCTTGAAAACAAAACACCGAGTGATCATACAGAACACTCTTCCGAAGCGCAAAGTTTATGAGCCCATCCGACGCGCAGTACTCTTCGCCCTCCAGCGTCACAATGCACCCCACGGGGAACTTGTCATTACCCTTGCTCCATCAGACGAGGTGCGCCGCTTGAACAGCCAATTCCGTCAACAAGATAACGTGACCGACGTGCTTACATTTCCTGGCCCAGAATTTGATCCAACAACCCTTGGAGATGTCGTCGTCAATTGGGACGTAGCGGTTTACCAAGCCCAAAAACGGAGGGTCAAACCAGTGGAAGAAGCCGCCATGCTCGCCGTTCACGGAACACTTCACCTCGTCGGTTTTGATGATCACACACCAAACGAACAAGACCAGATGATCGCCGCCATGAATGCTGTCATGAAAGCTGTCGGACTCCCGACCGACGAATCGTGGATGTCTGTCCCCTATGAGGAGTACGAGCACATTGGCTAGCCCCGACCTCCTTTCTCCGTTCCGTGTCGCTTTTCGAGGGGTTATTCACACCTTCCGCACACAGCGCCACATGCGCATCCACCTTTACGTCACCTTCACGACTTTGATGGCGGCAATGTTCTTCCAACTTCCCTTCCGCGAAATCCTCGTGCTTCTCTTTATGATCACTTTTGTCCTGGTCGCGGAAATGTTCAATAGCGCAATCGAAGCTACTGTAGACCTCGCCAGCCCCAATTACCACCCCTTAGCCAAATTTGCTAAAGATATCGCCGCTGGTGCCGTTCTCATAACCACCATCATGGCAATCATCGTGGGCTCCCTCATCGCTCTCGGTGATGGTCAGTGGGAACGAATTCGAGTCTCCCTCATGGCCGATGGAGTCGGTCTCAACCCCGTTGGCCGAATTATCGTTGGCCTTGCCCTGGTTCTCGTCTGCGTGATCATCGGCAAAGGCATTGGTTCACGTGGTCAAGTCCTCCAAGGCGGCCTCGTCAGCGGACATGCCGCAATTGGATTCTTCCTGGCTACAGCTTCACTCATCCTTGCCGATAATGTCCTTGTCGGCGGGATCGCAATCCTTCTCGCCGCCATTATCGCCCAAAGTCGGCTCGAAGCAAAATTTCACTCCATCTTTGAACTTGCCCTCGGTGCAACCGTAGGCGTGACGGTGGGAATCGTGCTTTTCGCGCTGATCCCAAAGTGATACAATGCAAAAAAACGTCCACACATGAAAAGCGACCCCAGTGAACGTACGCGGCGGATAAGCCTCGCAAATCATGGGATCACCCTCACGCTAACTCTCGCAGTTATTGTGATTCCGGTTCTCACATTTGCCCAAAGCTTGTCTGCTGCAAATCAAAACGAAGCATCCAGTGCCTTTGCCAACCCCGCGGCAATAGTCGGAATCATCTTGGCCTTTATCGCCATCATGATCATCAACGCAGTGTGCGTAGCCGGATCTTCTGGCCTGGAAGTTCTCCGATCCAGTCACGTCCGTACCCAAGAAGAAAACTCTCGAGCCGCCCGCACTCTCGACTTCCTTGTTGAAAACAAAGATAGTATCGTCGCGGCTTGTGTCCTCGGTGCACAAACAATGCGCGCCTGGCTCGTTCTTTTGTGCCTTATTCCCGCCCCCACCATCGCTACCCAACTCGGCTGGATCACTCCCCAAAGCCCACCCCTTGACTTCTTTTACAGCGCCAGCATCGCCGCTACCATCCTCAGTATCGGCATCATCGGCATCAACGTCGTTGTCGCAGAACTCGTAGCCAAATCGGTTGCCGTCACCCATCCCATCGACTCAATGCTGAGAATTGGGTGGCTCCTGCGCATTTTTAATGCGATCTTCCGCATCCCGGGCATCGTTAGCGTCCGCATCGCTAACCTCATAGCAAAGCGGTTCAATACCAACGCAAAATTCACCATCGACAACCGAGTTGAAGAAGAAATAAAAGAAATTCTTGAATCCAACGATGACGCAGGAGGAATCGAAGAAGAAGAACGAGAACTCCTTGAATCCGTCTTTGAATTTGGCGACACTGTTGCCCGAGAAATCATGACTCCCCGGGTCGATATGGAATCAATACCCATCGATGCCGACATTAAAGCCGTCGCTGACCTTGTTGAAGCAACCGGCCACTCCCGATTCCCCATCTACCAGGAAACCGATGACAACATCATTGGCATCGTTCACGCCAAAGACGTTCTCCGCGCCCTCGCCCGCAACCAAGGCGACATCCCGATCGACCAAATCATGCGGCCCGTCTTCCCGGTTCACGAAACCCAAAAACTCCATTCCCTCCTCGGCGAAATGCGCGCCAAAAAGACCCAAATGGTCATTGTCCAAGATGAGTACGGTGGAACCGCCGGACTCGTCACGATCGAAGATATTGTCGAAGAACTTGTCGGCGAAATCGTTGACGAATACGACGAAGAAATCACCGAAATTCAAGCTAAAGATGCCGGTCATTCGGTCAGCGGCAAACTGCACATCGATGACGTCAATGAAACAATTGGCTCCGATTTTGAAAGCGAAGAGTTCGACACCATTGGCGGCTATGTCTTCGGCTTATTCGGACGCCAACCCGCTATCGGAGAATCAATCTCCGACGAAAACTATCATTTCCACATCGAGGATAGTGATGGAAGACGCATCCAGCGCATCCTCATAGAGAAAATCGAAAGCGAAATCCCATCCGAAGCTGTCTAGTCCTTCTTCCGGCTCAATGGCCCCGAACGCGCATAAATCAATTCCTCACGGAAATCATTGAACGGACAAATCACCCGTAACCCATAAACCCGCACCACTTCATTCGCCATCTCGCGACGCTGCGGGTTCATCTTCCCATCTTTGCAAACTCTGCGCTCTTCGTCGTACCTTGGACACCCTGGACAAGTCATACTATTCTCCATGAGTTTGGCAAGCCTCGCCGCCGGGATCGTTCTCACCCAGCAAGCACCCTTGCGACAAATCACGTTTCAAGACGACCTATTTACCATAAATGGACCGGAAGGCAAGACAAATGTTTCCTTAAATCCCGGCTTTGAACCAATGAATACCGCAACTGGACGCCTCTGGCTTCCCGTTGCAGATCACGTCCTCACGTTCGATTCCAACGGCATCGGTTTCCGAAAGAACAATAAATCAACCTACGCAACATATAACTCCATCGCCACATCCGACAAACTGTTCACCAAAGAACAGCGCGATCAAATCAACCGCGATGTTGCTGCCGGCACTAAAAAACTCGAAGTATCTGCCGTATCGGGTTGGGAAAAAGTCAATGACACCGCGTTTATCATCCTCCGCTGGGACGACAAAGCCGGAAAGCCGTGGCTCGAAGCCCTCATGAGATTTGATTTCCCCAAGGGCAAACCAACCGTAACCTACCTCGGCCGATTCGACTCGTTCACTCAAGCCACCGGGAGAGTTAACGACAAACTCATTTTCGAGAACGGGGAACTCTCGACAGTCACTCACAGCGGAGACGTCTCCCTGCTAGAATCCTATTCCATTGAATCCAAGTCGTTCACAAAGAGCCCTCTCGGAGCTAATTTCGTTGACGCTAAACTCGTCCCCGGCAGCCTTTCCGGACTCGGTATCCAAAGAACTCCGGCCCAAACCTACATCGTTAGTCTCATCGACCGAGAAACCAAAACATCCCAAGCCGTCGGCGAAATCCGAGGCGAAATCGCCGGACTCTATGCCCCATCCGTTTTGCATTACAAATCCAATGGACGGAGCATCCTCTTCAGCCTCAGCTCAGGATCAGAAATAGTCATCCCGAACGATTGCGGAATTGAATCAATCAACTCAGGAATCCTCCTTTGGACACCAGCCCAGAAGCCCAAAGCCGCCGCTCTTTATTCTAGCACTTCCTTCCGAACCCTCGCCCGGTGGAGCCAACCATAAATCCACCTTATGGATGATCTTGAATGTCTGGGACAGAATCTGAATGGCATCCTACCAGCGCATCAACGAAGAGAAATCATCTTAGCCTGGATTGTCCGGCTCACTTTTCTAAACCAGGTTGACCCAGATACATTCCTATCTCTCGAAGCCAACATCCAAGACCCTGAATCACCCTATACACCATTCCAGCTGATCAGGATCACATTCGAAAGAGGCATCCACGAGCCAAGTGCTCTCCAAAAATCCAGACTCCCATCACCCATTCCCAACTCGATTTTCATCTGCCCACCTCTTGAATCCACCGAATGGTGGGATGAAACAGCTAGCCTCAATCATTCACCTCTCACACTGTCCAATGATGACTACTCGCTACTCTTTGAGCTTGCAACCAAAATGTATCTCAAGGACTTCATACCACAATTCCCACAACACCTCGCCGAAGACTTTCTCAACCAAAAGGTTCTTATTTCTGCCAGCAAAAACGCTCTCCGTCTCAAAGCCTATCTTCACCTGAATCCGGAACTTTGCCAGTTCGATCCTTCAGCGGAACATCTCAAAGGTTACTTCCCACCCGAAAGCATGACACGAGAATATAAAGCTACTTTCCGATTCGACACCGCCTCTCAGCAAAAGAACAAACACCAAGAAACAGCCTGTCTCAAAACAATCTGTGCATTCCTCAACTCACAAGGTGGCACTCTGATCATCGGCATAGACAATGATCTCAATCCCGTCGGCCTATCCGGTGACTTTTCACTGCTCAACTCCTCTGATCCCCCAGACACCTTTCTGCAGATCGTGAGCGAAGCAATCAAGCAACGCATATTGCCATATCCCCATGGTCTTTACCACCTGAAAATCATCCCCTATGGCTCTCAACTGCTCCTCACCATCCAAGTCACCCCCAGTCCCCACCGACCCCACTTGCTCCACGGCAAAGAATGTGAACCTGCCCTGTACATCAGGTCAAATAATCGTACTCTCCACCTCAAAGACCAAGCTCGAAGAGACTATCTAAACCAGCTAAACTCAAACTCATGACCCGCGACGAAGCCCTCCAACTCATGATCGAGCACACCCCAAGCGAAGCCCTTCAGCGGCACATGCTCTCTGTAGAGGTATGCATGAGCTTCTACGCCAGAATCTATGGCGAACCAATTGAACAGTGGCAGGTTGCTGGACTTCTTCACGACTTTGACTACGAACTCCACCCCGACGAACATCCTCTATGGGGCATGAATTTGCTCTCTGAAATGGGCGTAGACGAAAGCATCATCCGAGCCATCGCTGCCCACTATCCCGCAAAAACCTTTATCGAACCAGAATTCTTGATCGAAAGAGCCCTCTTCGCATGCGATGAACTCAGCGGATTCATTACTGCTTGCTGCTACGTCCGGCCCGAACGAATCCGGGGCCTCACGGCAAAAAGCGTTCTCAAAAAACTCAAAACCGCCAACTTTGCCGCTGGTGTTGACCGAGATGACGTCCACCAAGGTGCAGAATTGCTTGGTCTCGAACTCACAGACCACATCACTAACTGCATCACCGCAATGGAAGCCGAGGCCGAATTACTCGGACTCTTACCGCCCGACTAAAGCCTTCACAGAATCAACCACATGGTCAATTGTCATGCCGAGATGAGCATAGACGGTATCTCCCGGTGCTGATTCGCCAAACCGGTTGATCCCAACCGCTGACCGATTGCTTGCCCCAAGGCCCAACCAACCAGAGGTCACCCCTGCCTCGACAACGACCTGGGGAACACCCGTTGGCAGCACCGATGACCGATATTCTTCATCCTGAGCCACAAACACTTCTCGGCACGGAACAGAAACCACCCGCGCCGAAATGCCTTGCTCGGCCAAAGCCGCCCGTGCATCCAACGCTAAGCCAACCTCACTTCCCGAAGCAATCAGGGCAACGTCATCGCCATCCGCCAAGACATATCCACCTCGAGCAACACCCGACCCAATCCGATCAGAAAAAGCATTCAAAACTGGAACGCCTTGCCGGGTCAAGACCAAAGCCGAAGCCCTTCCCGATCCCACCGCTGTCTCATAGCACGCCGCCGTCTCCAAAGCATCCGCCGGACGAAAAACCTGCAAACCCGGAATAATCCGCAAACTTTCGATATGCTCAACCGGTTGGTGGGTCGGCCCATCTTCACCCACAAAGACCGAATCGTGACTGAAAATGAACAGTGAACTCAGGTGAGACAGCGATGCCAGCCGAATCGAACCGCGCATATAGTCGCTGAAAACCAAGAATGTTGAGCCAAAGGAGCGCAAACCACTCAGACACATCCCGTTCACAATCGCCCCCATCGCATGTTCCCGAACGCCAAACCAAACATTTCGACCATTCGGTTGATCTTCGATTGAAAAGTCGCCTGAATTTTTGATCACCGCCTTGGTAGAAGACCCCAAATCCGCCGTACCTCCAACAACCCAGGGCACCGAATTCGCCACCGCGTTGAGAGCTGCCTGTCCCGCGTCACGAGTTGCCACCTTGCCATCATCCCACTTCAAAGCTCTGAGTTGATCCGACCAGCCCGCCGGCAATCCACCTGTGATCACACAGGCCAACTCTGCCGCCAACTCGGGATTCTCTGACTGAAAAGCTGCAAAGCGCTCATCCCACTCAGCGCTCAGTGCTGCACCCTTTTTCCTGGCCTCGGCTGCAACACCTTCAAACCCTTCCGGCACAAAAAACGGCTCCAAACTCGGGTAACCGAGTGCTTGCTTGGTCGCCGCAACGTTGTCAGAACCTAGTGGAGCACCGTGTGACTTACTAGACCCCGCCAGAGGGCTAGCAAACCCAATAATCGTCTTCACAATTACCAAACTCGGCTTGCTTGTTTCGTTTCGAGCCGTTTCCACCGCATGGTTCAAAGTCAGGAGATCGTTTCCGTCTGCAACTTCGATCACATGCCAACCCATCGCCCGGAATTTCGCACCAACATTCTCCGTGTAAGCCTTGTTGCACGGACCATCCAAACTAATGTCGTTTGAGTCATAAAGATAAATCAAATTGCCCAATCCCAAGTGTCCGGCCAAACTCGCTGCCTCTACCGCAACGCCTTCCATCAAATCACCATCGCTCACAATCGCATAAATCTTATGGTTAACAATGTCACCAAACCGGTGATTCAACCATCGTTCGGCGATCGCCATCCCGATACCATTTGCAAACCCTTGACCAAGTGGCCCCGTGGTACATTCCACTCCCGCCGTCAAACCCACCTCCGGGTGACCCGGAGTCCTACTTCCCAATTGCCGGAACTGCTTCAGTTCATCAAGCGGGAGATCAAAACCAAACTGGTGCAAGACCGAATACAGCAAAGATGAGCCATGACCCGGTGACAAAATGAAACGATCACGGTTGAACCAATCCGGACGCGCCGGATCAAACCGCATAAACTTCGAATACAACGTATAAGCCATCGGCGCCGCCCCGAGCGGAAGCCCCGGATGACCACTATTCGCCGCCTGCACCATATCCATCGAAAGGCACCGAAGCGCGTTAATCATCAACTCATCCGTACTCGCAACCGCAGGTCTCATCGCCACGCCGCAAGTGTATCACCCGCTCCAATTTCGACCCCGGAACTTTTCACCAGCTACCAGTTCTTCTGACCCCCACTCAACTCCATCCAACGCTCCCGCGTCAAAAGTGTCAAAATATGATCCCGATACGCCCCTCGCTTCCAAAACTGACTCGGAATCCGACCGTATTCCACATAGCCAGCTTTCTCACTCATCCGCGCACTTCGTTCGTTGCCAGAGAAGTAACCGCTCATGATCATTCGGAACCCCAAAACCTCAAAGCAATACCACGCCCTCAGCTTCGCCGCCTCAGTTCCATAGCCTTTCCCCCGCATCTCCGGAACACCAATAAAACTCCCCGTTGAACCATAAGCATCCGACCGATTGATTTCATGAATCCCCGTCTGACCAATATGAGTTCCATCCAAAAGCTCAATCGCAAAGATAACATCAGTCCGGGTATCCCCCGTCATCCGGTCAAACCACTCCGATTGGCTTTTCTCTCCCGTTGGATAATCTCCAATACAAAGCCACTCCGTCACATCTGGGTCATTCACCCAATTCAAACAGTTCTCAAAATGCCGCGCCCGATTCATCGGAGCAAGTCGAACCCGATCACTTTCCCAACCATACGCCATAAAAAATTATAGCCCCGCAAATAAAAAACACCGACTGAGAAGGAGAGGACAAATCTCAGCCGGCGAATTGCGTTGGTGTGGTTACATCTTCCAGGTCATCCACTACGATCAAGTCGAGTAGTCTGCCCAGACGTCTTCCGTGTTTAACAATTGGTCAACGAAAAAATTTCTGCAGGGCAACTTGCCCAAACCCCGTACCGATACCAGCAAAGACACAAAAAAATGCGGGGGACTCTGGTTCGGAGTCGCCCCGCAATGATCTTGCTCTGCTTCGCTAACCTTGGACTTGGCTCATGGCCTCGACTGGTTGTCTATGATCACACTAACAACCGATTCCCTGATCCCGTTCCCAGTCCCAAAAAAAGTCCTCAGCGACCCGCCAACTCTCGAATCAAATCCGCCGTCCGATCCAAAGCATCTGCCGGCCCCAGTATCTCCTCCAGTTCCCGAAACCCCGTTCGTTGTCGTTCCGCTCCAACTCCCAACAACTCTTTAACTTCGCCCCAAATCTTCCTCGGCTCGGCGTCCCACTGAATCAATTCCGGTAACAGCCCCCGACCCAGCAAAATGTTCGGCAAGCTAATGTAGTCGAATTTCGGCTTGCGAATCCGATATTCCAGCTCCATGATTTTGTTACCGCGATAAACCACTACGGTTGGACAATCACAAAGCGCACTCTCCAAAGTCGCTGTTCCCGAACAAACAATCGCAACTTCCGAACTCTTTAAGAGCGGATACAACTCGGTTTCAATCTCAATTTCGTCCACTCCCGCCTTCCGCCAAACTCCCCGCAACGCTCCCGAATCAACGTTTGGTGCCCGGCTGACTCTCACTCGTCCTGTCCAGTTTTGCAACGCAGCCGCAATCGCCGGAACATTACTCTCAATTTCATGCATCCGACTCCCAGGCAATACCGCGATTCCCTCTCGAGTACCATCCGCACCGCCCGACTCGGCCACCATCTGCCGCAATGGATGGCCGAACCAATGTGCACTCCCCCCCATCTTGTTCAAAATCTCCGCGCTCCATTCAAAAGGCGTCACAATCTCGTTTGTAATCTCCGGCAAGTCCACCCCTTGCTTTGTCTTCCTCCAACTCCCCGGAGGCACAAAATAGAGCACTTTCCAACCCACCTCTTTCGCTCGCCGCGCTAACTTGATATTCATGTACCCGTAATCGATTGGAATGCATACTCCCGGCTCCCCTTGGGCTAAAGCCGCTAATGCCGTCCTGTAGCCTCGCAACACCCGCGGAGCAACCCGCAAACTCTCAAAAATTCCGATCGAACCCCAATCTCGATTGTCCGCCACAACGTCAATTCCCATCGCCCGACCCCTGGCTCCAACAACTCCCTCCGCTCGCACAACCTCTCCCCGAAAACGCTTCGCAATAGCCGCTGCATAGGCATCGCCACTCGCCTCACCCGCCGAAAAAAACAGACGCATCTCATCCAAATTACCCCTTCCAGCCATAATCTCAACGTAACTCTTCTCAATTCCATGTCCCTCAAACACCAACCCTTCGACGGCACCGAAGCAACCCTCAATTCCCCCCTTGTATCCGATCAGGAACTCCAAGCCGTCCTTCAATCCCTCCAAGAAGAGTCCCTGGCAGAAGAAACCCACAAAATTTCTCCCTACGATGAATGGGTCACCGTCGCCGCAATCTGCGAAGCCACTGGTCACAACGAAGCTGAAATCTCCGCCCTACTTCACGAACTCCGCCGACAGGATCTCGCATCGAAAATCTCAACCCGGCTTAGAGAACTCGAAGCCCCGCTTTATTCCGTCGAACGCCCCGGCCACCATCGCCCAGATCCCTCCGCACCCCTCATCCGTATCGAGCAGATCAATACAATCCTAGATCGCCTTCTTCCAAAATCGGAGTTCATCAAAAAGAGAAGCAAATCGCTCGAACCAACCGCTGCCGAACGAACGGCATCCCTCATCGCCACCGTTTTTGCCGTGCTGATCCTCGTCGGCTCCGTCCTCCTGATCTTTCAAGCCCTCATCCGCTGATTCACCATCCCGCACCCCAACAAACGAATTCCGTAGACTAAAGTCAAATCACATGACCCCCCGCCGAAAAACCGCCTACAGTCTTATGATCCTGGGCTGGATTCTCCTCCTCGGAGCCACCGTTACAAATCTCGTTCAAGCCGCCAACGACAAAGAAATATCCGTGGCACGCCCCATATTTCTCCCCCTCACACTATCCATCGCGGTTCTCGGCGTTCTCTGCTTCATCAGCGCCGTCATCGTAGGTTGGAACGAACGGGGATACTACAAATCCGAGGTGCGAGAAACCAATGAGCCAAAGAGCCAAATCCTCAACCTGAGCCGGACAGAAAAAGGCCAGCTCATTGTTCTCATCCGCTTCCGAAATGGAGACAAGCACCCACTTCGACTTGAACAATCACTTGCCGACTCGCTCACCCCGGGTGCCATCGGAACCGCAAAAATTCGAGGATACGAACTCCTCGAATTCACGCCCGACCCAGAAACGAAATCCTAATAAGGCAAAGAACAACAAAAACCAACCATAATAAGAGATCATGGCGGCAGTTGCGGAAGCGTGGAAAGAAACTCTACCGGTAATCATGAACCGAGTCACTGGAGTCGGCGTCTGGACCGCACTCAAATCCTCAGTTCCTGTCGCACTCGAAGAAGATTCACTCGTTCTCGGGCTACCCGGCTCCGACTCCCAACTCATCGGTCACCTCAAACTCCCCCAAGTGCGATCCGCTGTCGAATCGGAGATGGGCCGACGCCTCAACCAGCGCATAAATCTCATCGTCATCAACGGCACGACCGAAGCCGACTGGGAAACTGAGAAAAAGCGACAAGTTGAACGGCGCAAACTCCAAGATCAAGCCCTCGCTCGCCAAAAAGCCGAAATCATCGCCGGAAAAAGCTGGGACACCATCTACGAACAACTCAGCCGAAAACACGCTGAAACACAAAACCGATCACTTCCCCAAAATCGCGCTCGGTACTTCCAAGAAGCCATCGAAATCGTTGCCGACGCCCTCATCGAAACTCCTATCAACGATGATCTAGCCGAGCGCAACTACGCTCGATGCCTCGAACGAATTGCCCAATACACGGAGCTCCCGAGCACCTTTGTCGCCCTCAAGGTTCTAGAAAAATCGTTCGCCGGATGAAATCCTCCGCGATCATTCTCGGATCTGGCACCAGCAACGGCGTTCCCACACTCGGAAAAGACTATCCCGAGTCCTTCCTGGCAGACCCAAAAAATCATCGCACCCGCCCCAGCTGCCTCATCCAAGGACCAACGGGAAACATCCTCGTTGACTGTGCCCCCGAGATGCGCCTCCAACTTCTCCGTGAAGGTATCAAAGATATCGAAGCCGTCATCATCACCCACACCCATGCGGATCACATCATGGGGATGGATGACGTCCGTGCGTTTTGCCTCAAATATCAAACCTCAATTCCGGTTTACACTTCACCCCAATATCAGGAAGACATAAGGAGAGTCTTCTCCTACGCATTTCGCGACTATCCGCCCGGAATATGGGTGCCGCGACTCGATCTCATCGATATCCCCGATCAAATCACCCTCGGCGGGGTGACATTCCAAACTTTCTGGGTTGAACATGGCCCCATCCCGTGCCTCGCATTCCGCATCGGAGATTTCGCCTACGTCACCGATGTCAGCCACATCCCTGAGTCTGTCTGGCCCAATCTCACCGGTCTCAAAACCCTCGTCCTTGATGCCGTTCGACTTGCCCCCCATCCAAACCACTTCCATTTCGAAAAGTCGCTTCAGGTAGCACGAGAACTCGCTGCTGAAACCACTTTTTTCACCCACCTATCGGACGATTACGACCATTCTTTAACCGAATCTTCGCTCCCCCCCAATATCCGACTCGCCTACGATGGACTCAAAATTGAAATCAATCATGAGCCTCCAGCCGAAAAAACCTGAAGTAAATAATCAACTTCACCCTAAGGAACAAAAGTCCGGGTGCCAGTATCAATACTGTGACAGTTGCAAAATTCTCCTCTAGCGAGGTCAATCATGCCTAAGCTCTTAGGTGGGTTGTTTGCGTTTGTCGCATTGGCGGTTTGTATCGTCAACGGAATCGAACCATGGACTTCCACCGTCCGTGGATTGGTGGCATTCTTTGTCGGACACCTGGCCGGAGCTCTCTGGGAAAGCATCTTTGGACAGCCAGGTGGAACAGTTGTTGAGGCAAGCTCGCTCATTCCAAATGAGTCGAAGCAAAACGATGACAACCTTGATCCTCCCGAAGAAGCCGCTGCATAAACAACAGGAGTTCGCCAAACAATGCCCCTATCACCCGAAACCTTACAAAGAACTTGGATTGAATACAAGGTCTACAAAAGCCCCGGTGCACGATCAGAACTCATCAACCACTATTCCTATCTCGTAAAAATTACATCTGGACGCTTAGTCACATCCGTCCCCAACGGCCTTGACCGTGATGACCTCGTCTCCGCAGGCGTCATCGGTCTCATTAAAGCGGTTGACCAATACGACCCAACCAGAGACGTAAAGTTTGAAACCTATGCCATCGCGCTCGTCCGAGGCGCAATTCTTGAAATGCTTCGCGACGAAGACTGGGTGCCCCGATCAATCCGCGAAAAACTCAAAGCTCTCGATAAAGCCCAAAAACACCTCGAAAAAGAATACGGCCGCCCCGCTGATCAAAGAGAACTCTCAAACTTCCTCGGTATGTCCGAAAAAGAAGTCAGTGATCTCCTTGTCCGTGTCGGCAAAACAAATGTCTATTCGCTCGACGACGTCGTTGGTGGTGGCTCTGGAGAAGGCGAGGATCACATCCACTTCATCGAGATGATCGTGGATGAAGACGCCGATACCGAAGACCAAATGGACGGCAAAGAACTTCGCCGCGCCATGTCCGCCGGTGTAGATCGCCTCCCGGAAAGAGAACGCCTCGTCATCGCCCTCTACTACTTTGAAGGACTCACATTCAAAGAAATAGGAAAAGTCCTCGGCGTTTCGGAAAGCCGGGTCTATCAACTCCACACCCAAGCCATGGGCCGACTCCGCTCTTACCTCAAAGATGAAGGAGTGCCCCACGTCGCTTAATTCGAATCAAGGAGGGCCCAAGCTATGGGCGACATCCGAGAAATCAGTGCTACCTACCGCATAACTCCCCAAAACACGGTCAACTCGCGAAATGCCAAGCGGGAACAATCCCCTCAGCACGATCACCCGCCCGCAGAATCAGACCAAGATTCCGTTGAGCTGACTGTCTCTCCAGAAGATCTCAACGAACAAGCCGATATCCGCCACATCAACCCCGTTGACCCCGAGAGCCACCCCAGTCTCGATATCTCTGCCTAGCTTTATGGCACACTTTATGCACGATAGGTGTTGAACAAACACACGGAAGCGATAATGCTTCCAAAATCACTGTCGGACACACACCACCATGAAATTCAAAGGATTCCTCTTCATCGCCACCGCTGCGATGGCTCTGACCCTCGTCGGATGCGGCGATAAAGCCGCTACCGGTGGATTCGCCAATGTCAACGGTGCCCCAATCACCAACGCTGAACTGCTCGAGTATCTCGAAGCCAAGCAAACCGTTCGAGCCAGCATCCAAGGTCAACCTGTCAATGTTCAAGTGCAAGACACCCTGGCCTTCCAAGCCATGCAAGACCTCGTTGTTCGAAAGCTTGTCCTCCAAATGGCCAAAAAAGAAGGCGTTGCCCCAACCCCCGATGACGTCGAGAATCACATCAAACTCCTTGGCGATGTTAGCCCCGGTTATGTCAAAAATCTTCAAGCCCGCGGACTATCTATGAAAGGCATCAAAGATCAAGTTGAAGTTGACCTGGCCCAACAAAATCTCATTTCAAAAGGCATCACAATCACCGACGAAGAAGTTGATAAGTACATTAAGG
This sequence comes from bacterium, assembly GCA_013823945.1. Taxonomy (GTDB): domain Bacteria; phylum Armatimonadota; class Fimbriimonadia; order Fimbriimonadales; family Fimbriimonadaceae; genus UphvI-Ar2. The sequence goes on along the minus strand of PNMZ01000001.1, from coordinate 882,327 downwards.
ACAACAAGGCAGAATTTGAAGACCCCGCCAAAGCCGATATGTACTGGATCGTCGCCAATAACCAAAGCCGACCAGAAGTCGACAAAGCACTGACCGAAGGAACAAAATTCACCGATGCTGCGGTCAAGTTGAGCCTCGACCCCGAAGCAAAAACAACCGGAGGAAAATTCGGAGCGCGACAGTTCCCAACTGGTGTCCCCCTCACCCAACTCGGACCGGATTTCCGAGCTGCCGTTGAAAAAACTGCCCCCGGGAAAGTCACAGAATGGGTTCCCATTCCGAATCAACAAGGAATGTTCGCCAAATTCAGCATCATTCGCAAAACCGAAGCCCGACCTCAGGAAATCACCGAAAGTCGGAAGAAGCTCGTTAAGCGAGGACTTGCCGTCGCCCGAGGACAACAGACCAAGGATATCAACGAGAAACTTCAGTCCATGCTGAAAGAAGCGAAGATCGATGTCACTGATCCCGCTCTCAAAGACCTTTGGAAGAAATTTGAAGAGAACCTTAAAAAGTCAGATGTCACCGCTCCCGGCAGTGCATCGCCCGTTCAAGGACAACAAAACAAAGCAACTGGACAGTAAGTCCATAAATCAAAAAGCCCCTCGGTCAAAAACCGAGGGGCTTTTCTTTTGGACCGTTAGCTCAATCCACGAAGATCAGCCACGAGCAGATCAATGCTTGGGCCATCAAACTCACCTGTTGCAACAAACTGTTGCAGATCTTCGGGCAAGCCCGCAAAGTCCGGACCAACCCAAGAGCCCAGCGGCATACCGCTGCTATCCAATTTGATCAAACTCACGCGGAACCCAGCCCGATGACCGCACTCATCGTTCCACTTAATGCCTTTGGTGCGAATGTCATGAATCGAAGTAAAGACTCCAATCACCTTGGAATCGCCTGATTCACCAACCTGCTCCGTTACCCAGTATAGTTTTCGAAACTTCATTGTTCCACCTGCCTCCGCAAATCTTCGGTCAATTCTACCAGCCTCTTCAGACCCATCCTAGCTCAACTTATGCATCCCAGATAAACGGCTCCGCATCGGTCAAAACCCGACCGTGCTTTTCAATCGCCGAGATCATATATTCCGGCAAAGTGAACATCGTTTGGTGGAACCGAGGTGTGTAATAACGATTTGTGACTCCTCGCGCTGCTAATCGTTCCGCAACTAATTCCGGAGTCAAATCCATCGGATCATGCTTCTTGCTCGCCAAAATGAAGCCCCATGGCATTTGGAAAGTCGTCACTAATCCGTAGTAGCCACGAACAACCGGAAACTCTTCCTTCAGTGCCTCAAGCGTCTTGTGCACACAAGCAAAGCAATAGGGATAAGTCTCATTGCAAGCCCCCGCCTGTAAAACAAAAACCCCATCGTCGCTCAAAGCTTCGGCAACATGCTTAAAGTACTCCTGCGTGTACAAATAAAGAGCCGGTCCTCCTTCAATCGGACCCGGAAGGTCGCTCAGAATGACGTCATACCCCTCGCCTTTATGATCCTCAACCCACTTCCGCGCATCTTGGTGAACCAAGGTCGTTCGGGGATCATCAAATGCACCTCGGTGCCACTCCGGCATGTGCACCTTCACCATATCAATCAACTCTTCGTCCAAGTCCACCATCGTCGCTGACTCAACCGTGTTGTGCGACAATGCATGACTCAACGTACTCCCCTCTCCACCGCCACAAACCAAAACCTTTTTTGGATTCGGATGCAGAGTCATGGCTGGCTGAACCATGCTCTCGTGATACACATACTCGTCGAGCAAGCTAGACTGAATTTTGTAATCTAAGAAGAGAGTCTTTCCGAAAGTTGGCATTTCTACAATTTGGTACTGCTGATACTGCGTCTTGCCCTCGACAAGAAATTTGTCTACGGAAAAGAACCAAGTCACGGCATCCGTGTGGGTTTCGGCAATGAACATGCCGGTGCTCTGAGAAAAAAGTCGGTCTGACATCTGACTCCCAAAATCCTACCTAGTCGTCAATTTCGACCCCCGTCCTGATAACGATCTCATGATTTCTTGCGACTTTTTTTGTAACGGTCCCGGAAAATCCGAACGAACAAGCATTCACCGACTCTCAATTGAGTAACCTAGGTGCTTCTTTGCTTGCTATTAAAATGAACGAAACATTACAAGCCCTCGTCAATCACCAGAGTTGGGAAGAGATCTCTGGCGATCTTTCTGGATATCGAGATCATCTTAAGATGCTCGGAGCACAGGCCTTCCAAGCGGAAGACCCACGACTCGTTGAAAAACTCACCGACCAATGGCGCGAAGTAGAACAAGTCATCCTCGCCATTAAGGACACGCGAAACAAGATCGCCAAACTCGCCGCAACTGCGCCGAGCGAAGCATCCGCAAAGCCGCTGACCAAAGAAGAGCGCGTCGAAATCACAACTCGTGAAATCGACAATGCTCTCAACGTCACCGATGAGCTTTTCAACAAAGACGCCTGGAGTCAATCCGACACCTGCCTCTGCAAAGCAACTGTGTGCGACCTGCGCGCTCTTCTGCTTCAAGCATTGACCCTGGAACTCGAAACAACCGAACTGGCCGACGCCCTTCGAGACCTCAAAGACCGATTCGAAGAGGAGAATCCTGAAATTCCGTTCTACGGATTCAGTATGCGACGACAGCACCAACCCGAAGTCTGGTCACAGCTCGGTGACGCGTATAGGCTCATGGCCGTTGCCGCTGATTCACTCGAATGGGTTGAAGCCACCACCGACCTCGAAGAAGATGCCAAGCGTGATCTCGTCATCAGCATTTCATCCGTCGAAACATGGCTCTACCGCCTTTTTGGCGACTATGACCTCAAAGTCGGAGATGATCAACAACGAGGATTTAACTCCCGAGTCCGCGCCCTCTCCGAAGGACAATTCTATGTCCCCTGGTGGAACATGGATCCGAGTGCCAAGGTCGAAACGTGGCAAATTGCCGAAGCCGCCAAGCGACTTCCTCAAGTCCTCGAAGCAACAAAAGAGATTCATAAGAATCCTAAGCCCGTTGAAGAAGCTATCGTCACTCCCGAAGAAGCGGAAGAACCCGCCGAATCGGTCTGAACCCCGATCGGCAAAGAAAACGATAAAACGTGAGGTGATTTATCACTTCACGTTTTTTTCATGACATTGACTTTGGCCCGGAAATCAGCTAAATTTCTATAGATCGTCGCATGAATAAGGGTGAGAAAAATACTGAACCGCCATCGCGACTCGCGATGAGGGGCCTGACCATTAAGCCGTGTCCCCTGGGTACAGGAATCCTTATCGAACAAGCGGAAGGAGAATCTCCTGCCTTCAACGCCCATCTCTCAATAACAGAAGCTAAAGAGCTTGTCACTTCTCTTGTTCAGCAGATACAACACACGCAAACTCACACTATCGAAACGCTGACTAGCCTCTATGCAAAAGGGTATCGAATCGATCAAATCGCCCATCACTTCAGCCTCACCGAAAGTGCCGTTCGAGCTGCACTTAGAGAAAAAGGCTATCTCAAAGAAGATAGCCCCTGATTTCTGGTCTTTAGTCAGCCGTTAGACTGCCGATTCCACATCACTCTGCAATCCGCGCCGAACGACCAAGAACTTGATCCGCTTCGGCTGGAACTGAGTTCTCAACTCCTCAATTGCACGGTCAACGTAAATCGTCCCACCGCAGTAGAACAAGTCCACTGCCGCGTAGCCATGCTCCGGCCAAGTGTGAATCGTGTAATGCGATTCCTGGATGATCACCGCACCTGAAACACCATAAGGCTTGAATTCGTGAAAGGAATCCGTAACAACGGTCGCTTCACTAGCCACCGCCGCATCGCGCATCGCTTTTCCAACAGTGTTTTCAAGCTCTAAAGCCTTTTTGTCACAATCAAAAAGTTCAATCAATATGTGACTACCCAATGAAGGTTCTTCACCCTTCAATCGGGGCAAACCGTCTGGGTCTTTCTGAATCCAATGCTCAAAAGCATCAACATCATCCGAATGGATCAATGCCCAGCCCGCATCGTTATCAATCAATGGTGGAGCGACCGCAACAGCTGGCTCCTTCTTGAATGACTTGACCAAGCGCTGCAACAAACCGGACTTTGTACGCGCAACTAACGGAACCGTAACGGCCACCATGGCCGGAATGATAAGCGTCTTAAGTTCTAGCAATCTCTGTTTTCCTCGTGTTTCCTTGACTCTGCCGAAGGCGGGGTTCACACCCAACCCATACAACCCGAACGGTAAGGTAGGGCCCTGCAAGCCGTTCGTGAAGCCCGACAGATCAATGAACCCCGGACGATAACGCACCAGTTCATTGAGCTGTTCTCCGCTCGATTAAGCAAAGATGGCCCCTACCTCTTGGCGCCAGCGGGTCGGCATGCCGATTGCTAACGCTCAACGCAAATGATACCGACTTCACTTACGAATGAAAGAAGGTCCCGTTTGCTTAATCCCTTAGAAGCAAAACATAAGCCAATTGATCATCCTTTAGGACTATTTATCTTAGGAAACAATCGCCCCGTCTTCCATCTCAATCACTCGATCTGCCCCCTCCAACATCACCGGGTCATGGGTAACCACCACCAAAGCCCCCGCCCCTCGATGCTCATTCAGCAATCCCATTACCCCCCGACCACTCGTATGATCCAAAGCCGCCGTCGGCTCATCCGCAAATACCGCCGCCGGTGAACCCAACAATGCCCGCGCCACACAAACTCGTTGCTTCTGGCCCCCACTGAGCTGATGAGGATAACGACGCATGTGATCCGCCAATCCCAAAGAAACCAATAACCGTTCCGCCTCCGCAACCCGATCTTCACTCGGTAGCGCAACCAAGACATTTTCCAAAGCCGTCAAATAGCCAATCAGATAAGGATACTGAAAGACAAACCCAAACTCCTTTAACCGTATCTCCGCACGAACCTCATCCCCCATCCCCGCCAAATCGTCTCCCCGCCATCGGACACTCCCACTCGTTGGCACCTTCAACCCACTCATCAGATAAAGCAAAGAACTCTTCCCGCTGCCACTCGGACCCAATATTCCCAGAAACTCGCCCGGTTTGACTTCCAAAGACACCTCCCGACAAGCATGAACCTCCCGTCCGTGATCCTCATAAACGAGTGAAATTTGATCCAAAGAAATCACACCAACCTCCGCTCAACAATTCCCACCGGATCAAACTTTTTGAACTTCACCCAAACCGTTACCAAGCTCACAACAAAGATCGCCACCGGAACCGGCAGAGAATAAGAGTAAGCCGACCAGTCCGTCGTATCCAAAGCAAAAGCCCTCGGATCCATCAACACAACTTTCACCAAATTTAACAACCCAAAGGCGACCGCCAAGCCTAAAAACCATCCGCCCACAACAAAGATCGTCGTCTCCACCAACACCCGCCGAAGCAAACCGCGCTTCGTATAACCCAGTGCCTGCAACAAACCAAACTCTTGAACCCGCTGACTCAGAAAAATGTTGATCAACATCCCCATCATCAAGGTGATAACAACCACCAAAGTGCCAATCACAACATTCAAAATCTGATACAAAATCGTAAACATCGTATCCGCTTGCTTTTCCAATTGCCGATAGGTAAAAACCTGCGCATTCTGCCCCGCCAACTGCTCCTCCGTCCAGTTGTCCAATTTCAACTGATCAGCCGGGCTCTTCGCAAAAGCCATAAACGCATCAATGTTCGGAAAGTGATTCTCCCGCTGATATTCAATCGAAGTAAACGCAAACCAATTCGCGCCATCCGCAATCCCCACCACCTTCACTGGCATCGGTGAGAAACTCTCCGCCTCGTCTGGTTTCTGCAAGATCCCCCCAATCCCCAAGCCTAAATTCCGCGACATCGTCTCACTGATCACCGCTTCCGGTTTCCCCGCCTCTGGCAACCTCCCCTCGACCACCTCCGACGACATCCGCGCCAAATAGTAATCCATATCTGAACGCTCCAAGCCCAAAACCACAAACGGCCAATTCCCGACAATACTCTTTACTTCCACCCCAGAGCCCCGAATCACCATCACCCGCTCCAACTCCACCGGCGACTCGTCCTCCACGACCTTCATGAAAAGGGGTGTCAGAAATGGATTCCCCCGAGGCGTCACCGCGACATATTGCTTGCTGTAGGCATAAATCACCTTTATCGAAAGCGGAATAGAATTGATCAAACTCACTATCCCGGCAATCAACATCACCGCCAATATAATCACCCCCATCAGCGGAGCTGTCTTACTCAAATTTCGCCGCAAATAAACCGACGCTGCCAGCGGATTTGATCGCGATCCTAAACCTGCGTCTGCCATATCTCCTCAATGCACTACGAACTCATACCCGGCGATAGCGCAAAAACAGTTCACTCGCCACTTGCTTGACACACACCAACTCAAAATCCTGCACATTTGCACGATCCAGGGCAACCCCGTCCGCAATCGTCGGCACATCCTCGCCCAATTTGATCTTCGGCGCAAAAGTCAAGAAAATCTCGTCCACAAACCCCAAACCAAACAACTCGGCATTCAAGTGACTACCCCCCTCCACCAACAAATAACGAATATCCATCTCACTCCGCATAATTCCGAGCAACTCCTCAAAATCAAGCTCCTCCTCCCCTACACAAATCGCCTGGGCATCCTCCGGAACCCGTTCCGCCCCCGCAACCGATGTCACCACAAAAGCCCGACCCGGATCATCACTAAAAAATCGGACGAACGGATCAACCGCTCCGCTACGACTGGCTACAAAGCGATACTTCCCCTCGGGATACCAAAGTTTCGGTGTGGATCGTAAAGTCCCCGCTCCAATCAAAATCCCATCGGCATGAGCCTGAATTTGCCGCATCGTTGCGTGGTCCATCGCCGAACCCAAATCCTGAACCGGCTCATCCCGATTCCCTGTCACAATCTTCCCATCAATCGTGCTCACCATATTGATAAACACATAGGGCCGCCCCTGCGGCGGCTCCGGAAAATTCAGCTCAGGATAAACCCCATCGCTCATCCCTGTTCCGCCCGGATCGCCTCCGCCAAAACCGCATAAGGCTGCTCCGCGTACCTCTCCCCGCCAATAAAGAAAGTCGGCACATTAAAAACCCCCGCCGCATAGGCATCATCATCAAATTTCACAATCTTGGACTCAAATTCCTGGCTCGCCACTGACTGAACCAAAGCATCAACATCCGGAACAATCCCCTGAGCGAGTTCCGCCAAAACCTCAAACTCGTTGATCACCAATCCCTCCAGCCAGTACCCTTCATAAAGCCGCCGCGCAAATGCCATCCCCACGCCCACCGACTTCGCATATTCCGTGGCGAGGAGCGCATTGTGTGTCCGCATCTTCTTGGGCTGAACTCCCTGAGGCGGTTTTTCCACCCCACTCGCCGCATATGCCAAGTCCATCCGGCTCGGGGTTTTCGGTTTATTCACCGGCGGATCAGGCAAAGGGCTCGCGTCACCCCACGGCAACTCCTCTGGCATCAATTCGTAGCCGCACAAATCAAACTCCACCCCAAACTCCTTGCTGAGCCGTTCCACCTGATTGATCCCAATCCAGCACCACGGGCAGTTATAGTCATGTGCAACCTTGATCACCATAAACTTATTCTGACCATATCCCTAACTCCATATGGGCACAAACGAAAAAAGCCCAGGCGTGATATACGCCCAGGCAATCGCAAATCAGGAGTGATGAAATTCTCTAACTAAGCCGCGCGGCGAATCTCTTCGCCCTCGTCCAGTCGACGCATCGCGATCTTGATCAAATCCGCCCCGCCTCGCGCCTCGTCCGGAGTCGTCGCCCAGCCAAAGCTGAACCGAATCGCCCCCTGACCCGACATCCGAGTCACAAGCCACTGATCAACCCGCTTCTCAATCCGTTCCTTGATCATCAAAACGTTCGGACCAGTCCCCGGCAATATCAAGCCAAAGCCCGTCGAACCGTTCCGACAAACCAAGTCCAATGCCCGAACCGACTGCTTCAAAAACGCCGCCGTATCAATCAAGAAGTCTCGAACCGTATCCTCGCCGTAAAAGCCCTTCAATGCATGAAGTCCGTCAATTTCAACCAAGACCACACTTACCGTGCCTTCCGTCGAAACCGCACGGTGTGCTTCCTCACTGAGTCGAGTCCGGAAATAATCTTCGTCATAGATCCCGATCTCGGAGTCCAGCACGGTGCGCTCATCAGAACCAACCGCCCGCAGACTTCGCTCATCCTTCTCGTCTTGACTCAAAATCTTGCGCAACTTGCTCAGCGACTGACGCAAAATGTGCGAAACATAGTTGCAGCTAATCCCCAACCGGTTCGCAATTTCCGTCTGATTAAGCGCATCAAAGTGGAACAAGCACAAAACCTCGCGCTCCAAATCGCGCAGCTGCTCCATCGCCGATTCCAGCAAGACCCGATCCTCAACGCTGACCTGTTCAATACTGCTCAATGCCGCATCCAACTTATCCAGATCAGAATCGCCTTCGCCATCATCTCCGGGAGAAACATCTAGCGAAGCCAGCTTCACGGTTTCCAAACTTGCCAAAACTTCCTGAACCGAAGCCTCGCTAATCCCCACACGCTCAGCAATTTCTCGCTCCGTCGGAACGCGCTGAAGCTCGCCCTGGAGAGCCTGGGTCGCCTTGTTCACCTTGTGTCGCAACTCTTGCAACCAGGCCGGATGGCGAATTGTCTGAGCTCGATCACGCAAATAATGCTTGATCTCACCCGCAATTAAGTGCGTCGCATAAGTATTAAACTGAACGCCCACCGAGGCATCAAACTTGCTCAACGCATTGAGCAAACCAATGTAGCCGACTTGAGCCAAGTCGTCCAAAGGCTCTGTTCCCGCATAGCGCCGCGCAATCCGTTCAACCATCCCTGCGTAATGGACAATAATCAAGTCCTTCAGGTCAGGTCGGGGATCCGCAAGGTACTTCAGTACCAAAGCTTCTGCATCAACCGTATTTTTAGCTATTGCTTCTGACATCTTCACTCCATTGAAGTTTTGCGAAAAGAATCCTTTCCCTCCGCACTAGCCTCCAGTTACCCGTCAGCTAGTTCGATCTAATCGCCGCATCCTGCCTTGATCTGATCAGTAGTTATTCAGTTGTCATTCGGGGTGGTTTCCCCACCCTCTTGTCGTTGCCAATCCCAATCCTAGCGAACGCTGTTCACCAGTTTGAAGATTGGAGTCATAACCGAAATCGCGATAAACCCAACCACAACCCCAAGGAAGATAATCAGCAATGGCTCAATCATTGAGGTCAATCCCTTGACCGTTGCTTCCACTTCCCCGTCATAAAAGTCACCCACCTTCACCAGCATCTCGCTGAGACGGCCCGACTCTTCCCCAATGTCGATCATCTGCGTGACCATCGTCGGGAACAGTCCAGAATTCGCCAAAGGCATGCTCAGCTTGTTTCCTTCCCGAATCGCCAACCGTGTTTGGTCTACCGCACTCGTCAAAACCTGGTTCCCCAATGTCTCGCTGACAATCTCCAAGCTCCGCATCATCGGAACCCCAGAGTTGATCAACGTCCCCAAAGTTCGGCAGAATCGAGCCACGCTCATCTTCAGCGTCAACTCACCCACTACCGGAATTTTCAACTTAATGAAATCCGTCTGGTACTTCCCTTTCGGCGTCTTCGCATAAGACTTCAATCCAACAAAAGCCGCCGCCAAGGCGATCAAAATCATCCACCATGACTTCTGCATGAAGTCGCCGAGAGAGAACAAGGCCGCCGTAATCGCCGGCAACTCAACATCCATCCCGTCAAAAATCTCCTTAAACTTCGGCAAAACAAAGCTAAACAACACAAACAACATCACCTGCGAGAAAACCAGAACCAAGACTGGATACATCATCGCACTCTTAATCTTGCTCCGCACCTCAGATTCATATTCCAAAAATCCGCTCAAGCGATCCAAAATCGTATCCAAAATCCCGCCGATTTCCGCCGCCCGGATCATATTCACATAGAGCTTTGAGAAAATGTTCGGGTGCTTCGCCAAAGACTCATTCAGTGACATCCCACCCTTAACGTCCAAACAAACCATTTCCAAGGCCGGTTTCAAAACCGGATCTTTGCACTGCGTACTCAAAATTTCCAAACACCGTAAAATCGGAATCCCCGCATCAATCATCGTCGCAAACTGCCGACTGAAGACGACCAAGGATTTCATCTTCACTTTCCCCTTTCCCATCGTCGCCGCTTTCTTCTTCTTCAGCTCCTTAATATCAACCGCTTGGAGCTGCTGCTCCCGAAGACGGTTCAAAACCGATGCTTCGTGGTCTGCCTCCATAACGGCTTTCACTTGCCGCCCGGATGTGTCCATTGCTGTGTACGCGAAATAAGGCATGTGGCCAGAATCTCCTCGAAGTAGCTCCTTGCGCTACTCCGACCCAAGAAGGATTGTCGGCAACCGACAAACCCCTTCATCACCCTATTTCCACAAAAAAAGCGCGGGGACACAAAATCCCCGCACTCCTACCAGCAATCAAGTCCTACTAGAACCCAATCCCGAAGCTAATCCCCCAACGCTGACCTTTCAAGTACAAACCTGTCACATTCCAGTTCGCCTGAGAATAAGTCAGCATCAAATGACCATTCCGTCCGTCAAACATCGGCATCAAAGTCCAATGCTCGTCAATCGTCCAATTCACCCCCGCTGGGAATAGAAGTCCCTTCTCCGACTCACTATAACTCGAGCCAACATAAGGAGCCAAACTCGTGCCCGGTATCCCCTTTGCCAAAGTCATCATGTAAGATAGATTTCCTTCTTCAGTAAAAATCCGATCACTACTCATCCCAAATGTCACCAGAGGTCGCGAAGGTGTCTCCGTCACCGCAATCCAGTTGAACGTAGGAACAACTTCATCTACAACCGGGTTGTACTCAATCCCAATTCCCAATCGAGGCGTCGCACGATACAACAAATTGAATCGCCACCGCGGACGCTCAATCGCTGTGTCAACAAACCGACTCGTTAGCTGCCACTGATATGCAATGTCCCCCGAACCGAGGAACCGGCCTTCGCCTGGTCAGCCCGTTCACGTCGGGACAGCCGTTCCGCCACTCTGAGCCACACAAAGGCCCCCCAGCAACGCCAGACCGAAAACAGAAAATGCTTTCATGACCCCATCCTGCCCCCATCGCCAAAAGCCACCGGCAACTCTATTGCAACGGGACGCGAAACGTCCCGTGCCAAAATAAAACACATCTATGGCTGGGCACAGTAAGTGGAAGAACATCCGAATCCGCAAAGGCAAACAAGACGCCATTCGCGGCAAACTCTTCACCAAAATGGCGCGAGAAATCATCGTCGCTGCAAAAATGGGCGGCGGTGACCCCGCCACCAACGCCCGACTCCGCGTCGCCATCGAAAAAGCCAAAGAAGCCTCCCTCCCCAAAGACAACATTGACCGCGCCATCGCCCGTGGCTCCGGAGACGTCGAAGGAGAAAACTATGAAGAACTCCTTTACGAAGGCAAGGCCCCTGGCGGAGTGGGTGTCCTTGTCGAAGTCTATTCAGAAAACCGTAACCGAACCGTCCCCGAACTGCGCCATACCTTCTCCAAAAATGGGGGTGCCCTCGGCGAAAACGGCTCCGTCTCCTGGCAATTCAAACACTGTGGCAACATCACCATCGCCAAAGATCAAGGCGATGAAGAAACCATCACCCTCGCCGCCCTGGAAGCCGGTGCATCCGATGTCATTGACGAAGGCGACGGGTTCACCGTCATCACCGAAATCGGCGACCTCCACGCCTGTAACGACGCACTCAACGCTGCCGGAATCACCACTTCCGAAATCAGCCTCGTCTATATGCCTACGAATAAAGTCGAACTGGAACGCGACGACCTTCTCAAAGTCGTCAAACTCCTCGACGCCCTCGAAGACCTCGACGATGTCAAAGAAACTTACATCAATGTCGACATCCCCGACGACCTCTTTGACGAAGACTAACCAAACCCTGCCTGGTTGAGTTCCTAAGTAGTTGCTTCTGATCAACCACGAAAAGGAGCCGCAACTCCAGCATCGTCGGTCTCGGTTCATCGAGGAAGATGTGGGTTGCCCTATGCGGGGTCGGCGGTGCCGCGTCAGCCGGTTGACGTTGGTTGCGTGCCATGGATCATTGGTTTAGACATCTATCAAGATTACCTAGCATATTTTCTGAATCCTTATAGACTTAGTAGAGAGTTCAAACATCAGCGACCAAATCGCATTGCCAATAAATCAAAAACAGTACTCAATCAATATACCTTACCGGAATAACCCTAATTTCCTGGGAAGAAATCGTGCAATGTTCACCAGTTTCGTTATCTATTAGACTCATACGGAACCCTAAGTCGGAAACATCGAGACTATGTTTATATATTTCTTTCAGCTTGTCCAGTTTTCCCTCAACCCCAAATACATTAAAGAAAACAATTGACATTTCCAGATAAGCATTTGCTTTCCTAAGACCCCTCATGGTAATCGAGATACAATCTTGATCGTTAGACCTATATTTAATAATGCTTTCAATATCCCAATCATGCGGAGTCGTATCTAGTAACACCTTATCCCCATCGAGGTACTCCGTCGCTTTCAGAAATAAGTCGTACGGGTTTTTTGACGGAATCCAACCAGAATCGTCGGAGTTACCTTTAAGCTCCACCAGTCCCCCGTCCTGACACAATCGCTCCACCTATAATTCCGGCTGCTGCGGCGGCGGCGACTGGCGCACCGATCCCCCCAGTAAACGATGTTACAATGAGAAATACACCAAGTGCAGCTGCACCTAACAAGAGCATGTTAACCTGATCGTTGCTAAGCATCGGCGAACCAGCATGTCCGTAGTTACCTTGATTTTCCATCCGATCTCCTCTTTCTGAATCTGCAATCTCCGGCTTCTGCGGTCGTTTTACCGAATCAGGCATTGGATTCCCCGGATCCAAATGGGGGTCTTGTTTTTTACCATTTTTATCAACTTCATGCCAATGATCTTCGCCACCATGACCGGGAGCACCGGGTGTTCCAGGATGAAATTCAAGTCCTGGTCCTTTTCCATTAACTCCTGGCGGATAGTATCTGCCCATTCCTCCGTCTTGGCGTTGGCCTCCGCCATGTTTGCCTTGTGTCCAACCCTTATCGAGCAAATCTTGAGGAGAGGGCGGTAGTACCTTGAATTGCAAACCACTTGGATCAGTTGTATCGATGGGTCTGTTCCCACAATACCCACACCAGTTCCGCCCATCCTTAATTGGATCACGGGTCAAGAAACGCCCTACACTCGAATCGTAGTACCGATGCCCGAGTAGTTTCAACCCAGAATCGGCATCCTGCTGGTACCCAAACTTGCCCGCATAGCCAAACTGAGAATTCCAAGCCCCCGTCGAGGACAGCTCATTCCCAAAAGCATCAAACACCTTCGCCGCGCCATTCACTTGCGATGCCGAAGTCTGAACATCATCGTTCTTGAGTCCTGCGTGGAACGTCGTCTTCACCCGACCTTTCCCCTAAAAACCCCTACCACTCCAATTCAGCTAAACTAACCCCGTGAGCGAAAACAGCCGAACCCCATGGGTCACCCTCGGCCTCATCGTCGCAAATCTCGCGATGGCCTTCGCCATTGTCTTTTTCCCCCAACTCATTGACTCTGCAATGTTTGATCCCAAAAGAATCACCCCCCTCTCCCCCCTCCTCTGCCTCTTCGCGCACCAAAATCTCATCCACCTCCTCGGCAACATGATCTTCCTTGCAGCCGTTGGACCCCTCGTGGAATTCACTCGCGGCGGATGGCGATTCACCATCATCTATCTCGCCGGCGGACTCCTCGGCGTCAACGCGCACTACTTCTACTGCCTGCTCACCCCACCCGGAACCCCGCTCCTCGGTGCAAGTGCCGCCGTGGCAAGCGTTGTCGGCTATTGCGCCATCCGGTTCGCCCGGACAAAAGTGCCCCTCGCTCCCAATTTCGGGGTTCCGGTAGGGGCAATCGCGATCCTCTGGCTTCTCATCCAAGTCGCTGGATCATTCATCCAAGTCGGGGAACAAATTCGTGGCGGAACCGCCTACTGGGCGCATCTGGGAGGGTTCCTAGCCGGACTCGGATTCGCCTTCATTTTCGGCGGCCTTCGCGATGCCCGCCATCAATACGGCCATGAAGTCCTCGAACGGATGAATATCCGGGGTCCCGCCGCAACTCTCACCGCCGCCGAAGCCATCCTCAACCAACAACCCCAAAACCGCACCGCCCAATGGCAACGCATCGAGGCCCTCCATGGCCTAGACGAAGGCCAAAAATGCCTCGCAGCCATCGATAAATTTATTGTCAAAGCTACCCCGGAAGAATTAGCCCAAGCCCTCACCATCCTTGCCGAACGCAACGCCCTCGATACCATTCGCTCCGTCAGCCGACTCAAATTTGCCGACCAACTCGCCCAAACTCATCCCGAACTCCAACTCAAACTGATCCACTCCGTCGCAGATCAAGAAAATGATCTCCGCCAACCCGATGCCCTCGCATCGCTCCTCACCCTTCTCCCCGATCCTGACTCAGAAGTCTACAAAACCGCCGCAAAGCACTTGGAATCCCTTTACCCCCACCATCCCGCAACGGAATCCGCCCGCCAGCGAGGATTCCTCCAATGAAAGCCTGGTGGCGAAGAGTTCGACCCTATATTCTCCCCCCGCTCGTCCTCGGCATCATCCGACTCCTGATGAGCACCGTCACCGTCGAAGTCCGCAACTTCACTGAACCCAAATCCGGCGCAATCCTCCTCGGCTGGCATGGGAGAGTGATCCTCGCCACCAAAGTCTTTCGGAACAGAGGCTACTGGGCCATGATCAGCCACTCCCGTGATGGCGAAATGCAAAACCGCATCTTCACCAAACTCGGATACAACATCATTCGTGGGTCAACCGGACGCGGAGGAATGAAAGCCCTCCTCGAAGCCATCAAAGCACTTAAGAAAGGCGGAATCTTCGCCCTCACCCCCGATGGACCGCGAGGTCCCTCCGGAGTCCTCCAAGGCGGAATGCTCGTCATGGCCAAAAAATCCGGATGCCCCCTCATCCCCTGTGGAGTCTCAACCAACCGGCGATGGCTGTTCAAAAGCTGGGATCGCTACATGATCCCCAAACCATTTGCCAAAGGCATCATGATCTTCGGCGAGCCAGTAACCATCCCTCCCAATGCAACCGACGAAGAAGTCGAATCCATTCGCATCCAACTTGAACAAGACATGCACCGCCTCGAAACCGAAGCCGAGGCAGTTTTCGGACACCCCAAACCCGACTGGCACTCACCCGAAGCCCACACCGGACCATAATCAATGAACAAAACATGAAGGATGAGGCCCTCTACCAACTGTTCAAACTCCACGAAATCGACGAACAGCTCATCACGATCAAAAACCGCGCGGAACACCTCGATCTCGGAAAGCGAGAAAAAGCCGCGATCAAAAAAGTCCAAGCAGACTACGCAGAAGATCTTTCCCACTACAAAGAGCTTCAAACTCAACTCAATACCGAACGAATCCGAGCAGACCAAGCCGCAGAAAAAATCAAAAAATTCAATGCCCAACTCTACGACGGTTCTGTCACCGCCAGCAAGGAAATCAATAACCTCACCAAAGAAATTCAAATGCTTGAAGAAATCGGCATGGACGCCGAACTTAAAATCGAACAACTCGAAGCCGAAAACCAGTCCCTCAGCAAGAGAGTGAGCAAAATCAACGCCAAAATTGAAGAACTCGAATCCCAATCAGAAGCCAAGCGCAAGCAAGCTGAAATCGATCATGTAGAGCTTAAACAAGCATTCGCCGAAACCGGAGCAAAACGCTCGGAACGCGAAGCCGCCGTCCGTGCAGATATCCTCAAAATATATAACAACGCCCGCAAACTCACCGGGAGCACCGGACTTGCCCTCATTACCCTGCAACACCGCTGCCAAGCCTGCGGCATCGACACTCCCGAAAAAACACGCGAATTCGTTCGTGATGGCAAAATCCAACAGTGCGAATCTTGTCGCCGAATCCTGTTCTACCGCGAGGAAGCCATCGAGTCATGATCCGCTCTATCGCCCTCATTCTCACCTTGTTTGCCCTCGTCGGTTGCGCAAAGTTTCCGGCCAACCCTAATATCGGCAACACCAAACGCTTGAGCTTTAAACTGCGCGTCGATGGGCAGCTCCGCACCGGGCAAGGAGTCGGACAGTCTGGACTTCCTTACGTCTATGTCATCGCACTTAATCTCTCAAAAGATGCTGTTCCCACCACCACCGGGCCAATCCCCATCGTCGTCCCCGGCGGCAACGGCATCGTGGACGGCAACGCCACCCACTTCATCCTCTGGAATCCCCTCGCCCAGCCCCAATTCCAAATTTTCCAATTTCGTAATCCCACCCTCAACGAATACTTCCAGACCGGAATCCCCGTCACCTTTATCCCCACCAACGAAGGTGACCGAGAAATCCAATTTGAAATCGACCTTTCCCAACTCGTTCCCGCCGTTGAAGTCCCTGATTACGAATCCGTCCAAATCAACTTTCTCACGATGAACAACATCAACACATCTGGCGGAGGTCGATTCTGGGATGCTCTTGGAGACGGACTCCAACCGACCCAAATCAACTCGCCCCTCACGGTTCGTCTCAATTCAAGCCAAATCTACAACAATCAAAATCAAGTCTTCCAAGAACCACAAGGCGACACCCCTGATCCCGACCTCGACATTGTAGACTGGTCAGTCGAATTAAGAATCCAGTAGCCGCAAATGCCCCGCGTTTCAATCCTCCTCACTTGTTACAATCACATCAAGTATCTCCCAATTGCATTCCAATCCATTTTAGACCAAACGTTCCAAGATTACGAAATCATTGCTCTCGACGACGGCTCGACCGACGGCACTCGCCAATGGCTCGAATCCCAAAATCATCCGCGTCTCAAACTCATTTTCAACGAGTCCAATCTCGGAACCTACGGTACTCTCAACGTCGGCCTCCAAGCGGCGCAAGGCGAATATATCGCCGTCTTCAATGATGATGACGTTTGGCTCCCCACCAAACTTGAACAGCAAATCGCTCTCCTCGATTCCAACCCTCAAATTGGACTCGTCCACACCGATGGGTATTTCATTGATGGAGAAGGACAAGAAAGGCACGACTCCCCCCTCGGATTCGATTTTCCCCGAACCGAAACCGGAGACATTCTCCTCGCCCTCATCTATGCCAACTCGATCATCGCAAGCGCAGTTCTTGCTCGTCGAGAGTGCTTCGACCAACTCGGCGGATTTAATCCCGGTTACTTCGGCTCCGGCGATTGGGAGATGTGGTATCGCATCGCCGAACACTGGCAAGTTGGCTATCTCGCCGAACCCCTGACTCTTTACCGAGTCCACGGAGCTAACGCCAGCCACAAGCTCGACCGAATATGGCGCGATGATCTCAAACTTCGCACGTGGATTTCCCCCCGAATTGACAGCTACAAAAACAGATTCCCTGAATCAGAACTCACAAGAGCCCGCGCTCACAATCTCGCTTGCCTCGGCACCGTCCAGGCTCTCACCGGAGACCCCCAGTCAGCCAGAAGCTCATACAGAGAATCCCTCCGCTTCGACCCCACTCGCTGGAAATCACGTGCCCGTATCCTCGCAACTTATCTCCCGCAGAAGCTCTTTCGCAAATTACTCTAATCCCATATCTGACGCAGTTTTGTTCCGACCATAAAGTCCAAAAAACGCTGTCCAACCCGTCAATGCGATCAGGGCAAAGATCGTTTTTGCAATCTGGGGTACCGCCGGATTAAAGCTAAAGAAACCCTCAATTGGAGCTGCTGCCGCAATTAAAATCAGGGCCAGAACCGCTAACACAAAACCATCCTTCCCCGCATGTTTCAAAGAATCAATCCATCGCCGGCGGCCCGGAGCCAAAATCCCAAATGCCAAGACATATCCCGCCGCGCCAGCCACAAATATCCCTCCTATCTCACTGACCCCATGCGGAGCAACCGAACTCAGCAAGAATCCCAATTTTCCCACATCATTCATCTCTTTACCCAAAGAGCCGAGCATAACGCCATTTTGCCAAATCAAAATCGTTGAACCGATCCCAACGGTTCCGGCCGCGACTCCAATCGTGATTATCCCAACCCTCGGGTTGTTACTCGCATAAAACCCCGTCATCATCAGCCCCTCATCCGCTGACCTCCCATCAAACTTCCCTTCTTTCCACCCTTCAAAAAGCGGCTCCATCTCCGGCGAAACGAAATACCCCTTTGTCTCCGGTCGAATCGTCATCATCCCCGCCGCATAAAACCCTGCCCCAAAAAAGATTGCCGACGACAAAACAAAAAACCAAATCCGTCGCCGAAATGTATCGGCCGCTAGCCACAACCCTTGCTGAACAACTGTCCCAAACTTCGCTACTCGCGAACGATACAACTGACCATAAGCCCGACTTACTAGTGCATTTAAGTAAACAACGACATCACGATTTGTGGAATGTGATGACATATAAGCCAAATCCCCTGACGCCTGGCGGTAAAGCCGAACATACTCGACAATTTCCGCCCCCGACAAATCCCGAAACGTCCGAGCAGCCTTCTCACACAACATCGACAATCGTGTCCACCCCTGGATCCGCTGTTGCAAAAACTGCTCTTCGTTAAACGCCATCCCTTCCGACCATCCTCATTTTGACCGAATCCCAATGACCAGCCGATCCAAAACGAGAACTTTAACCCCCACCGAACGTCAAATAAGTACCCCGTCCCCCGAGAAATCTTGTACCAACCAGACTTGGCACACGGATTGCTCACCGAATGACAACCCGCGAAACCTTTACAAAAAGATTCCGTGGATAACAGTAGCGCAGGAATGCACAGACATCACACCGTCCAAGATTCTTCACTCGCCACCTACCTAAACCGGCTCACCCAAGCCCCGCTCCTCAGTGCTGAAGAAGAAAAAGAACTCACGGTCGCCGCGCAAAACGGTTCGGCGGATGCAAAAGAACGTCTCATCGAATCAAACATCCGACTCGTCATCAACATCGCAAAGTCGTACTATTCTCGAAGTATCCCGCTCGAAGACCTCATCCAAGAAGGAATCATTGGCCTCATCACCGCAATCAGCCGATTCGATCCCAACAAGGGCTTCCGCTTTTCCACCTACGCTACTCATTGGATCAAACAATCCATTGGTCGCGCCGTTGACTGCAAAGCCAAAACCATTCGCCTCCCGTCTCACATCAGCCAAGCCCTCCGCAGAGTCGAAAAAGCGCGAACTGATCTCACACAAGCCAACGGCGAAGAGCCAACCCCCGAGCAAATTGCCCGCGAACTGGGAATGACCGTCAAAAAGCTGAACTCGCTTGTCCAAGCCTCTCAGGACTTAATCAGCTTGGATATTCGAGTTGGCGATGGGGAAAGCTCCACCCTCGGCAGCCTCCTTCCCGATAGTGCCGCCCGCAACCCGGAATCAATCATTCTTGAGAGCGAAATAATCGAAGAACTTCATGAATTTCTCAACCTCCTCACCGACCGAGAGCGAAGAGTCGTGACCTACCGGCTCCGCAACGATGATGGCACCACCAGCTTCCGCGATGAACTCAGCCAAGAACTCAAAATTACGCGCGAGCGTGTCCGACAAATCGAAATCCAGGCGATCAAAAAACTTCGCACCCTCGCAAGTCGCCGAAAGACCCGAGAATTCTTGAGCTAAAACTGAATCGGCATTCAATTTGTAACACTTGTTATCTGGTCGGCCAATGGGCAATCTCATTCACTTCATCCTTCACATCGACGAGCAACTTCAGATCCTCATCACCCAATACGGATTCCTCTCTCACGGATTTCTTTTTGCAATACTCTTCGTGGAAACAGGAGTTGTCATTATGCCATTCCTGCCCGGCGACTCTCTTCTCTTTGCCGCCGGACTCTTCGCTCATCCTGGCAAAGGCTTCTCACTTCCCCTTCTCCTCTTCGGACTCCCCTTCGCTGCCGTTCTCGGAGACACGGTGAACTTTCATTGCGGCAAGTTCTTCGGCAAACGGTTTCTCTTCAAAGCTAAATTTTTCAATCCCCAGTGGCTCAGCCGGACTCAAGCGTTCTACAAAAAGCACGGAAGCAAAACAATCATCATGGGACGATTTGTCCCCATCGTCCGAACCGTTGCACCATTTGTTGCTGGAATGGATGCCATGCCATTCAAGGAATATCTCCCCAAATGCATCCTCGGCAGCTTCCTTTGGGTTTGGATCTGTGTCGGAGCCGGATATCTCCTCGGGGAGATTCCCTGGGTTCACGAGAATTTTGAAAAAGTCATCCTCGGCGTCATCCTCCTTAGTCTTGTCGCGATTGTGAAAGAAGTCATCAAAGAAAAACGAGCCGCAAAATCTTCTCCCGTATCCGAGTCCGATGAAAGTGAAAAAGCGGACCTTAACACCGCAACCTAAATCAAGCCATAATAATCTCGTTTTGGAAGCTATGGATATCCAGGAAATCATGCGGTATCTCCCCCACCGCTACCCCATCCTCATGGTCGACCGTATCATTGAGGTCGAGCCTCGTAAGCGGTGTGTAGGTATTAAGAACGTCACAATCAATGAACCGCATTTCCAAGGCCACTATCCTGGAATTCCCATCATGCCCGGAGTCCTTATTGTCGAAGCAATGGCCCAGTGTGGAGCTGTCATCCTGCTTGCCGACCCCGAACTTCAGGGCATGATCCCAGTAATCGGCTCAATCGACGAAATCAAATTCCGACGGCAGGTCGTCCCCGGTGATCAACTCCGAATGGAAATTGAACTCCTCAAATTCAAAACGTCGGTCGGAAAAATTCGCGGTGTCGCCACCGTCGATGGTCAGGTCGCCGCTGAAATGTTCCTCACTTTCAAACTTCTAAGAACTGAGTAAACCTTGCAAAACATCCACCCGACCGCAATCATCAGTCCCCAAGCCCACATCGCCCAAGATGTGGAAATCGGGCCGTTTTGCATCGTCGAACCGAAAGCCGTTGTTGGCAATGGATGCATTTTGCGCCCCCACGTCACTATCCGCACCAACACTGTCCTCGGTGACCGGAACTACATCAACCAAGGTGCCATCCTCGGTGGTGACCCGCAAGATCGCAAATACTCCGGAGAAGAAACATTCCTCGAAATCGGAGACGACAATTTTATTGGTGAATTTGTTACTATCCACCGGGCTACTGGAGCTGGAAACAAAACCATCGTCGGGAATCGCAACTACATCATGGCTTTTGTCCATATGGGCCACAACGGCACCATCACTGACGATTGCACCATCACAAACAACGTCGCCATCGCCGGACACGTCACCATCGAAGAAAAAGCCACAATCGGCGGAATGGTCGGAGTCCACCAATTTGTCCGTATAGGCAAAATGGCCATGGTCGGTGGAATGAGCCGAATCGCCCGAGATGTCCCCCCGTTCATGATCGTCGAAGGGGTTGAACAAACCGTGTACGACATAAATGCCATCGGACTTCGCCGAATCGGCATCAAACCCGACGAACGTATGGCTCTTCACAAAGCTTGCAAACTGATTTTCAAATCAAAACTCGCTCTCAGTAACGCCATCGAAATTGTCCAAAGAGAAGTCCCCCAAACCGAAGAAGTCAAATACCTCATCGCATTCATGGAACGGCTCTATCAAGGTAAAAATGGTCGAGGCGACCAAAGGTAAAATTAAGTCCATGTCAAAACTCAAAGAAGGCGATCGCGTCCGCATCATCACCAGACCGGTCACAGAAGAGGATCGTAAAGTCCACATGTTCTTTGAGCACATGCAAGGCATGGTCGGCGTCATTTCCAACCATTACGGCAAAGACGAAGTTGCCATCACCATCGACATTGACTCCCTGATCGACATCCCCAAAGATGTTCACAAAGTCGCTACCGACCGAATCCGAACAAAATTCGCGGAAAACACCAACGAGGAAATCAAGAAACTGCTCTCCAAAGATGAGCAAAATTTCACCCCCAATTACGTCCTCCTCGTTCGCGAACAAGACCTTGAAAAAGTTTAACGACTTCCCACAAACCGCCGTATAATTCAAGACATGATAGGAGAGGCTTTAGGCACCCTCATTAGTATCGTCGCCTTGGTGCCGATTTTTGCCGTAGTCAGTCTCATTGTCATGAAGTGGACAGTGAGCGGAGACATCGATCCCCTCGCTGGCATCCTGACCATCTTCGTGCTCATCGGCACCATGTTCATGGCCCTCATGAGTAAATCACCGATCATCATGGGAACCGCCGTCATTGGCGTCATCTCCCTCGTTGTCATGTTCCCCTTTGCCCAGAACTATCTCGACCGACATGACCTTCGGGAAATCAATAGTGAACATATCGACCGCGCCTTCCTCGAACTCTCCACTCGCCACGATAATTTCCCTGCGTGGTTCAAACTTGCCGACAGCCTTTTCCAAGCCGGATACCACGGACACGCAATCGCGATCGCCGAACAAACGCTTGAAAGGATTCCGTCCGAACCCGACGCTTTCCACAACCGATCAATGCGTGACATGTACCGAAGCGAAGAAATCATGATCAAAAAGTGGCGGATCGAAGCCACCAACCCCAAGCGGCATATGCCCGTCGCTTGCCCAAAATGCGGCGCAAAAAACCGCCCGGGCATCATCAATTGCGTCCAGTGTGGGGCACCGTACCTCCTTCTCTTGAGCCGCAAAGTAGGCACGCGATCCGGTGCCTTCGCAAAGCTCGTCATCGGATGGGCCCTGATCGCCCTCCTCCTTCCCGCCGCTGCCTACTCCTCTATAGCATTCCCCGGGTTTGGAATCTTCGGGGTCGTTGCCATCATAGGAGTCATTGGCGGAATCCTCACATGGATATTCCGTGACCCCAGCGGTCAACCCGATAAATTCCGGAGTTTCTCTTAGATCATTCAGTCTAAAATTGGATTTCGACGCCATCAAACCCAATATTCACGCCCATCGGATTGAAATGAGCTTCCAATTCCGCGTGGGTCGCTTCCCCGAGCTGGCTATGGTGCGTTGTCCAAACTTGAGTCGTATCAAACACCGTCCCCATTTTTCTCAGCCGATTCAACACCATTTCAAATTCCGCCGCATCCAAATGACCATCATAGGCCGTACTAGCAAGCCCCTCCGAACATTCCAAGACCAAACAGTCTAATTTCACCCCCGACAAGTAATCCCACGTCGGCTCATCCCAAATCCCCGTATCCGTTCCATAAAGCAGAGTGCTCCGACCATCCGAAATTAAATAGTTATGCGCATCCTCGTCGTCCAAGTGGTGCGCCCGCACCGGCGTGATCACATAACCACCATGCTGGAACGACTCAAAACTCTTCGTTGTCCGCATCTCCACCGGCCACTCCGGAAACTTCTCCAAAATCCGCCGACAAATTCGCAAATTTGCATAAACAATAAACCCAACGAACTCAAAGTCGTTAAAGGGATAAAGCGTGTACATCAACTCATCCGGCGCAAAGTGATCCGCATCAGAATGAGTAAAAAGCAAAGCTGTCCAATCTCGAGCATCAAGCCCATACGTCGCCATCTGACTCCATGTGTCTGGACCCAAATCCAGCTTCAAACAGTCATCAACTAAAGCCGCACTCCGCGAGCGAATATCCTTTCCCCCGAAAGCCCGAGCGTGTTGACTCACACGAGAATCACTATAAAGACCCGGAATTCCGTCCGCTCCACCCGTCCCCAAGAGCTGAATCTTCATCAGACAAAGTCCTTCAATGACCACATCACCATGCCACTGAGCAACTTGGGATAGTAATACGTACTCTTCTGTGGCATAAAGTCGCCCCCCTCAGCAATCCGGCGCATATCGTCCACTGTCGGTGGATTCATCAGAAACGCCGCTGGCGATCCCGACTCTACAGAATCCAAAGCCTCCTGCTCCAATCTGGTGTAGCTAAAGAAGTCATGTCCGGTCAATCCCAACACCTGACCAAACACATAACTATGCAAAATCGTTACGTCCAGACGTTGGAGATCAGCCCCTCCGCTCGCGCCCATCTTGGTCACCAACCGATCCAAATCGCGAACTGTCGCTACAATCCCCGCCCACCCCGGCAAAGCAATTCCCAATGCCCGTCCACCGGACTTCTCAATCTCTTGCAATCGCCCAAAAATCTCCTGATTTGGCAACTCAATAAGCTCAAACTCATAATCTAACTTGGCTCGTAGCTCTTCGACCGAAAGTGGCATCGATTTGAGAATCCGATGGGTCGGCAACAACACCAATCCAGGATCGCTGATGCTACACAAAGCCATCATCATGAAGTCTTCAGCAACCAGACCTTCGCGCTCGCCAAGTGCCTCGCGGAACGCCAAAGCTGTCTCGTATCGGTGGTGACCATCCGCAATCCATACCGACCGATCCGCCATCGCCTTCGTGATTGCATCAATCGCCGCTCCATCTGTAATCCGCTCGAAGCAATGTTCGATTCCGTCATCCGACGTTGTGATGTCCGCTACGACTTCTCCCGGAGCCCCCGTCACCAAGCCATGCAAACTCCCATCCCCATCTTCATACAGTCCAAAAATACACTCCAGATGGCTCCGCGTGGCCTCCAAAATTCGCATCCTATCCTCCTTGTGCTTCGGAAACGTCTGCTCGTGCGGCAACACAACCTTTTCCGAATAAGGCTCAACTTTGATCGTGGCAACCAGCTTGGTTCGTTCAAACAACTCGTTTGAACCAGGAACACTAAATCTCTGCGAATACCTATAAAAAGCTGGAACTTCCTCCCGTGCAATCACCCCATCTCGACGCCACTCCTCCAACTGGCTTGCACTCCTCGCATATCTCACAAACTTACTGCGGTCGTCCTTGTGCTGCTCCGGCAAAGTGAGCCGAACTACGTTCAAATCATCCTGACCCGCCAAGTCCTCACGCTGATCCGGCGAAATCACATCATATGGCGGCGCAACTATTTTCGCCAGTCGTTCCGGTTCAACGGTGAACCGCAAGCCACAAAAAGGACGAATCGTTGCCATCGTATGGAAACGTTACCACCCCAATTTCTCAAACCTGTGGGACACTCACCCTCCCGCTAACCCCCACATGTAACAAATCGTAGAGAAAACGTGGCTGGTACACTCCAAATCGTGCCCGGTGAACTCCTCCTGCAATCATTTCGCGAGCAGGTTGATAATCGCATCAGCGAACTCCTTCCCCCCGAAACGGACCACCCCACCGACCTCCACCGCGCCATGCGGTACTCCGCCCTCGCTCCCGGAAAGCGTCTCCGTCCCGTCCTCACCATTGCCGCCGCTCAAGCCTGTGGCTTACGGTCAGAAGTCGCTCTCGACGCTGGCTGCGCAATCGAACTCGTCCACTGTTTTAGCCTGATCCATGACGATCTCCCCGCTATCGACAATGACGACCTCCGCCGAGGCCGCCCCACTTGCCACAAAGTATTCGGAGAAGCCCTCGCCATCCTCGCCGGAGATGCTCTCTTCGCTCTCGCATTCGAAATCCTCGCTCAATCCCCTGTCGACCCAATCCGCACCAGCCAAACCATCCGCGTTCTCGCCCAAGCCGCTGGATCCCACGGACTTGTCGGCGGAGAAGTCCTCGATATCCAAAGTGAAGGCGTTGCTGGCGACATGGCCCTCCTCCAAACAATCCACGCGCGTAAAACCGGTGCCCTCCTTGGTGCCTGCTGCGAAATCGGAGCTATCCTCGCCGGTGCCTCCCCCCAAATTCAATTTGACCTCAAAAACTTCGGAGAAAAAGTCGGCCTTGCTTTCCAAGTCGCCGACGATGTCCTCAACGAGACCTCAACCGCCGAACAACTCGGCAAAGCCGTCGGCAGCGACTCCGCCCTCAACAAGCTCACATACCCCCGGCTCATCGGACTTGAAGCCAGCCGCGAACTCGCCCATCAAACCGTCGAAGACGCCCTCGCCCTCATCACCCCCCTCGGCCCCGCCTCCGGCTCCCTCGCCACCCTCGCCCGCTACGCCGTTCAACGCGATTGGTAGATCAAGCCGTCTCTTTACTGTAGTTCCCTGAAAGAATCCGACCGAAAGCCCCGCTCTCGTACCACTGCTCCAACTGCTGAACACGGTGAACCGGCATCGGATGAGTCGAACCCATCCCATAATACAAAAACACCATCATCTTCCCAATCGAATCCATAAAGTTCATGTCCTGATAAGTCCGCGCCTGATCCAAAAACTGTGCCTCATTCGCCTCGTGCGCCAACCGATTCGGCCCACCCGTCAACATCATATTCGCACTCGCCGAAGTCGAAAAATCCTGAGAACACAACAACCCCGCCCGGTCCGCCGTAATCTCCGCTTGCCGTGACCATTCAAAAAACGCTGAAGCCAATGCGATCTGCGCAACATCGCCTAAGCCAAAAGTGCGCCGGCCCAACATTTCCAAAAGCGGCATCAAAACCATCGCCACCGACTTATACAAAATATGGCCCGCCTTGATATGCCCCAGCTCATGACCAATCAAATGATAAAGCTGCTGATCGTCAAGTGTATCAATAATGCTTGACCGCAAAGTAATGTAAGGCCGATCAATCCCACCGGCAAAGGCATTCGGAAAGGGATTGTTCGTCAGATAAAGCTCCGGCGAAGGCATATCCAATATGTCACTGCACTCCTCAACAATCCTATAGACCGTTCCGTACTGCTTGGGCCCGCATCGAACACTCATAGCCATGTTCCAGCAATAAATCCACCGATCCGCCCCCGCCTCATGGAACTTAGAAATCACCTTGGGTAGCAACGGCACCCGTTGCAGCGCCGCAAGAGCTTTGCGGTCAGTCTCGGCTACAAATGCATCCAAACTAATCTCAGGAAACGTCCGCCGCTCAATCGTCTCAACCGTGCGCTGTGCCATGGGTTACTTCCTATTACGCAGATCCACGCCCCAGGTTGCTTCATAATCCAAGCCGTGTCCAAATCCGCTCCGTTTGCCCTCGTCGAAGCCTTTTGCACTACCAAACCATCATCCGGCAACCCGGCGGGAGTAGTTCTCTTAAAAGAATGGCTTCCCGACACTTCGCTCCAATCAATCGCCGCTACTATCAATCAAGCTGAAACCGCCTTCGTCTGCCCCGAATCCGGCGAAACACAACGAATTCGTTGGTTCACCCCCACCACCGAAGTCCGACTTTGTGGACATGCCACCCTCGCTGCCGCAACATTCCTCAATCCCAACCAACCCACCACGTTTCAGTCTCTATCCGGCCCGCTCAATATCCACCCAACACCGGACGGCTTCGCCCTCGATTTTCCTGCATTCATGCCTCAACTCCTCCCTGAAAATCCCCTCAAAAACCTCATTCCCAATTGCCAAGCCACCTACCGCGATCGCGACGATTGGATCGCACTTCTATCGTCTGAGAAGGAAGTCATCGAACACGCGCCGGATATGTCTGCAATTGCCCAACTCGAAGGTCGTGGTTTATCCATCACCGCTCCCGGCGCAAATTCCGACTTTGTCTACCGCTTCTTCGCCCCTCAAGCCGGTGTTCCGGAAGATCACGCCACAGGTTCCGCCCAAACCTACCTCACTCCGCTTTGGTCGGAAAAACTCCAACTTGATCAACTCAAAAGTCAACAACTTTCTCCTCGTGGAGCCGAATTCCAAACACAGACTCACTCCGATCGTGTGCTCATCGGCGGGAAAAGCAACATCTTAGTCACAGGTCAAATCCACCTCCCTTAAACATCAACCAGCACGGAATCCGCGGGGAGGGATTCCGTGCTGAACCGACTAACTCAGCCCAAATTTAAGCCGCTTGCTTTTGCCGCTGACGCAGACTCACCGCAATCTCTAGTTCACCAACTTCCGGAACGTTCAAAGGAATCACCAATGTCGGAATGTCAAAATTCGACATCGAAATGTTCGGCCCCTTCACAATCGTCGGAGGCGTAATGTCTGTCTTGAATCCAGACTGAAACAGCTGATTCGATGAACTACCGCTAATCATATTGCCAAGCTCAGCGATTGCCGACGCCGCCAATTGATCAAACTCCGGAACGGGCTGACCCCCTAGCATCTTGCTCGCCATTTTCTTAGCTGTCACCATCGACATACCATAGATGACCTGGCCCTCAATCTCGCCCGTAATTCCACAAACGATGTTGACCTGCTGAGAAGTGAACAGTTGCGGTCGAGCCGAAAGCTTGCCCCGTTCTGCACTGAGGCCGATCAAAGTATGAATGACCGAACTCGATGCGCTGACAAACGGAGTCACGTACTCAACCTTCATTTTCTTACCATCACCAAACTCAGCTTAAGCTGCCAAAAGTTTGCCGACTGCCTCCAAGACTCGATCTGGTTGGAACGGCTTAACAATGAAATCCTTGGCACCACTTTGGATAGCCTCAACAACCATGTTTTTCTGACCCATTGCCGTACACATCACAACCTTCGCGTTCGCATCGGCCGCCTTGATCTGCTTCAATGCCTCCAATCCGTCCATCTCTGGCATCGTAATGTCCATCGTCACCAAGTCCGGTTTCAGCTCCTCATAGAGCTTCACCGCCTGGGTACCGTTTTCTGCCTCTCCTACGACCTCGTAGCCGTTTGAAGTCAGAATGTTCTTCAACGTTACGCGCATAAAAAGCGCGTCATCTGTAATTAGGATGCGTTTCGCCATGCTTTTTCCCCCGCAATGGGCTTCTGGTAATAGAACGGCTTTGCCGCACTAAAACCAATCTCTCCCGATCGAGTAATCCGCTCGGTACTCCCAACAAAGAGAATCCCTCCCGGTTTCAATGATCGGAAAAACTTTTCGTAAAGCTCATCCTTAGCCGTTTCCGTGAAATAGATCACGACATTCCGGCACATGATGAGATCAAATCCGGTTTCAAACCGGTCCGCCAACAGATTCCCCTTTTGGAAAGACAAATACTTCTTCAGCCGTTCATCTGCCTGAAATTCCGCCCCTGACTCCACCAGATATTCGCGATATTCCTTCGGGACACATCGTAAGTCGTTCTTTGAAAACAAACCCGACTTCGCCTGATTCAAAGCCGCAGTGTCAATATCAGTCCCCAAAATTCGGTGGCTACCCGGAAACTTCTTGTCCAAAATCATCGCCAACGAATGTGCTTCTGCACCATAGCTGCAGCCCGCACTCCAAATCTTCAAACGAGGTGAACTCTTCAAGAGTAATGGCAAAATGTCCTTTTCCATCTCAGTCCACTTCTCTGGATTTCGGAATAGTTCACTGACGTTAATCGCTAGGCGATCCAAGAACCACTCCGTGTTCATTGGAGAAGCATTCACCCACTGAGCGAACTCGCCGAGCGACTTGCACTGATGCTGCCCCGCCATCGAGATGATTCGACGCTGCAACTGATTAGCTTTATAAAGATCTAGATCAAGCCCTGTCTTACGCTTAAATTGAGCGTAAAACTCTTGCCATTCCGCTGGCTTAGGAAGCACGAACCACTCTCCCACTTAGATTCGCTACAATCGCCGAAGCTATCTCTTCTAACTTAAATTCCGCGTCCACTGCTCCAATCTCCTTTGCCGCTTTTGGCATTCCATAAATCACACAACTGCACTCCGCTTCACCAATCACTGTTCCCCCTGCCTTCTTGATCGCCAAAGCACCAGATGCTCCATCCCGACCCATTCCCGTCAGAACTACTCCCAAAGCCCGCGAACCGAGAAACTTTGCTCCCGATTCAAACAAGAAATCCGCCGCCGGCTTGACCCCGTGGATCTTTTCATCATCACTTGTTTGCAAATGCAATTTGGAATCCAGAACCAAGTGACAGCCACCTGGCGCAACATAAGCCTGACCAGGAACAAGCGGGTCACCATTCACCGCTTCACGGCAGGGTACCGTTCCTGCTGCATCCAGTCGCTTAGCCAAGCTGGCGGTAAACCCAACTGGCATATGCTGAACAATCACAATCGGGGCCGGGAATCCCTTCGGTAACCCCTCCCAAAGCGTGCGAAGTGTGGAAGGACCACCCGTTGAACTCGCAATTAAAACCACACGATCCGTCTTCGTTTTTGGCCTTGGAGCCGAGATCACAGTCGTAGACCGAACGGAAGAGCGAACGTACCGGCTCGCCCGAATCTTCTCCAGCGTCTCTTCTCGGCACTCAACAAAACGCAAACTCGTTGCATTGTTCGGCTTGGTCACAAAATCAAATGCGCCGTGATCCAACGCCTCCAGCGTCGCCGTTGCTCCCGCCTGCGTGACTGATGACACCATCAAGACCTTTGCACCAGAACCAACGATTTCCGGCAATGCCTCCAGCCCCGTCATCACTGGCATTTCAACATCAAGAGTCACCAAATCCGGCCGTAACTCCTGCGCCAAGCGTGCCCCCTCTTCCCCGTTCTTACCGATTCCAATTACTTCCATGTCCGGCTGATCTTTGATCCAGTCCGAAATCATCCGCCGAACAAATGGCGAGTCATCAACAATCAAGATTCGTTGTTTTTTCATGCGGCAATCTCCGAAAACAGAGCCTCGTACTCCTCAAACTTCTCCACAAACTCATCCGTTATCGCGTCAATTTGATCCGGACTGATCCCGAGCCGAGTCAAACTCCCTTCGTCAAACGGATAGAGCATCCCATCGCCCCCCAAACCAAATCCCATCGCTGAACAAATATAGTCTCCAACATGAACACAGTCCACCACCGATTGATGCTCAGCCGCCTGGGCTGGAGTGTGGTGATACAAACACGCCGAGCAAATCTCCTCCGGCAAATTCCAACTTGTTGCTAAGTGAAATCCCACTTGACAATGGTCATAACCCAAGACCCGACGCTCCGCTTCATCAAATGAAATCTCTTCCCGACCCGCATAGAGCAAAATCGCCCCCATCTTATTCTCAAGCCAAACGCTCAAAGCGACCTTGCCAATGTCATGAAGCAATCCGGCCGTAAAAACAAGGTCTTCGCTGCACTTCCGACTCATCCGCGCCACAATCTGAGCCGCTGCTGCACAACCAAATGCATGCCGCCACATCTCTTCCGGCCCCAAGCAATAACCAGTCAAAGGCCGCTTCATCCAAGGATAAGTCCCCGCCACCAAAGCCAAATTCTTGACTGACTTCATCCCGAGAACAACCACTGCCTCAGGCAAATCGCTGATCTTTCGACTCAATCCGTAAAACGCACTGTTCGCCAACCTCAAAACCCGGGCACTCAGAGCCTGATCGGTAACGATGATCCGGGCCACACTGGCGGCACTCGCACTTGAACTCTGCGTTTCACGCATCACTTTCAGCGCCGCTGCCGGAATCGTCGGCAAGTCACTCGTCTTGCTGACAATCTGCTCGATCGTTACCGTATGGCTCATGCCGCAGCACTCCTTCGGCCCCGACGCAAGCAACACAACTCCGTCTCACCCCCGTGAACAGTTCGAACCGTGACAACCCCCGTGTCCGATTTCACAATCATCGTGCGGCCACTGGATCCTCCCGTATCTTGGGCGGAAATCTTCGCTCTCATCCCCCGCAAAATCTCTAAAGTCGCCTCAGCATTTCGTGCCCCTACATCCAAGCGTGAAGACGCCGCCGATCCAAACTTAAAAACCTGAGCACCGCCAGCCAGCGCCATCACCATCCGCGACGGATTTGCCCCGAGCTTCTCCATTTCTGCAATCATCGCCGGAACTCCCGTATTCGCAAACTTGCCGATCTTGTCAACCGGCTTATCTTTGAACGCTTCGGGCAACATAATGTGAACCATCCCGCAAACGTCCGCTTGCTCATCAAAAGCAACCAATCCAATGCAGGAACCCAGCCCCAAACAAGTAAAAGTCGCTGGACCTTTAGCGACCTTGATATCCGCCATACCCACCAAAAGCTGAGTTCCGGTCGACATCTCTCTTAGGCGGCCTCCGCAATACCCAAGGCGCGGAACAGTTGATTTAATCCGCTCAGAGTAGGAACGCACAAGAAATATCCGGTTGTCGCACAATCATCCATCCCGTACAGCCGCGTTTCAAGTGCCAAGGCAATAGCCTCGTCCATTTCTGCTTCCGCCACAATCGAAGCCGCAATCGTGTACACCAGATCAACCGAAACCATCGGCGGCGTCGCATGAAGCTTCAGATTCGACATATCGCTAATCGCGTTCAAAAAACTCGAAGAAACGATATTCCCAATCTCCAACATCACCGAAGCCGACAACTCATCAATATCACCTGGAGTTTCCGGAGCCGTCCCGATCAACATCCGCCACAGATCTTGGGCACTCTCCCACGGAAATAAAAATGCCGTGTGACCCGTAATGTCCCCCTCAATTGGCATACAAATCCCAACCGCGACTTCTTCTGGATTACCCATCATCAACGGAACTTGCTCCAAAGCAACCGTCTCAACATTAGGAATTTCCATATTAAAGGACTTACCAGTCATATTCGCCAAGGCGGTCGTGGCATGACCCAATCCTATGTTCGACATCTCTCGAATCGCCGACATCTCCATCAGCCCAAATTGATGTGTCTGTTCACTCATGAGTCACCATTAACCCCGTCACACCTTAATCTCGGAACCCGCAACCCAAATCCTCAACCATTTTTTGAGCAATTCAGCGCAAGAAAACCCCCTCATCATTGGGGAAAAATCCGCAATATAACCTTATCACTGGCAATTTTTTCCAAACATCCGTTACAATGTTGTCCAGGAGTTAAGAACTTCGACAGCTCTTCCTTTGAGAACGAGCAGGACGGAGTTTGAAAAAACTCTCCAAAATTTGGGACTCGGCGTTGCTCCTCTCCAGTCGAGTCCCACTTTTTTATCTCAAATTTCTCGACTTTGACCTTGTGCCAAAAGAATTTGGTGCCAACTCATCCCAACGGTAAAATAACATTCAGACAAACATGGATCCGCTGAACGCCGAAACAATCCGGAAGGCTCTCACCACCGCCCGCGACGGCGGATTCCGAAGTATCAAACTCCGGAGCGGAGAGACTTCATTTCAAGCAACCCTTTCCGAAGAAGCCCTCACTTGGGGCGAAGCCTGGGACGAAGACTCCGAAATGGCATCCGGCCCCTCATACCAAGCCATCCCGGCCCCAGTCGTCGGCTACGTCAAATGGCTCCCCGAAGTAGTCCAAGTCGGCACCGAACTCAAAGCCGGACAAACAGTCGGAGAAGTTCTCGCCCTTGGCATCTCAAACGAAATCACAACCCCCGCCGCCGGCAAAGTCCATTCAGTCAATGTCAAAGATGGTGACCCCGTTGAGTTCGGACTCAACCTCATGGAAATCGAAATCTCATGAAAGCAACCTCAGGTAACAGCTTGATCGGCCTCCTCGTCGCCGTATTCATCGTCATACTCGCGTCCGTCTTCTTTGTGACCGGCGGCAAATTCCTCGGCGGAGAATCAAAAGAGCGCGCTGACGGCAAAGGCAAAACTCTCATCGGCAAATCCCTCTACGCCGCCAAAGACGACGTCTGCATCTCGAACCTTAACCAAGTTCGACAAGGAATCAGCATTGCGACTGATCCCGTCGAGAACACCTTCCCCCAAACAATCGAAGAAACCCGACTTGGCACTCAATTCTATTCTTGCCCAGTCGGTAAAGAACCTTACGAATACGACCCCACAACCGGCACCGTCAAATGCCCCCACAAAGGACACGAGAAATACTGATGTTCAAAAAAATCCTGATCGCCAATCGCGGCGAAATCGCCTGCCGAGTCATCCGTGCTTGCCACGAACTTGGCATCGATTCCATCGCCGTCTACAGCCAGGCTGATGCCGATAGCCGGCATGTCCACATGGCAACCGAATCCATCTGTATCGGGGCCGGAACAAATACTGAAAGCTATCTCAACCTCGCCAATGTTCTCTCCGCATGTGAAATAACTGGTGCCGAAGCCGTCCACCCAGGATTTGGATACTTCAGCGAGCGGCCCAGCTTTGCCGAGGCTCTCGCTTCAATGGGCATTAAATTTATCGGCCCATCCGTCAGCGCAATCGAAGCAATGGGGGACAAAGCAAAAGCCAAAGAAGCTGCCATCATTGCCAACTGCCCAGTTGTCCCCGGATCAACAGGACCAGTGCCCAGCGAAGTCGAAGCTATGGACTGGGCCGAAAAAATCGGCTATCCCGTCTTGCTGAAGGCCGTCGCTGGGGGAGGAGGCCGAGGAATCCGACGCGTCGACAACAAAGAAGAACTCACTCACGCCTTCAAAACTGCTCAAGCCGAAGCTCAAGCCAGTTTCGGAAACGGCGACATGCTCGTCGAAAAGTGTGTACTTCTCCCGCGCCACGTGGAAATCCAAATTCTCGGGGACGAACACGGCAATGTCGTCCATATTGGTGAACGAGAATGCTCAGTCCAAAATCCACGCCACCAAAAAATTGTCGAAGAAGCCCCGTGTGTTGTCCTCACCAATGAACTCCGTGAGCAAATGGGTGCCGCCGCCGTCCGTGTTGCCAAGCAAGTGGGCTACAGCAACGCTGGAACCGTCGAATTCCTCCTCGATGCTCGAGGCGAATTCTTCTTCCTCGAAATGAACACCCGGATCCAAGTTGAACACCCGGTTACCGAGCAAATCAGTGGACTCGATCTCGTTCAATGGCAAATCCGAATCGCTAATGGCGAAAAACTCCCCTTCGATCAATCCGGAGTCAAACTCCAGGGCCACTCCATCGAAGCACGCATCACCGCTCAAGATCCCGACAAAGATTTCGCCCCCTGCACGGGAAAGATCACCCGGTGGGAACCACCCGGATTCCGAGGAATTCGACTCGACACTCACGTCTATGCCGGATTTACCGTTTCACCCTATTACGACCCCATGATCGCAAAGTTGATTGTCACTGCAGAAACTCGTGAGCTCGCCGTCCGTCGACTGCAAGTCGCCCTCGACGAATTCAATGTCGAAGGAATCCAAACCAATATCTCGTTCCTTCGTCGACTTGTTCGGGATCAACGTTACGTCTCCGGGGATGTCAGCACCGCGTTTGTCGGTGAATTCCTCCAGGAAGCCGCCACCCATGCCTGAAACCGATATAACTCCCAGCAATTCGCGTCGGCTCGCGCGGGAAGTCGCCTACCAAAGCCTTTACATGGCAAAAATTGGCGGCCTCTCTCAAACCGAAGCCCAACAGATCGCTGAAAGTCGCCATACTCTTTCCGCAGACTCAAAAGAGTTCATCACAAACCTCGTCACGGGAGTAATCGCCGAGCACGAAGCTCTCGACCAACAACTCGAACCACTCCTCGCCGAAGGATGGACACTCTCCCGGATTGCCGTTTCCGACCACGTCATTCTTCATATCGCTGCCTATGAACTTCTTCATTTGCCCGATATGCCCCCAAAAGTCACTATCTCCCAAGCAGTTGATCTCGCCAAACGGTTTGGCTCCGCCGAAAGCGGTCGGTTCGTCAACGGTGTCCTCGCCAACCTCCTCGTTCAATCACCCAAATCAAACTGGGAAGCCCCCATCGTTGATGATTCCATCCCCGAATCCGAAGTCATCGAACTCGACTTCGCTCCCGATCCCGACGAAGAGCCAACTGAAGAACCCATTGAAGAGTCCGTAACCGCTGGATCATGGGTCATCAAACGAGACGATGAGCCTATTTGAATCCCCAACCGATTCGATAAATCCCAATCTCCCTCTCGCCACACGTATGCGCCCGACCACGCTGGACAATTACGTCGGGCAACAACATATTCTTGGCCCCGGTTCACCAACTGAACAAGCTATTCGCTCCGGAAAACTCGGCTCTGTGATCCTCTGGGCACCTCCTGGATGCGGCAAAACAACCCTGGCCAATATCATCGCCCATTACAGCAACGCCCATCTAGTCAGCCTAAGTGCCGTAACCGCCGGCGTAGCCGACATCCGCAAATCCGCAACTGAAGCCAAATCACGCTACAGCCTCACCGAGCAACCCACCCTTCTACTCATCGACGAAATTCACCACTTTAACAAATCTCAACAAGACTCCCTTTTGGGATACCTTGAAGACGGCACATTTCGGATGGTTGGAGCCACCACCGAAAACCCATATTTCGCGCTCAACGACGCTGTGCTCTCTCGAGCCAGAGTCCTTCCCCTCCAGCCCCTCGGCGAATCAGATCTCAAGCACCTCATTCACCTTGCACTTACCGATGAAGAACGTGGTCTCGCCCCAAATGCGCCCACTCTCACCGACGAAGCCGAGGCGTTCCTCATTCGCCTGAGTTCGGGTGACGCGAGACTCATGCTGAACGCTCTCGAAACCGCTTCACTCATGGTCGAACCCGGAGAACCAATTGAACTTCCGCTCCTCGAACAAGTCCTCCAACGCCCTGCCCTCAAGTACGATAAAAAAGGCGATAGTCACTACGACACCATCAGCGCGTTCATCAAGTCCATTCGTGGATCAGATTCTGACGCCGCTCTCCATTATCTTGCTCGGATGATCGCCGCCGGGGAAGACCCCAGATTCATCGCCCGCCGACTCCTTATCCTCGCCTCCGAGGACATCGGCAACGCAGAACCCCTGGCCCTGATTCTCGCCACCAGCACCCTGACCGCAGTCCAGACCGTGGGCATGCCCGAAAGTCGAATCATTCTCTCTCAATGCGTCACATTCCTCGCCGAAGCTCCAAAAAGCAACCGTTCATACATGGCCATCAATAGTGCGCAACGTGATGTCGAAACTGGACGAGTACAACCTGTGCCACTCCACCTGAGAAATGCTGCCCATTCCGGGCTCAAAGATCACGGCCACGGCGAAAATTACCTCTATCCCCATAACTATCCCGGCGGCTGGGTGAAGCAGCCCTATCTCCCAGAAAGCCACACACTTTCAACTCCCTATTACGAACCAAGCACCATCGGATACGAAGCAAAGATCACCGAGCGACGCCAAAACCGAAAATGAAAAAGAAGCCGACTCCCAAATGGAAATCGGCTTCCGGAAAAGGAACACCAAACGATCAACGTTTGACGAACTGGAAGCCGCGTCGGGCTTTCTTCCGACCGTACTTCTTACTTTCCTTGACTCGAGCATCTCGGGTCAAGAATCCGCCCATGCGCATCGGCTTGCGTAAGTTCTCATCACGCTGAACCAAAGCACGAGCAATTCCAAGCTTGATCGCACCCGCTTGACCAACAACCCCGCCGCCCTTAACGAGAGCCTTGACGTTGTACTTGCCTTCTGAATCAATCGCCGTCAACGGGCTCTTGACCAAAATCGCCAAAACGGGTCGGCAAAGATAAGCGGAGAACTCACGACCATTGATCGTTATGTTGCCCTCACCCGGCTCGACCCATACTCGAGCAATTGCGCTCTTGCGTCGGCCCGTGCCGTAAGACTGATTCGGATTTGCAAATCTCATGATCTCACCTTCTTAACATCCAACGGAGTTGGATTCTGCGCTGCATGAGGATGCTCAGTGCCCGCATAAACTTTCAATTTCTTGACGATCTGGCGACCAAGTCGTCCCTTGGGCAACATGCCCCAAACTGACTTCTCGATCAACCGAACCGGATTTTTCTCCAAGAGGTCTTCGCGACTAATGTTGCGAATTCCACCGGGCCAACCCGTGTGCCAGTAAAGCAATTCCTTGCCCTTTCCGCCCGTCAACAACGCCTTATCTGCATTGACGACGATAACAAAATCACCCGCATCAACGTGGTACGCGAATGTCGGTTTGTGCTTTCCGCGAAGCACCTGCGCGACCTGAGCCGCCAAGCGCCCGACTGGCACACCCGTGGCGTCTACCACATGCCATTGACGCTCGACCTCAGCCGGCTTAGTTGTCGTTGTTCTATTCATAAGTTTCCTTTTCCTGTTCCGAGGGCAAGCCCTCACTAAATCTGTGATCCGATGGAGACCGACCGTACTTCACCCGGACAAGGGTGAGGCCACAAGCCGGCAACACCGGCGGCCAATCAATTGAACTTTTGTCTCGCGCTGCCAGAAGCTCGGGGACCCATTCGACCTTCCGATTTCCACGACCGACCTCAACCAAACTTCCCGCTATTCGGCGCATCATTCCACGAACAAATGCCGTTCCATGAACGTGAATCAACACTTCATTGTCCACCCAATGCAAATTCACCCGGAACAACCTCCGAACCGTATTCACCGATTCATCCATTTCCTGGCTAAACGACAGAAAGTCGTGCTCGCCTTCAAGAAACTTCGCCGCTGCCCTCATCCGATCCAAATCCAATCCGTACCGAACATAATGCGCAAACCTCATTCTGAGAGGGTTGCGATCATTCACCATAACTCGATAGACATAATGCCGTTTTCGAGCCATAAACCGAGCACTGAAATCGTCCGAAACTGCTTCCGCTTTCACCACCGAAAGATCGCGTGGCATCACCTTATTCAAAGCTCGCGCCATACGCTCAACGGGTAAAGGCACCGGACAGTCAAAATGACAAACCTGGCCCAGCGCGTGCGCACCTGCATCAGTGCGGCTCGCGCCCCAAAGTTCAACCTCTTCGCCAATTACTTGGCAAAGCCCATCTTTCAATGTGCGTTGGACTGTTCGCAGTCCACTTTGCGGCGCCCAGCCGCTAAAGTTAGTACCGTCGTAAGCGACGGTTAACTTAATCCGTTGATTAGTCGACAAGTTCGAGGACAGCGGTAACCGCTGCATCGCCTCGGCGTTGACCAGTCTTGGTCAATCGAGTGTAGCCGCCGTTGCGATCCTTGAACCGAGGAGCCACATGATCAAACAAGTGCTGAACCAAATCTTCACCGTTGATCAAACTCCGCTCAACCAAAATTTCCATTTTCTCGGCGTCCGTCTTACCCGCGAGCAACCGCTCTGGCTTTGGCGAACTCTTGGAGTGACCAACAAGAATCTTGCGCGCCTCTCGTCGAGCAACCAAAGTGTCCTTTTTGCCCAGCGTAATCAGTCGCTCAACAATTCTTCGCAATTCCTTTGCCCGACCTTCAGTTGTATGAACAAACCCGTGTCGGACAAACTGCCGAGCCAAGTTGGTCAGCAAAGCCCGGCGCTGGTCGCTGGGCAAACCTAATTTTCGTCGATCAACCTTGTGTCGCATATCTCTTTTCCTTAGAAATCGTCATCCTCAAGCGCGTCAAGGTTGATGTAGCCACCCTTGCTCGGCTTCAAGTCAATGCCATGGTCAGCCAACCGATCGCGAACCTCGGTCAAAGACTTTTTACCAAAGCCTCGAATACCGTTCAAGTCCATTTCGGTCACCAAAGCCAATTGGCGCAAATTCAAAATCCCGGCCCGGCGCAAACAGTTGAACGTGCGCTGGCTGAAATCAAGCTCTTCAATCTTGATATCCGGAACCGAACTCACTTCTTCTTCAAGCGAAGAGCCATCCTCAACAATATCCTCAATGCTCGCTCGACCAAGATCGAAGAACATGCGGAAATACCGATCCAAAATCTGAGAAGCTTGGGTCACCGCATCATTCGGCCCTAAAGCTCCATTTGTCCAAACCTCAAGAATCAAGCGCTCGTAGTCCGTGCGCTGACCAACCCGGGTCGCTTCAACAATGTAGTTGACCTTCTTGACCGGAGTGTGCTGGCTCCCGGTGGTCAAGATACCAATCATGCCCTTGTATTTCTCTTGCTTCTCCGGCAAAACATAACCGGATCCCCAACTCGCATAAAGCTCAGCCGTGAGAGAAGCACCCTTTTCGCTAATCGTCGCAAGGTAAACCTCAGAGTTGACGATCTCAACTCCCTCAGGGCACTGAATATCTGCGCCTGTAACGCGGCCCGGACCTTTGACATCAATCTTCAGAACGATCTCTTCCGGAATACTCATGTCCGGATCAACCGCAATTGCCAGATCCTTCAAGTTCAACAAGAACTCGGTCGCATCTTCCTTCAAACCAGGAATCTCAGAAAATTCGTGGAAAACTTTCTCAATACGAACCGCATTAACGGCCGCGCCCGCAATGGAGCTGAGCAAAACACGCCGAAGCGAGTTCCCCAAAGTCTGACCATAACCGCGCTCCAGCGGCTCCAGGACAAACTTTGCATAATCCTTTTCGAGTTCGAGGGTTTGAATGTGAGGCATATCTGTTCGTTCTTGTTATCTGTGAAAATCGTGAAGTTAGACGCGGCGCTTCTTGGGCGGGCGGCATCCGTTGTGGGGAACGGCGGTCACATCGCGAAGCGACTTGACTTCCAATCCGTTCTGATTCAATGAACGAATTGCCGTTTCGCGACCACCACCCGGGCCAGAAACATAAATGTCAACCGACTTCATGCCGTGAGCACCAGCCTTCTTTGCCGCGCTCTCTGCTGCAAGCTGAGCCGCAAACGGAGTCCCTTTTCGGCTTCCCTTGAACCCAACGTGACCCGCACTTGCCCAGCAAAGCGTATTGCCTTGAGGATCAGTGACCGTAACAATCGTGTTGTTAAACGTAGCGTGAATGTAAGCGTTGCCATGAGCGACCTGTCGCTTTTCGGCCTGCTTTCCGCGAGATGTGTTCTTTCGTGCCATGTCTTCCTAAAACCCTTACTTCTTCGCCTTCTTCTTGCCCGCAACCGTCTTCGCTTTACCTTTGCGAGTTCGAGCATTACTGCGTGTGCGCTGACCATGAACCGGAAGTCCGCGGCGGTGGCGCAACCCGCGATAACATCCAATTTCCATCAAACGGCGAATATTCGAGAAGATCTCCCGTCGCAGATCACCCTCTACTTGGTAATCCTCGTCAATCACGTTCCGCAACAAAGCAACTTGCTCTTCCGTCAAATCACGGACTTTCACGCGGGGATCCAAACCCGTCTTCTCAATAATCTCGGAGGCCATCTTCGGGCCAATCCCAAAAATGCTCTGGATGCCGTAATAAACACCCTTGTCTCGAGGAAGGTCTACACCTGCAATTCGCGCCATCTGTTCCTACTTAATTCCTTTTCTTTCCTCAGTCGCCTTAGCCCTGCCGCTGCTTATGCTTGGGGTTAATACAAATCACGCGAACCACGCCTTGGCGCTTCACGATCTTGCACTTGTCGCACATCTTCTTTACACTGGCCCGAACTTTCATAACTGAGTCACCAACCAACCTGAATCGTTTCCTTTCGCAACACCGTCACAAAAGACGAAGGGGAGGTTTCCGCCGTGTTGTTACAACCCGGCGCAAGGGAGAATTATACCAATCAAGCCCAGTAGAACCGGGGCTAAAAAATATTTCGGGAGGAAGGACCCGGCAAACGCCCGCTGATCCGTCCCCCAAACCAAAAATCATGTCCGAGCACGGTACACGATTCGACAACGATCCATATCATAAGGCGAAAATTCAACCGTCACCGTGTCACCCACCATGATCCGAATCCAGTGACGACGCATCTTCCCCGCAACATATGCTAAAACCTCTTGCTCCGTCTCAACCAACTTGATCCGAAACTGCTGGTTTGGCAAAATTTCCAAAATAATCCCCTCAAGCTGGATGCCCTCTTCCTTATTACTCTCGTCCGGCCCTTTGCGCTTACCGCCGCCACGACCACCTCGTCCGCCTGAAAACTTTCTCGCCATAAATGCTCTTTGGTTACTCGTCCATCGTGAGAATCAATGGCCCGTCACTCGTCACCGCCACCGTATGCTCAAAATGTGCTGACAGTTTACCGTCTTGAGTCACAACCGTCCAGTCATCGTCCAAAGTCATCACCCGATGTGAACCCTCATTCACCATCGGCTCAATACATATAGTTGTTCCCGCCCGCAAAACTGGCCCCTTCTTTGGCTTTCCAAAATTCGGCACACTCGGCTCTTCATGCAGATTTTGACCAATTCCGTGACCCACCAAATCACGAACAATCGAGTAACCATTCCGCTCAACGTAACCCTGAACCGCGTGAGAAATATCGCCCACCCGATTCCCCACTCGCGCCTTTCCAATCCCCTGATACAAAGACTCCTTGGTCACGTTCATCAGACGCCGAGCATTCTCCCCAATCTCCCCCACACCAAATGTCCAAGCCGAATCCGCATGCCATCCCTGCCAAATCACCCCAAAATCCAGCGTCACAATATCCCCCTCCTGAACCACGTAATCCGTCGGAATCCCGTGAACAACTCCCTCATTCACCGCAATACAGGCCGCAGCCGGAAATCCCTTGTATCCCTTGAAACTAGGAATCCCTCCCTCCGCCAAAATGATCCGCTCCGCATGAGCATCCAAATCCTTCAAAGAAGATTTCCCCGCCACCATTGCGCCGCTGACTTCACGCATCGTCTTCGCAATGATCTTTCCCGCCAATCCCATCTTGGCAATCTCAGAACCATTCTTCAAATGGATCATGATCCAATCCCTGCGACAATATCCGCATAAACAACTTCAGGATCGCGGCTCGATTCAACTCGTACTAATTTGCCCTGCGCCGCATAATGATCAACCACGGGAGCCGTATTTTCACGAAAAACTCTCAATCGCTCCTTAATCGTTTCGGGATTATCATCCTCTCGAACAATCACTGGACTGTTGCAATTGTCACAAAAACCCTCGCGCTTCGGCGGTTTGTTCAACCGATGATAAATCGCCCCGCACTTTGTGCATCCCAACCGCCCAGATAGCCGATCCACTATCACCTGGTCATCAACTTCAAGCGAAACCACAATATCCAAATCAATTTGCGCCTTTCTCAGCTCTTCATCCAAGGCTTCAGCCTGGCGAACCGTGCGCGGAAAACCATCCAGAATAAACCCCTTCTGCTGCACTTCGGATGTTCGAAGCCGCTTCAACATCATCTGAATCGTCACCCCGTTCGGAACCAATTCACCTCGGTCAATATAGCTCTTCGCCAGCTCGCCCAGGTCGGTCTGAGCATCAATCTCAGCCCGAAAAATCATCCCGCTTGAAAGTGGTTTTGCCCCAAGTCTGGCCTCCAAGAGCGAAGACTGTGTCCCTTTACCAACCCCCGGAGGGCCAACCAAAATCATGCGGAGGGGCATGAATTACCCCTCGTACTGCTTCGTAATCAGGTTTGCCTCAAGCTGACGCATCGTTTCAAGGGCAACACTGACCATGATCAAAAGCGAGGTACCAGCAATCAAACCAATCCCCTGCGCTTGGACGACGAGCGGCAAAACAAACTGAGTCAGAGCGGCAATCGCAAGAAACACCGCGCCAA
The DNA here is from genome assembly GCA_013823945.1 of bacterium. GTDB lineage: Bacteria > Armatimonadota > Fimbriimonadia > Fimbriimonadales > Fimbriimonadaceae > UphvI-Ar2. The sequence continues at coordinate 839,307 of PNMZ01000001.1, read as the reverse complement.
TAAAGGTGATTCGAGAAACAACGCCGTTCAAATAGTCGCGCGTCTGTCGACCCGGACGAATCCCCTGAATGTAGCTACCGCCTTTCTTCAAGTTATCCGCAATGTCCTCAACGTTGTATTGCAAGGCCGTCCAGAAATACGTGAAGAAGAAAATCATCCCCATGTAAATCAACGCTCCAACATAACCTTGCCATCGCGTGAAGTCTGGATTCATAAATCCGGCAATCTCACCAAGAATTCTGTGTCCTGCCGAATCAACCGGGAACCATGCCTGGAACTGAGCTGGCAAATAGATCAATGTAATCGCGAAGATGATCGGGATAACCCCTGCCATCGCAACCGCAATCGGCAGGTAACTGACCTGACCGCCCATCGCCTTCGTTCCAAAATTCCGACGCATGTGCTGGATCGGAATCCGTCGCTGAGCCACCGTGAAGAGAACGATAAACCAAGTCGTCGCAAAGAACAAAGCAATCAAGGCAACAATCTGCCAAATGGCAATGTTTCCGCCCGCAAGACCCGCACCAAGCGTTCCTAAAATTGATGGCAATGAAATGATGATCCCCGTGAAAATCAAAATGGAAATTCCATTCCCCACTCCACGCTCGCTCACTTGTTCACCCAACCACAGCAAGAACATCGATCCTGCTGTCCAGAACAGAACAATCATGAAGCGATAAGCTGGCAACACTTCAGAAATCGCCGACCCCATCGCCGTCATCAAACCATAACCTTGGGCAAATGCAAGAACGATCGTCAGAATCCGAGTCCGGCGATTCTGTTGGCGACGAGCATATTCGCCCCCCTCCTTCATCTCCTCTTTCCACTTCGGATTTCCGTAGGTCAAAACTTGCAAAATGATTGAAGCAACAATATAAGGGTTCAAACCAAGCGCAAAGATGGAGATGCGCTTAAACGCACCTCCACCTAAAGCGTTGATCAATTGAAAAACTGGGTTATTCTTGACCAGTTCTTCAATTGCTGTTGGGCTAATGCCCGGAACCGGAACCGCAATGTTGACCCCAACGACATAAATCGTCAAGATCATGATGATGAATTGCAAACGACCCCGCAAATCCTCATCCGCCCAGGCTAAACGAAGAGTCTCAAAAAGCGAGAATCTTAGTCCTTTGTCGCCCGCGCCCTTACCTGCGCCCGATCCCACGTAGCTCACAGAGTAACGACCTCGCCGCCAGCCTTTTCAATTGCTGCCGCTGCCGTCTTACTGAACTTGTGAGCCTCAACTCGCAACTTGATTGAAAGTTCGCCAAAAGCCAAAACCTTCAAACCGTCCTTAAAGTCGCTCATAATCCCGCGATCCACAATCGCTTGCGGATTCACTGTCTCGCCCGCCTTGAAGAACTTCTCCAAGTCGTCCAAGTTCACAATCGCGTACTCCTTATGGTTAATGTTGCGGAAACCCTTCTTCACCGGCAATCGGCGGTGGATTGGGGTTTGACCACCCTCAAACCAGTTCGGGATTTGGCGTCGAGCCTTCTGCCCCTTGGTTCCTCGGGTTGCTGTCTTACCCATGCCGGAACCAATACCGCGAGCGATCCGACGCTTACGCTTGGTTGATCCCGGATTGGGGGAAAGATCATTCAAATTCATGATTTGGCCTCTTCAGTCTTCTTCTTGGTCGTGCGCTTTGGCTTTGCCTCAGCAGATTCTTCTTTCACCGCGTCCTTCTTCGGAGCGGCCTTCTTCGGTTCAACCTTGGCTTTTGCCGGAGCCTTTTCCTTCGCCGGAGCCGCTGCGCCTGCCGCTTTGGCCGCGCGCTTTTCGCTCACGGCTTTTCCGTCGCGGCGACGTCGAACAACCACACCATCAACTTCTTCAACCTTCAAAAGATGCTTCACTTTGTGAATCATCCCGCGAATCGAAGCACTGTCTTCAAATGTGTTGCTGCTACCGATCTTGTTCAAACCAAGCGCTTTGACGGTTGCTCGGTTCGCCGGCGTATTGCCGATCTTGCTCTTGACGAGAGTGACCTTAAGCATGATCAGCCTCCTCTTTGCGAGCCTTAGCCAGCCAAGGAACAAGCTCGTTCACATCCGCACCTCGGCGAGTTGCCGCCGATTCAGGAGCTTCCATCATGCGGAACGCCTTCATCGTCGCATAGGCCAAATTGACCCCGTTGCGACTCCCAAGACATTTCGCCAAAACGTTGTGAACGCCTGCCGCTTCCAAGCACTGCCGAACGGCAGAACCCGCCTTAACTCCCGTACCCGGTGATGCCGGTCGAAGGATAACGCGTGCCGAACCATGCTCCGCCTCAATTGCGTGGGGAATTGTTTCCCCAATCAAATTGACACTGAACATGTTCTTTCGGGCTGCTTCTTCAGCCTTACGGATGGCGTCGGGAATCCCCCGAGCTTTGCCAATCCCAAGACCAACCTTGCCCTTGTTGTCACCCACAACAACGGTAATCGACCAAGAAGCCGTCTTACCACCCTTGTGAGTCTTGAACACTTTGTTCGAACGGATAACCCGCACGTCATACTGCGGCCCTTCCGTGTTTCTGAGCGCCGATTGACGCCGTCCTACGATTCGTGGTCCTCTTGCCATTTTAGAACTCCAGGCCCCCTTCGCGGGCACCGTCAGCGAGGCTCGCAATCGTTCCGTGGTACTGGAACCCGCCTCGATCAAAGACCACTGCTTTCACGCCTTTCTCTTTAGCGCGCTTGGCCAGGGTTTCACCCACAACCTTTGCGCCAGCGACGGTATCGCCTGCCTTCAAATCCTTTTCCGTCGTACTCGCTGCTGCCAGCGTCACGCGGTTTACATCATCAATCAATTGAGCATACAAGTGCTTGCTGCTCCGAAAGACCGCCAATCGGGGGCGCTCCGGAGTACCAGCCAGATGCTTGCGAATGCGTACGTGACGCGCTTTTCGCATTTGAGTTCGTGTCTTAACTGCCATGGTCGTAATTCCGGATTACTTACCGGCCCTCTTTCCGGGTCGGGTGCGAACAATCTCGCCCTGATAACGAACGCCCTTGCCCTTATAAGGATCAGGCTTGCGCGTTTTCCGAACGTCAGCGGCGATCTGACCAACCAAGGCCTTATCAATACCGCTCACAATAATCGTCAACGCCTTACCCTTTTCCGGGGCCGGGACTTCAAAAGTGATTCCTGCCGGAGCTTTGATCTCAACCGGATGGCTGTAGCCGACGCTCAAAACCAAATCCTTGCCTTGAACCGCCGCACGGTAACCAACCCCGTGAATTTCCAAAGTCTTTTTGTGACCTTCCGTCACACCCGCAATCATGTTCGCAATGAGTGTCCGAGCCAAACCGTGCTGAGAACGATTCTCGCGATCATTGTTCGGTCGCTCAACTTGCAAAACATTGCCTTCCTGCTTCACCGTCAGTTCACCATGGATCGGCTGAGTCAATTCACCCTTCGGACCTTTCACGGTCACAACGGAATTCTCAACGGAAACAGAAACTTTGTCGGTAACCGGGATCGGCTTCAAACCAATTCGTGACATAAGTTCATAGCCTCCTTAGTGCACCTGGCAAAGCACTTCACCACCGATTCGACGTCGGCGTGCTTCACGGTCGGTCATGACTCCCTGACTTGTCGTCAGAACCATCGTCGCCAAACCACTTCGCACCGGGCGAAGATCCGTGGCAGCTCGGTAAACACGCAAACCAGGAGTGCTCACACGCTTAATGTTGTGAATCACCGGCTTGCGGCGTGAGTCGTACTTCAAATGAACTCGCAACACAGGGAACTTGCCTTCAGCAACCACCTCGTGCGAACTCAAAAATCCTTCTTGTTCCAAAATCTTTACTACTTCAACCTTGATCTTGCTCATCGGAACGTCCACATGCATGTGGCTTGCCCGCAGGCCGTTACGAATCCGCGTCAAAAGGTCAGCAATCGGATCACTATGCATAATGCTCTTCCTCCACTGTTACCAGCTGGATTTCTTAACTCCTGGCAACAAACCAAGGTGAGCCTTCTCGCGAAGCACCTGACGACAAACGCCGAAGTAACGGTAATAACCCTTCGGACGACCCGTCTCGGCACATCGGTTGTAGCGACGTGACTTGTAAAGTCGATTCTTAATGCGCGATTCCTCCAACGCCTCCAAAGCTTGAGCACGTTGCTCCTTGCTCAAGGATTGGTCGTTTTCAATCGCCGCTTTGCGCGCTTCAAACTCGGCCCACCGAGCTTCAAGCTTCGCATGCTTGTTAATGAGACATTCTTTGGCCATTGTTCATACCCACCGTTCCCGAACTGGTTTGGTTTGGCGGGCCTTAGCAAGCACCATCCCACCTAGCTCGTGGTTCAGTTGTGTTGCCTCTGACAGGCAGAGACAGCCTCAAATGATACCAGCCGAAACAAAGTGAATGAACTCACCTGGGTCCCCACTGAGCCAGGGGACCCGATTCACGATTTCCTTCCCCCAGAAAATTTCTTTTTGCTCTCACAACCCTTTTCAATTAAAATAACTTTGGGATGCCAAATTTGGAAGAAAAGATCGCACAAGGGCAAGAGGCGCTTGATCAAAACAACATCGACCTCGCTCACCAACTCTTCACCGAAGTTGTGACCGAAAACTCAGAAAAATGGATGGCCTGGCGCGGACTCGGCTTCACCAATATCCAAAAAGACAATCCCGCCGAAGCGGTCGCAGCATTCAGCAAAGCCACCCTCATTCGCCCCGATGACGTTGAAGCTCAGTACGGGTCAGGAATCGCCTTCCAAAAAGCCGGCGATCACGCCAAAGCCATCAAAGCCCTCGAAGAAGCCTTGCGCCACGACCACAAACACTTACCCTCTAAGACGGCAATCTCAGAATCTTTGCTCGCCCAAGTTCAAAGAATGAAGGAAATCGGCAACCTTCTCGCCGTCGAGGAATATCTCGAAAAAGCCCACAAATTCAGCCCCGAAGACGAATCCATCACCATCCAACTCTTCCGCTACTATGAAAAAACAGGTCAGGGAACCAAACTCGAAACCGCAAAAGTTGAACTCAATCGCCGAGAAATCCCAATCCCCGACCGCGAACTCTACCAACCCGAAGAAGAAGACGCCGATAAGGAGCTCCCTACGTCCTTGCCCGAACTCCGATCCCTCGTCGCCGAACAATCAAACAACTGGCAAGCCCATCGCGCCATCGGATTCCTCGAACTCGAAGCAAACAACCCCCAAGCTGCCCACGATGCCTTCAAAAAAGCCACGGTGATCCGCCCCGATGACGCCGAAGCGCAATACGGATATGGTCAGAGCCTCCAAGATCTGGAGGATCATTCACATGCAATCCACGCCTTTGAAGAAGCCCTCAATAGAGACAAACACCACGCCAAGGCCAAAACTGCGCTCAATAAGTCACTGCTCGCCTACGTCGATCGCATGGAAGACATCGGCAACCTCTTCGCCGTCGAGCAATATCTCGAGCGAGCCCACAAAAACGACTCAACCGATGAACACGTCACCGCACGCCTCCTCGGATACTACACAGAATCAGGTCAAGGACATAAAAAGCAAGCCGTTATCAAAGACCTCGAAGCCCACGGACTTGCTATACCCGAAGAAATCAAACCCCATAAATCAACAACTTCGAACACCGGAAACACCACCGCTGTTTCGGCCGACAACATCGAAGGTATCGAAAACCTTACCGCCCACCTCGCTACTCAAGGGGAGGATTGGCAAAACTGGCGCAAACTTGGTTTCGCTTATCTCGAAGCGGATCAGCCTCAAAAAGCCGCCGAAGTATTCAAAAAAGCCACTGTCATCCGATTTGAAGACGCTGAATCACAGTACGGTTTCGGCCTCGCTCACCAAAAGCAAGGCGATCACTCCCACGCTATCCACCCCTTTGAAGAAGCAATCCGACAAGATCCAAACCACCAGGAGGCAAAGCAAGCCCTCAAAATCAGCCTCCTCGCCTATTGCGATCATATGCGAGGCATAGGGAACCTTCTCGCCATCGAGCAATTCCTCGAAAAAGCCCACAAACTTGATCCCACTGATGAAGCTACCACCCGACTTCTCTTTGAATACTACAAAGAAACCGGTCAAGGACAACAAGCTTCCAAAATAGCAATCGAACTTGGCCTCGGTTCAGAAGCTACCGAAATCAACGCCGGAGAAGTCCCATTGTCTCAACAACCTGATCTCCTTCTCCCCGCCGAAAAAGGCTACCAACCTGAAACATCCAAAGCCGAACCAACCATCAACGACCCCAACAAATCGATCGTCGGCAACGTCAAAGCATATTCAGAAGTCCCCGAAATGCTCCCCTGCCCCGCCTGTAAACAAATGATGCTCGGCCGGTCAAGGCTCTGTCCCCACTGCGGCAAAACCGTTGACCCCATCATCGGAACGGTTATTTCAGGTCGAAACGCTCCAGAGGAATCTGGAGGCTTCTTCAAAAAGCTGTTCGGAAAGGGGAAGTAGTTAACAAACTTCAATTTAATTGATTAAGAAGCAAAACCCTCATTGAGTTCATTCGTTTCAACTCTTTGAGGGTAAACCGTGAACGCATCTCTTTTAGACCAAGGAAAGAAGCTCTTTCAATCTCAACAATTTGACCAAGCCATTGAAAAATTTCGTCATGCCCATGAAATTGATCCCAGCAATACTGAGGCTATTCTTGGCCTCGGATTCGCCCTCCACGCAACGAATCAACCGGAACAAGCCCGAAGGGCCTTTGAAGATGGCCTAAAACTCTCGTTCAACCAGCCAGAACTGCATTTCGGGCACGGACTGACCCTCATGGAAACCAATGATCCTTTTCGAGCCATCAATGAATTTAAACGAACCCTTGAGCTCAATCCCAACCACCCACTCGCCCCAAAAATGCTGCAAAAGGCTCTCCAAATTCACACCCGTGAACTGATGGCAGCCGGAAATTTCAATTGGGCCGAGCAAGCCATTCAAAACCAACTCGAGCTTGACCCCCATTGCTCTGATGCCCTTGCCCAGCTCACTGAATTCAAACACAAAATGGCCGAATACGAAGATGCGAAGCGGCACTTCCGCATCCTCACTGAATCAAAACCAGACCACCCTGCCATCCCTGATCTCGCCAAACTTCTTGGACTGATCAAACACCGTGAACGCGGATGGCTGTACTAAAAAAGCCCAGCTCAACGATTCGTCGAACTGGGCCCGTACCGGCAAGTAGCTGAACTTAGATTCGACCTTCTGCCCGCAACAGAGGATAGTGGCAATTCTTGAACTTCTTGCCACTTCCGCACGGACAATCCTGATTCCGACCCACCCGGCTCCAGTCAACTGAGTCCAAATCGATGTCCTTTGGCTGAACTTCATCTAAAGCCATCATCGCCATCTCTTGCTCCGGAACCTGAGACTCAACCGATGCCTGCTGAGGTGCCTCCGTACGAATCTGAGCATAAAACACCATCTTGACCGCGGTATCTCGTATCTGCTTCTTCGTGTGTTGGAACAAGTCAAATGTCTCTTTCTTATAAGCAACAAGAGGATCTGTCTGACCATAACCCCGCAAGCTAATCCCCTCGCGAATATAGTCAATCATCTTCAAGTGATCCATCCACGCATCATTGATTGCGCGGAGCATCACTTGCTGCTCAAGCTGGGCAAACACCTCTTCGCCGTATTTCGCATGCTTTGCGTCGTACTCCTTCGATGCAATTGCCGTTAGTTCGTCAATCATCTCCTGACCATAAGCCAAGCCATTGAACTGGCTAGGAGTCATATGGTCAACCAGCGGCATCACTTCATTCAATCGCTCGTAAACCTTTTCGTGATCAAACGTTATGTCACCCGTGTCAATGTCCATCTCGCGACCAGAAGAAACGGTCTCGGCAATGAACGTGCTGATTCCCTGAGTGATCTCATCTCGGCAAGGTTTGCCGAGCAAAATCTCCCGACGCATTCCATAAACATGCTCACGCTGGGCGTTCAAAACGTCATCGTATTCCAGAATGTGCTTCCGAGCTTCAAAGAAGTGGTTCTCAATCCGCTCCTGAGTCTTTAGGATCATTCCACTAATGAACTTCGCTCGAACTTCTTCCATCGTCGGCCAAGCTTTCAGAACCGGATTGTCCATCATGTTCTTATTGAAGATTCGCCACAGCTCGTCTTCCAACGAAACAAAGAACCGGCTTTCGCCCGGATCACCCTGCCGACCCGCGCGACCCCGTAACTGATTGTCGATCCGCCGACTTTCGTGTCGCTCTGTACCAAGAATGAACAGACCGCCCAGTTCGCGAACTTCTTCCGCCGCCGCTCTTCTCTCCGTGTCATCCAAAGGCAGCGGCGGAGCCGCTCGCTCCTTCCCACCTCGCCGGAATGAAATGAACGTGTCATCGTAGTCGTGAGTCTGACCTCCCGCCACGTCGTCCTGCTCTCGTGCACGCAATACTTCCTCGTCCTGAACCCGACCACCAAGGAGAATATCAACCCCCCGACCCGCCATATTCGTCGCAATCGTCACCGCACCTTTACGTCCCGCTTCCGAGACAATCAATGCTTCTTTTTCGTGGAATTTAGCGTTCAAAACGTTGTGTGGAACTCCGTGCGCCAACGCCTCCTTCAAATACTCACCGTTCCCCTTCAAATCATGCTTCGAGAGGAACCAGTCACTGATTTCAGCTGAGTGTGGGTCGGTCGGCAGTCCTGCCGAACCCATCACATTCTTGATCATCGACATCGTCAAATCAGGCAAAGGCGTATCGAACAAGGGATCCGCTTCCTTCTTCAGACTCCCCGAAGATTTCTCATTCAAAATCTTATCCAAAACATAGTCCGTCAAGATCAGCTTCTGGAGCATTTCCGCTTCCAGACGGCCCGAAACCAACTCCGTTGTCTCAATCGACCGGGTTCCGACGAGCGTCGGTTGCTGCTTAGTGTAGAGCCGCAATATCTCCCGGGCAACCCCACGGTACTTCACGTCCATCGACTTGTATACAATGTCTTCCTGATCCTTCCGAACCATCGGGCGGTGAGTTGGAATCGCTACAACTTCCAAACCATAGATCTTCCGGAATTCATCCTCTTCAGTTTTCGCCGTTCCCGTCATTCCCGAGAGCTTGTTGTACATCCGGAACAAGTTCTGGAACGTGATCACCGCAACGGTTTGACTTTCACGCTGAACCTGCACCCCTTCCTTGGCCTCAAGTGCTTGGTGCAAACCATCACTAAAGCGCCGACCAAACATCATTCGGCCCGTATTCTCATCAACAATCACGACCTCGCCATTGCGCACAACGTAATGCACGTTCTTCTCAAATAAGCTGTACGCTTTGATCGCCGCTCCGGCATGGTGGAACATCATCGGCTCTTCGGCGATATTGTCAATCCCCAATGCCTCTTCAAGATAATCCATCCCTTCCTCGGTGAAGCTCGCGGAGTGGCTCTTCTTGTCACTCGTGTAATGCTCCTCCGGAATCATTTCCTTGACGATCTTGTCCAGAACCGCGTAAACCGAGACGTCTTCCGCACTCGGACCACTGATAATATGCGGCGTACGCGCCTCGTCAATCAAAATTGAGTCAACTTCGTCAATCAAAGCAAAATTCAATTCGCGCATCGATAAATGCTCTTTTTCAAACGCCATGTTGTCGCGCAAGTAGTCAAACCCAAACTCGTGGTTTGTTCCGTACGTGATGTCACACAAATAAGCCTCTCGGCGAGAGCAAGGCCGGAGATTCGTGTAGCGCGGGTCGCTATGCTCATATCCCGGCTCGTAGATAAAGCTCCCGCCCAGCTCATCCGAATCAGCCCCCTGACCCTGGACAATCCCCAGGCTCAATCCAAATGAGTGGTAAATCGGACCCATCCAAACAGCATCACGGCGAGCAAGGTAGTCATTGACCGTGACCAAGTGTGCGCCTTTGCCGCCCAATGCGTTCAAAACCATCGGCGCAACCGCAACTAAGGTCTTACCTTCACCGGTTCGCATCTCAGAAATCTTTCCTTGGTGCAAAACAACACCCCCGATCATCTGAACATCGAACTGGCGCATCCCAAGCGTGCGCCGAGAAACCTCGCGAACTGCCGCAAAAACCTCCGGCAAAATTTCATCAATCGTCTTCTCACCCGCCTGGAGCTGAGACCGGAACACCGGCCCCATAGCCTTGAGGTCGTCATCGCTCATCCCCTCGTATTTGGGTTCAAGCAGGTTAATGGACTCGACAATCGGTTGAAGACTCGCAACCTCTTTCGAGCTGGTGTCAAGGAGTTTTCTGAGAAACTGAAGCATTGCTGTGTGTTGTGTAAATTCCGAACGGTAAGGGAGGTGAAAAACACCTCAGAAGAAACAATCAAGACGAATCAAAAAGTTAAACCAACGGTCCATCACGAACACGATCCGAATCTGGCCAAACATTCGTTGAACCAAAACCGATCGAATTCGCCTTACTCCGAGAATCAGATCGAACGAGCGTTGTCCCGTTCGGCGAAGTTGATAGGGACTCAACTGACGCCTGCGCCTCACTCACCGAAATTTCAAGCTGAGCGGCGTATTTCAACATCCGCACCATATCGTGCGGGTGAACCGGTGCCATCGTTCCGCTACTCTGGGTCAGCAAAACGATTAAAATAGGAATCCAATTCGGCATGGATGTCAGAACTGCAAGTATAGTCTTCCGACCTATAACAATCGTAGGTCGGTGACATTTCGGGCGAGCTTTTCGTTCCGTATTGGGTGAAAGTCTTCTGTCTGCCGCTCGCCTGGACTGCAATTCTCATTTGCAGTAACGCACAAGCAACCCCTTCCGTTCCCCAAGATCAGACTTTCACCGTCCCTGGAATCGCCGCAACAACTCCTCCCATTGCCGACGGAGTGATCAATGACGGCGAGTACCCAGAAGCCAATCGCCGACAAGGATTCTCGGACGCTGACACCAACCTCACATCGGATGAATTCGCAGAATTCTGGCTGACCTACGATGAGAAATTTATCTACTTCGCCGGACGTGTCAAAACCGACCCTCGCCGTGTCGTCCGCCAAGAATATCGCCCTAACTCAAATATTAGAGGAAATGACAACTTCACCCTCCTGCTCGACCCATTTGGAGCAAACAACAATTTCAATTCATTCTCCACCAATTCAAACGGAGCAACCTCAATCAACCTCTCTGGAGGAAGGGCCGCTAAAACCGAATGGCTGGGAGAAATAGAAGCCAACGGCAGATTGACCGATTCCGGATGGGAAACCGAAATGAAAATTCCCTGGAGCATCATGAATCTGCCCTCAGCAGGAACTCGAGACCTCCGATTCAATGTGCGCTGGTTCCGATCAAACAAGCAAAATTCCTACACTTTCCGATTTATTAACAACGATTCATCGCTCATCCCTGTTTGGTCACAAGTCAGTATTCCAGCAATCCCCAGAGACCGATCCATCAGCCTTCTTCCCTACACCTTCCTTGGTGTCGAAAAGGGATCTGGACCAATCGCCAACGCCGGACTTGATTTCAAAACCAATCTATCTGAAACCCTCCAATTTGTCGGAACCGTCAACCCCGATTTTCGTAACGTCGAAAACTCTATCCTCTCGCTAGATTTCTCGTTCTTTGAGCGACTAGCTAACGAAAATCGGCCGTTCTTCCAAGAAGGCTCCGAATATCTCAGATTTGGTTTTGATTCTCGACTCTTCGCCCCCCAACGTATCCCTACATTCGATACTGGCCTCAATATCTATGGAGAACTCGATGACAAGACTAACATCGGTGCCCTGACCACCATAGATTTTGGCAATCGCCAAGCATCTGCCCTCAAGCTCTCACACCAATTGAATGACAATGAATCGCTCGATTTTGGCCTGGTCAACAACGCCCAACCCGGTCGAAACAACGTTGCAGGCCTCTTGAACTACTTCGGCCGATCTGGTTCCATCGAGTACTACACCATAAATCAATACACCGCCGATCAAATCGATGGTAATGGATGGAGAAACAACATCGGCTTGAGATATGAAGACAAAAACCTAAATGCTGGAACCGAATATGTCTCAATTTCGCCCGAGTTCCTCCCTCGAATTGGATTTAGTCGGGAACGCGACCTTAAAGGCTATTCGGCGTACGGTTCATATCAGGTCACACCCAAAAGCGGATCAATTAATAGCTACGACATGAGCGCAAACCTCAGCACTTTCGACCGATTCAGTGGTGACTTCTATCGAAACGAAATCAATCTCAACGGCGGAGTCAATCTGAGAAGCGGACTCTCTGTCGGAATAGGAATTAATCAAACTCAATTTGAAGGAGTCTTTGACCGGGGTCTTGGCATCGGTGCGGCCTACCCAACCAACAACCCATACAACCAAGTTGGACTCAATTACGACACCGGAACCTTCCGAGGTGAGCAATTCGAGCAATACGAATTGAATTGGCGATATCGCCCTCTCAACCGACTTCAATTCAACGGATCAACCGAAATCGTCGAAACAACGGAAACAGATACTCAACACATCTTGAGCTTCAACTACGATATCGGAAAGTTTGAATCAATCGGCGGACGACTCGTCTCATTCAACGGAAAGTCCAACTGGTTCCTCTCCTATCGCCTGAGCGGAAAGAAAGGAGCTGAGTACTTCATTCTCATCGGCGACCCCCGTGCCGATCAATTCACAGACCGACTGGTCTTCAAAGCCGTTGTCCCCTTCACCATAAAGTACTGAGCTGGCCTATAAGCCGGATTCTGTCTTTGTGTGACGATTTAGCTCATGCGGCCTACCCGGAGGGTCAGCGGGCCACCTCAACCCCTCCCTATTTGGCCTTGCTTCCAGCAGGGTTTACCAAGCCGACCTGGTCACCCAAGCCGCTGGTGGGCTCTTACCCCACCGTTTCACCCTTACCACGCCGAAACGTGGCGGTCTACTCTCTGTTGCACTTTCCGTCGGGTCGCCCCGCCCTGATTTGCATCAGGTGCTGTGCCCTGCGAAGTCCGGACTTTCCTCCAGTTCCCGAAGGAACCGGCCGTCACCCAGCCAGCTCACCCCAAATCATACCGCTACTCTAATTCCGTTCTAGTCGTGTACGGTTCAATTAGCTTTAAGTATCGCTCCCTTAAATATTGCTTCCATTCTTCAGTTGATTCTGCTACCCGTCCATTTTTCTCCATTAATACCTCAAGCACAGAAATCATTTGTTGCGCATAGCAAACGGCTAGTTTTGAATTAAATTTGAGGAATATGGGGCTAACCCCACGATTGATTCTCTCATCCATAACTGGAATTTCAAGGTCGTGACTTGGATGAACGGCAAGGTCGCGTAACTCATAGAGCTCAATCAAAAAGGGCCTAAGTTCGCGAAAACGATTATGTTCTATCTTAAAGACTCTTCTAATCTGTTCAGCAACTACGGCTGGACGCTTCGGCTTACGCTTCTGTGATGATGTATAATTTTCGGACGGATTCTTTGATTTACATTGAGCATAAATTGCGTCAAAAAATGTGGCAATGGCTACAACTGCACTCACTGCCGCATTGAACTCTAATCCTAAGTACTCATAATTTTGATTGCCTGACTCAACAAACGCCTTACGAGCCTCTTGCGCTTCGCGCGTCCTCACTAGGGAAATCTGTAGCCAATGAGCCGCAACATCATAGTACAGTTTTACTTCGACTGTCATTTCACCCCTATCTAGATCAACTTTCAAACCACCGGCAGGAATAACAATTTGAGTTCCAGGAGACGCAAAAATTCCCGCTTCATGTTTGTCTGAGTCAGCCATTTGTATAACTCTCCAGCAACCGCAATGTCCCCGCGTCCGCATCCAGCCTCGCCCCCACCCCCATCGGCAAACTCAACATCGTTTTCATATGACCAAACGGAAAGTTCACAACCGCCGGAACCCCCAGCGGAACAATCCGATCCGCCACGATATCTCGCCAGGGCCACCTTCCAATCTTCTCGTCCGCCCGCTCATCCGTTCCCGTCATTTCCCCAACCACAATCCCCGCCGCACTCGCCAGTTGACCATTGTTGACCAAATTCGTCAGCATCGCATCCACCCGGTGTGGATCCTCATCAACGTCCTCGATCACCACAATCTTCCCCGCGCAATCCAAGTCGTAGCCCGTCCCGAAACTATCCGTCATCAAGCACAAACACCCACCCGTAATCACCCCCTCCGCCGTACCCGAAACGAGTGTCTCTGCCCGCTTCGCATCTGCTGGGAAAGGATCGCCCCCTCGCAAAATCTTCCGAAACGACTCATAAACCCAGTCCACCCGCTCCACACTCAGCGTAATCATCATCGGCGTGTGTAGCGTGACCAATCCCCGCTTGTTCAATGCCAAATGAAGGGTCGTCACATCACTAAATCCGCAAATCTGTTTCCCTGCCCCAACAATGGCATCCAAGTCCAAATATGGAATTAAGCGTGCACACCCATAACCTCCCCGAGAGCACATCACACAATCCACGTCATAATCATTAACCGCATCCATAAAATCCTTCGCCCGAGTTTCGTCCCCACCCGCTAAATAAAAGTGCCGATCAAAAACATGATTCCCTAAGCTCACCCGGTAACCCTCACTCTCCAAGAACTTGATCCCGTCTTCGATCTGCTCCATCGTCAAAGCACTCGCCGGACTCACAATCCGAACATGGGAACCAGGCTTCAAGGCACGCGGTTTCGTCATCATCCCATGACCTTACCCAAACAGAAAATGCCCCTTGGCCTTGCGGTCAAGGGGCACTTTCAACTCACCAAAATTAGCCTGCCGGCGCAATGACAACACAGCGATCTGGCTCTTCGCCTTCGCTGTAGGTGCTGATGCCCTCAAAGTCCACCAAGGCTTGGTGAATCACCCGGCGCTCAAATGCCGGCAATGCGTCCAAAACCGCTTCTTCGCCGCGCTCCACAACCTGAGCCGCAATCCGCTGAGCCATTTCGCTCAGTGCCTCGGCACGGCGCTCACGGTAGTTGTCGCCTTCCACCACAACTCGCACTCCATTGTTCAAATGGCGTGCAGAAATCACGTTCATTAAGTATTGAATTGAGTTCAAAACTTCGCCTCGGCGACCAATCAAGAACCCTACATCTTTTCCATCAATATCGATGTGAACATACCGACCGTTCAATCGCGAAATCGTCGCCTCGGCTGACATATCACCCGCGGCAAGCAACGACCTCAAAACGCCCAGCAACTTCTCGGCATCTTCCTCAGATGCCACCACATCTGCTTGCTCACCTTTCTCTTCCGGAGCATCGCCCGATGCTTCAACTTCAGCCTTCGGTGCCTCTTCCGCCTCTTCTTTCTTGACCCGTGTCCGTCGCTTTGGCTTTTCTTCCGAAACTTCCTCCACAACTACAGCTTCTTCAACCGGAGCCGTTTCAACAACCTTCGGTGGAGCCTTGGGCTTCGGTGCTTCAACCTTTTCTGCCCAAGCCTTGACCGTCACCTTGCCCGGCTTGCCAAAGAGTCCCTTGGTCTGGTCAATCACTTCTGACTTCACTGCGCTTGCTTCAACGCCAAGCTGGACTGCCGCCCGCTCAATCGCTTCTTCAACGCTACTTGCTACAACTTCAATCGTTTCCATGGTACTTGCTCAACTGTGGATCAGCGGTCATCTCTTCCGCTTGCGCTGCTTATTTGCTTTCGGTGTGCCCTTCTTGCCAAAAAAGTCGGGGGAAATAGCTCCATTAACGGAACCGTTGCGACCATTCTTGCTGGCATCAGTGTCAATCACCTTGCCCCCGGCAACTGTCTGAACTTTTACAAGCTCAGGCACCGGTAATCGATAGCTCAGCAGCGATTGAGCCGTCGATAATACGTTTGTGAAAATCCAATACAAAATAAACGCCGATGGCAAAGTGTAAAAGAACATCATCACCGAGAACACAACCGCAATCCCAATGCCCATCAACCGCTGTTGACGAACATTACTCGGGTCGGTCACCGGCATCAAAAGCGTCGTCGCAATCATAGAGATCATATAGAAAAACACCAAAATATAATCCCGCTCACCCAGATTCGGAGCCAAAGGAATCCCCGCAAACCGGTAGCTCGATTCGTTTATCCAAAGGAAAGTCCCCTTAGTAAACTCAAACTTGTAGTGGTGCATGGACTGATACACCGCCAAGAACAAAGGCATCTGCACCAATGCCGGCCCACATCCCGCAAACGGGTTCAAGCCGTACTCCTTGTAGATGGCCATGGTCTCCATCTGCATTGCCTGAGGATCCTTAATCTGACCGGACTTCTTGTCCTTGTACTTCTCCTGAATCTCCTTGATTCGAGGCTGAAGCTTCATCATCTGCCGACCATGCATGATCTGCTTCTGAGCTAACGGCCAAATAATCGCACGGACAACTAAAGCCAATAAGAAGGCCGCAAACCAGTAACTAAAACCAGGATTCGCACCCGTCGGCTGAACCAAAGCATCAATAAGCTGATAACCCGGAATAAAGCCAAAGACTGGTTCGGCCTTTGCCAGCGGACTCAAATCTATGACGAGTTGATCATAAATCTCATTCGCCGTGCGCTCTGTCGCCGGAGTTTTCGCTGTCGGATTCACCGCGACCGAAGTTGCACCCCAAATGGGAGTTCGATAAAAAGCTTCATATTTGGGCTTGATGAATGTGTACGCCTTATCGAGTTTTCGATAAGCCCAGTCCTCACCAACACCGCCACTCTTAAACAACTGACCCCGGTAAAGACCACTTTTGTACATCGTATCTGCGACGAGCAAATGGGCACGCAAAATCTGCTTGTCCAACTCTTCCTTGGACATCCCCTTCTTCCCAGCTTCATCATTCAGCTTGCTTTCGTAAATTCTTAGCTCTTGCTGAATCGAAACATCTTTCAATTCCCGGTTCAGCGTTTGCATTTTCGCCCAGAT
This sequence comes from bacterium, assembly GCA_013823945.1. Lineage (GTDB taxonomy): Bacteria > Armatimonadota > Fimbriimonadia > Fimbriimonadales > Fimbriimonadaceae > UphvI-Ar2. The sequence goes on along the minus strand of PNMZ01000001.1, from coordinate 822,508 downwards.
TTCGTCTGCCGATCGCGAATCGCGACTTCCCTGCTGAGGAGCCATGATGAGCTGAATCCCCAAAAAGAGCATCATCCCCATCAGGAGGACAGTCATGAAGTTATTGCGGGGAGGGGCGGGGGTACTCATCTAGTCTCTAGGGAACGGGGTCGTGACCCCCGGGGTGAAATGGGTTGCAACGCCAAATTCGCTTGAGGCCCAGCCAACTGCCTTTGAATAGACCGTATTTCTCAACGGCTTCCAAGGTGTACTGGGAACAAGAAGGCGTGTAGCGGCAAGTGGGGGGAACCCAGCGGGTAGAGCGTTGGTAAACACGGATCAAGAAGACTCCAACTGCTTTTCCCATCGTTGTTCCAATTCGTCAATTAACTCCGCAAGGTTGCGAGCAACATCTTCAAAAGGTGCTTTTTCCGCAGAGTTTCGGCCCAAAACAATCGAGTCTTTTGTCGACAATCGATCTGCATGCAAGCGAGCCGCTTCCCGAATCCGACGCTTCGTTCGATTCCGCCGCGCACGGCTTCCAATCGACTTGCTCGTCGTGACTCCCACATGTCCAGTTCCAGGCAGCATATATAAGGTGACGTGATCGGTCGTTGCCCGGAGCCCCCCAGAAATAATCTCTTGAAAGCGCCCGGCAGATGGGCCCTTTATGCCCCTAATCGGTGTCGACCCTTCGTTCGGCGTCGCTTCAAGACATTCTGTCCATCGTTCGTGCGCATGCGGACGCGAAAGCCATGCTTCTTGTGCCGCTTCCGGTTATTCGGTTGGAACGTTCGCTTCATAAACCTGATCCTTCAAAAAGACAACTCGCACAGAATGCGATGTTTCTGAACGTCGGAATATACCTCCCCGAACCCAACTCTGGACGAACCACTGGGACACCCAAGGGTCCATTGGCACTCCAAAACAAGGAGAATTTCTTGAACATTAAACCGTATACTGCCCACCATGGCCCAAACAGCCGCCGCTTGGCTCGCCGCCATTGCCCTCATGACACCCCAAACATCCACCCTGCCCGACTTCATGACCCAATACTCTGCCGACCTCGGTGCCCTCAATCGACTTCACACGTTCCCGGAATCTCCCACCCGCCACAAGGTTCTCACAGATTACTTTGCTCAAGCAGAAAAGAACCTCGCCACTATCCCGTTCAATCAACTTTCACCTGCCGACCGAGCCGATTGGCTTCTCATGCAACTCGAACTCGACGAAAAACGCCAAGAAGTTCAACTCAGCCAAACCCGACTCGCCGAAATCCAACCCCTCATCCCTTTCCTCGATGATCTCTCAAAATTCCACGATCATCGCATCTCCCGCACCCTCCCCCAACCTGAACAGTTCGCCGCTGAGCTAGCTCAATTAGAAAAAGCCGTCATCCAAGCAACGCAGTCGATCTCCAACGAGAAGACACGACTACAATTCCAAGAATTTCATGGACAACGGGCGGTCGCAGCAACTAACTCAGCTCGACGTGCTCTCGATAATTGGTACGACCACTTCGCCGGATACGACCCCTTGTTCACCTGGTGGTGTAAAAAACCCGTTCAGCAAGTTGATTCGGCCCTGGAAAAGCACCGAACAGCCCTCACTGAAGCCTATGTCAAGCCTGCCGAAGACAAAATCACCGGTGATCCTGTTGGCCGAGAAGAACTCGTTCGAGCCCTCCGTCGCGAAATGATTGACTACACCCCCGAAGAACTCATTGCCATTGCAGAAAACGAAATGAAGTGGGTCGACAAAGAGTTTGCTAAAGCGGCTCAAGAACTCGGATTAGGTGATAACTGGAGAGCCGCTCTTGAACATGTCAAAACCCTCCACGAAAAACCGGGCGACCAACCTAAACTCATACGAGAACTCGCCGATGAAGCGATTGACTACTTAGAAAAACACAATCTCCTCACCATCCCTCCTCTCGCTAAAGATGTCTGGCGCATGGACATGATGTCCCCCGAACGCCAAAAAGTTAGTCCGTTCTTCCTGGGCGGAGAAACCATTATCATCTCGTTCCCCACCGATGAAATGACCCACGAAGAGAAGCTGATGAGCCTTCGGTCAAACAATCGCTACTTCGCCAAAGCCACCGTGCATCACGAGCTCATACCTGGACACCATATGCAGTTCTATATGACCTCCCGCTACAACACCCACCGAAATGGCATCACTGGGACGCCCTTTTGGATCGAAGGCTGGGCCCTCTACTGGGAATTTCTGCTTTACCAACGTAAATTCGCCGCCACTCCAGAAGAGCGAGTGGGATTTCTCTTCTGGCGCAAACACCGATGCGCAAGAATCATCTTCTCACTCAAGTATCACCTCGGTCAGATGACAACTGATGAGTGCGTCAAAATGCTAACCGACGTCGTCGGGCACGAACAATCCACCGCCGAAGGTGAAGTACGCCGATCATTTAACGGCACTTACCCACCACTCTATCAGGCCGCATACATGCTTGGCGCCCTCCAACTTTGGGAAATACGGCGAGAACTCGTACTCACGGGCAAAATCCCTGAGAAAGAATTTCATGATCAAATCATGCAGCTCGGCAACATGCCCTGGGCCGTTATCCGCAAGCTTCTCAGCCGAGAGGAGATTCCCCAAGATCTAGAGCCTTGGAAATTCTATCGCGGAAACGTTGAAGATTAAGGATCACGGCAGGACAACGATCCCCGGTTCTCCGGGGACCACCCGTCCGATCTCAACAAAGCCGTCGAGCGCATCTGCCCGAGTAGTGACCGCCAAGCCACCACTTGTCTGCGGATCAACCACAACCTCCACGAGCCACTTTGGAACCGATTGGTCAATAATCAAATGCTCGCCCAGAGCATCCCGATTCTTTCGCGAACCTCCGGTGATGCATCCGCGCTCAACCAAATTCTGAGTCCCCTCGAGCAGGGGCAATCTGTTTGCATCAATTTCTATCCGCACGCCACTCGCTCGCGCTATGTTCCATAAGTGACCAACCAGTCCAAAACCGGTAATGTCTGTCGCACACCGCACATCTGCCTCCTGCGCAACTTCCATCGCTTTGGAATTTAACTTTGCCATCACATCAATCGCCGACTGAATCTGCTCTGACGTCGCCTTATCAAACTTTGCTGCCGTTGTCGCAATGCCCGATCCTAAAGGTTTGCTCAAAAAAATCTTCTCCCCAACTACAGCATTGGAGTTCGCAAAAACCCGATCCACCGCCACCGTTCCTGTAACACTCAACCCAAATTTGGGTTCGTCATCTTCCACCGAATGTCCCCCAACAATCATTGCCCCCGCTTCCGCACATTTTTCTGCCATCCCCAGCAACACATTCGCCCAAACCTCGGCTGGAGCCGCATTCGGATCAAAACAACAGATGTTCATCACGGTCAGCGGTTGACCGCCCATAGCATAGACATCACTCAATGCATTCGCCGCCGCGATAGCTCCGTAAGAGTAAGGATCATCCACCACCGGAGTGAAAAAATCCATAGTCTGAATCAGCGCCAAATGGGGTTGCCCCGGCACACGAATAACCCCCGCATCATCCTTCGTATCGAAGCCGACCAGCAGATCGGGATGCGTCTGAGGGGGAAGCTGGCGGAGAACCTCCGCCAATTGGGTCGGGCCCAATTTACTCGCTCAACCCGCGCATTTCACTAGGTGCGTTAATCGCATGTCAACGGAAAGAATACCGCTCACCATCAGCAAGTTCCCTCAGGTACTCTCACCAGGCTCAGGAATCTTCCCATGCCGCTCGCCCCAAACCGTTTGAAAACCCTTCTCGCCGCGACCGGAATCCTCGCTTTAACCGTCGCCCCCCAATTATTGATCGCTCAGTCCCAAACTTGGGAAAAGCTGATCATTCCCGGACTCACCTACCGAATGGAAGTTGACCTTGGTCTCCCCCGGGTCATTCACGCCTTCCGGTACACCCCCGGCTCAGGCAATGTTTTCTCCCGACCAGAACTTGCGGGTAGCCAAGTATTCATGCCCGACAACGCAACCAAGGGTCGAGAAGCTCTCACAACAACAATTCAAACCAATGGGGCGCTCGCCGGAATCAATGCCGATTTCTTCCCATGGAGCGGTGATCCGATCGGCATGATGGTGCGCCAAGGTGAACTGATCAGCCTCCCATTCCCTGATCGCTCTGTCTTTGCCTGGGGTGCCAATTACTTTGCCTCATCACCCGTCAAAACGACCCTCACCGTCCGTATTGGAACTTTGCAAAAAACGGTGGATGGCCTCAACGAAGAGGCAAAAGATAATGCCCTCACTCTCTTCACACCCGCAAGCGGAATCGTGCGCTCGGCAACTCCTGGCACATATGCCGTCCTCAAAACCCAGTCCAAACTTCCCGTCAGTGGTGAATTGACTGGAGTGGTCTCCCTCGTCACCCCTGACCTTAAAACTTCGCCCATAAAGGAAGATGAGGTCATTCTCGTAGCGACGGGCAACCAAGCCTCTGTACTGGGCTCTCTCAGCAAAGATCAATCCGTCACCTTCTCCGTTGCAACCACCGGCATCAACCCCGAAAAAACGATCCATGCCGTGGCTGGCGGACCTCGCCTGATAACGGCAAGCAAAATCACCCTTAATTCAGCCGCCGAGAAGTTTCCCGATTCATTCTCGACAACGATGCATCCGCGAACCGCCGTCGGCTCAACCGCCTCCGGCGACATCTGGCTCGTCACGATCGATGGGCGCCAAGCCATGAGCCGTGGCTCCTCGCTCGATGAGCTTGCTCGTGTCATGCAACGTTTGGGATGTACAGAAGCCATCAATCTTGACGGCGGTGGTAGCACCACCCTCGCCCTCGGTGCTCTCGTTCTCAATCGCCCCAGTGACAACGGACTCGAACGCGCAATTTGCAACAGCATCCTACTGTTTGGTCAACTTCCAGAACCTGTCAACGACCTCACTTATGTCATCAAAGGTGTCCCGAATCTCGAAGAAGGCGGAACTGCCACCTACACCGTCGTAGACTCCAGAGGTCAAAAAGTCCCGGTAAATTCTGTTATTTGGGCCGCCCAAGGAGCCGCCTGGATCGACCAATCCGGGGTTCTCCGAACCCTTACACCGGGTAAAGCTAAAGTCAGCGCTTGGATCCGAGGCAAGATCGCAAGCGTAGAAATCGAAGTGATCCCGCCCGTACCTTCCGGAACGCCGCCACCCAAAATCTAAAAAAGTCCTACCACGAAACGATCAACTTATTACAAACAGTAACACCTAGAGGACTGGCTTTCATGCCATAACTGAAAAGAGCACTATGTTGATCACGTCACTCGCCGCCATTGCATTGGGGCAATCCATGACGGACGAAGTCCGACTCATGCGTTACCCCGATATCCACGAAAACAAAGTTGTTTTCGTCTATGCCTCCGATCTCTGGATCACTGATACGAATGGCGGAACCGCACGCCGCCTTACTTCGCATCCGGGAATGGAATTCCTGCCGAAGTTCTCTCCCGACGGAAAAACCATCGCATTTTCCGCTCAATACGACGGTGGAACCGACGTTTACACAATTCCCACCTCGGGAGGGGAACCCACCCGATTGACCTTCGAACCGACGAACGAATCGGTGGAAGGATGGACACCCGATGGCAAAAAGGTCGCCTTCTCGTCCAACTACGGAAACCACACGACTCGCATGTCACGACTCTGGTTTGTCCCCGCCGACGGAGGAATGGTCGAACGCACTGACCTTGCAGAGGTCGCCGATGTCTCCTTTAGTGCCGATGGAACCAAGCTCGCCTACAACCGCAGCAACAGTCACCAATTCAACTGGCGACGATACCGAGGCGGAACCCAAGGGCGAATCTCATTCTGGGATTTCAAAACCAAGAGCTACAGCGAAATTCCGGCCGATCTCGAACAGAACTTCTTCCCCATGTGGGTCGGCGAAGATGTCTACTTCATCAGTGATCGCAACCAAAGCACCTTGAACCTCTACAAATATAACGTTGGAAACAAGCGTATCACGCAACTCACCAAGTTCGATGACGCCGATATGCGATGGCCCTCGACCGATGGCAAAACCATCGTGTTCGAACGAAACCTCAAACTTCACACCTACGACATCCAGTCCGGTGAGATCAAAACCCTCGATGCTCGTGTCACCGGCGACAACCTCGCCATGCGACCGCGATACTTCAATCTCTCCCAAAACGTGAGCAATTTTGCTCTTTCCCCATCCGGAAAGCGACTCATCGTCGAAGCCCGAGGGGATATGTACTCCGTGCCCGCGACGAATGGCGAAACGCGAAACCTCACCGACTCAGACGGTATCCGCGAGCAATCGCCCGAATGGAGCCCCGACGGACAATGGGTTTACTATTTGACTGATCGGTCTGGAGAATTGCAAATCGTCAAAAGGAATCAAATGGGAGGTGAAGAAGAAGTTATCCGAACTCCATCGAACATTCGGATTAGCCGATTCAGCCTGAGCCCAACCGGGGAGTCCCTTTACTTCACGGGCATTGATTTCTCACTGCACCACTTCGATTTAAAGACTGGTCAATCTAAATTAGTAATGAAGGATATGGCCTCCATGCCCTCAGCCGACTGGTCTCAAGATGGAAAGTGGCTCTCATATTCAAAAGCACTTCCGAACCTCATGTCGGCAATCTGTCTCTATGATGTCGCAGCCGGAAAAGAGCACCAAGTCACTAAGGGATTCTTCGGAGATGGCGGACCAACATTCGACATGACTGGGAAATACCTGTATTTCGTCTCCGGAAGAGACTATGCCCCCGGAAATGGAACACTCGGACCACACATGGAGCAGGGAGAAATACAGCGCGTTTACATGGTGCCGCTGAGCAAAGATACTCCAAATCCACTGATGCCCCCCGAAGACGAAGAACCACTTCCAAAAAGTGGGGACGGTGAAAGTGAGCCCCAGCCTCAACCAGCAGACATGAAGGTGGACATCGAAGGTTTCGAGAGCCGAATGATTCCACTCCCATATCCCGTTGGAACTTATTTCGGAGTGATCGGAACGAGAAATGGCGTCATTGTTCTCGCTCCCAGTGGGATCACCCAATTCAGCGTCGGTGGCAGATCAGTCACGCCGCTCATGCCCATGGTTCAATCATTGGCCCTCAACAAAGACCGAAACAAAGTCGCATATCAGGTCGGATCGACTATCGCGATTACTGATATTCGACCCGGAATCCGCCTAGGCGATGGAGCAGTGAGTCTCAACCGCGTCGGTCGGACGATTGACCCGGCTAAAGAGTTCAAACAAATGTACTGGGATGCTTGGCGGTACCAACGAGATCAATTCTACGATGAAAAGATGATGGGCTTGAACTGGAAAGCCATCGGGGACAAATATGCTGATCTTCTCGATAACGTTGGTGATCGAAGCGATCTCGACTACATCTTCGGACAAATGATCGGCGAACTCGGGACTGGTCATGCATATGTCACTCCTGGACCCACTGGAAGTGATCCAATGACTCCACCGTCCGGACTTCTCGGTGCCGACTATGAAGCCGTTGGCAACCGCGTACGGATTTCAAAAGTCTATCGAGGAGTCAGCTACGTTCCCGATAGCCGAGGTCCCTTAGGTGCCCTCGGCGTGGATATCAAAGCTGGCGACTACATCCTCAGCATTGACGGAAAACCCGTCACGGCAAAAGAAGGCGTCACTAAGCACCTTTCCGGAAAAGTAGGGCGAAAAGTAGAAATTCAGGTCAACTCAAATCCGACAACCGATGGTGCACGCACCTATCACGTCTACCCGACATTCAGTGAATCTAATCTTCGCTATGAAACATGGGTAGAGGAGCGACGCCAACTGGTTGATGAAATGAGCGGCGGGCGGATCGGTTACATTCATGTGCCAGACACCAGCGTCCAGGGCATGATCATGTTTGTCCGAGGATTCATGGCTCAGATGGATAAGGAAGCATGGGTGATCGACGAACGATACAACGGTGGAGGTTGGATTCCCACCTTCTTCATTGACTACCTGACAAAGGAAATCACCAACGTCATTGCTCCGCGCCATGGCGCCGACGTTGGACTTCAACCGTCCCTCAACGGGCCAAAAGCAATGCTGATCAACCAACATGCCGGTTCGGGCGGAGACCTGTTCCCCTACCTCTTCAAAAAGGCAAATCTCGGGCCCCTGATCGGAACTCGAACTTGGGGAGGACTCGTCGGTATCCAAGGCTCATACAATCTCGTTGGTGGAGGCGGACTTACTTCACCGGCATTCGGAATCTATGATCCGGATACCAAAAAATGGATCGCTGAAAACACGGGTGTCGATCCCGACATCAAAGTTGATGACCGACCCGACACCCGAGCCCAAGGCAAAGATGTCCAACTCGAAAAGGCTGTCGAATACCTCAAGGGGCAAATGAAGGGTAAAAAACCGCTGCAAGCACCACCAAGACCAAAAGTTGGCGGAAATTAACTTTCCACCCTCAAAAACCTAAAGGAAACCTCCGACAAATGAGTCGGAGGTTTCCGCATTTTTGCGGGGACACCCAAAGGACAGAGGCCTTTTTGAACGGGCCGCAGACTGAGGAAACAGAACAATGGGTGAAAAATTTAGCTGGGATCGTCTGATGAAAAAAGGCAAGGCCGAAGAAGATAATACGATTTCTATGGTTCCGGAGCGAGTTGAAGGACCGGTCGCGCCCCTTCAAGCTTCTCGTCCACATGTGATCGGGCAAAGCGCGCCGATCTCAACTGCCCCTCCTGTTCTCACTCCGCCGCCGACCCAAGAGCAACCCCAAAGGGCGCCGCTCGTCATTGATTGGGATCAGTATCAAGTCGAAGACCAAAGCGCATCCCTTGCCCCTATCCAAGTGTCCGACAACCCTGCGCCCGTAGAGCCAACTCCAGTTCAAGAACCCGTCGCACCCGTTGCACCCGCTCCAACTCCTCCCACCAATCAGTTCTGGAATCAGCTAGAGCAGCAAACGACCGCCGCGATGAATCCAACCCCTCCATCAGATTGGCAAAATGTCGAATTGACTCCCGCCCCATCCCAGACCCCAAGCGAGAGTGACCTGATGGCCGGAACACGAAACCCCGAAGAATTCCAACCCATCACCGCCGAATATGTCCGACCAAGCGAGGAAGAAATCCGCGCCAAAACCGATCTAATCGCCCAAAGCTCAGCCTGGGAAGAAGATACGACCTCGATTCCAACTCCAGCATTCGTCACCGAATCCCCAGTCGCCTTTACGCCTCCGCCGGCTCAAACGGAAAACACTAAACCGGAATCAGCTCCCCCAGTTACCGATGACCGCCCGCCCTTCGCGCCTGCTTTCACCGGATCGGTTCCGCCATTGGCCAATCTCCCCGCTTTCGACAATGTCGAAATGACCGAAACCACGGTAACTTCAACCACTCAACCAGCAACTCAAGAATCCGAACCATCCAACTCGGTTAAGCTTCCTTCAACCTTCAATCAAGGATCAGGATTGTCCGCTCTTGAAATCCCCGAACCTAAATTCGCCGCGAAACCCGAATACAAAGCTGAATCGGATGATCCATTCAAGCCTAAAGGGGGACTCCTCGGGGGTAATGCGCCCGCTGCCTCTTCTCCTTGGGAACAACCGGCACCACCAGCAACGACTGAAGCAGCAACTGAACCAACGGAATCAGCTACAGTAGAAGCTATCGCAGAACCAGTCTTCGCTGAATTGCCCCCGGTAACGACAGCAACTACGACCTCGGTATGGGAGCAGGCAGAGAAAGTTCCGACCGAAACATCAATTTCAGAGTCCTTTGCTCCCGACTCACCAGCAACCGTGACTCCAGATTTGCCGCCGATCGAAACCACAACTCCTCCGTCTGCTTGGGATTCCATTCCTGCAGCCACGACTGAACCCGAGCCCGCTGCGAATCCGAGTCCGGCAAACGCCAACGACTTCTGGGCGAACATCCCTGGTGCGAATGTTCCGCATAACGTTCAAGTTCCAACTGAACCAACTCCGGATCAAACAACAGCTTCAACAGAGAATTGCCCACAAGAAGAACCCCGAGCGGATGTCCCACCGACTGTGTCAGATATTCCCGAGCCTTACACGAAAATCGAAGAAGGGCATTACACCGAACAAGTCGAACGAGATACCCGCGTCGGTGATCTACTCCTCAAACACAAACTCGTCGCTCCCGCCCAACTCACCAGAGCTCTAGAACGTCAAGACGAAACCAACGAAAAACTCGGTCAAATTCTCATCTCAATGGGCTTGATCTCTGAGCGAAGGCTTCTCCAGGTTCTTGCATCCCAAAAGGGAGTCAGTGCATGGCACCTCGAAGACGATGCACCTAGCCAAGACGCCCTTGTTCTCGTTCCCCATGATGCCTGCAAGCTCTTCCAAGTTCTTCCCGTCGCCGTCCGGGGCGATCTACTCCTCCTCGCAATGGTGGATACAAATGACCAAGAGGCTATTTCCGCTGTTCGGTCCATGGCAAACAAACGGATTGAGCCCGTCCTCGCTGACGAAGCTCGCCTCGCTTACACCATCGACAAAGCGTATGGAATCGTCAAAGAGCACGAAGCCAACCGACTTGAAGAGATGGTCGCAATCGCCCACGAACAAGAGATTCACTTGTCCGATGGAACCATTGTCAATCCCGATAAACCCGAGCATCTCAATGCCCTGATCCGAGAGGTCATTGCCGAAGCCCACCGCCGGCAAGCAACATCTGTCACCATCGGCCACGATGCCGACAAAGGACAGGTCTACTTCCGAATCCACGGTCGCCTTTGCCCAGTTCAATCAATCCCCGCCGATCTTGCCCAAGCCGTTCTGACAAGTGCCCATAAGTCGTTTGAGTCGGAAGCAATTCCTTTTGAGATCGAACAGTCTCATAAGGTTGCAATCGCCGAAAGCACGGGTGGAGAATCGTTTGTCATCACATTCCCGCGCCAAGAAGCCACGATCAAAGATCTTGCCGAACTTGGGATCGAAGCGGAGAATCTCAAACTCCTCCGCCACCTCACCGACCGACCGTACGGACTTGTCTTGATCACAGGCTCGGCTCGCAGCGACAAAACCTCGACCCTTGCGTCTCTTGCTCAGGAAATCGAGCGGTCTGGACGAGTTGTTGCAAGAGCAACCGAGGGAGAATCTATCGCTGAACAAATCAACTTGGCCGTTACCTCTGAAAGCGAAGTCATCGTCGTCGGTGAGCTCACCAATGACAACGACATTCGGGCCGCAGTCAAAGCAGCGTCCTCCGGGCACCTCATTCTCGCAGAAATCACCGCCAATGATGCTCCGACCGCAATCCAACAATTGGTCGCCTGTGGAGCTGACCCCTACCTGCTCGCCACCATCCTCACTGGTGTTTGGTGCCAGGCCGTCGCCCCACGCCTCTGCCAAGAGTGCCGAGAGCCGCGCTCAGTCGATGCGTTTGAAAGAGACATCCTTGATCTGTACGGAATGCGCCACATCACCCAGGTCTACGAAAGCGAAGGGTGCGACGAATGTGCTCATACGGGCGTTGACGGTCAGATCGTTATCAGTGAAGTTCTCCCCGTGAGTGCCGATGTGCGACACCTGATCGCAGAAAAAGCATCCGTCGAAAAAATCTCCGAACAAGCCGGATTTGCCGGTTACCTCCCCATGAGCTATGATGCCGTCACTCGCATCATCCACGGAGAAATTGACTTTAGCACCGCCAAGCGGATCGTGATGTTCGCCCAACGCGACCTATCGCCGATCAGCCGACGCGATAGCTGGCACACGCAGGCAAGCTGAATCTGATTAGCGATCAAAACGCCGGGCTCCTATCCTGAAATTGGGGAGCCCGGCGTTTCGCGTTAACATCCCGTCAAACCAAGCCAATCCCTAGTAAAATAGCGGTCGGAAACCATCATGGCAGTAAAAGTTGGAATTAACGGATTCGGAAGAATCGGACGCCTCTCGCTCCGCACACTTCTCGAACGATACAAAGGCGAAATCGACGTTGTCGGGATCAATGACCTCACCGATACCGAAACTAACGCTCATCTCTTTAAGTACGACACCGTATACGGACCGTTCAACGGAACCGTAGCTCATGACGAATCCAGCATCACTGTCGATGGCGACCGATTCCAAGTCTTTAGCGAACGCGATCCCGCCAGTATTCCCTGGGCATCCGTTGGTGTGGATGTCGTTCTCGAATGCACCGGGTTCTTCACCGACGCAGAAAAAGCCGCCGCACACCGAACCGCCGGAGCCAAAAAAGTCATCATCTCCGCTCCTGCCAAAAATGAAGACTTAACCATCGTCCTTGGTGTCAACGAAGGGATGTACGATCCAGCTAACCATCATGTCATCAGCAATGCAAGCTGCACCACGAACGGACTCGCCCCTGTTGCCAAAGTTCTGCACGAGCGGTTCGGAATCGAAAAAGGACTCCTCACCACGGTTCACGCCTACACAAACAGCCAGGCCACCGTTGACACCGCTCGAAAAGGTCTCCGCGACAGCCGAGCAGCCGCTGAGAACGTCGTACCCGCAAGCACCGGGGCCGCTAAAGCCGTTGGACTGGTCATCCCCGAACTGAAAGGCAAATTCACTGGAATGGCATTCCGAGTGCCTGTCCCAACCGTCAGCGTTGTTGATTTCACCGCGCATCTGACCAAGGCTGGTTCAGTCGAAGAAATCAACGCCGCTATGAAAGAATATGCTGATGGTGCCATGAGCGGCATCTTGCGCTATACCGAGGAAGAGCTTGTTTCGAGCGATCTCCGGGGAAGCACCCACAGTTCTATCTTCAGTGCGGTTGATACCGTCGCGATTGATGACCTGGTCAAAGTAGTCGCCTGGTACGACAACGAATGGGGCTACAGCTGCCGGATCGCCGATCTCACCAAGTTCGTCGCTGATAAGGGATTCTAAAACGCGATGCCATTCGAACCCCTCGGCACCGATGAGCCAACCCAGGGTTCGAATTATCCACGCCCACCCAAGAGCTTTGAAAACCAGCTCGTGGGTGGGTGTTCCACAATCTTTGGCGGTAGTCTCGCGGTATTCCTCCTGACCTGGTGGCCATTCCTCGTCTTCCCCGCCAACACCACCACTGATCTCACCAAGTGCCTCCTCTTCGCGGCAATTCCAGTGCTCATCGTCGGTGTTGTTCTCGTCCGATTCTTCGCCTTAGCTGGATCGGTGGCGTTCAGCGGCGGGCTATTCGTCGGGGCTGTCTTCCTATTTATGAACCTCAACCTTGAAACCTTGGGCATCAAAGACCCCAATCTCAAGGTTCCCGATTACCCCGAACAGTTCCGATGGATTATTCCGCTCGCTTGGATGCTCGCCGGTCTCGCCGCTATGCTCTTTGCCTATCGCGATCCTGAAAAAAAGCCTGAAGGATAAACCCCCAACCTCCGACCATATAACTTGGAAACCGGAGAATTATCGCGCGTGGCGTACCCAAACAATTCAGTTCATCAGTATCGTAAAGCCGCTGTCAATTCGGCAAGCCCTCTCCAACTTGTCATCATGCTTTACGATGGCGCGATCCGCTTCATGAACCAAGCCAAAGACGCGATGGAGAAACGGGAGTTGGAGCGGCAAAACGAAGCCTGCAAACGCGCCCAAGACATTATTTCCGAACTCATGTCCTGCCTTGACCTCAAACAGGGAGGCGAAATCGCCCAAAATCTCTTCGCCCTGTACACATTCACTTTTGATCGAATTGTCCAGGCTAACATCGAAGACAATCCGGTCCTGATTGACCAGTCAATCCAGGTTCTCGCTGAACTCCGCGAAAGCTGGGCCACTCTCGAGCAGCAGTCTCAAGCAAACCACTCTTATGCCAATGCAAGCTGATACGCTCCAGGACGCAATCGACCGATTCGTCATGCTCAGCGCAATTCTTGAATCTGAACTCATTCAAGACACTTCGGATAACTGTGATGACCTTTTTGATTCGCGCCAGCAAAGCCTGTCCGAAATTCAAGGTTTGCTCTCAACTGGCGAATCACTTTCGACCGATCAACGCATAACCCTCGCCCACGCTGATCAATCAATCAATCTCGTCCTTGATCGGGTGAAATCCAACTTGCGTACCGACATCGGACTCGTGCAATCTCAACGCAAAACGCGGGCAATCTACAACTCAGATTCGACTCCCCTCTACGAACTCACGGGTTAAACCAACAAAAACTCGGCACTCTCACTTTGAGAGTGCCGAGTTTTTTTGTTTTGGACTCGATCAAAGTTCGTTGATCGTGATTTGACCAAAGTCCGTGTTGAGCGTAAACGCTGCCGGAGCAACGCCACGTCGTCGAACGGTGTTCAATGCAACAACTCGAACCGTCATATCACCGTTACCCGGATCGCGATACTTTGTCCAGAACGAAGTCGGGAAAAGCTGACTCGTTGTGGTTGTGGTTGTCTTCAAACGAAGTGTATTGATCAAATCAAATTGCCCCGTCTGATGATTCAACGCATAAACAAAGCCGGAAATCCCTTCCAGGTTAGCCGAGAGAGCAAGATTCAATCGCGCACCGTCTTTCAAGTCGGTCGTATCAAACACTCCTTCCCATCCTGCATAGTTGCCCCGACCCGGAACATCTTCAGCCAAGATTGCGTATTGATTTCCGTCGGTTGCCGTGAAGCTGTTGATGTCGCCCCCCGTGTTCGTACCGAAAATCGTTGTGATGGACTTCAATTGACGATTCGCAACAACACTAGTCTTGATTCGAAGACTGAAGATTTCGGTTCGCCATCGTAAGCCGGCATTCGCGAACAGCTCGTGGCTACCCCAGATCACGTCTGGAACAACCGGGTCAATACCAATCCCTGCGTAGTCTCCCCATCGCGAAACGAGATCATCCGCATTTTCAATTGTGAAGTTTGCGGATCTGCCAAAGGTTTGTGGCGCACCCATTTGACCCGCAGGATCAGTTGCGCGACGAGCAGTGGCAACAATCTTAGGCGTAAACGTTTCGCCGCACTCGGTCATGACCAGCATCACCGATCCTTCCGTATTCTTCACGATCGCTGGCATCAAGAACGAAGTCTTGTCGCCCAGGGTACTCGCGACTTCACCCGACTGAGTCAAAGCCGGTGCATTGGGCTGGACTGGCCAATTGTTCAGCTGGATTTCACCCCATCGCACCTTTGTTTGTCGATCTTCGTCCTGGTCAAAGTTTGTATTTGTGTAGCCGTCAGCATCCGGGCCAATGTTTGCGGAGAACGCGAACAAAATGTTGTCGCCTGTTCTCGACACATCCATCATGCGGTCACCAATCGTATCGATATTGAATCCAGCTGTCTCCGAACCACCAAAATGAGGAACGAAAACCGGGATGTCAACCGCAGTTGATTCCAAAGTAGGAGGATCTTGGTCATCTCGCAATGCCACCAATTCAACGGTCGGATCAATCGGAATAAAGCCACCCAACAGGAATGGGAAGGTCAATGCCGCCATCATCGGTACTTCAGGGCCGGCCGTGTATTTCTTCGCCATCGAAACGAAGAACGATCCGGTTCCACCTGAGAAAATCTCAAAGTCACCCTTTCGAAGAACCCAAAGGGTCGAAAGAACTCCGCCACCACTTCCAAATGAGAAGTGATTAAATGTGATCGAGTAAGAGCGCTGGCTCGTGGTCACGGAAGGATAGTCACCCCACCGTAAATCACCGCTCAGATTGACCGTGTTATCAATCTTGGCAATGTCCCAATTCCCATTCGGGTTGGCATCGTCCGAAATCGCAATGTGGAAGAAAGACTGACCGGTATTGAAGTCAACGTCCAATACGACAACCACGAACTGTTGTGAATCAGGATCAAATACAACTCGCGGGTCAAATACGAAATCTCCGGCTCGACGCAAAAATCCTCGACTGGACATCGGCTGCAAGAACTCCAATGCACCAGTCTTCTTATTGAAAAACGCAAGTGAAGTATTGACAACTTGGACGATGTGGTTCGGACCAACTGCCATGTGGGTATCGGGAGGAACTGAACCTGTAAAGCCGATGCCAGGGAATCGGGTTTCGCTTACCAAATTGTTGACCAATGTCGTGCCACCCGTGACAATGCGCTCCGCACCTGCCGCTTGGCGTTTCATCGCCTCTTCTTTCGTGATATCGCGAGTGAAGCGATGAGCAACACTGGGGTTGCTCGGACGAACGCCTCGGGCGGTAATTGAGCGGTTCACTTGAGGAAAGAGACTCGCTGTGTTGAATTTCTCGAACTTAACCTCGGTCGGAACCTTTTTCAATTCCCGAACTTCACCAGGCTTAATTCGTTGGCCCAAAGCACCACCAGTTGCCTGCGGACGAGCCTGACCAAATGAAACTGCAACGAGGCCAAAAGCCACAATCGCAATTCCAAGGTTCTTAATAATTGCCCCTTTCATTTTAGTGTTCTCTCCAGAATAAGATCCACTCTTTCCTCATCCATGATCGGCGTAGGACGCACTAACCCTATTCTTTCATTGTCTATTGTAGCCGAAGCGGTGGGCCAGATTGCAAATCTTATCTTCAAAACAATCGGTAAAGTGACGGAATGTTGACACATGAACAGCATCAAGCGCTGTCCGAGGCGAGCGGCCGCCTGGACGCTATTAGGGGGCATCTTTGACCTCCCCCGCCTTAAAACCCAACTCGCTGAATTAGAAGAACGATCCAGCGCACCTGACTTCTGGGACGATCCGCAAGCCGCGCAAACACAACTGCGGAAACTCTCCCGACTCAAAGGCTCCGTCAACCCATTTGACGAACTCGAAAGCCGACTCAATGACATTCACGAATTCTTTGACATGCTCAAACTTGAGCCAGACGAAGAACTCGCTCAAGATGCAGAAACCCAAGCACTCAAATTCCTCGCTGATCTCGATCAGTATGAACTCCAAACCCTCCTCAGCGGTGAATACGACGACCGCAACTGCATCGTTGAAATCAGTGCCGGAGCCGGAGGCTCCGAAGCATGCGATTGGGCCTCGATTCTCTTCCGGATGTACTCCCGATGGGCACAGCTCAAAAACTATAAGCTCGAAATCATTTCAGAAACCCCCGGGGATGTCGTCGGCTATCGCAACATCAGTTTCCAACTCACGGGTGAGACTGCCTACGGTTATATGAAAGCCGAAAGCGGAGTCCACCGACTCGTTCGCATCTCCCCATTTGACTCCAACGCCCGCCGACATACATCGTTCTGCCGGGTAGAGATTCTTCCCGAAATGGAAGATACCGAAGTCGAAATCAACCCCGATGATGTCAAAGAAGAAACTCTGCGGGCATCCGGTGCGGGCGGTCAGCACGTCAACAAAACCGAAAGTGCCGTTCGGCTGACCCACATCCCAACGGGCATCGTCGTACAGTGCCAAAACGAACGTAGCCAACATAAAAATCGAGCCTCAGTCTACAAAATGCTTGCCGCCAAACTCGCCGAACTTCAGCGCCTCGCTGATGAACAACGCGACAAAGCTATAAAAGGCGAAGCTGGTCCAGCCGAATGGGGTCGACAAATCCGAAGCTATGTCATGCAACCGTACACCATGGTGAAAGACCATCGAACGGGGCACGAAACCGGAAACGTCCTCGCGGTTATGGACGGGGAAATTGATGGATTTATCGAAGCCTTCCTCAAGCGTCCACCATCTGAAGACACCTTCATCGAATAGACCAACTCGACTCGGGCCGATCCAATCGGCCCGCACAAACGTCAAAGAACTAAGCTACCCATGATCACTGCCCTCGCTGGACTTATCCTTGCCCAAAGTGCAAGTCAAACCCCAACTGCACCATCTCCGAACCTCGGCACCAACGAATTTTTCCAGACCCAACTCAAATCCACCGCTCAAGCATTAAGCGAAGAAGACTTTGCCGGAGCTACCGACGCCGCGCAATCACTCCCCAAAGCGAATATTTCAATCCAAATTTCAAGCGAAAATCTCTCTCCTGCCGAAAAAAACCTAAGCGAAAGTTCACTAGAACGAGCCATCTCTGCATGGCAAACTTCATACCCAGAACTCAAAATCACCCAATCGAACACCAAGCCAACCATCCTCATCTCGATTGTCAAACGAATATCTGAACCAGACGCCGCCGAAGAAAAATCTTTGGCCCTGTTTCCCTCGGAATCGCCGGCTGATCCCACCCTAGAAGCCGTCATCGCCCTCCAACGCGGCAAAACAAGTGCCCTCATTGATGCTAATCAGCTCACAGCCGACATCAATTACGCTATCGGACAATACCTCGGCCTCGAACGATCCCCCGTTGTCGCCTCAACAATGTTCCGATTCGAGGGCCTCGCCAACCGCTCTCCCAAGGTTGATGGCGAATCCGCCTTTCTCGCTTCACTCAATGTCTTGCAATCCGAACAACTTCGAACATGGATCAAAGCCAAAACAAAGATCGTCGCATCATTCCCAGAGGCTTTTCTGAGAGAAAGATCAAAAGATCTTGGTCGATTCCCTCAAGGTGAAATCAAAGACTTCCAGTTTGATGTTGTCAACCGCGGTTCTGGCCCACTCAATTTCACGATCAAGCCCGATTGCTCCTGCTTCCAGCTTGCCTACGATTCAGTTGTTCCCCCCAACAGCACCGGAATCGTTACCATCCGAATGCACACAGCCGAATTCCAAGGTCTCCAGAACAAAGGCCTCTATTTCTACACCAACGATCCGAGCCAGCCCGTCACCCGGGTCAATATCCGCGCTGATCTCGTTCCCGCTTATCGCCTCGTCAACGCCGAAAATACCACCGACTTTCTGATGTCCGAAAATGGACTCAAAACAACCTACTTCATCTACGGAGAATCCAAACTTGGCTTTGAGCCCCGCAAAGCCTCAATCCAAGGCCTCAATGGAATCGCTGAAATCTCACCGTGGACAGGAGAACTAGAAGACCCCACACTTTTCAAAGGCAAACAACTTGTCTCGGGCTACAAAGTCGAGGTCCTCATCAGCCCAAATGCACCGACCGGGAAGAACCTCGTCGCTCTCATCATTCGAACTGATTCAGAACAATTCCCTACGATCGCCGCAAATTTCACGGTTCAAAATGGCGTTGCCATTACCCCGGCTTCAATCTTCTTTGGCGACGTCACGACCAAATCCGTACAAGCCTCCGTCATCGTCACCGGCACAAATTCAGATTTCAAAATTCTGGAGTCTTCTTCGGCTGACCCTCAATTCACCGTCAAAACAACTGCCCTCGAAGGTCGCAATGTTCGTGTCGAAGTGACATTTCAGCCAGGGAACACCAAAGGAACCATCTATTCCAGCGTTGCCCTCAAGACCAACGATCCCATATCTCCTATGATCACGATCCCCATCCAGGCCTATGTCAAGTAAACGGTCGATTGTTTGGCTCATATTAAGCGCGCTCCCTTTTATCCTTAACCTTCTCGGAACTTCGCCAGCCGCCAACTCCAAAACGCTGTTCATCAGTGGAGCCACAAAAGGCTATCTCGCCCCGTGCGGATGCACCAAACCGATGAGTGGAGGAATCCGTCGTCGAGCAACGCTCATCAATCAACTCAAAAAACCCGGTGACTTTGTACTCGAACTTGGACCCTTTGCTGGCCCCCTTGGAAGACAGTCTGAAATCAAAGCGGAAGCTCAAGCCCAAGCACTTCGAGAAATGGGCACCGACGCGTTTACCCTCACGAAACAAGACCTTCAACTTGGAACCGGAGTCATCGAATCCTACACCCGCCTAAGCGAAGCAACACTCATTGACAACACCACTTTCCTGACGACACCCGATTGGATCATAACCAGCGACACTAACGCCGAAAATCAAACGGATACAATCACCATCGCCCGTTCCCTCATTAGCCAGTCAAGCGGCAAACCAGCCATCCTAGTCACTCAATCAAACGAAGAATCTGCCGAGCAAATCGCGCGCGCACTTCCAGAACTAAGCCTCATCATCTACGCTAGCTCATCCAACCCAGCTGGAGTCGCCAAAAGAGTCGGCAAAACTTGGATCGCTTCCGCCGGCGACCAAGGCAAATATGTCCTCACATTCACGTTCACAAATTCGGGATTTGAATCTCCTTCAGTCTTCGACCTTGGCCCAGACATCACCGATAATCCAACCGTCTCGCGGCAGTACTCCCAATATCTTGGTCGGCTCAGGGCCGAAAAACTCGTCGAACGGATGCCCAAGCCCCGAGATGATCACTATGCAGGCTCTGATGCGTGCATGTCTTGCCACACAACCGAGCACCAAATTTGGACTGATTCTAAACATAGTCAGGCTTGGGCGACTCTCGAAGCGGATGGACACGATGCTGACCCTGACTGCGTCTCGTGCCATTCCGTTGGATTAGATAGCACCAAAGGCTTCCTGGTCAAAGAACGTACTCCCCACCTCACGGATGTCGGGTGCGAGAGCTGTCACGGGGCCGGCTACAACCATATCCAAGCTCCCGAAAAAGTAAAAATGCCAACCGTCGGCAAGAATAGTTGCACCCCCTGCCACAACCTTGCCCATAGCCCCAATTTCGATTTCGAGAAGTATTGGGAGAAGATTAAACACTAATCCCCAAACGGGGAAAAGAAGTGGAAAAAAACCCAACTTTCCTGAAACATATTCCTCACCTTCAAAATTCGGGACTTGTTCAAATTTTGATCTCAAACTTTTATATTTTTCGGCCTACTTAGCCCTTGTCTCTCATCCCATTCGGGGTCCAGAATGAACGTCCGATTAAACACATCCTTCAGGTTTCCCCTCAATGAGCGCGCTCCCCGACCCCAGATCAATTCGAGATTCCCAACTGAGTCTTCCAATCAATCTGGATCTGAATCAAGTTGTTCTCAATCCCATTGCAGAGCTCCCAAGCAACCTCGCCGCGCTCGCCCTCGGACTCGACTTCGCTTGCGGACAACGGAACTTCATCGGAGTCGGCGGGCCAAGCGGATGGGGAAAATCTGAACTGCTGCATCGCGTTCGGGAAATTCTCAAACATTCCCAAGGCATCACCACCGAAGTGCACTCTGCAGATCAGTGGGCGATTTCCAACTTACCGGCATGCCGCAGTTCCGTACTGCTTCTGGATGATCTTCAAGACGCTCTCCGAAGCCCTCGACTCCGGCATCAACTCCGGCTCCGTCTCGAGCACCGACTCCGGCGCAATCTTCCCACCATGATTTGCACCGCCGGAAATTTTGATAAAGCTATTCGAGACCGTATCATCTCCCCGCTCAGCGGGTGGCACCTCGCAGAAATCAACGCGCCCACACCCGTTGAACGTCAACGAATTACTCACCAAATCGCCAAAATCGAACGTATCCATCTTCACCCTTCAATCGAATCTCTCATCGCCCTTCATCTCAATGGGAACGGACGGTCAATCCGGGGTGCTCTCCTTCGGATGAAACTCGTCAAATCCAACTGGACAACGCTGGATGATTTCGCCGAAGCCTGCGGTGTCCTCATGCCGTTTCTCATCGGTGAAAATGGCTGGGATCCCCGCGATGTCGTTACTGAAGCCCTTAACCATGTCTACCTCGCATGGCCAACTTCGGCCCCGCTCGGCAAGCGAGCCGCTCTCGCTTATCTCCTCAATCAAGTGATACGATTAGCCGAGGAAGATGTGGCCTGCTTCCTCCGCGTTCGACCAGGACAGGTCTATCGCCACTGTAATTCCGTCCAAGACCGACTAGACAACCCAGAAGTTCGTCAATTCATTGATGTCCTTCGCACCCATACATTCGCCGCCCTTGCCCATTCCGCTGATTGGACAGATTCGGCATGAATCTTGCTCAACTTTCCTAATAGCTAACTCATGAGAAAGCTCGCTGATCTCAATCTCAACACCCTGATCGTCACCGAAGATGCCGATATGGGATCAGCCCTGCTCTCCATGCAAAAAGGCGGAGTCGCCGCCGCCGCTGTCCTCCGCAAGGGCGAGTTTCTGGGATTTGTCACTATAGAATCTGCAGTACTCAGCGAACCCAATACCCCCGTTTCCGACTTCCTCCGCCGCGCTTCCGCCCATCTGGAAGCCCATGATGCCATCCGGTCAGCATCCAAGAAGTTTGTCCAGCAACAAGCCGATTTCCTTCCCGTTTTTGAAGGCAAGCGATTCCTCGGCATTGTCAGTGCCCTCGCCCTCATCACTGAACTCGGCCGGAGCTATGATCCCCTCACTGAACTCAGTTGGAGCGACGCTCTACGCGACTGGGGGGTTGACCGTCTTGAACTCGGACAAGAGCTCTGCGTCATCTTTTTCGACCTCGATAACTTCGGTGTCTACAACAAAACTTACGGTCACCTCGTCGGGGATCATGTTCTCCAAGGATTCGCGAAACTCCTGAGCAAGAGAATTGACATCACGAAAGATATGCTCGTTCGCTACGGAGGAGATGAATTCGCCCTCGCCACAATTCGCCCTCGCGAAGAGATCGCCGATTGGCTAGCCACTCTCCAAGACCGCCAATTCTATATTCCAGAAATTCCTGCTCCCGTCACTTTCAGCTACGGACTCTCCGGCGGCAAACGAACGACCGAGCCAAGCCGTGACCACGTCGCGGCAACCCTCGATAACCTCATTTCTTTGGCTTCCAAAGACTGCCTCGCCAACAAACCGCAAACGGAAGATCGAGAAACCACCAAACATCAACGATCTGCACCCTTGCCCGCAACGAGCGACTGGATGCGTATTGCCACCCATGCCGCCCACCAAGCCGCTACCGCAAGCCAGAGCACCATAGAAATCTACGACACCCTGTTCATCCGAGGGGACAAGGAACAACATCAGGTCGTTGTCACCGGCAAAATGGCCCAAGATGGACAGGAATATGCATTCCGATCCGTCAAACCAGTCACTGCCGATCTCGAAAAAACCATCCGCGAAGCCGTTTGGGAGGGCGCACTCCTTCGATAGGTAGGGCGCATCACTTTTCCCCGAGAATTGTGCGTAGTATCAAGCATGTCTGAAATTGGGTCGTCTTCATTTGAACGCATGGCGGAACTCCTCGAGCGGATCGAACTCGCCCTCCCCGAAGCCGATGCCAAAACCAAAACCTACCTGGCCGCTCTCAAATCAGAGCTCCAAAGAACTGCCCAAGATGGACAAGCTCAAGCCGAACTTCTCGCCCAATACGAAGAAGCTTACGAAAAGCTGACTCAGCCTGCAAACCGCATCGGTGTATTCATCCGCCATCTCGATAACGGCCTCGTCCAAGTCATGTTCGGGGACACCGAATACGTCGCCACCATCGACCCCGTCCTCAAATTTGACGACCTACAACCCGGGGTCCGCGTCAAACTCAACGACGCCTACGCCATTGTCGGACTCGCCCCCGAAGGAATCGGCGGACAAATCATCTCCATCGCTCAGGTGTATGAAGACGGACGCCTGAGAGTCTCGACCGACGCTCAAGGCACCCAGGGCCGGCTCATCTCTCGAAGCCACCAACTAGTTGAAACCACCATCAAACAAGGCGACGAAGTCGTCCTTGATGCCAGCGGAAAAGTCGCGATCGAACACCTCCCGCGCCAAGGCGCCCAAAACTACTTTATCGAAGAAATCCCCCAAACGCCCTGGACTTCTGTCGGCGGGCAACAGGAAGCCATCACCCTCATCAAAGAGTCAATCGAACAACCCCTCCTCTATCCTGAACTGTACGCCCAATACGACAAAAAGCCCCCCAAAGGCATCCTTCTCTACGGACCCCCGGGCTGCGGAAAAACCCTCCTCGGTAAAGCCATTGCCTACAACCTCGCCGCGGAATATCGAGCAAGAACTGGAAAAGAAGACGCCAAAGAATGCTTCCTCCACATTAGCGGCCCCAAAATCCTCAACATGTGGCTCGGCGAAACTGAACGTATGGTGCGCGAAATTTTCGCGACCGCTCGCGAAAAAGCCGCCGAAGGACAAATCGTCGTTGTATTCATTGACGAAGCCGAATCCGTCCTTCGCACCCGGTCATCCGGACGCTATCTCAACATCTCCAACACCGTTGTCCCTCAATTCTGCGCCGAAATGGATGGACTAGTCGGACTCGAAAACGTCGTCATCGTCCTCACATCCAACCGACCCGACTACATTGACCCCGCCATCCTCCGCCCCGAGCGTATTGACCGCAAAATTCGGATCAAACGACCTGACCAAGAAGCAACTCGCGACATCCTGAGTATCTACCTCAAAGAAGGACTTCCTATTGACAACCAATTGGTTAAAGAACACGATGGCGAAGCATGTGCTCGTAAAGCACTGGTCGAATCCACCCTCGCCCACATTTGGCGCGAATCCAAAGACACCGAATTCCTCGTGATCACCAACCGGGATAGCACGACTGAAACTCTCCACTGGCGGGACATGGTGAGCGGAGCCCTTCTCAAATCCGTCGTGGACCGCGCTAAAGATTTCGCAATCAAACGCGCCATTGCCGACGATAACACCAATTCAGGACTCACACTTGCTGATCTCCACCAAGCGGTTGAAGACGAATTCCGCGAAAACGAAATCTTTCCCAAAACCGATTCGGTCGAAGACTGGCTCAAACTCCTCGACTTCGAACCCGAAGCCGTCGTTGACGTCCGCCCCGTCGGACAAAAACGTCCCGGAGAAAAGTACCGCAAATCCGTTATCTAGTTCAGAAACTCACGTGGATCCGTTAAGCGACCAGTCAACGCCGTTGCCGCCGCCGTGATCGGGCTCACCAAATGCGTCCGACTCCCCGGCCCTTGCCGACCCTCGTAAGGACGATTACTCGTACTGGCCGACCGTTGCTGAGGCCGCAAAATATCACCGTTCATCCCCAAGCACATACTGCATCCTGCCCGGTGCCACTCAAACCCTGCCGATTGAAACACCGCATCCAGCCCCTCTTGCTCCGCCAATGCCCGAACTGCCGCCGAACCCGGAACAACCATCGCCCGGACTCCTTCCTTCACTCGCTGACCGTTCACCACTGCCGCCGCTTGTCGCAAATCTTCAATCCGCGCATTCGTGCAACTGCCAATAAAGACCGTATTGATGTCCAGGTCGTGAATCGCCGTCCCCGGGGTCAGACCCATGTACATCTGCGCACGCTTCTCCGCCGCATCCTTCGGCTCTGGAATCGCTCCATCAATATCCACCGTCATTGCCGGAGTCGTTCCCCAACTCACCTGCGGAACCAATGAGTTCACGTCCAGATGTTCTTCCCGGTCAAATGTCGCGCCATCATCGGTTGCCAGCTCAAGCGCATACTCAACCATTCGGTCAAATTCAGCCCCCTTCGGCGCATAGGGACGATCAACCGCGGAAATGAACTCAAACGTCGTATCGTCCGGCGCAACCATCCCCGCCCGAGCACCCATCTCAATACTCATGTTACATATCGTCATCCGACCGCTCATCGGCAAAGCTCGAATCGCTGATCCTGCATACTCTACAACATAACCCGTTCCGCCCCCCGCGCCGAGCTTCCGGATTATCGCGAGGATAATGTCTTTTGCCGTGACCCCATGCCCGAGTGTCCCTTCCGCATTCACCCTTAAGGTCTTCGGTTTTTTCGCCGCCCGCAAAGTCTGGGTCGCCAGAACATGCTCCACTTCGCTCGTTCCAATGCCAAAAGCCAATGCCCCAAAAGCCCCGTGGGTACTTGTATGACTATCCCCGCACACCATCGTCAAACCCGGCAAAGTCAGTCCAAGCTCCGGCCCAATGATATGGACAATCCCCTGCCGAGGGTCATCATAGCCAAAAAGCGGAATCCCAAATTCCTTCGCGTTTCGGTCAAGTGCATCAAGCTGCATTCCACTCAAGGTGCTCGAATCAATCGGGCGCCCATCCGTCGGAACATTGTGATCTACTGTCGCAAAAGTAAGATCCGGACGCCGCACTTTCCGCCCTGCCACTCGCAAAGAATCAAACGCTTGCGGAGAAGTCACCTCATGAACGAGGTGCCGATCAATATAGAGCAGCGTCCCCCCACCCGGTAAATCGCAGACCGTGTGCGCATCCCAAACTTTCTCAAACAGCGTCTTTGCCATGAACTTCTCCTATTCTACGCTCTCACTTCACTCCAAAACCGCCCAACCTCCATTTTCGCACGGGACAGAGGACCCGCCAAACCCGCCTCACATAAGGAACAACCCAATGGGCGAATTGCCATCTGGTAATATCCCCAACTGTCCTGGGCAGTTGCCCGAGTGGCCAATGGGAACAGACTGTAAATCTGTCGGCGAGAGCCTACGCAGGTTCGAATCCTGCACTGCCCACCAGTGACATGCGCCCTCGTAGCTCAGCGGCAGAGCGTTCCCTTGGTAAGGGAGAGGTCACGAGTTCAATTCTCGTCGAGGGCTCCAGAGATCTTACATTTGTATGTGACCCACATGTTGCACAACCCAGAAACATACGAGTTCTTGCGAATCAAGGAAGGACTCAGGACAGTTCTTCCCCTCCTCAAGGATCCAAAGTCCAACTCCTGGTGGCAACAAGAAACAAACTATCTACTGGGCATCAAGGGAATAATCGACTTTCTCACTGAGGAATTGACACCTTGGAGTGACAAGAAGAATCGGTTCATTCGAGATGACGAACTAGGATTTTCAGAGCAAGAGCTGATTCTCTTGACCAACTTTGTCACTGCATATGAGTCTCTCCTTGCGAGCGTGAATCAAGTAGGTCGATTCGAATTTGATCTGGTCAAACATCCGAATTGGCCCGATTTGCTTGAGCTTGCAAGCGATCTTCACACCCACCTGAAAAGACCACTGGCACGAGACTCTGTCGAAGTGCATTATTTTCGCATCACGTTGGACTCTTGGAATGACAAATGGACTCCAGGTCGAGACCCCGAACTACTAGAAGCACTTGAAAAAATAATCGATTTGTATAATCCCGAGACCTATCCTGTATGGTATCCCAGGCAACCCATTGCTCCTGTTTTATCCCCGCTGCAGCTCAGAAATCACTACCTCGATCCAGACCGCCAGCCAGACGAAGACTATCTCGCTTTCGCCGACGACGAAAGTCACTCCGTGTCGATCTATCTTGAAGAGGCAGACTGCTTTTTCGAATTTGGACTCTACCAACCCACTCAAAATCAGATCATCAGTTTATTAAATCAACTTTCGCATCTCCATTTTGAATTTCACGAGTGGATTGGTCACGACCTTCGCCCGTATTCCCAGTGAACCGGTTCTTCGTAATCATTGACTGTGACGTAAAAAAGCCCACTCGCCAATAGCTAAATTCGCTCAATTTGCCAAAACAATCCGGGTGTATACCGAAAAGAGATGTTCGTACTATTCTAACCAAAAGAGTATTTATCACCAATGTATTCAGTGCTTTTGCCCCCAATGACATTGCCATTGCAAACAGTAATCAATTCGACACTAGTCACAAGGTCGCTTGAGTAACCGGATTCTCCGCCTCCGAGACTTCATAGGAACTACACATCGCGATCAGATGCTCAGTGAAAATGCTGAGTTGTATTGACTGAGTGAACGAAAAGAAATTGCGCGAGCACAGATCATAAAACGAAGTTAACTCCGTCGGCACGGGAGAACCAATTGTCCTCAGAACTTCAAGAGATTCCCAAATGATCTGTGCGACTCCGCGATACTCATAGTCGTCTTGAGCAAAAGTAATACTCTCATGTTCTACTAGTTCCAGAAACTGCTTGAGCAGTCGCATTCTTTTACCAGCAACCTTGCCATTACACTCATCTAACCAATTTGCCATATCAGACACCATCGGCAATACTCGGGTCGCCGACTTCTTGTTCACACCCTGTTCAAAGACGAGATAAGCCCCGATAAAGCTGTACCATAATTTGTTTTGAACTGTGAGGTGAGCAAGGGAGCCGATGTACATGAGGGTCACGCCTTGTAGTTCCGTATCCTTAACGCGAGAACAAACATTGACTAATTCCGACAACTCCTCTTCGAGCGGATCGTCAAGCTGAAGTAACTGCCTGAGCCTCAGAAGAGCTATCGAATTTTCAAGTAAGAGACGCTGATCAACACTCTCATCGTATTTTTTGGCACCGAGAGTGAAGTACTGATAAGCAAGGTTTATCTCGCCCTGTGATTCATAGAGACAACCCAAATTGTAATCTAAAGTCAGGTGATTTTGCGAGGTCACGGCAAAGTCTCTTGCTCGTGTGTAATAGCTCGCCGCAATATCAAGTTCACCTAATGAACGACACGCTAGCCCGCATTGATTCAGGAGCCTGTATTGAGTACTTTTGTCAAATTGCGAAAATGCCACCGGAGCAACAAATGTCTCCAAAAGTAGCTTCATTCGCACATACTGGCCTGTGTTAAAAAGCACCCGACCCAGCGCACCAAGGGTAGTTCCCAAAATCCCAACGTTCTTGATCTGGCTTGAAACAACAACACATTCGATACTAGAAGTAAAATCGTTACCGATGGCTACCTTCGAAGACCAGTGAGAACAAGCTTCAAAAAGATTGCATGCTTCTTCAATTTTTCCACACATCAAGAACCAATGACCAACCTTGCTGTACGAAGGCATACCGACAGCAAAATCTGGAAGCAATGGCTGCTGACGAGAAATTTCACGTATTTCAAAATAAAGGGCATAGCAAACTTCCGAATAGGTCTCCTCGCTTAAAATTCTTTCATCAATCAGATTTGGTCGAATTTTGTAAGGCTTTGATAGTCCGACCATTCCATTTTGAATTGTAATAATTCCCGCCGATTCAAGTGCAGCAATTTCGGACAAGGGAATGTTTAAGGAAACCGTAAGTGGTTTGATTGGGAGCATTCCACCGACAAATGACAGCATCGCGCAGCATTGCTTCTGGCTGACTGTCAGCTCATCCACTTGCTTTCTTAAACAATCCATGACATAGCGAGAGGCTTCATTAATCTGATAACCTAGTGCTGTCGAAAAGCTCTGCTGAATCTGAGCAATAGCCGATCTAATCCCCAGCATCGCGATCACTTCTGCAAACACTTTTATGACCTGCGGAACACCATTCGCTAAGCTACAAATCTTGACCAGAGATCGATACTCCTCTGCAAATTGAGGTGAATTCTTATCCCGCTCAAGGTTGGGTACCAGGTCACGCATCATTTGCAAAGCCGAACCAGGTTCCAGGAAACTTCCCATTGTCAAGTTCTTCAAAACGATGCGCGGCGAATTAACGAATTCTTGCGCCTCACGGGTCGTCACGATCACGGCTCGCGCATTCAATTGAATCGCCTTGAGCCGAATGCTTGCGTATTTTTGAAATTGTGCGTCATCAATAATAAGAATGAGCTCTCGTGAATCTGATCGGAGCGAAACAAAACTCGTGTCATCTGAAACTGAACCAATCGATTTCACGCAGTATCGGTCGGATAATCGGTGGGCGAGCTCGGCAAGGTAGTGAGACTTTCCCAATCCCGCCCCGCCTACAATCGCGATGACTTCACCCCCCAGCGTCTCGTTCACGATCCTCATGCCTTGCTCAAGGAGTTGCTCTAATCCAAAAGAACTCTTGGGCCGACTTGGCAATCCGCCGACCGTCTCTGTCAGGCCAGGAACTGGCTTTCGTTTCAATGAAAACTCGTAGCTCTGAGAAACTGACTGCGAGACTGTTGTTCCAAATTCACAAGCCAAGTAATCCTCATGTTCAGCAAAAAGCCGGTGCACTGTTCCAATCTCACCTAAGGCAGAACAAATAAGCATCATCTCGCTCGTCGCGACTGGGCAAGTCATATCCTCAAGTCCAAGTACTTCCGTAAGCGTAATAATGAAGTGTGCATAACTGCATCCCAGAGCAGGAACTATCCGAGAATTAATCTCATGGCGGAGTTTCGACCGATACCGATTGAGAGCTTGAGTTGACAGCAGATCCTCGCGGATCGGAAGAAGTTTTCCAGTTATATCTTCGATCACCTGCAAGTCGTTGGTAAACGACTTGCCCGCAGATGCACGGCAAACAAGATCGTTAAGGGTTTTCTCTAGTTGGATCGTATCGACAATGATCAGCGATCGATTCAACTCGATTGAGTCGTTGGAGACGGACAAGAAAGTTGAATGAGTATCGACCAGAGCGGAGTTAAGTCTCGAAATGAGAACATTCAGGCGGTCATGCCTTGTCTCCATTTCCGAACCAAAGAGCATGTCAGCCAGCTCAATACGAGGCACAAAATTGCTTGGCAGAATTGCTAATAATTGAAGCAGTTGGCGCGCGAGTTTCGATTTAGTTTTGAATTCCTGACCGTGGGGAGACCGAAGGCGAAAACCACCCATCACCTTCATTTGCCAAAAGTCGTTCGATTCTTGGATGGGAGAATTTTCAGAACACATCAAGCAACCACTCCTACCGCACGGGAATTCTGCAAAGAAACTGCAATCAGCTTAATTATACATTGAGTGGCGATGACGATCAACTCAATTCCCGCTCTTTCGCTCCTCTTCACATTTGCAACCGCTCCCGCGCAATTTCCTGATGTTAAACCAATACTTAGTCACTCGATCCTAATTCAAGCAGAGGAGGAAGAAACGTCAGAATGGACGAGTTGTGAGACATTCATTCTAAATAATGCCTTCTCCGTGCCACCGGAGACTCTGGCACTCCTTCAAACCGATTTTGCAAATGGAACCGCCAACTGGACAATGTGGTTGAGCACAGACAGTTCCTTGCCCGGAGGAGGAATTGGATTTCCCGATAGCCCACCAATCATGTTCGACAACGCATCCGATGTGATTACCGCAGCCGTCCTTTTGCTCCAAAACTCACAGTAGTCCGGTCTACGCAATCACCACAGCACAGAAATTATCACTGTGAGACAATCAATGATGTATCAAGAGCTTCTTGCCGACACCTCAAAACAGGGAATTGTCTCGTTGAAAACGACCGAGGAAGTACGCCACTTCCTCGGTTCAGCTCCACGAGAGGGTATCTATCGGTGTGAGTATAGGAATAGTCTAGTTAATGTAGTCAGGCAGTCCAATAATTCAAACCACTTCACACTAATTCGTCCCTTGAACAATTCAATCCTCATTGCGAGCATGGGGGCAGTTTCACTCGTTGAACCTGGAAGTGCTGTCCTGTATTGGCCGCGTAAAGAACGATACATTTGTCTTCCGAACGGAATAACTGAACTCTACATTGGAACCCTGAACGAAAAGCGCTTTTCTGGATTGAGCCTGGTTAATGACCACCCGTCACGATCCCACGGATCTCACATCTATTCCGAACACGATATTTCGATAAGTGTCCAGTACCTTCGATTACAAAAGCCTTTTTCCGAATCAGCAAAGCTCGAACAGATTTTTCTTAATGCTTTTGCAGCCCCCCTTCTTAGCCCCAAAGCCTCATTCTCCCCCAAATATCAGATTCCCAATGAAGAGCATATTGCACTGAATGATGCGCTCAACCAAATTTGGAGTGACCCTTTCTTTTCATGGGATCTTGCGACGTGTGCAGATATCAATGGAGTCTCACCGTTCCATTTCTCCAGAATCGTATCTCAGTTCACTGGTCATGGGGTCAAGGTGCTAATCGACAAATGTCGGGCGCGATCATTCGCTTATTACGCCGTGAATCGCCTTTCTAATCCCCGCCATGATGCCGATCGATGCCATTCAAATCAGCTTGGCGTTCGCAAAATGTTGCGTGACCATACTGGTTTTTCCGCCGCTGACCTTAACTACGCCAGAAAAAAACTGCTCAATCTTGGCCAAGTTGCAAAGCAGTATCCGCCCTTATAAGAACGGCATCCCAGAGCCGAAAGCCTAAATCACATTCTCCCAAATCCCCCTAAAGTACCGTACCATTACCGAAATCAGATTTCCGCATCATCCCCTCGATTGCACCAATAACGAAATGAATAGCGAAAAAGTCGCTAGCGTTCTCCACTCCTCTGATCACACGATCGAGGGCTCCATTCAAACTCAAAGATCAAATCTCTAGCTCAAATCACTTTTACTCAATTTGTTTACTGCGCTTCCGAAAAACCGCGATCAATAGCTGGGCACTGATGATCACGAAAATCGCAATCACGAACGTGCCGAGGTTGTTTTTGATCCACGGGATTTGACCGAGTCCGGCACCGAGGCTCACTAAAACAGTGACCCAAAGCGCAACACCGAGAGCCGCAAACAAGAAGTAGCTGGGAAATCGCATCTGGCTGACACCCGCAACAAAAGGCGCGAACGAACGAACAAACGGCACAAATGGGCTAAAGAGCATCGTGAGGCGTCCGTGGCGGGTGAAGAACGCTTCGGTTTTGGCAAGCGACGCCGATGAAATCAAACCCGTTTCGCGCCGCTCAAATAGAGTGCGCCCGAATTTTTGGCCCTGAACGTAGTTGGCGGCATTGCCGATGATGCCACCGGAAACAAAACTGAGGGTCACAGCCGGCCATGTGAGGTTCGGGTTACCGGAGGCGGAGAGAATTCCGGCGGTGAACAACAGTGTATTTCCGGGAATGAGCGGGCCAACGACAAGCCCCGTTTGGGTAAAGGCAATGCCGACCAGGATGAACAGAACACCCGGACCGAACTGTTGGGCGAGGTCAAGCAAGAGTTGATTGGGGTCGCCCATTTGGTTATGCCGTTCTACGCAGTTGGTGGCACGGGGATTACATCGGTCCCCATGTACCGCTGAAGGGGTTCAGGGATTGCAATGGATCCGTCAGCTTGGCGATAAGTCTCCAGGAGCGCAACCATCAAGCGAGGCACCGCAAGCCCAGAACCATTCAAAATGTGGACAAATTCGGGAGGCGCCCCCGGCTCCGGACGGAATCGGATATTGGTCCGGCGAGCTTGAAACGCTTCAAAGTTGGTGCAAGAACTGACTTCCAAGTACCGTTGCTCACCGGGTGCCCAGACTTCAAGGTCGTAACATTTGCATCCCTTGTCGCCCATGTCCCCAGCACAAAGCAGAAGAACGCGATAGTGAAGGCCAAGGGCTTGGAGGATCGCTTCGGCGTTGGCGACAAGCTCCTCAAGGTGATCGTAGCTCTCTTCGGGGCGGACAAATTTGACCAGCTCGACTTTATCAAATTGGTGCATCCGGAGTATCCCCCGCGTGTCTCGCCCTGCGGCTCCTGCTTCTTTTCGGAAACAAGGTGTATAGGCAGCAAACTTCACTGGAAGTTGCCATGGCTCCAAAATCTCATCGCGAAGGAGGTTTGTCACCGGTACTTCCGCCGTTGGTACCAGCCACAAATCTTCATCCGCCCGGTAAAGATCATCCGCGAATTTAGGGAGATTGCCAGTTCCGGTCAGCGATTCCGAACTGACCAGGGCCGGGGGATAGACCTCGGAATAGTGATGTTCTTCGACTTGGAAGTCGAGCATAAAATTGGTCAAAGCCCGAACAAGCTTGGCCCCGTAGCCCGTATAAACGACGAAGCCAGAACCGCTGATCTTGGCACCGGCGGCGAAGTCAATGAGTTGGAGTTCTTCGGCAAGATCGTAGTGGGGTTTGTAATCACCTTCCGGCTTCTCGCCCCAAGCCCGGACTTCAACATTCTCTTCGGGGGTCAGTCCATCCGGGGTGGATTCATGAGGGAGATTGGGGAACGTGAGTTCGAGCTTCTCAAGCTGCTGTTCCAACTCTTTGACCCGAGGTTCAAGCGCTTTGATGGCTTCCTTGAGTTCTCCGGTTTGTGCTTTGGCCGCTTCGGCCCCGGCTTGGTCACCTTGCCCCATCAGTTGACCAATAGACTTACTGATTTTGTTGGATTCGGCTTTCTTCTGTTCCAGGTCGTGAATCGCGGCGCGCCATTCCGAGTCAATCCGCAAAAATTCATCTACCGGAGCCTCGATCCCCTTGCGCAGGGCTCCCGCCTTAACGAAATCGGGATTTTCTCGAATGAGTTTGCGATCCAACATGGATTCAATTTACCAGTCGAGCGGAAGAGGGCTTTGGGGAGGATTATTCGGCTTCGTCGGCAGAATCAGAGCGTTCAACCGGATAAACCCCAACGCGCGTAATTCGGTTTTTTGCCGCTTGTTCAACCCTTAGACGACCGAGAGGGAGATCTACCGTATCACCGAGCTTAGGGGTGCGGTCAATGATATCCACGATGATTCCCGCGACCGTTTCGGTAGTGTAGTTGTCGTCAGGGTCCGACTCGATTTCAAGGAATTCGAGTAGTTCGTCGTAGCGGACATCTGGTCGGAGGCTGAGCCGTCCGGGAGAAGTGCGCTCGATCGCGGGCCGTTCGTATTCGAGACGATCCTCCATATCGCCAAAGACTTCTTCAATGACATCTTCCAGAGTGATCAGGCCCTGAGTTCCGCCGTACTCATCTTGGACGATTACGATCTGAGATTTCGTCTCTCGCATGATCTCGACGAGACGGTTGAGGGTGAGGGATTCGGGGACGTAAACGGCGGGGCGAGCGATTTCTTCCAGATTGAATGCGGGATTTTGGAAATTGGTAACAATATCATGAAGGTAGGCGATACCCACGATGTCATCAATATCTCCCCGACAAACAGGGATCCGGCTGTTCGGTATATCCTGCAATTTCTCAATGGTCTCGTCCCGGGTCAAATTGATATCTAACCACTTGATATCCAGGCGGTGAAGCATCGCATCCTCAGCATCGAGTTCGTCTAGCCGGAGAGTTTTTGCAACAAAGTCTGCATGATCTTCATGGAGTCCACCTGAAGCTTCACCGGACTTGATGAAGAAGTGAAGCTCTTCCCTCGAAATGGCTGGACCACCTTCGTCGGTTGGAATCCGGAGGAGCTTGAGAACTAGCTCACCCGCCTTTTGGAGGAGCCAAGAAATTGGTTTGATGATTACAGTGAGGACACGAAGGGGGCCAGCCATGAGCCGCAAACCAGCTTCCGGAAACTGTAAGGCAAGATATTTAGGGACGAGCTCGCCTAGAATCACGAGAGGAAAGGTGATGATGAGCAGCGAGATGATGGAGAGAACGAATGCGGGCAGTCCGCTCAGGAACGTTTCAAGCTTGCCCGTGATCCATTCTTCCAACAATGCACCAATCCCAATTCCGAGAAGCGTAATCCAAACTTGAATTGCGGCGACCGACGCAGATTGGTCTTTGGCGAGCCGAAGAGCCAGCTGGTCGATTGGTCCACCGCGCTTGGCATTAGATTCAAGTTTGCTCATGCGGCTCGAAACGATGGCGTATTCGGCAGCAACAAAAAAGCCAGCAAACAAAACAAGAAAGAGCCCGATGAGGGCAGTTATGAGGTCATTCATGGCCGGTAAGCCATGAGCCTAGTTCGATATGAAGGGCATAAGGGAACGGGATCGTCGCTCATGTGCGGAGGCTATTGTATCAGATTTTTGTTCTATTCCTGGTAATTAGCTACACTCAAGCCGTGACTTTCCATGGTGTGATACCGGCATGTGTGACCCCCTTTGATCAAGAAGGGCGTGTCGACGAAATCAGCTTGGCGAAACTCTTGGCGTTCTTTCGAGCAAACGGCTGTTCGGGCGTAGTGGTGGCGGGAACGAACGGTGAGGGGCCAAGTTTGAGTGCCGTCGAAAAGCGAGATTTAGTCCGATCAGCGGTGAATCTGGGCGATTTACCCGTGATTTTAGGAATCGCAACTCCCAGCTTGACGGAAGCGACTTGGTTGTGCTCGCAAGCCGGGAAGTCGGGCGCATCCGGAGTTCTGGTCATGGCCCCTGGATACTTCCGGTCGGCTTCGGATGTGGGCACACTGAACTGGTTTCGGGCTGTAGCTGAATCGAGCCCGGTTCCGGTGATTGCGTATAACTTTCCCAAATTCACCGGCTTTACATTTACGGAAACGGTAGTTGCAGAACTTGCCACGATGCCGAACATCGTTGGGTTTAAGGATAGTAGCGGTGAGCGGGGCAATTTGGAAATGTTCCGCCGAGCTGCCCCAGGAAAGAGCTTGTTGGTGGGAGATGAGACTCTGCTCTGGGATGCACTCGCCGCCGGGTGGAGTGGATCAATCAGCGGGGCGGCGAACTTGCTTCCTGGTTGGTTGAGCCGGGTAGTCGCGGAAAAGAATGAGTCGGTATTTCAAACCGTCCTGCCTTTAGTAGAAGCAATTCGCAAAGGCCCGCAACCTGCGATGAACAAAGCGGTTTTGGCAGTGTGGGGAATTTTAAGTTCTGGAGCTGTTCGGTTGCCGCTGGAAGAAGTGGTTGGAGCGGGCTTGGCGGCATTGATCGAGGAACGGGTTGGCATTTCCGCATCAAAACTCGGGATTCCCCGGTGAGAATACGGGTTATGAAAAAACCTGTAAGAAATACTGAATACTGGTAATTATACTAGGTGTCCAGGCAATTGTAACAGGGAACAAGACTGGTGTTGATCCCCACAGATCACAAAAACGGGAGCCTATGGAGTGGCGACCAGATCAGTGGGATTCACGGAGGAAAACAGAATGTCTTTTCGCATCAACTCAAACATCAGCGCCATGGGCGCCCTTCGCAACCTGAACATGAACAGCACCATGTTCAACAAGAGTATCAACCGGCTGTCCACCGGTATGCGCATCAACAGCGCAGCTGACGATCCAGCCGGATTGATTGTCAGTGAGAACTTCAGAGCACAAATCAGCGGCGTGTCGCAAGCCATCCGCAACAACCAGGACGCAATGAATTACGCCAAAACCGCCGAAGGTGCTTTGGACGAAATTGCTCGACTTCTCCGAGAAGGTCGTGAACTCGCTGTACAAAGCGGTAACACCGCCCTGCTCGATGCTAACCAGATTCAAGCCAATCAAAATCAGTGGAATTTGATGGTGCAATCCGTCAACCGAATCGCAACTGATACCGCGTTCGGCAAAAAGCGACTGCTCGACGGCTCCAGCGGAGTCAACGCAAGCGTCGTCAACCTCGCCAATGTCCGAAACATCAGCCTCAGCGGTGTCTTCAATGGTCAATCCGTAACAAGTAATGGCCCGATTGACATTGACATCACCGCCGCATCAACCAAAGCAACCGCAACGGGAACTAACACGATTGCCGCGGCAAGTTTGAACGCTTACCTCGGAGCTGCAGTTGGAACGGATGCAGGTCAGTTCGCAATCAACGGAACAACTTTCTCGGTATCGGCTACGGATACCTGGGGTGATGTAGTCGCCCGAATCAACGAACGAAGTGCACAGACAGGCATAACCGCCGAAGCTGTCTACGGTGGTGGTAACGGATCCATCAAACTGACTTCAACGACTTACGGATCTAAAGGAGACTTTGTCGTCTCAGATAGTGGAGTCCTGTTGACTGCAGCCGGCCTCATCGATACGAAGAATGCTGTGGGTGGAACAGCCGGCGTCAACGCCGTCGCTGATGTCACCATCGGAACCGAAACGGTCACCTTCACCGGAGGCTTGATGGGCCGAGATGGTCTCACTCTCAGTGATGCTGATGGCAACGTCATCACCCTCCAACCGGGTGCTGCAGTCGCTACCCTCAACGATGCAGGCTATGTCCAAGTCGGTTCGGCGCAGTTCCAAACAGGCGGCAATGCTGGCCAACGAACAACCCTGAGCATCGGTAGCTTCCTCAGCTCGGCTCTCGACATTGACAACCTTGACCTCACCACCCCGAACGGTGTGAACGCAGCGATGGGCAAAATCGAGAACGCGATCAGCGAACTCAGCCGCAAACGAGGAGAAATTGGTTCCTTTATGCGAAACGTCTTGGAAAGCAATGTTCGATCCCTCGGGATTGCTAAGGAGAACCTCCAAGCCACCGAATCAGCAATCCGAGACGTCGATATCGCCGATGAAATGACCAATTACACCAAGTTGCAGATTCTGCAACAGAGCGGCCTCAGCGTTCTAGCTCAGGCGAACCAAGCCCCTCAGGGAGTCTTGAGTCTGCTCAGAGGTTAATAAGCCACAGGCTAATAATGCGGTGAAATTTCAACCACCTTATAACGTGAAAAGACCGCCCGGGATACTCCACCCGGGCCGTCTTTCGTTTGCTATGAGCTAAAATTTAACCAGATGGTTGTGGATCGCTATATCGGAAGTGAACAGGAGATGGTAGCTTTGGGGCGGGAACTCGCCAAACTTTGGAAGGCGGGAGATATTGTTTTGCTTTACGGAGACTTGGGGGCAGGGAAAACAACCTTAGTTCGGGGAGTGATGGAAGGTTTGGGGTGGGAAGGTGCAGTGCGATCGCCGACGTTTAACCTGATGCAGGTCTATCCCACCAAAATTCCTGTCGTCCACGCCGACTTGTACCGAGTGGCTTCAGCCGCGGGGATTGGGCTAGAAGAGTATTTCGACGACCACTTGGTTCTGATCGAGTGGCCAGACCGGCTAGGGGGGTTGGTGGAAATTGATTTTTGTTGGAAAGTTAATGTAGCATTTCACGGCGAAGGGCGACTGGTGACACTTGAAAGTGCATATGATCCGCGAACTATTCCAGAATTTTTGACATATCAAAATACCGGTGAAGAAGTCCAGTTCTCATTGGAGAGTGATTACTATTATTTCATGGGATTAGGAATCGAGCATTTTCTGCCGGAGATCAAGAAACGAGACATTAAACTGGGTTTGCCAGTTTTTTTAGGAGAAAGTGACGAAATGACGCTCTATTCGATTGATCACGAGACGATCAATTTAGCTTCCTTGGAGATGGTCAAAGAATACGAGGAGTTTGGCTGTGTTTATTGGATTCCAGGGGAGTGGGTGGAGAAGCATTCGCTATCAGAAGTACTCTTCTTTCACGATAACACTATCGGGGAAGTGTATGACGGGGTGTTTGACACAAGTGAAGTGTTTGCGAGTGCTCTTGCGGTTCGATTTGGCGCGTTGTTACCTATGGAGGGTTTGTACTTAAAATTTTGTGATGTGCTTCGAAAAGTAAAGACTGACCGTTTGTATTACATTGACATCCATCGAGGCAACTCCATACGCATCTCTTTTGAATCACTTTTCATTGCTTATCTACGTTGGGGAAGGGAAAATTCAGCCCTGTTTCGAATGATTCCCAAAAGAGTTCTCGGCAAGATTACTTTGAAGCAAGGCAAACCAACTTTTAGTCAGTAGTGCCAGTAGATGTCTTCGACGTCATTGGCGCAAGTCGGAGTCACGCTTTCTCCCTTCTCAATCCACCTAGTCTCACCTCAAAAAGTCACAAACGCAAAATCACACCAAAGGCTGGTAGCCTCAGATCAAATGACAGACCTCGATCGCCGCTCAACCGGATTGGCGATTGCCCTGTCCGGGCTCGCGGGGTTTGTGGATGCAATCGGATTCCTCGTCACCGGTGGATTTTTTGTCTCGTTCATGACCGGAAACTCAACGCGGGTAGGGGTTGGCATAGGCGAACGGGATCTGAAAGTTGTCGGACTCGGATTAGGCGTCATTGCCTGCTTCGTTGCCGGAGTCGCAATTGGAACAACCATCGCATCCCTGAGCCGCCGCCGCCAACGCTCACGAGTTCTCTTCCTCGTCGCCCTATTCCTTGCCGTCGGAGCCTTTGCTTGGGTGTTTCGCGTGCCCCACATGGGGCTCATTTTTATCGTAATGGCAATGGGGGCCGAAAACGCAGTCTTCCACCGCGATGGTGAACCGTCCATCGGATTGACCTACATGACCGGGGTTTTGGTCAAAATGGGTCAACTCGTCGCCGGACTTTTCACCGGAACCCCCGAGTGGGAATGGCTTAAATTTTTGGGATTGTGGATTGGGCTTATCATTGGTGCCGCCGTCGGATGCTGGGGTTATGGAATGTGGGGCACCAACGCCCTGGCCCTTGGAATCGGCTGGGCGTTGATCCTTGCAATTGTGGCGCGCCAACCCGGATTCGACGACAATGCGAATCCGGTTTAGCCCAAACCTCCAAAATTTATCCCCGCAATGCTCCCTTGCCCGGAATCACCACATCCGCCACGGCAAAGGCACGACGAATATCCTGCAGCACAACCTTTACACGCGATCCAACCAGATCGTGACCATCCAAAAGCTCAACATAAAAGCCTTTATCCGTCCAACCAATGGCCTTGCCGGAACGATCGGCATGGGAAGACCGGACGTTGCACTCCAAAACCTGAGTACGTCGGAAGCCCATGAGAGCCTCGTCAAACTCATCAATCGAACCGCCCGTCACTTCAAATTCATCTATTTCGTAGTCGAAGTTCGCGCGCAAGTAAAGGCCCCGATGAAGTTCATGTTCCAGCTCTTCTATCGCCTCGCCATCCGCGCCAATCAAGTTCTCAACAATCGCTGGGTGACACTGAACGTAAAACGCATTACCCGGTTCCGCAACCCGCCGCCGCATCTCACGCTCAATCCAAAGTGAAATCGTATCCACGCTCGGAATCCGCGCCCGTCCCTCACAAGTCGGACAAACCGTCGTGATCAATTCCGTCACACTTTCGCCGGTTCGTTTCCGCGTAATCTCAATCAATCCCAAACTGGAAATCTTTCCAATCCGAGTCCGGGCCCGGTCACGATCGAGACCCTTCTGGAAGTGATCCATTAGCTTCTTCTTGTCGTTCTCATCTTCCATATCAATAAAGTCAATTACAATAATCCCGCCCATGTCGCGCAGCCTGAGTTGACGGCAGACTTCGTCCGCCGCCTCCATGTTCGTCTTCAGAATTGTATCGTTCAGGCTCTTTGTCCCGACTTGCTTCCCTGTGTTGATGTCAATTGCTGTCAAAGCTTCCATTTGGTCGATGACCAAATAGCCACCGGACCGCAACCGCACATGATGCTCCATCAAATCATCGAGGTCTTTCTCTATATTGTAGTGGTCAAAAACAGGCTCGTCCTTGTCATAAAGAACAATTTTGTCCTTGAGATTTGGGGCAACCATGCTCGCAACCAAGGAAACTTTTTCGTATTCATCTGGATCATCAATCACCAAACGATCAATCTCATCCCCAAAAACATCACGAATTGTTCGGTAGAGCAACGTTTGGTCACGGTGAACCACGCATGGTGCCCTCAGCTTCTTTGCTGCTTCCAAAACCTGACTCCACAACTGCTGCAAAAACTGGATGTCTGCCCGCAATTCCGCCTCAGTTCGACCCTCGCACTCTGTGCGCATGATCAAACCAAACGTTTCCGGCAACACCTTCTCCCCAATCCGGCGCAAACGATCTCGCTCACGCCGATCCTCTACTTTCCGACTCACACCCAGGTGACCACCCTCCGGAACCAACACAACATAACGACCCGGCAAGCTGATCCGAGTCGTGACCCGCGCCCCTTTTGTCCCACGAGGACCTTTCGTGACCTGAACCATCAGTTCCTGGCCCGGCTTGATTAGTTCTTTAATTTTGCGACGACGCAATTCACTGCGTTTCACACTCGCTGGACTTGTATCATCTCCCTCTTCCGGAACAATGTCGCCGACGTAAAGGAATGCATTTCGCTCCAAACCAATGTCCACAAATGCCGCGTCCATTCCGGGCAGAACGTTCTGGACAATTCCCTTAAAAATCGAACCAACAACCCGCTCCTCTCGCTCCACGCGGTACTCCATCAGCTTGCCATCTTCGAGCAATGCGATCCGAGTTTCCCGATTCGCCGAGTTCACGACAATGTCAATTTGGCGCGGTCCGCGGGATCGAGGTGCCGAAGAATTCGAACGAGTCGAAGGACGATCAGATGTCTTGCGAGGAGCCCGTGATCGGCTCCGTGTATTGTCATTTCTCAATTTGTTAAATTTCCTTTTTGTACAATCTCCCCACAGGAGATTGATATTTCTGCTAAACCGGGGTCAATCGATCACGGCGGAAGGTCAAAACTTCATCGCAACTAGGATCGAGCCCGCACCGGAGCAGAATCCAAAGAATACCAGGCCCCATCATTCACCCAAAGACCAGACCCGGTAAAGTCAAATCATGCTTGACCCCCGCGTCACCGAACTCGCAGAAATGCTCTGCACCCACAGCACCGAGCTCACCGCCGACGACAACCTGCTCATCCACGCCTTCGATATCCCTGAAGAATGCGTCGCCGAACTCGTCCGCGTCGCCCAATCCAAAGGGGCCAATGTCGCCCTCCGCCTTGAATCCACCCTCGCCAAGCGACAACTCATGCACGGCATGACCGAACGAAATGCTGAACTCATCGCCGAAATCGAACTCCACGAAATGAAGCACATGACCGCCTACATCGCTCTCCGAGGTTCTGCCAATTCCAGCGAAATGAGCGACGTCCCCCGCGACATCAACACCATGTGGCAAAAGACATACGCCACTCCGGTCGTTTTTGGACAGCGCGTCCCTCATACCAAGTGGGCCGCCCTCCGCTGGCCAACCCCTTCAATGGCTCAGCAAGCCAGTCAGCCAACCAGCACGTTTGAAGATTTTTACTTCCGGGTCTGCACCCTTGACTACAAAAAGATGGAAAGGGCCGCCCAACCCCTCGTCGAACTCATGAACAAAACCGACCGAGTCCGCCTCGTTGGGCCTGGCACCGATCTCAGCTTCAGTATCAAAGGGATCGGCTCCGTTTCCTGCCACGGCAAGCGCAACATCCCTGATGGTGAATGCTTCTCGTGCCCGGTCAAAGAATCCGTGAACGGAGTTGTCCAGTACAACACCGTCAGCCTCTACCAAGGACAAGACTTCAAAGACATCCGATTTGAAGTCAAAGACGGCAAAATCATCGACGCGACCGCTGGTCCAATGACCGAAGAACTCAACAACATCCTTGACACCGACGAAGGTGGTCGCTACTTCGGAGAATGGAGCCTCGGCTACAACCCCCATGTTCTCCACCCCATGCGCGACACTTTGTTCGATGAAAAAATCGCCGGATCATTCCACCTCACGCCGGGTAATGCTTACACTGGCCCCGGCGGAAACGGCAACACCTCCGCCATACACTGGGACATCGTCTGCATCCAACGCCCCGAATACGGCGGCGGAGAAGTCTGGTTCGATGACGTATTAATCCGAAAAGATGGCCAATTTGTTCTCCCCGAACTTGCCGGACTCAATCCGGATCAACTAGGAGCATAAACATAAAAATGAGGGCCAGCTGATACACCTGGCCCCCATTTCTACTTTGATTTAGTATCCGCCCGAGTTACCAGATGGGAGCTGCTGCAATCCACTGTTCGCCGAATCGGGATTAGCCGATTCGTTTTGCATCTCCGGCGGTACTGGAGTCGTGCTCTGTTGAGCTTGACCCGCCGCACCAGGCGCGGGAGCAGCTGTCGACTTCACGGGCTCTGCCGGGGCCGGAGCAATCTCGCCTTTCGACTGACATCCCGTGAGTGCAATAGCAACCAGGGCCAATCCAATAACGACG
Source organism: bacterium (assembly GCA_013823945.1). GTDB lineage: Bacteria > Armatimonadota > Fimbriimonadia > Fimbriimonadales > Fimbriimonadaceae > UphvI-Ar2. The sequence continues at coordinate 779,453 of PNMZ01000001.1, read as the reverse complement.
ATTTTCTTCATTAGTTCGTCGTCCCGTCAAACGGGTTGTTTGGAACAAATGCCGCCGGATAGAACGTCGGTCCAGCAATCCAACCTCGAATGAATGCACCGGGAGTGACCGGAATCTTTCCTTGCGCATCTAAGAACTGCCAAGGCTGTTGTGCAATCAAACGTGCGTTACCCGAAGCGTTGTTTCCACTTCCATAAGCAATGTAGCGTGCGCTCGTATCTGCCATCACATGAACAGAACCTTGCCCAAATGCGTGCCACGACGGGCCGGCAACTTCGAACGCCATGCCGTAGGCTGAACCAGAAGCCGCGTTTTGCGGTCGCCCTGACGGATTGTAAAGGCAAGCAACTCCTTGGACGGGGCAATTGAGGCGAGGACTCACCGCAGTAAATCCATCGTACGTGTAAGTTCCCATGCCGGGCCAGATCATCGTGAGCTTACTGATCGCCGCCAAACCATCTTGGCTAATGCCCTGCAGGAATCCGTTGTAGCTCATGTTTGAACCAGCAGGTGTCCCCACTCGAGCGGATGCAACATTACAGTCTGCCAATGAGCCGGACGTGAAATTGCGCTTGTCATTGCTCGGATTGAGCATCCCGTAGTTCTTTCGATAAGGCTCAGTCGCGTTAACCCAAACTAATGCTGATTCTTGGCGGAGAGTCGGTAGAGAAGCAGCGTTACACCAAGTTGCAGGGCTGGCAGTATAGTTCGCCGCATTTCGGAAGCTCGGTTGAACCGCTTGGGTCAAATCCGGAACCGTTCCTTGGGGGAACAAGTCATCGTAATCCGCCATGTAAATGATGATTGCCGTGCCTGCTTGTTTTGATTGAGCAATGTACTGAGTACGCTTTGCCGCAACTTTCGCCTGGGCAAACACGGGGAACAAAATCGCCGCCAAAATCGCAATAATCGCGATCACGACAAGCAGTTCGATAAGGGTGAAGGCTTTTCGCATAATTTGATTTCTCTCTTCAATGAGTTCAGTCACACAAAACAACACATCGTTCTGTGCACTTCCATTGTAATACAACAAATCGAAATGCAAAGTCAGCAAGAAAAAAACGGCTAAAATACCCGTCATGCCCCGGTTCGAAATCGACACCGACTACCTCGTCTCGTTCCTTAAAGACCTCCTCAACACCCCCAGTCCAACCGGGGATACCGCCTGGGCTGTCTCGTTTGCTCAAAACGAACTCGAAACACTCGGTGCAACTACTTTCATCACCCCCAAAGGGGCCCTCGTCGCCAATTATCAAGGTCTTCAAGATGACCGGCCCCGAGCCCTCACAGCCCACATCGACACTCTGGGGCTCATGGTCGCCGAGATCAAATCCTCCGGTCGCCTTCGCACTACCGCCCTTGGCGGCATCATGTGGCCCACTATCGAGTCCGAAGGAGTGACGATTCAAACCCAATCCGGCCGGGGAATCCGCGGCAGTATGGTTTTCGAAAATGGAGCCGCCCACGTCAATAAAGAAGCTCCCATATCCCCCCGAAACGCCAATAACCTCGAAGTCAGAATCGACGAACGAACAAGTTCAGCCGAAGAAACTCGACTCCTCGGCATCAATGTCGGCGATTTCGTTGCTCTTGACCCCAAATTTGAAGCATCAGAATCGGGCTACATCCGCTCCCGATTCCTCGACGATAAAGCATGCGTCGCTTGCCTCGTCGCCGCGCTCAAAGCCCTCCACGACGCCGGAGTCAGCCCCGCCCAGCGCACCACCGTGCTCATCAGCAACTACGAAGAAGTCGGACACGGCGGCATGGACTCACTCCCTGCTGATCTCCACGAATACCTCGTTCTCGACATGGCCGTTGTCGGCAACGGACAAAACGGCGACGAATTCCACTGTTCCCTCTGTGTCAAAGATTCATCCGGGCCCTACAGCAAGGAACTCAACCAAAAAATTGTTGATATCGCTGGTCGCGCTAACATCGATCTCCGGCGGGACATTTACCCCCACTACGGCAGTGACGGCAGTGCCTACTGGCGATCCGGCGGAACCGCCCGCGTCAGCCTCATCGGCCCCGGTGTGGATACCTCCCACGGTTACGAGCGCACCCACATCGACGCCCTCCGCGCCACCGCCCAACTCATCGCCGAATACCTGATCGAGGAGGATTGAACCTCCAAAACAAAAGCCTCCCCCTCCCTAAACTCTTTTAGGGGGGGGTTAAGGCTTTAGCTGCCTTTCGCGGGCTTGCACCCAAAGAGCCGAGATGTACGGCTTTGACGTGAATAGGAGTTAGTTGTCAAGGTTCTACCAGGAACTATCGAGAAAGTGAAATTTCGACGCCCCTATCCATCAAGAACGAAAGCGAATTTGGATTCACTTTCAATTCGGGATCAAATGGCAGTGTGCCTTCATGCCAGATCACCCCTTCGAGCGGCAGAGTTACCGCCCTCTTCTGCTGCACGTTCTTAACCATTTTTTTCGTAATCATGTTTACTTCTTCAAAATTGATGATCTGAAAATAGACGGTGTTGCCTCGCTCAGGGAAATCAGCTGAAAAACTTCCTGAACATTCCAGTAATATCATTTCACTATTGTCATACCGAGTTGAGTAGACATCACAGTCGTAACCATTTTTGGAAATGTCTAAACTGTATTTAGAAGTTGAGGAGAACACAATTTGATTTCGAGATAGGGAATAAAACCATAGCAGGCCCATCGCAGCAGCACCAACCCATAGAGTGGCAATCCACCAAAACTTTCCGTGTCGATTGCGCCCCTCTTTCATCTGAATTTATTCTAGCTTACAGTAATATTCGCTGACCGATAGTGGGGGCGAGAGAAAATCAAGTTAGAATGGGTTGAAGGAGTCAATGTCGCTGCAACAGAACGGTGCCTCATTGATTCTTCTGCGGAATTCGTTCTAGAGTTTAGATCCTCGAATTCGCCGAATACCTGATCGAAGAAGACTGAGACGAAAATAGCCTCCCTCTCCCTGAATTCTTTTAAGCAGGGGGAGGTTGGAGGGGGTGGGTCAACTCCCTTTACCGGCGCCGCCGAACTGGCTTCGGTTCTGGCTGAGGAGGCGTCAGCAAATGAATCTCCACCGTGTCAAACGCATTCGTCGTCAATAAATATTTTCCGTCACCCGTGAACGCAACCGGTGACCCGATATAACTCCGATTGTCAACCATCGCCACTTCCTTATAAGCCTTTGCATCCCAAACCCGAACCGTTCCGTCAATCGAGCTTGTCCCCACAAAGCGACCACTCGGAGTGAACATCCCCGCCGTCACAAAGTCTCCGTGACCCTTCAATCCTTGCAAGCGAGCCCGCTTGACTGCATCATAAACCGTCACTAAGCCATCACGACCCAAAGTCACGGCCAAAGTTCCCGCCCGGTTCATCGCAAAACCGTTCGCACCCTGACCACCCGGCAAAGTCACTTTTGTCACCGTCGCCAAAGTCTTCGGTGCCAAAACACGCCAACCCTCAGCTTGTGTACCTGTGTAGACGGCCCCGTTTTTGGTGAAAAACGCCCCATAAAAATTCGCTGGTTCACCGGTGATTTTCACGACCGGGTTCCCTCCGCTCACATTCCAAACGCAAATCGAATCATCCTTGCCGACCGACAAAAATTGCTTACCATCTGCGCTAAAGGCAAGCGACTGAATCCCTCGCTGATGCCCCTTTTCTCGCGAAAATTCTCGCAACTTCTTGCCGGTCTTGGCATCCCACAAGAAAATCTTTGCTTGCTCATCTCCGGTCAAAACAAATTTACCATCCGGTGAAAACGCGGCTCCGTAAGCGGGCTGAGCATGACCCACCAAACTCACGCTTTGAATCTTCCCGTTCGCATCCATGATCCGAACCTGAGAATTTTCCAGACAAACAATGAACCGCGAATCAAGCGGCGAAGGAGAAATGGCGACCGCCCGCACCCCTTCCAATGTCTTCACACGCTTCACACTCAAGGGCGACTGCCCCAAAACCAATCCTGCAATAACCGTTGACGTAACCATCTGAATCCCTTCAAATGCCAAGACGACCCAGCAATGATAACGGTACAGCAAAACGGGCAAAAAACCCAAATTTCCTCACTTCAACGGCTTCGGATTCTTGAATTCCTTATCCTCGTGCAAACTTCCGAACGCCCAGTCCCCTTTCCAGAGCATCTTGCGCTCCTGACCGTCGGCATACTTGAAATTTGTGCGAAAAGTCACGGGAACATACCGTTTGGTATCTACAACCAACTCCAATTCCATATTTGACCCCGTAGTCGACTTTGCCAAAACGCGAATAAATGGTCGTTCATCCCCGACGGGGTTCGCGTTCATCTGGGTCGTTTCAACCTCAAAACCGTTCGCCGGATCATTTAACCCCGCAATGAAAGCCGACCAAATCCGATCCCCATAACTCCAATACCGGAACCCATCGACCGGCATCCGCTTCGCAAAATTTTCGATCTGAGCCCGGTTCATCTTGGAAGAGACCGACTTGACGCCCATTTTTGGTAGTTCCGTCCATTTCTCGCCTTCAAATTGAACACGCTTCTGACCATCCGAAGTCAACGTATTGAGCGAACCGCCCGTTTCGGGCAACGCATATTCAATCCGAAACTTCACCGGACTGTTAATCTTTATCTTGGGATTGAATCGGAGCTGATCTCCTCGATCCACACATTCAATGCTCACTATCACATAGGCGGGCGGTAATTGCTCAAAGGCGTCGTCCATTTCCGCTCCAACCGTTCTCTTGACCGCCACCGGAGCAGGCTTTGCCTCCGCCCACTTTTCATCGTCTCGGTCAATGGTCATCTCCTCGTCGCGAGGCTCCATTTTCTTGAGGGCCGCTTCTGCCCGGGCCGCCGCCGTTTTTTCCGCTTCAGATTGAGTCGGCTCGTTGGGTGAGTTCTCCGAAGAACCCACCGCACCTCCACCGTCCCGGCTGCCCTTGCTAACAGGGGCCAAATCGCCTCCCTTCTGCGCGCAACCAACCAAGGCAACGCCGCAAACCACCACCAAGCCAAATGACAAACGATTCATCCGAATCCCAGACGGTTTCAATTCCCTCATTCGTTTCCTTTCTCTCATGGTCGATAGGCCTCTGGTGGACGCAGCGGATGATCCAAATGTGCCCAATAACTCAAATCAAGCTCGGGGAACGGCGCATCTTTCACCTGACAGTCTCTCAGAAACTCGAGTTCCTCCTCGTTCAACGTCGCGCCACCATGAACGCGTTCCGCCATTTCCGCCAAGCGATTAAACCGATCAATGTGATCGGGGAATCGTGCCTCAGCATAATCCTTCGCCGAGAAAGTAGAAATCAAGAACTGCCAGTCGCTGGCCTCCGCCAAAAGCAGCTCCCTCGCCGCCTGTTCAGCAATTTCTTGAGCCAATCCCGTCACCCCCAAACGAGCCAAATAACGCATCCATTTCTGTGCCGGATAAAGCATCGCCCATGTCCAGTGGTTATCCTCGTTCAGCCATACATTGTGATAGCCTCCCTCGCCCCAACTTCCTTCGGGCAAATGAATCATATGCCGGGCCGGATCTTGGTCAATCACATCACCCCCACTGCACATTTGCAAATCGGGATCGGCCGCCATCTTCATCCCAAGCTCATACAGAAATTCAGGCCCTTCCCACCACCAATGCCCAAACAATTCTGTATCGTACATCGCCACAAGCGTCCCTTCCCGATTCGCCTGACCTTTGTATTGCGCTAAAGTCCCCTTAACGATATTGACAAAATCCGCCGCGTGCTCCGCAACAAGCTCATGCGCTCGCCAAGGATCATATGGCTGCTTCGCCCCCAAATTCGCCTTGTCCTCACTAATCCGCCAATACCGCAACCGGCCCGGATACTGCTGTTTGTGGAATTCTAAATAGTAGGGATTCCCCGGATACCCGACGTCCCCACTCCAAACCTTCACCGTACTTTGTGGATCACGCGCAAAAACCGTCACACCCTCCGGAATCAAATAGTGCTCGTATTCGCTCCGGTACTCGTCAGGCGGCGAGAACAACTCCTTGCTCCGCGAGAACAGTTCCGCCAACTGGGGAAATTTCTGCCAGTATGTCCCCAACGGCTCACCACCTCGGATCATATGGGAGTCCACAAAAAAATACTCAATCCCGTTCTCTGCCAAAAACTGCTCGACGCCCTTTCGATCCCAAACTGCCTCGTCGTCTCCTGCCGGTGCCTTCCAAGCATAACCCGGTCGATACGCACATTCCGGCAGCCATATTCCCCTAGGATCGCTACCAAATCGCTTCTTGTGACTTGAAACGGCCAGTTTGACTTGTGCCTGCACACTCTCGTCTGTTCCCGCCAAAGGAAAATATCCGTGCGTCGCCCCACAAGTAATCAACTCGATCAACCCATCATCCTGAAAACTTTTGAAGCTCCCCGTGATCGACCGACCGCACTGATGCTTGAACTGAATCACCGCTTTCGTGAACCAGCGTTCCCACATCGCGGCTAAGCCCGTCATCCAAAGCTCACCCTGGGCTTCAAAGAGCTCCCGATCCTGCCGCGCAAACTCCGCCTTCTCCTCGCAATACTCGATAAACCCATCCTGAAAAGCCGGATCATCAAGCTGCTCCGCCAAAATTGGCGTCATATTCACCGTCCACCTTGGCTTAACCCCCGCCTGACGCATTCGATCTAGGGCATCCAAAAGCGGCAAATAACACTCCACCGCTGCCTCAAACAGCCAATCTGTCCCGTGGGGAGACTTGCCATGACTCAATACATAAGGCATGTGCGAGTGCAACACGAGCATGAACCGACCGACGGGCATATCACCCCCATTCTAGCCGCAAAACCATCGCCGAATCCGACCCAAAATCGATTACAATAAAGCCGAAATGTCACTCGTCGGCAAAGTTGGTCGCAAACGCCCCCGCGCCATTGCCGCTATGTCGATTGTATATCTCATTCTCACCATCGGCGCACTCACCACCCTTTATCCGTTCATGACGATGCTCACGACCGGATTCAAGGGCAATACCGACCAAAACGACAACAAACTCATCCCCTCCTTCTGGAGCGATTTCGCCGAACTCGAATCCAAATATGTCGACGACAAATACGCCGGCAACGCCTCCTGGATCGCCTCTGCCGCAAACACCGACGAAGCTTCCCCCGCTACCCTTGCCGAATATGAACAGTTCCTCGCCCAACTCCCCGCCGACCAATGGTTGGCCGGATTTTCTACACCATCCACCAACGTCACCTCGCGACTGAATCGCGCCTGGCAAGCCTGGCTCCGCACCAAATACAAAACCGTAGAAGACGTCAACGCCGCGTTCAACGAAATCAACGGGGCCTTTCAACAGGTCACACCACCCCCCGAGCGCCTTGACGACCCGGCTTGGAATCCTAAACAAGATCAAAAGTGGGCGGACTGGCTTGAATTCAAAAAAACCCTCCCGGCCGAATTTCGGATCCCGATATCATCCCAACGCCTTTACCAAGAATTCCTTCGCACCAAATACAAGAACCAACTCGGTGATGTCCCCAAAGATATTCCTTTCCACACTCCGGAAGGAGCAATCCCCGATTTCTCCCAAAGCCGATTGGTCAGCATAAGCAAACAGCCTCAAGACCAAGTGGACTTTTTCGCCGCCGCGCTCCCCAAACCATTCCTCGAAAACGGAACGGTTGAACGCCAATGGATGAACTGGGTTGCGACTTCCAATAACCCCTCAGTCACCGCCACCGAAACTCTCCCAATTGCGGCATTCGAAACTCATTACCTCCGTCAAAACGAAAAGTCCATCCGCTCCGAATTCACGTGGCGCAACTACATCTATGTGCTCGACTACATCCTCCTCAACGGGCGCGCCGTCGCCAATACCATCATCTTCTGTGGCTTGATGATCCTCATCCAGCTCACCGTCAACCCCCTCGCCGCCTATGCCCTCAGCCGCTTCCCGATGAAGTCCACGGGCAAAATCCTCCTTTTCCTCCTGGCAACCATGGCTTTCCCTGCCGAAGTTGCAATGATCCCCAGCTTCCTTCTCCTTAAAGACCTCAACCTCCTCAACACCTTTGCTGCCCTCGTCCTTCCCGCCGCCGCATCCGGCTACATGATCTTCCTCTTGAAAGGCTTCTTCGACTCCCTCCCCCAAGAAATCTTTGAATCCGGACAAATTGACGGAGCTCCAGAATGGCTCATGATGCTCCGCCTCGCCTTTCCCCTCTCAAAGCCAGTCCTCGGCTACCTCGCCCTCCTCGCTTTCATGGGCTCATATGGCGCATTCATTTATGCTTTTCTGGTCGCCCAAAACCGGGAAATGTGGACCCTCATGGTCTTCATTTACCAACTTCAATTGACGGCCCCCAAAGCCATCGTTATGGCCGCTGTCACCCTCGCCGCACTGCCAACCCTCGTCGTCTTCTTCCTCGCCCAAAACGTCATCATGCGTGGCATCGTCCTCCCCGGCGAACGCTAACCGACCGCCGACTTAAGACGCACCCATCGGTAAAGTGGCTTCTCTACCCAGAAGTGACATATAAACCCGACCACTATGGCAATCCCCAGCACTACAAAGCCCTTCGAAAATTCGGGCCAACCTTTAGGGTGGAAGTAGAACTGCAAAAGCTCCTTGACCGGCCAATGAGTGATGTATATCGCGTAGCTGGCTGAACCAAAAAGCTGAATAATCGGCCAAGAAAGCACCCGGTTCGTTAACCCCATTTGACCATGGCCGGCAACAATAGCAAGGCAAATCAAAGGGCAAAGCAACGCCGTCACAAGGGACGGAGGGAGCGGAGGAGTTGGCAGAGTTACCAGCAGCACAACTCCAATCACAAAGGCCGCATAAATCGCATCAGCATGGGTTTCCGTCCATTTCGACAGCCCCCCTTTGCGCGCGAGAACTCCCATATAGATTCCAACCAGAAAAACGGGCACAAACAGCGGCGAACCAAAGTGACCCAAGCCATATCCCACCGGCCTCCACCAATCATTTCCATAAATCTGAGCGATCCCCAAAACCACTTGGATGAACCCATAGGTACCCATCGAGAAGTAGAGGCCTCGAAGCAAGGTGGTTCGGTCCTGCCGAGCAATCCGAGGAAAAATATATGGAAAAAGAGAGTAAAAAATCAATTCAGCCGTCAAGGTCCAAGCGGGAACATTGCTCCGGAAAAGCGAATTAAATGCCCATCCATCCGTCGAAAACCCAAGCGAACCGATCACCGTGTGCTCGGTGAACGGCATCGGAACAGTTCCGCCCCGATTTGTCCATGCAATATGAAACCCAATCGGAACAATCAGTGTGAAAAAGTAAAGAGGAACAACCCGAGCAATCCTTGCCCAAGCGTACGTTTTGAGTCCATCCGTTTGAAAACCCGCTTCGCCTATCCGCTCAGAATAAACAAGACTAAGGATAAACCCCGAAAGGACAAAAAAGAACACAACCGGAAGTGTTCCGTACCCCCGCAGAAACAACTGTGCCGTTTCCGGGATATTGCCAGGATGCAGGCTCTCCGTATGAACCACAACAACCCACAAAGCAGCAATCGCTCGAAAACCCGCAAGTGGGCGGATTAGTTCACCGGAATGCGTGGTTCCACCCATAGAGGGCGAGAATATCACACCCCGATCACTTGCGCCGCAATCTGATGCTGAATTGGAGATCAGATTGAGCTTGTAAACTCACCCGTTTTCAGCCAAATCAATCGAGCTTTCCAGCGCTTTGTGTAGAGCCTTCCACGGGCTCGAACGGGGGCTCAAAACAGAGGTAAAGGGTCACCACACCATACACTTCCGGAAACTTTCGTTTGACCTCAAGTCCCTCAATTCAATTACGGTGCTTTCAACTTCACACACGAAGTATATTTGAGAAGCGAGACTTAGTTTAAATCTCTTCTACGGAAGATAATGGACTCTTTCGTAAAGTCGATTAGCTCAACAGTCCAGTTGGCTCCACTCCAAAATCGACTATGGTCGCTTTCATACTCCTTTGTTAGCCACCATGTTGGATTCTCTAGTGCAACCTGGGGTAACAAAATGCCCGTCAATTCTTCAAATTTCGCAAACGAAACTTTTGTCGAAGGAACATAACTAGGAACACGCAATAGCCACCGAACAAGGTGACTCCCTTGGATCAACCCATCTGGTACTTTCCTAGATTGCTCATCGAGAAGTTCGTAGTCTGACTCGCTTATTTCGGCCATAAAAATTCCTCGTCTAATTCGGGCTCTTCTAGCAGTTCTTTTAGAGTTTTTTTCAACTGACTCAACAGGGATAAGCACATTTTCTTCCAAATTGTCATTTTTTTCGCCAGGTCTTGATTTTAACTCCAACAAACTCCTCAACTCGCTAACAATATTGGATAACCAATCATGAATCGTTTGCAAATTCTCAACCTCATTTTCCGTTATTGTAGAACGAAAGTGAAATACATCATTTCGCGTTTTTCGAGCTTCGTCAAAAAATGCCCAAAGTTTTTCCTGCTTAAAGGCCGAAATTTTACTAACAACGCTCCAAACATCGTCACTGAAAAGCAACTGTTGAAAATCGTACAGTGTAAGTGAGTCGAAGTCCTTCGACGGTAGCCCTTCAACCAGGGTTGCGTGCGCCTTATCGATACTCGTTTTATCTACCGCACCCTTAGTGGCCGTTTTAAGGATACTTCTCATCAAATCACTGTCAATAGAATTGCCTGAATACTTTTTAACCAAACTGCTGAGTCGATCTTCATCTCCGGGTTCAGAGATATAAGATATGCAAGCTCTCACTACGGACTTTATCATAGATTCTATATCTTCTAGAAGAGTGAATACCCTAAGTTTACTTCGAAAAAATAATCCTGCATCTGAATCGGTTATGATTCCTGAGATATCCCCCTGATCCAGTACAATAGCGTATCCGTTTTTTCCAAGAAGTTCGATAAGTTCATCTACATCTCCCTCACTTTCTATTGTAGAAGCACTCGCCATACAATCAACAACATTTAAATCACTAGGAGAGACATTCAACTTGTGACACTTCTCGAGTATGTTTTCAATTGTAATCACGTTTATTTTTCCACTTTCTATTCTAATGGGAAGTTGAGAAAAGTCATGCTGGCTCATAATATTCAACGCATCTTGCACGCTGGCTCCCCGTTCAACTTCGACTACTTTTTGCTCTTGAGGGATGAAGTCCTTTATATAATAGGCCATTAGCTTCTACCCGCCGCGAACTCCCGCATAAACCCACCCAAAGCAACACAACCCTCCGCCGGAAATGCGTTGTAGATACTCGCTCGGCAACCGCCCACTGAGCGGTGACCTTTCAACTCATGGAAACCCGCCGCCTTCGACTCCGCCAAAAACTTCGTCGTCAAGTCTTCATCCGGTAACGTAAACGAAATGTTCATTCGCGACCGATTCTGTGGCTGCGCGTGAACCTTAAAAAACCCACCCGATTCATCAATCGCCGAATAAATATGCCCCGCTTTCTCATCGTTGTATTTGCCCACCGACTCGAGCCCACCGAAATCAATCCAGTGCCGGAAAACCAGACTCATCACATAAGCCCCCCAGGTATTCGGCGTGTTGTACATCCAATCGTTCTCGACCATCACCTTGTAGTCCAGCATCGGCGGCAAGCCTTCCGGAATACGCTCCAGTAAGTCCTCACGCAACAAAACCAAAGCCACCCCGCTCGGCCCCATATTCTTTTGCGCCCCCGCATAAATCATCGCGTACCGGCTCACATCAAACGGCCGACTCCCAATACATGAACTCATATCGCAAATCCAATCCCGACCATCCGCCGGAGGATCACCCAAGAAGTCCACTCCCTGAATGGTCTCATTCATCGTGAAATGCACATACTTTGCATCATCCGAATATTGCGCCAAATCGTATCCGGCGACATCATAGTTCGACCCTTTGGCATCGTGGGCCAAGTTCACCGTTCCATGCAATTTCCCCGCCGAGACTGCCTTCTCTCCCCATGTCCCTGTCCGCAAATAATCAGCCGAACCTCCATTCAAAAAGTTCATAGCGAGCATCGTGAACTGCAGACTCGCCCCACCCTGCAGGAACAACACCTTGTAGTTATCCGGAATCCCAAAAAATTCGCGACAATCCGCATCCGCTGCCGCCGCAATCTTCTCATAATGCTTGCCTCGGTGACTCATCTCCATCACTCCCACTCCCGAACCCTTCCAATTCAACATGTTGTCCCGGGCTTCTTCCAAAACAGGAACCGGAATCACTCCCGGACCCGCGGAGAAGTTGTAAACGCGATCGTAAGGCAAGCTCATGCCTCTAGTCTAGCCAAATGGAACCCTTCTTAACCAGCCCCTTTCGCTTCTTCCACGACCGCAATCTCAACCGTTTCACCCCCCGTCGGTGCAACCCCCCGCAATGTCACTCGACCCGATTCCACTTCCCGCGAATGGAACAAAACCGTTCGCCCGTCGCGCGACCAATCCACCTGAAATCCGTCGCTCCCAATCGGACTCACCCGGCTCACCCGGTTGCTCTGCCGATCCCACACCATCACCCACCTAGACTTTGTATCGTTGGCAAGTTCAATTCCCACCGCAACTTGTTTTGGAATCACCGGGCTCGGACGCACTTCTACAACCCTCGTCCCCGCTGGTAATCCGTCGGTTAATGGTCTTGTATCCACCCGTTGAGTAGCCGCCGTGGCCATGTCCTGAATCGACCAGCTCCCCCCAAAGTTCAACCACAGTCCCGTTCCACGCATCTCAACCGCCGGATTCACAAGCCCTGGATTACCGCGCACCGTCGCAATTTGAACTTCCGGGCCCTTTCCCCGCAGCGGAATACGCCAAATCTCGGATTCGCCGTCCCCAACAAATTCCACAACCGCGAAATTTCCTCCCCAGTCCACCGATGGCCGGCCCACCGCTGAAAACCCCGGTTTCGCCAAGTTCAAAATTTCTTTTCCGTCCCCATCAAATCCTTTCAGTCGTGCCAACTCTCCGCTCGGCACGAACAAGAATCCACCCCCCGGAATTTGGGTCACCATGCTCCCCACACCTTTCAATTCGCCGCCATCTTTCGGGCCCCTCACCCAGTAAACCTGGCGCTCACCTTCCGGTCGAACTCGCTCCACCGCAAGTGGAAAAACCCCCGTCGGTTGACTGATCATCATCGCCAAAATTCCTGTCACCACATTTCAATAGACGCACAAAATCCCCTGACCGAAACAACGCTCCTGGTACCGTATGCTCATTCAAATGAACCCCCGTGCGGTCATCCTCCTGAGCGGCGGACTCGATTCCGTTACCTGCCTAGCCATCGCTCAATCGCAAGGCTTCGATCCGTACTGCCTCACAATCCAATATGGTCAGCGCCACCAAATTGAGCTTGATGCCGCTCGATCTATCGCAGACAAATTCCAAGTTGCGGAACACAAAATTCTCCCGGTCGATCTCACTCTATTCGGCGGCAGTGCTCTGACTGACAACATTGAAGTCCCCAAAGACAGCCCCACGACCGATATCCCCGTCACTTATGTTCCAGCTCGGAATACTGTCATGCTCAGCCTCGCACTTGCCTACGCTGAAACCCGCCTTGCGAACGACATTTTTGTTGGTGTCAACGCCGTTGATTACAGCGGATACCCGGACTGCCGACCCGAATTCATTGCTGCATTCCAAAACCTCGCGCAAGTCGCGACCAAGGCTGGTGTCGAAGGGAACTCATTGACCATTCATGCCCCTCTGATCGAAATGACAAAACCTGAAATCATCCAAACGGGTCTTGAACTCGGAGTTGATTACGGGATGACTCACTCCTGCTACGACCCCATCAACGGACGCCCGTGCGAACACTGTGATTCCTGCCTGATCCGGATCAAAGCCTTCGCCGAACTCGGAATGACCGACCCCGCCCTCCTCAAATGAGCAACCTTCGAATCAGCGAAATTTTTAGCAGCGTTCAAGGCGAGGGACAATTTCTCGGAGTTCCCAGCACATTTGTCCGCACCTCTGGGTGCAACCTGCGGTGCGTCTGGTGCGACACTCCCTACGCATCATGGAGCCCCGAAGGACCGATGATGTCCATTGACCAAATCGTCTCTGAATGCCAAGAGCTCAAAAACCAACATGTTGTGCTGACCGGCGGCGAACCCATGCTCTTCGATCCAATCGAGGAGCTAGCAAAAAAACTTCAAGCACAAGGTCATTTCATCACCATAGAAACCGCGGGAACGATCTCCCGCCACCTTCCCGGAAGCTTCATGAGCATCAGCCCCAAACCTGCTCATTCCGCCCCACCTAAAGATACGCCGGGGGACTGGTTCCAACGCCATGAATCCACCCGATTCCAACCCGACACTATCCGCCAACTCGTCATTCACCATGAATACCAATTCAAATTCGTAGTAAAGCCCGAAGAACCTGGAAGCATCGAAGAAATCCAATCCATGCTCACGGCAATTAATCACCAAATCCCGCCTGAGAAAATCTTCCTCATGCCCGAAGGCCGCGACCAAGCCACCCTCAACGAGCGCCTCAAACTCCTCGTTCCCATCTGCCACAAAACGGGATACCGCCTCGCCCCACGCCTTCAAATAGATCTATTCGGAGATACTCGCGGAACTTAAGAGAACTTTCCAAGGTCCCGCGAACTCAATACAATCCCCGCCATAATTCACTTCTCACCCGCATTTACCGGCGACCAAACTGACGCTTCCACAGTACGGCCCCCTCTATCCCGCGGAAATCAGTAAGGAAAATTGCCATGGCAAAGAAAGTCGCATCTGTCATCAAGTTGAACATCGACGCAGGAAAAGGAAACCCCGCTCCTCCGGTCGGACCCGCCCTCGGTCAAGCCGGGATCAACATGATGGAGTTTCTCAAAAAGTTTAATGAAATGACCGCGAAGCAAATGGGCTTCAAACTCCCAGTTGAAATCACCGTCTTCGAAGATCGATCCTACACCTTCGTCGTCAAGCAACCGCTGATGAGCGCGTTGATCAAAAACGCCGTTGGTATCCCCAAAGGAAGCAGTAATCCGAGCAAAGAAGTGGCCGGTGTTCTCACACGAGAAAAGGCAATCGAAGTAGCGAAAGCCAAAATGCCTGACCTTAACACCGATGATGTTGAAGAAGCAATCAAGGTCGTTGCTGGAACCGCACGATCAATGGGCATCGACACAAACTTCTAAATTCGACAAAAAAGTCCTATCAAATATAACCAAATCCTTGCTCAAACATCCAATATGATGAAAGAGCAAGGATTTTTTTCTTCACGACAATGCGCACACCGTTCCTCGCCGCGATTCTCCTGAGTCTGGCCTGCACCGCTTTTGGCAGTCCAGACAATGAATCGTCAGGCCATGGTCAAGCCATCGCCGATGAAATTCGGGCCGCTGCCGGAACAACTATCGCCTGGATCCCTGGAGCAATGCTCGAAGACGAAGCAAAAGGTGACCTCAGTTCCTATCTGAAATTTGGCACTGACGAAATCTCTGTCGTCAAGCTGACTGGCGAACAAATCAAAACCGCATTAGAACGATCCATCAGCCTCTATCCGACCCCTAATCCGAGCTTTCTTCAAGTCAGTGGACTCGAAATTTCGTTCTCAAAGTCAGCACCCGCCGATTCACGCATTCGAACCGTGCTCGTGGATGGGGCCGAACTGAACCCCAAAGCCACATACGAAGTTGCCATGCCCATCACAATCGCCCGAGGAGGGCTGGGATACTTCACGGTCTGGAAGAAAACCGACATCGTTAGAACGCTCGAAAACATCACACTAGAAACCCTTCTCAAAGGCAAATCCGGATTCGTCCGCACAGCCCGCTGGAAACCCGTCCAATAATTTTATTTGCTTTTGAACATTAATCCGATTACACTAGGGTGAATGATTAGTCCTGCACTTTTACTTGCAAGCCTGACAACTCTCCCGATCCAAGAGAATCCGCCTTCAATCCAGAACGGCCTCAAGAGGCTCATCGACGCGCGCTCACTTCCATTTCGGGACACAAATACATTCCTGGCCGGAGTCAACGATTTCCTCCACATTCATAGCCGGTGGTACGTCGTTCTTGATTCCCGTGACAACATCCCAGAACCCGATGGCGGAACGAGATTTCCGGAGTTTTCCTATTCCCAAATTCGAACCAACTCGAATGGCCTTGGTGGTTTGATCAAAGCAAAACCTCACATTTCTCACTTTACTTTTCCCAGTCGTGCCGTTGCCCCGGGAACACACCAAGTGGTCTTCGCCGGAATTCATGACTTCGTGCGGGGAAAGTGGCAAGGCGACAACTTGGATCCCCGAACTTTCGAGCACTACCGCGAACTTCAATATGTACACGCAACGGTCGAGTCCGGCAAGTGGTTCAATCCCTACGCTGAACTCTTTGGGCAGTTCAAACCTGGTGCCCGCGTGATTGAGCCAAATTGGCCCCGCGCAAACGTCGAAAAAATGAACTCATTATTTGAATCTTTGCCCATAGAACCCCCCACAGCGCCCTGATTAACGAGCACCCTTTCACCACCTCAATTCGTCCTTATCCATGCGTCAGAACCTGGTAAAATCTAGGTTCATTTCAACCTGAGTCCAGGCTAGAAAGCACGGTACCCATCCATGAGCGAAAAACCCGAAGATCAACCCATCGAGAACCAACAAGACCAAGAAGTCTCTTCTCGAGAGGCAACCGCTGAAGACAAGCTCACAAAAAAAGTCGAATCCACCTACGACGCAAGCTCTATCACTGTCCTCGAAGGGCTCGAAGCCGTCCGAAAACGACCCGGCATGTACGTCGGAGATAACGGCAAAAAGGGTCTTCACCAAATGTTCCGTGAGGCTCTGGATAACGGGGTTGACGAAGCCATGGCCGGACACGCCGACCGAATTGATGTGGTGCTCTATGCCGACGGCTCGATCTCCGTAGAAGATAACGGACGGGGCATCCCCACCGGAATGCACGAGAAAGAAGGCATCTCCGCTCTCACCGTCGTCATGACCAAACTCCACGCCGGTGGAAAGTTTGGTGATGGAGGCGGCTACAAAGTCTCCGGTGGTCTCCATGGTGTCGGAATTTCTTGTACCAACGCTCTCTCCGAATGGATGATCACAACCGTCCAACAAAAAGGCGAAATCTTCCAACAACGATTCGAAGCGGGTACCCCTGTGACAGAAGTCGAAGTCGTCGGGAAATCAAAGAAAACCGGAACCAAGCAACACTGGAAACCCGACCCAACGGCCCTGACCCATGTCGAACATGATCCCACCATCATCCGCCGCCGGCTCAAAGAACTCGCCTACCTGAACCCTAGCGTTCGATTCACCTTCACCATCGAAACATCCGAAGAACCCATGGAAGAGTACTTCTTCGAGCGAGGAATCATCCAATTGGTGGAAGATGTCAATGACGCCGAAACCGTAATTCATAAGCCAATATACTTCCACCGCGTCCGGGAAGACATGGAGCTTGAAGTCTGTCTTCAATACAACACTGGCTTCCATACCAATACCCTCGCTTACTGCAACAATATTCATCAACCGGATGGTGGGACTCACGTTTCGGGGTTCGGTCAAGCCCTCACCCGGGTCATCAACAGCTATGCGCGGAAGATGAACCTTCTCAAGGAAAAAGACCGCAACTTCACCGCAGATGACGCCGCCGAAGGAGTCACTGCCGTTATCTCCCTCAAAATCCAAAATCCCAGCTACAACTCCCAAGACAAAGTCAAGCTCGTGACACCGGAAGTCCAAGGGGCCACTAACTCACTCGTTGGGGACGGACTCGCCACATACTTGGAGGAAAATCCCGCCGTTGGCAAACGCATTGTCGAAAAAGCTCAGCTTGCTCAGCAAGCAAGAGAAGCCGCCCGTAAAGCCGCCGAAGCTGTCAAGCGGTCCTCGGCAATGGAGGCATTTGGACTGCCCGGAAAGCTCAGCGACTGTGTGAGCAGGAACGCTGCCGACTGCGAACTTTTCCTCGTCGAAGGCGACTCCGCCGGCGGAACAGTTAAACAAGCCCGCGACCGGATGACTCAGGCTCTTCTTCCCCTCCGAGGAAAAATCCTCAACGTCGAAAGGGCACGCATTGACAAAGCTCTCGATAACGAGGAAATAAAGTCCCTCATCGCCGCTCTTGGAGCTGGAGTGGACATTCACACCTCGCGCCACCAGGAAGCCGCCCTCGATGGCGAGCAACCTGCCGATGAGCAAAAGGCCAGCGAGCACTTCAATATCGAAAAACTCCGCTACCATAAAATCATCATCATGACCGACGCGGACGTAGATGGCGAACACATCCGCACCCTCCTTCTCACGTTCTTCTACCGCTATATGAAGCCCCTGGTCACCGAAGGATTCCTCTACTTCGCCCAGCCCCCTCTCTTCGTCATCCGCGCCGGCAAGGACGAGCGGTTTTACGCCATGGATGAAGAAGAACGAGACCGTATCGTTAAAGATCTCAAGCGCAAAAATGTCACAGTCACTCGATTCAAAGGTCTCGGAGAAATGAACGCCGAGGAACTTGAAGAAACGACAATGAACCCGGAACTCCGCCGTCTCATCAAAGTCGGTTACGAGAAGGAATTCGACTCCGATGTCGAACAAATGTTCATGCGACTGATGGGAGACAAAGTCGAACCCCGACGCGACTTCATCATGTCCCACGCCAAAGACGCCGAAGACCTCGACTGGCACTACTAAAGCAACCTGACGAACGGACAAGGGTCTCTGAATTAAACTCTTGTCCGTCGCCCGGTATCTCCTCTGAGCATCTGCCAAAATAGCAAGCGTGTCTGATTCAAAAGGAAACGTTCGCATCATCACCCTCGGATGCGCAAAAAACGAAGTCGATAGTGAAGAAATCGCTGGCGTACTTCGATCCTCTGGTCATACCGTCGACGGCTCCCAAGCTGCCGAAGTCACAATCATCAACACGTGCGGCTTCCTTGAATCCGCCAAGCACGAATCAATCGCAGCCATCCGCCAAGCCGTTGCCGAAAAAGGTAACGGAAAAGTAATCGTCGCCGGTTGTCTCGCCCAACGCCTCGGGTCCGAACTAGCCCGCCTTGCTCCCGGAGCGGATGCTTACGTCGGCGTTGGTCAAATGGGTCGATTCGACCAAGTGGTTGAACATACGTTTGCCCACCATGAACCTTTTATAGACGTCGAACCACCCCACCACCGATGGGCTGATATCACCACTCGTGCCCGCACGGGACGACCTTGGAGTGCCTATCTCAAAGTGAGTGAAGGATGCGATCATCGCTGCACCTTCTGTACCATTCCCAGCTTCCGAGGAGGTCACGCCAGTAAACCTATTGAGCGAGTGATCCAAGAAGCCCAGCATCTTGCCCGAACAGGCTGCAAGGAAATCAACCTCATCGCCCAAGATGTCACCCAGTACGGCTATGATCTCTATAAAGAATTCACTCTCCCCAAATTACTCCACCAACTGGCGGAAGTTGACGGAATCGAATGGATCAGAATTCTTTACTTCTACCCAAATCGCCTCACCGATGAAGTCATCGAGGCAATTGCCGGTCTCGACAAAGTCTGCAATTACATCGACATCCCGCTGCAGCATGCTCATCCCGATACCCTCCGCCGGATGAAGCGTCCCTGGGATGGTGAGCGGTATCTCAAAATCTTCGATAAAGTTCGTGCGCGAATCCCCAACGTTGCTATTCGCACCACATTCATCGTTGGTTTCCCCGGCGAAACCAATGCTGAATTCGACTATTTGGTCGATTTTGTCCAAGAAGCCAAACTTGACCGCGTTGGAGCTTTCGAGTTCTCACGAGAACCGGGAACCCCCAGTTATGAGATGCTCGGTCAAGTCAAAAAGCAACTCAAGAAGGAGCGATACGACAGACTCATGCGCGCCCAGTCCTCCATTTCACTTGCCAAAAACAAAGCACTCGTCAGACAAACCCTACATGTCCTCATCGACGAAGCCAAAGACGGATGGATCGCGGGAAGAAGCTACCGCGACGCCCCCGAAATCGACGGATGGGTCTACGCTCAGGGCGCCGCCGAACCTGGATCGTTTGCGCAAATCCAAATCACCGAAGCCAAAGAACACGATCTCATCGGTGTCCTCGAAGGCCACACCCCCGCCCGATCACGAATGGTGCCGCTCCAAATGGCTACCCGCGAACCTCGCTAACCATGTCCAAGCCGTTCAACCATTTTGTTAGATTTCTCAACGAGCACCAACCCCAGCGCAATAAGTCAAGCGAACTCGTATGGGGATTCGGATGTTTGGGTATTTTCGCAAGTCTTTTTCTCCTGCCGTTTGTCTGGCCCCTCGCACTTTCCCTGATCGCCCTCTTTTTTCTTGGCCCCGTAATCAACGACCGACTCCACCGAAAGAACCAAGATAAAGTCATCCTCAAGCCCCCTCCCGAAATTGACGAAATCTGGGAGTTGATCTTTTGGATCGGCCAGCGCAGAGAACTCAACGAGCGTTCTCACCCCGAACTCCGAACTCTCCTCGAAGAACTCGCCGAAGACCGCCGCGCTGTCCTCGACTCCTTTCATTCTGCTCCCTGGCGCGAAAGAGCCAAAACTCCCGAAGGACAACAAACCCAACGCGATATCGAAGCCGTTCTTCAAGAAGCCCTTTATGACGCCCTTTTCATTGGACGCCACCTCTTCCGGAGCAAAGGTCAGCGCGAGGCCACCTTTCTACAGCGATGCCAAGACCCCACATTTGGGGCCCACGCCCTCGAAGGCATCCGCCAGATCCGTGACGAAGTCCGCGCTCTTCGCACCTCCGCCATTGCCGCAAGCGATCAGAGCGACCTCCGCACGCAACTCGTCCGTCAAAGACTCAGTACTTTGGTCGAAGCAGAGCAGGAACTTGAATCTGAACTCGGCCCCCTCTCCAACGACTAGACCGCCCAAAGTGAACTCTTCGGCGCATAGCTCAACTGCTCATCTATAAAACCCACTTCGGACTTCTCACTCAAGACAATCCCCGCCACAAATGCATCTCCTGCAACATCCCGCAAGAATCTGAGACCCGCAAAGTCTCCATCATTGATCAACTCTCGATTTACAACATTGATCCCATAGATTTGACCATTTGATAAACCTAGTACGATCGGTACTGAATGGTGTCGGGTCGATCGAAAATGCATCACCTCATACGGCTCCTCGGCCCAACCTGCCTCTTTAACAAGTTCCATAGCTACATGCATCGCCGAGCAGTTCTCATCATGAGTTTTCGGCTGAAAATAATTCCATACTCCCATATCTGAAAATGCCAGTCGCGCCGTTTTCGCCGCCTTCCCATTCTGCAATGCAGACCAAGCAGGAACCGGATGGATCAAGTAAATCGCCTGCAGCAAGCTAATATATCGAGACAAGCTCGTTGCCGGGATTCCAGTGTCTCGACTGATTTGAGTGATATTCTGAACTTCATATGGAGCGTTCGCCAACACCTGAAGCAAATTGGGCAAAGAATTCAATCCCTCAATCTGAGCCAAGTCGCGCACATCACGATCCATCAGGGCCCGCACGTAGGCTTGAAACCACGCCCGCTTCCGACTATCTGAATTGCGCTTGAGCGGCTCCGGAAACCCTCCCCAAGCCACACTGTTCTCCATTCCACCCTTCAATTTCCCCGCCGTCCACCGATCCAAAAACGGTTTGAGCTGACCCGACAACTCGGACTGAGAAAACGGATACAAAGTAAGAACTTCCATCCGCCCCGCCAACGAATCGCTCAACTTCGGCAACAACAGCACATTTGCCGATCCTGTCAAAACAAACCGCCCCGGTCGCCGATCTGCATCCACAACCGCTTTCACACTGCGCATCAGCTGCGGAGCGCGCTGAATCTCATCAATAATCGCTCCATCCTTGAACGACTTCAACCAACCCTCGGGGGAAGCCATCGCACTACTCAAAGTAAACGTATCATCGAGGGTCACATAAGGTAAATCGCACACTCGTTGCACCAAAGTGCTTTTGCCGCATTGTCTCGGTCCTTGCACAATCACGACTGGTGTATCTTCCAACGCCTCGCGTAACCGACCAGCAATCCCTCGCTCGACGAAATTCTCCATATTGGCTCCAAAAATATACCTCAAAAATAAGAAAATCCACCACTAAGTGGTGGATTTTCCACTACGCACCAATGACTTTATCGTCTCGCCGAAACGAGCATATTCAACCATTTCTGGTTGCGCAAATCGTCCGTATCAACGCCTTTGTTGTTACTGCTACTGTGAATGAAGTACGCCCCACCGTCCTGGAAGTAACCCAAGAATATCCCAGTGTGACCAATTTTGCCGCGTTTCTTATCCCAGAAATACAGCCGATCGCCCGGTTGTAAATCTTCCAGCCGATCTATCTTCATTCCGACCTTCGCTTGCTCAGCAGCTGTTCTCGGCAAATCAACCCCGATCTTCCCAAAGAGCTGTTGGACAAACCCAGAGCAGTCAATCCCTTTTGTGAGGCTATTTCCACCCCAAACATACTTCGTTCCCACATATCTAAAGCTGTAATCAAGCATTTCTTGCTTCGATTTGGGGTCGCCAGTGATTCGACCACTTGAACCAACTGATCCCCCTCGACTCGAAACACCCGAATTCCGGCTCGCGCTAAATTTGAAGTCTTTCGGCAACTCGACGTCATAAGGAAGCTGGGCAACTGCCTCCTTCAAAATGTATCCCGTCCGACCATTTTGAAGCAAAACCGCCAGCCACTTGTCGTACTTTGCGTCGTTAACGACCAAATACTGAAACGGCTTCAAACTCCAAAGCACCGAAGCTTTGGTATTCATGTTCGAATAGATTTTTGTCTCGGCAACCGACTGACCCAACCGACCAACCTTCACCATGTTTGGATCGCTTGGCTGATTGCCTTCATTGGTTTGCGCTTGCCCGAAAGCAAAAGCACCGAGAACCAATGCTCCTATCACAACTGCGCTCCGTACCATCTGATTCATTCGCCCAACCATCCGAGTCCTTATTATAGGTCCAAAATGAACCTCTTTGAACCCCTATGCATTCGCCAAGACGCTCAAAAATCCTGAAATGATCGGTAGTCCCGCTTCAGATCCGATTTTTTTGCTTGTAACGCGCTCTGGGTGCGGCATCATCCCCAGGACATTTCCACGTTTATTCAAAACTCCCGCTATGCTCTCCACCGACCCATTAAAGTTCGATTCCTCGGTCAGATCACCCGCTTCATCGCAATACCGGAATGCAACACGCCCATCGCCATTCAGTTCGCGCAAGGTCTCGTCATCAGCCACAAATCGACCCTCTCCGTGCGCCACTGGAATCGGCAAAACATCTGGGCACTTCGTCGTCCACGCTGAGTCCCGATTCTCAGTACGCAAATGGATCGTCTTGCAAACAAATCGCTGATCTATATTCTGCACCAATGCCCCTGGCAATATCCCCGTCTCACAGAGGATCTGGAAGCCGTTGCACGCTCCCAAGACAGGTCGCCCCGAATCCGCCATCTCCCGAACGGCCTGCATAACTTGCGATTGGCCCGCAATCGCTCCGCACCGCAAATAATCGCCATAAGTGAATCCACCCGGAATAAATGCCCCATCAAATCCGGCGAGTGATCGCTCACCGTGCCAAACATACTCCGCCTCAACCCCCAAATCACTTCGCAAGCTCCACAACGCGTCTTGGTCACAATTAGAACCAGGAAACTGGATCACAGCAATTTTCAATCGACCACCTCAAACGTATAGTTCTCAATGACTGGGTTCGCGAGCAATTTGTCACACATTGCCTTAACACGACCTTCGTCAAATTCGGAAACTTGCAATGTGATCGTTTTCCCGATCCGTACATCCTCAACTTCATCAAAGCTCAAATCTTGAAGTGATTTCGCCACGGTTCGACCTGCGGAATCGAGAAGGGAAGGCTTGAGCGTGACATTGACCCGAACGGTGACCATGTCCAAAATTGTAACCGATTCAACCAGAGCAGACTCAGGCGACTTGCGGTTGTTTGATCGCAACCCCAGACCGAATCCTACTCTCAAGAGTCAATGTGAGCGTACGCCACCGTTGACCGTAACGCAAAACTGTCTCTTCGGCTGAGTCATGTTTTCCAGAAATGAGCGGAAGGTGTGTACCTACCATGACCGTAACCTGAGCAACTGGATAATCACTCACCAATTCAAGCCGACCATCCTCTACCGTCGCTCGTATGCTCCTGCGGTTTCGCTCGTATTTCGACAATTCCGAAGGACTAAAATTCTTCATCTCGGCTTCGCGTAAAGCCATGAGCATCCGCACCACCCCGTTCTCAAACCCTCGTTCCGGCGCAAACGATGTCTTGAAATCAAAGCGATACACTCCATGGTGTCGCTTGACAGGTTCGATCAACGCCTCGGCGGTTGTATTACTTGTTACCCATCCAGGAGCAAAAGCAACCGCTGGATATTCGATCAAGTCATATTTTCCTTTGCGGGCCAGCGGACAAAATGGGCGGGAAGTACCGAATGCAAAACCAGATGTCCCCGGCTGGCGACCTTCTTTACACATCGAAGTCAACGCTCCGCTCGTCGTCGCTAAGTCATAAAATCGGGTGAGCCCAAACCAAGCTCCATCGGCTCCTTTGATCACCGTCAGCTGATTCCCCACACTTCGCGAAAGAGCCAAATTCTGGATTCGAACCGCATCCGCCGCAATAGAATGATCTTCGGGCAAGTACAAGTGTCCAATGTCATGTCCCCATTGGGTGAAGGTCTTATAAATCTCCTTACTTAAGCCACTTGGCAAAACCAGCCAAGCTGGTCGAACAGCAAATTTTGCGACAATCCCTGCCGCTGCCTTTATCTCGCCCAAAGTCGAGCCATCACATTCAATTCCAACCGTAAACGCTGAATCTGCGTTGCCCGGGAGGTGCCACAGCAATGCGGGTGCGAGTCCCGTCTGACCGATTGCGTGCAATGTGAGTCTGGCAAACTGATCGCGGAGCAGATCCACGTGGGGAGTTAAGAATGCCGGAAATTCATCCCCAGTTACCGACTCACGATCTCCCCATTCGAGCGCAATTCCATCTTCCGCTCTTAAGAATCCATCTTCCAAATAACAACTTAAATCGCTCGGGCCGATTCCGTCAGATGAAACCCCCCGACCTTGAACGATCAGAGCTGCCGTCTTTCCAAGGTGAGGTCCATAAAAGTGCAGCTGAGACCCAGTCGAAATGAGCGGATTCCTAGCTTCATCTTGAGCTAATACTGATCCCGGAAGCTTCCGCGCTTGCTCACCACCGATGAAGATTCCGCCAGAGGTATCACTTGCCAAGGGTGACTCCTTTGACTCCACGAGCTCTATTCTATTCCTGGAATAACGCTCACCTGAAGCTACAATATCAAACAAAAATTCACCATCCCAAAAACTCCCGGTAACCAAGAGTTGAGTCGACATCCGGCCGAGCCATCTTCGGACTCGCTCCTTATTATCCAAGCTGAGTTGACCATTCCCACAAAGAACAATAACATCGAATTCTCCAATCTGCTCCAGGAGTTTTTCATCTCCAATTTCACAGACTATTCCGATCTGACGAAAAATTTCACCATACCAATTTGAATAACAGTCCTCGCTGGCCAAAACGACCCCGACCCTTGCAAACTGCGACTGCACCATAGCTCCAACCCCATTTATCGGTAGAACGACCCTTAAAAACAAGGGACAAATTCCACCCCGGACCCGACCCGAGTTTCGCCGCTTCGGTACCTTGGGTCATCTATGAAGCTTCGAATTGGACTGCCCAAAGGCAGCTTGCAAGATGCAACCTTCGCCCTGTTCCAAAAAGCTGGCTATGATGTCAAAGTCGCCAGCCGAAGCTACCACCCGGTGATCGATGATCCCGAAATTGAGCCTGTTCTCCTGAGGCCCCAGGAAATCCCCCGATACCTCGAAGATGGGTTGATTGACGCCGGGCTTACCGGTCTGGACTGGATTACCGATGTGGGTGCCGATGTTCAAGAAATCTGCGAGCTTCGCTACAGCAAATTGACATCAAACCCGATTCGCGTTGTTGTCGCAGTACACAACGATAGCCCCTTCCAAACCGCCAAGGACCTGGAAGGCAAAACCATCGCCACCGAATATCAACGCCTGGCTCAGCGGTACTTTGGTGACCAAGGTGTTAACGTTAAAGTGGAGTTCAGCTGGGGTGCATGTGAAGTCAAGGTTCCCGATCTTGTCGAGGCAATCGTCGTAAACACAGAAACAGGCTCGAGCCTCCGCGCGCATAACCTCCGTATCATCGAAACAATTCTGACCTCTACAACCAGGTTCGTTGCGAATAAAACCAGTTGGGAAGACGAAATAAAGCGAGAAAAGCTTGAGAACATGTCCATGCTCCTCGTTGGAGCGATGAACGCGAGCAAACTCGTCGGACTCAAAATGAACGTTCCGCGAGCCGTGGAAGATCAAGTGCGCAAAATTCTTCCAAGTTTGCAAAATCCGACCGTCTCCCCCCTCGCTGATTCCGACTGGATCGCAATGGAGGTCATCCTCAACGAGCACGAGTCGCGAGACTTGATTCCGCAACTCAAACGCGCTGGAGCAACTGGCCTGGTCGAATATCCCTTGAATAAAGTGATCTACTAACGAGGATAGAATTCCGGCTTGATAAAGCCACCATGCCCTGGAACATTCCGGGGCATCACAATTCCGTCTACAAAGTCAAGGCCATCGCCCGGCTCAGGATTGTGATTGAAATGTGTGTCGAGATCAACGAAATCACACCAACCACTGAGGGCAGCACTTTGGGCAATTCCCACCGCAGTTTCGCACATACAGCCGATCATCGTGCCTTTTCCTGCCCCTTTTGCCGCACGGATCACCCCTAAGCCTCCCGAAATCCCCCCAGATTTCATCAATTTTAGGTTGACTCCATCGCATAATCCAGTAAATTCCACCACCTCGCGTTCAGTTCGAATACTCTCGTCCAAATAAACTGGCAAAGCGCACCTCCCAAAAACTTTCTCCAATTCCACCTCTTTTCCGCGCTCAATAGGCTGTTCAATGTACTCGCACCCCCGCTTACTCAACCAATCTGCCATGTCAAGTGTCTCTTCCGCGGTCCAACCTCCGTTTGCGTCCGCCCTCATCACAACGCCAAATGATTGGGCCGCTTCTCTCGCCGCCTCCCAAATCCCCCGATCATGATCCCGGCCAGCAGGACTTCCCAGCTTCACCTTAAGGGCTCGACCTCCGCTGATCGAGAGAATTTTGGGGACTCTTTCCCGAACGACTTCAACGGGTTCAATTCCAATCGTAACAGTAGTTGCGGATGTGGGCAGTGGGGCTCCCAAGAGTTCAAATAAAGGCTTTCCCGCTTGCTTCGCCTTCAAATCCCACAGAGCGCAATCCAGCGCAGCGAGGGCAACCGGGTCGATATTCTTCTCAAATCCCACCTGCCAAACCTCTTCAATGCTCGCAGATTGAGCTATCTCAAAAAGCTCCGCCAGCACGATATCCAGTTGCTCCGCCAAATCAGGAGGTGTACCAGTCGGGGGAGCTCCTTCGCCAATTCCGACATGAACTCCATCAGAAACTTCCACAAACATGTTGCGAGTTGTCCCGCTTGTCCCGCGACTGATCGTCAGGGGAAACAACTTTGGTACATCCAAAGCAAATGTGCGGAATGTGAGAATGGACATCCCCAAGATTGTAGTAGAAAATCGGCACCCAAGGTACGGGTGCCAATTTGTCCCTTACTGTCCCTGCAATGGAGGTGGAGTGGTTTCTGGGGTGACAGGATTGAAATTCACCGAAGTGGCAATTGCTGGTGTCGATTCACTTTTCTTTGAACCTCCCAAGTTGCCCAATTTGTCCACCAAGTCAATCCCAAAAAGCTCCTTCACTTGCTCATTGAGAGCAATTAGTTTTCGGGGATCCATGCCAGCGCCACTTCCCGAGTTCGGCGAATCAATCACTGTAACTCGTTCAATTCGCGTGTCGCTGATCGTGTCTGTCAACTGCTGGATGACTGGTTCAATTTTTTGCAAGATGAAAATTTCTCGTGCCTTGTCACCGGCTTCCGTCCAGCTTTTGCTGAGTTGGCGCAGGGCATCCGCACGCGCTTTACCATCTTCAACAATGGGGGCCACGTTTGCTCGTGCTTGTTGCTCCATGGCCTCATATTCGGCTTTTGCTGGTGCAATGACGTCGGCTTCAAGTTGACGTCGGACTTGCTCAATTCGAGCTGTCTGTACCATCAATTCTGCTTTCGCTTTTGCCACCATTTGCGCAACTTGGGCTTGTTCTTCCGCAACGACGGCAGCTCTTCGGCTCTGAGCATCAGCAAGCAACTTGGCCGCTTCGGCTTCCGCCATTGCGATCTCGGCCGTGATTTTTGCCATCGTCTCCCGCTCATAGTTTTCTGCAGATCGGACGTCCGCATCGGCATGAGCAATCGCTTCAGCAATCCTTGCCGAGCTCAAAAGCTCAGCATTTCGCGTTCGACCAATACTGTCCAAATACTTCACATCGTCGGTAATGTTCTGGATCTTAAGGGTATCCACAACAAGCCCGAGTGAGGTCATATCTTGCTCAACTTCGGCAACCAACTTCTCAGCGAAGAGATTCCGATCTTCATTCAACTCCTCTGGAGTCAAAGTCGCGAGAACACCGCGCAGAGAACCCTCCAAGGTGGATTTGGCGATTGCAATAATCTCAGCCCGGCCCTTACCCAAGAACCGCTCAATCGCGTTATTGAGCATTGGCTCATGACCGGCGATTTTGACGTTGGCAATTCCAGTGATTGAGATCGGAATCCCGCCCTTGGTGTAGGCATTGCGCGCTTCCAAATCGATAATCATGTTGGTCAAATCAATCTGATCAACCCGTTCCAAGAAAGGAGTTCGATATCCGCGGCCACCTTTGATGATGCGATAAGGGAGCACACGTCCGTTCAGATTACGATTCTTACCACTAAAAATCAGAACTTCATTCGGTTGGCAAATGTAGATCAGTGCCTTGATGCTCACCAGGAACAACGCGGCGATCATGCCGATGAAACCAATCGCAAGTCCAATTATCAATCCAATATCCATTAGGATTTACCCTCCTCTTTTCGACCCGAAATACTGCCCTGAATATCAATTCCGACCGTATTGTCTACGGCTTTGAATACGGCATCCAGCATGCCTGGATACGCAGCTATGTAATTCTTCAGAGTTTGACCGTCGCCGCTGTCAATCACATTCAGAGAATCGATCTTGATCTTCTGAACTCCTTTCGATGCAGTAGAAAGAATTGATTCCAGATTCTCGATCAGGCTGATTTGAAGAGCATTCGGCCCTGCCTCTTGCCAAGCTCCGTGCATCAGCTCAAGGGCCGTGCTGAGAGCTACACCGCGCTCCCGAATCATGGCAGCTTCCCCTTTGGCTCGGTACTCCGCACTGATCTTGTTGGCTTCAGCCGGGAGAACCTTATCTGCGGTCAATCGCAAGGTCTCAAGCTCGGCACGAATTGTTTGGAGTTCTTGTTCTGCTTTTGCTCGTGCCTCACGGGCGGCGGCTATTGTTCGCTCCTCTTCTGCTTTGACTTTGGAGTCTAAATCTGCCCGGATACGTCGCAGGTCATTTTGGAGAGCAACAAGTTTGGCATCCACGTTAGACTGCATCACTTTTGCGCGGCCCATATTCTGCGCCTCTGATTCTTCGGCACCTCTCCGGGCATCAGATTCAGCGATCTCTGCCGCGCGAATCACATTGGCAATTGCTTTGCGTCCAGTAGCATCAAGGTAACCCACCTCATCGCTGACGTGCAAAATCTTGAATGTGTCGAGATGGAGGCCGAGCTTCGTCAAATCTTGCTCCGTCTCTTGGGCAAGCTTTTCAGAGAAAGCAAGGCGGTCTTCATTCACTTGCTCGGGAGTCAGACTGGAAATAACTCCGCGCAGGTGGCCCTCCAGAGTTTCTTTTCCAACTCGGCGAATTTCGTTGACATCCCGATTCAAAAATCGCTCGATTGCGTTATTGATGTACTTCTTGTCACTACTTACCTTCACGTTGGCGATCGCCTCAACATTCATCGCAATGCCGCCACTTGAATATGCGTTTCGCACGGTGATCGGAACCTCCATCGTGTTCAAGCTCATCTTTTCGACATCTTGGATAATCGGAAGTGACCACGCTTTCCCGCCAAAATACGTCTCATAACCCCGGCCCTTACCGGAAATCACAAGTACTTCGTTTGGCGGTGCAATGCGCAGAAAAGAGCGCACCAGCCATGCGAAGAATATGAGCAGGAAGAGGACCGCACCGGCTCCGATTCCTGCTCCTACGACAACATTGCTTAAGGTTTCCATTTTTCTCCTAACTATTTAAGTACTGCTCTGATTGGGCAACGGTTACGGTTGACCCTTCCACAGAAACAATCACGACTTCGTCTCCCGATCGAATCTGATGACCTTCCATTGGAACGGCCAACAAATCTATCGATTCATCCTTTACTTCAACTCGGACCTTTCCCGGGTTGTTTTCGGCGGGGCTCACAAGAACTTTGGCGATCACTCCAATAAAATCGCCGTCCGAAATAGAGTGGCTGATCTGATTGCGGATCAGAACGCGCATGATCGTAGCTGCTGCTGTTCCGACGACTATCCCAACCCCCAAAGCCGCAAACATCCGAATCGGCTCAGAACTGATCTTGAGGAAGGTGAGGAGTGTTCCGAATCCTCCGAAGCCTCCGAAAAAGTACGTCCAAAATCTCAAGCTAAAAAAGGGAAGCCAAAAATCACCTGAATGGGATACGTCGTGAGAATCTAACCCGTGATCCGAACTTAAGTCGTGTGATACGTCGGCATCGTGGCTCAAATCACCGTGGCTGTCGCCCATTCCCCCAATTGCCGAAAAGATAATCAGCCCCAGTCCAATGATCCCCGTGATAACGTAAAGTGTGAGCATCGCCTTCGCTTTCAGCCATCAGTACGGAATTCACTCCCATTCGGTTTTGATCCTTGTGGCTTTGGCAACATAATCTTAACTTAAATTCCTCATGATTGACACTCATTGCCACCTCAATGATCAAGAAGCTTTCCCCAACCCCGATCAAGCTATTCGGGAGGCTGTTGATGCGGGAGTTAGAAATCTTATCGTCGTTGGCATTGACGAGGAGTGGAGTCGAATTGCCGTTGAGCTTGCTGATGAGCATCCAGAAGTATACGCAGTTGTGGGATGGCACCCAACGTCAGCCGCTAAATACGACCCCCATAAACTCAAGGCCATCGAAGAGTTGGCAGCCCACCCAAAAGCCGTGGCAATAGGTGAAATTGGGTACGACTTTTATTGGGATTACTCCACTCCGAAGCAGCAATATGATTGCCTCATTGATCATCTTGATCTAGCCAATGCACTCAACATGCCTGTCGTTTTTCATTGCCGTGAGGCGTATTCCGCGCTTCTTGATGTGCTGGAGTCAAGACCGATTCAACCATATCTGTTTCATTGCTTTGCCGGAACAGAAGACGATCTCAATCGGGCGATGGAACTCCACTCAATTTTTGGCGTTGATGGTCCGGTGACTTACAACAAAGCCGACGAATTGCGGAGGCTTTTGCCAAAAATCGGACTCAACCGACTCGTTCTGGAAACGGATGCCCCTTGGCTTAGCCCTGTACCATTCCGGGGAAAGCCAAACCACCCCAAATACCTTGGCTATATCAGGGATCGCGTTGCCGAAGTTTTTGAAGTGGCACCCAATACAGTTGCTCAGGCAACTACTCAAGTAGCTCAGGACTTCTTCCGAATCTAAGTTACCAACCGCCGGTATCAGGAATTGGTTCAGATGTTGGGTCCGGAGTTGTTGCATCAGGAGTATCGGGAAGTTCAGGAATCTCTTCATAAGTATCCCCGGCTGCTTCCGGAGAGAAATAATCCGGCCTCTTTTGAACTTCACTATTTGAATCCGGCTTCTTCCGGTCATCTTCCGTTACATCAACTTTGACTTTGACGCTATCAAATTTCCCTTTCGGTTTTGCCGGCTCTTGTTCTCGCGGCAATACCTCCGCCGCCTCTCCAATCATTTCCTTGACTGGCTCAACGCGAGCTTGAAAAGCCGCATTGTTACCGATCTGAGGGCCGAGCCCGAAGTAGCCAACTGCCACCATTCCGGCGGGTACGCAAAGCCACTTTGTCACGAAGGTCAAGAACGATGAAGCCATAATTTTCCCACCGCTCGGCTTGGGACCAGCGGCAATGAGGTTTCCCTACCTGCTATTTTGACCAACGTTTCGCCAAACTGAAGGATTCCAGCACATGAAAATTACTGAGGACTTTGTCAATCTGCTGTCTCCGACCGTGCGAGCAGAGTCGATGCCCCTGAATGCACCGAAGTGTTACCCCTATGTTCCACTCATTCTTGAGGAGAAAATTGCCGAAGTCCAAATTCCGCTCATCTGGATGAGCAATGAACTCACACAACTTGCAATTGCTCCTTCTCTCGGGGGAAGAATCCTGGCCCTCCGAGATTTGCGGACAGATACAGACATCATCGCGATTCCTGATCAACTTCCGCTACATCAAGGTGGCATCCGTGGGGTTGAGTTACCTTATGGTATTGAATTTCTTGCCGGAGTTGAACGGCTTGATGCGCTTGCCCACGTTGACTATCGAATCAAAGAAGCTGGAGGCGAAGACGGCAAAATCGCGGTATTCCTTCATTCTTGGGTTGGCGACTTGAGCTGGCACGGAGTCATCACCCTTGCTCCACACCGAGCCGGAATCGTAATGGAGCAGCGCATCCAGAACCGACGGTGGCAATCTCTGCCAGCCCGATCTGGAATCAAAATCTGGAGTACCAACACTTCTGATTCATTTGGGCTCTCCGTCATCGATTCTCAGAATCGCTTTTTTACTCAAAACGCAGGCGAATTTTCGACAATGCCAGAAAACGGCAGGCTGGCTGGTCATCGGATGGACGAATGGCGGGCTGAGATTCTGCCGTATTCGAATCTATCCAATTGCATTGCGACGTCGTCGCAACTTTCAGTTGGATTATCGGAAATTGAGCTTGCGATCCAAGCACACGAAGCTATCGAAGGGGCTATGGTTTTTCTTTCCGTTGACGGTCAAACCCTAGAATCTAAACTCAGTCTCACTCCTGGGGCACCTACTGCGTTTTCTGTCACAGAATTCTCCGGAAAAATTGAAGGTGTCGTTGTTCGGGACGCAGGTAAACAACAAATCCTCAGTTGGCCAATTCAAAACAACCTTACTACTCAGCCCTGGGTTGATTTTCCGCATGAAATTCTTGATCAACTCACCCTTTCCGAAAGCTTCGATCGGCAAGTATTTCGCCATGTACCAGGTGTAGAAGCTTATGGTTTGGAGGGCCAAGCTCTGATGGCCGATTCAGCAGTTGAAGCCGACGACCTGATGGAGCGTTATCTTGCTTACCTCGCTGATGATGGATTGGGCTGGTGGCTCAAAGCCTCTCTCCGACGAGAACGCGGGCAAGAACCTCAGGATTCGGACATTGAGTTACCGAATGCTCACTACTTGGCTCCTCTTGAACCACTCCTGAAAGCCGAGGCATTTTTGAATACGCCGCAAGCCGCAGGTAAAGAACCAAATTCTCTTCTTGTTTCTATCGCCGCACAGCCTGAAATCGCTGCGGGAGTTGTCGGCACATACCTTCGAAATAGGTTGTTTGTAGGCATGGCTCGGCTTGCCGATGAACTTCTGAGGCATCAGGAGAACGCGATGGTTAGATTGCTGCTAGCCTACGCTCTCCTCAACCGCCCTGGAATGGAGGCGACGGTCGCCGAACATATTTCTTTTGCGGAAAAAGAACCGTGGTTACCTCCATTCCCAAATCGCGGGATTGAGATACAGGCCGTTACTACTTTGGCTAGCCGATTTCCTCAAGCTCCTCGCCTAAAAAGACTAAGGCAGCTTATTGAATCGATTGATGCAAATGAGTAGTTTGAGAATGAGAAGAAGGTAAATCTAGGGTCACTGATACTTCTGCGGCGAGAGTCATTCCTTCAATTCGACTGACCCGAACGGACTTCAGCTCAGGATTTTGAAGCAAGCGATTCAAGGAAATTGCCAACTCCTCCACTTCCTCACGAGTCAATATGATATCCACATCATTTAAGGCTCGTCCGCTTTCAAAATCTCGAATCTTCATTGAGTCACCTCGTACCCACCATTATCGGAAAAGACGCTAATAAGTTCCGAATGTTCTACAAATCGGGTCTAGATAGATTCTACGGCTTGAATCCATCGTCCGTCCGGATCCTTAAAAGTTATGCAATCTGGCGAACCATCAGGAGTTCCAAACTCCACACGCTGCCGCTTGAGTGATTCCGATAGTTCTTCTAGATCACTACAATATATGACTAATGCTTGTCCAGACTTTGAATAGTCTGAATGGGATCGCGCGGAGCTTCCGGGACGAAGCAAAATCTCGAACCCGTCCGACCTGAGCCAAACGTATTGGCCACCCTGAACTTCCGTGACCTCAAACCCAAGGGAATCAACGTAGAACGCTTGAGTTTTGTCGCAATTTTTGCAAAAAAGCTCAATGTGCCCTAGCCTCATACGAAAAATTATTACGGGTTAGTTGAATCTAAGAAGTTCCCTAAAAGATATTGAGTCAGGAAGAACAGGTCTCCTGACTCAATTTCTTTACAACGTCGAACGAACGACGATCTAGCCTTGCACGAGGGCAAACGTCTCTTTGAGGGCCGCCGCGCTCTTGAGGAGAAGCTCTCGCTCCGAGTCAGTTACTGCTGGTTCGTAGATGTCTACGACTCCGTGCCGACCAACCACAGTTGGCAATGAAAGGGAAATGTCTGAAATTCCTAACTTCCCTGTCTGAGCCGCACTTACTGGAAGCAACTTGTGGTTATCAAGGGCAATCGCTTCAACAACTTCCTTAATAGATACACCAACTGCTCGTCCAGCTCCGCCTTTTTGGGCAATCACGGTAGCACCGGATTTCTTTGTTGACTCAAAAATTTGGGCTCCGAGTTCCGAAGTGAATCCGGGGATCGAGTGCATGCTCACACCATTGATAGTTGCGCTACTCCAAATTGGAACCATTGAATCTCCATGCTCACCCAAGATTAATGCTTTCACATCAGCTGCTCCAACCTTGAAGTGATCTGCAAGCAAACTTCGGAAGCGTGCCGTATCCAAGACTGTCCCCAATCCGAGGACTTGGCCCGCCGGCACCAACCCTGCTTGGACAGTCAAGTGAGTCAAAATGTCAACCGGGTTCGAGACCACGAGAATGGTGGCTCCATCATTCAACTTAACATTCTTCAAATTGTCCAGAATTCCATTGAACAACCCTACGTTTCGATTAATTAAATCTAATCGACTTTCATCTGGCTTGCGTCGCAGTCCCGCCGTAATGACCACACAGTCGCTCCCATCGACAACTCCGTAATCACCACTCGTGATCACCTGGTTGTTAAGCAGGCTTGAGCCATGTCGAAGGTCAAGCGCTTCACCAGCCGCCAAGTCCTCATTTACGTCGTTGAGAGCAATCTCTTTAACAATTCCACCGAGTTGAAGGGCGAATGCTGCGTCTGAACCGACACGACCACCGCCACCTATAATGCTGACCTTCATAGCGCTAATAGAATTATGTTCGTGAGGTGACTTGAAAGCCCGGGACAATCTGCCCCCGTACCTAGTTCAAATCCCAAATGTAACTCTTAAGATCAAAAATAAATCCCGACCACTCCGGTCGGACATCACAACCGTTGCGTATTGATCTTGGATTCATGGCCTTGACATGACCGTCCGCAAATGCAATCGTGATCTTCGTTTTGAACCAGGGGAACAAACCTCCAGAAACACTTTGCCAATGCTCTTGCTTAGTCGTCCAAACATCGCCGCCGAGAAAAAGTTGATCGTTGTTTTTCCCCGGCAGGCCAAAACTGTCAATAATTTGCTTACTGACTGAGACAAACCGGCACGGCGGACGAATCAAGTAGTTACCGCCGCCAGACGGGACTCCGTTCTTAACCTCCCATGCTGATTCACCAAATATCAATGTGTCGGATGGAACTTGAATCGATGAACTTGACCGAGGTTCAATTGTCCAGGAAGCTTCCTGGCGATAAATCGGCGAGAAGTAACTGTAGTTATATCCAAAATTAGATCGCTGCGACAATTGGTAGTATCGGGCTGACGGATCGTTGGGAATCAAATCAGGATCCAACAAACTCAGTTGCGACGGTCGGGTTGAATCTATAGGGCAAAAAAACTGCTCAATGCCTCTCGTGTACGGCATGAGCGACTGAACCCACGTCCGATCATTTCCTGAATGTGCCGATTCTTCGGTGTTTTGGCGAGCCAACATTGCGTATCCGTCGTAATCATCAGTGTACATCTGAACCGCTAAATTAACCTTTCTGGCTGAATCGATCCAGGCGTATTGATGCGCCCGCAGTTTCGCTTGCGAAAAAACAGGAAGAATAATTGCCGCAATCGTGGCAATTATTGCAATCACCACCAAGAGCTCAATTAAGCTGAATCCGCGCTTTGGGTTCATTCCGATCCCCGTTCGTACAACTTCTATAATATATCAGATCGTCCCTTTCCACCAGAAAAAAATGCGTGAACAGTTCCGATTTGTTGAAATCCTAATGAGCCGTACCAGTCTCGGAGGCTTGCGTGACATTGAAGAGTGAGCGGCAATCCGTACTGATCAGCTAATCGCAATGCGCTCCCGACGAATTTGCCACCGAGTCCGTTTCCTCGAAGTTCCTTTCTCACACAAAGGTTGTAGAGGCCAACCGCTCTTCTAGATCGGCTTAACATCATCGCCACATCTGGTTCAAAAATTGAACCAGAATAAACTAAATCACTTATGGACAATGCAGTGCTTCGGGCGACGAGAGATCGCGAATTCGTTGGTGAAAACGGGAAAAACTGCTCAGCCATAAAGTTTCCAATCCTCATTCGAGAATCGGCGTCGGTGGCTGCCTCAATACCCAGAGAGTCGGAACCAGGTGATCTATTCCCCATAAGGCAGAGACATTGCCGCAGTGAAAAGCCGTTGTCAAGGAGAGCATTTCGTAACCCTGCCGGCTCATCACCCGGCATAACAAAAACCCAAAGGCCATCCTTGGTCTGAGATTCAGATTTCAGTTCACGGGCCAAAACATCAGGGTCTCGACGGGAATCAAACTCGCCCGCGAAATGACAAAAAGAGAGGGGCCATGACCCTCGAACTCGGGTGTACCCTTCCCGCCTTTCAAACTCCGTTTCTGGAAGTGCTTGAGCAAGTGAATAGTAAGTTTGAAGCACGTTCTCACGCGCAACTTTGGTGAGTTGGTCTAAAAGATGGTGCTCCATACCAATCCTGGAGACGTTCCAGACCGCGAAAACATTGCACCCAAAGATACGCCATTGCCAAGTTGAAAGCCAAAATAGCCTCGAAGTCCACGCGGTGTGATGTACCCCGCCATGAAAATATCTGCGCGCTCATTTGACCTCCATATGTCGAGCCCAGCCCCAAGATTCAGTCCAGAAGTAGTGTCCATCATCACGCTAAACCTAATCGTTGGTGAATAGAATTTTGCAGGCGCGTTAAAGCTCTGACCACGTAGAGATGCATCAAAGAACGATGCAATTGATCGCACCAATCTATCTTTAACGAGGAAACCTCCATAATGACCCGTCTCAAGGAGCAGAAATTCAGGGTTACCCAAAGCCGCTTGGAGTTTTAGGCTTGATTCAAGTGGAACCACATTGTCGTGGCGAGCACTGATCAAATACGTCGGACGGACATCCGATGGGTTAAGAAAGTTCAAGGGCTCGATGGGCGCAAGTGCAAGCCTAAGCTTGTCTTCGGTCCAACCTTCATCACTCAAAATTTTTCGCTGGACGGTTGTTCGTGACGAGTTCAAAAGGAGGTAGGACAAGTCGGCTCCACCGAGCATAAAACTAGCAGCTGAGATTCGTGGTTCCACCGCAAAAGTAAGACTGCTAACAATCGCCCCCAGACTTGTTCCGGTCAAACCGATTGCATTGGAGTTGAATTCAGAACGTGACTGAATCCAATCAACAGTTCGGCGAACATCAGAAACGGATTGGAGCATCGTTTGGTGGAGCCGATTGGGATCGGGAACGATGGCGAGTTCACCACTGCGGTACCCATCGGGTGTTCTCGTCAAGTGGAACGGTAAAGGCACAATGACCGAGGCAATGCCACGGTCTGCTAATTCTCGAGCCGTGTCTCTTTCCAAAACATTATCCGTCGCACCCCAAAAGTGGAGCAAGATCACGACGGGTGGACGTCCAAATGTTGATGCAGGTAAAAACACCTGAAGTTCAATTGAGTCATTTTTTGGAAAATCCGTTTGAACCGCAGACGTAAAGGACATTCGATACTCAGAGAACAATTCCGTCCGCCCGACCTGACGCCATTCACCAAATTGAATGCGTTCAGGCGCGACTCGAACGTCGGCAACTTGAGGAAACGCAATTTGCATCACCATGAGAACAAGAATGAAAATGATTGCCCTAGCTTTTGTCGCACTTTTCACTACAACTGCCTTTCCCGATGCAAGTAGTTTAGACAATGCCGCCGCTGTTTCGCTCGGCGCGGTTGGGCTGAGTCGCCAATCGGCAATTTTTGACCCAGTCGCAATGAGTTATTACCGCACTGGTCAATTGGAAAATCCTCTAGTAACTGCCTTGTCAGCCAACCCCTGGCATGTTCCGGTTACCATGGGAGTTGTTCAACGCGACGCCACCATGAGTGCAAATCAACCTCACAAGTTGGCGGCAGTCATGTCTCGACTGAGCCCGTATGGATCTCGCCGGGATCTACTCGGTGACCCATCTTCCGCAATCTTGTCCCGAAACCCTAGTGGTGAATCGCTCGCAGTCATTGTTCAAAAATATCGCGATGCCGGCCTGATTACCAAAGAACCTCAGTCGCAAGGATTGGTGCCCGACGATCTCAAAAGAGCAATCGCTATTCTCCTTGACGCAATTTTTTCGCAACGAAGACTTTACGATACAACATTCCCAAATCCCGACGATCTAGTTGAACTGAAGAGATTAACTAAGTCTGAAGCGTTCAATGGAAGCGACCCAAAGTCATTTGGTCGTTGGTTGAACCTGGCCAAAGACACAGATTTGAATTACTTGGGTGCGGCGAGTCAGGATCTTGTCGCCACCGCGAATGCTATGCGAGGATTGATCCAGTCAGCTCAAGCGATTGGACAGTTTGAGTGGAGAATGGGCACTCAATGGGGCGAAGTTGTTATCCAGGACAGTCGTCAGCAAACGACAAACCTCAAGAACATTCTAGTTCTAATCGATACCGGCGGGAACGATACCTATTTGGAAGGAAGTGACCGCTGGTGCTCCATTCTCATTGACGGGGCGGGTAACGATTCATACTTGAGCGGTACCGGATATGCAGGGAAGGCAGTTCGCGATGCGGATTCGAGGAAAAATCTCCGACTCGCCGGTGGACCAGGGAGAGCATTCTTCAGCGTGAGTGTGTTAATTGATGAATCCGGTGATGACCTCTATCGTTCTGCCGGACAAGCCTTTGGGTCGGCAACATTTGGATTCAGCTACGGTTTGGATATTCAAGGAAAAGATGTGTACGATACCTATTCCAATTCACTAGGATATGGATTCTTTGGAATAGGAATCCAAGACGATCTTGCTGGTGACGATGAGTACCGCACGTTCACTCAGAGCCAAGGGTGTGGGATGACGGCAGGAGTTGGTCTTCTCATTGATCGTGGGGGTAACGATCAGTACCACGCGGAGGACAAAGTAATCGACTTTCCATCGCCTCAGTCCGCAGAACACAATGTTTCCATGAGCCAGGGTGCGGGATACGGACTGAGATACGATTACCTCTTCGGTAACAGTCTAGCAGGAGGATTTGGGACGTTGTTTGATCTCGGAGGGTCTGATTTTTACTCATCCGGAGTGTTTTCTCAAGGAGTTGGCTACTGGATGGGGATGGGGGTTCTCTGGGATCGAGAAGGCGAAGACCAGTATGAATCAGTTTGGTATGGGCAAGGAGCAGGAGCTCATTTCGGGATCGGGTTTTTGGAGGATGAGGAGGGGGACGATGAATACATAGGTTTAATGAATATGACCCAAGGGGCCGGACATGACTTTTCATTAGGTTTTTTCGTTGATCATGCGGGAAATGACAAATATTCTTCGGGAAGCTTGGCTTTGGGAGCGGGCAATGCGAACGGTTTTGGTGCATTTTTTGACTTGGTTGGGAACGACCAATACCAAGTTTCTGGATCAAATCAGTTCGGAAAAGCGGTTGAATCACCAGAAGGGTCGCTGAGAAAATATGCCCTCACGCTTGGAATTTTCAACGATGGTGGTGGAAATGATCAGTATCTGGGCGATTCTGGGGTGAGGAATGGCGCAAAAAGGGTGCTTGGAGAGAACTCTCGAGGGGCTCTCGGTGTTTTTTGGGATCAATGATTCCTCTCAAGTGTAAGATAGGCTCCATATGATTCCCGTCCGCGACAACCTTTTGCGGAAAAATCCTGCGATCATCGTTTGGACGTTGGTCGCCCTTAATGTCATCATTTACCTTTGGGATCGCAACGGCGGTTTGTTTGGTCCAAATATCGGCTTCGCTGACTTGGCGATGCGTCCGAGTCAGGTGCTACTTTTCATGAGTCCAAAAGGTGATCCGATCGAGCTCGCAAAGGTTTTCACAAGTCTTTTTCTTCACGGCAACTTGATGCACCTTGTCGGTAACGTTTTGTTCTTAGCAGCATTTGGACCGTCCGTCGAAGAAGCGCTTAAATCTCCTCGCTTTGCCCTTTACTATCTCTTTTGGGGGTTGTTTGCGGCGGCGGCACATATTTTCGTCAATCCGTCTTCTGATATCCCTACTGTCGGGGCATCGGGGGCGATTGGAGGTGTACTCGGAGCTTATTTTCTTCTCTTTCCCGGTGCCCAGATCAGGGTTGTGATTCCTCCCTTCTTTTTTCTTCCTTTCTCAGTGACGAGTTGGATGCTGCTCGTCATTTGGTTTCTGTGGCAAATTTTTATTCCCCAAGCCGGGGTTGCGAATTGGGCGCACGTCGGAGGGTTCTTGGCGGGAATGGTCACAATCCTCGTGATTGGCGGAAGAAAGTCTGTCTTGGCTGAAGCGGAATTGGAGGAAGATGAAGATTTTGAAGACGACTAAGTGTACTTGGTGGGTGACCGCATCAATTCTATTGTCGACGGTCGCGAGTTTGATCGCGATTTATCCGAGATACGAAGCCGAATGGAGTAACCGAGCAGTTGGTCTGGCGGTAGAAGCCGACGTTGTAAGTGATCTTGCGGCAAGTCAGGGCCTTACGCTGGCTGAAGGATTGGCTCAGCTCAAAGATGCTGGTGTCAATGTTCTATCAGTCAATGAACGAACCGCAGGTGAGCTTCTCAGCAATGGAGTCCTTGCCTTAGAGCCGGTTGCAAATGGTTCGTATCGGTTGCTCGGAAACCAAACTGACCAAGAACTTGTCCGCCGAGCGTTTGAAGTTCGCTATGGCGCGTCGAATACTGCTGGAAATGAAGTCCTCTATACGGATCCGACTCGTCTGCGAAGCCTCACCATTGGTTTGAGCCCGAATGACGTGATTGCTGCCCAGTCTTCGGGACTTCCGATTCTCGCGCGGGTCGGAAATCCGACCGGAGCAAATCATGGCTATGTCATCGAAACCATCCGGGCTTTAGCACGCAACGGCGTAAAGTATCTCTTGCCACTTGGCGATCAAGCCTTGGGAAATCCAAGCCTGCTTGTTCAAGCGGGAGATGCCCTCAATGTCAACAACATCACCTATACAACCGCTGAATTTTCAAAAACCGTTGGCGATTCAGTCATGGGATCAAAATTTCCCGACAACACCATTCGACTCCATGCGGCTCAGGCCGCAGAGTTGGTTCGGATGTCCAAACCTGCGATCATTGAACGTTATTCTAAAGCGGCCCGTGAACGGAATATCCGGCTCCTCCTCGTCCGTCCAGCTATCACGGCAAGTGATTCTCCCCTCGATGACTTTGCTGACCTCGTGAAAGGGATTCGAAATCAAATTCAGATCGATGGTTTGACCGTCAAAGAACCCCGTCCCTTCGTAGCTCCTGTTCCAACTCAAGCTGCCCAGTGGATGATCGGAATTTTCTTGTTGCCCGCACTCTTCTTTGGTATTTCCAAGACATTGATTCTTATCGGATTGAAATCCCCTGAATTGATCGGGATTGTGGGAGCCCTTGGAATCGCTGGCGGCATTTTCGTTCCATCTCTCAGAGAGATTTCGGCTCTCGCTATCACCATCTTGCTTCCCATTCTTGGGGCTCTTTGGTATTTGGAAAATCCCCAACGCCCAGTTGCATTTAGCTTCCTCGGATTTTCTGCGATAAGTCTGGCGGGTGGACTGCCAGTAGCTGGTCTGCTTGTTGGGTTGCCGTATATGCTGGGACAGAACATTTTTACCGGAGTGAAGGTCTCTGTGTTCTTGCCGATTTTTATAGCCGGTGTGCTGCTCTTAGGGCAAGTCTTTCAATTGAAGGCGGTGATGAAACAGCCGATTGTGTGGGGATCAGCACTCCTCACGATTTTGAGTATTGGGGTTCTTGGGTTCATGTATCTCCGGACTGGTAACGATAATCCAGCGGCAGTCAGCGGCCTAGAACTCCAGTTTCGAGATATTTTAGATCGGGTACTCGGTGTACGCCCCCGAACAAAAGAGTTCATGATCGGACATCCGGCGATGATTGTCGGCATGGCGTTGTTTGCTCTCGGTGCTACGAAAGACCGCTTGAAAATCGCGGGGGCGGGGTTAATCGTGGTCGGCATGATTGGACAAACCAGTATTGTTAACACCCTCTGTCACCTCCACACTCCAATTCATTTGAACTTATTAAGGATCGGG
Source organism: bacterium (assembly GCA_013823945.1). Classification (GTDB taxonomy): domain Bacteria; phylum Armatimonadota; class Fimbriimonadia; order Fimbriimonadales; family Fimbriimonadaceae; genus UphvI-Ar2. The sequence continues at coordinate 736,655 of PNMZ01000001.1, read as the reverse complement.
ATCGGGATTCTCTTCGGGTGTATACTCGGGGGCCTGGGCTGGTTGATTGTGGGCAAATCTTTGAAACAATCAACTGGGGAAGAGAACTGAATTCAATGGCAAAACTGCTCCTTGCAGGATATTTTGGTGCGGGCAATTTGGGCGACGACGCGATCCTGAAAGGGTTTACAACCGGGATCGAGGGGCTGGGCTTTCAGTATCAATCTCTCTGCGGATCACCTGAGCGGCTGATGCGCAATATGGGAATCAAAGGCATAGGAAAAACTGATTTTCCCGCCGTGAAAAATGCCATAGCTGAATGTGATGCTCTTGTTTTTCCCGGAGGCAGTGTTTTTCAAGATGTGACTTCAATCCGGAGCGTGGCGTACTATGCAAATCTTGTAAAAGAAGCGAAAAAAGCAAACAAGAAAGTAGTGATGCTCGCGCAGGGCATTGGCCCTTTGAATCGCTTTATGGGCAAGCGGTTGGCATCGGGTGCATTTTCCGCCGCCGATATGATCACGGTTCGGGATCCGAGTAGCGTGAGTGCCCTCCGATCGCTCGGTGTTAAACACACACCTAAAGTCACAGCGGATATGGCGTTTCTTTTGCCTCCCGTAGTCGCGGATGAATCGGAACGAGCGTTTGGAGTCGCGGGTATGAAAACTGTTGGGGTATCGGTTCGACCTCACGGAAAAGACAAGAGTAAAGCCGTTGTGCAAGCATTTGCCGATCTCACCCGACTTCTCAGCCAAAACAATTTTGTCCCCGTCTTGATGCCGATGGATGCCGAAGAAGACGTCGCCATCGTTGATGCAATCGCCAAGATTCATGGCGGCAAGGTTCCGGATATTCGCAACTTGAACACTCCAGCCCAATTTCAACAGCGAGTAGGGCGGATGGAAGCAGTTATTGCGATGAGGCTCCACGCGGGAATTCTGGCGACGACCATGGGGATTCCGCCGATGATGGTGAGTTATGACCCGAAAGTGACGGCGTTTGCGAACGTCCTTGGGTTGCCAACCCCTCCGAGTATTGATGGAGCAACGGGTGATCGACTCTTTGCCCAGTTCCAGTCATTTATGCGTGATCGAGATCCCCATGCGAAAACGGTTGAGAAGAAACGAGAAGAATTGCGCACCGCAGCGGAAGGGAACATTCAAGCATTGCGAGATTGCCTTGGTGTCTAAGCCCACTCTTGTCCTTGCGGGACTTGCATTGATGTCGGCTGGCTTTGCTCAGTCCGAGGCGATTGAATATACAAAGAAAAAAATTATTGATCGGATCAAGCTCTTTGGGGAAAGAAGAGTTACCGTTCACTTCCGCGAAGTGAACGGTGACCGCCAAGCATATAACATCACAAATGACGGTGGCTTTGGTGATCGGAGGATCACTGACCTCGGTTATTTGCGGGCAGAAGGCCGAGATGTGTTGGGTTGGCTCAACTTTGATGCGAATATCCAAGATTCGCGATTTATTGATCCGCAAGCATCGCGGTACCGATTGTGGTTTGACAACCGAATGTGGACGGCTGAATATGGTGACATCCGGGCTGGAATACCAACCCGCAATCGGTTTGTTACTTTTGGAAATTCGGTGAATGGACTTTCGGCAGGTTACAAGAGTGAAGGATTTCAGGCGGGAATCATTCGGACAGAAGCACGCGGTGAGCCTCGGTCCGTTTCCTTTCAAGGAACCAACTCGGCGGGCCCTTACTACCTTCAAAGTAGCCAAATCATTCGGGGCAGTGAGCGAGTGGAGGTTGATGGTGTCCTGCAATCTCTGGGCAACGATTACACGATCGACTACGATCTGGGCGCAATCACTTTCCTGAACCGGCAAACCTTGGAAAGCAAGATCATTTCGCCAACAAGCACTATTGTCGCGACTTACGAATCATTTAACTTTTCGGGATCGGCAGGTCGATTGGAGGGAGCAGCACTCAGCTATGACTTTGGCGCGGCTGGTCGGATTGGCCTCACGGGAGCCAGGCAAGTCACCGGAAACTCTGGTGGGCTGTCAACCCGTTTGGAGAAATTCCAGGGTTTTGGGCCACCCAGTACGCCTTATTTCTTGCAATTTCGCCCTCTTTTGACGGAGCCAGTTGTGATCCGTGTCGATGGAGTTTTGCAGACTCAGAACGTCGATTGGCGGTTCGACAACGACAATCCGAGCATTTTTTACTTCAACCGCTTTATGCCGGCTTCGTCGAACATTGACGTGCTTTACACGCCAACTCCGACCGGAAACGTGACCGGGGACCGCGAAGTCGTGGGAATAGATTATTCGATCAATTTTGGAGGAACGGGGAATTTGACATACGCCCAGGCATTTGGCAGAGAGACGAATACACCAACTCCCAGGAGCGGAACGGCGCGCAGTTTGAATGGTCGGTACAGTGTTGGACCTTGGTCGCTGGCAAGTAACTATCGAGATGTTCCAGCTGATTTCGTGAGTACATCATCCGCGACTTTGAACCGGAATGAACGAGTTTTGGACTGGAGACTCGGATTGAAAGCGGGAAAAAATGGTCAGTTCAATTTCAATAATTCGAATTCGAGCATTTTGACGTTCAATTCGAGCAATTCGACCTTTCAGAACACTCGGTTCGTTCGGACATCAGCGGACTATACGCTGGGTGTTGATCCGTCAGTTGGATGGCCCCTCACGCTCAGCGCAGGCCGAAACGTAACGGACACGGGCATTTCTAGAAATCAAATTGATACGGTTGGAGTCTCGACAAACCGTGTACTCGGTGGGCTGACGACGAGCCTGTCGCTAGATGAACAGAGGGTTTCCGGCTCTCAATCGGCCCAAGTCACCAACGCCCGGATTCAGACCTCCTATCGCGCTGGGTCGGAATGGGATTTTAGTATGGGTTACGGATTGAACCAGGTGCGAAGTGGGGGTCAATCGGGCCAAGGGCGAGATTTGCTTGGGGCAATCAACTACCGGCCGACTGACGATTTCTCAGCTCGGTTGAGTTTGTCCGAGTACGACTCAGGATCGGTTTCGTCCATTCCTGGCTTGAATACCGGATTTGGCGCGGGCTACGACGGGAACGGATTTACTTCGGGAACAGGGACAACTTTTACGGGTGGTGCAACGAACGGTCAGAATACTTCCCTTAGTTTGAGGTGGCAAGCGAATGAGCGGCTTGGTTTACGAGCTAGTGGGTTGATCTATCGATCTTTCGGAAGCGTTTCGAGCAATACGCGCACCGAAAGTGCCAGCTTTGGGATGGATTACGACCTGGGGGAAGGCCACTTTTTGGGAGGTGATTTGAACTTGAGTACGACGACATTTGGGGTTTCGAGCCTCAAAAGTACGGCAACCAACGCAACAGGATTTATTAGCGGGGGATTAGGGAAATTGGCTTACCGAAGTAGTGCGAGTGTTTTACTTTCGGGCGGGAACAGTCAGTTTGCTCAAGACAATGTCTCATTTGATTTGTTCATGGATTACAAATTGGGGCAAAGGCAAAAGCTCGGTTTCTCAGCAAATTATGGAAATGTGACGGGATACTTGCCGCAGAGCCAACTTGATCTGAGTTTGGTATATCAGTACCAGTTATGGGAGAGCCTGGCGCTCAATGTTCGGTACCGGTTCGCGAATAATCGCAACAGCGATCCGCTCCTGTCAAGTGGGGCGTATCGTGCGAACACTTTGGATTTTGAATTTGCGTTCAATTTTGGTCGGTAACGCTGAGGTTCAATCAAGCGTTTATAGGTTGGAGTGATTTTGCAATGAAATTTGGACTGAATGCGCTGCTTTTCTTGGTCGTTGGATCGTTGGGAGTTGGCCTTGTTGGATGCGGAGGAGACCAGGGGCCCAAGACTTCAACTGTCACAGGATCTGTGCTTGACAAAGCATTTAATCCTCTTCGAGACGCGACCGTTGAATCGAATCGGGTTCGAACCCAGACGACGTCAACGGGAGCTTTTGCTCTGGAAAACCTTCCGGCGGGCGATGTCGAGGTTGTGGCCGAGGCATTTGTGAATGGCACAAAGTACGTTGGGCGTACGACAATATTCAATCTGACGGATACCCAACAAAATAATGTGAATGTCATCGTTGCCCCCGAGAACGAGGTGGGCGTATTACGCGGAACCGTGCGAGACCGCCAGGGTTTTTTGCTCCAAGGAGCTAGTGTTTTTGCGTATGTCGGTTCTGGTTCGAGTATCCGTGCTGTAACCAATGACAGTGGTGAGTATGTGATGCGTGACGTCCCGCCGGGGGCGATGACGCTCAGCGCGACTGGTCGAGGGTTTAGGAGCGACCAAACGGGTTTTACGCTCGGGGTTAGACAGGACAGAACGGTCAATTTTGTGCTGGGTGATCCTGGACTTCCGTCCATGAATCCACCTGCAATCACCTATGCCTATACATACACTTCGCATCCTGATGCAACGAGGGGCGAAAATGGGAATGCCTTGGCGTGGGCTAAGTCAAAATTCGGCGGATCGGAAGCACCCCAGCAAGCGACAACTCGAGCTTTGCGATCGGATATGATCGTCGAGGCCAACTTTGGTTGGAACGTGATTCGCTTCCCAGATTTACTCGGGTTCAACGTCTATCGGGGATTCGGAGCATCCGGCTCGGTCAGCGCGATTGATCTTTCCTTTGATCCTCTTGCGGACTATTACGTTGATATTGGCTTGGAGCCATTCACAACGTATAGCTACGCATTTTCGACTGTCGCGACGTTGTATCCTGACTTCAACAATTCCGAGAGTAATCTGAGCAACCGCATCGTTTTGAACACCCTTGGTCTTCTCAACATCAATGCGGTTACTTCAGGTCCCAGATTCAGCTGGCAGGGTGGATCTGGAGCGACCGAGTACGAAGTCTATATTTTCGACCGATTCCCAACGGGCGGAACTTCAGAAATTTTCGTCCGGGCTGGTCTGACAGGTCTCGCGTACGTGTACGATGGCCCTCCTCTACAAAACGGAAGGACATACTATTACATCGTTCTGGGAATCGCGAATGGCGCAGAGAGCCGAACGATTAGCCAGATTGGAACGTTCGTTCCTTAGAGCACTCATGATGATTGGAAAGACATTGAGGGCGACTTTGGTCGCCCTTCTTCTTGGGGGATTGATTCCAAGCGCATTTGCAACGGATTTGTTTGTTGACGTGAGTCAAGCGCGCAATACCGATGAATACGGAGTTTTGGCGGAGAATGCGGTTCGCAATTTCAATAATCGTATGGCAATCTTGAGCCGAAACCGGCTTGATCTCGAAGAATCGAACGTCACGTTTTCGATGCCCACACGGGTCATTTTGATGCAGAACGGGCGAGCCCTCCCCGTACGCAATCGCTCGGCAACTCGAGGCCCTGAGGCAAACGATATCACGCTTCAATTTGAAACGAGTGGCTCGCGTGCCTTCCCTGCCGACTATCGCACTCAGCTTGAAAATACATTCTCCTCGGCCAAGACCGCGATGAATGGTGTCTTTGGAACCCCCTATGTGGGAGGTGTGGTTCGTGTTTTGAACTACGATGCAGATATCCCCGCCCGGCAAGCCGTCTCCGGAGGGTTTTATATTCCAAACGGAGTGAACGGTCCGGAGATCAGGTTCCCGGTCTATCTCAGCGCGACAAGCGCGGGCGTCAACTTCATCCACACTCTCCTTCTTGCTTATATGGGTGACCGTCAATACGCTTTCGATGCCTATTCGGAAGGTTTTGTTCGAGCGGCAACCATGAGGGTCTCCCGAGTTCCCGGAGCCATTCCAAATTCAACGGCAAGCTCTGTAGAACAAACTCTGGATAGCTTGTACGACAATAGTCGCGGATACGACTGGAGTAACTACCCGGGTCTGGGTGCGCCAACTTTCATCGCTCCCAATTTGCTGACCGCACCGCTCCCAGCGGGTGGAAGCACGGGAGGTATCTACCTGCTTAGATACAAAATGGCGGGAACAGCTTGGGCTAAGGTGCTTACCCAATATCCCGGTTTCATTCCCTTATTCAATCAGTACTACCAACTGAATCCGGCGATTTATCAAACAGAATCTGGACTGCTCAGCCTGGGACAAGGAATTCTTGACATACTTGCCGGTAGCTCAAATGCGACGATCGAGGGGCTTTCTTTTGCCGAGTGGGCGCAAAGGCAGTCAATATTGGATCCCAGCCGGGGAGCGGGATTAAAGATCGTTCCTGAAGCATTTCCCTTTGATGCCACGCCTGCTTCAAATGACTTCGGAGTTTTTGGAGTTATTCTCAACGCATTCCGAACAGACAGTCTTGGCAATGAAACGCTTTTGAACGGAACGAGTTATCCGATCTATTGGCGGAGTGACTTCTCTCGCTTCTTTACTTCGGCTCAGGATGATGTGATTCCGCTCAATGGTGGCTACGGTTCAGTCGTTCCCAATTTCTTGGCGGATGAAGGCAACAATTCCATTTATCGCGTTGCGGTTGACCTGCCGTTCCAGGGCAAAAATGTGCGACTCTATTTGCCGGCGGGGGCCTACTCAACGGGAGCAAATCCCACGCCGAACAACTTTTATGGAACTCTCGTCGGTTTTGATACAAATCCAGCGGGCCTCCAAATTCGGCTCACTTATTCCGGAGGTTCGGTTGTCTTCCCAGTCATTGGTCGGGCATTTGGCGGAACGATTACGAACCCCAATTTTGCACTCGAACAACAAGTGACGTTAGAGGTTCGTAACTCGACAAATCAGCAAGTCCTCCAAACATCCTTGATCAACAAAGGGCGAGGTGATCTCGCCGTTGATTTGCGGTCTGCAGGTTCATTTTCAACATTTTCTACGAACCTGCTGGCACGAATGCAAGGCTTTTCGACTCCGATTGAGCCGTATCGAGCCGATCCTGCAACCGTGACCGGGATCGCTCCATCGGCACTTTTATTTGCGCGATGGAATCCATTCAATGGTCGATATGTTCTGTTTCCGGATGAAGGCGAAACGAGACAGGGCCTAGGTTACTTCATGCGCCCAGGCGTTAACACCTCGGTTTCGATCCGGGGCCGAACGAGTGAAGCAACGCCTTTGGCGGTCAGTTTGTTACCTGGTTGGAATCTGATTTCGGTACCAGGATCATCTCCTGTTTCGCCCGCCGACTTGCTTGTGACGACAACTACGCAAGCCATCTCTACTTGGACTCAGTCCATCAACGTGACGGTTGGTTCAACGGTCTTTGGGTTTTCACCTGATCCGGTCAATCCCGATTTGGGAACACTTGTCCCAGTGACGTCATTGGTTCCTGGGCAAGCTTATTTCATGCGCGCACTTTCCAATGAAGGTGCAGTAGTGATCTTTGGTTCAAGTTCGAGAAGCAGGGGGGTCGCAGGTGGGCTGTCCCGCGCGGAATCGGTCGCACCGACTCGAAACCCTTGGAATAGGTGGTTCCCTGCAGTCACCCCATGGCGAAATCGATTAGAATTTGGGTCGGATCGCGGACATTACTCCGTCATTGAAATTGGGCAGAACTCAGGTGCTTCGGTAGGCGCGGATGCTCAGGACGAACCCCTGCCGACAGGACCTGGAGGATTCCAATCAGCGAGCATGAACGGTTCACCTCTCTATCGAGATATTCGACCTCTTCAGCGAATGACACCCTACTCCGTTAAGTTAATCGGATTGATTCCAGGCCAGCGGTACTCAGTTCGCTCCACGGCTCTGCTTGGATCGACGACTTTCTCGATCAATTGGCCGGGTGGAGCGACAAATTTGGTACCAGGTGGAACGTTCTGGTTCACGGCCCCGGCAACGGAAATGACTATGAGTTGGTTGAATCGATGAATCGTTGGCTGATTGGACTCGTTGTCGTAGCGATTGCCGTGATTCTCGGATGTGGAGGAGGCGGTGGTGGAACTGCAGCGGGCAATATCGAAGTTGTGGGCAACGTTGTCTTGATTGAGACTGGTTCTTCACCTACACCCCCGGCAACGGTTCGAATTGGGGATGCTTCAGCCTTGACTGATCAAATTGATGGCTATTTCAGTATGACCGTCCCGGCGGGCTCGAGCCAACTGACGGTGACATACACACCGACGGGTGGGTCTCCGATCGTTCGAACATTTACGATTCCGACGAGTAGCTCCGACGTAGACCTTGGTGATCTTTACATTGGTGCCGAAGAAGTAACGGTTTCTGGGAGATTGCTTGATTCAACAAGTGCCGCTCCGATTGCAGGTGCAACTGTCAGGATCGCCGGTAGATTTGCCACTTCAGGTGCGGATGGTCGGTTCTCGGTGACTCAAGTTGCTTTTTCTTCAAGCACGTTGAGTGTTTTTCTTGGTCTCCAAGGAACAGTTGAGCGCACAAGCTACTTTACGTCGTTCTTCAATCCTCCTTCTGGCCCGACGAGCGGAATTGTTGACGTTGGTACGATTTCGATGGTGCCGACTGGTAGCAATGTCCCTCCTCCCCTGCCAACGAATGTGAGTGGTTCAATAACCAATGGCGGGGCTGGAGCAACGGTTCGAGTTCTAGACGGTACATCGGTCATCAGGACGGGAACTGCAGACGGGCTTGGTGCATTCAAGTTTTGGGTTCCCGCCGGTACTTACACGGTTACGGCGACCCTTGGTTCTCAAAGTGGCACAACCAACTTGGTGGTTCCAAACGTCAATTCATTGACCAGTGTTCAAATTACGCTCAATTAAAGCAGACGCCCTGAGTTGGGGTGGATGGATTGCCTTTCTCGCGGCAACGATTGGGGCATGGCAGTTCGTTGAAGGGGTCATCGAACGCGATGCTCTTGCTGGATTTCGGGATCAAGAAGTCGGTCTGACTGATCAAGATGGCGTGCTGATTAAAGACTTCCAGATCAAGTCGTATTTGGGAGATCGTCTGGTCACCGAAGCCCTGGTAGCGGATGCTCGCATCTTTTCTGATCGGAGTACGATCGAACTAAAGAAGATCTCCGGTGGAAAATTTTACGACCGTGAGAATGGAGAGTATCAGTTTGAAGCCGGAGAAGCCGAATACGGCACATATTCCAAATCACTTTTGGCAAAAAGCGGGGTTCGGATCAAGAACAAACGCATTGATCTGAAATCGGCAGGTTTTCTATATGATCACGCCGGGCAGATTGTTGCTGTTAATGGGGCGGTTACGGGGAAACTTGAGGGAGGCGATTTAACAAGTCAAGATGTAACGATCCTCCTCAAAACGAACGAAATTCAAACGGGGTTGATCACTTGGGTGGGGCCAGTTGCTGTTCAGGGCCAGGCACGAACGCCGTGGAAAGTTGAAGCTAAGCGGTCGAGTATCAAGAGCGACATCATGACTTACACCGATGCTCGGGGCGAAGATAAGGACACGATCGTCACCGCGGATAAGATGGTGTATGACCGCAAGAATGATATCGTTACGGCCGAAGGCAATGTCACTTATTTTGGAATTGACGCCAATATTAAGTGCGATAAAGCCGTTATTGAGCGGAAAATCGGCAAAGCAACCCTCACCGGGCGCATCGTAGATATGTTGATTAAGCCGGAAGATTCGGCACCCAAAGAAACGGGAATTCCGCCAATTGTGCCCTTAGTTCCTGAATCAATTGCGCAAACCAGGCCCCGTCCCGGTGGGTCGAACGATAATCCTGAACGATCTTCCGAAAACCTTCGCCAATATCCGATTGTGATGACGGCGGGACAAGTTGAATATTGGTATCGGAAAGGTGAAAGAAAAGCCATATTAACTCTTCAGCCTTTTGCTCGGCAAGAGTTGGGAGGAATGAGCTGGCGAGAAGTCACAGCTCATCGGGCAGAGTATGACGGCGAGAAAGACGTCTTGGTGCTCCGGTCGGCGACCGGGCAATTAGTGAGATTAAGAAATTCAATCGGAGACGATATGACGGCTACTTTCCTCCAGGTTTCGACCAAGAAAGGGGAGGATGACATGGAAGCGGAGAATCTGAAAGGGACGGTCATGATTGATGAGAATGAGTTGCCCGAGCGTCCTGGTGGAGGCGCGGGTGGGGGCGGAACGACAGGAACAACGGGTTCGACTGGCGGAGGGGGGCTTTCTGGCCCGATTCGTCGGTAGTCGGAACCCTTGCTGACCTCAAAACGTGATAGGTTAGGGCTACTTCACAACTCCATGGCGTCCAGCAAACTCAAACGCGATTTCCCGTATGCGGCGGGATACATCGACCACAACCACAACAGTCCCATCATTGATCGCATCTCGGCGGTGAAAAATTTGGGGTGTCTTGCCTCGGGGGTTGGGGCTCCCGTGGTTGCGATGGGAGTCTGGATGATTGGGGCGCGATTTATGGGGCCGCCCGCAGGATTTGTTGCTTTTGCATCGTTTTTCGCCGCGCTCATCGCCCTTTACAGTTACGGATCAAAAGTTGGAACTCAGTCCGCAAAAAAGGCAACTCCTGAAGAGCGATTGATCGATGAAGCGTTTGGGGTCATTATGGAACTCCGCAAGTTGGATCGGGAGCGGAAATTGCCTAAGCACATGGATCCAGTTGCGATGCAATTGATTGAAGCTTCAGCCTATCATTGGAGCCGCGTTCACCGCGCTTTTGAAGATGGTCGGTGGAACGCCGGTGAAATTCCTGAACATTGGACAGCTTTGCGAGAGCGAGCCAGCCAAGCAGCCGACCTTGCTATGGCGGAGTTGATCATTCTCTGTCGGCAGTGTATTGGGGAGCCCCTCAAGAATCGCAAAGATGATTTTCAATCGGTTATTGATGATTTTGCTGGGCTAGAGATTGAAGACGCTCTGCGAGGATTGGCCAAAGTTACGGCGACGCATCCCAAGGAGTATCGTTTTTCCAGTCCTCAAACGCCTATGATCTTTGATCAAGCGCGGGGATTAGCAGAGCAGCTCAAATCACTTGCCGACGAGGTTGAAGAATCAACACGCATTGCCAAGACGGAAATTCCCGAGCTTCGCACTAGTTTGGGGCGGGAGTCTATTGACTCGCTTCTATCCGATCTCCGGCATGTCAGACGGGCGGAAGTTGAACTCCACGAAGAACAGAGATCCGATTAGCCCATCCCTGGCGCGAATGGAATCTGTTCGACGTCCCAACTACTAGGATATGGTGATATGAGCACAAAGAGGGGAGGGAACCATATAAAAGCCGTCGTGATGGCGGGAGGTGAGGGTAGCCGACTGCGACCAATCACGGTAAACCTGCCCAAGCCGCTTGTTCCGATCGCGAACCGGCCCATCATGTGGCATATCATTCAGCTTTTAAAACAACACGGTATCACTGATATTGTCACCACTTTGCACTACTTGGCGGATGAAATCCAAACAACTTTTGGAGATGGGTCAGAACTTGGGGTGAATATCACCCACTCACTGGAGGATATTCCACTAGGAACCGCCGGCAGTGTGAAGCAAGCAGAAGTTTTGTTGCGTGATTCCACATTCATCATCATTAGTGGCGATGCCTTGACTGATTGTGATTTGGCAGATGCGCTCAGATTTCACCGTGATAATGGGAGTGTAGCGACTCTAGTTTTGTCAAGAGTGCCGAATCCCCGCGAATTTGGCATCGTTATGACAAAGCCGGACGGGCGGATTGATCGATTTCTGGAAAAGCCGGATTGGGGAGAAGTGTTTAGCGATACAGTCAACACTGGCATTTATATCTTGGAGCCCGAAGTGTTTGATTTGATTGAATCCAAGACAAAAACAGATTGGAGTCAGGATGTGTTTCCGCAGTTATTGGCAAAGGATGCTCCTATGTTTGGCTATGTCATGGACGGATATTGGTGCGATGTCGGAACTTTGGAGCAGTACCGAGAAGCCCAGGATGACTTTCTGAATGGAAAAACGAAACTAGATGTTCCCGGAGAGATGATTGAGCCAGGGGTTTGGGTTGGTGAGAATACGATCATTGATGAGTCTGCCTCGTTAAAAAAGCCTGTTTGCATTGGAAGCAATGTTCGGATTAAACGCGGGGCGAAGATTGGCCCTGGTGCGGTGATTGGCGACAGCTGCTTGATAGAAGAGCGTGCATCCATCCGGCGAAGTGTTTTGTGGGATCGAAGTTACGCAGGAATTGATACAGAAATCGTCGGTTCAATCGTAGGTTCTCGGGTGACGATCAAGCGAGATAGTCGCCTTCAAGATGGATCTGTCATCGGTGACCGAACCCTTATTGATGTCGGGAGCACGATTCGGTCAAAAGTTAAGATCTGGCCCGACAAGGTGATCGAGCGAGGTTCAACTGTAACGATGTCGCTCGTCGTTGGTAATCGATGGCGGGGGGCACTATTCCGCGATCTCGGGGTTGCGGGCCTGAGCAATATTGAACTAACGCCGGACTTTGCGACACGGCTAGGACTTGCCTTTGGGTCGACGTTGGGTGAAGGCAAAGAGGTCTTGGTGGTTCGTGACAGTGCGCGGAGCAGTCGGATGTTGAAACGGAGCCTGATGGGGGCACTTCTTAGTACCGGCTGTCAAGTGACGGATATGCATGGGCAGCCGATGCCCGTTTTTCGCCATGCGTTGGGTCAGTCGTCCGCTGTGGCGGGAATCAGTGTCCGGAAATCACCAGGGAACAACCGGTTGAGTCTTATCGAGTGCTTAGATGAACGGGGAGCATATCTTGACCGAAATAAAGAGAGAAAAATTGAAGCAGCTTTCTTCCGAGAAGATTTTCACAGAACGGATCCGGAGCGGTTGGGGATCATTGAAGATGCTGACCAACCGGTTGAACAATACTCCCGTAGTCTACTGAAGTTGATTCCAAAAAACATCGGTGAGCGACGACCGAAAATCGTTGTCGATTATGGATACAGTTCGGTCAGTCCGATTTTTCCAGGAATTCTCGGCAAGGCAGGGATTGATGCGCTGGCTCTGAATGCCTATAACGATGCTCGCTCGGCACCAAGAAAGCCTTCGGAGATCAATGATCACTTAGCGAACTTGCAGCAAATCGTGGCCAATGTTCAATGCGAACTAGGTGTTCTCATGCTGAACGAGGGAGAGAACATCATTGTTGTTGATGATCAGGGGCTTGTTCTGAGCGGGAACACCCTCTTTGCCGCAATGTCTCAACTGATGGCAGAGTTTGGCAATATTGGAAAAATTGCGATGAGTGTCACAGCGCCGAAGCGATTAGAAGAACTCCTGATGCGTCAGGGAGCGGAAATTGTGCGCTGCAAATCAGGAATTCGAGACTTGATGGCTGCGAGTGTTGGCGAGTCCGTATCGTTAGCGGGTAACGACGAAGGAGGGTTCATTTTCCCAGCCTTTCATGCAGGATTTGACGGACTTCTCAGTACGGTTTTGCTTTCTAAATATTTACAACTCGAAGAAAGAAAATTGAGTGAAGTAGTCGCTGACCTCCCCGATTTCCACCTTGCTTTTCAATCCGTTGACTGCCCATGGGAAGCGAAAGGTGGTGTGATGAGGCAGCTGGGTGAGCTGAGTCCCCCCAACCAAAAGGTGGAGCTAATTGAAGGAATTCGTTTTTATGACGAACAATCTTGGGTGCTGATCTTGCCTGACGGATACGAACCTTCATTCCATATCTATGCTGAAAGTCATTCCCTGCTTGAAAGCCAATCTCTTGTTCGTGAATACTCTGAGAAAGTGAGGGAGTTCCAGAAATCTAGTCCGTGATAATCAACTTCCTCATTGCTCTTACGTGGTCAGACAGTTCCGGTTCATTCAGAAGTCAAGAGCCAAAACTAGCTCTGCCAACGGTGCGAGTGACGTCACGCAAAGGAAATCGGCAAGGCACAGTGCTTGTATTAATGTATCACCGGACTGGGCCAGAAGAAAAGTACATGGTGCGTTCTCGGAAGAACTTCTTGGCTGATTTGGAGCGACTCTTTCGATTGGGCTATCGCCCAGTCACGCTGGCTGAATATGGGTCGAATCGAATGAGCTTGCCCCGTGGATCATCACCAGTTGTTTTGACTTTCGATGACTCCGACCCAAGCCAGTTCTCGCTGAAATCAGATGGAACAACTGATCCCAATTCGATGGTCGGAATTTGGCGCAGTTTTGAAAAAAAGCATCCTGACTTTCCCGTGAAGGGGACATTTTTTGTTTTGCCAAACGGTCCGTTTGGGCGGCAAGAAGACGCAGCAAAAAAGCTCAGTTTGCTCAAAAAATGGGGATCAGAAATTGGGTCTCATACGATGACTCACCGCTCTCTCAACAAAATTTCGGATTCAGAAGTCTCAGTTGAGTTTGGCAAGAGCTTTGAATATGTGAGAAAACTCGGCTTCACTCCCGATTCCATGGCCCTCCCCTATGGGGTCTTACCAAAAAATCGCGATCTTCTAAAGTCGGCTCATTATGGCGGCAAGAACTATCGGTACAGTAATGTCGTCTTAGCTGGTTCAGAACCAGCACCTTCGCCGATGAGCAAGAGTTTTAATCCGCTCCGGATTCCCCGGGTGAAAGCCTACGACGGACAAATGGGAATCCATTGGTGGCTGGATTTCAACAAGAAACATCCGACTAAACCCTATGTGCAACCATGATTGAACCGACAGAACCAACTGCACCCCGCTTGACCCTGAAGGAGATCAAGGCAAATCCAAAGATCATGACGATGATTGACGGAGCCAATGAACTTTTGAACAGCATGGGCTATACCGAACATGGTCATCGCCATGTTGGGATTGTTAGCGGTATCACCAAGCACATCATGGAGAAATTGGGGATGCCGGAACGGGAAATCGAGCTTGCTCAAATCGCGGCCTATCTGCATGACATTGGTAACGTGATCAATCGGCATGACCACCCAATTAGTGGGGCGGGTTTGGCATTCACACTCTTGAATGAAATGGGAATGCCGATGGAAGAAATTGCTCCGATCTTAGGGGCAATTGGAAACCATGAAGAATTGGCGGGGACTCCCATCAGCGTGATGTCAGCCGCTGTGATTGTTGCAGACAAGAGCGATGTTCACCGATCTCGCGTTCAGAACCCCATGATGGAGACTTTTGATATTCATGACCGTGTCAACTATGCCGTCACAAAGTCGCGTGTTGAAATGGATGAGGAGACCAAAACAATCCAATTGGTATTGGAAATTGACACTCACTTTGCATCGGTGATGGAATATTTCGAGATCTTTTTGAGTCGGATGGTGATGTGCCGGAAGGCGTCAAAGCTGTTTGGATACAACTTCTCTTTGGTCACAAATGGTACAAGCTTAGAATAGAGAATCCCCAGCCCTTGAATGGAGGTATGGGGATTCAGAGGATTGATCAGTTCTTGATCGTGAGCTTTTTGCCGTCACGGTTGATTGTGATGGACATTTCTTCATTACCTTGGGGGTTACCAAGGAGTTCCTTTTGGGCTGGAGTCAAGTCTGACAATTTGAGGTGACCTTGTTTTTCCATCAACTTCCATTGGTCGGACGTGATTGACTTGATGAGATCATCGATTCGCTTGAGTTCGATTCGGGTTGCCGTACCAACTTCTTTGCGAATTTTTTCTCCTAGTCCCTTCAATTCTCCTTCGTTGATTTCGATCTTGATTTTGGAAAGAGACTTTTCGACCTCTTTCATGGCTTTTTCCATTTCCTTTCGCTGCTCTTCGGAAAGTCCTTTGAACTCGAAATTCATCTTTTCAAGTTCCTTAAGTTCTTTGAGTTCGCTCAATCCTCGAAGCTCTTTCATTTCCTCGAAATCGAAGTCCAATCCATCCATTCCATTGAAGGTGAATCCGAATGGCATCCCGTCGCGCAGAACCCAGACGTTGCCTTCTTTGACTGCGGAGAGGTCGAGAGCTTGAGCAATGGCTTTTGCAGCTTCATCCGATGAGAGGCCTTTGAGATTGACTTCAAACTTCTTGTTCGGATCAACTTTGGTGGTTTCGACAATGAACTTTGTGTCTTGCTCTTTGAGGTAGTTAATCATCTCTCCAGCCGACATTGATTGCGGTGAGGGAGCGGGAAGTGGCCCATTCGTCTCGGCGACGGCTTTGTTCTGAGCGACAGCGACGCCGAGAGCTCCACCGATGAGGATGGTTCCGGCGAGGGCGGATGTGAAGCGTTTGTTCATAATCTGAAGGACTTCTCCTGAGTTGAGTTACCTTCAGGTGTGGTGAGAGGTTCCGCAATTTTTTGAGGGTTGGGTCCCGGAGGCGCGGCAGGTATCCTTCCCTTCGCTTTGCCTCCTTGTGCCCAGTGCACCCCAAGCTAAGCGAAAGACCAAAAGGAGCAATCTTTATTCAATGGACAAGCGAAATTACGAAGCCTTCTACATCGTGCCTTCTAGCCTCAACGACGGCGAAGTTCAGGATGTTGCAAACCACTTTAAGGAAATCGTCGAAAAGAACGGTGGAGACGTTGAATCTGCCGCCAAATGGGATAAGCGCAAATTGGCGTACGAAATAAACGGACACCGAGACGGCAACTACGTTCTGATGAAATTTAGTGCCCCGGCTACCGTTCCAAACGAGTTGAACCGATTGATGCGGATCAACGATTCGGTTATTCGACACCGCATTGACAAATTGGAAAACTGAGTAAGCTAGCACCATGAGCGTGAATAGCGTCGTACTCATTGGACGACTGACTCGGGATCCGGATGTTCGCACAACAACATCGGGCAAGCAAGTCGCCAGTTTCAGCATTGCCGTTGATCGTCGATTTAAGGGTCAGGACGGGACAGATGTTGACTTTTTCCGCATTACGGCTTGGGGCAACTCGGCGGATTTTGTTGGAAAGTATCTGGGCAAAGGTAGGTTGGTCGCTGTTGAAGGTCGCCTCCAGACCAGTAAGTACAACGACAAAGACGGCAATCCCCGGGAGTCGGTCGAAGTTGTCGCAGAAAGTGTCCAGGGTCTTGACCGGCCTCGAGAAGGCGGCGAATCTGGTGGTGGCGGATATGCACCAAGTCAGCAGTCGGCCCCAGCAGCGGACGAATATGATCCGTTTGCGGATTAAATGAGCCATCTCGACGACAAAGAATTTCTCCATCGGCATGACCCGATGGAGATGTCGGTTCTCACGAATGGGTTCTTAATCCAATGCCACGAAGCGCGGTCTTTTGCGCGCGCAGTGGCGTTACCAGAAACGCTCAAGGGCAAGAAGCAAATCGTAGTCACGGGGCTTGGGGGGAGTGCGGCGGGGGGAGACCTGTTGTCGGCTCTATTGGCTGATCAAGGCTCAGTGCCGGGGTCGGTCAACCGAGAGTACACAATGCCGTCGTTTGTGGATTGTGATACCCTTGTCTTCGCAACAAGTTACTCGGGCAATACCGAAGAAACTCTGAGTGCTTACCGGGATGCAAAAGCACGAGGGGCAGCGATTGTTGTTGTTTCGAGCGGGGGAAAACTGAGCGAGTGGGCGGTAGCCGATGGTTATCCGGTGATTTCGGTTCCGGGCGGACAGCCGCCGCGTACGGCATTAGGATATATGTTTCTGCCTTTGGTTGTTTCGTGCGAAAAGTTGGGGTACCTACCCAATCAGGATTTTGATGATGTTTTTTCGGCGATTGAATCCGTGGCTCTGACTTGCGGATTTGAACAGCCAGAAGCGGCGAATCCGGCCAAGAAGCTGGCGCAAGCGATGTCGGGCAAGCTCGCGACGATTTACGGCGCGGGGGGCTGGCAATATGCGTTGGCGCAACGATGGCGTGGGCAAATCAACGAAAATTCTAAGGAGATGGTCATTACTCACTTCTTCCCGGAACTTTGCCACAACGAAATTTTGGGTTGGGAAGGTTCACACGAGCAGGGAGTTGATGAATTGGTTTCAGTCGTACTTTGGGGTGGTGACGAGAGCCAAAGGATTCGGGATCGAATTGCGATAACGAAGCGATTGATTGGAGATGCGACCTCATTCTTGGATGTAACGGCGATGGGATCAACGCGGTTGGCCCAGATGCTGAGTTTGGCGCACTTCGGTGACTGGGTTTCGCTTTATCTGGCGGCACTCGCCGGTCGCGACCCAGGCCGAATGATGGCAATTGATCAATTAAAAGAAGAGCTTAGTCGACTCGACTGAGTTCTTCGATTTTCGATTCCAGGGCGGCTTGTTTAGTCGAGATGCTCCGGAGATACAGCCACAGGCCGAACCATACGAGGAGAGGCGGAATCGCCGCTATGAGTTTCGAGATTTCCATGATTTTCTAGTTTGCGGGCGAGGAGTTCGGTGCGAACTCGGAGTTTGAAAACGACAATGGCAATGATAGCGATCAGCACTAGGCTTCCATAGAGGCCGACGCTGTAGAAGATGTCCATCTGACCTTCTACTATTGTGTTGCTGGGGTGAAACGATTGTTGCTGAACCGCTTTAAGGCGCGGATAGACAAATGTGAGGAATATCGAGGGCAAAATTGCGGCAAGAGCGTACGAGGCGGTATTCCGATCACGGCGGATAGGGTCGGGAAATGCAGCGCGTAGGGCTAGCAATCCGCCATAGATGAAGAGGACGATGAGAAAGGAAACTTGTCGAGGATCGCCATGCCAATACTCGCCCCACATAATCTTACTGAATAAGATTCCCGTAACCATGGTCAAAGCGGCAAAGAGGCTACCGAGTTCAACCGCAGCATGGAGTTTGGTTGCGGAGGTGTCGTTGTAGTTTTTGAGAACCTTGAACCCGTGCCAGGCTGAAGCGATCAGGAATCCGGAGCAGATCATCGCGCATGGAACATGCGTGAACATAATTCTCGCCATAGTCGGATCGCGGAAAAGTTGAGCATCCGGAACGAGCATCGTGCCGATCAGCATAAGCCCCATAGCGATCCCGAGTACGGCAAACCAAGCTGATTTCATGGCTTGACCTCATTATGTTGACCAATCGGGTTTTGACTCGGGTCCTTACGTTCGTTCCAGAGAGTTCGGGCAAGGTTTGGCCCGATTGCCAGGGGAGCGATACCGTACATCAGAAGGGCAACGATGGCTTGCCAGCCTCCCTCTAATGATCCGATTCCGAACGAAACCCGCAGAGCGGAAATCCCTAGGAAAATGAATGGGAAGAGCAATGGAAGAGCAATAACGGTGGAAAGAATCCATCGGTTTTGGGCGGTGATAACAATTGAGCTCGTCAGTGAGAGCACATTCGCGACCGCAAGCCCGAGAAGAGGAATCGTTATCCAAAAGTGAATCGGACTGACGATCGGCAGAGGGATGATTCCTGCAAAAAGGACGCCGAGAACAAGAGCGGTGATGAGCTGCTGTAGCCCAGCAAAGAGAGCCTTGCCGAGCCAAAGAGCGTCGAGCGATCCCCATTGGCGTACAAGGTCAAAAGTGCCTTGTTCTTCCTCGGCTAAGAATAGTCGGGGAACAGCTTGGAGGGCACTAAATAGGATCACGATGGTGAAGAGCCCCCCCGCCATTTCGGCGGTCGGACGCTGAGTCCCGGTCACAAACATAATGGACGCCATTGCCATCGCCCCGAACAGGAACGAAAGGTAGAGGCCGTGGGGATTGCGAATTTCGCTGCGCCATTCTTTGCGAAGGCACGCCCGCCATGCGCGGTTAAAGGGTGAGGGCATGGGTGGCCCACCTCGCATCAGCGTCATCATTGGACGCGTAGATCACAGCCCCTGGAAATTCTTCCATGATTGAATGAATTAGGTCGCGCCCTGATTGATCGAGGGCAGCAGTGGGTTCATCGAGAATCAATAGAGCCGGATGCTGCTGGAGGGCGAGGGCGATTTTGAGTCGAGATCGCATCCCGGTACTAAATGTTCGACAGGGCTTAGTAGCTTGGTCGGCAAGACCGACTTGAGTTAAGAGGGTCTGCGATTGGGGATCACAATTCCGCAGATCAGCGGAGAGCTCCAAATGTTCTATGGCGTTTAGGGCCGGATAGAGACTCTGATCGAGAGCGGCATAACCGATTGCCTCGGGCACGACAAATGTTCCTTCTCGCGGGATCATGAGGCCAACTAGGCACTTTAACAGAGTGGATTTACCGCTGCCGTTTCGGCCCTGAATGAGTAGCCGATCACCAGTATTCAAGTCAAAGGCGACATGTCGGAACAGCCATCCTTGATCGAATCGGTGACCCAAATTGTCCACTTGTGCGATCATCCTTGCCTCCAAGGAATGAGTTCATAAGACTGGAGTGAACCATCCCAGACGTAGTTCCCCATGAACCGAGCGTGGGATCCCGTTTGACAAATGGCGGTCTTGCCGATGATTTCCGGCTCCGTCAGAACGGAATGGGAATGTCCTCCCAAGATCAGATCAATTTCTGGGCATGCTTCGGCGAGTCGGCGGTCTTGAGTCAGGCCGATGTGCGATAAGCAAATGAGAAGGTCTACATGGGGCCGCAAATTTTGAACCTGTGACTGAGCGGCAGGGATCGGTTGTGTCCAGAGAAATTGACTCGTGTGACGGCTCGCCATTCGATCAGTAACCATGGGCACCATGACACCGAATATGCCGATCTTGAGGCCGTTTTTCTCCAATTTAAGTTCATTTTGAAGGAAAAGGGTGCCGTCTCGCCGGAACCAGTTGGAGCATAAGATTGGGTGTGTCGATCCGGAGAACTTTGTTTGGACTACGGAGTTGAGAATGTGTGATTCTCGGTTGCCCGGGACGGTAGCGGTTACTCTCGCTTTTTGGAGTAAGGGCCAGACTGGGTCTGATTTTATCGGGATGGCGAGGTTTCCGGACTTGATGCTGTCACCGCAATCAAAATAAAGATCACACATTTCACGCAGGGCAACAAGCTGCGGCAGAGAATCTTCTGTAAGTTTGCCGTGGAAGTCGTTGGTGTGAAGGATTTTTATGGCCAAGATGTGGCCCCAAGGATTAGTTTTGAAAAATGCGGGTCGCCATCACGTCTAAGATGAGCATCAAAGCCATGAACGAACCACCGAGGGTGAGAACAATTTTGTACATTTGATCATCAAAGCTGGCCTTCCCTTTAAAGTTAGTGCGGACACCACCACCGCCACCGGACATCGCGTCGCCTTTACCGGTGAAGAAAATGATCGCAGAGAAGGAGATGCCGATGAGTGCGGCAATCACGAGAAGAATGTTGTAGAAGGTTTCCACTGATCGAATGACCTCGAATTCATAAGATTACCTTCCAGTAATCAGGGATGGGAAGGACTGCGAGAATCTGATAGACCACAAGGGCCGCTCCCATCGATCCAGCAATGGCGTGAAGCATTCCGGTTTGCCAGATTCGGACAGGAATCGAAACTTGAGTGTTTGATCCCGTTTGGTAGTTGGCGAGCAACTCCTTTCCGGCTTTGATTCCCGCTTCGAGTTGCTTATTGCTAGGTGGTTGGGTGGTGAATTCGCGTTGCACCAATGCTCCCAGTGGTCGGAATAGGAATATGGTGGTAAGAAGAGCAATGAGAAATCTAATGTCAGATTGGGGAATAAAAGGGGTTTCAGAAATGCTGAGAAACAGCCCGGCGGCAACAGCGACATTTGTTCCACAACGAGGATGAACGCGAGGCATTCGGGAAACTGTTTCAGGTTCTAAAGGCTCGCTTTGCTCAATCGCATGGACAACCATGTGTTCTGCGGCATGGTAGCCGCTGAGGGGTTGGAATCGGAGCAACAATAGGAAGAACAGGAGTCCCATTCCGTAATGGATAGCCGTGTACCAATCGGTTACTCGGATATCAACGGGGACGAACCACGACACGACAAGGGCGAGATAACTCCCAAGTAGAAAAGTGAGAAACATGATCGCGCCTGTCCCCAGTATCTGCCAGGAGTTGGCACCACCCGTAACGCCTCCACCCAAGAGCCTGACGCCGAACGGTGTGGCGAGGCCACCGACAAGTTTGGGGCGCGCATAACGATCGTTTGCGGCGATGAGACGTGATGCTGTGATGACGCCCAGTACTCGCGATTGGTCATCGACAACGGCAAGGGTTGAGACGTTGGCGGCTTCCATAGCGCGCAGGGCTTCTGAAGCAGAAGCCCGATTGGAAATTGCCGCGGTCTGCCGCATGACCTGATCGGCAGGTGCGTTGAGTTCGCGACCTTGGCTCAAGCTTGTGAGAATGTCGTGTTCGAAGATTAGTCCGATATAGAGTCCGTCTCGGGTTACAGGGATCGCCGGAACACCGTAATCAATCAGCATTGTGCTAACGGCAGCAAGGCTGTTGCCGTGATCGGCAGATTCAATTCCGACCATGAGATGGCCGACATAGGCTTGATGGATTTGCACGTTTAAGCCTGAGATTCTGCGCGTTTCTTAATGGCTCCCAGGACGCCTTCCATATTTTTTACGACGAGGCCGTAGATAACTTTTCCAACGAGGGGGCCAAGACCGGGCACCGAATATTCGTAGTCGAGAACGGAGTCAAATCGAGTTCCGTCGTTTTCAGCAGTGAATTGCCAGGTTCCGACCATCTTGTCGTAGTCCCCTTTGACCTGGGTGAAAATGCAAGTATGGGTGTCGTGATTCCAAACGTCCTCTTGAGTCCACCGCACTTTGAGATTGAACGCGGGGACTCGGCCGACCCAGTCCGAAACAACCGTCGTTTCGGTTTCGCTGGTGACTTCGAGTGAGTCGACATCCTCCATAAATTCGGGAAATGAGCGATTATCACGCGCGATTGCGTAGACTTTATCGAGCGGAGCATTGATCCAAACGGACGTTTTGACGTTGGGCATAGCGTTGTGGGTTGGTAGGCTCCGATTGGGAGTGGCTGGAGTGTACCAGCCGACTTTTGGAATGGCGCTCATTGAGAACGAGTTGAAAACTGATACGATGAAGGCATTGGTGCTGCAGGCTCCGGGGTGCTTGGAATACTGTTCGGTGCCAGTTCCGATTCCTGGTCCGGGTGATATTGTGATCCGTGTTCGAGCGGCTACAACTTGTGGGACGGACTTGAAGGCATTTTTGAGAGGACATCCCCAAATTCCTATGCCAGGAGTCTTTGGACATGAATACAGTGGGACGGTGGTTGCAGTCGGAAACGGAGCTCCATTTGCCGTTGGAGACGACATCATGGGGGTTCATTCCGCGCCATGTCAAGAATGTCGCTGGTGCGTAAATGATCAAGAAAATCTCTGTGAATCGATCATGGCGACAAAAGTTTTGGGGACATACGCCGAATTTTTGTTGATTCCCGAGCGGATTGCGCGGACGAATGTCTTCCCGAAACCTGACTCTTTGAGCTTTGAACAAGCTTCCCTGTTGGAGCCACTTGCCTGCGTTGCTCAAGGGGTGATGCGGATTCAACCGAAGCCCCAAATGGAGGTTTTGGTGATTGGTCCGGGAGCAATTGGATTAATGTTCGTTGCAGCCCTCCGGCGGGCTGGTGTCCAGAGCATTACTTTGGCGGGTCGGAATTTGAATCGGCTAGAAGTTGGCGAACAACTTGGGGCAAAGAGTTTGCCGCTAGAACAGGTTCATGGGCAATTTGACTTGGTGGTTGAGTGCACTGGGAACGTTGAAATATGGGAGAAGTCGCTTGAATTTGCTCGACGCGGCGGGAGTTTGGTGCTCTTTGGGGGATGTAAGGCGGGGACACAGGTTCGGTTTGATACCCAACGATTGCATTACGATGACATCTCGGTGATTTCGCCATTTCACTTTGGAACGAGAGCGGTCAAGATGGCGCGAAGTTGGTTGTTGCATCCTGAATTTGATTTGTCACCGCTTTTTTCTGGTAACCGAGACTTGGCGGACGGCGAGATGGTGTTTCGAGACCTGGAACAAGGGCGGGGAATCAAGTATGTCTTCCACCCGTGAGGACATGATGAGAGCGGCTCGATTCCATTCCGGTGGAGAAATTCGAATTGATGAAGTTCAGATTCCTATGTGCCCGGATGGTGGCATTTTAGTTCAGAGTTTGGCTTCAGGACTCTGCTCGGGTGAACTGATGGGGTGGTACATGGAGCGTAAAGCGGTGAGTGGCCCCCATGTATTGGGCCATGAAGTTTGTGGAGTTGTGGTTGAATCCCAGGATGAACGTTTTCCGGTTGGGGTTCAAGTTTCACCTCATCATCATGCGCCTTGTTTTGAGTGTGAGTTGTGCCGCATAGGGCAGTTTGTCCACTGTGAAACATGGCGCAAGACAAAGCTTGATCCGGGGGGAATGGCAGAATATTTTGGGGTTTCTCAGGAGCTTTTGGGCGATTGTTGGGTCACAGAAGGGCTTGATGCAGTTACAGCAACGCTGGTGGAGCCGCTCGCCTGTGTAGCAAAACAACTTCGACGTCTGGGATATCGGGAGGGCGAAAAATCAGCGGTGATTGGACTTGGGGTTATGGGGTTGCTTCATGCGCTGATGATGCCAGGGTGTACCGCATTCGAGCGCAATCCAGGACGGATTGACTGGTCAGTCAAAAGTGGGGTGGATGCCCGACTACCCGACACCAATGAGAGATTTGATGTGGTTGTCGTTTGTCCAGGCTCAGAAGATGCTTTTGAGTTTGCCCTCACGATTGCAAATCCTGGAGCGAGGATTGGGCTCTTTGCGCCGCTTCCCCCCGGGAAGCTCGGCTTTGACTTTGAACGGGCTTACATGCAGGACTTGTCCTTGGTCAACAGCTACAGTTGTGGACCGAACGATACGCAAATTGCACTGAATTGGCTGAAGTCGGGGCGGATCCGGGGCGAACAGGTCGTCAGTCACCGGATTTCACTGAGTAACCTACCGGAGGCGTATGAACAAATGAAGCGAGGGGAAATTTTGAAACCAGTGGTGATGTTTGGATGATTGAGAAAGGTCTTGGCCTTGAGTGGCCAGGTGTAGAAAAAACGACCTACAAGAATGAGGAAGGACAATGGCAGGATGTGAGCCGCCGGGTTCTTTTTAGTTCTGATCGAAGCAAGTTTGAAACGCGTTATTTTGAGATTGAACCAGGCGGCTATACGTCGCACGAAAAGCACCAACACGAGCATTGTGTTGTCGTGATGCGTGGGTCCGGGAAAGTCTTGCTGGATGGAGTCTGGCAAGATTTGGTTCAAGGGGATGTTGTGCATGTTGGCCCGATGGTGGCCCACCAATTCATGAATGAGTCGGACGAAGCGTTCGGAATTTTGTGCATCGTTGACAAAGAGCGCGACCGACCTATTCTCTTGGGGAACGAATTTGAACCTTGAACGTCTTGTATGGTGAGCTAGTACGACAATGCTTTCACTCTTGGCCTCCGTGGCCCTTCTCACAACTTCGGCTCCCGCCCAGCCCGCTAGTTATTCTTGTGATTTGTGCGCAAGTCGGCCCGCTTTTGTGGAAGACATTCTTCTTTCAATTCAAGAAAAGGAACTTGATCCGAAAGAAAAAAAGAAAAGTGAAGAAGCAGAAAAGCGGCTCAAAGATGATATTCAACGCGATATCGAGCTTGGTAAGCAGGCTGAGGAAGAGATTGATAAGCAGCTCAAGCCAAGTACGGATCTCGATGCGACGGCTCGCCTTCAAGCGATTGGTGCCGAAATCGCGGAAATTGCCAATCAAGATGCTGTGAGTGTTCTTTGGGGGGATCAACGCCACAGTACATTTGAGTACAAATTCAAATTAGTCCAGGGCGAAGATGTCAATGCCTTTTCGTTGCCGGGGGGCACGATTTACTTCTTTGAAGGGTTGCTCAAATTTGCTGAATCTGATGATGAGCTTGCCGGTGTAGTGGCGCACGAAATTTCTCATGCGGCGTTTCGCCACGTCGCGACTTTGCAGCGGGAACAAGCGAAATTCAGTTTGGCAACACTCCCATTGGTGATCGCAGCCGCAATGTCAGGCGGGAATCGCGATGCGGTCAATGCACTGATGGCGGCTCAACTTGTTGGAGCGGGCGTTTCGAGTGGGTGGAGTGTCCAAGCTGAAACATCGGCCGATTACGGAGGAATACAGTATTTACGAAAGAGCCGGTACAACCCGGTCGGAGTACTGACTTTTATGGAGCGGCTCGGATACAGAGAACGCTTGAGTCCACAAATCGATTGGGGGATTTATCGCACTCACCCGCCCACCAACGAGCGAGCACAGTTCATTATTCGCTCTCTCAACGAATTTGGCGTGCCGATCAAACGAAGTTCGACTACGACGTCCCTCTCGGCAAGATCAATCCCTGGCTCAGATGGAAGCTACACCATTTGGTTCGGGGATCACTCGATTGCGACATACAGGGGAGAAGGCGCTAAGGATCGTGCGGCGAGAAGCGTGATTCGGCTCAATTCGTTCCTGGATGCCGTTCCACAAATGTTTCAGATGACAACAGACGGTGACGCCATTTTAGGGAACGGGCGAGCATTGATTGAGCTTGGTAGCAGTGATCTTGCCGAAGGCGAATCGGTAGAAAAAGAGCGGGATGATGCTCTGGTTTCTTTGCGAAGGGTTATCTCTGAGCTGAATATGCGTTTGTGGCGGATCTAGAAAGTTTTTTGAATAGCCTTGTTGCCGCTTCGATCACACGGAGTCCAGTTTCTCGGCCATTGAACGAAAGGGTCGCTTCATAGCCGCCACGATCGTAATCTTCGGGGCTGAGGATGTAGCCGATCCAGCCATTACAGTGACTGACGACCACAGCTTGAAATCCGGCTTGTTCGGCTTGGGCTTTTATGGTTCTTTCAATGTCATGTGTCGGCTCACCGGGGATACCGACAATTGCGACACTTCCAATGAGAGCAACTGTGACGTTAGCTTTTGGGGGAGCGAATCGGCTCACGGCGATTGTCGCAAGGGCTTCATTGACTCCATTCTGCTTAGCGAATTCGGGGTGGGGCTTGGTCGGGTCGAGTTTGATTGGCTCAGTCGCAAATACGAGGTTTTCGCTGATTTTTGATCCACCTGAAACAAATTTTAAGAGTGCCATGGCGATGCCTTCCGCCTTCCTCTGACCTTGTGCCTGATCAAAATTGGGACTTGCATTACCGATCGCACCAGGAAAAACCAGGGCATAAGTGCGACGCATATATTCGCCGGGCCAATCCCCGTTGGCTTTACGATTATCGGCTTCTAAACAGGTCGCGTGGGCACCAAAAATTGTGATCAAAGGTTGATTGTTTTGATCCTGGATGATATGGAGAGTATTGCTCACACTTGATTTCGGTCTT
Organism: bacterium; assembly: GCA_013823945.1. Lineage (GTDB taxonomy): Bacteria > Armatimonadota > Fimbriimonadia > Fimbriimonadales > Fimbriimonadaceae > UphvI-Ar2. Next base: position 709,774 of record PNMZ01000001.1, on the reverse strand, counting down.
CTGGAGCGGGCAAGGTTCGTGCTCCAGTTACTGATGTTGAGATTGGTGGGGATTGGCTTTGACTGTTCGGCTTTGGCGATTCCGCCCGCAATTCGAAGCGCATACCAATCAAGCCATTCCCGCTTGAATGGAGCGATCCCTGGGATTCGAAATTTCATTCTCTCGTTGAGCATCTGCGTATCCGGCGCGGAATGGGTGTGAGTTGCAACAAGAAAGACTGGGATGTCAGGAAGCCGTCTTTGAACTTCATAGTGAAGGCTTTCGGGAACAGTCAAGCCTTCAAAACTGACAAATGCAACTTTATTCGCTCGCAGCGAAATGATGAGGGTTCGAGCAAAGAGTTCTTGTCCACCGGGTTCTCCAATGTGATCACCGCGTTCGGTATATCCGCCCAGGGGAAGAAGTTCCGGTGGAGTCAGTACCTGGGTGTATGTTTGGACAGTAAATTGGGGGGGAGGATGGAGGGGGAGTAGGAATGCGAGCATTCGGATTACATTTAGTTTACGGCTTTGGAATGGTCGGAAAGAGGTGTGAGTGCTAAAATTGAGCTATGAGTTTCTCAATTCGGCTTGCGAATGACGAGGCTACGGTTGAACCAGGTTCGAGCGTGCCAGTTGCATTTGAGATTGTTAATGCAGGTTCGAAAGAGGAAGAGTTTGAAATATCAATCGAGGGCCTGGATCCAGAGTGGGCAGCGATACCGGTGCCTACGTTGTGGGTTCAGTCTGGGGAGACCAAGGTTGAGCGCATTTTTATCAAGCCTCCACGAGAATCGGAAAGTAAAGCTGGAATTTATCCTTTTGTCATTCGGGTTCGAAATTTGGATACTGGGGAGTCAAAGACCGTCCAAAGTTCCTTGGCGGTCAATTCGTTTAGCCATGTTTCGATTGAGGCGAATCCGAAAAGGGGAACCGTGACTTCAATGAGTCGTGAAACTGCGTTTGAAGTCTCCGTTATCAACTTGGGGAACACCGAAGAGAATTTGCAACTTTTTGCAAGCGATGTCGATGATTTGATCGCATTTGAGTTCGAACAGAATCAGATCACGCTTGGACCGGGGCAACAACGTCTGATTCCGATGGCGGGAACCGCGACAAAGGTGAAAGCCTTACAGTCGATGGCGATTGCTCCCGTCACGATTAGCACTCGGAGCACGGACAATCCGGCGGTAGCCGCGAACTGTCAGGTTCATGTTGAAGTGCGGCCGATTGTTTCACCTGGGCCGCTGATTGCTGTCTTGGCTATTTTGGTGGTTCTCGTGGGGTGGATTTTGAGCATTCCCAAGCCGCCCGAGATTGTCAGTTACTCTGTTCAGCCAAGATCGATTACTGTGGGTGATCCGGTGACTCTGGTTTGGGATTCGAGCCATGCGAATTCGGTCACGATCACTGCTGGTGGAGCTTTGAACGAACGGCTTCCGGCTGACGGAGAATTGACTTTTTCACCTGAAGCGGCTGGCGACTATACGATTGAATTTGTTGCGGTTTCCGGGAAAGTAAGGAGTAAGCCCATTGTTGTGACGGTCACAGTTGAGGAGCCACCAGTGATGCCGGAAGCGAAGATTCTGGCCTTCGCGGCAAACCAAAAAGAGATTCCTTTGGGATCCTCGGTTGTCTTCAACTATCGCTTGAATGATGCGGCGGTTTACGCTTACTTAGAGCCGATCGGGCAAATTGATCCGAAGGCAACTAGTATTCAGGTGCCCTCACCGCCGGATGATCTGCCCGGCAAGGGGGTCAAGACGATGGAATACACCCTCATTGTCCGAAATTCAGCTGGACAGGAAGTGAAAGAGAAAATTACAGTCAAATTTGTGAAGGACTCTAAGGCGCAGATCGGTCGTTTTTCAGGTGATCCGCTGGAAGTTGACCCCCTGATCGGCAGAACAACTCTCCGGTGGCAGGTAACGGGGGCGGCCCGCTTGACGCTGGCCTATGGTGACCGCACAGATGAATTGACAACCATGGATGATCGCCGCGACTTTATTGTCTCCGAAGATACGGTATTCACGTTAACCGCTGTTGATGATCAAGGATTGGAGACCAAGAAGACTATAACGGTCAAAGTCAAAAAGGAAGAAGAGCCAAATCCTCCAACAGTCGATCCGGATGGTGGGGATACGGGCGAACCTACGGGCTCGACAACCGGAACCACTGGAACTTCAACAGGTGGGACGGCAGGTGGAACCAGTCGGCCCGGCGGAAATCGCTAGGGGTGTAGGATTGGGGCATGGCCCGTGCCCTGATCAGTGTGACCGACAAGAGTGGCGTAGTTGACTTTGCCCAGCGACTTGTATCGCTGGGCTTTGACATTTTGAGTACGGGTGGAACGGCAAAAGCTCTACGAGAAGCAGGAATTACGGTCACTGATGTCGCTGACATCACTGGTTTTCCTGAAATGCTGGATGGTCGAGTCAAGACTCTTCATCCAATGGTACACGGAGGAATATTAGGAGATCGGCGATTGGAGTCACACCTTGCTCAGATGGATCAAGCAGGAATAGTCGGAATCGACTTGGTTTGTGTGAATCTTTATGCATTTGAAAAAACGGTAACCGGTAAGCATGATTTGGACGAGGCTATTGAGTCGATTGACATTGGTGGACCGGCCATGGTCCGGGCGGCAGCCAAGAATTTTCATAATGTTACGATTGTTGTTGATCCGGCTGACTATGAACGAGTTGGAGATGCTTTGAGTGCAGGAACGATCAATGATCTCCGGATGGAATTAAGTGCCGCAGCCTTTCGGCACACTGCATATTACGATTCAGTGATTGCCAGATATCTCAGTGAAGCCGCGGGTGTTGACCCGCTTTCCGGAACGGTGACGATGGGGGTCCGGAAACAACTCCCGATGCGGTACGGCGAAAACCCGCATCAGGTCGCGGGGCTTTACGTTGATCCATTGGCGAAAAATGGGATTGCCCGAGCAGAACAGCTTTGGGGTAAGGAACTGAGCTACAACAACTTGCTTGATGCGGATGGGGCTTGGGAATTGGTCATGGATTTGGCCCCTCATTCATGCGCAATCATCAAGCACGGAAATCCTTGTGGCGCAGCATCAATGGATTCGATGGCGGAGAGCTACAGCGCGGCTAAATCGAGTGATCCCATTTCTGCGTTCGGCGGAATCGCCGCTTTCCACGGAATCATTGATTTGTCGGCAGCGGAAGCGATGACTCAGCCCAACAACTTCTTGGAAGTAGTTATCGGCCTTGGGTTTACAGATGAGGCGATTGAGGTTTTCAAGAATCGGAAGGGGTGGGGCCAGAATGTTCGATTGCTCGTTGCGCCGACATCTCCAGCGGAGTCCTATCTCACCGTTCGGTCGATTCGTGGTGGGGTGTTGATTCAGGGATCGGACGAGGATCCGGGACATGAGTGGCGAGTCGTGACAGATCGCCAACCTTCGGGCAGCGAACTAGCGGCAATGAAACTAGCTTGGCAGATGATTCCGCATGTGAAGAGCAACGCTATTGTGCTGGCGGACGATCGGCAGTTGCTTGGGGTTGGTGCTGGCCAGATGAATCGGGTTCAGTCGGTTCGATTGGCTTTGGAGCAAGCAGGGGATGCGGCATCACGATGTGCCTTGGGAAGTGATGCATTCTTTCCTTTCCCAGATAGCATAGAGACTGCAGCGGCAGCCGGGGTCAAGGCAGTGATCCAGCCTGGTGGCAGTGTCAAAGATGACGAGGTTATTGCGCGGGCCAACGCCTTGGGAATCACGATGGTTTTGACGGGAACGCGGCACTTCCGCCATTAAATTTAGGAGTTCGGTATCCTTTGGCTAACAGGATGCATCAAAGTTGATGCTTCTTCGTGCTAAACTGAAGGAACCGTCAGGAGTCAACTTTGAAGGACCAAACCAATTTGATCGTCGTCATCGTGGCAATCGTTTTTATGATTGGCTTTTCGCTCGCATTTGCGCTTACTCAACGCAAGCCAGTTGCATTGACGGCTCCGGCGGCGGTTCCTCTCACAGAGGTTCAGCCAGCTGAAGGCGCAGTAGTATACGCAAATGCCTTGCCGAATGCTGGTAGTGCGGCTGCGGGTGGTGGTGGTGCAGCAGCAGGCGGTCCAGCTGGCGGTCGACGGGGCCCGGTGGGAATCCAATCTTCTGGGAACTAGGCTGGATAGTTTGATTTTCAGGTGAACTCCCAATATCCGAATAGTTGGTTGAAGTCTTTGACCTCGCGTTTTCGTCGAGACATTGGCATTGATCTTGGTACAGCAAATACTCTCGTCCATTTAGCTGGTAGGGGGGTCATTATCCGAGAGCCAAGTGTCGTCGCAATTGATCGAGACACGGGAAAAGTTTATGCTGTTGGAGAAGAGGCCAAGCGTATGCTAGGAAGAACTCCGGCTAACATCATTGCGATTCGACCTCTCAAAGATGGAGTCATTGCGGATTTTGACCAAACCTTGGCGATGCTCAAGCATTTCATCAAAAAGGCTAGTCGTGGAATGACGCTCCAAACAACCGTTGTGGTTGGGATTCCTAGCGGAGTTACAGAAGTTGAGCGTGATGCAGTGCTCGATGCAGCTCGGAAAGCGGGGGCGCATAAGTCGTATGTTATTGAGGAGCCGATGGCGGCCGCGATAGGGGCGGGATTACCCATTGAAGAGCCTGTTGGTTCAATGATCGTTGATATTGGTGGCGGTACGACTGAAGTTGCGGTCATTTCGCTTGCCGGGATTGTCCATAGTCGGTCTGTTCGGACGGCTGGGGATGAAATTGATGATGCTATCGGGGCATACGTCCGGCGTGCCTATAACCTGTTTATTGGTGAGCGAACGGCTGAGCAAATTAAGATTGAGATTGGGTCGGCTTTTCCTCTGGAGGAAGAACTCACGATGTCGATCAAAGGACGTGACTTGATCTCTGGTTTGCCCCGACAAGCCGAGATCACAAGTGTTGAGATTCGAGATGCTATTCATGAGCCCATTCATGAGATTGTCGAAGCAGTCAAGCTCACTTTGGAAGCAACTCCTCCCGAACTCGCGGCAGACTGCATGAATACCGGAATTGTGATCGCAGGAGGCGGAGCATTGATTCGAGGTCTTGACCGGTTGATTTCTCAGGAAACGGGGATGCCAGTGTTAATTGCTCGAGATCCTTTGAGTTGTGTAGCGATCGGAACGGGTCGTATGCTAGATTTGTTGAACGAGAATCCGTCGATTCGTCGGATGCTGGAGAACGCATCGAGAGGCTAAACGATCCCCCGCGGCGCGAATGGATCTGGCTCATTGCCTTATTGGTGGTGAGCGTTGCGCTTGGAACTTTGCAAAATCGATCACGAAATGCAGGGGTGGTTGATCCTGTTTCGGGCATTGTGCGGTCAATTGTCATGCCGATGGTGACTAGAACGTATGGATTTTCTCAGATCATTGACCGATTCTTTGGGGGAATTGGAGATGCAGAACGACTAAAGGCAGAAAATTTGGCACTTCGACAGCAGCTTGCCGCCGCCCAGGTTTATATTGATTCAGCCGAGCGGATGGAAGAGCAAATCGTTGATTTGAGAGAAAAGCTGAATCTCAGTACCGTTGGAAGAAGCAGGGTCAACGCCGACATTGTTCACTACGTTCCATATGACAATAGGATTACATTGAACCGAGGTGCTAAAGATGGAATCAAACCAAATCTTCCTGTTGTTACACCAAATGGTTTACTCGCTTTGGTAAGTACAGTTTCTGAAACAACGTGTCAGGCTGTTTTGTTGACCTCAAGTGGAGTGAGAATCGGTTGCATTGCGCGATCACCGATTCCCGTCCCTGGATTAGCAAAGGGACAGCGGAGCGACCGATTAGTGATGGATGTGTTTGAGGATGTGGACATTGCGCCAGGAACTGAAGTGATTACGACAGGTTATAGCGAGTTCATTCCCAGAGGAATACGTATCGGATTCGTCTCGGAGTACTTTAATGATCGAGAATATGGGGTCAGGCGCGCCTACATTCTGCCATCCAGTCAAATTGGAATGACGAAGGAGGTGGCAATCCTGAAGTGAGACAAACATTTTCTGTTTTTGGAGCAATTTTTATGCTGGTCGTTGCGACTGTCATTCAGGCGGGATTCTTAGATCGATATCTCATTCTAGGGGCGCAGGTCAACTTGCCGATTGTGGTCGCATTGTCGGTTGCCCTTGTTTCACGTCCAGCAGCAGGTGGGGCTTTGGGACTCTTAAGCGGAATTTTAACTGGGGCGATCTCGGGAGCTTCGATGACTCACTATGCGGTGAGTCGGGTCTTGGCAGGATATTTTGTTGGAACAAGAAGTGAATCAGAGCCTTCAGTTTGGGGCGGAGCAGGTTGGGTCGCTCTGGGAACCCTGATCGCTCAATTGGTTTTGATTATCTTGGCCCCACCTTCACCACTTGGGCCCGCGATTGGGGCTACAATTCTGTCGGCGGTCTACAACGGCGTAGTTGCCTTACCGGTGTTCGCATTGGTGGTAAGACTGTTCCAGCCCAAGGTGGTTTGACAAGAATGAGCGATTACGACGTACAGGCAATGGCGCGAAAGCAGCTGGAACACGCTGCGGGTTATCTTGATCTTGATGAGGGTTTGATAGAGGTTCTAGGGCGGCCCAAGCGCGCTCTGGTCGTCAACTTCCCGGTTGTTATGGACAGCGGCGAAGTTGTGTGCTTCGAGGGTTACCGTGTTCAGCACAACCAGAGCCGAGGACCAACGAAGGGGGGGATCCGGTATCACCCGGATGTAGACCTGGGTGAAACAACCGCCCTCGCAATGTGGATGACCTGGAAATGCGCCGTTGTTAATATTCCTTACGGCGGTGCCAAAGGGGGAGTTAAATGCAATGTTAAGGAGTTGAGTAATCGGGAACTCGAAAAACTCACTCGCCGCTTTACATCCGAAATTAGTTCCATTATCGGAGAGCGGAGTGACATTCCGGCACCGGATGTGGGAACAAGTGCCAAGGTCATGAGTTGGATCATGGACACCTATTCAATGCAAGCCGGCTATACAGTTCCGGGCGTTGTCACTGGGAAACCCATTGAACTTGGTGGATCGGAGGGTCGCGTTGAAGCAACAGGTCGCGGCGTGATTGTCTGCACGGAAGAGGCTTGCCACAACAATAACATGAATCTTGAAGGTTCTAAAGTTGTTGTTCAAGGATTTGGAAACGTAGGCTCAGTTGCCGCACGATTGGCAGAGCAAAAGGGTGCCAAAGTGATTGCGATCAGCGATACGAGCGGCGCAATTTTCAATGCCAACGGGTTGCCGATTCAAGACCTGTACGACAAGTATTCCGGAGTTGATGGAGGCATTCAAAATTACAAAGAATGCGACAACATTTCGAATGCTGAACTCCTTGCATTGGACTGCGATATCTTGATACCGGCAGCGATCCAAGCTCAGATTACGGATAAGAACGCTGATGCCGTCAAAGCCAAGATTGTTGTAGAAGGGGCAAATGGTCCGACCACTTTGGAAGCGGACAAAATCCTACACGACAAGGGAGTTCTGGTTGTTCCCGACATCTTGGCAAACGCCGGCGGGGTCGTGTGTTCATACTTCGAGTGGGTTCAGGATTTGCAGAACTTCTTCTGGGAAGAAGATCAGGTCAACGAGCGACTCTCGCGAATTATGCGCCACAGCTATGGTGCGGTTGCGCATACGATGCGCGAGCACCAGACCGATATGCGCACGGCAGCGATGATTATTGGTGTCAAGCGGGTTGCGGAAGCAACCGTGATGCGCGGAATCTTCCCTTAAGGGATCAATCGGGACTTGAGAGCCGCCCAAACATCTTGGAAGACCTCTTCTGGACTTTGGGCGGCATTTATTTTTTGCCATCGCGCTGGCTCGCGGAGCGATTCGCTCAGGAACCCATTTCTCACCTTTTGGTGAAATTCTAGCGATTCTTTGTCAAGACGATCTTTATTGGTTTGTCGTCCGAGTCCAACCTCGGGATCAAGATCAAGAAGGATGATTAAATCTGGCCTAAGATTTTGAGTGGCTTGGAGATTGGCTTCCCGGAGAAAGTTTAAGTCGAGACCACGGGCATATCCCTGATACACGATGGTGGAGTCAGCGTGACGATCACACAGAACAATTTTTCCTTCAGCTAATGCGGGCCTTATGATGGTTTCAACGTGATTGGCGCGATCTGCAAGGAAGAGGAACAGTTCGCTGAGGGCAGGCATTTCTCCGTCTTCAAGAAGGAGTTTTCGGATAGATCGTCCAAGCTCACCCGCACCCGGTTCCCGAGTTGTGAGTACAGGGTAGTTGTTCGCTTCAAGTTCGGATTTGAGTCGGGATATGAGGGTGGATTTGCCGGCACCTTCAGGGCCTTCGAAGCTGATGAACACGAGGTGATGTTACTCGGATACAATGAGGTGGTGGTGGAAGATTCGGCGAGAATTGAAAAGGCTTTGGCGGAGTTGATTGGAGCTGATTCAATTTTGGGGGGTGAAGCCGTTCGCCGCGTTTATTCGAGTGATGCCTATACGGTTGAGCGAAGTGCTCCGGTTGTCGTTGTCCTTCCGCGATCGACCGAAGAAGTTTCTTTGGTCGTCAAATGGTGCTTTGAAAATGAGATACCGATAACGCCCCGAGGTGCGGGTACGGGGCTGAGCGGAGGGGCGATGCCCGCTTTGGGTGGGGTCGTGATCAGCACCAAGAAATTGACGAGCATATTGTCTTACTCGATTGACGAGGAGTGGCTCCACGCACAGTCGGGGATCGCAAATTTGAAACTCAGCAAGGCTGTTCAACCTTTTGGATATCACTTTGCTCCCGACCCAAGCAGCCAGAGCGTTTCCACCCTTGGCGGCAACATTGCGATGAACTCGGGAGGGCCCCATACGCTCAAATACGGCGTGACGGCCCAGCATGTGCTGGGGGTCAAAATGGTATCCGCCCGGGGTGAGGTCGTTCAGCTCGGTGGGCCCTGTGGTGGCGATGAGGATCTGCTGAGTTTGGTGGTTGGAAGTGAAGGCACAGTTGGGATTGTTACCGAAGCCTGGGTCAAGCTGACGAAAAATCCGCAGGAAGTGGCAACGGCGACTTTGTGCTTCCGTTCCGCTGTTGAGGCTTCAAAGTGTGTGGGGGCAATAGTGCGGAGTGGGGTTACTCCAGCGGCTCTAGAGATGATGGACGCAAACGTATTGTCAGCGGTAAAAGCAGGGTTTGATCTGGAGTATCCCGTGGGAACAGCAGCAATGCTTTTGGTGGAAACAGATGGGGTTAGCGGAGTTGCCTTGAGAGAACTAGAAGATTTGATCCAGATAGGAAGGGATGAAGGAGCGACCGAGGTGCAGGTAGCGGGGGATGAGCAGGCCCGGGCAAAGCTATGGACGGCGCGCAAGAAGGGGGTTGGTGCCCTCGGCCGATTAGCTCCCACGGTGGTGACGCACGACGGCGTTATTCCACCAAGTCGATTGCCGGAAATGTTGGAAACGGTTTACCAAGTTGCCGAGGAAGAGGGGATTGGTGTGGCGAATATTTTTCATGCTGGAGATGGGAATTTGCATCCCATTTTTTACTTCGATGAGCGGCAAGAGGGAAAGGTTGACGCAGTTATTCGTGCAGGAGAGAAAATCATAGAGAAGTGTTTGGAGTTGGGGGGTTCGGTAACGGGAGAGCACGGAATTGGAATTGAGAAAGCAGATTTGTTGCGATCCATGTTTGATCCCGTTTCATTGGGTATTCATGGACGGATGCGGGAAGTCTTTGAGGCAGGTGAGGGCTGCAATCCCTGCAAGATCATCCCGGATGCGAAGGGATGCATTGAACACAAGATGAGGTGGCGAGGGGCCGCGACATGAGGGTTTCGGGGTTCGGTACAGCGACAGTTTGGTTGCCAGAATGCCCGGATGTTCGTTTAGTTCAAGGGTTTGACCAAGTGGTTGATTATCGACCTGACGATCTCGTTGTCCGCGTAGGTTCGCGAGTTCGCTTGGATGATTTGGCCGCACTTTTGGAGAATGACGGACTCTGTTTGCCAATATTGAGGAATCGTGGTTGGCTGGGCTATCCTGGCGAAACAGTAGGAGGTTTGGTTGGATTGGGGCTGCCTCATTTTCATCAAGAATCAGTGGGAGCAATCCGTGATTGGGTGATTGGGATGAAGATGCGATTGGCCTCTGGCGAAGTCGTAACTTCTGGAGCGGGGGTGGTCAAAAGTGTGGCGGGGTTTGACTTGCATCGTATGATGGTTGGTTCACGAGGTTCACTCGCTGAAATCCTGGAAATTGGCTTTCGGCTGAGTCCCATTGCATTGAAGCCAAGAGAACAAGAGTTGCCGAGTTTTGATGGATCGACGTGGATTCATCGTGTCCCGAAGGGGTTCGTGGCGAATCATGGAATTATGGACTCATCGGGACGATGGATTTGGTCTGATCGCAAACTAGACATTCCACCTTCTGGTTGGGGCTTAGGGCCAGGTGGTACCCGATTTGGTTCAGTTGATCCCATTTCCAAGCAGTATCGTAAGAATTTAAAAAATGCGTTTGATCCAAATGGAGTATGGACAGAGGGATGGAAGCAATAATTCACGAATTGGAGGTGGCGGAGGAGTTTTTGGTCAACTACGTTGCTCCAAGGGCGAATTTGATCGACGGGGATGTCGAGGAGTTGCGGGTTGCGCTTCAGGGTTTGTGTGATCGGAAATTAATGGCGTTGCGCCGACCGGTGGAGTTTGGGGGGCCGGAGTTGAATGAGACTTCCTTTAGGATGTTTCAGGAGGCGGTGGCGCGTAGAAGCGGATCACTCGCATTCTTGCAAACACAGCATCAAAGCGCAGTGAGCATGGTTGCCAAATGGGGTTCACAAGAATTGAAGCAGGATTACTTGCCGAGAATGGCGGATGAGCACTTGGTGGGAATCGGTTTTAGCCAACTCAGGCGTCCGGGGGAACCCATCATGCGCGCGAGAGAGGTTGATGGGGGATATCGGTTGGATGGATTGGTACCGTGGGTCACGGGTCATTTGTTTTATCAAGAATTTTTGATCGGGGCGGCTTTGCCGAATGGAGAGTCTGTATTTGGCATTGTTCCGTTCATCGATTTAGAACAAGATGGAGGTGCAATCACGTTTGAAGGCCCGATGCGGCTGGCGGCAATGGAGAGTCCACAAACCATGGAAGCAATATTAACCAATTGGTTACTTCCGACTGAACGAGTCGCATTTGTGAAGCCCGCAGGTTGGCTTGCGAATAACGATATGATCAATGTGACCCTACAGGCTTGGTTTGCCTTGGGATGTGCCCGAGCAGGTTTGGATATTGTTGACCAAGCGTATGTTCACCGAGGGGCACCGTTTATACAAAAGGCTTGGTTCGCACTTGATGAAGAGTTGGGTCGTTGCCGGGGAAAAATTATGGAGAACGAGGAAGACTTGGGCTCACGACTCCGAGCCCGGGCCTGGGCAATTGATTTGGCGGCTCGCTGTACTCATGCGGGAGTGATTGCTTCTTCTGGTGCAGCGAACAGTATCCACCACGCCGCGCAAAGAGTTTATCGTGAGGCATTGGTCTACTCCGTTAGCGCACAAACTCAAGATATTATGGAAGCTTCACTTAACCGCTTGGTTAGCCGAGGTAAAGTTTGACTGTGAAGGTGCATGTCTCCGTTTTGGTTGCTCTGATGCTCGTGATCCCATCTGCAGTGATGGCAGATCGATTGATCACGACTCCTCAGGGTCGAAAAGTTCCAGAAGGCGTTGTCAAGCTTGAGCTCCTTTCGACTCCTAGTCGCGATGTCGCCTTTGGATGGATTGGATACGGTCTGACTCAAAACTTTGAGATTGAAATTTCGGGTGAGAGCTTTGATTCTGACAAGATCACTCCGGGGTTAAACATGAGTTATAACTATTTGAGCCCGATCACTGACATTGCTCCTGGGATTAGCTTCGGGGTTCTGGACGTCACAGATCAGACCCGGGGAGAGATTGCGGCTTATGCGGCAATCAGCTACTATTTTGGAAATTGGGGCGATTTGAACCAAAATGTTCCAACAATATTAACGGTCGGCGGATGGAGCCGGGATGGAGGGGGAGTTTTCTACAGCGTTTCACTGCCGTTCTCACAAGAATTTCGACTGATTGGGGAGGCGGATCGGAACTCGGTCACGGCAGGGGTTGAGATTGTGCCGTTTCAAGGAGCCTCGCTCAAGTACTTGTTCCGTGAAGGTGATCCAACAGTTGGGTTTAGCTTTCAGCGTCGATTCTAGGCGGACTCAGGTGGAGGCCTGTTTCTTCGGCGGCGGCAAGTAACCTTTTGGTTAACTCCTGTACGAACAGACTCCGGTTTTCTCTTTCATTTGAGGATACTGCGATCTCTTCATAGCTGAATGGGTGCCCAAATGAGACGATGAGCTTAGTTCTTTTGGGAATGGCTTGTCCTTTGGGGAGCATTTGCTGAGTCCCATTGATGCCAACCGGAACAATCAATGCTCCACTCTTTTTGGCAATCATTGCCAATCCGAGTTGGATGCTGCCGAGGGTTTTGCCGTCACCTCTGGTTCCTTCCGGAAAAATCAGAACGCCATTACCGAGTTTCAATTGTTCGAGGGTGAGTCGGACAGCGGCGGTATCGCCTTCGCCGCGACTGACCGGGAATGCTCCGACACTTCGGATGAAATACTTGAGAGGGAAGAAGAAGAGTTCTTTTTTTGCCATGAAGCGCAGGGGGCGCGGGCAGGCAGCACCCATGAGAGGCGGATCGGCAGTGCTGAAATGGATCGGAGCGATGAGGATCGGGCCGGTATGGGGGACTCGGTCTGCATTGAGCACGCGTACTCCGCCGAGGCTTCCGTAGATGATGTATCGGAAGAACCAGGCGACGAATCGGTACCAGGGATTCGGGCGTTGCATCGGGGAAAATTATGGCTGGTTTTGTGGGTTCAACTGGATTGGGCCTGTTATGAATACCGCAAGATTTACTCTTTGTGATTTTTTCTTGTTCACTTAGACTATGACTATGGCACTTGTGGCAAAGCATTTCCTGAAGAAGGGGGATTCATCAGACTTAGTTGATCGAATGGCCAAGAATGTTTTGCAGTTAGCGGAGCTGCTCGTTTTGGATGTGAAGCAAGGTGCATCCAGTAAAGATATTCAGCGTCGGTTGAGTTCAATGACTGGCGCAATGATTCAGCTCGAGGGGTATTTGGAGTCACCAAAGCGTGAGAGAAGGATTACTTAACTTGTTGTGAGTTGAACAATATTGACGCTGTGGGATCGTGATCCGTTCGCTGATTATTGAACTATGTCGGATGTTCATATTTTCCAAAGAGCAATCCACCGAGAGACACGGCAAATCCACGACCAAGCGGTTCTTCTGGTTTTGGATCTAAATCGCGGAGTGGACTGCATCGAGCTCCAAAATCGACTCGATTGTATTGTTGGTGCAGTACTTCAACTTCAGAGTGAGTTACGATCCTTGGAAGACTCGGGCTCAACTCTCAGGATAAAAGACCAAGAGTTGAAGTATCGGGCATGCCAGAAGTGCCTGTTGCAGTCAGGTGAACAACGACAGCTGGGTTAAGGCTTCTTGAAAAGGGCGATTGCTTTGTCTTTTTGGTCTTTGTGGACGACGATAGGGTCGGGATAGTTTAGGGGTGTTTCCAAGGTTCGGGTGCCGTCCGGCTGGAACGGCCAGTGAATGCTCTTATTGTCTAAAGTGGCAAGTTCGGGCACCCATTCTCGAATGAAAGTTCCCTGTGAATCAAATTTTTCACTCTGGAGGATGGGGTTGAAAATTCGGAAGTAAGGCTGGGCATCAGCTCCCGTTGAAGCAGACCATTGCCATCCTCCATTATTCGAGGCGAGATCGAAGTCGAGAAGATTTTCGGCGAAGTACTGCTCGCCCAGTCGCCAATCGATGAGAAGATCTTTGGTGAGAAACATGGCGACGACCATGCGAAGGCGATTGTGCATCCATCCGGTGGCTTTGAAGCAGCGCATCGCGGCATCAACGAGGGGATAACCAGTTTGACCGGCTTTCCATGCTTCGAAATGAGCGGGATTGCCTGGCCATTTTATGTCGTTTGTGGAAGGTTGGAATGTCTTGCCTTCTCCGAGTTCGGGGAAATTTGCAAGGAGCATATGATAGAACTCACGCCAAATCAGTTCTGTCTCCCATTTGGTTGAGCCAGGCTGGGTTTGCGCTGCGCGAAAACATTCGCGAATACTGATCGTGCCGAATCGGAGATGGACGCTAAGGCCACTAGTACCATTTTTTGACGGATCGTTCCGATTATGGGAGTAGGCACAAATTTGCGGAAGAAAGTCTTGAAGTCGTTGAAGTGCGGCGTCTTCACCAGAGGCAAGCCAGAGCTCTGTCGGTTCGAACCCAATTTTTGTTATAGGGTGGTTTCCAAGCCGGCCGGTATCAAGTTGGCTAGGTGGTTTGATTTTGGTGAGATCAGGAGTTCGCTCTCTGAAGTCATTTGGAGTTATTGAGTTTCGCCATGCACGTGAGTAAGGGGTGAAAACGCGGTAAGGGGTGCCGTCATCTTTGAGTATCTGATTTTTTTCTCGGATCAGGTGATCGAGGACGGTCGTAAATCTGTCTTGGAGTTTGCTCCGAACGACTTTGTCTCGGGCGAGGGCGTATGGATCGTCGTCATGGGCAGCGATGATAGTGTCGACTTTGAGTTCGTCCGCTAGTCGGGGAATGAGTTCAATTGGATCACCGTGGAGAGTGATCAGGCAGCTAGTTTTGCGATGAATTTCTTCGAGAGATTGGTGAATAAAATGAAGGCGGCGATCGTGTTTGTTGGTGAGTTGATCCAGAATATTTGTGTCGTAAACGAAAGCAATGTGAACGGTTTCGTGGGTTGCGGTCGCTTGGGCAAGGGCGGTATGGTCTCGAAGCCTGAGGTCGCGGCGAAGCCAGACGAGGGCAGTATTGGGCACGACCGATACTACGAAGGGAATTGGTCGAATGTCATGGCTTATCCTTGCCCTGGCGCTTAAACGTCGTTGGCAAGAATAATCGCGTCGGCGACTTCTTTCATGGACTTGCGGGCGTTCATGGACTGAGTTTGAATTCGGCGATAGGCTTCTGCTTCGTCGAGACTATGTTCGCGCATGAGGATTCCCTTTGCTTTTTCGATCGCTCGTCGGGCTTCAAGACGTTCGCTGAGGTCGGCTATCTCTCTGCTCAAAGCGATGTTTGATTCAAATCGGCTGCGGGCAACTTCGATTGCGGGGGTGAGATCGCTGGGCTTGAATGGTTTGACAAGGTAACCGAAGACACCCGCCTCCTTGGCTCGATTGATGAGTTCTTGGTCACTATATGCAGTGAGAAGAACGACGGGAGCGATTCCTGCTTCGGCGACTTGGGTTGCCGCATCTATGCCATCGAGATTTGGCATTTTGACGTCAAACAGGCACACATCTGGGGTTTCCGATTTTGCCAGATTCACAGCTACGAGTCCATCTTCGGCTTCGGCAGCCACTTCATAGCCGAGACTCTCAAGCATTTGTCGGAGGTCAAGACGAATAATCGGATCATCATCCGCAATCAAAACACGCATCATTTGCACCTTGGTTTTCAATGGAAACGACACATCATCGTGGCGCAACAGAACTAAAATTGTACCGACTTTGGGGTTGCGAAGGGGATAAACTTCCCAGTGTGAACAAACTGCTGACACAGTTGCTTGACGGAATGGTGGATTATGCGGGGCTTTTCCCGCCGGCGAAACTCGAGCTAGAGGCAGCCCTTGCCGAATTTGTTGGGCTAAAGGATGACCGGAGTTGGATGGTGGATTTGTTTGTTTGCCCGAGCAACAAGCTTCAAGATTTGGATGCCTTGTGTCGGCGAAAAGGGATTGAGGGACTAGGAGTTTCTGTCATCGGTAATCCGCTGGAGGAGCCAGACAAAACAATGGCGAGCCTTGAGCGCGATATTCAGAGGATGGAGGGGTGTGTGAATCTAGAATTTGGGGCATATGAAGTAAAAGTTTCTGCCCATGAGGATGGGCCAATCCACAGAGCGTTGAAGGCAATTGATCGGGCGGGTTTGGGAGAATTAGTGGATGATGTCTATGTTGAATTTGCGTGGAATTCTCACCTGGAGGATTCTTTGCATGATCTAGCGGCGGTCAATCCCAATTTTGGTGCGAAGGCACGGACGGGTGGGGTGACAGCGGAACTGTTCCCTTCGGTAGCGGATTTGGCTCATTTCATCCATACCGCGGTGAGCATTGAGATTCCGTTCAAAATGACGGCGGGTTTGCATGATCCTCTGCGTCACATGGATTCTGAATTAGGAGTACATCGGCATGGATTCTTGAATGTCTGTTTGGCAAGTGCTTTTGCTTTGGCAGGTGATATTCCGACCTCCGAAATTGAACGGATATTGACGGTTGAAGATGGCAAACTCATCACCTTGGTAGATCATCGGATTTCCGTTGGCGGGAACGATTTAGCAGAACAAGATATCGAGTTGTTCCAAGACTGGTTTGGAGGATTTGGTAGCTGTAGCGTGGATGAGCCGGTAGACGGTTTGAAAAAACTGGGATACTGGTGAACATGACACCGTTTGTTGTTCCGGCGGATGCCCGATCCTGGATTGAAGTTGCTCCTGACTCGGATTTTCCAATTCAGAATTTGCCCTTTGCGGTTGCGGTTCACAAGGGACGGGGCGAAGGAATGGTCTGTGCAATCGGGGATTTTGCCTTGGACTTGCCCGTGCTCATGGAAGCAGGGTTACTTGACGAAGAGGAGTTTCCTTGGCTGGATGGATTCTTCGGTCTCGATAAGGACTCCCTTTCGGCATTGCGCAAACGGATTTTTGATTTATTGGTTGACAGTTCGAGCGAGCTGAAAGACAATGCTAAGTTGCGGAAGACGGCAATTTTGGATCGAAAAAGTCTGGTACTCACAGTGCCCATTCCGCCGACTTCTTTCATAGACTTCTATTCCGGAATTGAACACGCGAGCAATGTTGGGAAAATGTTTCGACCGGATATGGCTCCGTTGTTGCCGAATTATCGACATTTGCCTGTCGGTTACAACGGTCGGAGTTCCAGCGTGGTCGCAAGTGAAACAAAGATCATTCGTCCAAAAGGTCAGACGAAAGGAGCAGACGATGAAATGCCAACCTATGGACCAACCAAAGAGATGGATTTTGAGTTGGAAATGGGTTTCTACATTGCCGAAGGCAACGAGATGGGCAAACGTATTAACTGCAAAGCGGCCGAGGAACATATTTTGGGGATGGTCATCGTTAATGACTGGTCGGCAAGAGATATCCAACGTTGGGAATATCAACCACTTGGCCCATTCTTAAGTAAATCGTTTGCAACTTCTGTTTCACCGTGGTTAGTAACTATGGACGCGCTTGAGCCGTTCCGGATTGAGGGGATGGAGCAAGATCCTGAAGTGCTTCCTCATCTCCGCAGACAAGGTCAGCAGCACTTTGACATTGCTTTGGAGGTCTATCTGAACGGGGAAAAAATCTGCGAAAGCAATACGAAGCATTTGTATTGGTCAATGAGCCAGCAAATTGCCCACCAGACGAGCAACGGAACGCCGATTGAGTTTGGAGACTTGTACGCAAGTGGAACGATCTCTGGGCCTGAGCCCGGAAGTTATGGATCAATGCTTGAGCTCACCTGGCGCGGAGCCAAGCCTCTTGATCTCGCCGGAGGAGGGTCTCGGACGTTTTTGGAAGACGGGGACGTCTTAACAATGAGTGCTTTTGCCCAAGGTCTTGGATTCCGAATTGGATTTGGTGAGTGCTCGGGCGAAATTGTGCCGGCGGTGAACTAATGCGAATTTTTGCTGGAGAGTCCATCGTTGTCGTGGTTGATGTTCAGCCAAAATTCATGTCTGGTTGCCTGGAGTACGAGAAAACATTAGGTCGGGTCAAGTTCTTGGTTGAGTGCGCACGACAACTCGATGTACCAGTTGTTGCAACGGTCCAGTACCCCGAGCGGATGGGAGGTACCGAAGAAGAATTAGACCGCATGATTGAAGGTCCAGCATTGGCAAAGATGGCGTTCTCTTGCTGTGGTAATCCTGATTTCTTGCAACGGATCAAGGACGCGGGGGCGCGGCAAGTCATATTAGTGGGATGCGAAACCCACATTTGTGTTTGCCAGACGGCATTGGACTTGTTGGCCTCCGGATACGAAGTGTTCTTAGCAATGGATGGGGTGACCAGTCGCTCGGCAGAGGCAAATAAACTGGCGGTGAAGCGGTTGCGCGATGCGGGGGCATGGGTTTGCCATACGGAAAGTGTGGTCTATGAATGGCTAGGTGAAGCAGGGACGGACGAATTCAAGACGATTCTCCAAATCGTTAAGAAGTATCCGCTGTCGTAGCTATTCAATTACAAGCTTAGTGAAATCACCGATTTCAAGCAGAAGTTCTTCCACCATTTGGAGGAGAGTCTGATTGCGCTCTCTGACCGCAGAGTCTTCATCGTTGATCATCGTTGACTCGAAGAAATTGTGAATAGCGTCTTTGAGGGGGAGCCTCTCGGATACAGCCTGGTGAAGTGCTTGGCCCTCTGGAGTGAGTTCCTCGGGATTGACCGCCATTTTTGCGAGTTCGCCCTTTGCACGTGCAGCTGCGAGGATATTCAGAGGACGAGTATATGTTTGAACTGTTTCGGGCGATTGTTTGATCTCAGCAAGCTTTTGCGTTCGGGAGAGGTATTCACGGGGTCGGGAAACCTGGTGCCAGGAGCCATTCAATGCTGCGGCGGCGTGGACATCGTGTTCGACATTCGGAAGGAGTGCTTCGTACCGCCCTCGGAAAAGGTCGGCAAGGGCTTCTTCTGTCTTGAAAAGATCAAGCGAAATGCTCTGTTTCTTATACTGCTCGGTTGCTTTTTCAATCAACGTCTTGATGTCTAGCGGGGCGTCAGTCAACCATGCGCCTTGAATGATAAAGCTGGCTGCGCGGCGGAGGCCAAACGGGTCGCTGGAGCCTTTGGGCACGAGTCCGAGTCCCAGAAATCCGGCAAGTTTGTCGATCTGATCGGCTAGGAGAAGGGCAACTCCCAACCGATTTTCATCAGCGAGAGATTCGGGCAGAGCGTATTGCGAACCAATTGCTTGGGCAACCGCCTCGGGCATTCCTTCGCGTCGCGCATATTCGCCGCCGATGATTCCCTGAAGGCTACTGAGTTCGCTGACCAGACCTGTACTGAGGTCTGCTTTAGCATAGAGTCCGGCTTTAAATGCATCGTCTCTATTGGTCCCACCTAATGCTTGATTGACTTCAACTGTTAGGTGAGCAAGACGATCGGCACGTTGGCGGATGGTTCCCAATTTCTCTTGGAAAAGCATTTGTTCCGTATCAGATAGAAAATCATCGAGCGTTCGCTTTTGGTCTTCTCGGTAAAAGAACTGAGCGTCATTAAACCGGGCGTTCAGAACCCATTCATTGCCGGCTTTGACCTTTGCTTCGTCGCCATTGTTGCGAATCGAGATGAATTTGTTGAGAATTTTTCCAGTTCGATCCCGAACCGGAAAGAAGCGCTCGTGCTTGGCCATTGCGGTTACGAGAACCGGATCAGGGAGGGTGAGAAATGATTCGGCAAATGTTCCTTCGTGGGCAGTTGGCCATTCGGTGAGGTGGACATTTTCTTTGACTAAGGCTTCAGGGAGATCTGGGGTTCCACTGGCAACTGACTGGGCTTGTGTGACGATCCGCTTGCGTCGCTCGGCGGGATCGGGTTCGACAAAGTGCTCGCGGAGAAGGGCTAGGTGATTGTCCCAGGAATTGGGGATGAATTCTTGGGGAGCCATGAAACGATGACCACGGGATGTGAGGCCCGACGCGACTCCAAACAATTCAAAATGAACAGGTTCTTCGCCTAGGCGAGCAAGAATCCAGCGGATCGGGCGGACGAATCGGGCTTTTTCGAGTCCCCAGCGCATGGTTTTGTCAAATTTGAGGGACTTAATTGCCTCAGGGAGCAGATTGGCGAGCAAGTCAGCGGTGGATTGTCCGGGTATTGACCTCGTTATCCAAACGTATCCATCTTTTGTTATCGTGTTCTTGGGAGAAACACTTTGACCACGGCAAAACCCTTCGAGGGCTTTGCTAGGATTTCCGGAAGCATCAAAAGCGGCTTCTGTGCGCGGGCCACGGGCTTCTTCTTCACGGTCGGGTTGTTTTTCGGGAAGGTCTGTGACGGAGACAATGAGCCTTCGAGGAGTACCGAGGGCGGCTGAGTTTGAGTAGGAAAGTCCTGCTTCAGCTAGTCGGGATGTGATTTGGTCGCGAAGATCGGCGGTGGCTCGATCAACGGCTGACGCGGGCATTTCTTCACATCCCAGCTCAAAAAGCAGATTTGGCATTGAAATTTGAGTGTACCGCCCATAAAATTGACTCATTCGTTTGACCTGAGCCGTCTCGTCAAGTAGAATGAGGGCGCCCAAGGCAATTGGGCTTTCCTGAATTACGGAAGAGCAAACCATGAAGCAACTGACTCTGCTAGCAGCGATTGGCCTTGGGGCAATCAGCTCAGCCCAAGTGAACTACCTCACGCCGCCGTCAAACATTTCGTTCCGACTCGGCTACGTCTATCCGGTTGACTCAGTGATGCGAGACATCGCTCCGAGTTTCATCGGGTTTGGCGTTGACATTCCGGTTGACTTTAAGTTGACTGAAGACGCCGTCACCGTGTTGTCCTTCGACTGGATGGGCAAATCCGGTTCCGGAGCAAAAGGCAACGCTTTCCCGATCCTTTTGAACCAACGATTCTATGTTGGTGATGAAGCGGTTCGACGAAGCTACTTCCAAGCAGGCGTTGGGGTCGCAATTGTTGACCTGACCAATACGAAGACGGTTTTGGCCGCCCGAGTTGGATACGGCATGGAATTCGGCGACGCTTTGTTCGGCGAAATCAACTTCAACTACAGCGATGCTGCAAATGGAGCCCGCGCAACCGCGCTTGGTTTCTACGTCGGCTACCGGTTCTAAGAACCCTTAAACGGTAGAACTTCCGGCTGATATTGATCAGCCGGGAGTTCTTTTTTTACCTACACAGGAATTTGCTGAACGGCGGCAAGGATTTGGTCATCGGAATATCGCTTGACGCCCTCGCGACTGAGCTCGGCGACAACCGGTAAATGACGCCGGACACCACTGGTTGCGCTGTCCATATCAGCCGCTAGTTCTAACAGGGTTACGGCGTCGACCAGAACATCTTCGCGGGGCCTGGTGGACCAGGGGCCTTTTGTTCTTGCGATGTACTCAAATACTCCTCTTATTCGCTCCGATCCAGAGCCCGCAGCGGCATAATCTGCGCCCATGAATCGCGCTCCGGCGGTATCGAAGAAATAGACGCCGAATTTATCTGCGCGCTTGTCATATGAAGCGGCAATGGGAAGAAACACTCCGCCTTGCATGGCGATCTCCAGATTTCCCGCCAAAGCTCGGGAGATTTCCATGAGTTTTCCTTCGGCGGAGATTTCAAACTGGTTTAGGCGCTCGTAGTACTTGAATGCATGCTTGAGATAGCGGCAAACTTCTATGCTCCTCGCATAGGCTCCTGAAATTGCGACTACGGTTTCGTCATCGAGGATTTCAATTTTCTCCGCGCCTTCATACATGATGAGGTTGCCCATCGTGGCACGTCGGTCGGCTACGATTAAGCACCCCTCGTTGTATCTTAGTGCAATGACCGTTGTGCCATGAACGTGGTCAGGTGGAACTGGCTGGGGACGAAAGCCGACAAGATCGGCAAAGTCTTGAATGGGAGTTTTATTCATTGACCAGATCGTTGGCGATACTTTTTCGCTTGGTCAGGATCGACATTTTTCATACGCTTGAGAAGTTCGTTCGGAGCAGTCGGACGCCCGATATCAGGCTTGGAGGGGCCGCCTTCATCACCGAGCTTGCGCTGAGGTTCGGATGGCATGGGAGCTTGTTTTCGATCGGCGTAAATCATTGGGGAAGCCTTTGGACGAGTTCTTCGATTGATTCTACGTCAAGGAGGCTCTGTTCGTACCAGAGACTTGGATCTAAGGTGATTGTTTTGCCTGATTTGAGGCGGACTTGGCCCCAAGAGAGAGTTTCGATTTGGTCTGGAAAATTCTGGATGAATACCGCGCGGGCGATGGCTCGAGAACCATTCGGGGGGGAGAGGGGTGAGGACGGCTGAACGTCAGCTCCGCGGAGAAGCCCTGCATTTGAAAGTCCGTAGTACAGGCCTTCTTCTTGGTCAAGAAGGTGATATTGGAGATCGAGGGCTTGCATTGCGGACTGCTCCCAATGACCTTCAGAATCGGCGAATTGATTAAGAAGCCAGAGCTTAGCTGCCCAGTCGACATGGGGCCAGTAGTTATCGGGGTTGGAGTGCCGTGCTTCCAGGAGAGTGCGAGTTTCCGATAGCAATTCAAGAATTTCAGGATCGGCGATTTCTGCTCGGTCGGCGGCGTCACAGTAAGATTCCAAGATTTGGCGGGGAGTAGTCCAGGATCGAGCTTCGAGGTCAACTCGACCTTCGCCAATCGCATCACGACTTATGAGTTGGAAAGATGTCACGGGGTCAGGGATTTCCCACTTGGGGACTCGGTCTTGGTTGAGGAGAATAAGGGCGAGTTTTACGAGGCCGACTTTGCGACGTGTACACCCAGGATGCATGTTGCTGTCGCCTGAGATGACATGAAGGCGACGCCACCTACTGGAATCAGCGTGAGGTTCGTCGCGCGTATTGAATACAGGGCGGCGAGAAAGAGTCTCGACATTCATAGACTCGACGAAGAAGTCGGCGCGTTGAGAGATTTGGAATTTGACTGGACCTTTTGATTCAGACCCAACTTTTCCAGCCCCTGTCAGCACCTGCCGAGCAATCAGGATAGGAATAATGGCGCTAGCGAGGTCACTAAAAACATGATTGCGGGGCGTGAGATAGCTCTCGTGAGTCCCCCACGAAGCGCCATGGAAATCGGTGTTGTTCTTATAGACTTGCACCTTTCGGTTCATCTTTTGACTCAAAGCCTTAGCCGCACCGAGAACAACTTGGTCTCCGAATTGTTCGTGAGCGACTAGATCTGCCAAGCTCCAAGATTCGGGGGTGGCGTATTCGGGATGACCGTGATCATTGTAGAATCTTGCTCCACTTGGGAGGGCGCGGTCTGATCGTTCTTCGGCGGCAGGTGGACGAGATCGTCCTCGGTCAAATTCAGCATCTTGAGCGTCAGCAGTTAAATGGCTGACTTGAAAACCGCGCATGTCTCGGCGGGGGTTTTCGGACTGATAATCCCACATAGGAAGGCCCTCGTCCGGTGAGTGACGGACGAAGGCCATGCTGTCATCAGCTTGAGTAGTTACGTCTCGACCCTCGATAGTGAAACCGTATTCGGTATCTATCCCTGCGAGGATCGAACGTGTTTGTTTATCGGGAGTAGACGACAAAGACACCAGAAGCAGCAAGGCTACCCGGTGCACCCGTGAGAGTGTAGTCGCCATCTTTGGTCGTGCCAGCGGTGATGGTCAGATTGCTGAGCGTTCCGGAGAATCCACCCGTTCGACTTCCGGCATCTACGGTTGCTTGGCTGATCGGCCAGAGCGTAACGGTGCCCGTCGTTGCGCCGATGGTCACTTCGCCGAAGTACAGCTCGGTGAAGGTATTTCCTGAGCGAACGTAGGCAACGGCCATTTGGGGTTGTCCAGGTCGGCTGGTCGGGAAGACCACAATTCCGGATGTACCCATGTTGGTGATCACGCTGTTGACGTCGCGCCATGTACCTTGGAGGGCGGTGATGCGGACAACTGCAGGCGGGATAACGGACGGATCTGGCTCGAGAACGTTGTAGGTTCCAGGTGCAACACCATCCGGGAGTTGAACCGGGTTGGTCGTGACGCCTGACTCGATGAAGTTCGGACTGAACAAGTCGAAGGAGCCATCGAAACCGGCAGATCGAGAAATCCCCATTGCATCGCCGGAGATCATGAATTTATCGGCTGAGCCTCCTGATGCCATTCCAGGTCGGGTTGCGACGCTCGAAATGTTAAATGAAATCATGTCGCTCAAGAAACCTTGAATTCGGTTTGAACCCGTGAGGGCATTCTCGAAATCGAATTCGTTTTGATCGAAAGTTGGTCGGTCGAACAAGAAGTCAAAGCCGAGGGCGGCGTTGTTCAGGAAGACTTGAACCGTGCTTTCGCGACCCGGAACGACCGGGACTTCTACAGGAATGTTTTGGAGCGGGAAAGAGCCATTGAAAATTTGATTCAAAGATCCGTCCAGTTGCTCTTCAAACATTTTGGTCATGTCGAAGCTCAAGAATTGGTAGCTTTTGCCGAGGCTAGAGCCCATGTCTTGGGAGAAGCTGAATTTGTTCGTCGTGTAACCGTCGAGTTGGACATTGATACCATCGGTAGAGCCGATGAAATCGGTAGGGATGATATCCGTGCCGCCGATTCTCATTCGGAATCCATTGAGCTGCGCATAGAGCGAGCCAGGGATTCGTCGCCCTTGACCGGAGAGGATGGACACTCTTACTTCGGCTCGGTTAGATGGAAGGGTTACTGTCGGAACGGAACGGGTTGGACCAGTAGTACCGGTTGTTGCGGTCGTTCCAGTTGTTCCGGTTGTTCCACTGGTTCCAGTTGTTGCCCCTCCAGACGTGCTGGCGGTATTTCCAACGCCCCCAGCGCAGCCTACGACAAAGGCACCCGCTACGAAGGGAATCCACCACTTTTTAAAAGCAAAATCCTGCATTCACTCACTCACTGTTGCTGACTTGGGCGCACGGGAGCCTGACGACCTCTATGCGCTCGTTGCCAGAGCGTACACCAAACGACGGCTAGAATGCGCGACTTCGTTCAGAAACGTTACAATTTGCCAGGAATTTTGGGATGAGTTAGGCAATTTTGGACGCCTGATTAGACGCAGTCGCCATTGCCAGAGCAATTTTAGACAGTGCGTGATCGGTTAGACCAATCCCCGGAATGAGTGACGGGTGAAGTTTGTTGCAAGCATTTGCGAATCCCAGGGTACAGCCAACTTGATGGGCCACGTTGCTACAAACTCGCACTGAAGCAGTAATCAAATCGTTTGTTTCATCGGGGGAATGGTGATTGGACGCAGATTTCCAAGAATTGTCCGGAGACGTTGCGGCCATGAGAAAAACGGCTCCTGCATCCTCATGAGTGAACCCAAATTCGTTTCGCTCCAAATCTTCGAGAAAGGTACTTGAGCCAGGCAAAACATTCTGAAACGTCTTGTAGCTATCGGGGAAAGAATTTGCCAAAACGGGGATTCCGATGTTGTGAAAGAGCCCTGCAACGATGAACTGGTGCTTGGGAAGGTCGAGGAACTCGGCGATACTTGCGCAGCCAGCAGCGGTTGCAAACGAATGCCGTAAAAACTCCCGAAGGCTGAGTCCGGATTGATTTAGTAGCGGCCTCGAGATTGTTTCAAGCCCTGCCTTTATCGTAAGTTCCCAAGTTGTTTCTTGATCGATTGCACTAAACGCTTGTCGCAGATCTGTGAATTCGATCGGTTCTTCGGTGTAGATACCCGCCTTCAAACCATTCTTGATTGTTGTCTCAAATTCTGGAGTGGGTACGACCAATCGCGTGATCATGACTGGCGAAATCAGTTCGTTGTTGATAATTGTGCTGAGCTTAGAAGTGGTTGAGAATACGACCTTATGATCAAGCGCTTTGAACACAACGCTCCGCAAAGCTGATTCGTTTTGCCGGCTACTTGTACAAGTTGAGACCATAAAGCTGTTCCCCAAGCTCATGTTTGGTTGCATTTGGAAGAAGTTGACCCGGTTGCGGTAAAGTGCGCAATTTTCAGGTTGGTAGAATATGGGGTAATGAAACGTCACGGTTTGGTAGATTTGAACGAGGCGGTTCAAAATCCGGGCAAGCGATTGGCGTTTGATATTGAAACGGATTTGGACGAAGAGGAAGATATTGATTTATTGGCACCGCTGGCAGGCTGGATTGAAGCTGTCAGTACTGGTAATGCACTAATTGTTGAAGCAGAATTCAAAACGAGGGTTGTGGTGGAATGTGCCCGATGCGGAGAACCGTTGGAATATGATGTTGAGTTCCGCATGGACGACGATTTTCCTGTCAAAGGGATTCCAAGCTGTTACGCTTCAGATGGGTACGCAGAGGTTGTGTGCGACGAGGCATATCCGTTGTTTGACAAGAACGGACTGATGCTGGACGCATACTGCCGGCAGGGTTTGCTAGTGAATTATCCGACCCAGCCACTTTGCAGCGGAAGTTGGGATACTCCATGTCCAAAGTCTGTCACAAATGATTCATTGGAATCAAAAGGAGGGCACCCAGCGATGCAAGTCCTAGAACAGTTCCGGAGTACACAAGAGTGAGAATTGCGCTTGATGCCATGGGTGGCGACCATGCACCCGAACCCATTGTCGCGGGGGCTGTATCGGCGGCTCCATTAATTGATGGTGAGATTCTGCTCGTCGGAATTCCCGA
Source organism: bacterium (assembly GCA_013823945.1). Classification (GTDB taxonomy): domain Bacteria; phylum Armatimonadota; class Fimbriimonadia; order Fimbriimonadales; family Fimbriimonadaceae; genus UphvI-Ar2. The sequence goes on along the minus strand of PNMZ01000001.1, from coordinate 683,369 downwards.
AGAAATCAACAAGTTCTTGCCTGGATCGGTGCCGAAGAATATCCGAGTGATCCCGGCAAGCCAAGTTATTGACATGGACGAAACGCCAACAACGGCGTTGCGCCAGAAGAAGGATTCTTCGATTGCTGTTTCGGCTCGGCTAGTAAAAGAAGGAGAAGCGGATGCGATGGTTTCGGCGGGGAATACAGGGGCTTGCACAGCGGCAGCTTTGCTAGCATGGCGGCAAATTGAAGGGATTCATCGGCCGGCAATTGCAACGGTTTTCCCGTGCCAGCACGGGCGATTTTTACTGCTAGATGCCGGGGCGTCACCGGACGTTGACCCGGAGCACATGGTGGAATTTGCGATTATGGGCAGAGCCTATGCTGAACAGGTGATGGGGCGCAAGCAGGCTACGGCGCACCTCTTAAACATAGGGGAGGAGCCAGCTAAAGGGAACGCCTTTGCCAAAGCAGCTTATGGCCTTCTAAAAGAGCACGCTTGGTTTGCAGGAAATATTGAGGGGAAAGATATTTTTAAGAAACCAGTTGACGTCGTGGTTTGTGATGCATTTGTTGGGAACATCTTGCTGAAAGCATGTGAGGGTGTCGCCGAGTTCATCATGGACGAAATCCGGGCAGCAGTGCCCCAGGGGCCCGCAAAGGCACTCTTTCTGCCTATGAAAAACGCCTTGCGCCCACTCAAAGATAAGATGGACTATGCGGAGTATGGGGGTTCGCCACTCCTTGGTCTTAATGGAGTGTGCATTATTAGTCATGGGCGCAGTAATGCAAAAGCGATTCATAATGCGCTCATGAATGCAGCCAAGTGCGTCGATGCGGACGTAGTTGGTACAACTCGTGAACGGGTTGCGCGTCAATTGGCAGGAACAAACGCAGAATGATTCGATCGGTAATAACGGGCACCGGGCATGGGGTGCCCGACAAAATCATGACCAACTTCGATCTGGAAAAGATCGTTGAAACGAATGATGAGTGGATTCATTCTCGAACGGGGATCAGAGAGCGTCGGGTCTGCGCAGAAGACGAATTGGCGTCTGACCTTTCGATCAAAGCGGCGAACGAAGCGATTGCGGCGGCCGGAATTACGGCGGCTGATCTCGATTTCGTCATTGTAGCGACAGTGAGTGGTGACTTTGTTTTCCCATCGGTTGCGTGTTTGGTTCAAGACAAAATTGGGGCTCAATGCGCGGCATTTGACCTTGGTGCAGCCTGTGCGGGATTTATTTACAGTCTCTCCGTCGCGGACGGATTGATTCGGTCAGGCCAGGCGAAGCATATTTTGGTGGTCGGAGTGGATACCTTGACTAAGTACGTTGATTGGTCGGATCGGTCGACGTGCGTTCTGTTTGGCGATGCCGCGGGGGCGGCCGTAATTTCGGCAACCGAGGACACTGATCGAGGCGTTTTAGAAACCGTTCTTTTCAGCGATGGTTCGGGAGGATTCCATATTTCAATGTTGAGCGGACGGACGAAATATCCCCCCTTTATGCCGCTTGAAGAACAGGAGTCACCTTACCTTTACATGAACGGGAGCGAGACTTATCGCTTCGCTGTGAATGCCTTGGGTGATGCGTGTAGCAAGGTGCTTGAAAAGGCCGGAATGACCGCGGCAGATGTTTCACTTTTTGTTCCACACCAAGCGAACGTGCGGATTATTGAAAGTGCGGCGAAAAAGATCGGGCTCGATTCGGACAAGATTTTCTTGAACATTGAAAAGTATGGAAATACTTCGGCGGGCTCGATCCCGTTGGCTTTGTTTGAAGCGGAGCGGGACGGGCGGTTGAAGCCCGGCGATATCGTATTGACAGTAGGCTTTGGAGCAGGATTGGTTTGGGGTGCAAACTTGATTCGGTGGTAAACACCCCAAACGTTCTTACCCCGATCGGCGAAGACGGCTACTCAGGAGCTTTGTACGGTCGCGGTATTTGTTAACCGTTCGCCGGGCCACTGATACCCCTTTGTCTTCCAGCATTTGAGCGATGCGCTCATCACTGAGAGGGCTTGATGGGTTCTCGGATTCCAGAATTTCTTCGATCATTTTTTGGATGCGAAGGGCTGGCTTGAAGAAGACTTCGAAGTTCACCGTATCACCGTTGACGATTTGAACGAACTTGCCAGCGGTTGCCCGGCTGATGGTGCTTTCGTGGACATTAAGATCTTTGGCGACTTGGCTCCGGGTGAGGGGGACAAGGAATCGATACTCACCGGTTCGGACGAAGCCGCCTTGATTTTCGACGAGATATTTGCCGATCCGGGCGAGTTGCTGACGACGTTGCGTCAGAGCATCGATGAATCGGTGGGCGCGATCAACAAATTCGTTGAGATGGCGCACTTCGGCAGGATCGGCCCGTCGAACTTTCTTGAGCTTGGATTGTCGCTTTTCATATTCTGGATTGACCCGGAGGTGGATTGGAGATGCTCCCGGTACTTCGATAAGGTATCCAGCTTCTTCAAGCGTGATGATGATGTCGGGCTGGGCGGGAATTGTCTTATGCTTTGAAATACCCGTGGAGCTGTTGCGAGAGAATGACTCGCCCGGAAATGGATTGAGTCCGAGAATAACCTCGAAGGCGTCTTCAGCTGTGTCCTCGTCGATGCTGTAGATGCGGCAGATGGCTCTTTTGTCGCGGGCTACTAGTTCTTCCCAGTTCTTTTTTAGAATGATTCGGGCGAGGCGTTCGGCGTCAGTGTCGGCGGAACGGAGTTGTAGAGTGAGACAGTCACGCAAATCAAGAGCACCAACTCCAGCGGGCTCGCAAGTGCGGAGCTTTTCGAGGACGGCTTCAGCTTCTTCGAGGCTTGTTTGGCAATCGAGAGCGGCGTCTTCGACAGTGCAGGTGAGATAGCCTCTATCGTTAACGGAACCAACAAAGTAGGTCACCAAGTCCTGCTGATGTTCTTCGACTTGGACCCGCATTTGACCAAGGAGGTGATCCCAGAGAGAATCGTTGGACGAAGCGAGATCAAGCCAATCGACATCAGGAGAATCATTAGGGAGACTCCGCTGCACTTCGCGGTCAGTGCTTCCAGGTTTCAGTTCTTGCGGGGCCACTGACTGCAGGATTTCTTCAATGCTGATCGAGTCCTCAAAGTCATCCAATCGTTCCAGGGCTGGGTTTTCCATGAGTTCGGATTGGATTAGTTGTTCGAGTTCAATTCCCGAAAGTTGGAGCATATGGCTCCCCAGGACGACCTTGGGGTCAACCCTTTGGGTTTGGCTTTGCCGGGTGCCAGTGCTTTGTCGTAGTCCGTTACGCATGATTCGTCTCCCCTTCCTGGGGGCCTGGGGATGATGATTGGCCCGAAACTTGCGGGGGGTTATCCGAACAGTTGCTAGGATTTTTGGAGATGATCGGATTGGCACGGAAGAAATTGTCGTTAGAATAGGAGCGATGTTTACGGGATTGGTTCAGGCGTGCCCAAAAGTTGTGGGTCGTGAAGGGATGCGGCTCATGGTGTCAGTCCCGGAGCTTGACAGTCCATTAGAAATGGGGGAAAGTGTTGCGATTAACGGTGTGTGTTTGACAGTCATTTCACTCGGAGATACCTTCGGATTCGATGTTTCGGAGGAGACTTTTGCCCGAACTTCTTTGGGTGTTCTAGTGGCCGGAGACCGGGTCAATTGGGAACGCGCGATGCGACCGATGGATCGTTTTGGAGGGCATATTGTTCAAGGGCATGTTGATCAAGTGGGGTTGGTAATTGGAATTGAAAAGTTGGAGGGGAGTTGGACATTTCGCTTTGATGTGGGGAATGTTGGCGACCGTTATTTGATTGACAAAGGCTCGGTGACGATTCAGGGCGTTTCTTTGACGGTGGTTTCACCGCAGTCGGGACAGTTTGATGTTGCGGTTATCCCTCACACGTTTGATGTGACAACGCTAGGTTCTCTTTCGGTGGGCTCAAAAGTGAACGTTGAATTTGACGTGTTAGCCAAGCACGTGGAAAAACTCCTTAGTGCCCGAGGCTGAGTTATTTTTTCCGCATCGAGTCGATGAGGTCAGCGTACTTTTCTTTGACGACTTTTCGGCGGACCTTCATACTCGGGGTGAGTTCGCCGTCGTCTACGCTAAACGCTTTTGGCACGAGCACGTGTCGGCGAACACGTTCGTAGTCGGCGACGGTCTTGTTTGTTTTTTCAATTTCGGCCCGGATGAGGTTGCGGACATCTTCCCGCTCGACAATCTTGGCGGTGTCGGTCTCGGTGACGCCCTGTGATTTAAGCCAGGTTTGAATGCGATCAAATTCTGGAATAATGAGAGCCACGCAGTGCTCCATCCCATCTCCTAGGAGCATGGCTTCCGCTATGAATTCGCTCTCTTTGAGTTTGTTCTCTACGGGTTGGGGGGCGACGTTTTTGCCATTGCCGAGGACAAGAAGATCTTTTTTTCGATCCGTGATCTTGATAAATTCTCCCTCCCACTCACCGATATCGCCGGTATGGAACCAGCCTTCGGCGTCGATTGCCTCCTTGGTAGCTTCAGGAAGGTTGTAATACCCAGCCATAACGGAATTCCCCCGAATAAGGATTTCGCCGTCATTTGCAATCGTCATTTCCACACCCGAGATGGGGCGACCGACTGTCCATGGTTTATTTGCGCCGGGAAGGTTGACGGAACTGGCAGCCGTGGTTTCCGTGAGTCCGTATCCTTGGAGGACTTCAACATTGAGAGCTCTGAAAAACTCACTCGTGTGAGGGGGAAGGGCGGCACCTCCGCTTACAAAAAATCTCAGACTTCCACCCGTTCGCTCACGGATTTTCGAACCGACGATTTTGTCGAGTATTCCGGCGAGGGGAGCTGGTTTCCCTTGATTTTTGGCTGTGCCTTGACTTAGGGCGAGGTGGAACAGTTTTTGGCGGATTGGGGGGGCTTTGGCGACGCCATCGAGGATTTTCGCCCGCATGCTCTCGAGGAATCGAGGGACACAGAGAACGACAGTGGGCTTGACTTTTCCCATGTCACTGCCGATGGTGGTGAGGCCATTCGCATAAGCGATGGTTGCGCCCAGACTCACAGGGACAAAATGTCCGGCGTACCGCTCGAATACGTGGGCGAGAGGTAGCCAGCTGAGAAATATGTCGGTCTCGCTTAGCGGGAGCGATTCGGTGACATGAGCATTCATGTGGGTGAAGTTGAGTTGAGTCAACATGACACCTTTCGGTTGGCCAGTTGTGCCGCTTGTGTAGATCAAAGTAGCCAGATCTGATGGTTGAATATCCTCCGCGAGCTGGGTGATTTGCTCGCGAGTCAAAGTACTTCCGGTGGCATATGCGGGATAAAAGTCTCCTTCTCCTTTATTCCAAACATAGGTTGGACATTCGAGCTTGCTAGCTTGCTTCTTATCACTGCACAAGGCAAACTTAACCTCGGCGTCATTGGCGATGTACTGAGCTTGGTCGGGAGGCAGCGTTGGGTAGATGGGGACGCTGGTGATTCCAAGCATTTGGCATGCCCAATCGGCGAGAGCCCAATCAAAGGATGTTTCTCCGATGATTGCGACCCGGTCACCTCGCTCGGCCCCAAGGGCCTGAATGGCTTGAGCCCGTTCAAAAACAAGCTGTTCAAATTCTGTGTAGGAGTACGACTTGAACTCCTTGCCGTTTGGCACCATGTGGCTTACCTTGGATGGGAAATTCTGGACGGAGAGTTGAAGTTGGGCCGCCAGCGACTTTGCCGGTTGAATGTTGGACATAAACTTTCGTTATTGTACGGTTTGGCTAAGCTTATGGTGCCAGGTAAGACAAAAATTTGTGGATTGATTGACGATTGGGGGAGTTCGTGCGTCAAAGGAGGCGATGGTTCCAGTTTTTTTGGTTTTGGGGATGATTGGGCAAGATTTCGCGAAGTCGTTTGAACTTTATCCAGCCATTAGCACGGCACCGATGATTAGTCAGGCGGACGCAGACTCCCTGAAAGCTAAATCTCTCGCCAAAGTTTTTCGCGGGAGCACTGACAACGAAGTTGCGTTGGACAATGGAGTAGTCCAATTTCGGATGAGTCTGCAGGACTTTGGTAAGCCAATTTTTTTGCAGAGGAAGACTGACGGAAATGGAGGGGTTGTTTTGCCCGCGCTATCGCTTGTTTTGAATGGTGAGCTGTTTGTCGTTGGCGGAGAAAACCCCCGTTGGGTACGAGTTGGGGCGAGAGGCCAACTTTTTTCCAAACCATTTGATGTGCGGCAGATTCCGCAAACAAATTATGTTTGGCCCCCTCGGGGAATGGGTGTGCGGTTTATGTGGGCAAGCCGCGACTATTCTGGCTTGATGGTTGAAATGACTTACCAAATGGTCGATCGTGAACCACTGGTTAGCCAAAAGGTCACGGTTAGAAACGGTAGCAATTTCCCAGTCCGAATCTCATCAATCCACCAAGGTGATTCGGGTTATCCGAGTGGTGTCTTCACGGGAGATCAACTCAATTGGACTTTGCGACCCAACCGAGTGGTTGAGTTACCGGATGGTTGGTTTCGATTGGATGGCCAGGGAAAACTGGTTGTGTCAGGTCGAAAGCAAGCTTTGAACTCCCTTATGCCGTGGTCGGTTTTAAAGGGACAGGCTCTTGGGAGTTGGCCGGTGGACACAAAAAATGTGAACGGGTTGAAGCTGAAACGCGGTGAGGTGATCCTGATTCCAACTGAATCAAAGATTCCTTGGTCGGTTCCTGAACAAGTTGACTTTGATGCAGTTCGATTGGTTGCGGAAGCGGCTAAGAAGTCTGGCCTTGTCCTTGGTGCCGAGGTTGACTTAGGAGATATTCCGGGTGAGCTTGCCGATCGCGTTGGGGGGTCGGGATCGCCGGTTTGTTGGCACTCGTTTGCGGGGGTGTTCTGGCGGCAAAATGTGCTCGCTAACTGGAAACGAATGGGTATCCAAGTTGTTGAGCTGAAAGGAGAGTTGCCAAGTCGGTGTAGCCAGGCTGGACACGGCGAGCACCAAACACCGAATCAAGCCGCGATAGAAAATCACTTTGCGATGCGCGATTTGATGCGCCAAGGGTTGTCGGTCGGAATCATCATTCGGCACCCCGATGTAACGGCATATGGGCCTGATCAGTGGGAGTAAAGATCAGATCAAGCTCAGTCGCTTGACCCGGAGATAGGCGGTCACAAGTTGACGTGCCAGATCTTGGGGTTCGGCCTCGAGGCTGTTGATTCCTGCGTTGCGGAGGGCGATTTCGGCTCGTTTGCGGTCGCCGATATACCAGAGGGCAGCGGCTTGATCGAACAGTTCTTGCTCACCCGTGACTTCGGCATTGAGGAATTCTCGGAGTTTGGGATCGGAGACACGGACAACGTAGACGAGATGGCGACGACGAATCTGGGCCAATGCGGTAGTCAGTACAGTAGCTTGGTCGGCATTTTCGGCATCGGTAAAAATAACGACAAGTGATCGCTTTTTCCAACGGGTGGCGAGGAAGCTAAAAGCGGCGTTGTAGTTTGGTTGAACGGGTTGAGCCTGAGCGTCGTAAAGGGCTTCCAGAACTCGGGCGACTTGAGCTTTTCCGCGCCGAGGGGCGATATAGTTTTGTACGGAGTCATCAAAAAGCATCAACCCGACTTGGTCACCCGCGCGTTGCGCGGCGTGGATGAATAGGAGAGCGGTATCGAGGCAGTGGTCCAGCTTGCGGACTCCTTCCACTTCGCCCAGCATATGACGACCGACATCAACGCAGACCACAACACCTTGGTTTGTTTCTTGCTCGAAATTGCGAACGACAAGTTTGTTCCGACGGGCAGATGCCTTCCAGTCAATTTTTCGGAAGTCATCGTCGTTATAATCACGTAGTGATTCGAACTCCATTCCGAGTCCTTTTTGACGGGATTGGCGCATTCCCAGGTGATTGAGGTGACCGGATTGTTTGAGAAGCTCAAATTCTTCGATTGCTTTAACATTGGGATAGATGCGTACGGGGTTGGGAGGAAGTAGCTGCTTTTCTATCTGTGCGAGCCCAAGGAGGGCCGGGTAGCGAATGTAGGTGCCTCGGAATTCCCACTCCCCACGGGAGGTCGGGGTGAGTTTATAGGAGTGGGATTTCGTGCTCCGCGCGGAGAGTTTCAATCGGAACTCGTTGCCTTCAGCAATTGAATTCTCTGGGACTTCATCGCGGATATGGATCGTGATGGGAATTTGAAGATTGCTTTCGACTTTGAGAGTAATTGTGTTTTTGACTCGAACACTCAGGACGGGATCAGTTTGACGTGTAATTCGGACGACATCCCACTTTTGGGCGAGGCGTCCGGTGAGGTACCACAAGATCAAAAGAAAGATATTGTAGGGAAGGACAAATTGCTCTAAACCAGGCACAACCATTCCACCGAGAGCAATGAGAATGCCCAGGCCAAATGCGATCCAGAGGCGGTTGGTCGGGAGGATCATCGGGGGTCTGCCAGGTACGATGATACTTGTGAATGATCGGTATTTGGTGCTGACGCCGGAAAAGGTCGTGATTTCATATCAGCACGCGGGATATGGGGCACGGATTGGGGCACACCTTGTAGACCTGCTCATCGTTGGGGTGACCTATATGGTCTTTGGGTTGCTCATTGGGATTGCGGGCATGATTATCACTCCTGGATTGATTGCTCTCGTAGCCGCGGTTTTTTTTACATTTGGAATCTTTGCCTACTTCATCATATGTGAGGCTCTTTGGCAGGGTCAGACATTGGGCAAACGGATGGTAAAAATTCAGGTTGTCCACGTTGATGGAACTCCGGTGGGATGGAGGGCTGCGTTTTTCCGCAACATCCTACGGGTCGCGGATTTCGTACCGGGGTTTTATGGAGTGGGGTTTGTTACGATGTTTTTGAACGAGCGATCCCAGCGGTTGGGAGACATTATCTCTGGGACTGTGGTCGTTCAGGCGAATGAAGTGCTTCAGGGTTTCACTCCTGCCCCGTATAAGGTAGGAGTTCATCCCCTGGAGTATTCAGTAGGTGAATTGGCAGGAATGACCGTTCCGGAGTATCAGGCGATCAAGCGGCTTTGCGATCGTTTTCCGTTTTTGCCAATTGATGAACAGCACAAAAGCATTGTTTCAATTTGGGAACCGTTCCGAGAGCGACAGCACATTTCTCCGTTGCCGAATGTGCATCCGATCTACCAAATGGAGGCGGTAGTAATGAAATTTGGTCGGATGAAAAACCTTGTGTAAAACTGGAGAAAAGATGGGGAATGACGGGGGAGGAAGTGGATCGGGGAAAAGAGCCAGGTTTTTCCCCGCTTTTTCACCAGGGTTTTTCGAGGTGAATCGACCCATCGGTTATCGGTTCATTTGGGTTCAAAACATAAAGTGGCTTGCAAGAGTTTTACGCCAATTTCCACCCTCTATAACAATTAGTTTATTTTGTTATCAAGTAAGTTGTTTTAAGACAAGGATGGGGAAAGCCCAGTGATTTGGCTGGAGAGCCTGGGGGTTGAGGGGTATCGCAACTTGGCAACAATGCGGCTTGAATTTGCTCCGGGTATCAACGTTTTTTCGGGGAAGAATGCTCAAGGTAAGACAAGTTTGTTGGAGTCAATCTATTTGCTTTCATCGAGCCAAGTCTTGAGAGGATCACGCGACGGGGAGGCGATTCAGGATGGCGTGGAATCGGCACAGGTGAGGGGTGAGGTTGCGCCGATGGGAACAGAATTGGGGGTTGACCTAGGGCATGGAAAGCGTAAGAAGGCACTGATCAACTCGTCAGGTTTGCCGAGAGCGAGCGATTTGATTGGTCGATTGCCGAGCGTGGTTTTTTGGTCGGGGGATTTGACTTTGGCAACCGGTGACCCGGCGGCGCGCCGATTGATGCTGGATACGGAGTTAAGCCAGATTTTTCCGGCTTATTTGAAAGCATTTTCAGCTTTCAAACGGGCTTTGCAACAGCGGAACGCGTTGCTAAAAATGGCCAAGGAGCGGTTCGTTGCCGACGAAGTTTTTGAGAGTTGGGAAGTGCAAATGGTGGCTTCTGGTGAACAAATGCGGCAAATTAGAGGGAGCTGGCTAGAGACTCTTCGCCCGTTTGCGGTTGAGACTCACGCGGCGATGGGGAGATCGGAGGCTTTGGGTTTGGAATATATCACCAAAGAACCGGGTGATTTGGCAATTCAGTTTGCGATGGAGCGTCGGCGTGAAATTGCACGGGGATCAACGCTCTTTGGGCCACATCGGGATGATCTGGAATTGACAATTGATGGTCGGTCAGTGCGGCTTTTTGGGAGCCAAGGTCAGCAGCGGACGGCGGTCATTTCGCTCAAGATTGCTGTCATGCACGCGGCTCAAGCGACATTAGGTTTTCCACCATTACTCTTGCTCGATGATATCTTCAGTGACCTTGACCAGGAGCGCAGAAAGGCACTCGTTGAGCTTGCAATGGGGGCTGGAGGGCAAGTTTTTATTACTTGTACAGAAAGTGAACAAGCTGGGGATTCTTTGATTGGTGCAGCGAAAGTGTTCCGGGTACAGTCGGGGCAGGTCGAGGAAGAATGAAGCGATTGTCGGATGTTCTGGGAACGGTTTTCGCGGATGGTGACGTGCCCAATGCGGCTCGCGCAAATATGGTGATGCGCCAATGGCCGACGGCAGTGGGTGAGATTTTAGGTCAGCATTCGATTGCGGATCGGTACGACCACGGGGTTTTGTGGGTGGAGGCGAGTGGTTCGGCGTGGGCTCAAGAGATTCGAATGTCGCAAGGGGCGATTCTTGAACGTTTGAATGAAATGGCAGGCGAGCAGCTCTTTCGAGAAATTCGAGTTTTGCACCGATCGCGAAAGCCAGAAATGTTACGATAGTGTGAGGAAGTTATGCGGGAGCAGTTGGCTCAGCGACCGATGCTTGCGCTTCTGTTCGGGATGATTTGCGGGAGTGGGCTGGCCTTTGGGAATTGGCCCTGGATTGGCTTTCCGTTCCTGTGTTTATTGGTATGGAGATGGAAGTTTTTGGGATTTGGGGTCGCAGGATTCTTGATCGGGTTCGTGTTGATGCCGGCTGTTCCGGAGCTTGAGAGGGAGCGGAGAGGGGTTTCGGGAAACCTGTTGGTTTCGACGGTACCGGAATATGGTCAGGAAGCGAGGTTGGCTTGGGGTGAATATGAGGGGAAGCGGTATCGGCTGATTTTGCCGGATTTAGGAGGGATTCATCGAGGAGATCGAGGCAGCTTTTCTGGAGAAATTCGCGCACTAAGTGAGGTCGCAGGTTATTCCCGGGGGTCAGTCGGGGTGATCAAGGTCGAACGATTTGAGTTGAAAGATGAAGGCTTCTTTTTGTGGCGGTGGGGAGATCAGATTGCAGCGAGCTTTCGAGAATCGTCTACAGAGGGGCTGAGTGCGCGTTCTGCGGCGATTGTGCGAGGAGTTTGCTTTAACCAGACAGACGGGCTTGATCAGGAAGACTGGGCCGCATATCGTCGATTTGGGGTGATTCACCTCCTTAGTGCGAGCGGGTTCCACGTTGTGGTCGTTGCGGGGATGCTCTTGGGGTTGTTCTCGCTGTTCCCGATGCCAAGACTAGTGCAAATTGGGCTTGTTTTGGGGGTCTTATGTCTGTTTGCGGCAGCAGCAGGTTTCCGCCCACCGATTTTGCGGGCGGTCTTGATGGCCGGTATCGCGTTGCCAGCTTATGCTCTCCGCCGGGAGGCAGATGGCGTTTCGGCAGTTTCTTTAGCTGGCGTCGTGAACTTGATGTTGGATCCAACGGTCATGGTGGATTTAGGATTTCAACTTTCGATGTTGACAACGTTCGGACTTGTCTGGGTCATAACCCCTCAGCGATGGGATGGATGGAATTGGGGCGCAAGGCTTGTTGCGCCAACAATCATTGCAACTTGTGCGAGTTATCCGCTGCTGGGCTCTGTCTTTGGAGTTGTCAGCTGGGTAGGGATTATCGGGAACATTGTGGCGGCTCCTCTTGTTGGCTTGCTGGTTGTATTCAGTTTATTGGCTTGGGCTGTTGAATCGCTGGTCCCACCAGTTGGTTCTACTCTTTGGATGGGAATAGATGGTCTTGCTAGTGTCGTCAACCGAATTGTAGAAATTGGAGGTTCTACACCGGGGCCTGAGCTTGTTCTTCCGGCATATTCGGTTGCAGGAGTGGTGGGGCTTTATGGATTAATTCTCGCAATTGGAGGATGGAAAAAGTGAACTTGAGGTGGATTTTGGGCTTTGGATTCGCTGTTGTGTTAGGACTTGATCTCTGGTCCCACCGAGTGGTTGAGCGAGTGGATTTTCTGCAAGTAGGACAAGGTGACTCAACTTTAATTGTTCAAGCTGGCACTTCCATTCTGATTGATGCTGGCCCTAAGAACGAGTTCTTAGATGCGGGAGAGAGGCTCATTTGGCCTGCATTGTGGCGGCGTGGAGTGCGACACCTGGATGCCGTAGTGATAACCCATTTTGATCGTGACCACTACGGTGGATTGGAGTCGGTTTTAAAGCGAACTCCGATTGATCGACTGATCTTGGTCCGACCATTTGGTCTGAGTGATGCAGAAAAGAGCTATTACACATCTTTAGGATTCAGACAAGACCAATTGGAGGTCATTCTGGATTCAGAGAGCCTCACAATTGGCTCTGTGGAACTCGATGTTACACCTGGCCTAGGTGGTGATGATAACTTGGGATCCCCTTACATTGCTGTTGCAGTTTTTGGGGAGGTGTTTGGATTTTCCGGAGATGCACCAAGCTCCCTGGAGGCTCGATGGATGCAAGATCGTGTACCTTTGGCGACGATTCTGAAGGCTGGACACCACGGCAGTAGTGATTCTACATCGGCCCCTTGGTTAAGCTATCACCAACCGAAGCACGTAGTGGTTAGTTGCGGACGCAATAATATTTGGGGTCATCCGGATGCATCGGTAGTTGCGAGGAGCGAAGCAATTGGAGCGAGAATTCTTAGGACAGATTGGGACGGAATTGTGTCGTTCCGTCCCAAAAAGGCCGGTCAAGTTGAGTTACTTCTTGGTGAGCAGAGCTCTTCTCTGCTCGAGCTTTTCAACCGTTAGGCGAAGATTAGTAGCAGTCTCTCTCTCTCGTTCAACGATCTCGGGTTTTGCCCGCTCGGTGAAGCTTGGGTTGCTTAGTCGAGCCTCAAGTTTTTCGAGTTCTGCAATTGACTTTTCAAGCTCCCTTTCTGTCCGAGCGAGCTCCTTTTCGACATCAACACCGTCGAGCGGGATATGGAAATCAACCCCATAAACAGTGGTCGTCACATGGGTTTCGCGTGGTGTCCCCTGCTCAATTGCGGCAAACCAAGATTGGGCTCGAATCAGATCCTCGCCAGCTCCTAGATTTCCCTGGACATAAAGTTTAGGAAGCTGCTTGATTGGTCCGTATCCGGCGTCGGCTCGCAATGCTCGAACGGAACGGGTCATATCGATCCAGTTTTCAACGAGACTTTCTGAATCTTGGTCCAACCAATCGGATGGTATTTTTGGCCAGGGTTCCTCCATGAGGTGGGGCCTTTTATTCTCAGTGGGGAGCGTGGCATATACCTCTTCGGTTATGAATGGCATTGCGGGATGGAGAATCTTCAGAAATGTTGAAAGTGCTTGACTGAGTACCCATTGAGGAGTCTGCCGCTGATCTGGATCCTGAAGCCGTACTTTCGACTGCTCGATATACCAGTCACACAGCTCGCTCCAGAAGAACTGGTAAAGAGCATGCATCCCGGACTGGATGTCGTAGGATTCATAGGCTCTTCGAACGGTCTGTTCGCACCGTGCGAGTCGACTGAGGAGCCATTTGTCCAGAACCGTAAGTTGAACTTCTGCCTTTTGGTCGAAACCATCCAGATTCATAACAATGAACTTGCTGGCGTTGAATATCTTGTTGCAGAAGTTACGGGCGTCTTCGGTCTTTCGGTCTGAATAGCGGATGTCTTGGTTGTAGCCAGACTGACTGAGAAGTGTGAACCTAAGCGCATCGGCCCCTTTTGAGTCAATTACGTCCATGGGATCAACCCCGGTACCGAGGCTCTTGCTCATCCTTTGCCCCTTTTCATTCAGTACGGTTGCATGGATATAGACATCTTTAAATGGAATAACCTGCTTAAAGTATAGCGACATCATGATCATGCGGCTCACCCAGAGAAAGATGATGTCTCGAGCGGTGATGAGAACAGAAGTCGGGAAGAACTGCTTGAGGTCTTCCGTTTCTTCAGGCCAACCGAGGGTGACGAACGGCCATAGTCCGCTACTGAACCATGTATCGAGGACATCTTCCTCTTGCTTGACGATGGGTTCGCCCGCTTTGACCTCTGCCTCTTTCTGGCTCATGGCGGCGATAGCTCGGCCTGAATCTGTGTAGTAGATCGGTATGCGGTGACCCCACATGAGTTGGCGGGAGATGCACCAGTCGCGGATATTGTTCATCCACTCCAAGTAAACATCTTTGTAGCGAGGGGGGTGGAATGTGATTTCGCCTGATTCAACGACTCGAATGGCATCTGCGGCGAGAGATTTTTGATCAACAAACCACTGCTCACTTGCAAGGGGCTCAATCACCTCCCCGCTTCGTTGACTGATTTGAACTGCGATCTTATGATCTTCAATCTTTAGGAGTGATCCTTCGGATTCGAGGTCAGCAATGATTGCCTTCCGGGCGTCTTGTCGAGTGAGTCCGGCGTACTTGCCCCCAATTTCGCTGACCTTTCCGTCAGGGGTCAGCATAATCGGAATGGGCAGGTTGTGCCTTTGACCCACTTCGAAGTCGTTTGCGTCGTGAGCCGGAGTGATTTTGACGGCACCCGTACCAAATTCGGGATCGGGATATTCATCCGCAATCAGGGGGATCTCACGACCAGACAGGGGCAACTTGATCATCTTTCCGACGAGACCGTGGTAGCGCTTGTCATCTGGATGCACGGCTACGGCTACGTCGGCAAGCATTGTTTCGGGCCGCGTTGTGGCGATGGTGATGCTTCCGCTGCCATCTGAGAATGGATAGCGAATGTGGTAGAGCTTGCCGTTGATCTCCTCGCGCTCAGTTTCGATGTCGCTGACACTCGTTTGGAGGGCTGAATCCCAATTGACCACCCGAAGACCTTTATAGATCAAGCCTTTATCGAACCACTCGATGAAGACTTTGAGAACCGCGTCCGCATATTCCGGGTCAAGGGTGAAGCGGGTGCGGGACCAATCAAATGCACTCCCCAAGGCTTCCGACTGCTTGAGGATTTGGTTTCCACTTTCTTCGCGCCACTCCCAGACCTTCGCGATGAACTCTTCCCGGCTGAGCGAGTGGGGATTCACTCCGGACCTCTTGAGGTTCTTAGCAACAACACTCTGAGTGGCGATCCCGGCATGGTCTTGACCCGGCAGGATGAGAACCTGCTCTCCGAGCATCCGGTGGTACCGACCAAGGAGGTCTTGGACGCTGTAGCAAAGGGCATGCCCCATATGGAGGGAGCCGGTTATATTCGGGGGAGGGATCGTGATGCAGTAGTTTTTGGTCCCACCGTTTGGTTTGAAGAGTCCGGCCTTGCGCCACGACTCGTACCACTTTGATTCTACGCCCTGGGGGCTGTAGCCCTTTTGATCTGTCATATTGTGCTCCGCCTACCTGTCGTGTAGACGAAGCCAGTTTACCGAGGATGTTTCACGTGAAACAGGTCGGACAGGTTGCTTCTTGGTCCCACCATGAGGTGGACCTGGGCTAAGTGTTTCACGTGAAACTTTTCGAAGCATAAATCCAGAGGATGATGCTGGCTGGAACGCAGGCAAAGAGGAAAGAATCGAGTCGGTCGAGGATGCCACCATGTCCTGGTAAAAAGTTGCCGGAATCTTTAATGCCAGAGCTTCGCTTGAGGGCGCTTTGGAGGAGGTCGCCTGCTTGTCCTAGTGTTCCTGTGACCAATCCAACGCCGAGGATGGCAGTCTGTGGAATCGGGTTCGGCAGGTTTTGGTTGAGGATTAGCCCAATCAAGTAAGAGCTAGCTATACAAGTGATCAAGTTGGCGGCGGCTCCTTCCATGGTTTTTTTTGGGCTGATTTTGGGAGCAAGTGGAGTTTTGCCAATGGCTTTTCCGACGAAATACGCGGCGGTGTCACCGAGCCAAATAGGGAGAGCGACGAGAACTAGGAGGTTTGGTGAAAAGAAGCGGGTAGCGTCAGCCGATTCTGAGTGAAGCCAGATCGCACAGGCGATCGGGCCAGCGAGCCAACCAAGGGCAAGGGCATCCGTGCGGCTAGGGAACTTCTTATTGAGTCTGATGAGGATGCCGGCTGTGCCGATTAAAACGGCGATAAGGGCTGCCAGAGGGATCGGGATCACAATTCCGGCGGTAAGGGTCAGGGCAGTTGCGGCAAACAGTGCGCTTATGGCGATGATTGGTTTGGTTCCGCCAAACAGTGCAGTGATCTCGGATGCGGCGACGTAAATGATCGCGAATACGAGGATGTACAGTGGTATTTCGCTACTGGCAAGAATGACTGCTAAAGTGAGAGTTCCACCAACCAGGGCGGTTCTGACGCGCTTTCGTAGATTAGATTCTGGTGGAGCGACCCGCGCCTGATCCGTAGAAGGGTGCGGGTCGCCAGCGAATGACATTGGGAGATTATGGATTAACGATGACTTGGATTGTTGTTCGATACGGTTGTTTGAGTCCGTAGATGTCAACGGCAGTCAAGGTCACGGTGAAGGTTCCGTCTTTGCGGAATCTTCGCTTGACGGTCTGGCCTTCTGCATCGGCGGAAATGCCATCGGCAGCATCAAAATCCCAAAGGAATTTGACGGGTGTGGCTCCGGCCGAACCTGCGGCGGCGAACGTGAATTCGTCTCCGAATGCGAGGTTAAGCTCGCGGACGTTGGGTTCAGCAAATACCGGAGTGCCGTCTTTGATCACATTTGCTCCGCCGAGGTAAATCGTTGCGGTGCTGTCGCTGCTGATCGCGATCGATTTGACCTGCTGGTTGGAGGCCGCGAATCCGTTGATGGCGACAAGAGGGATGCCTACATTCATCCACCCACTGGGATCCTTGAGCGATGTTGTTAAGTCAAGATAGGCTTCAGCATGTTTGCCATCGGTGGTGGTGATAACGACTCGAATCTTTGTTGCGGCGATAGATTGGAGTGCTGGTCCAGCTTGTCCCCCACCCGATCTTCCTCCGGAACCTGGTGCACCCAGGCCACCCATTGCGCCTCCGCCTTCGCCTTCTCCACCTTGGGCACCACCTCGACCTCCTGCTCCTCCGCTGGCAGATGCCGAACCATCGGGAATATTAATGGAGAATCGAATCAAATTTTCTTTTTGGGTAACGGCACCGCTCAAATCAACGGGATTCGTGAACATTATCTTTCCACCTTGGAAGAAGTTTCGACTTGAAATTCGGATGGAGTTACCTCCCTCTTGAACGACTTCGTCGGATTCGGCAATGGTTCCACTTCCCCAGCCAACGAGCGACATGCCCTGGGCTTCTGCAGAACGGGTGGGTTCATAAATTGACTGAGCCGACGCAAAAGCAGCGAGTCCGCTGATCGCGATAGCAAGGAGTTGTTTTTTCATTCGCTTGTTGTCACCTTGGATTTGTTGGTTAGCGTTGGATACGTTCAATCCTCACGGCTTGACCATCAGAGACTTTGACGTCTACTACCACCCCACAGATTACACCAGGTTGATCAGCAACTTCAAATCGAGTTGGCATTGATGTCCTGAATTTTTGGAGAATGATGCGATGGTCCATCCCAATGACGCTTGGGAATGGCCCACACATTCCGACATCGGTAATGTACGCAGTTCCACCAGGGAGAATTTTCTCGTCAGCAGTTTGGATATGGGTGTGGGTTCCGACCACAGCGGTGGCTCGACCATCGGCGTGAAATCCAAAAGCGACCTTTTCGCTGGTTGCTTCGGCGTGGAAGTCGAAGAAGCGATGGGGGGTTTGAATTTGTTTGTCGAGACGGTCGAACTCAGCAAATGGGTCATCGAATCCATCCATGAAAACACGCCCTCCGATATTGATAACAGCGAGTTCTATGCCTTTATGTTGTAAATAACACAATCCCTTTCCGGGAGTTGAATCGGGGTAATTGATAGGTCGGATAATTTTTGAGTTCTGTTCAAGATAGGGAATGATTTCTCGTTTGTTGAATGCGTGGTTTCCGAGGGTGATGCAATCAACTCCAGCTTTGAAAAGTTCATCGGCGATCTTGGGGGTTATTCCGACCCCGGCAGCGCTGTTTTCGCCATTGACGATAAGAAATGTAGGTTGAAGCTCTTGTTTGAGGAGGGGGAGTTCTTGGAGTACGGCGTCTCGGCCGGGTTTTCCGACAATGTCACCAAGAAAGAGGATGCGGTATTGCTCCACGGCGGTGATGGTACTCGGATTTACCAATCTGTTTGGGAGAAAAAGGTTTGGATAGCTTGCTCAATGTCTTCTTCTGTGTATCCTTTAGCGGCTAGAAATCGTGCGACCCGAGCAATATCTTTGGGGTTTTGCGTCAATTGAATTGACATGTACTTTTTCCTGAGGAGTTGAAGTGCTTGATGTGATCCTGGCGGACTCTCTAGTTCTGCATCTAGCCCTCGTTTGGTAAAGTGTTCTTGAATTTTGAGAGGCCCAGCGAGTTGACTACTCAGAGTGTTTTCTAGACGTGATTTGAGATTTTGGTCGTTGATGTAATTGAAGTTCTTGACCTTAACGATAACTTCATGAACTTTTGCTTCTGAATAGCCTTTTGAAGCGAGATATTTGGATAGTTCTGCTTCAGAGCGGTCAGCCCGTTCGAGCCATTTGAGGGCGGTTTCCCAGGCTGACCTTTGCTCTTTCATGGAGTTAATTTATTCTTCGATTGAGACTAGGGCCTCAAACTCGACCGGCGCGATTGGGGTTGTTGGGAGACCAAGGTGTCCTCTTACTTTCTGGTCTATTTCGGTCATAAGGGTTGGGTTCTCTTCAAGGAAATTCTTGGCATTGTCGCGACCTTGACCGAGCCGGGTTTCACCGTAGTTGTAATAAGTTCCTGCTCGGTTTACGATTTCGTTTTGGACTGCGAGGTCGAGGATGTCTCCCGCAGTACTGATGCCTTTACCAAAGATGATGTCAAACTCGGCTTGGCGGAAGGGGGGAGCGACTTTGTTTTTCACAACTTTGACTTTTGTCCGCGCACCATAGGCTTCTGTTCCGTTTTTCAAGAATTCGCCACGTCGGACTTCGAGTCGGCAACTGGCCCAGAATTTTAGGGCTCGTCCACCGGGGGTTGTTTCGGGATTTCCGAACATGACGCCAATCTTTTCGCGGATCTGGTTGATGAAGACAACAGAGGTTTTTGTTTTGTTGACGATGCCACCAATTTTTCGCATAGCTTGCGACATCATTCGGGCTTGGAGGCCAACGTGGGAGTCACCCATATCGCCTTCGATTTCAGCTTTGGGGACGAGGGCCGCGACGGAGTCGAGAACGACGATATCCATTGCACCGCTACGGATCATGCCCTCCATAATTTCAAGAGCTTCTTCACCCGTATTTGGTTGGGATACGTAAAGGCGGTCAGTATCAACGCCTAGGACTTTGGCATATTCGAGATCGAGGGCATGCTCAGCATCGATGAAAAGCGCCATACCACCAAGCTTTTGGGCTTCAGCAATTATTTGAAGGGAGACGGTGGTTTTTCCACTGGATTCTGCTCCGTAGATCTCGATGATTCGGGAGCGGGGAATTCCACCTATGCCAAGTGCGACATCGAGAGCGAGTGATCCGGTCGGAATGGCGGCGATTTTGTCGGCCTTTTGACCGCCAAGTTGCATAACGGAGCCTTTCCCGAAGGATTTCTCAATCTGTTGAAGGGCGAGTTCGAGAGCTTTTTCTCGGTCAGCGTTTGGATTCTTTTCTGGGGGCACTTGAATTTTCTCCTTTGTGGTAAACATCAGTATACATAAAGCTGTGTAGAAAATGTAGACGAGAAATTTAATTTAAGCAATTTTACTTGCTTTGACGTTAAATTTTGCTCAATTGAGCTCACATCTGCCTATTCATGCACCATTTGGAAGCTGTTTCCTGATATATTGAGGATGGTTCACATTGGTGAATCGAGACTTTTCGCTCTGGCGAATCTTTACGGAAAGGAAAATCATGCTCAAAAATGCTCTCGTCGTCGTCGTTTTGACCGGTGTTATGGCTTCGGCTCAAGCGGTTACTATTGCTACTCACTCCGACCCCGCCATGAATGGCTCGACTCCCCTCTTCTTCGTTAACCCGAGCACATCGGTTTCTGGGAGCTGGACAGGAACCGGGTTGACTCTTCAGGTTCCGGTTGCTGGTTTGACTTTCAATGATGTGAAGATGGACATGGCGCTTGTTACAGCAGCAAGTCCCGGCGTCTTGAATAGCGGTACGGTGAAGTTCTACACCTCGAGCATTGCAAATCCCATCTTCCAAGTGGACTTCAATTCGGCTTCCATTTTCGCACCTTTCGGATTCGGAGGCAGCTTTGTTTCCGGTCAGAATGTGACGTTCTCGGGTTCAGCGGTTGCGGGGTATGTGTTCGACAACGAGCAATTCGCATTTAGCTTTGCAAATCCGGTTTCCTTCGGCAACGACGGCGTGAGTTACACGGCCTCCTTTACATCCTCGGCAGAAGTGGTTCCCGAGCCAGCGACCATGGCAGTGATCGGCCTTGGCCTTGCGGCATTTGCCCGACGAAAGCGAAATTGAGCTAGTTGATGCTCGTAGTGAGCACCAAAGCCAGCAGGAATCAGGTATTTCTGCTGGCTTTTTCGTTAAGGATCGTGCAGTTGGCCTGATTTGAGTTGACGAATGTTCATGGACCTGATAGAGTGATGCTGTTGGTTTCCGGTTTCTTGACCGGGCCAAAGAAAGAGAGGAGCAAAATGAAGTTAAAGCACATGCTGGTATTAGCCAGCGCAGTTGTTTTTGTGTCGTCGGCCCAAGCGGTCACGATTGCAACCCACCAGGATCCATCATCGGGTTCTCCGACCGTCTTTTCCATTGACGTTGCAAATAGTGTCGTGAATGCAGGATGGACTAATCCGGGCCTGACACTCTCTGTCCCGATTGCATCAGGAACGTACTCAAACGTTTTTATGGCGATGTCACCAGTCGCCATTCTAAGTACTAACACTGTAGGATTGTTCACGATTCATACCCTTGGCGCGGGCGAGATTCGATACTACGATTCCGACTTCAACAATCCGTTGTTCCAAATCAACTTTGGATCAGCATCGGTGATTGAGCCGGTAGCTGCCTCGGCGTCTGATTTTACGGCAAATAACGTGAGCTTTAGTGGTTCGGCAATTGCTGCCTATGCGGGATTGTTGACCTCAGAAGTTGTCAACTACTCCTTTGCGAACCCGTCGATAACGGGTGGAGTATCTAGCTACACGGCGAGTATGACCACCTCGGCTGAAGTTGTTCCAGAGCCGGCAACCATGGCTGTTCTTGGACTTGTAGCGGCAGCCGTCGCGCGGCGACGCAGCCGACGCTAAAGCAAATTGCATCCTTGAATCTCCCCCGAATTGATGTTGGTCGATTCGGGGGGGTTTTCATGTTTGGGGCGTATAATCAATTCCTATGCGCAAGTGGATTGGTCTGCTGTTGATCGGACTGGCGTCACTGTGCATGGCCCAAGGGGATGCGGGCGAGGGAAAGCCGACGACCATTCGGATGATGGCAGCAACCTTGGGTTTGCCTCCACCCAATGCAACCGATCCCAGGTCGCTAGCGCGACGAGCAGTTTTTGACGAATTCCACCGAATGCATCCGGAAGTCCGAGTTGTTAACGCTGGCGGCTTGGAACTGCCAGGTGAGAAAGCCGAAAGTAACTTCTTGATGTCGATGGCGGGGGACACGGCTCCGGATGTTTTTTATGTTAACTTCCGGCAGTATTACAATTACATCGACCAAGGGTTTTGTCGGCCGCTCGATGATTTAATCGCAAAGGATCCCTCCGTGATGACGTTGGTGAATCCGACGATTCTGGACATCATTAAGAGCTACGACGGGAAGATTTATTCTCTGCCATTCTTCCAGGTCGCACAGGGGCTCTATTACCGTAAGGATCACTTTGTGGAAGCAGGGCTTGACCCGAGAAAGCCCCCCAAGACTTGGGCGGAGTTTTATGAATATGGGCAAAGGCTCACGGAGTCAGCTCCGGGGCGGTCTGGTTTTGCGTTTAGTGGGAACCCTCAGGGGCAGGCGTACCATTGGATAAACTTGCTGTGGCAAGCGGGGGGTGAGGTTGTTCAGCCGACGGACAGTGGGGTTTGGCGGGCAACGGTCGCAACGCCAGAAGGGGCGACGGCCCTTGATTTTTATCGGAAATTGACCACGGAAAAGTGGCAAAAGGACGGCAAGTCGTTCGGGCCGATGGCGAGTGTGGTGACAACTTACTCGCAAGATATTGCGGCGGGGAAAGTGAGCATGTGGTTCAGTTACTCGCAGGATACGGTGCTGAGTACGAGTTCGATTCCGCCGAGCTTGATCGGGATTGCGCCAATGCCCGCAGGGCCAGCGGGAAGTTTTAATGAGATCAATGCGGGGATGTGGGCGATCAATGCCAACGTCAAAGACCCCAAAAAGCTGGAGGCGTGTTGGAAGTTTATTGAGTTTTTTGTAAGCCAGAAGGCAGCAAAGATTTCGACGGATAAGTTTGTGGACTTTGGGATGGCGAATTTGGTCAATCCCGATTTGCTGCAGAAATTCGGTTATGAAAAGTTGGTGGCGACGGTTGACCCTGGCTACATCGAGGCGAATAAGAAACTGTTTTCGAGTGGGAAGCCGGAGCCATACGGCCGAAACTGCGCTCAGGTCTACACAGTGTTGGACACGGCGATGGATTTGGCGAGGGTGGAGCCAGATCGACCGACGATTGATATTTTGCGGCAAGTTCAAGGGGAAATGGATCAGGTTTTGCTGGGCTACACGCCCAAAGAAGTGATGCAAGTCCGGCGCACCTGGGCGTTGGGGATCCTGATTGCGGTGACGCTCATCGGAGGATTTTTGGTCTTTCGCGCGTTTAAGAATGCGGCGAAAGAGTTGGAAATGGTGGACGATCGGCTTCCCAAGGGGGCAGATCGGGCGAGGGCGCTTCGATTTATTGGGTGGTGTCTTGCGCCAGCGGTGGTGAGTTTGCTTGTATGGGCCTACTATCCGCTCCTTAAGGGATTGGTGATTGCGTTCCAGGATTACCGGGTTTTGCAAGGGGCGAGTTTTGTTGGGCTCGACAATTTCATAGATGTCTTCACTCAGCCGATTTTTTGGAAGTCTTTGATGAACAGCTTTATCTATGTGGGGCTGACGATTGGGATTGGGTTCTTTTTGCCGATATTCCTGGCGATTGCGCTGAATGAAATCCCTCGCTTCAAGTTGCTGTTCCGGACAGTGTTTTACTTGCCAGCGATGACGAGTCCGATTGTGATTGCTTTTTTGTGGCGACAGATTTATGACAAATCGGAAGTGGGTGTTTTGAACTCACTTTTAAACATTCCTTTGGAGTGGGTTTCGGCGATCAAGGGAATTGAGCATGTGCCGCTGGCTTTGGATTGGCTGGGATCGCCGGAACTAGCGATGCTGGCGGTGGTGATTCCGGGGATTTGGGCGGGGGCCGGGCCGGGCTCGATCCTATATTTGGCGGCATTGAAGAACATTCCGGATGAGCGGTACGAGGCGGCGGATTTGGACGGGGCGAGCTGGTGGCACAAGATTCGGTACATCACGTTCCCGGGGCTTAAGGCGTTGATGCTGATTAACTTCCTAGGGGTGTTCATCGCCGGCTTCAAGGCGATGGAGAACATCTTTATTTTGACGGGAGGCGGGCCAAACCGGGCTACACGGGTGATCGGGCTGGAAGTTTGGGAGAACGCGTTTATGTTCTTGAAATTTGGTTATGCGACGGCGGCGGCATGGGTTTTGGGGGCAATTTTGATTGGGTTTACGATGATCCAGATCAAGCATTTGACTCGGATGAAGTTCACGGCGGCAGCGAGTAAGTAGGGGATGTGGGTCATTTTTGCTGTAGAATTGAATATGAACCGGGGCAGTTGTTCGGCAACAGCTGACATGGGGAATGTTAGAAATGAAACAGACGAATGTATTTCTTGAGCGAGGTTTTCAGTACTTCGAGAATATGGAACGCGCTCCGATTAAGGTGCCCATTGATCAGGACATACTTTTTGAAGTAGCCTGCAAGAAGCACTTTGCTTCAGATTGGTCTGGAATTGGAGACGATTTTGATGATGATGATTTTGATGGATTTTGGAGACAGGAACCGAGTACAAGACTCTATTGGTATGTTGGGGCACTGAAACTTTTTTGCTCAGGCGTTGAATATGAGTGGTGTACTTTTGGATGGAGTATAGGATGCTACCTTCGATACTATGCAATGCAAGATGCAGAACAATGCGAACCAGATACCGTGAAATGGTTGGCAGTACTGTTAAATGGGCTTCACTTTGTTTCATTGGAAAAACCTACATTTGGCATGGTCTGTTTGCTTGAGAAGCTCTTTCTGCCATCTGACGATTGGATTACCTCTTGCGGTGGCGAATTCGACCCTGATTTTTTAGAATTTTTTCCTGACCCTGAACTTCGATATTTCTTTGATTTTGATCGTTTAAGGTCGCTGGTTGCGAGGAAGTGATGAACTTGAGACTGATTTTTTATAGATCCAAAGTTGATTTGAGTAGTCGGCAGTCACATCGGGCCAGGGTTAGGCTGTTCATTGCAGGAGTTGGGGAGTTAACACATAAAGAGCTATGAATCTGAATCTAGAAAAGACTTGCCCGGGTTTTGGCCGAAGTTTTTGCATTGCTTTGACGGTGATGGCGGTAGTACTCCTCGCTTCCTGTGATTCTGAAGCCGAGGTGAAGCATCGATCGGAAAATCCTTCAGCAGTTTCTATTGCCTCAGAAAAAAGCAAGCAACCGGAAATGAAATCTCCCGTTTCACTCGACTGGCTTGTGGCACTTCATGGAAATTTATTGTCTACCGATCCAGAGATACTCTCCAAAGCTCTTGAAGACTTGAAAGCCAACGAGAGCGAAATTGAAGAATTCGCAGCAAGTCATTATGAAAATTTGGTCAAGAACTCTGGTGGCTCTTACGAAAATCAGGGAAGTGACGAGGACAATAGCTATCGATATAATGTGTTACAGTTGCTGATGCTTGTAGATGGACAAGAAGCAATGGAAACTTTTGTTGATATTTTAGAGAATCCGAGACGTGACACTGTTGCCACAGACCATGGAATTACATATGCAGGGAGAGGAAACGATGAATCTATAAAGACACTTGCACGGGAAGTTTGCAAGACAACAACTGAATCCATTTTGTTAGAGACTTGCCGCAACTATGGATTTTAACATTCGATCACTTTTTGCGTAATTGCATGAATCATTCGGTTAGGCCAAAGGAGCGTAGAATAAACACTGTGAAGCGGCAAAGCGAAGCGAATGCAGATGAAGGATCTATTGTACGATTCCGCTCGAGGGCTATTGTCGTGGGTTTGCATTTATTTGTCTCTCTACTGGCGAATTTTTACCTTGCTCATGCTTACCTGAAGTTGGTGAACCTACAACGGCTTGGGTCGATTTCATTTGCGGAGAACGAAGCTTTTGTTCCGCTTTTTGCAGTGGTTTTGAGTTTCGGCATGACTGTGTTATCGACTATCGTAGTTGTCTTGTGGTGCCTGAGATGGAGGGCGATGTCATTTGGAATCTGCATCCTTGGATATCTGGCTGGCTTTCTGCTCCATATAAGCGGGAGTAACGGCAATGACTATGAATCACTCGTTCTTTGGCTCGGTTCTTCGACGGTTTTGGTATTGATCTCGGCTCTATGGTTTCAGGTGAAAGAGAGTTCGCGACGGGCTGATCGTCCATCTCGTTAGAGGGAAATTTGGGGGAAATGCGCCGGAGCGATTTTGATCAATGGAAGTACAGTTGAGGGTCTAGGATGGCGGAGCGGATACTGATTGCGGAGGTGGGGCTCGACTCGCGGATGGCGGGGGCGGAGGCTGTTTATACCTATCGTGCGACGCAGGGGGTGCGCGTTGGGGAGGCGTACATGGTGCCGTTGGGGCCGAGGCAGACGGTCGGCTATGTGCTGGCAATTAAGGAGATTTTTGACTTAGAGCTTGGGTTTCCGGTGGCATCCCTCAAAGGATTAGGTGCGAAGGTGGGGAATTTGTCGTTGCCAGAAGCAGTGGTGGATTTGGTGCATGAAACGGCGAAGCAGACCCTGAGCACTGTGCCGACGTGTTTGAGTTTGGCAACGCCGCCGGGGATCAAGGACCGGTTGGTCAAGGAGTGGCGCATCGTCGAGGGCAAAGAGTGGGATGACCTCAACACGGCGCAGGAGGAGATCATGCGGTCGCTGGCCGGAGGGCCGCTGGAGGAGAGCAAGACGCGTCCGATTCCGCAAGGGACGATGAACTCGCTGAAGGCATTGCGGAAGCGGGGGGCAGTTGAACTGGTGACCCGAGTGAAAATGGAAACAGGGCGGGGAGAATCCGGGGGGCGGTTCCAGCTAACGGCGGACAGTGCTCAGGTCGATGCTTACATTCGAAAGCACGCAAAAAAGCGTCCGGCGCAGGTTGTGACCTTGATGCGATTACAGGGTTCGGAGGGGGTTGCGCTGAGCAAAGAGGAGATCAAAATGTTGGGGCAAGTGAGTGATGCGACACTCAAGGCTCTTGTAAACGAAGGGCTGTTGGTTGAGCCGGAGGCGGGGGCACACAAGATCAAGACTCCGCCGACCCCGAATGAGCATCAGCAAGCGGCAATTGACTTGATCCAGGAAGCGATTCGAGGGGAGAAATCGGAGCAGTTTTTGCTGTACGGGATCACGGGGTCGGGGAAGACGGAAGTGTTTTTGCGGTGCGCGGAAGAGGCTTTGGGTCGGGGGAAACAGGTGCTTTACTTGGTGCCAGAGATTGCCCTGACGGCGCAGGTCGTTGCGCAGTTGCGGGATCGGTTTGGGGATCGGGTAGCGGTGCTCCACAGTAACTTATCGTCGAGAGAGCGGATGGACAATTGGATGCGGGTGGCGAGTGGGGAGGCTCCGGTGGTTTTGGGGCCAAGGAGTGCCCTCTTTGCGCCGCTATCGAACTTGGGGTTGATCGTGGTGGATGAAGAGCATGAAGCGAGTTATAAGCAAGAAAATGCGCCAAGGTATCACACTAAACAGCTTGCGGTGTTTTTGGCGGAGCGGTTCGGTTGTCCGGTTGTGATGGGGAGTGCAACGCCGAGCGTGGAGAGTTTTTATGCGGCATTGAACGGGGGAATGCGGTTGCTGCGGTTGCCGGTGCGGGCGGCGAGTGCTCAGTTGCCGGAAGTGTTTATTGAGGATTTGCGAGAAGGGTACAAGGATCGGTCGGCGGGGGTTTTTTCGCCACGGCTCCGGGAAGGGATTGAGCGGGCTCTAGGGCGGGACGAGCAGGTGATTCTCTTCTTGAATCGGCGGGCATTTGCGCCGTTTGTGGTGTGCCGGGATTGTGGGAAGCGGTATGAGTGCCCGCACTGTGCCGTAGCTTTGGCGTTGCACCGGAAGGACAAAAAATTGCGATGTCATCACTGTGATTTTTCGATGCCCGCACCGGACGTGTGTGATAGTTGTGGGGGCGAGCGAGTGAAGGCATTCGGTATTGGAGCAGAGCGAGTTGAGGAGTCGGTGGGGACGGATTTTGAGGGGGCGAGGGTGGCGCGACTCGATCGGGACATAGCGCGGAGGAAGGGGGTTTTGGAGGATACAATTGCCCGGTTCCGAACGGGTGAACTGAACGTTCTGGTCGGGACGCAGATGGTGGCGAAGGGGCTGGATTTCCCGAATGTGACGCTGGTGGGGGTGATTGCGGCGGATATTAGTTTGTCTATTCCGGATTTTCGAGCGAGTGAGCGAACGTTCCAGTTGTTGAGTCAGGTGGCGGGTCGGGCGGGTCGGGGAGCGCGAGCGGGTCAGGTTGTCATTCAGACGCTTTCCCCCGACCATCCGGCGGTGGTGATGGCGCAGTCACACGACTTTGAGGGGTTTTATTCGACTTTGATTCTGGAGCGGGAGAAGGCGGGCTATCCGCCGTTCCGGCGGTTGGTGAACGTGGTGTTTACAGGGCCAGATGAGCGGGCGGTTTATGAACTTTCGGCAGTGGGGGGGCAAAAGCTGCGCAGGGTTTTGACAGACGGGGAGGTTTTGGGGCCAGTGGATTGTCCTTTGTCTAAGTTGAGTAATTTGTATCGGCGGCACGTTTTGGTGAAGCTGGCACCGGGGGCGGATGTTGGGCCGGTGGCGGAAGCCTTGGCGGGATTGGGTACGGCGGAGATGCGGATATTGATTGATGTTGACCCGAATAGTTTGGTTTAAGAATATCGCAACTGTTATCTAAAAAAAATGATGAGGTTTGAATCGAGTTTTATTAGGTGGAGAGATGAGCCTTCGGCACAATGTTTTCGTTCGCTGGATCCCCGCATTCGCGAGGAAGACGAGAGACGGACAATTTTTGAGCCAATATCTTGATAATATGAGAATCGTGATTTTCAAGTATTGGATGAGGGTGGAGTATTTATCGTCGACGGCGGTAGCCGCCGTCGATAGGGACGTTGTAGATGTTGCGGGTGATTGACTCAGACAGTTTTTGTGAATCGACATAGCCTGCGCGGCCATCGGAATTGGAGACAGCGGACTGGTCGCCGAGAATAGGTTCGCGGATGAAATGGAGGAGAGTTTGGTTGGGATCGATGATCGATCCTCGGCGTATTTCGGCGAGATTTGGATTGGCTTCAACGGCTTTGCCGGGGCCGAGTTCAAATGGAGTTCCGGGTTCGAGGTAACCCCGGATTTGAGATTGCCAGAGCGTTCCGTCGTCGAATTTATCAGGATAGAACCCGTCCCAGTCATTGCTGTAAAGGATGCTGGCGTTGGAGATTCGGCGGAGAACGGCGATGGCATCAACGCTATCGACCCCAGTCATAACCGTGGACTGAGTGCCGCCCCCGCGAAGACTGGAGCCCAGGCCACGGCTCACGATGAGGCCTGGTACGCAGCAGAGGGAGATCAGGATGATGGTCGCGATAATCGCGATACTGCCTTTTGAGACTCCAGTATTGGGAGATTTTGGCCCAACGAGGGGTGGGGTGTTCGGGGGTTGATAGGGGGATGATTCGGTCTGGGTGGACTGAGGTGCAGATTGGGTGAAATCTCGCCACTCGAAAACATCGCGGACAGGGAACGGTGTGCCGCCTTCAGCGGGGATGAGGAGGTCTTCGGCAAAAATTGCTCCTTCGCGTACTCGATCACGGAGGTATTCAAAACTGTAAGGGCCTTCTTGATCTTGCGATCCGGAGCGTTGGAGATAGAACACGTTTTGGTTGGGGTGAGTGTATCCTGAGGAGATGGTGCCTGATGCAGTTCTACGCCTGATTTCGAGCCGAAATTGGTCGAAAGTTGTGGTCTTGGCGGGAGCGGGGCTGAGTGCGGCGAGTGGAATTCCGACATTCCGGGGGGCAGGGGGCTACTATCAAGGTCAAGATGCAGCGAGTTTGGCAACGCGAGAAGGGTTTGCGAGTAATCCGGTTTTAGTATGGAATTGGTACGCCATGCGAATCAGAGCGGTGAGAGGGGCCGAACCCAATGATGGTCATCGGGCACTGGCTGATCTGAGAGGAGTGGTTTTGACCAGCAATGTCGATGATCTATTGGATCGGGTTGGGGTTGCTGCTTTGCGGTTGCATGGGAATATTTTGGAAATGAAGGGCGTGGAGTCGGGAGAGGTTTGCGAAGTGAATGATCTGGAGTGGCCCGAAGAGTTTGACTTTGAGACACTGCCGAGGCTGGAAAGTGGAGAACTTGCGCGTCCAAATGTTGTTTGGTTTGGGGAATATCCGTGGCGTGCTCCTTTCGAAGTGATTGAAAATTTAGCAGGAGACGAGCTTTTTGTGGAGGTTGGAACAAGTGGAGTGGTGAGTTATGGGTTCACGGAGCAAGCAGCCTGGCGAGGGTGTGGAGTGATCCGAGTGAATCAGGAAGCCCGGGGCGGGAAGGGGTTAGTGAACTGGACGGGCCCGAGTGAGGTGATCTTGCCGCAACTTGCTCAATTATTGGCGTGATGGGTGGTGGTAGTGGTTGTGTGACCAGGGTCGATGCTTGTTTTCATAGGGTCATTGCCGCCACAACCAGCGAGAATAAACACGATGGCACTCATCGTGAGAAGGAGAATGGTGCGCTTCATACCAGTAGTTTAAGGCAAAAAGCGGGCCAAGTGTCGAGTTAGAGCTGAGCGTCGACGAGGGTGAGATTCGCTGATCGGGTTTCACCGCGTGACCAGTATTCAATTTTCAGGGTTTGCCCGGGCTTTTTGTCGGCCATGAAGACTTGGTAGTCTTCGGTCGAAGTCATCAGTTTGCCGTCGATTTTGGTGATGACATCGAGGGGTCTAATTCCGGCTTCAGCAGCGGGGCCCTGATAGACCTGACTCACGATAACACCTTGGCTGGGAGGTTCTTTTTCGGCACCCACTTGGCGGCGAAGGCGGTCTCGGATTTGGCTCAGACCAAGGATGCTGGAGTCTGACCGAACCGCGATTCCGATTCGTCCGTATCGCGCGGCTCCAAATTTTAGAATTTCATCTACGACTTCTTGGACTCGGTTGACGGGGATTGCGAATCCGATCCCGATACTTCCTTGGTCGGTAGATGCGATCATGGTGTTGATTCCAACGAGGCGACCTTGGGCGTCGCAGAGGGCACCACCGGAGTTGCCTTGGTTGATGGCAGCGTCAGTTTGGATGCCGTCAACAAATATGGCGTAGTCGTCGGTTTTGAGTGGTCGGCCCTTGCTGGAGACAATTCCGACGCTGATGGTTTGTTCAAATCCGAGAGGATTTCCGGCTGCGACGACCCATTGACCGACTTTGAGTGCCTCCGAATCTCCTACCGCGATTGGGGTGAGATCCTTTCGTTCGACTTTGAGAACTGCGATATCAGAACGGGGGTCAGTGCCGATGATTTTGGCTTCAGACGTTTCGCCGTCGCTGAACTTGACAATGATGCGATCGGCCATTCTGCGCCCACCGGAGGTGACGACGTGATTGTTTGTGACGATATGTCCAGATTTGCTCAAAACGACTCCCGAGCCGGAGCCCGAGGGCTGGACAAACCGCTCGCCAAACCAGTTTTCTCCTTCCGCGAGAGTCGTGATACTGACAATGCTCGGGAGGATTTGCTCCGCAGCGGCGGTGAAGTCGGGGAGTGATTTGGCGGCGTTTTGGGCGGCGAGGGTGGGGGCAGAATTGGTGTTGACGATGATGGGAGCTTTGGAATTGACTGCACCCAGATTGGCAAAATTAAATGCTA
Organism: bacterium; assembly: GCA_013823945.1. GTDB lineage: Bacteria > Armatimonadota > Fimbriimonadia > Fimbriimonadales > Fimbriimonadaceae > UphvI-Ar2. Next base: position 652,096 of record PNMZ01000001.1, on the reverse strand, counting down.
GGAGACTGGCGGCAAAAACAGTGCCGAACAATCCGAGACCGACGAGGATGACGCTTCCGGCTTTCATGGTGATAGGTGCCCTAAGAATGATTACGTTTAGGTAGGGATTGGGTGTCAGGTTTTTTTGATACCGGGGCTTTGTTACCTATTGAGGTGGGCTTGCATCGCGGCTCGGGCCTCTTCATTTGTGGGTTTGTAGCCGAGATTTTGCCGATTGGTGTAGACGATGTCATCGCCATGTTTGACTTCAAGGATTCCGTGATCGCCTTTGATGTATTCGGTTTCGAGATTGAATTCGGCTAGAAAGAGTTCCGCCAACCTGGCGGCGTGGGGCATATAGTTTCAGCGAACGCAATATTCGATGGTGAGTTTCTTCATGGCCCTATTTTGGCAGGTTTCATCCCCATTGCGAGTCGAGAAAGCCACGTAGAATTAGGATATGGTGAAGCCTCTTCCGATTGTTGTTGGAGTATTGACGATTGGCTTGGTAGGGGTTTCATTTGTGATGATGAATCGCGAACCGATGGCGGTCGGGGTTGAGAGTAGTTCTTACAATATTCAAGAGGTTCCACGGCATCCGGTTACTAAAGAAATGGAGGTCAATGCGGAGTCCTTTGTGGGAAAAATAGGGCCAGAGTTTTCTTTGGTTGATAGTGAAGGGGAGAAGGCGACAGCAGAAGCTTTGATAGGGGGTCAACCATCGGTTTTGGTGATGACTAAAGATGGATGTCCTTGTTCAATTGAATCTCAACCCTACTGGACGAGCATGTCGCTGTATTACGGGCCAGCGGTGAAGTTCTTTGGGATCATAGATGTTGATTCAAAAGGGGGGAAGAAGTTCAAGACGGACTTTATGGTGCCATATCCGATCCTTTCGAGTACGGATGACAAAGTATTTCGAGCATTTGGGGCGAAGCAATCCGTTTATATATATCTCTTTGATCGTGATGGCGTGATTCAGAAGGTTTGGCCGGGTTACAACAGGGCGATGCTGAGCGAGCTGAACCAACTCTTGAGCGATATGACGGGGAAAGAATCTGAGCCAACGGATTACAAGATGGTGCCAGAGAAAATGACGAGTGGGTGTTTCTTCTTCCAGCCAGTGGGAACGGATAAGCCAGCTTGGTGAACTTTAGTGCAACGGGGTTGAACTAGGGATTGGCGTGTTGGGTTAGACTTGCCCGATGAATCGGGGAACTTGGCCACTCATCGTTGCGGTGGGATTGGATCTGGCGGGTTTCACGATGATCATTCCGGATATTCAGCTCCGGGCGGAGGCATTTTTGGAGCGGGAAAATTGGCAGTTGCCGCCGTTCTTGTCGGTTGGGGTTTTGATTGGGTTTATCTTGTCGAGCATGTTCATCGTGCAGTTTTTTGTCAGTCCGATATGGGGAGCAAAGAGTGATGTTTGGGGTCGAAAGCGGGTGTTTTTGGGCTGTACGTTACTGAGCGCACTGAGTATGGGAGTTTATGCAATTGCTTGGTCGAGCCCGATTTTGCTTCTGAGCCGTGTCCTTGCAGGTTTGGGAGGCGCGAATGTTGCGGTTGCCCAAGCGAGCATTGCGGATGGTTCAAGTGAGGAGGTCAGGACGGCAGCTTTGGGGAAGATGAGTGCGGCTCAGAGCGTGGGCCTAATTTGTGGGCCGGCAATTGGTGGCTTTGTGGCGGAGTATTTGGGGTCTCAATGGGTGGGTTGGATTGGTATGGGAATGTCCTTAACGGGGGCTTTTTTGGTGTGGCAGTTTGGTCACTTTGGCCGCGCGGCAGAAGTAGGGATTCGTCGGAAGTTCGGATTCGGCCCTCTGGTTCGGGAGTTTCCGAGGTTGTTGCCGCTGATTGTTTTGGCGGGTGCGGCTTGGTTTTCCTTATCTGCTCTGGAAGGGACATTTGCTCGGCTCTTGAACCAGACGTGGGGTTATGGACAGAGAGAATTTGGAATGCTCTTTAGTTTTGAAGCAGTGGTTGGATTAGTGATTCAAGCGGTTGTTTTGGGGGTGGTTATCAAATATGTTAAGGATCCGGTTTTGTTGGTTGGTTCATATTTGCTTCAGGGTATCGGTTTGGCTATGACCCCGTTTGCGCCGGGCTTAGCGGGATTGTTTTTGGCGAGTTTTCTTTATGCGGTGGGGACGAGCGTGGCTAATCCGACCGTAAACGGGTTATGCAGCAAGGCGGTGAGCGATGATCGGCAAGGGGAGGTTTTTGGGGTTATTCAATCGGCAAGGAGTGTTGGGTTTATGCTTGGGCCGCTTGTTGGAGGAGCCCTTTTCGATTTTTGGTCGCCGTTGCCGTATTTGTTTGCCGGTGGTATTTGTGTTTTGGTTGCATTCATGGCTCCGCTGGCCCTGCCTAGGGCGGCTAAACTGGAGCTATGACGAACCCTTATTTGATTCCGGCACTAGAAGCGTCGCCTCAGACAATTGAGCGAATCGTCATGGCGGTTGATCCATCAGATTGGGATCGCGTCACGGATGAGGATCGGTTTAGTTTTCGGGAAGCTGTCGCTCACATGGCAGATTGGGAGCCGATCATGCGGGGGCGAATTGAGCTTGCTCTCCGGGAACCAGGGGCAACGATCACGCCGCTGGATGAAGAAGCCAGAGCGATCGAGATGAACTATGCCTCAAGCGATCCGTTCGAAGAAGCTCAAAAATTTTCGGAAGAGCGGCGTATCACAGTGGATTTGATCAAAGAGATCGAGGATTTCACTGTGCCAGTAAATCACCCACAAATTGGTGATCTCACGGTAGGTGATCTGTGTATGATTTTAGTGGGGCACGACAGTTACCACGTTGAACATTTCTCACAATACTTGGTTGGTTCGGGGACTGATAAAGAGGGTTAACGCGTCTTAGGTTTAGATTTTGAGTTTAAAGCGAGTCAAAGACGCGGTTTGGCGCGGATTTTTGGGATTGGGGCGGCTTTTGGTTGCCTGGATCCCTGCACTGATATTGCTCTTCATGTCCGGGCTTTATCTGTTTAATTGCTTGGAGGTTCTGGCGGCACCGGGGACGGGCTTTGATTTCACCTATATGGGTCGAAACGGTGCAGTGCGTCTGAAGTCGGAAAGTTACTCCATTGATCCGGTCACCCAAAGCGGAGAGGCGTACGAAGTTGCGGTTCTGGGGCTGAATGGAGAGGAAATTGGACGGGTTAAAAAGGTCCGGGTTCAGAGACTTGCGGGAACAATTCAGGTTCAGCTCTTAGATGTGGATGCAACGATTCGACGACGAACGGATGGATCATTTACGGCGTTTGACTTGCTCCCGCCAGATGACCCTAATGCGGTGCCACAACCGATATTCGTGACTCTGAACCAAGCACGAGTCAGGCTGATTGATGAAAGTCGGAAACCGCAATTGGTCGATGAATTTGTGTTGAAGAATGTTGATTTTTCGACCGACGGAAAGCTGAATGTGATTGCCTCGGATCTGGAATGGGGCGATACGCTAGTTTCCAGAATGGGCGGGCAATTCGATTTAGAAAATCGGTATCGAGTTGACTTGACAGAGATGCGGCTAAACCTGCGGCAAGCGCGACCGACGTTGGAACGATGGTTACCAGCCGAGCTTGTAACTGAATTGAAGCCGTGGCAGGCAGAGTCGCTCAGTGCCGAGGGAAATTTGACGGTGTCGGGCGATGAGAAAGGACTCGAAGAATATCGAGGAAGCTTGGCGGTCTCGGGTGCGGGGATAAGACACTCGGATTTTTTTGATCCCTCTGCGATCACGGCAAAAATCGAGCTTTATCCAGGGGCAATGGAGTTGTCAGGAAGAGTTGTCGGGGTTGGTCAGAGTTTGATTTGGGAAGGGCCGATCAGTTGGAAAGACAAATTTGCGGCTTCTGGGAAATTGCGGGTCGAAGTGAGCCGTCCAGCGACGTTGTGGCCGGTTGTACGGAAGGCGATCCCTAGAGGCTTGGGGTTTGAACGGGGCGTGTTTGACGGATCGGCATCGATCCAGAACGAGAAGTTCTCGGTGAACGGGAACTGGACATTAGGGGATTTGCGATTTGCGGGGGAATCGGCGCAAAAGTTGAGTGGCAACGTGATCGCCAATTCGGAAGTCGTAAGCGTGGTCGTGGACAAAGCGGTCTGGCGAGGGACTCCGGTGAGTGGGTGGGTGACCGAGAATTTTCGGAGGAACTTTGTAACAGGAATTCTGCGGACGGACGGTGATCGGCTGGTGCGGTTGGAATTTCCATTTGAATCCGGCAAAGTCGTCGTTGCCGGGCGAAGCCAGGCTTTGATATCGGGTACGCCAGCGAAACCGGAAGTGATGGTTGATTTGACGGGAGTTGCGAATCTGAATCTGCCTGATCGAGATGTTTTGCTGGGAGATGTTGATGGGCGGGTGCTTTGGAAGAACAATGTCGCCCAAATAGAGCGAGGCATCTTGAGTGGACCGACAGGTACTGCGAGTCTATCGGGCCGAATCTTGACAGATACTCAGACGATTGACTTGGAAGTGGATCTAGCGGGAATGGACTTGTCGGCTTGGCAAGATCAAGTCCGGGGAGTTGGCTATGGATCGGGACGGATCACAGGAAAGGTGGCCGAACCAGTTGTCCGAATTGATTCGACGGTTTTGGATGTTTCAGTAGGGGAAATATCGATTCCGAAAGGTACTGCAACTGTGACGTATTTGGGCAATCAGGTGACAGCGAGCGATTTGAATGTCGCTTATGGTCTAGGGGCGATTACGGGAGATGTCCAGCTCGAGTTGGATAGCCAACGACTCACTGGTGTTTTTCGTGGCAATGATCTGTTTGTAGCTGATTTGGTGCCTCAGTTACCACTTATCGGAAAAGTTGGGGCTGAAGAAGTGTTATTGTCGGGGACGATATCCGAACCGATGCTCTCGGGCAGGGTAACTGGTTCAGACATTCTGATTGAAGGGGTTGAGCTTGCAGGGGTTGTCGCGGATCTCAGGGTGAGCGGAAGTGAGGTGCAGTTTGAGAACGCAGTTGCTCAAATAGGAGAGGGGACGGTTTCCGCAAACGGCTCGGTTGGAATTACTTCGGGTGATGGGAGGGTGGAGTTTGCAATCGAGAATTTGCCGCTTGACAAGTTGCCCGTTGATCAGGAGTTGGTTGAGATTGCGGGGCAGGTGGATGGGTCGGGGGTCTTTGAAACTGATTCAGCTGGGGCATGGGTGGGCAGTTCAACTCTCCGATTTGAGGGGACTGAGATCAATGACTTTGATGCTGGTTCGGGTGTTTTGCAAGTTGGGATTCGCGACGGCATAGTTACGCTGAGTGGCGGCTTGAGCTCTTTGCAAGGGTTGGTTGAGGTGCCGGAAACAACATACGCTTTGGAATCTGGAGACCTGAAAGGCGAGCTTTGGGTCACAAATTTGGAGGTTGCTGGGGTGTTGCGGGCGGCGAGTCGCCAGATTCGATTGCCGGACATTCAAAGTGAGCGCGTCGTGCGAGATTTGGAAGGATTGGTTTCGGCAGAAATTGCTTTCAACAAATCTGGCGAAGATTGGCGGGTTGATGTGCGCAGTTTGGTCGGGCAGAAATTTGAGTCGCTCGGAAGGCAGTTGGGGAACATTGAGTTGCAGGGGGTGGGGTCGGCAAACGAAGTGACCGTGGCAAAATTGGAATGGCGTATTCCGGCGGAAGAAGACGGGCAGGAATCGCTTGCTACGTTAAAGGGAAACTGGAAGAGAAATGCAGACTCAGATTTCGTCTCGATGTCTGGACGATTTGTAGAATTTGATCCCTATGTACTTTCACTTTTGGCGGAGGACGCACCGGAATTTCATGCCAGCGTGAATGCTGACTTTATTGTTGAGGGGGACACCAAGAATCTCGTTGGTCAAGCGAGTGCGGAGGTTTCAGGGGTGCAGATTAGAGGGGAGGAGGGGAGGCTTATTGACTTGCCTATAGAAGCTAATCTGAGTGGGATTGAATTTGCGAACGACCAGTTTGACATTTTGGGGAAATTGAGGTTTCGTGGGATTGAAGGAGATTTGGCGGCAAGGATCCCCCTCTCCGCTTTAGCCGAGAATCCTTCTGGTCAGGCAACGGCTGATTTGAATTTAGGACGCCGAGATCTCAAGTTGTTTTCGGAGTATTTAACGGGGGTTAATCTGGATCGGAGCGAGGGAGTAGTTTCCGGGCGATTTGGAGTGGCGGGAGATCGAAATGGGTTTAGGCTTTCTGGTTCTGCAGGCTTTGTGGGGCCTGAGGGAGGGGGTGGTCGGTTGGCCTTTGATGGAACAGAATTGGCTTTACAGAATGCCAAGATGGCGGTCGAGTTGACAGACTCAGCGGTTAAGGTTTCTGGTTCGGCAGATGGATCGCTCGGGGGAACAATCGCCGTTGTCGCTGACCTCAATTTGCAGAAGTTTTTGCAGGGAGACTTTACGTTAGATGCTCTGATGGATGCCTCATTTGATGGGACGTCGTTGAAATTTGACCGATTTGCATTTTCAGAGAAAATCCGATTGGCGAACCCAGCGGCGCGGCCGGGTGAGCCAGCATTCTTTGAAGCAACCAGCCCATCCACGGGAACATTGAACGGGGAAGTGCGACTAGCTGGTAGTGTTGGTGAACCTGTGATTCAAGGCGGATTGACAGGACGAAACTTGAATGTCACATTGCCCCCCGCTTTTCCGCAGGGCGGTGGCGGAGGTGAGCTCGCGATTAATCCCCGTTTTGATAACTTTAGGCTCGAGGCACTTCCTGGTTCTCAGCTCAATGTTTCGCTTGTGAATATGCGTTTGAATGGCGCGACAGTCTTGAATGGGTCGCTTTCGGCTCTAGAAATTCGGGCACCTTTCACAGTTGATTCAGGAAGTTTGACATTGCCTTCGAGTCGAGTTACTTTGGAAGAGGGGACAGTTTTGGTCACATCTGGTTTTGGCGGCGAGGCAAGGGCGGAAATTGACTTGTCGGGCTGGACGGTCGTTACGGCGAGAAGATCGGGTGGAGAGTATCAGACATATCGGTTGAATTTGCAAGTTCAGGGTAACTTGTTGAATCCAGAGGGTGTACGAATCAACGGCACTTCTGATCCGCCAGATTTGTCAATCGAAGAAATTCGAGCCATCGTTGGTCAGCGCGATTTCATCGAGTCATTGATCGGTTCGGCCTTGGGTACGGATCGCAGTCAGCTCACAGGCAGCATTTTCTCGTTGGCGATTCCGACACTGACGCAAGGGTGGACAACCAGCTTGGCGCGGGCTTTGGATTTGGACTATTTGGCATTGGATTACAATCCGTTCGATGGTGCGATTGCGCGAGGGGGACGTGAAATGTCGCGTGGGTTGTATTTAGAAGCTTCGCGCCAGATCACGCAACAGGGGAATGATCCGCTTAAATTTGAGCTTAGGCTGAGCTATCGTCCACCTTCGCGCGATCCCTTTTTATCGCGGGCGCGGTTCAATATTTCAACGACGGAAACACTGCCTTGGAAAGTGGGCGTGACCTGGACAACCCGATTTTAGGGGAAGGTTTGTTGATAAGTCCCTACTCCGATATAACGCCATGGAGACACATCCGTCTAAACTAGCAATCAGAACAGGTAGAGGGCACACTTGACGCAAAGATTCATTTCACTAATAGCATTGGTTGCGCTGGCAGGGGCAGCGATGGCGCAGACCACGAGGACGGTGCGCACCGTTACGATTGAGGGGTTGAAAAACGTAAACGATATTGGCATCCAAGGGGTGATGCGGCTGAAGGCGGGCCAGCCGGTAGACCAGGCGGCAATTGTCCGCGATGAAGAAGAAATTTTCAATCTCGGATTCTTTAGCTCAGTCCAGATTTTGCGCCGGGATGTAGGGGACACAGAGGCGGACTTGGTTGTTCAAGTCAAAGAGTATCCGCTGATCAAGGAAATTCGAATCGAGGGTAATACGATCTTCAAGGATGAAGATTTGTTGCCATTGATTGAAGAACAGCAAGAATTGGGTCAGATTTGGAACAACAACAAAGCGCAAGTCATCACGACCGCCATTCGGAAAAAGTACTCAGATAAGGGGTACATCATCAACTTTGAGCAGTTCGGGCCATTGGCGGAGTCGGAAGGCACCCTGAACGTGAAGATTCTCGAATCAGTAGTAGGCGACATCACCCTGAATGGATTGAGCCGAACTAAGCCGGAAACTATTCGACGGGTGATGAAAACGAGGCCAGGAGAGCCGTTTAACATTCAGAAAATCACTCGCGATATGGAGGAGCTTTATTACACTTATTGGTTTGAGGATGTCGGAGGACGTCAGGATGTTGGTGCTCGTCCCGAGGTAGTTGATCTGACGCTCAACTTTAAAGAGGCACGAACGGCAATTTTGAACGCGGGGGTTGCCCTTGATCCTCAGAGTCGTTTGGTGGGGACGGCCAGCTTCACTGAAAACAACTTCCGGGGCATGGGTCAAACACTTGGTCTGGAACTTGAAATGGCAACAGTCGGCGGCGGTCCGAGTGCCCGGATTGCATTCTCCAATCGTTTTATGGACGCAATCGGAACATCGATGTCGGCGAGTATTTACAGTCGAGTTGTATACAACTTTACGGGTAACGGGTTCTTGGGATCGAGCGGCGACACGGAAGATTCTTTTGACGAGCGACAAACGGGATTTGAGCTTCGTTTTGGTCGAGAATTAACGGAAACTACTCGAGCGTCGGTTGGTTTGACGGCTAAATCAACCAAGACCATTACACTACGCACGACGACGACCGAAGACTTTGTTCAACAAGATGGCGACTTGATCATGTTGAATCTGAGCGGCGAGATCACGACGGCGGCCCCGTCGGTTGAGCCTGTTCAGGGCCAATCGCTGAGGCTGACGTTAGAGCCGGGCTACAGTAACATCACAAAGATTGGTGGAAACGTCGCAAAGTTCTCCGATACTTTGGGAAGTTCCACATTCCTGCGGAGTACGGTTTCCTTCCGCAAATATTGGTCAGATCAGCCGGAATTGGCGCCAGACGAAACAGTTGAAATAGGGTTATCTAAACCGCGGCCGGTTCTGGCTTTCAAAGCTGAGTATGGATACATCACAGGGACGGTTCCATTCTTCGAGCAGCTGTTTGTTGGTGGTACTAATTCGTTGCGGGGTTATCCGAACCAACGGTTCTGGGGAAGTAACTCTTTTGTTACAACTCTGGAATATCGCTATCCGATCCAGAAGTCTTTCAACCTCGTTGGATTTGTGGACTACGGTGGAGCTTGGGGCGGTTACGGTCAGCTCCGAGATTTTGAACAAACGCAGAACGCGGATTTGAGATTGGGTTATGGGGTCGGACTTGGTTTCCGGACACCGCTTGGTCCGATCCGGATTGAATTCGCCTTTGATGACAAAGGCAAGGGACGAACTCACTTTACGGTGGGCACGAGTTTCTAGGTGAGTTGAGAGTAAGAAAATGAACAACAAGTTGAACAAATTGGGTTGGGTTGCAGCAGGTGCGCTTGCGGTGACCATGATGTTTAGTGGCTTTCAGGCGAATGGGAGCAAGATGGCGACGGTTGATATGCAGCGCATTCTCGATGAGTCTCGCGCGGGCAAGAAGGTCTTTGATGACTTAACGAATGAAGTCAATTTGCGTCAGGGCTTGTTGGAATTTCTGAATACCAATAAGATTGTCTCCGCGGATCAGGCGACTCAATTGCGCACTTTGACTCTCAAGCCAGGGGCGACTCAGGCAGACAAAGACGCGGCAGAGAAATTGAAATCGGACATTCGGGCTGAGAACAAGAAGTTTAATGATCTTATGGTTAAAGCGACCTTGACGGATGCGGAACGGGCTTCATTTAATGAAATGAACAGCCGACGGCAGAACACGGACAACTTGCTTCAACAGTGGAGCAACGAGTTTTCGCAAGACATCACAAATATGCGTGAAGAGAAGCTTGCTTCGGTTTTGCAGAAGTCACGGGCAGCGGTGACTGCGGTCGGTAAGAAAGAAGGCTATACGATCATTTTCCCGACAACAGTGGCGGTCTATGCGGCGAACGACATCACGGATGCGGCAATCAAGGCCGTTGATGAAACTCCGTAATCCACTTGGCTTGCTGATCATTTTCGGGTTTGGGGGCTGTGCGCCAGCCCCCAAACTTGTGCGTATAGATTTGGAACTATTTGATACTGGGGTTGTTGCCCAGTCAGTTCAGCTTTCGGCGAGTGTGGTTTCGGTTCGCCAAGATTTGCGGGCAACCTTACCCGGTCGGGCTTCTCGATTGTTGGAAGAGCGGGAGGGGCTTGCCCTGTGGGAAAAAGCGAAATTGACGCTGGCGGAGAATCGGGCGAAGAGTCTGGAGCGGTTGCGGGCGGATTTGGAACGGAAGTATCTGGGCGAATCTCGGGCGGAGGCAATTGCCAAGGAGCGGGAGGCAAAGATCCGCAATGATGCTGAATGGGCGACCGCATTAGAGCGAGTGCGGGTGTTGATGGAGCAGTTCGCGGGGGAAAAGACGGAGTTATCTGCGGATTTGGCGGGGATTATTGGCTTTCCGGATCGGGGACAGAAAGTTCAGAAGCGTTCGGGAGCGGATGTTTATTTTGAGATGCGCGAAAAAAAGGTCGCTGATCTTCGGAAGCGATTGTCAGAGATTGACGTAGAGTTTCAGAAAAAAGTCGGAGATGTTTTAGCCGATTACCGGTCGGGAGTTGTCCGTCGAGCAGCTGAACTGGCCGAACTTGACTTGGCGGGGGATTTGGCAGCGATTGGACGTGCTGAAGCCGAAGCCAATGCGGCGATACGATCAGTTATTGGCCAGGTGGATGCGACGATTCCTCAGCTCTTAAAACGGCTAGACGCTTTGCCGGCGGAATCAATCTCAGGGAAACGACCGGTTGAAGTCAATCCAGTTCGCGAGGAAGCGCAATGGGAAGAGGGACTGAGCCGGGAGGAGTTGGAAAAATATGCCATGGTCTTTTTGAAGTCGCGTGGCTATGAGCTATCGGAAAGTGCCAATGCGGTTGACGTTACGAAGGAGTTTGGAGAATGGCTGAATCGAACCTTGGCTACACGCTGAAACAGTTGGCAGAAATGGTAGGGGGCGAGCTAGAAGGTCCCGAAGATTTCCTTATAACCCGACCCGTGCCAGCTCACTCCGATGACCCTTCGGGGGTTACATTTGCCGAAAGTGAGAAGTATCTGGGAAAGGCTTTAGCGGGATCGGTGGGAGCGGTGATTGTCCCAGCGGAGACAGGCTCATCTCTTAAACCTTTGATTCGAGTGGCAAGTCCTCGTTTGGCTTTTGGGATGGTGCTTCATGCATTTGCAAAGCCGATGCCGGCCAGGGGGATCGATCCGACGGCAGTTGTTTCAGATTCCGCGAATGTTGATCCGACCGCGAGCATCGGGGCATACGCGGTAGTCGAAGATGGGGCAACGATCGGAGCGGGAACGAACATCTTGGCTCATGCCTACATCGGCCCAGATTGCCATGTTGGTGCGAACTGTATGATCTTTTCTCATGTCACATTGGTACAAGATGTTCAGGTTGGGGAGGGGTGCCGTATCCATGCGGGAGCGGTTTTGGGGGCGGACGGATTTGGCTTTTATTGGGATGGTTCGAGACAGCAAAAAGTGCCTCAAGTAGGAGGGGTAATTGTCGGGAAAAATGTAGAAATTGGTGCGCATACTTGTATTGATCGAGCGACGTGTGGCGATACGATCATTCAAGACGGGGTGAAGCTTGATAACTTGGTTCAGATTGGGCACAACACGGTGGTCGGATCTCATACGGTAATGGCGGCACAGGTTGGAACTTCAGGCAGTGTAACGATTGGAGAGAAGAATGTCTTTGGTGGGCAAGCGGCTTTGAGTGATCATGTCACAACTGGGGACAATATGATCTTCGGCGGTCGCTCCGGCGTGATCGGGGATATGGATCAACCAGGGGAATATTTTGGATTGCCACCGGTCCCGCTTTCGACGGCGATGCGCGTGATGGCTTTGCAGGCTCGATTGCCTGAACTTTACAAACGAATGCGCGAAATGGAGCGGCAAATTGAGGAGTTGAAAAATGGTTCGTAGTTATCCAAGGTTGACGGTTGAGAATGTTGCCGAGGTGGAAGGGCCCGGTTTGCATTCTGGAGTAGCTTGTCGGGTGCGGATCCATGCAGGACGGCAAGGCTTTCGCTTTCTGACCGATTCAGGATGGATTGATGCGATTCCTGAAAATGTGACCGATACATCCCGTTGCACTCGATTAGGAGATGTTTCTACGGTGGAACATGTGTTGAGCGCACTGGCCGGAATGGGGATTACGGATGCGGACATTGAGGTTTCGGGGGGAGAGCTTCCGGTGGCGGATGGATGCGCCGAGCCGTTTGTGCAGGCGATCTTGGGGGCGCGATTCCAGGATGTAGGGCAGATCGAAGTAGAAGGGCCCTTTGCACGGGTTTTCTCGCAGGAGTTGCCCTCCAAGTATGCGGTTGGAACGGGGGAAGGTTGGTGGCGGGCAGCTTATGTTCGGGAAGAGGAGTTTGTTGGTCGGCAAGAGTACGAGTTTCAGTGGTCAGCAGAGCGGTATTCCCAAGAAGTTGCTCCAGCACGGACATTTGTTTTGGAAAGTGAACTTGCGCTTGCACAGTCAGCGGGATTAGGCCGAGGGTTGGATGAGGCTTCGTGTTTGGTGGTAGGTTCAGCAGGCTATGGGAATGTGGCGCGGTTTGATGATGAGCCTTCCCGACATAAGCTGTTGGATTTGATCGGGGATTTGGCATTGGCGGGTGTTCCGGTCGCGCACTTGGATGTGGTTGCGGAATTCACGGGTCACACCCTCAATGTTGCGGTTGCAAAGAAACTGCGGGATTCAGTTAAAGTTTCTCGCAGTTAAGTAGCAAGAACTCGCTCCGCCAGGACTAGCGCTGCGTAATCATCGATAGCGTCGGGGGGGACTTGTAGAGTCGCAGGAAGGAGTTTGCGGAGACCTTTCCGAGGATTGTGCTCCCAATAGCGCTCACGAGCTTCCATCGTGGTGTCCTTTTCATCGATCACGAGAATACCGATGCTTGGCATTTCTTCTCGGAGCGATTCGACAAGTGATCGCGACCGTGTGCCATTGCCGACAACGATCAAAGAGAAATTGTGCTGTTGGTGAAGCTCCATCGCGCGTGCGGGCACTTTGTCGGGGGCTAAGATGGCGTGCCAAATCATATGGATATCGTCGTGCTCATCGCGGTGGACGAGGGCCAATCCGCATTTTGCACTTCCGGGATCGATGGCTAAGAGAGTTTTCTCACCTAACATGGTTGCGATACCGATTTTGCCGGATTTTGCGGATGATTTGCTAGGGTAACGATTCCGGTTACGGGCGGAGGCGATATGTGACGCTGACTTTGTCTACTGAATAGATGTCTTTGGCGGCGAGAAACTGAATTCGGGCGGGGCGTCCGTACTCTTTGACTTCCAGAATGATTTCGAAGATTCGGTTGGAGTCTAGTTCGCCAAATGGGCGAGCAGATCCAGTTGCCGGGATGACATTATTTTTGACAAGAACTTCGGGGAGATCGTTTTCGAGTGCCTTATTGATTGTTTCTGCGATCTCACCGTACGATTTGCGGCCGTCGACTTGGATTGTGAAAATCACCTCGTTCGCTTCGAAGGCGAGAATGTTGTCGTATGCTTCGATGGCGATGGGGACGAATTCGTCTTGGAAGGTGTTGAGGCTGGCGATGGCGCGGACGACTTTGGGGCGGGTGAGTCCGGCGAGGTTTTGGATCAAGGCGAGTTGTTGATCTTCGGGGGACACGGGTTTGCCTTGGAGGACTGACATGACTAGACCGGCAAATTCACCTTCTTCAGTCCGGTCAGCTCCTCGGCTTTGGGCTTGGCTACGGGTGTCGCGCATGAACTTGGCAACGAAGTCTCGTGCTTCGCTGAGTTCGAGGCCCGTGGGTGCTACGGCACGATGAACTTCGTCCCCTACCCCATAGATCATTGAGTTCTTACGGCTAATGGCACTTTTCAAGAGCAAATTAGGAGTGTCGAGCCGGAATCTCTCCAGTGCGGCTCTCTCGCTATTTAGTGAGTTGCGAACTTGGCGGAGTTCGCGGTCGGCGTTAGCAAGGTCAGTTTGAAATTTGGTCAGTCGCTCGTTAAAACTTGCTTCGGCTTGGCGGCTGGCAGCTTTGAGTTGATCGTATTCATTCCCGACAGATTCGAGTTCCTTTTGAATATCTCGGAGTCCTCGTTCTAGTTTGAGGGCTTCTTGGGTGAGACGGAAATTCTCGTTTTGAATATCTGCGTTGTCGCCAGTGAGGCGCCCTTTCTCACCTTGTGCGACCTTGATTTGCTGGTCGAGTTGTTTGCGTTCGGTTTGAACTTTGTTGAGTTGAAGATTGACAGATTTAAATTGGCTGGTGAGGTTCCCGATCCGTCCGGATAGCTCCCGGGCTCGGTTGCCGAGGTTGGCGTTTTTATCGGCGAGGAGTTGTTGTTGGGTCTTGACGGTGATGAGTTCGTTGGTTTTGGCCGTGACTTCTTGACCGAGTTCGGTGAGTTTTGGCTCAACGGTGGCAAGGCGGGAATTGGCTTCGGTGAGCTTGATTTCAGCTGCGTCAAGCTGGCTTCGGGTCTGGACGAGACGATCGCGAGCAGCATTGCCTTCGAGGATCCAGGTACGGATCGGTTCTGAGAATGAAAAGAGAATGAGGATCGTGAGCAAGGTGCCAAGTGCTCCGAATATAAAGGTCATCATTGCGGCGAACTTACGCGGGCGGAGTTTGAAGAGGGTCAGCCGCTTTTTGCCGAGTTTGCTCCCGAGGGTGTCGCCGTACCAAGCGACAGTTCCGCCGGCGAGAACCATGAAGAGAAGGAACCAAAGGCTGGTGGGATCCATGATTACTGGCGGTTTTTCCTCCTGATGAGTTCTATGGCGACGATACCCCCAACAGCGACCGGGCCGAAGCTGGCGAGCCAGGCAGGAATGGCTCCATTTTGAGCGGCGATGCTCATGGTGTTGGTGACGAGCATATAGCCAAAGATGATGATAACGCTGAGCCAGAATCCCGTGGCGTTTCCGGCGCGGTGACTGCGGATACCAAGGGGGGCACCGACGAGGCCGAAGATGAGAGCGGCAAGGGGGAGGGCAAACTTGTTCCAGTAGCCGAATTCCAAATTGATCTGTTGGGCTTTGGTGAGGGTGCCGTCATCGGCTTTTTCACGAAGGATGCGTTTGATATCGCGACTTGAGAAGACGTCAAGATCATCTTGGTCGGGAGCCGACATGTCTTCGGGAGATTCGGTGGGGCGAGGAACACCTTCCGGCCATGCGCCTTCAAAAAGGGTGAGCTTTCCGGAGACGCGGCGGATTTCTGGATCGGCTTCACTCGGATTGATGAAGATCATTTGACCTTCACCGATGGCGCGCCACTTTTCGAGGTCATCAAACTCCAATCGCTCCACTTCGAAGATGGAATTGGTCGCTCCGGTATCGTCGTAAGAGTAAATTTTTACGCCTGAAAGAGTTCTATCGGCAAGATTGAAGTTCTCGGCGATGAGATAGCCTTTGAGTTTGCCGTCTTGATGGATGGGCTGACTTGTTTCTTTGAGTTGGGAACTGTCGATGGTCGATTCGACTTTTTGGCGCATTGCGGAAGCTTGGAAACTGGCGGCGGGGACCACGTAATCAGTAAAAAAGTATGTGAGGACGGACACGAAGAGTCCGAATGCAGCAACCGGAGCCATGATTCGTATGATGCTGACTCCGCCAGCGCGGAGGGCAACAATTTCGCTGTCTCCACTCAAACGGCCAAAGCTGAGAAGGGTGCCAAGGAGCATCGCCATACTGAAGGTTTTAGCGAGGATTCCAGGCAGGAGGAGGATAGTGAGCTGAATGACCATCCCGATGGGAATGCCGAGAGTGAGAAATCGGGTGAAAGTGAAGAGGAACGAACCAGCCATGATGAGGACGGTAAAGATTGCGACCCCGAACATCCAGGGGCCGATGATTTCACCGAGGATTAGGCGGTCAATCTTCTTCATTGGTTTCTGGTTCTGATTGATGATCGTTGGGAGGAGAGTGTCGGTCTTTGTTGATTTGATCGTAACCTTGACCGAGGTAGTTTTTGCGAACAGCATCGTTGGCGCGGATGGTTGATTGGTTGCCAGTGGCAATGATTTGTCCGTCGACGAGGATGTAGTTGCGGTCGGTGATGTTGAGGGTGGCGTCTACGTTGTGATCGGTGATCAGGATTCCGATGCCTTGCTTGGCGAGTCGGTCAATGATGTGCTGAAGTTCTTCGATGGTGACGGGGTCAATTCCGGTGAACGGTTCGTCGAGGAGGATGAAGTGGGGTTCAGTGGCCATTGCGCGGGCAATCTCGACCCGGCGCCGTTCGCCTCCGGAGAGGACTCCGCCGAGGCTGGAGAGGATCCTTTTGATGCTGAGTTCTTCGGCGAGTCGGTCAATGCGTTCGTCTTGGATTTTGCGGGAGAAGCCGCGGGCCTCGAGAACGAGCCGAAGGTTGTCTTCTACAGTAAGGCGGCGGAAGACGCTGGATTCTTGGGCGAGGTAGCCGATGCCGGAGCGGGCTCGTTTGTGCATGGGCCAGCGGGTGATTGGCTTACCGTCGAGTTCGATTTGACCGGCGGTGGGGCGAATCAGGCCGGTGATCATGTAAAACGTCGTCGTTTTTCCGGCACCGTTTGGTCCGAGGAGTCCGACGATTTCTCCGGTGCTAAATTCGACGCTGACTTCGTTGACCACCCGGCGCTTCTTGTAGACTTTGACGAGGTTGGTCGCCTTGACGATCATGGTTTGCCTCCGTCGGGCTTGATGTTAACTTTGGTGGGGTTGCCTCGGGCACCGTATCGCGTGGGTTCCATCTGCTCGTTGACTAGGATATAAACCGTTTGACTCTCGCCGTCGCTTTGGTAGTCGAGGCCGTTGCCGGTGATTTTTACGTTGCCGATGAGGAGGATTTCCCCTTTGGCATCCATGGTCAAGCGGTCACCGGATGCGGACAGTTCAACGGGAGAACCGTCTTTATCGGTACCAGTGAAGTCGATCGTGACCCGTCCCCGGAGGTTTGCCGTAGTGATGGGGCGGCCAGAACTTGGTTTGGTGATATTGGGTGTGGTGATAGTTCCGGCTGTTGCCTTTAGAATGACTTTTTGGGGTTGTCCGGAGGGATTTTTGGAGTTGTTGGTGAGAGTGAAGGGGCGGGAGAGGGTGAAAGAGGACGAATTTGCGGCTTGGTCGAGATCGAGGCCAGTCGTTATGAGGTTGGTGGTGCCATCTTGGGTAATCGTAGCGTTGACGGTTCCGCTCAGTTTGACGTTTCGAAGTTCGCGGTTAGTATTTGCCGAGCCGTCGAGAGAAGCGGAGCCTCCAGCGGCGGTGATTTTGGTAGTTGGACTTTTAGCGTGGATGGTGACGGGTCCGGGGAAATTGATGGTGGCAGAAGACCGGTTCGCGGCTTCGGAGATCGTCATGCTGGGGCTGGTGATTTGGACTTCTTCGGAGGTGCCGGGATTCTGGGTGACGTCAACCGATCCTGTCAGATTGGCTTTGAGAAGGTACATGGTGCCGTCTTTGCCGGAGCGGATTTGACCAGTTGCGCGCGAAGCGGTAAATGCAATTTTTTGTGTGCTTGATCGGCCTCGGAGCGGTTTGCCAGTGAATTCGAAATCGAAGGCGTTTGTCTGAGGATTAGCTTCAAATAGTTGGTCGGTGATATTGCTGATTTCAAAGTCACCCGACTTTGATTTGAAGCTAATTCCGGTGGTATTTTGGGCGATCAGAAGAGTTGCTGTAGTACAGAGAGTTAGCGATAGGGCGAGGGTTCGGATGGTCATTTGAATTTGCTCGGAGATCCAATTTTACTAAGGTCAGGGGTTGCCCAGACTTCGGGCATTTTGCCGAGTTGCCAATCGGGGCTGTCTATCAGGACGTTTCCGACGGCGGCAAAGAGCTGTTTGTCATCCATCCAGGTGATTTTGTCGGCTTGGAGGGTCATTTTCTGGCTGAGTGACGTTACTTTGACGTTTTTATCGAGGACAAGTTTTTTGGACTCAGTCACGGCTTTGGCGGAGTCGGCAGTAAACGTGCTGGCTGTTTTGCCATCCGAGTAGATTTCACCCGTGACGGCAGTGATAAAGAATTCATTTTCTCCGTCTTCCTGGAGCCCAGCCCGGGCGGCTTCGCCTTTGATTTTCCAAGTTGGTTCGCCTTGTTCGTTATTGGCTTCAAGGGCGAGGGGGCCTGATTCAATGATGCGGCGGGGGCCGTCGGATTTTTCTGGTTCAGATGCAGCTGGGACGGGGGTTCCGTTGGCGTTTTTAGGTGTTGGTCCCGAGCAGGCGAAGAGGCTAAGTGAAAGGACGATCAGGGCGCAAGCGGTAGTGGGTTTGATGGTGTCCTCCGTGCGAATTGTCCTTTGTGCTGACCGGCGAGTTGTCCGCAGGCGGCAGCAATATCGTGGCCCCGCTCAACGCGTTCCGTCACGTTGATCTGGTGGTATTCGAGGGTCGATCGGAAAGCGTTGATTCGGGAACGAGCGGGGCGTTGGAAGCCGTTGCCGGTGTCCACCCAGTTGAAGGGGATGAGGTTGACGACGCAAGGAGTGCCTTTGACGAGTTTGGCCAGGGCTTCAGCTTGTTCGGGGGTGTCGTTGACTTCGGAGATGAGGAGGTATTCGATGGTGACTTTTCGACCAGTGGCGGCGTGGTAATCGCGCATAGCGGCCCATGTTTCGGCGACATCCCACTTGTTATTGACGGGCATGAGGCGAGAGCGAATTTCGTCAATGGGACTGTGGAGCGAGAGGGCGAGGTGAATCGGGAGCTTGTGAGTAGCGAGTTCTCGGATTTGGGGGACGAGGCCGACGGTGCTGACAGTGAGGTGGCGGTAGCTGAGGCCGATTTCGTCGTGGAAGATGTTGAGCGCTTTAATGACGTTTTCAGCGTTGAGGAGGGGTTCGCCCATGCCCATGAAGACCACGTGGCTGATGCGGCGTTCGGTGAGGGATTGGAGAAGAAGGTATTGGGCGATGATTTCGCTGGCGGTGAGGTTGCGGTCGAACCCGCCCATTCCGGTGGCGCAGAAGGTGCAACCCATAGGGCATCCAACTTGCGAAGAGATGCAACAGCTCACCCGCTTGGAATAGGGGAGGAGGACACATTCATAAACTTGGTTGTCGCCATTGTGGACGAGGAGTTTGTCTACCCCGTCGGTGCTTGTGCGGTGGGTGGTGACGGTGAGGGGGGAGATGACGTGGTTTTCGGCGAGCTTGTCGCGGAAGGCTTTGGGGAGGTCTTTGAGGTCGTCGAATTCGCGGGCGGCTTTTTCGTAAATCCACTTGGCGAGTTGGCGTCCGCGAAAGGCTTTTTCCCCGAGTTGAACGGCGATTTGTTCAAGTTCGGGGGTGGTTTTGCCAATGAGCGGTTCGCGGTTTCCCACAAGGGTAGTTTACCGGGGTGGCTTGGTTTTGACTTGGGTTGGCTGGATCATCGCTTAAGTCGAAAAATTCGACTCGAACTATTGGTGAACACTTTTGCTCTGGATGAATTCTTTGAGATTTATCCTTGTGTTGCCATTGCTCAAAATGTCGCTTACAGTTCCGGTCCAAGAAAAGGTACTCGGATCGCCATTTAGGAACAGCTTAATTCGGCCAGATTTTAAGTCGGTGGCGATGCTGTATTTGGTGACGAACTTTTCATTGAGAGCGGTTGCCCTCAAGATGTTTAGAATAGTCTCCTCCGTCACAATTTTTGCTTCGGAAAGGACACTGTAAGTCGTTTTGTACCTTTCACATGTGATTAGTTTTTCAGGAGTTGTGCTCGTTCGGAAGTTGGTGCCAATCTGAAAGTCACGATTTTTACGAAACGTGACAGCACGCTGCTCGATGATCGCCGAATTGCCTTGTGCGTCGACTAGGAACATTTGGCCGCCTTCAAGGCCTTTCAGATCATATGTGTCTAAGATGGCGATTGCATCTTCAACGGTTGAGCAGTCAGCCATGAGCTTGTCGGCCATCATGAATTGTGCGACTGGCTTTCCGTTAGGCTCTGGAGAGACCGGCGCGAGTGCGTTGTAATCAAAGAAGAGTCCCTTGTCATTGATGCCAGCTTGAGGTGCTAGTGGATAGGCTTTGAATCCAAGAGTGAAGTACCCGTTTTTGTTTGCCTTTGCAGGTCGGGGCCAAATCCACTGATCGGCAAAAGTGTCCAATTTCTCGACATCTTCGTTTGCTCCAACCCATACGTGATTGTCCGAAACATGCGTGAAAATTGTGCATGCGCAAGCAAGGGGAGTGAAAAAGGTTGTGGCGAGACAAGCGAGACCAAGGAGTTTTAGATTCATGAAATGTTCTCAAAATTTTACGAATTTAAGTTTATCTCACTTACCTCATGTCTTGAGGATCGGGAAAGTCGCGGTAGAGAGCGGCGTGGTAGTTGGTGACACGGGAATAAACCTCGCGGTGGAGTTGCTCGGCATCACCGGTGCGGGTGGCGGTGAGCGAGAACGCTGCGTCGAGTTGGGCAAGGTCTCGGGTTTCGATAGTGATGTGGAATTCACCGAGGGGGGCGAATCCGAAGCCGAACTTGCGACGGGAGATTCGGTAGGTTTCGATTGTCTTGTTGTGGACGTGGTGATCGAGCCAGTTTTGGATGGCGGTGACGAGGTCGCGGTCTTTTGCACCCGGGGCGAGGTCAACCCAGATTTCGTACAGGTTCATGTTTTCATTGTAGTTTGGAATGAACCCCTCCCGGCCCCTTTGGGGCCACCCCTTGATTTAGTCGGTAGCCGGCTCTTCGCAGGCTTGGGGAGGGAAATGGGGGCGAAATCAACCCGAATTTCGTGGGGAATGGGTTTATAAGTTGACTTCCTCGAATTTCCGGAAGTTCTATGATGGCGCTATTCTGCCCCACCCCTTCCCCTCCCCCGCGGGGAGGGATTTTCTCGACTTACGCTCTCTGAACGAGCAAGCTTCACTGGGATTGCGATTGAGTTGAGCCTGCGGCATGGGTTTCTGTCAGGACTGGGTTCCTGCTTTCGCAGTAACACGAATCTCAAGAGTCGAACTTGCTCTTTTCACTTCTCTCGCACATAAATTCGGGGAGGTGCTTGCAAGGGTGCCAGTTTCTGATGCTCCAATGTTTAAGGAGAGGGGGCTTTTTTGAACTGGGAGGTACCATTTGGGGTTGGTTATGAGTCCCCATGAATTGCGCCGGAAGTACTTGGATTTTTTCATTTCCAAGGGGCACAGTGAGCATCCCAGCGGATCACTGATTCCGTACGATGTGACGGGGCGGTTGGATGAGTCGCTCTTGTTCAATGGGGCGGGGATGGTTCAGTTTAAGCCTTATTTCCGGGGGGTGGCGGAACCGAGCAACAAGCGATTGACGACGGCCCAGAAGTGCTTTCGGACGGGGGATATTGAAGAAGTAGGAGATGATAGCCACCTCACGTTTTTTGAGATGCTCGGGAATTTTAGTTTTGGCGACTACTTTAAGACGCAGGCGATTGATTATTCGTGGGAGTTTTTGACTTCAAAAGAGTGGCTGGGGCTTGATCCGACGCGGTTGTCGTTCACAGTTTTTGAGACCGATGACGAAGCGTGGGAGCGGTGGGCCATGCACCTGCGGGCGGTGGGGATTGACCCGGAAACGCGGGTTTTCCGGCTGGGCGAAGAGACGAATTATTGGCCAGCGGGGGCGTTTAGTAAGGGGCCTCCGGGGCCGTGCGGGCCGAACAGCGAAATGTTCTTTTGGACAAGCGATGAGCCAGTGCCGACGGGGGCTTATTCGCGCGAAGATTGGTTGCGCGATGACGACGCCAAGAAGTGGGTGGAGATTTGGAACGACGTGTTCATCCAGTACGAGTGGCAGGGTTCACTCCAGGATGCGAGCCGTCCGGAGAAAGGTTACGAAAAGTCGGGGATGCCGGACTTGCCGTTCCAGAGTATTGATACGGGGATGGGCTTAGAGCGGACTTCGATGGTTTTGTCAGGTCTCAAGTCGGTTTATGATACGGAGGCGTTTCAGCCGGTTTTGCGGCGGTTGGTGGAGATTTCGGGGCGCGCCTATGATGAGTCGCCGGAAGTTCAGCGGGCGATGCGGATTATTGCCGATCACTTGCGGGGGGCGTGTTTCTGCATTGCGGATGGGGTTTTGCCGGCGAATAACGGTCGGGGATATGTACTGCGGCGGTTGATTCGGCGGGCGGTTTTGAAGGGCGCGCGTACGCTCGGATTTGGGGAGTTGTTCTTTTATGACTTGGCGGAGGTTTTGGTTGACCAGATGGGGGGGCATTATGCGGAGTTAGCGGATCGTCGGGCGATGATTTTGGAGACGCTGAGGAACGAGGAGGCGTTGTTCCGGCGGACGTTGGAGGCGGGGACGGAGATGTTAGAAGCGTGGCTTAAGACTCGAATTCAAGAACCCTCCTCATTCTTGAAAGCTGGAGTCCAAAATCACGAACTAAAACTCGAGGATTTGCCATCCAAAATCCAAGAGGTGGTATCGGGCCTACAGGCTCAGAATGACGTAACAGACCTGATAGCCAGAATTGAGCCTTACTCCAAATCCCGGGATGCGTCAGATGACTTATGGTCGAGCTTAGCGATTGTCGATCATTCGCTAAAAAGACTAACAGGACAAGAATTACCTACTCAATCACTTTTGAAGATAAGGAACTCTATTTTGTCAGCAGTTGGTTTGAATGGAGACTTTGCATTCCAGCTTTACGATACATTTGGCTTCCCGCTGGAGGTGACGCAGGAGATTTGTGAGGAAGCAGGGGTGACGGTGGACGTCGAAGGGTATGGCGAGGCGATGATGGCGGCGCAGGAGCGGTCGCGAGCGGGCGGGGGGATGGACACGGTTTACGGCGGGGTGGGGGTGATCTTGTTCGCCACGGAATCGAAGCTGGAGGCGACGGAATTTTTGGGTTACGGGATGACTGAGGCGACGACGGAGATTTCCGGAGCGCATCCGGTGATGGACGAGGATGTTGCAGGGGATGAGTTCGTCGTGGCTCTTCGGGCGACGCCGTTCTATGCGGAAAGTGGAGGACAGGTCGCGGATACGGGATTGATTGAAGGGAATGGGTTCCGTTTGAGGGTGCTGGATGTGACCAAGCAGGACGGGATTTTTGTGCATATGGTGCGGCTAGAAATGGGAGAGGGCGCGAAGGGGCTTGGCCAAGACGAGGCGGTGCGGCGGCTGAATGAGCTTTACTTCAACAAACCTGTTCGGGCGGTGGTGGATGGGGATCGGCGTCGGGCGATTACTCGGAACCATACGGCGACGCACTTGATGCATTCGGCGTTGCGGGAGACCCTGGGGACGCACGTCACCCAGGCGGGGTCGTTGGTGAACGATGAGGTTTTGCGGTTTGACTTTACGCATGGGGCGGCGATGTCGGCGGAGGAACTCGCTCGGGTGGAGCAACGGGTTTACGAGCAGATTTTGATGGCTCAGCCAGTGGTGACTTACCCGGATGTGCCGATTGAAGAGGCTCGGGCAATGGGGGCGATGGCCTTGTTCGGTGAGAAGTATGCCGACCGGGTTCGGGTCGTGCAGATCGGAGGGATGAGTTCCATTGAGCCTTCATTTAGCCGGGAGTTATGCGGAGGGGTTCATGTTGGGTCAACTGGAGAAATTGGGCTATTCAAAATTCAGCACGAGGCTTCGGCGGCGAGCGGGGTTCGAAGAATTACGGCGGTGACTGGTTTTAATGCGTTCAATTGGATGCAGAGTCAACAAGAGTTGATCGGAGAAGCAGCGACGAAGCTCAAGGCTCAACCACGCGACTTGGCGATGGCGGTCGAAAAAATGCTTGAGACTTTGCGTGAAGAGCGCAAGAAGCGCGAAAAGTTAGCGCAACAGGGGGCGGGGGGCAGTGCAGTTGAGGAGACCTTGATTGGTTCGGTTCGATTGCGGGTTCAGAAGATGACGGATGCAGACGCAGCGGATGCGAAATTGGCGGCGGATCGGCTGGTAGATGGTGCTCCGGATGCGGTGGCTTTGGTTGCGAATGTGGCAGATGGGAAAGTCACTTTTGTTTGCAAGGTCGGTGATGTAGCGATGAAAGCGGGAGCGAAGGCGGGGGATATTGTCCGTGAGGTGGCGAAAGTTGCGGGTGGAGGCGGAGGCGGTCGTCCGGATTTTGCGACGGCGGGGGGCCGGGATGCTTCAGCGACGGATGCGGCTTTGGCGCGGGCAGCGGAGTTTTTGGCGGAGTGATGTTTGGGTGGGGCAGGGTTGCACCTTTTCTCTATCCGGGGAGGAAGATTCTCGGCTCGTATGTTTTGGGTTAATTTCCAGTTTCTGCTTAAAGCGAGATATGTTCTGCCCCACCCCATCCCCCCATTTCAAGCCAGGGGAGGGATTAAACGAGGTGAATTGCATGACATGCACTGTTCAAACCAAGGGCCGACTCTCCCCTTCGGAGAGCAGAGCCTTCGGCCTGTGAACTTACGGGCTGGGTCCCCGCCTTCGCGGGGATGACTACGTAAGATTTTTACTGCCCCTCCTCTATCCCCCCTCCCCATCAGGGGAGGGTTTAAACGAAGTGAATTGCATGACATGCCCTGTTCAAGCCCGGGGCAGGCTTCGCGGGGATGACAGGGCTCATTTGAGCTGGACGGGGAGGACACGGATGCGGCGTTCAGGTTCTTGTCCGACGGCTTCACTAGCGAGACGCTGACCTTCGACAAACTGGTGTTGGTGTTTGCGGAGGCGGGCGTCTCGGGGTGAGAGTTCGACGGGTTTGTTCGACATCAGGACTTGCTTCACGGCATCGGCGGCTTCTTCGAGGGCCGTGTCGAGCCCTGAATCTTGACCCGTATGGTGGCGCATGACTTCATCGAGTGCCCCGGAGATTTGGCTGAACGTGTTCGATTTGACGGACACGATCTGCACGTTCTTTTTTAGTTGTGCGAGTTTGCCGGGTTTTTGAGCTTGAACAGATTTGATGGCGATGACCGCGTCAGCGTTGAATACGTCATTGGTAATCAAGGCCGGGACACGCCGTTCTCGGATAGCACGTTCGAGTCGCGTCCGGGCAATTCCGTACGGATAAATCCGAACGGTTTTGTTGGCGGCAGGAGCCTTCTCGACGGGTTCGTGCTTTGATTTTTCCTCGCGATGTTTGGTGCGAGTGATTTGAGCTGCCGGTACCTCAGTATCTTGCTTTTTGCTGAGGCTGGGGAACCGTTCGTTGAACCCTGGCTCGTCGATTTCGGGCGAAAATTCCTTTTGCACAACTTCGACTTCGCCTTGCTCAGTTCGGACTCTGAGTTCGGGCCGGGGGGCGATGCCTCGGAGCATGAGGTCAACAGTTTTTTGGACGGTGTGGTGGACAGCGAGGCGGTCGAAATCGAGGAGCTCTAGGACAACATCGAATGTCGGTGGCGCTTTGCGTTCGAGAACGGTCTTTTGTGATCCTCGGCGGCGGGCTTCGTCGTCGCTGAGGGTGACGGCCTGAATTCCTCCGATGAGGTCGCACAGGGCCGGATTCAGCATAAGGTTCTCGAGTGACTGACCGTGAGCCGTTGCGATGAGCTGGACTCCACGTTCGGCGATGGTACGAGCGGCTTGGGCTTCACTTTCGTTCCCGATTTCATCGATGACGATGACTTCGGGCATGTGGTTTTCGACCGCTTCGATCATCACTCCGTGTTGATCGGCAGGGTTGGGCACCTGCATTCGACGGGAGCTTCCAATTGCGGGGTGAGGGACGTCGCCGTCGCCGCCAATTTCGTTGCTGGTGTCGACGATGACGACCCTCTTGTTGACTTCATCAGCGAGGACACGGGCGACTTCGCGAAGCTTGGTGGTTTTCCCAACCCCTGGACGTCCGAGGATCAGGATGGACTGCCCACTTCGCACAATGTCATCAATGATGTCAATGGTGCCTTCGAGGGCGCGGCCAACGCGGCAAGTGAGACCGATGATGCGACCGTGGCGGTTTCGAATGGCGGAAATCCGGTGCAGAGTGCGCTCAATTCCGGCGCGATTGTCGCCGCCGAATTCGCCGATGGCTTTTTCGGTGAAGTCGATGTCTTGTTCGGTGATGATTGTGCCGGGCCAGCGTTCGACGGAGCGGAGAAATCTTGCTTCGGCGGGTCGACCGTAGTCCATGACAACTTCGACCAGGCGGGTTAAGTCAGGATGGAAATCAAGCTTTTCCCGAATTACGGGAGGCAAAATTTCCAAAAATTGCTGGAGTCCCTCAGGGAGCTTTGCCATGCGTCAACTCTTTTGACGAAGAAAAGCTTCGGTTAACGTCAGAATCCTGGGATTTATTAACAGGGGGAGTTGGGGCAAGGTTAAGAACCTGGCATGTTTACTGGGTGCTCGTCGCCATTTTTCCTGAATTTTCAAAAATTATTGAAAATAGAGATTGGTTTTGGTAAGATGGTGCGTAGAGACAGTTGGGCATGACTCCCTCCACAAAGACTCCGCCTTGGAAGACTCAGGGCGATGAAAAGCGAGAAGCAGTTCGCGATATGTTTGCGGAAATTGCGCCGACTTATGATCTGGCGAATTCAATCATGTCGGCAAAGGGGCATCACCGCTGGCGGAACGAGGCTTGCGCGCTCATAGGGTTGAAGCGTGGAGATTCGGTCTTGGATTTATGTTGTGGGACAGGTGATTTCTTAGTTTCGGCAGAAAGGTACGTTGGCGATTCGGGTCAGCTAATTGGGCTGGATTACTGCGCGCCGATGCTCGAGGTTGCGGCGGGAAAAGTTCGGCCGGGTACTCAGCTGACTTTGGGCGATGCAACTTTTTTGCCGTTTGAATCGGAGCGATTTGACGCAGTAACTGTCGGTTGGGGGCTCAGAAATGTTCCGGATTTGAACCGAACTTTGGCGGAAGTTGTGCGAGTCCTCAAGCCTGGTGGGAAGTTTGTTTGCATTGATATGTCGCAGCCAGCGGGGCCGCTTGGGCCGTTGAGTCGGTGGGCTTATCACGTTATGGTGCCGCTTCTGGGTCGGATTTTGCGCCAGCCAGAGGCATATGCATATTTGCCAAAAAGTACGGAGCAATTTTTAAGCCGGGATGATTTGAAGCGGGCCTTTGAATTGGCGGGTTTTTCCGAAGTTCAGTACAAGACTCGATTCTTTGGGAACATTGCGATCCATTGGGGAGTGAAGTTATGAAAATCAGCGGATTCTTGTCCTCGCTTAGTGAGGGATTTGAGGCTCTTAAAATCAGTCCAAGACTGTTGGAAGAGACGACGGCATACATCCAGGATGTGGAACGTGAATTGCAGTTGCAAGTGAATTCGGTCATTCCCCTTGTTGAAGAAGTCGGCCGGATTACATTGGATGGCGGGGGAAAGCGTTTACGGCCTGCATTGGTTTTTTTGGCAGCGAGGGCTACGGGGCTCCCGTTTGAGAGATCGCGCGCAACTCAGCTCGGCACGGCGATGGAATTAATCCATATGGCCACGTTGATCCATGATGACGTGATTGATGATGCGGCGACTCGTCGAGGACGGCCTACGGCGTTTTCGGTACACGGCATCACACCAAGCATATTGGGGGGGGATGTTTTGCTTGCCAAAGCGATGCAAATTTTGGCTGAGGACGGGGACTTGCGGATTATTCGAATGGTGAGCCGGGCGGTTGTGGAACTGGCTGAAGGTGAGGTTCAGGAGATTGCGGTTCGGGGTCAGTTGGACTTGTCTCTGGACGACCATTTGTCGGTTTTGCGGATGAAAACGGCAAGTTTTATCGAGTGTTGTTGCCGTATTGGGGGCATGTTGGCGGCATCTTCGGAATCGGCAACGGATGCACTTGGTCAATATGGGCACCATTTGGGAATGGCGTTTCAGATCGTGGACGACATATTGGACTTCCGGGGGGATTCGAACAAGACGGGCAAGCCGATTGCGACGGACTTTATTGATGGCCAGACCACGTTGCCATTGATTTATTTGTTGACCGAGCTTTCTGCTGAGGAGCGCACTTTTGTTGGAAGTAAATTTGGAAATGGGGCTTCACAAGAAGATTTGAAGATGATTGTTGGGTGGATGAATGATCGAAAAGCTTTAGCCAGGGCCGATCAAGATGCACGAGAGCATGCTTCTACGGCCCGGGAGAGTTTGGAAGGGTTGCCAGAGTCTGATGAGCGCCGACTCCTTGCTGGAGTTACTTTTGGTGTGACCCGGCGTCAGAATTAGCCTGATGATTCGGGCAATTTTCCTCGATTTGGATGGGACGGTTTATCGGGGGAGCGAAGCTTGCCCCGATGCGGCGGATTCAATTGCCGAGTTCATTCGAAGGGGGTTCGCGGTGCGTTACATCACGAACAATTCAGGGGCAAGACCGGAATCAGTTCGTGCAAAGTTAGTTCGAATGGGGGTTCCTTCGCAGCCAGATTGGGTGGTGACATCAGGAATGGCAGCAGCTAAGGAAATTGCTCATTCTTTTCATAAGGTTGGTGTAGTTGGGAATCCGGGGCTGATGGAATCAATGATCGAAGCCGGGTTGACGATAGTTCCATATTGTGATGCGGAAGCGGTTGTAGTTGGTCTTTGTTTTGAGTTTGATTTCACGATTTTGCAAGAAGCGAGCGATGCGATTCGGAACGGGGCAGTTTTTTATGCAACAAATCTCGATAAAACCTATCCGTATGATGGTGGACGATTTGCGCCGGGAGCGGGTTCGCTCATTGCAGCCGTTGTCGCCGCTAGTGGGGTCGACCCGATTGTTGTGGGAAAACCGCAGCCTACGATGGCTTGGCAAGCTTGCGATGAATTGGGGGTTGAACCCCGAGAAGTCCTCTTTGTGGGAGATAGAATTGAGACCGATCTTGATTGTGCGCTGGCGGCTGGGTGTTTGCCTTGGCTTGTTCTGACAGGGGTTAGTAGCGAGATTCCTGATGGTGTTTTGGGGAGTGAAACGTTGGCGGGGGTATTGGATTACCTGGAGAACTCGTAGGTGAGCTTTCTCTGGGCCAGGGCTGAAGCTGGTACGAGTCGGTTGCTTGGTGTGGCGGTGATTCTAAAACCAGCGTCAGTTTTCTCGTAATCATAGAATTTTTCACCGATAACGCTTTTGCGTTTGCACTTGAACTCGTCCGGGAACTCCGTGGAGTTGGCGTTTAATATGTCCAGGACTTGTCGGAGTAACTGCAACTGTTCTTCGGCAATGAGCCAGTCGATGGAAGCGGCGCCTTTGGTCGCAGAGTCGAGTGTCCAAAGCTTTTGGAGAGGGAGTGCGGCGATATCGGTACGGTCTCGGATGCGAAGGACTCTTTCGCCGAGGAGAAGCTGTTGGCCGAGCTGGGTTTCTCCTTTGGCTTGGGCTAGAGCGTCGTTCCAAAATTTTAGAATTTCGCTTGTTGCCGAATCGATGATGAGATCATGATCGCGGCGAGATGCGGCGAAGAGTTCGCGTTGATCTGCGGTTAGTTTTTCGTACTCATCCCACGTGATGAATTGGAGAAACGCAGTTCTGCGCCAGAAAGGCAATGGGTCGATCGGTTTGACTTGTTCAAGGATTGAAAGGAGAGCTTGATAGTATTTGGTCGAGTCTTGCGCGACACGAGGGGTTTCGGTGAGCGATCTTCCGGCTGCCTCTAAAGCGGACATTCGGATACGGGCGGAAGCGCGCAGGCTGCCTGGATCGTTTGAGGCGAGAATATGGTCGCTGACTCGGAATGCATCTTTGATCTGATCGAGGTCGACGCTTCGAACGGCGGTCCGATATTGATTTTTTTGGAGATTGATTTCGTTGGCGTCGACGATCGCAGCGAAACCAGGATAGGAGGTGAAGGCTCGTAGACTGTAGTCAATCTGCCACTGAACTTCTGTTTTTGCACTGGCAGATTTAAAGAGCGGGTTGAGTCCATTCAGGGCGTTTTGTATCTGTTTTCGGTCATCAGGCACGCCTTGGCCTCGGATGAAGCTGTCCCATCGCTCGTCGGTGAACCTTGGTCTTTCGGTTTGCCACAAGTCAAAAATTTTCTTGTAATCCAAGGCGGCGTTTTGGTTGGGTTCGAGCGCGCGCGGTGGTTCAAGATCTGCCCAGACGAGGGGGATTTGGTTTTCTTTGGCGCGCCGAAATTCAGGTTCAAGAGTTCCGGCAGAATCCACTAGTCCTCGGTAGAGGAAAAAGCCCCCGATTCCGCAAAAGGCGAGGATGAGAGCGAGGGCGATTCCGCCAAAAATCCAAATGCGTTTCATAAATTTCCTCGATTATGTAGACAAAATTCTACTTTCTTCATGTAAACTGTTTGCATGGCTGCTCGATTTGACGCACTTGGCATTGTAACCGCCGACATGGCGAAGTCCTTGAAGTTTTACTCACTTCTGGGGGTTCCGGTTCCTGTTCTGGACTCGAACGAAGATCATTTAGAGGCCACTTTGCCGAATGGTCTGCGCTTGATGTGGGATACGGTTGAACTGGTGAAAACGATCATGCCCCATTATCAGGTGCCGACGGGTCACCGAATGGGTATGGCGTTCCTCTGTGATTCTCCCGTTGATGTTGATGCAATTCATGATCAGATCGTATCGGCCGGGTTCCAGAGTTCGAAGGAGCCTTGGGATGCATTTTGGGGTCAACGGTATGCGCAGGTCGTTGACCCAGATGGCAACATCGTTGACCTGTTTGCCCCACTTTGAACCGTGAATTCGGCTGAGGCCAGTCGTCAATAGGTACGCTCGCGGGCGTGACTGAGTTGGTGTGCGATGTGGTAATCGTTGGTGGCGGAACCGGGGGTACGGCCGCCGCTCTGGCCTTAGCGGAGCACAATCTCAAAGTTGTTTTGACGGAGGAAACGGATTGGATTGGAGGGCAGTTGACATCCCAAACCGTACCACCGGATGAGAACCCTTGGATTGAATCGACGGGTTGCACGGCTTCTTATCGGGAGTTTCGGAATCGGGTTCGAGCACATTACCGGCTCCACGAGAACTTGACAATTGAGGCACAAGAGAATCCCCGTTTGAATCCAGGGAATGGGTGGGTGAGCCACCTTTGTTTCTCGCCGGCAGTGGGGCACCGGGTGTTGTTGGACATGTTGGGTGATGGTCAAAATCCGAACTTGACCATGCTTCTGGATTCGGCTGTTGTTCACGCAGAAGTGACTGGCGATCGTGTTGATTCAATTCATGTTCTCAATCGGTTCACGGGTGAACGGACGGTTATTCGGGCGAAATTCTTCCTTGATGCAACTGAGTTGGGTGATTTGTTGCCGTTAACGGGTACCGAATATGCCCTAGGTGCAGAGTCGCGAGCGGAAACACACGAACCGAACGCCATGGAAGGTGAAGGTGAGGCTGAGAATGTTCAATCGTTTACCTGGTGCGCGGCAGTTGTCTGGGAGCCAGGGGCAGACCATACAATCGAAAAGCCAGCGGAATACGACTTTTGGAGTCAGTATCAGCCGCCTAATTGGCCAGATAAGCTCTTAAGTTTCAGGATGCTTCATGTCCAGCGTGGTGAAGCGGTGGATTTTCCATTGTTCAGTGATCACTGGTTCAGCCTGTTTACCTATCGCCAGATTGTTGATCCCGCTCTGCACACTGATCAGCGTGCCGCGGCAACGATTATGAATTGGCCCATGAACGATTTTGATCAAGGCACGGTGATTGATGTTGATCCAGCTACTGCGGCTAAGCGGTATGAATCAGCGAAGAACTTAACCAAATCGATGTTATATTGGATGCAAACAGAGCATGGATATAAAGGATTGAGATTCGCGCCCGAACATACAGGAACTGAAGATGGGTTGGCTAAGTCGGCCTATATCCGCGAGTCGCGGCGCATTCGGGCAATGCACACGATTCGAGAGCAGGACATTGCAGCTTACACAAATCCCGGGGAAGTTGTCGCTCCAGAAGTGCCGATGTCGGTTGGAATAGGGGCTTACCGAATTGACTTGCATCCGAGCGCGAATGGTCGTCCGACAATCGACACGAGCACTTTGCCATTCCAGATCCCACTTGGCTCATTGATTCCCCAGCGAGTTCGAAATTTGCTGCCTGCTTGTAAGAATTTAGGGGTGACCCACATTACCAACGGGTGTTACCGGTTGCATCCCATTGAATGGAATATTGGAGAAGCTGTGGGCTTGCTGGCGGCATTTTGCTTGGCGAATGGTATTGAGCCACTCGAAGTTGCAGGGTCTGAAGAGCGGTTCGCCTCTTTTCAGAATTGGGTTTGGCGGCGAGGCGTTCTGACGGATTGGGCTCGATTGCGACCACTTTAATCAGAGTTTTCGGAGTCACTCGTAAAGGCTTCAACGGCTCGTTCAATGAGTTTTTTCTCTTGGTCTGGGGCATAGCCAGCCCAGCCACCGATGTAGATGCTTTCTTTGTTGACGAAATAGACATAAGGGGTGACGGGCGGATCGAATTGGCGAAGGTATGACCCGTCGCCGACGATTTTCCAGGATCTTTTGGGAAGTTCCATCGCGTCAAGGTGGATTTCAAGGGTTTTGACGCCGAATTTTTTGAGTGCGGATTCAACTTTGGGCCAAGCGGATATGAGTTCGGCATCGGGTCTACCTTCAGCGGTTGTGACCACGATTGCGAGCCCTTTTGAGTTCAGTGATTTGGAATTGACGGCACCCCATTTTCCGAGTTCTATTTCTGCACCTGCGATTGGGGGGCGGAAAATTCTTGGTGAGTTTCCAGGAACGTAGCCGACGGGTGGTTGATATTTCCAGCTAGTGAGGTCAAATTGGGGCCATCCGAATTTTTCAAAAATGTAACTTAGCTCGGGGTTTTGCATGGTTCCGATCCTCATTTCTCGGAGTTGACCCGTATGGTCAACAGCGCCAAAGATGTCGAGAGGGCCGTTCATTGTTTCAACGGTTTGCTTGAGCCAATCCAATTTCACGCCGTTGACAGTATCGGATTTTTGGAATGCAATCCCTTTTCTACCTTCGGGTTTGAGCCAGGAAAGAAGGGCTTGGGGATAGGTCGCGAAACCTAAATCGGCTTCTTCAGGCGGGCTGACCATAAAGTCAAATCCTGCGTATTCGTAATATTCTTTAGCGGCATCTTGGGTAACTAAAATACGGTTTCCTTTTTGGAAGAATCGGATTCGGCTGGGCGAAACGATTTCGAGAAGCTGAGTTTTAGGAAGCGTGTAACTCCATCGGGATTTGACCGCGGTGCCTCGGAAATTGGCGGTGTATTCAATACCGCGAGACTGAGCAGAGTCCAAGAAGGAGGCAAGGCGATTGACGGGATCAGCCTGATTCGCGGAAACGACCGCCAGAATTGCCGCGAACATCACTTCTTCATATTGCCACAATCTCTCATACAATTATCAGGTTCTCGACTCGCTTAACATGGCATTCCTTTGGTGAGGGAATTTCTATGGCTGAGACAAAATTCGTGATTTTCAAGATTGATTCGGAGCGATACGGTTTGCCGATCAACAGAGTTGAGCGTATCTTGGACAATCAAAATCCGACTCGGATTCCGCGGACACCAAAGTTGGTAATGGGAGTTTTTGAATTGCGGGGCGAAACGCTTGCGGCGGTTGATTTGCGGGCCAGGTTGGATTTTGAGCCTGATTCTGCTCCGGGGAACTATATTGTAATTAACGGTGCTTTTGGTCGGGCGGCTTTGCGTGTTGATGGCGTGGACGGAATTGAGTCGTTCGAGGACGCGGAGATCGACGATAGTCCGGCGATGCTGAAATCTTGTGATGATGCCTTTTTCAATGCGATTGGGCGCAAGAATGACCGCTTGACGGTTCTTTTGGATGCGGACTATTTACTTCCAGAAGCTGTGGCGAAGTCAGTTCAGAAAGTCAGCAAAGTTGCGGCGTAATTTTGTATAATTTGGGGAGGCAACGTCGGAACGCCTCCCCGTCTGCGGAAAGGGCTCAGCCCCCGGATTCACAACTCCATAACTCAACATGGCCTTTCGCCATTCCGATAGCAGACGACGGAAACTGAAGGAAAGACCATGCAAAAACAACTCCCGACTCGTCCTGATCTTGACCACTTGAAGCGAGAAGCTAAGGCACTCGCTCTTCCACATTCTGAGGCACTTCATTCTGTTGCCCTTTCCTATGGTTTTGCCAGTTGGCCCAAGCTCAAAGCTCGGGTTGAGGAAATCAACATGTCACGCTTGGCTCCGGAGGCGTGGCTCAAGAAAGCTGATTCCTTTAAGGTAATCGCACGGCATCCCAATCGGGATCACAACTGGTGGGTTGCGCTGGCTAATGGGGACGCAGATGTTGTTGTGCGGCTCCTGTCGTCTGATTCAAACCTTGCGCAAATTCCGGGTGGTCCGCTTGAGCGATATCCCTTGCACTATGTCAGTTGTTTGTGGGTGAATTCAAAAGATGCTGCGGGCTGTGCGCGGGTACTGATCGAGCATGGTGCCGATCCTAATGTGACTTATGTTCATCCGGATTATCCCAATGATCCTTTGCCGGTTTTGTGGGGAGCGGTTGGGATTAAGCACGATGTTGAGTTAACAAGAGTCTTGCTGGAAGCGGGGGCAGATCCGAATGATAATGAGAGTTTGTATCATTGTGTGGAGCACGATGAGCCGGAAATTTTGCAACTTCTCATTGATCACGGGGTTGACGTCAACCGATTCAATGGCCTCGCTCGTGCATTGGATTTTGACCGGATTGTTCAGGTTGAAATGCTCTTGAAAGCGGGGGCTGATCCGAATCTGAATCTTGGTTCGGAGACAATGATTCATCATGCGATTCGCCGAGGCCGAGGGCTTCAATTTATTCAATTGCTCGTTGAAATGGGGGCTGATTTGTCGAGTATGAGTTCCGATCGGCTCAATGTGGTTGACCACGCAGCCTATCGCGGAGATTGGGAATCGTTTGAGTTTCTCCAGGGTCGAACCAGTGTTTCAGGCTCCGAAGAGGCCACCTATGTAGCGCAAGTTCGCGGTGGTCGGCCTGCTACTGTGCCTTCCCCGGGTCAGCTTTCATCGAAAGCTCTTTCAACTTTGGGTCTTGCGGTTTTTAATGGACAGCGCGAACTTGTGTTCCGGATGCTTGCAGCGGGTTGGCCCGTTGATGCCCAGCACGATGGTTCAACTCCACTTCACTGTGCTTGCTTCATTGGAGATGAGGTGATGGTAAACCACTTAATCAAGTTGGGATCTCCACTTGATTCTGTTGATCATCGCTACGGAGCCACACCTCTAGGGTGGGCATTGCATGGCGAGGTTCATAACCATGCACCGCGAGGCGACTATGCCCAGTGTGTGAGGTTGATGGTTGAGGCGGGCTGTGTGAGGCCAAATTCGGATTGGACAATGTCTGATGACATGAGGGATGTCTTGTTGGAATTAGATTATCTGGAGTGAGAATCTAGTTCGGCGTGATCCATTCGGCCATTTCTTCGGGTGAAATTTTGGTGAACGTAGGCTTTTCTTGAGCGGACAAGTGTTCTTCGATGATTGGGATCAACTCGGCAAGTCGGTCGGCGGTATCGGTGGTTTCGAGGAGGTACTGAAGTTGATGGGGCGGGATTTGAAGAAATTCCGCCACTACGAAAGATAGGGAGATTGGTTCTTCGGGCAGTTTGACAGTAGTCACTTGCATGTTTGCGTGTTCGAGAGCTTGCTCGATCAAGGTTTGCATGAGTTCGCGGGTTTTGTGGGCAAGGGCGTGAAGTCGGTTGTCTTCTTCAGGCTCATCTTCGGTGAGGTCTTCAACCATTCCGACGAGGTAGGGGAGTGTGTCTTCGATGATTCTTCGTGTGCGGAATCGGCGGCGCCCTTCGATGACAATATCCATTGTTTGGTCGGCGTGGGTTTGGACGCTGAGAATGCGGCACGCGGTGCCGATGAGATGGGGTTCGGCAGAGCCGCCGACCTCAGACCCTGTTTTGATGAGGCAAACTCCAAACCCGGTTTCACTGCGGAGGCAGTTTCGGATGAGCTCAATATAGCGCGGCTCGAAGATGTGGATCGGCATCCGAGCATGAGGGAGGAGCACGGCATTGAGCGGAAAGAGTGGGAGTTCTTCCAGCTGATCCAACATGGTTTTAGTATAGCAAGCAAGAAGTGGGAAAAACCTAGTGGGACTTCGGAGGGATTTTTAACACTGACCGGGCACAAAGTCCACGTAGGCAGGGTCGAACAGGAACGATCAAATTGAGCTTGGCGCGGGAAGGGTATTCTGAGGTTTCGCGTTTGGGCTCCGATCTGGGAGCTTTAAT
This sequence comes from bacterium, assembly GCA_013823945.1. GTDB lineage: Bacteria > Armatimonadota > Fimbriimonadia > Fimbriimonadales > Fimbriimonadaceae > UphvI-Ar2. The sequence goes on along the minus strand of PNMZ01000001.1, from coordinate 616,015 downwards.
CGTTGTGAGCAGTAACACCATGGGAACGTTTGAGTCGGAAGATTTGCAGAAGAAGCTGCAGGAGTTGACAGTACAGCTTGAGCAGCTACGCAAGGAGAACGATGAACTCAAGGGGTCTGGGGAAAAATCAGAGGCAAAGCCGCAAGATATCAAAGCGACTCCGGTAGAAAGCGGGGTTGAGATTGCAAGTATTCAAGAGGGTGATGTCACCCTTCGACGGCTCGTGCAACGAATCGCGATGATTCTGCAGGCCGAGAAGATTGTGATTATGTTTTATGAATCGGAAGCAGGAGAATTGGTTGCGATTCCGCCAGCATATGGTCTGGATGACGAAAAATTGTCTCATTTTCGGGTTCGGGCGACACAAGGAATTTCTGGCGAAGTGTTCCGCGAGGGGATTCCGGCGGTTTTCCATGATGCGACAAGCGATGATCGAACGAGCAAAGATTTGGTCGCTTTTCTGCATGTTTCCAACGGGGTAACGGTTCCGCTCGTCATCGAGAAACGAGATGAGGAGAACCGGGTTGTTGACCGGAAAACGATCGGGGTTTTGCACGCTTTTAATAAGCGGCACGGTGAAGATTTTAACGACGAAGATGTCCGGCTGTTGGAGCGGATGGCCAAGAACGTGGGTTCAATTATTGCGAACCTTCAGCTTTACAAGGCGGTCATGCGCGAGAACGAAGAGCTTCTCCAGACCTTTGAATCGTTGACGAGCGGTTTGGTTCTCGTCACTCCGGAGGGCAAGATCACTCAGATGAATGCCTCGGCTCGGGCGATTTTCTCTCAGGAAGGCGAAGTTGTTGGTAAGCATTATGAGGAAGTAGCCCTCAACGAACAACTTCGGGCGTTCATGAAGTCGGGGATGGAGGGTGAAGAGCCGACTCCGATTGACATTGAAATTGATATTAAGCACACTCTGCGAGATTATCAAGTGCAGGGAGCGCAGGTTCGCAATGAAGAAGGCAAGCAGCTTGGTTATGTGATGATCATCAATGACATCACCGAGCAGAAGAACCTGGATAAGATGAAAAGCTCGTTCGTCGCGATGGCTTCGCACGAATTGCGGACACCGCTCACGGCAATCAAGGGTTTTTCCAGCACATTGCTTGATGGAGTTGATCATGAGCTGTATGGGCCGGAAGATCAAAAGGAATTTTTGGGGATTATCGTGGGCGAATGCGACCGTTTGCGCCGCTTGATTGACGACTTGTTGAATACGGCTCGGATTGAATCAGGCGAGAGCCTCACACCCAACTACACCGAATTTGAATTGGTTCCGCTGTTGGAAAAAGTGGTTCGGGTTCAGAACCAAGCGTCAACGCGGCATGATGTCAAGCTGGTTTTGCATGATCAAATGCCTGCAACCATCGTTGGCGATGACGATAAGTTTGATCAAATTTTGACGAACTTGCTGAACAATGCGATCAAGTATTCCCCAGAGGGAGGAGATGTCATTGTTCATGCCTACCTAGAGGGGGATGACATGGTCAAATTCGGAGTGGAAGACCAAGGGATTGGGATTCCGAAAGATCACTTGGGCAAGGTGTTTGAACGGTTCCACCGCGTGAACAACGACGATAACCGAAAGATCTATGGAACGGGTCTGGGCTTGTTCTTGGTCAAGCACTTGGTTGAACAGGTTCACATGGGTGAAATTTGGGCTGAGTCGGAAGTCGGCAAGGGATCGACGTTCTTGTTCAAGATGCCCAAGCGGCTTGACATTGAAGAGGCTAAGGCAGCCAACGGCTAGTGCCAGTTGCCGCAGTAGTTTTTGATTTCGATGGGCTCTTGGTGGACACTGAGACGCCGGAATTTGAAGCATGGAGCCAGGTTTTTCAAGAAGCTGGCTCCATTTTGCAATTGAATGAGTGGGCAAAGTGTGTCGGAGGGGGGAATCCCCCTTGGCGAGTTGACGAGCATTTGGCAGAGTTGGTCAGGGGTGTTGATCTTGATTGGGCGCGCAAGCGGGCACATGAATTGAGGGATGCGGTTTTGATTCATGCCGTGTGGCAGCCGGGGGCAGTTGAATTATTTGACTTTTTGGACAGAGAAGGAATCAAGTACGGAATTGCCTCAAGTTCGCGGAATTTGTGGGTCGATGGCTTTTTACAAAATTTGGGCGCGCGCGATCGGTTTCCAATGATTCGCACTTGGGATATGGTAGGGCGCAAAAAACCCGATCCACTCCTTTATCTTTCCGCTTGCGAGGCACTCGGGGTTGACCCTTCGGTCGCAGTGGCTTTTGAAGATTCGCCGAACGGAATCCTTGCGGCAAAGCGGGCAGGTATGACGGCGGTTGCGGTTCCCAATTCTGTCACCCAGCAATTTGATTTATCGCTAGCGGATTATCAATTGACATCGTTGGCTGAGGCGAATTTGGAGTTCTTCAAAAAAATAGCGTCCTCGCTCGTTTAAGTGAGGACGCTATTGACTCTGCTAGTTTATACTTTCTCGATGCGGATTGTGCCTTTTTCGGTTTTGATCCATCGGAGTTTAGCGGCATCGCAGATGACGTCGAGAGCGTATTTGAGGCTGGTGTCGATCAGGAATGCGTCCAGTTTATAATTGGGGACGCTGTCATCGACTTCAATTTTGATACCGGTTTGACGAGTGAATTCTTCGAAGACTTTCCGGATTGGGGTCACGCTGTATCGGGTAGTGAGCCGTTTTTGCAGATCAGTTTCCGTGAGTTTGTTGGAGTCAGCGGGTTTGGAGTCAGTTTGTTTTGGTTCTGTAGGTTTTGCTTCCGGCTTGTTTTGGGGTGATGGGTTGGGTTTTGCATCGGTGGGTTTGGTTGTTTTGCGATTCTTGCCAATGTAGTAAACGCCGTTCTTGAATTCGTAACCGATCTCAGCGTTTTGTGTGACGATGCTGAGAGCTTGCTCAAAACTGACTTTTTCTAGGTGGAGATATAGCACCCATCGCACTCCCGCATCGAGGACAAAATTATGTCCGGTTTGGCGAAAGAGGTCATAGAGGACACTACGAACGTCGTCGCCTTTGCTGGTGATGCTGACCATTGTGCCTTCGGTTTTGACCGAGGTGCTGGCAGATTCGTCGGTGATGGGGCTTCCCCATGCCGTAGCGGCAATGAGGAGCGCGGCGATTGGGGTGATGATTTTCATGGGTTTTGTTCTCTCTTAATTTTTAATGGGCTTTCCATTTTCGTCATAAACTGTGATTCCGCCTCCCGAGGGCTTTTTGGCGGGAGTTGACTTTGGTTTTGATGTGGTCGTTCGTGGTCTTGAAGCTGTTCGTGGCTTTGTCGTTGGCTTCGTTGCGGACTTTGCCGGGGGCTTGGCTGCTGGCTTCGGTGCGGTTTTGGGGGCCGAGTGGGAATCTGTTTTGGTTTCGTTTTTTGTGGGTGGTTTTTGGGGGGATTTGCCACCAGCAATGATCAGTTCTGAGTCATCGATTGTTGGTTTGCCGGGGACACGTGGGTCGTTGACTTCTTCAAACTTGGGAGTATTGGGATTTTGATCCGTGTGGGTTTCGGACTTGGGTTCATCTGCTTTCGCATGGGTGTCTTCCGCGCCGTGATCGGGGTGATCTTCTTCCGCTGTTACAAGAGGATCTGTTGATTCCTCAGAATGGTGTTCCTCGGGGCTACTCTCCTCTGAACTGTGCTCCTCTTTTCCGTGAGAACCTTCGGTCTCCTTTTTATCCGTCTTTTCGGCGGGTTCGGTGTAGGAAGCAGCGGCTCCGGCGGTGGCTTTGGGGCCAAGAAGAGCGGATGGGTTGCGAAGAATCGTGCTCATGGCGATGAGAGTCGCAGCAAGAGCGAGAGAAAGGAAAAGAACTTTAGGGCTTTTGAGAACGGCCATGCCGGGCCCGGTCGGTGGAGCATATTGAGTGCGGTAACTGGCTTGCATAAGAGCTTCGCCCGCTCCGGCAGTCACGAATCCGCTGGCGGTTGCGGGCTGGGTTGCGAGTTTGCCCATCCATCCGGCGAGACCTTTGACGGGGGCGGGTCCGTCGAGGACTTCTTCGATGTTTGCGTGTTCGTTATTGAGAATAGCTTGGCATGAGGGGCATGCCTTGAGATGCCGCTCGAGATCGTCGAGCAGATTCTGCGGGAGGTTGTCCCCATCCAGATACCGCTTCATGAGCACGGTTGCGATCTGGCACTCGATATTTTGAACCGCCATTTTTAATCCTGTTTGTGAGCTTTGAACCTGAGGTTAGAAAGCTCCTACTGGGATTGTCGGCAAAGATTCTGGCGACTTGAGGGCTTATTCGTAAGAAGCACTCAGACGCCAGACACGAAGAATTTTGTCCAGCCCACCAGCGGCAAGATATTTGCCGTGTGGAGAGAAGGCGATACAAGAAATTGGTTGGTGACTTGCTTCGATTTGGCCGTGACCGATGCCTCGGCGGACATCCCAGAGTCCAACTCCACCATCCCGGCTAGCGGTTCCGAGGAGCCACGATCGCGGATGAAAAGCCATTGCTTCGATTGGGCGGGAGTGCCCATAGAATGTTTTGATGAGGCTGAGATCGCTCAGTTTGAATATTCGGATGCTGAGGTCAACGGCGGCGATGGCGAGGTACTTGTTATTTGGACTGAAGGCGATGGACGTGACGGTGCTGATGACGCGATTAATGACGCTGATTTCACGTCCAGACCGGGGATCCCATAGGCGGACGGTGCTGTCGGCACTTCCGGTTGCGAGCATTCCGGAATCGGATCTCCAGGCGAGGGCAGTCACGGCTTCTTCGTGGCTGAACGTTGAGACTTGGTTGAAACCGTCCGATGTTCGGGCGATGTGGACAGAACGATTGACGGTGCCGTATGCGAGTGATTTTCCGTCGGGAGATGGGGCGACGCTGCAAACCCAGCTCTTTGGCGTTTGTCGCCAGGAATTAGGGCGTTCGGGGCCGAGGGTCCAACAGCTGAGAATTTGTTCAGTTGATCCAGCGGCAACGACCCGTTGATCACCGGGGATGCTGATAGCGTTGACGACTCCGCCTTCAAATTTATGGCGTCGCATTGGTTTTTCGATTTTTTTGTCCCACCAGATGATTTCGTTATCAAAGGATGACGAAACCATTCTTCCAGTTGCGGGTTCGAAACCGATTCCGTAAATGGGGGTGTTGTGTTGGCGGAGGCGGCGATAGATTTCGGCTTCTACGGCAGTGGGACGGGATGATTCTCGCTGACGGGATTCTCGTTCGGCGGTCGTGTATCCGAGGCTGGAGTCGTATTGATTTCGGCGTAGTGGGTCGCTAAGAACTTCAAAGGCGACATTGATTTCCGCCATGCGGTCGTGGGCGTCTTGGGATGTGTTAACGTCGGGGTGATATTCCCGGGCGAGCTTGTGATAGGCTTCGCGTACTTGCTTGGCGTTTGCGTGTTGGGATATTCCGAGAGTCTCGTAGAGAGTGGGCAAGGGGAGTCCTTATTATGAAGTTTGGGTCGGGGGGTGCCTGGGAGTCTGGTGAGATTCTGGGGCACAATAGATTCAGGGCTTGACCCTGTTTACGTCGTGAAACCGATCAGCATTGTGATGCCGGGCAACCCGGCTCAGGGGAAATACCGCGGTCCGGGTTGGGCCGAGTGGTCGCTGGGTTTTTTGTGTACGGTTTTAGCGGCTACTCAACTGCGATCAATCTTGACAACGCCTGATCCTCAGACAGCACTGAGTTACTACTATCAGGAACCTTGGGTGAGGAATTTCCACGTTGCGGGTTTGACGATTGATTTACTGGTTGTTTTAATTGTTGCGACTTGGATCTTTGCTTGGAAGAAGTCGGAGATTTGGATGGTGGTTTTGATGGCACTCTGTTTGTCAGGTTTTGTGGTGAGCTGGGCGGAGCTATTGAGGGCGGTAGCTCCCGACCCGACGCGGGTTTACATTTTGGAAGGGTTGCCGTTTGGTGTCATTAACAACAAGGGGATTCTGGGAGCGAGTGTTTTTGCAGGATTCTTTGCGATGAAGATGCCGCTCGGGACGATTGATGGGGTTGCGAAGGTGTTACTCCGTTTGGTGCTATGGATCGGGATTTTTGGGGTGCAGTGGATGCTTTTTGAACAGATGGTGAAACAGGTATGAGTGAAAAGGACGAGATTGTTGAGAGGATTCCGAATACGGATACGAAGTTGACGAAGGCGTTTTTCTTAGCGTTTTTTCTGTTGTTCCCGATTTCGGGGATTATGATCTTTTGGTTTGATGGTCATGCGAAACTTGAGCGGGAGTCTAAAGCTTTTGCTGTAGCTACGGTTATTCCACTCATGAAAGATTGGGACACAACGGAACTGATGGGATTGGGGACGCCGGAGTTTGCGGACTTGATACGAGCAGGGGGTTTGGATGACGATATTGCTGCGTTTGGGGATTTGACGTCGGCAACGGATGTTGATGCAGACAAAACGCGGGCGCGTGAGGAGGATGATCAAGGAGTGATCTATGCGGAGATTGACTTTGATGGGAAGTTTGAGAAAGGTAATGGGCGAGTCCATATGACGGTGACCCGGTTGAGTTTAAATCAGGATTGGATGGTGGAATCGTTGGAGATCAAACCTAAAGCGGCGGTGGTACAGAAGTGAAAGTTTATGTTTCCGCCGATATTGAAGGATGCACGGGGGTTGTAACATGGAAGCAATGTGGGGCACCGGATGGAACTCATCCGGACTGGGCGTTTGCTCGGCGAATGATGACGCACGATGTGAATGCGGCGATCCGAGGGGCAAGGGCGGGCGGAGCCACCGAGATTGTGGTTAAAGACTCACACAATGTTTCTTTGAATTTGCTCATAGATGAGCTAGAGCCAGGAGTTGAGTTGATTTCCGGTAGTCGCCCTGGCCCTGATGGCATGATGGAAGGGATTGACGATTCGTTTGACCGATGCTTTCTTGTGGGTTATCACGGGATGGCAGGAACTCAAGAGGGGGTGATGGAGCACACGATAAGCGGTCGAGTTCATCGGTTGTGGGTGAACGGGGTTGAGACAGGAGAAATGGGGTTGTCAGCATTTGCGGCGGGGCAATATGGAGTGCCGCTGGTGTTTGCTTCGAGCGATGACAAGGGCTGTGCGGAGGCGATGGGGTTGGTTCCAGGAATCGAGACTGCGGTGACTAAATTTGGGATGGGTCGGTTCATGGCTCGGTTGCGCCACCCTTCGGTGGTGGGATCGGAGATTGAAGCAGGAGCGCGACGTGCGATGGGGCTGGATCTGGCACCAGTGGTTTTTGAAGGAATAGCGGCGGTTCGGATTGAGTTCAATCGGGGTGAGGAAGTTGACCAGGCTTCAGAATTGGCGGGTTGGACTCGGGTCGGGAATTATGTGATTGAGCAGGAGTTTGGGGATTGGGCTTCGGCTCACGTGGGGATTCGTCGGGCTATCAGTTTTGCGGGGATGTGACTTGGGACAAGAGCGGTAAGCCGTACAACAGCATAAAAGCGGCGGTGAGGATGATGTAGTTGTAGATGGCATGCCACGCGGTGGAGAGGCGGGTGCCGCCTTTGGTGTAAACATAGCTGAACCATAGTCCGGGGACAATGAGTGCGAGGCAAAAGGCAATCGGGACGCCGACGATGGCATGGATGAATCCGAATTTGATGCTTTTGGTTATGGCCTGGGGGACGGAGCGGATGCGGTGGCGGAAGACTTCTTCTTCGCGTTTGGCGAGGCGGGGGATATTGAGGGCGAGCAGTGGGAAGAAGATCAGGGCGAAGAGGGGAATTTTGATCCCGGCGGTCATGAGGTTGGTGGCTTGGGCTTCGGGTTGGGCGGGGTTTTGGAGGAGGTAGAGCCAAGTCCATCGGGCGAGTGGGCCGAGTTGGTAGATGAGTAAACCGATCGTGAACGTGATAGCGATGAGAACAAATGAGCCTAGGATGGCGGCGATCCATCGGTAGTTTTTGAGGGTACGGAAGGCCGAGAAGTCCTTCTTGAGTTGGCCTTCGCGGAGGTAGCGGGCCATGTCTACGGTGATGTAGGCCGTGAAAAGGACGGTGACAATGTCGGTGAGCGACACGGGTTATTCTTCGGGGTGGTTGGGTATCCAGCTTAGGGCACCGGACGGGCATTTCTCGACTTGGGCTTTGATTTGTTCGGTGGTGGCTTGGTCAATTTTGATCCAGGGTCGTTCGCGGGGTTGGAAGACTTGAGGGAGGCCGAGAGCACACACGGCGGAGTGGATGCAGAGTTTGGGTTGCCAGACGATGGTGATTTCGTCATTTGAGTAGGTGTGGGTTTCTTTTGGCATAGAGCTATTTTACGGCAAGTTGACGACGTTTGGTTTTAAGGACTCCGCAGTTAAGATCCCAACTCTGCCCTCCCCGAACTTGGGGAGAGCAGTTCAATTGTTAATCCCCGGGAGTGGAGGCTTCTTTTTTCTTGGGGAGGACGTCGTCGCCGAGGATGAATCGGGCGACGGTGTTTTGGTTGATTTTGTATTTTCGCGGACGAGGGGAAAGGGCGCGGACGTCCACTTTTTCGCTGAAGTCGAAGGTCGGGCCAGATTGATTCCAGGTGGCTTTGGTGGTGCAGAGCCACTTATCGTCATCGCGCTCAGGGGTGTCGAGTTTGAAGTGAGCACCGCGTGATTCGTCGCGGGCGATTGCTCCGCCGACGATGGCTTTGCTCATTTCGATCATATGCTTGAGAGTGCGGGTGTAGGGAACGGCTTGGTTCGCCCAGTTTCCGGCATCCAGGAGGTTGCATTGATCGGCGCGAACCGTGAGTTCGTCGAGCTTTGCGCGTGCACCTTCGAGTTCGCTTTGGAGTCGCCAGATTCCGCAATAGTTCCACATGGTTTCGCTGAGCTCGGCTCCGAGTTGATAGGGGTTTTCGGAACCTTTGCTGACCTTGAGGCCATCGTATTCGGCTTGGCGGAACTTGCGGGCATCTTCGGCGAGGGTGCTGGAGAGGTCTTCGTGACCGACGTCGAGATTCCGGAGGTAAGCGAGGACACCTTGGGCGGCTAGTTCGCCACCGGTGAGACAGGTGAGGAGAGCGTTGGCACCCAGGCGGTTGGCACCGTGGTATTGGTATTCGCACTCTCCAGCAGCGTAGAGTCCGGGGATGCTGGTTTGTTGATTGCGCGGCGAATCAATGTCGAGGCCGATGTCGTTCCCGGTGGTTTCGTAATCCACCCAGAGGCCACCCATTGTGTAGTGGACAGCGGGATAGATTCGCATCGGATTGTCGATGGGGTCCTCGCGCATAAACTTTTCGTAAATTTCGAGAACACCGCCCAGCTTGTCGCGAATGAGATCCTTGGACATTCCTTTTTTGTGGTGCAAGTGAGTGATGTCGAGGAAGACTTGCTGGCGGCCCTTGAATCCCATGCCTTTGCGGCAGACGCAATAGATGATGAAGCTGACTAAGTCGCGGCTGAGAAGGTTGCCGTATACGGGATCGAGTTCTTCGCAGAAATACCAGCGGTCGGATTCAGGGATGTCGAACGGTTTGCGGCTGTCGTTGACGTCACGGGGAACCCAGAGTCGTCCGCCTTCCCCGCGAACGGATTCGGACATCAGACGGCATTTGTCTTCGCCGGGGACGGCGGTGGGGTGGATTTGGACCATTTCCGGGTTGCCGTAGACAGCTCCTTGCTCGTAGCAGATGCTGACGGGTGATCCGGTATTGATGATGGAATTGGTGGAGCGTCCAAAAACGACGCCATTTCCGCCGGTGGCGAGAACGGTTGCATCGGCAGTGAACGATTCGATCTTCATTGTGCGCAGGTCTTGGGCGACAACTCCCCGGCAGATACCTTTTTCGTCTTTGATGAGGCCGATGAATTCCCATCCTTCGTACTTTTCGACTTGGCGGTTGGATTCGTAGCGGCGGACTTGTTCATCCAGGGCGTAGAGGAGTTGTTGTCCCGTGGTGGCTCCGGCATAAGCGGTGCGGTGCTTGAGGGTGCCACCGAAACGGCGGAAGCTAAGAAGGCCCTCGGCGGTGCGGTTGAAGGGAACGCCCATTCGGTCAAGAAGGTAAATGATGGCGGGAGCGCGTTCGGCCATCCGCATGACGGGAGGCTGGTGGTTGAGGAAGTCGCCGCCGGTGATGGTGTCTTCAAAATGGAGGTACGGGCTGTCGCCTTCGCCACGGAGGTTGACGGCACCATTGATTCCGCCTTGGGCGCAGACACTGTGGCTGCGTTTGACCGGGACGATCGAGAAGAGTTTGACTTTGTGTCCGGCTTCTGCGAGCTTCATGGTGGTCATGAGGCCGGCGAGTCCTCCGCCAACGACGATTACAGTTTTTTCGGCTGCCATAGTGACTTCTTCTCGGTTCTAAGCGACTTGGAATAGGTTCGTTTCCGAGGTGAGGCGAGTGTACCTATTCTGGGGTTGTTGGGCCTTTTGGGGTCGGACGTTCATTCTTACTGGTGACGCGTTTAAGCGGGAATGGAGCATGGAATCTGGTTGTTTTGCGAAGGTGATGGGGTTTTTGGTTAAGAATGGCGGAAAATTTTTGCACTTCCGCCGTATCATTGGGATGGCTGTTCCGGATCAGTTTTGCTCTCCCCTTACTGGTTTCGGGCAGCCCATTTTTTTCCGGAACTTCGCTGATATTACATATTGTAATATTTGGTTATGGTGAGTTCGTTAATTGCGTTCAGTTGTCTTTTGGCTCCGGTTGATGCCCAGGAGATCATCCTGGTTTTGAATAAGGCTGAGGATACGGTTTCTTTGGTTGATACGGTCAAGCAAGTGGAGATTAAGCGAGTACCGACGGGTCACGGCCCGAATGAGGTGATGGTATCCCCAGGTGGTCAATGGGCAACGATCGCAAATATGGGGAATCAGCGGGCGGATAAGACGATCACGGTTTTGCGGATGCCGGGGGGTGATGTCGCGCGAACAATTGATTTGGGTAATTTTGCACGACCTCACGGGATGGCATTTCTGGATGAGTCACGGATGGTCGTGACCACCCACGAATTGGATGCTTTGCATATTGTTGATGTTGAGAAGGGGGTGATCGAGAAGTCGATAGTTTCTCCGTTTAAGGGTCTGCATATGGTGGTTTTGTCTCCGGATAAGAAAATGGCTTATGGCAGCTGCGTCTTTGCGAATAAAGCGGTGGCGTTTGATTTGGTCAAAGGTGAAGTGGCTTGGTCGGTTGACTGTGGGCTTCGGGCGGAGGGGATTTCGATTTCTCCGGATGGGAAGACTTTGGCGGTGGGGAATATGGGAGCCGATACGGTTTCGATCATTAATGTGGCGAGCCGTAAGGTGACGAAGACTTTGAGCGGAATGCCCCAGCCGATCCGGACGTTTTTTGTCGATGGCGGTTCGCGCCTCTTGGTCTCTTCGGCGGGGACGGGGGAAGTTGTGGTTTTTGAAACTCGAAGTTGGGAAGAGAAGAAGCGGATCGTGATGGAGAAACTACCGGGAATGACGGGAGATGACCGGCATCCGCCGATGAACTATGCCCTGAGCCGAGACGGAAAACGAGTTTTTGTGGTCGTGGTTTCAGCGGACTTGGTGGCAGAGATTGAGTTGGCAAGCCTCTCCGTAGTGAAGACACACAAGACAGGTAAGTTGCCGGACGGGATCGCAGTTTGGACGGCAGAGAGGTAGGTTTTCTACCTCTCTGTTTTAACGCTTTTACTTTGTCCGGGCGAGGTAGGCGTAAGCGTTGTGGGCGTGGATGGACTCTTCGTTTTCCACTTCGATGCTGTACTGGGTAATTCGATCATCGGAGTCGAACTTGAGGGCGACTTCGCGCACCATGTCTTCCACAAAACGCGGGTTTTCGTACGCCTTTTCCGTGACGAATTTTTCGTCTGGTCGTTTGAGGACAGGATAGAGAGCACAGGAGGCGGAGCCTTCAATCATCTCGATGATTTCTTCTAACCAGACGTGATCGTTGGTTTTGACCCGAACGCTAACCCATCCGCGTTGGTTGTGGGCTCCGTACTTGCTGATTTCTTTGCTACAGGGGCAGAGGGTGGCGACGGGGACTTTCATGAAGAGGGTGACGTCGAAGCTTCCGTTGATTTGGGCATCAAAGCCGCAATCGAATTGCATCATTCCGGATTTGCCGGTGACGGGGGCTTTTTTCTCCATGAAGAAGGGGAATTCGACGACAACGTGGGCCTTTTCAGCTTTGAGGCGTTCGCGCATGCGATTGAGCATGGTCGGGAGGGCTTGGACAGAGATTTCTTTGCCTGTGTCGTTGAGGACTTCCAGGAATCGGCTCATGTGGGTGCCTTTGAATTCGCTTGGAAGATCGACGGTCAGAGTGAAGTCGCCGATGGTGTGTTGCCGCTCGTTGGCGCGATCGAGAACGACGATGGGGAATTTGACTTTGCGCACACCGACTTTGTCAATGGCGATATTGCGCTGATCGGGAGTTTTTTGTATATCGGGGAGGGAGGTGGCGTTATCGCCGGGGAGTTCCATGTTCATTCTCGTGTCCAACATTGCGAATCGTTCTTACGATGATATATCACCGTACAATGATGCTTTACGTGGTTGTGTGGATCATTGTTCGCAGGTCGTTGGTTAACAATGTAATAAACGCTCAATTTGGGGCGGTCGTTGCGAGACTCAGATTCTGAGGCCGGAGAAGGCGGATTCAAGAAGTTCGAGGGTGTGGAGGACGCGGATTGGCCGGTTGGATTCCTGGTTAGCTTGCTCGATCCAGGATTGGCAACCGGGGTTGCCTGTGACCACAATTTGAGCCTGAGTTTGAGTGATATTGGCCCATTTTCGGTTGAGCAACTCGCGGGCTTTGGCGGGTTGGAAGACGTTATAGGTACCAGCAGAACCACAGCAGAGTTCAGCTTCGGAGAGGGGGACGAGGGTGATACCGGGAACGGATTTGAGCAGGTTTTTGGGCACTTGAGAGATTTTTTGACCATGAACGAGGTGGCAGGCTTCATGGTAGGTGACAGTGATATTTGTTAGTTTTGTAGTGGCTTGAAGATGGGAAGTGAGTCCGTGATTGGCTAGGAATGTTGTAGCGTCTTGAGCGCGCTGGGCGAAGGGTTCAAGGTTTTGACCGATGATTGAGCCGTATTCTTTGATCGTGCTTCCGCATCCGGCAGAATTGATGATGACGGGCAGGTTGTCGGGCATTGCGGAGGCAAGTGCCTGGGCGCGAGATTCGGCTTCGGGGAGGTATCCCGCGTGGGCATGGAGGGCACCGCAGCATCCGGCATTTGATTCTCGAACCGTGAATCCAACTCGGCGGAGGAGTCGGCGAGTGGCTTCGTGGACTCCCGGATACAGGACGCGCATGACACAGCCTTCGAGGAGGTAGACCTCGCCGATGATGGGGGGGAGTTCTTCGGCGGGGATCGGGGGCCAAGGATTGAATTCCGGGATGGTGGGGGCGTTGGCTTCGGCGGGCTGACCGCTGAGGAGTTTGGAGATGAAGGCGGGGGGCTTTCCGCCGGGCAGGAGTCCGCCGAGGGCGAACTGGAATCGAGCGAGTTTGTGGTTGCTGATGGTGTTAATCAGAGTTTTTTGGTGAGGGTTGCCGTGTTTGGTTTGGGATTCGGCCCGGGCGAGCTCGAGGATTTTTCCGTATTGGACTCCGGAGGGGCAGGCGGTTTCGCAGGCCCGGCAGCCGAGGCAGGAATCGAGGGCTTGGTGGGTAGATTTTGACCAGGTTTCGGTTTGGTCAGCTTCTCGGGCGAGAGTGATTCTGCCGCGGGGAGATTGGGATTCATCGCCGGTGATGAGGAATGTAGGGCAGGATTCGAGGCAGAAGCCACAGCGAATGCACTGAGAGGTGAGGTCGCTGAGCTTAGACATTGTCCGCAGTTTACTCGGGCTTACTTTTTGATGGAATTGAGGAAGTCGAGGAGTTCTTTGGCTTCTTCACCGCCTTTTTCGGCGTGGCGGATGAGGGTGATTCCGTGGGGGCCTTTGCAGTTGATCATTTCGGGGTAACGGGTGAGGATCGGTTTGACGATCTCGGTGTGGCCGAGCATAGTGTGGACAAAGAGGTCAGTCCGGGCACCTTGGGCAATGAGGTAGGTGGCGATTTCGCGGTGTCCAATGTGTCCGGCGGCTCCAATTGCGGATTCAAAATCGCCATTTGTCCAATCCCAGACGGCATTGAGAAGGGTGGGGTGCTCGGTGAGGAGTTCCTTGACTTTGTCGAATTGACCATGCGCAACGCCGACGAATTCTTGGACGAGGTTAGCGGGAAGGGCGGGTTTGCGGTCTTGGGGTTCGGTGGTGCTGGCAAGAGTGAGGTTTGGCATAGCGATTACGGCTCCGGTTGCGGCGACGATCAGGTCGCGTCGAGAAAGGGTTTTCTTCACTGCGTTAGTGTATGGGTAAGTGCGGTCTAAAAGTTATCAGAAACGCGCATTTTTGGGCGAGATTCCGGTTTGTTTTTTAAATTGATTTGAAAACGTGGGATAGCTTGAGAAGCCGCATCTAGAAGCCACGGTTTCGAGTGGGAGCTTTGAGTTTTTGAGTAGATACTGGGCGAGTTCGATGCGATTGCGTAAATGGTATTGCGCGGGCGGGTACCCGAGTGATTCATTAAACACTCGCCTGATTTGAGAATCGCTGAGAGAAAGTAGTTCGCCGAGTTTGCCGGAGGCAGCCGAATCATCGAGTTGGCCGTTTAGAAAATCTTGCGCGCGAGTGACTTCCCGTTTGAAAATTGACGCGGTTTGCAACTGCCGTTTGAGGGAAGTCACTAAATTCTCAGCTTTAGAAGTTGATTGACAGTTGAGAATCACTCGGCGCAATTCCGAGAGATATCGAAAGCATTCGTCAGCTGGGGAAAAGAGGTGTCGACCCTCGGGAAAGACCGATGTTTGATCCCACGAAACAACGATTACATTGGTGTTTGTCGCCGGGTTCTTGGTGATTTGCGAGCGTTCGCCGTGGCGGACAAAAAAAGCGTTGGCTTCCGAAACATGGGTGTTGATTCCGGCGAGATTCACTATGCCCGTTTCACCCTGTGACCAGAAAAGTCGATTGTTCTCCCGGGAATCGAGCTGATATTCGGTCAGTCGCATCCCTTGGAAAAGACTAACGTAAACGCCACCGGCGAATTTGTATTCTTTGTATAGCGTTCCGGTCGCCACAATCAACTGGCGCGATGGGGACGCATTTATTGTAGTAGGATTTGAAATCGAGCTTTTGGATCTCGTCACTAGACTATCTGCTTGTACCAGGTTGCAGGGCTGATGAGTTTCGTGCTTTGGGAAGTTGACAAGTGGGCTGAACTTGAGCGGCCTCAGATCAAGTTGGTAAACTTCGTTGCTATGGCCCCGTAGCTCAGTGGATAGAGCAGTAGCCTTCTAAGCTATTGGCCGGCAGTTCGAATCTGCCCGGGGTCGCCAATATTTTTGAACACTGGTTTCGATGGTGCTGCCTTTTGGGGTGTAAAGGTGTCGTTGGGTGATTTTTGAATTGAATTACGGTTATTGTCGCGAAGGGTGTCTAGGTGTTTTTAGTTGGGGGTTTTTTTGACACTGGTTTCACCAGTGCCACCCCTTGGGTATTTAAAGAGCTTTTGGCAGTTTTTGATGGGGCTGGATTCCCGCCTACGCGGGAAGGACGTGAGTGATGACCTAGGTTGACCATTGCCATTCCTGAGGGTTAATGAGATTCCGGGTCATGCCTGGAATGGTGAAAAGGGGATTTTTTGACACATCCCCTCCAACCCCCCTTCTCTAAAGAATTGTAGGGAAGGGGGGCTTTTAACCGACAAGGAAGTCGGCGGTTTTGGCGGGGGTGCGATTGGTTTGGCTGTCGGCGAAGAGGAGGGGGTGGTAGGGGTGGACGGAGTGGGCGATGAACGCGGGGTAGTCCTCGCGGCGTTGGATTTCGCCGATCACTGTGGCGAACCGGGAGAGGATGATGCTGTGTCCGAACTTTTGGTAGGTGTCGTCGAAGCAGGTGACATTCATGAGTCCGGTTTCATCTTCGAGATCAAAGAAGACCACACGCTTTCCGGAGGGGGTGGGAGGCATGCGAAGGCGGATCGGGTTGCCAACGATGAAGGCTTTGGCACCATGAGGGAGTTGGCGAGCCTCGGTGGCGGTGATGCCGCCTTTGGCTTTGATACGGGCGCGTTCATAGGCGAGGAGGTGTTGGTAGATATCGAGACCAAGGACGTTGCGTTCGGCGAGAAGGCGTTCGGCGAGGTTGAGGTCGGGGATATCGGTGGGAATGGGGGGGTCGGGGTGGGCAAAGGGTAGCGTGTGGTCGGATTCTAGGATGGTGCGGGCATGTTGGAAAGCGGCGTTGATTGACCAAAGCATGGCGCGGCGGTGGGGATGGAGGGAATCGAGGGCACCGCAAAGGATGAGCTGTTCGAGCTCGTCGCGGCGGGGGCGAATGCGGGTGACGAAATCGAAGAAGGTGGCGAAGGGCCGAGGGGATTCGATAATTCTGTGGAGGGTTTGGCGTGAGAGGCCATGAACAAGGCCAAGGTCGAGCCGGATTCCGCCACGAGGAATGATGAGGGTGGGGTCGTCGGCGCGGATGTCTTCGACCAGCACATGGTCGTGGCTGAGATTGACATCAACGGGGAGGACTTGTAGCCCTCGGATGCGGGCTTCGTTGACGAGGGTCGCGGGGCCGTAATATCCGGCGGGTTGAGCGTCGAGGAGGGCGGCGAAATATTCTGCGGGGAAGTTTTGCTGGCAGTAGACAGAACGGGCGGAGATTTCGGCGAAGGCGAGGGCGTGGCCTTGGGCGAATCCGTAGCCTTTGAATCCGATGATGAGTTGAAGGACTTCTTCGGCGATTTCGGGGGTGTGACCTCGCTCGATGATTCGTCGGCGGAGGGAGTCGGCGATTGTTTCACCGTAGTTGTGGTGGCGTTTTTCGTGGATTTTTTCGCGGGTTTCTTCGGCTTCGCCGCCTGAGTATCCGACAAAGTGTTCGAGGAGTTGGTCGATTTGTTCTTGGAAGACGACGATACCGTAGGTGTCGCCGACGATTTTTTCGAGTCCGGGATCCGAGAGGGAATATTTTTCGCCGTTGCGGCGGGCGATAAGGGTGTTGAGCTTGACGGCCCCTCCGACTCCGGGGCGGATACCGGCTTGGACGAGGCTGGCGTCTTTGAGGTTTTGGGTGCGGATTCGGGCATGGGCTTGGGTCATGGCGGGGGAAGCGGATTGTGGGATGCCGACGGTTTGGTGAGAACGCATGGCGGCGTAGATGGTTGGGTCATCGGTTTCGAGTTTGCTGACGCGAAAGGTGGGGTCAGATTGGCGGAGGCGGGATTCGGTGCCAGAGAGGACATCTTGACCTCGCAGGCAGAGAATGTCGAACTTGACATAGCAGTGCTTGGCGGATCGTTTATCCCATTGGATGATACGGAGGTAGGAATCTTGATCGTCCCCTGATCCGGACCACATGACGGGGACGGTGTCGGCGATGGGGGTTTGGCTGATGACAACGCCGGAGGAGTGGGCGCGCATATTGCGGGGGACATCTTGGAGGTTTTCGGCGAGTTTGAAGACCCATTGGAATCGTTCACGGGAGATTTTGGAATCGCGGAGTTCGGGGCGTTTTTGAAGGGCTTCGTAGAGGCTTTCGGGGTTGACGCTACCATGGACTTTTTTGGCGAGGAATCCGATCAGGGGGTCGGGGAGGGCGAGAGCTTTTCCAACTTCGCGGATGATGCCTCGGACACGGTAGGAACCGATTGCGGCGACAGTGGCGACATGATCTTGGCCATATTTGTGGATGAGGTAGTTGCGGACATCGTCGCGGCGTTTGGCTTCAAAATCGATGTCAATATCGGGGTGTTTGGTGCCATCGGGGGGGAGGAACCGCTCGAAGTGGAGGTTATGGGTGAAGGCATCGATGCGGCTGAATCCGAGGCAGAAGGCAACTGCGGCATCCACGACAGAGCCGCGTCCGCTGAATTGGATGTTCTTTTCACTGGCCCATTGGCACATATCCCAGGCGACGAGGAAATGGTTGGCGTAGCCGAGGGAGATGATGCGGTCAAGTTCACGGTCGATTCGGGCTTTTAGGGGTGGGGTGACATGCCGGTGCCATTCATGCATGCCCGCGTAGGTGACTTCACGAAGCATCTGGTTGGGGTTTTCGGTGACGGGGGGGAGTTCGGTGCGACCGGGGAGGACGTTGTCATCGCAAAGATCGGCGATGAGGAGGGTGTTGGCGAGGAGATGGGGTGCATCCTGGTAGAGGGTGTGCATTTCGGGACTAGTGCGGAAATAGCGTTCGGCATTGAGGGCGCGGAGGGGGGGGAGGATGGGTTGGGGCTGGGATTCGTGGCGGCGAGGTTTACGACCGATGATTTCGTCAACGAGAGAGAGGGTTTCGGTACAGGCGAGAATGTCTTGCGCGGGGAAATGTTGGGGGCGGCGGTGAGTGATGGGATACGCGGCGACGCATTTGAGGTTGTGGTGCGCGGCGAGTTCACGGAGGCGGGGCTCGGTCTCGCGTTCCCAGGGGAGGAATGTGCGTTCAACTTCTATAAAGAGGTTTTGGGGGCCGTAGAGAGATTTGAGTTTCTGGACGAGGGCGTTGGCAGCGGGATAATCGCGGCGGATGAGGAGGCGGTCGAGGGGGCCGATACTGCCCCCGGTGAGGCAGATGAGGTCTTGATTACAAGTTTGGAGGCGATGCCAGGTGGTGAGGGGATGGAGTCTCGGTTCGCCGAGGTGGCAATCGGTGATGAGCCGGGAGAGGTTTTTGTAGCCGAGGGAGGTTCTTGCAATAAGCACAATATCTCCGCCTTCGGGGAGTTCAAAGCTCGCGCCGATGAGGGGTTTGATGCCTTGTTTGGCGCATTCTTTGGCGAGTTCAAAGGCTCCGGTGAGGGAAAAACGGTCAACTATAGCGACGGCGGGGAGTCCGGCGATGGCGGCAAGGCGGGGGATTTCGTTGGCGAGGAGGATGCTTCTTCCGAAACTGTATCCGCTGAGGGTGTGGAGGGGGACATATGGGGTTTCGGCGATGAGTTTGGGTTGGAGAGTGGCGGTTTCTTTGATGTGGCCCATGGCTACGCTGACGGTTTCGTCTCGGCGTTTGCGGGGGCGAATGGAATAGTCTTCCTTGTGATTTTCTTGGGGTTGGTAGCGCTTGAGTTGGGTGGGTCGTGCGAGGATGGGGAGGGTGGTGGTGGATTCACGGCGTATGTTTTTGTGATCCAGGTAGCGAGTGACTTCGATGGGGGGTTCGCATTCCCACCATTTGCCCGTTTGTCGCCAGCGGGCAAGGATTTTGTTAGTGCCATCCGGTGACACGTTTCCACTCCTTGAGGACTTGGGCGTTGTAGGCAAGTTCGATTTGGCTGGCGATTTGGATTTTTCCTGAGCCAAGGGTTGCCTCGATTCTATTTAAGGCAGGGTTGAGGTGGGCGGTGGTGCGGGATTGGATGAGTTGGGTTTGGCGGCGGGTTGCAGAGGTGAGATCGAGGAGTTGAACGCAAATGGATTCGATGGGTTCAGAGATGGGGATGGTTTGGAGGGATTGACGGAGCGAAATGAGGAGTTGAGTGGAGGTGGATTCGGCTTTGATGAGGGGGCGCTGGGCTTGGCTCCGATGTCCAGATTCAAAGATGATGGTGAGAGTTGTGGCCTGGGGTTGGAGGTCGTGGCGATGGAGATGGGCGGCAAGATCGCGACAGAGTTCGGCGAGGGCGTGGTCTATTTCGTAAGCATTTTCGGTCAGGCCGAGGGGCTTTGTGCGGCTTATCAGGGGGCTGGGGTAGTTGGGTTTGATTGAGTCACGGAGGTTGCCGTGGGCGGCTTGGTGGATGAGCATGCCACGTTTGGGAAACTGCGATTCGAGGCGCGGGAGGGGGGTGGATTGAACTTGGTGGATACGATCGAGACCGAGTTGGTGTAGCCGAGTGCGGTCTTCGGGGGGGAGGATAGTGAGGGTGGTGATGGGTTTTGGGGCGAGGTAATCCTTGGGGTTTGTCACGGCGGTGATCGGGAGAAGGTGGGCAGAAAGGAGAGTTAGATCGCAAAGTTGGGCGGATTCGCGGGCGATCCAGCATGCGGGGGCGATCCCCGCGAGGAGGGGATGTTGAAGAGTGCGGTGGAGTTCGCCCAGGAGTTGGCCGGCGATGTCAAGGGGTTCAGGATGTGGTGTGAGATCGACAAATCCTTCGCCAGGAAGCGTGGATTGGATGTGATCGCTGAACTTGAGGCAAGGGTGGAGGAGTTGCGCGATGCATGGCCTGAATTGGTCCGTATTGAGGGGGAGAATCTGGGCCTCACCATGTAGGATGAGCTTGGCTTCTTTGAGGGTCATTCCGATGGTGATGTGCTTTTCGGCGGCGAGGGGGTTGATGTCCCAGACTCGGTCTTGATGGTGGATGAGGCAGGGGAGGGGCCGCTCGGTGTTTTGGGGAACCGAGTGGGTGAGGAGCCCGATGGCGCGGACGTACAGGAAATACTGCACAAGTGTCTACTAATATACTTGGTTCTTGAAGTAATTTCGAGAGATTTTGGGCGTAAATTTTCGCGAGTAATGCCTCAGTAATGGGGGGTTGTTATTCTGGTCTCATGGCAAATCGGGCATCTCTACCGACGGCAGTCGCATGTTTTGTGAGCCTCGCGCTCGTTGGTTGTGCAGGACTCTTTGGCGGATCTGGAGGCGGTGGAGGGTCAACTGGAACTACCGGTACCACTGGCACTACAGGCACCACGGGAACAACCGGGGTGTCAGGATCAGCTTTGGTTAAAGTTGTTTTGCCGAATGGAATGGCTCCGGCAGATGCGCTCGTCGTTACTGGAGGCGGTGCAGTCGCGGCAACAGGTGGCGAGCAGTCGGTTGCGGTAGTTGGGGATTCGGAGTCACTTGTTACGATCATTGAGGCGAGTTCGGGGCGATTGATTAGTTTGGGGCTCGTGAAATCTGGGGGTACGAGTGAAACACTTGATAGCACGGATGCGGCGATTGGTTTATTGCATTTGGGTTTAGGATTGTTTGAGGAATCGGGTGCAAGACGGACGGAGCTCTTAAATCAAGTTCGGGGGTCATCGGCAGTTACGACACTTGCGAATGTGATCGCGAGCGAGTGGCAGACGAATCGGTTTGCGTTGGATCAGCCATCACCGGGATTGCTATCGGCTCTCCAGACCGCACTTTCAACTATCGGGAATGGAGTTTTGCGTTCTCGAACCGAAGCGAAACAGGTTGACTTAGTTCAGGCGGCACAAGGGAGAGGTAGAGACGTTGGTTTGCAATCAGGAATTTATGCGAAGGTCGGGGAGAATTTGCCGACCCAATTGCCACTCATGCCGATTCAGCATCAACTTAACAACGAGGCAACAAATGGATATAAGATGATCAGCACATCTACAACTCCGGCAAGTTTGATGACGGTTCGATTTCTTAATGGTCAGTATCAAGTGTGGGATGGTCCGCGGACAGTGGATTTTTTGGGTGAGGATGGATCTACAAGCTTTATCCAAACGGATCCTGTGTTTCTAGAAGTTCCGGCTGATCAGGAGGATGAGCCTTATCAAGCCTTTTCGGTCAGTGGTTCATTTTCTACTCAGTTGTCGGGATTTGAGCAGGGAACCCTATTTCAAGTCATGCAGTCTGCGATTGATCAGGAACGAGCGCGGCTCAGACAAATGGCGCTGATGAGAATTTTTGGTGAGATGGTTTTGGATGCGGCGGGAGTTCCCCAAGGGCAGTACACCCGAGAAGATCTCGCGGCGATGATTGATTCCCTCAAGCTCGCAGGAGGCGCGATAAGCTCAGGGGTTGAAGCTTCGACTCAAAATGGAAATCCGCTGGGAGTGTTGGACGACATGCTAGCAGCGATGGCGGCCAACGATGATGTGACGCTGAGGGCTCTACAAGGAGTGAAGTTGATTGCGGGAGAAGCTGGCCCGATTTATCTTACTCCAGAGAGTTTGAATGCGGGGCGAATTCGAGCGATTCGAGCGGTTTTGGCTCTTTACAACACGGTCGGAATTTCCGAGGCATTGGGGGATTATTCGGTGTTGGTGACAGATTTGTTCCGAACACCACCCGTTGTCTTTAATGATGTGCGGGCAGTTCGAGCGGATGTTGATTTTGATCCGGCTACTGATACCTTCATTCCGGGGGAGGCGCTCGTGACGTTTTTGAACGTTGCGGGGGCGGAGCCGGGCGAAGAATTTGTTTACCGTTACAAAGTTGAAACGGGAATTGGGATCACCTTGAATTCAGCGAACTCGACGGGAACGGAGATTGAGTCGAACAGTAACCGCTTGCAGATTCGGACTTCGGGGAGTACGTCCGATGAAGTGGTGATTCGGGGTGAGGCACTCAAACGCAATGAGCAAAATCAGCTGGTTTCGGTGGGAATCGGAGTTGGGGTTTATCGTCAGACGGGAGAGATTCAGTTTAGGATGGTTCAAACAGAGGGCGAGAATGGGTACCGGCATCTTGCTTTTCAGGATGATGTGATGAAGGAATCAACGGGTCGCAATCGTTGGAAGGGCGGACGATACCGATTGGCGACTTTCCGGAATGGTCTATTCTGGGGGAGCACTAACTTTACGATTCCAGAGTTCGTTGGTCGGCCATTTAGTCAGAACTTGTGGATTTTGAACTTCCCCGGAAAGCAGATTAAGGACAACGATGGAACCTTTGGAACGGCAGGAGTTGGCATCTATGATCTTGGTGATCGATTCTTGATCTTGCGGGCCTATAGTGATGTTCCGGAAGGGGTGAACCCGGACTATGGAGCGATATTGAGTAGTTGGAACAACTTGATCACGAATCCAGGTTCGCTGGGGCCACATACGGCTTATCTGAGACGGATTGGTGACTAAAGCTTAAGGTAAGTAAGTATTAGGGCGAGGTTGACTTTTGGGTCATCTTCGCCCGACAAGTTGAGGTCGGCGTGGATTTGGCTCGGGGCGATGTGATTCTCGAATCCGGGGACTGCCGACGCTCGGTAGTAGCCGAGGATTTGTTCCGGGGTGCCTTTGTTGTTGGCTAAATCACGAGTGAGTCGTCTTTGTTGGCGGATTTCGGGCGGGCAGGTGATGAAGACTTTGAGGGTGGCGAGTTCGCTCAATTCCGAGTAGGTGAGGGCGAAATGACCTTCAATGATTTTGGGGCTGGGGATTTGATTGATGTGGGTGAGGGCGAGAGCGAGGTCGGTTGTTTCGGGGTGATTGCAGTCGAAGATTCGTTGGTTGTTGAGGGTGATGTGGGGGGCGGTGGGGTCGTCTCGCCGGAAGAATTGGTCGAGGGAGATGAGGGGGATTTGGAGGTGGGTGGCGAGGAGTTTTGCGAGGGTGGATTTGCCGGAGCATGATCCGCCGCCGATGAGGATGGTCATTAAGTTCTTTCAAGTCTACTGCTCCAACTGAGATTTTCGTTGTTTGGACTCGTACGATAGGGGATGAAATCAGGATTAATAAGTGCGGCGATTTTGGGGTCGTCACTGGGCTTTGGAGCCGATGAGTCTCCTTGGAAACTGGATATTGAGGTGGGTTCGATGCGTGTGGGGCTGAATGATGTGCGGATTCGGGGGGATTCGGGGACAAAGTTTGACTTCCGGGATTTGACAGGCTCGTCGCTGAATACGGTTCGGCTTGATTTGACCTGGGAGCGGGAGACCGGGCCGGGCTATCGGTTCCTTTATGCGCCGTTGGTGGCTTCGGGGACGGGATTTTTGGATTCGGCGGTGAATTTTAATGGTCGGAACTTTGCGGCGGGGGTGGCGACCGAGGGGAGGTATCAGTTCAACAGTTACCGGGCAACGTGGCGGAATCGGTGGAAGCATGGGCCGAATTCGGATTGGCGGATCGGGTTTACGCTCAAGGTGCGGGATGCGGAGGTTCGGGTTTCGCAAGGCGGCGTGACGGAGTCGGACAAGAATGTGGGATTGGTGCCGCTGTTGCATATCTATGGTGAGGAGCGACTCTCGGATCGGTGGCGGTTTACGTTTGACTTTGATGGATTGGCGGCTCCGCAGGGACGGGCGTTTGATTTTTCGGGGCGACTGGGGTATCTGGTTTCGCCGGGTTCGGAGGTTTATTTGGGGCTGCGGGTTTTGGAGGGGGGCGTCGACAATGAGCGGGTGTTTAACTTCTTTTTGCAGTCGTCGTTGGTGTTGGGGTGGAGCGGTCGGTTTTAACTTTTAACAGACTTGGTAGCATCCCCTCCCTGCCCTCCCCAAGCTTGGGGAGGGAAACCAACCAACCTCTGTCATCCCTTTAATCCGCTGGTGGCGATGCCTTGGATGAACTGCTTCTGGGTGAAGAAGAACAGGATGATCACGGGGGCGACGACCATAGTGGAGGCGGCCATTTGGAGGTGGATTGGCGCTCCGCCGGCTTGGGAGCGGAAGGCTTGAAGTCCGATGGCGAGGGTCCAGGTTTCTTGTTGTTGGAGGTAGAGGAGGGGGGCGAGGAAGTCGTTCCAGGTGCCCATAAAGCTGAACAGGGCGACGACGGCAAGGGCGGGCTTGGTCAGGGGGAGGATGACCTTGCTGTAGATGCCCCATTCGCTGCAGCCGTCGATTTTGGCGGCTTCGGAGAGTTCCATCGGGATACTGCGATAGAACTGGCGAAGGAGGAAGATGTTGAAGGCTCCGGCGAACCAGGCAGGTATCCAGAGGGGGCGGAAGGTGCCGACCCAGCCGAAGTCCTTGAAGAGACCGAAGAGGGGCACCATGAGAACCGGGAAGGGAACCATCATAGTGGCGAGGGTGATGGCGAAGGCGAGGTCTCGACCGGGCCATTTGAGGCGAGCAAACGAGTATGCAACGATTGAGTTGCTGATGACGGTGCCGGTCACCGCGAGGATACAGACGATCAGGCTGTTTCGGGCATAAATGAGCATCGGGGCTATGCCGCCGAGTTGGTCTTTGCCGTATTCCCAGGCTTCTTTGTAGTTGCCGCCCATGAAGGGTTCCGGTATCCAAACGGGTGGGAAGACGGACGCTTGCTCGACGGTTTTGAAACTGGTGGAAATCATCCAAACAAGGGGAATCAGGAAGACGATGGACAGGAGGCCGAGGACGAGATGAATCGCGCCGACGCTGAGCAGGTTTTGTTGAGAAAGGGTGCGTTTGGCCATGGTCAGTTCGATTCGTAGTGGACTTTCTTATCCATGAATTTGATTGCGGTGAGGGTGAGCACAAGGATGATCAGGAACATAATCCAGCCCATTGCGCTGGCGTAGCCCATGCGGTTGTCGCGGAAGGCGGCGTCGTAAATGTATACGCTGTAGAAGTAGGTGCTGCGTTCGGGAGCTCCACCGGGGAACATGATGTACGGCTGGGTGAAGACTTGGAATGATCCGATGATCGCCATGACCACGTTGAACATAATCACCGGGCTGAGCATGGGAATGGTGATTTGGAATGTTTTCCGGAGGGGAGACGCGCCGTCAAGATCGGCGGCTTCATAGAGTGCAATTGGGACTTGTTGAAGACCAGCAAGGTAGATGACCATTGCATGGCCAACTCCCCACGCGGACATAACAATGAGGATGTTTTTGGCGAGATTGACATCTCCGAGCCAGTTGGGTCGGACACCGAAGATAGGTTCGATGATGGCGTTGATGATGCCTGCTTCGCCATTGAAGAGCCAGAGCCAGAGGATGGCTAGAGGTACGGCAGGAACAAGGGCGGGAAGGAAGAAAAATGTGCGGTAGAACGCTTGGCCCTTGACCTTGGTATTGAGGAGCATCGCAAGGGAAATAGCGATGACGGTGCTCACAGGGACGGCGATAAAGGCATAGTAGAACGTATTGCCGAGGCTCTTCCAGAAGAGTTCATCACGGATGATGTCGGCGTAGTTTTCGAATCCGATCCAGACGGGTGGGGTGAGGATGGTGTATTCGGTAAAGCTGTTATAAAAGGCTTTGAGGAGGGGGAACAGAAGGAAAACCGAGAATCCGATGAGCCACGGGGCGGCAAATAGCAGGCCGGCCCTGGTTTGGTTGGTGAGGTGCCCGGGTTTGTTCACTTAGTTGTTTTCCTCTCCGGTTTTCTCTGGATAGATGCCAAGAGCGCGTTCTCGCCGTATGACTTTATCAAGAAGAGGTTGCATTTTTGTATCAACCTCTTTCATGGCTTGCTCGGCGGTTTTTGAACCACTGTTGATGCTTTGAGTTGCGGTTCGAATCTCGTCGCCCCATTGTGCCCAGATCGGGGTTTTGGGGGGAGCAATGGCATTTTCAGAAAATGCCAGGGATTGGAAGAGCTTGATGTGGGGATTGGGGTGATTTTCGAGGAAGCCGGGGCTGGTTTTGGCGAGGGGGGAGTTTTTCTTTTGTCCAAGGCAGAGCATTTCCATGCCTTTTTGGCTTTGGACAAATTTAATGAACTCAAAGGCTTCTTTGGGGTGCTTGGCTCCGCGTGGGATGACGAGGATGTCAAGGTCGAGAACGGTTGAATTTGCGAGTTCAGGCCGGTCGGCGGGGTAGGGAAAGGGTGCGGCGTAGTAGTTCAGTTCGGGTTTGAACGTGGTGATAAAGTTGTGCATCCAGACGCCTTGAAGAACAGTAGCGACTTTGCTATCCATAAATGCGTTTTGGGGGGATTTGAATGTTCCAAATCCTTCTTGGAAGCTAGAAACAGTGGCTGATCCGTACCGTTTGGAATATGAACCCATCCATTCGTAGGCGCGGATGTTTTCGGGGGTAGCCATGGTGATTTTGGTTTCACCATCCCAGAGTTTGCCGCCGAAGAATCCGGGCCAGGCGAAGGGCCACCAACCGGGTTCAGTGGGGAGGAACCCCATGGATTTAAGGCTGTCCCCGTCCTTGCGTCCGATGACTTTGTCCATAGCGTCGAGGTCTTCGAGAGTTTTTGGAGGCTCATCGAAACCGGCAGCTTTGAGCATATCTACGTTGTAGTGAAGGGCGGTGCTTGCGGGAGTTGCGGGAAGACACCAGAGTTGACCTCGGTACGTACAGAAATCGTAATAGGCGGGGATGTATTGATCTCGATTAATGCCAGCTTCGGCGGCGAATTCATCGAGTGGGATGACGGCATTGTTGTATGCGTATTGTGCAACGTTGCCACCGAATAGCCCGGCGATGTCAGGGGGAATTCCGCCGCTGGTTGCAAGGAGGGTTTTTTGGGCGATGTTGGGGACGCTCAGGACTTCAACAAAGATTTTGTCTTGGCTTTTGTTAAATTCATCAACGACAGCGCGCATGGCGTCGAATTCGAAGTCGCTCCATTTTTCCCAGTAAGTGACCACCACTCGCCCATCCGCTCGTGCGGGTTTTTGGATGCTGGTTTCGCTTGTGACGGCGGCCCAGGCGATGGCTGCAACGCCGATCACAGTGAGAACTGGGGTCAAATTCATGCCGAAGAGTGTTAGATTAGCATGGTGTGGCACTTTTTTGCCCTGGTTGAGGGGTGATAAAAGTAGCTAAAATCGCGGTTGTGGTTTTGGAAGGGGCTTTGCCCTACATTTTAACGGCTCTGGCAGGGTTTGGTGCAGCGGCAGTGAATGCGGTGGCGGGGGGAGGGACACTCATATCATTTTCAACTTTGCTGGCAGTTGGCTTGCCAGATCGAATTGCAAATGCAACAAATTCAGTGGCATTGTGGCCGGGCTCGGCGACAGGCGCCCTGGGCTTTCACAAATACTTTGGCGAGACAAAGTCTCAGTTGGTTTCTTTGCTCCCGCCGACGATTGCGGGTTCGGTTCTTGGATCGCTCTTTTTGGTGATTACAAGTGATGCGGCCTTCAAGACAATCATCCCATTTCTTATATTGGGGGCGACGTTGCTTTTGGCGTTTCAGAAGCGCATCAAAAACTGGTCGGCTGTATCTGGATTTAGGTTAAAAGCGTGGCAAGTTGCAGTATTGCAATTTTTGGTATCTTTCTACGGTGGATTTTTTGGGGCGGGGATTGGGATTATGATGCTGGCGGTGATGTCTCTTTATGAAGGATTGGATATGCATCGGTTGAATTCGTTGAAGAATTGGCTTGCGGTGGTGATCAATTTTGGTGCAGGAGCGGTGCTCTTCTCAAAAGGATTGGTTGATTTGGGATTTGCGGGTGCACTGATGCTCGGTGCAGCGTGTGGAGGCTATGCGAGTGCATCGCTAGCCCAAAAAGTTGATTCTGAGAAATTGCGCATCGCGGTTGTGGTCTATGGGTTGATCATGGTTGGGTATATGTTTTGGAGGTTATGGGCGTGACTGAAAAGTGGGGACTTGTGATTCCGGCGGGGGGATTGGTGAGAGACCCATTGGCAACTGCACTCGGGACGCCGAGAAAGGCCTTGGCGATGATCGGGGGGAAGAGTTGCGTTGAACGCACCCTTGATGCGGCTCGAGACGCAGGATTTGATCGAATTGCGGTGGTGAGTGGGGAGGATGTGCGCGAGGTGATTGGTGACGACTGTTTTGTGGAAGAGCGTGGTGGTCAGATTGCTAACGCGGCGGCAGGGGTTGAGGCACTTGCCGATTGCGAATGGATTTTGTTTATGCCGGCTGACACTCCGTTCTTGCATGCTGAGGCGATTAGTCACTTTGTTCAGTCAGTTGAGGCACAGTTGGGCGATGCGGAGGCGAACTGGTTTGCGGCGGGATTATGCCCTTATTCAGCTTTTTTGGAAGTTTTGCCAGGCTTTGAACATCCACACATTAAGCTTACGGATGGCGACTATATGAGCGGAGCATTTTATGCGACGAGTCGGGAGGGTTTTTTGAATTGTGCGAAGAAATTTGAAGGGTTCTCTCACAATCGAAAATCACAATTTCGTATGTTGATGCAGATTGGGATTGTGCCGATGGTGAAATATTTGTTTCACCGAATGAGCTTGGCAGAAGGGAAAGCTGTTTTGGGGCGGTTTTTTGGTGGATCGGCAATTGTGGTGACAGACTGCGATCCGTGGTCGATGGCGGACATTGACACGGTAGATGAGTATCAACGCTTAGTTAGCGAAGCTGATCCAGGCAAGAAAGTGTAGCCACGAGGGCACCAGCAGCTTCACGGCCTTTATTGCCGAGTTTAAGCCCGGCCCGTTCGAGGGCTTGTTCTTGCGTTTCAGGCGTGAGGATGCCCCAGGTAATGGGCTTTCCGGTTTCCATTTGGAGTCGCATGAGGGCAGATCCTACATCCCCGGCAAGAAGTTGCGCGTGAGTGGTGGCCCCTTGGAGGATGCAGCCGAGGGCAACGACTCCATCGTGGCTATCCAGGAGTTGTTTGGCGATGACGGGGATTTCCCAGGTTCCAGGAACTTGGACGACGGTGACTTCGGGGTTTCCGCTGGACTCTAGGGTTGAGAGGGCACCTTCGAGAAGGGCTTTCGTGATCAGTTCGTTCCACTGGCTGACGACGATGCCGATGCGTTTGCCCTTCGCGTCGGAGTTGCCTTGAATCCGGTTCATCTTGTTTTGAAGTATGGGCGATTTTGGTTTAGGCAGGAGGGGGCCGGGTTGGGAATCTCAGGGCGGGAGTACACTCGGCGTCGGTTTTGAGTGCGGGATGATTGATAAGCTGACAGATATTGAGAGGAAGTTTGAGGGTGTGCAAGAGCGCTTGATGGATCCGGCCGTGGCGAGTAACCCAGCTGAAATGAAATCATTAGGAAAGACTCGGGCAGAACTTGAGCCGGTGGTGGGAGTTATTCGGGAGTATAAGTCCGTTATTCAGCAAATTGCGGAGGCGGAGGAGCTGTTAAACGACTCGGAAATGAGAGAGTTTGCAAACGAAGAACTCGACAAATTGAGACCACTTGTACCGGATTTGGAGGCAAAGTTGAAGGTTCTTTTGCTCCCGAAAGACGTGAATGATGATAAGAGTGTGATTATTGAAATTCGTCCAGCGGCGGGGGGCGACGAGGCGGGACTGTTTGCAGCTGAGTTATTCCGGATGTACACCAGATATGCAGAACGGATGAACTGGAAATACGATGTGATTGAGTTTGAGGAGACGGGGATCGGAGGAGCGAGCCGGGTCGTCTTTTCGATCGATAAAGAAGGAGCCTATTCTCAGTTAAAGCATGAGTCAGGAGTTCACCGGGTGCAACGAGTGCCAGCAACGGAGACCGGAGGACGGATACATACAAGTACGGCCACGGTTGCAGTCATGCCAGAGGCCGAGGAAGCGGAGATTGAGATCAAGAATGATGATATTGAGGTTTCAACGTTTCGAAGTTCGAGCGCAGGGGGGCAGCACATGCAAAAAAACGAGACAGCGATCCGGATTGTGCATAAGCCGAGCGGGGTGGTGGTGACTTGCCAGGATGAGCGGAGTCAACAGCAGAATAAGTTGCGGGCGATGAGCGTTTTGCGAACGAAATTGTACGAGATGGAGCAGGAGCGGATTGCGAGTGAGCGAGGTGAATTGCGGCGTGGGCAGATTGGGAGCGGAGATCGGAGTGAGAAAATCCGTACATACAACTTTCCACAAGATCGCTTAACCGATCATAGAATCGGGTTGACGTTGCACTCGCTCCCGATGATTATGGATGGCGAAATCCAAAGAGTGCTTGACGCACTTGTCCAAGAACACCAAGCACGCCTATTGGCGGAAGACAGTGAAGACTAAAGATTCCAAGTAATTTCTTCGGGAGGATTTTATTTGATAAGTGGAAGATTGGGCTCGGAAGGTTCGCATATGAAGGGCTCAATTGCATTTGCAGGATTTGTCATGCTTTCAGCATGTAGTTTTGGACAGGTCACGGGATTAGTTTCGATCCCCGTGGCCGATAACATCGGGTTTAGAGAAGTTGAGTTCGGATACTCTCTCTCAGGCACTGATCATTCTATTTCGAAGCAGTACGGGCACGGTGCTTCATTGCTCGTTGGAGTTCATGATCGGTTTGAGATTGCAGGGTCATCCGACTTCTTAGGTGGACAGGCTTGGGGGATGAAATTCGTCCCTTACCGAAGTCCAGATGAAAAATTTGTGATTGGGCTTGGGTTACAGAATATCAATGGTGGTCAAAGTGATTTGTTCGCGATGGGACGATACAACTTGGATGCCGTAAACATTCACTTTGGATGGACACGCGATTCGGATCACCGTGGTCTTTTGGGAATTGACTACGCCTATGATCGATGGACTTTTGCGGCGGATTATTCAAGCAATCCAGATGGTGCCACTTGGTTAGGGGTGTTTTATGACTTGGGGCAGGGGCTTACCGCCAATGTCTCTTTTGGGCGACCCCATACTCGGGCTGATGGTGACATGCACGCGTTTGGCCTGACGTATGGGATCCGATTCTAGTCTTTAGTTGCTAATCGCGTTGATGCTGAGCTGAACTGTTCCACCGGACTTTAATGTCTCCATCTCGGAACGGTTCAGACTTAGAACGGCAGTGTCTCCCGGCGAACGAAAGGCAGGGGTAGATGCCATTCTCGTGTGATAAGGGTCAAATCTCACTGATGCGCTGGTTCCATTGACGGTGATTGTCCAGTTTTCGGTGATTCTGGAACCCCGTCTTCCAGCTGAGATCGCCTGTCGGTTGATTTGATCAATTTGAACATTGATTGAATCAATCCCTGGATGAGCCAGAAGGGTTGCAGCGAGAAGGAAAGTCGTCATGGTAGTTGTCTCTGGTGATGCAATATCTGTGCCAATTGCGGTTTTTATGTGCGATCCCTCAATTCATTCTGTAAGTTTTCCGACAAATGATTCGTGCGAAACATCATCGAACGCCTTTTGAACCTCAGTATGTCAGTGAAATTTGGGGTCACTCTGGTTGTGTGCTTGGCAGTTGTTGGGATAGTGGGTGTTCTCAGTCTGAAAAGGATTGACAACAATGCTAATCTTGCTGGTCGAACCACGAATGATCTTGCGGCTGTTCGCGATCTGATCAGCCAAGCTCAGGAGCATAGTGGGGCAATGGATACCTATATGCTCCAATACTTGTTACTGAAGTCACCTGACAGTTTGAAATCCAAGGAGTTTCATGATGAAGAGTTTGGCAAAAAGCTTGAGAAGGCGGCCTCGCTCCTCGGAGATTCGCCTCAAGTGCAACCGATTTTGGAGCAGCTAGAAAAAGTTGGCGAATGGGATGAAGCGGAGTGTCACCACCGAGAGGAGTTGATCGTTGGAATGGCGGAAAAGGGTGATTTTGTGGGTGCAGAGAAGCTTTATCGAGCTGAGTTCATGGCGGCGAGAGCAGGAATCACCGAATTGATTACGGAGCTTGAAAGCTTAGTTGAGAAGTATGTGGCAACGCAGTCAGACATTCTAAAGCAGGATCGAGCGGCGACAATTCAGAATTCGCTCCTTGTCTTGGTGGCTGCTTCGATCCTCTTGCTTGGACTTGGACTTTGGTTGACACGAATTTCCACCCGCCCCATTCTTGAAGTGGCAGCGTCATTGAAGTCTTGGTCAGAGGGCGATGTCACGGTTGAAATTCGAGCTGATCGAAAAGATGAAATGGGGAGGATGGCGGAGACCTTTAATCAAGCAAAGTCGAAAATGGCTGATGCAATCCACCATGCAGGTCATCACTCCTTAATTTTGAGCCAGCAGCTTCGTGGCTTGAATGATTCGGTGACTATTGCGGCACAGGGAGGGACTGATGCTCACGACAGTTTGCAGTTGGTTGTTAGCTCGGCACAGCAAGGGGATGATGCGGCACACCGAGCAAAAGATGCGGTTTCAGGTTTGGCTGAGATGGTGAACCAGATGGCAATAGCTTCGCAACAATCGGCGGAAGCAACCGAGCGTTCAGCTTTGCGCGCGGGAAGTCTCGTTGAAGCCTCGAAGGATCTTCAGCAATCCATTGGTTCAGTCGAAAGCTCGGCGGGGGAGGCAAGTCAGCTCGGTTCACAGGCTGGGCACACGTTGACCCAGGCACAGTCTGCGCTTCAAGAAATCAACACTCGAAGTGGTGAAGCGGTTACTCAGGTTCAATCTTTGCAAGAGACGTCAAATTCTATTGGAGCAATTGTGTCTACGATTAGCACGATTGCCGAGCAAACGAATCTTCTGGCTCTCAATGCGAGTATCGAAGCGGCCAGGGCTGGTGAGCATGGTCGTGGGTTTGCAGTTGTTGCTGAAGAAGTTCGAAAACTTGCGGAACAGTGTTCACATTCGGCTACTGAAATCCATGATCTTATTGAGCAGGTTCGACGACAAACTGGGATGGTCATGACGGCAATTCAATCATCCTCTGCTTCGGTTGCAGATGGTGTGGAACGATCAACTGATGCGTTCACAGCGGTGGACCGGCTCATTGCTTTTATTGAATCAATTCAGTCTTCGGCCCAAGACGCCAAAGTCTTGGTTGATCAGAATATGAGCTCTATTGAGGAAGCGGGAGATGACTTTGCCCGGTTGGCGGCGATTGCGGAGGAAGCCTATGCAACCGCCCAAGAGATGGCGAATACGGCTGATCAGGTTCGGCAGAATGTTGAGCAAGTATCCGAAATCGTCGCAGATAACGCTAATACAGCCCACTCAATTCTTGAAGTCGTTGCTCGGCAGAGCGAACAGCTCGTTGAAATGAAGAATGAGTTTGAACGCATGGATGAAGGAACACGTTCGGTGGTATCAGAACTGGGCAAATTTGTGGATCTGAGTCGCGCTGCGTGATTTATGGATACAGGAGATAGTTCTCGCGCCGGGATTTAAACTCTTGCAGTTCAAATCCCCACGACGCGATGATTTCTTCGGGGGATTTGCCGAATTCCAGGTCATTTTGGAGGCGTTTGGTTCCGGCGAGTTTGGTGATCCAGTTTGAGTTGAAAAATCTGAGTCGGTCGAGGCCCTTTGATTGATGGTAGAAGGCGTGGACGAGATGGATGCCGAGCTCAACAGGTTGGACCTTTGTAGGATCGGTCGCTTTGATTTCGATGCCGTGAAGCAGTTTATCTTTGAATCGAGGGTTGGCGGACATGCCTGGGATTGATCGGGGAGTGAAGGAGACCGAGATGAATTTTATGCCAGGGAGGTTTTTGGAATTGAGAGTTTGGGTGAGTCTTTCGGCGTTGATGTATGGGGCTCCGAGGGTGAGAAAGGGCTCGGTAGTGCCTCGGCCTTCGGAGGCGTGGATTGCTTCAAAGAGGCAGGTTCCAGGGTATACGAGGGCGGTTTCGAAATCGGGGATGTTAGGGCTTGGTTTGATCCAGAGTTGACCAGCGGCGGTTTGGTTGCGGTTCCAGTTTTCGAGTTTGGCGACTTGGAGATCAAGGCTTTCGAGGCCAGGGAGCCACGCTTCGCCTTTGATCATGGTGGCGAGTTCGCCGATCGTCAGGCCATATTGGATGGGAATGGGGTATTGCCCAACGAAAGATGCGTGAGCGGGTTCGAGAACATAGCCAGCGACTTGGGTGCCGCCGAGGGGGTTCGGGCGGTCGAGGACGAGGATGGGGATTTTGGCTTCGGCGGCGGCTTGCATGCAAAGGCCGAGAGTACTGATATAAGTGTAGAACCGGGCCCCGATGTCTTGAATATCGTACACGAGGATGTCGAGGTTTTTTATGTGTTCTTGTTGGGGTTTCTGGGTTTGGCCATACAGGCTGAAGATGGGGACGCCAGTTTTGGGGTCGTTTTCGTCGTTGATTTTTGCGCCGGCATCGGCGAGTCCGCGTAGTCCGTGTTCGGGGCCGAACAGGGCAGTTAGTTTGATCTTGGGGTTGGCGTGTAGGATGTCGATGAGGTGGGTGTCGCCGACCTTGGCCGTGTGGTTGGTGACAAGGCCAACGCGTTTGTTTTCGAGGGGTTGAAAATTGGTTTGATGCATGACTTGGGCGCCGGTGAGGGTTTGGGGGATGAGGGCGAGGAGGAGGGGGATCACGGGTTTGGGAGGAGTTTACTTTGGGTGTGAAGTGAGATTTTCTAGTCGTGTTTGAATTATCTAAGAAGGTAAATGAGATTGGTGCCCGCCACGAATTTTGAATGTTGGGGTACAGCTTGAAAATGGTGGATAGAGAAATTCCCGAATGGTTGCTAAGTGCTTGTGGATGCAAGATTTGGAGGATTTATCTTGAGGACTGCCATCAGCATGCAATTGTTTTCTACTCTGAATTCAGAGAAATTGGATTGATTGTTCGGTATGTAGAAGATGATCGATTTATAACTCAGGTGATGAGTTTCTGTCCTTTTTGTGGGACAAAGTTTCCGGGGGGACTTCGGGACGAGTGGTTCAATCGGATGCGCGAACTATTTGGGGTCGATTTCACGTGGGGAGAAGACGAGGTTCCGTCTGAGTTCCAAGATGAGACCTGGTGGCTTCCGCTTAATCTGGCGGGAAAGCATCCATATGATGATGTATGAATAACGGGGTTTTGGGGATTTGGAGACGGAGGAGGGAAAGTTTTCGTCTTAAAGTTAAGTAACAATCGTGGCGATATCCGAAGTTGAAGAGTTTGCGACAACCGAGTGTGAACGGAAAGCGGGACGGCCGCGATGCCCCAAAGCGCATGTGAAGATCCTTGAGGCGGGGCTCGAGGAGGTCGGAGCGCACGGATACGAGGCCATGACGATGGAGGCGATCGCGCACCGCGCGGGGGTGAGCAAAGCAACGATTTATCGCAGATGGGGGTCAAAAGCTGAACTGATGCTGGATGCCATGCAAGTGGCGAGTTGCGGCATGCTGGGGTTTGAGCGAACGGGGACCTTGCGGGGCGACCTGGAGAACCAGATGCGGGCGCTCGTTCAGTTTTTGAATGGAGAGCGGAGTTCGGCGATTCGAGCGGTGATTGCGGCGGTCCAGAGCGATTGTGAACTCGCGGGGCGGTTCCGTGAAGTGTGGACAGAGAAGCGGCGAGCGGCGTTTGATGGGATTTTCGCAGAGGCGGTCGAGCGGGGAGAGATTGCGAGCGATGCGGATTTTGAGCTGTTGATTGACTTGGTTTGGGGGCCGATTTACTACCGGTTTGTGAGCAATTTTGAGGTGATTGAGGGGTGCATGGTGGGTCGGGTTTTGGATAAGGTTTTGCCGGTTTTTGCGAAGTGATCTAACCGACGGCCCAGGCGTATTGGTTTGGCCACATGGGGTTGACGTTGAGCGATTTAGCGGCTTCGTGGGCCCAGTAGGGGGTGCGGAGGAGTTCACGGCCAATGAAGACCATATCGGCGCGATTACCGGCGATAATGGCTTCGGCTTGGTGGGCGTTGGTGATGCTGCCAACAGCTCCGGTCGGGATGGTTGCTCCGTGTTTGATGGCTTCGGCTAGGTGGACTTGGTAACCGGGGCCGACGGGGATATCGGCGTTTGCGGTGGAACCACCACTGCTGACATCCACGAAATCGAGGCCTAAAGGCATGAGAGTTTTGGTGAGTTCGATACTGTCTTCGATTGTCCAGCCGCCTTCGACCCAGTCGGTGCCGGAAATCCGCATCATGAGGGGCTTGTTTTCGGGCAGAACTGCACGGCAGGCGGTGACGACTTCGCGATGGAGGCGGGTGCGGTTTTCGAATGATCCGCCGTACTCATCGGTGCGGTGGTTGCTGATTGGGCTGAGAAATTGGTGGAGGAGGTAACCGTGGGCGGAGTGGAGTTCGACAACTTGGAACCCTGCTTCGTGGGAGCGGCGGGTGGCTTCGCTGAAAGCTGTGATGATGTTTTTGATTTCATCCTTGGACATTTCGTGGGGTATGGGGGTGTCTTCGCGGAAAGGGACGGCAGAGGGGGCGTCTTTTTTGTTCCAGCCGCCATCCGATTCGGGGATATAGCCTCGGATTTCTGACCAGGGGCGGTAGGTTCCGGCTTTGCGCCCAGCGTGGGCGATCTGGATGGCGCTGGCGGCGCCCATGCTGTGGACTGCTTCGGTGACGGGTTTGAGCGGGGCGATGTGGTCGTCGGACCAGATGCCGAGGTCTTGGGGGGAGATGCGGCCTTCGGGGAGGACGGCGGTGGCTTCGGTCATAACGAGGCCACATCCTCCGGCGGCGCGGCTGGCGAGGTGGTGGATGTGCCAGGAGGTGGCTAGGCCGTCTTTGGCTTCGCAGGAATAGGTGCACATGGGGGAGAGAGCGATTCGGTTACGGAGGGTGAGGGAGCGCAGGGTGAGGGGGGCGAAGAGGGCGGACACGCCCTCTATTTTGTCAGACGATCGAGGCGATCTTGGGCGATGGAACGCATGTGGCGACTTTTGACTTCTGAAGCAAGAAAGTCTGTGAGATATCGCTTTGATTTGGGCTTGTCGGTATGTTGATAGTATAGTCCGAGGTAGTAGGAGCAGGGAGATCTCTTTGTGTAGATGGCTTCGGCGCGTTTGACGTATGAAGCTGCTTTGGGCTCGTCGGCTTTAACATTTGATTCCGATCGAAGGTATGAGAAAGAGGCGATGGCCTGGATGGAACAAGACTTTGAGAACTGATCAGCTACTTTGGTGCACAGAGCTCGATTTTCTTTGAGATTGAGACTGTCTGCGACGGTGAGCATTGCAACGCCATGGGATACGGTGGGAAGGGGTGTTTTATCGATATCTTTGAAATCAAAAAATCCCAGAACAAACGCTGCTTCATGGGAAAT
This sequence comes from bacterium, assembly GCA_013823945.1. Classification (GTDB taxonomy): domain Bacteria; phylum Armatimonadota; class Fimbriimonadia; order Fimbriimonadales; family Fimbriimonadaceae; genus UphvI-Ar2. The sequence goes on along the minus strand of PNMZ01000001.1, from coordinate 578,714 downwards.
GGAGTTACTCAATCTCATCTGTCCCACGATTGGAAGTGATTCCAATGTGAAGAGGGTGAGCTTCTCTTCAATGTTTAAGTAGTCAATGGAAAGCTTTGCGGCGGTTCGGTTGATCGTGATCTTGTTATAGAAATGCGTTGCGAGTGCTTCTACTTTCGATGGGGAGTCGGAGCGTCGAATGATCCACACGAGGGCAAGACCTGAATCGAGTGATGGTTGCTTTTTGAATCGTTTGAATTGTTCGTCCCAGACTTGGTTTTGCTGTTGAGGCGTTAAATTATCTTCTGCTTTTTCACCGAGACCAAGGGATTTGATCGGGACAAGGCCGTAAGGGTCGATTGATCCGCGCGGGAAGGAGCGCGGATCGTTGGATGTTTGGGCCATCAGGATGATGCTAGAAAATAGGGTGAGCATTAATTGTCCTTATTTTGTCAACCATCTCACCGAGAGATTTTGGTTCAGTTTTGAACAAAACGATTCTCCCGGTTCCCATCCCCTTAAATCCTGTAGCGTCGTACATTTTCCCGAAAAACTCTACTTGTCGATAGAGACTTTTTTGGCCTAACCAGACGTACTGCCTTCTGGTAGTCGTGTTATTGTAGGTAAAGGTTTCACTTTCCTCTTTTGTATGGGTTAAGGTTTCGCCCCAATGTCCTTGAATTGAGACACCAATTGACGCAGCGATAGCACTTTTGAACTCGGCAGAAAGGGACGGTGATGCGGTGACGGTTAAGTCCTTTGTCGTTTGGTGGGTTTCAAACGTGACGTCTCTCCATTCCACCCCTCCTCCAGGATCGAGTTCGGCATGTCGCAAAATGACTTCATCTCCTTCTTTCGTAGTATCACTCACCTTACGATCCCCTTCAATGAATGAATGCACTCGGATTTTGGCTTTTCCTTGTCGGGAGAAGATAAATTCTTGCGCATGAGCGTAAGCGTGAAACTCCTGAGGGTTCCCTTGGATCATTTGAAGATACTCGTTGAGGTTGAAGAAATGAGTTATTTGATAGGGGTTCACACTTACGGTGGGGGTTTGCCAGATGCCGTAAAGAGCTGCTTGAAGAGGAGGGGTGCTCCATTGGGGCAGGGATGGATACGGGGCAAAAGTATCAATGATGTAGTCTGTCGGATCAGACATATCATTGGGTTCTTGTATGAAAGTAGATTGTCCGGTATTGGGATCAATTGCTGGCTTTGCGTAGTATGTGGTGCCGAGCCATGGAGCTACTCCGACGGCTTTGTCGGCGATCACGACATTGGGTTGGTGGGTGAATACTTCAGCGCTGATGTTTGCGCCCGAAGTAAATGCCTTCGCGTAGAGTTCGATTTGGAATGAACCTTGTCCGTTTGAGCCGATTTGAACGAGGCGGTATTTCTGACCTTGAGCGTAAAAGCTCCCTCGGACGGGTATTGGAGGTGACCCGATGCCGTTATCAACGATGTAGTTTCCGTTGGGAAAATTTGACGCCTGTGCTATGGCAGTAGAGTCAATGAGGACGAGGATTTTGTCTTGAAGCGGGGCAGTGCCGATGTACTGAAGATTGAATGTGACGGTTCCTTCGGATTCCGTTTCGACATTCTTGTTCACGTAGGTTGAGTTCGCACATTTGCCGTGGAATTTGGCTTGTTGCCATGTGAGAGTTTGATTGAATGGAACGACTTCTTGGTTTTCGTTGTAGACCCAGGATTTGTTCCTTACTTCACCAACGGCGGTGGCGGTGATATTCCACGAGGCGGGATCCCACCATTGGCCTGATCCGTGCGTTGGCGGGGTCTCGCCTCCAGGTGGTACTAACTGAGCACACGAAAGAGATGCGCAAAGAACCAGAACAAAAAGTGCTGCAATGCGTAGCATGTTACTCATACTAAAAATGAAACATTCTCAGTTCCCTTGTTTTGAGATTTTCACTCCCTAGCGCGATTGAATCCGGGAGTCGGAGAATGTGAGGGGGTTGTTTTGTTCGAAGTATTCAATCAAAGCTTCGAGGTCTACGAATCCGGTTTCGATACGTTGACCCTTGGCGTTCTTAAGAATTTCGTGACCGTCACCACCACCAGATGTGAAGTTGCTGAATGTTACTTTATACGATTTTGTTGGATCGATGGGGGTTCCGTTGAACGTGGCCGAGATTAACTTATCACCTTCAATTGAGTAAACAAATCCTCGCGAGGGAAGGAGCATTCCGCCGCGATTGACCCCATGTTGGATGGCACCGAGGAGCTCTTGGCCTGTGAGGGTGAGCACGACGAGTTGGTTGCCGAACGGGCAGACTTCGGCTAGTTGACCGTAGGTGACAGTTCCGGCGGCGAGGGGGGCGCGGACTCCGCCTGAATTCCAGAATGCGATTTGGGCACCGAGCTTGGCGGTTTTTGCAAGGGCGGCGTCGGCGATGACGTATCCCATGGTGGGTTCCACGCCGGGAGTCATGCGTTGGGCGAGGTCGGTTTTGAGCTCGGCCACGGGCTTTTTCATCATGGCCTCGATGGGTTTTTTGAATGCGGCGAGCATGGTGGCGACGTAGGGGTTTTCCGGCCATGTGTCGTCCACGAGGATGGGGTTGCCTCGCCAGGACTGAGCGATGCCTTTGGGGTCGAAGGTGACTTCTATTTCTCCAACGACCTTGCCCCATTCCCAGGCCTGAACGATGAGGGTGGGGTTGCCATTGGCGTCCTTGCTGACGGTGGGGTATTCGCCCCGAGAGTCGGCGATGTCGGGGATGTTGAGGGTGCCGAGAAGCGTGTGAGAGTGTCCACCGACGACGAGGTCAATATGGCGGAATTTGGGAGCCATAGCGGTGTCGAGATCGAATCCGCCGTGACTGAGGAGGATGATTTTGTTGATCCCTTGTTTGGTGAGACTATCGACTTCGGCTTGAATGGATTTTTGGTAATCGAGGACGGCGACTCCTGGAACTGGGAGGATCATTTCGAGAAGGTTGTCGGGGACGGAGGCGACGATACCAATTTTTTGTCCAGCGACTTCGATGACGGCGGATTTCTTGATTGCCTGGGCGAGATCGGGGAGTTTGCTGACGTCGAGGTTGGTAGCGATGACGGGGAATCGGGCGAGGTTGGCAAACGTGATGAGGGGCTGTACACCCCGGTCGAATTCGTGGTTGCCGACAGCCATAGCTTGGTAGCCGATGAGGTTCATGAAGGAGAGGTCAGCGAGGCCTTCGTATTCGTTGAAATAAAGTGTGCCTTGGAAGACATCGCCGGCGTTGAGGATGAGTGGGTTGATCGTTTTTTCGCGGCGGTCGATCAGGATCGAGGCTTGACGAGCGTATCCGCCGATGGATTTCCCCCGGACGGTGACCGGCTCGACATGGGCGTGGAGGTCATTGGTGTGAAGAACGGTTATGGTGAAGTTCTCAGCGGGGGGATTTTGCTGAGCAATGGCTATGGTGCTGGCGAGGAGAGCACCGAAGAGAAGAGAAGCAAACCGTTTCACGATGAAGTTGGTATACCCGCGTAATTTTATGGGCGGGTGAAATTCGCAGGATTTGCCCTTTAGTTTCAGGTTTTTAGCCCGAAAAGTTGAAGTAGATCATGATGGTTGAGCTTGTTGTACGGCTTTTGCTGGCGGCTACGGTCACAGTTACGGGACTGGCGATGAAGATGCCAGCTGGGGATCTCGGTTGGCAAGCCGGGGTGACCTATGCTTCGGTGGCGTTTGGGATTTATGTTTTGGACAGTTTGAAACGGCGCAACTCGGGAATCGCAGGATTTGTAGCGGTTTTTGATGCAGTTTTTATTGCAGTAATATTGAGTTCGCTGGGTCAGTTGGATCGGTACGGGTTCTTGGTTTTGGCCCCGATGATGTGGGCAACGGGTCGGTATTCGTCGGATGCGGCAGCGATGGCTCCGTTGGTTGCGGCGACGGTGATGGTGTGTTCAAATTTTTTTGGTGGTGCGGGATTTACCCTGCCCGTGATGTTGCATACGATTGGAATTTTGGTCGTTGGGCTTTTGACGAACCAGGCGAAAGTGGTTGTAAAGGAAAGAGAAGTAGAGATTGAAGTTTCTAAAGAGATATTGGTTGAGAGTGAGGAGTCGATTCGAATGAAAGAGAGTTACAACTCTTTGAAATTTCATATCGCTGAGCTTGAGCAGTCGACAAAGCGAGAACGTCTGGGGATGAAGCTTTGGGCGGCGGCGAACGGGGGGCAGGAGTCACCGATTCTTGCGATGGCAGGGAAGATTAAGGATGATTCGGCATTGGAAGGGGTGGCGATTTACACTCTGGACGGGCCCGATAGGCGGTTTGTTGTGAGCGCAGTGAGCGGGAAAGTTCCGGAAAAGATTCGGGACTCGGCTTTGATGATTGGAAAAGGTTTGAGCGAGGCGCAAATCATTGACCGGTTAGAGCGGCAACTTATGGAACTTCGCGATCCGGAACGAGCAGTCAAAGCTCGCGCGTTGGTTATTAAGCATGAAGGAAAGCCGACGGGTTGCTTGGCATTGTTCGATATGCAGGGTTTGGCGGTGAACGAAGCGGTTTTGAATACTAAGCCAGTGATGGATTACATGGGAGGATTGGTTCATCAGGCAGTGAAGAAGGACGACGAGGTTCGACGTCTTCGCGAGGCGGAGGTGCTTTATGGGGTTGCTTCGGTGACGATCGGGGCGGAGAGTCAGCAGAATCTGATTTCACGGGTTGTTCGAGAGATTGGCGAAGTGATCCAGCTTGATCACCTGGCGGCTTATATGGTGGATGGCGATGATGCTCAAGTCGTAACAACGGTTGGGGCGAGTCACCGGATCATGGATCATTTGTCGTTCGCCTATGGACCAGGAATGAGCGGGTGGACGATGACGGGGCACCCAGAAGTGATCATTCCTGATGCGTTGGATGATGACCGGATTGATCGCGCAGCGGCGTTAAAGAATCGGGTTGGGAGTTTGGCTCTTTTGCCGATATTGGATGGAGATAAAGCACTAGGATTTGTCACGGCGACGACTCATCGGGTTGGGGGAGTTGACCGGGCGCGATTGGAGACTTTACGGGCCGTGGTTGCAGAGTTGAGTCAGGCGATTATTCGCCAAGATTTGACCAATGAAAAGCCGCTCGGGGTGATGACACCAGCGGAGTTTTTCGGAATGGTTCGAAAAGGTGGGGCCGGACACTTTGTTTACTTTGATTTACCAGGCCGGGAAGTTGTGGCGAAGGAGTTTGGGCGTCCGGCGGTGGATTCAGCGATGCGGAAATTGACGCATCGTTTGCGAAGTAAGTTGCCGAGCGCAGGGGGGATGTGCCGTCGTGACGAGGGTGATTTTGTAGCGTATCTTTCGGGGCAGACTGATGAGGCGGCTCAGAAATGGGCAAATGAAACGGCGGCGACCTTGAACGGTTTGGATTTGCGGACTCCGGACGGTCGGCACAAATTGGGTTTGATGGTGAGGGCGAAAGTCGCGCCGTTCTCCCCGCAAAAACCCCAGGTTTCTCAGGAGAGTGCGGCTTGAAACTGAACTTTGGCATGATTGCCAGCACCAGAGTGGGGGCAAGTTGGGTTAAAGTAGATCAACGATGGTCTCCCGTTCACCCACGGTGTGGGGGTGTTTGGTGAGGTCATCGTGTGAATTACCGGCTGGACGTGCGGGACGAACTATCGCCCGTGATCTGATTGGGCAAGAGAGGTCTATGACAGCAATGATTCAATCTTTTGATTGGGAAGGAACCTTGGAGGTCTGCAACGAGATGCTCCGGGACGATCCTGACCACTTGGGTGCCTTGGAGATGCTTGCAAAAGCACAATGGCTTGGTGGTCACTATAAGGAAGTGATTCACACAACGAATCACCTCTTGCGTTTGAATCCGCATGAGCCGGGTTATCGTTACACACGCGGTATGGCTTATCTTTCGATGGGACAACTTCGGCGGTCGGCGGATGATTTAAGGATGGCGTTTGCCCAGAGCAAAAACTCTGCTTTTCGGGCGCAGGTTTCATGCGCGCTTGATGCAGTGGAGCTGTGGCTAGCGGAAGAGCCAGCATCGGTTGCTCGGTATGGCGAGCTTGCGGGGTTAGGGCAGAACTCCGGTTCGATGACGAGCCTGCGGGTTCATTGAGCCGATCTTCAATTAAAGAAGCCCATTGCTGAACGCAAGGGGCTTCTTCTTCTGAGTGAGTCTAAATTGGTTTAGAGGACGACAGCTGCGTCGTTGCCCTTCTTGCTCGGGCATCCGCCACAATCTTCCTTTTCAGAAGCAGCCATGGCTTTGCCTTCGGGGCATGAACCGCAATCTTCTTTTGCGACGGCCATTGCCTTCTTGTCGGGGCATGAACCACAGTCACTCTTTGTTGACGCCGTTGTCGTGGCTGTCACGGACGGGGTGGTTGCATCAGCGGCGACGCTGGGAGCGGTCATCGAACTAGCTGCGATTGCGAGGCCCACGAGGGCGACGGCAGCAATGGCGGGTGCAAGGAATTTCTTCATGATTGCCTCAACTATTTTATCTGAACTCGGTCTTTTTGGTCAAAGTTCCAAGAATCTTCATTTTTTCAGAGCTTCTGCCGGAGCAGTTGATTCCCAAGCGAATTCGGGATTCCCGAAGTGACCATTTTTTGCGGTTGGGAGGTAGATCGGTCGGCGGAGATCGAGGTGCTTTATAATGCCTTGGGGGGACATATCGAAGGTGTCTCGGATGCGTTTGGCAATGATTTCAAGGTCTTCTGTTTCTGTCCCGAATGTCTCGATGTTGATGCTGACGGGTTGAGCGACGCCAATTGCGTAAGCGAGGCCGATGACCACCCGATCAGCAAGCCCGGCGGCGACGACACATTTGGCGATATGCCGGGCCATGTAGGCGGCAGATCGGTCTACCTTTGTGGGGTCTTTGCCCGAGAAAGCTCCGCCACCATGGGGGCACATTCCGCCGTATGTGTCGACAATGATCTTGCGCCCGGTGAGGCCAGTGTCACCATCAGGACCACCAGTAACGAATCTTCCGGTTGGGTTGATGTGATAGGTGATTTCGTCGGGCGTGTACTGGGTGATTTTGTCAAGGACGGGAGTGATGATTTCTCGTTTGACGATGTCGTTGATTTCGTGCTCGATTTCTGGACTGTGTTGCTGGCTGAGGACGACGGTGTCGATTTTCAGAGGCTTGTTGTCTTCGTACACCACGGAGACTTGGCTTTTGGCATCGGGTCTCAAGCCGAGGCTGGGGTGGGCGCGGCGTACTTCAGCGGATTGACGAGTTAGGGCGTGAGCAAGGGAAATTGGGAGGGGCATTAATTCTGGAGTTTCGGTGCACGCCATGCCGAACATCATTCCTTGGTCACCGGCACCACCGGTGTCAACGCCTTGGGCAATGTCGCGGGATTGTTCGTGGATGGCAACCATAACGCCGCATGCTCCGCCATCAATACCCACGGCGGTGTTGTTGTAGCCGACATCTTTGATGGTTTTGCGGACAAGTTGAGCAACATCTACATATGCTTTGTGAGTTGAAAGCTCTCCACTTATGACGGCAAATCCGTGTCCAACCAGAGTTTCGATAGCGACTCGGGCCATGCTATCTTGTTCAAGAACCGCGTCGAGAATGGTGTCAGAAATTTGGTCGGCGAGCTTATCGGGATGGCCTTCGCTGACACTTTCGGACGTGTAGATGTGACGGTATGCCATTTTTGGGGTGAAGTGAGGATACCAAGGGGGGGTGAAGTGGTGGGGGTCCCCAAAATTGGTCGCGTTTCTTGACAATTATGCGGTATCTGTGGGTGATGGCAACGAACAAGTTTTTGAAGGGAGCGGTTGGACATTGGGCGGGAGAATCGAAGCTTCACCTCAGTTGGCTGGAAGACGAAACGAAACGGGTTCAAAAAGGGCCGAGTGAACTACATGTTGACTTGGATGAGTCAGGCGCGTTTGCAACTGTGACCTATTGGTGGACATATGAAGGGAAGAAGCAAGAGGGCGTCATGACCGTGGTGTGCGACGAGAAGCGCAAGAAGTGCTTTTTGGGGTGGGTTGATGCATGGCATATGAACTACGATGTGATGCGGTTTGAGGGGGAATTGAAAGAAGAGTCGGTCGGGGGATTCGGCAAGTATTTTGTGGGTGAAGGTGAGCCGGAATGGGGTTGGACAATCGAGGTTTTGGATGCGGGTCAGCAATTGAAGTTGCGAATGGAGAATGTCACTCCGGGCGGGGAAAAAGAGTGGGCGGTTGAAGCCATTTATTCTCGGGCGTAAAATTTGAACCTGAGGGGGTCAAAACCTCAAGTTTATTGTGAGGTTTTGGCCCTTGGGTTGCTGGTAAATGTACCGAAGACCATATCAGGATGCAAAGAGGTCTTTATTCAGCGGCTGCCGGAATGGTCATTGCCGACAAGTGGATGTCCACGATCAGCAATAACTTGGCAAACGCGTCCACGACAGCATTCAAGCGCGACTCTCTTATCTTTCAGGAGGGCATGGAGCGGATGATGACTCAGCCCGGAAATTCGAGCGAGAAAGTGGGCGGTCTTGGTGCTGGTCCAGCAGAAGCGGGATTTTATACCGATTGGACTGCGGGGCAGCTCAGCCCAACGGGGAATTTGTTTGATTTCGCGATTGAGAATGACCAAGCGGCATTCAAAGTGATTACGCCGAGGGGTGAGCTTTTTAGTCGCACAGGGGTTTTGGCACTTGGTCCGAATTCGGAGCTGGTGAATTCGGGTGGGGGAGTAGTTTTGGATCGATCTGGCGTGCCGATCATTGTTCCTCCCGGTGAGTTAAGCATTGCTCAGGATGGAACGGTCGCGGTTGATGGGCGACGCATTGCTCAGATTGGCATTTACACCGGGGAGTTTAAGAAAGTGGGAGATGGGATGTTTGAGGCAAATGATGCGACAGAGCTTGACCCGAGTCAAGTACGCATTCGACAAGGATTTATTGAGACGAGCAATGTCAACACGGTTCAAGAGATGATCTCGATGATCAAGCTCAACCGAGCGTTTGAGATGGCTCAGAAATCGGCACAAAGCCAAGACGAATCGACGGAACGGTTAATCGGAATCCTCCAAGGCCGCTAAAACACTGGACAGCCCGACATGATGTCGGGTTGAAGTGGAGTTTGGCTCATGAACTGAGCTGGGCATGGCAATGGAAGGCGACGGTGAACCACTGACAACAGACAGGAAAGCACACCGCCCTTATGATGAGAGCACTTAATACAGCAGGTACCGGAATGGTATCGCAACAAATGAACTTGGACGTCATTGCCAACAACTTGGCAAACGTGAACACGACGGCTTTTAAGAGCCAGCGGGCCGAGTTCCAAGACTTGATGTACCAAAACATGCGGGCATCAGGGGCAGCGACGGGTGGTGATACTCGGTTACCCCAGTCCTCCCAGATTGGTTTGGGGTCTCGCTTCTCGGCTTCGGCTACGAACTTCGTCATGGGTTCACTTTTGGCCACTGGTGGGGTGACTGATGTTGCGATAAATGGAGGTGGTTTCTTCCAGATTCAAATGCCCGGTGGAGAGACGGCGTACACCCGAGACGGGAGCTTCAAGACAGATGCCAATGGTTTGATTGTAACTAGCGATGGATATCAGCTGATTCCCAACATGACGGTTCCACCGGGGGCACGGGCTTTGACGATATCACCTGAGGGATTTGTCAGCGCGATTTTGCCAGGGAACAACGATCCAACGGAATTGGGACAGATACAGCTTGCGACGTTTACGAACGCTGCTGGATTGACTAGGGCGGGTCAAAACCTGTACTTGGCGGGAGGAGCAAGTGGTGAGCCGCAGATTGTCACTCCGGGTCAAGAAGGTACCGGAACTTTGCAGCAGAACTTCTTGGAAGGTTCGAACGTGCAGATTGTCGAGGAGATGGTGAAGATGATTACAGCTCAGCGAGCCTATGAAATCAACTCTAAGGCGATCCAGACATCGGACGACATGCTGTCGATTTTGAACAACTTGAAGAGGTAATTCCTGATGATTTCATTGCTCTGCACTCTCTTGATTGGACTGGCTACTCCATCGGCAATCCAGGTCGACGGCGAAGGCTATTTTCGTTTTGCCAAAGATGGCTCGGTCGTCTATGCCAAGCATGTATCTCTCGAATGGCGCAACGGCTTGATCGTGAGCCAGGACGGTGATCCGGTTTGGCCAAAGATTAAGTCGGAGAGCGAGCCCAAGTCAATCGAAGTGGATCTGCGGGGTCGAGTTCTGCTCGGCTATTCAAACGAGGTGATTGAAGCGGGTCGTCTGGTTTTGGCACTGTTTCCTGACGATGTTCGACCAGTTGAAAGCGGTCGTTATCTAAAAATTTATGGCGATGCAGAACTGAAAGAGCCGGGCGAAGGGCTTGCGGGAGTGATTCGACCTTGGACAGGTTCGGTGGCATCGTCCCTAGAGCCAGAGCGGAGTTTTATAAAAGTCTACGAGACAGAAGTTGAAGTTCCGGTGAAGAGTAAAGAAGAATCCGTGGTGGCGATTCAGCGGAGCCAGAAGACGGATCACGTTGGAGATTCTGAATGGATTGCAACGGGAGGGATTGAGATTGCTTTCCCAGATGAATCTGAGGTGAGTGGCAATTTCATGACCCTGGGAGACGTTGCTGATATCTTCTGTGCGCCAGAATTGAAGGCGCGCTTGGCGGCGGTTGATCTCGGGAACTCTCCGGTATTTGGAGTTCCAAGGCAGATTGATCGGACTTGGATTTTGGGACGGTTGAAGTCAGCGGGATTTGCTCCGGCTACGGTTCGAGTCGTCGGGCCAGTACGACTTACGATCAAGCGGGTTGGGCAGTCAATCACTCAGCAGATGTTTGTTGATGCGGCAGTCCGAGAGATTGCCACGCAATACCCAGGATTTGAACCTGAGTCGACGAAACCGGTACCGGACTTGGATGTTCCCGTTGGGGAAGTACAGCTTGTTGCGGAGCGAGTTGCGAAGTCGGGTTCGACTTTGATGGTGACGGTCGCGGCATTCGTGGATGGTAAGCGAATCAACTCTCGGAATCTCACATTTACAAACAGTGTTGTGCCTCTCAGCTTATCAGTCGGAGATACGGTTTCAGTGTCGTTTTTGAGTGGGGCGGTCGTGATTGACACAACTGGGCAAGTCAAGAAAGTGGATCGGGTTAAGGGAGAGGTGACGGTTCAAATCTCGACGGGGAAGCAAGTTGTGGGAACGCTAAATAAGCAGGGAAAGATTGAGGTTCGACTATGAGAAATTGGAGTTTAGTGATTGCGCTCGCGCTGATGAGTTGGTCCTTTGGGGCAGAAACTGATCAGAGCAAAAGTGGAAACGGGAAGGAGAATGCTGGTTCGATTTATGAAGGATCGAATAAGAATCCTTATATTGATGATGTTGCTCGGGCCAAGGGAGACATTTTGATGATTGTCATCGATGAGCAGGCGGTGAGCAGTTTGTCGGCGAATACGACAACCGCGAAAGCAGACAGTACGTCGGTGGAGCCGAATATCTTGACGGGGTTCTTAACCCAGCTTTTGGGGCCACTCAGCAATAGCTCGTCGAGCACGACGAGTGGGAATGGATCAACCAACCAAAATTCGCGGATGACGGCAAAGATGAGTGCGGTGGTGAAGGAAGTTCTGCCGAATGGGACGCTGATTATTGAAGGGAGGCGGACTCTCGTGACCAACAAAGACACCCAGACTTTTGTGTTGAGCGGTGCGATTCGGCAGCGGGACATTATGCCGGACAACACGATTGAGAGTTCAAAGATTGCCGAGGCGGAGATCAAGATGGAAGGGAAAGGTCAGATTAGCGAACGGCAGCGCAAGGGCATTCTCACGACGATTTTGGATTGGTTGTTTTGATGAAATTGATGGCTTGGAAAGTATTGGCAGTTGGTTTGTTGCTGGGAGTGTGGGGTTTGGCCCATGCGCAGACTGGCGGCGCAGTTCCGGAAAACGAAGCGGCGGCGATTGCCCAGCGGAAACAGCAGGAAGAGGCGCAGAAGCGACGAGGGCTTGCGATCCGGAATGCGGAGACGAACGGCATTCCGGTGGAGATCGCAGCGATTGGAGGATTCCGGGGAGCGCGCTCGAATACGATTTTGGGTTATGGATTGGTTGTGGGATTGAATGGAACGGGCGATTCAAAGCAGGTTCCGGCGACTACTACAGCTTTGGCGAATGCATTGACTCGATGGGGGACGCTGGTTGATCCGACGAAGTTTACGGCAAAAAATATTGCGATTGTCTCGGTTACGGCCGAGTTGCCGCCATTCGCTGCTCCGGGCCGAAAGATTGACATAACGGTTCAGAGCATTGGAGATGCGAAGAGCTTGGAGGGTGGCGTTTTGCTGCCGACTCCGCTTGGGACGATGGTGGATTCGACAATTGCGTTTGCGATTGCGAGTGGATCGGTCAGCATTGGCGGTTTTAATGCGGGAAATTCGGGCAGCTCAGTACGAATGAACCACCCAACGGTGGGTCGGGTGCCGAACGGTGGAGATATTCAGCGTGGGGTTGATACTCAATTCGTTTTTGGGGAAGGGGTGATCTACTTGGACTTGGATCAGCCTGACTTTACGACTGCTCAGCGAGTGCGGGATGCGATTGCGAAGAGTTTCCCGAGTTTGGGTGTGACCGCAATTGATGCGGTGACGATTGCGATTCAGATGCCGAGTCCTGATTTGGCGGTGGATGTGATTAGCCAAGTTCAGAAGTTGGAAGTTTTTGCGAATACTGAGCCGACGGTCATCATCAATGAACGAACGGGGACGATCGTCGTGGGTGGCAATGTGCGGCTCGGGCCGGCTCTGATTGCCCATGGTGCGCTTCGGGTGACGATTGATAGTGAGTTCGTTACGAGCCAGCCATTGCCGCTGAGTCAAGGTTCAACGACTGTAACGCCGGTGTCTCAGACCAATGCGGGCGAAGCGCCTCCGCAAGTCGTGGTAGTTGCGCCGAATGCAACGTTGGATGACCTCGCGAAGATCTTCCAGGCGATGGATGTGAGCGCTCGGGACATTATTGCGATCATTCAGGCGTTGAGTCAGCAAGGAGCTTTGAAAGCACGGGTGAAGATTCAATGATGCCGGCTGGAATGAAGCCGATTCGGGCAGATTTTGTCCGAGATTTGCAGAACCAGATGAATCACAAACTGGGCCCGCGAGGCAGTGAGATTCGGGCCCGGCTGGAGAAAGTTTATGACGGATTGTTGACGGACGGCAAGTTTGACGTTGCGAAGTTGCCGGGTGAAGCTCAAGCAGATTTGAAGAAATTGGAAAAGGCGAGCGAGCAATTTGAGTCGTTTTTCGTGAAGAAGCTGTTGTCCCAGATGCGGGCCACAAGCTTTGCTCCGGAGAAAGATCAGATGATGGAGTTTGCTAAAGATACGATGGATCAGGCCGTGGCGGATGAAACGGCTCGGGGGCAGGGGAGTTTGGGGATTGCACGACAGGTTTTCTTATCGCAGGCGGTTCGGATCGTTCAGGAGAACGCTGCCGTTCCGAAGCAATGAAATTGACATGAAATGAACTGGGAAAAAATCCATGACCAAAACAGACACTAAACAACTCGAAAAACTCTGGAACGCCTGGCTGGTGAAGTCAGACGAGGTTGTCGCTTTGCTGCACCAGCAGACGGCGGCTCTGACGATGCGTCAGGTTGAACGACTAGAAGAGTTACAACCTAAACTTGACCGGCAGATGGACGAGATGACGATCATTGATACGAACGCGGCGACGTGCGCCAAAGGGCTGGCCGAGGAATACGGTTGTGAACCGAATCTTCGAAGTCTGGTGACCGTGCTTGAAAAAGCCGATGCGCAACGCGTTCAAGCCCTAGCCAACAAAGTCATTGTAGCGGGCCGCAACATTCAACGAGTGATTGACAAGAACAAGGCTTTGATAGAAAATGAGCTGGAATATGTCAACGGAACCTTGACGGTGATCGTAACGGAAACGCAAAAAGCGGACGGTCCCTATTCTCCACGACGTTCCCAGGCAAATGTACTGATGAATCAGGCGGCCTGATACCGACAATTCTACTAGGAGATAAAAATGGCCGGTCCATTCCTTGGTATGAATATGTCGTCGCTCTCGCTGAGAAACTATCAGCGGGCGATGGACACTATTGGGCATAACATCGCGAATGTGAATACCCGTGGGTACTCGCGTCAGACGGTGGACTTCTCAACACTCCAACCTTTGAACTTCTATACAAAAGGATGGAAGTCGGTTGGTCAAGGTGCGGTTTTGAGTTCGATCAATCGGATTCGGGATGGATACCTTGATGTGAGCCAAGGAAATGCTCTGAGCCAGCAAGGAAAATATTCGGCGACTGCAACTAGCCTGAAGCGGATTGACGCGATCTATGGCGAGCCGAGTGATAAGGGGATTAACCAGGCCCTCAATCGGTTCTTTAACTCGTGGTCGGGGCTTGGGTCGAATCCGAATGACGCGGCAGCGCGGCTTGAGGTGCGATTGAGTGGTCAGGTTTTGACCGATCGCGTTCGGAATCGGTTTAACGACTTCCAACAGCTGGAAGCGAGTCAGACCCAGCAGATTACGGGGACAATTGACCGGATCAACGGGTTGGCGGATCAGATTGCTTCGCTCAATGCGCAGATCACCCAAGCGGTTGCGAGTAACGGGATGCCGAACGACTTGATGGATCAGCGAGATTTGGCAGTTGCTGACCTGAGCAAGCTGGTTAACGTTCGGAAGGAGACGTTCCCTGATGGATCGTATGCAGTTTATGCGGCCGGGCACACTTTAGTTCAAGGAGATGCAGTAAGACCATTTCCAACGACTTTTGATGCGACAACGGGTTCTGTCACGGATGGTGTCATTACTTATCCTATCCGGGGCGGGGAGCTGGCAGGTCACTTGTCGGGTTTGAACGAGACCCGAAATCAGATGGCGAATTTGAATTCGTTGGCGAACGAATTGCGGACGCAAGTGAATACTCTTCACGCGAGCGGGATCAATAAGCAAGGCAACACGGGAGTTAATTTTTTCCAGGATGTCTTGGTTCCTCCCCAAACGGGGGCGGTTGATTTTCGGCTGAGCGATGAAGTTTTGGCGAGTGCGGATGCGATTGTTTCTGGATTGACGGGGGCAGCAGGAGATGGCTCGATTGCTCAGCAGTTAGGCGAGATGCGTGATTTGGCAGTTGCGAACTTGGGTGGAAAGTCGTTCCGTGGGTTCTTTTCAGACGTTGTGACTCGGGTTGCGTCGGATGCGAATTATGCTATGAATGCGGCGGACACGGAGACGGCGGTTTTGGGTCAGATCGAACAGCAAATGCAGGCGGTGAGCGGAGTGAGCATTGACGACGAAATGGCGAATTTGCTCAAGATGCAGCGGTCTTATCAGGCGGCGGCGCGGGCGATGTCCATTTTTAACGAGGTCAGTCAGGATCTGATCAACTTGGGTCGGTGATGAAGGATTAAGAAATGAGAATTAGCACTGGATATCAATTTGACGCTTACACGGGTTCAATTCGGACGGCGCAAGAGGCTTACTTTAAGGTTCAGAAACAGATTTCGAGCGGTAAGCGATTCGAGTCTGCTCATGAGGATCCTCTGGCGACCAAGCTGACGATCAATTCACGGCATTTGAAAGCTCGGTTTGATCAATTTGAGAAGAACTTGCGGGGGGCTAAGGATTACTTGGGGAACAGTGAACGTGGGCTCACGGAAATTGGTGATTTGCTGAGTAAAGCCAATGTTTTGGCGATTCAGGGGGCATCGAGTTCGATCGATGCCAACGCGGCACAAAGTTTGGCCCAGCAAGTGGCTTCATTGCAGGAGAAGCTAGTTCGATCGGCGAATATGGAGGGGTCGCAGGGGCAATACATTTTTGCGGGTCATCTTTCGGACACGTTGCCATTTACGGCGTTGGGTGGGGTGATGAGCTATGTGGGAGATGCTAATGTGATTCGGGCGGAGGTTCGAAGTGGTGAATATATGCCGATTAATCTCCCTGGGGTTTCCACGGTTTTCACCGATATTTACGACAAGCTTGAGACGCTGAAAACTAACATTCAGAACCAGAATGTTGTTGCAATCAGTGATGAGAGCTTGGCAGACATCAAGAGTTTGCGCGACCAGATTACGGGGCTGCGTGCCGAAGTTGGATCTCGGATGCAGACGATTGAGAGTTTGAGCGCGGAGAATACACGGAGGATTGACGACTTTTCTAAGGAAATTTCTGACCACGAGGATGTGGACTTGGCAGAGGCGTTTGTGCGGTATCAGCAATCTGAGACGGCATATACAGCGGCGATGCAAATTGCAAGTCAGGGCATGCGCCTGAGCTTGATGGACTTTATGAGATGATGACCAGTAACGCGATTGAGACAACGCGCTTTGGATCGGTGGAATTTGACGTTCAGGATGTCGTCAATTTCCGCGGAGGGTTGCTTGGCTTCCCGGATGCAGAGCGTTTCATTGTTCTTCAGCATAAGGAAGGGAGTCCTTTTTGCTGGCTGCAGAGTGTGCAGCTGGGGGACTTGGCCTTTTTGGTCATTGATCCGGCGCACTATGTTCCGACTTATGCGCCAGAGATGCCGAATGAGGTGGCATCAGAATTGGAACTGAGCGAAGATTCGGCCCGACTCGTCTATACTATCGTTACGATTCCGAAGGGTGACCCGGAGGGGATGACGCTGAATTTGGCGGGTCCGCTTCTGGTGAACTTGGAGAACCGGATGGCGAAGCAGGTGGTGGTGGAAGATCATCGTTACCCGATTCGGTATAAGGTCTTTGCGGAAGAGAAGCAGGGGCAACCGGCGGCGTAGGTGATACGCAGCCAGCGCCAAGGAGGGCAACTATGCTGGTATTGACACGAAAAGTCAACCAAAGTATCGTGATCGGCGACGGAGTCGAGGTCGTGGTGCTTGAGGTTCGGGGTGAACAGGTTCGGATTGGGATCAAAGCGCCTCGGGATGTGGCGGTTCACCGGAAGGAGATTTACGAGCAGATTCAGGAAGAGAATGTTACGGCTTCGGGGACGGATATTGGGGATGTTCCGGAATAAGAACTTAGTCGGTATATTGAACGATGGTTTCGGCATTCATTGGTTTGGGGTTTCTTGTGAACCAAATGCCGAAAATTGACGAGGGTAAGTCGAAAGTGGTCATCACGATCAACGAAATTGGTCTTGATGTTTTTGTTTATAAGCCAAAGAATTATCGAGGAGATCGGATGATTATTGTTTTTCACGGCACACTCCGGAATGCTGAAGATTATCGCGATCATTCCATGGAAATGGGTGATCGATTCGGAGCCCTGATTATTGCGCCAAAGTTTGACAGCGAAAGATTTCCAACTTGGAGGTATCAGCGCGGCGGCTTGTTGGATGCAGAAGGAAAGTTGGCGAGTCCGGAGGCGTGGACTTATGCTTTTATCCCAAAGATTGCGGAGGCGATCAAGCAGAGAGAGGATCAACATGCAATGAAGTATTGGCTGATTGGGCATTCAGCGGGCGGTCAATTTCTGGTTCGAGCGGCTGCATTTCAGGATACGGGTGCTGAACGCATTGTCGCGGCGAATGCTGGCTCTCAACTTTTTGCCCATCGAGAAGCTCCTTTCGGCTATGGATTTGGCAATCTGCCGGAGTCATTGAGTTCGGATGACCAGATCCGACAGTATCTCGCCGCTCCGCTCACTCTCTTTGTTGGAACAGCGGACAATAAGCCTGACGAGTATTTTGATGATAGCGAAGAGGCGATGAAACAGGGGGGAGGGCGTTTTCAACGCAACAAGGCGTCGTTTGAATTTGGGCAAAAGTTGGCGAAAGAGAAGGGGTGGAAATTCAACTGGCGAATTGTTGAAGCTCTTGAGGTTGAGCATGATCACGAGAAGATGTTTAACCATCCTGCTTGTGAACATGCTTTTTTCGGTGATTAGTTAGGATTTGGTTGCCGAGCCCAATCCCAAAGTCGTTGGACGTTTGTTTCGTGCATTTCGGTTGCGTCGGGGGTTTCGACAATGATGGGGGTGTTGGTGAACCTTGGGTCGTGGACAAGGCACCGGAAGGCGGTTTCGCCGATTTCACCATCGCCGAGGTGGTTGTGGCGATCTACCCGGGTGCCGATGGCCTTCTTGCTGTCGTTACAGTGGATGACTTTAATGCGATCACACCCGATCAAACGGTCGAATTCGGCGAATGTGGCTTTGTAGGTGTCGGGAGTGCGAATGTCGTACCCGGCGGCGAAGATGTGGCAAGTATCGAGGCAAATTGCGAGGTTGTTGGGGTTGCCAGTGAGGTCAAGGATTTGGGCGAGATGCTCGAATTTATAGTTGAGGGATGAGCCTTGTCCGGCGGTGGTTTCCATGAGAAGGGTGACGCCAGCGGGGATTTCTTGGAGGAGTTCTTTGGTTTGCTGGGCGACTTTTTGGATGCCGATCTCTTCGCCTTGCTTCATGTGGGCACCCATGTGGCTGACGACGAAGGGGATGCCGAGGGTAGCGCAACGCGTGAGCTCGCGGGTGAGGGCTTCGCGAGACATCGTGGCTTTTTCGGGTTCGGGTGCGCAGAGGTTGATCAGGTAGCTGTCGTGGCTGACGAGGGCTTGGGGGTTGAGTCCGGTTTCGGCGATGGCTTCAGCGAGTTTTTGCGGGGCGTCTTCGGCGAGCGGTTTGGATTGCCATTGTTGGGGGGAGGAGGTGAAGACTTGGACGGCGGTGCACCCAATGGCTTTGCCCCGGCGGATGGCATCGGGGAGTCCTTTTCCAGTGGGCATGTGGGCGCCGATGAGGGTTGCGGGCATTTCAGGATTTTAGCTCGGTTGGGAGCATTCTTTTAATAAAGCTTCCCACCCAGAATCCGTGCCCGAAGGTGAGGATGGCTATCTGCAGATGTTTTCGACCAGGCTAAGAAAGGGAATTCGGGCGTTACGTTCAAGCCAGGGTTCGTGACCGCATTGGTCGAGTTCGATGTATTGGAGCTGTGGAATATAGGGAAGTAGATCATTGCGGATAAGCTCGCCGGGGTGAGGGTCTTGGGCACCTTGAATGAGATTGACAGGACATGTAATTGAGTTGAATCTTTGGGGTTCAATTCTCTCTTCTTGGAGGCGCATGACATCGCTCCAGGTTTCGGAGTGCCCAATCGGATCCCACTTGGTGATGTGATCCGGAAAAGGGTCCGCAATGGGGTTGTATGCTTGTATTTTCGTAGCGTATTCACCGTAATTTCGGAAAGCCAACTCATGTTCGTCGGGAGTTTTAGCCTCTTGAATTGCTTGCTTAAGTAGGGCTTTGATTCGGGGGTCAGTTCGGAGAGCAATGCGTCGTTCATACTCTCGACGAGAAGTTGTGGAGTAGGTTCCGCAGCCAACGAGGATGATTTGGCGACAAAGCTGGGGGTACTTGGCGGCGAAGGAGAGAGTGAGCATGGCTCCCCATGAATGACCGAGAATGTTAGCGGGCTTTGAGATGATTTCGCGCATGTCGGCGATGTGCTGGTCGACAGTAAGGGAGACTTCACCTGAGTATCTTTGGAGAATTTCGCGAGAATTGAGATGTTCAGGGAGAGAGTTGTTTAGTCCATGAAGTGAGCCTTGGGCTCCGGGGCCTCCGTGGATCAGATAGAGATTTGCGTTTGTGGATTCTGGATAAGGGGCGAGGCGGATGGCCATTGCATTCCTATTTTAAGCGAATGGGGTTTCAACTCTCGCCCCCCAACCTCCCCCTCCCCAGTGGCATTAGAAAAGGGGGATGGTTATCATCGAGCTCTCGATTGGGGAGATTCCGAGTCACACCCGGAATAACGATAAGTGCAATCACTTGAAACGGTAAGATGAGGGGTGAGATGGGCGAATTTTTGGCTTGCTTTAAAGCGTACGACGTGCGGGGGATTGTGCCGGATGAGTTGAACCCGGATGTGGCATATGCAATCGGCCGAGCATTTGGGCGATATACGGGGGCGAAGACGGTTTGTGTGGGTTACGACATTCGATTGAGTGGTCCGGATCTTGGGGATGCTTTGGCCAAAGGGTTAAACGAAGAGGGATGTGACGTCATTGATTTGGGGATGGTGGGAACTGAGATGGTCTATTTTGCGACCGCTCACTATGGATATGACGGGGGGGTGATGATTACGGCAAGCCACAACCCGCCGGAATATAACGGAATGAAGATGGTGCGGCAAGAAAGTCGGCCGATCAGCGGGGATACCGGGTTGAACGACATCGAGCGATTGACTCAGGAGTTTTTGGATGGTCAGCACGAAAACGGGGCGGGGGGCGGTTCGGTTCGGAAGCTGGACTGCTACGCAGATTTTGTCCAGCATTTGCTCAAGGTTTGTCCGGCGGAAGAATTGCGTGACTTTAAGGTTTTGGCGAGTCCGGGGAATGGCGCAGCAGGGATTGCGATGGAGGCTTTGATGCCTCATTTGCCGCTGAACGTGACGCGGATGATGTTTGAGCCAGATGGAGAGTTTCCAAATGGGGTTCCGAATCCGATTTTGGAGGAGTCGCGGGCTCCGGTGGAAGAGGAGATGCGACGGAATAAATATGATCTGGGGATTGCTTGGGATGGTGACTATGATCGGTGTTTTCTCTTGGATGAGAACGGGATGTTCATTGAGGGTTACTATATCGTTGGGCTCTTGGCACAAGCGATTTTGGTGGACAACCCAGGAGCGACGATTATTTATGACCCTCGATTGATGTGGAATACGCAGGAAATCGTGGCAGCGTCAGGAGGGAAAGCGGTGATGTGCAAGAGTGGTCACGCCTTCATTAAGGAGCGGATGCGGGCCGAGAATGCGGTTTATGGTGGAGAGATGAGTGCGCACCATTACTTCCGCGATCACTGGTATTGCGACAGTGGGATGATTCCGATGCTTTTGGTTTTGAAACTCATGAAGAAGACGGGCAAGACTTTGGGCGAGCTTGTCGGAGCGATGATTGAGAAATTCCCTTGTTCGGGCGAAGTGAACAGCAAGGTAGCGAGCGTGCCGGATGTGTTGGCGCGGGTTGAGGCAGCATATCCGGGGGGTGAGATTGACCGGACGGATGGCTTAAGTATTGAGTTTGCTGACTGGCGGTTCAATTTGCGAGGAAGCAATACGGAGCCGGTGATCCGTTTGAACGTGGAGACTCGGGGTGATCGGGCGATGATGGAAGCGAAGACGGCGGAGCTTTTGAGCTTGATTCGGGCTTAAATCGGCGGATTTCGGGTCCTTATGCCTAGTAATCTTGACAGGGGCCCTCGGCTTGCGTTCGGCGAGGGTCATAATTGCAGTTGGTAGAGCTTGCCTCTGCCAACATGAGACGCAAATTGGACGCGTCGCCAAGCTGAGGGCAAAGAGGCTTGGTTCTCACAGGGAACTTAAGGAAAGTTGTGAGAATAAGCTCAACGCCAGACTGATTGAGTGACTCTTTTGATTTGAATCTCGTGTTAATGGAGAAACAAAAAACCATGAATAAAACACTGAAGCTCGCAATGAGCGCAGTCTTGGGCGTGGCGATGGTAACCCCAGCGCTTGCACAAGATCAATTTCCGGATGTTCCGGAAAACCATTGGGCGTATCAAGCCTTGGTTAACTTGAAAGACAAGGTTCTTTTCGGTTACCCGGATGGATTCTTCCGCGGCCCGCGCATGACCTCCCGCTACGAGTTGGCAGTTGCCCTCGACAAGATGTGGAAGCTCATGATGGCTCAATTCGATGGCGTCAACTCTAAGATCGCTGCTGTTGAAGCAAAGATCGGTCAAGGTGGCTCCGATGCTGGCCTCGCCAAGCAAGTTGCTGATCTCCGCAAGGATGTTGACGCAATGAAGAATTGGGGCAGCGCAATCAACGACATGAAGAAGTTGACGGCTGAATTCGAGCCTCAATTGAAGCAACTCGGCGTTGACGTTAATGCAATGAAGGGCCAAATGTCCGACATGGAAGAGCGATTGACCGCGTTGGAAAACAAGACCACCGCGATCAAGATTGGCGCAGAAGTCAACTTGCTCGTTCTTGGCGGCCACAGCAAAGATGGCAACTTCGGTGTGACCCGAGACGGTCGCGTCGTTGGTCAAGGTGCTGGTTCTTATGCTGGTGCACCGGTTGGAATCGACAAGGATCTTGATATCTTCCACGAAGCTTATGTCACCCTCGAAGGCGGCAAAGATGGCGAACCGAAGTGGGACGCAGTTCTTCTCGTCGGCAACCTTTTTGAAGGTCTTGGCGGTTTGAACGGTAACGCTGGTGGAACCAACTTCAACGATAACACCGACACCGCAATTGGTTTCGGTCGATTCGCAGTGACGTTCAACAGCGCATTGGCTGGTCAAGGCTTCCAGGCCGAAATCGGTCGCGTTGGTCACAAGATCAGCCCGTACTTGTTCCAACGAACGAGCTTCACCAAGGACTACTACCAACAAGCATGGCGCGACAATGGCGAGTACATCTTCGACGGTGGAATCCTCGATTTCATGTTCGGTAACGTTGAACTCACCGTTTTCGGTGGTCGCAACAGCAACCGCAACTTGAACCTCACTGGTGCAAACGCTGACATCAACCCGATTGCTTTTGGCGGCGGAACAGTTGACCGAACCCTCGGTGTTCAGTTGGCATTCCCGCTCAACGAAATGGGTGGAATCAACCTTGCTTACCTGTGGCACGACAGCGATACTTTGATCGCTGACGCAAACGCAGCTCAAGCAGGCAACCAACCGGCAAACCGATTGAACGTCTACGGTGCAAACGCTGACCTCAAGTTCGGCAACATCCAGTTCTACGGTGCGTTCTCGCAATCCGTGTTGGGTGAAAACACCTCCAGCGCACTCGACGATGACAACACCGCATGGGATGTCTCGCTCGGTTACACTGGTTCCAACTTTGGTGTCAAGGGTGGATACAAGACCATCGAGCAAAACTTCATCGCCGCTGGCGACTGGGGTCGCATCGGTACTTGGTACAACCCGACCAACGTCGAAGGCTTCAATGCCATGGTTTACTTCATGCCGAGCAGCGATCTTAAGATCCACGCTAACTACGAGCAACTTGAAGGCAACCAAAACGGCGGCGGCGTGTTGAACACGAACGACGACGTGACGAGCCTCAAGATTGGTGTTGACTACAAGCTCAACAGCTACCTTGACCTCGGCCTCAGCTACGAAGACGTGAAGTGGGACTTCAACGGTGTTGGTAACGATCCGTTCCAACGCTGGTACACGTTGATGCTCGGTTACAACCTCAGCAGCAACAGCAAGTTGATGTTCACCTACAGCTACAGCGATGTAGACGGTAAGGGCATTGCTCTGCCGGGCATGCCGGGCAACGGCAAGTTCCAAGGTGGCCTCTTCGGCACCCAACTCAAGATCAGCTTCTAAGCTGAACTTCAGTTGAACTTGAAAATCGCCTCGATCTTCGGATCGGGGCGATTTTTTTTGTCACTCTACCGATCTTTGATCGTCTTTATAGATACAGGATATGGAAATGAAGCAAGTTCGATCACGACGAATGAGTGTGCGCCCCAACTATCGGGTGCTTTTGGTTGCGGGGGCGATGCTGGGATTGGTCGGCCTCTGCTTTGGTCAAGTTAAGGAGATTATCAAGATTTTGGGGGTTGGTGCGGCAGTGAAGCAGTTTGGGCCGGACATCAACCGAGCGATCAACGGTTTGACCAGTCATAAGGATACGGATCAGTCTTACACGAAAGTTGTCCCGATCATCACGATTGGGATCAACACACGGGGGGCGATTGGGGCAGCTCAAGTGATGGGAGCCAAGAAGAACGTCGATAAGGTGAAGTCGGTTGCTTCACCGGAGACTGGTTTGTTTGGTGATGAGATTCGTGTTCGGGCATTGATTCCGGTTGCAACGGATAACCCGACGGATGCAAAAAACCTGAAAGCAGTGGATGGTGTCGGGGTAAGCGGGATAGTTGATCTGAAATTGTAAAATTTGAGGAACGATCGGGGTCGGTTGATGAGTCTCATCTTTTGAGAGAAGGTTAGACAAATGAAACGATCCCGATTTTCTTTGATGGTAGCCGTGGGTGTGGTGGGGCTTGGTGCAGCACTGGCAATTGCTCAGACTTCGACCACCACAACAAGTCAGAATCAGTCAGGTTCAGGTTCAAGTTCGGCGTCGGCAACAGCATCGGCTTCTTCATCGGGTGGTGGATCGGTCTCGGGGAGAGCAGGAGGAGGACAATCAGCATCCTCTCTCGGTTCAGGCTCAACTCTGGAGTTGGTGAAGGGGCAGGTTTATTTGGTGCGTTGGCTCCCGGTATTGAATGCGCGGAACACTCAATCAGTGGTTTCGGCGCATAAACAGTTTGTTAAAGAACGGGGAGCGGAGCTGGGGGTTTTGATGGATGGCGCCATTGGCGGAGATGAGCCGGGGTTGCTCTCGATTGTGCAGGGTCAGTTTGTGCGCGATTTTGTGAGTCAATCCCCTTTGACAAAAGGTCAGGCCGCCACATTCCAAGTGATTCCCTATTCCATTGACTATTCCAGAATGGGAGTCATTAAGGATGTGGTTAAAGCGGAGCCTAAAGAAGAAGGCAAGAAATCTGGTGACGGGAGCTAGCGGTTCTTTGACCAGGTAATTCTGCGAGGAAGAGGCACTTGTTATGTATTTGTGACAGGTTGGGGTGTATTGTTAACAAGTGATGAGAAGTGCGTTGAATTTGCGGATGGTTTTGGTTCTGGGGGTAGCTTCGGTTGCCGTCGCGGCTTCGGCGTTTGACCGAGTGTTTACGTTTGGGGACAGCCTGAGCGATACAGGGAATACGTTTAACGCATCATTTGGCCTTGCGGGTGGTCCTCCGTATTGGAATGGTCGGTTCAGCAACGGGCCGGTTTGGGTCGAAGGATTTTCGGCGGATATGGACGGTGCGGCGGTAGCCCATCGGCTCGGGGGAACCAATTTTGCGTACGGCGGAGCAGAAGCCAATACGGGATCGGCCCTGTCGACGCTCTTGGTACCTAATGTGGGGACACAGATTGGATTGTGGCAAGCAGCGGGCAACACTTTCAGTGCGACGGATTTGGTTGTTCTTTGGGCCGGAGGCAATGATTTTGTGACGGCGAATTCGACCAATCCTTTGGGGGTGGCGGCGAATATGGCGACTCACATGAACACGCTCTACGGATTGGGGGCGCGCAACTTTGTTTTGCCGAATCTCCCGATGCTGGGCTACATTCCTCGCTATGTTGGGACGGCGAACGAGTCTGTATTCAATGCTCGGACGGTTACATTTAACACTGCCCTCGCTGGTCATGCTGCGGATTTGCGCGCTCGACCGGGGGCAACGGTTTATGAAATTGATGTCGCCTCGCTTTTCAACGAAGTGCGCTTGAATCCGGGAGCTTATGGATTTAGCAATGTGACGCAAGGGTTTTTGGATGCGGGTGGGAATGTGAACGATTTTATGTTCTTTGATGACATCCATCCGACAGCGGCGGTACATGAGATTTTGCGTCAATCGGCGACAGAGGCCGTTCCGGAGCCTGTCTCGATGGTGGGCCTGGGGGTTTTGGCTTTCGTGGTTGCTCGACGTCGATCCCGGTGTGCATGACAAATGACGGAACTTGGTTCCGGAAGAGTTGTTGTTCTTCCGGAATGAATTTTTGGAAGTTCTGTTTTATCGGTTATGGAGGGGTGTGCCGTCGCTGTTTAGGTTCATTGGCTTGCCGTTGATCTTGATTTCAAGGGATGTCAATTCACGGTCGTAGAGTTGCCAGGCATTTCCATTTTCACCATTGACATCGAAATACCAATGGTCGGTGTAGATGGACGTGCTTTCGAGGTTGATGGTCTCACCTTTGTTGCCGAGCTGGCCCTCTTCATCAACGAAAGTGTCTTTGAGCGTTTCGACGAAGCGGGCGATCGATAGACGCCGACCTGAGATGAACTCGGTGATTTTGCCTTCGATTTTTGAAGATGCGGGGTGGTTGCTTTTGCTGAACCCACCAATTGTTTCGCCAGCACCAATTTCATCTAAGTAAGAGTCAAAGTTGCCGAAATCATCGGTTGATGGATCGGCGGGAAGGCTTATAGCGTTGATGAAAGAAAACTGCTCATGCAGGATATCGATTGCGGGACTAGCATCCTCTTCATGAATGGCTTTGTGGAGGACCTTGTAGTTGGCTTCGATAGTTTTTCGATGGGCATCGGCTTCCTTGGGCTCGTAGGTTTTGATCTGGGGCGTTGCTTGGGAAGCGGCAATGGCGATTGCCACAAGTGACGCAGCGAGAGAGCCGATAGAAGTGAGTTTCACTTTGCTACTTTAGACGATGTTAAGAAAGTTTGTCTCTGGTTGGGTTTGAAATTCACTTTAGAATTGGTCGGACATAAACATCTGGGGGACATCGGGGAAGTTTCGGGTCATTACTAGTAGCTCTTGGGATTCGGATTTGAGGGGGATACCGAGGAGCTTAGTCATTGACCGCAGGCCGTACCACTCACCGCCGGGCATGAGGGGCCAGGATTCGGGCATTTCAGTGAAGATCGCTTCGCGGCAGAGATTTGTTTCACTGGCGACATAACCTCCGTGGGCGGGATAAGACTCTCGGTAGACGAATTGCCAGTACCGCCAACGGCGCGAGTCGCGGAGAAGTCTCATGCGATTTTGATTAGCCCATTCTGCATAAAGTTGCTCTAATTGAACACTTGAGAGAGTTTGAGTGTAAGGCAATTGGCAGGGGGCATTGATCTGGCCCTTGATCACATGATCTATGACTTGGAAACCGCAGCGGGAATAGAGGGTGGCGTGGTGAGCGAAAAGAATTGCATGGGGTTCGCCGTGGCGGTCGGCATGGTCTAGAACAGCTTCGAGAAGTTGTTGACCATGTCCACAGTTTTGGTGGGTTTTTTTGGTTCCGACCCCGGCGATTCCGATCGCGTTGCCGAATCCGAATTGAAGAGGGGTTGTTGTGAGAATGGAAACCATTTGACCATTCTCGTAAAGGGCCCACTTTCGACGGAGATCAAAGAATGGTTCGCTGTAGAAGACGGTTGAAGCACGGGAGTGATCAAGCTCAAATATCTCGCATAAAAGCTGCAGGAATTGTGGAGCTTCGCCTTCGGTGATACAACGGACTTCAGTCATGAATTGGCTTATCGAGGAGAAATTTTTACGGCGACTTCGACCAGTTGAGTTTCAAGAATGACACCTGAAGGCGCGATCAGCTTGAGGGTGAATTTCTTGGACGATTTGAGATCATTGACAGTGAGTTCTTCTGTTTCGATAGTGGTCATGGTTGAAATTTGCTCAGATTCTCCTGTGATCTTGATTCGGGATGGTTTTACCGTAATTTCCTCAACTTTGTAACCAGGAGCGGGTGAACCGATCCAGTCGACAATGACGGGGACTTCACGGGAAGCGGCGGCGGCGGAGAATGAAGCAGCAACGGAGACTCGGGTCGGATCGGACAGAGTGCCGGGGACGGGCTTGTTATTTTTGTCGAGGATTTCAACGGGAATTGATATTGATTGTCCTGGTTGGAGCCGGGTGAGATCGACAGTGACTCGGAGTTTGGAGACTTGTTTGATATAACTTTCGGGGCCAAAGACTTCAACTTCGTTGGGGGTGGCGATTGTCTCAACCAGGACAAGATCGCTGCGAGGAGTTCCGGTTGTGAGGATTTCAATCCGGCCATTTTGACGAAGCACTCGTTCACAGGTCACTTTAATTGTGGTTGTACGTGGTCGGAATTCTAGATTAAGGTCGGCCGGGGCTCGCAAAAGGACAGGAAGGTTGAATTGTCCAGGTTTGGCATTTTCGGCATTAAGAAATGCCTCAACTTTTGTTGTGTCGAGTTTATCGAGGTCGATCAAAGCGCCGGAGGCAACGATTGTAATGTTATCAGTGGATGGGAAGATGGCGAGTTCTCCAGGTTTTCCTTCGACCCTGAGAGGGATGATGAATTCTCGCTCACGACCAGGTTCAAAAATCGGTTGAACTTGGAACCAAAGCACAACGGCGATTACAAAGCTTGCGAAAAGGAGCTTCATATCTTCTTTGTTCAAGATGCTTCCTCCTGAGTTGTTGCTTTCTTGCGGAGGAACTTGGTTCGATCAGGTTTTTGGACGATGAGTTCTTGGCGAAGGCGGGCGGCGAGGTCTTCTTGATCCGTGAGGATTATGAGCTCTCCATCGATCGCGAGTTGGACGGTTCCGCGTTCTTCGGAGACGATAACAACGACGGCGTCAGATTGTTCAGAGATTCCGATTCCGGCACGGTGTCTCATGTGATACTTGTCGCCGATTGTGATTGATTCGCTCATCGGGAGGCGGCAGGCGGCGGCGAGCACTTCTTTGTTGCGGACTATTACGGCTCCGTCATGAAGTGGATTTCCTTCATAAAAAATTGCACCTAGGAGAGGGGCGGTGACGTCTGCGTGAACAGGAACTCCGTTGGCGGCGATGTCATCGAGTCGGTTACTGCGTTCGATAACAATGAGGGCTCCGGTGCGGTCATCCGCCATTTCGCCAGCGGCTTCGGCGATTTGGTCAATGATTTGCTCTTCTAGTGATGTTTCGCCGCCGATCAGCCGACCAGACCACAGTCCGAGACGCGCAAACCCATCGATAGCCTGGCGGAGCTCTGGAAGGAAGAGGATTACGAGAGCGACGGGGGCGAGTACCGTGGCTTTGTCAAGAATCCAATGGAGTGTCCTCAGGCCGAGGTATTCGCTGAGGGCCAAAGCAGCTACAAAAACGCCTAGACCGAGGATAACTCGCCATGCGCGGGTGCCGCGCACAAGCTTAAGCAAACGGTAAGTGAGATACGTGACGAGGAGGATATCGATCACGTGCACTAAACCGCGCCAAGATGGGTCGAGCAGGATGCCCAGTCGGCTGAAAATGACGTCCACGGGGTGCTTATGAGTTTAACACCGAGTTGGCCCGAATTGAATGTTTATTTGAGGTCAAAATGAATCTGTGGACGAAGAGATGGCGAAGGAGCGGAGTTTGGACGATGTCCGGCGGGACATTGACCAAGTTGATGCCGAGCTCATTGGACTTTTGGAACGCCGCGTCACTTTGGCCCGAGAGGTTGGGGAGATCAAAGGAATGGACAATCGTCCTTTCTTTACCCCGGAGCGAGAACGACAAATCTACGACCGGCTGGAGGCGCGGGGTGGTCAGCATCTGACCGGGCAGCAGTTGATCGCGATTTTTCGTGAAGTCATTTCTGCGGCAAGAGCAGCGGAAAAGCCACTGCAAGTAGCTTTTTGGGGTCCAGAAGGAACTTTTAGTCACCAGGCGGCGATAGCTGCTTTTGGTCGGAGTGTGGCGCAGGTTCCAGTGTTCAATATCCGTGAGGTGTTTCAGGCAGTTGAGCGTGAGCAGGCGGATTATGGGGTTGTACCGATTGAGAACTCGGTTGCGGGGGTTGTTCCGGAGACTCTCGATATGTTCGCCCAGAGCGCGGTGAAAATTGTGAGCGAGACGTTTTTGGATATTCATCACCACTTAGGGTCTACAGCGGGTTCGCTTGCGGAGATTGAGCGGGTTTATGCCGGGCCACAGCCGTCGGCGCAGTGTCGCGATTGGCTCCGGGATCATTTGCCACAGGTAGAGATTGTTGACACGGTTCCGACGGCCGAAGCGGCGAAAAAAGCGGCAGCAGATCCTCGCGGTGCTGCGATTGTAAATGCGGTTTCGTTGGAATTGTACGGATTGAGGGCTTTGGCTGAGCACATTCAGGATCATGCAAATAATCGGACTCGGTTTGTTGTCCTTGGATTTAATGAGCCAGCTCCGAGCGGAAATGACAAGACATCGTTGATGTTTAAGTTAAAGAATAGGCGTGGAGAGCTATACAGAGTGTTGGGCTGTTTTGTCGAGAATGAAGTCAACTTAACGATGATTGAGTCGCGACCTGATCCCCGGGATACCTTCCAATATGTGTTTTACATGGATATGGATGGACACAGAACCGAACAGAACGTGATGCGGGCGATCAATGATTTGCGAAGCGTTGCGATCGAAACGGTGATTTTGGGGAGCTACCCGAGTTACGATCCAGGGATTCAAACGATCTAGGAATTTGGTTTTTCGTCTGGATCGGGGAGCTTGACGTAGCGACAAGGTTTGTCAAGTATTCGTTGATGGGGAGGGATGAAGGCATTACTAAGGGCTTGAAGGGCTTCGACTCGCTCATTGGGGGTTCTTGCGGCGTTCATTCGGAGGAATTCTTGGTGAGCTTCTTCGGGTGAAATCACTCTTGCTCGCTTTTCCACGCCCCCAATTTACCCCTTGAGTTGGAGGAGCCAAGCTTCGGTTTCTTGCGGGTGACGGAAATGAAGATAAGTTTTGGAGGGGTCTGGATTTTGGAATAGGTTGAACATCTGCTGACGGTGACGGCGGTGTACGCGAAAGTTCCAGAAGACGAGGGCGTTCTTGGCGAAAAATGCTTGGCGAAATGTCTCGGTGCTGTGACCCCAGAGAACGTTTTTTTGGAGGCATCGGCGAAATGTTCGGCTGATCTGTCTTCGGTAGGTTAACCAAAAGGGGTAGTCGAGCCAGATGATTGTATCGGCACTGGGGTCGATGAGATGGCGACATCGGGAATAGTTGCCACAAATTATCCAGTTGGGGTTTTGAGCGACGGCGGCGACTTTGGGGAAAAATTCTTCGTCGGTGGACCCTTGCCAATTGGGTTGCCAAAAGATCTCATCAAGTTCCGTGTGAGGAATCTGAAGGTGCTGTGACAATTTGGTAGCGAGGGTAGTTTTACCGCTCCCGCTGAGGCCTCGTATAGCTATTCGTTGACCAGGTTTCTGGAAGCTCACTCCAGTATTCTATACCCCTTCGATTTTGAAGAGTTCCCCATCAAATGTGGTGACAATATCAGTGACTTGGTTTTGATCGGCGAAATCTCCGCCATCGTCGATGCGATCTGCTCCGGTGGAGTAGATGCGAAATCCTTTTTCCGTTCGTAGGTAGGTGAAGACATCGCGGGTGTAAGGATCGGAGTCTTGGAAATTAATTTCGCTGAGTGATTTGGGGAAGTTCCCGGTGAGGTGGAAGTGAGCGATAACTTCACCTACTGGTTTGGCTAGAGCGTATCGAACTTCGAGAGCTGCAGCAATGTTGATCCGGTCAACATTCCATTCGGCAATAGCGGAGGGGATCACTCGACTCGGGCTCCGTTGACTGCTGAAAGAGGAGAGGGTTTCGACGTAGGCGTCGCGGATTGCAATGGTGTCGGGATAGCTGGCTTCAGCTTCGGCTAGTGTATTCGTCCAGAATTCGGACATCCGGATGGTGGCGGCGCGCTGAAAGGTTTCGTTCTTGATTGACAGCTTAGTTCCGCTAAACATGCGATCTTTGAACGAGTTTGCTTGGCTGAGAACATAGGTTGTTCTCATCGCTTCGCCTTCCAGATTACGGATGATATTGGGTTGGGTTTTACGGTTAGCGATGAAGGACTCGTACTTTGGGTAGGCGTTTGAGCGTCGTCCAAACCGATAGAGAATCTCTTGGGCGGCAGTAAGAGCTTGAGTTTCTAGATTGACGTGAGTTACTGTGCCATCAAGCCCAGCATCGCGAGAGATGTGGGCGGCCAGTTTACGCAGAGTTTCGAGATGTTGAAATGCGTTGTCAATATTGTTGATTCTCGCTTCGGCGAGAGCAGCGGCACATAAAAGGCGTCCGAATTGAATAGTTGTGTGATAGTGGGGCTCGATGAGCTCGGTGTTGCCGGTCCAATCCCGTTCAAAGTGGCTGTCTTTGCAAGCGGCAACATTTCGGAGCTTGGCGAGAAACGGCTGGGCTTTGACGAAGGCTTGGGCCTGTTTTGGGTCGTTACCTTCGACCGATGTTGCGAAGAGGCGGACTTGGGCAACGATGAGATTGCGGTCAGGTTCGGGGAGAGCTTCCCAATCTTTGGCGACGGCAAGAAACGGAACGGTCGCGTTGTCCGACTTTTTGAGCTCAACGAAACGGGCGAAATCGGATGGGGTAACGGGAATGTCGATGCCTTGGCCCTGTTCGATTTTTGATTCAAATTGGGCGCTAGTCTGATAGAGATCGGTGTAGAGCCAATATCCAAAGCCGGCTACGGCGAGGATTGGGATTGATGTGAGGACATATATGCCAATGACAACGCCTCGTTTGTTGCTCCACACGTGATGATCTGCCTTGGGATGCTCGATCCCAGGTGAATTTTTGGTAGATTGGCGGGGTTTCTTTAGGGTTTTGAGTCTAAGGCTTTTAGTAGTTTGGGAGTGATTCGGCAGAGACGGACACAACTCTCCAACGAGGTTCGGGGACAAAAAGCCATTTGAATCCGGTTTCCTTTTTGAGTTCTATCGTGACTTTGGGGATGGTTTGATTGATGTCAAGTCCCATGTAGTTGAGTTGTACGTCGACCGGGGTTTGTACAGTGGCATTTTCGCCTTGGATATTAGCTTTGGTTTCGATGATCGTGATTTTTGGTTTGGCGTTATGAATGACTTTGGAAATGTCGTAGGTACTGGTTGCTTCGCCGCCGTAAGTAAACGATTTGCTGAGATAGCGGAGTACGTCGCTCGGCTCACCTTTTGCGGCGGCAGCAGTAGAGTCGCGGAGAGCGGCGGTG
Organism: bacterium; assembly: GCA_013823945.1. Classification (GTDB taxonomy): domain Bacteria; phylum Armatimonadota; class Fimbriimonadia; order Fimbriimonadales; family Fimbriimonadaceae; genus UphvI-Ar2. Next base: position 546,255 of record PNMZ01000001.1, on the reverse strand, counting down.
ATGAGGTCTTGATCTTTGGGGGCAAAAAGGTATCCGCTGACGAGGAGGCTGATCAGGGCGAGGATCGGGAGGGCAAGGAGAGCCTTCTTCATGGGATTAGATACGTCTGGATAGGGATGTTTGTTTATGATTCGTTTTAGTTACCTCTCCCCATCTGGAGTGGAATTTGCGCTGGATATTCTATTTGATTTAGGTCAAGAGACTAATCGTATGTTTGACATCGAGAGCCATTTGAGCTTTGAGGGCGTCGAGAGAGTCGAATTTGAGTTCATCGCGGAGACGATGGTGGAAATCGAGTTCGATCACCTGACCATAGAGGGAATCACCGGGGTAGTCGAGGAGGAAGGCTTCGATGGTCGGATGGGTGCCATGGACAGTCGGTCGAGTGCCTATGCTGGTCGCGGCGGTGAATGAGCCGACAGGAGAGTTGGCGCGGCAGGCATAGATGCCATGGGGGAGTGAGCAAAGCGTTGAAGATCGGGCAAGGTTAGCAGTGGGATAGCCGAGAGTTCGACCGAGTTGTTGCCCGCCGATTATAGGGGCTTTAATCTGGAAGGGACGACCGAGGAGGGAGTGAGCGAGTTCACAATTCCCGGTTTGAATGGCCTGGCGGATTTGGGATGAGCTGACACGCGTTTCGCTGACCATAACTGGAGGGAGAACGTGAGTTTCTATTCGGGCTTGGAGCCACTCCGGTGTACCTTGTCGGTTGTGGCCAAAAGCGAAATCGTGCCCGATGACCATGGCTTCAGCGTGTAGAGTGTTTTTGAGAATAGTTTGATAAAACTGTTCGGCGGGGCAGTTGGCGAGGTGCTTATCAAAAGGGAGGATAACGGTGAGAGAGGCACCGAGGGACTTGATGAGTTCGAGGTTTTGGTCGAGGGTGTTTATGGCAAGGGGGGCATGATCGGGGGCAAGAATCTCGGCGGGATGACGGTCGAAAGTCAGGACAACGCTGGGAAGATGCCGGGATTGGGCGAGGGCGACGGTCTTTGAAATGAGGGCTTGATGACCGAGGTGGACTCCATCGAAAGTGCCGATGCAGACAACTGCGGCGGGCCATTCCGGGTGGATGTAGTCGGCGCCGAAGTGGATAAGCATTGCAGGGTTGATTGTACTTGGGTGAACCTGACGCAGGTAGGTTGATGTTGCTCGGATAAACGAGGAACATCTGCTCGTTAATTGATGAGTGTCTGTATCTGCCACGAGACACTGATCATTGCGAATGTCATGATGATCCTGGTGAACCGAAAGTTGATTAGAAGCCGTACGGAATTTATTATGAAGACAAAACCTTTGATTGTGGGAAGCGTTGTGCTTGGTATGACAACGGTCGCTTTGGTTTTGGGGATGGTTTTGGTTAAACAGGTGGGATCCGTTTCGGCAAATGTTCAGACAATCGAAGTTGAGGGTAACCAGTGGAGTTACATTTTTTCAAAACCCGCGGGGAAAGCAAAAGGGTTGATTCTTGCGATGCACGGTGGGGGTGGATCAGGGCCGCAATTTGATGAGAGTGCGCAATGGAGTCAGAAGGCGACGGCGGCGGGATTTGCGGTTGTGTTGCCGACGGGGTTACCGTCCCGTCCGGGGTTGGCGGGGAATTTTCGGTCGAATCCTCATGTCTGGAATTCGGGCCAACTGAATTCGAGATCGCCGAGAACAAAGGTTGACGACCTTGCGGCATTGGAGAAAATATTGGCTCGATGTCAGGCAGAGTTGGGGGACGTGCCCTTTTTTGTTTCAGGGCATTCGAACGGGGCAGGCATGAGCTTTCGTGTGGCGAGCGAGTGGCCCGACAAGGTTAGGGCGGTGGGGATCATGAGTGGGAATTTACACGTTCCTGCTGGTGCTCGGGGCAAGAAGCCGATTCCGACCCTTTGGATTGTGGGCGAGAAAGATCCGTTGACGCCGTTTGCGGGGGGCACGACGAAGATGGAAATTTGGGGGACGGAAAAGGAGAACCGACCCGTCTTGGAGACTGCGACGGAATGGGCGAAATGGAACGGGTTTCAGGGTGAGGTCAAGCAGAGAGCGGAGAGGGAGGGGGTGAGAGAATATCGATATGGGAATGTTGTTTGGGTTTGGGAGTGTTTGGGTCACGGTCATGCCTGGCCGGGCGGCAAGAAGGATGAGCTTCCGGAATCGATCATGGGGCCGGATGTGACGACAGTTGATGCAACGAGTGAGATCGTGAAGTTTTTTGGGGAGCAGTTGAGGAAGTAGGAGTTATGAAAGGGTGCGAGTACGGATTGGAAGGGAGCGTTTAAGAAACTGTAGCCAACATGAGTTTCAGAAAGTGTGTCCAAAATTTTGAACAGGATCCCTGCCTTCGCAGGGAACCGGTTCGGCATTGCGCACGAGGACAGTGAATTCGGGTCCCGGGGGTGGCGTAGGATAGAATTGAGCTTATGGCCCAGCGCCTTCCTGAGTGGTTGACAATCCGATTGCCGCGTCCTGACACGATCAATGAAGTGCAGGCGATGATGCGGGGGAAGAACTTGCACACGGTGTGCGAGAGTGCGCGGTGTCCGAACTTGCCGGAATGTTGGAGCAAAAAGACGGCGACGTTTATGATCCTTGGGGATACCTGTACGCGGAGTTGTGGGTTCTGTGCGATCAAGGTCGGGAAAGGGCTGGAAGTTGATCCGTTTGAGCCGCTGAACGTGGCGAAGGCGACCAAAGAACTCGGACTGAAGCACGTAGTGGTGACGAGTGTGGCGCGGGATGACTTGAAAGATCAGGGGGCGGGGCAGTTCGCGAAGACGATTACGGCTTTGCACCGGGAATTGCCGGATGTGATTGTTGAGATTTTGACGCCGGACTTTAAGGGGAACGAGGAGTGCATTCGAACAGTTTGTGCGGCAGAGCCAGAGATTTATAACCACAACATTGAGACAGTGGAGCGGTTGCACACGATTGTCCGACCTCAGGCGAAGTATCCCCGGACGATGCGGGTTTTGGAGATGGTGAAGGAGATTGACCCCAAGATTTATACGAAATCGGGGTTGATGCTGGGGCTTGGGGAGACCAAAGATGAGGTTGTTCGAACGTTGGAAGATTTGCGGCGGATCGGGGTGGACGCAATTACGATTGGTCAGTATCTGCGACCGACGATGAAGCACTTGCCGGTGCATGAGTATATTCACCCGGACGTTTTTAAGGAGTATGAGGTGATTGGCGAGGAGATGGGATTTGCTTTTGTGGCGAGCGGGCCGTTTATTCGGAGTTCATATAACGCGATTGCGTTTAGTGAGAAGGTGATGGGTGAGCGGTTAGCGCGGGCGGGTTATGTTTCGCCATCGGCTGCGGGTGGGTTGCGGGTTTTGCAGTAAGAGTACCGACTAGCTGACGGTAAAATGGCTGTGTGAAGCTAGTCCTCCCCTTTACACATAGTAGCTTTGGTGATTCAACAAATCACCGAGATTCGGAACACCAAATCAAGAACTATGTCTTAGCGCAAATACCGGGAAATTTTCAATTGGACTGGGTTGACGAACTACGCTCATTTTTAACGATACAGGAACTTAAATGGCCAGTATATTTAGCAAATAAACACAAAATCCAGGCAAACCGAAATTTGTCGAAAAAAATCAAAGATACATTGAAAGCAACCACTGTAGTAATTATAAGACCAGGAAAAATTATTGAATATGAAAGTAACTTGCTAATTGGAGCAGGGGCGAAGCCAGATATTGATTTCAATATTAAGGAGATACATTCCAGGACGGCAGTTACGTTGATCAGGGGAACACCTTTGGCATTTCTTCCAAACAAATTGTCGGAAGAATTGCAGTATTATACACCTGGACTAGCTAACAACTTCGAAGACTACTTGCCCCATAACTTGTGGGACAGAGCAGGAGGAAAACTAAATGACGCGGTTGTGCTTGCGGCTCGTTCCCACGCGATTTTTGATCTCGACGTTGCAGAGGCGAGGAGCGCGATAGATGGATTATCCAAGCCGCTGGAGTTAAGTGATATTCAAAGAGTATTTGATGAAGAACATCCATTCTCGGTTGACGTATTAAACCAAGCGCTCTCATTCATTAGCGACACTTTATTGTCGAAGGATGCGAACAGTAAACCCATTGTGAAGGAAGCTAGCTCAATCCAAATTGATGCACTGCAGGCGGCAGATATAGCAGCAGGCTGGGCAAGTCTCTATTCGATGGATGATAATGATAGAGCACTTTGCGATACCTTTGGTAAAGTAATTATTAATGGTCAAGTCATAGCGTGCTAGCTAAGGCCTAGACGATCAATTGCATATTTCCCTTTGGTCCAGTTTGCAGAATGGGCGGCAAAACGGATGCATGGCATAGTCTCAGTGGTCTTACTATGTTCTATGAGATTTAAAGCTCTGCTCGTGTAACTTTTGTCACCAGTAGCATTGACTCGAAATTTGAATTCTAGGTGTTTTCAACGAGAGCTCTTGCGCGGTGGAGGAGGATTTCGAGTTCGGGGAGGTTGAGTTTGGTGATTGATTTGGTGCGAATGCAGCTTTTGCCGATCGAGGCGACGCCGAGTTTGTCTTTGGCTTGTTCGGGGAGCATGCCGTTTTCGTCGCTGGGGATGATGTAGACGCTGAGTCCGGTTTTGTTGGCGGAGAGGCCGATGTGGAACCATTCGCCGGAGCAGGCTTTGGATGAGCCTTGGTAGGAGTAGCGGCCCCAGCCCATGATGCCTTTGGTTTCCCACTGCTCCCAGTCAGGGACGACGCTCGTGATAAGGTCGTGGAGTTGTTGGATTTCTTGGCGTTTTTCGGGGTCGATTTTGTCGATGATGGTTTGGTGGGCGGGGGATATCATGGATGAATTATTACAGAGGAATTGAGTTGGAGAGTTTCCTTTTTGACCTGTGGGTCTAGTGGAGAGACTATGCACTGGTTAGAAACCAGAGCCACCCGAGTTTTGAATCCGGGTCTCGCTTGGAAATACCGATTCATGTGCTGGTAACAACCCCACCCTACCCTCCCCAATCCCTGCCTCCGCGAGGACAGGGCTTGGGGAGGGAATTGACACCGAAGCTGGGATTCAGGGTCGCGCCCAGAATGACGGGGGCATGGCTGGAGTTATTCGGTACGGGGGTCGCGGAAGAATTTGACGTGGGTGTCGAGGAAGAGGCGGTTGCGGCCGCCGAAGTGGATGGCTTTTCCGCGCTTGGTGGCAGGAATGGAGGGGACGGTGCGAGGGAAATAGGGGTCAACGGCGAGTTCGACATCACTTTGGCCTTCGGGGATGCCGATGAAGGGATTTGCGGCGGATTGGAGGTCGGCGACAAGTTGTTCGGGGGATTTGCCCCACGCGTTATCCAAGGGGACGGGATCGGCGATTTGGTCGAACCGCCAAAACCAGTAGTTGACGCCATTTTGGGTGACTTGGGGGTCGGATTTGAAAAGGCCCTCGGTGCTGGGGCAGGTGAACGTGCCCTTGGCTTTGTACGGACTCAAGGGTTCATTGATCCAACCGCCACGGGGATCCGAGGGGGGCCAGTTTGTCCAAGGGCGATAGCCGCCTTCGCTGGTGGATTTGAGGTCGCGGCGGTCGGGAAGGCGGTCATCGTAGTCGCCGACGTAGAGGGTAAATGCCATGCCGATTTGGCGGAGGTTAGAGGTGCAGCTGGTCTTTTTGGCAGACTCTTTGGCGCGGGCGAAAACAGGGAATAGGATCGCGGCGAGGATCGCGATGATTGCGATAACCACTAGGAGTTCGATGAGGGTGAAGGCGGATTTTTTCACGCGCACTTTAGTTTACGCTTGAATTGAAAAAATGGAAGCCGCTCGTCGTGACGAGTGGCTTCATTGAATTGAATTGTTATCGGGCGTAGGACATATCCATGATGGGCGACCATTGATCGGCCATTTTGATGCGAAGACGGAAGTCATATGAGCGCGCGCCAGATTTTCGATAGACAATTTTGAAAATTGCGGGGGGTACACCGGGAGCGATGGTCATCGGATCGCTCCAGAGGACGAGATAGTCGCCTTCAAATTTCCCTTTGCAGTTGAGGGGCTGTTGGGTCATGTTGTCGAACCACGTCCCTTCATACTTTTGGCTCATCGTGTTGTACGTGAGCATGAATCGGCCGTTCATTTTTGGGGTGCCGGGCATTGTGTAGTCGGCGTTCATGCTAAGCCAATGTCCGAATTCCATGCGGCCTTGCGACGAGCCAGTGGTCTTAACAATGTTGCCAGCTTGGTCGTGGCTGGTGCCTTTTCCTCGGTAGTTCCCGGTGAGGAACTTGATCGCATCAAGTTCGGCCTTGGGGAAGGGCGGGGTCATTGAGTCTTGGGTGCCAAGGAGCACGAGGGCGAGTGCGGTGGTGGTGATCATGTCAATTTCCGTTGGGGGTATTGGCGGATATTATAACGTCTTTGATAGTGGGATGGTTGGCTTTGTTTGACCCACCCCCCTCACTGAAGGAACTTAGGGAAGGGGTGGCTTTTTCGGCTTCTTGGGCGCGGTTTTGATACCGGGACTTCATTGGAATGACGGACTCCTTCACTGTTAACAACCCCACCCTACCCTCCCCAAACTTGGGGAGGGAATTGGCACCGAAGTCGAGATGGGGGTCGCGCCAGGAATGACGAAAAAAAGTCCGGGAATCTGAACTAGAGGATGCGTGGGGTGAAGTCCGTTTCGGGGGTTACGCGAGCGCAGTAGCCGGCCATGATTTGGGCGCAATGTTCGACATCCGTGAGGCTGAGGAGTTCACAAGGAGTGTGCATATAGCGGAGGGGAACTCCGATGAGGCCGGTGGCCATCCCTGAACCGGCAATCTGCATTGCGTTGGCATCGGTTCCGGTACCACCGGGTTCGGCGACGATCTGATAAGGGATTTTTTCTTCGTCGCCAGTTTCTTTAAGCATTTGGAAGACGATGGGGTTGATGTTTGCGCCTCGGGTGATGGAAGGGCCTTTGCCGATGTCGGTTGCCCCGTACTTGGTTTGACTGAGGCCGGGGTGGTCGATGGCGAAGTCCACATCAATTGCGAGACCGGATTGAGCTCCAAGGGATTGGGCGGCGGTGCGGGCACCGCGCAGGCCGATCTCTTCTTGGACAGTGGCAACGGCATAAACGCCGACGTCTTTGTGGAGTCCACCGGATTCTTTGAGGTGGCGCAGAGCTTCGACGACGCAGAACGAGCCTACGCGGTTATCGAACCCACGGGCGACGGCGCGGTCGCCGAGGAGGATTTGGAATTCCCATTGGTAGGTGGCAACGTCGCCGATGCCGACGTATTTCATGGCTTCTTCTTTAGATGATGCACCGATATCTATGTACATATCGGACATGTCTGGGCGTTTGTCCTTTTCGCCATTCTCGAGGAGGTGGATGGGTTTTCGCCCAATCACGCCGGGGATGCGTTCTGTGCCGTGAACGAAAACACGGTTGCCGAGGGGAACCATGGTGTCGTGGCCGCCGATTCCCCGGAAATAAAGAAAACCTTTGTCGTCAATGTAATGGATTTGGAAGCCGATTTCATCCATGTGGCCGGCGAGCATGATTTTTTGCTTTGCTTGGGGGTTGAGGATGGCGTAAACGTTGCCGTGAGTGTCAGTGCGGACTTCATCGGCGAAGGGTTTGGCGTAGTCGCGATAGACTTGGGCGGCGCGCTCTTCGTAGCCAGAAGGGGAGGGGGTGTTACAGAGGTTTTGGAGGAAATCGAGGGATTCGGGGCGCATGTTTTAACGTTCTCTTGACGTACGGACGGGGCTCCATGCGGTTTTGAGGCTGGTTCCGACAGCAATTAGGGAAAAAACTGTCCAGAGGGTGGCCCAGACGATATCGGGGATGAAGGTTGTTTGTTGGAGGATTTGGGCGTCGGAGTGGGTGTCGGTGGTAGCGGAGATGTTGAGGAGGATGAGGAGGGCCTGGAACGCGGTGAGGGACATCTGGACGCCAAGAAACTGTGTAACGACTTTGATGGTGTCGCCTTTGGTTTTGAGGGCAAGGAGCCAGAGGGCAGGGATCCAAAGGATGGCAGAGATGACCCCGACGGCGTCGCCCCTGATGAACAAGAGGAGGCTGAGACCGAGGACGATGGAGAGGGCTTTGAGGGCGGTTTGTGCGGATTTTTCGGTGCGTCCAGCGAGGATGAGGGCGGCTCCGAGAAGGGCGGTTCCAGGGTATCCGGCACTGGCGATGAGGAAGATGCTTCCTCCGGCGACGGGGGTGACGCCGCTGCCATCGGCATAGACATGGATGTAGTCGGCGATTCCTCCGGTAGCGATGGCCATGAGGGCGTGGGCGAGTTCGTGGAAATGGGTGTTGAGGTAGGTGAGGGGGATGGTGAGATAGCGGGCGACGGGGACGGCCCAGAGGATGATGCTGGCAGCAGAGGCGAGGAGGAGGAGTTTTTGGGCTTTGGTCACCGGAGTCTAGGTTTTACTACGGTGGAGGGGTACATGGGGTTTGGTCGGGGACGATTACCATTTATTGTAGGGGATGCCATTTGAGCCAGTATCTGTGCTGTTGATATAGATGGCGTGTTTGCCTGGGTTGAAGGAGTTGTAGCCGTAGGGTTGTTTGAAAATGGGGTCGGGGCCGACGTGGGCGATGTAGGGACCGCGCCACTTGGTGGGATCTAGAGGGGCTTCGGGCCAGCCTTGGCCCATGTGGTTCCGGATTCGGCCTTGGGCGGGGGGAGTTGCGCGGGCGAGGTCGGTCGGGGTGAGCGGGACAAGTCCGGTATCGAGATACATGAGTTCCATGGCTTTGCGGACGGCGGTGACGTCGGCAAGGGCGGCGCGTTCGCGGGATTTGAGGGAAGTTCGGTCGAGGCTGAGGATGATTCCGCTGGTAACGGAGCCGACGATGCTGACGGTGATGAGGGTTTCGATGAGGGTGTAGGCGCGGCGTTTCATCGGTTTGTCACCATGTGTTGTATGGGGTGCCGTCGGAGCTGAGATTAGTGCTATTGATCCAGATTGGAGAGTCGTTGGTGGCTTTGGCGATGCCTGAATTCCAAGCGAATTCACGATTGTGGATTCCGTCGGTGGGGATTTGATTGATGTACGGGCCGCGCCAAGCTCCGGCGGGAATTGGGACGAGGGGCCATCCTCGCCCAGTTCCAAGGTCGAGATAGCCGTGGGAGGGTGGGGTTGCGCTGGTGAGATCGGTGAGGCTGCGGGGGCCGATGCCTCCGGTGTCGTTTTTGCAGGCTTGGTAGGCGCGGCGAACGGCTTGGAGATCGGCGCGGAGTTTGGCTTCTTGGGTTTGGATTCGGGCTTTGTGGAGGGTAGGCCAAACGATGGTCATGAGCATGCCGATGATGCTCATGGTGATGAGGGATTCGATGAGGGTGAAGCCGCTTTTTGCCCGCATGGATACGGGGGTTGTTCCGGGTTTTTGAGTTTGAGGGTTAGGTGGTTTTGCGGGGGTTTTGGGAGAAGGTTACGCTCTACCGGTAACTAAATTTTGGTGATTGTTCACTAAAATCTAGTTATCCAACCGTGTCTTCCAGCTCTGTCTGTGTCTCTTGTATCACCCCTTTAGAACTACCAGCCACGGGTGGCGAGTTGCTCTGATTCGGGGAGGGTGGAGCAGTTGATGCCGACCATGGCTTCGCCGAGGTTTTTGCTGATTTCGGCAAGTTTCTTGGGTTCTTTGTAGAACAGCACCGATTCCACGATGGCGCGGGCGCGTTTGGCGGGGTCGCCGCTCTTGAAGATTCCGCTGCCAACGAAGACGGTTTCGGCTCCGAGTTGCATCATGAGCGCGGCGTCGGCGGGGGTGGCGATTCCTCCGGCGGAGAAATTGGGAACCGGGAGTTTGCCGGTGCGGTGAACTTCTTGAATGAGGTCGAGGGGTGCCTGGTGATCTTTTGCGAGGACGAAGAGTTCATCTTCGCGGGCGTTTTGGACGGTGCGGATTTCGCTGAGGATGGTGCGCATGTGGCGAACCGCCTCGATGACGTCACCGGTACCGGCTTCGCCTTTGGTGCGAATCATTGCGGCACCCTCTGCGCAACGGCGGAGGGCTTCTCCAAGGTTGCGGGCTCCGCAGACGAAGGGGACAGTGAAGGCGTGCTTGTCAACGTGGTTGGCGTGGTCGGCGGGGGTGAGAACTTCGCTTTCGTCAATGAAGTCAATTTCGAGGGCTTCGAGGATTTGGGCTTCGACGAAATGACCGATGCGGCACTTGGCCATGACGGGGATGGACACTGTTTCTTTGATGCCGAGGATCATTTCAGGGTCGGACATGCGGGCAACTCCGCCATCTTTGCGGATGTCGGCGGGGACTCGTTCGAGAGCCATGACGGCGACGGCTCCTGCATCTTCGGCGATTCGGGCTTGTTCGGGGTTGACAACATCCATGATGACGCCACCTTTGAGCATTTCAGCGAGGCCGACTTTTTCGCGCCAGGTTTTGGTGGTGGGGATGAGGGTAGTGTTGCCGTTGTTATTCATTTTTTTTGAGTCCAACTGAGGGGAAAGAAGCGGAAAAAATCTTCCGAATCTTTAGTGTACATCTGCTTGAGTCTACGAGTCAGGACTGGGCAAATGTCAGGATAATGGGACTGATTTGAACGAACGTCAACTTGCTGTGCTGGCGGAGGCGGAACATCTGCCGACGACCGCTAAGAATATAGCGAAGCTGGGGGATAAGTATTCACCGGAGTATTCGCGTTGGGCGTTTGGGCAATGGGAGCTGCGGCGGAAAGCGGTGGAGAAGTTTCCCCGGGGGATGCAGATGCAGTTCACTCGGGCGGGGCTGGAAATGGCGACACATTCCCGGATCGCGGCCTACCATGCATCGCTTTTTCCGGTGGGGGCGGAGGTGTTAGATGCAACCTGTGGGATTGGATCAGATTTGGTGGCTTTGGCGGCGCGGGGGCCAGTGATCGGGGTGGATTTGGAGCGGGAGCATATTGATTGCGCGCGGTTTAATTTGACAGTTTTTGGATTTGCAGGAAAAGTCGCCCAAGGGGATGCGCTGGAATTTTTGGCTAAAGGGTGGGATTACGTTTATAGCGATCCGGGCCGGAGAGATGAATCCCAGCGTGTGATCAATCCGGAAGATTATCTGCCGCCGGTTTGGGATGTTGTGGATTCGATTCGGAGGTGCAAGAAGGCAGTGATAAAGCTCTCGCCGATGTTGCGGGATGAATTCTTGCAGAGTTTGGGAGGAGATATCGAGTTTGTGAGTTTTGGGCGAGAGTGCCGAGAGGCGTTGATGATTTTTCCAGGCGGAGGGCAGGTGACCGCAGTTCACATTGAGAGTGGGGAGCGGGCGGCGGCGACACCATTACCGCGAACGGATGAGGAGCCTTCGGGGTACTTGTTCGAGGCTGATCCGGCTTTGATTCGAGCTCATGCTCTGGGAATTTTTGGAATGGCGGGGGTGGGGGATTCTAATGGCTATTTGACAGGTGACAAGTGGGTGGAGTCGCCTTGGCTTCGAGGATATGAGATTCTGTGGTGTGGTCCTTGGCGGATCCGGATGGTGAAGGAGGCGCTTTTGGAAGGAAATTGGCGGGTGGATGCGGTGAAGAAGCGAGGTGTGCAGATTGAACCGACGACGGTGATTCGGCAGGTGGAGTTGGGGGGTGGGCGCCCGGTTCAGCTTGTTTTGTATCCGGTGGGGCAGAAGGTTTGCGCGGCTTTGGTTCGGCGCATTGACTAGAAGTTTGGATCATCGTCACCGGGATCGGTGAACTTGTAGTTGGTCACTTCTTGCCAGTTATGGGGAAAATTTCGTGACGAAACGTGACGTTGAGATAACTCGCCCTTGCTGAACTTTAGGATTGCGATATAACCGTCGCTGGCTTCGCCTTGCCCTCCTTGAATAACGATTTGATTTTTCAGAGGATCATAGATGATCGACTCGACTTCTGCCAGGTTATTCCAAGCGCTTACTCGCATCAGAAACGCAACTGGTTGATTGAATTTTCGAATTTTGATGTAGCTGAAGCATGTCGTTTCCCCGCCATTTGATTTGCCCCAGCCTGACCATCCTTCGGGAAGAATACATTCTTCCAGGATTGAAGTTATTTCTGCATAGGGAGTAGAAATTATGAATTCTCTCCCGACAATTGGCTGAATGGTCGATGGTTGACTGAGAGCAAGAAAAACGATTAAGGCATCCATTGTTTAGGGAGAGTTTACGCGTTTGATTCGATCACTTGTTGGATTATGATCATGTCGGCTTGGGTGAGGTTGTGGCCGGTGCCGATCATTTTGAGGTTGACGGTGGCATTGGCTTTCGTGAAGGTTTCGGCGAGTTGATGAGACTGCTCGGGTGGGCAAATGGGGTCGACTTCCCCACCATTGATTTGGATGATTGTTCCGGTGAGATCGAGAGTCTCGATGGCCGTTGGGAGGAACATCGGGCGGAGAAGGATGGCTTTGTTGAGTGGAAATGCGTTCGTGAGGAGGAGGTTGGCGGCGATGTTGGCACCGTTGCTGTAGCCGAGGGCGATGGTCTCACGGTTTTCGAGTTCGGTCCGAGTTTTGAGCCAAACGGCGAGTTCTTGGGTGCGGAAGGCGAGGTCTTCGAAATCGAGTTGGCCTTCGGCGAATCGCGCAAAGTAGCGGTTCATGCCATTTTCTTGAATTTTTCCGCGTACACCGAAAATGCCAACACCGGGGACAAGGTCTTGAAGGAGTTCGGTGAATTGATGTTCATTGCCCCCGGTGCCGTGAAAGGCGAGGACGATGGGCTTTGTGGGCTCGCCGGTGGAGTGGAAGAAATGGAAGTTGCTCATGTCAGTTGGGGAATTTTGCTCCAGTGAAAGATTCGAAGGAGGGCAGGTTTTTGATCACGTTGGCGCGGTCATCTTCGAGCCACGGGGGGAGAACTAAGTGTGTGCCAAGTGATTCAATCGGTTCGTTGTAGGTCATGCCTGGGGGGTCGGTGGCGATTTCGTAGAGGATTCCGCCGGGTTCGCGGAAGTAGATGCTGTGGAAGTAGTTCCGGTCGATGAATTCGGTGGGGCGCATTCCTGCGGCGACGAACTTTTCGCGCCATGCAGCGTGGTCAGCATCGTCTTCGGCGCGAAAGGCAATGTGGTGGACGATTCCGGAGCCCATTCGTCCGATTTGGACTAAAGATTGGGTGAGTTCGACGGCGTTCCCGATTTCGGCGGGGCTGCGGAAAAGTTTGATTTGATTTTCTTCGGCTTCAAGGGTGTAACCCATGGTTTCGGTGAGGAGTCGTTCGGTGCTGTCGGGCCGGACGGAGGCGAGCTGGACGCCGTGGAATCCATGGATGGCGACTTCGGCGGGGGTGTTATCCCAGGCGACTTGGGAATTGGGGGATGAGATGGATTCGACGAGTTCGATTTGGAAGCCGTCGTGGTCTTGAAATCGGAGGAGGGGGTGGCCGAAGCGTTCTTCGGTAGTGAAGGGGACGCCGGCTTCGGACAGGCGGGTGATCCAGTAGTCGGAGGCGTTTTTTGGGATGGCGAAGGAGAAGGAAGTCGCTTGCCCGAGGCCGATTGTGCCTTGGGGGCTTTGGGGCCAGGGGAAGAAGGTGATCAGGGTGCCGGGGGAGCCTTGGGGGTCGCCGTAGTAGAGGTGGTAAGTGCTGGGGTCGTCGTAGTTGATGGTGACTTTGACGAGACGGAGGCCGAGGATTCCCGAGTAGAAGTTGACGTTGCGTTGGGGGTCGCTGCACATGGCGGTAACGTGGTGGATGCCTTGGATTCGGTTGGTCATGTGTTATATTACGAAACGGATCGTTTCAATGTCTACCGTGGATAGGACTTAGGAGTTAACTTTGAATCAACCCCTCCCTCACCCTCCCCAAAATTGGGGAGGGAAAATCTTTCGATGAGCTCAAACGTCAAAGGTGATGCCTTGGGCGAGGGCGGGGCGGTCTTGACCGAAGTACGTCGTGCTGGTTTGGCGGCGCATGTAGAACTTCCACGAGTCGGAGCCGGATTCGCGACCGCCGCCTGTTTCCTTTTCCCCACCGAATGCGCCGCCGATTTCGGCGCCGGAGGTGCCGATGTTGACGTTGGCGATGCCGCAGTCGCTGTGCCGTTTGAAGAATTCAGCCTCCCGGACGTCGGTGGTCATGATCGCGCTGCTGAGGCCCTGGGGCACGGAGTTGTGCATGGTCATGGCGTCAGCGAGATCGGAATAAGGGATGAGGTAGGTGAGGGGAGCGAACGTCTCGGTGTGAATGACTTCGGGGTGATCGCTCAGCCGAACAAGGCAGGGGTGGGCGTAGTATCCGCCAGAATCGGCGAGGAGTTGCAGTCCGCCAACGATTTCCTGAGCATGGGGCTTGATTCGTTCGATAGCGGATTGCATGTTGTCGAAGGCTTCTTGATCGATGACGGGACCAACGAGGGTTGAGCTTTCGAGCGGGTTTCCAACTTTGGATGATCCGATTTGGAGGTAGGCGGATTTGAGCGTTTCAAAGACTTTGTCGATGATTGATTCGTGGACAAAAACGCGGCGGGTGGTGGTGCATCGTTGGCCGGCGGTGCCGACGCTTCCGAAGAGGATGCTGGGGATGGCTACGGCGAGGTCGGCGGATGGGGTGACGATGATGGCGTTGTTGCCGCCGAGTTCGAGGAGGGAGCGTCCGAATCGGGCGGCGACTTTGGGGCCAACGATGCTGCCCATTCGGGTTGAACCGGTGGCGGAGATGAGGGGGATGCGGTGGTCTTCAACCATTTGATTGCCGCCTTTGGCGTCACCGATGAAAATTTGGCTGAGGCCTTCGGGGGCTTCGGGGAAATCCTTGAGGACTTCGTTCAGGATGTTTTGGACGGCAATGGCGGTGAGGGGAGTTTTTTCGGAGGGCTTCCAGATGGTGGAATCTCCGCAGACGAAGGCAAGGGCGGCGTTCCACGACCAGACGGCGACGGGAAAGTTGAATGCGCTGATGATGCCGACCGGTCCGAGGGGGAGCCAGTTCTCTTGCATTGTGTGGTTGGGGCGTTCGGATTGGATGGTGAGGCCGTAGAGTTGGCGGCTGAGACCGACAGCGAAGTCGCAGATGTCGATCATTTCTTGGACTTCGCCGCGCCCTTCTTCGATGATCTTGCCGCATTCGAGGGTGACGAGTTGGCTGAGGTCTTCCTTGTATTCTCGGAGTTTGTTGCCAAGGAGTCGAACAAGCTCACCGCGCCGGGGAGCAGGAACTTCGCGCCAGGCGTGGAAGGCGGCTTGGGATTTGGCGATGATGGCTTCGATTTCTTCGGGGGTGTTAAATCGGAGGGTGGCGAGGGTGGAGCCATCAATGGGCGTGGTGACGGTGAGGTCATTGCCTTGGAATTCGGCAAGATTGGGGATTAGTTTGGTGACGACGCTGTCGAATTGGCTCATGGGTGACAGTTTACGAGGTTATCGCAAGGACGCCCGGGCGTTGTGGCCCTGATGTTCAAAGTATCTATGGTTGTTCTTGCTCAAGAACAATCGCCGTTAAAGCGGGGGCAGGGAATTGGCCGTTCCAGAAGGCTTGCATCGTAAAGACGCCATCGGTGGCGAGGCGGAGGCTCCAGTTGCCGGAAGGAAGGGAGAATGAGTGATCTTGCCGGGTGCCGTTGAGGAGGACAATGAGGTCGCCGTCTTTAGATTTGAGGCGATAGGCGACGGTGCCTTCGGGGGACGGGAGGAAAGTGAGATTTTTGCGGATTGCTTCGGCGGTGGTGTGTCGGAAAGCGGGCTCGGTCTTGCGAAGCTCGATCAGGGCTTTAACTGTTCGGGCAGTGTTTTCCCATGCTCCCATTCGTTGCCAGTCGAACTGATTGGCTTCATCGCCCGCGTTGTACGAGTTGTGGTTCCCGCCTTTTGTCCGACCCATTTCTGGGCCACCTTCCAGGAACGGTACCCCTTGACTGAGGAGGACGGTAGCAGTGGCGAGAGTGAGCGCGCGATGCTGGAGATCTTTGTTGGCTTCGGGGAGGGTGAGGGTGATCTTGTCGAGCAGGGTGAGGTTGTCGTGAGCAGAGACGTAATTGATCGTTTCGATTGGCTCCTGGGCGAAGGAGTTGATTGAGCCTTGGATTCCTTCACGGATTGCGTTGGTGTCACCTTGACCAGTCATAAAGCCGAGTTCGGGGCCATCGAGTCCGCCTCGGATGGCGTTGCGGAAATTGTCGTTGAAAACGGCAACGCCCATTCCCCGCTGGGCTCCTTTCGCGAAACGCGTAGGGCCTCCACCAGTCCATGGCTCCCCGTAGATGATGGCATCGGGCCGAACTTTTTTCATAGCATCAGCCCAGTCGCGGACTGAGTCAGGGGTGAACATCCCGATCAGGTCAAAGCGGTAGCCGTCCAGTTTGTATTCACGGAGCCAGAAGAGGAGGCTTTCGCGAACATACTTTCGCACCATGGGACGCTCGTCGTGTAGAGCGTTTCCGACTCCAGATTCGTTGAGTAGTTCTCCAGCATCGTTGGTGCGGAACCAGAAGTAGGGGACGGTCTGATCAAATGCAGAGCGAAGGCCATTGGTGGGAACGGTGTGGTTGTAAACGACGTCGAGGATAACGCGCAGGTTTGCTTGATGAAGCGCGTGAATCATCTGTTTGGTTTCACGGATGGTGGTGATTGGGTCGCCGGGGTTGGTGCTGTATTGTTCTTCGGGGACATTGAAGAGGGTGGTTTCGTAACCCCAGTTGTAGTTCTGGCTGTGATCGGGATTGAAGTTTTGGAAGGGAAGGATATGGATGTCGGTCACACCCAGCCATTTGAGGTAGTCAATCCCCGTGGGAAGAGAGCCGTTCTTGGTACCCGTTTGGGTGAATCCGAGGTACTTTCCTCGCCATTCGGGTTTGATTCCGCTGGCAGGGTTGACGGTGAAATCCCGAACGTGGAGTTCGTAGATGATGTTTTCGGTTTTGGGTCGAGTGAGTTTGGGGAGATGACGCGACCATCCGTCGGGATCGGTTCGACGCATGTCCACGACCATGCTGAGACCACTGAGTTGGGTTGCGGCGGGGGCGTAGATGTCGGACGCGGTGCGGACTTGACCGTAACTTCGGAAAGCGTAATAGTAGGTTTGTCCGTGGAGGTCACCAGGGACATCGATGTACCAGACACCGGCGGTGCCTCGGCGCATAGGGAATGATCTTTTGAGACTTGGGAAGACGATTTGGGCGGATGTGCTGGGAGGTGACCAGACTTTGAAGGTGGTTTTGGCGCGAGAGTAAGTCGGTCCGAGGTCGGTTTTGCTGTAATAGAATGCGGGGTCGGCCAGGACGTTGCGGAGGACGACGGTGTGGTCGCCGAGCATGAGCGGTTGGAGGAGTTCTTTATTAGTCAAGGGTCGGGGGAGAGTGAGTGCTATGGTGCGGATTTTTTGCTTTGCACCATCGGGGTCTTGGTTGGCCCGGCGGGCGTTTGTCGGCGGCTTGACTTGATCGGGGTTATTGATTGAATCGAAGAACGTGTTGTTATTAAAGTTGACGATGAACTTTACGGGAGCTTCGGGAGAGGGAACGACAAGCCTAATATTTTGCCCATCTTTGGTGAAATTTGAACCATAGTTTTCGGCCCAGGAGCCGCCCCGAGCGATTTTGAATTCGTAAGTTCCACCGGGGATAAAAATGCTAAGTTCGTAGATTCCGGGGCTGACTTGGGTCATGCGGGTGGTGTCGTCGTTTGGATCCCATGAGTTGCCGCCGAGAGCAGGGGCGATAGTGCCGGGAAGGACGACTTTGTCAGGGGTGGCGGGGGAGGTTGGCTTTTTGGCATATTCGGTGACTTCGAGTTTGGTTGGGATGAGCTTTTGGTTACCGATTTCGAGAATGTAGTCTTCGGGTTTTGCCGTTTCGCTTGGTGTGGGAAGGGCGAGGCGGATTTCGGTTCGGGAATCCAGGAATGCGGGATTAGGGATACGAGGATCGGCAGAAAGTATTGGGTTTAAGAAAACGGCAATAAGACCGAAGCAAGGTAAGCGCATAGGGAGAGTTTACGATGTTTTTTGGCTGATGATTACGTATTCACAGAAAAATTTTGGTGGTGTAGTGTAAGGTTGGTTGATGCGAGCTCAAGAATTTATAGCCGACGAAACGATGCGGGCCATGGATGACCTGATACGTACGGTTACAAAGATGCCGGAAGGGAAATCGGATTGGAGTCCTCTTGATTTAGGGCGGGATGCGAGGGATCAGGTTGCGGAATGTGCGTTGATTGGGGCGTCGATGGTTGATGTGATTCGAGACCGCAAAATGCCAGAGTTCACGCCAGAATTCTTGGAGCAGTACGAAACAATGAAGGCGGGGTTGGGATTGGAAGAGGCGATTGGGATGCTGCGTGACAAAACTCGGGAGGTCTGTGAGTTGATACGGGAGTATCCTGACTCTGATTTAGAGAGTGAAATTGCTTTCTGGGGGCCGGATCCTTGGAAGATGGTCAGAGTATTGAACTACCATTACTCGAATATGTGCTACCACACAGGGCAGGTGAATTATATTCAAACCCTTTATGGAGACACCCAGATGGGTTAAGATTTGGGCATGGGTGGAGTGTCGCGCGGGGAGGCAATTCGGTTAGCGCGGCAATCGGTTTTGGTGGGGGTTGTGACGAACGGTGTTTTGGCTCTGGTGAAGGGGCTTGCCGGAATTTTTGGGCATTCACAAGCCCTCGTGGCCGATGCAGTTGAGTCTGGCTCCGACGTACTGAGTTCGCTCATTGTTTTTGCGGGTCTTAAGGTAGCGGCAGAGGCACCGAGTGAGAAGCACCCTTATGGACGAGGACGGGCCGAACCGATGGCGGCACTTGTAGTTGCGATTGCATTACTGGGCGCGGCAGTGGCAATTGTGATTTCGAGTGTGCGAGAAATTGTGACGCCCCATTTGGCTCCGGCTCCATTCACTTTGGCGGTTCTGGTTGGAGTTGTGGTGGTCAAGGAAGGGTTGTTCCGATTTGCCTTGCGGCGGGGTCAGGAGTCGCGCAGTTTGGCGGTCGAGGCGGATGCATGGCACCACCGAAGCGATGCGATCACTTCGGCGGCGGCGTTTGTTGGGATTTCCGTTGCATTGATTGGGGGCCGGGGCTGGGAGGCGGCGGACGACTGGGCGGCTATGCTGGCGGCGGGGGTATTGGCGTTCAATGCGTGGCATTTAATGCGCCCGGCGTTGGCGGAATTGACTGATGCGGCTCCGGACGTGGC
This sequence comes from bacterium, assembly GCA_013823945.1. Classification (GTDB taxonomy): domain Bacteria; phylum Armatimonadota; class Fimbriimonadia; order Fimbriimonadales; family Fimbriimonadaceae; genus UphvI-Ar2. Next base: position 527,182 of record PNMZ01000001.1, on the reverse strand, counting down.
TTTGGTGAAAGAGATTCGGGAGGTGGCCTATTCGATCTCCGGCGTGAAAGGGACTCACCGGTGCTGGGTGCGAAAATTAGGGCTTGACTATTTTGTGGATTTAGATATCTTGGTTGATGGGGGTTTGAGTGTGAGAGAGGGACATGACTTGGCGCATCGGGTTCATGATGCGGTGACAGAGCGTATGCCGTTTGTGCGGAAAGTGATGGTTCATGTGGAGCCAGAGGATGAGTTTGGTCGGTTCCAGATGGACTGGGAGAAGGAGTAAGGACTACTTTTTGCCGATAAACTTGAGTTTGCGAAAGGTGAAATAGATTCCGATTCCGAGGAACGTCATTAAGCCGATGGCGAACGGATATCCATAGAGCCATTTGAGTTCTGGAATGTATTGAAAGTTCATGCCGTAAATACCAGCGATCAAGGCAGCGGCCATCAGGATCGTACTGATCACGGTGAGAGTTCGCATGATTTCATTGAGGTGGTTGCTTGTAACGCTGAGTTGAACATCCATCAAGCCGGTTACAAGATCGCGACTGAGATCCACATTTTCTGAAAGGCGAAGGCTGTGATTATAGATGTCTTGGAATTCGGGCAGTTCGGAGGGGCTAACAACAGGTTGTCCATTTCGAATCAGGGAGTTAATGTTTTCACGAATAGGCGAGATGTTCTTGCGGAGGAATAGGAGTTCTCGTTTGATGCCAATGAGTCGTGAAAGATCAGTCGAAGATCGACTGAAAATTTGCTCTTCAATTGAATCCAGTTCGTCGTTAATGTAGTCAACAGCAGGAAAGAAGGTATCCAAGGTGAGGTCTAGGATTCCGTGGAGAAGTCTGCCAGACGTCGCTCCAATTGAGATAGGGTCTTGCTTCCATTGGTTAAACAGACTTTTAATCTCGGAGAGTTCTGAATTGGAAACTGTGATGATGCAATTTGGGATGGCGAAGATAGCGATCGGGTGGTATTCGACTCCATCATTGCAGTGAGGGAGAGTGGTCAAGAGGGCTAAACCTTCTGGTCTCGATTCGATGCCGATCCGATTGTACTTTTCGATGAAATCAGCAAGTGTGAGGGGGAATCGATTTAAGACTGGTTCAAATATTGGATTTGAAAGTTCCGCAGGATCGGATAGAACTATCCAGGTGAGCCCGTCTGTTGGAGGTGGCTCACGAGGCACATATGCCGACATGCCGGTTCGTGGGTCAAATGTTGCGCCGAGGAATTGAGTTGTTTCGGCCATGCTCATACTTTGGCGGGAACGTGTGGGAATCGAACCCACCCAGCGCCCTAAGGCGCCGCTCACGGTTTTGAAGACCGGGGGCCACACCAGCAACCATCCGCTCCCGAAGGAGCTTGTAGTTTAGCCGATTGGGACTGGGGAATCCTTTTGCGTGCGTTATGCTTTCTGCTGAATAGAGAGAAAGTTATGACAGTTGAATGGAAAGGCGGAATGGCGTTTGAGTCGAAGGGAGAGAACGGCCAGATTTTGCGGATGGACGCTCAACCGGAGCATGGCGGAGAAGATTCCGGAGTATCACCGGTGGAAGCGTTGCTTTCGGCAGCGGCGGCATGCTCAGCGATGGATGTGATTTCCATATTGCGCAAGAAACAGCAAACGGTGACGAGCTACCGGATTGAAGTGAGCGGAGAGCGGGCTCCGGAAGGTGAATGGCCCCGACCGTTTTTGTCGATAATGATCAAGCATGTCGTTTCCGGTGAGAACTTAGATGAAGCGGCGGTTGCACGGTCAGTTCAGCTCAGTGATGAAAAGTACTGTGCGGTGATTGCCACTTTGCGAGCCGCGCCTCAGGTCGACTCGATTTTTGAGATAGTTTGAAAAACATGAGCCTCCTCGACAAATTCGAGGAGGCTCATTATAGTTTGTGCAGTTAGTCGCGAACGCGGAACGGATTCACTCCAATTCGGTCGAAGATGAAGAACACGTTGGCGATCGAGTTGATGATTTCGAAATCGACGTTGCCAGAATCGGGAACGTAGACCAGGTCGCCGGGCTTCATGATGATGTTTTGAGCGGGATCCTTGCCACTTTCAAAATCGATGAGATTGGCTTCGATGACAAGGAAGTCCGAGGGACGACCGGGGAGGGGTCGGAAAACTTGAATTTTTGAGAGCCTGGATCGTCGTTCGATTTTGCCCGCTGTGGCAATGATCTCACTGAGCTTCATTTGTTCTCGATAAGTTACGGGTCCTTCTTGTCGGACACGGCCTGCTACGACGATGCGACTGTCAGTTTCTTCAGGAACTTGCAGAAGGTCACCGTCTTCAACCAAGTAATTTTGGCTCGCGTCACCAGAGAGCAGGGCACGGAGGTCAATGGGGATCCGTTCGCCACTCGACTTTTTAATGAGATAAGCCTTGCTGAGATCAGCTCGACCATCAGTGCTGGTGCCACTGGCAGCGCTCAAAAGGTCGAGAACGCGGTCGTTGGGGCGAATGTCATAAATTCCTGGTCGGCCGACAAATCCGTTTACGCTGGCTTTGAGTCGGCGATATTCCCGGATGGTGACCGAGACAATAGGTTCGTTCAGCTTGAGGCGATCGACATAAGCGGCGGTGAGGTCAGCTTCTAGTTCTTTGATCGTTTTGCCGCCCGCTTTGATGACTCCGAGGAACGGGGCGGAGATATTGCCGTCCGGACCAACCGGAACAACGGCGTTGATTTCTTGAACTCGATAGACTTGGATAGTAATCACGTCTTCAGGTTGAAGACGGTAAGTTTCGGTACTGATTTGGGAGGGTGCGACTGCGGCGATGGCAGTTACTCCGATCAGGATGGTTAGAAGTCGTTTCATTTGCGTGAACTTGATCACGGATTTCTCCTCAGAATTCCGCTTAGTATAGCTTAATTATTCCAGTTCCCGGTGTTTTCTTGAGCCCTCAATCACGATTGTGAATTCACCCTTAGCCGGGACGTCTTTTTCGGTTGGAAGATGGGGAAACGTTTGACGGTAGATTTGCTCGTTGAGTTTGGTGAGTTCTCGAGCGATAACGTAGCGACGCGGGCCAAGTGTCTCGGCGATGAGGGCGAGGGTTTTGGTGAAACGGTGGGGGCTTTCGAATAAGACCAGGGTAAAGCTTGAGTCTACGAATGGTTCTAGGAGTTTTTTGACGGGGCCGGGTTTACGGGGGAGGAAGCCGAGGAACGCGTATCTTTGGGCAAAGAATCCTGAAGCCGAAAGGGCGGTAGTTACAGCACTGGGGCCAGGAATCGGAGTTACAGTGAGATCAGCATCCAAACAAAGATCAACAAGAATTGAGCCAGGATCCGAAATTGCGGGGGTGCCAGCGTCAGTGAGAATCGCTAGTGTCTCTCCAGCGGCGACTCGATCTCGAAACGTGGCGATTTTTGTGGCGTGAGTATGCTCGTTGAGCGTACTCATGGGCTTTGAAATTTCAAGGCGTTGGAGGAGTTTTCCGGTGATGCGGGTGTCTTCGGCGAGGATCAGGTCTGCTTCGGCAATGACATCTCGCAGGCGTTGCGAGATGTCATTGAGGTTGCCGATGGGGCCAGCCACGACGTACAGCTGACCGGCACTCATGCCTTAGTTTCCGCCGGATTCGGGTTTGGGGTCAGCCGGAGCCTTGTCATCTTCGGGGACGAGTTCTTTGTCGAGCTCGGCAGCGGCCTTCTTTTGTTCTTCTTCAAATGCCTTTTGGTCTGCGATGGCTTGATTGCGTTCAGTTTGCCAACGATCAAGCTCTTTCTCAATGGCTTGGATTCCATCTTCGGGCCAAGTTTTTTCGGCTTTCGCTTGGACGAGTAGCTTGGTGATTCGGTCGTTGATTGCTTCACCCGTTGCTTCGTAGTCACCATTATTTTCGGCGGCGGTCAGCAAGTAGTTGTATGCGTCTTCCTTTCGATCCGCTTTGATGAGGTCTTCGACGAATCGCAAGCGGAAGTCGTTATCTTCAAAGAACTGGAGCATGTTGTTTGCGCTCTCGATTCGGTCGTCGATGAGTTCTTTTTGCTTTTCGGCATCGGCTTGACCGTAGAGCGATTCGACTACGATGAACTCTGTGGCGGCGATCAGGCCGGGATAATTGCTACTTACCATGTCGCCGGATCGAATTTCGGCGAGTTTGCCTTCGAGATATTCGGTCAGTTTCGCTTTGTCACTGACCATGGCTTGATCGCTCATGTCGGTGAAAATTGTGTAGGCGATTTCGAGCCCTTCATCCTTAAAGGTTGGTTTGAGAGCTTCGGTTTTGGCTTCGATGTCTTTTTGGTATTGCTGGTTAGCTCGGGTTTGTCGAGCGTTTTGGAGAAGGAGGGCCTTGTTCTTCTCAAATTCGGGTGGCACATTGGGCTTGACCGCATTCAGTTTGTAAACCGTGGGAGAACCGCCGTACATTACGACATCGCTGACGTCACCAACCTTCAAATTTTTGAGGCTTGCTAATTCGGGGCTCGATTCGAGGAGGCCGACGGTGAGACTGATTGACTTTTCTTCATTGGCAGCGTTCGGGGCATATTCTTTTTGAAGAGCGGCGAAATCAGCACCACCTTTGGCTTTCTCGGCAGCTTCGGCGGCTTTGTCTTCTCGGGCGGTCAAGTCTTGGTTGAGGTCATCGAATCGGATCACGCTGAAGGCAAATTCGTTGAACGAGGCCTTGAGATCGTCTTCAGTGTATTGAACCGATTCGTTGTATTTTTGTTTTAGAAGTTCCGGTGTGAGTGCAGAAACTATTCTCGTTTTGGTTTCCGGATCTTTGTATTGCTTGACAATTTCGGCAGTTTGTTCGGTGATTGCTTCGTCAATTGATTTGCCACCGAGTTGTTGCTTGACAATTTCGTTTGCCTCGGCCTCGGTAGCGTCCGGTTTGATCAAACCATTCATCATCAGCTGAGCACGAACTTGTTCGAACGACTGCTGAACGGCGGTTTTTGCAGTTGCTTCGATGTTGGTGTCTGTGATGGCGACACCTTTTTCTGCGGCGAGGGCGGAAGTCGCGGCGTCGTTGATGATGGCTTGAATAGCGGTGACGTGGTTTCCGAGATCGCCAGCCGGAGTGCCCGAACTCATCATTTGGTTCTGAGCGATTTGGGTGACCCGATCATTGAACTGTTTGACAGTGATGTCTTTGTCACCGATTGAGAAAGCGATGGCGGTTTCGGGGGCGTTTGGGTTTTGAGGTGCCGGAGCAAGGCTGGAGGCGACCATGCCGATAGCGAGGGCAGCACCGATTACAACAAGGATAGCTTGACATCCTTTCTTTTCCATGGCTTGGCGGATTGATATGATGGACAACTTGATTGGCTCCTGCTTTTTGAAACGCTATTTTGGCACTTGTTGGTTTCCGGGCCCTGGTTCGGGCCTTGACATGTAGACAGATAATGTGAATAATAGGAAATGTCTGGCAGACAGAAGGATATGTCTGCAGGTGAAAAACTTATGGCAAAGGGACTGACGACTCGGCAGGAAGAGATTCTGCGTTACGTGGTGGATTATCAAACGGAGAATGGGTATCCGCCTTCGATCCGGGAGATTGGGGCTCGGTTTGGGATTGGATCCCTGCGCGGAGTGACGGTTCACCTCGACGCCTTGGAGAAGAAGGGGTACATCGAGCGAGCCAATACGCCTCGATCAATCAAGGTGATTCACCCGGCATTTCAGAATTCAGTCAATGTGACGATGTTGCCGCTATTGGGTTCTATTGCGGCGGGGGCACCGATCTTGGCAGAACAGTACGTTGAGGATATGATTCCGGTCCCGAGTGAGATGGTGCGAACGATTGCGAATGCGTTTGTGCTCCGAGTTAAGGGTGATTCGATGACTGGTGAAGGAATCAATCCCCGTGATTTGGTCGTAATTAAGCCTCAGGAAACAGCGTCGCACGGTGAGCTGGTTGCGGTTTTGGTAGATGATGAGGCGACGGTCAAGCGGATGCACAAGGTTGGTGGTGAAATCAAATTGATGCCGAGCAATCCGGCTTATGAGCCGATACCGATTGGTCCAGAGGATAACGCGCGGGTGATTGGCCGAGTTGTTGGCTTGATGCGTGATTATCAGGGTATGGCTTTTTAAGGACCGCTGACGTATTGCACTCGGGTCACGAGTTGGTCGTTGACCCGATGCTCCTGGCGATAAATGCCCTTGCGAGGACGAAGCCACGTGCTTACGGATTGAGTTTTGCCCTGCGACTGTATAGTGAGTTCTCCAACTTGAAGTTCAAACTCAGTACCGTCAATTGTTTCTTTTGATTTTGCCGAGCGGAGAGTAGCAGTAGCGTTAGACGAGGATCCAGCGGTACGGATTGTGCCTTTCCATTTCAGTTCCTGACCGTCGGGAAGAGGTGAATACAAGGGGAGCGGAGGGAAGAATTCTGAATTGGCAAAACGACCTGCAACAAGGTCATTTCCTTGCCAGGCGAGGGTCGTTGTTCCGGCGGGGGATTGGAGGACAAAGCCGGTGTTCCGACCGACATTTGTTTTTTCGGTGACCTTGATTTCCTCCACTCTTTTATTAAGGCCTGAGGAAACTTGGTACGTCCACGTGTTGCCGAGTTCCAGGGGCATGAGCTGATTGGTTTTTGCACATCCACCCAAGGCCAGGCAAATAATCAATGATGAGCACAGAGAACGGTTCAGATTGCCTCCAGTTTTGCGAGTGATTGAACCATTTTTTTGATTCCGACTGCACCGGGAAATGCGACGGTGACTTCGGCGTCATTTTTGAGGGGGGCACATGACACGACGATGCCGATCCCGAATTTTCGGTGGTTAACTTTTTGACCAACACGGAATGGAGGATCCCAGGAAGAGGCGGCTTTGGGTTGTTCAGTAATGGCATACCCGCCCGATCTCAGCGGCTCGAGGCGAGGAGCAGAGCTGACGACGGACATTGACGTTTCCATCGTCGTGCCGGGCATTTGATCGATGATTTCTCGGGGAAGATCATCGATGAACCGCGATCGCGGGTTGAAATTGGCTTGTCCGTATTGTGATCGGCGTCGTGCATAAGTGAGAAAGAGAGCTTTTCTTGCGCGGGTCATTCCAACATAGCACAGACGTCTTTCTTCTTCGAGTTCTGTGTCGTTGCCCAGAGCCCTGGAGTGTGGGAAGATGCCTTCTTCTAGCCCCATAAGGAATACTACAGGGAATTCGAGTCCTTTGGAGGAGTGCAAGGTCATGAGTTTGACGCCATCGCCATCTTCCTTCATAGAGTCGATGTCGCTGACGAGGGCGACTGTTTCTAGGAATTGCCCGAGGTTGTGGTCTTGATTGGGATCGCTATCAAATTGGGCCGTGACATTGATCAGTTCTTGGAGGTTATCGAGGCGGTTCTGTGCGTCTTCGGTTCTTTCTGCTCGGAGTTCATCGAGGTATCCGCTTTGTTGCATCACATGTTTTAGGATTGGGGTTACGGCTCCGGTTTCCAGCATTTCACGAGCATCTTCAATTGTCTTGCGGTAGCTCCGGATTCCTTGGAGGGGTTTCTTTTGGAGTTCTTGCTCAAACTGGGGATTGGTGAATGCTTCGTAAAGTGTGATGTTGTGTTGATCGGCAAAGGCTTGCGCTTTTTGGAATGCGGTCGGTCCGATTCCTCGGGTTGGAGTGTTGATTGTTCTTCGCAGGGAGACTTCATCGGCGGGGTTCCAGACCACGCGGAGGTATCCGATCATGTCTTTTATTTCTTTGCGGTCATAGAATCGTTGTCCACCAACGAGAATGTGAGGGATTTGGTGGGTGAGAAAGGCTTCTTCGATGACGCGGGATTGGGCGTTTGTGCGATAAAGAATGGCGAAGTCGCCGTACGTGTGTCGCCCGGTGCGGATTTCGTGGTTGATGCGGTCCACGACAAGGCGGGCTTCGTCGTGCTCGGTTCCGGTTTCACCAATTTGTATAAGTTCACCGGAGTCGTTGGAGGTCCAGAGCTTTTTGTCGTTGCGTCCTCGGTTATGTTTGACGACGGAATAGGCGCCACTCAGGATGTTCTGAGTTGAACGGTAGTTTTGGTCAAGTGTGACTAGGGTGGCTTTTGGGTGATCGAGGGTGAATCGCATCATGAGCCCGACATCGGCCCCGCGCCAGGCGTAGATTGATTGGTCGTCGTCTCCGACAACCGTGAGGTTTTTGTTCTTGCCGGCAAGAAGATCGGCGAGGCGGTATTGGGTGAAGTTGACGTCTTGATATTCATCGACTAGGACATGGAGAAACTTTTCTTGGTACTTATCTCGGACGGTCTCGGATTCTTCGAGGAGCCGGACGGCTTTGAACAGGAGATCATCGAAATCCAGCGAGTTGGCGTTTTGAAGTCGTCGTTGGTAGTCTTTGTAGATTCCGGCGACGGTTCGTTCGAAGAATGAGCTAGCGCGGTCAGCGTATTTTTCAGGGGTGAGCATTTGCTCTTTAGCGCGTGAGATTTCTGAAAGGACTCCTCGCGGTTGGATGGCTTTGTCATCGTAGCCCCGTGACTTGATCAAGTCTTTGACGAGAGAGATTTGCTCGGAATCGTCGTAGACGACGAAATTGCGATCTATGCCGATGGCGGTTCCGTCCATGCGGAGGATTCGGGCACAGAGGGCATGGAATGTGCCCATCCAGATATCTTTGGCGTTGGGGCCGACGAGGTGTTCGATTCGTTCACGCATTTCTTTTGCGGCTTTATTGGTGAACGTTACGGCGAGGATTCGATACGGCGGACAACCTTCGCCGATGAGTCGAGCGATTCGATATGTGATGACCCTTGTTTTTCCTGACCCGGCTCCGGCGACGATCATGAGGGGGCCGCCGGGGTGTTCGACAGCTTCTCTTTGTTGCGGGTTGAGGGATTCGAGATCGAGGGAAATAGTGGACATGGGTCACCTATGATTGTGCGCGATTTTTGTTGCGGTCGGGGGTAGAATTTTCCCCGTTTGGGATGCGAAGTTTTTGTCGTTCAGATTGTAACGTCTGGGGACTTGGTTTGCGTCTGAGACGTAAGATAACGTGTGCGTGCGGTGATGTTGGCCCGTTGCGTACCGGAGATTGCTTGATGAACAGATTATTCGCAGTAGCGTTGGCAACCGTAATGGTTGCAGGGGCATTGGCTCAGGGCACCTTTACGATCCGCCGCCCAGTTGATGGCTCCAAGGTTCGTGAGACCGTCAAGGTTCGGATTCCCAAGAACAGTATTCCGGAAGGGGGATACATTGGTATTTTGGTCAACGGGAAGTTCTTGGAAGCAGTTGTGCCGGACGTAGAAGGCGACGACTATGTTTACAATTTGAATACGAAGGAGCGAAAGCTTGCCGATGGCCCGATGACGGTCGAAGCAGTTTTGTACTTCTACACTCAAGGTGCGCCGATGGTTTTGAATCGCTCGAGTGTTAACGTAACGCTTGATAACTCGGCGAGTTTGATCAACACCAATCCGGATGGATTTTCTCTTCGGTATCGCTTCACGCCGGGCAGAGAGTACACATACAACCGAAGTCAGCAGTCAGTTGTTTCAATTGTTTCACAGGCACAGGCTCAGCTTGGCTCACGAGCGGCAGAAATCGCGTCGCCTCCGATCAATGTTCGTTACTTGATTGCTCACCACAACAATTACGGGAATGAAGGGTTGATCCGAATTCAGGCTTTGCCGGAAAAAGGCAAGGACTACGCTTGGCTCAATGTTGTTGGCGCTACAGAGCCGCAGCGATATCGCGACTTTGAAATGCACCCGATCTTCATGCGAATTACAAACACGGGGCGAGAAGTTTTCACTTCATTGCCGACGTTCTTCCCCTGGGAAGGTGGTAGTGTTGACGCCCGCACCGATCTCTTCGCGCTGTTCCCGCCGCCAATTTTGCCATCTCGCAAAGTTGCGGTTGGAGATTCTTGGCAAGCAGCCATTCCACTTCCTCAGCTTGACTTGGACAAGCGGCATGAGCAAGACAAGTATGTTGCGAACCAAGTGGCTCGGGGCACGCTTGAATCCGTGGAGTGGGAGCAAGGAATTCCTTGCGCAAAAATTCGAACTGAATTGAGTTTGGGTGCCGACGATCTTCGTGGTCTGAATAGCCTTGATGGAGTCGAGGGCGAGACGCAAAATCTGAAGATTGAATCTATTCAATGGTTTGCACTGGATCGAGGAATTTTGATCCGAGAAGAACTCCGCCAAACGTCGGAACAGATTGTTGAAGTCGGTGGTTCAGGCGGAGGTGGTGGAAACGGTGGTGGTGCTGCTGGCGGCCCGCCGACAGGACGAGGCGGTCGGGGTGGTCCAGTTGGACCTGGTGGAGCTAGTATTGGGCCAGGAACTCTTGCTGATGCTTCAAGCAGAATTGATCTCTACACAATGGGTGGTCCTTCATTCAACATGAGAAAGAGCCTTAACCAAGCAACCCGAGATGGTGGAGGACAGGACAATGGTGGAGCTGCAGGTGTGCCGCCGGCAGATGGTGGCGGATTTGGTGGTGGTGGTTCTGCCCCGGGTGGCTCCGTTGGCGTGAAGATGATTCTTCGACAACAGTCACGTGTCATCACGATTTTGGAGCGGTAAGCCCAGGTTCTGGAATCAAAATCACCAATAATATGAGTCATGGCGCAACGCCTTGATCAGCAAGACGGAAGCTCATCGGATCGATCCGATGAGCTTCGTCTCACTTTGGGAGAGCACCTTGAGGAGTTAAGGGTTCGGCTGTTCAGAATTGTTTTAGTGATTGCGATAGGAATGGTTGCGGGATGGTGGCTTGTGACCCCAGTTTATGACCATATTTTTTTGATGGTCAAGAAATCTTTGCCCGAGGGGTTTAAGTTCTCAGCGGCTTGGAGTAGTTTGCCGGAAGCATTTTTCTTCCAGCTCAAAATGGCATTGACATTGGGGTTGGTCATCACCATTCCCCTGACGGTTATGCAGATTTGGGGGTTTGTTAAACCTGGGTTGCGTCCCCATGAGCAAAAGCCGTTGCAAGTGGTTGTGCCGTTCTCGGTGGCGCTTTTTGCTTTGGGTGGGTTTCTGGGTTATATGATTTTGCCGATAACATTTCGATGGTTTGCGGAGATGTCCCAGGGTTTCAAGGGGGCTGAAGTTATTCAAAATCCGGCGGATATCGTGTTGTTTAGTTCTAAGATGATTCTTGCTTTCGGAATCGGTTTTCAGTTGCCGCTTATCGTTTTCTTTTTAACTAAACTTGGAATAATCACTCCGCAAGCAGTAACAAGATACTGGCGTCAGGCTTCGGTCGGAGTGTTTGTTGCAACAGCAGTAATTACCCCTTCGGGTGACATTTTCTCCTTGACTTTGATGGGAGTTCCGCTTTTGATCTTGACTTTTGGAAGTATTGCAGCGGCGCGGCTCACCATGAAAGGTAGAGATTCTGATGCGGAAGTTTTGAACGCGCTAGACTAGGGGGATGGATGCGCGGCGGATCGGGCAGATTTTGCGAGATCGGCCTGTTCACGCGACGCTGATTCCTTCGAGGTTGGCGGAGTGGGCGGGGATCCCTGCTGCTGTGCCTGATCAATTGAAGAGCTGGTTAGCCGACCGAGGTATTGATCGGCTCTATTCCCACCAAGCTGAGGCAGTTGAACGATCGTCATTGGGCGAAGACTTGATGGTGCTTACGGGTACGGGGAGTGGGAAGTCCCTTTGCTATGTAATCCCGGCGTTGAAGGCTTGTTTGGAAGAGCCTGCGGCTAGGTGTCTGTTCCTTTTTCCGACGAAAGCACTTGCCCAAGATCAACTAGGGAAGTTGATGGAATTGGTTCCGGGGGATTCGGTGCTCTGTGCGACTTATGATGGGGATACCGAGAGATCTGGTAGGTCGGCGATTCGAAGACAGGCGAACATTATCCTGACGAACCCCGATATGGTTCACATTGGCCTGCTTCCCGGTCATGAGAATTGGCTTAGATTTTTAAAGAACTTGCGTTTGATTGTGATTGATGAAGCGCACGTTTATCGTGGAGCATTTGGAGGGCATTTCGGCTGGGTTTTGCGGAGACTGCTCCGGCTTTGTGAGTGGCATGGGAGCGGGCCGCAGATTATTGCATGCTCGGCGACGACAAGCAACGCTCGTCAACATTTTTACGATTTAACTGGTCGGGATTGTGAGCTGATTGAGCGTGATGGGTCACCCCAGGGCGAAAAGCAGATGGTCGTGGTTGAAGCCATTGATGATGAAGTGAGTGAGGCACGGAGCCCGAACTCCGAGACGGCGGAACTTCTGGCGGAGGCAGTAAACCATGGAGTCAAAACGATGGTGTTCTGTCGGTCAAGAACGGGGGTGGAGTTGGTGTTGCGGGCGGGGCGGAGTGAATTAGAAAAGATTGGGGGAGATCCGGGAATGATTGATGCGTACAGGGGGGGATATACACCGAAGGAGAGGCGGGATATTGAGCGGAAGCTCTTTTCTGGAAAACTGAGAGGGATTGCAACGACGAATGCGATGGAGCTAGGCGTTGATGTTGGGGGATTGGATTTAGTGATACTGAATGGGTATCCGGGGAGTCGGGCAAGTTTTTGGCAACAAGCTGGTCGGGCGGGACGGGCGGGGCGCGGGGGGATGGCGTTGATGCTAGCTCATGCTGATCCTTTGGAGCAGTTTCTGGCTCGGCGCATCAACTTGCTAGCGGGTGAGCCGGAGCCATCTCTGGCGAGTGTGCGCAATTCTTTGATTGCCGCTCGGCAGATTAAGTGTGCTTTACATGAACGCCCGATGACGTGGGGGGACATCGACAAGTGGGATGCTCGAGGGGTTGTGGAAGGGTTGATTGCGGCAGGTGAGGCAACAGAATCGGCAGGGATGATCTTCTTCCCGGCGCACCGATCACCGGCGTCGGAGGTGAATATCCGGACGGCAGACGGTGAGTCAGTACAACTTTATGCTCATGGTGAACCGTTAGGGGATATGGAAAAGTGGCGGGCCATGCAGGGGGCACATGTGGGAGCGGTTCACTTGCATCGGGGCGAAAGCTTTATTGTTGAGCGAATGGATTGGACGGCGGGGGTGGCTGAATTGGTGAGGTTTGAAGGTGATTATTACACTCAGGCGATTGTTCAGAGTGTGATTGAATCTCAGGCGGTACTGGAGAAGGATGACCGTGGGGATTGCGCGGCCAGCCTTGAAGCAGTAAGTGTCACGACGCTTGTGACAGGATACAGAAAAGTGAGTTTGCGGGGGAATGCGATCCTCTCCGAAGAAGAGTTGGAGCCGATGAGCCGGACGATTGATACAGTAGCGATGCGGTTAGGGATGGCGTGGGGATTGGTGCAGGGATTTGATTTGGGAGTGGACAGGGCAACGGGTGGGATTCATGGATTAGAGCACGCTTTGGGGTCAGTTGCGCCCTTGGTTGCGGGTTGTGATCGGCGGGATATGGGATCAAGCTGGTATGTTTTGGCGCCAGATACGATGGAGCCAGCGGTGTTTCTTTATGATGTTGCTCCGGGAGGATTGGGTTTGGTGGAGCAGTGTTTTCGAGAGCGTCGAACACTATTGAACCGGGCGAAGGAGTTGGTCGAAGCTTGTGGATGCGGGGAAGGATGCCCGCTCTGTATTTATTCAGCTATGTGTGAGTGTCGGAATGATAGCTTGCATAAAGGTATGACATTGGAACTGCTGAGGGCATGGACGGCAAGCCTGGGTCAGGTTGGTTGAGTCGGTATATTTGAGTCTTCCATGTTGATTTTGATGAAAGTGGGGGCGAGCGATGCCCAGATTGACCAGGTTTGCTCGATTATTCAAAATCGAGGAATTGAGCCCCTGATTTTGCCGGGTGAACCTCGACGGGCGGTCGGTATTCCGGCGAGTCTGTCGCACGATCAACGGGTGGATTTGGAATCGGTTTTGGGGCGGTTAGATTTTGTTAGTAAGATCACTCAGACTTCGAGCCCGTTTAAGTTGGCAGGATTGGAATTTCATCCGGAGAAGACGGTTGTTCAAGCGGGGAATGTTGAATTTGGATCGGGGAAATTTGTTGTTATCGGAGGGCCGTGTTCGGTTGAAAGTTATGAGCAGTTTCGGAAAGCGGCTGATCAGGTGAAAGCGGCAGGAGCAACGATGTTGCGCGGGGGGGCGTTTAAGCCTCGGACTTCCCCTTACTCCTTCCAGGGTTTGCAGGAAGAGGGTCTGGCGATTATGAAGCGAGTTTCTGAAGAAACTGGGCTCGCCACGATTACTGAGGTGATGTCGGCGGATAAGGTTGAAATTGTGGCGGAACATACGGATATGTTGCAGATTGGGGCCAGAAGTATGCAGAATTTCCCGCTATTGATTGAGGCGGGGAAGAGCGGCAAGCCCGTGTTCTTGAAGCGGGGGCCATCGGCAACGATTGATGAGTTTTTGCTGGCGAGTGAATATGTTCTGAACCAGGGGAACCCGAATGTTGTGCTTTGTGAGCGGGGGATTTTGGCAATGGATAAGACGTACATGCGTAATGTTTTGGACTTGAACTCGGTGCCGGTTTTGAAGGAGTTGACTCATTTACCGGTTGTGGTTGACCCCAGCCATGGGACGGGGGTGGCTTCGCTAGTGGCACCGATGGCGAAGGCGGCAGTTGTGGCGGGGGCGGATGGTGTGATGATTGAGATGCATCCTGATCCGAACGAGGCGTTGAGTGATGGCTCGCAGGCATTGGATTCGGAGCAGTTTTCGGCTTTGGTGGGTGAGTTGCGGGGTCTGGCGGAGTATTGCGGGCTTAGAATTTGAGGGTGCTTTGACCTTCGACTCTTTTGGGGCGGTCTTTCCAGATAACCGATGAATCGCCGCGAACGATTGCTGTACCGAATGGAGTTTCAATCATTCCGATGACGGTTTGAGTGATATTCTCGATGTCGATGATATTTTGACCATTCATCAGGTAGGTGAAGCCATTTGTGAGTGAGCTGTTTTTGATGTACGGGTGAATAGACGCTTGCCAATCATTGGCCAGAGGCAAGTGATCGTCATAGTCTGCGCAATAGATTATCATTCCGGTTCCGACCTGTTTGGCGCGAGACATTGCTTCACGTTTGACGGTTTCCTTTGCGAGTTCGGTGAGATCCGGAATTGATATGTCCACAAGGTCAGCGAGGAATAGCCCGGAGCGGTCTGTGTAATAAACAAATTTTCCATCGAAAGTAGATTTTCCGTCAAGTCCGTCACGGGCGATGATGAGTGGTTTGAGATTTTCAGTTGTTGACTGGGGTTTGTTCGACCACCTTTGCCTGAATATGGAGGGATCGCCAATCGTTACAGCTTCGCCGGGGATTACGTCGTAGGGTGGTTCTTGATATTGAATTTTAAAATCCAGAGGCATTTCGGTGAGTTGACCATTCAGAAGGTTAACTTCGAAATGGGTTCGATCAATAGTTACATATAGATTTGATGCGGATGAGTTAACGAAATACGGTTGGATTTTCCCAAATCTGAAAGTTCGGATTCCCATGTTTTGTAACGAAAGAACATGAAGAACAAGATTTTCATTTGCGTCTTGATCTGTATAGACGACAACATTTTTATTGGGAATAAACCGGGGATAGCTCCAATCGAGCTCAGTTTGAGGTGGGTTGAATTGGCGTCGTTGGCCCGTTTCGGGCGAGATAAGAAGGTTGATGATGCGATCATTTTGCTCAAAGGATAAGTAGAGCTCTTGGCTACCCTCCGGGAAAAAGCAGTCCAGAATTTTTGCTGGAACATCCATTATTTTCTTTAACATGCCAGATCGGAAATGATAAGTGTAAATGGCTTGAGTCGGGCCGATGTTCAATGCAGAGATATTCTTCTCAGCATGACCAGGAATTGTTCGATGTGCGGATGAGTCGCCGATGAAACTGATGAAATGGGAGTCTGATCGAACTGAAACGCCAGTAACTGCACCGTAAAAGACCTGTTTAGGGGGCATAACATATACCGCCTTGCTCTTTGAATAGAAGATATTAGGAAGAGTCAGCGTTTTGATGTAGTCACTCTCGATGTCTGATTGAGCCAATCCGAGCTGAGGTAGAGCAATTATAAGGGCAAGGAGGGTCGAAATTTTCATGGGCGTATCACTTGAAGGGTTGCACCGTCTATTGTATAGGATATGACGGTTTGCGGTTTGATTTTCTTCGCGGTGAATGCGGGGGTTTTGGCTCCGGCGGAGAGCTATTCATTGCGGTGGGATCCGAAAAAGGGAGATGCTTCGGAGTTTACGTTTGGAATGGAGACACCGGGGGCCGAGCCGAAGTATGTTGTCTCGGCGAGGTTGAGGCAGGTGGTGGATTCTGTTACGGGCGAAGGTTATCGGACGAAGACGACGAATTTGGGGACAGATATCCGCATGGGGGCGGACGAAATGCGCGATGCACGCAAGACGGAAACGACGGTTGACTTTGATGCGCGAGGCATGGTGAAGGGGTTTGTGGGGTTAAGAGATTCAGAAGCCAGGGATGCTTGGAGTTTGGGCCGAGTGCGGAGCTTTGTTGCACCGGAAAAGCCGGTCGCAGTCGGGGGCGGTTGGCAGGTTGTTTATCCAGAGCGGGGCAAAATTCCGGGGGTTCGATTGAGCTACACATTGCGCTCCGTTACCGACGGACGGGCTACGGTTGAGATGGTGGTGGCGGGTAATGATCGCGAGCGTCCGGAGATGGGACGCGGCACTTGGATTATTGATGCCAAAACTGGTCAGTGGATTGCAATGGATGCCACGATTCGGGGCTTGATCAATGATGGAAAGACTACGGTTGCGCTGAATCTGCGGCGTTAGGGGTTTTCGCTGAGCTGATCCAAGAGCCAAAGGGCGCAACCGAGTTTTGATTTGCGGCCGGATTGGTGGGTTTCGCCGTTTGCGAGGATTAGAGTGAGTTCGTTTTCGTCGCTTTGGAATCCGATTTGAGAGTTGGAGATGTCGTTGAGAGCGATGGCGGAGACGCCTTTGCGGTGCATTTTTTCGGTGGCGAACTCGGTGTCTTGGGTGGGTTCAGCTGCGAACGCGATAACTCGCTTTGTGGGGTTTTCTTTGGCAAGTGTGGCGATAATGTCGGGATTGGGGGTCAGGGTGAGGGTGAGATCAGCTTCTGATCGCCGGATTTTAGTGGGGCTTGGGTTGGCGGGGCGGTAGTCGGAGACGGCGGCGAGCCCGATGATCCAATTGGCTTTTGGTGCCTGTTCCTGGGCGGCGGCGAGCATTTGTTCGGCAGTGCGAACGTGGATCGTAGTGGCGTTGGCGGGATCAGGAAGGCTCGTGGGGCCTGTAATCAAGATGACCTTGGCGCCCATGAGTTGAGCGGCCCGTGCCATGGCGAGGCCCATTTTGCCGGAGGAGCGGTTAGTGAGGAATCGAACGGAGTCAATGGGTTCTTGAGTAGGACCGGAAGTGATGAGGATAGTTTTTCCGTTAAGGGTTAGGCGGCGGGAGAGCACGGATTCAGTGATCGCTATGATGTCGGCATTTGGGGCGAGTTTGCCTTGTCCAGTTTCGCCGGAGGCGACGTCGCCTTCTGTAGGTTCGATGAAGAATGCGCCTTGGGATTGGAGTTTGTGTATGCTTGCCTGCGTTTCTGGATGGGTGTACATTGCTGGGTTCATGGCGGGGGCGATGAGGAGAGGGACTTGGGCGGCGAGAACTAAGGTCGTGAGCATATCGTCGCCTATTCCTTGGGCGATCTTATTGAGGGTGTTGGCGGTGGCGGGGGCGATGAGGATGAGGTCGGCCTCGCGCGCCCAGTCGATGTGCGCCATCCGGCCCCTAGTGGGTTCCACAAACGTATCGGTGAGGCAGGCGTTACCAGTAAGAGTTTCAAAGAGGACGGGGGTGACGAATTTGGCTGCAGAGTCGGTGAGGCAGACACGCACGGTGTGTCCGGCGCGCATGAGATCACGAGCGAGATCGCAGGCGCGGTAGGCAGAGATGCTGCCGCTTACTCCGAGGACAATTTTTGACATTCTTTCTCCACGATGGTCATGATTTCTTGGACGCAGTCATCTACGTTTTGGTTGATCACATGGTGTTGGTAGTGGGGGGCTTGGGCGAGCTCGAACTCGGCATTTTTGATGCGTTCGGCGAGTTTTTCAGGGGATTCGGTACCGCGATTTTTGAGGCGGTTGATGAGTTCTTCAGGTGAAGGGGGAATGAGAAAGATGCTGAGGATTTCAGGGTGGTCAGGCATGACTTGGAGAGCACCTTGGACATCAATTTTGAGGATGGCTTTTTTGCCTTGCTTGACCATGTCGCGCAGAGTTTTTAGGGGGGTTGCGTAAAAGTTTCCGTGGACTTCTTTGTATTCCAGGAAGTGTCCTGAGGCGGCAAGGGATTCAAATGTTGAGCGAGTGACGAAGTGGTAGGAGTGTCCGTTTTCTTCGCCGGGACGGGGAGGCCGGGTAGTGAAAGCAACGACGCGTTGGACGGTTGGATCGAGTTGTTGCCAACGGTCGATGACAGTGTCTTTGCCGACTCCCGAAGGGCCGCTGAGGATGATGGCGATGCCGTTCATATTTTTTTGAGGAGGTCGATGAGGCGAGCGGCAATGCGCATGGGGTCGTGACGGACGTAGTCGGATTCTGACATGAAGTTGCCGGGAACGGGTCGGTAACCCATTTGTTTGATCCGATCTGCGTCGGGGATTACGAGTTCTTGATTCGAAGCTTGGTATTTTTCGACGAGGTCAATGTGGGGAGTAGCGGTGTTGATGAGGACGTAATCGAACACTCGATTGGGAACGTTGGCTTGCAGAGCAACGACGTGCTCCGCGGCGGTGAGTTTGTCGCTTTCGCCGGCTTGGGTCATGACGTTACAGATGTAGGCTTTAAGAGCGTCGGATTCGAGGATTGCTTCGGCAATGCCGGGGACGAGAAGATTGGGGACGATGCTGGTGTAGACGCTTCCGGGGCCGATACAGATAAGGTCGGCTTCACGGATGGCTTCGATTGCACTTTCGTGTGGCCGGGGGTGGGCAGGATTGAGATAGATCCGTTGGATTTTGAGGTGAGATTCAACGATGGTGGTTTCGCCTTCGAGGGTTGAGCCATCTTCCATCAGGGCGCGGAGGGTGACATTGTCGGTCGTGGAGGGGATCACTCGTCCCCGAATGGCGAGGACTTCGGAGGCGAGTTGGAGGGCTTCATCGAAATCGCCACCGGCTTGTTCGACAAATCCAGCGAGGAGGAGGTTGCCAATGCTGTGTCCGCTGAGAGCTCCGGTACCGGCGGAGAATCGGTACTGGAAAAGGTCGGTCATTCGCTTTTCAGCATCGGCGAGGGCGACAAGGCAGTTGCGGAGGTCACCGGGGGGGATGATGCCCATTTCTTGCGTGAGCCGGCCAGACGAACCGCCGTCATCGGTGACGGTGACGATGGCTGTGATGTTGGAGCTGTACTGTTTGAGGCCGCGGAGTAGAGTGGAGAGTCCAGTTCCGCCGCCAATGGCGACGATACGAGGGCCACGGGCGAGCTGTTGACGTTTGAGATAGCCTGAGACAAGGGCGTTTTTGCCGGGGGTAGCGGCAACCGAGCCGAGACGGCGGAAGAATCCGCGTGTACCGCGCCATACGCTGTAGCCTCCGATCGCCATGAGGATTCCTCCGACAAAGTGAGTGACTTGGCGACCATCAGGTTGGCCAGAGATTTGGGAGGCGATGTTATCCCAAGTGACGCCGACGTTGTTGAACAGAGCTTGCAAGACGTACTGGAAGCTCATATGAATGCCGAGGAGGAGTACGAGAAAGCCCCCCGCAGCGAGAAGGACGTAGCGGAAGAGGTCGGCGGTTGGCAAAAGCCAGTTTTGGAGCCGTCTAGTCTTTTTCTTTGCTATCATCCGGGATGAAGACTCCGAGGACGGCACTGATCGCCGAGACAAGAATGGAGCCAACAAATGCGGCAAGGAATCCTTCAACTTTGTAGCCGAGGCCGAGACTTCCGACAGCCCAGAAAAGGGCGGCATTGATCACGAGGGCGAAGAGGCCAAGGGTGAGACAGTTGAGGGGTAATGCGATGAGCTTGAGAAGTTTGCCGAGCGTTGCATTGACGATGGCGAGGAAAGCGCTTCCGACAAATAACGTGATGATTCCCTGAGTTGTGAGATCGATAGTGATGCCTTTTGGGATGATGAGATTAACTAAGTAACTTGCCCCAATGAAGGCGACGACAAGGATGATCCAGCGGAGAAGAAGCTTTTTCATGGGCGATCTCCCTTTATTTTAGCTGGTATAGGGGTGAGAGGGGAGGGAGGGGATTTGGCATACTGTGAAGCAGGTTATTTCAGTGAACGCGCAGACCCCCATGTTGCAACAGTATTTCCGGGCGAAAGAGGCTCATCCGGGCGTATTGATGGCGATGCGGGTGGGGGACTTTTATGAGTTTTATGGCGAAGATGCGGAAACAGCCGCAAGGCTCCTTGAAATCACTCTAACAGGTCGAGAGGATGGCAAGAACGGCCGTATTTCGATGGCGGGGGTGCCATTTCATTCGGTGGAGAAATATCTGGCGCAGCTTGTTCGGCTGGGGCAGAAGGTGGCACTTTGTGACCAGGTTGAGGATCCTAAGAAAGCGAAGGGGTTGGTTCGCCGGGAAGTGACGAGGGTTTTGACGGCGGGGACGCTGATGGAAGAGTCCATGCTTACTCCTGGGAGCAATAACTTTCTGGCGGCGTTGTGTATGGTGAATGGGAAAGCGGGGATTGCGACTTTGGATTCTTCGACGGGAGAGTTCATGGTCACGGAAATTGATGGGGATCGGGTGGGGGAGCGGGTTTTGCAGGAGTTAGCGCGTTTGATGCCGACAGAGGTGTTGTTTTCTACGAAGATGGCGGTCGGGATTGAGGAAACGGCGGCGAATGGATTGGGGTTAATAGCGACAGAGCGAGACGGGGTGGATGCGAGAAAGGCAGAGCGACTTTTGAAGGACCAGTTCGAGGTCGTTCAGTTGGGTGGTTTTGGGATTGAGGATCGTCCCGGGGCAGCGGTTGCAGCGGGGATGGTTTTGGATTATGCTCGAACCAACGGGGTTGGGCTCTCACATGTTTCAGGGCTGGCTTATTATTCAACTGACGGGTTTATGCAGCTTGATCCGAGCACCCGTCGAAGTTTGGAATTAACTCAGAATTTGGGGGATGGAGGGCGGAGAAACACGTTGCTCAGCGTTCTGGATGGGACGGTGACAACGATGGGAGCCCGGCTCCTGCGACGGTGGATTGAGCAGCCGCTATTGGACTTGGGAATGATTCGGGCGCGAAACGAGTCGGTCGAGCGGTTTGGTGGGCATGTTTTGGTTCGGGCGGATTTACGGGCGGGGTTGAAGCGGCTTTGCGATATTGAACGGTCGGTGAGCCGGTGTGCGACTGGTCTCGCAACGCCCCGGGATTTGCTCGGGTTGCGGGATTCGCTGGAAGCGTTGCCAGCGATTGAAGATGCAGTTCGACGGGTTGCGCTGGGACATTTGAAGGTGCTGAAAAACGATTTTGATCGGCATGAGGATTTGGCAGAACAGCTGAGGAAAGGGGTTGCGGATTCGGCACCTGTTTCGGCGAGGGAAGGCGGTGTAATTCGAGAAGGGTTTGATCTTGAGTTGGACTCTTTGAGGCAACTCTCTCGGGATGGTAAGGGGTATATCGCTCGGCTTGAGGCAAAAGAGCGGACGGCGACGGGGCTAGATAAACTCAAGGTGGGTTACAACTCAGTATTTGGTTACTACTTGGAAGTTAGTCGGGCGATGGCGGACAAGGTGCCGGATCGCTACATTCGCAAGCAGACTTTGGCGAATGCGGAGCGATACATCACGGCGGAACTTAAAGAGCATGAGTCAGCGGTTTTAGGAGCAGAAGAGAAAGCTGATGAATTGGAATATGAGATTTTCTGCCGATTGCGGGACTTGGTGGCGGCACATGGGCCAGCTTTGCTGAAGACAGCACGAGTGATTGCCGAATTTGACTGTTTGTGTGGACTGGCAGAGGTGGCGCTTGACCGGGGGTATGTCAAGCCAGACCTGGTGGACGATGACGTCTTTGAGGTGAGATCAGGGCGGCATCCAGTGGTGGATGCGGGGGTGGGCACGTTTGTTCCGAACGACTTGGATTTGGGCGATGAAACCAGGCTCATCGTTTTGACGGGCCCAAATATGAGCGGGAAATCTACGTTCCTTCGTCAGGCGGCGTTGATTGTGGTGATGGCGCAGATCGGTAGTTTTGTTCCGGCGGCGAGCTGTCGGCTTGGGTTGTGTGATCGCGTATTTACGCGGATTGGAGCGAAGGATGAGATTGCACTCGGTCAGAGTACGTTCATGGTGGAGATGGTTGAGAGTGCCAATATTTTGAACAACGCAACCGATCGGAGTTTGGTGGTTTTGGATGAGGTCGGTCGGGGGACATCGACGTTTGATGGACTAGCGATTGCCTGGGCGATGGTGGAATATTTGGCGCGGGCGCGAGCTAAGACATTGTTTGCGACTCACTACCATCAGATCAATCAGATTGCGGAGCAGACGCCGGGGGTCGCAAATTTTCGGGTGGCGGTGGAGGAGCGGGGAGATCAAATTGTCTGGGCGCATAAGGTATTGCCGGGGGGGACGGATCGAAGCTATGGATTACATGTAGCGAAGATGGCAGGGGTGCCGCCAAGTGTGGTTCGACGGGCGGGAGAGGTATTGAATTCTTTGGAAGGGCGTGAAGAAAGGGTTGAGGTTCCGGTGAGTTTGCAACGTATGCAGCTATCACTTTTTGAGGAGCAACCCCACGCGGTTGTAGAGGCACTGAAGGAGTTGGATGTAAATGCTCTGTCTCCGCTTGATGCGCTGATGAAATTGGATGAGTGGAAGCGTTCTTTGAACTAGGATTTAGAGATTACGGTCGAGGGGTTTGGCGTGGGCAATTGTCCCGGTTGCGCGCATTTGGTCAAGGGCTTTGGCTTGAGTGTCAGCGATAACATTTTGGAGGCCGACGAGGGTGTTGCGGGCTTCCCCAAGTGCGCGACGGGCACGGTCGGAGGAGTGGGGTCCATTCTCGGCAAGGTTTTGCAAGTCAGCTAGGACGCCATTCGGTCCTGCGACGTGGAGTTGTAGTATGTGGATCGCCTGGCGAACGAGAGACGGATCTTTTGATTTTTGGGGAGTGTGAAATGCGTTTGCCCCATACGCGGCGATGGCGCGTTGGGATTCGGTGGGGATGGTTTTGTTATAGATGTTTGCGGGCTGAAGGCGAATGATGGCTTCGCCACCTGCCTCTGCATGGGAAACGATTTCTTGGGCCGCACCGAAAGCGCCCTTGAGGAGACGCTGGTTGTTTTTATTGCTGGCGGGGCCGTAACCAGAAACGCCTTCCACAGTTCCGTCAATGAGGTCAGTCAATTGATGGAGGGTGGATTGGGCGACATCAAGGCGTTCTTTAATCCGGAGGTAATCCGGGCTGAGTTCGGGGAGCGGGCCAGGACCGGCACCGCCAGCAGAAATTCCGGACTCTTGGTGACGCTGGGAGTTGCTTTCGGAGCCGGGTCTTTGGCTGGCAGGGGACTCTGAAACTTGAGTGGCGCGAACAGCTTGGAGTTGCGCGATTGCTGGGTGGTGAATGGCGTGGGAGGCAGGGATTTGTTCGTGGTTGAGGTGAGTGTTCATGGGTCAAGCAATGGGTGAGAGAATCCAGTGATCCTCTGTCTTGCTTGTTCCTGATTGGGATTAGAGCGATTTAGGTAGGGGTGCCGGGATTTGGCTATTGAATGTGGCGGATATCGGCCCAAAACTCGGGGACTGTTTTCTTGAGTCCCCGGAGGATCGTGATTGGGGCGGTGGCTTCCTCGGGAACGGCATATCGTTCGTTGAGTCGGGTGACTTCCTCTGCCGAATCAAAAGCGTTCCGAATTTCGGGAGTCAGTTCTCCGATTACGATCAGGGTTTGACCATCCCAATCGCCAGGTCCCCACAACCAGAATTCGTTGTGTCGCCCGATGACTTGAAGGTTTGGTTCGGACTGATTGAAAAACCATACGGCGGATGATTCGCCGTAATTCATACCAAAGATGGGTGTTCGGTACCGTTCTTCGTCTGGGAGGGTGAGCCAGATCTCGCGGGCGGTGGCGGCCATTGCCGGCCATCCGAACATATCGGCATGGCCCTGGAGGGGTGATTTCTTCCCTCGTTCGGTAGCGGGCACTTCCACGTCGGACTTTGAGACGATCTGTTCAAAGAGGGGGGGTGGGAGTATGGGCAGAGCCATGCAAAGGCAGAAGATGCTTGATGGAATCAGGGCTGCGATAAATGTGGGGCGCGTCCATTTGAGTTCTTTGAACGATTGGCTCAGGATGATCGCACCAAGGGGAACTACGAAGATGTAGGCGGGGGCAGGGTAGTTCTCACGGCTCCGCATGCTCAAAAGTAGCACGGTTATGACGAGGACGTAGGTGAGTACATAGGGACGCCAGTGAGGGTTTTTGACCCCGGCATAGATGCCGAGAATCCAGAAGATGGCGAGAATTGGATTTGTTACGACGACCTGAACCCCGAGGATGATCCAAGGGGGTTGAGGCACCATTTTGAACTGGGTTGCGTTTCGGACGAATTCTTGGGTGATCCAGTTGTGCTCTTGTTGCCAGGCGAAATGGGGAGAAAAGATAATGAATGCGAGGAGAATGCCGAGCCAAGGTTCATATGATTTGAGCTCAATTCGGCGGGGAGATGCCAGGGTTGAGAGTCCGAGCCCAGCTACAAGCCAGAGTCCGCTCAGTTTATTGAGGAGGGCAAGTCCACAGAAGAGCCCGACGATAAGCCATAGTTTTCGGGATTCAGGGTGTGATGCTTTGAGCCATGCGAGAACGGCCGCGGCCCAGAGCGCAATGTCGAGGCCGTTCATGGAATAGAGGTGAGTCACGACGGCAAAAACGGGTGTCAGACTCGCGAAAAGACAAGCTAGAGTTTGAGCAGTTTTTTTGCCTCCGAGGTGGGCGGTAATGAGTCCGTATAGGATCACGATTGCAATATGAGCAAGAAATCCAGGTAATCGAACGGCCCAAAGTTCAGTGCCGAAAAGAGTCGTGAATCCCTTTAGAACAAATACTGAGAGTGGTGGATGATCGACATAGCCCCAGGCGAGGCGGTTGGCGCAAGCGAGATAGTAGAGTTCGTCGCGAAAATAGCCGTGGGCTTGGATACAGATGAGGTGGATGAAGAACGAAATGGCAGCGCAAGCGAGAATGAAGCGCCATGCGGGAGATTGGGGTTCATGGGGAGTCGGTGGTGACGGCACCATGTTGCGGATATGGTGATATACCTGGATTAGTTGCGTAGAGAAGGGCCGAGTTTGAGCGGTTCACTCTGTATCTTGTACAATAGGTGAGCGTTAGACGCTCTTGCATGGCAGAACGACAGGCATACCGATCCGTGTTCATCTCGGACATCCATATTGGGGCAGTGGGGTCTCAAAGTGATGAGGCGTTACGCTTTTTAGAATCGTTTGAATGTGAGTATTTGTATTTGGTGGGGGACATTATTGACGGTTGGGTTGGACGTAAAGACCGCAAATGGGGGCCGCAGGCGACGGGAATTATTCGAGAGATTTTGGAGCACGGAAATCGGGGCGCGGTTGTTCGTTACACGCCGGGAAATCATGATGCGTTTATGCGGAGGATCCATGGAGTGCAGCTGGGGAACTTGGATATCGAGCCGAGTTTTCTGCACGAGACTGTGGATGGAAAGGACTTACTAGTTGTTCATGGAGATATCTTTGACCGGAGCTGCACGAAGTATCAGCCCCTCGCTTTTGTAGGTGCTTGGGCTTATGAAGTGCTGGGTTTGGCGAATGCGAGCTTGAACAAGAAGCGGAGTAGAGATGGCAAGCGTCCGATTGACTTTACAACGGTGACCAAGAAAGGGATCAAGAAGTTTATAGGCAAAGCAACGCATTATGAGTCGCTTGTCGGGAACTATGCGCGGGAAGCGGGCTTTGACGGGGTGGTCTGTGGGCATGTTCACCGTCCGCAGATCGTTACGGAGGAGGATGGGTTTGTGTATGTTAATACCGGAGATTTTGTTGAAAACTGCACGGCAGTCGTTGAACATTTTGATGGTCGGCTTGAGCTTTTGAGAATGGGGCCGGAGAAAATCGAGCGTGGGAGCAATTGGGAGGCGTTGAAGCGGCTTGCGGCTGGTTCAACCAAATAGTTGAGAATTTGTGATGATGGAATTGCTTGAAAGGCTTGGGCTACGGCAGTTCCACCTCTTTGTTTCAAAGAAGGCGGGGGAGGAGCCTTTGCCGAGTTTGAGGGAGGCAAAAGAGTCGACGGGATATTCGGCAGATCAAATTGAGGAGTTTCGCTCCGCCACGCGATATTTTGGACAGGCGAATTTTTGGCGGTTAGTTTTTCACCTGCCCGTTCTGTTGATGTTTTGGCGATTCGACGGCTATTGGGGTGCGGGGCTGTTTTTGGCTTTGGTGTTGTTTCATACAAGTTTGATCGTTTTGGAGGCATACAAAGCGAGTGTGATTCAGAGATTAAATCCGGGTGATTCAGTTACGGAGGTGATTCAGATTGTGCGTAGTGAGACTTGGGGGGAGTGGTGGTTTTCACCAAAAGGTTGGGAGACGGATCGAGTTTATCGTTGGATGGGGATGCTGTGGTTTAAGATATTGGTGGAGTATGTGATCAATGGATTGAGGTTGACACCCGAGCAGAGGGCGGCGGGGATGGAGGTGGAGTATGTGGGGACGAAAACAGAGGATGTCATCCGGTTTGAGAACACCTCGCGAGTGAGTGAACTTACACATTTCTCCATGGCGTTGACAGGGGTATTCCCAGTCTTCTTTGCGGTTTGGCACGAGCTTTGGCTGGCAGTTCCGTTCACGATCTTGGTGTTTTATGCGGATTTGGGCTGTGCACTCTTGCAGCGATTAAATAGGCGCAGGATTTGGCCATTGGTAAAGCGGTTCCGGAAGCAGTCGGAGCGGCGGGAGCAAGCGGTTGGGTAATCCGAAGCTCTTGATTCTTTCGGCGAGTACTGGGAATGGTCATATGTCGGCGGCTTATGCGATTGCGGCGGAGGCGGAAAAGGCGGGTTTGGAAGCGGTGGTTGTAGATGTGATGGATGTGACCCCGGATGCGTTTACGAGCTGGTATCGCGGGGGTTATGAGAAGCTTGTTAAAGATCGACCTGAGCTTTGGGGCCATCTCTACAAAAGTTCAGATCGACCTTTGTTTAACTATGGTTTTCAGACAATCTTAGACTTTACTTTTACGAGCAGGATTCGCAAGTTAATTGCAGAGATGCGTCCGGATTGGGTGGTTTGTACGCATAGTTTGCCTCAACCGAGGCTCGTCCCATTGCGGCGTGAGTTTGGGTTCCGGATGGGGATTGTTGTTACTGATTTGTATGTTCATCGGATGTGGCTTCGGGGACGTCCGGATGCGTTTTTTGTGCCTCAAGAATGGACGAAGGAAGTGTTACGTCGTCGGAAACCGAGACTCGGTGCGCATTGTGTTGTGACGGGGATTCCGATTCATCCGGTTTTTGGTGAGCGGAAATTTGAGCGAAGCTGGAGCGGAGAGAAGTGGGCAGTTGTATCAAGTGGAGGGATTGGAGGGGGGCCGTTGACCGATGCAGTGAGTGTGATGTTGGATTCTGGTTGGCGGGTTCGGGTTGTCGCAGGTCGCAATCAAGCTGCTTTTGACTCACTAACGGCAGCTTTTGGAGGAGATGATCGGGTGGTGGTTCTGGGGCACGTTGATGCGGCTAAAATGGCGGAATTGATGCAAACTTCTCACCTTTTGGTGAGTAAACCGGGCGGATTGACGACATTTGAAAGTTTAGCGAGTGGGATTCCATTTTGTGTGTATTGGCCATTTCTTATTCCTGGTCAGGAGGAAGGTAATGCGACTTTTCTTCGAGATATAGGGGCAGGAGTGATTGCCCACAACTTGGACGAACTTCGTTCTGCGTTGGGGAAGTTGGACGACGAGCGGCTCAAGATGATGTCGGCGGCAGGATTTGAGCAAGCCTTGCCCGATGCAGCGGCGAAAATTGTTCAGGCATTGCGCGAACTTTAAGATTTTTCGATACAAATGTCGCGGTACTTAGCGGCGAGGGTATAGCCGTGTCGGTCGAAGAAATCGCCCATGAGTCGGACAAAAGTTCCGCCGATGAATAAGAATTCGATGGCCATGATCAGAGCTCCGGCGGGGGTGTTTTTGGCGAGACCTGGGTTGATCCAGGTCAAAACGCTGTATAGGGGTGTAAGAATGATGTAGTTGAGGAGGCTGAATCCGATTGCGATGGGGAGAGCGGCGCGATGGACGGGCCACATATCTTTCTGGAGTTGAAGGAATTGGTGAAAAGGGTCTCTATGGTAGCGGTTGTAGATTTTTTTATTGTCGGCCCACCATCCGATCTGAAAGGCGATCCCGGTGATGAGGAAACAGAGGGGTGGGGTTGAATAAAGCCCGATAAGGGGGTTTCCGGTTCGGAATTGGAGGATGCCGCCGATTACTATTCCGATGAGATTGGTCCAACCGGTGGCGAAGAATACGCCCATCATTTTGCCCCGGAAAATGTCGGGAAGTTCGTCGGCGGTCGCTACACCTTCGTTGAGAGCTTTTCGGCGTTCGAGGGCGGCTTTGGTTGCGGCGAGGTCTTCTCTTAGCCGGCGCGCGTGGTATCGGATCGAAAATAGATCGGCAAGGGCACGGAGGGGGGTGCGCTTTGCGGGGTGATGTGCCTGAGTATTTGAGGTTTGCTCGGGAGGCATAAGGTTAGGCGGGCGAGCCGGGGGGATGTTACCCACGTTAGATGATTACGCGGTAACTAGATTTTTGGTTGAAATTTGCATCAGGTGGCCCAGAAAATGAGTAGATTAGAGGCATGAGTTTGCGACGAAATTGGACATTTGTTGGAGTGGCGGGAGCCTTGGCTTTGGGAACGGTGGCTTGTGTCCAAGCGACAGGGAGTCAGGATGATCCGATCAAGGCGAGCGGTGGAGGCGATTTGTCGGTTGTTGCCGAGGGAGGAGTTCAGGCAAAGGTTGAGCCAACCGGTGTTCCTAAGGCGGAGCCGAACTGGAAAGAAGACGTCTTGATGACTGGGTTCAATACTCCTTGGGGATTGGCGTTTTTGCCTGATGGCCGAATGCTCGTGACGGAGCGAGCGGGGCGGCTCCTGATTGTTGACCCAAAAACCGGAGCCAAGACAGAAGTTTCCGGACTACCGGAAACGATTGAAGTTGGGCAAGGGGGGTTGATGGATGTGGTTTTGCACCCGAAGTTTGCGCAAAACGGACTGGTTTACATGACGACGGTTCAGGGGACACGCCAGGGGAACTACACGGTCTTAGCGCGGGGCAAGCTGGTCGGGAATCAGCTTCAGAATGCTGAAGTGATTTTCAAACCTAATTTTGCGAAGCCCGGAGGGCAGCACTTTGGATCTCGGATTGTCTGGATGGCTGATGGAACGCTTTTGATGAGTATTGGGGATGGAGGAAACCCGCCATCGGCGATCAATGGTCGATTAACTCGTCATCATGTTCAGGATTTGGGTAGCCATATCGGGAAAGTGTTGCGGTTGGATGAGAATGGTAAGGCTCCTAAGAACAACCCGTTTGTTGGGAAAGAGGGGTCATTGCCGGAAATTTATAGTTTGGGGCACCGCAACATCCAAGGGATGGCGCGTGATCCGAAATCGGGCCGAGTTTATGCGAATGAGCATGGTGCGCGGGGCGGTGATGAAGTGAACGTGATTGAGGCGGGCAAGAACTATGGTTGGCCCGAGGCGACATTTAGTTTTGAATACTCCGGGCCGAAGATTTCTGACAATACGTCATTGCCGGGAATGGTTGATCCGCTTGTGGCTTGGACGCCTTGTCCGGCTCCTTGCGGCATGGCATTTTATTCGGGAGAGAAGTATCCGAAGTGGAAGGGTGATGTCTTCAGTGGTGGACTGGCCGGTCAAGATGTCCGGCGAATTGATTTGGACGATCAGGGTCGGGTTCTGGGGATTACTCAGTTGAATATGGGTTCTCGGGTTCGAGATGTTCGTCAAGGACCAGATGGGTTCCTTTATGTTCTGACGGAAGGGGCGAATGCCCGACTTTCTCGGATTGTTTTGAATTGAATTTTTGGATTCCGGGCGAGGCTTGAGTGTCTCGCCCGGAAATCTGCTAAAAATGCTGTAATCAGATTGGCATCTTATGATTTGTAGATGAATTATTCTTGAAAATGTTTGATTTGACGGGCCAGATACGATATTCTGTTGTTATTGCATCCTCGATTTGGGGGTGCGGAGTTGACATGCTTGCAAAAATCGGACAAAAAATTTTAGCGCTGGTGATGATCTCGATCTTCGCTGTAACGTGCCACGCCCAACAATCACAAGCGGTGAAGTTGCACAAGCAAATTTCGCTTGCGACTTTTGGCTCTGGATCAGGAAATGATTGCTGGGGTTATGTGAGTCCTTCTGGTCGTGAATATGCGATCATGGGTTTGAACAATAAGGTGGCCTTTGTTGAGATCACTGACCCGGCGAATGCTGTAATTGTTGGTTCGGTTCCTCATACGGCCAGTTTGTGGGGGAGTGTCAAAGTCTACAATGGTGTCGTTTATGCAGTCACGGAAGCCTCTGGTACGGGCATTCAAGTGATTGATATCCGTAACATTGATAATGGCGTCATAACATTGGTTCGGACGATTGCAAGTCCAGGGCGAACTCACAATGTTGTGATGGACGAAGATAACGGATTTTTGTACACGGTGGGTTCAAGAAATGGAACGGGCACAACGATGTGCTTTGATCTGACTGATCCGACTAATCCGGTGCAGGTGGGTCCGGCCAGTATGACCACCAACTATCATCATGATGCACAGATCGTGACTTACGATTCTGGCCCGTTTGCGGGTAAGCAGATTTGGTACGGCTTTAGTGAAGGTCGAGGGATTGATATCTACGACATGACGAACAAGAGCAATCCGGTCATGATCAAGCGGGTGATCTATCCGAACATGGGATATTGCCACCAGGGTTGGTTGAGTCACGACAAGCGCTACCTTTATGTTGATGACGAGTTTGACGAAAGCAATCTTCAAGTTCCGACACGGTCGCTGATCTTTAACGTTGAGGATCCGTTGAACGCCTATTACGTCGGCTCCTTTACGACAGGCTTGTTGGCAATTGACCATAACCAGTATGTGGATGATGGATTTGTGTTCCAAGCGAACTATCGCAGTGGACTGAGGGTCTTTGAAGTTGGTGACAACCCAATTTCTCCGATTCAAACAGGCTGGTACGACACCTTTTTGGCGGATGATAACCGCGGATATGACGGAGCTTGGAGTTGCTATCCGTTCTTTCCCAGTGGGACAGTATTGGTGAGTGACATCAATACAGGTCTCTACATTTTGGATGTCACAGATGCAACTACACGGCGAAAAGCGGCCGCTGATTTCTCACTTCTCCGGGCTTCAATAGTCAGCGGTAACTTGGCCTCTTTGGCTGAATCAGACGGGAATGAGCTTCGGATATCGGAAGTTAGTGGGCCGAGTGCGGACGGAAGTGCGGCAGGAATCGAATCATCGGCCAATGCATTTGATTCTTCCCCGGATCGGATCGAAGTCAAGGTTGTTTCAAGAGCGCTATCAGGTGGCTATCGGCAGAGGATTCGGGTGTTCAATTGGACGACGAACAGCTACGACGAATTTAGCTCCGAGCCGTTTCAGTTGACTTCGACGGCACGCACAGTGGTGATTTCGAACCAAGCGAGTCGCTATGTCCAGCCAGGCACCAACGCAGTTAAAGTTCAGATCAAGTGGTTTGCTGACGTGCGAACCGTTGCTCGTCTTCAGGCGGGTATTGATGAAGTGAGCTTCAAATTCGTGCGTTAACGCGGACGGCTGATGAGGAGGTGCATTTCGCACACTTCGTCTTCCCATCGGGGTCCAGAAACGACAGTTTCCGGATCCCGAAATTCGTTCATTGAGCACCGGTCGTCGTTGTAATAGGTGAAGTTAAATTCTAGTCTTGCCTGAGCAGGGACGTTTACCGGTTTGGTGAATTGATAGTTGCCTGTCCAAAATGGATTCCAGCGATCAAGTTCCAAAAGTTTTCTTGTCTTTTGGTTCGGTTCGGTTACTTTTGCGCTGATAACTCCGCAATAAAAGCGGGCTTTAGGGATGAGTCCAATCAGGGTTGCCGGCTGAGTGAAGGTTTTACCTATTGTGATTACGGGAGCTTCGTTGGCGGGGATTTCAAAGTTGGAGTTTCGGAACGATACTATCTCGGCGGCGTTTGGTTGGGGTTGGGTGGTTTTTGTGAGGTTTAGCGAAAAGTTAGTTGACTGAGATCGACCTGAGGGTTGGATTTTGCTGGCGACGATGAGTAGCGAACCTTTGGGAATTGTAAAGCTTGTTTTTGGTGGGAGTTTCCAGGTTGGGAATCCGGGTGCCCACGCGCCGAGCGGTGTTACACCCGGAGCGGTGATCAGTGTGTTGGGATTAACGGGGATGAGCTTTAGATTGGTTCCTGGAGAAGCTACGTAGAACTGCGCGCTCCGGACAATTCGGGGGTTTTCTGGAGTGATTGAGATTGAGGTGAGGTGGGTGGCTTCAGCAACTGGAAATGTCGCGGTTTGCCAATACATGACTCCCTCTGCTCGTGAGGGTAGTGGTGAATTTGGCTTGAAGACTTTTGTTGGTTGTGTTTCGTGCTTTTGAGGCCCAGAGATGGGATTGAGCAGAGGTTGTCCTTCGGGGAGGCCGGCCCTGATGTAGCCTTGAAGGGCAATAATTTCTTGATCTGTTAATGGGGGTGCCTCAGCGATCTGTCCAAAATCGGATGAGCTGTGGGTGGGGGGCATATTCCGGCTGAGAGTTTGGATGCGGATGAGCTCGATGTGCTGGTTAAACTTACGGTAGGTGGTGAAATCGAATGGGCCGATCCCGTTGGGGCCGTGACAGGGAAGGCAATTTTTTTGGATGATGGGGGCGATATCTTCGGCGAAATTGGGACTCGGGGAAGTGCCTTGGGAAGGTGTGATCGCGGCGATAGTCAGCAGCGCGGTCGAAGCCGCGGCGGGAATGACGGCTTTAGTGAACATAAGGCGAGTTTACCTTTGGCGTGATTTGCTGTACACTTAAAGTTGTGACAGGTTGGCTCTTGGGAATGATCTTGGCAGCGGGGGTTGATGAGCTTCCAACCGCTTCGATTGAGTTAGGCGCAGGGTTAAACTTGGCC
This sequence comes from bacterium, assembly GCA_013823945.1. Lineage (GTDB taxonomy): Bacteria > Armatimonadota > Fimbriimonadia > Fimbriimonadales > Fimbriimonadaceae > UphvI-Ar2. The sequence continues at coordinate 494,113 of PNMZ01000001.1, read as the reverse complement.
GGTGACGTTACTCAACTCAAAATGGGTGAGAACCAGGCTCATGTTCTAATTTTTGTGACTGACCAATGTCCGATTGCGAATCGGTATGCGCCGGAAATTCAGCGGATTGAGGCAGAGTACGTTAGGAAAGGAGTTGGTTTTTCTTTGGTTTATCTTGGGTCTCCCAAATATGCACCGGAGTATCGCAAGCATTGGAAAGACTTTGGTTATCAGATTCCGGGATTTATGGATCCGGAGTTGAAGTGGGTGAAGGCAACGGGGGTGACGGTGACGCCAGAAGTAGTGACTTTTGATTCCTATTGGCGAATGAAATATCGAGGGCGGATTGACAATCAAAATGTTGAGCATGGAAAGGTGCGTGAGGGTTTTCGGCGAGATCTGCGGGTGGCTCTTGATGAGATGCTCGCGGGACTTCCAGTCAGCCAGCCGACAACGGCAGCAGTTGGTTGCATTATTCCGCGTAATTAGTTTTTAGAAGTAGCTTTGCATGCACTCAGGGATCGGGTCGTAAGCGGTGCGATGGGGTGGTTCGGGTTCAGTCTCGGTGGGGTTTCCGGTGAAGTCGAAGGGGTCGTCCTTTGCAGCGAAGAGCCAGTAGTTGGGCAGAATTTCGATTGCGGCAAAGAAGTGGGAAGTGCCCTTAACTCTGATTTCATAGACACAGGCTTCGATGGTGACGTCCCGACCTGGGCCAAGGATTTCTGTGGAGATACCAACAGCCCGCCAAGGGTATGCCCAGAGATTGATGCCTCTAAAGATGATTGGTCGGCGGTTGTAGTTGAATCGGAAGTGTTGCCAGCGGTTGTTCATAGAGCTATAACTACAATGATAAAGGAAAGTTAACAGGTTTGATCATAAATTTCTGGACTTTTTGTTCACAAAGAATGATTTTAAGGGGGGACGAGTCCGTTGTGACCTGGATGTCTTAGAGTCTGGGCGTCATGATGGGGTTATGGCAAGGGAATTTGGGATTTACACGGAATTCATCACATTGGGGCAGTTGGTGAAGGCTTTGGGGATGATTGGCAACGGGGGGGAGATCAAGATGTTTTTGGCGGAGACAGAGGTTTTGGTGAATGGAGAGATTGATCAGCGGCGCGGGCGGAAAATTCGGGTTGGAGACCGGGTAATTATTGGGGGAGAAGAGGTTTTGGTTGTTAGTCGGGACTAAGGAGTTCGCCAGTTCTTGTAAGTGCTTGCTTCATTGGCAATGACATGGTGAGCGAGGTTGCGCGGCGGTAGCTTTCAGCAGCGGCTTGGTTTTGACCGTCTTTGGCTTGGAAGTATCCGAGGGCGGCGTGGTAGTAAGGGCTTTCAATGAGATCGGTAAGCGTGGCGATCTGGGCGAGGGCAGCTTCGGGGCCCTGGGCTGTTCCGAGGGCGATCGCGTGAGATAGGCGGGCGTTGGGGCTTGGAAATGAACTGACTAACTGATCGTGCCAATTGAGGATTTCCTCTGCCGGAGCGTTGAGGGAGATGGCGGCAGCAAGTCCGGCTTCCAGATGATATTGGGTGAGGAATGTGGTTTGAAATGCTTGCTCTAGGGACTGGAATCCCAGTTGAATTTGGTGTTGATCGTACTGAGCGGGGTCTTGGTCGGCGAGGAAAATTGGAAGGTTTTCACTGGTTGTTCGCGCAGGAAAACGACTGATGTTGAAGTGGATCAGGGCTTTGAGGGCATGGACTTCGGGAAAGTCACTTTTGGTGTGAAGAGCGAGCTGGGCGGTGAGGACGAGAGCTTGCCGGGCAAGATCAGGGCGGATATGGTCGGGTCCGCGGGCGGTTTCGTACCCTTCGGTGAACAAGAGGTACAGAGTTTTGAGGATTGCGGTGATGGACTCGGCAGTTGGGTGAGTGGTGAGATCGGCGGGGTTGAGTTTTGACTTGGCGCGAGTGATTCGACGTTGGATTGCCTCTTCTGATTGGTGGAGGAGGCGGGCGATTTCAGCGGAATTGAGTCCGCCGAGGGTTCGTAGCATGAGGCAGATTTGATCTTGGTAGCTCAGTTTGGGGGAGCATAGAAGGAAGAATAAGTGAAGCTCATCGGGGCTTTTTACTTCGTTGATTGGGAGTTCGGAGACTATTGTTTCGAGGCGAATTTTGTGTCGAAGTTGGTCAATGAGTCGTCGCTCGGCGGTGGTAATGAGCCAACCTGTGGGGTTTAGGGGAGTTCCGTGGTGGGGCCATGATTGGTGGGCGGTGATGAACGCTTCTTGGGTGGCATCGAGGATGTCATCAAGGTGATGGGGTCCAAACTTCCGCACCAAGTGGGCGGTGATTTTGCTGTGTTCAGCGCGGAAGTTTGGGGTGTCCATTTGGCTTCTTACTGGCCGTAGTCCATTTGTTCTCGGACTTCGACGGTTGCTCCATGAGCTAGTCCCGGGCAATCTCGGGCGATGGCAAGGGCTCCATCAAGGTTCTCGGCAGTAATGAAATAGAATCCGCCAACCAGCTCCTTGGCGAGGATGTGGGGGCCGTCGGTGACATGCTGATCGGCACCTGTCCCTCGGATCGTGTGGCCGTTCATGCTCAGTCCTTCGCCGGCGAGGAGACGGCCCTCGTTGCGGAGGCGTTCTGAGTAGGCCATGTATTTGGAGAGGCTCGCTTGCATTTGCTCAGGGGTCAGGTTCTCCCAGGTTTTTTCGGCTTCTGGCGAGTTGAAGATGGTGATCAAGTAGTTTTTCATTTTTGTGTTTCCGGTTGTATTGTGAGCGGTTGCTCGATAATGTGTCGTCGAAGATGCATCGATACCGACAATGATTTGAGATTTTTTTTGAAAATGAACAGGTTGTCATTCGTGAGGCTTCGGGTTTGGACCGTATTGCGTGGTTGGTTAGGCAGAGCTATTGGCTGGAGATTGAGTAAATCGTGGAGAGGTTTTGGTCGTCTATTGAGTAGGAGTTGGATATGTTGGTCATGAGTTTGGCGTTGATGATTTTGGGGCAGGCAGGGGGTGAGGTCACGGCGAGCCGGGTGGACATGGGGATTCGGTTGCGGGTGATGGATTCGGCCTGGGTGAAGGCGGATGCGGCCAAGAAAAAACAAGCAATGCCTCTGGTGAACCGTGCCGTAATGGGGTTCTTTTCGGGTCAGTTTGGGCCAGTTTGTCAGCAGCTTGATCAGGCAACGGCGATTTTGGAAAGTCGGTCGCCGAGGGAGGGTGAGGAGTTGATCTTTCGGGTGAAGCCGCAAATATACGAACCAGGGGAAACGGTTGAGGTGACGATAGCTCGGGCTTATGCCGGGGCGGGTTCGCTCACGGTGAAGTGGGAAGGTCACGAATTCAATGTTCCTGCGAATGGGGTGGTGGTGCGGCAGGTGAAAACTCAGGATCGGGCAATGGCGATGATATATCCCCCCTTTCATGAATCGGTGCGGGGGACAGAGAATTTTTCGGTGGGGGATTTCCAATTTGACAGTGGGTCGGCGTGGCTGGTTGGGGCAAAGGATTGGGGCTCGAAAGGGGCTCCTGCAGTTGGAATCAAACAGGGACTAGCGCGGGTTGCTCATCCTCATTGGAACGAGGTAGCGCGCCAACTTTCGGCGGGTCGGCTGGGTGGTTTAGAATCTCCGTTTTCGGTTGCAGATGCGGCGGCTCGGGCGGATTCGACGGTACCGGAAGTTCAAAAGGACTTGATGCCCGTTTACGCCCGGTGGGAAAGCACTGTGATCAGGGTGAGCGGAGGGTCTGGCCCGTTTGATAAACCGTCGAAGTACAAGCGGGTTTTGATTGCTCTCCATGGGGCAGGGGGGAGCGAGAATATGTTCCCGGAGAGTTATGGAGCGGGTGGATTTGTTGATCGGGCGGTGAAGGATGGGTGGTTGGTGCTTTCTCCAAGAGCTTCGGGGAATGCGGTGCGGGATTGCCGGGCTTGGCTGGCGGCGCAAGGGGTCAAGATGGAAAAGCTGGTTATCGCTGGTCATTCGATGGGGGGCGGCTTAGCACTAGGAGCGGCAGCGGATGATGTTGATGCGATAGTGGTTTTTGCGCCAGCAGGGGGCAAGATACCAGAAGGGATTCCCGTTTTCGTTGGTCTGGGGGCGGGAGAGCTTCCGATGTTGAAGGGTACGGTTGAGGCGCTTGGTAAGCAGGCCACGGAGTTTAAGGTTTATGAGAATGCGGAGCATTTGATGGTGGTGGCAGAGGGGATTGATGATGCGTGGAGGTTTGTTCGACGGGTGACGGGGGAGTAAGTAGTTTATATTCGCCAAGAGTAGTCGGGATTCGTCACGGGAGTTGCGGGACTCTTTAGTTACGTGTATTGTAGCAGTATGGCACTCAAGGTGTTGCTTCCGGCGTTGATGTTGATGGGGTTTGCGGGTTCATATGTTGACCCGGGTGGAGCATTTGCTTGCACTGTACCGCAAGGATGGTCGGCGGCGAAGACGGAACTTGGGGATGGGCTTTTCTTGACGGAAGTGACCGATTCAGACGACGAGAAGGCGGCGAATGTGACTTTGTTTGTGCAGAATTCGCCAAGTGATATTGATGTGAGCCAGCACGGTGGGATTCATGATGCTTTCGTTGGGTTTTTGACTCAGGTTTTAGGAGAAGACGGGACGATTCGGAGCCAGAAACGAAGCGAGGTTACGTTTGACGGACGGAAGGCGGCGCGGATTGATATGACTTATACCGATGAGGACGGGGTGAGTTTGGCGGGGCGGATTACGGTTGTGGTTGGGAAGCGGAATGCAGTGGCAGTAATTGCTTCCTGGCGGACAGGGGATGCGAAGGGGATGAAGCTGGCAACAGAGGTTGAGAATAGTGTTGCGATTGAATCGCGGACTCCGAGGTCTGGTGGTGGTTCGGGTTCGGGGTTGTTTAGTCAGGCTTCGATTGCGGGAGCGGCGCAGCAGATGAAAGGGAATTTCAAGCGTTCGCCCATGAATTCCGTCATTGTGAAAGGAGAGCCGCCGCTGACTTACGGGAGTGTGGCGAATTTTGTGACGGTGATCGAGGTGTTGTTTGATATTCAGTTCACGGAGACGGAATTCTTGGCGACGCAGGAGCGATTTGTTGAGTTCTATTCGAAAGCAGATCCGGAAGGGAAACGAATATTGGCCAACCAGGGGGCCGAGCTTTTGAAGACCTTGACGACGGGAACTCAGGCTGAACGAGATCAGAGCCGCGCGGAGGGTAAGGCGGTATTTGAGAATGCGTTTCGGAACGGTGCAGAAATGGGAATTGGTTATGCGCAAGTGATGTGGGATGCGATTACTCGGCGGGCGAATCAAATGGGTTCGACAACCGCTAAGCCGGCGAAGGAGGGTTGGGATCAGCAGATTAGTGAGGGTGATATTGATGCGACGATGGAAATGTTGATCTTTATGTGGGTGGCGAGTGGGCGGCCGACGGACGAGGTGACATCGGAAGCAGTGATGACGATTCGAGGGGGGATTATTCAAGGGTTGCCCGGGTTTGACCCGCAGCTCCAGATGTTGATTGCTAACGCGCCGAAAATTTATGCAGGAATACGGCAGCAGTGGGCGGGAGCTTCTGCACAGCAACGCCTTGCAATGGCTCAGCAGTTTGAGGCGGCGTTAACGGAGTGGGGAATTGGCGGAGGCGGGGGTGGGGGATTTGAGCAATCAAGCGGCGGCGGTGGCGGTGATGGTGAGTATGGGATGAATGCTCAGATCGCGATGAATACGGCTTGGAATTCAGCGAAGACCTGGTCAACGACGAGCGGCGGGTAGCGGTTTTTTGTAAGGGTATTGGTTTGGGAGGGTGAATACCCTCCCTTTTTTGTGAATTTTTCAATAAACATATATGAATTACATATGAAATTTATGAGAGTTGCTTTAACATATTGACTCTTTTGACTATTGACTTTATAGTTGTTGTTATGAGGAAGATTCTGGGGACGGGATTGATGATTGGTTTTGCAGGAATGGCGTTGGGTTTTGGATTGAATGCAGAGCAAGATGCGAATGCAAAGAAGCCGTACGATCCACCTAAATACTCGCAGATGATTTTCTCTCGTTTTGTCTTTGACTATGGGAGTCAAAGGATGTTTTACGTGCGTTCATCGGCGGACGTAGCGAGCGAGAACTTTGAAATTTACTCGCGGGGAAGTCAGCTTCACGTTGAGTTGATTGGGATTCCTGCGGAAGCAACAGTCAAGCTGAAATATGTCGTTGGAGGTGATGATAAGTCGGCCCAGATTGTAGAATGGCAGCAAAGTAAGAGTGGACCGGGTTTGAGTCGGCTCAGCGTAGCAACTGCCGATGAAGTTTTGATTGGATACGCAAGTGACTCGGCTCGAAGTCAGTTACGGCCACTTATTGATGCTCTGAACACTCAAATAGATGCTCGCCTCCTGAAGAAAGGTGTAGATGCACCAGTTGAAGACCAAGCGATTGTTTCATCTGTTGGCAAGATAGAGGAGTTGCTGATTGGACTGGAGCGTTCGGTTGGACAGCGGACGTTATTGGAGTCTCAAGGGATTTCTGAGGCCATCAATCGGGTTAAAGTCTCCTTGAAAGGGGTGTTGGATGGCTTGCCAAGTATGAAATCCACGGCGAGCAATAAGGTTTTGACGATTTCTAATGTTGATTTTGATGGTCGGTTGACAGTTGAAGTCATGCCTAAGGGTGAAGGTGCGAAATTGGTGACGGCCTCTTTACCGATTTTGGTGGCACGAAAGCCAGGAATTGTTACCAATTTATCGACAGGAGTTAATTTTATTGTGAGTCCGAGGCTCACGTATTCGACGGCAACAACGACAGTGAATAATGTCTCGGCAAATAGGATTGTCGCACAGCGAAACTCGATTGAAGTGTTGCCAAGTTTGCAGGGGAACATTCATGTCGTTCTGGAAGATGACAATGCTGAGAAGTTTACATTTCTGACTCAAATTCTGACAATGGGATTGTACGACAGGAGGCGACATCGAATCGGGTTTTCAATTAGTCCAGGCTTGGAAAGTCGAGAGGGCGAAGAACTGAGTGGCTCGCTCTCTCTAGGCGTCAGCTGGTTTCTAGATCGAGACCTGAAGATGGCGGTTCAATACGGAATTTTGTTCCGGCGCGAAGAGGAGTTGTTTGGTGGATTTCAAGTTGGTAATGATGCTCCGACAGTTCCGTTCACCCGGTCAGTGATTCGCCCTTCGTTCTTTATGGGATTCAGTTACTCGTTTGGGAGCTGAATTTACTCAGGGGAAGGTCTGTTTTTACCCACACATCCAAACCTCATTCTCACCAAAACGAATCCAGGAAAGAGGGGTTTAAAGAACTTTCAGTTCTATGTTGCGGAATTGGATCGGATGGGATTCGGATTGGAGGGAAATTGTTCCGCTGGTGATTTCGAGTGAGTCGGTGGGGAGGATGCGTTTTGCGTCTGCGTCTTTAGGATCAAAGACGAGGTGCTGGTAGCGATAGACCTCTAGTCCGTTGATGCGGTGGATGATGTGGTGACCGTTGACCTCGAGTTCGGCTTTGACCCATTGATCTCCCGCTAAGCTGGGGCCGCCGACTTCGATCACATGCTGGCGGATCGTTTTGGCGTCTTTGAGGATGTGGGTTCCGGGGGTGCAGAGGTTCCCCGTGCCGCGGGTTTGGCCGGGGTCAGCACCGAGGAATTGGAACTCACCGCTAACCGGGAATGACTGACCAAGCGTCATTGTGTTGGCGGGTTGACCGTGGTACATGATTCCGCTATTTTTGTACGCCCATCCTGGGCCGCCGGGGCATTGGGTGCCAATGAACCGATATTCGAGGCGAAGGATGTAATTTTTGAATGCGGATTTGTAGAACAGGTGTCCGAATTTGTCTTGGAAGCCGTTTTTGTAACCGTCATAGGATACGGTGATCGTGCCATCTTGGATACGAAAAGTGTTGGCAAAGTTGTCGCCGAGGGTGTGACCAGTGATTTTTGGAGTCCAGCCGGAGAGGTCTTTGCCGTTGAAAATGGGCTGGAATCCAGTTAGGACGGTAGGAGCAAGAGCGGCGGAGAAAATGGCGGCGATCATTTTTTGTTCTCGCGGGAATCATACTAGATTGCACGATGGCAAAGGTTTTGATTGTGAGCGGAGGGTGGGAAGGGCACGATCCGCACGGAGTTGCGGATTTGCTCAAGGGATGGCTTGAGGAAAAAGGAGCTCACGTTGAATTGGGGCGTGAAATCGATGATTTTCCGCGAGCGAGGGATTTTGATGTTGTGGTGCCGAACTGGACGATGGGTGAGATTCCGGGTGAAGTGGCGGATGAACTGGTAGCAGCAGTCGGTGATGGAGTTGGGCTCGCGGGAGTTCACGGGGGGATGGGAGATGCCTTCCGGAATTGCACGGAATATCAGTTTGTGGTGGGCGGGCAATTTGTGGCGCACCCTGGTCCCGGTGACCGTCAGTACCAAGTTATGGTCGAGTCAGGTTGGGAATTGACTGAGGGCTTGGAGGATTTTGAGGTTCGCAGTGAGAAGTACTACTTGCATGTTGACCCGGCGATTCAGGTTTTGGCGTGGACGGAGTTTGAAGATTTTGGAGGCGTGAGGATGCCAGTTGCATGGACTAAGAAGTGGGGAGAAGGTTCAGTTTTTTACTGTTCGATTGGGCATGATTTGGCCGCCTTGAGCTTGCCGATGATAAAGGAGCTTGTTACGCGGGGAATTTTGTGGGCTGGTCGAAAGGGAGAACCCTTGCAAGGAGCGAGGCTGAGGTGAGATGATGGAGCATATGAGAATTGGTGTGATTGGGTGCGGGAATATCAGTCCGGCTTACTTGGAGATTTCTCAGCGGATGGCGGGGATTGAGATTGTGGCGGGGGCGGATCGGATCCATGAGCGGGCGGAGAAATCAGCGGAGAAGTTCGGGATTCGGGCGGTTTCGGTTGCCGAGTTGCTTAGAGATGCTGAGATTGATATTGTTCTGAATTTGACCGATCCTATAGAACACGCAGGGATTATGAGGGCGGGGATTGCGGCGGGGAAGCATGTTTATGGAGAGAAACCGCTGGCGGTTAAGCGAGAAGAAGGGCGGGAGATATTGGACTTGGCATCGGCAGGGGGAGTGCGGGTTGGTTGTGCACCAGATACGTTTTTGGGGGCGGGTTATCAAACGGTTCGGGCCGTGATTGAGGAGGGAGCCATTGGGAAACCGACTTCATTTACGGCGTTTATGATGAGTGCGGGGGTAGAGGCTTGGCATCCTAATCCGTTCTTTTTCTATGAAGAAGGGGCGGGGCCGATGTTTGATATGGGTCCATATTACATCACGGCTTTGGTTCACCTGTTTGGGCCGGTGCGTCGAGTTTTTGGGACGACTTCCAAGGCTTTGGAGGAGCGGATGATTACCTCGGAGCCTCATGCGGGGAAGGTTGCGCCGGTGAAGGTTCCGACTCACGTTCAGTGTTTGCTGGAAATGGAAAGCGGGGTGGTGGGGACTCTAGTGACGAGCTTTGATGTGCGAGCGCACACTTTGCCGAATATCCAGGTTTATGGGACGGAGGGGAGTTTGAATTGTCCAGATCCGAATACGTTTGGGGGCGAGATTCGACTCGGGCGAGGTGATGAGTGGGAGGATGTTCCGTTGAGGTTTGCGAATCGGGAGAATTCTCGCTCGATTGGACTTGCAGATATGGCGGCAGGGATTCGATCCGGGCGGGCGCACCGGGCGAGTGGGGAATTGGCGTTTCATGCTTTGGATGTAATGCATGCGGCGCATGAATCTTCTGTTTCTGGCTCAGCGGTGGTGATTGAGAGTGGGGTTCAGCCCGCTCGGTTGCCGGATGGTCTGGCGGATGGAGAAGTGGATTAGAGTTTGCGGAGGGTGTAGATTTGGAAGTTGGGGCAGCGGTATTCGTAGGGGTACTGGGGGTCAGATTGTGGGGGGAGGGGTTCGATAAATTCGGTGAGGACAAAGGATTTCTTGAGGAATAGATTAAGAATGTAAGAGAGGGGACGGTGGTAGTTGGTGATGCGGATGTTGCGCCATTCGAGATCCATGCCGAAGTGTTCCATGTAGCGATCCACATGGCGGTAGAGCTTGTTACCGTTTTCATCTTTGACCCAGCCGTTGGTGGTTGAGGCGAGGTTGCTGATTGTGACGACAACGAATTCCCCGCCGGGTAGAAGGAGACGAGAGATTTCTTGGCTGGCGGCCTCGAGGTCGGGGATGTCGATGATGCTGAGATAGCTGAGGATGAGGTCGAATTGGTGGTCGGGGAGGGGGATGGACTCGGCGGGGGCGAGGATGTAGGTTGAGTCAGGGTCTTGGGATCTGGCGTGGTCAATGAATTCGGGGGTGGGGTCAATTCCCGTAGCGATTGCGCCTTTGGATTTGAGGATTCGGGCGTACCGGCCTTCGCCGCAGCCGAGATCGAGAACAGATTTGTTCTGGAGATTGGGGAGGATTGTTTCGAGAGCGGGGTCGAGGATGGTGCGTCGCGACCAGTCACCGGTTTCGCCTTGGTCGGTGATCCAGGCTTGGGCGGAGGATCGCCATTTTTCGAGGGAGGATTCTGGATTTTGATTCATAAGTGGCGTATTATAGTTTCATGTCGGTACTGGCGTTTTCGTTGATGTGTGGGGCGATGGTGGGGCAGGATTATGACCTCACGGAAGAGCAAGTCGAGGTGATGTTTGACCGAGCGATGCGGCAGGCGGACGGGACGGAGTTTCGGCAGGTGATGCATCCGGACGAGGTGAAAGGGGTGAGCGCGGCGGTTTGCACCAAGTTTTTGACAACCTTTGTTGGGCCATGGTACAAGGGGCCGAGCATCCAAGTGAAAAGCGGTGTGCGGGTGCCCTGGAGTTCGGGGGCGTGTGATTTGGAGATTCAATTTCGCCCGGAAGGAGGGATCACTTACATGGCGGTGAACGACCGGGAATTTGTATTCAGGACTCCAGTTGTGCAAGTGGGTGGCGGAGCGAAATCGAGTGTGGGATTTGTGGATATCTTGTTTGGGATTGCGGCGGAGAGGTCGATTGAGGAGCCGACTCGGATCGCTAAGATGAAGCGGGCTCAGAAGTTGGTCGAGGGGTACATCGCGACGACTAAAAAGATGGGGATTAAGGGATCGATTGATTCGGACACGGGGAAATGGGTGACTTGGGAAACGGTGATTGCGGAGTCGAGAGCGGAGGTGAAGAAGGCGGAGGGCGGGGGATAGAGATTTACTTTTTGACAAAAAAATCCCCTTGCTGATAGAGCAAGGGGATTTTTTGTTGCTGGTCTGTTACCAGCGGTCGTCGCGATCTCGACCGCCGCGTCCGCCGCGGTCACGATCGCCGCCACGTCCACCGCCGCCGCCGTAACCACCACCGCCGCCGCTTCCGCCGCCTCGGTTGTAGCCGCCGCCACCGCCGCCGCCGTAACCACCGCCGCCGCCACCGCGTGATTCGCGGGGTCGATCTTCTCGGGGCTTAGCTTCGTTGACGCGGATATTTCGGCCTTTGAAGTCTTGCTCGTTGGTGGCATCAATTGCGGCTTGCATTTGATCTTCGTCCACGTCCACGAATCCGAATCCTCGGTCGGGGATGATGCGGGCGTTGGTTCCACCGTAGGCTCCGTAATGAGCTTCGAGCTGAGTATTTGTAGCTGAGAACGGAAGGTTCCCAACGAATAGGGTTTTGACTGCCATGTTTTTGACTCGCTGGTTTAGCGTTTGTTTCGGGTCTGTTTCTTTCGGGTCAGGGGAATCTAAGGGTCATTCCCAAAATTATCGCCTCACCAGGAATCCGGACATCGAACGGTTCTATTATGGTCTAGTTTTAAGGAAACGGTATGGGTGGGACGGAATTTGGCCGCAACGGGGATGGTCCTAGCGATTTTGCGAGCACCGGATTTGAGTTCAATTTCAGGCTAAAAATTTGAATATATGGAGATCGTTTTTTTTGGGACTCGGTTGACAGTCCTTTTTTAGCGTGGTACATTTGCATCGCTGTGACAGGCATACAACCTAAATAGTGTTATCGTCGGCTCCTTGAAGTGCGGCGATGGCACAGAGAAGAAACGACGAATTTGGAGCGGGATTATCCCAAATAGCTCCCCTGACTCATTAAATGCGTGTGGGCCGGATGCCTTGGGTTATCGTTGATACCGAGAAAGTACCCAAGTTGCAAGTGACTTGCCTACCGCCTGAACCATTCACTTTGGACTCGTACTCGCGAGCCGGAGCTTTTGGCTTACCTTAGAAACTCACGGGGCCTGATCATACGGGTCTCTGGGAAAGAATAGCCAGATGCGTCCCCTTGTTCGCGAGTTCGTTCCAACGGTTCGATGACGAAAATTTGAGATTGCGGGCCGAAGCTTTTGGCTTATCACCTTTAACGTGAGAGGTCGCTGGTTCGAATCCAGCCTTTCGCCTTTCGGGGCGAAGGTAGCTCAGTGGTTAGAGCACTTGGCCAAGGCAACCCTTGTCTGCAATCCCGACTCATCCCTACAACGACAACAATTGAAGATTTGACTTCCGGGCCGGATGTTTGGGTTATCCCTCCCATCCTAGTTGCCCACTTTGGGTGTCTTCGCTGGAAAGAGCGACCAACGCGCTGCGTTGAGGCGAGTGGATCGCGGACGGGCAACTTTTCCCAGGCCAAGCCTTGTCCGGAAGTCGTTACAAAACGCCTTTCTTGCGGGCCGAAGCTCTGGCTTATCGGTAAGAGGCCCTTTTGGGTTTACCTAGTTCAAATCTAGGGGGCATTGGCTTTGCCAATGTTTACGCCATGGCGCCACTTGCCCGCGAGACTGAAATCAGACTGGAAAACACAAGGAGAAAAAAGAAATGAAATACACACAACTCTTCCAATCGAATAAGACCCGTCAAAATCGAGCTATTGCAGGTTCTGGTCAGACCAAGAACCATGCAGGTGGCTTTGGATGGACGGTGGATCGATGGGAACTCGTTGACCGTTTCTTGATCCTTGGGAGCGAGACAGGTACTTATTACGTTGGGGCCATGGCCTTGACGGAGATGAACGCCCAGAACGTGATCGAGGCAATCAAGGAAGATGGTTTGCGGTTAATATCGCGAATCATTGAAGTCAGCACGAAAAATCTGGCACCGAAGAACGATGCGGCGATTTTTGCTCTTGCGTTGGCGACAACGTACGGGGATGAGCCGACTCGGAAGGCAGCCTATGTTGCCGTACCGCTTGTTTGCCGAACTGGAACGCACTTGTTTGCATTTGCTTCTGCTTGTGACTCTCTCCGAGGATGGGGTCGCGGACTGCGGAAGGCGATTGGAAATTGGTACAACTCGCAATCTGCGGAGGCCTTGGCTTACGGATTGATCAAGTATCAGTCTCGGAATGGTTGGAGTCACCGTGACTTGCTGCGGCTCGCTCACCCGGTAGCGGTGTCGGACGAGCACAATGCTTTGTTCAAGTGGGCAACGGCTAAGGAGTTGAATCTGGAGATTCCGATTGTTCGGGCGGCGATGGCTTTGCACGAAGTAACTGATCTAGCGGAAGCGTGTCGTTTGATTCGCGAGAATCGGATTCCGCGAGAAGCTGTTCCGACAGAATGGTTGACTGAGCCCCTGGTTTGGGAAGCTTTGTTGGATGATATGCCATTGACGGCGATGCTGCGAAATTTGGGAAATCTTTCCAAGCTTGGCGTGTTGCGTAAGGGCATCCTTTCGGGGTACTCGAACGGAGTTGAAACGGTTGTTTCGGCGCTTGAGAACCCGATGCGGTTGCGGAAGTCGCGGATTCATCCGATCACCATTTTGGCGGCTTTGAACACATATTCGAGCGGGCGAGGGTTCCGGGGAACTGGAACGTGGAAGCCTGTTCAACGAGTGGTTGATGCGCTTGACCGTGCGTTTTACGACTCGTTCGAGAACTTGGAATCAGCGGGCCGTCGCTTGTTGCTGGGGCTTGACGTTTCAGGATCGATGTGCGGAACGTCGGTTGCGGGAATTGCCGGGCTGGACTGCCGAAAGGCTTGTGCGGCGATGGCTCTCGTGACTTCGGCTCAAGAAGAATCGGTTACGCATATCGCTTTTGACACGAAGGCGTATGAACTGAAGTTGAATCGTTCAATGCGATTGGATCATGTCGTCGGGATTCTTGAGAAGACCGGAGGCGGAGGAACGGACTGTGCGGCTCCGATCCACTTTGCGTTGAAGCGGAAGTTGGCGGTGGACGCGTTTGTGATCTACACAGACTCAGAAACCTGGTACGGAAGTCAGCATCCGGCGCAAGCGATGAAGGAGTACCGGAAAAAGTTAAATCCTCGGGCGAAGTTGATTGTTGTCGCAATGGCTTCGACGCGGTCAACAATTGGAGATCCGGGTGATCCGCTCACACTCAATGTAGTGGGATTTGATGCTTCGGTTCCGAGTTTGATTCGCCAGTTTCTGGCGGACTAACGGTCACAAGTTGCTCTTCTTTCTTTTAGGGAAAGGAGAGCGACTTTGATTTTTTAAGTATTGAAGTTGGTGCGGGGTTGCTTAGTTCGCAGCGATGCGGCGGTAGGCCTCGCGGAAGCTGATTTTTTCGGTTTGGACGAGGGCGAATGCGGCTTCGGCGGCGTGAATGCTGGGGTCGGTGATTTGAGTCGCTCGTTCAGCGTTGAATGTGATCCGGGTGAGGGCGTAGGTGGTGATTTGAAGGGTTTGGTGGGTGCGGTCGATGAGTCGGAAGAGGGGTTCTTTGATGAGTTGGAGGTCGCGGTGGTAGCCAGAGGTCATTTTGAGCGTGATGTTCTGGATGGCTTGGAGTTCGGCGGGAGCTTGGGCGGAGTGGCCCCGGATGAGTTCGAAGACATCGGGATTGCGTTTTTGGGGCATGATGCTTGACCCGGTAGTGATGTCGTCTGCGAGGGTGACCATGGCGAATTCTTGGGAGTTGTAAAGACAGAGATCGGCGGCGAGTCGCCCGAGATCTTGCATGATGAGGCACAGGCTGAACGCGAGGGCGGATTCAGCTTTACCTCGACTGAGTTGAGGGGCGGTGACGGGTTCGTGGGCTTGGGTGAATCCGAGTTTTTTGGTGGTGGATTCACGGTTGAGAGTGAGTCCCGGGGTGCCGAAGCCCGCGGCTGATCCTAAGGGGTTGAGGCTGATGAGGTGTTCGGCGGCAGCGAAGGTGTTGAGGGAATGATTGAGTTCGGCGGTGTAGCCCATTGCCCAGAGCGAAACGGAGGAGGGCATTGCTTGTTGGAGGTGGGTGTAGCCAGGGATTTTGATCTCGCCTTGATTGTGGGAGAGCTCAATTAGACTTGCCATCGCCTCTTTTGTATAGGAATGGATGTCGACAATCACTTGACGGTAATAGAGGCGGAGAGCGGTGAGAACTTGGTCGTTGCGGGATCGTCCGAGGTGAATTTTGCCACCGAGGTCGCCAAGCTTTTGGGTGAGGCGATTTTCGATTGCGGTGTGGCAGTCCTCTTCGTCACGGGAGATTTGGATGTCTTCGCTTCGGAGTTCTTCGAGGGCTTGGGTGAGTTTTTCAACTTCTTCCTGGGTGAGGTGGTTTTGCTCGCCGAGCATTTGGGCGTGGGCAATGCTGGCAGTAATGTCGTAAGGGATGAGGCGTTGGTCAAGAATGGGGTCGTTGCCGACGGTGAAGGCGAGGATTTGGTCGTTGATGGGTTGGCCCTTGTCCCAGAGGCGAGTCGTTTTGTTCATGACAGGAATTCCTTGATGATTTGGTCGTAGGCTTGTGCTCCGGCGATGAGTTCGGAAGCGAGGATAAATTCGTCGGCAGTGTGGGATCTGGCGGAGACACCAGGGCCGAATTTGACCGCGTTGAATCCTGTGAAATGGACTTGGTCAGACATGGTGCGGCTGGCGAAGGTTTTGGACTTCGGGAGGAGGGACATGATGGTTTGGATGACTTTGGCTTTGGGGTTGCAGGCGAAAGGCGTGAGGCGTTGGGATCGAACTTCGATTTCGGAGGTAAGAGTCTCTTCGAGGAGAGCGATGATTTCAGCGTGGGTTTCGATGGGAACGGTTCGGATATCGAGGCTGGCGCGGGCTTCGCCGGGAATTTGATTGCGGGCTTCGGCTCCGGTAAGAACGGTGGGTTGGATGGTTGGCTGACCAAGTTCGGGGTGAGGAGTGAGGGTGATGTTTTGGAGTTTGACGAGGTCACGGGCAATGGTGAAAATGGGATTTGTTTCACCGGTCGGGTTGGCGTTCGCGGCGTGGCTGGCTTGGCCTTTTGCGACGAGGTCTAGGAGGAGCAGCCCGCGTTGGACGGTGCCGATTTGGAGTTCGGTTGGTTCACCGACGATGATGGCCCCGGGGTTCCAGTTTTGTTCGTCGCGGAGGATGGGCCAGGCAAATTCTGTGCCTTGACCACCGGTTTCTTCTTCGGGACTGAGGAGGAGAGCTAGTCCGGGGTTGGATTTATTGGCGATGAAGGCGGTGATCATGGCGGCAACGCAACCTTTTGCGTCGTTGGAACCAAGGCCGAAGATATGGTCGCCTTCTTGCGCGGGTTCCCATGGGGGTCTCGTCCAGGCGTCGTTGGGGGGGACGGTGTCGAGGTGGGAATTGAGGAGGAGATGCGGTTTGTCGCTTGTTTGGGCGATGATATTGTTGCCGATTCGAGATGGGGTTATGCCATTTTGAGTGAGATAGAAGAAGACGAAGTTAGCGATTTCCGTTTCGTTGTGGGAGACTGAGGGGATTGCGATAAGGTCTGCGAGGAGTTTCAGGAGGTTAGTCATGGTTTAACTGCCTGTACATGCTTGGTCTCTGAATAGGATTGATGACAACCCCTCCCTGCCCTCCCCAAACTTGGGGAGGGCAATTCTGGTGATAATTGGAAAACTATTCATTGAGGATGAGGGTTCCGCAGCCTTCGTTGGTAAAGACTTCGGTGAGGATGCTGTCGGGGAATTGGTAGCTGATGACGTGTACGCGCTCGACACGGTTTTCTAGTGCGGTACGAATGGCCTTGGATTTGGGGAGCATGCCAGTCGAGATTGTTCCGCTCTGTTGAAGATGGTCAAGCTCAGAGAGGGTGAGTTGTGAAATCAGCGAGTTTTGATCTTGGGGATCGCTCAGTATCCCCCTGGGGGTTGTGATCAAAATGAGTTTGGTAGCACCGAGAGCCAGGGCGATTTGCGCGGCGACATCATCGGCGTTGATGTTGAGAATTTGGCCCTCTGAATCTGCGGAAATAGGGCTGATGAAGGGGATCGCTTGATTGGCGATGAGGTTTTTGAGTGGTACGCAGTTCACGGCTTGGATGTCTCCGACGAGACCGAAGTCGGTGATGCCTAGGCTGGTTTTGATAGGTGGGCGTTTTGTGGCTTGAATGATTCCGTGATCAATCCCGGATAGGCCAATCGCGGGGAGATTTTGTTTGCGGGCGGCGGCGAGGAGGGTGGCTTGAGCGAGGCCGTTGATCGCCATAATTGTGGATTCGAGGGCTTCTGGGGTCGTGACCCGGCGGCCGTCGACGAATGTGGGCTCTCGTCCTAATATCTTTGCGAGTTGAGTGGCTTGGGGGCCGCCACCATGAACAAGGGCAATTTGGATCCCAAGTTGGTGGAGGACTGCGATTTGTTCGATGAGGCTGGCGAGGTGGGCAGGGTGCTCGAGGGCTTCGCCGCCACATTTGATGACGAAGAGTTTGCCACGGTAATGCTCGAGATAGGGCAAGGCATGGCGCAGAGCTTGGACGGTAGTGGATTGCATGTCAGTTAATCAGGTTTGTGAGGATGGCTTTTTGAGCGTGAAGTCGATTTTCGGCTTGATGGATGACGACGGAGCGAGGGCCATCGAGAATTTCGTCGGCAACTTTAACGTTGCGGCGAACGGGAAGGCAGTGCATGAATTTGGCGTCAGACCAAGCGGTTTCAAACCAGGATTCAGCGACGCACCATTCGCGGAGGTTTTTCCGGAGGCGCATCTCCGCTTCTGGGTCGCCGTAGTTTTGGGGAGCAACCCAAGATTTGCAGTAGAGAACATGGGCGTTTTCGAGTGATTCGTTTGCGGTGTGAGTGTTGCGGATGGACTTTGCTCCGAGGGCTTTGGCTTCGGCGACGAGTTCATCGGGGAGGGGGTGAGATTTGGGGGAATGGATCGTGATGTTCATTCCACGGAGGGCGGCCATGGTGAGGGCGGCGCGTGGTACAGCGTACGGAAGAGGTTTAGGGTGCCAGGCCCAACTCAGGACAAAGTTCCCGTCGGCGGGAATATCGAGTTCGTCCAGGGTTTGCCAATCGGCGAGGGCTTGGCATGGGTGGTCGCTCGCTGATTCCATGTTGATGAGAGGCTTGGAGGAGAGGTCGGCGAACTTGTGCATGAGATGATCAGCAAGGTCTTCATCGAGGTTGATTTGGTTGGCGAACGAACGGATGCCAAGAATGTCGCAATAGGATGCAAGAACGGGGATGGCTTCGCGGATATGTTCGACTTCGGGGCCGTCCATCACGATGCCATCGCGGGTTTCGAGAGTCCAGGTTCCGGTGCCTGGTTGGATCACGACGCTAGTTCCACCCATTTGACCGATTCCGGCCTGGAAGCTGGCAAGCGTGCGCAGGCTGGGATTCATGAAGAGGAGGCCGACCACTTTGCCTCTGAGAGTGTCGTTGATGGGGTTGGCTTTGAGTTCTCGGGCGAGGTTGACAAGGTTTTGAACTTGATCGCGGGGGAGAGTCCGAAGGGAGAGGAAGTCGTTCATGGTTTAGATCCAGCCGGGAGTGGCGTTGAGTAAGCCTTGCGATTCTTCGAGGCTGAACAGTCGGTTCATCCACTGGACGGCACCTCCGGCAGCACCTTTGACGAGGTTATCGATGATGCTCGTGGCGACGAGTTGTCGACCATGAATTGCGATTCCGATTTGGCAACGGTTGGAACCGACGATTGATTTGAGCTCGGGCATTTTGGAACCGACGCGGATGAATGGTGAAGGCCCATAGAAATTTTGAAGTTGGGATACGACGGTTTCGGCGTCAGAGTTTGACTTGAGGGTAGCGAAGGTCGTGGCGTGGATGCCTCGAGCAAAGGGTCCCGAGTGGGGAACGAAAGCGACTTGTGCGTTAGGCTCCCAGGGGGCGACGAGATTTTCCATTTCTGGTTTGTGACGGTGGTTGAGAGGTTGATAGGCCCACATCGAGCTTTGTCGGTGCGGGTGGTGGGTGCCGACTCCGGGTTGTCGTCCGGCTCCAGTTGATCCGGTGACAGCGGAAACGTTGACTTGAGGTTCGATGAGGTCACAGGCGAGGAGCCCGGCGAGAGGGAGAGTCACACAAGTTGTAAAGCATCCCGGGTGGGCGATGTGGGTATCGGGGGTTGCGGGGGTGATATCGGGGAGGGCACATGTGAAAGAGTTGAGAAGGTCGGGTGCGGGGTGAGGTTTGCCGTAGACGGCTTCGTACTCGGCGGAAGTGCGGTACCGGAAGTCGGCGGAAACGTCGACGATTTGGGCGTTGGTTTGAGATTGCTGGAGGAGGTTTTGTATGAAGCTGGCAGTTTCGCCGTGGGGGAGGGCAGAGAAGATCGCGGTTTGGCGTTTCGAGGCGAGGAGATCGGTAATTTGGTCGAGCGATTTGAAAGTCAGGTCTCCGGCGGGGCCGATGAGGTGGGGGAAGATTTCGTCAATCCGGTTACCGGCTTGGGAAGTGCTGATTGCCGCCTCGATGCGGAAGCTGGGATGATTCAGAAGGAGTCCTATGATTTCTGCAGCGACGTAGCCAGTGCTACCGAGGACGATGGCGGGGATGTGTTTAGACATGAGTTTTTGGGGTGAGGGTTTTGGTCAGTAGGTCAGCGATTTCAAGGGGGTTGTGGCGAGCGTTCAGCCCGGGAATTTGCGTTTCACGATAAATGACTTCGCTTCCGGCCGTGTTATCGGTGGCAGGTCCGGTGATGAGGGTGGGGGTGATCTGGTGTCGGTGGTTGAGCAGTTCGACTGCACCCCACGCTCCAACTGGGTCGGAGGCGGCCAGGACGATACTGGTAAGGGATGCGGCGATTTGTGGATCGCTCAAAATTGCGGCGACTCCATATTCGCCGAGAAGTCCGTCTCCGAGTTCAAGGATGATGACATTGGGAGAGCCTTGAGCGAGTTGGTTGACCAGGGTTTTGGTGAGGTTAGCGGCGTTGTTCGCTTGCGTTGTGACAACGCCAAGGTCGGTGAAAATGGCGATCTCGGTGGCTCCGGCATCCTCCATGGCGAGAATGTCGCGGCGGAGGGAGACGCCGGTGGTTTTGGCGGCAGAAACTTTGAGTCCCCGACGAACGAGTTGTTGGATGATTGTGAGGCAGGCTTCAGTTTTGCCGGAATTCATACAAGTACCGATGACGGCGATGATGGGGGGGAGATTGCTTTGAAGTTTGGATTGCAGCGGGGGAGCATTTGTGGCGATGTTGGCGGGAACGCCTTGGCGGGAGTTGAGGGTGGGGAAGCTGAGAATGCTCCCGAGGACTTCGCATTGATGGGGTGGGCCAACGAGGGGAGAGTGACTGGTGCAAACGCCGAGGACTCCGCCCATATTGAGGAGGTTTATGGTGTCTCCAGTTTCGAGAGAATGTGGGATATGTCCGGCGTAGCCTTGAAGAGCATTTCGATGCCCCAGTGCTCCGGCAATGATGTCGCCCTGTTTAAGAGTGGACATTCGACCAGTGGTGAGTTCGAGGGCGTTGTAGGCGGCCTTGCTTGTGAGGATGCGGACGGCGATGATGTCGCCTTCTCTGCAGGGGTATTTGTCGCTGATTCGGACATCTCGGCGGAGGGCGGCATTTTGGGTGACGCTGGCGATTTTGTCGAGGATGAGGGCTCTCATGGGTTCACCTCGGGGTTGGCACGAGCGTGGAGGATTCCGGCAAGGCCGTAGAGGCGGGCGAATCCTTTGGCATCATCGGGAGTCCATTCGCCAACGGATTCCCCATAAACAGCCCGTGACGCGGCGTGGAGGGAACGAGGGCTGATGACTCCGGTGACAAAGGCGTGGCCGGGGTGGAGCGTGAGGTGAACATCGCCAGTTACGGATTTCTGAGATTCTTTAAACAGTGATTCAGCCATGCGGGAAGCTGGTTCTGTGAAGAGTCCTTCGTGAACCCATTCGCCATAGAGAGCGGCAACTTGATCTTTGAGGGCGATTTGGCGTTTGGTGAGGGTGAGCTTTTCCAGTTCGCGGTGAGCCTGGATGAGGACGGTTGCGGCGGGGGCCTCGAATGCCACGCGGCCCTTGATTCCGAGGATGGTTTCACCGAGATGGATTCCTCGTCCGATGCCGTATTTTGAGGCGGTTTGATCGAGTTTGGTGATGAGGGTGACAGGGTCAAGCGAAGTCGAATTGAGGTGAGTAGGGATGCCGTGGGTGAAGGTGATAGAGATTTCTTCAGAGGGTTGGGGTTCTGAGAATGCGTCCTTGGTGCGGAGCCATTGGTCTTCGGGGATGGTGTATTCGGTTCCGGTGGTTTCTTCGCCGCCGATGGTGACGCCCCAGAGTCCAGAATTGACGCTATAAGCAGCTTTGTTCGCGGGAAAATCGAGGTTGTTGGCTTTGAGGAGGGCGAGTTGGTCGGGCCGAGATGGGGCTTGGTCGCGGACGGGGGCAAGTATTTTTAGATTCGGGGCGAGGGTGCGTAGGGCGATTTCGAATCGGATTTGATCGTTTCCGGCGGCAGTGCAGCCGTGAGCGACGGCTTCGGCACCGACTTGGGTGGCGATTTTGGCAGTTTCGCGGGCTTGGAGTGAGCGCTCGGCTCCGACACAGAGAGGATAAAGGTTTCCACGGAGGACATTTCCGGCGATGAGGTGGCGAAGAATTTCATGAAAGAACATCTGGGCGGCTGGAATGGTGATGTGTTTGATGGCACCGAGATGTTGGCTGCGGTGGGCTATTTCTTTGAGTTCTTCTTGGGAAAAACCACCGACGTCGACGGTCACAGTGGTGACGTCGTAGCCTTGGGATTTGAGGATCGGGATGCACCAGCAGGTATCTAGTCCGCCGGAAAAGGCGAGGGCGACTTGGGGTTGGCTCATTTGTTCGCTCCATAGGCCGTGAGGCCGAGGGCTTTGAGGATGACGGGGTGATCCGTGTGTTGGGCGGTAGCGATAAAGATGGTGTCGTCACCGGAGATGGTGCCGATGATTTGACTCAGTCTTAGTTGGTCGATTTTTAGTCCAATAAGGGGCGCCGCGCCAACGGCGGTTTTAAGGACGAGGAGGTTAGGTCCTGCGGGAATTGCTTGAAGGATGCCGAGCTGTTGGATAGCGTTGGTTTCGGGGAGAACATAGAATCCGCCGGACTTATTGATGCGGAGATCGGTGAGATCGCGGCTGACGCTGGATTGGGTTACGGAGTAGCCGAGGTTGGTCAGGGCTTTGATCAGTTCCTCTTGATTGGGGATGGGAGTTTCGGCGATGATGGTGCGGATGGCATCGAGCCGGGCTTCTCGGGAGTCGTTCATAACTGAATATTATGCACAAAAAACGCAAAATATGCAGATGATAGGCCCGAAGGGAGGAAGGGGATATGATGGGTTATGGTTCCGATTGACGTTTGCCGGGCGATGCCGAAGGTGGAGTTGCATGTCCACTTGGAGGGTTCAATTCGACCGGAGACGGTGTTGAGACTGGCGGAGAGGAATGGGGTTTCGCTTCCGGCGGATTCAGTTGAGGGACTCCGGGAGTGGTATTCGTTCCGAGATTTTAGGCATTTTGTTGAGATTTATGTGGCGGTGAGCGGGTGTGTGCGGACTCCGGAGGACATTGAGTTTGTGGCGCGGGAGTTCTTGGTGGGTCAGGCGGAACAGAACATCTTGTGGAGCGAAGTGACTTACACCGCGTCGACAATTGCGAAGCTGGCGGGGGTTCCGTGGGATGAACAGATTGATGCTTTGAACCGGGCAATGGTTTGGGGGAAGGATGAACTTGGGGTCGAGATGGGGCTGATTATTGATATTGTTCGGGAGCAGTCGGTGGAAGAAGGGCTGCAAGTGGCGGAATGGGCGGTCAAGGGACGAGATCGAGGGGTGGTTGCACTTGGGCTTTCTGGGGTTGAGGGGAAGGGCTTGGCGCGACATTTGAAGCCCGCTTTTGACTTAGCTCGGGAATCTGGGCTGCCCATCGTGTCGCACGCGGGGGAGACTCAAGGGGCGCATTCGATTTGGGAAGTTTTGGAATTGACGGGTTGTCAGCGCATCGGGCACGGGATTCGGTGTTTGGAGGATGGGGAGTTGGTGAAGGAGTTGCGATCGATGGGAGTGGTTTTGGAGGTGTGCCCTTCTTCTAATGTGTGCTTGGCGGGGATTCCTTCGATTGCGGCTCATCCGATTGCTGAGATTCACGAGATGGGGGTGGCGGTGACAATCAATAGCGATGATCCGCCGATGTTCGGGACGACTTTGAGTGATGAGTACGCCCGGTGTTCGGCGGCGTTTGGTTGGGATGAGGATGTTTTGCGGGGGATGGTGCGGACGGCGGCGGAGGCGTCTTTCTGTCCGGATCGGGCGGGGTTGATCGAGCGTCTTTAGGGTTTAGGTGCCATTGCGGTCACGCTTTTCTTCTTCGAGTTCTTTCTTCATTTGTTCACGTTGCCATCCCCAGTCGATGGAGGGGTGGAATTTTTCGGGGAATTCCAGTTGCCATCTTTGCTTTCGGATGACGTAGTTTTGAGGGTCGAGCTTTAGAGCTTGATTAAGGAGTTTAAGGGCTTCTGATTTGTTATTTCGTTGGATTGCGATGGTAGCAAGGAAAGCGAGCGGTTTGGGTGACTTTGGGAGTAGAGTCCGAGATTGTTCGAGGTGGGGTTTGGCTTCATCGAGGCGGTTTTGCCCGATGAGGGTTTGGCCGAGACGAAGGTGGAGGTCTCCATCATTGGGGGAGTGGGCCAGGGCAATTTCTAATGTGGCGAGAGCGGTGTTTATCATAGAAGAACTACTTTGAGTCTCAAATGGGCTTACACATAGAGTAGTTCAATTTTGGGTTAGGAAGTTGGAATTGGACGGTCGAACTTTCGCAGAGGGGATTTAGTAGACTGGATTGTAATGCCGGAATTGCCTGAAGTTGAGCGCGTGAGGAAGATTTTTGATCGGGTTTTGACGGGAAAGATCATTGCGGAAGCGGAGGTTGTTCCGGATGAAATTGTCTTGAAGGGGGTTGACCCGTCGGCGTTCTTGTCGCAACTGAGCGGGGCGACGGTGAGGGGTACCGGCCGCAAGGGTAAGTATTGGTGGTTGGAGTTGGGGGATCGGGGGTGCTTGTTTGGTCACTTGGGGATGGCCGGTTGGGTGCGGGAGGTGGGGATGGACACAGTGAGGATTCGCGAACAGGGGAACGCGCCCTTGGATGATGAAGCGGGACGACCGAGATTCCTGAAATTGCGGCTCAGGGCGGATGATGGACGGGAAGTGGTGATGACGGATGGACGGCGGTTAGCGCGATTGTGGCAGGGGTCATCGGCAGATCAGGACGAGAAAGTTGCTGCTTTGGGCAGGGATAGTTATACTGATTTAGCGACTGTCGATGAATTATATACGATGTTGAAGAAGCGAAAGGCACCAATGAAAGCGATTTTGCTCGATCAAAAAGCGTTTTGCGGAGTTGGAAATTGGATTGCGGACGAGGTGCTTTATCACGCGGGGATTGCACCGAAGCGATTGGGGAGTTCTTTGACTTTGGACGAGGTGGAGGTTTTACGGGAGAAGCTCTGGTGGATACTCGACGTTGCTGTTCAGGCCGATGCGGATAAGGATAAGTTTCCTGGAGACTGGTTATTTCATTCAAGATGGGGAGGAGGCAAGGGAGAGGAGTTTTTTCATGGGGAACAGTTGATTCGGGAGCAGGTTGGAGGTCGGACAACGGCGTGGGTTCCGAGTCGGCAAAAGTGAACAGATGAATTATGGTTTGAGTCCTCTTCATTGGACAGTTCGGGTGAGATCGGCAGAGGATGGATCAATGGTTGCACCGCTCCGAGGGGAAGAGTTGCGGGTACGGGACGCGGTGAGTTTTGACGGCAAAGGGGAGATTCCGAGCGCATTGGAGCAGTTTTTTTCCAGTTATGGGGCGGATTTGGTCGCGGGGGTGTTGCGGATTTTGCGGGCTCGAAGAGTGGAGGTTTTTTCGGTAGAAGCGGTGGTCAGTGGAGAGCTTGAGAATGCGATGGTGCATCTGGGAGTCGTAGGCGAGGAGGGTTCGCCGAGGATTCGGTCAATGTCGATCACAATTTATGTGAGTGCGGATGGGGCGGTTGGTGACTTGGAGGAAGTCGTAGAAGTTGCTTTTGATCGATCGCCATTGCACCAGACCTTAAAAAAATCGGTAGAAATAGTGCGCCGGACAGTGATTTCTTAATTGTTGAGCGAGAATTAGGGAACGTGATAGGGGTAGGGTTCGTTTTGGCAAGTGTGCCGATTGATCGGTGAGGAAATTTGAACCATGTATGCCCTGAATGAAGCTGAGCGAAGTGCGATTGAGAAGTTGGAAGCGATTGCGGCGGAGAAAATTGCGCCGTTTGCGGCGGATGTTGACGAGAACGGTAGGTTTCCGAGTGAGGCGATGGGGGCTTTGGCGGAAAGTGGCTATTGGGGGTTGACTGTTCCGACGGAGTTTGGGGGCATGGGATTTGGGCTGAGTGCGATTGCGGCGGCGGTTGATACGGTTGCGCAAAAGGATGCGAGCACTGCGATGGTTTATCTGATGCATCTTTGTGGAGTGGCGGCATACAATGCAGCGGGGGATAAATTTGCCGATCAGCTGAAAGGCGCTGCGGCGGGCAAGCACCTTTCGACTTTGGCGTGGAGTGAGCGGGGAAGCCGGAGTCACTTCTGGGCCCCGATGAGCCAGGAGGAGTTGGACGGGGATACGGTCTATTTGAGTGGGATCAAGAGTTGGGTGACGAGTGCGGGGTTGGCGAACGGATATGTGGCCACGACGCGGGCGGCGGGGAGCGACAATCCGATGGCGGTTTCTCTCTATGTGATTTCGGATACGGACTCGGGATTTACGGTTGAGAAGCCATGGAATGCAATGGGGATGCGGGGGAATATGAGTGCGCCGATGGTGATGGAGCGGGTATCGGTTTCGAGTTCGACGCGGATTGGAGAAGCGGGGGCGGCCATGGATGTGATGATGGGGGCGGTATTGCCGGTTTTCGCGATTGGGAATTCGGCGTGTTCGATTGGGGTTGCGGAGGGGGCGGTTGCGGCGACTCAGCAGCATTTGCTGAATTCCAAGCTTCATCACTTAGATCAGTCGCTGGCGGATTTGCCGAACCTGAGAGAGCGATTGGCGCGAATGCGGATCCGAACGGATCAGGCGCGGGCTTACCTGGCGGCAACGATTGGGGTGGCGACGAGTGGTGACCCGGCGGCTATGTTGATGGTTTTAGGAACGAAAGCGCAGGCAGCGGAGGCGGCGATTGAGGTGACCGACCTTGGGATGCGGGCATGCGGCGGAGTAGCCTTTAGTAAGCACTTGGGAATTGAGCGGAATTTCCGCGATGCGCGGGCGATGACAGTCATGGCACCGACGAGCGACGTATTGCATGATTTTGTGGGTAAGGCACTGCTCGGCATGGAGCTGTTTGGCTGATGGCGAAAATGGAGCCAATTCAGCTAGGGGCGGTGGCTTATGATGCGAAGGTGGTGGTGATTTGGGACATCATTCGCGAGTATTTTGATGATCAAGGTTGTCCGCTTGACTATACGCTCTATACGAACTATGAGCGTTTGATTGATTCGCTGGCGGCAGGTCAGGTGGAGATAGCTTGGAATTCCCCCCTGGCTTGGCTCGACCAGGTCCGCCGAGTTGGTGCAGGCTGTCGGGCGATTGCGATGCGCGATACCGATCAAAACCGATGCTCGCACATTGTGGTTCGATCAGATTCAGGCATTGGGTCGGTTGAAGATTTGCGAGGAAAAGTTGTTGGTTTCGGAGCGACAGATTCGCCGCAGGCGACTTTGATTCCGGGTGGGTTATTGCTGAGGGCTGGTCTTACGGAGGGAGTGGATTACACGGGCAAGCGATTTGATGTCTTGCTGGGTAAACACGGCGACCATATTGGCGGGGAACGGGACGCATTGGAGGCGCTCGTTGCGGGTGAGGTGGATGCGAGTTGTACTCTGGATTTGAACTGGCAGCTGTGGTCAAGTGACGGGACAGCTGATCCGGACAAGATCAAGGTTTTGGCGACGACGGATCGGTTTGATCATTGCGTTTTTGGTGTGCGGGAGGACTTTGATTCGACTCGCGAAGGAGCGTTTTTGGAGTGTTTGCACTCAATGAGCTATGACAATCCGGATCATCGGGAGATGATGGACATGGAAGGGCTTAAGGAGTGGAAGCAAGGCCGAGTTTCGGGATTTGGGGCACTTTCGGAGGCGGTGGATCGGCTTGGCTACTGGAACTGATCTGCCACTTTTTCCGGTGACGATGGTGGGAAGTTGGCCTCGAACCCGTGAGCTATTGAACTCACAGAGGCGAAAGCAATTGGGCCGGCTTTCGGTTGAAGATTTTGAACGTGAAGCGGACGATGCGGTTGTGGCTTGTGTTCGGGCCCAAGAAGAAGTCGGAGTGGATATTGTTACAGATGGAGAACAACGGCGAGATAATTTTTATAGTTTTGTAACGGAGAAATTAGATGGTACTCGTTTGATGTCTCTTGCCGAGATGTTGGATTTGGTGGAAGATCGGGCGGGGTTTGAGGAGTTGTTACAGAGGCTTGATGTGCCATCGACAGCAATCAAGAATCCGACCTGTATCGGAAAGATTAGCCGGCGGTCACCTTTGGCAGTTCATGAAGCGAAGTTTTTGAAGTCAATTACTGACCATGCGGTGAAGATTCCCTTACCGGGGCCTTATTTGTTAACACGGGCGATGTGGGTACCGGAGGAAACGGGAAAGGTTTACGATTCCAAAGAACATCTGAGCGAGGATGTAGTAAAGATTCTGGGAGAAGAGTTGCGCGAATTAGCAGAGGTTGGGGTTGAATTTGTGCAATTTGATGAGCCAGTCTTGACGGAGTTAGTTTTCACTCAAGGGCAAACACGGACATTTATGTGTGCAGCCCTCGCTGCGCGTAAAGATCCAGCGGAGGAGTTGGAGTTTGCGGTTGATCTGATGAACCAAGTGGTTGACAATGCGCCGGATGGGATGAGGGTTGGAATGCATGTTTGCCGAGGGAATTGGAGCACTCGGGAGGAAACGCTGCTGAAGGGGCATTATCGTCCACTCAAGCCTTACTTTGAGCGAATGCGGGTGAAGCAGTTGGTTCTGGAATATGCGACCCCGAGAGCAGGTGATCTTATGGGATTTGAGGGCCGGGAAATAGGTCTCGGAGTTGTGAATCCAAGGACTCCCGATGTGGAATCGGTCGATGAGATCGTAGCCAGAATCGAAGAGGCATTGCAGTTTTGGGATGCAAAGGATGTGTTTTTGAATCCGGATTGTGGCTTTGCGACGTTCAGTGAGAGAGAGATGAATGGACATGAGATCGCCACTCAGAAGATGGCGGCTATTGTGGGAGCGGCGCGAACAATGCGAGAGAGGCTGTCTTAACTTGGAGCAGGAGTTCCATCAGTGATCGTAGGAAAGAAAATCTCGCTTGCGATAGCGTTTTGTTGTAGTTTAGATGCATATAGTTGCAGTCCACTTTGTTCATCGCTGCCGAATTGAAACTGGACGCAATTGGTGAGATATCGGGCTACGAGGTCGGGTTCCCAGCCGGAGGATTTGATCGCAAATGGGTAGCTTTCTTCGACCGAATGGTTGAGTACGGACTGGAGTAAGTTTGCGAGTTCGGGTGCTATCGGGCGATGGCTCGTCCAGAGAGCCCAAACGAAGGGGAGATTATAGTTGTCGGTCCAGGCTTGACCTAGGTCGAGAATGCGAGCGCCGGGCGACTGAGCGGTAAGGCCGTTATCGCCGATGATGATGGCAGCGTCACAGACGTCGAGCATGACCTCGAGATCGGGCGGAAAGGCCATGCAGTTGGGGCGTGCTCCGAATCCTTCGCGGAGAATAATCTGAGCGAGGGCATTGCTCGTCATCGAGCTTTGGTCTAAAGCAAGGGTTTGAATCATTCCGAAAGGAACTCGGCTAAAGAGGCGCACGCTTTCGACGGGGCCGTTGCTGCCGATGCAGACTTTGTCAACGATATGAGCACCGGGGGTGCGGAGAGCATCTATGCTGGAAACCAGCATGGCGTCGATTTCTCCGGATTTGTGGCGGGCGGGAAGCTGACTCGGGACATCGAAAATGACTTCGATGGGGCTGTTTTCGTCATCTACGAATGGCCAAATGAGGGGAGCAGCGTTGACATAGGGGACACAACCGACGCGGAATTTGACCATTTTTTGATACTACGAATCAGGAAGAGGGTTTGGTTTTTTGGCCACGGATACGACGGATGAGCCCCACGGGAGATTGACTCTTTGGAACAGCTTGCCTTCCGTACGCATGAGTGATTTGAGGGCTTGATTTGTTGAGGTGCTGAATTGAGGAAGTGTTACTTTTGGTTCACCTTTGTTGAATTTATCGGCAAGGCGTCTCAGGATGACGGCAGGGAATAGGAAGAAGACGGAGTAGCTGAGTTTTTCGACTTGGAAGCCTTGATTGATGAGGAGAGATTTGACCTGCCGGCGAGTATAGCGT
The DNA here is from genome assembly GCA_013823945.1 of bacterium. Classification (GTDB taxonomy): domain Bacteria; phylum Armatimonadota; class Fimbriimonadia; order Fimbriimonadales; family Fimbriimonadaceae; genus UphvI-Ar2. The sequence goes on along the minus strand of PNMZ01000001.1, from coordinate 464,616 downwards.
CGTTGGTGCATGAGAGCGATATCGTGGGGACCCCAGAGCCAATTGAATGCTGGAACATTCATGACGAAGACCCCTCCGGGTTTGAGAGTGCGGAAGATTTCTGCGATAGCAGATTCGTGATCGGGGACGTGCTCAATGGTATCGAGACTGACAACCGCGTCGAAGAGATTATCCACGAAGGGGAGTTGTTCAGCGTTTGCATAGACCAAATGGTTGAGACCCCGATCACGGGAGAAGGTGAGAGCGTCGTGACTGAGATCGATGCCGATGGCATGGCCACGCAATTCAAGTTCAGAAAGCACTGCGCCCGTTCCACATCCCACATCGAGAATGGTTGCGTTTTGAGCTTTTGCATAGGTATCTAGGAGCGTAAGAGCGAGTTCGCGACGGGAGACGAACCACCAGTAGTCGTCTTCGACGGAGCGCATTTTACGATATTCTTCAGGATTCATCGCGTTTTTGGAGTCGGCGGGTTTTGCCCCAAGCCCGGATTTTTAGCAGGTCGCGCAGCATGCGTGGTCCGTCGCGAAGGAGGACGACTTTGCTGCCTTCTTGGTGAGACCAGCGGATTGGGACTTCAGCGATTTGATAACCGAGGTCACGAGCGATGATGAGGCTCTCGAAATCAAATCCGAATCCGTCTAACTTGCACCGGGAAAAAATGTCTTTTGCGACATCATTGCGGAAAATTTTGAAACCGCATTGGGTGTCATCGATTCCTTTAACGGCAAGAAGTTGGACGGCCTTGTTGAATGCTCGGCCGAGCATTTCGCGGTACCAGGGTTGGCGGATTTCGAGTTTGGAATCTTTAAGAGGGCGAGAGCCAATGGCAATCGGTGTTGTTTCCGAGATCGCGGTTTCGAGCTTGATGAGTTCTTCAATTGGTGCGGCTAAATCAGCGTCGGAGAAGAGGATGTAATCCGCTTGGACTTCGAGCATGCCTCGGCGCACGGCGTACCCCTTGCCACGGTTGGGGGAATAGGCAAGGAGGGAAAAATTGGGGTTGCTCTGGGAAAATGATTCAACTACTTGGTTGGTGTTGTCTTGGCTTCCGTCGCTGATAACAGTGACTTTCCATGTCTTGGGGTAGCTGGTGAGATATTCGGCGATTCGGGACAGGGTGGGGCCGATTCGTTCTGCTTCGTTATAGGCCGGGATGATCACGGCGAGGTGGGGGCGATCCAAGACTCGGGGAGTCTACCTCTGGGTTGGCCGGGAATATGAATCAAGGACGCCTTGTAGAGCGCCTTTGGATTGGGTCTCGGTCATCCGCGTGAGGTGATTTTGAAAATCGGCGTCGAACGGGCTTCGTTTTTCGATGAGGAAGAGGTTGTTGAGGCCGCGATTGGGGCTGATCTTGACATCTCCATTGAAATACAGCATGGTTGAGCCCCCACCATCAAGGGCGACTGCATCAACAGCACCTTGGGCTTTCATTGCCCGACCGAAAGTGGTGAGAGTCACTTTTTCTCGGGTCGCGAGGAGGATGATCTTGCCGGATTCAGTGAGTCCGACGCCGGTGCGAGCGGCTGATCCTGAAATTGCGGGGTCGCGAAAGCCTTGGGCGCGGGGATTGGGGGCGATTGTGCCTTTATCCACTACACGGACTCCGCCACGGAGCGCGTAGCGATAGCCAAGGTAGTCGAATGGCTTTTGGACTTGCGCATTTACGATGCTGACGTTGCCGTACCAGTCAACAGCGATGATTGAACCTCGGTATCCGGTGGCTTTGAGTTGACCGTTCACGAGGACATCGGCGACGGGCTTTTGGTTTTCGTATGCGAAGAAGGTTCCGGTGATTGCGGCAACGGGTTGGGACTTGCCGAGCATGCCCCAGATGTTCGTTAGGCGTGGGGAAAGCTGAGTTGTGGCGGTGATATTGGGATTTTTGATATCCGCCACGACGGCATGGAATCCGTTTCCGCCTTCGTTGAAAGTGAAGTGCGCGGCGGCTCCGCCGGCTGCGGTTGACATTGCAAAGCAGGCAGACGAGGCAAGGGTTCCAACGAGAAAGGGAATCAATCGCACGGTGATATGATACTGATTATCGGACCAAAGTCCAAGTTTTTCATGATATTTTTCGTCAGGTTCACTTGAATCTGGAAAATTTAGTCACTATTCCTGGCCCTAAAGTAGGTGGGTCTGACAGGGAACTTTTATCAGTATTTTGGCGTTTGTCCCGAGTTTCGCTTGACAGACCAAGGCCTTTTGAAGTTAGATGGGGTCTGACGCAATGGCTTCAGATATTGATCGCCGAGCGGATGGGAACGGAAACGACGCGGTTCCATTTAGCGACACTCGACTTGAAAACGCAAAAGAGAGATTTGCAAAGGGTTCGCTTTATCTGTTGGTAGCAACGGTTTTTGTGGTGTTGTTCGGCGCATTTGTTCGAGCTTCTCTGAGCGGTGATGGTTGCGGAACGAGTTGGCCGATGTGTGATGGTGGAGTCTTACCGATTGGGGCTCAGCTCAAGACTTACATTGAGCTTTCTCATCGCGCGACGAGTGGTTTGCTTTTGTTGGGCGTTTTGGGGATGGCGATTTGGTCTTTCCGACTGTTCCCCAAAGGTTCACCAGTTCGGAAAGCTTCAGTTGGGGCCTTGGCTTTCACTTTGATTTCAGCGGCGATTGGGGCGATTTTGGTTCTGTTCAGCTTAGTTGTCGAAGATAAGTCGACGGCTCGGGCGGTGACGATGCCGCTTCACTTGATGAATACGTTCGCCTTGATGGGGGCACTCGCATTGATGGCGCACTTTGCACGTGGTGGTCGGGTGCCGAGTTTTGCCAATCAGGGTGGTCTGGGATCGGCATTCAAGTGGACGATTGGTTTGTTCTTCTTGCTGGGGATGACGGGGGCGGTTTCGGCGATGGGGAAGACAGCGTTCCACGCAGAACTTGCCATGGCGAATACGTTTATGGATCGGGTTAATATGCACCTGGGAGATTCAGCCCATCCTGTTTTGAGGGGAGGAGTTCTGCACCCGCTTTTGGCGATGGCGGCAGGTTTGGTTTTGTTGTTCACGGCGCGACTGGCGATGGAGCGGCGGGAGAAGAATTCAGAAGTTCAGCGGTGGGGGAACTGGACGATTTGGCTTTATGTTGTCCAGATGGCCTTTGGGACAATGAATTTGGTCATGAGTGCGCCTGTGTGGATGCAGATCACTCACTTGGCGATTGCTTTGGCGAACTGGATGGCTTTGGTCATGCTGGCGGTGCATTCGATGCCGAAGGGAATGGATGTTGTCCACGCAGTCGTTGAGGAGCCGGAAGTGGAAAAACTCCCGCTCAAGGATTTGATCAAGGCATACGTTGCGCTCACCAAGCCACGAGTAATTTCATTGTTGCTCTTCACGACGGTTGCGGCGATGTTTATTGGGGCGCGGGGGGCTCCTTCGTTCCTACTGATTGTGATTGTCTGCTTGGGTGGCTATATGTCAGCGGGGGCGGCAAATACTTTCAATATGTTGGTCGAGAAAGATTTGGATGAGGCTATGGAGCGGACTTCCAAGCGTCCGACGTTAACTCATGCGGTTTCGGATAAGGCGGCGGGGATTTTTGCGGCGAGTTTGGCGGTTCTTTCTACGGCGTTGCTTTGGTTTGGTGCCCACCCGCTTGCGGCGGTGATGGCTCTGTGCGGTTTGCTTTGTTATGTGTTTGTCTACACGCTTTGGCTCAAGCGGCGGACGTGGCAAAACATCGTGATTGGGGGGGCGGCGGGGGCCTTTCCGCCATTGGTGGGATATGCGGCAGTGACGGGTGAGTTAAGTCCGTACGCTTGGTTCTTGTTTGCTTTGATCTTTACTTGGACGCCGGTTCACTTCTGGGCTTTAGCGATCTTGATCAAAGATGATTACGCGAAGGCAGGGGTGCCGATGTTGCCAGTGGTGAAAGGTGATCGTGTTACGGTGATGCAGATCGGACTTTATGCTGTCATTACGGTTTTGCTTTGTCTGATTCCTCTTGTTCAGGGGCAAGCGGGTTGGATTTATGGGATCGGGGCGGGTCTTTTGAACCTAGGGTTGTTGTCGCAGTGTGCGGGTTTGTGGAAGCGAATGGATCGGGAGCACGCACGGGGGGTTTTCAAGTACTCCATGGTTTATTTGGCGTTGATATTTGTCGTTATCGCAGTGGATCGGGTGTGGACGATATGAAATCAGGACAAAACATTCCAGTTTCCCGGGCGGAAAAACCGGGTGTGAACATGCAAAACTACGGAGGTCACTTCACCTATGGCACAGATCTTTAAGCCCTACGCAAATTCGATTGCGAGTGCGTCGCTGCTGATTGCGGCGGGCGCGCCGCTTGTACTTCTCGTATCGGGTTCATTGATTACGCGATCACCAGCAAACACGAAGGCGACGGTGCCGATAGATCAGCCCGTACCATTTAGCCACAAGCACCACGTTAAGGAACTTGGAATTGACTGTCGCTATTGCCACACGACGGTTGAAGAGCAGGCCCACGCAAGTGTTCCGGCGACCGAGGTGTGCATGAGCTGCCACTCGCAGATTTGGACTAACTCTCCGATGATTGAGCCGGTTCGGAACAGCTACGCGACGGGTAAGCCGATCGAATGGACAAAGGTCAATGCGGTTCCCGACTTTGTTTACTTTGACCACTCGATTCACATTAAGCGGGGAATCAGTTGCAACACCTGCCACGGTGCGGTGCAAGAGATGGCGATTACTTGGAAGGGTAAGCCGTTCAGTATGGCTTGGTGTTTGGATTGTCACAAGAATCCTGAGAAGTACATGATTGATGTCAAAGCTTCGGGTTCGGAATCACACGGCGATGCTCCGGCAGGTGACCACGGTGACGATCACGGACATGAAGGCGATCACGCCAACGTTTTGAGTCCACGCGAACAGATTTTTGAGCTTTATCGCAAGATTGCGGCGGGTGAAAAGCTAACGGATACTGAGTGGCGCATCAGTAAGGGCCACACACAGCATTTGCCAAACGACAAGATTCACGAGGGTTACAAGTTGATGCAGGAGCGAGGGGTGAATGTTTCGCAGCTCACGGACTGCTGGGTGTGTCACCGCTAATTGGAGATTTGAGGAAGGAATTTAACCGACGACATGGGTAAGTCAAGCGAAAAAAACAACGGATCGAATGTGACCTTTTACAAGGGGTTGGAACATTTCGAAACACCTGAGGTGGTTGAGCCTTGGGCGGCGGACGAATTTCCTGATCGAGAGAGCTTAAAAGGGCTTCCTCGACGGGATGTTTTGAAGTTGATGGGAGCGGCGGCGGCACTTGCAGGGTTGACAGGATGTCGGTATCAACCCGCTCGAAAGATTATTCCGTTTGTTCAGCAGCCTGAAGGAGCAGTTTCCGGGTTGCGTAAGCAATTTGCCACGGCGGGGATGAAGGACGGCTATTCGGTTGGTTTGATTGCTGACCAAGTGGACGGTCGACCGGTGCGGGTGGATGGTAACCCCCTACACAGCGCAAGTTTAGGTTCGATTGACTCTAAGCTTTCGGCAGAAATTCTGAATCTGTATGATCCTGATCGCTTGAAGAATCCGACGTTCAAGGGAACTCCTGTGGGTTGGAACGATGCTTTGATCAAGATTGAAGAAGCGATGCGGGCCACAGAAAAGGGTGCAGGAATTGCGGTTCTTTCGGGAACAGTCAATTCGCCGAGCGTTGCACGGCTTGCGGGCGAGATGAAGAAAATTTGGCCGCAGTTGCAATGGTTCCAGTACGAAGCAGTCAACCATGATGCGGCGAGAGAAGCGGCGAGATTGGCTCTCGGTGGGAATTTTGTTCCGGTTTATGATTTCACCAAGGCAGACGTTGTTGTTTCCCTGGATTCAGATGTACTGTATTCCGGCCCGATGTCGATTCGGTATAGCCGAGATTTTGCGACGCGCCGAGTGCCCAATAGCTCGATGAGTCGGGTTTATGCTTTTGAGAGCCATCCGCAGACAACGGGTTTGGCATCAGATCACCGGTTCCGGGTTAAGCCAAGTGAGATGTTGGCGATTGTTCAGGCGATTGCAAGCTCGCTAGGAGTGCCGGGAGCGGCAAGTTCGACATTGCCGAGTACGGTCGAAAAGAAGGCGATTGATGCCGTCGTGGAAGATTTGCGAAAAGCAGGAGCGCGAAGTGCACTGGTGGCAGGGTCGCATTTGCCGGCGGCAGTTCAGGCGGCAGTGATTGCGGTAAATCAATTTTTGAGTGGTGGCGCGGGTGAGGCGGTGAAGTTCATCGTTGATCCGCAACCCATTCCGGCGGATCACGGCAAGGATATTGAGAACTTGGTGACTGCGATGAACGCGAACCAAGTTTCAGTTTTGCTCGTTCTCAGCGGAAATCCGGTTTATGACCTGCCACCATCGGTGAATTTTGTTGAAGCACTCGGCAAAGTGACGATGAAGGCTCATTTGAGCAGTCACAAGTGCGAATCGTCGAAGTACATGGATTACGTGCTCCCGGAAACGCACTTCTTGGAAGCTTGGGGTGACGGAGTCGCGATGGACGGCACGGTCACGATCACTCAACCGATTATTGAGCCGATTTATGAAGGTCGGTCAGCATTGCATGTGCTGGATAAGCTCATTGGTGACACGGCGATCCCGCTGGAAATTGTTAAGCGAACCGCTGAACTGTCGGGCGGTGGGAATTGGAACGAGATTTTGGCGCGAGGCTTTTATGGCGCTCCGGCACCAGCGGCTACGGTTACAGTAACGGAGAACCTGCTCGGTTCGCTGAATACGGGCCAAGCAAGCGGAATTGAGCTTTTGATTCTTCCTGATCCGATGATTGGGGACGGTCGATACGCGAACAATATGTGGCTTCAGGAGACTCCTAAGCCGGTAACAAATTTGACATGGGATAACGCGCTGCTCATGAGTGCGGCAACGGCGAAAAAGCTCGGAATCTTGGCTCCTAATGAGCGCAAAGTTGCGGGTGTCATTCCGTTCTACGGTAAGGCGGACATGGCAGAGGTTACAGTCGGTAACCAGAAGTTGGAGGTTCCGGTCTGGGTGAATCTTGGGCAGGCGGACGATGTCGTTGTCCTTCACATGGGATACGGCCGCACCGTCGCGGGTGATTTTGGTACGGCGAAGGGCGAAAAGATGGGCGGTGGGTTCAATGCCAATCTGCTTCGGCCTTCAACGAATAGTCACTGGGTGAGCGGGGTTGAAGTGAAGAAGTCGGGCAAAGAGTATGTCCTGGCGAATGTTCAGCACCACAACACAATTGATGTCTCCCAGGTTGATAAAGACCGTGAAGTGGTCAAGATGACGACTTTGAAAGAGCTTGAGGAAGGGCATCCGTTTGGGAAGCACCACCACGAGCACGCTGGTTATGATCGCGATTGGAATGAGTTTGGCGAAGGCAAGAAAATGAGCCTTTACCCGGGGACTGACTTCAAAGACGACGCGAAAGATAACTACCAGTGGGCAATGACAATTGACCTTGGGCTTTGTACGGGTTGCAATGCTTGTGTGACAGCTTGCCAGGCCGAGAATAACATTCCGACAGTTGGCAAGGAGCAGGTCATGAAAGGCCGGGAGATGCACTGGATTCGGGTTGACCGGTATTACAAAGGCACCGGAAACAGCTTGGATAAAGACAATCCGCCGATTTTGGTTCAGCCGGTGACGTGTATGCATTGCGAGCAAGCACCTTGTGAGCCGGTTTGTCCGGTTGCGGCGACGGTTCACAGTCACGAAGGTTTGAATCAGATGGTTTACAACCGGTGCGTTGGAACACGGTACTGCTCGAACAACTGTCCGTACAAAGTTCGGCGGTTTAACTTCTTCCACTTCAGTCAGAGAGCGGATAACGTTCCGGTTTTGAAGATGTTGCAGAACCCTGATGTAACGGTACGTTACCGTGGGGTCATGGAGAAGTGCACCTACTGCGTTCAGCGAATCAACCACAAGCGCATTGAGGCAAAGCGGGATGATCGGCAGATTGCAGACGGTGAAGTGGTGACGGCTTGCCAGGCGGCGTGTCCGAGCGGCGCGATCATTTTTGGTGATATGCGCAAGAAGGAGAACGCGGTGTCGGTGAGTCGAAGCGATAAACGGAATTACTTGATGCTTGAGGAATTGAACACTCGACCACGGACGACTTATTTGAGTCGGGTCACGAATCCCCATCCGAGCCTTGTGCAGGAGGAGGCCCACTAATGGCGAATAACCCACCCGTTGATAAGGAACTGCTGGTTGGACACCACACCAATGCGTCGCTTGATGCGACAATCGGCGATATCATCCTGAATCCGGCGACGCACAACGAGCCGGCGATCAAGACCCCGATTAAGGGGCTGATGACGAGCCCGTGGCAAATCGCCTTCGGACTTGGGTTCCTGTTGCTCAACGTTTTGTTGCTCTCGATCGTGATGCTCGTTTGGAACGGGATCGGAGTTTGGGGGAATAACCAGCCGGTTGGCTGGGGCTTTGACATTATCAACTTCGTTTGGTGGATCGGTATTGGTCACGCAGGAACGTTGATTTCAGCAGTTCTCTTGTTGTTGCGGCAGAAATGGCGCAACTCGATCAACCGGTTTGCGGAAGCGATGACGATTTTTGCCGTCATGTGCGCGGGGATTTACCCGCTCTTGCACACGGGGCGACCGTGGGTTGCTTATTGGTTGATGCCGTATCCGAACTGGCTGGCAATGTGGCCACAGTTCCGCAGTCCATTGGTATGGGACGTTTTTGCGGTTTCCACTTACGCGACAGTTTCGATCTTGTTCTGGTTTGTCGGTTTGATTCCCGACTTTGCGACCCTTCGCGATCGGGCAAAAAGCAAGTTTGCGCAGGTTGCCTTCGGGGCGGTGAGTTTGGGCTGGCGCGGAAGCGCAAAGCACTGGCACCGATATGAGCACGCTTCGATTATCTTGGCGGGTCTCTCTACTCCGCTGGTTTTGTCTGTTCACACAGTCGTTAGTTTTGACTTTGCGATGGGGATTGTCCCCGGATGGAACGTTACGATCTTCCCACCCTACTTTGTTGCGGGTGCGGTCTTTGCGGGATTTGCAATGGTTTTGACGTTCGCGATACCGCTTCGTAAGTGGTACAAGCTGGAGGGTTTGATCACGATGAAGCACATTGACTGGATGGCGAAAGTCATGCTGGCGACGGGATTGATCGTTTTCTACGGCTACATCATGGAGGTGTTTTATGCTTGGTACAGCGGGGTGCCAGCCGAAATGGCGTTGCTTTACAACCGCTATAACTTGTTCGATTCGCCTTACAGTTGGGCGTTCTGGACATTGATCATCACCAACGGGATCATTCCTCAACTCATGTGGGTACCGAAGTATCGCCAGAACATGAAGATTCTATTGCTGGTGACGACGAGTATCTCTATAGGGATGTGGTTCGAGCGATATGTCATCATTCCGATCTCGTTGACCCGAGATTATGTGCCAGGCTCGTTTGGTTTCTACTCGCCGACACTTTGGGACATCGCGATGTTTGCGGGGACGATTGGATTGTTCCTCTTCCTCATGTTCCTCTTCATTCGGTTCTTGCCCATGATCAACATCTTTGAAATGAAAGAGTTGCTCCACCAGATGGAGCATGACGACAAGCACAGTCACGATCACAAAGAAAACGGAAAACTTGCAACCACGGCGCAGGAGGGGGCAGAGTAATGAGTCACGTACGCGATACGTCGCCCAAGCCTTACGGTGTGGTGGCAGAGTTTGATAACTCTGATGCACTGTTGGAAGCGGCAGAAAAGGTGAAGGCCGCTGGCTACCGTGATGTTGATGCCTATACGCCGATTCCGGTGCACGGTCTGACGGATGTTCTGGAGTGGAAGGATGACAAGCTTGGATGGGTAGTGTTTTTCCACGGGATTGCGGGATTTGCGGCGGGTTACTTCCTGCAATGGTGGACAAGTCAAGGCATTCCGGTCAGTAACACGGCATTGCAGGTGAATGGATTGTTGCCTTATCCGATGAACGTGGGGGGTAAGCCGGAATTCAGTATCCCGGCCTTCTTCCCGCCGGCTTATGAGTTGACGATTCTGCTCGCAGCGTTTGGCGCGGTCTTTGGAATGATCGCCTTCAACGGTTTGCCTAAGCCTCACCATCCGGTCTTCAATGCGGCGTGTATGAACCGGGCCAGTTCTGATCGCTATGTGTTGTGTGTTGAGGCTACGGATCCACGGTACGACGAGGATGAGATTGAGGAATTGATGAACGGTTTGGGTTCGCTTTCGGTCGAGCGCGTGATGACCTCGGAGGGTTACTAATGAAACTTGGATGGCTTGCGCTGGCAGGGACAACGGTCTTTTTGGGTGGTTGTCACCTAGATATGTACATTCAGCCGAAGATCAAGGCTCAGGGCGAGAACACAATGTTCGCCGACGGGTCGGGAACACGGTTGCCGGTTAGGGGAACGATTGAGTTTGGAAAGCCAAAGCTCGACACAGAGTATTACACTGGATATAAGGCGGATGGGAAGTTGCTTCGTGAGATGCCGATTCAGGTTGATGAAGCCGTGATGAAGCGAGGCAAAGAGCGGTACGACATTTATTGTCAGCATTGCCATGGAGCGGCGGGTGACGGAGCCGGAATGATCGCTCAACGTGGATTTGCGCTGGCTCGGCCGGTTGGGAATTACCATACGGATCGCTTGCGCGAGATGCCAGTTGGTCACTTTTATGATGTGATCACAAATGGCTACGGAACGATGTATGGTCACGCAAGTCGGATTAAGCCGGATGACCGATGGGCAATTGTGGCTTACATTCGGGCATTGCAAGTTAGTCAAGGAGCTACGGTGGATCAACTGGATTCGGCGAGCAAAGAAGCACTTGGAGTGAGCGGGCCGGATGGCTCGGGTCCACTCTTTGTGCCGAAGGCGACGACTCCAACGGTGGTTGCTAACCCAGGGCCAGTGGAAGGAACAACGATTCCGCAGAAAACTAATGTAGAGGGTGGAGAATGAGCGAAATGATTGATGCGAAGCCGAATAAGATCGGCGCGCAATTTGGAATGGTCGGTGGGGCACTGCTGATTGGTGGCGGGGCACTTTCGGCTATGGGGCTGAGCGGTGGTTTCGATGTCAATACGTTCGCGCCGTCTTTCATGCTCGGGGCGATGTTCTGGATCATGATGTCGATGGGATGCATGGGATTGATGTTACTTTTCCATGTGACCCGAGGTCGCTGGGGCACGCCACTCCTTCGAGTTTTTGAAGCGGGAGCGAGTCCGATCAACTTGGCATTCTGTTTTGCTTTGGTGATGGTGGCTTGGTTTGTGTTCAAAATTCCTCTTTACGAAATGTGGATCAATGTTGAGCCGACGGACATGATCATTCTCAACAAGCAGGCTTATCTTAACGAAACAGCTTGGGTGATTCGGCAACCGATTTACTTTGCGATCTTGATTGCTTTGAGCTGGCGGCTGATGAGCTGGACGCGGCTGGAAGAGAAGACGGGAGACAAGAAGTACAACGATTACCGTAACAACTTGGCGGCACCGGGGATTTTGATCTTCATCTTAGTAATGACGTTCTTCATCACCGACTTCTTGATGTCGATTGATGCGCACTGGTTTAGTACGGTTTGGGGCTTCCTGTTCACGGTGGGCTCGGCGTTGAGCGCGATGAGTCTTGCGGTTGCAGTTGTAGTGGCAAACAAGGACAAGGCTCCGTTTGCGGGCAAAGTTGACAACTTGATGACCAAAGATTTTGGGAACTTGTTGTTGATGCTCACGATGCTTTGGGCTTATCTCAGCTTTAGCCAGATGCTGATTATCTGGTCAGGGAACCTGAAAGAGTTCATTCCTTATTACTTGAAGCGAATTGTGGGGGGCTATAGCACCCTGGGCACGATTCTGGTCATCATGCAGTTCTTCGGGCCGTTCTTGTTGCTCCTTTCGCCGAAGTTGAAGCGAACGAGTTGGCTTTTGGTGCCGACCGCACTTTTGATCTTCGGGGTTCGGTTTGTCGAGATGTTCTGGCTGGTGATGCCTTACTTCCGGAAGACCTTGACGGTGATGCCAGCGGATATTGGAATGCTTTGCTTGATCGGGGGGATTTGGTTCTTGATTTCAAGCTTTGGGATGCGAGGAGCGGCCCTGGTGGTTGATGCGCATCCTTACCAACACGCGGATCTAAAGGAGGCTAGTGCACATGTCTGATCATCACGACAACCCGCTCGATGAGCGCGACCTTGACTTGCTGGAGGAGATGGGCTATGAGCCGAGCGACGAGCCAGCGGCGAGTCCAGTAGGAAAATATACGGCCATTTTCTTTGCCTTCTTTGCCTTGATGGTTGCGGTTTCGTTCCTCTTTCTGCAGGTTGTTGGCCGAATTGAAGGCTTTGACATCAAGCAAAATCGTGAGCGACAACTCATGCCGCCGAAAGGGACGCCGTTATTGCAGAGCAACGTGACTGCGCAGGGGGACATGGTTCAGATTCGTAAAGATGAAGTTGCGAAGCTTTCAGGCTATGCGCCCATTCCGGAAGAGGGGCGCTACAAGATTCCCGTAGACAAAGCCATGGAGATCGTGGTCAAGCGCGGTTTGCCGACGAAAGCCGGGGCGGAAGTGCCCAAGGTGATGAAGTGAGATTCTTGAGTGCTTTGGTGGCGGTCGTTGCGCTCGCGGGAGTTGCGTCGGCACAGTTTTACAATCCGCCGAGTCGAGATGTTGCACCGGGGACGGGCCGAATTCCTTCGGCGGCTCCGAGTTCGATTCGGATTGACCAGCGGCTGAATGCGGTGATTTCTCCGGATTGGCAATTTGTGGACGAGGATGCTCAGCCGGTCACGACAGGTGATTTGATTAAGGAGCGTCCGGTGATGCTCATCATGTTGTTTTACAAGTGTACGGGGATTTGTGCGACCGAGTTGGAAAGTTTGAAAAAGGTTGTTCGGGGCATGAAAAAGGATGACGCGGGAGAGCTTTATGATCTCGTTGTTGTTTCGATTGACCCGACGGAAACTCCGGAAATGGCGAAGCAGAAAAAAGCGGAGCTCATGGAGAGTTATAAGCGACCTGGAACAGAGGGTGGCATTCACTTTTTGACCGGAGACGCGAAAAATATTGATGGATTGGCGGATGAGGTTGGATTCCGCTTTTACCGTGACCCTGAGAATGGGAGTATTACTCACCCGGCGGGGATGATGATTGTTTCTCCGCAACGGCGATTGATCCGTTACTTTGTGAGTGACACTTTTGAGGCGAAGCCAACTTTGCTGGCCTTGAAAGATGCGCGAGATGAGCGAGTTGGTCTAAAAGATGACCGCCCGTTCTTCTTAGCTTGTGTGAATGTTGATCCGCTCACGGGTCGGCGTTCGCTGAACGTTTTGAATGTCGTCCGAGTCGCGGGTGTGGCCACGGTTCTGGCATTGGCATTCTGGATTATCTCGATGAATCGAAGCTCGAAGAAGGAAGAAATGGACGTCACGACTGAGGGGGGTGAAGCCTAATGGGTTGGGGACCTTTCCAGTACGGAGTTCAACCGGAGGCGGCCTCTGCGCATGCGCCTTACTATGATGCTCTGTTTATCACCATCACGTTGCTATTGCTCCTCTTTACAGTGGGAACAGTTGCGGCAATCATCTACTTCGTCACGAAATATCGCCGAGGGACAAAGGTTGATAGGAAAAACGTGATCACTCACCACACAGGATTGGAACTTATTTGGATGGGGGTTCCGCTTGTGCTTGCTTTGGGAATGTTTGCTTGGAGTGCACGCAACTTTATCTCAGTGAGAACGATGCCCGATCCGGCCGAATCGACGGAGATTTTCTGCATCGGTAAGAAATGGATGTGGCACTTCCAACACATGAACGGTGTTCGAGAGAACAACGAATTAACGGTCGTGGTTGGCCAACCAGTGAAGATTACGATGATCAGCCAGGACGTTCTCCATGCGCTCTATCTTCCGGAAATGCGGGCTCAGTACCACGTTGTTCCTGGTCGCTACACAGATTTGCAGTTCACGCCAACAAAGCCTGGCAAGTACAAGATTTTGTGTGCGATGCACTGCGGTACGCAGCACTCAGAAATGGTTGGTCAGCTTTACGTTCTGACGCCGACGGAATATGCCGAGTGGTTGGAAAAAGGTGGTAACCGGTATAAGACGAAGCCTACAACGGTTGCCGAAGCGGGCAAACAGATTTGGGAAGAAAAGCAATGTGCAAATTGCCATACAGGTGTGGATAATCCGCGGGCACCGAGCTTGGCAGGAATATTCGGAAAAGAGAGGGTCTTTACCGATGGAACGAAGCGAAAAGCAGATCGGGATTACATCCGTGAGTCGATCAAGATGCCGCACAACATGATTACAAAGGGCTATGAAAACACGATGCCAGTTTATGGCGGAACCATTACAGAACCGCAAGTGCTGGCGTTGATTGAATACATCAAAACCTTGACACCGAGCACGGGCGACTTTGAGCGCCAGGACATTGTGAATTCGATTCCGGGAACGAACCGCGACAACAGCAATGTTGATGTCGCGAACCAGGGTCAGAGTGCAGGGAATGCACAATTTAGATCAGCGGAGGACAAGCGATGAGCGCAACTCTCATTGACAACGCAACAGCAGAACAACCAAGAAACGATCGTAACTACTTGAACGCCGACCACACGCTGAAGTCGTGGCTTTTGACGGTCGACCACAAGCGGATTGGGATTTTGTATCTCATCGCAGTTACGATTTTCTTCTTCATTGGGGCAGTTGCGGCCGCAATGATCCGATATGAATTGACATCTCCCCACGGAATCTTGCTCAGTAGCGAGGTTTACAACAAAACGTTTTCGGCTCACGGAATTTATATGGTCTTCCAGTTCTTGGTTGTTGCCATTCCGGCGGTGCTGGGGAACTTCTTGATTCCTCTCATGATTGGGGCGCGCGACATGGCATTCCCTCGGCTGAACTTGCTGAGTTGGTACATGTTCATGACGGGTGGATTGCTGATTACTCTCTCATTCATCTTGGGTGGTGTTGATGCGGGATGGACATTCTATGTGCCGCTATCGACGCTTTCGGAGACGCAAATCAGCTTGTGTTTGGTGGGAATTTTTATCACCGGATTCAGCTCGATTTTCACGGCCGTCAACTTCATTGCGACAATCCATAAGATGCGAGCGCCGGGGATGACTTGGTACCGCTTGCCGCTTTACATTTGGTCGCACTATTCAACGGCAATTGTTATCCTCTTGGGTACGCCGGTGGTTGCGATCACTTTGTTCCTTGTGGTCGTTGAGCGGGGCTTTGGATTCGGAATCTTCTCTCCGGAGCTTGGTGGTGACCCGGTGTTGTTCCAGCACTTGTTCTGGTTCTATTCGCACCCTGCGGTCTACATCATGATTTTGCCGGCGTTTGGAGTTATCAGTGAGATCATCACTTGCTTTAGTCGGCGTCCGATCTTTGGCTATAAGTTCATTGCTTATTCATCGCTTGCAATTGCCTTCCTTGGGTTCTTGGTCTGGGGGCACCACATGTTCCTGTCCAGCCAATCGGTTTTGCAGGGCTTGATCTTCTCGATCATCACTTGGATTTTGGCGGTGCCATCGGCAATCAAGGTGTTTAACTGGACGACGACGATGTACAAGGGGTCGATCCACTTTAGTACGCCGATGCTTTATGCGCTTGGATTTATGGGACTGTTCTTGATTGGCGGTTTGACCGGGTTGCACCTGGCCTCCATCGATACGGACGTTCACCTGACGGGTACCTACTTCATCGTTGCTCACTTCCACTACGTTATGGTTGGTGGAACGATCATGGGCTATTTGGGTGGGATTCACTTCTGGTTCCCCAAGATGTTTGGTCGGACTTACAGTGAGATGTGGGGCCGAATTAGCGCGATGATCGTGTTCGTTGGGTTCAACCTGACGTTCTTCCCGCAGTTCATTGTGGGTTATCTGGGGATGCCGCGACGGTATCACTACTACTACTTCGCACCGGAGTGGCAGTTCTATCACATCCTTTCGACGGCGGGTTCAACGGTGCTGGGAATTGGCTTCTTGTTGCCGGGGATTTATCTCACCTACGCCATCTTCAAAGGGAAGAAAGCAGGGCCGAATCCATGGGGTGCCAAAGGATTGGAATGGGAACAAGCAGGTTCACCACCAATCACCGAGAATTTTGAAAAGCCGGTTTTGGTTTTGGAAGATCCTTACAATTACAATCCAGAAGAAGATTCGAAGATGTACGAGCACGAAGTGGAGAGCGCAGACATGTTGGGAGGACGCAAGTAAATGAGTGGTCACGCACACGCACAGGGTGATGGTCCGGAGGTTTACTTCCAGTACGAAGATATTGATCAGCAGCAGGAAAGCTACGTTGTTGGGATGTGGGCATTCTTGATGACAGAGGTCATGTTCTTT
This sequence comes from bacterium, assembly GCA_013823945.1. GTDB lineage: Bacteria > Armatimonadota > Fimbriimonadia > Fimbriimonadales > Fimbriimonadaceae > UphvI-Ar2. The sequence goes on along the minus strand of PNMZ01000001.1, from coordinate 448,292 downwards.
GGGGCGTTGTTCTTGATTTACACGTTGTATCGATGGAAATTTCACGATACATTCTTCTTTGCCCATGAGCAATTGAACTGGAAGATGGGTGGACTCAACACGGCGGTTCTGTTGTTCAGTTCGGTGATGGTTGCCTTTGCGGTTCATTTTGCACAGAAGGGTAAGAAGACGGCTCAGCTCATTTGCCTTGGGATGACCTTGATGTGTGCTTTTGGCTTTTTGGTGATTAAGACTTTCGAATATGGAGCGAAGGGCGACCACAAGCTGTATCCCAACTACACCTTTGAGTATGGAGCCCACGATAAGGATCATAAGGTCGAGAGTTGGTGGGATGATAACTTGCCGGCCTTCATGCACATTGAGAAAAAAGAGCAGCATGGCGACCCGAAAAACGCGAAGTTGTTCTACAGCATCTATTTCACGATGACGGGATTGCATGGATTGCACGTTGTGATCGGGATTATTGCGATTACTTCGTTGATGGTGCTGATCATGATCAAGTCACCGCTGATAACGGATTACGTGCCCACTGAGCTTGTTGGGCTTTATTGGCACTTTGTGGACTTGGTGTGGATCTTCTTGTATCCACTTTTCTATTTGATACCGAGGTAACGAGATGGCAGGACACGATCATTCAGAATTGACTAAGGGCGGGGCGCATCCGCACCACGTATTGCCTCAGGGCATGATCTTCCTGATTGCAGGAGGGTTGTTTGCGGGGATGGCGGCGACTATTGGTGCGGCGTTCATGATTCCAGAACCCTTGCATAGCAATACGTTCTTCATGCAATCGCTTGCGCTCGCCATTGCGATCTTTAAGGCTTGCCTGGTGGTTTACTTCTATATGGGGGTAAAGTTTGGCACCCGTCTGGTGAAGATATTTGCCTACGGAGGTTTCATTTGGTTCTTCACGCTGTTCATCATGATGGCGGACTACGTTTCACGACCGTTGGAGCCAGTTCCAGGTTGGGAAACGGTACCGAGTTCAGCGTTGCCGCGGAACACGGTTGAAGATCCGGAATAAGACATTTTTACCAACTGGCGGAAAAGGGGTCGGTGCTGGGAAGCCGGCCCCACTAATTTTTTAAGGGAGGGGTTTTTGCTGATTTGAAAGGGTGCGGAGTTCTGCTTCGACCCAGGAGAGAAATTCTTCACGAGAATCGGCTTTGGTAAATTTGCGTGGTGCCCCCCAAGTTGCTGTAAGCCAAGTGAATGCAAACTTTGGTGTTACTCGCGGGTGGGGCATGAGGTGGTTAGTTCCCTTGAGGCCGACACAAATACAGGTGACTTCGGTGCGGCGGACAATGAGGTGGGCTCCGGGCAAAATATCGATCAAATTTCCGTCGGGAGAGAGTTGGCCCTCGGGGAAGATGCAGACGGCATGGCCCTCACCGATAAGATCAATTGCCCGGCGAATCGCTTCGGTATCGGCGGCAGACTGGGTAACTGGGAACGCACGCCAGTGCCGGAGGAGCGAGCCAATAAAAGTCCAATTGAAAAGGTCTCGGCGAGCCATAAAGTGGATCAGTCGGGGGCAAGAATATTGAACAAGGACGGGGTCGGTGTTGGAAATATGATTCGCGAGGATTAGGAGGGGGCCGGCTTTCGGGACATTAGCGTGAGCACGGCGGCGCATTGGTGCGCAAAAAAAGAGAAAGAGAAGCCAAAACCAGGCGCGAATGAATGGATATGCGATTTTGATCAGGGGGGAGTGGTGGTTCATTGGCTGGTTAGGAGATTGTAGATGGCTTCGGGGTACGCGATGTGCTCCTGTTCGAGGACGCGGGCGGCAAGGGTTTCTGGAGTGTCATCAGGGAGGACGGGGCAAGTCCGCTGGTGGAGGATGGCTCCTTCGTCATACCGTTCGCTGACGAAATGGACGGTACACCCTGTTGTCTCGGCTCCGGCGGCGAGGACGGCGCGGTGGACGTGGATGCCGTACATGCCTTTTCCGCCGAAGCTCGGAAGGAGGGCGGGATGGATGTTGAGGATGCGGTCAGGGAAGGCTTGAATGATCTCAAGCGGAAGGAGGGTCATGAATCCAGCAAGGCAGACGAGATTGATTTGATGATCGTAGAGGGTCTGAAGGAGGGTTTTGGAGTAGTTGGGGCCTTGGGGAGAGATGGTGAGGGTCGAGGTGCTGAGGATTTTTGCCGTTTCGGCAGCGGGGGTGTTTTCGGTTGGGGTGACGACGAGGGCGACTTGGGCGGGGAAATTGGGTTCTTGGGTTGCGCGGATAATGGCAGCCATGTTTGAGCCTCGGCCCTTTGAACCGGTGAGGATAGCGATTTTGTTTTGGCTCATTTGTGGTGCGAGGTTACTCAAAAGGAAACCCCCAGGCTTTGGGGCCAGGGGGTTTGGATTTTTGGAAAGAGAGGGTTTCTCTTTATTTCTTGCGTCGTCGAAGGGCAGCGGCTGCGGCCACGCCGAGGACAACCATGGTTGCGGGTTCGGGAACGGCTTCGACGTTGTATGTCAGCCCTTGCAACGTGATGTCTTGATCCCATGCAGTTGGCGACGCACCAGTGAGTGAATCAACTGCTGTGTCTCCAGGATTTCCTGGCGAACCACCGCCACCAGTGGTGAAAACATCAAAAGTGATGGTTTCGCCAAGGGTGATACCGAGATCGGCAAGGCTTGCCGTCAAAGTAACCATATTTGGCCCTTGGATGTTGTTGGAAACGGTGTTAATTTGATTCCAAGTAGTCCCGTCAAACGTCCAGTTTTGCTGGTTGTTACTGGGGGCATCTACCCAGGAGCCGATGAATGCGTTTCCGCCACCCGAAAGGGAAGCTCTGCGATTCCATGCATCCGGAAGGGTGTACCCAGTGTTATCTACTGCACCAGCGCGTCGAATGACAACCAGGTGCTTGCCCCAGTTGGTTGCAACAAGGTCGCCGTTTACTGTGTACTTGAAGCTGATCGAAGTGTCGGTGTTCGTTACTTCGACCGATGTGATGTCGAGGTGGGGCCAAGGGCTTCCCGGAACATTGACATCGCCGGTGGGGTCGGTGAAAATCACGGCTTGTGATGCTGCAGCAATAGTAATTGCACTGGCAACCAAGAGCATTTTGGAATTCTTCATTGTTTTCTTTAGTCTCCTATGACTCGAAATGAGATGGACACATTTGCCCATACCACACCACTATCGTATCACCGAATGGTCGTAAGAACAAGGGGTTTGGGCGCGTAAAAATACTGGTTTGCATACGTATTCACGGTTCAACGGAGTTTTGAACCTGTATTGTTGCGGGGAGTACACGGGTGATATAACTGATGGGTTGGGACCTTTAGAGGTTTAGCCCTGATTCTTTAACCATGCGGTGCGCCAGAGGTGGATGTCGGACTCGGTGGGGAGGGGTTGGGGGACACGGGATATGAGATCAGGGAGCGGACTATGAGGAGTTGTGATGAGGGTTTGGTACGTGTAGGCGACGGTAGCAAGTTCAAGACTGAGACAGTTGTCGTGACCGTGTTCGATGGAGAATTTTAGCGACTTTTTGAAGCGGATCGGGTCGAGGTGGTGGAACCGATAGAGATGAGTCCGGCCCATCCAGCCGAATTTAGGGTCTTGGTTGTCGGTGCCGGGGACTCGGGCAAGACCGAAACAGGGGTGGTCAAATTTTTGATCGGGTGACCAGGAGGTGTTGAAATAGTCTTCGGTTCCCGTGCCGTGGAGTCCGGGCCACGGCTCGCCGTCAATGAGGATCATGTCGTCGCCTTCTCCGTACCACATGGGGCCGGGATTGTTGACATAGTAATTGAGTCCGATCAGGTGGCCTTGACCTTGGGTTTCTAAGATGAGGTAGTTGTCTTTGTCCGATGGATGGTTGCCGTATGGTCGGAGGAGGAACCACTCGTTTTCGTCACGTTCAGTGTTTTCGGGTTCGGTGAGTTCTTGGTTAAAGAAGGCATGGAAGTAGCCGGTGTTTTGGGGGATCAAAGTTTCTTCGTAGTCAACGTAGTAGTAAAAGCGCTCAACGGGGAAATCTGGGGATTGATTGATAATTTCAATTCTTGCCGCAGAATTAAATGGCATAGGAAAATAGCAGACGAGGGCACGTCCGTTTTGGGGAGCGCACGCAAGAAAAGGGGATGAAAAGTTGTAAGTGTGGCCCCAGCCGTTGCCGAAGAAGTCGCCGATAGGGCACTCGACGCTGGGATATTCGTGGTTGTCCCACGTCATTCGCAGGACGAGGTTGCGGCGGTAGTTCGGATCTTTGGAGTCGATGGTAATCCAAATGTGTTGGATCACGCCGCTGGTTTGGACATCGAGGAGGGTATGCGATTCGACGGGACCGAAGGAGACGAAGTCGAGATTTCCGCCGGTGCGGTCGTAGCTGGAAGAGCGGCGGGATTTGCCGTTAGTGATTTGTGTAAGGGATTGCCAGCTTTGCATGGCTTTATTTTAGTGTCATTTGGTAGCTGCCGTCCCAGTCAGGGTCGGGCGGTGTTTTCATGAATTTTATGCAGCGGGCGTGGATGACTGAGGCGGGACCATCTTTGGGGTGGACGGCAAGGATTTCTTCATAAGCGGCGGCGGCTTCGGCGAACCTTCGATTTTGATAGAGGGCGAAGGCTTGGTTGCTGAGTTCGGCGAGGCGGATTGTTTCGGGGCGGGCGGATTCGCGGGTATCGAGGGGCTCGTAAACGTGTTCGGCTTCGAAGCGACCAAAGACAGAAACGGAGTCAACCAAGCGCCAGACAAAACTCGCCTCGGCTTCGAGGAAGGTCGTGTGGCTGGCGAGAATGTGGGTTTGGTAGAACTTGTTTAGCCCCTGGAGGCGACTGGCGAGGTTGACGCTGTCCCCGATGACGGTGTAGGTCATGCGCTTTTTGCTGCCAACATTGCCGACGATGACGTCTCCGGTGGCGACGCCAAAGCTGGCGTTGAGGGCGGGGATGTTGTTTTGGCGGAGTTCAATATGGAGGACGCTAATCGCTTTGAGGCTTTCGAGAGCGGCGCGAATGGCCGAAGTTGCGTGATCGGACGTGAGGGTCGGGGCACCCCAGAATGCCATGACATCATCTCCGTTGAATTTATCCAGGGTTCCGCCTTGGTCGAGGACGACGTCACTTAGGACATCGAGATATTCAGCGAGAATTTCGACTAGGTCTTCGGGAGCGAGTTCGTGGCTGAGGCGGGTGAATCCCACCATATCGCCAAAGTATGTGGTGATATGGCGGCGCTCGCCGCCGAGTTTGGCTTCTTGTCCACTGGCAATGAGGGATCGCGCGTAGTCGGCGGGAACTAGCTTTTCCATTGAGCGGAGGCCGGCTTTCAGGGTTTCAAAACTTTGGCTGAGGTCATCGATTTCGGCGATATGGGTGTGCTGGGGTTCAGATTCTTCCCACTCGAACCGCTTGATTTTGGCGGTTTCTTCGACGAGCAGTTTGAGAGGTTGCACGACGCGCTGGCTGAGAAGGAGGGCGACGATTGCACCAGCGGCGAGAGCGAGGGCAGAAAAGGTGAGGAAGAAGAGATTGGTTTCTCGGCTCCAGTTGAGAAAGTCGGACTGGGGAAGGGCGACGGCAAGTACCCAGGGTGGTCGGTTGGGGCCAGCGATGCGGCGGAAACCAAGGAAATAGGTTTCGTTTTGGTAGTTGAATTTTGCGATCCGGGTGTCGGTTTCTTGGAATCGTGGGAGGTCTTCGACTTGTTTGGCGACGGCGCGGAGTCGGAGGTCATCAAGTTCTTCAATCCTTATGAGTCGTGGGCCGGAGTTGTCGGCGGTCATCAGACGTTGGGGTTGGGGGTCGGCGATGATTTTGCTGCGGTCTCCGACGACTTCGATTAGGGTGGGGAAACCGTTTGGGCTGACGCGAATGGTCTGAAGGAATCGGGAGAGGTCGGTGAGAGTGATCGAAATGCTGACGACGCCGAGGAACTTGCCTTCGGCATCGGTGATCGGGGCCGAGCAGGTTGTGCCTAGCGCGGGGCCGGTGGGGAGATTATTGAGGACATCGGCGGTTGTCCATGTGACTCGCTTGTCTCTTTTGGCTTGGATATAAGAGGTGAGATTGCGGGGGTCTTGAATTTCCTTGGTTTCTGAACCCACCAGTGTGAGACGATCCCCGAAGGGGACGAAGTTGTTTCGAATTTTTGAGCCTGATGCGGTGAGTTGGGTAATGCGGATGCTCGTTCCGCCACTGGCGGTTTGGGAGACTTGGAGGTATTCGCCCGTTCGATCCAAGGAGATAGAAATGGCGGCAAATTGGGGTTTGACTCTGATCAATTCCGTGACTTGAACGGCAAGGTCAGGAAATCGGCTGGAGTTGAGGGAACGGTTACCGGGGGAGGCGAAAGTGGGCCGAGTCAGCCCGCTGACGATTTTGGCCTGGCTTTCGGTGTCATCGAGGAGGGCATTAACGCGCTGGTCAATGAGGTTACTGGTTTGAACAATGACGCGCTCGGAGAGCTCGTTTGCGGTTTTTCCGACTTGGTAGGAAGTGTATACAGCGGCGACACCAAGGGCGATGACAAGCACGATGGTGAATCGGATGAGGAGCGCGTTGCGGAAAGACCAGGTCATTCAGTAGCTAGTCGCGACTGAGTTCGGTTTGGAACAAAGTGGCAACGATTAAGAACGATTCTGACACAGGGTAGGTTGCCCAGACTTGGAATTGTTCCGGATTGGATTCGGCAAGGATGCGGAGAGCGGCAGGTTCATTGCCCGATGAGTAAGCTTCGAGGGCTTCCGCGAATGCGGCGCTTCGTCGAGTGAGAGGCCGGAATTTGCGGAGGATTTCTGTATCGCGGGAGACTTCTTCGAGGGCAAGGAATCGGTAGAACTCGCGGTCAAGATCGAACAGTTTGGCGGCTCCGAGGAGGCAGCGACGGCGCTTGGTTTCGCTGATGGCGTTTTGGGCTGAGCGGAGGATTAAGGGAAGGTCGGTGGGGGTGCCGATTGTGCCGAGGGCGTAGGCAACTTCGCTGAGAGCTTCGTCTTGATACCAGTCCAAACTGGTGCGAAGGCTTGGGGCGAGTTCGGCGATTTTGAGTTCGCTCACGGCTTCGGCGGCGGCGGTTCGGACACTAGGGTGTTGTTCGAGAAGTGCGTCTTCGTAGAGAGTGGGGTCGGTGGCTTCTAGGCTCCGGAGGGCTTGAAGAGCGGCGCGACGGATATCAGGATCACCGGGTTGGGTTGCGGCCCCGCGAAGAGATTCGATTGCGCTGGGATCGCCGATGCGTCCGAGTGACTTTGCGGCGGCGCGTCTTACAATGCTGCTCGGATTCTGGAGACTTTCCGTGAGGAATGGGATTGCCACAGGCTGACCGCAATCTCCGAGGGCTTCGATGGTTTCTTCTTCGATGAGATCGGGGTGCGCTCGAGCGTGGTCGAGAAGGGCTTCGGCAGCGGGAAGGCTACGAAGACGACCAAGGGCGATTGCGGCTTCGCGGCGGACACGGGGGGTGGGATCGAAGAGGGCATCGTGGAGTTCACTCGTTCCCAGGGACATTTTGGATTCGCCCATAGATCGGATGGCTTGCTCGCGGGTGGATTCGTCAGATCCCTTGCGGATTGAACGAAGGGCGGTGAATGATTTGGGGCGGACACCGGTGAGTTGACGGAGAGTTTCGGAGAAACCTTCGGATCGTTCTTCGTGAACGGGTTTCAGGAGGAAAATCGCGAAGACTCGGAGGAGGCCGACGATGAGGAATGCTACTTTGTAGGCATTAGCGGCACCGATGGGTTCCCGAAGAAAGTTGACGGTTGCAGAACCGAGGAGCGGAGAGAGACCCATGGAAATTGCGGCGATGGTGAGGGCGGCGGCGAGGTAATTGGCCCGATTTTGGGGGGTGGAAGTGGCGAGGTAGAGGTTCATCTGAGTGACGCCTACGCCGGACCAGAAAATGCCAGTGAAGATGTGACCAACAAAGAGGATTGCGGTGTTGGTAACCGCATAGCTGGGATCGGGAATACAGATCATCCATTGGAGCGGGCCAGTGGCGAGGCCGATCATCATGAGGATGAGGAGGGGTTTGTTTCCGTAGCGGTCGGCGAGGAATCCCCAAATGCGGACGGTGGCAATGGTGCCGATGGCAAACGAAACACCGGTGAGTTGGAGATAGAGGAAGGGGAGCTTGAGGCTTTCGAAGGCAAAGGCGGAGAATAAGTTGCCAGCGAACCCCTGGGAGGCGGTGAAGACGACAACGAAGGCCATGATTTGGCGGAAGTTTTTATCGCGGAGGGGTTCGCGAATGACTTCGACCATGTTGCGGAAATCTGGTTTGACGACTTCTTCACGCGTTGAGTCGGACATTCGGTTGTAAAAGAATAAGCTGACCATGGCGCAGATCCATCCAAGGCCGAAAATGATGGTGTAGCCAATATGCTCGTTGGGTTGGCCTTTGAAAACGTCAAGGAGTCGGGCTCCGATAAGGCCGACGACCATTCCGGTGATGGTGGAGATGAGTGTGCGCTGGCTGAAATACCATCCACGGGCGCGCTCGGGGACGATTTTTCCGATCCACTCGTTGTAAATGGGGTTCACGAAGTTTTGGCAGAAAGCGGCGATGCCGAGGCACAAAAGAAGAATTGCGAGTCGGATTTGATCGGGGAGGGGGATAAGAGGTAAGAAAATCAGAGGAAGGAAGAAGAGTCGCCAGAGAAATCCGCCAGTTGCGACATATTTTTTGAAGCTAGCAGCCCCGCGCCCGAGGACGGCTCCAGGGATTTGCATGAGTCCCATGAGGGCGGGGACGGCTCCGAGGAGTCCGATGGCGAAGTCACCGCCGCCGAGATGCTGGATAAAACCGACCATGAGCGATCCGCCAAACAGGGTGACGAATGCGGTCGCGAAGGCGACGTCGAGGTTGGCGACGCGGAGGGTGTTCAGGGCTTCGAGCCTTGATGGAGTCGCCATATAATGATTGTGATGGTTTGGGGTTGTTTGGTGGGGCTTTTTGAGGGTTGCTGACAGTTAAGTTTTTGGGGCCGTACCTTTACTTATGTTGACAAGCATATTGACGATGGTTGTGATGATGAGCGGTCAGGAACTGAAGGGGCCGGCGGACGCGAAGTTGATTGATTTGGGTGATGGTTACGTGCGGGTTGAAACGGCGACCTACACCCTTGAAGTTCCAAAGGAGTGGAAGGTAACTCCGGAGACGCGTTGGGGTCAGCGAAAGATTTCTCCGGCAGGTGGGGGAGAGCTTGGGGCGATGACGGCTCCGCCGAGTCAGCAGAGCTGGGACCAGCTTTACGACACGGCCCTCTACTTTATTCTTAGGGATGGTGATGGAGGCAAGCCGACGAAGTATGAGATTGTGAAGACTAAGCGTGGTTATGAGGCAGCTTCATTTAGCATTATCGACAAGGAAGGATTCGCGAAGGAGCGGTACATGATGGTGAAGCATCCGGAGAAGGGATTGTTGGCACTCAGCGTAGCGATTCCGAATAAGGATGGTGAGAAGCAGTGGGCGGCTCACTTTAAGCGGATGGTGGATTCGGCGGAATTTAAGTAAGAACATCTGAGCGAAACTGTGTCGGGTCGTTCCTTCTACTGAGAGGGGAGGGCCCTTTTTTCATATTGAAAGAGGAATTTGGTAGGCCAAGTGCGGCCAATATACTGCTTGATTTTGGAAAGTTTGGCCTCTTTCACGACTCCTTCGTTTATCTGCGTGGTCTGGGTTTAGGGTTATCTGAGGAATGGTCTAGGTCGCTTGAAGGGGGCAGACAGAGCTAATACAGCTTAAAAGACGGGATTGTTGACAGAAAAGGTGCCTTTTTTCGCGAAATAGTCCGGGACCTGTTGACTCTGGTGGGGGGACCGCCTATAATTTCACTCGCCCCTCTTGAAGGAGCAAGCAAATTGAAAGCTCAATAACAGTGAAGACGCAGCATTCAGTAGCAACAGATCAAGATTCGTTTTGATCTCGAGCAGCATGCAAAAACTCTCCACAGAGAATTTGTGTGTCCTGTAAAAAAACAATTCAGAAAGCCATTGGCTTCTCTGCAAGAAAAAACATTTTCTTCGGAGAGTTTGATCATGGCTCAGGACGAACGCTGGCGGCGTGCCTAAAACATGCAAGTCGAACGAGATCTTCGGATCTAGTGGCGAACGGCGGAGTAATACATGAGCAACGTGCCCTTATGCCTGGGATATACAGAGGAAACTCTGGGCAATACCGGATGTGGCTATCTTTCGGCATCGAGAGATAACTAAACGGATTTATTCGCATAGGGAGCGGCTCATGACCCATCAGGTAGTTGGTAGGGTAATGGCCTACCAAGCCGACGACGGGTAGCGGGTCTGAGAGGATGATCCGCCCGAGTGGGACTGAGACACGGCCCACACACCTACGGGTGGCAGCAGTTGGGAATCTTGCACAATGAGGGAAACCTTGATGCAGCGACGCCGCGTGGACGATGAAGGGTTTAGGCCTGTAAAGTCCTTTTACCAGGAAAGACTTAGGACGGTACCTGGTGAATAAGCTCCGGCTAACTACGTGCCAGCAGCCGCGGTAATACGTAGGGAGCAAGCGTTGTCCGGATTTACTGGGCGTAAAGGGCGCGTAGGCGGTCTGTTAAGTGTGGTGTGAAATCTCCAGGGCTCAACCCGGAAACTGCACCGCATACTGGCAGACTGGAGGAAGGTAGAGGTAAGTAGAATTCCCGGTGTAACGGTGACATGTGTAGATATCGGGAGGAATACCAATAGCGAAGGCAGCTTACTGGGCCTTTCCTGACGCTGAGGCGCGAAAGCGTGGGTAGCAAACAGAATTAGATACTCTGGTAGTCCACGCCCTAAACGATGGATACTAGGCGTCAAGGGTATCGACCCCCTTGGTGCCGCAGCTAACGCATTAAGTATCCCGCCTGGGGAGTACGACCGCAAGGTTGAAACTCAAATGAATTGACGGGACCCCGCACAAGCGGTGGAGCATGTGGTTTAATTCGATACTAACCGAAGAACCTTACCCAGGCTTGACATCGATCGTAAGCCCCTGAAAGGGGGCCCTCTACCCACAAGGTAGACGTGAAGACACCTGTTGCATGGCTGTCGTCAGCTCGTGCCGTGAGGTGTTTGGTTAAGTCCAGCAACGAGCGCAACCCTCGTCCTTTGTTGCCAGCGATTAAAGTCGGGAACTCGAAGGAGACCGCCGGTGTAAACCGGAGGAAGGTGGGGATGACGTCAAGTCAGCATGGCGGTTACGCCTGGGGCTACACACATGCTACAATGGGTGAAACAAAGGGCAGCGATACCGCGAGGTGGAGCTAATCCCAAAAATACACCCTCAGTTCAGATTGTAGTCTGCAACTCGACTACATGAAGGCGGAATCGCTAGTAAACGCAGGTCAGCTATACTGCGTTGAATACGTTCCCGGGGTTTGTACACACCGCCCGTCAAGTGATCTGAATCGTCTGCACCCGAAGTCCGTGGCCTAACCGTAAGGAGGGAGCGGCCGAAGGTGCGGGGGGTAAGGAGCACTAAGTCGTAACAAGGTACCCGTACCGGAAGGTGTGGGTGGATCACCTCCTTAAAGAGTAAGAACTGTGGGCCTCAAGTTTAGGCTCGCACATACACTCAGGTCGACTGCGTTTTCACTGAGCTTTCATTAGCCCGAATCAATTGCATGATTCGGGCTATTTGTGTTTTGATCTGTGTAATTCCTTGAAAAATTCTAAATATGGATTTACATTTACGTTTGTAAAAGTTGTGACAACCGAATCAAATTTAAGTTTTGAGGGATTGGAAAAAATTTTCACAGAGTTGAAGTACTTTCTCGGTGGGTGATCGACATATCGAGAATTGTCATACGGGGAGGGAGTTCGGGTTTGGCGATTCGTTCGATGAGCCATTCCCACGACTTCTCAACGATGGCTTCCAGTGGCTGGTGGATTGAGGATATTGGGATTTGGAAATCGGCAGCTTCGGGGTAATCGCCGGAACCGATGATCATGGTTTGGTCGGGGATTTTTATTCCCAGTTCCAGCAAGGCGCGAGCAGCTCCGATGGCGATCGTGTCATTGAAGCAGAACAGAGCTTCGAAGGAGTTCTCTTTGAGCTGAAGTAACAAGTTGTCTTTGACTTCACTTGAGGTATCGCCTTGGGTTGGAATGAAGAATTTTTCGTGGCCGGCAGATTCCATCGCTTCGGTGTAGCCTTTGCGGCGACGCTCGCGGGGGAAATCGGCAAGAATCCAGTCGGGGGTGACATGGGCGATCCGCCGGGCTCCGCGTTCGATCAAATCGTAGACTGCGCGCTTTGCGGCTCCGTCGAGATCCCAAGAGACTGAGTCGCTGTAAGGGACTTGCTCGAACCCAAGGATTGAGATGGGGATGTGGTCGTTCCCTTTGATTTTGCGGTATTCCAGGATGGCTTTTCCGGAGTCGATACTGATGATGCCATCAACCGGGTAGAGAGTTGGGGGCTTGCCGCCTTCGATGAGGGCGTCGTTGCGTTGGAGGCAATTGACCATCAGTTCGTAGCCGTCTCGCTTGGCGTATTCGCTAATCAGTTTGAGATAGCGCATGTAGGTGACGATTGGTCGGTCAACGGGCATCCAGACACTGATAAGCTTGGTTTTTCCTCCGCGGATGGCTTGGGCGTGGCGGTTGGGTTGATAGCCGACTTTTTCGGCAGCGGCGCGAACTCGAGTCCTTGTTGTTTCCGGTAGTGAAACTTTGGTATTGCCGCTGAGTACATGGCTGACGGTTTGAATCGAGACCCCAGCAACTTTGGCGACATCTTTGAGAGTAATACGGTTCGGTCTTCTTGAATCGGCCACAGCTACTTGGTGTGTATATTACATCAAGCTCGAATCTGATGCCAGGAAATGGAAATTGGGACCGGACTATATGAGTTCTCTCTTTTCAGAAATAATTGAAATATGAGATTGCCGTCGATGTCAGAACTCGGATCAGATTTACTCTTAAGCACGCCTCGGCAACGTTGGATGCCGATTCCGATGCCTTATCTCTATGCGAGTGGGTTCATAGTCAGTTGGCACTTTGGTGTACATATCGTTAGTTTTCTGTGTCTGATTTGTGTCTTTTCGGCTTGTTCAACCTCGACGCATGATGTTGTCCATCGCTCGCTCGGACATTCTCGACGAGCGACGGAGTGGTTGCTTTTTTTTCTAGGATTGCCGATTTTGGAAAGCGGACATGCATACCGAGCAACACACTTAGCTCATCACAAACGGTTTCCTCATCACGATGATCCGGAAGGGGAGGCGGCTCATCAGCCGATGTGGAAGGTCTTGGTGTCGGGGCCGCTGTTTTTGCCTCGGCTCTGGATTTGGGCATGGCAAGCGACCGATGATCGCGTTGACCAGAGATGGTGGTTAGCTGTGGAAGCGCTTTTGCCCGTTATGGGGATAGGGGTGGGGATGCTTTCTTTGCCCTGGACAGATGCTGTGTTGGCTTATTCGCTCGTTGTCCTGGTGAGTTCTTGGTTCTATCCGCTTTTTGCCGTTCACTTGCCTCATCGGCATTTTGAAGAAGGAATTCCGTTGCGGCAAGCATGGACAGTCCGAGGGCGGTTCATTCCGCAGATGTTTCTACCCTTGGCTTATCACTTGGAGCATCATCTTTATCCGCTCGTCCCTTCGCACAATTTGCCGATTTTGGCGCAGAGATTGCAGCCTTGGCTTGATGACGCGGGGGTGGAGCCAGTGAGGGTGCTGTGATGGGGCTGAACGGAATGGCAGGTACAACGGAGAAGGAATTTTGAGAAACGACTTACCGATCGATGACATCCGGATTCGGCAGACGCGGCCATTGATTCAGCCTGCGATTCTGACGGAGGAGATTGTCCGAACCCCTGAGCATTCTGTGCGGATTGCGGGTTGGCGCAACGATGTTGAGGCGGTGATTCGGGGGGATGATCAGCGGCTGTTGGTGATTGCGGGGCCGTGCAGTATTCATGATCCAGAGGCGGCTTTGGAGTTTGCAGAGCAGTTGAAGGGTCTGGGTGAGCGATATTCGGACGATTTGCTGATTGTGATGCGGGCTTATTTTGAAAAGCCGAGGACGGTGGGGGGTTGGAAGGGGTTGATCAATGATCCAGAGCTTGACGGAACGCACAAGATCAACAAGGGTTTGCGGTTAGCGCGGGGTTTTTTGCGAGATCTGGCGGAGCTCGGGATCGCGGCGGGGACGGAGTTTCTGGATACGACGGTTCCGCAGCATATTGCGGATTTGGTGAGCTGGGGAGCGATTGGGGCGAGAACAGTGGAGAGTCAGACGCACAGGGAATTGGCGAGCGGACTTTCAATGCCGATTGGATTCAAGAATGCTACGGATGGTCGGATCCAGCCGGCGGTGGATGCAGTTTTGGCGGCGGCGCGGAGTCACTGGTTCCCATCAACAACTAAGGAGGGGGTTGCGGCTCTTTCGGAAACGACCGGGAATGAATCGTGCCATATCATTTTGCGGGGTGGGCAATCGGGGCCGAATTTTGAACCGTTCCATATTGCAGAAGCATGCGAACGGTTGCGGGCGGTTGGCCGAAGGCCGAGTGTGATGGTGGACTGTTCGCATGGGAATTCAGGCAAAGATCATGCCCGACAGCCGGTGGTGAATGAAGCGATCGCCCGTCAGATTGAGGAAGGGGGATCAAAAATTTTCGGGGTGATGATTGAGGCGTTTTTGGTGGAAGGGCGTCAGGATTATTCTCCGGATGGGGGGATGGTGAATGGTCAGAGCATCACGGATGCTTGCGTGAATTTGGCGACATGTGAATTGATGTTGGAACGATTGGCACAAGCGAGAGCGAAAGTATCTGCATAGTTTGATATAGTAGTCGTTACGATGAAAGTTGAATTGCGACCGGATTTTGAGGTGACGGACGAATCGTGCCGGGCGGCGACGGGAAAGACCCTTGCGGAGTGGTTTGTGTGGATTGATTCTGGAGCGGGGGGAGAGGGGCGCCGAAATGTTGTGAACGCGATCTACGATGCGACGGGTCGGGGGGCGGATGTTTGGTGGCCGACGACGATCTGGGTGGAATATGAGGCAGCGAAGGGGATCGTGAAGAAAGATGGGCTGGCGGAGGGATACAACATTTGCTGCACCAAGACGATCTCTGCGCCAGTCGAGATTGTTTACTTTGCCTTGGCAGGGACGGCGAAAGAAGGAAATGATTACTCTGATCCTGAAGCGAATTCCGGGACTTGGTTGCGGCTAAGGCCGGGTAAGGATGTGCGATTGCAATGGAAGACGGCGGGAATTGAGTTCGAGACGCTTGTGGATTGCGCTTTGACAGACAAGGGCAAAGGGAAAACGGGTGTAGTTCTGAACCATCAGCGGATCCAGACTCGGGCGGAGGCCGATGGGCTGAGGCGGGCTTGGGGGCAATTTTTGGATGACTTAAAGGCGGGGCTTGAGAACTAGGTTCGGAGGAAACCAAGAACAACGGGAACGAGCCATGAGCCGAGAATGCCGATGATGATGATCCATATCATGATTTGGCATCCGGGAATTGCAGCAGATCGAGAATTGGTGGTGAGGATTCCGAGCATGTTCCCGCGGCCCTGAGCGATCAGGGCGTCACTTTCTTGGAACTGATCTTGCTGAGTTGAGGCGGCAAAAGACTGACCACAGTTGGAACAGGCAGGGCCAGTATTGGTTTCGCCACAGATGCAGAGCCAAGGATCGCCCATCCGGTGATTTTACGAGAATTTTGGGACCTGCGTGCAACTCAATTTCGTTTTTGCTGTAATATCATTGTGATATCACATTGATATCGGGACTGCAAGCAATGAATGAAAAAGAGATTCGAGTTCTGCCGGGGATGCCGATGTTGTTTTTGGCGTTGGCGGGCTTTGGCGGAATGATTTGGTCGTTTGTCCAAGCGGAGCAACAGAACAATGGTTTATTCGCATTGGGTGGTGTGGTCATCTTGATCGCGTGGATTTTGATGATCAGTGGGTTCTTTGTAATTGAGCCAAACGGGAGTAAAGTTTTGTTGCTCTTTGGAAAATATGTCGGCACAGTGAAGGACGACGGATTCCACTGGGCGAATCCGTTATATTCCAAGAGGAATTTGAGTTTGCGGGTACGAACATTGAACGGTGATCAGTTGAAGGTCAATGACCTGAGTGGTAACCCGATTGAGATTGCAATTGTTTTGGTTTGGAAAGTTGTTGATACGCACTCGGCAAGTTTTGCGGTTGATGACTATGAGAATTATGTTCGGCTTCAGTGCGAGACGGCTCTGCGCCACTCCGCGAGTAGCTATCCCTATGATGCAGAGGATCACGAGCCGAGTTTGCGGCAGAATGCAGAAGAAGTCAGCGAGCACATTCGCCAGGAGTTGCAGGGCAAACTCATATTGGCGGGAGTTGACGTTCTTGAGACAAAGATTGCTCATCTGGCCTATGCTCCGGAGATTGCGGGGGCGATGCTCCGCCGACAGCAGGCTCATGCGGTGATTGCAGCCCGACAGAAAATCGTCGATGGTGCCGTCGGGATGGTTGAGATGGCATTGGAGCGAATGGATCGGGAGAAAATGATTAATTTGGATGATGAGCGGAAGGCACAGATGGTGAGCAACTTGATGGTTGTTCTGTGTAGTGAGCATGCCGCGGCTCCGGTTGTCAACGCGGGATCCCTTTATTGAGCTAATGGCAGATAAGAAGGCGTTCCCACTCCGGATTTCGGCGGAGGTTTATGCGGCGGTTCAACGTTTGGCCGACGCAGAACTCCGGAGTGTGAACGTCCAGATGGAGGTTCTTTTGCGAGAGGCGTTGAAGAGGCGGGGGGTGGATGTGAAGGGTGAGGAGAAATAGAGGTCTTTTTTCATAGTTTCGAGCAGGACATAATAAGGCAATGGCTTCGCTGAACTACATGACTGTGCCCGACATGATGTGGGTGAATTTGGAGATTATGAAATCCCCGCAGCCGTGGAACTACGCGACGCTGGAGGAAGCGGTTTTTTTGCAGTACAGCTATGGCGCGAGTGCGGATTTGGTTGGACAGGCGGCAAAATTCTTGGCGCAATTTCCGGGGAAGCGGGCCTTTAAGTCGGGAAATGAAGCAACGGCGTTTGTGGGATTTGTCGCGTTTTTGGTGATCAATGGGAAGGATTTGCACCTAGGCGATGCGGCGGCGGCGGACTGGGCGCGTGATGTTTGGGAAGATGGCACGGTGGATGGAGCGCGGGCGAAGATTGAGGTTTTGTTGGAAGAGCATGAGTTGCACACCCACCACGGGACTCCCGATGTGCGGGGAACCTTGCGGGCGGTTTTGGCACGATTTCCGGAGACGGTGAAAGTTTTGCGGGAGACAGGCTACACGGCGGCTTTGGTTTAACGGTTTAGCCGAGGTACCGAGCGGGGACTCCGCCCCAAGTTTCGCCGGGGGGGAGGTCTTCGATGAGGGTCGCTCCAGCGGCGAGGGTTGATTCTTTGTTCACCGTGATGTTGGGGATGATGGTTGACCCGGCCCCGATGAGGGCTTGATCGTGAATCGTAATCCCTCCGCAGAGATTGGCACCGGGGGCGATGTGGACGTAGTTTCCGATGGTGCAGTCGTGGTTGATGGTTGCGCCCGTGTTGATGATGGTGTGGGCGCCGATGGTGGAATCGGCTTCGACGATTGCGCCGGCGCAGACGAGAGTTCCGGGGCCAAGGGTCACTCCGGGGGCGATGATCGCGGACGGATGGACGAGGGTGGCGAAGGCGTTGAGTTCTTTTTCGGCGAGTTGCTGGCGGATCATGTTGTTGCCGATGGCGATGATGTTTTCCGCGTCCGACCGGTAGGGGTTTGATTTGAATACGGGGAGATCGAAGAGGGTTTGGAGGGGGGAGTGGGGATCGAGGAAGCCGATGACTTCTCTTTGGCTTGCGATAGCGACGGTGTAGGCGACTTTGGCGTGTCCGCCGGCGCCGTGGATGAGGATGGGGGCCATTGCTGTACTGAGATTATGAAGTGTATTTGGGGTGAGTTACGTCCAGCTCGGAAAGCTGTCGTACGTTCAGCTCCACAAAATTTGCCGACATTTTGGAGGGGGATTTTGAACTTGGAGCGGGAGACGAGAATCGAACTCGCTACATTCAGCTTGGGAAGCTGACGTTCTACCAGTGAACTACTCCCGCGTTCAGTTAGGTTGATTGTACGATAAATGTTGTGTTAAGTGGGGAGGGCAGATTAGAAAAACTTGGAGCGGGAGACGAGAATCGAACTCGCATAGCCAGCTTGGAAGGCTGGAGCTTTACCACTAAGCTACTCCCGCTCGGGTCTGCTTTATGATACCTGAGGGGGTGGGGTTTGGGGTCTGGGACGTCGATGGGGCGGGATTTCAATGTCACTCTGGAACTCTGAAGTCGAAGTGACGGAGGGGGGCAGTTTGGAATCAGTGACGAATATGGAGCAGGGTATTTCACAGGCTCTGGATCCCTGCCTTCGCAGGGAACCAGTTCGTGCGATTTTGGAAATGGGACATGGGAGGGGCGCGGTTGATCCTGGAACTAGAAGCCGAAGGACAGGGCCCAGGTTCCGTACCGGCCGGCTTGAGTGCCGAGGGTGGCGGTGATGTGAGCGGGGCCGACGCGACCGATATCGTAGGCAAGCATTTGGTTCCAGTGGAAGGAGTCGTACTCAAGCAATGCGCGGAGGCGGGGGGTGATCAGGGTGGACACGGAGCCGAAAACGCCTCGGAACCGGGTGTTTCCATAACCAAGGGTGATGAAGGTGCCGGGTTGGTATTCATAAGTTCCTACAACGTAGGGGCTGCGGGACGAGCGGTTATCACCAGGGTTGCCGAACCCGGAAGTACCGCCAGAGCCGCTGACATCCATGACGCCGATTCCGAAGGTGACGGGGCCGGACTGTTCGGGAGTGAAGTGGGCGGAGCCAATGTTATCGAGTTCGCTGGAGAGAAGGGCGAAGCCGTAGCTGAAATTGCCAATGCCTTTGAGCCGGGTACCGATTTGGAGGACAGCGGTGCCGTTGGCGGAAGTGGTTGCGCCGGATGAGCTTTCGGCGAAGCCCAGGGAAAGGTCGTTTGAAACAAATGTGCCGCTGAGAACCCAGTGCCAATCGCTGAGGGCATAGGCGGTTGGAGTCGAAAAACTGAATGCCCCTCGGAAATCTGGATGGCCTTGACGGTTGATGCCGAAAGCTTGACCGGGAAGTCCATTGAGGTTGCGGAGTGACGGGTACTGACCCGGTCGATAGAATCCTTGTTGGGCGGATACGGTTGCGGCGGCAAGGATTCCGACCAGCAGGCATAGGATTCTGGGATTCATAGCGTTGATAAGGTTACCGTTTCGGCGGAAATTGCTATAAGAACTGCTATCATGATGGGGAATTCCTGATGGCGGTGCGTTTGGCGTGAAGAAAATATTGGCGGTGACCTATGGGGCAGGTCATGCGAATATGGTGATTCCGGTTGCACTTCGATTGCAGGAATTGGGTTACGAGGTTGTGGTTTTGGCGTTGACGACGGCTTGGGGGCCGGTCAGCCGAGCGGGTTTGCAGACGATTGGGTTCCGTGACTTTTTGGCAGGCGATGAGTCCGTGCTGAAGTTGGGACGGGAGCTTGCCGGCACCGTGGAGGCACACGCGGACGTTCATCCGGAAGAGACTCAGGCTTATCTGGGGTTGAGTTACAAATGCTTGGAAGCTCGGTTGGGGGTCGAAGGGGCTCGGGAGGCATATGAGCAAAGAGGGAGGCAGGCATTTCTCCCGCTTGAAGTCTTGAGCCGGGTTTTTGATGAAGTTCAACCAGATTTGATTCTTGCGACGAATAGCCCGAGGGCCGAGCGGGCGGCGGTTTTGGTTGCCAAAGAACGTCACATTCCGGCGGTTGTGGTCGTGGATTTGATGCCGCAGAGCGAAGTTGAGTGGTTACGCGATGCGGGTTATGGGAAGGCTGTCTGTGTCTTGAGTGAGGGGGTTAAGCAAAGACTTGTTGATGCGGGACGACCTGAAACAGAAGTGGTCGTAACAGGAAATGCCGCATTTGATGAGCTGTTTTTGATGGATGAACAAACCGAGAGAGCTGTATGGCGTAAAAAGTTTGGATTTAGCGAAGATGAACGGGTTTTACTCTTTGCGTCACAGCCAGATCGGTACCAATATCTTGGGACGACTGTTGGTACTCAACTTGTTGAAGTTGGAAAGGCTCATGGGTGGACCGTTGTGGTGAGACCGCATCCCAACGAGCAGTTTGATCCGGGTGGTTTGCCATGTGGAACACCAATAAGCGACCGCGAAGATTCTCTGTGGGGAGCACTCGCAGGTTGTGATGCTTGTGTGGTTGTGAGTTCAAGTGTAGGGTTGCAAGCGGCTATTTTGGGTAAGCCGATGGTGACTTTGGATGTTCCGGTCTTTGCTGATCCGGCTCCTTATGCAGCGATGGGGATTGGCCGAGTTGCGGAGACAGTCGAGGGAGTATTTGAAGTCCTGGAATCTCAACTTGCCTTTGGCAGTTTTGAAAGTGGGCCGGCGACTATGAGGGTTGTTCGAGTGGTTGAGTCGTTGCTTGAGGGGCGCTAGTTCATGAAACGCTTCTTAGGAGCAGGAGCTTGGCTTTTTGTAGGGATCATGTTGGGTCGTATTTTGGGCTTGGTTCGGGATGTCATCATTGGGAATCAATTTGGGGTGGGCGTTGAGGCAGATCGCGCGGTGTTCGTGATTACGATTCCGGATGTGATGATTAATATATTGATCGGAGGGGCGATGGGAGCGGCGTTGATTCCGGAGTTCAAACGCCGGAATGCGGAAGAAAATTGGGCATTGCTCCGGCAGGCATCAGGATTAGTTTTGGTGATCGTCGGGATCGTGACGGCGGCTTTGATTTTGTCGGCGGAGGGGTTGACCCGTATGCTGGTTTCTGGGTTGCCGGAGGATGCTATTCCTGGTACGGCGAAATTGGTGATGGTCGCTTTGCTGGCGGTTCCGATTACGGCGGTCTCGGCGGTAGTGCGGGCGAGGTTGCAGGGGGAAGAGAGGTTCGCGGTGCCGTCGCTGGCGGGGTTTTTCTATAATTTGATGATTGTCGCGGGGCTTGTTTTTGCAAGTGGGATTGGGAATTTGACGGGGTTGGCGGTTGCGGCCGTTTTAGGGGCGGGGTTGAGCTTGTTGATGCAGGTCTGGGATGCGTGGCGATTTCGGGCGCCGGGAGTTAATGCTTGGCAAATTGAGTGGGGATTGGTCGGTAGATTTTTGGGGGCTCTGGTTGCAGGGATGATGATCTTAATTGTTCCGGTTGCGTTGCGGGGATTTGCCTCTGCAAATGGGGTGGGAGGGCAGACAACGGCTTATCTTGCCGCTAAATTGGTTGAACTTCCGATGGGGACACTTTTGAGTGTGGTGAGCATTGCAATGTTTCCCGCAGTTGCGGCGGCGTTGGCGAAAGAGGATGGTTTTGAAGAAGCGCGGGATTTTGCGCGTCAAGGAATCGGGGTGATCTTGGCTTTAGCAGTTCCAATTGCTTTAGGGATGGGATTCTTCGCGCAAGGCTTTGCGGATTTACTTTATCGGCATGGAGAAATGACCTTTAATGATGCCCGATTGATTGCTCAGTTGGGTGCGATCATGATGGTGGGATTGATTCCCCAAGCAGTGAATACAATGCTTCTCGCAATTTTTAATGGATACCGTGATATGTGGACACCGTTTTGGATCAGCTTGATTGGGCTTGCGGTTTTCTTAGGGTTTGGATTTGCGGGGGTTATTGACCTGATGAGTTTGGCGTGGCTATATTCGGGATTTCATTGGGTGGTTATGCTCGGGCTTTTAATTTCGCTGGGAGGTCGCCACAAGATGTGGCTTGTCGACGCATTTGTGGGGGGGCAGGCTTTGATCCGGTTAGGAGCGACAATTGGGGTCTTTGGGGTTTGTTTTGTTGGATTACAGCAGGTTAAAGTGTTTCTTTTTCCACCGATTTTCGTTGTGCTCCTGGCGATTTCAGCAGGTGGATTTGCAATGATCGGAGGGCTGATGGTTGATCGGGAGATTCGGGGGAAGGTGAAGGGAGTAATCTTGCGCAAGATGGGGCGAAGTTGATGCGGCTTTACATGATAACGGCGGATCCGGGGATGGCCCTGATGGCGGTGGGGGCGGGAGTTGATCGGATATTTGTTGACCTGGAGATTAACGGTAAGGTCGAGCGGCAAGGACACAAGGATACGGTGATTAGTCGGCACACTTTGGATGATGTGCGAGCGGTTCAGGAAGTTGTTGATACGAGCCAGTTGATGGTTAGGGTGAATCCATGGCATGCAGAGTCGCCGGAAGAAATTGAAGCGGTTATTGTAGCTGGAGCGGGGGCGGTGATGCTGCCGATGTTTCGCCATGCGGATGAAGTGGCAGCATTCAGTTCGTGCGTTGGTGATAGATGTTTGAAGGTTGGATTGTGTGAGACTTCGGCGGGTCTTGCGCGGTTAGATTCGATTTTGATGGATGGTGGCTTAGATGAAATTCACTTTGGGCTGAATGATTTACACCTTGACATTGGGCTTGATTTTCTCTTTGAGGTTTTGGCGGGGGGACTGGTTGATTTGGCAGCGGTCAAGTCGCTTGAGCATGGAGTTTCGTTTGGATTTGGTGGAGTTGCCCGGGTGGGGGGCGGGGATTTGCCAGCGCGGCTGATTTTGGGAGAACATGAACGATTAGGCAGTGAAGCGGTCATTCTGAGCCGGGCCTTTACAGGTGGGGTGAAATCATTGAATGAGATGCCCCAGGAGCTTGACTTCGCTCGCGAAGTTGAGCTGGTTCGAGAGTGTCTGGACGATTTAAGTCGACGGGATGATGATCAGCGGGAGGCAGATCGTAAAGAGTTGGGTGAGAGAACGCGGATGATTGTGGATCGAATTCGGAGGGGTGGGTGAAGCGAATTTTTGATCTTGTCGTAAGCGTTGTTTTGTTAATATTCTTGTGGCCAATCTTAGTGATACTTGCGATTTGGATTGCAGTGGATTCTCCCGGGGGTGCAATTTATCGACAAAAGCGAGTTGGGCTGGGAGGCAAAGTGTTTGAGGTGTATAAATTCCGAAGTATGGTTTCGGATGCGGACAAGATTGGGGGCTATTCTACTACAGATGGGGATAATCGCATTACTGCACCGGGACGCTTGATCCGGAAGGCGTCGCTTGATGAGTTACCTCAGCTTTGGAATGTGATTAAGGGTGACATGAGCTTAGTGGGTCCGCGACCGGACACCCCGATGCAGGAAGAGAATTATTCTGCAGAGGAGTGGGCCAAGCGATGCTCGGTTCGTCCAGGGATTACGGGCTTGGCACAGGCGACTTTGCGTAGCTCGGCGACTCCGGAAGAGCGCACACGTCTAGACCTCGAGTATGTTGATGGAGCAGGGATTGGCTTAGACTTGAAGGTCTTGGGTTTGACAGTCCGGCAGGTACTCTTCCGCGGAGGCAATTAATCGATGTGCGGCATTCAGGGGGTTTTTGATCGCGGGGGTAATGTCTCGGCTGAACTATGTGGGGTCATGGGGGCTTGCATTCGGCACAGGGGACCGGACGATGCGGGGGTTTTTGTTGGTTCGAAAGCGGCGATCGGGAATATGCGCTTGTCGATTATTGATTTAGCGAGTGGGCATCAGCCGATGGTTTCAACTTGTGGCCAAGTTGCTTTGGTGCAGAACGGAGAAATTTATAACTACTTGGAGTTGCGGAATGACTTGAAGGAGCTTGGATGTAAGTTTGAGACGAATAGTGATACGGAAGTTCTTCTTCAGGGGTATTTGACATGGGGCTTGGAATTTGTTCATCGTCTCACAGGGATGTTTGGGATTGCGATTTGGGATGAGCGGTCGGGGTCATTGCACGTCATTCGGGATGCCCTGGGGGTTAAACCGATGTTTCTATGTGAGTCGGGAGACCGGGTTTTCTTTGGAAGTGAGATCAAAGCGATTTTAGCGGCAGGGGTTGACCGCAAAGTTTCGGACGAGGCTCTCCATCACTTTCTAAGTTATGGTTTTGTTCCTCCACCCTATACTTTGTTTGAGGGAATCCAGCATTTGATGCCAGGTTGGGGGGTAACAGTTTCTGATACGGGGGTATCGGAATGGCAATGGTGGGAGCCGGCGAAAACGGAACAACGGTCGATTGGAGAGTCCGAGTTTTGTGATCAGTTTTTAGGGCTACTCGAAGAATCGGTTCGGCTTCGAATGAGAAGTGATGTTCCGTTCGGCGCTTTTTTGAGTGGTGGGCTGGATTCAAGTTCCGTGGTGGGGTTGATGGGTCGGTTTACGGATCAGCCAGTGAAGACGTTTTCTATTGGGTTTCATGATGAGCGATTTGATGAATCCTTGTGGGGTCGGATGGCGAGTGAGCGGTTTGGAACCGACCACCATGTGGAGTTCGTTGGGCCGGAAATTGTTCACAAATGGGTCAGTGCGGTTTATCACTGCGATCAGCCGCACAGTGATGTGAGCTTTTTGCCAACCATGCGGTTGAGCGAGTTGGCGGTACAGCACGTCAAGATGGTGCTCACTGGTGATGGAGGAGACGAGTTGTTTGGGGGGTACACGAAATATCCAAGTTATTTTAATCAAAATGGATTAGATCAGCCATTTGAGGAGTTCGTTGGGGGTTACCACAAGCACATTACATTGTTCACAGAGGATGAGAAACATGGGCTTTATTCGGGTAATCAGTCGGCAAAAGTAAAGGAATTGGATTCGATTGATGTGTCAAGACATTGGCTTAAACAGGTGCCCCATTTTGATCGAATTAGCCAATCTTTGTGGCTTGATATTTCACTTTTGTTGCCGGGAAACAACTTGGTGAAGCCTGATCGGATGGCGATGGCGGTTTCGCTCGAAGCTAGAGATCCGTTCCTGGATAAGCATTTGGCAGAGTTTGCTTTGAGCGTTCCGGGGGATTTGAAGGTGCGGGGCGATGTCACCCGTTATGGTTACAAAAAAGCGGTTCGGGAGTTACTTGGTGATGAGCTGACTTATCGAGATAAACGGATGTTCACCGTGCCGATTGGGGAGTGGTTCAAGGATGTTTTGGCAGGGTTCACCAAGGGGTTGCTTCATTCAGACCGGTTTATGGAGAGAGGACTTTTTGAACCTGAAGTTGTCAGCAGGATGCTTGAGGAGCATGAATCGGGGGCAGTTGATCACACCCGTCAAATTCGACTGCTTCTTGCATTGGAGATTTGGTTCCGATTGTTCATTGATCGAAATGAATTGGACGCTCATCTGCCTGAAGAAGCGCTGATTGTCTAAATTTGTTCGGATTTGGCGAATTGGGGTGATATGCTAAAATTGCTTGTATGGCGGATGAGCCGGGCCGAGATGAAATTGATGTCGCAGAGCTTTTGAGTTCTCGGTTCTGGAACTGGAAATCAGCTTTAGGTGGGGCGGTTCTATTTGGGGTTGTTGGGTTGGGCGTTCACTTCATTGCTCCGCCAAAATATCGCGCAGAGATGACTTTAGTATTTCCCGCTTCGGCTAAAGCGGAATTGAGTGTGTTGACGGGAGCAATTGACGGATCTGATGTTTCGGGAATCAGTTACGTGGCGGGGTTACTCTCAACAAGATCAGCATTAGAGGCGATTGGTGAGGTTGCCAAAATGAAGCCTTTGGATGTGCGCAAAGCGATGACGGTTGAGGCTGACCCGATTTCGCGTCAGTTGAGGGTGGGGTTTGTTGGAGATAGTGTAGATCAGGCTTTGGCTTCACTGAGGCGCGCAGAATCATTTGTTGATACAGCAAACAGCCAGGTTTCGACTGGAGCGAGTGCGAATCGGATGGTGGGTTTGATCAAACGAATGGAGGAAAAGGGAAAAGAGGTGGATGACTTGGAATCTCAACTTCTGGACGCCCTTGAGACTTCTGATACTGTTCCAACCAAAGAAGACGAATACACAGGGGGCACCTATTTGGCGCAGCTTCAACGGGTTCAGTTTGAGCTGAGCTCGGTCAAAGAAGAGATTGCAGAGGTTCAGAAGTCTGCTTCTCGAATTGGGTCAGCGAGTTCGGTTGGTCTGCCGACGGGATTGGAAGAAGAGAAGGTGTGGCGCGAGAAACTGGCCGAAGCTCAGGTTGAGTTTGATGCGGCTAAGGCGAAGTACCAGCCGGGGACTTCTCAGTACCGGGAAGCTAAAGAGAAGCTTGACGATGCTCAAAAGAACTTGCGTACTCGCATAACAAACTATGTCAAGAGTGTTCAAAGTGGAGCGAATGCCGAAACGGCCGATTTACTCGGTCGGAAAGTCGTATTGGAGTTCCAAGCGGATGATCTGCGGAAAAAGGCGATCGCGGCACCGGAAGAGGCTTCTCGGTTTCGAGAGTTGCTGAACAAGATTGAGCTTGAGCGCAAGGCATATATGCTGATTCGTGAGCAGTTTGATTCTGAGCAACTGAAGGTTTCAACAGCGGTACCAGATTGGGTAGCGATTGACGATCCATACATTCTTGACAAGCCAGTCAACAAATCGTTATTGACCAACGTGGCAATTCCGGGTTTTGCGGGTGGACTTTTTGGTTTGTTAGTTGGAACTCGCCGGAAGCGAAGTTGAAATGGCGAAGCGTTTGACAATCCACGAGCAAGACATTTGGCCCGCCTTGCTCGGAATTTTTGTCACTCTGATCTACTTTGCAGTGATTTTTTCTGGCGTTAAGGAGTTCTCGCTTTGGCAGCAAATATTGGATTTGGGTTGGGCGAATCCGCTTGAGCTGATCAGGTCTTTTCACCCCCATGCACTCCGATTGCTCGTTGTATTTCCCTTTCTCTTTGCGAGCGAGCTTACTGACATATCCGCCGACCGTTTGTTTTCAGTTGCCGTTCCAGTATTTATGATTGTAAGTTCTTGGCTTTGCGCGCGCGTGCTGGCACATTTTGTAGTCGGCAATAGTAAGCGGGTTTGGCTGGTCTATCAGTTAACAGCTTTGCCTCTCTTTGGATTGAGTTTTATCATGAATGGACGAATTGCGTTTGCAATTTTGGGATTATCGGTTCTGACTTATTGCCTTATTTTTTCGTTCACTGTCTCAGCTTGGACTCACCGGCCGAATCCTATTTGGATTATTGTTGGGTTGCTTTTGACTTCGGTTTCGAGTGGTGCACTTGTGGTTGGTTTTTTGTTTTTGGCGATTACTAGCTTTGGGTGGGCTTTTCGAACATGGCCAAAACTATCGCGCTGGCTGTTGTTCAAATTGTCTTTTTCAATATTTGGGCTGGTTTTTGTGTCGCCAATTTTTATCGCTGGACTCATTAAGAATATTCGGTTTTACGGTGGATTTGTCGAGATGTTACGACACGGTGCAGGGAAGGTGTTGCCTGCTGATCCGGTTTTGGCGGTATTAACGAGTTTGAGTTTTGTCGCATTTGGATTAGTCGCATGTACATGGGTATTGAAGGGAATTCGGCGCGGGAGTCCGGAAACAATTATAGGCTTGGCCTGTCTGCTTGGGATTGCTGGTGGCGCATTTGGATTTTCGACTCTTGCTTCGGCAGTACCGATTTACTTCCTCTCGTTTTACATTTGGTTTTTTAGAAGGAATGGAGTTAATGTTTCGCCTACAGAGATAAAAACTGCTTAAGGATTGTTAGACCAGCGGGGCCGGATTTCTCAGGGTGGAATTGGGTGCCCAAGATATTGTCCCTTTTTACGGCAGCGACGATCTCATATCCGTCGTAATCAGTTGTTGCTAGAATGTGTGCCGGATTATCTGGGATTACGCTGAAGCTATGAACAAAATAAAATCGGTCGTCTTTGGTTGTTTGGGAAAGCATAGTTTTTGTCCAGGGTTGGCTTTCGGAAAGTGATGTCCAACCGATGTGGGGGCGTTTTCTGACTTCGCCCGCATCCGTTCGGTTTGGAATTTCTGTAACGATGCCGGGGATGAGATTGAGACCGGAGTGTTGTCCGAATTCGTAGCTAGTGGTCATCAGCATTTGCATTCCCACACAAATTCCGAGGAACGGACGACCAGTTGCGATATGTTCTGCGATCGCTTCGTTGAAGTGGAGGCGATGCAGTTCTGTAATGCAGCTTCCGAATGCTCCTACTCCGGGGACGACGAGCCGATCTGAATTCTTTGCTTCGCTAGGGTGGTGGATGACCTTAATGTTGGCGCCACAAACCTCCAAGGCACGCCGAACGCTGAAAAGATTTCCGGTTCCGTAGTCAATCAGGGAGAGGTTCATGCTGCACTCTCGCTTTGGGCCCCTTTAACGGCGTTTTTCAGTTGTGCAACGGTAAATTTATTGTAGTGGAGGGCATGTGCAACCGCGATTGCATCCGCTTTTCCATGTGAAACAGCCACTTTTGCATCGTCCAGGGAGCCGAGGCCACCGCTGAGGATGACAGGGACTTCAACTACGTTTGTCACGGCACGGCAAAGTTCGAGATCGAAACCTTTTTGGGTGCCTTCCTGGTCGACACTTGTGAGGAGGATTTCGCCGACTCCTAGTTCGACGGCTTCTTGAACCCACTCGATGACGTCTCGATTGGTGTGTTCACGCCCGTTGTCGGTGAAGGCTGTCCACTTGCCTAGTGTGGTTGATTTTGCTTCGATGCTGAGAACCATGCATTGACTGCCGAACCGCTCGCTGATTTGGCGGATCAGGTCAGGATTTCGAATTGCAGCGGTATTGATCGCGACTTTATCAGCTCCCGATTGGAGAAGAGTTGCGGCATTCTCTACAGTTCGAATACCGCCGCCGACGGTGAGCGGAACAAAGATGTTTTCGGCGGTTTTGCGGAGAAGGTCTTCGAGGGAATTTCGGTCGTATAGACTAGCGACGATATCCATGTAACAAATTTCGTCAATTCCTTGGGCGTAATAACTCTCGACAAACGGCTGAGGGTCTCCCAGTTTGCGCAGACCTTCGAGCCGAATCCCCTTGATGAGATTCGGGCTTTTGATGTCGAGTCGGGCGATTACGCGAACGTCACGCATGGTTTATTGGTAGCTTGCGGACAGGGCTTCGGTTTCGAAGATGGTTTTTCGGAGTTTCCAGACACCATTTTCGTGTTTCCAAAGATGGGGTGACCGGAAAGAATCAGCGAGATTGTCGTAATAAGCTCGATCCATGATGGGTTGTTCGAACATTTTTGATGCTTCTGGAAATTCTCTTTCTGGAAGGCTGAGGTAGGCAAAGATTTCGTCGGCAAATCGCTCCGGGAATTCACCATCAAATTTTTTGACCAAGGCGACTCCTTCTTCTCGCTCGATATCTTGAGACCTGATTTCTTGGGCAGCGTCGTAGGTTGCTCGGCCGATGCCAAACTTTGTATAGGTGGTGTGGTAATGAAAATCGTCAATGCGGTCGTCGATTGAATTGTATTTGCTGTAGGTACCTGGTGTTCTCTCGGGCGAAGCCTCGAACCCGCCATGTTCGACGCTATAGTAGTAGCAGCTCTGGGGGTGCCATTTGAGATAGTAGCCGGTGTAATGGACTTCAACTTTTTTCTTTTCGAGTTCTTCCGGATCGGCGGGGAGGTACGGATTGAGATCAGCAAGGTCGAATCCGAAGTAGTCGATGAGGTCTTGGACACTGGTTCCACCGATATAAATTTCTGAGTTGTCTTGATCGGCAAAGTAGGAATAGTCTCGCTTGGCCGTTGTTGTGTCGGCGATGGGGTTGCCATATTCCGCTTCGTTTTCGCCATAGAAGACAAGGGGAAGGTTGAAAAGTGCAGCCATTTTTGGTGCGAGCAGCTTTTGACCGAAGATGAACGGCTGGAAGGGGTGGAAGAGGTTTTCGACCGCAAGTCTTGTGAGGAGTCGGTGGGCGCGTCCGTTCGGTGTGCAGAGGTAGTTATCAAATCCAGCGTGGATCCACTTTTGGAAGTTGCGCCAACCCCATTCCGTGTAGACGTGCGGCGCCCAGGTCACCGTGAGGGGGTGCATCCCGTATTTCTCTTTGAGAATGTGAGCGGCGTAGAAGCTGTCTTTGCCGCCAGACCCAGGAATGAGACAGTCGTAGGAGCCGTCGGACTTTCGGAAGCGATCGCAGAGATCGATCAGTTCCTTTTCTCGGAGATCCCAATCGATTCGTCCGTCGTGCTTTTGTTCGGCCAGTCGGCATGCATCACAGATCCCCTCATCATCGAAGTTGATGGTTACTTTTTTACTTTCTTTGGTGTGCTTGAATTCAACGGCGGAGTTTGGACGTTGGTTGGAAATGACACATCTGCGACAAAACTTTATTTCCTGGGGAAGTCCGTAAAAAGTTTCTAGTTGGCCTTCGGGCTTATTGTATTTGGAATAGTCTATATCTCGGCGGGCGGGGTACTTTTTTGCCATTCGTTTCTCGTTGTGTTGTAGCGTTAGCTATTTTACTTGGGTTAGGGCCAATTTAAGTTGGGTCGCTACGTGTTCGGCCTGGGACTTCGTCAGGTTCACAGAGCAGGGAATGCTCAAGCAGTGCGTTTGCAATAATTCAGAAATTGGGCAATTCCTGTTATTCAGTTGACTATATGCTGGTGATTCGTGCATTGGCTGCCACAGCGGGCGGGTTTGGATGTTTTTTCCAGCAAGGAATTCATAAATGGGTTTCCAATGGTTATTGCGTAAACGAATTGTGTACAGCCATTTTGCGGAGGTGCCGTACGCCGGTTCGGGCATGAGTTGGATGCCGGGATGATCTCCGAGAAGTTCGGCGTACCAGGAGGTGATTTCTTGTTTTTTTGCAAGGAATGCAGGGAGCTGTTCGAGTTGGGCGACACCAACTGCGGCGAGGAGATTGACGAGGCGGTAGTTGTAGCCGATTTCATCGTGGATGAATTCTATGGGCTCGATTTTTGCGGTGGTGGTGAGGTGTTTTGCCCTTTGGGCAAGTGCGGGGTTGTTGGTAGTGATCATTCCGCCACCGCCGGTGGAGATGAGTTTGTTACCGTTAAAGCTAAAGGCGGCCATATCGCCGAGTGAGCCGACGGGTTTGCCTTTATAGGTTGCACCCAGTGATTCGGTTGCATCTTCGATGACGGTAAGGTTGAACTCCTTTGCAAGGGTGAGAATAGGATCCATATCAACGGGATTGCCGAGGATATGGACGGGCATGATGGCTTTAACTCGCTGTCCGGAAGATCTGTGGATGGATTCGCCGTTTACCATTTGGCACTCGTTGCGAAGGTAATTTTCGGCCTCGGTGGGATTGATTTGCCAGTAATCGGGCTCGGCATCGATGAAGATCGGAGTGGCTCCAGCATGAGAGATGCTGTTGGCGGATGCGATGAACGTGAGATTGCTGACAAGGACTTGGTCACCGGGATTGACTCCGCATGTAATCAACGCGGTATGAAGGGCGGCGGTTCCGTTGACGCAAGCCACAGCGTGACTTGTTTCGGTCACATTGGCGAAGTCCTCTTCAAACTGATTCACGTAGCTCCCAACACTGCTGACCCATCCGGTATCGAGACAGTCTTTGACGTATTTCCATTCGTTCCCCGCGATGTGGGGAATAGAAAGGGGGATGAGCTCGTGAAATTGATTGTTTTCTGAGGCCATGGGTTTAGACGGCGTAAATTTCCGGTCGGTATTTAGCAAGATGGTTGGCCATCCAATCAATTGTTTGAATGAGTCCGTCTTCCAGAGTGACGCGGGGGGTCCAGCCAAGGAGTTCGCGGGCTTTCTCGGCGGAACCGAGGAGGCGCTCGACTTCGGAATTTTCGGGGCGCAGGCGTTGGGAATCGGTAATGATCTCGATTGGCTTGCCCATGAGTTTCGCGATGAGGTGGGCGAGGTCGCCGATACTGATTTCGCGGTTACTGCCGAGGTTGATCGTTTGTCCGATGGCAGCGGTTGGCTCAGCGGCGGCAAGGAATCCTTCGACGGTGTTGGAAACAAAGTTGAGGTCACGGGTTGGGGTGATTGAGCCGAGTTTGACGGCTTCGCCCTTGTAAAGCTGACTGATGATGGTTGGGATGACGGCGCGGGCGGATTGGCGAGGACCAAATGCATTGAACGGTCTAATCGTTACCACTGGAACGTTGAAGCTGAGATAAAAGCTCTCTGCGATTTTGTCGGCGCCAATTTTTGAAGCGCTGTACGGGGATTGCCCTTGGAGAGGGTGGTCTTCGGTGATTGGGACGGTGATGGCGGTTCCATAGGTTTCGGACGTACTGGTGTGGATGATGCGTTCGGTTCCGAGAGTGCGAGCAGCATTCACGACGTTCATGGTGCCTTCGATATTTGTGCGGATGTAGCTGCGGGGTGCGGAATAGCTATACGGGATGGCAATCAGGGCGGCAAGATGGAAAACGATTTCTTGACCGGTCATTGCCTCGACGACTGATTCGTTGTCGCCAATGTCTCCGGCGTGGATGCGCATTTGGTTAGCGAGTGGGGACTCGTCGAGCCAGCCCCATCGTCCGGGGCCGTTGTAGCGAACGAAGCTAGTGACTTCGGCTCCACGTCGAACGAGTTCTTCGGCGAGGTGGCTTCCGATGAAGCCTCCGGCTCCGGTGACGAGGACGCGCTTGCCGTTCCAGTTCATGCTTGTTATTTAAGCATGAAAGAAGATCAATCAGACCAGGCCTTCGGCGGCGTCTTGTTGGGCTTGGTTGTAGTCGTCGATATGGCCGATATCGAGCCAATATTCGGTGACAGGGAAGGTAGCGACGCGGCGTCCGTTTTCGAGCAGGCGATCTACGAGTTGGGTCATGTCGAGTTTGCCTTCTGAACCTAGGTAGTCAAATGCGGTGGGGCTGAGGAGATAGATTCCTGCGTTGACGAAATGGGTTTGAGTTGGCTTTTCGACAAGGTTGGTGAGCATTGGACCGTCAGATTCGACCACGCCGTAAGGAATGTAGACTTCGTACGGGCGAACGGCGAGAGTGAGGTCGGCTTGATGCTCGGTGTGATAGTTTGTCATGTGCCGAAAGTCAATTCCGGTGAGGATGTCGCCGTTCATAACCAGGAGCGGGCCTTCGGGACGGGGAATCATGCGGAGTGCACCAGCAGTTCCGAGAGGAGTTTCCTCGTGAACATAGCTCATGTTGACGCCGAAATCTGATCCGTCGCCGAAGTGTTCTTGGATCACTTCGGGCATATAGTGGGTTGTCACGCTGACCCCGCTAATGCCGGAAACACTGAGTTGGCCGATGATTCGCTCAAGAAGGGGCCGGTCGCCCACGGGGAGCATAGGTTTTGGGAGGTCTTCGGTAAGCGGTCGAAGCCGAGTACCGAATCCGCCAGCCATGACTACGGCATTTATTGGGGGTTTTTCGCTGAGGAGAAGATCGTCGAGAAGAATGATGTCCACCACTCGAAAATCGTGATCAACCAGAGGAAGCTGGCGAATGTGGTCGCGGAGCATGAGTTGGCGCATCAGTGCAGGGGATTCGCTCTGATGGGCGACTGTTGGTTCGCGACCAGGAAAATCTCGCTCAAATTCGGCGACGGTTGAATCTATGGAATGGCCAGCAAGGATGGCGCGGCGGATATCTCCATCGGTGATGGCCCGCTTGAGACGATCATCATTGTCGGTGACCAGGGCGATTCCGGCGACATTATCGTTAATTTTCCGGAGGACATCCCGGAGAGTGTGGTTTTCGTGGCAAATAAATTTTCCCAATTCAGTTTGTCGAAGCATTTCGTGTCCCTTATTTGAGTGGTGTGACTCAATGGCGTAGGCATCGACTTTGTTGCCCTCATTGTTAGTCGCACAGGTTAGACGTCTTGTTCCCCTCTCATTATTGCTTGGGAATAGAACGATTTCTTAATATAATCGGGCGAAAGCTCTATTGACGCCAAAGTCTTAACAATTCTCTGGGCCGCATGGCCATCTCCGTAGATATTCATCCCGGTGAACTTGTTTGTATCAAAGGCTTTTTGAAGAGCTTGTTCAATTTCGAATTGAGCGGTGCCGCAGTTGATGACGTTCCCTGATTGGGCCCGCCCTTGCTGACGATTTCCGATATTGACCACGGGGAGTCCAAAACTTGCGGCTTCAATGATTCCGCTGCTGCTATTTCCGGCCATGTATCGGGCGTTTTTCAT
Organism: bacterium; assembly: GCA_013823945.1. GTDB lineage: Bacteria > Armatimonadota > Fimbriimonadia > Fimbriimonadales > Fimbriimonadaceae > UphvI-Ar2. Next base: position 414,409 of record PNMZ01000001.1, on the reverse strand, counting down.
GGCTGTGAGGTAGAGGCGGGCACCTAGATTTTCTACAGCGATGAGGTGGGGGAAATGCGGCTCAATCTCTTTGATGGCTTGCCTTACGGCGAGTCCTCCGGTGTCGGCATTTGGCATGGTTAGAAGAACTGGCAGAGTTTGGCTTTGGAGAGCGCGGAGGAAATTTTGGGATTGGATTTTGGCTTCTGAAGGTTCCGTTGTGACAGGGTGGAACGTGGCGATGATATACGGGGGAGTAAATTTTTTGGGGAGGTGGGATTGGAGTTCCTCCAATGTGGGCGGATTGGAATTTAGGATTCGGTCAAGTCCCGGTGCACCTGAAACAAAGACGCGCGAAGGCTCTTCGCCCATTTGGATGATTCGATCGGCATGTTCTTGATTGCTGGCGAAGTGAAGGTGGCTGAGTTTTGTGAGGGAATGGCGGAAGACGTTATCGATTGCACCGGTGGTTTCTTCGCCGCCGTGGATGTGGGCAATTGGTATGAGATGAGGAACAGAAGCAAGGCCGGCAGCATGCATTTCGTACCGGTCTCCGAGGAGGAGGAGGATATCAGGATTGAGGTCTTGATATGCTTTGCTGAAAAGAGGGATGCTTGTTGCAGTCCCGATGTTGACCGAGTGAGGATCGTCGAGCTCTTGGGTCATTTCGATGGTGGCCGCTATCGGATAACCATCAGCTCGGATTTGGTCGATAGTGCTTCCGAATCGGGGGCTGAGATGAGCGGCGGCGGCAATGACTTGCAGGTCGAGATCGGGGTGTTTGATGATCTCGTCAAAGATGGGAATGTAGAGCCCATAGTCGCTGCGGGCGACGGTGACGGCGGCAATGTTCCGTCTCATTGGAGATCAGATTCCTGGAGGATATGGTCTTTGGGGAGGCTCGATTTGAGCTTTCTATTGACGAGAAATGGTAGCTCCCTGGGAGGCAATCCAGTTCCTGGTCGGCGGAGAAGCAAGTCATTGGATGAAAGGAGGTGACCAGCGGGAAGATCTTGGGCGAGAACGACTGAGCGACGAGCAATTAGAGCAGTTTGTCTTTCGGCGTCAGTGGGCTGCTTGATGCCAGAACCAAAGGCACTTTCCACTTCTCGGATTTGTTTCACCATTTGGTGAAGTTCTTCGGGATTGAGAGACGCTTGGTGATCAGGTCCGGGAAGAGATTTATCTAGCGTGAAGTGCTTTTCTATACAACTGGCACCCATGGCAACGGCGGCGATGGGGATATGAATTCCGAGCGTGTGATCGCTCAGACCGACCGGAACTTGGAATCGTTCGCGCATGACTTGCATCGCTCGGAGATTGGCGGTAGCAGGGTCGGCTGGGTAGTCGCTGACGCAGTGGAGGAGTTGAATCTGAGTGTTTCCGACGGAGCGGATGACTTCCACCGCTTGGTGGACTTCTTCTAGGGTTGCCATGCCAGTGCTGAGAATAACGGGCTTTTGTTTTTGGGCGATGTGGCGGATCAGGGGGTGGTTGGTGAGCTCGCCAGATGGGATTTTGAATGTGGTCATTCCGATGCTTTCGAGTTCGTCGGCGGATTTTTCATCGAATGGTGTGGACATGAATTCGATCCCATGTTTTTGACAGTGGTCGAACAGCATTTGGAAATCTGCCATCGTGAGTTCGAGCGACTTTAGCATTTCGAACTGTGATTGATTTTCTCCAGTAGCGCGCTTTTGGTAGTCAGCTTTTGGCGCGGTGGTTGTGACGAGGTCTTCGGCACGAAAGGTTTGAAATTTGACGGCGTCGGCTTTGGCGGAGGCGGCGACTTCAATCAGTTCGAGGGCTTTTGCGAGCGAGCCGTTATGGTTGACGCCCGCTTCGGCAATGATAAACGATCGGCTATTGTTCATTTCGGACTCCAGAGTAGGTTCAGAGAGACCAGTTCTTCGGCTCGATTGAAGTCTTCAGGGGTGTCGATGAGGGCAAGATTTGGATTTGACATGGGGGAGGGAATGAGCTTGTCTGAAATTCGCCAATTGTCGGTCGATTGAACGAAGGTTGATCGCCATAAATAGTATTGGCCATTGATTCGGTAAACGGGGGGTAAATCTTGTCTTCGAGTATAAGTTTTGCCTTCTGGGCAAAGGTCTTGCATGTAACCATTTGGTTGATGAACAGCGTACCAGAGTGGATTGTGTTCGTATTCCGAAACGCTTATTACGCCATCGGCGGATTCATCGTCAGTGAGAGTTTGAATTGCAGAGATGATGTCAAGTGGTGTCCGCCCAAGGGCAGTAGGGTCAAGGAGCAGGATGCTTTGGTAATCGACTCCGTAATGCTCACGTGCGGAGCTCAGTGCGTGCTGAATCACGGGCCACATTGGGGCGGTATCAGTTGCGAGGATAGGCGGGCGGAAGAACGGAGTTTCGGCACCTAATGCGTTGGCAGCGGCGGCGATTTCTGGTGAATCGGTCGAGACAATGACTTGGGCTATGTCGGTAATAGATTGAGCAAGTTTGATGGCGTGGCCGATGAGGGGGATGTCACCTAGGATTTTGAGATTTTTGCCAGGTAGCCCTTTGCTCCCGCCACGGGCAGGGATTACGGCAAGAATAGGGTGGGGTTGTGCCATTCGTTCCGGTTATGAGGGTACCGCGTGGGGGTGGAAATCTAAATCCTGTTGGGCTTTCGGGTTCGCTTTGGTATCCTGGTAGTTATGGCAGGAGCTTCGGCACTCCTTTTGGTGGCATTGATGACGGGGCAGACAGCTCCGGTGGCGAAGATTCAAGTTGGGGATAAGTTACGCGTGGTCGTGACAGAAGATGAACGGTACAACGGGGAATATGTTGTTCTGGATGATGGATCATTGACCGGGGTTGGTTTTGGTCGGCTTGTTGTGGCGGGGAAGACGGTCGAAGAAACACGTATCCTTTTGCGGAATCAATTTCTCAAAATTCTCAGGTCGCCGACGGTTTCCTTGGTCATTGTTGAACAGAAGCCGAAATTTGTCTTTGTCACCAGTTTGGTCGGAGTTGCGCCGGGTCCGATTCCTTTTGAGCCGGAATTGGATGTTCGGCGGGCAGTTTCGGGGGTTCCCTTACCGGTCAACTCTCAGGAGTTTGAGTTGCGTCTTTTTCGTGACGGTAATTTGGTTGGTCGAGAGTCTCTTGAGCGAGTATTGAAAGGGGTGGGTGAATTTGGATCAACCAAATTGAAGCCGAATGATGTCGTGACGTTGGCGGAAGTGGTGAAACATCGCATTTATGTAGGAGGGCGAGTATTGCGTCCAGGTGAGTTCCAGGTTTTAGAGGGGACGGATGCGTTGCAGGCGTTAGCTTTGGCGGGAGGGACTACAGAAGCGACATTTGGCGAGATTGAGTATTCGATTGAGGTTCGGCGGGGAACAAACGTTTTTGAAGTCAACGACGATCCAAAGTTGCCTCGATTTACGCTCGAGGCTGGCGATACGATTTTGGTATCGATTCCGGAGCGGATTCGGGTGAATATTGGGGGTGAAATTGGAACGGCGGGTCAGCAGACTTTGCGGAAAGGTACGGACTTGTTCACAGCGATCCAGCGGGCGGGGGGGGTGCGCGCAGATGGATCTCTGGCGGATGTTTTGGTGATTCGGGGTCAAGAGAGTTTTCTGATTGATCTTTCGCGGTTCCAAACGGGTTCTAGTGTTCCGGCTTTTCCGGTTGAAGATGGGGATTTGATATTTGTCCGACGGAATGAAAGACGGTTCTTGGTGGTTGGGAATGTTGCCCGACCCCGACCTGTGCCCATGTTGATTGGTCGTGAGTATCGGCTAGCGGATGCCGTGACGGAAGCGGGTGGTCCGGATGCACAAGGGACGACCCAGCGTGTTTATGTCGGACGGCAAGGCGAGGGTGGGAAAGTTGAAGTGAAAGAGTATCAATTGGCGGCGTTCTTGAAGGATGGGGACATGAGTCAGAATCCGGAGATTATGCCGGGCGACATCGTTCTGGTCGGCGAGCGGCGAGGGCTTACGATTGGTCAAGTGAGTTCGCTTTTGTCTAGTGCACTGTTGATTGATTCGCTTTTCAGGAGATAATTTGATCGCTCACGAAAACCTACTCCAGAAGAACTGGCAGCGTCCAGCGGTTCGACGACTGATTTTGGATGTGGGATGGGTTTTGGCGGCGGGGATATTGGGTGCGCTATTTGTTCAGATGCCCAGCACTTTGTGGTCCGTTCATCTGGCGGGGGTTGTAATTACGGCTTTTTGTGCGGGGCTTCTTCAGAACTATTTGCAACTGTTCCGACTTCGGAAATTTCCGGTAGCGATTCGGGAGTGGCGTCTCATGTGGCTTCATGCCTTGGGCGTATTTGGTGTTGCAGCTTTGATGGGGGTTGCATTCCGGTTTGATGCGCCGCTGGGATTTGGGGTTGTTACGGGCTTATTGGCAACTGCGGTTATGATTTGGGATCGTTATCAACGGGGGCTCGTTCCTCAATTGGGGACGGATTCGGTGGAATCAGTCAAGGATGGAAAGCGAGCACTTTTGATCGGGGCGGGGTCAGCAGCGGAAATGCTCTTGGCGGAATTTGAGCGACAGAGGCCCCATGTTACGGTGGTTGGTTTGCTTGATGATGATCCGCAGAAAGTGGGGAGTTTGCTTCACGGCAAGCCAGTTTTAGGGGGAATAGATTTGCTGAGGGAGATTGTTCCACAAGAGAAGATTGATGAGGTCATTCTTGCCATCCCAAGCTTGGATCGGGCGGGTCAGCAGCGGATTTTAGGTTTGTGTGAGGGGGTTGGAGCGAAGCTTTGGATGATGCCCTCAATTTCGCGTCAGTTGGCGGAGGCAGGACATAGTTTGCCCAAATTGCGGGAAGTTGCGCCCGAAGAGATGTTGCGTCGAGATTCGATTGAGACCGATATGTCGGCCGCGGCGGGATATATCACAGATCGGGTGATTTTGATCACTGGCGGCGGAGGGAGTATCGGGAGTGAACTGGCACGTCAGATTGCTACTCTGAGGCCGAAGCAGATTGTGTTGCTGGGCAAGGGGGAGAACTCAATTTTTGAATCAGAGCAAGAATTGCGTTCGGGAGGATTTGGGTCGGTTGTTCCGGTGGTCGGCGATGTTCGTGATCGGGCGACGATGGATCGAGTTATAACGGAGTACGGCCCTGAAGTCGTTTTTCACGCGGCGGCACACAAGCACGTTCCGCTCATGGAACGAGTTCCGATTGAAGCAGTTCGGAACAATATTTTTGGAACGTTGAACGTTGCACAGGCGGCAATGGCGGCAGGGGTTAAGAAGTTTATTTTGATTTCGACAGATAAGGCGGTGAATCCGACCAACGTTATGGGAGCGACGAAGAGGGCAGCAGAAATAGTTATCATGGCGATGGCTGGTCGCTCAGAGACTCAGTTTGCGGCGGTGCGGTTTGGAAACGTTTTGGGTAGCCGCGGGAGTTTGATTCCGATTTTGAAAAAGCAGATCGCGAAGGGGGGGCCAGTCACGATCACGGATGAGCGAATGACTCGGTTTTTTATGACGATCCCAGAGGCGGCACAGTTGGTGATTCAAGCGGGATCGCATGGTGGGGCGGGAGAGATTTTTATCCTCGACATGGGTGAGCCGGTGAAGATTGTTGATGTTGTCCGGGGGTTGTTGAAATTGTATGGGTTGGAGGAAGGGAAAGATATTGAGGTTGAGTTCATTGGGGCCCGCCCGGGCGAGAAGATTCATGAGGAATTGAGTTGGGAGAGCGAAGACTTGGAGCGGATTGATGGGGGGAAAGTTCTTCGATTGAAGTCTTTGGATCGGGTGGGTTGGGACGACTTGGAAGGTCGGTTGATGGAATTGGGGCGGCTTTGTGAGGTGGGTGATGGAGAAGCAGTTCGTCGTGAGTTGATGGAACTTGTTGAGGGGTCGCCCGAAAAAGCAGTTGGTGGGGATCGGGGATGGCCGAGTGAGCGGATGCGCTAAGGAATCCGGTGATGGTGAAGTGTCAGGGGCGAAGTGCCCGGATATTCGGGACGGGCGGTTTTGTTATGGTTGAGGGAGGTAGGTTAGAATTCTATGCTCTCCGCCGACCCTAATTCTGGCATGATTTCGGGACAGAAAATCCTTGCTGAACTTCCGGCTGATTTGACGGAAGAAGGGCGTTATGGCGAGCGAGTTGTTCAGGTTTCAGCGGATACTGTTCGAGTATTGGATGGGGCGGGAGCAACGCTTGTTTCGGTTCCGATTGCAGATTTGGAGTCGGCTCGCAATGATTCTTTGGTGAGTGGTGGACGTCTCATCCTGCGCACGAAAGCCCACGAGGACCTTGTGGTGGCTTATTATTCTTTGACCCATGCCCAACAATTTGGAGAATTAGCCCGGGGGATTGAACAGCTGGCGAAAGGGAATTCTCTGGACATTAAGTTGTCGCTTGAGAAACTCCGTTGTGACAAGTGTGGGAAGCTCTTGCCGGAACGGGATGGGGTGTGTCCGAGTTGTATCAACCGGGGCAAGACGATGCTCCGATTGGGTGGATTTTTGGGGCCGTATAAATCCCGCGTGGTGTTGCTGCTCGGGATGGCGGCAGTTTCAACTTTGCTTGCGTTGGTGCCGCCGACGATTCAGGGTGAGGCACTTGATCGCTTTAACAAGGGGACTTTGACGACAGAGCAACTTTATCCATTCATTGGATTGTGGGTGGTTGTTTTGGTTGCGATGGCGGTCTTCCAGATTCTTAATGGTCGGTTGATGACGTTTTTGGGGGCACATTTGGCGAGTGATTTGCGGACGACCACGTACCGGGCGATTGAGCACTTGCAGATGACCTACTTTGACAAGAAGCCAGTAGGAGCAATTGCGAGTCGGGTCACTCAGGATACGGATCGCGTTTGGTTTTTCCTTGTTGATGGCTTGCCATTTATTATTATCAATGGCATGATGCTCCTCGCGGTTGCGGTGATGATTTTTAGTGTGAATTGGATGCTGGCGATTGCGGTTTTGATGCCAATTCCGCTGGTTGCATTGATCTCAATGAAAGTTTGGCGGAGGATTTCGAACCTGTTTTTCCGGGTGAGTCAGAAGATGGCCCGGGTGCATATGCACCTGAACGAAAGCTTGATGGGGATTCGGGTTGTGAAGGCTTTTGCGAAGGAAGATGACGAGTTTGTTCGCTTCGAGACACGGAGTCAAGAGTTGCGAAATGCGCACGTTCGGGCGGATCAGACGTGGCATACGGCTTTTGGTGTGATGACGCTTTGTGTGACTTTGGGGACGGTTATTCACTGGGCGATTGGGGGGACGATGATGCTGAATAATCAGCTTTCACTAGGTGATTTTTACCGAGTGCAGATGTACCTGGGGATGGTTTATGGTCCGTTGCAGTGGTTTGCGAGTGTGAATAACTGGTTTAGCCGGGCGATGGCGGGAGCAGAGCGAATTTTTGAGATTCTGGATATGACATCGGAACCGACGGGGGTTGGAGCGATTGAAAAGAAGATTGAGGGTCGAGTGGAGTTCCGGGATGTGCGGTTTGGGTACGACAAGTCTAATCCAGTCATCAACGGGGTTAGTTTTGATGTGAAGCCTGGAGAGATGATCGGTCTAGTTGGTCATTCGGGGGCAGGGAAATCAACGACGATTAATCTGGTCAGTCGGTTTTATGAGCCTGATCAGGGTCAGATTATGATTGACGGGGTTGACTATCGCGATCTTGACTTGCGGAGCTATCGGAATCAGATTGGGATTGTTTTGCAGGAGCCGTTCTTGTTTGCAGGGACGATAGCGGAGAATATTAAGTACGGGAATCCTGATGCGACATTTGAGGAAGTCGTTGCGGCGGCCCGGGCAGCGAATGCCCACGATTTTATTCTGGATAAATCGGATGGTTATGACACGGTGGTTGGTGAGCGGGGCGCGAAGCTCAGTGGCGGGCAAAAGCAACGCATCTCAATTGCTCGGGCGATTTTGCATGATCCAAAGATTTTGATTCTGGACGAGGCAACATCGAGCGTGGACGTGGAAACGGAGCGTAAGATTCAGGAAGCAATTTTGAACTTGGTCAAAGGCCGCACAACGTTCGCCATCGCCCACCGACTTTCGACGTTGCGGAATGCAGATCGACTGTTTGTTATGGATCGGGGGAAGGTGGTTGAAGAGGGAACGCACGAGGAGTTGATGGAAAAGAAAGGCAAGTTCTATGACCTTGTGCAGACTCAGAGTGCGGTGAACGAAATAATTGGTATTGGAGCAGTTTGATGGAAGAAATGAAGCTGTTTTACGCGCCGGAGGGCCGGCTGAGGTTAACGAAAGGGAACCGAAGCTACACAGATGTCAAGTTGGCTTGGGCATCGCCGTTGAGTTTTCCGGATCGGTATCTGGCGTTTATGGATGGAAAGGGCCATGAGATTTTCATGGTCACTGATCCTCGGGCGGAACTCCCAGCCGATGTTTGGGAAGTTGCGAAGCGGGAGATTCAGCGGAGATATCTCAATGGGGTGATCGAGAAGATTGTTGATGCCAAAACCGAATTTGGGTCAACGTATTGGAAGGTGCTGACGGACCGAGGGGAAAAGGAGTTTATTACTCAGAGTTTGAGTGAGAACGCGCAGTGGCTGTCTCCGACTTATTTGCTCCTCGCGGACGTGGACGGGAATCGGTACGAGATTCAGAATATTGAGGCTCTGGATGAGCGGAGTCGGGCACTTTTAACGGTGACGGTCTAGACGTTATGGCGGTTTTGACGGGACTTGATGTTTGTGCGAAGGAAGGGTTTTCCAGGTTTGCGGGCAAGTCGGTGGCGGTGGTTTGTCACCAGGCGAGCATCGCGAAGGATTGCCGTCATTTGCTCGACCACTTGTTGCCGTTTCATAAGACCGGGGCGTTGAAGATCGCGGCTTGCTTTGGCCCCCAGCATGGGATTTGGGGGCACACGCAGGACAACATGATTGAATGGGAGGGATACACCGATCCCAGAACGGGGTTGGCCTTCTATTCGTTGTATGGTGAGCATAGGAAGCCGAGTGCGGCGATGCTGGCGGGGGTTGATGAGTTGATTTTTGATGTGCAGGATGTGGGAGCGCGTTACTACACCTTTATTTGGACTCTGGCTCACTGCATGGAAGCATGCGCGGAACTTGGGATTCCGGTGACAATTCTAGATCGGCCCAACCCGATTGGGGGTGATCGGGTCGAGGGGCCGGGGCATGATTTGGTGTTCAAGAGTTTTGTGGGGCTGTATTCGTTGCCCGTTAGGCACGGGATGACGGTGGGTGAAATTGGGCTTTATCTGCGGGATACATACATTCCGGGTTGTGAAGTGAATGTGGTGGCGATGGAGGGGTGGCAGCGTGCGATGAAGTTCCGCCATACGGGATTGCATTGGGGGATGCCGAGTCCGAATATGCCGGGTGAAGCGACGGCTTTGGTTTATCCGGGCCAGTGCTTGGTGGAAGGCACGAAGCTCAGTGAGGGGCGGGGGACGACGCGACCATTTGAGTTTTTTGGGGCACCATTTATTGATGCCTGGCAATTGTGTGAAGCGGTGAATGGATTGGGGTTGGAGGGGGTTCTGCTTCGTCCGGTGCACTTTGAGCCGACTTTCCAAAAATGGAAAGGTGAGATTTGTGGGGGCGGGTTTATCCATGTTTTGGATGAGGATGCGTTTGAGCCGGTTTTGACGACGATGGCGATTTTGGGTGAGGTTCGTAGGCTTTATGGGGAGAGATTTGAGTGGCAGGACGGGCCTTATGAGTACGAGTATGAGAAGTTGGCGATTGATATTTTGGCGGGGGGGACGGGGGTTCGGGAAATGGTTGACCGAGGGGCCGCCGTCGGGGAGATGCGGGATTGGATTGCGCAGAGTTCGGCGAGATTACGGCGGTCGTGCCGGGAATATTATTTGTATCGTTAGTCCTAGCTCGTTGTACTTTGGGGTTTCATTTTGAATTTACGGGGGAAATCTTAATCAATTTAGACCCAGGGTAGTTGAACATCAAGAGGGTGTTTCGTAGACTAATAGTCGTACGACCGGGGCTTCCCGGAAGGAATCATTCACCATGCGAAAGGCGTTCACCCTCATCGAACTTTTGGTCGTGATTGCGATTATTGCAATCTTGGCTGCGATCCTCTTCCCAGTTTTTGCTCAAGCAAAGCAAGCCGCAAAGCGAACTGCTTCTCTCAGCAATGTCAAGCAAGTTGGAACTTCAATCCAAATTTATGTTGCTGACTACGATGATGTTCTTCCCCGAAACGACGACTGCACGCCGGAATTGTTGAACAAGAGTCTCTCTGGAGTTCCGTTCAACCCGACGGGTGCAGGATGTACGACTTCTGCTGGAGTCAACGGATTTCTTTACCGAAAGAACCACTTTACTTGGCAGGCATGGATTCTTCCTTACACGAAGAACATTGACATCTTCTTCTTGCCAACTCGTCAGCGCAACGAAACGGCTTGGACCCAGAACAACATTGTTGACCAATTTGGGATCAACACTGGTTTGACTGGTGCCTTGAACACTTACGGAAATCCAAACCGAAATGGAGCATTCCGAGATTCGTGGACTGGTGGTAGCATGACCGCGATCAACAGCCCTTCGGAAGCTATGCTTTTGATGGAAATTGGTGGATCAGGAAGTCCGCACATTCCTCACGTTACGGTTGATCCGTTCGTTAATCGCCAACCGACTTACCCGGTTGCAATTCGAGAATTCTGGCGCTATCGCTTGATGGAAGGTACGGCAGCTGACTGTGTCAACGGTACTCGTGGCTTGGTGCCGGATAACCGAAAGACAAGTAACGGCTTGGTCGTACTTGGTTTCACCGACAGTAGCGCGAAGGCAATGCCTGCTTCGCAGTTCTTGGCTCGAACACCTTCGATCACAGAATTGGGAACGACCGTTAGCTTCAACGCTTCTTCCTACTGCAACTTCAGCAGTCCTGGCGGAAACCTTGGTTTTGCATCCACTCCGAACAGTTCAATCAACTATCCGATGTGGGGCTTCGGTCAGTAATGCGGAAGTCTTTCCTTGGATTGGTCGGATTGCTGATGTTCTCGGTTGTCCTTACAGGATGTAACACTGGTGATGTGAGCACTTCGGACATGGACGCCGTCAAGGAAGAAATGTCCCGTGAGAACTACGAAAAGGCAATGAAAGAAGCTGGTCGCGGTGATGAACTTGAAAAAGAGAAAGCCGAAGCTGAGCGTCGCAGACAAAGTGATTACGGCGAATAAAGTTCAATTGTAACTGCGGGAAAGAGGGTTGGAGAATTTTGCTTCAGCCCTCTTTTGTTAATAAACTTGGGGAAAATCCAGTTAAAATACTTTGGAATTGCTCCCTTTTCTTAACATTTCTGTAAGGGTTGTCAGGTCTACTCCATGGGTGCGGCGAGTTTTGTGACTCGTCTCCGGAAACGATTATGCGAAAAGCGTTCACCCTCATTGAATTGCTCGTCGTGATTGCAATCATTGCAATCTTGGCGGCGATTTTGTTCCCAGTCTTTGCAAAGGCGAAAGAAGCAGCAAAGAAGACCCAAGGTCTGGCCCAGATGAAGCAAGTTGGTACTTCCCAGCACATCTATTTGGCGGACTATGACGATGTTCTGTATCTGTACCGAACGAATGATCCAAACCCGGACTACGTTAAGTGCGTGAATGCAGGTCGAACTGACTGTAACACGATTTTTGGTGTCCAAACCCGACCGCGAACATTCTGGAATCAGTTGCTCCGTCCGTACACCAAGAACGACCAGATTTTCAAATCACCGGGCCAAACCAGTTCCTGGGTTGGCGAAGACCCAACGGGTGCGAACCAAGAGCCGCCGTTCCGAAGCTACGGTGGACAAAACTCCATGGCTTCCAACACGGCAATCTTTGAATCGGACGGAACGGGCGGTTCGATGCCGCACACCGCGATTGCTGATGTTGCCAATACGCTGGTTATCGTGGATGCGAGCTATTACAATGTCTTGCCGCGATTTGACGGCAACTTGCGACGGTTCAACGGTTTGACGTCCTGGACGGTTCCATGTACGAGCAGCAGCCGATCGCGCTACTGGAAGAATCTTGGGAACAGCTACTTGTTCCGATGGAACGGTGCGCCGAATGAGCCGAGCGATGCAGAAGCAGAAAAGCTGATTGATCAGCGATACAGCGGTACGTTGGTTGTGATTCACGCAGACAGCCACGCGAAAACGACTCCTTCTAAGAAAGTCATGTGGGATCTTCGGGACAACCCGAACAACTCCATGTGGGATCCTTGGAAGGCGGGCATGTCGGCTTGTCCCTAGGGTAATTTGGCCGTTCGTATCTGGGTCGCAATTTAACAATTGCGACCCAGAATTGTTAAATTTTGAGAAACTTAACATACCTTTATAAAAATTTTGTTAAGGTGTGGATGATATCTCGCGCCTGCGCGCGGAGGCAATCATCATGAAAAAAGCATTTACGCTCATCGAGCTCTTGGTCGTCATTGCGATCATTGCGATTCTCGCGGCCATTTTGTTCCCGGTCTTTGCTCAAGCAAAAACTGCGGCAAAGCGAACGGCTGCCATCAGTAACAACAAGCAAATCAACCTTGGGATCATTCTTTACACTTCGGACTACGACGATGTTTATCCTCGCAACGACGATTGCGTGTTGAACAGCTCGCTGAACCCTGCTTTGAACGGTGCCCCGGCGGGAACGAATCCGCAGACGCGTTGCCAGACGAGCGCGGGAAGTTTTGCCTGGCGGATGAATCACTTTAGTTGGCAGAAGTGGGTTGTGCCGTACATCAAGAGTAACGAGATGTTCTTCCACCCGGCAAAGCCGAAATTTGATGCTCCTGCTTTCATCGCAGGAACGAATTACTACAGCACGTTCGGTCAAATCAACGGTAGCTTTGCGATGAACCTCGCTATTACGGGTTCGTTGAATACTGGCGATATTCCGATGGCAACGGCTCGCGTTTTGCGAAATAGTTGGATTGGCGGCGTTCAGACAGCTATTCCTAACGTTGCAGCGACGATGTTGATCATGGAATCAACGAGTCCGTTGACTTCGGTTATCCCGAACGGAATTCGAACTTCAGAGACCGGGAACTTTAGTTTGACGGTCTATCCCGGAGTTGTCCGCGAGCACATGATCAACGACTACTATATTCACCCAGGTGGTCCGGCCGACTGCCCGGGCGTTGTCGGAAACGGCAGACTAGACTCGACGGCGATCGTGAGCGAGGGTATGACGGTTGGATTTGCCGATGGTCACACGAAGTTCGAGAAGATCGGCTCGATCATCGCGAAGACTCCGACAATTGCTGAGTACGCACCAGGTACATCCATGCGATGTGGTCTTGCAAGTTCCAACACCACATTGGCGGATACGTTGAACTTGAACATCGACTATCCGTTCTGGGGTCTCGGTCAGTAATGAGAATCCTTGTCCTGGCGGTTCTTTGTCTTGGCGGTCTTGTCCTTGGGGGTTGCAGCGAGGAGCAGGCAGCCCAAAAGGCATATGATCGCCAAGCGGACATTGAAGCTGGAAACAAGGCAATCGGGGCTGAAGAAGAAGTCCGTTAAACTGTTAAGTCAGAGCGAGTGAAGTATGAGCTTCACTCGCTTTTTTGTGTTTTGTTCAACATTTGCTACAATAGGGGGACGATGAAGCTCGTGGTTTGTGTGGTTCATAACCGAGATCGGAACCGGGTGACGGACGAGATGGTTCGGCTGGGGTTTAAGTTCACGGTGATTGGGTCGAGCGGGGGATTTTTGCGCGAGGGGAATACGACGATGTTGATCGGGGTTGAAGAAGAGAAGCTTGTGGAATTGCAGGAGGTGGTTCAGGCGAATTGCGAACAGCGCGAGCAGATGGTGAACGTGGCGCCGTTTGATTCTGGTTCGCCGGGGGGATTTTTGCCGACACCACTGAAAGTTCCGGTTGGAGGTGCGGTGATGTTTGTGATGAATGTGGAGGAATTTCACCGGTTCTAATGGAGTTGATTGACCGGATTGAGGCGGGGGGAGTTGACCCTCAGGCTTTACTCATCTATGGAGCGGATGAGGCTCAGTTAGGTCGGTATGCTGATCGTTTGATTCGGCATTGGTTGGGGGTGGATGGGGATCGGGATCTGAGTCGGCATGTTGATTACCAGTTGATTGAGCCTTGGGGGTCGGGGCGACAGATCAAAACCGAAGCGGTTCACCCGGTCAAATATACGGAGGAAGAGGGGAAATTTTTGGGGATTCCGATGATCGTGTTTTATCGAACACGACCAATGATGGCGGTGAATAAAGTGGTGTGGATTCGGCAGGCTGAGAGGATGAACGGTTCAGCTTCAAACGCATTCTTGAAGACTTTAGAAGAGTTGCCAAGTCACGCTCGGGTAGTTTTGACCACTTGTGCGTTTGCCCAGGTTTTACCAACGATCCGATCACGGTGTTTGTGTGTCGCGTCGGGTTTTGAGGGGTGGGGCGGGGTCGAACCGGAATCGGAAATGGAGCGGGTTTGGGCAAAAAATGGGGGTGACTTGATTCGGATTCGGTCGGTTCCAGAGGAAATGGAGACTTTGTGGATGATTTTGGAGGCGATTGACCAAACACCTCGGGGTGCAGCAGTTCGTTTGGGGGAACAGGTCACGGGGTTGGCGAAGGGGGTTTCGGATGGCTTGGGTATTCCGGCAAGGGAGTCGCAGGTCTTTTTGGTGGAGATGATTGCGCGATGGATTTTTGCGAAACGACCGGAATGGGCGGATATTGGGGCAGAGTGCCACTTGATTGCCCGGGAGATTTCGGGTTATTCTCAAGCCCAATTGGGCTTTGATACCCTTTTTGGCATGATGTTGGCGAAAACGTTGGAACCGGTCGGAGCGGGTGAGAGGTAAAGGATGAAACAAGGAGTTGTTGGAGTGATTGTGTCCTGGGTGAAACCAAAAGCAGGCGATGCGGAATCGCGGAGGCCGCTATTTGAAAAGTTGATGGCGAATAGCTATCAGCAGGCTTTTCAGATGGCTTATCGTTTCACCTCAAACCGAGCTGAGGCAGAAGATTTGTTGCAAGAAACTTACATCCGGGCTTACCGTTACTTCCACCGATACGATGAAGCGTTGCCGTTCACGGCGTGGCTTTACCGGATCATGACTAATTTGCACATTGACAATGTGCGCCGTACCAGTCGGCTTAAGACAGTCAGTATTGACCAGCCAGTTGGGGAAAGCAGTTCGGCGTGGGATCTGGAAGATTCCGATGCGGCGCGCGGTGATCAGAAAATTGATGACACCTTAGGTGAGCCACTTCAGAGGGCTTTGCAGGCGATGACACCGGATTTTCGAATGGCGGTGGTTTTGGCTGACGTGGAAGGGTTGAGTTACGAGGAAATCGCGACAATCATGGATACTTCGGTTGGGACGGTGCGATCTCGGATTCATAGAGGACGTAAACAGATTCGTGAGCATTTGGAGCATTTGTCCGGTGTTGAGCACCAAGGAGTAACGGAATGAATAGTTGTTTTCGGGTCAAGAATTTGCTATCGGCGTATTTGGATCGAGAATTGACGGGCGAGGAGATGCTCTTGGTTCGCGATCACGTTTGTCAATGTGCGGAGTGTTCGGCAGAGTTTGAAGAACTGCGGTGGGTGAAGTCGTCATTGCTCACAATGCCGATGGTCGAGCCATCCGATGATTTGTTAGATCGAGTGAAGGGGGCAGTATTTGCCGTTGTGGCTCCCGTGCCAACTGCGGAGACTCGGCGGAAGTCGATTGCTACGATTGGAATGGCGGCAGCAATGTTGTTTTTAGTTTTTGCGGTGATGCGCTGGGTCGAAGTGCAAGGGCAATCACCGATCGTGGCGGGTGACCGGAGTGATTTTGCTCAGGGGCAAGACACGGTTGTTGATGTACGAGGATCATATTCTCCGGGTTCTCCGGTGATGTTGGTCAGCGCGCCCGAGTAGTACGGTATACGTGTTCTCGTTGATTAGGTGCAGGATGGTAGCGGCATTTTTGGGGTTTGGGCTCTTTGCGCTTTCGAGCGGCGAAGATTTCTCGAAGGTGCTTCGTCCAGTGCTGACTGAGTCGTTTGACCTTTCAGCGGAAATGCTTGTGCGCTCTGAAGGGTGGGATTCGGAGAGTTCGCTTGTGAAAGTGACCGTGGTTCGGAACAAGGGAATGAAGATTAGCCATATCCATCCGAGCTCGATGCAGGGGATTTCTATTTTGGATAATGGGCGCGAGAATCAGTACTATTCTGCAGATGATAATTTGCTAAGGACGAGGCGCTCGTTCTTTACGTTTTGGCCAACTCCAGATGAAATGTATCGGAAAGCGGTTCGGAACTATGACTTCCGTGAAGTTGGTCGCGGAACTCGACTCGGTCACTCGGTAGTGATGATTGAAGCCAAGGCGAAGGATTCCGCGATGGGGAAGACCAAATTCACGGTTGGAAGGTCAGTGCCGGTAGCCTTTGAAGTTGAGAATTTCCGAGGGAGTAAGTCGGTGACGACTTGGCGAGTGATGGAGCTTGACCTTGGAGCTGACGATGAATTTGACATCAAGCTTTCCGTGCCTTCTTCGGCGAAACGTGATAAATTGTTTGGTCCGATGGACATCAAGGATATT
The DNA here is from genome assembly GCA_013823945.1 of bacterium. Taxonomy (GTDB): domain Bacteria; phylum Armatimonadota; class Fimbriimonadia; order Fimbriimonadales; family Fimbriimonadaceae; genus UphvI-Ar2. The sequence continues at coordinate 397,902 of PNMZ01000001.1, read as the reverse complement.
AAGTTTGCAACGGGGAAATTGGGCTTTACCCCGACTGTTCCGACCAAATTGCCCTCTGGATTTGAAATCTACGCTAAGCAACTGGTCGGGCGAGAATCGGATCCTTTCTTTGCGGCACGATTAACCGATGGCCTGACAATGGTGCATGTTTATTTGTGGCAATACAAGAAGGGAGCGGTTCCGCAGCGTTCGGAAATTAGGGCCGAAGCTATTGATAAGGCCAAGGACGTGGCAATAGGGTTCGTAGGTGATGTACCGGACTCGGTCAAAAAGGGACTTGTGCGGTCTTTTTTGAGCCGAACAGAATAGGCCCTGGGAACGGGTCGGAGTGAATGGAAGTTAGTTAGAGATACCGACTCATTCGAGGAAACAGAAGATGATTACAAAAAAACCGATCTTGATGATTGCATTGGCCGCCGTGGTTGCGGTTGGCGGATTTGCATTGGCACTCAATAATTCGCCGGCAAATGCGGGCAAGAGCTTGATGCTTGGTTTAGGGAACAAGGCTCCGGTTTCCAAGCCAGTCAATTATGCTCCGGAAGCAAAAGCCACCAAAGCAGGGATGGCGATGTTGGAAGAGCTTGATTCTACTTTTGCGGGAATTTCCGAGCAGGCATCACTTGGGGTAGTAAGTATCCAAAGCGGTCAGGGGGCAAGTGGCTCAGGGTTTGTCTATCGGACCGACGGTTGGATCGTAACCAACGACCATGTTGTCGGGAACTCGGACACAGTTCAGGTTGCATTGCCCGATGGACGGACTGTGCCCGGGAAAGTGACTAAGAGCGGAGATGCTCAGATTGACTTAGCGGTTGTAAAGATCGACGCCGATGGTTTGACGGCACTTCCGCTCGCCAATAGTAATTTGGTGCGGGTCGGACAATTCACAATCGCAGTTGGTTCGCCATTCGGGTTAGATGATACGGTTACAGTCGGCCATGTCAGCGCGCTTGGTCGGGGGAGTACAGTGAATGATCCGAACTCTATGACGGCGCGAGGTTACTCCGGTTTGATCCAGACCGATGCTTCGATCAATCCAGGCAATAGTGGCGGACCGCTTCTCAACATCCATGGCGAGGTGATCGGGGTGAATTCCACGATTGTTTCGACGACGGCGGCAAGTGCGGGGATCGGGTTCTCCATTCCGAGCAATGTAGTTCGCGCCGTTGCGGATGAATTGATCGAAACAGGAAAGTTTGATCGTGGTGTATTGGGTGCATTCATCCGTGAATTGAAGCCGATTGAAAAAACTGAGTTTAAGGCTCCAGGCGGAGCAATGATCGACGATGTTGTTGCGGGGACCCCTGCTGCTGAAGCGGGATTGGTCGCAAAAGACGTCATTGTGAGTTTGGACGGCAAAGAAGTTCCTACCGAGCTCGCTTTGCGAATCAAGCTTTACGAAGCATCGCCGGGGCAGTCTGTCCAAGTTGGCTACATTCGAGATGGTGTCCGAAAGCAGACATCTTTGAAGTTGGCGGAGCCAGAGCAGCCTCAGCAACTTGGCATGATGGGTCAGCCAGGACAGGGCAACATGCAAGAGTTTCCGTTTGACCGATTGTTTGGTGACCAGGGACAGGCACCACAGATGCCGGATGGGCCGGTTCGGCTCGGTCTAGGAGTTCGCGAAGTGGATGCGACCCTCCGGAGTCAATTCAAATTGCCGGCTGAATCCAAAGGTGTTGTCGTGATGTCGATTGATGAGAATAGCTTCGGTGCCCAAGTCGGGGCGAAGCAAGGCGACTTGCTGGTTGAGTTGAACGGCGAAGCGGTCACCAAAGTCGGCGATTTGCGAACGATCCTTGAGGATGTGAACTGGGGCGACCGGGTCACCGTGGTTTTGGAGCGATTCGAAGATGGAAAGATGTCGCGCCTGACACAGACCCGACGGATTCGATAGTTCGATTTTGTGCTTGCGGTCAATGGGTTGGGGTTATTCCCCGGCCCTTAATTTTTTGCGGTAGTGCAATCTTGGCAGGTGCCGGCGACTTCAACTCGGATCCGGCGTGTTTGGAATCCTCGGGCGTCGGCTTGCTCTTGAAGGTCATTGGTGGCGCACATGGGCATGGGCAGTTCGGTGACGCTCCCACATTCATCGCAGACGAGGTGTTCGGTTTGTTGGTCGTCTTTGCAAGTTGCAGTGCACAACATGAACCCTTGTTGGCTGGGGATGTAGTGAACTATGCCGAGTTCTTGGAATGCAGCGAGGGTGCGATAGATGCTGACGACATTGACTTTTGACCCGGCGGTCGTCATTTTTTCGTGCAGTTGGTAGACGCCGATGGGTCGGTCAATAAGCTTGAGGGCATTAATGATGTCGATTCTGGGTTGAGTGAGGCGGAGACCAGAGGCTTTTATTCGGTCGATGAAGTCGTGATTCATGGGAATTTGGGGTGGAATTGGGCTAATTTTGAACGTTTTTTGGGGAATTTTGTTGATTCCGGACTTTTTTTTGGTTTACGTCTTGCACGTTAGGTTCACCTTAGTTCAAACTACGCTCACTTTGGGCTGAAAAATGCCGAATCGCTTTGATTCAGTTTTTCGTCCGAAGAGAAACAACCCAAGTTCAAAAGTTGGTTTGGAAGGAAGAAATGCAATTCTACGATCTGAAAACCCGATCTCACGTTGACGTTCCGGAAGGGGACATCCGCAAGACCAAAATGATTCGCAAGACAAAGAACGGCGAGCAGGTGCGCTACGCCCTGAAGGCAACTTACAACGGAAGCACTTTGTTCAAGTTTGTGAATGAAGCGACTTTCAAGTCGATGGACGTGCCTGAAGTCTAAGCGACTGATTGGCTGAAGAATTTCATTGTGCTGGTCAATTTCCTTGTGAAATTGACCAGCTTTTGTTTTTTCGGTTGAACATTGCGGTTTGAGATTGCGTTCTTGCGTGGCATGGCATTAATCAGTGATCGGGATCGCACGGCTCATTTATTGAGGAGATTTGGATTAGGGGCGAGCGAGGCGGAAATCGAGTACTACGGCGCTGGGGGGTGGCGAAGCGCGGTTGATCGGCTATTGGCGTGTGAATCGATTGATGAGCCGGTCATCTATACAGAGGAGTTTTTGAAGGACCAAGATGGTCGGATGCCACCGAATCCAATTCAGACCCAGACGACGATTTATTCGTGGCTCTTAACTACGAATCGTCCACTTCAGGCGAAGATGACGGTTTTTTGGCACGATCATTTTGCGACCAGTAGTGAGAAAGTGAGTAACGGTCCAGCGATGTATAAGCACTGGAACACTTTGTGGGAGGGGGCATTGGGGAAATTCGAAAATTTGCTTCTTTCGATCAGTAAAGATCCGGCGATGCTGTATTGGTTAGACAATATTGAGAATGTGAAGGGTCGAGCGAACGAGAACTTTGCTCGGGAAGTTATGGAGCTGTTTACTTTGGGGGTTGACCACTATACGGAGGAGGATATTCAGGAGGCGGCGCGAGCCTTTACGGGTTGGAGTTTTGGTTTTCAGTTCAATGCAAATAGTCGAGTTCTGCCGAATCGGGGTCAGGTTCCTCGTCTGAATTCGGTTTTCGTCTTTGATGAGCGAAATCATGACAATGAGGAGAAGTCGTTCTTTGGGAAGAAGGCGAATTGGAATGGGGATGGGATTATCAAGGAGCTTTGCGGAATGCCAAGGACTGCGTATTATTTGGTAGAGAAACTCTGGGAGTTTTTTGCATATGCTAAACCGGAGAGGTCGCTGATTGAGAATCATGCGGCAACTTTTTTGAAGAGTGGATTGGACATTAAGGTAGCGTTGCGCGGAATTATGATGGATGAGGAGTTTTATTCGTCCAAGGCGGAAAGAACTATTGTTAAGAATCCGATTGATTTTTGCATACCAACTTTGCGCCAGTTGGGAGTTGGGGCGTCTCTGGCTCCGGCGATTAAGGATTACACCCATACTTCGGGGATTACGACTCGGGCGCGGTTGTTGGTTGCTCGAGAAACGCATAAATCGACCGAAGCGATGGGGATGGCTCTGCTCCTTCCTCCTGATGTTGCAGGATGGCCGAGCCAACTGCAGTGGGTGAGTACGGCGACGATGGTGGAGCGGATCAAATGGAGTGACAAAGTCTTTGGTGGGAGAGGAACATCGCTCGTGACGGTTCCGGTTGTTGCTCCTTTTGGAACGACGAGTCAGGAGGTGGTTTCCAAGATGTTGAGCGTGTTTGATGCCCGTTTGCCGCAAGAAAAGGTTGACACTTTGGTGGCGGGTGCCGATCGCATCTTGAACGGAGGGCGAGTTTCCAGAACAAACGGCTCTCAGGTTGCCATTGAGGTGGCTAAGTTGCTTTTTAGCACGCCAGAGTTTCAGTTTATGTAAACAATTCTGAAAGTTTGCCGTCAATTCAGAAGGAGGAGATGATTTAGATGCAATCACGGGAAGAAGTGGAGTTGGTGAAGCATTTGCTTCGCCGTTTCGGACTGGGAGCGAGTGAAGCGGAAGTTGAGTTTTATGGGCGAGGTGGATATGAAAAAGCAGTTGATCGACTTTTGAAGAGCGCAGAACACGAAGAGCCAGTTACCTTTGGGATTGAATTTTTGCAGAACAATGATGGAAACGTTGTTGGGGCGCCGCAACGAGCTCAGGCGGTTTGGTACGCCGAGCAGCTCGTGACCAACCGACCGCTTGTTTATAAGATGGCGATGTTTTGGCATGATCACTTTGCGACCAGTGCGCAAAAAGTGAGCAATGGTCCGACGATGCTACGACATCTGCATTTATTGCGCGATCAGGGCTTGGGTTATTTTGGTGAGCTCTTGATGGCAGTCAGCAAAGATCCGGCGATGCTTTATTGGCTGGACAATATTGAGAATGTTAAGGGGAAAGCTAATGAGAACTTTGCGCGCGAGATTATGGAGTTGTTTACGTTGGGGGTTGGGAACTACACCGAGAAAGACATTCAGGAAGCAGCACGTTCGTTCACCGGGTGGACTTATGCCCAGCGACGTGGAAATCGGTTGGTGCCAACACGCCAGCAAGTTCCTGGACCGCAGACGGAGTTCTATTTGGATGCGCCAAAGCATGATGACGGCACAAAGGTCATTTTTGGCAACAGTGGGGAATGGTCGGGCGAAGACGTCGTCGGTATGTTGGTTTCTAACCCGCGAACGGCGCAGTACTTGACGGAGAAGTTGTTGAAGTGGTTTGTTGAACCGAACCCGAGCAAGGCGACGATTGAAAAATTCGCGCAAATTTTCCGCAAGAGCAATTTGAATGTCAAGGAATTGGTGAAAGCGATCATGCTCTCGGATGAATTCAAATCTGAGAAAGTGCGGCGAACAATCCTCAAGAATCCGTTTGACTTCACGATTCCGATGGCGCGCGAGATCGGAATGGGCGCAGCAATGACCAGAGCTTTTGAGGCAGCGGGCGATGTTTCTGGGAATGGGGAAGAAACTGAGCGGAAGCGACGAGGGATTGTAGTTGCTGGATTCGAGATTCGCCGGGCGACTTCGATCATGGGGATGGATTTAATGTTCCCGCCGGACGTTGCGGGCTGGGGTTATGGAATTGAATGGATTTCCACTTCGACCATGGTTGCGCGGATGGACTTCGGCGAAGAATTATTCACCCGTTATGCACGGGCTTTGCCGAATTTCACGACTTTTGGTGCAGACGGACAACCAGAAAGCTTGGTTCAGAACTTACTGAAGGCGGTGGACTGTCAACTTCCAGCGGAGAAAGTGGCGCAGTTGAACGCTGCCGCCAAGAAGGCGAGCGGAGGGCGAGTCACACAACGGAACGCCAATGCGACCTGTGGAGCGGTTGGCAAACTGATATCAGCGACCCCCGAATTCCAGTTTATGTGAGTCTGACGCAGGTTCATTTTGGGGCGGTAGACTTGGCTTTCAGATGACGATTGACGAGCAGATTGCAATATTGCGCCGGGGTACGACGGATATTTATGGCGAAGATGATCTGCGCACAAAATTGGCGAGCGGAAAGAAGCTCCGGGTGAAGCTGGGGGTTGACCCAACCGCGGCGCATGTGACGCTGGGATGGGGAGTGGTTTTGCGGAAGCTCCGCGATTTCCAGAAGTTGGGGCATACGGCGTGTTTGATCATCGGGGACTTTACGGCGATGATCGGTGACCCAAGCGGGAAGAGCAAGACCCGAAAACAGTTGACACGTGAGGAAGTTCAGGCGAACGTGGATGCGGTTTCCAGTCAGATTTACAAGATTCTTGATCCTGAACTCACGGAGATTTATTACAACAAGGATTGGTTGGGGAAGATGAGCTTTGAAGATGTGATTCGGCTTTGCTCGCGGTACACGGTAGCGCGGATCATGGAACGGGATGATTTCACCAAACGGTGGGAAGCACACCAGCCAATCGCAATGCACGAAATTTTGTATCCGCTGTGTCAGGGGATGGACTCGGTTGAGCTCAAGGCAGATGTCGAACTTGGAGGGAATGACCAGATGTTCAACAATTTGGTGGGGCGGACTTTGATGGAGCAGTACGGTCTAGAACCCCAGGTGGTGATACTCTCTCCGCTTTTGGTAGGGACAGATGGGAAAGAGAAGATGTCCCAGAGTTTGGGGAATTATGTGAGCGTGGTGGATACGCCGAATGATGTGTTTGGCAAAACGATGTCGATACCAGATGAGTTGATTTTGAATTGGTTTGAGCTTTGCACGGATGTGCCGATGGACGAGGCGCGGGCGATGGTTGAACCGGGGAAAAATCCGCGCGATGCCAAGGTGCGTTTGGCGAAAGAAATTGTTGCGCTTTACCATTCGATTGAAGATGCAAATGCGGCGGAGCAGTTCTTTGTAGAGACGTTTAGTCAGAAGAAGCAGGTGACGGATGCGCCGGAGTTTGTGATTGATCGGGAGGCATTTTCGGGGGGTGGATTCGGTGGAGGTTTGCCAGTGGCTTACTTGGTGACATTAGTGGGCGGAGCAGATTCTCGTGGGTCGGCGAAAAAGCTCATTCAGGCGGGAGCGGTTTCGCTGGATGGTGAGAGGGTTTCGGATTTGGCTGCCTCTTACGGGGCAGCGGATTTGGACGGGAAAATTTTGCGAGTTGGGAAAAAGTTGTTCGTGAAATTGGTTGTGGGGTGAATATTACGCCACAGCCTTGTCAGAACTGAATCTTCTTGACCGCTAGACGGATGAGTCTCTCACTCTTCCAATTCATGATAAGTTGTTATGGCGGATAGATCCCGGATTAAGTCCGGGATGACTCAGTGGGAGGGTCCTAGTGGTTCTCAACCCCTAGTCATCATTTGTCGTCAAACGGATAACGATGGAAAAAATTCCAGCAGTAGCGAAGTCAACCATTCCGTGGGCGGGGATATTGAACATCCTGGCCGCAGTGGTTTACGGTGCTTCACCGATCGACTTGATCCCGGATGTGATCATCTTGCTGGGTTGGGTTGACGATGCGGTGGCCGTGCCGATGTTCTTGGCATTTGCGGTGCTTGGCTTTATGAAGCATAAGCGAGCGATGCGCACGCAAGGAGCGAAGCCGCAGGTTGTTGATGTGGTGGCGCGTGAGCCGCAGATTCCAAACAGCTACTAATTAAACATGTTGTTGGCGAAGACCTCTGGGTTGAAATCCTGGAGGTCTTCGGCTTTTTCGCCGACACCAATGAGCTTGATCGGAATTCCGAATTTGTCGTAAATGCCGATGAGGGCGCCGCCACGGGCGGTGCCATCGAGTTTGGTGAGAACCAAGCCGGTGACGCCTGTGGCGACAGAAAATTCCTCGGCTTGGCGGATAGCGTTTTGGCCAGTATTGGCATCGAGAACAAGGAGGGTTTCATCAGCTTTACGTCCGATTCCTTTTTCGACGACTCGGGCGATTTTGGCGAGTTCGTTCATCAGGTTCGCTTTGTTGTGCTGGCGACCGGCGGTATCGGCAAGGACGTAGTCGGCTCCCCGGGCTTTGGCGGCTTGGATGGCATCAAATATGACGGCGGCGGGGTCTGAGCCGGGCTGACCTTTGACAATATCGGCTCCGGATCGCTCAGCCCAGATTTCGAGTTGTTCAATGGCGGCGGCGCGGAATGTATCGCCAGTGGCGAGGATGACTTTTCGGCCTTCCTTGGTGAGGCGAGTGGCGAGTTTGCCGATGGACGTGGTTTTGCCGACTCCATTTACCCCAACGAAGAGATACACACAGGGGGGGAAATTGCGGAAGAGGAGGGATTCGCCGGGCTGGGAAAACCGGGCGCGAATTGACTCTTTCAGCCGTTCTTTAATGGCGTCGGGAGTTTTGACTTTTTCTTCGCGGACGGCTTGGCGGAGCTCGTTGAGGATTTCTGTGGTGGTGGTGATGCTGGTATCGGCGGCGAGGAGAGCTTCCTCGAGTTCTTCGTAGAGGTCTTCATCAATGACGCCGCGCCCGAGGAGTCGGTCGACGTTGTTCATGAAGCCTTTAAACATCTTGGTTTGAGTATGGCAGGGTAAAGCGTGTGGTCTAGGAGTTAGTCGAGTCTGGTGTTTAGCTAGTTTCGCCTTTCACCCCACCCCTTGCCCGCTGTTTAAGCCAGGGGCAGGCTCTCCCCATCTGGGGAGGGATGAACTCGTTCATGGCGTTCAAAGTGCTCCGTATTGCCTTATGGCATTGCCGATATCTTGCGGGGCTAGCAATTTTAGTAGGGGATGTGGAAAACTATGACTGTAACGGCGATTGGGCTGTTTCCCCGCTAGGATGGTGGGTTTGAATTTGGATCACGGATGAGATACCTGAGCCTCTTTTCAGGGGCACTCGGACTCGACTTGGGCTTAGAGCGGGCTGGTTGGCAGTGCGTGGGCGTGAGCGAGATTGACAAGCAAGCATGCGCGACGATTCGCGCTAATCGTCCGGGTTTGCGGCTGTTTGAGGGGGATGTTCGGGAGCTTTCGGCGTTTCGGGTTTGTCAAGAGTTAGGAATTGGGGTGGGTGAATTGGATGCGGTGGTTGGGGGACCGCCTTGCCAGGCATTTTCTACGGCGGGGAAACGGCAAGGGCTGAACGACGAGCGGGGGAATGTGTTTTTGCACTTTGTGGAATTGGCTCTGGATTTGCGGCCGAGGGTGGTTTTGATCGAGAACGTACGAGGGTTGCTCAGTGCGCCGCTTGTTCACCGCCCGCATGAGGAGCGAGGGACGGGCTTCCCGTCATTGAGTGAAGCTGAGCAACGGGGTGGGGCGTTGAAGGAGATTTTGGGGCGATTTGAGCGGGCGGGATATGGGGTGAGTTTTCGGCTCTATGATACGAGTTTGTATGGAGTGCCTCAGGTTCGAGAGCGGCTGGTGATTGTGGCGGAGCGCGATGGTCGGGTGATGCCGCCCGTTCCAACGGGATCGGGAGTTGTGACTTTACGAGAGATTCTGGCGGGATTGACGGATCGCCATGATTTTGTACCGCTTCGGAGTCGGGTGGTTCCGTATTTACCGTTCGTTGGCCCGGGGGAAAATTGGCGAGTGCTCGAACCAGAAATGGCGAAAGCGGCCATGGGAGGGGCGTTTTTGAGTAACGGTGGGCGTACGGGGTTCTTGCGACGGTTGGCATGGGATAAACCATCGCCGACGCTATTGACTTTGCCAAATATGCCGGCAACGCTTTTGGGGCATCCGGAAGAGCTGCGCCCTTTGAGCGTTCAGGAATACAAGCGGATTCAAACTTTTCCGGACGAGTGGGTGGTTTGTGGGAAAATTGCGGATCAGTATCGGCAGGTGGGGAATGCCGTGCCAGTGGAGTTTGCGCGGCGAGTTGGGCAGCACGTTGCGGGTTGGCTGGCGGGGAAACGCGTTCGGGGATCGTCGGTCGCGACGAGTCGCTACCGGGGGACGGACGAGGTGGGTTGGTCGACGGCGGTTGGGGGTTAAGGCGCGCCGTTTACTTTGCTGTCACCGGGAGTTTGCTTAGCAGATGGGCGACGACGTCGGCGGCGGAGTAGCTCGTTTTGTCTCCGGGGAGGAAGTCGGTGATCTTGATCAAGTCGTTTCCTGAGGTGACAAGAGTTGGTTCGATGGCTCCATCTTTGCGAATTTGGGGCATTCCGATAGTGCCATACAGGCCGTTGCAGACGCACATTCGACCGACGGTTTCTTCGAGTTTGCCGCCTTTTTTGAGGTAGTCCTCGACAGGTTCAGAGGGACAGCGGTAGCCGAGAGTGCCATCGTCTTTTCGGTAGGGTGTGCGGAGATAGCCGAGGTCGCAGATGCGATTACGCTTCTTGTAGGTTGCGATTTCGCTGAGAGTGCCTTTGACTTGGGCGACTTTGAAGGGGAATCCGGTGGGAGAAGCCGATGCGTTCGTGTGGACGCTCATATTGCCCGCCTTCACGTCGTTGATAATTTGTTGTTTGAGGGTGGGTTCGATGCCGCTTTCGTTGCAGAAAGCGAATGCAGTGCCGACTTGGATTCCGCAGGCGCCAGCTTCGAGGGCCTCGTTGAGCTTTTCTGGCTGACCGTAGGCTCCGGCCAGCCAGAAGGGAACTCCGAGTTCAGCGATTTGGGCGAGATCAACTTCGTCTTTGGGTCCGTAAATCGGTTCGTTGTTCTCGTCGAGAACCATGGGGCCTCGTGGGGGAGCATTGTGTCCACCGGCGAGGGGGAATTCAACGATGAGTCCATCGACGGGCGGAGTGCACTTTTTGACCATCTGAAGGGCGAGGATGTTGCTACTGATGATGGCGAGAAATTTGGGTCGCTTGAGTTTGCTGATGCCCCATTCTGCGATGGCTTTGGGGTCGAAGGTGTGATAGAAGGCTTCGTTGTCGGGATTGTCATCTACGTTGATGCGGTACTTGGTTTCCTTCATCTCCGCCAAGGAATCAAGGGCGGCAGGGATTTGGCGGGGGATTCCGGCACCCATGAGAACAAAGTCAACTTCCGCGAGCATCGCTCCGAAGAGGGAAGCGAGGTGGGGAATTTGGATTTTTTCGAGAAGATTGATGCCAATGGGGGCGGAATGGTCGCGTTTGGCCAGCCAGACTTCGACGAAATTGGCGACGATGGCGAGTTCGAACCAGGCTTTGCCCGGTTCGTTGTTTGGGAGTGGTCGGGAGAGGAATGGCTTGCTGGGGTCGCGGTCGGCGCGGAAGTACTTATCCCAGACTCTTTTGGCCATGTCGGGGAGGGGGAATGCAGCGAAGGCGTCCTTGAGCTCGCCGGTGGGATCACCCATTTGAAGTCGGCGTGAGAGAACCGCATCCACTCCGGTTCCGGAGATGACACCCATGTTGCCTGTTTTGCCTACTGCTCGGGCAAGGGTGTAGTTGCTGACGGCGACGCCCATGCCGCCTTGAATGATCATGGGAAAGTTGGGCATTTTTACAGAGGATACTCGGTTTGGGCCGCTTTATGAGGGGTAAGGATGGGGATAAAGAATATTCACGGTTAGTATAGGTTCTTTGCCCTTTGCTTACTCTCTGACAAAGGGTTTCCGGAGGCATGAAAAAACCCCCGAAGCCGAGTTGGTCATCGGGGGTTTATTCTGTTGGCTTTTATTTGCGTTTGCGGCGGGCGATGGCGGCAGCGGCGAGTCCGAGGACGGCTAGAGTGGCTGGCTCGGGGATGGCTTCAGTTTCAACCCGGGTGAGGGTGATATCGTTGCCACTGGGGAGGAGGAGTGCGATTCCAACGATCTTGACATCCGTCAGGTCAGCGGTTCCGGAAAACGATGCCAGGCTGAAATTGAGGGTTCCACTTCCAATGGCGGCGTTTTGCAATGGTGTTGTACTCAGCGCGTTTGCACCATCGTACACAAACATGAGAAGTTGGGTTGAAGCCTGGTCATTGTTGACATAGCCAACTTCGAAGTTCAGTTCGTTCGTGAAATCAAGCGAGCCTAGTCCGCTGAAAGCTGACGAATTGAGGAGACCGGAACCTGAGGCTGATGAGGTGGCACCACCCCAAGCGAGGGTTACCGAACCGTTGACGCCAGACCCAGCTTCGATGAACATGTTGCCGGGAACCGCGCTTGCAACTTCAGTTGCAATAGGTCGGCTGAGGGGGTTGGACGAGAACTGATGATCAACGTATCGGAATCCACCAATGGAGTTGGCAGATGCAGTGTTGTAGTAAGCAGCGGTTGTGGTCGTGGCTCCGGCGAAACCGGAGGTGAAATCGTCAATCAAAATCGCGTGAGCACTGCCAGCCAGTACACCCGCGAGAAGCACCAATGTTCCTCTACGCATGTGAATTTAAACCTCAGGCCCAAGTATATCAGAGTGGGTTGTGGTTGTGTTAAGGGTGGGGGATTTGCGGGGGAAACTGGTACTTTTGCGAGGATCGACTGGAAACAACCAGCGGGCACCGGATCCAGCTTAAGGCTGCCCCAACCCTTACCCCTCCCCAACGAGGAGGGATTATGGCAAAAAAGATTTCAATTATTCTGCAACTTTGAGGACGCTGAGGAAAGCTTCTTGGGGGACTTCGATGCTGCCGATGTTCTTCATGCGCTTTTTCCCTTTCTTTTGCTTCTCCAGGAGTTTGCGCTTGCGGCTGACGTCGCCACCGTAGCACTTGGCGATGACGTTTTTGCGGAACGGTTTGATGACATCGGCGGATATGATCTTGGCCCCGATCGCGGCTTGGATTTTGACTTCGAACTGTTGCCGGGGGACGACTTTGCGGAGTTGTTCGACGATGGCTTTGCCGCGCTGGTAGCTGAATGAGCGGTTGACGATGAAGCTGAGGGCATCCACGGGATCGCCATTGAGGAGAATGTCCACTTTGACGAGGTCGCTGGCTTCGTATCCGGCGAATTCGTAATCGAAACTCGCGTAGCCTTTGGTCGAGGATTTGAGCTTGTCGAAAAAGTCGAGGAGGATTTCGCCGAGGGGGAGAGTATAAGTGAGCATGGCCCGGGTGGGGGTGAGGTATTCGGTTTTGCGGTAGACGCCGCGCCGCTCTTGGCAGAGATTCATGACAGGGCCGACGTAATCGTTGGGCACCATGATGACGCTGGTGACAACGGGTTCTTCGATGCTGGCGATGTGGTTGCTCGGGGGGAGTTCGCTAGGGTTGGAGATGTAGAGGACTTCGCCGTCGGTTTTGTAGACGTGATAGTCCACGCTGGGGGCGGTGAGGATGAGATCGAGATCGAATTCTCGTTCCAATCGCTCGCGCATGATGTCCATATGAAGGAGGCCAAGGAATCCGCAGCGGAATCCGAATCCGAGAGCGGCGGAGGTTTCGGGTTCGTATTCGAGAGAAGCGTCGTTGAGTTGAAGCTTTTGGATGGCGTCGCGGAGGTCTTCGTATTGATCGGAATCGGTGGGATAAAGTCCGCAGTAGACCATTGATTTGGCCTTGCGGTAGCCGGGGAGGGCTTGGGTGGCGGGGGTAACGCCGTTGGTGATGGTGTCACCGACGCTTGCGTCGCCGATTGTTTTGATGGCGGCAGTAATGAACCCGACTTCGCCACAGTTGAGATCGAGTCCGCGCTCGAGCCGGGGTCGGAAGACGCCGACTTCGTCCACGTCGAAGGTTTTTCCGGTGGACATCATTTGGATTTTGTCGCCGGGTTTGACTGATCCATCCATCACGCGGCAGTAGGCGACGGCACCTTGGTAAGTGTCGAAGTGGCTATCGAAGATGAGGGCGCGGAGGGGGGCGTTGGCGTCGCCTTTTGGAGCGGGGACACGTTCGACAACGGCTTCGAGAATGTCTTGAATGCCGAGCCCTGTTTTTGCGGAGCAGGGGATGGCTTCAGAGCCATCTATCATGAGGGTGTTTTCGATTTCGTCGCGGGCCATCTCGGGATCAGCGTGCGGCAGATCCATTTTGTTGATCACGGGGACGATCGTGAGATTTTGGGTCATCGCCATGTTTGCGTTGGCGATGGTTTGAGCTTCGACCCCTTGGGTGGCGTCTACGATGAGAATTGCACCTTCGCAAGCATCCAGGGCGCGGGAGACTTCGTAGGTGAAGTCGACATGGCCGGGGGTATCGATGAGATTAAATTGGTAGGTTTCACCGTTTTTGGCGGTGTACTCCATGCGCACGGCGGTCATCTTGATGGTGATTCCGCGTTCGCGTTCGAGCTCCATGGTGTCGAGCATTTGCTCTTGGGCGGTTCCACGCACAGCTCCGCAAAACTCAAGGATCCGGTCGGCAAGGGTTGATTTGCCGTGATCGATGTGAGCAATGATGCAGAAATTCCGGATGTGCGATTGATCCATGGAGGTCGGTTTGAACCTAATGGATTCTACTCGTTTGGGTTGGATTGGTTCGGCAGTGGCCTAGGGGGTTGACCTAGTCGTTTTTGGCGCCGGCATCGATCCATTGAGCAACGAGTTCGATCTTGTCGTCGGGGAGTTTTCCGGCGGGGGGCATAATGTCGACGCCGTCGCCCGTCATGGCTTTGATCATGAGGCTGCCGGATGAATCGCCGGGTTTAATGATCGCGCCGTGCTCACCGGAGGTGGTCAAAAGGTCATATGAAGACATGTCGATGCCTTCTTTTGCCTTGGGGCCACTATGGCAACCAAGACAGTTGGCTTGGATCAGCGGGTTGATGTCTTCTTTGAACGAGACGGTGACGGTTTGGAGACCAGGTTCGACGCGGGGCTCCTGGTTGGAATCAGCGGATTGGGTGGTTTCCGAGGTTGATGGTTTTGGCTCGGGAGTTTGGGATGAGCAGGCGATCAAGAAAATGCCAAGAGCCAAAATGGGAACTGCCACACGTTTCATGTGCGGCAGTTTATCCTAATCGTTATGGAATTTAGTTGTTCTTTGCGCCTTGGTCAATCCAGTCGGCGATAATTTTGATTTCTGATTCTGAGACAGAGCGGCGTCCGGGAGGCATTTTGGTTCCGCCGGGTTGGTTTTTGACGGATCGGATGATAACGCTTTCGGCACTCTTCTCGGGCTTGACGACCTTCGAGTATTTCGAGCCTTTCATGATGTTGTCGTAGCTGTCAACTTTGAGTCCGTGGCTGGATTTTTCTCCAGCGTGACAGTTGTAGCAGTACTTTTTGAGGACGGGAGTGACGTCTTTCTTGAAACTGACTTCTTTGGTTTGGGCTTGGGCGGGGGTGAGAAGGCCGACGCCGAGAACGGCACTGGCGGCAACGAAAGTCAGAAGCAGTTTCATATCATAAAGTATAAACGAAGGAGAGCGAAAATGGTTTTGTGCCGCATCCTGAATTTTTTCGAAGATACGGCACATTTTGAGTGATTAGCGCTTCCGACGCTTGGCTGCGGCGGCGAGGGAGAGGCCGACGAGGGCGGCGATGGTGCCTGGCTCGGGAACTGCTTCTAGCTCAGCGCAGTGATCGCCAAGCCAATCGATATTGTCTTGTGTGAATGCATTGCCACCTTGCTGAGATCCGAGTTGATAGATTCGATACAGGCCTTGGAGATCTGACCCTTCGACGTATTGGTTGAAGCTGTTGACGCCAACGAATTTTCCGTTTTGGCGGATCACTCCTCCGGAATCGCCTTGGTTGATTCCGCCAAACGTCGTTGCGTTGCTCACGTTCCACTTGATGGCTTCAAAGTTATAAATGCTATAGGCAAAATTTTCGACAGCGGTGACATCACTGTTAACCCAGCGGTGATTGGTATAACCCCGAGAGACAGCAAAGTCTTCGAAATTTGGTCTCCAAAAGAATCCATCAATGTCGTTGTTTCCATCGCGTGTGTAGTTGGCACTCGTCCCGAAGCCGTAGTTGGTAACGTCGGAAGTGTCTGGTGTGGCTAGAGCAAGAGGGGCAAGGTTGTCGAGAAATGTGAGGGTTGCTGCCGAAAGATCGCTTCGTTTTGCCCGCATCCCAACAAAGGCCAAGTCATCATTACCGTCGTATCCTCCTAAGTGAACCTGGGTGAACCATCCGGCAGGGCTAAGCGTAACGGGTGCGGAAGCTCCGGCGAAGGTGATGTCGTTGAGGGTTTTGTTTCGAACCACGTGATCGGCGGTGGCGAAGCAGAGCTTGATGTACTCTTCACCTTGAAATGTGAAGGTTTCTCGGCTGAAAAGTCCGCCGGAACCGTAGGAATTGCCCATGTCCAGGCGCACCGACTGATTGAAAGCGTCGGCGGCGACGTACTGTTCCCAGGCATCGCCATCGCCTCCGTTGGCTCCGACTACAGCAAAGCTGGCATAGGCAGAAGTTGTCACTAGGGCGAGGCTCAAAGCCCCGAATTTCAGGTTGATTGTCATATTCGTTTCTCTTCTCCAAGCAAGTCAGATCAATATCTGACCATATGCAACAAGTGTAGTTGAGAACGCAGTAGCTGTCAAGTCTAGAGCTGGAAATTTAACAAAGCAGCTTGAAGTCAAGCTGCTTTGTCACCGATTTGCGCAATAAGTTTCTTAGAAAACGTGCTCGATGGTTTTCTTGATTCGGATGTCGATCCCGCGCTTGTGAAGGGCAGCAAGGAAGTCGGTTCCGGTCATTGCATTTTCGTAGCGGACAGCACCTTTGGCGACGCGACCGTTGACAACTTCTTGAGCGATGATCGAGGTGCTGAAGCCGGTCAATCGCTCCATGGATGTGAATCCGGTTTCGGGATCTTGCTTGTCGAAGATGTCCACTTGGATTCGAGTGGGCTCGCCGTTGGTGGTTCCGATTCCGACGCCGCGGACGGCGCAGAGGTCTTGATCGACAAATTTATCGAGTTCTGGGCCGAATACAGTGTTGAAGACATCTTTGGGGACGACTTCTGTGCCGCGAACATTGACCTTGCTTTCGTTCCAGAATCCGAAGTCCTTGAAGATTTTCATGCGTTCACAGTGGCCGGGGAATCGAATCGTTTTGTATTCGTAGTTGGTCACTTTGCCTTGAAGGGTGTAGGGCGCGGTTGAAGTTCCACCGGAAGTGACAAATGCTTCCATGTCGCCGAGCTGATCGATGTGAAGGTCTTCGAGCTCTGTGAGGGTGGGGACTTTTTCGATTTGGCCCTCACGAAGGACGATGGCTTCATAGTCGTACTCAGTCACAAGTCCCTCGACGTTAAAGGTAAGTTTGTAATTGAACGGGGGCTTAGGATTTTGGGGGAGGACGCCGCAGTACATTTTTGCGGAATCGCATTTGTCCATGTTCTCGATGAGATAGAGGCCGACGTTGTTCACCAAACCGGGGGCGAGACCGGTGTCGGGGACGAGGGAGATTTCGGCTTCTTTGGCTTGAGCATCAAGCTCCAAGGTTTGCATAGTGATGTCGGTGTTTCCGCCGAGGTCAACCATGTCGGTGATGGTTTCAATCGCGATTTTTGCGATTTGGGGGTGCATCCAATAAGGCACACACGAGATAACGATATCCGCTTCGTGGAGGAAAGTACGCAGTGAATCTGGGTTTAGGGCGTCAACTTGGGCGGCGGAACAGACATCTTTGCCGGCGAGTCGGTTGACACGGGCGGCGGCCTTTTCGGCTTGTTCGAGACTCATGTCGCCCATAATGATTTTGGGGTCTTCGGCGAATTTAGCGAGATCGTAGGCGGCAGCTGTGCCTTGCATTCCGGAGCCGAGGATGGCGTAAGTGTTTTGCATATAGTGGTGTTCCTTGAGGGTGCGCCGTTGCATGCCAAGGGGTGCGGGCGGCTAACTTTTGTGACGGTGGTAGGTTACCTAGCGGGTCAGGGGGATGGCTCGGTGGTGTAGGGCGAATTACGGGACCCGAGGTGGGCACATAGGGGGCGGGTATTATTCGCGAGCGTGGGAGGCTGGTGCGCCAGCCGATCTAGAACCACAGAGGCTGACATGGCTAATAAAGTTAAAAAGAAGGATGCGCATTCTCAGCGCTATTTGGAACTCACCAAGGGACTTGACCTTGAGACGATGCACACGATTGAAGATGCAATCGCGGCAGTGAAGAGCAAGGCGAGTGCGAAATTTGACGAAACAGTTGACATCGCGATCAAGCTTGGGATTGATTCACGCAAAAGCGACCAAAACGTTCGAGGCATCACGAATTTGCCACATGGAACGGGCAAGAAGAAATCGGTTGCAGTTTTGGCGAAAGGGGATGCGGCAAAGGAAGCCGAAGCAGCTGGCGCGGATTTCATTGGTGATGAAGATTTGATCAAGAAAATCCAAGATGGTTGGAAGGACTTTGATGTCATGGTTGCTTCCGACGATATGGCTCCGCAGATCGGGAAAATTGGTCGCTTCCTCGGCCCCAAGACTCCGAACAAGAAGAATGGCACGGTGACCAATGCGGTTGGTCAAGCGGTTAAGGAAATCAAATCCGCGGCGCGGGTTGAGTATCGAATTGACAAAGCGGGCGTTGTTCACGTTCCGGTTGGGAAAGTCAGCTTCAGCAACGAGCAATTGAAGGAAAACGTGGTTACGTTGCTGGATGCGGTCATCAAGGCTAAGCCGAGCAGCAGTAAGGGCCGGTTTTTGCAAACGTTGACGATGAGCAGCACAATGGGCCCGGGTTTCAAATTGGATCCGGTTCAGGCGAGCAAAGACTCCGGTCACTAATCGGGCTTTCTCGAATTGACATATCCCCTGGCTCGATGAGCTGGGGGATTTCTATTTTTCCAGTTGCATGGCAATGCGGACGATGTCGCGCCACCGTTCTTTGAGATCTGCGGCGAGGGGAGTATTTGACCGAGCTTGCTCAACCAGCCGGAGGTCAACCTCAGTGATGATGATTTGTTCGCCAAAGTTTTTGGCTTGGACGAGGCAGTCTCCCAGCGGGCTTACGATTTGTGATCCTCCAGTTAAGCCTTTGCCACCTTCAAATCCGGCGAGCATGGCCATTGCGCAGAAAACGCCGTGCTCAGAGCAGAGGCTTTGGATCATATTGTCGTATCGGATCAAATTGCCGGGTTTGTCGGATTGGAATTCTCGGGCGGGACTTGCGGAGTGGACTACGATGAGCTCGGCGCCAGCAACGGTGAGAAGAGTCGGGAGGATTGAATGCCAGATATCTTCACAAATGAGCAGACCGATTCGTCCGAACCGCGTCTCGACAATGCCAAGTTCGGCACCTGGCTCATGGAATCGGTGTTCATCGAAGACGCCGTATGTGGGGAGAAAGAACTTACGGTAGTTGTGGAGGAGAGTGGCCCGGTTTTCTTCTATCGAGATGTAGGCCGCAGAATTGTATGGCCGCACTGAGCTTGACTCGTAATAGCCGATGGCGATGTCCAGGGGTTTGGGGAGGTTTTGGAGGCGCTGGCTGAGGTGATCATTGAGTTCTTGGGCAGTGAGAGCGAGGGAGTTGACTCCGCCTTCCAATACATATCCGGTGGGGGCAGACTCGGGGAGGACAACAAGGTCGGCTCCTTCGTCGGCGGCTTGGCGGATTGATTCAGCCAAATGGTTAAGAGTTGCGTCGAGGTCACCTTTGATCGGTTTGGTTTGAAGACATGCAACCTGAAAATGATCAAGGCGATTTGGCATTGGGGAGAGTTTACCGATTAAGGAGCGGGGTGGAGTCGGACGTTATGTTGAGCATAGTCGCTCCGCGGCAGGGGCTTTAGGAGGAGTTGCGTGAGGAGATTGTTCTTTGCTTTTGAATTCGGTGGGCGAATGCCGAGAATCAGGCGTGATTCGGCGCGTGTGCAGGCAACATAGAGGAGGCGCATCTTCTCGGCCATTTCAGCTTGGTGCAGACGTTCTTTGAGCTGATCGTGAATGACATTTTTCCCCTTGAATTTGGTGAATGCAGCTTGGTTACGAAAGTCGGTGGTGATGTCTTGGTTTCTTTTGTAGTCGTTGAGGTCGTGTCCGTGGACGATGACGTTGGGGAATTCTAACCCCTTTGATTTGTGGATTGTCATGAGGCGGACAACTTCGGCGTCCGGATCGTGGAGAGGGGCGAGAGGTTCGCGCTGAGCAACGGCTTGGAGATGCCGGAAGCGGTCGGCGAGTTGAAGAGGGGTAAGTTCGGGATTTCGAGTTGCGAGCACGAGGAGTTTGCGGGCATTGGCGATGTTTTGTTCACCGCCAGTTTTTGTGCCTAGATTGGCGAGATATGTAGAGCGCTTGAGGGCTTGATTGATGATTTCGTATGCACTGAATCGGTCGCAAAAGGCGCGGATCTCGGTGAACCAGCTCAAAAATTCTTGAATCTTGGACTTGTCAGAGTCCATGGGGTAGTCGAATTCAGCCAATTGGTCGAAGATATTTTGTGATTGACCGAGGAGAATGATGGAGTCGAGACTCAGACCGACATAGGGACTATGCAGGAGGCACGCGAGGTAGTAATCGCTCGTTGGATGGACGCAGCATGTGAGGAGATTCGCCATGTCGCGGGCTTCCATTCGGGTGAAGAGAGAGTCGGTGGTGCCAGCGGCTTCCGTGGGGATATCTTTTGCAGTGAGAAGGGATTGGATTTGCCCCATTGCCCGTCGGCCTTGCGTAAGAATGACAATATCCTGAAGCTTGGTTCCTTCCTTAATCATTTGGTGGATGAAGTTTGCGGTTCGGGAAGCGGCGGTGGTGGATTCTGATTCGAGAAGTTCAACTCCGGAGAAATCAAGAGGGTTGATTGGCGCGTGCTTTCCTGGGTTCATGGGGTCGTATTGGTTACCCCATTGGTTGTGGAAGAGGTGATTGACGAAATTAATGATGCCAGGTTGGGAGCGGTAATTCAGTTCGAGTTTGATCGTGTTATCGTCAATTTGCCGCTCAAATTCTTGAAGAGCGGAGCCTCGGAATCCGTAGATGGATTGCTTTTGGTCGCCGACGCTCAGGGAGTGGTTGAGACTGAGTGACTTGAGGAACCGGAACTGGTTGTGATTGGCGTCTTGGGATTCGTCCAGCAGGATGACTTGGAACTGGTGGCGGATTCTGGACGCTAGCGTGGGGTTTTCATCCAAGAGGTTGAGAGCACGCTGCTCCAGCATTGAAAAATCAAGTTGGCTTCTTTTGGCGAGTTCGGTTTCGTAGTTGTGCCATGTTTGAACGGCGAGACGCATCAGTCCGAGGAACAGATCGACTTCGACATCGAGCTGATTGCCGACGAGATGTTCTTTTGATGGTTTAGAATAGTGCTGAGCTTTAGCACCGATGGTCAGAGTTGGGTCGGTTGGCCAAGCGGGATCACTTATGATTTTGGCAACCATTAGGTTGACCTGTTCAATCGTGGTGAACGACTCTTCAAGTTCTGCGTAAGTTAGCCCCTGACTTCTCGCAGGTTGAATGATGTCATGGACGACTTGGGAGCGGAGGAGGGTGTCGAGATCAAGGATGCCTTTCCATCTTCGCTTTCCGGCGGTTTGCTGGCGGTACTTTTTGACTTCGGGCTGATCGGCTTCGGGTTGAGTGAGGGCTAATCGGAGAGAGAGATCCCAGAGGCGATCAGCTTCTGACTCCGAGACGATTTCGAAGTCTGGGTTGAGGCCCGACCAAACGGAATTCTCGCGGAGTATGCGTTCATAAAAGCTGTGGATTGTCTGGATCGGGCCGGTTTCTGCTTCTTGTGCGGCATCGTAGAGTTCTTGATCACGAAGGATACGGCAAATGCGCTGCTTCATGCTGGCCGCGGCGCGGTATGTGTAGGTGACGGCGAGGATTTGGCTGGGCGAGAATCCATGCTCGGTGACATAGCGGAGGTAGCGCTGGACGATGACTTCCGTCTTCCCTGCACCGGCACTTGCAATAATGACCAAGTGGTTGAGCGGGCTGGCAATCGCTTTTGCTTGTTCAGGGTTCCAAGTGAGGCTCATGGCTGGGCCTCATCAAATATGGATTGGATTTCACCGAATTCGTTGTGGGTGCGACAGAGGTCACCGAGGGCGCAGCGGGCGCAGTGGTCACCATTTTGGGGAATGGCGGTAGCTTTGCGGATGGCGATTTGGGCCCGATTGATTTCTGATTGCAGGGAGTCGAGAATTGATGAGGACTGGTATTCGGGGTTTTTGGATTCGAGAGGCGAGTGGAAAATCGAAGTGCCGTAAGTTGAGTTGGCTAGCCAGTCAATTTTCGCTCGTTTGGTGAGGAGGGCACGATCCCCTTCGAGCGAATCAACGAGAATGGCAACGTTGTCTTGGTTTTGGCGGTCCAGAGCGTAGAGCATGAGCGTTGACAGGAGGGCGTTTTCGATATCGTCCTTGTTGGAGAGGTAGCGAGGGATATATCCGCTGTAGAGGAATCCGATTTTGTTCGGCCCCTTTTGGTAGAGGGCATCGAGGTGAAACTTGAGTTGGATGTTTGGGTCGCCTTTGAGCTCAGAGCGAGGAACGAAGTTGTCAACCAGTTGGTAAGATTCGAGGTTTAAGAGTTGACGCGATTCAAACTCGCGTGTGATCCAGCCTTGAACAACACGATCAATTGTGTCTTGGTAGAGGATTTGCTCCCACTCGTCTAGGCGGTGGAGATGTTCTTCGAGCTCTGACTTGGCGAGGGCCATGAGAGTTTCTCGGGCGGCGGTGGCGGACGGCTGATGGATTAGCTGGGCTTTCTTTGGAAGCGTCCGCATAATAGCGATGGGAATGCTCCGGTCGGGAGCTTTGTATATCACCTGATGGTTGAAAACTGATCGGAATGGGCATGCGGCGGCTTGTGCGAGTTGCTGAATCGAGATTGCCTTGCTGAAATCTGGACGGGCGGCGGCTTGGGCGACTTCGGTGGTGAGTTCCGGGGGCGTGAATTCGGTGCGCGGAGAATCCAAAGCATCGCGAAGTGTTCGATCAGGCCAGGTTTGGCAGTCGGGAGCAGGTGGAGTCAGTTCTGATCTCTTAAAGGTGTGGGAGCGAGTTGGGATGAGCGACTTCACTTCTTCCAAGTAAAACGTGGCGATATTGTCGCGTTCCTCGCCGGCATCTGCGTGAGAGAACGTGATAGATTTTTGCGCGGATGCAGCAAGGGTGGTGAAAAGGGCGCGCTCTCTGGCAGACGTAATGGTTGAGTAGGGAAGGGGCGGGTGGTCAGGCAATGATTCGTTAAGGATTTGGCGGTCGAAATCGTCGAGTACGGGATCTTGACGTCGGCGGCGAGGAAGGGATCCTTCCAGCATTTGGAGGCAAAAAACGTGTTCAAATCCGACTAATTGATTGGGATTGGTACAGAGGCGGATATGTCCGGGGTCGGCTTCCCAGATGACGACTTCTTCTTTCCAAATTGTTTCTGCGAGTGAAACGAAGTGGGATAAGTCAATTGTGAAGTCGTTGTTGTAAGATAGCGCGGCGTCGCGGATAGTCCGTTGCATGACGGTCCAGGCGTGTTGGTCTCGTCGAATTGCCGTGGTTGGCCCGGAGATTGCATTGTCCAGAATTGGCGTATCTGACCAAATTGTGTGGATATTCTCGGCCCAGTAGCTGAGGGTTTTAGGGGATTCAGATGCATTTTTGCGCCATTCCAAGAGGTGGTTGATCCAGTTGAATTCTGGGTTCTCGCTGAGTACTCCCATGAGTTCGATCCAAGGTTCGGGATGGTTGGCTTGGATCGCGTAGAGAGATTTAACGAGGTCGTCGTAGTCTTGAGGAGGAATGCCGAAATAGCTATTGCCAAATGCGAAACGGAGGTTGCGGATATCTGGGCTGGCGAATGCCCGGAGGAGTTCGAGCGTGGCGGCAACAAACCCATTGGAGTGAAGAGGGGCGGATCGAGTCCCGGTGAGCAGAAGGCCGAACCGTTCGGCGGCGGTGTTCAAGAGGGGAATGGTATCGGTAGCTCCCCGAATGAAGATGCCAATTTGACCCGGTTCAGTGCCGGATCGGAGGAGTGATTGAATCTCCCGCACGATCCATTCGCATTCGCTGAGCATATCGCCCATGGTGAAATGTCTTGCGGTGACGGGACAATCAGGGATGTTTCTTGATGGACGATGGAATAGGTGTTGTGTCCAGCTTTCGTTTTGGGAAAGTTCAGTTGTCCAGTCAGTAACATCGCCAAGCTGATCTGCCCAAGTGAGTTCGTACTGAAAGGGAGAATTATCGCCTGGCCACGCAGCGACAATGCAGTCCACTCGAATACCTTGCGAGGCGACCCATTGAATCCATTGGTCATAGATGGGGCTACGATCGCCGGAAACGATGATGATGAGATGTCGGAAGGTGAAATGGCGAGGTTCGGATTGGCTGATGCAAAATTCGGCTCTTTCGGATGCAAATTCTCGACCATGAGTGTGACACTGGGCTTCGTAAATCTCGATCAGTTCGGCGAGAGATTTGAACCGCTCGGCAGAGATATGGTCGGCGGTTTTTTCGGCAGATTGACGGAGATCATCGGGGCGGAATCCGTGGTAACGCAGTTCGGTCAGGGTTCGGGCGAGGTTTTTGGCGAGTCCGAGAGAGAAAGCGGCGGCGGACAGGACATTGTCGAAATGAAGTTCGCTAGCGGAACGCTGGATGAGATGAAAGCTTTGAGGGCCAGTGAGGCGCGGAAAGCCGGTATCTCCGCACATGGCAGCGAATCTTCCGACGCATGAGCCGAACGGAAGATATTCTTCGATCTCTCGATCTCCGAGCATTTGCTTGGCACTGTGGAGGGCACTATCCTCGAGGGCGGTGACGACAGTTTCGTGAGTTACAAGCTTATTGATGGCGGCATGGAGGCCCGCGCCTCCGGGAGGCACGATGACCACCTGAGGTCTTCGATCTGCCATAGTTGAATAATCATTATGCCTTCGGAACGGAAGCGGGTTTGGAGTTTGGCGCGGCAAATTCCGGGAAATTTGATTCCGGTTCTGCTTTCGTTTCCGCTTTTGGGGTTATCGGTTCAGGAGATTGTTCGATTTGGCGTCACCCCAAAGGGAGTTTTGCTTGGGATTGCTTTTTTTGTTGTGGGATGGGTGGGGGTGAATTTTCTGGGATTGTTCGGCAATCGGGGCTTGCGCCATGCCATTGAGATGCGGTTCAAGGATGAGTACGAATATGATCAGTCAGAGCGATTTTTCGCTGGGTTTAGTCGTCCGGGGAAATACGGATTACTTGATCCGCACGAGGATTTAGGATTCTTAGTGTTTCGGGATGAGGAACTCGAGTTTTTTGGGGAGGTTCATCACGTTTCATTGCCTTATTCGGCGATTACAAGGGTAGGCAAGCGTGCAAACATACACTCTCTCTTAGGATTGGGGGGCTGGGTGGCAGTTGATGCGGAAGTCGGGGGGAAGTTGGTGCGGCTTCAGGTGGAGCCCCGAGTCAAGTCAACGCACTGGGGCAATGCTCGATTGCGAAAGGAGTGGATTCGTAAGATTACGGAGAAAATCGTGCGGTGATTATTTGTCCGGGCGACCCCAGTAAAAATGCGGATGAATTTTTTAGATTTTGACTGCAAAAACCTCAAGTAGTCCCCGATAGAAATACTGGGCAAGAGGATTGAACTTGTCCGGAGTGTTCATGAATAGGTTCCTGAGGAAGACAGCTGATCGATCTGCGCGTGACTTGACGAAAGAGTACACGCTCCGAACGGTTGGTTCACCGTTTACGGTTCAGATTCAGGAAGGGTTGTCACATCAGCGTGAACACAGGCTCCATATGGCGGAGCCAATTTATGAAAAGGTATTGGCGACGGATCCGGAAAATCCTGATGCTTTGTTTTTGCTATCAACGGTTCGATTGGGACATAAGGAATATGATGAGGCAGTTAGCCTCTTGCAGCGACTGACTTCGGCTCATCCTGAATATGCCGAGGCTTGGTCGAATCTGGGTTCGGCACTCACAGGTGCAGGTAAGCCGGAGGAGGCTATGGATGCGTTCCACCGAGCGTTAGATTTGAACCCATCGCTCAGTGATACTCATTACCACCTTGCCCAGCTTTACGCTTCGCTCAAAGAGTGGATGAATGCGGCGCAATATTTTCGGAAGGCAGTCGGGTTTGATCCTTCACACGCTCAGGCGTACACGGAGTTGGCCAAATGTCACTACAAGTTAGGTGAATTTGAAGAAGCGATGTCGGCTTGCCACTCGGCGCTGATGATTAACAAGAATTACGTTCCGGCTTACAACGTTTTGGGTAAGTCGCTAGCGGCGTTGGGGCAGATTTCTCACGCAGAGGAGACGTTCCGAACCGCGATTCGACTTGATCCGCGTCATGCGGAGGCTTATGCGAATATGGGACGCGTTTTCCTTGACCTTGGGAAGCCTGCGCAAGCACTTGAAGCCTGTATTCAGGCAACTCAGCTCGACGATAACCTGGCTTCGGCCCATTGTAATCGGGGTGAGGCTTTGCGGCGTCTTGGTCGGCTTGACGAAGCAATGCAGAGTTTGCAACGGGCAATTTACGCTGATGATTCAATTGCCGAGGCTCATAATGGTTTGGGTTTGGTCTACTTAGATTCGAGTATGGTGGAAGAGGCAGTTAAGTGCTTTACCCGTGCAATTGAAATCAAGCCCGGCTATCGCAAAGCTTCCAGCAACATTGTCCATGCTTTGAGCTGTAGTGCAATTGCGGGTCCGGAAGCGGTGAAGAATGCGGCGGAGAATTGGTCGCGTAGCTATGCGTTTTCAGAATTTGGTGCGGCGGCACGTCCGACTCAAATTCGGCGTTTGGGCTTCTTGATTGGTCGGGTTGAGGAGACTCCTGAAGGGTACTGGTTGGAAGCTCTATTGGCGGGGCGTCATCCGGGGCGGTGCGAGGTTTTTGTTTATTCCAACGACGCTTCAAAAGGCGGTCATCAGGAGCGAATTCGCAATCTGTGCACACATTTGAGGTCACTTGTTGGGGTTGATGACTTGACGGCGACGGCAATCATCCAAGAAGATAAGATTGATTGTTTGGTTGATTTGACTGGTCATGGATCGGGCGGACGGCTTGGGGCGATTGTGAACCATGCAGCTCCGATGCAAGTTACGGTTCCGACGGCCTTGACGACATCGGGAGTTGGGGCGATGGATGCTTTCGTCGCGGATAGTCAATACTTGCCATCCGGCAGTGATGATTGGTTTACGGAGAAAGTCTTGCGGCTCCCGCGGACAATTTTTGGGTTTGTTCAGCCGGAAGTTGAGACTCCGCTTTCGGTGCCACCGGTCTCAAAAGGCGAACCGTTCACCTTTGGAAGTTTTTGCAGAACTCGGAAGCTGAACAAGCAAGTCATTGAGACTTGGGCGGAGATTTTGCGGCAGACTCCTGGTTCTCGACTCATGATGAAGAGTCGGACTTTGGCGAGTGGGAGTTTGCGACGTCAGTATTTGGCCTGGTTCAAGGCAATGGACATTGATACCGATCGAATTGTGTTCCGCCAGAACACGACTCGAGTGGCTCACTACGCAAGCTTCAATCAGGTTGATTTGTGTTTGGATTCGTTCCCCGCGACAGGGATGATGACAACCTTGGAATCGCTTTGGATGGGAGTTCCGGTTGTGACAATGGCTCAAGATAGCTTCACGAGTGGTCCGGTGCGATCAATTCTTAATGCGGTTGGACATCAAGACTGGATTTGCCAGAATGTTGAGGATTACATTGCCTCGGCTGTGCGGTGGACCCATTCGGTCGAAGGGTTGGAAAAGATGCGGAGTGCTTTGCGAAAGCAAGTGATTTTGAGCCCGATTTGTGACACGACAGAATTATTCCGTGACTTTGTCGATGTGCTTGAAGATCAACTCTGATTGGTGAAACTTGAAATGTAAGAAGGGCTCCCACCTCGTGGGAGCCCTTCTCGCCGTCTTATTCTCGACCGAATTATCGGAGGAGGGAGAGAACAGCCTGCGGAGCCGAGTTGGCTTGAGCAAGCATTGAGATACCGGATTGTTGAAGAATTTGCAACTTGGTGTAGTTGGTCATTTCTTGAGCAACGTCGATTTCTCGGATTGTGCTTTCGGTTGCAGCGAGGTTTTCTCGAGCAATTCCGAGGCTCCGGACGTTCGATTCGAGAGTGTTCTTCATGAACGAACCGATTCGACCGCGGCTGTCAGCGACAGATGCGATTGCGCTATCGATTGCGCCAAGAGCCGTGCTCATGTCGGTTCCGGTGATGTTGGTGGACGTTGAGTTGAGACCCAAAGCACCAGCACTGAAGTTACCGAGTGAGAGGCTTGCCGTTTGACCAGCGTTCGCACCGATTTGGAAATCAGACGAACCGCGCTTGACGTAACCGACACCGGTGTTTGCACCAGCGACGTTACCACCAGCGGTCAGCGAGATGCTGTTACCGTCTGCGTCTTTGAGGTTGAGGCCCGTTCCACTGTCGAATGTAACAGTTGCACCATCGAACGTAACAGTAGCTTCTGCATCCACACCGCTGTCGGTGAGTGAACCACCACCGGTGACGAGCAATCCATTTGCATCAACGACGGTGACGTTGGCATCTGCACCGTATTCGATTGAGCTGAAGCTCACAACGTTACCGGCACCGACTTCGGCGGTGACGCCTGTTTCGGAGGACTTGTCGTTGATGGATTGGATCAATTGATCTCGGGTTGTTCCAGCAGCAACTGTGAACTGAGTTCCGTTGACCGTGAATGATCCAGCACCTGCAACTTCGGTTGCACCAGTTGCATAAGCAACGGTACCGAGAGCGGTAGCTCGTTGAGCAGCAGTTGTCACGTTAATGTCAACTGCACCGTCGTTGGCAATGGCTGCACCATTGAATTGGCCGGTGAAGCTCACTTTGCTGACGTCAGCGGACTTGATAACGCTGGACTGCGTGCCTGCCGTTCCGTTCAAGAGTTTCTTTGATCCGAATGCGGTGTTACCAGCGATTCGGTCAATGGAGGAGAGAATACTGTTCAACTGGGTTTGGTTTGCTTGCTTTTGTGTATCGTCAAGCGTTCCGTTACCGTTGGCAACGGCGAGTGAACGAGCATCGCGGAGAAGTCGGTTGACTTCATCAAGACCACCCTCGGCGGTTTTGGCGAAGTTCATAGCGTCCTGGTTGTTTCGCAGGGCTTGATCCATGCTGCTGAGCTGAGCTCGGTAGCTTTCTGAGGCGATCAATCCACTTGGGTCGTCAGCACCGCTATTGATGCGGAGACCCGTAGCGAGTCGAGTCGTGGCTTTGTTGATCTCCATCCCGGTGGAACCGAGGTTGCGGAGTGCGTTCATTGCATTGACGTTGGTGTTGATTCGAAATGACATGTTGTTTTCTTCCGTGAATCCAAGAGTGGATTGGCGTCCCGTTTCCGGTTGGTCATCCTGACCGCTCGCCTGGGGAGATATTTGCCAGGTATTGGGGGGAGTCACGCAGGCAGAATTACTGGGGTGAAAAAACACTGGCGGTTTTACTAGCTAGTTTTTTTGCTGGGGTGTTAATGGGGATTTGAGTTGCGTAGACTGGGATGTGATGAAGAAATTGGCGGTAGTCGCGGCGCAACAAAAACGGGAGATTTACGAGGCTCTGCGCCGGGGTGACGGGCCGCCACTTGGAACTTTTGATTCGGATGTGCTGCGATCTGGTCGGGAAAAAGGGCAAGTGCAGATGGGGACGACGACTTTTTTTCCTTATCGGATTGTCTATGAGTTTCTTTTTCAAGATCGGAACGGATCGGCAGTCATTTTGAGTGTTTCAGTCGAGCCAGAAGAGAGAATTGTCTATATGCCTGTACCCAAGTGGGTTGTGGAGAATATCTGGCAAGGAGATGTCACCGGTACTTTTGTATTTGAGTCAGAATCGCGTGAATTGATGGATGAGTTAACTGGGAGTTTGACGCCAGAGGGGAATGAGTCTTTATTTGGGGCGAGGGCGGCGATAGGAAAGGACTAGACGGGCTTACCGGCGACAAGGCAAGCGGCACGTTTGTCTCGGAAGGCCTTGAGAAGATACAATCCGCAAGCGGTGTCGGCAACGATGATGGCGGTTCCTTCTAGGATGAATCCATTGAACTGTGAGATTGGGACAAGAATCAGAACGACGGCGATGGCTTGGATCAGTCCGCCTATGGATGCCGATTTGAACATACCGAGTGCGACTGCATAGTATTGCCACCAAGTCATAAATGTGGCGGCGATGATAGCGCCGCCGAGGAATAAGCACTCAATTGGGCCAACTCGATAGTCGCCACGACTCACGAGATTTAGCACAAGTGGACCGATCGATCCGGCAACAAGCAGCCCAGTTGGGGCGGCGATTAGGAGAAGTTTTCGGAGCTTGGCGTTGGCTCGGTCGATGTAGTTCCAGTCGTGTTCTTGGTACGCATTGCTTACTGTGATCGAAGTGGATTCAATGATCATTTGTGAAATGCTCACAATCACGCTCATCCAGATGAGGAATGTTCCAGCTTGACCAACAACCACTTGAGAACTCGCAAGAAATCCGGCCGCTATGATGGGAATTTGCCGGGCGAAAAGGGCACCAACGGATGATCCTGTTTGGGCCATGTTGTCGCGAAAGATCTGGGCTGCTTCGGCTCGATCACATGCGGCTAAGGAATGTCTGAGGTATTTGCGATCTTGATAGAGCAGTTTGATCAAGAGAGAGGTTTGAGCTAAGGCGGGAGTTGCAGTCATGACGGCAAATGTCCAGACTACAGATTTCGTGGAGAGAATCACAATTGGGGCAAGGACAGCGGCCAAAAGGTAACTCGTCGCCATGGCGAGTCTGATCTTATGGACTTCCATGTAGCCCTTGTACATGTTTATGGCCGCGTTCTGGAATGTGGAAAGAAGTGTCAGTCCGGCAAGGATTAGTAGTCCGATACGAAGGCTTTCTTCGTGTCTTGAAAGGTTTGAGCCAAAAATTGCCTCCATCGGAGCAAATGGGGCAATAAGGAGTATTGCGAGCGCTAGGATAGAACTGCTGGCAAGGCAGGCAAAAAACGATGAAGCGTAGAGACGTCTTTCTTCCGTGTGGTTTGGCTCGATCGCAAACTTCGCCACCTTGAAAGTTACCGCTGGACCGAATCCTAAGTTAAATGTGTTGATCAGTGTCACCAAGCTCATGAGTGCAATATATGCGGGATAACTATCGCCGAGATGAGTTTGGGCAAGTGGAATGATGAGTAAGGGAGTGAGGGCCCCAAAGACTTTTGAGACAATACTTGAACTGATTGAGGACTTAACTCGGCTCTTGCGGAGTTCCTGCGCTTCGGCAATTCGTTGAGCCGAAAGCTCAATTGAATTGTTGGGTTCAATTGAGTCGGGATTTGACATGGATTTGCGCTCGCGATTTTGAGAAATGGCTGGTCAAATTATTGGCTCAAATTGTGAAAACGCAAGGACTGACCGGGATGAAACTGAATAGGTAGGATTGAGCTTGTGAGAACGATCCTTTCAACGTGGAAAAGACCGGGCAAAGCGGCAATTGAGGCGGCGGTTGCGAACAGCTTGGCGGGGGGTGGGCTTTTGGATTGCTTAGAGGCCGGGTTGACAGTCGCGGAGGCTGATCCAGACTTCATTGCCATTGGCAAAGGGAGCTTGCCTAATTCCGAAGGGGTCTTGGAACTTGATGCGAGTGTTATGGTTGGTGAGGATCTCAAGGCAGGTGCGGTTTGTGCGGTTCAAGATTTGTTACCAATGGTGAGTTTGGCTCGGATGGTCATGGAGAGGACTGATCATGTGATGCTTGCGGGTGACCAAGCCCGGCGATTTGGGATTGAGCAAGGGATGGTTCCTCAGGATTTGATGACCGATGAAGCGCGCAGACGGTACCAGGATTTTTTGGATAACAAACAATCGGCAATGGCATACGTTCACTCGGTGGAGGATCAGCCACCTTGTGATACGGTGACGATGTTGGCGCGGGAGAATGGGAAGTTTGTAGCGGCGAGTTCGACGAGCGGAATGCCTTTTAAAAAGCCTGGTCGAGTTGGAGATTCTCCGATAGTCGGAGCGGGGATCTATGCGGATGACGAAGCAGGATGCGCCGGGGCAACGGGGCTGGGCGAGGCACTTTGGCGAATATCGGCAAGCGCAAAAGTTGTTGAATTGATGCGAAAAGGAGCGACGGCAGAGGAAGCTTGCCGGGAAGTTGTGGAGTTTTTGGTTAAACGTGTGCCGAAGTCGCGGGAGTATCAGTGCGTCGTTTTGGCGCTCGATCGGATGGGGAATTACGGTGCGGCAATTACACACGGCCAGTATGAGATGTATATTGCAGAAGGTGAGAGCATAACTTACCGGGAGTATCACGGGATTGTGTAGGATTGAATGGCGCAGCTGATCGGAACGGCCGGGCACGTTGATCATGGCAAGACGACCTTGATCAAATCACTGACGGGCGTTGATACGGATCGGCTCCCGGAAGAAAAGAAGCGCGGTTTGACGATTGATATCGGGTTTGCCGCGATAGATCTGCCGGGGATTGGGAAGATTTCGATAGTGGATGTGCCGGGGCATGAGCGGTTCATCGGGAATATGCTGGTCGGGGCTTTGGGGATGGATGTGGTTATGCTTTGTGTGGCGGCTGACCAGGGGGTGATGCCGCAGACAGTTGAACATTTTTCGGTTGTTAAATTGTTACCCGTCGAAAAGCTCGTGGTGGCCTTGACGCGATCCGATTTAGCGGACGAGGATACGGTGGAATTGGCCTCAATGCAGGTCAGGGAGTTACTCGAGGGGACTCGGTTTGATGGGGCGCGGATCGTGCCGGTATCCGCTTTCACAGGAGCGGGATTGGAGGAGTTGAAATGTGAATTGGGAAGGCTCTTGGGTGAGAAAGGGGTTGAAAAAACCGGAAAATGGTATTTGCCAGTAGACCGAGTGTTTTCGAGACCTGGGCATGGAACAGTCGTGACGGGAACGCTGGCGCGGGGTCGGTTAAAAGTTGGGGAGCCTTGTGTTGTGTTGCCTTCCGGCGAAAAAACGAGGGCGAAAGGTATGCATTCTCACGGTCAGTCAGCTGGGGAAGTTGTGGCGGGGATGAGGGTTGCGCTCAATTTGGCCGGAGTTGATCTAGACGAGATGGAACGGGGGTATGTCGTGGCAGAGGCGGGGGGATGTTTTGCGACGGAGCTTTTTGACGGACGTATTGACTGGGTGGAGAAACCCAAGCATGGTTCGCGAATTCGGATCAGTATCGGGGCGGACGAGGTCATTGGGAAGGTCTTCCACAACGATCACGATCCGACGCTTGAGCAATTTCGGTGTGAACGGGTGACCGTGGTGGCGAAGGATCAGCCGATGATTGTGCGGAGCTATTCACCGGCGCGTGTTTTAGGGGGAGGGAAAGTCTTGATTCCGGAAGCCAGAAAGCGAAGGAAGAATGCGTTTGCGGGTGAAGCGGCGGCGGGGAGTGGGAGTAATTTGGTGCAGGTGGTTCATTCGGCTCCCCTCGGGATCATGTCGGGTGAGATTGCACGGCTGATGGGCGAGAGTGTGCAGACGATCGGGGATGAAATTGAGAGGTCGAAGAATGCGGGCGAGATTTTGGGATTCGCGGGGCTCTGGTTTACGGGTGAGAACTTTCGGTCGGCGACGGATCGGTTCTTGTTGGCCCTGAATGAGTTGCACCGGCAGAACCCAGCGAAGTCGCTTTTGCCTCGGGAACAGGTGGCAAAACTTGCGGATGTTCCGTGGCGGGGGAAGGCCCTGGATCGGCTTGTTTCGTACTGGATTCACGACGGGGTCATGCGGGGGGATGGGACGAACATTGCCTCGGCGGAGCATCGTCCGGAGCTTTCGGCGCGGCAAAGGAGTTTGCTTGATCGGGTGAAGGTGGTTTTGGATTCGGGAGGGGTGAGTCCGGCGGCGGCGCATGTGATTGCGGATGGCTTGAATGTTCCGAAGCAGGCGGTTGAAGAGATATTGCGGGTGGGGGTTGATGCGGGAGAATTGGTTCGGGTTGAGGAGGGGATTTACTATTCGGAAGGGTCTTTGCGGATGCTCAGAGATCGACTTGTTGCGGAGTTTGCGGGGAAGCGGTTTTCGGCAGCGGAGTTTAAGGAGTTTTTTGGGACGAGTCGAAAGTTTGCGATTCCATTGTTGGAGTGGTTTGATGCGGCTGGGGTGACGTTGCGGCAGGGTGACGCGCGGGTCGTTCGGTAACCGTTAGCGAGAACCTCGCCCCCCAACCCTCCCCGCCTTTGTGGGGACAAGCCCCTCTATCAAGTCTGAGACGAGGAGAATCCGGATCATGCCCGGAATGACGACTCAATACTTCTCAAACGAGAGTTTTGAGGGCGTCGGAAAGGGTGGGTTGGTTGACAGTGATCGTGCGAATAGGGCCATAGCCGTAGGTGAGGAGTTTGGCGGCGAGGGATTGGCCACGGTGCGTGGTGAAGACGATTCGGCCAGGGGACTTTTTGATGCTGATCGCAAATGGTTCGACCAGGGCGGCGACGGTTGAGTTATCGTCGCATTCGATGATGAATTCAGCGGGTTTGGTACGGGCAATGAGTTCGGGGATTGAGCCGGCGAAGACCATGGACTGCTCTTTGACGAGGATGAGTTGGTCGGCCCGCTCGGCGAGAGGGGGCTGATGGGTGGTGAAGAGGTAGGACTTACCGAGTTCGAGGTCATCCAACATCACCCGAAGGGTGCGGTCAAGGATCCACGGGTCGAGGAGATCGAGGAGGCCATCTATGAGGGTGATGCCGGACTCGGGGATGAGCCCTTCGATGAGTGTGCAGGCGATCATCTGGGATTGGCTCAAGCGGGCGACGGGTTGCTCGCGGACATCGGTCAGACCGAGGGCATTGAGGACAATGATGGTGCGCTGATTATCTTTTGAGGATTGAGCGGAGCGCGCGAGGGACATGGGTGTTGCCCGGCGGGGAAAGATGGGGTCGCCGCAGAAGTGGATGGGGACTTCTGACGTGAATTTGCCGTCAGCGGGTTTGGCGGCGCCAGCAATGACTTCCAGAAGGTGAGACTTACCTCCGCCAGCCGGACCCATGATAGCGATGATCTCGCCGGCCTGGATTTCGATGCTTAGGCTCTTTGCCTTGGTGCGGAGCTGAATTCGGTCGAGGACGGCGAGGGGAGTGGCCATTTAGAGAATCATCAGTTCTTTGGGGAAAAGGGTGAGGATTTCGGGTTCGCTGTCAGTAACGAGGACGTCGTCTTCGATGCGGAGACCGCCAAATCCTTCGATGTAGACGCCTGGTTCGACAGTAAAGACCATTCCGGGTTCGATGGGTTGATCAACAGTTGAACTGAGCCCGCCAGGATCGTGCACGTCAAGACCGAGTCCGTGCCCCAGGCCGTGGGTGAAGTATTGATTGAGATCAATTTCGTCCAGGATTTCCCGGGCGAGGGCATCAATTTCTTTGCCGTTGGCTCCTGATTTGAGGGCTGCGCAACAAGCGATTTCGGACTTGAGAACTTGGTTATAGATTTCTACGTGGCGATCGGACGCTTTGCCGACAACAAACGTTCGGGTGATGTCGCTGCAATATCCGTCGAGTTTTCCGCCGCAGTCGATAGTGACAAAGTCACCCACTTCGAGTTTGCGTTCAGATGGAGTTGCGTGAGGTCGAGCGGAATTGGGTCCGCTGGCAACGATGGGATCAAAGGCGATTTCGGCGCCGTTACGGCGGTAGAAAAACTCGATATCGAGGCTGATATCGTATTCTGTGATTCCAGGTTGGATCATGCGGGTGATGTTTTCTATGCAGGCATCGGCGAGTTTGCAGGCAGCCCGGATGCGATTGATTTCGTCAACGGTTTTGATTTTGCGGAGATCGCGGATGAGGTCGGGGGATTCAATCCAAGTGAAGTCACTTAGCTTTTCAGTTCGGGCTTTCCATGCAGAATATGAGATTGAGCCTTCGAATGCGATTTCCTTGGATTGGAATTTGGTGGAAACTTCTGCGATGAGATCGTCAAGTGTGCGCGGGCGTTGGTAAATCGTGATTTCGTGGTCGGTGACTTCTGAACGGGACCAAAGATCGTAACGAGCATCGGTCACAAAGCCGGCATGATTTTGGGTGACGAGGGCAATCCCGCTGGAGCCGGTGAATCCGGTGAGCCACCGGAGGTTCACGTTATCGGTCACGAGGAGGGCGGGGATGGAGGCTTGCTCCATTGCTTGGCGAAGGCGATTGAGATTGCTCATTGAGATTTCTGGATGAGTGATTTATGCGGACGGGTTTTCGAGATTGACGAGGGCTCGGAGAGCAAGGCTGTAGCCGATTGAGCCGAGGCCAGTGATTTGACCGACGGTGACGGGAGCGATGACGGATTCCCGGCGGAAATCTTCGCGTGCATGGACATTGCTGAGATGCACTTCGACGACAGGTGAACGAACGGAGGCGAGGGCGTCGCGGAGAGCGATACTGTAGTGGGTGAACGCGCCGGGGTTGATGACGATTGCGTCGGCCCATTTCCGATTTTCTTGAATAGTGTCGATGAGGACGCCTTCGTGGTTGGATTGCAGAATTCGGACTTCAACGCCGAGTTCTTTGGCCGAAGCTTGGATTTCGTCGTCTATTTCGGCGAGAGGTTTTTTACCGTAAAGTTCGGGTTCTCGGAAGCCGGTGAGGTTGAGATTTGGGCCGTGGAGGACGAGGATTTTCATGATGATGTTTTGTCGGTCTTTATTGGGCTTGGAGTTAAGCCCTCTTTAATGACGAGGTGGGGGATTCCGTCGATGATGGGGTATTCGCGGAGGCAGTTGGAGCAGGTGTAGTGGTTTTCTGATTTTGTCAGTTTGGGCCGAGTTTCGCATGCGGGGCAGGCCACGATTTGGCTGAGAAAGTCGTTATCCACGAGAGACCTCTTCGTATGCTTCCATTGTGAGCTCGGCGGTCTTTTTCCAGGAGAAGTCGTTGACCCTTCTCATACCGCGCTCGATCATGCTCTGTAATTTACCGGAATCATCGTTGAGAGAATTGAGGGCTTTTGCCCAAGTTTGGGGATTGTAGTCGGGGCAGATGATGGCGCAGTCCGCGGCAATTTCTGGGATCGCTCCGCCCGTTCCGGTGATGATAGGCGTTTGAGATGCAAAGGCTTCAAGAAGGGGGATACCAAACCCCTCGTGAAGTGAAGGTAGGAGGAAACAATCGGCGGCGGCGTAGAGATTCCGGATTGTCAGTTCATCCACATAGCCGAGATGGGTTGAATTGGGAAGAAGAGGGTCTCCCGGTCCACAGGTGACAAGGCGGTGGGTTTGTGCGAGTTCCGAAATTTGAAAGGCTTGGGCAGCGAGGGATGTGTTCTTCCTGGCCCAAGCTGAAGTGATGCAAAACACAAACGGTTGCCCGATGTTGAGCTGGGATCGAGCTTGTTCTTTGGGTTGAGGTTGAAAGTTCTGGCCTAGTGCATTGTAGGTGACGATTGTTTTTGGTTCGGCATGAGGAATGTGATGGACTATTTCTTGGCGAGAAGTTTCGGAAACGGTCAGGATTTTCTTTGCCCGAGCGATGGTTTTGGGAATTTGGGTGGTGAGGAGAATACGATCTTTGAGCTTGTACCAATCAGGGTTGATGAAAAAGCTGACGTCGTGAATGGTTGTGATGGCGGGAGTTTGGGCGAAAGGGCTGACGTTATACTGAGTATGGAGGACAGTTGCTTTGATCTCGGCAGCGGCTTGGGGTAACGCTTTGAGGTTCCATAACCGACGGTTTTTGGCGGGGATGTGGTGCCATGTAAACTTGGGATGAAGATCGTAATTGAGGGGAGCTTGTTCTGGGGCAAAGAGGTGGAATTCTGCGTTGGTTTCTAATTGGGAGAGTCCATAAAGAATTCCACGCCAGTAGCTTGTATCGCCGGTGTTTTGGGTGCCGATCAGGGAGGCATCAATGGCGATGATGGGCTTGGACATAGGGGATTTAGTTGGAATGGCCCGTTTCGTGCGACCGGGAACGATTACAATACCGTCTAACGTTGAAATCAATTAAGGAACCAGGACAATGAAGACAAGAAAATCGGGAGCGATGTGGGGGGTGGTTCTCACCCTTGTAATTGGACTCGCGTTCTTTTTGAACGCCACAAACTTTTTGACTAAACCGCTTTTGCCCGAGGCACCGAAGCAAGCTGAGAACAAACCATCTATTTCTCAAAACGATACGAAGACCCAGTTGGCCAATCAAGTTCGGAGTCGCCGAGGCGGTCAAGAAGGAGAGGACATGCCAACCGACGGGATTCCGGAAAAGACCGCACTCTTTAAGCCGAAGCAGCAAACTTACGTTCCTCAATACAACGAGACGTCCACATCATCGCAGTGGGACAACGATGAAAATATCGTCAAGCAAAAAGCTGAAGAAGTTAAAGAAGAACGCGGGTTTTAAAATTCGTTTAGTTGACCGGGCGAGCATAAGTTCGCCCGGTCAACTTGTTTGTGGTGATTTCGATTTCGACATTGAATAGGTTTGAGAGGCTTTGGGCATCAAGGGTGGTTTGGGTTTGCGTCAGGGACTGTTCGCCGTTTTTGAGGGCAATGACTGAGTCTGCGATTTGGGTTCCAAAGGCAATGTCGTGTGTCGTCAAAATGATGATTCGATTCTGACTGAGCGTTTGAAGGGTTTCGAGGAGATTTTTTCGCGTTTTGAGGTCGACATGGGCAGTGGGTTCGTCGAGGAGGAGCAAAGTCGGATTTTGAGCAATTGCCCGAGCAATCAGAGTTCTTTGGCGTTCTCCGCCGCTCAGTTCGTGGACATATCGGCAATGAAGGTGAGTAATTTGAAGTGTTTCGAGGGCCTCGTCAGTGCGGAAGTGGTCAGCAGGTGATTCTTCACGGTGGGTGTTGTGCGGGAGGCACCCCATGAGAACGGTCTCCTTGACGGTGAAATGGAACGGGACTTGCTCGATTTGGGGGACAAGAGCGACGACCTTGGCACGCTCGGCTGGCGTTGTTTGCAGTAGATCGAGGTTGCCGATATTAGCGGTTCCAGATGTGGGTGTTTCGCCCAGCAGGGAACGGAGAAATGATGTTTTTCCTGAGCCGTTTTCACCCAAGAGTGTGACAATTTGGTTAGGCCGGGCGGAAAAAGAAATCGGGCCAAGGGTGAAATTTGAATTTATTATTGCCGTTAAGTTGGAAATAGTAAGCATCGGGTTGGTTGTTAATCGAAGGTGTCAGACATGATGCCGCTGGTGAAGGCTTCATACATGGTGGCATAGGGACCGTTGGCGGCAATGAGGGCTTCGTGGGTTCCGGTTTCAAGGACTTCCCCCCGGCGGATGACAAGAATTTTTGTAGCGCGGGCCGCAGTGGTCAGACGGTGAGCAATGAAGAGAGTGGTGCGTTGCTCCATGACTTCTTCGATAGCGGCGGTTACGACTTTTTCGCTCATTGGGTCGAGGTTTGAGGTGGCTTCATCGAGGATGAGCACTTTTGGATTTTTGACAAGGGCGCGAGCAATGGCGAGGCGTTGCAGTTCGCCGCCGCTGAGCCGAACTCCGCGCTCTCCGAGGGCGGTTTCGAGCCCGTCAGGTGAATTCTCGATAAATGGCTTGGCGTTAGCCATTGCAATGGCTTGCTCAAGTTCTTCGTCGGTGGCTTCGATGCGCCCGAGTTTGAGGTTATCGCGGATTGAGCCGGCGAAAAGGAACGTTTGTTGGGGAACCACGCCGAATTGGGCGCGGAGCCAATTGACTTTGAGATTTTGGTAGGGGATTCCATCGAACGTAATTTGTCCGGATGTTGGTTCATAGAATCTGAGAACCAGGTCGGCAATTGTTGATTTTCCAGAGCCAGAGGGGCCGACGAGGGCGAGCGATTCTCCGGGGTTGAGGGTGAAAGAGACTTCCTTGAGGGCCGGGGTACCGTCGGGATAATTGAAAGTCACGTTTTGGAATTCTATTTTGCCGACAGGGTTTTCGATGATTTGAGCATTGGGGGATTCTTCGCGCTCGTCGGGGATGTCGAGGATTTGGATGTGGATGCGGTCAACGGCGGCTTGGACTTGGTTGTAGGTGCTGCTGACGTTGGTGATGGATTTGAAGCCTTGGTTAACGATGTCGAGGGCTTGGACGATGACGATGATGTCGGCGATGGCGAGGATGTCGGCTTTGGCGAGGTGGCCGCAGACGTACATGATGATCGCAATTGCGACGGCGCCCAGGAGTTCAACGGTCGGGCGGAGAGAAGCAATTCGCCGCGCTCCGGTTAGCTGAGATTCGTATTGTCGTTCGGCGGATTCATCAAATATGCCGCGCATGTGCTCTTCGGCGGAAAAGGACTTGATGATGCGGGCACCGCTTAAAGCTTCTTGACTGAGGGCAGTCACGCTGGCGAGGTTCTCTTGGATTTCGGTTTGGGCGGACTTGATGCGCTTGCCCGTACGGTTGACGACGAAGGCAAGGAGCGGGACGAAGAGAAGTGCGATTGCGCCCAGTACGGGTTGCATGTAGAACACAAACGCAAGGGCTCCGATGGCTTTGATCGGGCCATCAATCGAGTCGCGGATAACCATGACGGCGGATTGGTAGACGCCGACATCGTTGCTGACAATGGATTGAATTTCGCCGGTGCGCTTGTTGTTGAAGTACGCGACGGGGAGCCGCATGAGTTTTTCGAAGAGGCGTTGGCGGAGGTCGGTGGCGAGGCGGTTGGAGGCTTTACTGAGGTAGTAGACCTGACCTCGGGTGAAGACGTATTTGAGGGCAAACAGGAGGACGACGCCGAGACAGGCGATGGCGAGGGTGCGCAGGGCGTTGTCTTGACGGAGCTTGATTTGATCTTGGGATTCTTGGTTTTGGAGTTGTTGTTTGGCTTTTTGGATCTCTTGGGACAGAGATATGGGGTTGAGATTAGTTTTTGCGGCGACTTCTTCGATCTGGGCGGGGGTGAGGTCGAGGTTGTTGCTGGTTTTTCGGGCACGCTCTATGGCTTCGCTGAGTTTCTTGTTGTCGGTTTGGAGGGCTTCGGCAATGGGGGCGGCTTGTTTCTCGGTGAGTTTGAGGGATTCTTGGGAGATTCGGGTGACGGCGGCATCTTCGATGGCGGTGAGGGCGGTGAGGGTGAGTCGGAGTGTGGCGATGGTGAGAAGGGATGTGATGACAACGCAGGCGAGGCCCTTGAGAATTGTTTTGCGTTGCCGTTTGAGTTCGGCAGTGATGCGGGGGTCGAGTCGAGGGAGTTGGGGCATCCGGTTTGGTTTGTTCTGGGGAGGATACCGGTCGGGGCAGGAATTGAAGTGGTCAGGTTTTCAAACCTCTTGCTCCAACCCGCGAAAGACATGCTGTTTGAGATGAGAGCTTTGAACAACCCAAGGTGCCTCCTCAGTAAAATCTATTCCTGCTCAAGCCTTAGAGTAGGACAGATCAGAAGTCAGCGGAGCCGGGGGCGCGGTGGAAGGGGATGACGTCGCGGATGTTCTTCATGCCGGTGAGGTACATGATGAGGCGTTCGAAGCCGAGGCCGAAGCCGGCATGGGGCGCGGAGCCGAATTTGCGGAGGTCGAGGTACCACCAGTAGGCTTCTTTGGGGAGGCCAAGTTCATCAATGCGGGCTTCGAGCACGTCGAGCCGATCTTCACGCTGTGAGCCGCCAATGAGTTCGCCGATGCGGGGGACGAGGACATCCATGGCGCGCACGGTTTTGTTGTCGTCGTTGCGGTACATGTAGAAGGCTTTGATGTCCTTGGGGTAGTCGGTGACGATGGTGGGGCGGCCAATTTTCTTTTCGGTGATCCAGCGTTCGTGTTCGGACTGGAGATCGCTGCCCCATTCGACGGGGAATTCGAAGTTTTCGCCGGAACTGACGAGCATGTTGATGGCGTCGGTGTAGGTGATGCGCTCGAACGGGGATTCGGCAACGTGGTTCAACGTTTCGAGGAGAGTGGGTTCGATGCGTTGATTGAAGAAATTCAGGTCGTCACCGCAGGTATCGAGAACGTGCTGGATGATTTCTTTGACGAATTCTTCGGCACAGTCCATGTCGCCATGGATGTCGCAGAAAGCCATTTCGGGTTCGATCATCCAGAATTCGCTGAGGTGGCGGACAGAGTGGCTGTTTTCGGCGCGGAATGTGGGGCCGAAGGTGTAGCAGTTGGTGAGACCGAGGGCGTGGGTTTCGACGTTTAGTTGTCCGGAGACGGTGAGGAAGGCGGGTTTGCCGAAGAAGTCGTTGGCGGGGTCGGTGTCTTTGAGGCGGAATTGAGGGCCTTCAGGGCCATGTTCGGCTTCGAGAAGGGTGCTGACCGCGAACATTGCGCCCGCGCCTTCGGCATCAGAGGCCGTAATGATCGGGGTGTGAATCCAGTTGAATCCGCGCGAATCGAAGAAATTGTGGACGGCCTGGGCGGCTTGGTTTCGCACGCGCATGACGGCGCCGAAAGTGTTGCCGCGGACGCGGAGGTGGGCGATTTCGCGGAGGAATTCGAGGGATGCACCTTTCTTTTGGAGGGGATAGGTGGTGGGATCGGCTTGTCCGTAAATGGTGACGTTGGTTGCTTTGAGCTCGACGGATTGGCCCTGTCCGGGGCTTTCGACGAGGTCTCCGCCAAACATCACGCAGGAACCTGTGGTGATTTGTTTAAGGGTTTCTTCGGGGATAGTGCCGGCTTCGATCACGATTTGGAAATCGTTGAAACATGAACCGTCGCTGAGCTGAACGAAGGAGACGCCTTTGCTGTCGCGCCGGGTTTTGACCCAACCGTAGGCTTCGACAGTTTGTCCGGGGGTCATTTGAAAGAGGTCTTTGAGGTACTGCCTTCGGTAGTTCATGCGATGGGAAAGAGTTTACTTGGGAAGAAGAATGCAGACTTGGTCGAAGGTGCCTTCAGCCCGAGGGTATCGCGAAAGGGGTCAAGATTCGGAGTAGGATAGAGACGGAATGGTTACCCCTTACGATTGGCAGGAGAACATTGGGCATCGGGCGCGGTATGTCGAGTCGCGACTTGAGGGAGGAATTCCGGTCGCGGTGGCATCGATTCCGGATGGCATCTTGATGGCGACTTTTCGGTACCAGTCCAGCAAGATTTTTGAAGTATACGATCGGATTGCTTACTCAGCGATCGGTATCCAGAGTGATATTGAGGCGGTGCGGGTGGCGGCGGTAGAATTTTGCCATCAGGAAGGGTATCGGCGAAGCGAGGACGATGTGACCATTCAACGGGTTGCGACTCATCTGAGTCAGCCGATCAAGCGAGCGTTTGGGGACATGCAGAGCTCGCCGATGGTTGTTCGATCACTTTTTGCAGAATTGGGCGATTCAATTGAGCACGACAAGGTGTTCATGATTGATTACGATGGGGATTACCGGGTTTGGCGAGATAAGTTTTTCCTTGCAGGATCGGACGAAGCAGTTAAAGCCATGGTAGAGGCGGTCGCCGGGGTTGATTTTGCGACGGCGAAACAGGAGGATGCCCTTGCTCAGTTGCGAGAAGCGGTCGTGAAGGGAATGGATCCAGATGGGAGCAAGGCCAAGGCAGGAGAGTTGCCCGAGTTGATATTTGAATCGGCAATCATGAGGCGTGACCCGAAATGGACGAGGAAATTTCATCGGATCACCGGGCCAATCGATTAAGATAGTATTAAGGAATCTGTGATGGCGGCAAACTCTTGGGTCATGCGTATCGTGACATTTGTACTGGCAGGATGGGTACTTGCGAGTTGTGCTGGGACTGGAAGTTCCGCTTTGGACAATCAACCGGGGACGCGATTTAACTCGGCCGGAGCAAATGCAGGTCGAGGAACGACGGCTACTTCGGTTCAAGAGCTCAAGCCTGTTCGTGCATCTGACCCTGTTCCGAATGATGCGGATGATCCAGCGATTTGGGTGAATCGGCTTGATCCGGCGAAGAGTTTGATTCTGGGGACCGATAAGATTGAAGAGAAAGGGGGTCTTTATGTTTTTGGATTGGATGGCAAGATTGTTGAGAAAGTGACGCCGATCGACCGGCCCAACAATGTGGACGTTGACTATGACTTCCAGTTGGGCGACAAGAAAGTTGATTTGGCGGTTTTGACCGAGCGTATGGCCGGGAAGTTGAGAATTTTTGCGATTGACCAGTCGAGTGGGAAGTTAACGGATGTGGGAGGGAATACGGCGATTTTGGGTGAAGCGGAGGGCGATGCTCGGGAGCCAATGGGAATCTCACTTTACCGAAAGGGAGAGGGGGAGATGTACGCGATTGTCGCGCCGAAATCGGGAGGGAAAACGAATTATTTGGCTCAATACCGGCTCGTTGCGAATGCCGGGAAGATTGACCTGAAATTGGTGCGGCGGTTTGGGAATTTCTCCGGTTTGACGAAAGACAGTGAGGGGGAAATTGAAGCGATCGTGGTTGATGATGCCATGGGGATTGTGTATTACTCCGATGAACTAGCGGGGATTAGGAAGTACTGGGCTGACCCAGCCAAAGGTGGGGCGGAGTTGGCATTTTTTGGTCGAGATAAGTACGTTGGGGATCGGGAAGGATTGGCAATTTATGAAACGGGTGAAGGCGAGGGATTCCTTCTCAGTGTCGATCAGATCGAGAAGAAGTCTCGCATTTTTGTTTACACGCGAAGTCGAACCAGCGAGACTGACTGGTCTAATAAGGCTTTGCGGGTGATTGAAACTCCGGCGGATTCGACGGATGGGATGGAAGCCGTCAACCGCGATTTGGGACCTGATTTTCCTGAGGGCATTGTTGTGATGATGGACTCAATCAACAAGCGATTCTTGATATTCGACTGGCGAGACATTGCAAGCCGGATTACGGTTCGGTAATGCGGCGAACGGGGGCAAGTTCACCAAAACTCGTTCCGGCTGATGTCTTGATTAGCTTGAATGCTGGACTGGATGAAACGGTCAACCTTTCAGAGACTTTGGCGATGGACTTTTCGACTCTTTGGTTGGCGGTTATTGGCGAAGAGTGTGACGGCTTAGCGGCTGGCGGAGTGACCGGGCGGATGGCTCTGGCTGGATTGGCGATGGGAGAGCGG
Source organism: bacterium (assembly GCA_013823945.1). Lineage (GTDB taxonomy): Bacteria > Armatimonadota > Fimbriimonadia > Fimbriimonadales > Fimbriimonadaceae > UphvI-Ar2. The sequence continues at coordinate 353,427 of PNMZ01000001.1, read as the reverse complement.
TGGGCGGAGTTTCGAGATCACCAGTCGGATACGGTGCGGGGGTGGGCTTGTTACGCTCGGGTAGCGGTGGGCGGGGATTTGAGTGGGGTGTTGCAGGATTTGAAGCCGTTTGCGGCTGATCCCCATTTTGGTGTTCGGGAATGGGTTTGGTTGGCGGCTCGAGGGCGGGTGATTGGTGAGCTTGACCTGGCAATTGAAATATTGACTAACTGGTCTTTTGATCCTGATCCCAATATCCGGCGGTTTGCGAGTGAAGTGACTCGGCCTCGGGGGGTGTGGTGTGCGCATATTCCGGCATTGAAGTTGGAACCTTGGCGAGGGTTGCCCATTTTGGAGCCGTTGCGGGAAGATGGGTCGCGGTATGTTCAGGATTCGGTTGCGAATTGGCTGAACGATGCGGGGAAGAGCCAGCCAGAGTGGGTTCGTGGACTGGTTGCGGATTGGGGTGAAATTGGGGTTGCAGACCGGATAGCGAAGCGGGCAATGCGATCTCTTTCAGAATAGTGGAACTCGAAAGTTATTACATATTGTAATACATTTTTATGGGATCAAAAACAGTTGCGCAAAAGCTTTTCTTCGGCTTCTTGGTTGGAGCAAGTGTGATCTTTTTGGCGTTTCGGCTGCTTGGTAGTTGACGAGGTTATCGGGCGGCGGCGCGTTGCCGCAAGTGCCCGATCAAGAGAGCGATGTCGGATGGTCGGACGCCGGGGATGCGTCCGGCTTGTCCGATTGTTGCAGGTTGGATTCTTGTGAGTTTCTCGGTACTTTCAAAACTCAAGCTCTTGATGCTGGCATAGTCAAAATTCAGGGGGATCACCAGGCTTTCGAGTTTTTCGGCGGCTTCGATTTCTTCAAGCTGGCGCTTGAGGTAGCCGTCGTATACGGATTGGATTTCGATTTGCTCGCGGACTTCGTGGCGGAGACGGTTATCGGGGGTCTCTGTGAGGATGGGGGTCGGGATGTTGAGGTCATTGGCTACTCGTTCGAGGTGAGCGAGGGACATATTTGGTCGTTTGAGGATGTCGAAAAGTGTGGCTTTGTTCTTGATGATGCCGATTTCGTACTTTTCGAGGCGCGGGTTTTCAGCTTCGAAGATGTAGGTTGTATCAAGTTCTTCACGCGTCTGGGAAAGGAGTTGGAGTTTGCGTTTGAGGCGATCCTGGCGTTCTGGACTGGCAAGTCCAATTTCTGAACTGAGGGGGGTAAGGCGTTGGTCGGCATTGTCGTGGCGCAGGAAGAGTCGGTGTTCGGCTCGGGCCGTGAGCATTCGGTATGGGTCATCTACGCCTTTTGTAACGAGGTCGTCGATCATTACACCGATGAAGCTGTTGTTGCGGGGGAAAATAATTTCTGACTGATCGGTCGCAAAACGGGCGGCATTGATTCCGGCGACGATGCCTTGTCCAGCGGCTTCCTCGTAGCCGGACGTTCCATTGATCTGCCCGGCAAGAAAGAGTCCGGGGAGAAGTTTGGACATGAGGGTCGGGCGGAGCTGGAGGGGATCCGCCATGTCGTATTCAACGGCGTATCCTGGGCGGATCATGTGCACATTTTCGAGGCCGGGAATCGTTTGGAGCGCGGCAAGTTGGACTTCGCCGGGCATTGAACTGCTGAACCCTTGGACATATATGGACTCATCGTTCCACATTTCTTGTTCGAGGAAAATGGGGTGGGAGTCTTTGTCGGCAAATCGGACAACTTTGTCTTCGATGGACGGGCAGTAGCGGGGACCGACCCCTTCGATTTGCCCGCTGAACATTGCGGATTCGTCGAGTCGTTCGCGGAGAATGTCGTGGGTTACTCGCGATGTGTGGGTTTGCCAGGTGGGGAGAAGGGGTTGAGTTTCAAACGTATGGTCGTGGATGAACGACATTGGCCCGGCCTCGGGTTCGGATGGCATGACGAGAGTTTTGGATAAATCTAGACTGCTCAGTGCAATTCTGGGTGTTGTGCCAGTTTTGAACCTGCGTTGGCGAATTCCGAGGTCCCGGAGGAAATCGGAAAGATTTGAGACTGCTTGGTCTCCTTGGCGAGCCGCGACGGTTTTCGTTTTGCCTTCGTGGCATAGGCCGTTGAGGAAAGTACCAGTGGTGATGACGACGGATCGGCAGTTGATAATTATGGACTGATCGGTTCCATTGAGGAGAACTTCAACTCCGGTGATGGTTTCGCCTTGGGTTACTACGGTGAGGACTTGACCTTCGAGAAGGGAGAGGTTTGATTGTTCCGCAAAAACCTTTTGCATGAATTCGGGGTACGCGTTTTTGCAGACTTGGGCGCGCAGGGTTTGAACGGCGGGGCCCTTTCCGGTTCCGACCCGGCGGTTGTGAGTGAGGGTGTGGTCGGTCGTGACGGCCATTTGTCCGCCAAGGGCATCAACTTCTCGAGCAATGTGCCCTTTTGCGGGACCGCCTATGCTGCAGTTGCACGGGAGATGACCGATTCTGTCGGCGCGGAGAGTCACGCACAGAGTGTTGACGCCGATTCGCGCGGAGGCGAGAGCGGCTTCAATTCCGGCGTGTCCGGCACCGACGACGATGACGTCAAAGTTTTGCACTGCACTGCTATTGTGACAGTTTGCGATTTTTATCCCCTTACCCCTCTTTTGACGGCATAGGTAAGGGCCCCAAAGGACTTCCTCGTGAGTAAGACTAGTCGCGTTCGTAAGCGGGGATGAACCGATCTACGTTGTGCATTCCCGGATAGGGGCGGTTGGCCAACGTTTGGGAGAATTTATGGAACTTGGCATGGGAGTCACCGAATCCGTAATTTGCTCCTTCGGAGAATGCGGTCTGAAAGATTCTTTCCTCGAACCAGTTTTCAGGGCCATCACCTTCGTCGCCGAAGTACTGAGCGGGGTCATCCCAAGAGACGTCGTCGGAGGGCCAAGGGTGGTAGTCGGAGTCTTCAGTTTCTTGAGTGCGGAGGGCGATCATGACTTGACCGGCGATGTCACTGAACTGAGTCAAGGAAACGCTGTGGGCGAATACGCCATTGATGAGGTAGTCGGTTGGCAGTTCGTCCGGAGTGGAGTTGAGCGCAGGTGAACGGAAGATTTGGCGATTCTTGACGTAAGGGTACAGAGGTTCGAACCAATCGTAGTCTTCGGGCTCGTTCTTTTCCATGCTCCGATCATCATAGTCGGCGGCATACAGTTGAATAGCGGTTCCGATTTGTTTGATGTTGCTAAGGTCTTGGGTTTTCTTGGCGGCTTCTTTGGCTTTGGCGAAAACGGGGAAGAGGATTGCGGCAAGGATCGCAATGATGGCGATGACCACGAGGAGTTCGATGAGGGTAAAAGCTCGACTTTTCATTGAGGTGACTCTAGTTTAATGCAATGTTAACGCAATATTGTTCCAGTAAGGTCCCGTTTTTGATATAAAGTTGCTTTATTACTGCAACTCTGTTGCGTTTACTGAGTATTATTGCAATATGATTGCATTAGGAGGCAGGGCGGTTTCAGGCTTTACCTTGATTGAGTTGCTGGTTGTGATTGCAATCATTGCGATATTGGCGGCGATTCTATTCCCAGTTTTTGCTTCTGCGAAGGTAGCGGCGAAGAAAACCCAGTGTATGAGCAACATGCGCCAGATCGGGATAGCGCTAACGATGTATGCGAGTGATTACGACGGGGAGTTTCCGACTTCCTCGCACACTTCGCCGATTGATTCGGCAGGTTCTTGGATAATGCAGTTGAAGCCATATACCGGGAAAGTGGATGAGATTCGTATTTGCCCGGTCGATCCGAATGCGAATCGTCGGCGGCTTTTGGGGGGGACAAGTTACACACTTAATGAGTGGATTGTTGTTCCTGGCCCAGGGGCGATCACCAACTTAGATCAATTGCCGAGGCCGACAGATACAGTTACGACATTTATCATTAGTGATCGGCAGGGAGCGAGTTGGCAACAGGATCATACGCATTCTCGTGGGTGGTTCACGGGGAATCCGACTCTGACTTGGCGTCGGATTTTGGCGGATATACAACCGGATCGGTTCAGGCAGGGAATTGGGGTTGGGTTTACAGGAAGGACAGAAGGTTCAGCGAATTATCTATTTGCCGACACCCACGTCAAGAGTTGGCCAGCAGGCAAGGTCAAAGGATTTGCAGATTCGCAGACCGACTTTGCCAAACCGCCGACGGATTAAGCGATTTTCTTGTGGAGGGTCTCCGCAAGATTAAAAATAGGAAAGGACTATGAAACGAAACTTAATGATGGTTGCTCTTGCGAGCATGGTAGCGGGTCAAGCGTTTGGCTTTGGCACGATCTTGACGACAGAGCATGCGGACATCGGCGTTGGCTATGAAGGCGGGATTTGGGATCTGCATTTGCATGATGAAGATAACAACGTGGAACTTGAAGCGGACGACACATTGGTCTTCGTTGGCCCAGATGCTCGAGTAGCGCAGCCGGGAAGCTCGACTTGGAACTTCTTGGGAGCCGGAGCAGGCAATGACGTTTGGATTTTGCCGCAAACGCAGAACAACAACCTGGTTTTTCTTGGGGTTGCGGGCGAAGAGATTGAACCCAACGTGTTCGATGGCAATGCCGTGAACTTGTTCCTCAGCGCTGTCCGACCCGGGAGTGGTACAGGTCATTTCTCACTCTACAGCACCGATTCGTTTGGTAGCCCGACGGTGAGAATGTCAACGTTCGATGGGATTTCGGCGGCCGACGTTCTTCCAGTTCCGGTGGGAGGACATGCTCACTACAACTTTGCGTTTACGGGCACTGGAATCTGGGAAGTTGATCTGTTCGCTCAAGGATTTATCAACGGTCAAGCCGTAACAAGTGATGTTCAGACTTATTACTTTGGTGTGGAAGCAGTTCCGGAGCCGGCCACGATGACGGTTTTGGCAGCGGCGGGTCTCGCAGCTTTTCTTCGTAAGCAAAGAAAATAGGGTTCCTCAGGGGGCCTTATGGAGTGGAGGTCGGGGTGAATGCCCCGGCCTTTCTTCACAATAGGAGGTGCGATGGCAGAGACGGTAGACGTGACGATTATTGGCGGCGGGCCGGTGGGTTTGTTTGGTGCGTTCTATGCGGGATTGCGGGGAATGAAGGTTCGGATAATCGATTCATTGTCGGACTTGGGAGGGCAGTTGACGGCTCTTTATCCGGAGAAATATGTTTATGATATGCCGGGATTTCCGGAAGTGCTGGCGAAGGATTTGGCGGCAAATTTGGTAGAGCAAGCGGGGCGGTTTGGGCCGGATATTGTTTTGGGGCGGGTTGCGGAGACTTTGGAACAGCGAGGGGATGATTGGTGCGTGATTACGGGGGATGGCATGGAGTGGCCGACCAAAACGGTTGTGATTAGCGCGGGGGCTGGTGCGTTTTCACCGACCAAAATTGGGGTTGATCGGGAGGAAGAATTCGAGGGGAAGGGGTTAAGCTATGGGGTTCGAGATAAGGGGATGTTTCAGGGGAAGCGATGCGTTGTGGTAGGGGGAGGGGATTCGGCGTTTGATTGGGCGGTCGCGTTGCACCCGGATGCGGCGTCGATGAAGCTGGTGCACCGGAATGATCGGTTCCGAGCGCATGATGAAACGGTGAATCAATTGAAGGCGACGGATGCGGAGATTTGTTTGTGGTCGCAAGTCGTGGAGTTGCATGGAAACGGTCATTTGACCGGGGTTACATTGGAGAATTCTCAGACCAAAGAGCGACGCGAAGTCGAATGCGATGCTTTGATCGTGAATATAGGGTTCAAGTCTTCACTTGGTCCGCTCAAGGATTGGGGTTTGACGATTGAGAAGAATCAGATTGTTGTGGATCATCTGTATCAGACCAACTTGTCAGGGGTATTTGCCGTCGGTGATGTGTGCTCGTTTGACGGGAAATTGAAGCTGATTGCGACGGGAGTTGGGGAAGCGGCGACGGCGGTTTGTATCGCGAAGACGATGATTGATCCTTCGGCAAAGCTGTTCCCGGGGCATAGTTCGGATATGGAATTGGGGAAGTAGCAAAGCCTAGAGCTTGTAGGATTGATGTGTTTTTGTGAATATTCACAGTATTGTTACGGGTTTTCATTGCCGGATTGGCCCACAAAAGCGGTTTATGTTGTCAGATCGTGATAAGGTCTAGAAAGGTTGCTTCGGCAACATACGAATCAGATTGGTTTGAGAGGAGTGCAATGAATACAAGATTGATGATTGGCACCATGGTGGGTGCGTTGGCCCTGACGAGTCAAGCAGTTGCGGCGACTTTGACATTTGACTTTAACACGGTGGTTTCCAGTGATACTCCAGGTGGAACGGCTCCATGGGCGAGCGCAGTATTTACGGATGTTGCGGCGAATACGGTTGATTTGGTGGTTACCCACAATTCAGGGAGTCAGGCTGGCCAGTTCATTAGTTTGCTCAGATTGAATGTGGATGCGTCCGTTACTGGTGTTTCGGCGAATGCGATTGGAGGCAAGGTCGCTACGTTTGATGGTGCAAGCTTTGGGCAAGCAACCGATGCGGGAAGGACTTTCGATTTCTCGATTGACTTCAAGACGACTAATGCTGGAAGCGGGGCGAGTCGGTTGCTACCGGGTGACTCGGTCACGATTCGGTTGACGGGTACGGGGCTTGATGCTTTGGACTTTGACGAGTTTTCGACGGGCGGGTCGCCGCTTCGCGCTTTGATGCACGTTCAGAATACGCCGGGTCAAGCAGGTTCGGGCAAGGTTACGGAATCAGTTCCGGAGCCGGCAACGATGCTTGTTCTGAGCGGGATTGCGGCTTTGGTTGCGGCTCGCAAGAAGCGAAGCTAAGCAATTATCTTGTTAGGTTCGGGCACCCTAGGCTCTTTAGAGCTTAGGGTGCATCCATTTTAGGTAGGTCGTTCTGCTCGATCCATGCGGTTGGGGGCGGAGACGCCGAGGAGTTCGAGAGCGGCTTGAAGGGCGGTTCGGGTGGCTTCGCAGAGGGCAAGGCGCGCTTGGCTGAGTTCGGGCTGGTCGGGCTGGATGACCCGGCAAGAGTCGTAGAAGCTGTGGTAGGTTCGGGCGAGTTCGATGGCGTAGGTGGTGAGTCGGTTGACGCTGTAGTCTTCGGCAGTACGGGCGATTTCGTTTTGGAGGTCGCAGATTTTGAGGATCAGGGCGAGTTCTTTGGGGTGGGTGAGGAGGTGTAAGTATTCTAGAGACCCCTCCCTAAGTCCCTCCCCAATGGGGAGGGAGATTCCTTCCTCAATGGCTTTATCGATCACGCTGCAGATGCGGGCGTGGGCGTATTGGACATAGAACACGGGGTTTTCGTCGGACTGTTTGGTGGCGAGTTCGAGGTCGAAATCCATCGCGGTGTCGTGGTGGCGCATGAGGTAGAAGAAGCGCGCCACGTCGGAGCCGGCTTGTTGCTTTTCTTCGGTTGTGCCATCGGGTTTGAGAGTTTCGCCGATTTCGTTGATCAGGTCAATGAGGGCGTAGATGTTGCCGTCGCGCTTGCGCATGGGGGCGGGTTTGCCATCCTTGAGGAATCGGACGATTTGGAAAATTTGGACTTCGAGGTGGTCTTTTGCCCAAGCGAGGGCGGCTTGGCATTGGTTGCGTTCCGCGATGCTGGTGTAGATGAGGGCTTCGTGCTCGGTGAGGGGTTCGGGATTAACGAGCGGGGCAACTTGGTCGCTGAACATGGCGGCGACGACAGCGGTCAGACGAGCGATGTAGCCGTGGTGGTCGGGGCCAAGGACGGTGATGAGCTTGTCGGCGTTGGCAGGACGGTTGAACTTGTCTTTGTGGTAGGCGACGTCGCTGGCGATGTAGGTGAGGCGGCCGTCGGCGCGTTTGAGGACGCGGTCCTGGTCGTCGCCGAATTTGGTGGAGCGGAGCCAGATGGTACTGGATGTGGATTGGCTGACCTCACCCCCTTGATCCCCCTCTCCATTGAAACGGAGAGGGGGAGATTCAACCCCGCCCTGCCCTCCCCAATCTTGGGGAGGGAATCCTTCGACGTTTTCAACATCTCCGTCGATGGGTTGGCCTTCTTTGAGAACTTCTTTGATAATTCCGCCTTTGGCGAAAACGACTTTTGTGCGGGTGGGGGCGTCGTCGGCGACGTTTGAGGCGAGGAGATGTTGGAGTTCTTGTTCCACGAGTCCGGAGTCGTGGAGGGATTGTTCGGAGAACCAGGTGTCAAAGTTGGTTTGGAAGACCCTAAGATCGTCTGATTGTGACCGTACCATTGAGCCCTCAGCGAAATACCTTATTAACTCAAGTTCAGAATGATCTGATGACAAAGCATCTGCTTGCTTCAATTTTTCAGCTAAACCTAGAAGTTTTTCGGCGGCGATAGGCATCTCTGGATATTCAGATAGATCAGTAGCATTAATGAAATCCTGCACGAATTTCAGAAAAATATCGCCAGCCCTCTCAGAATTTACATTGGCAAAATTGAGGAGAGTTGAGATTGAGTTTGCAGTTTTGTGAACATAGTCGCCTTTGTAGCCGTTGTCGGGGACGGGGCGGCCTTCGATGATCGCCTTCACGCTTTCTGCGAAGAGGCGCATTTGTTCGGAGTTGACGCCGTCGTTGATGTAGTACTCGCGGTGGACGGTGTTTCCGGCGGCTTCGAGGACATTGCAGAGGGCGGAGCCGAAGGCGGCGCCGCGACCGGAGCCGATGGTGATCGGGCCGTTGGGGTTGACGGAGACGAACTCGACGTTGATTGTTTGGGGGTTGTCGTTTTTTGGTTTGTAGAAGGTAGTTGGGTTTTCGAGGACTTCCGTCAGGAATTGGGCAGCCCAGGCAGGGTTGAGGCGGAAATTGATGAAGCCGGGGCCGGCGATTTCGGCGGAGAGGAGGGGGGAAGTTTCAGGATTCCCGATATTTTGGGTGTTTATGCCCCACCCCTTCCCCTCCCCAGCGGGGAGGGAGGAATTGAGTGAACCTTGGTTTTCCAGGGCTGGGTCCCCGCCTACGTGGGGATGACGATTTTGAGAGATTGCAAGGATGGCGGGGAGGAGGGTTTCGGCGAGGGCGCGGGGGTTGGTTTTGGCGGTTTTGGAGGCGACGAGACAGAAGTTTGTGGCGAAATCGCCGTGGTCAGCTTGCTTGGGGGGTTCGATTTCGATGGGTATTGACTTGATTGAGGGGTCAATTACTTGTTTTTCCACCAATTCTTCAATGGCTTGAGAAATGAGTTGAATGAGGGCGTCGCGTACCAAAACAGCTTCAATTATGGGGGGTTGCGGGGGGTGGGCGAACGTTAAGACCCAGAGAAAGAGTCAAGAAAGTACGGTTGCCCCTTTCTTATTCAGGTCGTTTTGTGAATAAAATAGGGGATGTGCCTGAGAGTTCCGCAGTTTTGGGAATGAGCGGTGGAGCGAGCGGGCAGTTGATGACGGCGACTGAAGTACGAGCAGTGGCGGTTATTAGATTTCACGGGCACGTGGACCGAGGACACGAAACGAATGGCAATTGAACGCAAACCGATGGCCAAGTACCTTGTTGACAAGGGGTACTTGAAACCTGACCAGCTTGATGAAGCGATGAAGGTGCAGGAGCAGACCAAGAATCCGAATTTGGGGAAGATTCTTGTGGATTTGGGGATGGTGGGTGAGCGCGAGGTCACGGAGGCTCAGGCGCAGGAAGCAGGATTCCCATTTGTTGACCTGGACAACGTTGCTCTGGAAAGTAGTGCCGTCAACGTTGTTCCGGATCGAATTGCGAAACAGCACAATGTTGTTCCGGTACGAAAAGATGGAACGATGCTTTGGGTCGCGATGAGCAATCCGAACAACTTGGAAGCGATTGATGCGGTTCGGTTTGCAAGTGGTTGCATTGTGAAGCCAGCGGTTGCGGTTCCGGGGGCGATTGAGGACGCAATCAAAAAGTATTACGGAGCGGGTGAGAGTGCGGCAGCAGAGGCTCCGAAGAACGGGGCAACAAAGACGGCGGCGCAAGAGAAGCGGGACAACGCGACTGGGATTTCGGCATTGGTCGCCCAGGCCCAGGTGACGCGCGATGCGGACATGGGGGCGATGCCGGCGGAAAAAGGCGAGGATGACGGAGCAGAACTGGCAGACCAGGCACCGATCATCAAGCTGGCAAACGCCGTAATTCAAACGGGAATTATTGACCGCGCATCGGACATCCACGTTGAGCCGCAAGAGCGTAATGTTCGGGTTCGGTACCGGATTGACGGGGTTTTGATGGAGGCGATGACGGTTCCGAAGAACCTTCAAGCACCGATGATTAGCCGCTTGAAGATCATGGCGGAAATGAACATCGCCGAGCGGCGGGTTCCCCAAGATGGTCGTATTGAGGTACGTCACCAGGGCAAGGAATTTGACTTGCGGGTGAGCTCGATTCCGACTCCCTTCGGCGAAAAGATCGTTATGCGGATTTTGGATAAGGGCAACGCGATGATTGGTCTTTCCAAACTGGGCTTCACCGAAGCAAATCAGGCCGAGATTGAAGAGTTGATTTCTCAGCCGAACGGGATGTTCCTTTGTACGGGTCCGACGGGTTCCGGAAAGACGACCACGCAGTACTCCGTTTTGAACATGCTCAACAGTGTTGAGCGCAACATCATCACGGTTGAAGACCCGGTTGAGTATCAGCTTGGTGGTTTGGCCCAGGTTCAGGTGAACAAGAAAGCGGGTTTGACTTTTGGTACAGCTCTGCGGGCTTTCCTTCGGCAAGACCCTGACATTATCATGGTTGGGGAAATGCGGGACCTTGAAACGGCGGAAATTGCGATTGAAGCATCGCTGACGGGTCACTTGGTTTTGTCCACGCTCCACACAAACGATGCTCCATCGGCCACTCTCCGGATGATTGACATGGGGGTTGAGCCTTACTTGATTTCGGCAACAGTGGTTGGCGTTCTGGCGCAACGGCTTGGGCGACGCATTGACCCGAACAATAAGGAGCCTTATGAGGTTCGCGAAATTGATTTGCGCCGATTTGGATTCCAAGTTAAGGATCCCGAGGCGCTTGTAACGCTTTATCGAGGCATTCCGCACGAGGACAACCGAATGACAGGCTTTAAGGGTCGGACAGGTTTCCACGAATTGATGGTGATGAACGGAGAGATTGCGGAAATGGTTGTCCGCCGTTCGCCGCTCAACGACATTAAAGCGGCAGCGAAAGCAAATGGTATGAAAGAGTTGCGCGAAGACGGTTTGGAGAAGGTTCTGCTCGGTCAGACGACTCCGGACGAAGTCATGCGGGTTGTCTTCACGGCTGGTTTCTAAAATTGGTCGGAACGCAATTGAACAAATTTGAATTAACACGACGTCAAACGAAAAATAAGTAACACATGGAAAACAACCCTTCAATGCAATCTGGAATGACTCCGCCGCCGGCGATGACCCCGCCTGCGGGGGCCCCACCGACTATGGGCGAGCCACCTCGTGGTGAGGAGAAAAAGGTTGGGGCACCGCGTGGCATGGATGATTTGCACATTGATGAGCTGTTGCACATCATGGTTGACCGGAACTGTTCTGACCTTCACCTTTGTGTGGATAGCGAGCCGGTGATTCGCGAAGATGGTGGATTGAAGCGCTTGAACTATGAAAAAGCAACGCCTCAGGTTTGCCAGCGGATGCTTTATGAGATCATCTCCGATGACAACGTGACGAAGTTTGAGCAGACGAAAGAGCTTGACTTTTCCTACGCGTTGCCGAATCCTCCGCACCTTCGGGAGCAGGGTAAGGGTCCGGTGCGGGCTCGGTTCCGGGTCAATATGTATCGCGACCGGGGAAGTGTTGCAGCGGCATTTCGTTTGATTTCAAGTTCTATTCCGACAGTTGAGCAGTTGAATCTTCCGCCGCTATTGAAGACTTTGTCAGAAAAGCCGCGTGGTTTGGTCTTGGTTACGGGTCCGACGGGTTCAGGTAAGTCGACTTCGCTTGCAGCGATGATCAACCACATCAACATGAACTTCGCGCACCACATTATTACGATTGAAGACCCAATCGAATATTTGCACGTGCACAAGAGTTGTGTGATTAACCAGCGCGAGTTGGGTCAGGACACTTTGAGCTTTAGCAACGCGCTCCGGGCCAGTTTGCGGGAAGACCCGGACATCTTGCTCGTTGGTGAAATGCGCGACCGAGAAACAATTCAGCTGGCGATTACGGCAGCGGAAACGGGGCACTTGGTTTTCGCCACGCTCCACACAAACAACGCGGCAGAATCCATTGACCGGATTATTGACGTTTTCCCTCCGGGTCAGCAGGAGCAAATTCGGGTTCAGTTATCGAACAACTTGATTGCAATCATTTCTCAGCAGTTATTGCCGCGGGCGAGTGGTCCGGGCCGGATTCCGACCAACGAGATTATGATTGCCACGCCGGCGATTCGAAACTTGATTCGCGAAAACAAGTCGCACCAGATTCCGTCTATGATTCAGACGGGTCATGCTCATGGGATGATGAGTATGGATCAGTGCTTGCGCGACCAATATATGAAAGGCTTGATTACGCTTGAGGACGCAATGTCGCGTTGTCAAAACGTTGAGGAATTGAAGAAGATGATTAACCTGGGCGGCCCAGGCGGTCAAGGCGAGTCAGGCGGCCCGCCACGGAGGTAAATGAACCATGTCAGTCTACAGCTACACATTCCGCGATCCCAGCGGCGGACTTCAGAAGGGAACGGCGGAAGCTGAATCTGAAGAGAATTTGAGGGCCCGTTTCCAGGAGCAGGGCCTTGAAATCGTCGAAGTGACGATGATCAAGAAGGGGAATATAAAGAAAGCCCGTTCTTTTGGAAAAGTCAAGCTGATCAAATTGTCGCTCTTCTGTCGTCAGTTTTCGACGATGGTAGACGCGGGGGTTTCATTGGTTCGATGCTTGGACGTTTTGAGCCGTCAGACAGAAGATCCGAAGCTTAAGAAGATTTTGATCGACATTGGCGAGCGGGTTGAGGGTGGAGAGTCGTTGAGCCGAGCAATGCAGCGTCACCCACGGACATTCAATAACCTGTTCATCGGTTTGATTCGAGCAGGTGAAATTGGCGGGGTCTTGGAAGAGGCTCTGCAGCGTCTTTCTCAGTTCTTGGAATCGGACGTCAACCTTCGCCGCAAAGTTAAAGCGGCTTTGACATATCCGTTGATCGTTGTTTTGGCAGCTGTCGGAATTGTTGTCCTTTTGATGGTAGTCGTTGTTCCTCAGTTCACGGACATCTTTAAGGATCTTGGATTGAAGGACAGTGAGTTCCCGGCGGCGACGAAGTTCTTGATGGACTTGTCGGACAACATGGTTGTCAACTGGCACATCTTCCTGATCGTTGGTGCGGCTATATACGCTGGATTCAAGTTGTTCTCGTCGACGCGGTTTGGTCGTCGGGTGGTTGACCGGATTAAGTTGAAGATTCCGGTTTTTGGCCCGCTTCACCTCAAGGTGTGCATGGCGCGATTTAGCCGAACGATGGGTACGCTTTTGACCTCCGGGGTTCCGATTTTGCAAGCGATGGAAACAGTTGCTGGTACGGTCGGTAACTCGATCATGTCGGATGCGGTTTTGGATGCTCGGGCACGGATTCGGGAAGGGGATCGTATTGGTGATCCGTTGGAAGCGAGCCGCTTGTTCCCGCCGATGGTTGTTCACATGATCGGGGTTGGTGAAGAGTCAGGTTCGCTTGACTACATGCTCCAAAAAATTGCGGACTTCTATGAAGCGGAAGTTGAGGCAACTTTGCAGTCCTTGACATCAGCACTTGAGCCGATCTTGATCGTGTTCCTTGGGGTGGTCGTTGGATTCATCGTTTTTGCGATGTTTGCACCACTTTTGAAGGTTGTTGAAGGACTGTCTTCGGGCGGCGCAGAAGGCGAGTAAGTCTCTGCTTTTGATCCGGGGGTGGGTTGAGTTTGTTTGCTCAACCCACTTTGTTTTGTTTGAGGTGGACCGGATTAGGTTGAACCTGGTATCTTGCGGTTTGGCACGGATGCCAAGGAAGTAAAGAGAGTGTTCCCCGCTTGGACTTGGATCGTTGGGTTTTGGTTTGGCGCAGCGATTGGCAGTTTTTTGAACGTGGTGATCTACCGAATGCCACGGGGGATTTCGATATACAAGCCCAAGAACAGTTATTGTCCGAGTTGTGATAAGCAGTTGACTCCGGCAGAATTGGTGCCGCTGTTGAGTTGGGCGTTTCAGAAGGGGCGCTGTCAGTGTGGGAAGAATAAGATTGGGGCTCGGTATTTTATTGTTGAGCTGATCACGGGGGGGCTATTCGGAGTGATTTGGTATCAGCAGTTAGTTTTGCAGCCGGCGGGGCTTTATAGTCCGCTGAATGTCATTAATGCAGTGGGATTTTGTCTTTTTGCAGCGGCATTGGTTGCGGCGATCTTTACGGACTTGGCGCATTACATCATTCCGGATCAAATCAATGCATTTATGTTTGTGGTTGGGGTGGGAATGAATATTGCGATGGTGTTTTATGGATTGCCGGAAGCATGGTTGTGGGGGATGCCGAGTTCGATTGCGGGGGCATTAACAGGGGTAGGAGTGTTGTGGGGGATTGCGTTTTTGGGTCGAGTGATGTTCCGAAAAGATGCCATGGGGCATGGTGACATCAAGATGGCGCGGGGGATAGGGGCGGTGTTGTTGCCGATTGGGGCGGGGATGAGTTTTGCAATGGCAGTGGCCTTGGGGGCGGTCATTGGGGGATTGCAGGTTGCTCTGATGCGAAGCAAGCCGGTGCCAGTTGAAGCAGAGGAGGAGCATTATGAGCCTGAAAGTATTGGTTCGCTTCTGAAGTGTGGGCTCGGATACATGTTACTGATGGATATTTTTGGATTGATTTGGCCTCGGGTGTACGAATGGTGGTTTGGGGAGAATCCTTACTCAATGGAAGAGTTTGAGGAGGAGCCTGAGGTAGAACATACGATGATTCCGTTTGGTCCTTATTTGGCGGCCGGAGCTTTGGCAGTGATTTTGTTCGCGCCGGTGCTTTACGGTTGGCTGGATCAGTACATCCAATCTTTGGGGCTTGAATGAGGACAACGGAACAAAGGGAAATCAGGTTGAGTCACACAAGACAGACCGGAGTACGCCATGAGGAACGGCCAACGCGCATTTACATTACTTGAGTTGCTGACAGTTATTGCGATCATTGCAATTTTGTCGGCGATTATCGTGCCTGTGTTTTCACGGGTAAAGGACAATTCTTACCGAAGCCAAGACATTGCGAACATGAATTCGCTTCGATCCGCGTTGGCTTTGTACCGGGAAGATCAGGGGGCTTATCCTCCGGCACTTTTGGGCTATGTGACCCTTTATGCCAGCGGCCCGAATGCGGGCAATGTAATCCCGGCGAGCGAACTGAAAGGATTTTTGGCGCCGAAGCGGGTTCCGCTTTCAGCGATGACACCTTCCTATGTACGGGCGAGTTCGACGGCAACGGTCAACGCAGTATTTCCTGAGCCGGATGCTACGGCGGTTGGCAATGGGGCTCAACTTGACTTGAACGGAGATGGTGCGATCACGGCGGCGGATGATGTTGCGGGCGTACGGCAAGCGTTTGGGCCAGCTGATGGTTCGGTTTGCTGGGATCCTTCGATCAATGCGATTGCGGCGGGCGCACGTTGCGGTGGTGTGACATTGAACGATCCGACCGATCCGAGAGCGCGGTTGTTCTATTCGATTTCAGGATATGACGTAGCGAGTGTGCCGGTTGCGGGTGGCGGAACTCGGAATGAGCTTCGGTATACGCGCTTTTGGACGAATTTTGCCATTGGATCGGGGCCGGGATTTGGCGCAGGAAATGAGAATGATGATCCGCGTCAGCTTGGCTATACCAATCCTCCCGATGAGACGGTGGTTACTTGGAATAGCAACTTCCGTGAATACACGACTCCAGGCGTTCCGGGTGCGGTTCGACGAGACATTGTTCTTTTGCTGAGCGGTGCCGCACGACCTTGGGATAGTAAGCAGCTTTTTGACCGAGCTTGGCGACAGAAGGCGAATTAAATCGCCTCGGAGTGGCAGCGAGCCGGGTTGACGGACGAAACGAATTGAGATTGATTTGAGAAAGGACATGGTACGAGTGAAAATGAATCGACGCACAGTGAAGGGAGCCTCTTTGATCGAGGTTTTGACTGTGATCGTGGTGTTCTTGGTTGGGATTCTTGCAGTTGTGCAAGTGTTCCCTCCGGGATTGCAGGTTTTGCGAACGAATCGGGCGCAAACGCAAGCGATTTCTTTGGCGCGAGCAAAGGTTCAGCAGGTGTTGGGTCAGTCGGCGCAATTGCCAGAGCGAATTGTTGCCGGAACTTTCAATGCGGCGGGTACGGTTTTCATCCTTTCTCAAACCGATCCGAATTCATTGACTCCGCCGGTTGATCCAGCGACGAATATTGGCGAAGTTGATGCGAGCGGACAGGTGATCGTTGCGGGGAATCCGGTTGGTCACTGGTCTAAGCTCACGGGTCCGAACAAGATCACGCGGATTATTGGCGAAGGTCGTCCGATTTCACAACCAACGTTTGTGAATGGAATTCGGGGAAGCCGAATGCAGTTGATGTTCGCGCCGATTTTCTATCTGCACGATGCAGGGGCGAACCGTTCGGCGGGTCAGGTGTTGCAGGTTTACGGGAACGATTTGCGACGGGCGACGGCGAACTTGGATGATCAAATTCCGGACACGGCAGCCGCGCTTTACGACACGGATGTCTTCTACTTCAATGCAGGTGAAGATGCTACGAATCCGGCAGAAGTTCCTCCGGCGTTCTTAAATCAAGATCAGATTGTCGTGGGTGCTTTGCAGGATACGGTTGCAGCGACATTGATTCCTCATGCTTATCGCGTTTCGATGAGTTTCATCTTCAACGATGGAGTCAATCAACGGGTTGTTGAAGCGATTTTCACAGCTGCTCCCGGTAACCCCTATTTTGCGACGCAAGGTAACTACTCAATCATTTCAATTCCCGAGCTGGTTGCAGCGGGTGGATTCACAGTGGCGGGCTATCGCGGCGTTGAAATTGGCAGTTTGCGGGTTCAGCGAATTTTCAGTGAAGTTCCTTCGACAGGAACATTCAACCAGGATGATCCATACCAATTTATCCCTTGGAATCATGCCTATGGAACGTTGATGCTGAATCCGGCAGGTGCGAACTACCGTGTGAGCGACATTGATGGTAACTCAACTCCGCTGGTGGCGCGTGTTGATTATTCGGTTTACGATTGGCGGATCATGCAGGATGATTTTTCGATTCCTCGTCCGGTTGCGGGCACATTCAGCCCAAATGTGAAGCTTTTGGTGAATTCGATCAAGCCGGGCAGTGGTCAGTCGGCGGACGGTACGAACTTTGGTGGGATTGGACTTGCGACGGATGCATTCATGCAAGTTCCGACTCTGGCGGGGCCGCTGGCTCAGCAAGACTTTGTTTTGATGGATTTGCAGACTGGAGGCTTCATTCTGGGGAATGACCAGGGTGCGGGAAGTCCGTACTTTGTTGACAAGTCGAACGGCAATGTGCAGTTCCGCGATACCGATACGACGGATGGATTTGCGATCACGGGTCGAATTGCGTTGCCCAATGGAACGTTCCAAGGGTTTACGAATTCGGGTCCGGTTGAACTGGCGGGACGTTCTGTTCGAGGAATGTACATCCCGAGTAGCGAACTGGCGACTCAGGTTTTGAAAGCTTCGGCTTCGTACAATGTGGTTTATCCTAATGCGCCAAATCAGTTGGTTGCAGGTCAATGCTACGAAGGGGCGAGTGCAGGTTGGGGTCAACCGAACCGGCTTTACTTCCCTCTGATTGACCGTGGTCAGAAGGTAACGATTGGAGAACTTTGGCTAGCGGGCCCGTCGGCTCCGGTGGTGAGAGATCGTGACTTGAAGATCAGCGGAGTTGAGCAGTTCGCGGGGGTTTCAGTTGCTTACGCAGAGATTCCAGGCGGCAACACGTTCGATTCGAGTCGAAACGGTTATGCGGTTCGGCGAGTGAACGGGGCTTCGATTAAGGTGCGCTCGTTCTACAACCCGGATACGTTTACCTTGGGTGGATCGACGACAACGAATTTTGACAACTTGCGTCGGTGGATTGAGCGATACAACACGACGACGACCGAGACCTTTGATGCAGGAGGAAATTACTAATGGCCAAGCGAGTGATGAAACGAGCGTTTACGCTGATTGAATTGATCGTGGTGATTGCGATCACCAGTATTTTGCTAGGGCTGATCATCATCCCGGTCGTTCAGAGCTTCAACATCACACGAGCGGCTCAGGGTTTTGCGAATGCGCAAGACGTGGCGCGGCGAGTGGTTTCTCAGATTGAGCGTGAGGTTTCTAACAGCGCAGGCGTCCGAGATAATGCGGGCCAAAAGGGTGTGCTATATGTGACCCTGCCAGATTCGACAGGGGCACAAGTTGCTTTGCCGATGAGCTATGTGAAACTGGACATCCAGGCTCCGGCGCAAGGTGATCCGGCGAGCCGAGTCGGGACGGGATTTATCGACCCAGACACAGGCAAAGTTGACCCGACTTTGGAGACCAGTAAAGGTCAGATGCAGATTCCGGGTGTTCCGGGGACAACGATCGTGCGGTACTTCATCGCGCGGCGCGATCCGTTTGCGCCTTACAATAACCCATGGGTGCAATACAACCGACCGGGTGGGGGTCGCTGGCTTCCGGCGAATTCACAACAGGACAATCTTTATGTATTGATGCGGGCGGAAGTTGAGCCCTATGTTTACCAAACAATTGCGGGTGTCCCGACTCGGGTTGTCAACTCCAATTTCTTTATTGATCTTGACCGAGATGCTGATCCGAACACGAGCGGGCCGCTTTACGATGATCCGGTCTTTACCGATCCATTGGCGCGAAACCTCCTTGGAGGCGGGCCAGCATTGCCCTATGTAACAGGCCAAGCGTATGATCCGGCCGATCGGGATGAAATGGTGCGGAACTGGATGAACAAGGCGACGATCGTCACCGAAGTCAGCCGGTACGACATGATTATGCCGGTCTTTAACAAGGCGAACAATACGGTTCAATTTGATGGAGTGAACCCAATTGTGGTGCCGTTGATCCGGTTCCAACCGACGCGGATGAATACGGAAGCGGCGGAAGCTCAGCTTGCGGTTCGGCCGAATGAAGAGACGGACAATTCGGAAAAGATGGGTCCGGCGACGTACAAGACTCAGCTCGGTGCATGGTCAGATGCACAGATGCGGATTTGGCCGAGCACCTACCCGGCGGTATTCGGGCCGCTGAATCAAAGCGCGGGTGCCGTTCGAGGTCCAGCTCTTCCGGCGGCGAACACGCTGATCATGCAACCCAATGCGGCAGGTGAAAATGCGATTTTTGGTGGCGCGGGTGAATATTTCAATGTTGATCGCTATCGCAGTTTGAAGGGGCAGGGAGCGGATTATCCGTTCACCCGGTCATTAAACCTCGCGGTTCTGGCGGCGAGCCCGGCGGCTCGGCAAGAATTTATTGCGCTTGTTCCAAACCCAACGGTGGGGACGATTGATGCGGGCTTTGACATTCGGGACTACGGAGTTGATGCGGGTGTTCCGTTTGACGCCCGGGTTCCGAGTAATCAGACGACTGATCCAGGAGTGGAAGTTGGTGTAACGGTTACACCAGCGAATCCGGCTTATACGGCGGGCCCAGCGTGGCACACATTTGCAGGCGTCAACGAACAGTACGCTCGGTTGTGGCATCAATGGGATTCGCTCTGGCCGAATCCGGCATTGGCACCGGCGCGGGATGACCTGGCGAATGGCGTGAAGCGGTTTATTGACTTGCGAACATTGCCGATGGCAGGTCCGAGTGCGGAACCAAGCCCATTGACGCCGGGGCTATTCCCTCGGATCAACATTGTGCCGGGCAGTGAAGTGGTTTATGGGCCGGATCAAAATCCGGGGCCGAACTACGGTCAGATTGTCCGATATAGTCGAGTTCCGAACATTGATTCGGTTCCAGTTGGGCCGAACCAGTACAAGATCAACTATACAGATCGTAAAGAACCTAACTGGGCGGCAGATTTTGGTTTCGCGGGCGTGAATTTCGACAAAACGTTCTACGATGGAACAGATTTCTTGTCCGGAGTGATGCAGGCTCGGTATCGCGCAGGATACATGGAGTTGAATTCTCGCTACGGTGAGCCGATTCCAGGAGACGATGCGATTCTTCCTTTGGCGACACCGAAGCCGAACGGGAACATTTATGTCTCGTATCGCTTCCAATTTACTGAGCCGAACGATGTTGTGTCGGTTGACTATGGGTCTTCGGAGTTGATGGAGGTCGTGTTGACGATCCGCAACTATCCGCAGACATCGATTCCGAATCCTCAGATGGTGACGGTGCGTGGTTCCGCGGCGGTGCGAAACAAGCTGCGGTGATAGGAGAATGGCGATGTACGAGATGAAAATGAGTTCAACGAAGCGGTCCCGGCGATCGGGTCAGACGCTAGTGATTGCGATCTTGGTTCTGGGTGTTCTCCTAATTTTGGGAATTGCGTTCGCCGGGATTATCAGTCGAAACATTACGGAGACGGGTCGATCGGCGCGGCGGACAGTGGCAAGTGATTTGGCGACAGCGGGGATTAAGTACGCGCACAATCAGATGCTGAATTCGGCATCGGGGGCGGACTGGCGTCCGGATGCTACGGCACTCACGGCGGTTGGTGGGGTCACGAAAGATCCAGATGCGAGTTTCCTTCGACCGGGAAGCGGTTTTCCGGTTGAAATTGATCCCGTGAATCGCCCTGGTTTCTTCGTTACTGACCTGGGCGGACCAGATTATTTGGGAGCTTATTCGCGGGTTGGATTTGATCGGGGTCGAGCTTTGGTTCGAGTCCGGTACTCACCATCGGCGTATGATCAGTTCAGTGCGGCAACGGGTGCTTTGCGGGAACTTGGCCGGGCCAAGGGTCACATTGTTATTGAATCAGTGGGCCGGGCCGGGGCGCTTGATGACCAAGGGCGAATTGACCCTAGTCAGCTGTTGACGGAAAGTTTGCGCGTTACAGGATTTGCGGACGGGAATGCGGTTCGGGATGGCGTTGGGCAGTTGAAGGCGGCGAACAATACGATTACGAATAGTCGCACAATGATTGCTTTTGCGTCGGTTGGGTTTTTGGAGTCGGGTCGATTTATTTCGAACATTTATGAATTGAATCGTCCGGCGGAAATTGGATTCCCAACGGCGGGCGGAGCGGGCTTATTTACCGACCAAACAAATGTTGGGGCGCGGTATGAAGGAGTTAACGTCGCTACTGGGATCAATTTTGGTTCAAACAATTCGGGAGCGAGTTCGATTCCGGTTGACCAGGGTCGCTGGGATTTGCTTCCGGGTGGGGCGAGTATCTACTCCAATGCGCCGCTCGAAGTCCATGGTGTGAATCGCCTGGTGATTAACCGTAGTCTGGGCGAGAACGTCACGGCGGTTGGCGGGATCAAGCCGGCGAATAGTTCGGCGGAATTGATTTTGAGCTTGTTCAAATTGAACAACACGACCGGAAACTGGGATGAGCTGAATACGGGAGCGGGTGATCCTGTGACTTCGCCAGTAACGCTTACGGGTAACCAGATGAGCAGCGATAATCCGAACTACACGACCGTTTCAGGAGTTCTGCAAGATGGTCGCGATGCTCAGGATGCTCAGGGGTATATCCGGACGACGAAGCGTAAGGATCCGCCTTCGATTACCGCGACGAATCCGCAGAACGGGTTGAACCGTTATTTGGAATTAACTCAGCGAACAGGTCGTTTGAATGCGGCGGGTGACTTAATTGGACAGTTTGGTCACGGGGAAGGCGTTTATGTGGATAGCAATGAGCGAGGGAACCGACGTGGTTCTGACGCTGGAAAGGGCTTTGACCCGCAAAAATCGATGCCGAATGACTGGTTGAATCCGAACAATGCAACGAGTCAGGGTTGGCAAGGGCCTTACTACATTCCAAACGCTCCTCACGTTCAGCTTTTGCCCGATGGCTTTGAAATTCGCCGGGACAACCGCAGCGAAAAGGCGTTCTGGGTTGATCCGAACGGTGCAAGTTCTGGCTCAACCTACGCTCGGTATTGGGTGCGGAACGTAGGCGGTGTGAACTACATCGTCAATAACATTGCGAATCCAACATTTGATCCGCTTACCGGGAATTTTGTCACGGATGGTCAAATTTTCAACGGTGTCCTGATGTTCGAAGGGGATGTCCGTGTTCGCGGGGTGATTCCGACGGATCAACAGTTGACGCTCGTTTCCATGGGTTCGATTTATGTTGAAGGCAGTATCACCAAGGGCGTCTTTGAACCATGGGCCGGGGCAATGCTCACACGACCGAGTCGGTCGATGCTTGCACTCCTGGCGAAAGATTACGTTACAGTGAATACGACGATGTTCTTTGGTCCGAAAGTGGGCGAGAGTCCGCGACCGAAGTCCACGAATCCGGTGCCGAATACGCCGAACCCGATTGAGCTCGATCCCAGCACGGACATTGTCATGAGTACCGAATTCGTGCTTAATCCGGTTGGAAACAATCCGAGCACTTGGCAACCGTTTGCGACGAGCTATGCGGCGGCGGATGGGACGGGGGTTCTGCCGAGCTGGATGATTGCTTCGGTCAGTGGCGATGATAACGGCCCGGCGTTCTTGGGCCTGGAAATTAGTTCACAAGTATTCCGAGATCCAACTCCGGCGACGGGGAGCTATTTGTTCCCGACGGATATGAACTTCTTCTTAACCTCGGTCTTGACGAATGGTGCGGCGGCGGCTTACCCGGCTCCGGTTCCGACGAACATTCCCGAATATGGATTGACTGATCCGACGGTGAATGCTTATCCGAAGTTTGAGAGTTGGGCGATGCCGATTTTCAATCCAACGGCGGGGGCTTTTGCGGCTTACAATCCGCTCGCACGGAAGCTTGAAGCAACGGGTGCGAATCCATTTGGCGGATTTGATTTGGCGACGCAACATCCTACCGACTTCCGGTTCTTCTTGAATCCAGTGGGGGCTCAGCCTTCGAAGAATGTCTTGATGGCGCGAACGGCGATCACTCCGGCGGATGTGCGGATTGAAGCAGTGATGTACGCGCAAAATGGTTCGTTCTTTGTGATTCCTGGTCAGTGGTTCAACACGAATCCGGATGACTTGCGGACGAGTTTTGAACAGAATTACACGCCGGCGGATAATACGGATGACTTGGCAACAGCGGCTCTGGATTACGGTGGAGGAGTGAACCTTGATACGGCTCAACAACGTCGATATGAGCGGTATGGTGCTTCGCCGGAGATGCCGTTCTATGGTGAACCTTTGGCAGTTCGGATTTCGATCATTGGATCGATTGCGGAGAACATGCCCGCGCCGATGAGTATGCAAGCTGAATGGTTGAAGAAATGGGGCTGGATGCCGCGCCGGATTGGCGGAACGGGCCGAGTCTTGCCGACGGCGCACGTGCCGGGTGGTGTCTTGGCGGGCCAGTTGACCGTTCCGAACATGATTTTGAACTACGACCCGGTGCTGGCGACAGCGGCGGTTCCGCAGAATGACACGCCAACAGCTCCGCTGGAGGCTATTCGATTGGATTCCGTGGGGCGGATTTTGCCTCCGGCTCCCCGACTTCCGGTTAGCCCGACATTGGCTTACTTTGGAGACATAAACCCGTGAAATTGACTCGCATAATTCCCTTAGGTGCTTTAGTGGCCTGCGCAATTGCTGCGCAGGCACAGCCCGTTACTTACTCAACCGATACGGTGTCGATCAAGGCCGGGGTGGTTGTGCTGAGGGATCCGGCGGGGACGATTATTCCTTCTAATGCGCCGCACGTTTGGAGTGTATTGGACGGTGATCGAGCAGTAAAACCGGCAGATTGGCGGTTTGATTCTGGAAGCGGGAATGGTGTTTTTTCACAAGATGCGGCGACGATTTATCCGGGTACTCCGGGTGATCCGATCAACAAAACGTATGCTCCGTACTGGATGGTTGACCTCCGAAGTGAGACGAGTGACAGCTTGGCCCGATACGATGTGTTGCTTTTGAGCGTGAATGGTGTGATTTCGATTTCTTCGGAAGGTCGGGAGAAGTTGCGCCGGTTCGTTGACAAGGGTGGTTTGCTTTGGGTTGATTTCGTTGGTGGTGGTGCCGATGTTGATGTGATGAATAACTTCCCGGTTCCGGTGACACGGACGCTTGGAAATGGGTTTTTGAATCTGAATCAGTTTCATCCGCTCACACTCGGGCCGAATCGAATTTCGCTTGCGGATGCGTACGCTTTGACCGATGGCGCGAGTACGGTAACGGCGAGCCCGGTGAATTTTGGTGCGACACCAGCGGCAACGATTGCTCGAGGCGTTGAGCTTGATTCCTTTAAGCTTGAAACGGTGATTGGTTCCAACGGTAATACGGTTGTTGGTTTTGCTCAGATTGGAGATGGTTTTGTTCTGCTCACAACACGAGGAACAAGTGCGATTTTGAACGGGAACCGTGTGGGCGCTCCCAATACTGGTGTTATCTCCAACAGAGGTCGTCGGGATGCGGCTTATTTTGCTTCAGCGAAGCTCGTTTTGAATGCTTTGGAAGCACGGTCACGGTTTGCATCGGCCCAGAGTGGGGCGCGTGGATCGAGTGCGACGGCAGTAACGGTTTCGATGCCGGCGATTCGACGGCTCCAGGCTCCGGCTTTTGCGGGATCCAAAGGGACACCGATTTTGGCGAATGGTCGCCTGATTACGAGTGTGGGCGGGACGCTTTTCGTATACGATGCGAACACTGACACAGATTTAGATCGTGATGGGAATGATGATGACGGGTTTGTTGATCCGGTCGGGACAGCTTATGACCGTGTTTGGTCGAGTGCGTCTTTGGGAACGATCTCTGAGCCGACATATGTTGAGGTTCCAGGATCACCGATTGCGGAACAGGTTTGGGTGCAATCGCTTGACGGTCGCCTGCATGGATTTAATTTGAACCAGACCGTGGGCACGGGGGTAACGCCATTTGCGAGCATTACTCCTCCGGCGGGTGGACCGGGAGTTCAGCCGAAGGTCTTTGCGCCGACTTACCATGAAGGTGTGCTCTACATTGCTGATGCAGGGACGCTGAATGAAGGTCGTCTGTGGATGGTGAATCCGAAGATGGCGGCGGAAGGCGCGGGTGATGAGTCACGGAATATTGATGACGATGGAAATACGCTCGGTAATTATTTCTGGAGCGGTGCCGGCGCGGGAACCTATGGTTTGCCCGGTGCGAGTCCAGCGGTGGCTTATATCCCGATTCAGGATTCGTCGGGTGGGCTTGACTTGGTTGCATATGTCGGTACGGACAGAAATGTTGGTACAGGCAGGACTGCTGGTCTGTCGAGTATGTACCTTGGGGCAAGGGGAGAAGTTCCATTCCAAGTAAATGTGGTTGGCACGGCGATCAACATTACTACTCGAGCGGCGGCAAGGAATATGAGAATTGTGACGGCAACGGGGGATAGATCTCCTCGTGGTTTGAAAGTGCAGTTCTTGAATTCTGCAGGTGTTCCCTTCGATCAAAGTTTCGTTAATACAAACTTCACCGGTGTTGTTCTACAGCCCTCGAATGGGGTGATTCAATTGCAGCTCTCAGCGGCGGGTGCGGCCTCGGGTATTGACTGGGTGAATGACATTAGCTATCGAGTTGACTACATGCATGATTGGACAAACGGTGTCAATCCGATGAGTGCTCTCGTGCGTGGTCAAATTCAAGTTGTCGACTCATCTGTTCCGCAGCTTGATTTGCGTGCCGCACCAGCGGTTGCGGCGAGCGGAAATGTTGGCCTGATCGTTGGTTCGGCAACGGGTGGATCGTTCTATAACATTAAGGAAGAAGGACAGGGGATATTCTATGTCAAATCAAGGTTTGAATTTCATTCTCGGATTAACAACCTTGGAGCGTTGGGATCCTCGGCAGGTTATCCGGCGGCATTTGCAGATGAGGACGATCTTGTTCGATTGATTCCATTTTTGAATCGAGAGATGATTAACTTTAATCCGATCGGTTTGGCGACGGCAGGTGATGCATTTTATGTTGCAGCGAATTCAACGAAGTCGTTCGGTGGATTTGGCGTGCCAACGGGAGTGGTTTTGAGTGTGGAAGCTTCACCAGACGATCCAGAATTCATTGCGGAAGTTGGCAGTGGTCAGAACCAAGGGTTGCTGTTGAAGCAGCCGGATATGGCGAGAAGCGGCTATGTCCCCAATCCGGGATTGTTCAGCACTCTTGGGCCGAACGCGTTCGCAATTGAACCGATTCCGAATTCGACTCGGTCTCGGGTGAGGTTACGAACTTTGGCGGCCTCGACTAACGGTGGGATGAACTCTTGCCTCTCCAACAATCTGCCGGTCATCGTTTCCAGGGATGGTCAGACCGACACGATTTACGAGCCGGAGGCTCCGCTTGCTTCGGGTGGATTCTTCCCCGGTGCGGCAGCGGGTCGATGGAGCCACGTGAACTTCTACACCGTTGCGAACGGTTATCGCATCGATCAGGGGCCGGTAGTTGCGGGAGAGCGAATGGTTATTGCGGGGGCCAGTGCTTTGCCGTCGCTGATCTTGAATGGCTTTAGCGCGATTCCTACTTTTGATGGATTGCTCATTGGGGCGGATCGTCGGATTAGTCCTGACGACACCCACTTGGTCAGCACCAGTGCACGGCCATGGGTGAGTCAGCTTTACAACGTTCGAGTCAACGGGCCGGTAACGGTGAATGACTTTAGCAATGTGACGCCAGCGAAGTCGATTCGATGGCCCCAGTTGAAAGGCGTGACTTCGGGTGAGGATTTCCGAATTCGACTTTTGCAAGCCGCTTTGCTCGGAGAGCCACAGATTTTTGGGCTTGCGGTGGGCGAAGGTGCGATTGCAGTGACATCCGATGTGAACACGACGGTATTTGAGCGCAGCGATTTCTTGATTGCTGATGCCGGGCGGATCGGGCGATTTGACCCAGTTGGTAATCCGCTTTGGGCGTTGGAGAACACGGGTGAAGTGAATGCCAATCAACCGAGTGTTGCCGAGCGACCGCGCCGAATGAGTGCGCCCAATCGAGTTTATCCTGACGGAAATAACGGCTATGTTTTTGCCGATCCGGGCAACAACCTGGTGGCGCGGATAGACGCTAGTGGTCGAGAATTGCGGGCGGTTCAACGATTGCGATTCCACCCGGACCGTGCGATTAATGGTTTGCCGCAGAATTCTTCGAATCAACTGCGCAATCCGCAGGATATTCAGTTCTGGACGACATTTGTTTCAGCGGCGGATGTGAATACGTTCTTCCCGAGTGAAAGCGGTTACAGAACGATTACTGACGAGCGATGGGATAACTGGTTGATCGCTGATGCGGGGAATAACCGAGTTGTGCAGGTCATTGATCGTTATACGCTTGATGCACAGGGCCGGGTGACCGGAGTTGTGCAATACCAAGGCGGTTTGGAAAGCGAAGCGGGCCTGACGCCAGCGCAAAGCATCGTGTGGTGGCATTCGCCGGAAGAGTTTAGTGGCAAGCGCTATGCGTATAACACGATCAGCCGGGCGACGGTTGATGTGGGCGGTACACCAAGAACGGCCTATGCGATGGGCTTTAACAACGTCCAGCCTTCGGCGAAGACGTTTGGTCTCGATACGAACCCCGGAGCTCGAACGGATAATCCGAGTGGCTTCGGTGGGGTTGTGATCTATGATGGTCCGCAAACGAAGGTCATCAATGAGTTTACGGTTCCGGCTTTGCCTGCGAATGTGCTGATGTCGGTTTCGGCGGGAAGCTATTCGTTCCTGTCACAACCGCGAGCAGAACGTACGTTGAATGTCAGCGGATTGACTTCTGTGAGTGTCCGATACATTGACTTGGGCGCGGGTCCGGTTTTGACGGCGATGCTTTCCACTGACCGCGGCGTGTTTGAAGTCGTTGAGAATACTACGTTGAACCGCTGGGAAGTGCGATGGATGTTGCCGATTGAGGTTTATGAATTCATGCGCCGGCCGATTGGATCTGCGGGACCATTTGTGATTGGTCAGCTTGGGCAGAATCCAGAAGGATTCCGACCGATGCATGCACGCCGCTTGGAATCAGGTGACGTTTTGGTTGTCAACGGTTATGCGGGCACCAAAAAGAACAACGAGCCTTTTGCTGGCGAAGTTGTGGTGATTGATGGATCGATTGGAGCCGTTGCGGATCCGCGCCAGCCGAGCTACAGCGTGACGCGGGCGAATCTTGGATTCAACGCACTCAGCATTTTGTTTGAATTACCGCCGGTGCAAGGCATTCGCGGTATTTCCCGACCAGTATTTGCGGAGAGACAGTAAGTGAAGAAGGTAATTCCCATGGAGAAGACCAGTAAACGGACGAAATTGTGGCCAGTAACCGGAGCTTTGGCTTTGGCGGCAGTCATCGGAGGCGTGGCGTATGCCCAGGATTTCCGAACGTTTGCGGGGAGTAACGAGCGCGCAGGGAGGAGTACGCCTCAACCAGCGGTGGCTGTTCCGGAAACGACTTGGGGGAATGCAGGCCGGGGCTTTTTGCGGTGGTGGGATCCGATTTTTGAAACTGGCAACGAAGTTGATAATGACGATCCGGATGCGGGGACCTCGCTCGGGGTGTTTGTTGACCCGGCGAACGGAGACTTTACTTTGGCGGGAGGGTATCTCCAGCTCAACATTGCGCAGGCTCCTTACCGCTATGCGGTGACTTCGACTACGGGTGGGAATGATGGCCCGAATCCACAAGTTGGGGCAACAGCGGCTTTCACTTGGACTTTGGATAACCTTGGGGCAGGGAATGAATTTGACGTTGAAGTCAACTTGCCGATCGGTCCGACAGACATTGATACGTCAATAAATGACGATTTGCGCTTTACACCGGCGTTTCAGCTTTATGGAGTTGAAGATGCGAATGGTACTCGTTTCTTCTGGGTTGATATGCGGACTCAAGCGGGTGGTTATGCACCGCTTGGCGATACCTCTACTGCTCCATTCGTTGCACGGCCAGCACTGGGTGGATCGGTCGTAGTCACGCTGTACAATGTTCACCGCCGGAATGACTTTGGAACTTTAGTTGATAATACGGATCAGCCTGGTCAGGACGTCGTTTATGCTGATGCGGTGAAGGCGGTTGGTCAGAGCCCCAGTTCAGCGGGAACCTATGTTGCTTCGCCTGTAGTTGGTGAACTGACCGAGCCCAGACTCGATGCACAACCGACGGTTTTCGATCAGCGTGTGGTCTCGGCCCGGAATGAACCTGTTTTTGTGGGAGCGTTGAACAAGGAATTTCGATTTGGGGTTCTGAGTTCGTTTACCCACAATGGACAGGTTGTGGATGCGGGTGAACCATTGCGCCGGAATATGGTGTGGAGTTGGCCAGCAGTTCGACCATTTAACTTGAACCAGTCTGAGACGGATCGCTATGCGGTTGAACGTCAGAACTGGATTTCTGGTGGGATTAATCCGGCTTATCCAAGGAATTTGATTTTCCGACAAAGTGACAATTTGAGCGCAGGGACGTCAATTGGCGCAGGTTTTATTGACGATAATACATTCAACTCGGTTGGTCCGAACTATGCGATCATTCCGGCGACAGCGGCTCCGACGAGCTTCGTGGAGTGGGAACCGGTTGCAAATCCTGGAACTTACTTTATCGAGGTTCATTTGCCGAATAATGACGGGCCAAATGATTTGGCGCGGACGGTGACTTATCAGATTTTGCAAGGTGGAGCGGTCGTGGCGACCCGTACGATCAACCAGGCAAGTTTTAACAACTGGATTCGATTGCCGAACCAGCCAGACGGCTTTGCTCATACGGTTTTGAATCCCTTAACCGTTCGGGTGCTGAGCTCGGGCGATGGAAACGACGTTGCAAACAACCGGTCAGTTTATGCGGATGCAATTCGGTTCGTCGGTGATGCTGATTTGGGTATTACGTCGACTCCGGTTCAGACAGTCGCGACAGTTGGCGGAAGCGTCATTGACGTGATTTTGGCGGCGCGCGAAAACGGTTCGATTGTGGCGATGGAAGCCCATGGAGACGAAGTAACCGGAACGGCTCCGAATGTCCTTTGGACATATCCGAGCCAAGACCCGGATGCTGATCCGAACTCTGCATTGGCAGAGGATGGTGGAATTGCCGAAATGCCTCCGGGGTTTGGCATGAGTTCAGCGTTGGTGAGTGACGCCACAGGTCCTGACGTAGCCTATATTGGTGGTTTGAACGGTCGGGTTTATGCACTCGATATGAATGGTCGTGGCGATGGCACTACCCAGCGCCGATGGACATGGCCGGCAGATTATGATCCGAGCAATCCTACGAATCCGATGTCCCTTTCCGGGATCGGCAAGATTGTTGGTTCTGTGGCCCTGGCGAATGTAGCAGGGACTCCGGCGATCATTGTCGCTACGGATGCAGGTCGGATATTTGCAATTGATGCAGCAGGTAATGGTGCGACCCGCACGACGAACATCTTGTGGCAATATCCGGCGGCGATCGATCCTCCGCTTGGTGCAATGACAACGACTCCAGTGGTTGCATTTGGTCGGGTTTACGTAGGAACGGAAGACGTTGACGGACCGGGCGTTCAAGGCATGGTTGCGCTTGATGAAGACACGGGTCTTCTCGATTGGCAGCGGTCCGAGCGCGCAGATAACGTTACGCCGTTCGGTCGAATTTCTGGTTCGCCAGCGGCAGTGGAAGCACCGATTGTAGCCAGCGATTCTTTGTACATGGTTGATGGTGGCGGATTCATCACAAGTCTCAATGCGGCTACTGGTGCGATTCAATGGCAGGAGTTTTCGGTCACGAGTGGTAGTTCAACCGGGGTTCGATTCGCTTACATGCGCACGTTCAATCCAGCCGGGACATTCATTGATAATGCGGTTCCAACGGTGCTTGTTTCCAGTACGCAGGGTGCGTTGCTTGGTTACTATGCGGATGGTTCGCTCAATATCAATGGTAATCGCCGAAACTGGGGTTACTTCTTGGAAGGTGAAGACGGGCAGCCG
Organism: bacterium; assembly: GCA_013823945.1. Lineage (GTDB taxonomy): Bacteria > Armatimonadota > Fimbriimonadia > Fimbriimonadales > Fimbriimonadaceae > UphvI-Ar2. The sequence goes on along the minus strand of PNMZ01000001.1, from coordinate 322,540 downwards.
CAACTTGCGAGTTTGGCGGTTGGGGGATGGCCGAATGCGGCGGGTCTCCTGGCGAATCGCACGCATATTTATGCGGCGGATGCTGGGGGGATTCTTTATGCCTTTTCAAGCGAAGATGATCTCAATGCGGTACCGCCTCTGACCCCTGGTATCCCGCCAGGAAGTCAATCAGCGAATCCGAATGATCCTGATCAGACGTTGCTGAATGACATGATTGAGCAGGATGACGTTGTGCTCTTGTCGCCCGAAGATTACGAAGCTTTGGAGCAAGCTGCGCAAGCGGGCACGGTCACATACGGTGATTTGACCACGTACCAGGCGAATCAGATTCAACGGCGCAATTTTGAGCACGGTGAGACGCTCCACATTTTGGTGAAGGATATTCATGCGACGACTGTTGTCGAAACAGCTGGATATTCAATCCAAGCTGGGCTTGTGGGAGACGGAACTCCGTCGCGCCGCGCCGCGACGGTAGGCGTTAGAGATGCTTCGGGTGGACCGACGCCGGAAGAAAGCGGCTATGCATTTTTCAAATTGCCGATTTCGCCTTCGGGAAGTAACTCCGCAAGGGCTGGTGACCTCAATGTGGAAGTTCGGGCAGTCCAGCTGCGAGTGCGTGGCGATGTTCAGACTTTGGCATTGCCGACAGTTCCACCTCCATTTGTATCATCAATTCGCACTGCACTTCCTTTTGGAATTCAGTTCCGAGATTCGGGGGGTGTGATTTTGAATCAAGCTGGGGTGACCACTGACCCAGCGAATATCTTGGTCAGCCAAAACCTGGTTCCGGGATATACCGGAGGTGGGACTCCGTTCAACAAATGGACCAATGCGTTTGTTGATCCGGGTGCGGGGCTTGGAGTTCCAGGCGGACGATTTAGCTCCCGAGTCAACGGTACTGATCCGGTGTCTCATAACTCAACCGGGGTCTCAGCAATGGAGGTTGTTGACCGGTCACTGATGGTTTTGCTCAATCGGAACACGGTCGGATTGACCGGTGTTCGGGTTCAGGCCAACGACATGGTTTGGCAACCGGCGAGCAACTCGGTTCCGACAAACGCTGCACAAGCGGGGGTTTACAAGCCCCTGCCGGCGGCTTATGCGGGATTTGAAGACTTTCCGACGAGCTTCCCGAATATCAGTCAGGACTATCCAGATATGAATCGGGGTGGATTGCAGATCGCGAAGTCGCTCGGTGGTGATACGGAAAATCCGCTTTTTGGTGGAGTTCGATTGGTTCCTCCGACGACGACGGCTTTGGATCGTTCGACTTACAATACGAGATTGGGTTACGAAGCAGGTCTTACACGGACCCTTCGGCCGACGGTCTTCAGTATGCGGATGGCGATTCCGCAATATCAGCCAGCAACACAGGTAGGAGGAACACGTCCGTTTGGATATGTTTCTGAGAATTTGATTTACGTTGAAACGGGTGAGGCTGGATTCTCTGATTCTGACTCAGCAAGACGGTTCACCATGGCAGCGAATGTTGCTCCGGATGAGAACATTGTCACGACGACGCGAACGGTTGACTTGGGTTCGATTCCGGGCGGTGGTGGACACTATAACTCAGGAACGGGCAACGCGGTTTATCCAGGTCAGTTCAATAGTTTTGCTCCGTTCAACGCGGGATTCTTGGATCCGAATGCTCCGCAATTCCAAAACGTGACGGGCTTTAATGAAGGAAACGTCAACTTGCTCAACGTACGGGTGAGTCGGCGATTGGCTGAGTTGGTCAATCCGTTCAACCAAGTTGAACGCCCGCTTGAGCTTTTCGCTCCGGCAGAGCATGAGTTGGCCTGGTTTGATGCGGCGAATACGTTGTTCAGTGATTTGGATCCAGATTTGAGCCCGACGAATCGGGCGGGAATTGATCCGGCGGGGGCGATTGCGCTGCAAAAACCACGCCCGGGCGATCCGGCTCCGACGCGGCTCTCAACGAATCCTCGACGACGTCAGAATAGCAATTTGAATGTGACTTCGGGCACTCTCATTGCGAACACAACGGCGTTCCCGGCGGGTGATCCATTTGTTGGAATTGCGGTTCCGCTTGGGGCTCCGGTGGGCTCGTATGTCCGCGATATCTTCCTATTTGAGGATACGATTGCGGGTTCGGCGGATTACGGTGCGAACTTCCCAACCTTGGGCTTCCAAGTGGGAGCTTCAGGGTTGGTTCCGGAGGCATACACTGATCCGGCAATTTCGTTGAAGTTCAATATCCGGGAGACGCGGGTTACAACTCGACCCACAGCAAAGACACGATCGATTTTTGAGAACATTCCGGTAGCTGATCCAGGATTTGACTGGTCGAACCGCCAGCCTACGCTAGCGGTGACGGATCAAGGTGATAAGGTCATCGCCTTCAGTTCGAACCGATTGGGCGTCGGCGGTAGTTCAATCTTTGCTCGTGGAAAAACGGCGGCCGATGGTACAACGCCAAGCATTTGGCGGATTCACTTTGCCGGTTCGACGGCTGGACTGACCCCATTTGGTCCGACTCAAAGCCCTCTCGCGGCGAACCTTTCTCGCACAGTGCCCACGACCACTTGGATTGAGCCTTCAACTACGTTGCCCGCAGTAAACGAGTGGACCAATTGGTTCGCGGTTAATGCAGGTGAATCGCTCACCGGGCCGACGGATGAAAGTTCCGCTCGGTTCTTGTATCCGACATTCTCTGGACACGGAGCTATTGACCCAATTGATGTTGCAACACCAACACGGGCTGGTCAGGCTCGCCGATTCATGGCCTTTGTTGGTGAAACAACTAAACGCGATCGAACAGGCAACGTTGTTCCTTTGAGTCAGCTGATGCTTGTTGACCTCCAAATTTCTGCGGGAGTGCCGACTCGTCTGCCATCAGGTCCACTTAATGGGATTTACCCATTGGCGACGGATCCGACCTCCAAAAAAGGAAAGCCGTCAATTATCCAACAAGGATCAAGTGTGGCGGCGTTCTATCCGGCTCAGTCATCTGGTCGAACAGAAATTTACTCGGCGGTGTTCAATGGAGCGACATGGAACGGAGTTCAGTCGCTGGGTGTTGGTGCAACTTTTGAAGAAATCTCTGGCATATCTGCGAGTGCGCGTCGGGTTCCGCTTGGAATTTCGGCAAGTGGTACAGCGGTTGAAATGTTCTTCACGGGTCAGGTACGCGGTCGGCAGAACTCAGAAGCCTACATGGGTCAGTTGCCAGTAGCAGTGAACGGAATGCCAGTTGCCAATCAAACATGGAACATTTTTGAAGACCGGTTTGATCGACTGGAATACGATGCAACGACGGGCATGTATTGGGCACCGGGCGTGGATTTTGCGATGGGACGAGCGGATGTTGATAACTTCCAGCTCTTCCTTGTTGACGCTCGAACAGGTGCTCTCAGCCGACTAATCAACAATGATACGGCAGTTCCGGCGGATATGCGAGAGCGGCTGATTGACCGAGAAACCCGAGAAATGGTTTTCGGCAGTCCGCGAGGCGGCAAAGTCTATGTAGATGCACGACGGGGTTCGGTTCGGCTATCGGGAACGGTTCTGGGGCGGAACAGTCAAGTCTTTATCGCTTACTCGCCGAAATTTATTCGGGTGAGTGGGGCGACGACAGCGTTCCGAACTGGTTCTGGTTTGATTGCGACTGCGAATGCGAGTGCCGGACTGAACTACCGAGGTGCGTCAGTTGTGTTTGACGACCGCTTGCTCGGAGTCTTTGACAACGGAGTTCCATCGCGAAGGTTGAGAGAGGATATGAACTTTTGGGTGAATTCCTTTGGAACACCCATTGCACCACCAAGTAATCCATTGCCCGCGAATCTGTTGCGTCAGGATCGGTTCTATGCAGCGTTTGGTCGTAGTTCCAATGATGGCTCTGCAGCGGCACGGCCCGTGATGAGTTCGCTTCGGTTTGGAATTCACTTGCCAATGCCAATTGCGGTCAATTCAGACACATCGGCAGTTGGACTCAACATAACAGGGTTGACTGGATCGGGATCGAATGTGGTTCAGATTGACCCAGTTGGTGGAAAGATCTACATGCAAGCGGAAGAAGAAGGAACAGTTGTAACGGTGACTTACACAGGTATCGATGCGAATGGTCAGTTTGTCTTCAATCAGCAAGTTCAAGCACGCGTTGGATTGATTATTGAACAGGGTGAGCAGCTTGTGCCGATTGAACAGATCGGTCAGGAAGGCGACCTTTCCATAACAATGGATCGGGTTGAAACGAACAATGTATCCCTAGTCGAGCGTCGACCGCCGCTGATCTGGATGGTTTGGAGTTCGACGCGGGCGGGTGCGCAGGATATTTACATGCAAACCCTTGCTCCGAAGACGACGCCGAGAATCTCTCGGCGACCTTAGAATCGCTTTCAATCAAAGCGCAGCCCTGAATCGAATGATTCGGGGCTTTTTTATTGATTAATATCGCAGTTGATTTGTAACCATTGGGGAGTGGGGTTTCGTCTTGATTTACGTCGAGTTCTTCCGAATGTGTTGACTCTCGGCGCGTCCGAGTGCTAAGATCATTTGGCTTAGAGGGCACAGCGGGTTTCCGTTATGGCGAAAAGACTGAACAGCGTTTTGGGAATTGACATCGGCAGCCAGTCGGTGAAGGTGGCGGAAATCCGCCTGCAAGGTAACCAACCGACGATTACGGCGTTGGGGATGGCTCCGGTGCCGGAAGGCGCAGTTGATCACGTGGGGATCAACGATCCGGATCAGTTGGTTTCAATTGTTAAGCAAGCGATTATGGAATCAGGATCTTCTGAATCCAATGCCGTGGTTTCTCTTAACGGTCAGGGCTCGGTTTTGGTTCGTCCGCTTGAAGTTCCGAACATGAGCGAGAGTGAGTTAAAAGATCACATGGCGTGGGAATTCACTCGAAACATTCCTTTTGCTGAAAGCACAGTTGAGACAGATTTCAAAGCTTATCCGTTGGCTGATCCGGCATCTCAGAACTTGGATGTGGTGATGGCAATTGCGACTCGTTCGGGAGTTGATATGAACGTTGATATTTTAAAACGTTCGGGCAAAAAGGCAGCGGCACTTGATGTTGAGCCGTTGAGTTTGCTTCGGCTTCTTGATGTGGGGTATGCGCAAGAAGCGGCGAATAAGACGATTTGCGTTGCTGAAATTGGTCACAAGACCACATCGATCAACATTTACAAGAATGAGCGGTTGCTTTTCTCGCGAACGGTTCCGGTGGGTGGGGAAATGTTCACGCGGGCGATTGCGGATTCTCGAAGTCTCTCATTCGCGGATGCTCAGCAAGCGAAGCATGAGCAACTCGTATTGCCTGAAGATGCAGCCCCGGCTCCTTCATTCAATCCTTTTGCGGGGGCTGCTCCGGTTCAGAGCTACAACCCGTTTGCAGACCCGAGTGAGCAGACTATGGCGAGCGATGCTCCTCCGGCGGCGACACCGGCTCCGGTAGAAGAAAATCCTCTCTACGCTGCTGTTGCGCCTGCACTGGACGAATTGGTCTCAGAATTACGCCGTAGCGTGGATTATTACAAGAACAAGGGCGGTGATGTGGATATGATGATGATCACAGGGGGCTCGGCTCAGTTGAAGAATCTGGACAAGTTCTTGACTTCGGCGGTTGGAATGACGGTTGAAAGAATGGATCCCTTCCGAAACGTAAACATGAGTTTGAAGAGTGGTGATCCGGCACGGCTGGAGGAAACGAAGAGTTCCTTCGCGATGGCGATTGGAAATGGGATGCATATTGGCTTTTGAGGCAGTTGACTGAATGAAACTTAACTTACTTCCACAAAGCGTATCGAAAGCGGGGGCAGCGAAGGGAATGATCTTCGTTGCGCTTCTCTTGGCGGTACTTGGGATTTTGGCAGGCGTCGGACTGACGGTTATGTCTGAGGGTGCTCTTGCAACTGCCAAGGCTGATGCCGAAGCCAAGATGCAACGAGCAGTTGACGCAAAAGCCACGGCAGATCATGCCGACAAGCAAATTGCTGAAGCGGCGATCATTAACCGAAGCCAAGCACTTTCGGAGGCAATGATCGCGCACAACCGCACTTACGTTGATCTGTACGCGGATGTTTTGAAGCATGTGCCCGCTTATTACCGAATTGATTCTATTTCAGCGGTTCCGGCCAGTCCTCAGCAGACGACGGTGACCTTGAACGGTTATTTGGAAACCTTCAGGCAGTATGCTGATCTTTCCGTTGCGCTTTGGAAGATTCCTGATGCGGTTGCAGTTAGCCGAGCTGGCTACCAGCTTGACCGAGCGTCGGTGCCAAATTTGACGGAAGCTGATCAAACTGGCCTCCCAGTCAAGCCGGGTCAAACTCCGTTGCCTACAGATCCACTTGATCGTATGGAGGCAATGATTGCACGTGCGGCGGGTGAGCCTCGAGGATTTTTGAATGAAGGCAATTTCGGTGCCGTGGAAGGGGCGCGACAGGCGATGCCGGGCTACAAGCAAGTCACGATGACTGTAACATTGGCGCGCAATGTTCAAACGCCTGACCCGCGAGCAACGATTGCGGGAGCGGGTGCGGCAGGTGCAGCATCGGTACCGCCGAATGGATTTGGCGGTGTGCCGGGTGGAGGTGGAGCACCTCCGGGACCTGGTACACCTAGAACAGGGGCTGGTGGCCCCGATGCGGACGGGGGGAAATAAGACAGTGAAATTATCACCACTTGCAATTTTGATGATTGGATTGATGTTCGGGGTCATTGGATTGACTTACGGTCTTTTCCAGCGATTCTTGCCGAATATGAACGACGCGGGGCTTTACTCCGAATGGGGTGAAAAGCTTGATGCTGAAGGAGGGAAGCTTCCACAGGCGGTTAAACGTGTTGAGGCTGCGCAGGCAAAGGTTAAGGAAATTAACGATAAGTGGGATCAAACAGTTCGAGTCAAGACTCCTCCGGCAAGTGTATCGGCGGGTGGGGTGAACGTTGCGGTCAATCCTTATCAATTGACGGTTGATTCTTTGTTGTTCCGAGATAACGTACAGTCGGCGGTTAACCGCCAGGTGAAGGCGGGCGGAATTACAGTTGTAACCGGGCCTCTGGTTCCTGCGCCGACAGATGATCCGGAAACGATCATGTCTAGTTACTATAACTATCCCAATACGCCGTATCCGGTCGCTATCTTTGACATGGGTCAAGTGGAAGTGAGGGGAACGTTCTCGCAAATTGCCGAGAATATTCGGGCTTGGAGTCGGATGCCGAACTATCTTGCAGTTGCGGACGGTTTGGTTATAACGGGTACCGCACCACAGTTGACAGCACGTTATAACGTAACGTTGGTCGCTTTTGTGCGAGGAAAGAAAATTTCGCCGACAATTCAGATGGCGCGAGATAAAGCTGTCGCAGGTGCGGCAGGCGCGGCAGGTGTCGCTCCTGGTGCAGTTCCAGCAGGGGTTGGCGTACCTGGCGGAGTGCCAGCGACTGACAGCCGTGGTGGTGGGCGTGGCCGGGATGATGAGGATTGATGATGAAGGATATGCTCAAGCTTATTTCATTGGTCGCAGTTGCATTTGCGGTTGCGGGATGTGATACCGAAGCCCGTCCAGGGCCGAGTGCAAAGACGGGGGCGATTGACCCCAAGGTTCGTGAATTGTACATGCCCGATGCGCAAGCAGGGGTTTCAGTTCCTTCGGACATGGCTTATGCCGACATGGATTCAGTTTTTGACATTGCCCAGAGAAAGAACTGGTCATCTCGCCGATCGGACGCCTTTAGCTTGCTAGCGGCTGAGCGTCGATTTGATCAGGAGCAAATGCTGGAGCGCCTCATGACTGAATCAGGTGGCTTCTCCCAAGAATTTGAATTTCCTGATGAGTCAGGTCAGGCAGACACTCGACCCCAACAATTTCCGACTCCGGCTTGGCGTCTGGCGGGAATTGTTGTCAGTGAAGGTGCTGTAATTGCCCTTCTTGATCAAGGCGGGTCGGTGGACACCATTGTTCCCGGTCAGCCGGTAGCAGGAACCGAATGGCGATGCGTGTCTATTGACACCGAAAAAGCTGTCTTTAAACGTGACCCTAGCCGGGTTCCTTCAGAGGTAGTTGTTCCACTACAGGCGGGTCTGCCTGGTCAGCTGGGTGGCGGCAATGCTCCCACTGGCGGGCCAGCAGGTGGTCGAAGCGGGGGGAATGATCCTCGCGGTGGTGGTGGACGTGGCCCGGATGATGAAGGCGACAAATAGAGTCGAAGATTGAAATTGAGTGCGAAAACAAGTTAGAAACAGGTATCGTTGAGGAACGCAAGAACATGAAAACAAAAGTTGCAGCAGCATTGACATTTGCACTTGCCTTGGGGCTCTTTGTGGCACCGGCGCAGGTCAAGGCTCAGGATGATCCCAACAACATCATCATCGAGTCGATTGAGTTGGATCAGGCAGACATTCGGGACGCGCTCAAGGTGCTTTTCCGATCAACATCTTTGAACTACACGGTTGCTCCGGATGTTCAAGGTGTTGTAACGGTCTCTTTGAAGAACGTGCAGTTTAAAACTGCACTGCGCGGGATTCTTTCCCAAGTTGATGCAACATGGCGCGAAGAAGGGAACATTTTCAATATCATCCGAAAGCCGGATCCTACTGCAGCTACGAATACGACTCCCGACTTTGGAACTCAAAATCAAGCGGCTGAGTTTTTCCCTCCGATCATTCTTTTGAATGATCCGCAAATGATTCTTGACATTTTGCTAGACCAAGCTACCTTTGGTTCTGAACCCGAAAGGAGCTCCGTTCCTGCCTTTGGCGGCGGCGGCGGTGGATTCGGTGGTGGCGGCGGTGGCTTCGGTGGCAACAATGGAGGCGGATTTGGCGGCGGAAGCGGTGGCTTTGGCGGTGGAAGCGGCGGATTCGGCGGAGGCAATGGCGGCGGCGGTTTCGGCGGCGGCGGCTTTGGCGGTGGTGGCGGCTTCTAAAGCCCGTAATGATCCTGAGGAGGAACACAGAATGAAGAAAGGAATTTTCACAAAGTCAGTTTTGACGCTCTGCCTGGGTGCAGTCGCGGCATTCTCAATTGCGCAGAGTTCAGCACTCGATACGAAGGTTGATCTTTACTTGAAGGATGCTGATCTTTTGACGGCAACTCGTTTGCTCTCACAGCAAACAGGTTTGCAGTTTGTTATTAGCAATCAGAATGCAGGCGAATTCAAGAAGATCAATTTGTCGCTTGATGATGTTTCGGCTGAGACTGCGATCAAGTATCTCTGCCAAGCTGCAGGGGGTTACGCAGAACGTAACGAAGATGGCGTATTTGTCATCTACTTCGGTACCAAGCGCGAAGCATTGCCTCTCAATGCTCAAGTGGATAACGACCGACTCATTATTCGCGAAATCAAAGTTCAGCAAGCTGACCCGAGAGACATCATCGATCTTCTGGTCGATGGGGCGGTCAAGAATCCAGATCGAGTCTTTGAAGAGATGTGGGATCTGGCACGGCGATCAAATCCGCAGAGCATGGACAGCTCGACTTTCGGGGCACCGTCAGATTTCATTAATCGGAATCGCCTGAGCCAAGAAAATCGATCATTTGGGAGTTTGAATCAACCCACGTCCTCTGAATCTGGATTGACGTTGCCAGGTGGTGATGCACCTCAACGTGGTGGCGGTGGCGGCGGACAAGCGGGCGGCGGAAACCTAGGTGGTGGCGGCGGTCAAGCAGGCGGCGGAAACCTAGGTGGTGGTGGCGGTCAGCAAGGTGGCGGCGCATCTGTTGCAGGTGCTAACGCTGGCGGACAAGGTCTGCTTCCGGCTGGAACAACCGACCTCACCTACAACCCGGCAACAAACGAACTGATTTTCCGTGGTACGAGCCAGGCTTACCAAGAATTGCTTGACATTTTGAGCCGAATCGACAAGGCTCCAAAGCAAGTCACCGTTAAGGTTGAGTTTGTTACCACGACTCGAAGCATTGACAAGAGTCTTGGGATTGACTGGAACTACGAGCGCGGAGGAGTTTTTGCTGGAGTTGCACCGGGACGATTTGCAAACGCAACCGATCCTGTCTTCCTGAATTACGCAACGGGCAACGTTTCGATGCGACTCCGAGCATTGCTTTCAGATGGTGACGGTCGGGTCGTAACGGCACCGATCGTTCGAACTCTGAACAACCAAACGGCAGTCATGACGGCGGGTACTCAAACGTTCATCTTTGTAACCAACAACGTTGTTTCTGGCAACGGTGTTACAAACACGACAACGGTTCCAATTCCGCTGAACTTGAACTCCACCTTGGCAGTTCGACCACGGATCAATGGTGACAACACAATCACCATGACCTTGTCGCCGACGATTACGAACATCACTGGTTTCCGAACCAGCCCAGATGGTCAGCAATTCCCTGAAACTGCATTCCAAACGATCAACGTTGCAATGCGAGTTAAGGACGGGGAAACGGTTGCGCTCGGTGGATTGACCACGAAGCAGGATTCATATAACCAAAACCGAATTCCGCTTTTGAGCGATTTGCCGGTCATCGGTCAATTGTTCCGAAAGAAAGAATCCCGACAAAGTTCTTCTGAACTCATCATCTTCGTTACACCGAAGATTGTTGACGAAGGAACGCCGGGCTTCGGAATTCCGTAGGCTCGAAGGACGGTCAAGACGGGCAGCGGCGACCTTTGGTTGCCGCTGCTTTTTTATCGAATGAATGAAAATGGAGTCAGTGATCTTGGTTGGAATGATGGGCAGTGGTAAGAGCACGGTTGGTCGGGCGCTTGCAGATTTGCTTGGAGTTCCATTCCAAGATACGGATATGATGCTTGAGCACCGGCTCGGTCGGCCGATTCCACAATTATTTGAACTCTACGGAGAAGAAGCATTTCGATATCACGAGACTTCGATTTTGAAAAATTTGGAACCAGAGGGACGGGTATTAGCTACAGGGGGAGGGATTGTATTGCGATCAGAGAATTGGGTTGAATTCACCCGGCTCGGTCGGAGTGTTTTCCTCGATGTGCCGGTTGAGCTTTTGGAAACTCGTCTCGACCAATCGAGTCGCAAGCGGCCCTTGTTGCAGACAGAGAATTGGGAAACCAAGTTGCGAGATCTTTATGCTTCTCGACGCCCCCTTTATGAACGAGCAGATGTTCGAGTTGAGGTTGATGAGCAGCCAATCGAAGTGATTGCGGAAAGAATACGGGTGGCACTCGATGGACATTAACGTTGACGGATCATCCGGATACGAAGTTCGCTTCTTGCCGAGTGACTCAACTTGGGATGGAATTGATCGCTCAGGGGTTGTCATTACAGACTCGAATCTGCACTCCATTTATCGGGAGTCCATTTCAACTGAACGCCTCGTTGTGATTGGGGCCGGAGAAGCGAGTAAATCTCCAGAGGTTTATCTTTCTGTCGTCGATCAGGTTTTGTCATTAGGTTTAAAAAGGAACGGCGTTATCTGGGCGTTCGGTGGTGGGGTCGTGGGAGACTTAGCGGGGTTTGTTGCGGCGACAGTTCATCGAGGGGTTGATTTTGTTCAGGTTCCGACTTCACTCTTGGCGATGGTAGATAGCTCTGTGGGGGGGAAGGTGGGGATCGACCTTCGTCATGGAAAGAACTTGCTGGGTGCATTTCATAATCCAAAGGAAGTTCGGCTCAGCATTGATCTTCTTAAGACTTTGCCGCCGGAGCATTTTACGAACGGGATGGCTGAGGTCATCAAATACGGTTGGATTTGGGATGTAGAACTGCTCGATAATCTTAAAAGTGAGCGATTGTCGATAGAATCAACCGATCTACAAGAGGTTGTGGCGCGCTGTATTTCAATCAAGCGAGATGTCGTAGAGGCTGACTTTGAAGAGAAGAGCGGAGCTCGTGCAATTTTGAACTTTGGACATACGGTTGGTCACGCGCTAGAAACTCTTGATGGGTATTCAAACTTGCTTCACGGGGAAGCAATTGCGATTGGAATGGTCGCAGAGGCGGCCATTGCGTACCGGGCGGGTATTTCAGAGATTGATCCATTTGATGTGGCAGAAATTTTTGACCTTTATGATCTGCCCGTGCGACCAAAAAGTGAAATTGAATTGAGTCGACTCATTGAATTGATGACAGGGGATAAAAAGAATATTGGCGATGGACTGAGTCTGAGTCTGGTAACTGTACCGGGCGAGTGTAAACTATGCCACGGCGTTGAACCAGACATGGTTCAATCGGTTTTGGCGGACTTATGGACTTGATGCGACTGGTTGTGGCGAGCGTGACGGGTTTGTTGCTCGTTGGTGGTTACTTAGCATCGTTGTCGGCGTACTTTGGTGGAACCGCGGCAGAGTATTCGGCAAGAATCGAATCGTCTCCGGTGCCAATGCTTTCACTGGTTCTGTTTCTTGCGATTGTGGGCATGGCATTTGTGCCGAGCAAAGAGGTTGATCCGTCTGAGGAAGAAGCATGATTGGTCAGGAGATCGGAGGCAAGTATAAGCTCGTTGAAGAGGTGGGGTCAGACGCGCTCTACGATCTCTATAAATCAACGGAGAAGGGCACGGATAAGAACTTCTTCGTGAGGGGTATTTCCGGGACGGAGCCGAGAAACGAGAATTTTGTTAAGGAAGTTAATGCCCTGATTGTTCGGTTGAAATCAGTGAATCATCCGGGAGTTGAGCGACTTGAGTTGGCTCAGCAGGAGTCGAATGGGTTTTACATTGTCTCCGCTTACAGTCCCGGTTCGGTTTTGGAGTCCCGATTACGACGGCTATCAAGCCTGAGTGTGCCGGCAGCAGTTTCAATGGCGATTGAGTTGTGCGAGGGGTTAAAGGCTTTGCATGGAGCGGATATTATTCACGGAGATATTTCGCCGAGAACAGTTTTGTCAACAAGTAATGATGGAGCGAAGCTCCTGCTGCCTGGAATGTGGCGGGCTTATGGTCAGGATGGAAGTTTAGCGGTCGCGGTTCACGGTCAGATGGCTCCCTACCTCGCTCCGGAAGTCTCTGCAGGCGATATGCCAACGGCACAGAGCGACCTCTATGCACTGGGGGTTCTGATGTGGCAGGTTTTGGTAGGGCGGTCACCCTATTTTGCGGATGGGGCACAAGCGATGGCGGCGAAGCATGCGAATGATCCGTATCCCTCGCTCCGATTGGTCGCGGCAACGGTGCCGATGGCTTTGGACGAGATTATTAAGAAATGTATGGATAAGAATCCGAGGCGACGATATGGGTCGGCGCAGGATTTGCTGAATGATCTGAAAGCGGTTCAGGACGCATTGAGATTTGGTAAGAAGATCAATTGGCCGATCCAGGGATCGGTAAGTACGGAAGAAGCTGAATCGGTTGCTCCCGAGCTCAATGCGGTTGATGGGGAACCGCAAGATACACCGAAAGTGAAGAAGAAGAAAGAGAAGGTGAAAAAGGATCAGGAGAAGTCGGATGGAATGCCCCTTTGGTTGGCATGGCTGTTCTATTTGATATTGATCATTTTCTTGGGATTTGTTGGAAGCTGGATTTTCTTTAATTCACAGAAGCCCGAAACTCTGGCCGTTCCTAATATTGCGGATAAGCAGATTGCAGAAGCCAGAGAAGAACTTTCTAACTTGGGATTAGTTTTGCGGGAGGGGCGACGGGAGGAGAGCGAGACTCACGCAGAGGGAGCCGTTATTTCGACGATTCCCGCTGCCGGTGAGGAGATTCGGAAGGGAGCGAAAGTTGAAGCGGTTGTGAGCAAAGGATCGCGGTTTGTTGAGATTCCAGATTTCCGAGGAAGAACAGTTGAAGACGCTCGGCGACTTGCAGGCACTTTGAACCTTGAACTGAACGATACTGATATTGAGTTGGTTCGTGATCGAGAATTGGATGAGGGCTTGATTGTTTCTCAGGTTCCGGAAGCAAGGAAGAAAGTGGAGCGATTTACACGAATCCGGCTGAAGGTCAGTAACGGGAACCGAAGTGTGGGGAATGTGCGAAGCAAAGATTGGCACACCAATCGAGTCAAGTTCACGATTCCAGATGACGTGGGCCGGGATGTGGTGGTGCGGATTGATGTTACGGATGATCAGGGCACCAAGACGTTGTTTGAGCAAGTGATGATCGCCGGACAAGAAGTGGACGAGAGAGTGCGATGGGTTGGTGATGAGCTTCTGATCCGGGTGTTTTTTGATGGTGAGCTTGTCGAGCAAATGACAGCTAAACCAGAGGAAGAAAAGGAAGAGGAATGATGGAAGTCAAGATTTGCCCATCAATTTTGAGTTGCGACCCGGCGGGATTTTTGAATCCGGTGGTCAAAATGGAAGCTGGAGGGGCGGATTGGATCCACTTAGATGTGATGGATGGACAGTTTGTGCCGCCGATTACGTTTGGAGCGGATTTGGCAAAGAGCTTGGGAAAACAGGTTCAAATTCCTTTGGAGGCTCACCTGATGACGCTCACACCGGAGAATCACTTTGATGCCTTTTTCGAGGCGGGATGTAAGCGAATCATCTTTCATGCAGAGGTTGCACCCCATGCGCACCGGCTGTGCCAGGAGTTGCGAGAACGAGGAATTCAAGCTGGGGTTGCGATCAATCCCGGAACGTCGGTGGCGGTTTTGGAGCCGCTTTATGATGTTATGGACTTGGCATTAGTGATGACGGTAAACCCGGGTTGGGGAGGTCAGAAGTTCATTGCGAGTTGTTTGGAGAAGGTTGCGGCGATCCGAATGGCTCGGCCCCAATTGCGGATTCAGGTTGATGGAGGGGTTGATCCGACGACGATTCGTGGACTCTGGAAATCGGGGGCAACAGATTTTGTTACTGGTAGCTACCTGATGAGGGCGAATTCTATTTCCGAAGGTATAGCGGAGCTGAGGCGGGAATGCGTCTAAAAACCTTTACGACTGGATTGATGATTTTTGGAGTGGCGTTGCTCTGTGGGATTCCGTTCATGATGCAGCGGCAGCCACCCAAGGGTTCGAGCGAACGCGAGCTGGCGGTTTACGCGTTGCAATTTGGAACCTATACGCTCACGATTTTTGCGGTGATGATCACGGCGATTGTTTGTGCACTCTTGGTATTGAGGCAAACGACGCGAAGTCTTAAAGAAGAAGCCGAGCGGAATATGAAGACGTTCGTGGAAGGGAGTTTGACTGACCACAAGGAGCAGGATTTTAGTTTGAAGGATCAGAGGGAAGAGAATGAGGGAATGAAAGCTGATCTTCCGGTAAACCCCGAGGATTGGCCGGAGGAAGACGACGTCCCGCGAAGCTGATTTCCAGTTCATGGCGCGGGCGATTGAGCTTGCGCGTGGTGGATTTCCGGCACCGAATCCTCGGGTTGGGTGCGTCCTCGTGCGTGACGGGGTCGTGATTGGAGAAGGATTTCATGACCATGCGGGAGGCCCACATGCTGAAGTTATCGCATTATCCAGATGTGATTCAGCGAAGGGTGCAACTGCTTATGTCACTTTGGAACCGTGCAATCACACAGGTCGGACTGGCCCATGCTCATTGGCATTGATTGAGGCTGGAGTGAGTCGAGTAGTTTTTGCCGTTCGCGATCCTTTTGAGAAAGCCAGGGGTGGTGCGGGGGCTCTCTTGGCAGCAGGGATTGCGGTTGATACTGGGGTTCTTGAAGAAGAAGCCCGGGCAATGAATCACCAGTTCTTGTACTCGGTCGAGTTCAAAAAGCCTTATGTCACGTTGAAAGCTGCGATCACTCGTGACGGTTTTTTGGCAAGACCTGACGGAACAAGCCAGTGGATTAGCTCAGAGGAGGCGAGGCTGGATGCTCACCGATTGCGGGCGGAGCGGGGGAGCGTTTTGGTTGGGCGAGGCACGGTTTTGGCGGACAATCCCCGATTGACGGCACGGATTCCAGGTGTGGTGAATCAGCCTCTCCGAATCATAGTTGACCCTTGGCACAGGTTGTCCGGTGAGGAGCGAGTGTTTGATGATTCTGCGGAGACTCTTTGGTTAGATCAATTTCACGGAGCGAACTTGAGTCCGGAGGGGATTTTGAAGATTCTGGACGAACGAGGGGTTCGTGGAGTTTTGGTGGAAGGCGGGGCGGACACCCTACGGCGATTTTTGACATTGGGGGTTGGGAACGAGTTGGTGCTTTATGTTGGCGACATGGAGTTTGGGGAAGGATTAGTTTGGGATGGGGGCTGGGGTGGTCTGAAGGATTTAGAACTTGTTGATCGAACGATGTTCGGAACAACCGAGCGGCAGACGTATCTTCTTTAAGAATTTTGGGACCGGGGAACATGAGGTTGGGGGAAGAGTCTTACTGAATGTAAGAAGGTTTTTCTTTCTCCCAAAACCCCA
This sequence comes from bacterium, assembly GCA_013823945.1. Taxonomy (GTDB): domain Bacteria; phylum Armatimonadota; class Fimbriimonadia; order Fimbriimonadales; family Fimbriimonadaceae; genus UphvI-Ar2. The sequence continues at coordinate 306,331 of PNMZ01000001.1, read as the reverse complement.
ATAGCCCGGTTTCCGCGCCCTCGGAGCCGGGCACTTAATTTTTAGAGATTGAGAAAATACTTGTGGAGTTGGGTATCGCTTGTGAGCTCGGGATGGAAGCTGGTGCCGAGGATTTTGTCTTGTTGAACGGCAACAATGTGGTCATTGAACGTGGCAAGGACTTGGACTTCTGGGCCGTGCTTGGTGACGATGGGAGCGCGGATGAAAACTGCTTCGATTGGGTCAACTAAGCCGGCGACAGTGAGTTGAGTCTCAAAGCTGTGGACTTGGGCTCCAAAGGCGTTTCGGCGCACGGTGATGTTGAGGAGGTTGAGCGAAAACTGCTCGCGGTTTTCAACTTGGCGAGCGAGCATGATCATTCCCATACATGTTCCCCAGATCGGCATTCCTTGGTGGGCCCGCTCGATGATTGCTTGATCGAGACCAGTGTATTGCATCAGAAGTCCGACGGTTGTCGATTCTCCGCCGGGGATGATCAGCCGGCGCACTTGAGAAAGGTCTTCGGGAGTGCGGATTTCATGGATTTGGTCTGCGGGGTGCCCAGCGCGGACGAGGGACTCAATGTGCTTTTGGAAACTGCCTTGGATGGCAAGAACGCCGACATGGGGTGCCATAGAATTCCTGAGAGTGTACGGGGGGGTGAGGTTGAGGTCTTGAGGCTTTTGAGCGAGTTGGGGCTAGTAGAATGGGGAGGTGAAGAATTTGCCGATTGAAATTTGGGGTGTTCCTTTTGATTTTTGCGGGAGGATCTATGGCAGTCGGCTTGGGCCGGGTGCTTTGCAGCTCAAGCAGATTCGCAAAACGCTCGTTGATTTGGGATATGAAGTGAAGGCAATGGGGGACGTCGTTGTGCTTGATTTTGAATTACCAGAAAGTTACGAGGCGAAAATGGCGGCCGCGTTGGACTGTTATATGAAGCTAGCATCGGCGACGGAGGAGTCGGTGCGAAGAGGGGCAGTTCCGGTTGTTTTGGGAGGGGACCACAGTTTGTCGTTTGGTTCAGTTAGTGGGGCTTTGCGAGCGGCGGGTCGAGATGATGTGGCGGTTTTATGGATTGATGCGCATATGGATTTGAATACACCGGGCACGAGTGGGAGCGGAAATTTTCATGGGATGCCTGTTGCGGGGTTGCTCAGATTGCCTTGTGGGTCCCCGGTACGGGATTTGGGGGCGGCAGGTGTTTGGGATCGGATTTTGGCGGAGGTTGTTCCGGCAGAGGGATTGCGGAGTGACCGGATTGGGTGGTTGGGATTGCGGGATGTTGACGCAGGGGAGATTCAGCATTACGATCAATTGGGGCTGGAAACGGCATGGACGATGCAAGAAGTCGATCATTTAGGGATTCCAGCGGTTCTGAAAGAGATTGATGATTGGCTGAGAAGAACGGGGGCGAAAAAGTTGTGGTTGAGCTTTGATGTTGATTCACTCGATCCGGTTTTGGCACCGGGAACTGGCACAGCAGTTCGGGGTGGATTGACTTATCGGGAGGGGCACTTGCTCGCCGAGATGCTCTACCAACTTGTAACTCGCACGGATTCTGACTACCAGCTTTTGGGCGTTGATTTGGTAGAGGTGAACCCGATGGAGGACATTGGTTCCAACACAGCAATTGCGGCGGTAGAGTGGATTGCCTCTCTATTTGGTAAGCGGACGATGGGGGTACGGGGACGGTGAGCGAGGCAATTGGTCGTGTTTTGCGAGAAGAAGGGGAGGCGTTGATCGCGAAGGCATCGTCGGTGGAGCGCGAATTCAACTTGATGATGGAATGGATTTTGGGATGTCGGGGGCGGTTGGTGACTTGTGGGATTGGGAAGAGCGGTCACATTGCGGCGAAAGCGGCGGCGACGTTTGCGAGTACGGGTACGCCCTCGTTCTTTTTGCACGCGGCGGAGGCCGTTCATGGCGATCTAGGGATGGTCACGGAGCATGATGTCGTGCTTGGTTACACGTATTCGGGCGAGACCGACGAAGTAGTACGGCTGTTTCCGAGCTTCCGGCAGATTGGAGCAAAGAGTGCGGTTATGACGGGTCGGCCGGGGAGTTCAGCGGGGCGGGCGGCGGATTTGGTTTTGAATGTTGGAGTTGAGCGTGAGGCGTGTCCGAACAACTTAGCACCGACGACTTCTACGACAATGATGTTGGCGATGAGCGATGCGCTCGCGGTGGCGGTCATGGAAGAGCGGAAGTTCACGAGTGAGGACTTTGCAAAGTTCCATCCGGCGGGGGCTTTGGGCCGGCGACTCTTGCTGACGGTCGGCGATGTGATGCGTCAGGGTGAAGACTTGGCGGTGGTTGGGCTTGATACTTCAGTCGTGGAGTTGATGCGGGTGATAACTTCGGCGGGAGCAGGGGGGGCTTGTGTTGTGGGAGGTGCGGGTGAGCTTTTGGGGTTTGTTTCGGACGGGGACTTGCGGCGGTGGATTGTGGATGGGCATTCGGTAACGGCGGGGACGGCTCGGGAATTGATGAGTTCGGGCGGTCCGACTTGTGAGCCAGGGTTGTTGGCGATTGACGCGCTGGAGGCGTTTCAGAACTATCCGGCGAAGATTGGCGAGATGCCGGTGGTGGCGGATGGCCGGGTGGTGGGGTTAATGGTTTTGAAGGACTTACTGCGGAGCGGGATTGTGTAATGGATCGCAGTCGATCAGAGACTTATACAGAAGAAGTTTTGCGATTGTGGTCAGCTTGGCCAGATATTCCTGAGAGTGTTATGGAGTGGTACCGAAGTGGGGCAGTTGATAATGATCCTGGTGTTGCAGAGAGGATCATGCGACTGAGTTCTGTGAAAGCTTCGGGCATTGAATACTGGTTCATTATAGGATGTGAGAAGTACGCGATGTACCGAATTATTGGATGTTTTTGTTACCACAGTGCTCGACTTATTGACTGCGAAGTATGGGTTGATTTGACGTGGGGGGATTGCCTACTCCGGGAGCTTTCGGTTCCGGAAAGCCATGATCTAGAATTGACCCGCGACTTTACGTGGCCGGGCCATCAAGAATGGCAAAGCAGATTAACAAACCTGATTAGTATTTTGTCGACAAACCAGTTACGACTTTATCTTGAAATTTTGGAAGCACTCTCGGATAGGCTCGAGTCTGGAGCGCCACAAATCAACGATTCTTTTATGAACGAAACTCTAGACTTGGATATTCATCGTGCAATTTATACGATTCGGAAAGTTAATATATTATGAATAAAAATGCCCCCAAAACGTCATTTGGAGGCAATTTTAAGGTTTGAGAGTTGTTAAGCCGTTTGCTCAGCGTAGACGCTGATGCGGCGTTTGTTTTTGGGGCCTTCGAATTTGACTTGACCATCAATCTTAGCGAAGATGGTGTGGTCGTTGCCGATGCCAACATTTGCGCCGGGGTGGAACTTGGTGCCGCGTTGTCGAACGATGATCATGCCAGGTTTGACGACTTCGCCGCCGAATCTCTTGACGCCGAGGCGGTTGGAGTTGCTATCGCGACCGTTTTTGGATGAGCCTTGCCCTTTCTTATGTGCCATTTATTATTTACCTGCTGCGACTTCGGTGATGCGAAGGGTGGTTTGAGGTTGTCGGTGGCCCCAGCGCTTGCGCTGATTTTTCTTGGCCTTATAGTTGAATGCGTTGATTTTCTTGGCTTTGCCTTGGCGAACAATAGTTGCCTTGACAGTTGCGCCTTTGACGAATGGGCTACCAATGGAGACTTTGTCACCATTGCAGACCATAACTACTTCGCTCAGCTCGACGGCATCGCCGGCTTCGCCTTCGAGCTTTTCGACGATGATGGTTTCGTCCTTAGCCGCTCGATACTGTTTTCCACCCGTTTTGACAATTGCGTACATGATCCAATTTCCTCCGAGGTCAATTCTCCTCAGACGTGAAGTCGCGAACAGGAATTATGGCAGGGGTTTTGAAGCCGGGGCAAGGTCCGGGGAGTTTCGGCGGGGATTTGGGGTCCTTTGGGCTTAGAAAACACTCTGATTACGCCGCTTTGGGGATTTGATCCGGGCTAGAGACTTGGTTGCGACCGTTGTGCTTCGAAGCATAGAGGGCCTGGTCGGCGATTTTGAGAATTCGTTCGGGGTGGGTGCCGTGGGTAGGTCCGCAGGCATAGCCCATGGATGCGGTGATGGATTTTTGCTCGCCGTTTGGGGCTGTGAAGACAACGTGGCGAATGTGGTCGAGGGCGGAGAGGGCGATGATTTCGGTGGTTTGCTCATCGGCACCGGGGAGAATCAGCGTGAATTCTTCGCCTCCGTACCGGGCAGCGAGGCCTTTCTCGCCGACAGCTTTTTGAAGGGCTTTTCCAACTCGAATCAGAACTTCATCACCGGCATCGTGACCATAAGTTTCATTGAAGAGTCGAAAGTGATCTACGTCCACCATGACAACTCCGACTCGGGAGCGGTGGCGTCGAACTTCATCGCATTGTTCAGCGAGGAAGTCTTGCAGGGTTCGGTGGTTGCTCAGCCCGGTGAGGGGATCGGTTGTAGCAAGAGTTTCGACGTTTTCGAACAGCTGAGCCGAGCGGATGACGAGAGAGAGTTGTTCGGCGATTGTGATGTGGAGATCGCGTTCGTGGAGGAATCGGTCGCGCTCGCGGGGGGCGAAGAGTTCGATGAAACCGAGTTTGTCTTGATCAACTTGGAGGGGGAGCAGGGCACGGAGACAAGTGTCCCAGATTTCCCAAGTGGCGACGGTTGTGGCATTAGCGGGGGTCTGGCTGAGTGGGATGTTGGTGCGACCGGGGCGTTCTTGGGCGGTTGCGACATTGGTGAGTTTGCAGTTGATATTGACCCAGACTCGTACAGCAAGGAGGTCGAGAGCACCGCGAATACTGTGAGCGGCGTGAAGAGAGGTCGGAGCGGTGGTGTGGTGAAGTTTGAAGGCAGTTCCAATGCGCTTCAGGACGAGGGATTCTCGCTCGGCGGATTCGAGTTGGTTGAGGCGCGCCGTGATAGCCTGACGGAGTTCTTCTTCTTCTGGCGAATCAGAAGGGAGTTTTCGCCACTCAATAATATGATTTAAGAGAGAGGGATGTACCGATTCCATTCTCTTGAATTGTTGGCGGAAGGAAGCCCGGTTCTTAGTGGTTTGGGAGCAGATTTTAGAACGATTTGATGGGAATAATCGTCAGCTTAGAGGTGAAATCATTTTCTTGGAGTCGAGGACTGCTGAACGGCCTCTTGGTGGCGGGGATTGGAATTCTGTTGGGTTGTGGAGGTGGAGGGGGTGGGGTTTCAGGTGACTCTTCGAATCTCGCACCGGGTCAGTGCTCGGTGGCGACGGGATTGGGGAATGTGAGTTATCAAACCGTTTGGGGCAGTGCGCCAGCAAACGCGAGCCAGGTGATACAAATCATTGATGCGGACGGGTTTGTTTTGCGATCAGATTCGGTGAACCGAAATGGGACTTTGTTTAGCGATATGACGTTGACGAATTTGGCGGCGGGGGTTCACGTTTTGAAGGCGACGATTTACAACCAAGCGAATGCGGGAGGGGGGGCGATTGGGGAGCTGACACAGGTCGTTGACCTGTGTTCAGGAGGGACGGCTGGAACGACATATACTGCGACTTCACGGTACGGGATTGCGCCAACCGAATTGAAAGTTGTCCCGGGATCTGGTTCGGTTAAGGAGCAGTCGATTACGCAGTTCGTGAGTACGGGACTGAACGGTGGTCAGGCGGTTTTCTTGCCGGTTGGTGATTTGAGGTGGTCGGTGGTGGGAGGAATTGGGACGGTTGGAGCGACGACGGGACAATTCACGGCGACTACGGTTGGGTCAGGGGCGGTGAGGGCTGCTTCTACCGCACATAGCTTGTCCAAGTCAGCAGATGTTGATGTCACCCAGCGGACAACGACACAAGGCAAGTGGACCGTTTTGGTCTATCTGAATGCGGCCAACGATCTGTTTTCGTTCAGTACGCTTAATGTTAACCAGATGGAGCAGGTCGCTGGAAACCCGGATGTCCGGTTTGTGGTTCAGTGGAAGCAATCAAAATCGGCGTTTGGTGGGTCAAGCTTTGATGGTGTTCGGCGGTATTTGGTGAAGCCGGACACGACATCTGCGATTGCGAGTGAGCTTGTGCAGAACAACATTCGCGATGCGAATGGAAATGCTCTGGATATGGGCAGTACCCAGACTTTGGCGGATTTCATCGAGTGGGGCAAGGAGAACTATCCGGCAGATCGGTATGTATTGATTCTTTGGAATCACGGCAATGGCTGGAAGCGGAGCACGGAGAGTCTGACCACTCGAGCGTTTAGTTATGATGATCAGTACGGAACTTCCATTAAGAGTTGGGAAACGGACGCGGCTTTGGCAGGGAATCACTTTGACATCATTGCTTGGGATGCGAGTCTGATGCAGATGATGGAAGTGGCGTATGAAGTGCGGGGATTTGCAGATTATGTGGTCGGGAGTGAGGAGAGTCCGCCGGGAGAAGGGTATCCGTATCATCTTATTTTCGACGAATTCCGTGACAACCCGAATGCATCGAGTTTGAACTTGGCGCGGGCATTTGTAGATGGAATGCAGGAACAAGCTCAGCCGGGGAATTTGTATCAATTCCGTAAAATCACTCAGAGCGTCGTTTCGTCGAGCCAGTTGAACAACGTCGCAACATCGCTTTCGGCGTTGGCGGATCAGTTGATTACGCATCGGTTGGCGATTGCGGGACAGATTCAAACGATTCGAAACACCGCTCAGAGCTATTCACCGGCTTCGACCCGGGTTTATCGAGACATTGTTGATGTCTGCTTCCGGTTGGAAGGAGACTTGACGATTCCGCAATCTGTGCGGACGGCAGCGAGCAATGTGCGGACGGCGATTGCTCAGGCGGTGGTTTATGAATACAGTAATGCGGAATCGCCGAACAGCCACGGTTTGTCCATTGACTTTTCCGATACGTCAACTTATGCGACATTCCGGACGGATTATGAGCGAATGAAGCTAGCTCAGGATACGAATTGGAATGAGTGGCTGGGGCTTGCACCTTAACCCTCAACGACGAGAGTGGCCCTCGAAGGCTTTAGGTTAATTGGGGCGATTGCTAGCGACGGAGCAAAGTTAATCGGGGCCATCGCAAGCGATGGCCCTGGGCTGGAGGGTTGCTTTTCAGACCACTGGAGGAGGGCATCCCCCGGATCTGATTGGGGCTTTCTGGCGACCCTTCCCTTTCGGGAGGGCTGATTGGGTTGTTCCGGTTTTGTTTGATTTGGTAGCTGGTGGGTTTGCGAGGGCACAAGAAAGCGAGGGTTTTTGCGGTTGCAGTTTTGCGGGGAAATTGGCGGGGACCCGGTGCATTGGGGACCTTGTGAAAGATGGATGAAGGGTGTGTGGCATAATGTTGGTTCGATTCCCGAGTGGGATCAGGATCGTTTGATGAGCGAATTTGACAAAGAAAATCTGGATGGCGCTGCGGACGGAATGTCCGTGGACATGTCGGAGGGCCGCAATGATGGTCGCACCCGACCCCGTCGCCGTCGCAAAGTTAGCTTCTTGACTCTGAACAAAGTTGAGTCGGTGGACTATAAAGATGTGGCGACGTTGCAGAAGTTTATTAGTGAGCGAGGCAAGATTTTGGCCGCTCGCCAGACCGGAAACACAGCAAAGCAGCAGCGGATGATTTCAAACGCGATCAAGAGCGCGCGAGAAATGGCATTGTTGCCGTTTGTCGTTCGCGAAGCTGTTGATACTGGCCCGCGCCGTCGTTCAATGGGTGACGCTCGCGAGCCGCGAGAGAATCGCGAACCGCGCGAGCAGAAGCAAACTGAAGAAGCCGGCGAGTAAACGCAGGATTGGATGAGTTGAAAGCCCTTGGCAGAATATGTCCAGGGCTTTTATTGTTTTTGGGTGAATCGGATTCCGATCGCGAAATCGGCGCCGGTTGTAACGCCTCGGTTCAGATTGAACCAACCGATGTCGCCATCTTCGCTGATCCAAAATGTCCAGGTTCCAGCTTTGGTGGATTGGCTGAGGCCGAGCGAGATGATTCGGTTGGGCTGATCAAGAAATGGCTCGTCGTTTTGGACGGCGGGTGTTTCCGACGTAAGTTGAAGGATCCAGGATTGGTGCTCCGTTATTCGATAGGCGAGAGCGAGATTATAGGTGGCGATCCATGGGCGAGTTGCGGTCCAGCCCGAGCTGGGCGATTGATAGATGAGACTTGCTTGAGCAGTGAAATCGTAGCGAGGAGCAATGGACCAGGTTTGCTCACAGGAAAAAGCAAGATCAGTTCCGCCAGAGCCGAGGAGTTGACCGGGGTTGCCGGTTGGGAGTTTGATGCTGATTTGTGGTGAAGCTGGCAATCGGAATCGGTACCCAGTGGTGAGATCGCCAAGGTTAGTACCTGGGGAGGGACGGCTGCCGTCGTGCAGGATATAGCGGTTGCGTCCATACGGAGTGATCTCGCGATTGGGGGCGGAGTGGTTGACTACATTTTGGTGCCAGAGATCGATGAAGGAATCGAGGAGTCCGCCGCCTCTGTGGATGAGGGGGATTGAAATGAGCCATTCGCCTTGTTCGGATGCGTGGCGGTAAAGGTATCGAAGTCTCCAAGACTCGCCATCTTCTCGGATCGTTTGATTCACGCGGAACTCGTTTTCGATTCCGAGGAGCCAGCTCGTTTGGTTTTGACCAGGTCTGAGAAGGGGGCCGAGGGGGAGAGGGCGCAAATAGGCTTGATTGACGGAACGAGTGTTTTGAATGGGAAGGATTTTTTCAGGCTGGGACTTTTCTGAGTCAATTCGAGAATGGGGAACTGCCCCAGCGGCGCAGGCTGTAGTAACTGTTAGAATTACTGGGAGGAATTTCATGTTTTTGAATTTTATCAATTTTAACTTATTGTTGACACAAAAGTACCTATGTATGAAAAGTATGATTTTGTATACTTTTGCGAGGTTAACATGGGAATCAACTTTGATGAGTGCTTTTACGGCTCCGTGACGGTGGGTGAACGGGGGCAGATTGTTATTCCAGCGGAGGCGCGGGAAGAATTGGGGATCAAACCAGGGGACAAGCTTTTGGTGATGCGTGATCCGGTTCATCCGGGATTGATGGTGTGTTCGTTTGGCGTGATGAACGAATTTTTGGAAGAGATCAAGTTGAGGATTATGAAAGCAGAGCAGAGTGAGCCTTACGAGGCACCGGAGGAGAAGTAACAGATGCTGGGATTCTATTTGACATTAGCGGTCGTCTTGGGGGGGCAGGAGGCTCCAGCCATGACGTTGGACGAAGCTCTCGCGATTGCCGAGATGCAAGCATTTGAATTGCGGGTTGCCGAGAGTAACATCGCGGAGGCGCGGTCGAGTCGGCGAATTGCCGAAGCGGCGCTGGGGCCAGGGGCGACTCTCTCGGGGACTACGCAATGGTCAAACACTGTCACGCCTGGAGCGTTTGGTCAAAACGGTTCGAATGTCACGAATACGATTAACTTGGGAGTGTCACAGATTATTGACATCTCTCGGGTTGTGACACTCCGCCTCGATGCAGCGACTTTGAATGTGAAGGTCAATGAGTTTGCGAAAGAAACCGTTCGAAATGACTTGAAAAGTCAGGTTCGGACGAAGTATTTGTCGGTTTTGCAGGCTCAGGAGTTCTTTGACATCCAGAGCGCGGCAGTTGTATCGGCGGAGAGGCGACTGGCAGATGCGCAGATTCGATTCAATGCGGAAGCGATTCCAAAGTTTGATGTGTTGCGGCTGGAATCTGATTTGAAGCGGTTGCAACAGGCAAAAATTCAGGCCGAAGGGAATTTGCGGATCGCGAAACAGGATTTGAACAATTTGTTGGCGCGACCGATTGAGACGGAATTTACTCCGGTGCCGGTTGAGAATGATCCGGAAATGCTGCGAGAGACGGCAATTTACGTGAGAGGCTCGCTTTTGAATCGACCCGAACTCAAACGAGCCGAGGCCGGGATCGAAGCATTGGCTAAGAGCCGAGAAGCGGAGCAGCGGGCAGCATTGCCAACTTTGACTCTGTCGGCGGGGCATACGGAAATCATTGATCCGGGGTTTGGTCAGCCAGAGCGGCAAACCAGTGCGAGTGCTACGGTCAGCGTTCCCATCGTGACAAGTGGGGCGATTAAGGCTAATACACAGCGGGCGAAGGAACAGGAAGAGCGGGCAAAGATTTTGCTTCAGCAGGTTCAGTTGGCAGTTGCGTTTGAAGTTCGGGTTGCGGTAACGCAATACGAGACGGCATTTGCGAGTTATGAGTCTGCCAAGTCGAATCGGATTTTGGCGGAAGAAGCCTTGCGGCTCGCCCAGCTTCGTTATGACGAGGAAGTTGGAATTTTGCTGGACGTGATTGTTGGTCAGCAGGATTTGGTTTCGGCACAGTCTGCCGAAGTGGCAGCGTTGTATCAACTTCGGTCGGCATATGTTGCGCTTCAAAAAGCGGTCGGAGTGGACGATTTGACGAACTTGCCAGAGGCGACTCCGGCACCAGCGCAAGGCGAAAACAAGGAGGAAGGTCAGTGAGAAATTGGGCAATTGGATTGATAGCCGGAGTGAGTGTTTTGGCTCTCACGGGATGTGTGGATCGAGGTGGTCAGGAGCAAGCCAAAAAGGTTGCAGAGATTGTCACTGACCAGACGACGGCGGTCATGGTCAAACCGGTCAGTTCGGTTGACGCTCCGAAGACACTTGAATTGACGGGTTCTGTGGTGACGGATGATGATGTTCAGGTGAGCGTCAAGTCACCGGGTCGTTTGATCGCAGTTTATGTGAAAGAAGGCGCAATGGTTTCAGCGGGCCAAGTGATTGCAGTTCAAGAAGGTCAGGAAGCTCAGGCGCGGTTGAGTCAGGCGATGGCGAATGTGCGATCAGCAAATGCGGCGTTGAGCCAGGCGCAGCGGGACGCACGAGTAACCCCGGAGCGAAGCACGGCGGCGGTTAAGGCGAGTGAAGCCCGGGTCCGGCAAGCTAAGGCGGCTTTGGCGAAGGCTCAAAACGGATCACGAAGTGAAGAAAAGGCTCAAGCTAAGGCAAACGTTGACCGGGCAAAGAGTGACTTGGAGCTTGCGCGAAAGAACTTGGAGCGATCCAAGCGATTAGAGGCGGAAGGAGCTATTTCCAAAGCCCAGTTGGAGGTTGATCAGAACCGATTTGACAATGCGCAAGCCGGCTATACCAGTGCGGTTGAGCAGTACAACTTGATTTTGGAAGTGACGCGTCCGGAGGATATTGAGCAGTTGCGCGAACAGGTTCGGCAAGCCGAAGAGCAGTTGAACTTGGATCGGGCGAATAAGAAGCTTGATCCGGCAGCTCAGGATCGAGTCGATGCAGCCCGGGCGCAAGTTTCAGCCGCCCAGGATGCAGTGAGCTTGGCGCGGATCGCGGTTGATGATTTGAAGGTTACTGCGCCAATGAGTGGAAAGATTAGTGGCCAGCCACTTCAACCAGGAACTGTGGTTTCTCCAGGAGTTCCGGTTGCGCGATTGGTGGGTACGAATGGGATTTTCTTTGAAGCTGAAGTTCCTGAGAAAGATATTGCGGATGTTGCACCGGGAATGGCGGTGGACGCTTCGGTTGATGCGCTTGGTGATGTGGCGTTGAGCGGAACAGTAGTTTCGGTCAGCCCGTCGGCGAGTGATTTAGGGCGGTTGTTCAAAGTTCGAGTTTCGATCAATGAGGCTGCAGGGAAGGTGAAGCCAGGCATGTTTGTTCGCGGGACATTGAAGCTGGGCACGCTTTCAGATGTATTTGTGGTGCCGAATACGGCGGTGCAACGCGATGGCCAGAACATTTCTGTATTCATTGCGATGCGAGAGACTGTAGATGGCGAGAGCATGATGGTTGCCCGGAAAAAGACGGTGACGGTGATCCGCACGGAAGCAGACGTCGCAATCGTGGATGGCTTGGAGAATGGTGAGCAGTTGATCACTAGTGGACAATCGACATTGTTTGATGGGGCACCTATTCGGATCGACGATGGCACGGAAAAGAAGCCGGAGGCAGAGCCGAGTGAAGCTGAGGTTGAAGCAGAGTAGGGCGGCTTGAAAGAGTTAAAGAGCGAACAAAGATAGTAAAGGCACAGACGAATGGGTTTAACTAAAACAGCAATCACGCGACCAGTCTTCATTTTGATGTTGATGCTGGCTTCTATCCTTGGTGGATGGATTGCGTTTAACAGTATGCGGGTGGAGTTGAACCCGGACGTCAACTTTGGCGTTGTCACGGTTACGACGGTTTATCCGGGGGCTGGTCCGGACGAAATCAATACTTTGATCAGTAAGAAGATCGAGGATGCGGTTACGGGGATAGCGAACGTTCAGGAAGTGACCTCGGTGAGTCAGGAGGGTTTTTCAAACGTCGTCGTTCAGTTTGTTATTGGTTCAGATATTCAGGTTGGATTGAACGAAGTTCGGACGAAGGTTGATGCGGTAGTTTCGCAATTGCCGAGAGAAGCCGAGCGACCGCTGATTGATAAATTTGACTCTGCAAGTGACCCGGTTTTGACGATGGCGCTCCGGTCAAAGGGGTTGAGCAATCGGCAGTTGCGCGACTTGGCGGATAACCAGCTCAAGGACAAGATTGCTCGGGTTAAGGGGGTCGCTCAGGTTTCGGTTTTAGGGGGAGATGAACGGGAGATTCAGGTTCAACTGAAGCGTGACGCGTTGCTTCGCTATGGGCTTGGGGTTTCTGATATTCAGCGGGCGGTAACGGCGGCGGCGTTGAACGTTCCGGCGGGCCGGATTGTCGCGGGCGAAGAAGAGTTTACGGTTCGGGTCTTGGGTGAATTTGAATCGGTAGACGCGCTGACCAATATGTATTTGACGATTTCTGATCCTCAGCAGCGGGCACCGAGCAAGCAAGTTCGTTTAGGGGATGTTGCAACGGTTATTGATGCGAACAAAGAACTGCGAGAAAGTAGCCGGGTGAACGGGGATGACTCGGTTGTTTTGATCGTGCAGAAGTCACAGGAAGGGAATGCGGTTGAGATTAGCAAGGCAATTCGAGAAGCTAGTCCAGACTTTGGCGGAAAGAGCCTTTTGGAATCCTTGCAAGAGCAATACGGGATTGAGTTTATTGTTACGCTAGATACTTCAGTTCAGATTGTTGAGAGTTTGCTCGACTTGAACATCGCTATCTTTTTCGGGATTTTCTTGGTGGGGATCGTCATCTGGATGTTCTTACACAACCTTCGGGGGACGTTGATTGTGAGTATCTCGATTCCGGTTTGTTTGGCGGCAACTTTGATTGCGTTGTGGGTGTTTGGCTTCACGATCAACAACTTGTCTATGCTCGCGTTGAGTTTGGCGATCGGGGTTTTGGTTGACGACTCGATCGTCGTTATTGAGAATATTTATCGGCACCTCAAGATGGGTGAGAATCCCGTTGAAGCGGCGATCAACGGTCGGGCGGAGATTGGACTTGCGGCGATTGCGATCACGATGGCAGACGTTGTTGTCTTCCTCCCCATTGGATTTATGGGTGGGGTTGTAGGTCAGTTCTTCCGACCGCTTGGGATTGGCTATGCGATTGCGGTTTTGTTCTCGCTGTTTGTTTCCTTTACGATTACGCCGATGCTTGCGGCTCGCTGGTACCGTCAGGGTGAGAACTGGGAAGAACCGGAAGGGCGTTTTGCAAAGTGGTTTGAGCATCAGTTCGAGAAATTTGGAAATGGTTACCGAAAGATTTTGCGGGTCAGTTTGAATAACAAGTGGTACTTCTTTGGGGGAGGCTTTGCGGTTCTGGTGGCGATGTTCACGTTCATCGGGGGTGGATTTGCCCCGGATCGTGCGACTGCTCTCAAGTCTGGCATGGGAATGATGCCAATGATTGTTGGGATTGGGGTTTTGATTTTTGTGGGCAACTTAGTTGTAACGAAAAAGCCTCGAATTTCGATTTTGCTGGGGATGGCAGGATTTGCTGCTTTGTTTATTGCGGCTCCGCTGGTTGGTCAGGCTTTTGGTGCTTGGAAAAAGGAAGATGTCTTTAAGTTCCAGTTTGTGCCAGAAAGTGACGGAGGACAGGTTCAGCTGAACGTGGAGTTACCTGCAGGCACAACCTTGGCGGCGACGAGGAACGCGGTCGCACAGATTGAGAAGATTGTTATGGCGCATCCGCAGGTGGAGTTCACGGTCAGCCAATTGGGACGGCAATCGGGTGGATTTGCGGCGAGTACGAGTGGAACGCAGTATGCTCAGATTACGGCGACTTTGCATGAGAAGGAAGCCCTTTTGGACAGCATTATGTTCTGGGTGAAGCACGAGGGCAAGATGCGTCCGGCGAGTGTAAGTAGCCAGGATGTTGTTGCGGATTTGATTCAATCGGTGGGCAAAGTTCCGGGGGTTAAGGTGAACATCACCGAGGCTGGAGGCTTTGGTTTTGGGGCGGCGATTCAGCTGGCATTTAAGTCGAATGACCGAGAATTGTTGCAACGAACGGCATCGGATATTCGAGACCGATTGGCGGCGGGGGCAATTGACGGGGTTATCTCACCGGAAATGTCGAGTAAGCCAGGAAAGCCGGAGTTGAGAGCTTTGCCGGATCGGGCACGCATGGCGGCGGCGAATGTTTCCGTTCAAGAACTTGGGGGAGCATTAAGGACGCTTTATGAAGGGGATGATACGGCTAAGTTCCGGGTTGCGGGTGAAGAGTACGACATTCGCGTAATGCTGGATCTTGAGGATCGGAATAATCCTGAATTGCTCCGTTCCGTGCCAGTGACCTTCCGAGAAGGTCAGCCGATTTTCTTGGATGAAGTGGCGACGATTGATCGGGGAGTTGGACTGGACAAGATTGAGCGACGAGATCGGGAGGAGGTCATTCAGGTCAACGCTGATTTGCTGCCTGGGTTTGCGGCGGGATCGGTTCAGGCGAATATTGACGCTTGGATTGCCGAAGAAAAGCTGTTACCGGAAGGGGTGACGATTCGGGCTCTCGGTCAAGCGGATGCTCAGCAACGGGAAACAGTCTTCCTATTCGGCGCGCTTGGGCTTGGTTTGATTTTGGTTTACATGATCTTGGCGTCGCTCTTCAACAACTTGCTTTATCCGTTCATCGTTCAGTTGGCTCAACCGCAGGCAATGGTCGGGGCGATCTTGGCTTTGGTTATCACGGATAAGCCGCTGAACATTGTTGGATTTATCGGGATCATCGCTTTGGTTGGTTTGGTCGGGAAGAATGCGATCTTGCTGGTCGACTATGCTAATACCTTGCGCGAGCGGGGGTACGACCGGGTTGAGGCTTTGATTGAGTCGGGTGGGACACGGATTCGACCGATTCTCATGACGACGATTGCTTTGATCGCGGGGATGTTGCCGGTTGCACTGGCGATTGGTCGTGGCTCGGAGTTCCGGGAGACGATTGGGATTACGATTATCGGGGGTACGTTGCTTTCGACGGTTTTGACGCTCCTCGTCATTCCTTGCTCGTACTTGATCTTTGACGAGTTCTCGGATCGATTGGGGCGGTTCTTGCGGCGGTTTAATGGTGGTGGTTCAACTCCGGTTGAGTCTGATCACCATTCGGAAGAATTGCCGACGATTTAGGTGATCGTACTTTCAACTGCGGGGAATTTGGACTGCCCCCTCCTAAGTCCTCCCCCCCTGGGGGAGGAAGATCAACAAAAAGGTACTCAATCTGTTTGAACATTAGATCGAACAAACTTACAAACTCAATCTTGGTGTCTCCCCACCCTTAATCCCTCCCCATCAGGGGAGGGAGATTAAATTATTCGAACACCAAGTTTAATGTTGGACGGGTGGATTTCTCGCTGTTGGTGCTGTAGAACTTATAGATCAGGGATTCGCCGGCTTCGTCGGGGGTAAGGGCACTGGTGAGGGCGAAGGCGAGTTCTTTGGACTGTGATTTTCGGGCTTCGGCGAGGGCTTTTTCAAACGAGTCTTTTTTCGCAAGGAGATTGATAGTAACTTTGCTCGAGCCTTCAGCATTGCTGTAAAGGGTCACGGGATTATTGGCGATCAGAGAGTCAAGCGTGGGTTTGATTGAAGCGGCTTGGTCGAGGGAGAAGTTTTCTTCTTCAAATTTCGAAGACACCGATCGAACTTCGATGGGATATTTTTTTCCAAGGGCTTCGTCGATATTGGGATTGGGGACGAAGTAGAGGTCGAGGGTTGCTGCAGTGAGTTTGGAGGTGGGGAGTTTGCTGATATCAAACTTCATGACTGACCATGATCCGGCTTCGCCGGCATCGGGGTCGGCTACGGATTTGGAGTTCGTGCCCCAGCAACGGAGGAACGGGTCCGAGGTTTGGTCGGCGGCGAACTTGTATACCCAGACGTCGTCGGTGGGGTTGAGGGACAGGGTTTGGGCGGAGACGAGCAGGGTGAGCGCGGTAATCATGCGCTTATTTTGACGGGTTTTTGGTGTGGGGGTTTTGACTGGGGTGATGGTGGGTTGCGTGTTTTGTACGATGGGCAGAGTTTGAAATGGAGAATTTGATTTAGTGTGGGTGCTCTCTTTTTGAAAGCGAACTAATGTTGCCCCCTCCTAAGTCCCCGGTTCAAGCCCGGGGCAGGCTCTCCCCCAGAGAGTGAGCGCTCTTTGGGTTGGTTGACTTCCCCTCCTTAATCTTCCCCCGGAGGGGGAGGGGGACGATCTCAAGTCTGATTGTTTTCTAAATCTCGCTCAATGAGTCTACGTGCAATCAATCTTCAATGCTAGATAGGAACGCTGTGTCTCCAAGGTTCCCGAAATGGAAAACCGGATTAGATTCAAAATGGAGAGGTGACGCATGCGCTCAGAGTCTTGGAATGGGATCGGGTGCGCGGGGAACTCTCCGCGCATTGCGAATCGCCATTGGGTCAGGCTCTGGCGGAGGGGCTCTTGCCCAGCTATGACCAGGGAGAGGTTGCGGCAAGGCTGGCGAAGACTCGCGATGCGGAAAAATTGTTTGAGACCGAATTGCCGGGGCTGAGGGGGCTTTATGATGTTGGGGAGTTGGTTGGTTTGGCGGCGAAAGGAGCGGTTTTGGAAGGGGCAATTTTGGCGAAAGTGGGCCAGAGCATTCGAACGGTTGACCGGGCGAGAAAAGCGGTTTTGGGGTTTGGAGGCGATATTCCAGTATTGCGAGCGGAAGCGGAATTGATCCCAGACATGGGATGGCTCGGGGCAAAGCTGGACGAGTGTTTTGATTTGGACGGAGAAATGCTTGACGCGGCGAGTCCGATTCTCGCTCTTGCGCGGACAAAGATTGGGAAGTGCCTCCAGCGGATTCAGGCGCAGATTCAAGGGTTTACCAGCGGGCCGACGCGGGAGTATTTGAGCGATACGGTTGTGACCCAGCGGAACGGTCGGTACGTGTTGCCCGTGAAAAGTGAGCATCGCGGGAAAGTGAAGGGAATTGTTCATGATTCGAGCGCGAGTGGATTGACGGTTTTTATTGAGCCGGAAGCCGTAGTTGAGGCGGGGAATCAGCTGAGGCAAGCGGAGGCAGAAGAGAAAGCCGAGATCAAACGGATTTTGAAAGAGCTGAGCGGGGAGGTTGGTCAGCACAGCCAGGCCATCCGGATGGGGATGGATATTGGAGCGGGATTTGACCTAGTTTTTGGAATGGTGCGATTAGGAAGTGCGCAGAACGGAACGATTGTCGAGCTTGTTGATGGGGTCGGGTTGAAGGTCTCGCAAGGGCGGCATCCTTTGCTTGATCCAAAGATTGCAGTGCCATTGAGCTTGTCGATTGGTCTTGGTGGGCCAAGCATTCTTATTACGGGGCCGAATACAGGTGGGAAAACGATCGCGATCAAGACGGTGGGATTGTTTGCGGCGATGGCGCAGAGCGGAATGATGGTTCCAGCGGGGGATGCGAAGCTGGGGGTGTTTACTCAGATTTGGGCGGACATTGGAGATGAGCAATCGCTTGAGCAGAGTCTTTCCACATTTAGTGGTCACATTAAGAACATTGCTCGGGCTTTGAGTGGGCTGAAGAAGGGGGCATTAGTTTTGCTTGATGAAGCAGGGGCGGGAACGGACCCGGATGAGGGGGCGGCACTGGCGGCGGCTTTGCTGGATGCGTTCTTGGATGGAGGTGCGGTGGTGATGGCGAGTACGCACTACGGCGAATTGAAGCTGTTTGCAAGCGATCATGCGAAGCTTGTGAACGCCTCAATGGAATTTGATTTGAAGTCGCTGGCACCGACATATCGATTTTTGCCAGGGACGCCAGGGAGTTCCCATGCGTTCAAGATTGCGGGGCGTTACGGCGTTCCGAAGGAAGTCATTGAGCGAGCGGAGCACGGCTTTAGCCAGCAAGAGCGAGATGTCGCTCGAATGATTGAGCAGTTAGAGAATGCGCAACGGCGAGCGCAGAAAGCTCAGAGTGAAGCGGACAAATTGGCGGCCCGATTGAAGAAGGTAGAAGAGGAAGCGGAGCGTAAGATTGAGCAAGCGGAGGCAGCGCGGCGGAGAGTTGGGGAACGAGCAAGTTCGGAGTTGGATGAGTTGCTGCGGCAGATTCGGATTGAAGCCGATCAGGTTTTTGAGCGAGTCAAGAAAGAGAAATCTCAGGAGTCGATTGATGCCGCGCGGAACGAGATTCGGTCAATCAACTCGGCAGCGGGAGAACTCAGCCGAGAGATTCGACCAGAGGAAAAAGTAGTTGATTCGGGGATTGCGGTTCGGAAGGGGGTCAAGGTTCGGATCAAGAATCTGAATATGACGGGAGTTGTTGCGGATGATCCTCGACAGGGAAAAGTGGTCGTGATGGTCGGGGCGATTCGGATGGATGTGGACTTGAAGCAAGTTGTACCGTTGGAGGCTCCACAACCAGTTGTTCAGAAAAAGTCAAAGGGGAGTTCTCGGATGGCGACGCGGATGAGACTGGAGAAAGCGACAAAAATCAGTCGGGAATTGAATATTCGCCAGTTGAGATTTGAAGAAGCAGAGGAAAAGCTCGACCAGTTTTTGGATGATGCAATTGTTGCAGGGGTTGATGAAGTACGGATTGTGCATGGTAAAGGGGGCGGAGTCTTGCGAAAATTGACTCATGACATGTTGAGGCGTCATTCGCAGATTGTGAGTTTTGAAGAGGCGGATGCGGATAGTGGGGGGCAGGGAGCGACGGTCGCTCGGCTACAATAAGGCTTGATGGCACCGAATGATTTGGTTGATGCGGCGCGAGCGGTTCGAGCGAACGCTTATGCGCCCTATTCCGTCTATTCGGTGGGTGCGGCGGTTCGAGGTGCGGACGGAGTGATCTATTCTGGATGCAACGTTGAAAACGTAAGCTTTGGCCTTTGCATGTGTGCGGAACGAGTGGCGATCGGCAAGATGGTTTCTGCAGGATGCCGCAGGATTCGCGAAGTCGCGGTTGTCACTCGTGATTCGGGAAGTCCGTGCGGGATGTGCCGCCAAACTCTTGCCGAATTCACTGATGAGCCGGAACGAGTAGTCATTTGGCTCGTCGGAGAAGATGGGACGGAACGGACGTTTACGTTGGCGGAGTTAATTCCGGCGACATTCCGAGCGGCACTGGGACAGGATTGATAAGGAAAGACGTGAAAGATTCAAACAAATTGGTCAGGTGGATTGCAGCATTTGTTGCGATTGTGGTTGTTTTGGGTTGTGGTGGAGGCGGTGGTGGAACGGGAGGTTCTGGTTCGACTTCCGGCGGTTTAGGGGGGGGAGCGAAGCCAGCTGCCGGACAATATTTGGAATTTTTCCGGAGTGGAAGTTTGGTTGACCCGCTCAACTTGAATGTTGGGGACATTGTTACGGTTCAGTATGTGAACTATGACCAGTTGGGAGTGCGCACTCCACTTGCGGTAACGAACTGGGGATTGACAGGCTCTGGCGCGGGGAGCGCGGTGACCTTGACGAATACGGGAGTCATGCAAGTGATTAGTCGCCCAACGGGATTTTTGAACCTGACGGCGACGGCAACGGTTATTGGTCAGCCTAAAACATTGAATCAGGATGTTTTTGTTTCGCCGGCGACGAATACCCGGGTTACGGGTCGGCTTTTGGCGAATACATCGAATGTTGCGGTTGGTGGAGTTCAATTTGAATTTGTAGACAATGGCGGGAATGTTGTTGGAGCGGCGATCACCGGCTATGATGGTCGGTTTTCGGGTGTTGTTGGAAACAACGCAACTCGTCTGCGGTTGAAGCCGCAGACGGTTTCTGCTCTCTATTTCGCGGCGATTAAGTACCAGAATGTGGACTATGCCGTGACGGGGAATGCCTGCCTTTTGACGCTTCCGGGATTAGTTGCAGGGGGATCGGTGAGTTTTCCGTCGAATATCTTCTTGCCGCGCCAGCAAGATGGACCGCCGCCGCCACCTTCTGGTTGTAACTAATACTTTGGAACAGGCCCGGGGCGTTGGTAACGCTCCGGGCTTTTTCGCGTCTGAAGCTCACCCCAAATGAAGATTATTGATGGGATTCCTGTATATGGTGAAGTTGATATGAGCGCATTTGCTCAGATCAAAAATGCGGAGGAGACGGGCGCGGCGCGCTTGGCTTTGATGGGGGATCATCATGTCGGTTATGGAGTTCCGATTGGGGGAGTGGTGGCGTACCACGAGTTTGTTTCTCCAAGCGGGGTGGGTTATGACATTGCTTGTGGGAACAAGGCAGTGTTGACCGACGCACGGGCGGAAAACGTTCGGCAGAAGATTCGAGTGATCATGGACGATGTTCAGCGGATTATCAGTTTTGGGGTTGGTCGGGTGAACAATGAGGAGGTGGATCACGAGTTGTTTGATGATCCACTTTGGGAAGCGAACTCGGTGATGAAGTCACTCAAGGAGAAAGCGCGCGCGCAACTCGGGACGGTTGGGAGCGGGAACCACTATGTCAACATCATGGTGGATGAGCTTGATCGGGTTTGGGTGGGAGTCCACTTTGGCTCTCGGGGTTTGGGGCATGGAATTGCAAGTTACTATATTGACCAGGCGAAGCGGATTGGAAATGATCGGCACTTTATCACTTGGTTGCATGAACGATCGGATGTTGGGCAAGAGTACATTGCTTGCATGGAGCTTGCCGGTCGCTATGCCTATGCTGGGCGGGACTGGGTTTGTGCAAGGGTAGCGAAAATTCTTGGGGCCAAGATTCACGATGAAATTCACAACCATCACAACTTTGCTTGGCGGGAGGAACATAGTGGTGAGAGTTATTGGGTTGTTCGGAAAGGAGCGACACCGGCGTTTCCGGGTCAGCGCGGCTTTGTTGGGGCAACGATGGCCGAGCCGTCGGTGATTTTGGAAGGCATTGATTCTGAAAATTCTCGAACATCACTTTATTCAACGGTTCACGGGGCGGGGCGGGTGATGAGCCGGACAAAGGCCAAAGGAAACAAGAAAAAAGGAATCGAAGGAATGGTTCGCCCGGATGCGATGGAGAATTGGGTTCGGAAGGCGAATGTTGAATTGAGGGGTGGAGATTTGGACGAAGCTCCGCCGTGTTATAAGCGACTGGACGAGGTTTTGACCCACCACGAGGGGACGGTTCGGGTCGTGCATACTTTGACGCCAGTTGGGGTGGCGATGGCGGGACGGGATGTATTTGATCCGTACAAAGATTGATATGAATGGGTCAGATATTTCCCCAAAGTTGGCATGATTATTGAGCAATATGCATCGCTTCAAGTAGCTACTAGTAAGTTGAGGACTAATGTTCGTGTTTTATTCCCTGCAACCTGACTCTCTTGTACCAGTAGAATGATGTGAGAATTGAGTACAGAGCAATTTGAAGATGAGCCTGGTTTGAGAGGGGCGATGGTGCCGTCTCAGCCGGGATCAATGTCGGAAGAAGAGATTCAGCAGATGATAGTTTTGGCGTCACGGTTGCGAGAGCAAGCGGGAGGTGAGCTGGACGATGATGCGCTGATAGCAGTGAGTGAGGCAACAGGCGCACCATTGGATTACATTCGACTTGCGGTACGGAGTGTTCCGGAAACTCAGCGCAAACGATCGTTCTTTGAGCAGCTCAGGCAATCGTTCTTGGCGTTTGATCCGGATACACGACGGCTTGTAGCGGGGGCGGTTTTGGGGATGGGAGCGGGTTTTATGGCCTTTTGGAGCCGTGCTTTGCCGGGAGGTGATTCCAGTGGTTTCTTCTCACTGTTCTCTACTTTATTCATTCTGGCAGGGCTTTACAATGCGACGGTCTCACGAAATGTCAAGACGGCAATTGGTTCAGGTGCGCTATTGGGGTTGGTTTCCCAGATTACATTAGCCCTGTTTGCATTGCTTGATGGGATGGTCACCTTGGTGGGGGCTGAGGGGAGTTCACCTCCAGCGATGATTGGATTGACTTTGGCGGGAGCTTTGGGTGGGGGACTGGGATTTGAATTGCTGTCGAAGAATCGCAAGCGACTGGGTCTTGGCGATCCGGCGGCGGAGCGTCATCAGTTGCTGACCCAACTTCTTGAGATTCAAAGTAAGTTGAAAGAAGATGAGAAGTTCGTGACCTTTATTAGTGTGGATGCGGTGGGTTCAACCCGGATGAAGACCGAGAATGACCAGATTGCAGTGGAATACACACTGAATGAATATCATCAGTTCATTGAGCAGATTACTCTGAAGAATGGGGGAAAGATTCACTCTACAGCGGGGGATGGGGTGACGTGCGTTTTTGAGGATCCCAAAGATGCGGTTACGGCGGGTAAGGCAATGCAGGCGGGGTTGTTTGAGTTCAACGCCTATCGCAACAAGCTGAAATCTCCGTTGGTATTGCGCGCAGCGGTTCATACTGGCCCAGTTTTGGCACCGGGTCGGGAGTCCACGGCGGTGAACTTTGCTCATGTCATTGATGTAGCGGCGCATTTGCAAAAAGTTGCAGAGCCGGGGACGCTCGCGGTTAGTTCAGCAACGGCAATATATGTGGGTGGATTAAATGCAATCGGCTCGGAACGGGTCACGGCTGAAGATGTCACGGCAGCGGTTTGGCGTCCGAGGTCGAGCATGAAAAACGTTGCACCGGGCAGCATCGTGCCCCCGGTTCCCATGAAGCGCAACTAATTTGGCGCGGGCTCGATGGTGATATCAGGTTCGAGGCCATTTCCTCGGGATTCGCCGCCGTCGTCCCGACCGTCTGGGCCAACACTGTAGATTTTGAATTCACGTTCGGCGCGCTGATATGGAAAAGGTTTGCCCGTGTATGGATCTGTGCTCGCTTCGGGGGGCAGGTTTGTGAAATCGAGGGGGGCTTTGCCGGTCGATTTTCCGGCGGCAGTTGCTAGGCAAGTGAGGGCAAAAAGGCGACTTCGGGCAATGTGTCGGTCGCGGGCTTCGATAAATGTGAGTACGGGCTCGAATAAGTGCTGGCTAAAGCGTTTCCAGGGTCGCTCACCGGAAAATGTGATGGATTTTCGTTCGGTGGCGGGTTGATCGGCGACCGATTGAGCATGTTCGGAGAACAGTTTGGCTTCGGCAGCAAAGTTGGTAAAGAACCGGGGGCGATCTTGTGGTCGGAGACCACGCAAATAGTCGATGGCGGGGGCGGCTTGCTTATAAAAAGCTGTTGTCAAGAGGCCGTAATCTTGAGTTTTGTGCGCATCTTGAACGAACTGAACACCCATGAGCATGTTCTTGTATTCATTGTTGATTGTTTCGGATGACGGAGCGGCTTCGTCCAAGCTAGCGAGGATGCTATTGCCAATTCGATTAAGTGATCCGGCATCGAGTTTGTCCAGAAGGGGGGCGGCTTGCTGGCGGGCGTTCGACGCGATCCAGTAACCGAGCAGTGCGTCTTGGACATCTCCGTGGGTGAGGTGATCGGCGATGCGGTGGGCGGTGATGATAGGCGTTACAGCTTGGCTAGCAGTATTGGATGATGCAGCTTTTTTAATTTGTATTCCAATACCACGCCCGATAGCGGTTAGACCTTCGTGTTCCAGGCGAGGCTTGAATGGATCGTGCGGGACGAAATCGGCGTTGCAGGGGAGTGAGCTTGCGCGAGTTGCAATACTGATCGAATTCTGAACCCGAGACAAGTAGCTTGACTCTTCGACATCGCGGAGGTCAGCTTGGTTCGAGAATTTTTCAGTTGCTCGTCGGGCGAGGTTGGCAGCGAGGAAGTATTCGTCCCATGCGTTTCCGGAATTTGGGCTGGGCTGGAAGGGTTCGGGCTTCTCGGCGAACGTTTGCCAAGGGATCTCCTTTTGGGATTGGCAAGCGGGGAGAGCGACGGAAATCAGGCACAATCCTAGGCATATTTGACCGAATGAAATCCTTTTCATGTTCGTTAATTTACCGCCGTGCTAACCTACGGACGGTGCAAACAGGCCGCAAGGATTGAACAGAAATGAAAGGTGTGATTTTGGCAGCAGGAAAGGGGAGTCGACTTTATCCGGTAACGAAGGTGATTCCGAAGCCTCTCCTGCCGATTGCGAACAAACCGACGCTTGAATATGCGTTTGATCAGCTCAAGGGATGCGGGATCAACGAGGTTTGCGTCGTGGTGGGCGAGAACGAGGGCGTGATGCGAGATGCGCTGGGCGACGGGAGTCAATTTGGCTTGAGCTTGAGTTATGTGCGGCAGAATGATCCGAAGGGGCTGGCTCATGCGGTTGGGTTTGCGAAAGAGTTTGTTGGGGGAGATGATTTTGTTTTGTACTTGGGGGATGCAATTTACGATCAGCCGTTGGCTCCATTTGTTGTGCAGTTTCAGAATAGTGGAGCGGCAAATTTGAATTTGGTGAAAGAAGTGGAAGACCCGCGACGCTTTGGAGTTGCGAATGTTGAGAATGGACGAATTGTCAAGTTGGTTGAGAAGCCAGCGGAGCCTGAGTCTAATTTAGCGATGGCAGGGATGTATGTTTTTGGGCCGCAGATTTGGGATGTTCTTCCGGATTTGCAACCGAGCGGACGAGGGGAATATGAGATCACGGATGCCATCCAGATGTTGGTGGATCGGGGCGAGGTTGTTGTTCCGGGTGTGTACGAGGGAAGTTGGTTTGATACGGGAACGTTGGATTCGTTCTTGGCGACCACACAGTTCCTCACGGGTTCTGGTCAGTTGGTGGACGAATCGGCGGAGGTTGATGCGGAGTTGGTGGGGTGCGTCGTGATTGGCCCTGGGGTTCGAGTAAGGGCGAAGCGAATTGAGGATTCGGTGATCTTGGCGGACGCGGTAGTGGAAGTGGACGGAGAGATTTCGGGGTCTCTGATAGCAGGAGAGGTCACCCGTTCGGGTGACCTCTCAGACGTGATCCTTCACGGATCTATGGAGTAATTATTCGCCTTCTTCAGCCGGAGTTTCGGTCTTCGTTTCTTCGGCTGGTGCATCGGCAGCGGGTGCGCAACCAACGAATACGTTGAGGCCGATCAAGGCGAGGAAGATGAGGGAAAGAGTTTTTGCTTTCATCATCAACCAGTTTACGCATTTTTGCGGGGAAATGAGCATTATTTTTTCGATTTATTTTGTAGGTAATGCAACGGAAGTTGGCGCGAACGTGTTAGAGTTCAAAGATATGGCTTTTTTGCGGCACATTCGAGCGATGGTGGTGGGGCTTGGATTGGCGGCAGTTGGATTCAGTTTTGGGCAGAAGTCAGATAATTTGACGGTGAGTTATGCTCCAGTTTGGGATGGTTTGGGGTTAGGCTCGGAGGTTGTTCCGGTTCGTTTGACTTTGGAGAACTCAGGGAAACCTGAGATTGTTGAGGTGAAGTGGACGGCGGGGGAGAACCAGATTTCGAC
Organism: bacterium; assembly: GCA_013823945.1. GTDB lineage: Bacteria > Armatimonadota > Fimbriimonadia > Fimbriimonadales > Fimbriimonadaceae > UphvI-Ar2. The sequence goes on along the minus strand of PNMZ01000001.1, from coordinate 280,724 downwards.
TTTTTTTGAGATGCCGACGGGCTCAAAGAAAGAGCGGGTGATTTATTTGAATCAGGCTCTTTATGGCGGTTCAGAAGTACGCGTACGTCGTGGTTTGGTCGAAACCAATTTGTCAATTGAGTTAGGTAGTGATGGCTTAGGGGAAGGGCAAAGAATTGGTCTGATCACTGATTCTTTAGGAATGCGTACGTTTTTGAAAAGTGATCGGAAGAATCAGTTTCAGGGGAAGAACTGGGAGGGAGGGTTCATGGTTGCGGCGGTCAGTCCAGATAACGCGCCGGATCGTTCTGTGGGTTACAGTGAATTTGACTTGTTGGTTTTGGGGGAGGGGTCAGAGCGATTAAGCAATGCTTCGGTCGCGGCAATCCAGCGAGCGGTTTTGGGGGGAATGAACTTGGCAGTTCCGGGTGGGTCGATCCAACCACTTCTCAGTGACTCGCGGTGGGAGAAGTTTTTTCCGGTGAAAGGTTCGGGCCAGGTGGGAATGGTTGCGGCTAACCGGGCAGTATTTGGGCAGTTTTCTAATTCGGTGCCGGGTGCGACCCCGATGTTGAGAGTCAGGCCAAAGATTTTGGCGGAGGTTTTAGGGCCGGAAGATGCTCCAGTCATAGTTCGGCATGCAGTCGGTTTTGGTACGGTGACATTCTTGGCATTTGATCCGTTCTTTCCGGCTTGGCGTGAGTGGGGTGGTCGGTTTGCGCTTTTTTATGAGCTTCTGCAGTGGCAACCGAGAGCTGATGTGCGCATGAACATGATTGGAGACGACAATGGATATATGAACGAACCATCGGCTTCAGTATTTGGAGTTGAAATGCCGAGTTCGAGCCGGATCAGCTTGGTTTTATTTGCATATTTTCTGCTTGTAGTTCCGGTGAATTTTTTGGTTCTGAGGAAGCTTAAGCGAGGAGAGTTGGCTTGGTTGACGGCACCGTTGATTGCGGTAGGGGCGGCGGGAATATTGTTTGCTTTTGCGGGTCGGTTGTATTCCGCTGAGGCATCTCGTTATTCGACGGGGACGTGGGTCGGCAGTGATGGTTCGACGACAGGTCAGTTTGAGGGATCTCAGCAGTTGTTTTTCCCGGGAACGGGGGCTTATGATCTTGGTTTGCAAGGAGTTGAGTCGATTGAGTCGTCGGGATGGGCCGAGCGAGATATGTTTGGTCAGGTGAGAACCACCAATCAGTTTTTGGATTTGGAGGGAGTGGTTGCTCCTCGATTTGAGGTCTCCAATTTGTCCTTCCGTGAATTTTCGTTTATTCAGTCGAAAGACTCCCCGGGGGCATTGGCTGACCTTCGGATTGAAGGAAACAAAGTGGTTGGCCGGATTACGAACCGGTTTGAGAGTCGGATCGATGGATTGCAAATTTCTGTAGGTGCTCCGCAGACAGATCTGGGAAGTTTGGATCCGGGTCAGTCCGTTGTAGTTTCGGTTCCAATTGACGTCAATAAATCACGAGGATTGGGGATTGCTATCCGAGGTGAGATCGATGGGGCAGGCTTTGGGAGCGATTTTGGCAAGGCAGTCGGGGAAGATGGAGTTAAGTTTTACTATTCCGTTTTGGGGGTTGGGGAATGAACTTCATTGAGCGATTGATTCCGGAAAAGGTTGTGTTTTATGAGGTGAGGCAGCAGTCTCGCCGGTTGCTGTCGGGAGCGACCAAGGGAGGACAGATTGCCGTCGCGATTGTGATTTTGGGTGCATTTGTCGTGGTCTGTTATTCGATTTTGCAGATTGCGTATGATTTTCCGATTGAGATTTTCCCGTTTGCTTTGGTGGGTGTGTTTTCGCTTATTCTGCCGCCGGTTGTGAGCGGAACGATTTCTGGTGAACTCCAGAAGCGGAGTTTGGAAGGGATTTTGGCGGCTCCGCTTAGCTCATTTCAAATTGTCAAAGCGAAGGGATTAAGAGGGGTCATTCCGGTTTTATCAATCGTAGCGCTGATGCTGATTTTGTTCCTCGTCGTAGCGGTCGCGAAATTAAGTGTGGGTTGGCAAGAGAATGACAGTTTTGTGCCGTTCTGGTTTTCGCTTCCGCTCGCGACTTTGGGGGGATTGGTTTATGCATACGGACTGACGGGAATGGTGTTGGCGGTTTCGGCAGTGACCAGGACAACGACGGCGAGTTTGATTTCGAGTTACGGACTGATTTTTGGAGTCTATGTGGTGCTGCCAGGGATCGTCTTGCCGTTGGCGGGAGCAATTTCCGGCAGTGATGAGATCGTTCGGTATCTGATCGCTATTCAACCATATGGATTCTCTACCTTTACGATTACGACAGATGTCTGGAGAGATCTGAATGGAGTTGCTCTTGTGCTGTGCCTTACGGGGGGGATTGTCTTGCAATTAGCGGCGGGCTATTGTGGGATGTTGTTTGCGGCGGCTAGGATCGAAAGTTTGCGTCGGCGTGGCGTCTCTACGGTTGGGAAAGGATAAAAATGCTGAAGGTTGATTCACTTGATAAGCGGTACGGGCAGTTTCAGGCGGTGAACAATGTGAGTTTCACATTGGAGCCGGGCCAGATTATGGGATTTATTGGTTCCAACGGTGCAGGGAAAACGACGACCATCAAGATGCTGGCGACATTGTTGGAGCCGACAAGCGGTCGGGCAGAGCTCAACGGGCGGGTGATTGACTCAAACGATTTGGAAGTGCGTAAGCAGATTGGCTATATGCCGGACTTTTTTGGGCTTTATGAAGACATCAAGGTTTGGGAGTATTTGGATATGTTTGCGACGCTGTATGGAGTGCCAACAGAGGAGCGCGATCGGGTGATTGATGAGGTCTTGGAGCTGACCGATTTGGGGTTCAAGAAGGATGCATTTGCGCAAAGCTTGAGCCGAGGAATGCAGCAAAGGTTGTGCCTGGCCAGATGCCTCGTACACAATCCGAGTCTATTGCTTTTGGACGAACCAGCGAGCGGGCTCGACCCCCGGGCGCGATCGGAGCTCAAGGAGTTGATCGGTGAGCTGGGGCGCATGGGGAAGATCGTGATTGTGAGTTCTCATATTCTGCCGGAGTTGGCGGACTTTTCGACGGTTGTTGGGATTATTGAGCAAGGCAATCTTTTGGCATTTGGAAGCGTGAAAGACGTTGTCCGCTCGATGACGCCAGCGAAGAAAGTTCAGGTTCGGCTATTGGAAAAGGGAGCAGAAGCGAGCATGTGGTTGCACGGCAAAGCGCATGTGAGTGGAACAGAATTTGTCAATCCGAACGAGTTGCGATTTGATTTTACGGGTCAACCTGAGGATCAGGCGGAATTGCTGAGGGTTTTGGTCAATGAAGGGTTCCCGGTTGTCGAGTATCTGGACGAGGAAGCGAATTTGGAAGACCTGTTCATGCGGGTGACGAAGGGGGCATTGAACTAGATGACGGGATGGTTGGCGGAGCAGGGCCGGATTTATTTCCGGAATGCGAATTCGGTGAAGGATTACCGGATTCAATTGCGGTCAACCAAAACGGCCTGGTACTGGGCGATCTATTTGGGTGTTTTGGTTCTTGTTGCGATATCGAACTATGGGGCAATCGAAAACTCGGCTTGGAATCGTTCGGCGTCAGGAGTTCAATCGTCCTTGACGACTTACTATCAGATTGTTTCCGGGTTCATCCACGCGGCGATTTTGTTGATTGCGCCAATGCTGGCGGCTTCGGCGATTGTGTCGGAGTATGAACTTCAGTCAATGGATCTGGTGAAATGCTCGCCGACATCGTCAAAATATTTCTTTGTTGGAAAGTATTTGGCGGTGATGCGGCAGGTTGGGCTTTTGCTGTTTTTGGCTTTGCCCATTGCAGCGGTTGGTGTGACATTGGGAGGTGCGACGTGGGCAGAGATTTTTGAACAGTTTGGATATATGTATATGCAAGCGGGATTGGCGACGGCGATTGCGGTACCGCTGGCTGTTTCGACGAAGACGGTCATTCGCACGGTATTCGGCTACTTTGGTGTTATGTTTGGCTTTTCTTTTCTTTTGATGATTTTGGCTTTGCTTTCGATGGGAGCGGGCTTTACGGTTGTTCCGCCGTTTGTTGGTTTGATTCCGTTTGCGTCAGCTTTTTCAGTTGGTAAGTCGCTACCGATTTTTGGCGTTGAGATTCCGAATTGGGTGTCAGCTGGCATACTGACGACGATCTTCGTGAAAGTATTGCTCCTGGGGGCAGGTTCTGCGATGACGCGGGCTGGGTCAAAAGAAACCTTGAGTTTGCGGTTACATGGACTTTTGCTTGTGGGATTACTTTCGGCGATCATTGGCTGGAGTTATGGATCTTTGCCGCCGATGCCGACAGGTCAGACTGAACGATTGACGGCGTTGTTTGTGGCTCTCTGCTTGCCGGCGTATTTGGTCGTGGGTTTGGCATTGGCGGTTGCGGCGCATGGGCGAACAGAAGAGCGTAAGTTCTTTGCCGATCGGCTATTTGTTTTGCAGGACACATGGCGGGGTCGCCCCAGCGGAGCAATTGGCTTCTTATTGATCGCTACGATGATGATGGCGGCGGCATCCATTTTGCCGTTTGAACTCATGGGGCGGATTCGTAATTTAGAGATTGCCCTTTCGGTTGGTTGGATTCTGAGCTTTGTCATGTTCTCGTTCGCTCTGGTTTGGCTTGTTTCGACTAGTTTTGATGATGCGGTTGCAAGTCGGCGAGCGGTAACGGGTTTTGGTTTCCTGATTGGGGCGTCACCCATGGCTTTGGGCGTGGCATTGCAGTATTTGTGGAATACGCTTGATGTTCCATGGGGTTTGAGGTTGAATCCGTTCATTCCGTACGCTGAGACTTACGTAATGATGGGAGTTAAGACTTTGGTATTGATGGTCTTGGGTGTTTTGTTGCTTTGGTGGGGTGAGAAGCGTCGTAAAAAGAACTTAGATGTGATGCGGAGTCGGGGTCAAAAGGTAGATCGAGATGAAATTGTTGGATCAGCAACTTAAGCGTTTTGGGCGCAGAATTCGGTTCGTCCGTTTGTGGCGAGGGGCTTGGCTCGGTTTGCTTGCCGGAGCGTGCCTTGCGATGGTTGGAGTTGGTTTAGATTATGTTTTGATTGTGAATTTTCCGGCCCTGTGGGGGGCCATGTTTGCAGGAGTTGGGCTCGTCGTGGGGGGAGTGATTGGTTTGGTTCTTCCTGTCTCTGAGCTTGCGGTTGCGCGGAGTGTTGACCGGCGAGCTGGGTTGGAGGATCGGGCAGCTACGGCGTTCCATAAGCAGGGGAGTGGGGAGTTTTTTGAAGAAGATTTGGAGCGAGATGCGGAGATATCACTCGATCGCGTTGAAGCGAAGGTGATTTATCCGTTCCGGTTTGGGGCTCAGCAGATGGGAGCGTGCTTGGCTTTTGCACTTTTAGTAACGGGGATTTACGTAACGGAGAACGATCTTTTGCTTACGGACGCTCAGAAAGTGGCAAAAGGGGAGCTTAAATCCGTTGCGGCTCAAGTTGAGCGAGTGGCTAAGAACTTGGAGATAGAAGGGGGCGCACCTGACCGAGCGGCGGAGAAAAAGCTCGCGGCGGAATTGAGGAAGTTTGGGCGGGAGTTGGAGAGAGGGAAATTGGATCGGGAAGAGGCGATGCAGAAGGCGGAGAAATTGGCTCAGGATGCCAAGCGGCTTTCGGAACAGCGGTTGGAAAAGGCAGGGGAGAAGATGGAGCAGATTCAAGCTCGTGCGTTGCAGGAGAAATTCGAAGAAGCTGGAGGTGATCTGGGGAAGCTTGCGGATTTGAAGCTTGATTCGATGGAAATGGAGATGATGCGTGATTTGATGCAGCAATCGGGGGCTGATCAGATGCGGGGAGATCAAATTGATGATCAAATGATGAAGGCTCTTGGGGCAGACCAGACGACAAATGAGCTGATGCGCATGAGTGAGGCGCAAAAGGAGCGTTTGGCGGAAGAGATGGCTCGGGCTAAACAAGAGGCGGAACAGCAGTTAAGCGAAGGTGGGCTTTCGGACAGTGAGCGAGAGGCTTTGGAACAGCAGTTGGAGGCGATGGAGAACCTTGCTCAGAAATTAGAGATGAGCGAGGATGTGAAGAAAGCGCTAGAAGAACTCCAGAACATGGCGGAGTTTAAGGAGATGCAGGAGCTGATGAAGCAAATGCAGCAGGCTCAACAGCAGATGCAGCAAGGGGAACCGATGACGGAAGAGCAGATGAAGCAGATGCAGGAGCAGATGGAGCAGTTGGCGGAGATGATGAAAGATCCGGCGGCGCGAGAGGCAATGCGCCAGGCGATGAAAGAGATGATGGAGCAGATGCGCCAGGGCAATATGAACCTGGAGCAAATGCAACAGTTGATGCAAATGTTGGGAATGGGCGGTACCGACGGTCAAGGTGGGACCCAAGGGGGCCAGTTCTTGGGAGAAGGTGAGAACGAGAAGCGTGATGATCCGATGGAACTAGAAGGGAAAGGCAAGGTCACAGCAGTACGCGGGGATCGAGATGAGAAACGAGGGAACGATTCCTTTAGTGAAATCAAGGCTCCAACGATGTTGGGAAGCCGGACAAGTGTGCCTTACAAAGAGGCTTTACCTGGTTACAAAAAATCAGCGGAGTCGGCAGTGAGCAATAACAAAGTGAAAGGGAAGCACCGGGAGAGAGTGAAGGAATATTTTGAGCAGTTGTCAGGAGGAGGAAATTAAGCAATGAAAGGATTGGAGGCAGCGGAATGGTTCAGGAAGACATGGACATCTTTGCGCAGTGAGATTGGCAAAGTTGTCGTTGGACAGGATGATGTTGTGGAGGGAGTTTTGGTCGCATTGGCGGCAAACGGTCACGTTTTGCTTGAGGGGATGCCGGGACTAGGAAAGACGCTTTTGATTCGGACGATGGCGCAGGTAGTGGATTTGGATTTTTCGAGAATTCAGTTCACACCGGATATGATGCCCGCGGATGTGACAGGAACAAACGTTTTCACACAAGCAGGGGGATTCGAATTTCGACGTGGGCCGGTCTTCGCGCACTTTGTCTTGGCGGACGAAATCAACCGGGCGACTCCGAAGACGCAAAGTTCGTTGCTGGAGGCGATGCAGGAGCGGCAAGTGACGGTGGGAGGAAAAGTCCACCATTTGGAGGAGCCGTTCATGGTGATGGCAACACAGAACCCAGTGGAGCAAGAAGGAACCTATCCGCTTCCGGAGGCTCAGCTTGACCGGTTTTTCTTTAAGCTTTTGGTGCCTTATCCAAGCAAAGCGGTCCTTGCCGAAGTGGTCAACCGCACAACTCAAGGGGAGATGGCGCACGTTCAGCGTGTGGCTAGTGCGGAAGATTTGATTCGGGCGCGACTGATTACTCGTGAGGTCAGTGTGAGCCCAGAGGTTTTGGATTACGCGCTCTCAATTATTGTGGCGAGTCATCCGGATAGTGAATCGGCGGCGGCTATGTCTAAGAAGTATGTGCGTTATGGCTCCTCGCCCAGGGGAGCGCAAGCGATCATTACGGCAGGCAAAGTCTTCGCAATGTTGGAGGGTCGGTTCAATGTAAGTAAGGAAAATGTTGTGAAGGCAGCGAAGCCAGTTCTGCGGCATAGATTGATCATGAACTATGAATCGGAAGCAGATGGCGTCACGGCTGACCAAGTGGTTGACGGCATTATTGAGACGGTCAATGCGGGCGACAAAGACCCGATCAAAGTGTGAATGAACAGACTCTGACTCCGCTTCTGGACATCCGTGATGTACGGGTGCTGGAGCGGTTGCGTCTGAAGCCGCGGAAGTCTTTTACTGGTCGGGTTCGCGGTGAGCGTTTGGCGAAAGAGAAGGGGGTTTCGCTCGAGTTCAAAGATTACCGGGAGTATGCGGATGGGGATGATTTACGGCACTTGGACTGGAATGTTTTAGCTCGATTAGGGGTTCCTATCGTCAAAACATATCAGGACGAAGAGGACTTGCCCGTTTACCTTTTGGTTGACTGTTCTAAGAGCATGGATTACGGTGAACCTGGAAAAGGGGGAGCAGTTAGGCGATTAGCGGCAGCCTTTGGGGTGGTAGCGAGCAGGGCGGGGGATTCGGTCATGGCGGTGTCGTTGAACGACGGGGTGAACCGGACACGATTCTTAAGAGGCAGGCGAGGAACGGTGCAATTGATGGGGTGGTTGGAAAGCTTGCGGATGGATGGTGTTCGACCGGTTTCGTATCACCTTAAGCAAGCAGCGAAGTTAATGTCTCGAACAGGTTTAGCGGTGGTTTTGACAGACGGAATGGATCAGAGCCTTGGAGGTTCACTTGCCCAATTGAAGGCGGCGGGACATGAGATTTGGGTTGTCCAGGTGTTGTCGCCGTTTGAGCTTGACCCGGGAATTGAAGGGGATTTACGATTGATTGATGCGGAGAGTGGTGCGGCGGTTGAGATCACGGCAAATGGTCCGACATTGACGGAGTACCGAAAAAACTTGGCGCAGCACAACTCTTCGATTGAGGAAACGGTCAAACGGTTCGGCGGGCGATACGCTTTGGTGGGAAGTGATGCGGGGGTCAGTCAGGTTTTTGGGGAGATATTCAAGAAAGGTGGCTGGGTGGAATGAGTTTTCAATCGCCATTGAGTTTGTTGTGGTTTTTGCCGGTTGGAGGGTTCATTTTGGCTTTGTATTTGTTACGATTGCGCCGACGTGATTTCGTGATTCCGGCGAGCTTTTTGTGGCCGGAGCGAGAGGATGAAGTGCGGGCCAATTCGCTTTTTCAGAAGTTGAAGTTCAATTGGCTGTGGGTATTGCAGTTGGTGGCATTGGCGTTTTTGGTCTTGGGGTTGGCAAGATGGCAAATGCGTCAGGAAAACGTCCAGGGTTTGACGACGGTTCTCATTGTTGACGGAAGTGCGAGTATGGGAGCGACGGATGTTGCTCCGGATCGGTTTGGGGTAGCGGTGAATCGGGCGGAGGAATTGATTGCGGCGATGAAGCCGGGGGATCAGATGGCTTTAATCGAGGCAGGAGCAACGCCAAGAGTTGTAACGGGATTGGCAAATGATCCGGCTAAGTTGAAGCAGGGGGCTGAGAGCTTGAGGCGTGGCGATGCGCCGGGTGATTTGGGTGAGAGTTTGCGGCTCGCAATGGCTTTGGTGGGGCGGGATGCAACCTCTCGGATAGTCGTTTTGAGTGATGGAGTTTTTGAACCGGTAGGTGAGGTGAGCCGGGGAAAATCGGAGATTGTTTTTGAGCCGATTGGGAAATCTGGAGCGAATGTGGCTGTTACGGCTTTGGGAACATCGGAGACGCCGAAGGGTTTGCAGGCTTATGTGGGAGTGAAGAATTTCGGATCAGAGGCGGCCCAAACACCGTTGACGGTTTATGCTGATGATCGGGCGATTTTTTCGGCGGAAGTTGATGTTCCTGCGGGGGGAACAATCGGACGGACCGTCGCGGTTCCGGGTGACGTATCGGTTGTTCGGGCGCGGGTGAGCAAAGGCGGTTTTCTGTCGGCGGATGATCAGCGGATGGTTCCGGGTGATCCATCGGGCTCGTTGCGCGTTTTGCTCGTGACGCGTGGGAATTTGTTCTTGGAGACGGGGCTTAATTTGGATGCGCGGGTTGTGTTGGACAAAGCGGCAACTGTGCCGAACTCTGAATTGGCTGGGAAGGGAGGTGCGGGCAATTATGATTTGGTGATTTTTGACTCGGTGCCAGAGGTCGCGGTTAAAGCTCCTATGACGGTGACTTTTGGAGCCGGGGGGAAGAATTCGGCGGCGGATGTTGGGGCGAAGTTGGGAACGCCGGAAGTGATTTCTGTGGAGGAAACGGGGGTTTTGGAAGGAGTAAGTTTTGAAGGGGTCTATATAGCGAGTGTTTATGAGGCGAAGCCTAAGGCAGGGTCGCGGGTGTTGGCACAGGATTCCAAAGGGGCACTTGTGCTGCAACGAGATGCACCCAAACGACAGATCTACTTTGCGTTTGATTTGTTGGATGGTGATTTTCCGCTCAGTGTGAGCTTTCCGATTTTGCTTGGCAATCTTGTCGACTTGGCTGCAGGCGAGCGACAACGCGGGTATTCGACTTTGGTGACGGGGCAGACGATTGGTATTCCCGGGCGTGATGGTGATGTGCTTGCGGTGAAAGGTCCGGCGGGAATGGAGTCGGTCACGGCTTTGAATGGTCGATTTACTCTGCGAGGATTTGACCGAGTTGGTCGCTATTCGGTTGGTGAGGGAGAAGATGCCCGGGAGTATTTGGTGAATTTGACCTCGGAGCGTGAATCAGCGATTGCACCGGCTTCGGAGTTTGCGATTGCGGGTGGAGAGGCTGTTCAGACGAAGCCGATGGAGCGATTTGCGGACTTGTGGAAGCCGTTGATTGCTTTGATGATGGGAGTATTGGTTTTGGAATGGTTTGTATTCATGAGGCGGTCATGACATGAGATTCTTAGAGCCGATTTGGGGATTGTTTTTTATTCCGCTCATTGTGGGATTGGTCGTGAGCTGGAGCCGGGTTCATGGAATGGTTCCGGTGCGGAAAGCAATTGCGTTTGGGCTACGGTTTTTGCTTTTTGGAGCATTGATTGGTGCGCTCATGGGGCCGCAGTCGGTACGTCCCAACCGGGGAATGACGACGCTTTTCGTGGTCGATCGGTCGGACAGCATTGGCGAAAAGGACCGAAAGAAGCAGATTGACTTTGTGAACGAAGCGATGCGCGGCATGGGGGAGGATGACCGAGTGGGAATTGTCGCATTTGGCGGTGTTCCGGCAATGGAAGCAGCACCGGGGGGTCGTCGCCCGTTTAACGAAGTTGAATCAGTTGTTGATGGGTCGGCAAGTGATCTGGGGGCAGCGTTGCGGTTAGCGATGGCGAGCTTTCCAAGCGAAAAGAGTCGGCGAATAGTGGTTTTGAGCGACGGAAATGAGACGAAGGGCGACGCTTTGGGGGCAATTGAGAGTATCGCTGCCGAGGGAGTTGCCGTTGACATCGTTCCGCTCGGATTGGACAAGGGGCGGGCGGAAGCGGCGATTTTAGAGTTGAGTGCGCCGAGTGAACAGTCGGCCGATCAACCGTTTGAGATGCGGGCGGTGGTCCAGTCTTCTGTGGCACAGACAGGGCGGTTGGTGATCGAGCGGAATGGCGAAGCGGTTTCTGAGGTTCCAGTTAGTATTCCAGCGGGGACTTCGACGGTGGTCGTTAATCAGGAGTTGAAGGATCCCGGGTTTTATCGTTATCGAGCATTTTTGGAAGTACCGGACGATACAGACAATCGTAATAATTTAGGAGCCGCGTTTGTGGCGGTCAAAGGTCGGCCTAAGATTTTGCTAATTCAAGGAGACACTTCGAAACGGGAACTGGCCATGGCTTTGAGCGAGCAGGGGATAACTGTTCAGCTTGGAGGGGCAAGTATGATGCCGGCCCGACCTGAGGACTTGCAAGTTTATGACGCGGTAATTTTGAATGATTTTAACGCTTCTTTGACTACTGATTTGCAAATGCGGATGCTTCGGAATGCCGTTCGGGATAGTGGGATTGGTCTGATGATGATTGGGGGTGAGGATAGTTTTCTGCCAGGAGGGTGGTACGGAACTCCTGTGGCAGAAGCTCTTCCGGTTGACCTGAACATCCGGCAGAGAAAAGTGTTTCCGAATACTTCGGTGTTGATTGTGGTGGATACCAGTGGGAGTATGTCGATGAATATCGGTGGGGTGACCAAGCTCCAAATGGCAGCAAATGCGGCGGTTCTGACGACCGACCTCCTGGGCCCGACAGATCGGCTTGGGGTGGCAGGAAGTGGGAGTCGGGTGGATTATGTGGCACCGATTGCCGAGCTTAAAGATAAGGGGGCCGTCAAAAGCAAGGTGAGATTGTTGAAGGACGGGGGAGGGGGGATTTTTGCGGAACCATCGGTGAAGTTTGCCCATGAAAAATTGGGCCAGGAAGATACGCGGGTTCGGCACTTCATCTTGGTGGCGGATGGTTCGGACTGTGACCAGCACGGTACGAGTCTTGCGATTGCGGCGGCGATGAAGGCGGACAAGATTACAGTTTCAACGGTTGCTATTGGGGATGGGAAGGATGTTCCATTTTTAAAGAATCTGGCGGCGGTCGGCGGTGGGCGTCATTACTTCGTGGATGATGCCAAGAAGTTGCCGCAGATTTTCACTCAGGACGTGAGCTTGATGTCGAGGTCAGCAATTGAGGAAGGTGCGTTCACGCCAAAGGTGATGGGTGGCGATGAAGTGACCAGGGGGCTCGACGGTTTTCCGGCATTGATGGCTTACTGTTTGACAGAAGCCCGGCCCTTGGCGCGAGTAGCGATGCGAACACAGAAAGATGATCCGCTTCTTGCGAGCTGGCAATATGGTCTGGGCCGTTCGATGGCGTTTACGAGTGATGCTCAGAACCGGTGGGCAAGTGAATGGGTGCGATGGGGAGGTTTTGGACAGTTTTGGGCGCAAGCGGTGCGGACTTTGACGCGGAAAGCGGCGGTGAACAATTACGACTTGCAAGTTTCGCCGGAAGGGGGGAAGGGTGTGATCCGACTCCAGGCACGGGATCGAAGTGGGAATCCTTTGACGCAAGATTCTTTGGAAGTCCGGGTGAGCGATCCGGCGGGTAATTCTCAGAAAGCAGTTTTGACCCAAGAAGCACCGGGGGTTTTTTCGGGAAATTTTGATGCAAGTGAGGTTGGCAGTTATATCGTTTCGGTGGTTGAGCCGGGGGGGCAGGGTGAGGCGCGGGTTGCGAGCAACGGTTTTTCGATTCCTTATCCTCCGGAGTATCGGAGTTCGATGACGAATTTGCCGTTGTTGGAAGGGTTGGCGAGTGTCACTGGGGGGAAGAAATTGAAAGGAGGTCAGGAAGCGATGCGGGAGATCGCTAACCGGGGTGAAAGCGTTGCGGACTTGTGGCGCTTGTTCCTTTTGGCGGCTTTGTTCCTGTTACCGTTGGATGTTTTGGTGCGGCGGGTTGTTGTTCCTTTGCCAGCTTTTGGACGGAAAAGGGCCGAAGATGAGGAACCAGTGAGAGCGTCAGTTGCTCGAATTGAAGGTTCTGGTGAACGAGCGCCGGTCGTGCGAACACGAAAAGCGAAGAAGGAAAAAGCAACTGATCAAAGTGAGCCGATTTCCACAGCCGGGAGTTTGCTGGCGGCGAAGAAGAAACGTCGAGATCAGTCTTCGGAAGAAAACGATTGATTGACCTGAAGGTCGAGGATTTCGTGCCGATAATCTCACCAGGTTCTTTAGGTTTTGAACCTGACAGTTAAGATTATGCCGGCGCGGAAGAAGAAAGAATCGGTTGAGGAGGCACAGCAAGTGGAGAAACGAACGCGTTCTCCCAAGGCAAAGGATGTTGTTCCGGCTGAGCCTGTCGTTGCCGAAGTGACAACCGTGGCGGTTCCGGCGGATGTTTTGACCCAATTGATGGCGCAGATTCAGACGCTGACCGCAGAGGTGGGCGAATTGCGGACTCAAGTTGTGGCTCCTAGAGTGACAGAGGGGGTTAATCAGCCTGAATCGGGGGGTGATCAGGGTGAGCAGCTGAGTTATGGCTTGGGTGAGCTGAGTCAGGAAGAGATTGACCAGGCGAACGCCCATCCGGATATGATGCCTGACGATTTTTGGCAGCCGGAATTGGATGAGGAGGTGGTGGAAATTCCTGCTCTGAACGTTCCTCGATTTGAAGAGAAGAATCCAGGGCTCTTGGCAGAAGTGGCCCAATTTAATGCGACGACGGCCACCGGGGTGAGCCTTGAAGTAACGCAAGAGGAAATTGATCTTGCATCTGAACATCCGGATGAAATGCCAGCTGAATTTTATGCGAACGACTCTGAAGAGGATTATGTTCAGCAGACGGTTGATTCTCAAGAGATTGAAGCACAGTTTCCGGGATTGATGGGAGCAATCGAGGCCTTTAATTCCGAAGACGATGAGGAGGATGCATCGCTTACGCCGGAAGAATCCGGGGCGTTGTTGAGTGGATTTGATGAAGTGATGGCGGAAGTGGTCGAAGAAGACCAGGTCGACGAGAGCACGAGCACCGAAGTGAGTTCGACAGCTTCAGCAGTTGATTTTGCAGCGATTCCCGATGATGGCGAACTGTCGGCGGATCAGATTGCGGCGATGTTTGCTGGGGGAGTTGCTGAGGTTTCGGTTGACGATTTAGCTACGATTCCCGATGATGGCGAACTGTCGGCGGATCAGATTGCGGCGATGTTTGCTGGGGGAGTTGCTGAGGTTTCGGTTGACGATTTAGCTACGATTCCCGATGACGGCGAATTGTCGGCGGATCAGATTGCCGCGATGTTTGCAAGCACCGATGCGGATGAAACGGATGTTTCTGGATTTGTGGCGGCAGAATCAGATGCAGCAGAACTTTCTGATGATGAGATCGCGGCGGCGATTGAGTTGGGAGCAGTCGAGGAAAAACCGGAGGAGCCCGAGATCGAAGATGATTTTGACCTTGACTCGTTAACTGAGGAAGACTTAGTCGCGCTTGTCAAGGGAAATATTGATGCTCAAGCCGAAGCGCTTGATGCGGCGGCGGAAGCTAAGGCGGCTGAGGAAGCGGAGGCTGCGAATAGGGCCGATGGCGTGATGTCAGCAGCAGAGATAGCGGCTCTTCTTGACACACCAGATGAACCAGGTGAAGTCGTTCCAAGCTCATCATCTGCGATGAGTGATGAGGAGTTACGGGCGTTACTCGGTGCGCCAGTTGAGAAACCAGTAGCTCAAGAAAAGGAAGAGAATACGTTCGGATTTGTTGGATCGGATCCCGTTAATTTTTCAAAGCCACAAGCGCAAGCATCGGAAGGCAGCAGTGAGATTGGGGCGATTAAGGCAGTTCCGGCCCACTTTGCGGTACGCGCGATGGCCTTGCCGATTCGGTTCCAAGAAGGCAAGATTCTGTGTCAAGTGGCTGAGCCGATTGATCGAGTGGCGTTGGATCGAATGAGCCAGGCGATTGGGTTTGGGATTCTGGTTGAGCCGGCTCCGATTGACCAGGTGATCGCTGGTTTGCGAGAAGCGTACGCCGAAGTTCAGGACTATCACGCCCGGTTTGCGGTGATGTCCGGGGCTCAAAGACGACCTAGCTTGAGAGAAAAAATGGGCGATTTGTGGAAGAAGATAGCTTAGGTGCTGGAGAGATTTGATGAAAACGGTCGCAATTTGTAGTGGTAAGGGCGGAGTCGGTAAGACGGCACTTGCTTGCAGTATCGCGGCAATCATTGCGGGAGATCAAAAGCGAGTTCTTCTGTTTGATGGCAACTTAGGCTTGCCGAATTGTGATGTTTATTGCGGGATTGAGGTGGGATGTACGCTTGGGCACATTGTGAGGGATGGTCGCGAATTGCGCGATGCAGTTGTGCCGACGAAAGCCGGATTTGACCTAATTTCTGGGGGAAGTGGTTGGAAGGAGTTGGCTCAGCTTGAGGGAGCGGAGATTGATGCTTTGGTTGGGGATTTGATGGTGTTGGCGGATACATACGATCATGTTTTGATCGACTGTGCTCCGGGGGTTGGGAACCGCGTATTCCCATTTTTACGGGCCAGCCAGGGTTTGATGGTGGTGACAACGAGTGAGGCGGCAAGTTTGATGGACGGTTATGCTTTGCTCAAAAATGCTTGGGATGTGAATCCGAGCTTGACGGCAGGATTGGTTGTGAACCATGTCGGTTCTCCGGCCCAGGGTCGTGGAGTCGCCAGCGAAGTTCAAGGAATTGTGGGCCAATTTTTGAGCCAGGAGTTGGAATATTGGGGGTCGATTCGACATGATTCCCTGGTTGCGCGGGCATGTGCGGAACGACGTATCTTTGCAAGTGCTTTTCCGACGGCGGGCCCGAGTCAGGATTTAGTCGATGCGGCGAATGCGATTATGGGACTTGGGGTTGAGGCTGAGGCAACAGAAGAGATATCGATGTTGGGACGGATAAAGAGCGTTTTTGGAAAGAAGACGGAAGATTCAGAAGACAAAGCGGCTTAGGCTTGAATCTTCTGAGAATTAATTTTGGTTGCTGATCTCGTTTTTGGGAATGATCGCTAGGGTGTTGAGAGCACCGACGACTTGTCCGGAGCGGTTCATGATTGGACTGGCGAACCACTTGACGACTCTGGTTTGTTCCCCTTGTTGGAGTTCTATCTCGATGGGTTGGGGGTTCATTCCCAGAAAGACCATGTAGATCATTCCTTCGGCGTCATTGCGGAAGATGCCTTGTCCAAGGATGTCCGCCATTGGGCGGTCAATGGCTTGGTGCTCGGGAAGATTGAAAAATGCTTCGCAGGCTCGATTCCATTCGATCACATGGCCCTGGTCATTGACGGTGAAGCATGGCAGAGGGATTTCGTAAAAGGTTGTTCGAAACCGCTCAAGGGTAGCCCCTTGAATTGATTGGATTTGATGCAGGTCGATCCGGAGTGCGGCATTTTCGGCTTGGAGTGCGGCGACTTCTGCTCGGAGTTCAGCGATTGGATCAACTTGCTTGATAGGGGAGGTCGTTGAATTTTTGTCAGATTTTGACTTTTTGAAAAGAAATGGAAGTGTGAGGGCAAGGGATAGCCCGATTATTTGAACTTGGCCCGTGATTGCGGTTTGCAGAATGCCCGAATCCATTTCCTTGTTTCCCTGTGAGAATTATCGGTAGTCGTACTTGGAAAATCACAATTTATTTATTGTGGTGTTCACGACAAATTTCTAAGGTGAAGAAATCAGGTTGGATTTGCCGATAAGCATTTGGGGCTCTGCATTTTTGCGGGCCAATGAACCAGGAACAACGATGAGAGTGTTTAAGGAACGAGTTGGAGTTCGCCTTTTGGCGGCTTTTTTGGCGGTTGGAATTGTGCCGCTCTTGATTGCCAGTTTTGTTGCGATGTCGGAAATCAATTCGGCGGCAACCAAGCGTGCAGGATCGTTGGAATCCGCAGCAGAAACGGTTGTTGGTCGGATTGAACGAAACCTGTTTGAACGGTATGGTGATGTTCAGGCGTTTGGTTTGAACCAAGGTATTTATGATCAGAACCAGTGGTATGTCAAGGGGGATAAGAATAAAGTTTCCCAGATCATGAATCAGTATATGTCCACATACACCCCCATCTACGAGTTGATGATGCTCGTCGACTTGAAGGGGAATGTTGCGGCGGTGAGTACGAATGATTTTGAAGGAAATGCAGCTGATACTTCTTCGTTTTATGGTCAGAATTTTGCCGATTCAAAGTGGTTCCAAAAGGCGAAGAACAAAGAGTTTTTGTCTACAGATGCGCTCACCGGTACCTGGGTTGATGATGCCTACATCGACGAGGATTTGAAGGGGATTTTTGGTGGCACGGGAGCTTATATTGGTTATACAGCTCCGGTTTATAACACATCGGGTGAGATGATTGGGATTTGGCGGAATTACGCCCGAGTTTCGCTCGTTGAATCGATTTTGAGTGATGCTTACGCCGAGTTGAAGAAGGGTGGCAATACTTCGGCCCGTATTGAACTTGTGAACAACGAAGGCAAGATTCTGAGTTATTACAATCCTTCGAAAGATGGGGCTGAATTCAAGCATGACTCGGCGGTTATCCTGGCGAAACAGTTGAACGGTTCCACAGATATGGCGGCGAAAAATGCGCTTGCCGCAAAACCAGGAAATGGATTTGGGGTTTACGAAGGGAAGCAGGTTGTGAATGGAACGTTCACTTCAATTGGAGCTTTAGGCTATGCGGGCCTTGGTTGGTCGGCTATTGTCAGAGTGGATGAATCGGAGTTCATGAGTACGGCGGCTGGTGTTCGCGGGAAGATGTTGCTTCTCTCGTTGATCGTTGCGGGTTTGGTTGCAGCTTTTGCGACATTCCTGGCTCGATCATTGGCTCGCCCGATTACAGAAATGGCCCAGGGGCTCAAATCGGTTTCGACCGGAAGCTTGGATGTTCAGATTGCTCACAAGAGTGAGGATGAGCTGGGAGTGCTTGCGGAGAACTGCCGGTTCCTGATTGGTAAGTTGCAGAGCCATTCTGTTTGGACAAAGCGGATTGCAAGTGGTGATTTGACCCGTGACCCGGCTTCTGAGCAAACAGATGATGAAATTGGTTCTTCGCTTGAGCTGATTGTGGAGAATTTTAGCTCGACGATCTCCGACATTCAGTCGATGAGCGCGACGATTCAGGAGATGTCAGCGGGCCTGAACGGAGCTTCGCAGAGTATTTCTGATGCGGCGCAAAGTGTTGCAGAGCGGAGTACGGAAATCCTTTCGACAATTCACAACACAACGAGTGGGTTGCAGGATGTTGTTAATGCTAACGATGAGCAAGCTCAGACATTGCAGCAAATTGTTGACCAAGTTCAGACCGTTGCGGAAGCAGTCGCGCAGGTGAGCGAGAAGATTGCCGAAGTTGCAGAAGCGACCTTGCATACTCATGAGTCGGCGCGAGAAGGTGGCTTGACCGTTCAGAAAACCTTGGAAGGAATGGATCTGATTCGATCTACGACTTCGGTGGTTGGAACAAAGTTGACAGATTTGAACGCGAAGTCAGAGCAAATTGACTCAATCATTGATACGATCAGCGAGATTGCCGAGCAAACCAATTTGTTGGCGCTCAACGCGGCGATTGAGGCAGCAAGAGCGGGTGAGCACGGCAAGGGCTTTGCGGTGGTTGCGGAAGAAGTTCGCAAATTGGCGGAGCGCTGTAGTCTGGCGACGCAAGATATTGCTGGCCTAGTCGGCGAAATCCGAAAGTTAGTCGGTGATTCCACATCAGCCATGAAGGAAGCAGATTCGGCGGTTGACTCGGGAGCAGAGCTTTCGACCAAGACTCGCGAAGTGCTTGAGCACATTGTGGAGCAGGTTGAAGCTCTCCGGAATCCGGTTGATGAAGTTGACATGAGTGCGAAGGAAGTTCAGTCCTTAGCATCAGCTATGCAGGTCGCAGTGACTTCGGTTGCGGAGACGACTGAGGCGAATACGGAAGCTTCTCGAACAATGGCTGATTCGGTTATGGAAGTCTCCGACAACATTGCCGATGTTTCAGCTGCTTCGCAAGAGCAGATGGCTTCGACGGAAGAGTTGACGGCAAATGCGAGTGACTTGGCGGATCTCTCTTCTGAGTTAGCATTGCTGACGGATCGGTTTGAGACGGAAAAATCGAAGAAGTCGAATGCGGCACAAGACTTGCGCCGAGCTGCTTGATATCCGATTGGCAGGGTGGTCAGCAATTTGAGCTGACCACCCTGTAAACTCTTGGATAGTGGAGATCAACGTGGATCAGTACAAGCACCTGGATTTTTTGAGAGTAACCGAAGCGGCGGCTTTGTCGGCTTCGAAGTGGGTGGGGAAAGGGAAACGCGATGAGGCGGACCTCGCGGCTTGCGAAGCGATGCGCGGTGAGCTCAACGCGATGGAGATGGACGCGACCATCGTCATTGGGGAAGGGGAGCGTGATGAAGCACCGATGCTGTATATCGGTGAGAAGTTGGGTCAGCCGGGGGGGCCAGCGATTCAGATTGCGGTTGACCCGCTTGAAGGAACCAATCTCTGTGCGAACGGTACACCCAATGCGATCGCCGTTTTGGCAGCGGCAGTTGAAGGAGAAGGGTGGTTAATGCATGCTCCGGACTGTTATATGGAAAAGCTAGTTGTTGGGCCAGAGTGCGCAGGAGTTGTGGATATCACGGTTCCGCCGCGCATCAACGTGCGTTTGATGGCGAAAGCTCTGGGCAAGGATGTTGATGAGTGCATTATTGGGGTTTTGGATCGGCCGCGGCATGAGGAGTTGATTGCCGAATTGCGAGATGCAGGTTGCCGAGTGCACTTGGTTCCAGATGGTGATCTTTCGGTTGCAATTGCGGCACTTGACCCAGATTCAGGCGTTGACGGCCTCATGGGAATGGGTGGTGCTCCGGAGGGAGTAATCACTGCGGCGGCGGTTCTTTGCACGGGTGGGGAGATGCAAGCTCGGTTGAAGTTTACGATTGATGGACAACGGGAGCGAGCTGAGAAAATGATCGAGGGGGATATAGACCGGGTTTTCCATACGAAGGATTTGGCCAGCGGAAATGTTACATTTGCGGCGACGGGGATTACTCCGGGTGATTTGTTGAAGGGGGTTAGGTATCGGCACGGGATGGCGTACACGGAGTCCATCGTGATGCGTAGCTCGAACTACACGATTCGGCGGATTGAGACTTCGCATCGGATTGGGGCTGGATTTGGGGATCGTCGAAGACGGCATTAAAGAGAAAGCTGCTGTATAATCTAGCCTTGGGTTCTGCTTTGCATTATCCAGGAGAGATTGATGAAAACAACAGGTGTTCTGGCTTCGGTGTGCTTGATCGTTGTGCCGATGATGGCTCAGGGGATCGTCTGGCGGAATGACATTCCCGAAAGTACGGTTCTGAGTTTTGGAAATTCGAGTCGATTGCAAGGGGTTGGTCGGATTGCAACGGGAGGAACGGGGACGTTTTTGGGCATTGGATCTGGTGGTCAAGCTTGGGGGATTTCCGCTAAGCATGTGATCACTTCGGGTCAGACCAGCACATTCAACTTTGAGGACGGGGGAAGCTACTCGATTACCCAAACCATTGGCTTTGCCGGAGTGGATATTTCGATCTTCAAGATTGCGGGTTGGAACCGGAACGTATTCACTCCGACCTTGAAAATGGATGGAATTTTTACACTTGGGACTGAATTTGATTCGGCGGGATATGGCGGGCATGGAGCCGAGGGTTCAGATCCTTCGTTTAACTGGAGCTTTGACAACAAGCGGCGGGGAATGCAGACTCGACTTCACAATGTTCAAGACAATTTTGTTTTTGCGGGTGAAGCGCAAAAGATGCTGATTGACCGGTTTGATTCTCCGGCGAGCGGTCAAGCGCGAGCCGTTGAGGGTTTCGGTGCTCCAGGCGATAGCGGTTCGATGTTGCTTGATAATTCCGGTCAGATTTGGGGCGTGCTGTCCGGTGGACAATTGGAACAGTACGGGAACTTGAACTGGTACGCGGCGATCACTCCGGATATTGCCAATCAGATTTACTCACTGACGGGAATTGAGGCGGTACCAGAGCCAGGAACCATGGCACTGGTTGGGTTTGGCGTTGCGGCTTTAGCCCGTCGACGTATGAAGCGAAGCTGATTATCGATTGCAGGGTTGGCCCGATCATGTTGTGATCGGGCCTTTTAGTCTCACTTGGTTTGAAGAGGAATGTTTGCGGTCGCGGCGGCACCTTTCCCATCGTAAACATAGGCAAATACTCGAAAATTGCCGGGCTTTGCGGGGAGTTTGAAGGTCGCCTGATTTGTTGTGGATGAGACGAGTGCATCAGGGTAATCCAAAGGAACTTTCTCGTCTCGCCCGGCGGTGAGATAGACCTCAGTTTCGCTGGTGAGAACCCAAGTTGTTTTGAGAGTGTCGTTGTTGGGATCGGTAGTTTTGATGTTAGCGGTGATGGTTTGCCCGGTTTTATAGATGTAGTTTTCAGGTGCGGGGGCTAGAGAAATAGGCGTGATTGTCGGGCTGAGGTTTGCGGGTTTTTTACCTGTCCAGAACTCGGTCATGACATCCACGGCGGGAGTTTTGTTGCCATCTTTAAGGAACATCCCGAACCACGTTGATGTGCCCTCTTGTTTGTTGCCCCAGAGGAAGACGTAGGCGCCGAGACACTTTTGTGGATTGCCGAGGACAGCGTTTTGGTATGCGGTCCGATACATGTCGACTTTCTCGGTTGAGGTTGGTTCCACTGGGGCGTTCCAAGGTGTTTTTGGTCTTTCCCAGGGGCCGAGCGGGCCGAATTCGGTGAGGATGTATGGTTTTGTGCCGCCGATTTCGGCGTATCGCTTGGCTACGGAGGCGGCACCGCCGTAACTGTTGATTCCGATGATGTCGATATCCGGGCAATATTTGTTGATGCTTGGGATTCGAGCGGCACCAATTTCGGCGATGACGGTCATTGTCGGGTGGTTTGGATCGATTGTCTTTGCCATTTTGGCGATGTCGTTGACGGCGCGCCAGACGTTCGGGTCGTTGGCTTCGGCGTAGCCTTCCATCTCGTTTCCGAAGGCCCACATGAGGAGGGCGGGGTGATCTTTGAATTGTTCGACGACTTTGCGGGCCATTTCAAATTGTTCTCGGACTTTTGCTTTATCTGAATAGTCGAAGACATCAGCATGTTGGAGCCAGATTCCAGCGGTGACTTTAATTCCTCGCTTGTGGGCTTCATCGAGATCGCGTTGGAGATTTTCGGCTCCCCAGGTGCGGATGGAGTTGCCGCCAGCTTGGACGAGGAGATCGAGACCGGCACTGCCTCCAGCTCCTTTGACAAAAAACGGTTTTCCTTGGACGGTGAGGGAGTATCGGGCATCGGACTTAATAAGCCGGGTGACGTCGGGTTTGAGGAATGCGGTAGTGGCAGTCATGAGAGTGAGAGGGATGATCATGGGAAGTTTCCGAAACGTTTCGCAGTATGATACAAGAGAGTTGCTTGATTTGCAAGAAGTTTTTGAATGAGGGGGGACGAGTGAGTTTGCTGGGGAACTCAAAATTTTTTAGAAAAAACTTGCATTTGGAGAAAAAGTTGCGTATAGTACGGGAACGCGAAACGTTTCGCGAACGAATTCTCATGGCGGCAACGATCAAAGATATAGCGAAAAAGCTCAATATATCGGTCAGTACAGTTAGCTACGCGCTGAATGATGGTCCGCGGCCGGTGCCGGCGCTTGTTAAACAGCAAGTTCTTGAAACCGCAAAGGAGTTGAATTATCGCCCGAACCGATTGGCGAAATCGATGGTGACGGGTCGAAGCAACACGATCGGGATTGTTCCGCCGGTTGTTTCAGAAAATGCATTTTTGAGTCCTTACTTGCAGCTTGCTTTGAACGGGATCGTCAATAAAGCGGCGGAGTTGCACCAGGACATTCTTCTTTACACTCGTTACAATTTGTCCGACCATGAGGATTTCTTGTCAGCTTTGGTTGATGGTCGGGTTGATGGGATTTTGTTTATTGCCCCACAGATGGATCAGGCTACGATTGAACTGGCGACGAGTCTGCATTTGCCGTGCGTTTCGGTTTCGGGAGTCCCAGTTAAAGGGGTATTGAGCTACAGCTCGGCAAATAGTGCGGGGATCCGGCAAGCGATGGATCATTTATGGGAATTGGGTCACCGTAAAATTGGTCACTTGGCGGGTCGACTTGATATGCAGGATGCGATTGTTCGCTTGCAGGCTTATCAGGACTTTTTGAAGGACAAGGGAATGGCCTATCGCGAAGATTGGGTGGGAATGGGGCAATTTGTGATTGAAGGGGGCTATGAAGCCACCAAACGAATTTTGGCTATGGGCGATCGTCCGACTGCGTTGCTCTGCGCAAATGACGAAATGGCGGTGGGTGCATTGAGGGCTGGTCACGAAGCAGGCCTTAAATTGCCTGACGATTTGAGTGTCGTTGGATTTGATGGATCGCCTTCGGCGATTCACGTTTATCCGACACTGACGACGGTACGACAGCCGATTGGGGAGATGGGTCAGGCCGCCATGTCGGCGTTGTTTGATTTGATCGAGGGGCGGGATGCAGGGGAAAACAAAGTTTTTGAAACGGAGCTCATCGTTCGCGGCTCCACTTGTCCAATGGAGAACAAAAATGAATCATAAAAATCGAGCATTCACGCTCATCGAACTGCTGGTCGTTATTGCGATCATCGCCATCTTGGCAGCGATTCTCTTCCCGGTTTTTGCTCAAGCAAAGTCAGCCGCTAAGAACATCAAGACTGTCAGCAACATTAAGCAAGTTGGAACTGCACAACAGCTCTATCTTGGTGACTACGACGATATGTACCAGCAAGCTGGGACGATGAATGGCAACGGTGTTTCGTGGGCGACTGGTGCATGCCAAGCGTCGGTTGGTTGCCCGAGTTGGGATACCTTGCTCATGCCTTATATGAAGAACTGGGAGTTGTTCCAAAGCGACTTTGACCAGGCTCCGAAGACATTGAGTCCGTTTGGAAATACTAAGCGTAGTTTCCGAGTTGCGGCCAACGTGATTCGAGGATGGGCCGGTACGAATACTTGGAATGGACAAGATATCGGATTCCAAACCATCAGTTCAACTGCTCTCCCGGCTCCGGCATCTACCATTGTGGTAACGGAACAGCGAAATCCTGCTTCGGCTGACTGCACTTGGTGGGTTGGCGCGGCATTCTACGAGTGCGGAGTTTGGTATTCGCGATCGGCCAACACTTTGTCGAATGATGATCCGGTTGCTTTCGGTTCCTCAACAGGGCTGTTCAAGTATGCAAGTGGGATTGACTTCTCCCGTGCGAACAAGGCGAACTATGTCTTCGCTGACACTCACGTTAAGAGCTTTGCAAAGGGGTACATCTTCCCTGGCTATGAGCAGCGCTTAAATACGGGTTCGGCAGTTGATACGACCTTGAAAGGTGTTTGTCTTGATGCGGATCCGTTCCGAATCTCGGCGACCGACTGTAAGTTGCCCGAGCAATAAGAACATCGAAAGGAGCCAAGTTTGATAAGGGTCTTGGCTCCTTTCATCACATTTTGAGAAGAAATGAAGAAACAGATTCCGATTCCAGTTGTTGTGGGTGCAGTTGCCTTGGTTTTGGCGATTGGCATTTTTTTTGTGATGCAGGCGGGCAATCCCGGCCCAGAGTTTGAAGCGGCTCCGCCGACGGGCAAGACTCCGGATTACGTTTTGCAGTCGATGACTCCGGAACAGCGGGCGAAAGTTGAGGCGCAAGAAAAAGCGGCTGGACTGAACAATATGGATGAGAAGCAGCGGGCGGAACAGCCTCAGCAGAATCCATACGGCGGCAACTAATACCCAAACGAATTTAGGGCGGCTCACTTCCACTGGAACGAAGGAGCC
Source organism: bacterium (assembly GCA_013823945.1). GTDB lineage: Bacteria > Armatimonadota > Fimbriimonadia > Fimbriimonadales > Fimbriimonadaceae > UphvI-Ar2. The sequence continues at coordinate 255,979 of PNMZ01000001.1, read as the reverse complement.
GCCCTTATGCTGTCGTTTGGAGGCTAGGGGCGGCGATGAATTCATACGGCACTTTTTCGTCCCGTCCGGCGGTGAGATAGTACCCAGTTTGTTTCGCGATTGTCGTTGTTAGGATCTCTGTTTATGATGCTGGCAGTAGTTGTCGGCTAGGTTTGGTCAACGGAGTTTTTTGTCTCATTAAGAGAAAGATAAATCATCTTCAAAGCATGCACGTTTCTTAACTTTCCATTGTTAGTCTGGAGTCGCCGGAAAAACCGGAGGGCAAAATGTCAACCAAGCAATCTGCATTCACACTCATCGAACTTCTCGTGGTCATCGCCATCATCGCGATCCTCGCCGCGATCCTCTTCCCCGTTTTCGCCCAAGCGAAAGTCGCCGCCAAAAAGACTCAAGATATGGCGCACATGAAGCAAACGGGAACCTCGCTCATGATCTACTCAACCGATTATGATGACTTGTTTCCCCTACAAGCCGGACGCGACTGCGACGCCGCCGCTAACGGACTTGGAACATGGAATTTCAACTCCCGCGTTCTTATCCCCGCCGATTGGAACATCGCCCTCAACGCCGTTCAAGCCAGCGGATGCACCAGTCGCGTAAAGGGTGCCTGGGGACTGCCACAAAACCAAATTTATCCCTACCTCAAAAACAGCCAAATGTTCGCGATCCCCGTGGCCCGCGACGAAACAAGTAGTTCATTCGATTACTCGGCCGCCAATAAAAAGGTTGAGCCGTATCGAAGCGGTTACAGCATGAACGGTCTGCTCACACAGCTCTCACAGACTGCCATCACTTCGGTTTCGACAACTCCACTGTGGTGGCCTGGGTTTGGAACCACAAACCGAGTCGGTAACACCTACACCAACCCGTTCTTGATTTGTGCTGATCCGAACGCAGGATGTGTATTCAACGGCAACGGAGCGTTCTTTGGCTCTGCCGCCAGCTGCAACAACCAAGATAACCACAACACGCCGGGCTTTAACAACGGGTCGCAATCCAAGATGGGCAACGTTGCGTATGGCACCGTCTGGGCGTACAGCAAATCCCAAAACTGGGTCTTTGCCGATACCCACGCCAAAACACGACGCACCGGCACCGGCGACTCCAAGAACGATCCGTTCGTGGCCGATCCCACCTACCTCGCTTCTGGATTCCCTTCGCAAGCATTGACCTTCGTTGACAGTCAGTGCCACGTGCCGATCTTCCGACCCGACCTCCAGCCGTGATGACTCAAATGATGACCAAACAATCACTCTTGATCATTGCCGGTCTGGTCTGCACGTGGGCGATGTTCGGATGCGAGGATGGGGCACCACCCCCTCCCGCATCCTCACAACCACCTGCTGAACAAAAAGTTGTGATGGTGCCATCTCACAAAGAAGGGCAAGCCCCATCAACAACACCAGCCGACCCAAATACCGCCGAAAACACTCCGCTGGCTCCGGGATCTAAACCGGACGTCGACGACGAGCCCGGCGACCTCGGAAATCCCAACGAAGTCGGGCGATAAGCCCAATCGACCAGTCCCCAACCAAATGGTTGGGGACATCAATTGTCTCATGAAAAAATTGCTCTCCATCGTCGCTTTTGCACTCCTTGGGATTGCTACCGCATCAATCGTCATTAAAGGAATCCCCGCCGTCGGATGGGACAAATTCAAAAGGCAGTTCACTCTTCACAGCGGCTGGCGAGTCTCTCCCGTCGGAAAATCAATCGACCTCCCCGGCGATATGCCAGGTAGCATTATCTTCTCCGCCGATGGAACCAGAGCCTACGTCAACACCTGCGGCTACCACGACCACTCCATCACCACCATTGACCTCAAAGCTCAAAAAGCCATCGCAACGCTGGCTCTTGAAAACAACTGGGTCGGAATGGTCAGATCTGGCAACCAGCTCCTAGTCTCTGGCGGCGGCCAAACTAAAGAAGCCCCCAACGCCAATATCTTAAGATTTGCCACCCAGTCATCCTTAACCAAGATCAATCCCTCGCCTCTCCCCTTGGTCGAAGAAGGCTCCAAGTTCATCGCCCACATGGCAATCCAGGGAGAACGACTCTACGCCGTCAACATCCGGTCTAACGAAGTCATCCTCATGCATACCGACGGATCCCTCCGTCATAAAGCCAAAGTTGGATATCGACCGTTCGGAATCGCAATCTCCCCCAACGGGCAGACCATCGCCGTCACTGAATGGGGCGACCGCTCCGTTGTCCTCCTCGATGCCGCGACCCTTGCCTTCAAGGGCCGATACCACGTGGGCGACCACCCATCTGCCATCGTGTGGCACAAAAACGGCACGATTCTAGTCACCGAAAGTAATTCCAACACCGTCGTTGCAATCCGAGGTTCCGAAATGAGCCGGATTACCGTTGCCGTCGATCCCCGCTTTGCCGTTGGAGCCATGCCCCAAGCCATCGCCATTTCCCCTGATTCGAAAACTGCATACGTTGCTTTGGGCGGTGAAAACGCCATCGCCGTACTCGACATGCAATCCACCAGACCCCAGCTGATCGGTCACATCCCGACTCAAAAATTCCCGACTGCCGTAGCTGCTACTCCTGATGGAAAGTCGCTCTTGATCGCAACCGGAAAAGGCTCCTATGGGCCAAATGGTGGTGCCGCCACCCGGCCTGCCGGAGCTACCCACCCGCCGACTGAGCGCAATATCTACATCGGCAAACAACTCGCCGGAAACATCCGCATCCTCCCCGTCCCAACATCTCGCGATCTCGTCAAGCTCACCCGCCAAGCTGCAGAAAACCGACCTAAAGGCATCGGCAACGTCACCCTTTCCCCTGCACTCAAAGCCAGGGCAGAACAGAATCTCAAGCAGATCAAGCACTGCATTTTCGTCATCCGCGAAAACCGCACCTACGACCAAGTCCTCGGCGACCTCCCCCAAGGAAACGGTGATCCCACCCTCACCCTTTATGGCGAAAGAGTCACCCCGAACGGGCATGCTATCGCTAAGCAGTTTCTACTCTTTGATAACCTCTATACCGATGGCGAAACCTCGCAAGCCGGCCACCAATGGACAACTTCCGCCTACGCTAGCGATTACACCGAAAAAGCCTGGGTACTTAACTACAGCAACCGTCCAGAGCCCCGCAGCGATAAACGAATGACCGCATCGCCTGAATACATTTGGAACCTTGCCCGCAAAAACGGACTCTGGGCCAGGGTCTACGGCGAATACGTCGACGTCCAGGAAGACCACAATTCTCTGAATAGCGAAGAACACAAGGCCGATCCCGAACGTTACGGATATGCCGAAGAGTGGGAACGCATCTTCGCCCGCGGTGGACGGGATACCGAAAAGATCGCCTCGTTCTTCAAAGAACTCGATGAGTTCGAACGCACCGGCAAGATGCCCGCCCTCATGGTTATGGCTCTGCCTGACGACCACACCCACGGGTTCGATGCCGGATCATTCTCCCCCAATGCCATGATCGCCGATAATGACCGTGCTGTTGGTCAACTCGTCGAACGCATGAGTCGCTCCAAGTTCTGGCGCAACACCGCTATTTTTATCATCCAAGATGACGCCCAAGGCGGCCCGGATCACGTCGATAGCCACCGAACCGTCGGCTATGTCTGCTCCCCCTATTCACGGAGGGCTGTGGTTGATAGCACACATTACACCACCGCTTCGATGCTCCTCACGATGGAAAAAGCCCTGGGGCTTCCCCCGATGACCGCTTTTGATGGGTTGGCCACACCAATGCTTGCCGCCTTCGCCGGCAAATACGACCCCACCCCATTCAAGCTTCTTCCGCCCGGTGTTGATATCAACGAAATCAACCCCAGCAACACCGAGCTTGCCCGTCGATCCGCCAAGCTCGACTTCTCCGCTTACGACAAAGCCAACTTCGCCGATCTTAACCGGATTCTCTGGCAAGGGGCCAAGCCAGGAGTTCCGTATCCGGCCCATTTAGCCACCGATTACTGAGCCGCAGCCGCTTCTGGCGGTGGCCTCCAATCAACATCACCGCACCGCTCAATTGCTGGTCAGAGCATGGCCTGGGCCGCATAAAGGTTGGGAACCATGCCGAGTTTTTGCTGGACTTGAATGAGCATCGCGGAGCTGGAAGCAGGAGCAGTTTCGATGGTTGTGTTTTGGATGCGTTGCATTGTGTATTCTCGTAGAGGCTCGCTGGTTGGAGCCGTTTGAGATTGCTGACAATGCGTTTCGGAATGGTTCCCTGAGCTCCGGGACTTTTTTGTAACGAAGTTGAAACGCAGGTGCTGGGTTGGGCATTAGGAGAGATGGTGACGAAAGAGCAATTTGAGCAAGAGGTCGAGCGGGTCATTGATCCGGCGTTTGGATATGCGGTGCGGTTGAGTGGGGGGAATCGTGATGAAGCGGAGGATTTGCTACAGGAGGCCGTATTGGCGGCATTCAAGGGCCGAGAGACCTTTACGTCGGGAACCAATTTTAAGGCATGGTTCTTTAGGATTTTGACGAACAGCCTTTATCGAAAGGTAGGCAAGAAGCAGCTGGAAACAGTTTCGATTGATGCCGATCCGGAGCCTTATCTTTATATGCAAGCTCGCGATGCGGGTTTCAGCGGGAGTGAGGATCCGGCAGAGTTGCTTTTTGACAAAATTGATGGTGCGGAAGTATTGGCGGCTCTTGATGCGTTGCCGGATGATTTTCGCGAGGTGAGTTCGCTTTATTTCACTGGTGAAATGAGTTACGACGAAATTGCTGAGACATTGGACATTCCGGTTGGAACGGTGCGGAGCCGATTGCACCGGGCCCGTAAGCTGTTGCAAGTTGCGCTTTGGGATGTTGCGGTTCGACGAGGGTTAGTGGAGGATATCAGTCATGCATGAGATGGATTGTTCGGATGCAGTTGCCAAAATTGGCGACTTTTTGGACCGAGAATTGTCGGCCGATGAGATCGCAATGGTGGAGCGTCATCTGGCGGAATGCGGCGGCTGCCGGAATGCGTTCCGGTGGGAGGGATCGGTGATTTCGCTTGTAAAGCAGTGCGCGCAGGAACAGGCACCGGAGGGGTTGGTCGGTCGGCTACTGGACGGCTTGGATGAGGGGCATTAGAAGTTACCTCGCATTCGATATCAGGGTAGTTTTGTTGGATCGAAGCATCTTCCTGGACCAACGAGAGCCGTTTCTTGAGCCAACGGTCGGCAGTCTCCATTGCAGTCGCTCCAGTCCATGCTCCATGGGGCAACGTTGTCGCCTTTGCGTTCCAAAGCTTTTGACCAATGCGCTTGACCAACGTGTCCATCGACATAAGTTACGATCATCTTTTGCCGATACCGGAAGGCATTTTCTTTCGTATATCGTCCGCTCCACTGGTTGTTGCCGCAGGTTAGATTGATATCCAAAGACTCTAGCAGATTTGTGAAGTTGTTGGTTCCCGGAACTACGTCGGGGTCACCTCCGGTGAAAAATGCATATGTTTCCGAAGGGCTTTCTAATGCGGTACTTACTTGAGCAGGAATATTTGTTGCCTTAGTGAGTCCGTCATAGTTATAGGTGTAGTTGCCATCGTTGTTCCAATTGGTGGCGGTCAGGTTTTCTAGTCCGTCTGGGCTGAGAGGGCAATTATAAATTTCTATGTTCCTTGCGTAAGGAGCATAGAACCAAGGCCAGTTTGTCCATGCTCGAAGGTTGTTGTTGGCACCGAGTCCATATGCGGCAGGTACGGAGATTCCTCCGCCGAGATTTTTGTGGAACGTGTCGTCGTAATCGCCGAGATAAAGTTGCATGGCTACTGACATGTTGCGCATATTGCTGAGGGATTGGGTTCCCTTGGCTGATTCTTTGGCTTGAGCAAAAACAGGGAACAAGATTGCGGCAAGAATTGCGATGATGGCAATTACGACTAGAAGTTCGATGAGGGTGAAGGCTTTTTTCATTTGAATTAACTTGTGACCCCCCCTCAGAAGACTACTGAGGGGGGATGATTGACTTACTTTCGGCGCTTTCGAGCAATTGCGACCAAAGCTAAACCGAGGGCGGTCATGGTTGCTGGCTCGGGAATGGCTTCAACTGAATAAGAGGAGCTGTCGAAGTCGATCAGGCTTGCGCTTGATGTCCAGTTTGCCCGGTTTGCGATTGCGGCAAGGAGTTCTTCTTTGGTTCCGCTGGTTACAACTCGGTTGTAGGCAGCGTTTGCCAGTTCGGTTGATCCGGCGGGAAAGAGTCCGACGGCAGTTTGACCTTCAACGAGAGCGTTGGGTAGAGCTGAAGTGGTTGATGAAGTTGCATCTGTTTGCCATCCGTTTGCTCCGGCACCCGTTCCTTCGGCATTGAGACCAAAGATCATTGCACCATTCGTGAACGTTGCTGGTGTCGTCGTGTTGGAAGAATCGGTGAAGTCACCTTGGAAAAGGAAAACTTGGTCACCCGTCCCGTTTGGTGCAAATTCGGGGTTTGTTGCTCCATCGAATTCGAAAGTGAAATCAGCATTTTCCAATCCTGCGACAGCGGGGCTTGTTCCGTTGATTTCTCGTCGAATGACGAACACTTCTCCGGCACTGTAATTTCGAGTTGCGGTTACTTTGATCCAGCCTTCTCCGCCACCTCGAAAGCCGTCGTTAGCGGATCTCCAGCCGTAGTCGGTCATGTAAAAGCTCGTACCGGATTCGAATGCGACCAAGGAGACGATTGCGACATCATCAGGATTTGATGAGTTGTAGCCAACGATGGCAAGATCTCCGGTGGCAAAAACGGTGGCTTGGGCAGCGATTGCCAAAGAAGCCAGGGCAATGGTTGTGATGTATTTCATTTTTTCCTCGTTTTGAAAAGCAATGCCAGTGGTGTGAGTACGGCAGGTTTGAGCTTGGGAATCCAACGTTAAAGTGAGGTTATTGGACGGGAGATATTTTTTTAAGAGTTGGTTATGACTTACAAAAGAGCCCCACGCCTGAGCCACATCGGCTATCGGCGGCATTTGTCGACATTACCCTTGCATCTGAATTAAAACCGGAAATGAGTGTTAACAACTTAAGCGACTCAGTTTAACTCGTCAGGTCTGGAGCGGTGATTCTTGATCCGTAAGGAGATTTTATGAGAGTTGTTTCAGACTTTTTGAGGATTGAGTTCGAAATGAGTTGTTCTGCCAGTGTTACTGTCCCGTTTTTCAGATCACCCCTCACTCCAGAAATCTGAATATAGGATATAATATCATTTAGTTCAGAATTAAGTGAAAGTTCATGAAGCTCTATCGCAAGCTACTGGGTGAGGATTTTGAGAGACTTGGGGAGTCTTTGCGGGAATTTCACGAGTCGCCGCAAAGGGTTTCCGGGGAGCTTGATGTAACTCATTCGACACAACTGATTCCAAGGATTTTTGTTATGCTGATGGGCTTGCCGAAAGCGGGTACCGCGCTCGTGACGACATTGGACGTTTCTGGAGATGGTGAATACGAGACTTGGACTCGGCAGATTGGCGAAGTTCGGTTGCGAACCCATCAACGCGAGAGAGGTGGACGGTTGGTGGAAGCAGCGGGGCCGATCAACTTCGTCTTTGACGTGGAAGAGGAGTCAGGTGCGCTTGTGTTTCATCATTATCGATCAGAGTTCTTGGGAATTCCGCTTCCGAAGCGAATTGCGCCTGTTATCGAGGCACGCGCGGAGGGGTTGGATCGGGGATGGCGGATCACGGTTGACATTCAATGTCCGCGTTACGGGACAATTTGTCGCTATGATGGAGTTGTAGGATGGGAATGAATGTTGCAATTTGGATTTTGCTTGTTCAGGCAACCTTGGGTGCCTTTGACACGCTTTATTACCATGAGTACAAGTTGAAGTTGGCGCATGGGGATCATACGCAGGTTGAATTGCGGCTCCATGCGATTCGCGATTTCTGTTATGCGATAATCATTGGAACCCTTGGTTATTTCACTTGGAACGGAGTTCTGGCTTACGTTCTGTTGACGATTTTGGTCGCGGAGATTGTGATTACGCTATGGGATTTTGTTGAAGAGGATAAAGTTCGGCGTCTGCCAGGCGGGGAGCGGTGCATGCATGCCATTATGGGAATTGTCTATGGGGCGTTTTTGGCTTATCTGCTTCCAGAGATGTGGTTGTGGAGTCAAAAGCCGACGGGATGGGGCTTGAGTTACCACGGGATTCCCGCATGGATACTGCTTGGTTTGTCGATGGGAGTTTTTCTGAGCGGAGTCCGGGACTTGATGGCCAGTCTTGGGATTAAGGAACGGAGGGGTTAGAGATTTTTTAAAAGGAGTGTTTGTGGGTGGCTTGGAGTAGACCGTTGCGGCGGAATTTGATGCTGGTATTATGAGGTGAGTTGCTCGGTTAGCTCAGTGGTAGAGCACTTCGTTCACACCGAAGGGGTCACTGGTTCAAATCCTGTACCGAGCACCATTTCTTTTTGGTAGTTTTACTGCTGAGTTGTTCTTTTGAGGATCAGAGAGAAACGTGCTTTGAGGTTCTGGGCTTTGACAGATGCACCTAATGGCACGGTGAATGGGTAGTCCTTCGTCATGTCGATTTGCACTTGTCCTTCTTTGAATGAGCCAGTAATCCGGAAGAATTCAGTTGGCTGATTGAGGCCGTGGATCATCTCAAATTCTAGGGCGTCTTCCTCTTCCAAAATGGGTTTTTTATCTGTCCAAGATTTTGGGCCTTTGAGGAATTCTCGTTTGAACGAGGTGAAGACCGTTCCGTAGTACCGAGGGCTTTCAAAGGTGAACGTGTTCTTTTTGAAATCGAGCTGGAGGATCGCGGCGGCTACTTTTCCTTTTGCGAATCGACTTTCTGATCCTTTTTTAGGCACTTGGTAGAGATATGTATCGCCCCGGATTTGGTTTTCTGCGAACATGGGGCCGTAAACGTAGATCCGATCATTCATGCGGATGTCGATTTCTTCTTTTGTTTCACCGACCCAAGTTTCGTATCGCTGCTCATTACGACTATCCTCGCTCCGGGCAAGACCGGCTCCCCGGAAAGTTTTGGAGAGGATGATTTTGCCTTTGGCTTCGCGATTGACGTCCCATTCTCCCCAGTTGGGTTTAGGCCCGGTTGCTTTGCCTTTGCCGGTGATGCTGAACAGAAACTCACCCGCCCATACTTCCTTTGAGGCAAGGAGGCTCGGCAGAAGGGCTAGGGTTGCGGCGCAGAGCATGTCTCAGTTTAGCAAATAACCTGTTGGCAACAACCCAGAAATCATCATTGGGAAATGGGTTTGTCCTCGTTTGATTGATTTCAAAGCGGATGATTAATTACCGAGTAAATTGGTTGTATATGCAATTCCGAAGCGGTGGGTTCGGGGGGAGCTTGAGTCATTGGGGAAGTAGATTCTGCCATCAAACGACCAGTTTTTTGTAAAGTTGTAGTCGAACCGGGCACCGGTCATGCCGAGGCTCCCGGTGAGATGTTCGAGAGTGAACCTGAGCTCTCGATTTTGCCCAAAAAACCTTCGGAAGGCAATGAATCCCTGCCCTTCATTTGCATCAATGAATCCAGATTGGATTTCAAAATTAGAGAAATCTTTGACTGCTCCGAAATAGGCTTGAGTATCGTTTCCGATACGGGTTGCTCCGATAGCGACTCGCACTTTTTCTTCTGGGAGAATCAGGTGGGAATACTTAACGCCCAGTCGGCCCTCCTCACCAGCGTTGGCGTTGACGGCGATTTCAAAGCCAGGATGAACTCCATAAACCATCTGATAGTTGATTCGATATCGGCTATCGATAGCGGATTCTCGCGAGGTTTGGCGGTATTGGAGTGTGAGTTGACCATGCCGCTGCGCTTTCATACTGGGCGTAACAACGAGTGATGAAGCTTGAGCAGCCGCAATCATGGAGGTCGCAATCATAAATGCGCAGAGAGCCAACTTTAGCTTCATTGCGTTGAGTATAGAAGGTGGGCTTCCGGAATGTTAAGGCATAGCTGTGAAATTATTAATAAACTTTCTCACTCGGCCATCGTTCCGGTTCGTTTCTGCTCTCCTAGACTCCGGCTCCGTTTTCGACAAGTAGCTTAAGGGCTCCTTTTTCGAGGTTGTAGACGGCGGCGGATTGGCCTTCATAGTAGTTGGCGGTTACTATGACTTCGTACCTGCCGTCGCCATTGAGATCGGCAATTGATTTGATGTGGGTGATTTGGATGGGATCATTGAATTCGCCTTCGGGGTTGTTTGTAAAGAAGAAAATAGGCTCCGTGACGGCTTTGCCATTTTTGATGTGGCGGATGAGGGTGCAGTTCATTTCGTATTTCTTGGATTCAAATTCGTACATGCCGGTAAATCCTTTGGACTGAGCCTCGATGAGGACTTCTTCTTTGCCATCGCCATCAAGATCGACTCGGATAATTGAGTTGATTTCCACTTCGAATTTTGGAGTAGCTTTGAGTTGGGCTTTTGCGAATTCTTTGACGACGAGAAGGTAGTCGGATTGAGCGGGATTGACGATTTGGATGGCCCGGGGGTATTTGGGTTTTGGTCCCGACCAGAGGACAGGTGCGCCGGAGGATGATTCAATGAAATTGGCTTCGACACCTTCGAGAAAAGGGACTTCGTAGATGAATCGGTTTTCCGTTACGCGACCAATGTCGAGTGAAAAGGCAGTGAAGGGGTTTGGGAAATTTTGTTTGCCTTGGAGGGCCGTCCACTTTTTGTTTGCGTATGTCGCGAAGGCGAGATTTTCGACAAAAAGAGTTGGAGTGGAAAGCGGTTTGGCTTGTTGTTGGAAGGCGATGGCGGCAATGGTCGCGGTAAGAAACATCTGAGGACAATTTACTCGATGCAATAAAAGAAAAGCCCTGCGGTGGTTCAATCACCGCAGGGCGTATGGAGCCACCCTTAGTTGATTTGTGGGGTGACTTCGTCGATGGAATAAGTGAAGCTCACTGGAGCGACACCTCGTCGTCGAACGGGCATATACGCTTGAAGGCGAACTTTAACTTCTTGGGTCGTGGCGTCAACATATTGAGCCAAGGTGAGCTTGGATACGTTGACAGTAAGCTTGCCATCGATAGTGCCTAGCCGAGTGCTGCTGAGGGTATCCCACTTTCCGGTCACCGTGTTATATGCGGTGACGAATTGGGTGGCTCCAGTCAGATTGCTTGCGGATTCGATTTCAAGCTTCATTGAGTTGATATCAAGATTGCTTCTCGGTGAGTCGAGGGCGAACTCGACGACAGCATACTCACCTCGCCCAGAAACACCAGCGGAGTTGATGGTGACTCGGGTGTCATCGGAATCGGCGATCGAACCAAGATTGCCGCCAGTCAACGTTCCCATGATGACTGTCATCGATTTGAAGGCAGTCGGTCCAACAGGGGCTCCGAGAGCATTACTGAGGTTCACTCGCTTTCCTCCGGGGATGGTGGAAGTGAGAGACGGAACTTCATCACTTGTTGCGATCAGGTGATCCAAAGCTTCCCGTGCAGTCATCGAAGGGAACTTGCCTCGAATGACAGCGACGACGCCAGCAGCGAGCGGGGTTGCCATGGAGGTTCCTGATTGGTTGCCGTACGCATTACCAGGCAGGGTTGACATAATGCTGCTTCCAGGGGCACCGACTTCGATTTTGGATCCCCAGTTGGAGAAGCTACTTCGGTTATCGTTATGATCGGTTGAAGCAACGAAGATCAAGTTGTCCGTTTGGTCGCGCATTGCCATTCGCGGCGGGTTTTGTTGGTTGTTGTTTCCAGCCGAGTTAAGATAAACAACATCGGCGGCACCAGCGCGTTGAATTGCTTGGAGGAGATTTTGGTTCCAACCATCGGTGTTGTAGCTAACGGTGATGACGTCGGCTCCATTTTGCCATGCGTAGTCAATTGCTTTGGCGAGGTCGGACATCCAGCTGCCTTGTCCTGCATAGTGGCGCATGGCCATGATTTTGACGGTTGGGCCGACTCCGGAAATGCCTTTGCCGTTGTTGTGGGCACCCGCGGTAATCCCAGCAACGTGGGTTCCGTGTGATGCTCCGCCAACGGGTCGAGGATTGTTATCATTGGATGCGGTGTCCCAGCCAAAAATGTCATCGACAAATCCGTTTGTGTCGTCATCGATTCCGTTGTTCGGGATTTCGTTGACGTTTTGCCACATAGCGGGGGCAAGGTCTTCGTGGTCGATATCTACGCCGTCATCGCAGACTGCAACGACCGTTTCTTGAACGCCGGCGAATTTATCCCACGCTTCAGGAGCGTCGATATCTGCATCAGGAACGCCTCCAGTTTGTCCGGTGTTGTTCAGGTGCCATTGTTGAGCGTATCGCGGATCGTTGGGGGTGAAATCGGGAGTAATTTGCACATCAAGCTCCGCGAAGTTGACGGCTGGGTTGTTAGAAAGTTCTCGAACAAATGCATTTGCAGTTAGGCCTGCATTGATGTGTTGATTACTGAGTTCGAGTCGTACAAAGTACTCGTTTGATCGTGATTCATTGATCTGGAGGCCGTAGCGTTGGACTACGCTCTTTCGAAAGGTTTGCGACGCAGAATTTTTGAACGAAACGATGAGGTGAGTTTTTGATGTGATGATTTCGTTTGTCGGATTGACACGATTGAAGCCATTCCCACCAATTGTTTGGGCTGATGCGATGCTCGCGAGGACAATTCCTGCGGCAATGATCAGGGGGCGGAAGCGCAACTGAGTGCGCAAATGCGACGTTTTCATGATTTTTGTCACTTGCAAGTGGTTTTTGTCCCGAATAACTGGGATCAGTTATATCTAAGATGGCATATTTTGGGCTCAAAGTTCACCCTTTATGGAAAATTGTTTAACGTTATTTCAATTAGTCTTGAGTTGGACGAGGATATCCGCGAGGTGACGGGGATGAGTTGTGTGAGCTCCGGCATCGGTGCCGGAATAGCTCCAAACGTGCCAATTCCCTTTTGAAAATGTGCGGAGGAGAGGGTAAGTGGGGTCCTGAGTTGCGGGAAAGTCTTTGTTTGCAGCTTGCATATCCCCGTTATTCTTGAGGACGAGGGCATTGGCGACTTCCCAAGTTCCGGCGTAGGAGTCTGGAGTTATTTCGGAAGTCGTCAGAACGAATGTGAGTTCTTTTTTTACTGCTCGATCAATTAAGGGTTGCCAGACATCCAGATGCTCCGGAAGGATTGTTCGAGTAGCAGGTTCTGAGAAGCCTGCATAGCTCGAGTCGCACAGGATGACTGTGTTGATTTGATTGAGGACTGATTGGTCTTGAATTAGATTTCGGACGGCTCCGTAACCCGCAGAAAAACTTGTTAAGTTGAGCGAGGAGATAGAGCGCTTCGTCAATTGGATTGTTTGGTCTAGAAATGGCTTTAAGGCACCTTTTTGACTGAATGGTCTGGCATAAGTAGTTGACCCTTGACCGAGATTGAAAATGAGAACTGGATGAGAGACTTTCGCTCTTTGATATTCTTGAACGACGAACCATTCTGCGGTGTGGAAGTGGATCCAGAGTTGCTCTAAATCCGTGGCTGACGACGAATCAGGGATGAACAGGGTTGCCTTGATTTCTCCTTGGATAATTTCATGTGTTTGCCCACCGGTTATTTGGGTTGGGGGGCCGATCTCGCGGACCGACATTACAGGCGGGATAATTGTCTGAACAAGGAGGGAGGTGAAGAGCACGTCATTATTTTAGTCAAGGTGAAGCTTGAACTGGTGATTGCCGAATATTTTAGCTATGCAATTAGAGATATCGAAGGCGACATTGCTTTCGGCTTTGAGTATGGCTTTGGATTTGGTGGAAGGGCAACCAGAGGGGCATGCCGTTCGGAGTTGTGCCCTCGCTTTACGGATTGGCGTAGAAATGGGGCTGTCAGGTGCTGAGTTGGAGTCGCTGTTCTATGCGGCGATTTTGAAAGATAGTGGTTGCTCCAATAACTCGGTGAGGATTCACAAGATTTTTGGTGGGGATGAGATTTTGGCGAAACGGGGTGTCAAGGTAGTGGACTGGGCTTCGCCAGTTGAGAATGTGAAATATGGTCTCAGCGTTACTGAGCCGGGTCAGCCGTGGTCGGTGCGTTTAAAGCGGATTTTATCAAATTTGGGACCGCCCCAGAAGATCATGCATGAAGTGACGGAAGCTCGGTGTACCCGGGGGGCGTTCATTGCGCGAAAGCTTGGTTTTGATGAATCGGTTGCTTTGGGGATTCATGGCCTGGATGAGCATTGGGATGGTAAGGGGTCGCCATTCGGGATTGAGGGGGATTCCATTCCGGTGATTGCTCGGATTATTTGCTTTGCTCAGTCGATGGAAGTTTTTTGGGCAACGTATGGGCAAGCTGCGGCATATGAGATGGCAGAGGTTCGTAGTGGTAAATGGTTTGATCCTGAGATCGTAGGTGTTTCTCTCTCATTCGAATCCGATAGTGGTTTCTGGGATTCGCTTGCGGGAGAGACTTTTGAGAGTGTTGTTCCAGAAGGTTTGCGGACGGCGGCGGTGGATGCGGATATTGATGCGGTTTGTGAAGCGTTCGCGATGATCATTGATGCGAAGTCATCTTATACGGCGGAGCACTCGACCAGGGTGGCTGAGTTTGCGGTATCGATTGGCCGAGAGTTGGGTTTTGATTCGGAGAGACTGCGGCTATTACGGCGGGCGGGATTGTTGCACGACATTGGGAAGCTTGGGGTTTCGAGTGGGATTTTGGAGAAGCCGGGTAAGTTGGATGACGCTGAGTTTGCGGTGATTCGGAGCCACCCGAAATTGAGCTTTGAGGTTTTGCGCCGGGTCAACGGATTTGAAGAGATCGCAGCGATTGCTTCAGCGCACCATGAGCGGCTGGATGGTCGAGGTTATTGGAAGGGATTGACATCAGAACAGTTGAGCCTGGACATGAGAATCATGACAGTTGCGGATGTGTTTGATGCGCTGTCAGCAAAGCGGCCTTATCGGGACGCTCTGCCGTTTGAGACGTGTGTCGAAATCATGGAAAAGGACTCCGGATCGGCTTTTGATCCGGAGTGTTTGGCGGCGTTGTGGTCAACACAGAAGCGGGTTTCGTTTGCCGCTTAAAAGGCTCTGACGTTTTGGATTGAGTTGGCTGTATCTGCAATTGCTTGGCGACCAGAGCCATCAGGAAGGACAGTGTAAATGTCCTGGTCGAGTGCGAGTTCAGTAGTGAAGATGACTAATGATCCGTCCCTTGAGAAAATCGGACGAATCTCATCAGCGTTGTCTGATGTTAGAGCGGTTTTGTTGGCTCCGTTTGCATCCATGATCCAAATATCACCAGCCGTCGTCATCGAAACTTCGCTGTAGACGATTTTTGATCCATTGGGGCTCCACTCGGGATTTCTTTGCGTATTGGTTCCAGATGTAAGGGCGGTTTGACTGCTTCCGTTGAGGTTCATTGTGCAGATGTTGACCCCGCATTGGTAGAGAATTTTTGATCCATCAGGACTCATTCGCGGAGATGTATCCAGGGTCGTGCTCGGGGTCAGATTCAACGTGTTGAGGGCATTGCTGGAGACGGAGAAAATGTCCGCATCAGTGTCTGAGTTACAGAAGATGATGCGCGAGCCATTTGCATTGAATCTGGCATCAAACTTGTCGGCACTAGAATTTGTTAGCTTGACGATCGAACCTCCAGCAAAGTTCATGGTGTAGAGATTGGGGTTTCCGTCTCGACGGCTCAGGAACAGAATTCGTCGGTTTTGCCGGTCAACATCGAGAAGAGTGTCTTCGGTTGAATTGTTGGTGAGGGCCGTGTAAGAGGAGTTTGAAATGGTGATAATGCCAATTTCAGCAGTGGTTCCGGAATCAGTACCGACAACGACTTGGGATCCATCTCCGGAAGGGATCCCGGCGACGAATTGATTGCCTGCTTGACTTGTTGTGATTTGAGTCTTGTTCGTGCCATCGGGATTGATGGTGAAAATTTCGAAATTGCTTGTTTCGTCTGATGCGTAATAAATTTTGTTGAGGGTTGCCGTTTGAACGCCGCCCGCACCCCCTCCGCAGCCGAGGATGATGGCAAGAGCAATTGCCCCGATGGTGTAGTTGATAGACTTGGCTTTCATAGCTTTGTTTTAGTGTAACCGAAATTTTGCCTGGGTCTACAAGCAACTGGAGGTAGCGGCGTACCAAGCAAAATTGCTTGGTTCTCATTCCCAATCTGAATAGAAACTGAACGAAAATTGAACCTTCCTTTGTGACTGATAAGGTGGTTTTGTCAGCTCGGTCTGACTTTATTGGAGAAGAAATGAACAGGTTGCTCAGTTTTGGAATTGGAGTTGGAACGATTGCGCTTGCGCAGTCGGCTCTGGCCGTGAATGTCTTTGGATTGACGGATCGAGACCAGTTAGTGAGATTTGACTCGTCATCCCCCATGCAATTGAACCAATCAGTATTCATCAGTGGGTTGATGAGTAATGAATCGCTAGTTGGCATTGATTTTCGACCCTCGAACGGACGGCTTTATGGTCTGGGATCCTTTGGAAATGTTTACACGCTGAACACACAGACCGGTGCGGCGACTTTTCAAAACTCTTTGTTCAACCAGGCTAATGGACAGGCTCTATCGCTTTCCGGAAGTGAATTTGGAATCGACTTCAATCCAGCGGCAGACCGGTTGCGTGTAGTTAGTAACTTAGGTCAGAACTTGAGGATTAATGTGGATTCGGGACTGACTTTTGTTGACGGGATGCTGAATCAAGGTTCGGGAAATCCTCATGTTATTGGAACCGCCTACACAAACAACGACAACAACCCGGCGACCGGGACAACTCAATATACAGTTGATTCGATGTCGGACGTGCTCAATATTCAAAATCCGCCTAATTCTGGAACTCAGGTTTTGGTTGGCTCGCTTGGTGTTGACGTTACTGCTTTGGGTGATATTGACGTCCTAACTGATGGCACATTGAACACCATGTATGGGGTCTTCCAGCTTCCGACTGCGGCAGGTTCGCAGTTCGGAATGGTGAATCTTTCGACAGGTTCTTTGAGCTTGCTGGGATCAGTCGGAAGTGCGCAGTCGAATAACTCGATTGCACTTCGGGGCCTCGCGGTCGAAGCAGTGCCGGAGCCGGCGACGATGACCGTTCTTGGGATTGCGGCATTGGTTGCACTTGCTCGAAAGCGGCGCGTCTAAGGAAATTTTTTGTCTGACTCTCATTTGGGAGAGGCACAAGCAAGTGCCTCTCCGTTTTTTAGTTACATTCTAAGGGGCGACGTTGTAGTCGCTGAGAGTGCCGGTTGAGACGTGCATGAAGATCGGTGTTGGATTTGTGATAGCGACTCGGCCGATCGTGCTTTGACCGACTTGGGCAATAAATGAAACGCTTTCCCTGCCTCTGTTTGAGATTCACAGAATGGGCGGCATGATTTGAGGTGATAGAGTTTTGATCGAGAGATGAACGGACGTGTATTAACGTGCCTTGATCGTTTTATATTGAACGCGACAAGAATGTCAAAAAGTTCTTTGATGGGAGGTTCCCAGCAATAAATTGGTTAGACCCAAGTGCTGGCGCGGCGGAAAATTTTGTAGGTGATTGGACGGCGGAGGTGGGCAAAAACGAAGTTTGGGTAGCCAGCCATGAAGTCAAGTTCGTAGTCATCTGGTTGGGCAATGAGGACGAGGGGAGTTGTGCTTGCGGTGGCGTGGTCCATTTTCGCTTCGGCAAATTTTTCATAGCCAGCGATTTTGTGGGGTTTGTCGAGAGTTGCGATGAGATCAACAAAGAGGAGGTCGGCGTCGGTGCAGGCTTCAAGGGCTGGGGGCCAGGTGTCAAAAATAAGAAGTTCGTCGTCGGGCTGGAATGCGCCTTCGGTTGCCTTGACAACTTCGGGGTCTTTTGAGACGAGGACGAACTTCATATCTTGACTATAGAAGACGAGGAGGTCTGGTTGCAACGGTTCAGAAATTGGGTTTGGGGGAAGAATATTGGGGAAAAGTGCGCAAGAAACTTCGGGAAGTGTTGCAAACCATCATTTATTAGTGATATTATTTTTGTTATACACGGAACCTTCCGTGATATGAGGCGCATTATGGAAAACATGGTCACTGACGATCGAGGCGAACTTTCCCCGCAGATTTATGCGGAATTTGAGCGGATGCGCGAGCGGACTGAGCGCCGTGCTTATTCGATGGCGTTGCAATTGACGCGAAACGCATCGGACGCTCAAGATTTGTTGCAAGAGACTTATGTCAAAGCTTGGAAGGGCTTTAACAGTTATATGCCGGGTCGGCCATTCTTGAATTGGTTGCTTCGAATCATGCAGCGGGCCTATTTGGATGATCGTCGACGAGACAATCCGATTCGCAAGGCTGATTCTTTGAACAGCATGGTCAGCCCGAGCGATGGTGAAGTTCAAGAGATTCCGATTCCCGATGATGCTCTGCAAGCGGATGAGGAGTTGATGATGGAGGAGTTCTCCGCGGAATTGAAATCTGCCTTGAGCGAGCTGCCGACGGTCTACCGTGAAGCAATCTACTACTGCGATATTAAGGAGATGAGTTACCAAGATATTGCTGATCTGCAGGGGACGACGGTTGGAACGGTGCGTTCGCGCATTCATCGGGGCCGTAAGTTGCTCCGTGATGTCGTGATTCGGAAAGGGATTGTTCGCCCTTCGATTCGCCGCGTCGGCTGACGAGATTTTCATTCGTTTCCGAACAATTAGTTTGCTTGCCGGGTTTCGCCAACCCGGCAAATTTTTTAGGTTTTGGGGTGAGCAATTTGCGTCTGAGTACCGAGAATTGAACTGCGATGCGTGTAGGTTCCAATGGAAGTGTTCCGGTTATTCGACCGACGGAAGATGTGGCCCGACTGCAACACCAGGCTAAGGTTTTGAAGAAAGCCCTAGATGGTCAGAAGGAATCGGCGACTGAACTCCTCAAAATGCTAGAGCCAAAGGGCAAGATTGTCGATATTCAGGCTTAGGGCGGGTATCTTGCTCCCTTGGTGAAGGATAAATCTCCGGCAAGTCCAGTTTGGTGGAAGAACACATTTTTTGTGTTTGGTTTTGCTCTCTTGGGTCTTGCGGTTTTAGGTTTGATTAGGGGCGAAGCAGTCATTCGCGATCCGGGTCAAAAATTTGAGACGGGCCTTGTATTGTTTTATTTGGTGGGGGGAGTTGCGATGCTAGTTAACGGTTGGTTGACTCATCAGCAAGCGTTGCAGACTTACAGTGAGTATGTGGAGTCCCGCCCGAGGGGGACCGAGAAACCGACGGAGGCGTCGGAATAAGATAGGAACAACAAATGGTTAAGTGCGATTGCGGAAAAGAGATTGAACACATGCCGAACTGGTTTGCGACAATCAATGTTCAGAAGGTATGTAACAACTGTCCGAACCGAGAGCTTCGGAATATTAGTGAAATCAAGCTCGACGAGAATGGCGTCGAAATTAAGCCGGAACCCCGGCGATAGATTATGCGGCTGATCGTTGGCGTTCGCCGATGATGCGTTCAATCATGATGAGGCTCGGAGTCAATTTGGCTCCGAGTTTCTTTTTGCACGCCATTCTCAGATCGGTATCGCTCAGAATTGACCAGTCGTTGACCTCAACACGGGCAAGGATCTTGTCGCCACTTGTCCAAACATCCACGTTTAGAACGCCGTGGATTGTTTGGAGATAGTCCCGAGTTCGGCTGGTTTCGGGCTCTTGGTGTTCGACGACCTGGAGTTGCACTCTTTGGTTATCGGAGTGATCTTAGGATTCTGAACCCCTTATGATTGCTTGATATTGAGAATATGAATCGATATCGGTTCCGATATCGGCGGCATGAGTGATTACGGCTTTGGCGGGTGATTTGAGAAACTTTCCGACGGTTTTTTCGAGGGCGGGAATTGGGGTTGCGCGGGGGATGAGTTTGGTGGCGAGAATGAGAGCCAGGGTTTTGATACCAGCGATTTGGCCGAGTTTGATCGGGGATTTTCGCGCATCGTATGATTTTTGAATAATGGGCAGGGCGGCCTTGAATGCAGAGATTTCGATAAGGCAGATATTGCCGCCGGTGAAGAGGCCCTCGCGCAGTTTTAGGCTCGTGCGTGGGAGTTCGGGGAATTCTTTTTGGCAGAGCTCAAGAGGAATGATGGGATAGTTCCATCCGGCATCGGGATCGGTGTTTGAGAGGAATTGGCGGATTGAATCTGCTTTCAAGAATGGGAGGTCAGCGGTGATAAGCAGAAAGTGTGACGACTTGACGAGACTTGCCCCGGTTTGGAGGGATTCGACGAAAGACTTTCCGCCTGGGGCTTGACGGAAGTTGGGTCGCTCCGGTCCGCCGATGACGATTGGATCGGTGAATTCTGATGCGACGGAGTGGACATGATCAAGGAAGGTTGAACCGCGCCAAGGAAGTTCTGAAGTTGAGATAACTCCCAGCTTTTCTTGGGTTTCTGTGTCGGCTTTACCGCCTGCTAGGATGACAATGTCGTGCATAGCGATTCTTCGCGGGCTAAAGTATGGCAGAGGAATAGTTCGCCGAGGTTTTCTGACTCGAGGAATGGGAGGGCTTGTGCTGCCGCTGAATCGGTGGGGAATACGCCAAAAACTGCGGTGCCCGATCCGGTCATGAGAGCAGCTGTAGCACCGTGAACCTGGAGACGTTCGGCGATGTCTCCGCAAATGCAGGGGGCGACACGCTCAAAATCATTGTAGTAAGTGTCGTGGTTTTCCGGAAATAGCTTGGCGGGCCGAGGGGCTTGGTCAAGTTTCTTGTATGCGAGTGGTGTAGGCATTCCTTCCGAGGGTTTGACAACGACTAAATGTTGTCTTGGTCGGTCGGGTAAGGGCTTGATGATTTCGCCATAGCCTTCGACTTGGGCAAGACCTCCGGTCAGGAAGTAGGGGACATCGGCTCCGACGGCGAATGCGATTTCTCGGGCAAACTGCGCGGTTACGAACTCCGGGTTTATGTGGTTGAGACACCGGAGCAGGGCGGCGGCGTTGGACGAGCCACCACCGAGTCCGGCTTCGTTTGGAATTACCTTTGTGAGTGTTATCCGGAGCGGAGCGATGGGCACCAGCTCCCGGGCTAATCGAAGGGTTTTAGTGAGAGTATTGTTTTCGGGAAGATTGGGCCAATTGCAGATGAGCTCATCTTTCCCGGACGGGGAATCTTGAATTTGGAGATGATCGGCAAGGGAAATAGATTGGAAGTAAGAGCGGATGGGGTGGAAATTGCTGTGGTCTGGGGGATCGACGGCAAGGAAAGTGTTGATTTTTGCTGGGCTAATGGTTGAGCAGATCATTGTTCCGAGTTATCAATTTTTTGACGGGCTTGATCGGGAATTGGGGGAGGGTTTTGGGGTTTCTCGAGCTGGGGACGGGGGGAGTCTGATTCGCTGCGGAGGGTGTGGATTGTCTCGGTGAATGGCATTAATTCGATTTCGTCGAGGGCTTTATCAATGCTGGCAAACTGCATTTTCGCTTCGGCGACAATGTTGAGAAATTCTTTTGTTTCAGCTTCCGGAGAACGGCCGGAGAGGCTGTAATTCAGGAGGCGGATCCGGAGGGTGTCGAGGGTTGTGCTGAAAACTACTGCTTGGGCTTCGGCTCGTTCGACTCCGCCGATGGCTTGTTTGAAGTGTTGGGTGTATTCGGCGATATTGCGGTCGGCAACTTTGTAGAGTTCTTGGGCTTGGCTGTCATCGACGGTGCGTTCATGGGCGATGGATCTTGGGGAGACGAGGGCCTCTGACTGTTGGATTTCGCGGAGGACGAGATCGGCCCGGCGAATTGCCCGGTAGATATCGGGCATTGTGCGATCAACAGTTCTTTCGAGTTCGGAAAGCTCGGCGAATTTATTTTTGCGTGACTTTTGCAAGGCCGCGCGGAGTTTTTCGTGGCGTTGGTTACATTCTTTCCAGAGGTATCGGAACCGTTCGTGGTGGAATCGTTTTGGAATTGATCGTTGGAATGCGGTGAAGAGGGCGTATCCGATCAAGCCCCCGGCGACGGGGAAAGTCCATTCGGGACTACCAAATGGGTTGCTCGAAATGAGCCAAGCCAGGAATCCAACAAAGAGGATGGACGCGACGCAACGAAACCCAAGGATTTCGACGAATAGCACTTTGAGGTCGCGTCGTCGGATGTCGTCCATGGGAGTCCTTACGTTTTAGAGGATGGGGGGGCGGCGGTAGTCCCGTCCGAAAGCTTGTTCGATAGCGTAGCTGGCTTGAAGGATTTTCTCGTCGGACATAACCGGTCCGGTGAGTTGGAATCCGACGGGGAGGTCATAGGCGAGGCCACAAGGGATGCTGATGCTGGGGAAGCCGCCCATGTTGGCGGGGATGGTGCAGAGATCGAGGGCTTTGAGGGCCATTTGATCGGTGATGCCTCCGAGCTTGGGGGCGACGATGGGACTGGTCGGGGAAATGATGAAGTCGAGGTCTTGGTAAGCACGCTCGAATTCAGCGGTCATGAGTCCGCGGACTTGTTGAGCGCGATGATAATAGGCGTCGTAATAGCCGCTACTGAGGGCGTAGGTGCCGACCATGATTCGGAGCTTGACTTCGGGGCCGAAGAGCTCGCCGCGGGTGGCAGAAAATGACTCGATGTGACCTTCTTTTTCAATTCGGGGACCAAACCGGACTCCGTCGAATCGAGCGAGGTTTGAACTTGCCTCGGCGGGAGCAATGATGTAGTAGGTTGTGACGCCGTAGTTGATGCTGGGGAGAGATAGTCGCTTGATTTCGGCACCCTCACGGGCGAGATTATCGCAAGCGAGTTCAAAGACTTCGCGGACTTGGGGATCGATTTCGGGGCCGAAGAGTTCTTCGGGGATACCGAGCCGAAGTCCCCGTAACGAGCCAGTTTTGAGATCCGAGGTATTGATTTGGGAATTTTTGAGGCTGGTGGAATCGAGCGGATCGTGACCAGAGATTGCGTTGGCGAGGAGGGCGGCATCTTCAACGTTTTTGGCAAATGGACCGATTTGATCGAGGGAGGAGGCAAAAGCGACGAGGCCGTAGCGCGAGACTCGGCCGTACGTTGGCTTGAACCCGACGACTCCGCAAAGGGCAGCGGGGAACCGGATTGACCCACCCGTGTCGCTCCCGAGGCTGAGAGGGGCGAGTTCAGCGGAGACAGCAACAGCAGAGCCACCTGATGAGCCGCCGGGGGCTCGCTCGGTGTCCCAAGGGTTGTGAACGGAACCGAAGGCACTGTTCTCGTTGGTTGTACCCATGGCGAATTCGTCCAGGTTCGTTTTTCCGATTGAAATTGCACCGATGTCATCGAGCTTTTGGACAGATGTAGCGGTGAACGGAGGGACGTAATTTTCCAGGATGCGGCTTGCGCAAGTGGTTTTGATGTTTCGGGTGCTAAGGTTGTCTTTGAGGGCGATTGGTATGCCGCAGAGCGGGTGGTGCTCGCCGGAGTCGATTTTGGATTGGGCTTGATCAGCTTGGGCAAGGGCTTGATCCGAGTTGACGGTAAGGAAAGCGTTGTAGTGCGGGTCTTCCTTGACGATTCTATCGAGGAAGGATTGGGTGACTTCGCGAGCGGAAACCTCTTTGGCGCGGAGTTTGGCGGCGATTTCAGCGGCGGTGAGTTGGTTGAGCAATGGAGAATCCTTGGGCTTGACGGGTTATTCTTCGATGATAGTGGGAACGATGAAGAGGCCGGCTTTGGTATCGGCGGAGTTGCGGAGGGCTTCTTCGCGGGGGAGGGGCTGATGGGCGATATCTCGAGCAAAGACGTTTTGCATTGCGACGGCGTGGGGTTTTGGAGCGACGCCGCTCACATCGAGGTTTTGGATATCTTCGAAGTGTCCGAGGAGGGAGTTGAGTTGGCCTTGGAAGCTCAGGAGTTCGGTTTCGGAGAGTTGGAGTCGGGCGAGATTGGCGACGTGGCGCACCTCGTCGAGCGAAATTGACATGGGTTCAGTATAGCCTCTGACATAATGGGGGAAGTATGTCCGTATGGGGTCGCAGGGGAACTTATGGCGCGACGGTCACCGTGGTGACGGTTTGGATCCTTTTGTCGGCTTTGGCCCACTTTGGGCGCCCTTTTATTGATCAGAAGGCAAATGACGATTTGGCGACTTCCCGATCTGATTTTATGCGGGCCGGTCAGTTCCAGCGAGTGAAATGGCGGGTTTGGGGGGATGACGTTGTTTTACAGGCTCGGCGGACGGAAAAGCCGCTCTTTCTCTTTGTTGGGCACATTTGGGGAGACAAGCGGCAGCAGTTTGACCGATTGTTTGAAGTGCCTGAAGTTGCGGAGTTTTTGAACCAAGAGTTTGTTTGTGTGCGGGTTGACTCTTTGGCAAAGCCGATTTGGCGGGGTGGCCCTGCGCCGCTGGCTCGGCGGAGTCGCGGTGATGGTATTGACCTCTATGTTGCGGTTTTTAGTCCGGATGGTCAGATGGTGGCTTTGCCGGACATGCAGGGTTTGATTTCGCTGGGTGATTCAAAATTTTTAGGTTTTTTAAGAACTGTTCTGAATGAGCAAAAGCTCGAAACCAACCTGATGAGGTCGGAGGCGAAAAGAGAAGCGGATGCAATGCGCGGGGGCGTTTCTTCGGCGGGTAGTGAGATGGAGGGGTATAGCCAGCTGGTTGGAGTGCAGTTACAGTCTCCAACACGGCTGTTGCCTTATGAGTACGAGTTTATGCTTGATTTGGGGCGGCGGCAGCAAGTCGAGGAGAGTGTTGGTGCGGTTTTAGTTTCGCCAGCAGTGAACGTTTTGGGCGGAGGATTTTTTGAAAGGTGGAAGCCGGGGTACCAGGAGATTGAGTTTTATCAGTCGGGGTTTACTAATGCGGGGATGTTGCGGGTTTTGGCGAGGCTGGGCTCGGTTTCTCAAAATGAAGCGATCCTCGCGGCGGCGCGGTGGCAGTTTCGATTTGTGGCGGATCGTTTTGCGGTTTCTGGGGCTTCGGCGAGTGACGCGGCGGATTGGGAGTTGGCCCGGCGATCCAAGTTTTATTCGATTCCTCGGGATAAGTTGCGGGATGACTATTCTGAGTCCATTCAGTATTTAGCGCGGAAGGAACTGGGATTAGGGGATCAGGGCCGATTACAGGCATTGCCTCGTTTTTTGACGCTGGCGGATTGGGTCGGTGTGAATGACCAAGAGTTCGGGGAACTGAGGGATGCTTTGAGAGAAAAACTTCCGGATCGACGGGAAGTGCGAGGAGTGATGGTTTCGTATGAAGTTCAGGCGGAGGCAGTGGAGTCGATGCTCTTGGCAGCGCGCCTGTTGGGAGATAAGGGGCTTGAGGAGGAGAGTTTGGCGGCATTTGGAGAGCTACGGGGCCGAATGAGAGCGGGGGTTGATGATGTCGCGGCAACATCGGATGCAGATGTGGAGATTGAAGCGGGATTATCGACTTATCTCGCTTACGCGGCGGCGGCATGGGAGGCGATGTTGCTGACGGGCGATGAGGAAATCGGATGGGATGGGGCTCGGGTTTTGAATCGGGCGGTTTTTCTCTTTCGAGATGAGTCTCAGTCGATGTGGCCGGGTCGGATTTCGAGTTTGCCAGTGGTTTGGCGTGAGGTGATGTCGCCGCCGATTTTGGATGGGAGTATTCGGTCGGGTATGGGTCAATTCATTCGACTGTGCGATGTTTATGCGGCTTGGAATGGGTCGAAGAGTTTTCGGGGTTCGTTGATCCGGGCCCGGGACAAGGCATATAACCAGACGAGTTGGGTGATGGATGAGGGGATATTTGGGATTGGGACGCTGGGGCGGGGGGTTCGGCAAGTCAACCGGGGGGTAGCGATTGGGGTGAGCGGAGATGTGGATTGGGCGTTTTGGGAAAAGAGTTTTCCAGGGGTGCCTCTGGTTCGATTGGAAGATAAAGGTGAGCCGGGATTTTGGGTTTATGTTCGTGGGGATTGGGAGGGTCCGGTGGGGATGGCTCGGGTTGAGGAGTTGACTCGTTAGGGCCTGTTTTTGGCTGGGATTTTAGGTTAGAATGATCGTTGCTCGGAGAGGTCGCATAGTTGGTCTAGTGCGCCGCACTCGAAATGCGGTGTAGGGCAACCTACCGTGGGTTCGAATCCCACCCTCTCCGCCAATAATTCTTCTGCCCTCGGGGCATTTCTTGTATGTTAGGCTCTTGGTCGGAGAAGTCTATTCTGGTGTATGTCCAGTTGGTGAGTAATGGGAAACAAGTGTATTGATGAGAAAGTACTCCGTTCATCCAATAGCTCGGAACGTTCGAAAATGGTCTCTATAAATGAGCAGGCTCTGCTCCTTCGGATATCCAATTTACGAACATATTCGTCGAGCTTTACGGTTCCTTAAAAAGAGCCCGCGTACGGCAATGGAGGGCATCAAAGTGCATCCAACCCTTGTACACGTACCCCTTTATTGTATATCCAGGAAGCGCAGAAGCATATGTTTTTAGAGCTTGCTTATCGGCTTCAATTCCAAAAAGCGGCACATGAACGACACGATTTAATATTAGCGAATTGGTGTATGCCGGAACCTCGTCTTGGCGAATGCGCGGACAATCTATTCTAATGATCCGGTAGGGTTTGCCAGATGGAGCGCGCAATGCACTCAACCGTTCTACATTCCGCTCAAGAGGATCATGTTCGAAGTGGTCTACTGGTACACGCTTTACAAGCAAGGTTTCTTCATTGAGCAGTTTCAGCCAACAATCAATGTGTTGAATTCCAAACTTCTCCGTGTTTTCGAGGACGACAAGGTCACTGATTCCAAGTTTGTCTAACAGAAGCCTCCTAAACTTATCTTGATCCATGAGTGGCTCATTCTCTACCAGCATGGCGTGAGTGCAAAATGCCCTTCCTTTGCCGTCTACCAATAAATTTCCGCCGGTAAGAATAGCTGGAATCTCCACTCGCCACGTTTTGAAATGGGATGCGAGCTCCGCCGTCGCTAGATCATCTCCGAGGCCGTTTGAAAAATACTTCAAATCGGTAACTTTTGTGTCAGCTGGAACCCAAGGGTAGCCTTTGAAGATATGATCCACCAGTGCTCTTCGACCGTCGGAATCTACCAGCTGATGTGGACCCCAATCGCGCGTCCACTGGGTTTTTGAACTTGTGCGAACAAGTTCAAAACTTTTTGATTTTAGTCCAAGTGCTTTAAGTTGCTTCTCTGCCGCTTTAGTCTCTTTCTCGTTTTCTACTAAGACGAAGAGTTTTGCCCCGTTCGCTAAATCAGTCACGAGTTGCTCCGGAATTTCAAATGGCCATGTGACCATGGTTCCTAACGCAGGCTCCCATTCTGCAATTACGCGCGGTCGAGACATTGGTGCTGGCGAAGTTGCGATTAAAGACCAGGAACTGGCGAAAAATGAAGCGACGGCAATTGCAATTATTGATGGACAAATCAATGACAACTTCAAGCCTGAACCTCCTTATATCCTGTTATCTTACCGTAAGCACTTTGTTTCAAGAATATATCTTGGGAATTCGATTTTGCAGTAGATGCAATCTCGCAATGCCGTATTGCAGGTCATCCCAAAGCCATTGACGCTCAAATACTTGCATCAACCACGCGAGGGCTGGTGGGGTACCAAGCCAGTGCGCCGTAAACGACCCGATCAAGGAATTTGAGTTGATCGTGCGCACCGAGCCTTTACTGATGATGTCGGGAAACATGTCCAATATTGTCCGCCAATTTCTATTGTTTTGATTTTGGAGTGAAGTTGAGGCAGACGCTGTTGATGCAGTAGCGTTGGCCGGAGGGGGTTTGGGGGGCGTCTTGGAAGACGTGACCAAGGTGGGAGCCGCACGATTTGCAGAGGACTTCGACGCGGTGCATTCCATGAGAGAAGTCTTCTTTGTACTCAACTGCTTGCTTGTGGGCGGCAAAAAATGAGGGCCAGCCGCATCCGGAGTCGAATTTGGTACCGGATTCGAATAGGAGGATGCCGCAGGCGCGGCAATGGTACTCGCCTTCGCCTTTGAAGTCCCAGTATTCGCCGGTAAAGGGGCGCTCAGTGCCGTGGTTGCGGAGGACTTGGTACTCGTCGGGGGTGAGTTGTTCGCGCCACTCTTCGGGGGATTTTTCGACGCTGTATTTTTCGCTCATTTGTCTTTTAGTTTGACGTCGGGTTGGTCAGGGTTGTTTGACTCGGTGGTACTGGGAAAGACATCTCGATTTATTAGAGCTTGGGCGGGCCCGAAAAGCGTTTCGTCATTTGTGGAGTTTGCAAGTTTATTGGTTACTTTTAGGCTGAAGAATGCAGTTGCGGCGAAGGTTGCGAGACCCAAGCTGGCAACGACAATTGCCTGCCTTCTGGCGAGTTGGCGATCTGAATCGACGATTGCGAGAGAAGACAGTGCCAAGCAGATGAGCACTAGAGGAAGCGATGCGACGCCAGATATCTCATTTAGACTCACAGGAATCCAGAGTATGAGAATTCCGAGGTTAGCAAAGATGAGGGCGATGGATAGGAATTTGCTGAAGCTTGCTTCTGGTTTGCGGTTTTTATGCCATGTCAACAGTACGAGGGCGGATATGATGAGCACGTGGATTAGAACTTCGGAAAGGACGGTTTCTTTTTCGAAGAAGTAGACCGAGATTCCAACGATCGTGAGATGGATGACAGGCACAAATTTTTCAGTGAATGTAATGAGGGCGATGGGAAAGCTAACGACGAGAATGGTTATGACCGTGGGGAGGTGAAAATCGAACGATGTAGAATTTTGGGCGAGGGCAAGGGATAGGGGGACGAGAGCAAGATAGCGAATTGGCTTCACCCACGGTTTGTCGGCGACTTTTTGACAAACCAGGATGAGACACGTCATGGAGGTGAATACAAGAAAGATTGCGACAGGGAGTTTTGAAACCAGGGGTCCATATTGGTAAAGAAGGTTCCAGTCGGAATCATAGTAGTTGTCAGGCAATGATGTTGGTTGGCCCGAAAATCTATAAGCATTTTCCAGCAAAGTTCTGTGGGAAGGATCTGCCTCGGTGACGACAGCTTTCCAATCTTTTTCACCGATGCGGACGGATTTTGTTGTTTCGGGCGGGTTGATTGAAACACCGGTATTGATGATTGATTTGCCGACGAGTTGGGTGATGATTACCTCGGGTGAGGTTGTCATTAATCGCCCTACTTTGATAGCGGCGATTCGGTCGTCGAGATTTTGAGAAGGGTTTTTGACCCCGATCAAATCTCGGATGATCGTTTTATGCGGGGCAAGGTTCGGGAACATGACAGCAGCGAGGTCGCTGGATTCTTCGAATTTCGACGGTTGGAAAGCGAGAGATTCTAAACGAATTTTTGGTTCTTGCCAAGCATATTCTGTGTATTCGGTGCATTCTGCGGCTTGATAGATGAA
The DNA here is from genome assembly GCA_013823945.1 of bacterium. Classification (GTDB taxonomy): domain Bacteria; phylum Armatimonadota; class Fimbriimonadia; order Fimbriimonadales; family Fimbriimonadaceae; genus UphvI-Ar2. The sequence continues at coordinate 226,821 of PNMZ01000001.1, read as the reverse complement.
CGTTCTGACACGGTCATCTTGCTTTCGGAAACGTGCGATGCTTGCACGCTGGAGGGGGAAAAATGCGTTGGTCGGAACGAGGACTTGACCAGCGGCATTCACGTCGTCCATTTTTGACATGAGTTCGCTGATTTGCTGCAGTTCGACGGGGGTACGACTGGCTGGGCTGAGGTTGAGAGTCGCGTTTCGGGAAGCGATCCCGAGCAAAATGGGATCATGTGATTTGAGGGCAATATCGAGATGTTTGAGACGACGATCGAGTTGGTTTCGGTCGCGGTTACCGATGAGGATTTCTAGGTTTGACCCGGTTGTTAGAAACTCTTTGTATTTGCCCTGATACATTGTTTGGTCGGTGTATTTTGGGAAACCCAAGCTCCTGAGGCCAGCCATAGTGTTGAGCCTTCCATCAGGGATGGCGAGGAAGATTGCGAGGCATAGCAATGCTAGAGCCCCGATTATTTTCAGGGGTTTGAGGGATTCCATGGGGTGGTTTCTTTAGGGTTGGGGTTCGGGTTTTTTGCTCGGGTTTGCTGGTTTGGCGTTGGAGATTGCGGCCTTTAACTTGTTGAGGGTCGGCATTAAGTTAAGTTCGGGTTCGGTTTTTGGAGGATGGGTGAGGCGATCGTAGTGGTCGATGAGGAGGGCGTCGATTTGGCGGTCTTGCTTTGATTGAATGCGGGGCATGGTTATTTTGCCTCCCAAATTTTTTTGAATTCGGTTCGGGCTTGGTTGAGCCGAGATGCGACGGTGCCCATCGGGAGTGATAGGGTGTCGGCGATTTCTTTGTAGGAATAGCCTTCGCCGAGATGGAGTGCAAGGATTGCGCGGTGTTCGGGGGAGAGTTGGTTCAGGGTTTGGTTGATTTCGAGGTCGAGGACAGGATTTTCGGTATTGGGGAGGTTTTCGTTTAGTTCGGATTGGGGGTGCTGGAGGCGGAGATGATCGATGGCGCAGTTTGTGACGGTTCGGCGGATGTAGCGCATGAGTTCGGGGATGAGAGCGGGGATTTTGGGAGCTTGGAGGAGGCGGAGGTAGGCGGATTGCACGACGTCTTCGGCGGTGGTGGGGTTTCCGGTGATTCGGAGGGCGAGGCGGAAGGATTCGGGGCGGTAGAGTTCGAGGATTTCGGCTCGGTCGCCGATGATGCTCGTGTTGAGGGCCTGATTGTATGTCATTTTCCCGCTTCTTATAGATAGTAACTGAGAATTTGCGGGATTTCTTCGAGGGATTTTCAATTTTTTGTTCGGGGCGGAGACGATCCGCTTGCGGATCGGCGAGGGCTTGGCCTCGGGCCGAACAAAAAATGCTTTGAAAATTCGTAACGATTTACCTCACCCCCTAACCCCCTCTCCATTAAAACGGAGAGGGGAAGGAGACGATCTCTTATATACAGAGAGGCGAATTGGTGATTATCGTGAGAGTCGGGCGTTGACGGCGTCCCAATCGATGACTTGCATATAGGCATCGATGTACTTGAGACGGGCGGTTTGGAAGTCCAGGAAGTAGGCGTGCTCGTAGACATCCATCGCTAGGAGGAGAGTGTGGTTCCAAGTGGGGAAGGTGTCTTGGGCATCGCCGATGTAAGTGTGAACACGCTGCTCGTCGTGATCGTAGCCCAGGAATACCCATCCACGGCCAGCCATTCCGGTGGATTTCCAGTCAGCTTCCCAATGCTCAAAGCTGCCGTAGGCTTCTTTGATGAGAGTTGCGACATCGCCGTTTGCGGGGCCACCGTTTCCGCCGATGGTGTCGAAGTAGACGTTGTGGTTGATATATCCGCCATAGGCAAAGGCATAGTTGACCTTGAGCGCGCGCATGGCACTGTAGATTTGGTTGGCCTTGGCGGGGTCAGTGTCGATTTCGTGAAGGGCTTTGCGGATCTCGTTGGTTTTGTTGGCGTAGCCTTTCCAGAGTCCGAGGTGGGCGTCGTGGGTGGCTTTGCTGATTCCAACGGATTCGGTGTTATAGACTTTGGTGGGGAGAGATTCGGGGACGACAACGAGTTTTGGTTCCATAGTTCTGCCTTTGTTTTTACCTGCACACGGTTGTGCGGCGGGTTACATTTAGGTAGTACGAGGGCTGGGAATTGGTTGTGCCTAGCCTAGGTCGAATCTGGAGAGTTTTGTCATGAATTTGCCTTGTGAAAAAAAGCAAGCAATTTTGCAATTTTGGGTTGGATATGAAGCCCCGACTGTGTAACCTAGAACTATGGATGAATACTCACTCCACGCTTTGCAGTCTGGTCCAAAGATCGTTGAGCGGATCCTTCGGGTTTTTCCACATGACCGGTTAGATGATCGGATTGACAGTGATCGCTTTACGGCTCGCGAAGTCGTTTCTCACCTTGCGGATTATGAGCAGACAGTTTTAGATCGGATTCGGGTTGCGAATACCCATCCTGGGCGGGCGGTTCCAGACTACGATGCGGATGAGCATGCGAATGCGCATCATTTTGGAGAAAAAGAAGTTTTCCATGAGGCCGAAGTTTATGAGAGTCGGCGGGGGATGACGATTGACTATCTGAACGAGCTGGAGTCCAGTGACTATAGCAAAACATTTGTGTGGAACGGTGAGGAGATTTCGATTGGCGATTATCTGTGCCATGTCTTGAAACATGACTTGAACCATTTGGAACAGATTTCGAGTTATCTGGCAACCGAAGCTGCTACATTGACTTGATGCCGATGATGTCTGTTGAAGGTGGTTTCCCCTGAAAAGGGGAGACCACCTTTTTGGTCGGGAGAAAGTGCAATGAATGATCAACGTGAAATTCTGATTGAGGAAATTACGGAGATTACGGATAGTGTTCGAAAGTTGATTTTTGAGCTTGATGCTGAGTTGAGCTCGCATTACAATGAAGACCAGCGGCATGGCTTGAATGTCAATGAATTGGTTGAACCTCGAGTTCGTTTTTTTGTGATCTCAGTTGATGGAGTTGCGGCCGCTTGCGGGGGCGTGAAGATTTTTGAAGATTTTGGTGAGGTGAAAAGGATGTTTGTCCTGGCTCCCTTTCGAGGCCAGGGGCTGGCCGATTTGGTGATTCAACGGATACGGGACGAGATTGTCCGTTCAGGACTGAACCGACTGATGCTTGAAACGGGGGTTCATTCACTGGCGGCCATAAGATTTTATGAGCGTTTAGGCTTTGTTCGGTGTGAAGCGTTTGGTCAATATCTGAAGATGGCACCAAGCGAGATCGTCACAAGTTTATTCTTTGAAAAGACGTTAAATTAGGTTAGTGAACCTCTCGAATGCCAATCAGTTCGAGAGGTTCAAAATTCAGTCCTTAGTTCTTTTTTCGTCGTCGTGCGGCGACAGCAGCTGCGGCACCAAGAACAATCATCGTAGCTGGCTCGGGAACGGCTTCGACACTATCGAGCGCGATGTCTCCGCTGATTCCAGTATCGAACTTGATGACGAGTTGGTCGACGTCGCTGAAGTTGATGCCCGCAAATTCAGAGAAGCTGAATGACGTCATGAACGGAGTGTTGACACTGTTGCCGGGGATGGGTTTGGTCACGGAGCTAAAAGCACCACCGTTGCTTGAGCTTGACCGAACGGACATCATTACGGTGCCGGGGGTGTCGCTACTCAGGAAGTTCAGCTTGAATGCGTTTTCTCCGCTGAAATTGAAATTGAGATCTTGGAACGAAGTTCCAGCACCGCTGGCTTGAAAGCCGTAACCAACTTCACCCATTGCATTGACACCCGATTGGGAGCTCAAAGCGTAGGCGCCGTTTTGGATATTGGTTTGGAGTTCGAGGCCAAAGGGGTTGGTCTCGACCATCATGGATGAGTATCGATCTCCACCGAGCATCGAGCCAGTTTGGAAAGCGAGGTCGCTTCCTCCGGTGATGGTTTTGTTGTAGATTCCGGTTGAGTAATTGTCGATGAGTACGGTTGCCTGTGCCGCCCCAGCAACGAAAATCGCTCCGATAATGAGTTGGATTCGCATGATTTCTGTTCCTTTGAAATGGGCGGTGTAGCCCTCTCTGGTGCATTAGGTTCGGGCAGAGATTGTGCCAAGCGAAAGAGATGAAAAAATCCTAGTAGGTTTACAAGAAAAATTGGGCTCAAGAATTTCTTGAGCCCAATTGCATACAGAGGATCAGTTGACTTACTTGCGTCGTCGTCGAGCAGCAGCGGCCAGGGCAGCGCTTGCGAGCACGACCATAGTGGCTGGCTCGGGGACGGCATCGATTGAATCGACGGCTACGTCACCTGTGTTTGATGTGTAGAAGTCAACGTAGATTTGGTCGACGTTGCTAAAATTAACGCCAGCAAACTCACTGAAGTTGAACACGGTTGACTCAGCAACGTTGATTGAACTCCCGGTCAGAGTTTTGCTCACAGCAACGAAGCTATTGGGCGAATTCCGGACTTGGAAGACAATTGTGAGGTCTCCATCTCGGCTGAGAGTGTTGACTCTGAATGCGGTTTCTCCAGAGAAATCGAAGTTCAGGTCATCCCATGCGGTGTTGCTTGGGCCGGTCAGGTTGAGTCCGTAGTTGACGGAACTCACACCAAGAACGCCGGATTGGCTGTTAATGGTGAGGGCTCCCATAGCGGTGTCAACGCTGAGTCCGAGGCCGAATGCATTTGACAAAACTTCCATGTAGACGATGCGGTCGCCGCCGAGCATGGTTCCGTTTTGGCTGGTATAGCTTGTACCCGTTGTGATTGTGTTGCTAACTGCTCCGGTTGAGAAGTCATCAATCATCACATAAGCGTTTGCGACACCTGCAGCAAGAATGGTACTGGCGGATAAACCAATGGTGAGGATTTTGTTCATTTTTTTGTTCTCAAGCTGAGTTCGTTTGATTACGAATTTCGCTTTCGCCGCGCTACCAGAGCGGCTGCACCAAGACCCAAGGCGATCATGGATGCGGGTTCAGGAACGGCCTCGAAGGAATCAATGACGATGTCTCCACTTGCCGATGTGTTGATCACCATGGAAATTGCATCAACGTCGGAGAAGTTAACTCCGCCGAAGTCGCTGAAATTGATCGTGATGGATTGATTCATCATGACCATTCCCGGGGTTACGTTGTAGACAGAAGAGTTAACGAACGCACCAGAGTTCGATCGAACTCCGAGTTGGATCGTAGCGGGGAGATCGTTGCTCAGAATATTGATTTTGAATGCGCCAAAGCTGGATAAGTTGGCGTTGAGGTCAGTGCCTGCCCCAGCGTTTCCGTTGTTGTCCACGCCCCATGCAATCTTTGCTGTTGCGTCAACGAGCGTTTTGCTGTCGCTAGCGAAAATGCCGTTCACGACGATGTTTGAGTGGGTCAACCCAAGGGGATTTGACTCAATAGTGTGTTCGGTGTAGCGGAAGCCACCGGGTACGGTTGCAGCGTTGTAAGTTGCTCCAGTACCTGCGAAGATAGAGCTGTTGGTGTTTCCATCAACAAAGTCATCCAGGATCAGAGCGTGTGCGGCTGAGCCAACGACCAAAAAGGCCATGATTGCAAATGTTTTCATTTAGTTTTTCCTCTGCTAGAAAGCAGCTACCGCACAATTGCGGCAGATCAAGCAAAGTATAGATGGTTCGGACTCCAAATGGAAGGTCCCAAGCCCTCTGGCTTAAAGATCAAGTAGGAATACTGGGTTTTGGGTTCATTTGGGAACAAAAATGCGACTCAATTCAGGGAATCGAGCCGCATTTGATTTCGATATGCAACTAATCTTTACAGACTCTTTACATTGCCTCTATTGGACGCGTGCGGCAAGGCGACCGAATGCGTCGGCTCCGGCGTAGCGGGCGGCCATCCCTAGCTCTTCCTCAATTCGCAGGAGTTCGTTATATTTGGCGACTCGGTCAGTGCGGTTTGGGGCACCAGTTTTGATTTGACCGCAGTTGGTGGCAACGGCTAGGTGGGCGATGGTGACATCTTCGGTTTCACCGGAGCGGTGGCTCATGACGCTGGTGTAGCCGGCGCGATCAGCCATACGAACGGCGGCGAGCGTTTCGCTGAGCGAACCAATTTGATTTACCTTGATTAGAATGCTGTTGGCGGTTCCGGAAGCAATTCCCCGGCTGAGTCGTTCGACGTTGGTGACAAAGAGATCGTCGCCGACGAGTTGGACTTTGTCGCCGATCGCATCGGTCACGCCTTTCCAAGAATCCCAATCGTCTTCGGCAATTCCGTCTTCGATGGAGATGAGGGGATATTTTTCGGCAAGTTCGGCGAGATATGCGACCTGCTCGGGCCCGGTAAGTTTCTTTCCGTTCTTGTAGTTGTATGTACCACCTTCGTAGAATTCAGTCGCGGCGGCGTCAATCCCAAGCCAGACTTGTTTGCCGGGTTCGTAACCAGCTTTTTGGATTGATTCGAGGATGTAGTCGAATGCGAGTTCTTGTGATTCGAGGTTTGGGGCGAATCCGCCTTCATCGCCGTATCCGGTGCCGAGTCCCTTTGATTTCAGAACGGCTTTTAGACTGTGGAAGATTTCGCAACCGCATTGGAGTGCCTCAGAGAAGGTATCGAAGTTGATGGGAAGAACCATAAACTCTTGGAAGTCAACGTTGGAATCCGCGTGTTGGCCACCGTTGAGGATGTTGAGCATGGGGACAGGGAGCGTTCTCGCACTGACTCCTCCGACGTATTTGTAAAGCGGGAGTTCAGCAGACATCGCGGATGCTTTGGCGATGGCCATGGAAACGCCGAGGATTGCGTTCGCGCCGAGATTGCCTTTGTTTGATGATCCGTCCAGTTGCAGTAGGAGGGCATCAATGCCTTCTTGATCGGTGGATTCAAAATCGACAAGTGCGGGGGCGATTCGCTCGTTCACATTTTCGACTGCGTTGAGCACGCCTTTTCCCATAAATCTAGATTTGTCGCCGTCACGGAGTTCAACGGCTTCAAAAGCTCCAGTACTTGCTCCGGATGGGACGGCGGCGCGGCCCATTGCTCCGTCTTCGAGGATGACGTCGACTTCCACGGTGGGGTTACCCCGGGAGTCAATGATTTCTCGGGCGGTGATTTCTAGGATGGATGACATGACAGCCAAGATTTTACAGGTTTGCCGGTGATTGGGTCGGGTTGATAGTGGGCCAAGGGAACCGAGGCGTGGGTAAGATGCGAAGAGAAGATATGATTGGCCGCGAAAGCTACTTCTGGCACAAGCTGCACTCCTTGACCGGAATGATTCCAACCGGGTTCTACTTGGTTCAGCATTTGACTTTGAATTCGTTTGCGCTCGGGGGGCCGGAGAAGTTTAATGGTGTCATTCAATTTTTTGAAGGGATGCCGAAGCACTTCCTTTACTTTTTGAAATTTGGGGTGATTTGGCCAGCACTGATTTTCCATGCGGTCTACGGTTTGTTCATCATTGCTCGGAGCGAGGGAAACTACAGTAAGGCTTCGATGAAGTTTCGCGAGAATAAGTACTACACCCTTCAACGGTGGAGTGGGATCTTTGCTTTTGTCTTTTTGGCTTATCACTTGGCCACAACTTCGGTACTTGGAATGGTCAAAGGGGCGGAAAGTACGATTTATTATGAGAATTGGGCGGATAAGCTTGCGGCTCCCTTTGGGTTGCACCTTGTGCTGTTGTTCTATGTGCTCGGCGTTTTGGCGAGTTCTTACCACTTTGCCTATGGGGTCTGGAATTTCTCGATTCGCTGGGGGATTGCGATTAGCGATTCTGCTCAACAGAAGGTTGCGAAGCTTAGTCAAGGACTATTTGTTGCGGTCAGTGCCATCGGAATCTTGGCTCTTTTCGGGTTTTTCAATCCGGTTTTGGAATCAAAAGGACACAGTAAGGGCGCTGTCAACGTTGAGCAATCCTTGGAAGTTCCTTCAAAGCCGGTGAGCCGATAAAGCTCAGAATTGGGGTCGCCGTTCGGGAGCGACTTCTTTGAAGGTTGGCAACCCTTGATCTTTTGGACTCAGTTGAGGGTTCTCAATTGACCAAGGGATATTGAATTGGGGGTCATTGTAGATGATTCCGGCGTCTTGTTCAGCCCGGTAGGGCGCCGTACATTTATAGGCGACGAGGGCCGTTTCTGAAAGGACGGCAAATCCGTGGGCGAACCCTTCCGGAATATAGAGGGCGTTTCGATTTTCATGATTCAGGATTTCAGCGTGCCACTGTCCGAATGTAGGAGATCCTTCGCGTATGTCGAGGGCGACATCCCATATTTCACCTTGGATACATTGGACGAGTTTGCCTTGGGGGAGGGGCCACTGGTAGTGGAGGCCACGGAGGACTCCTCTGCGGCTCATGCTCATGTTGTCTTGAACAAAAACGTGAGGGAAGTTTTGGGCTGCGAGTTTTTCGGTGTTGTAGGTTTCCAGGAAAAAGCCACGGTCATCGCCAAAGATTTGAGGCTGGAGGAGGACGACGCCAGGAATTGGGGTTTCGGTGACTTTCATTTGAGGAGTTTGAGGAGGTATTGGCCGTAGGGATTTTTTGCCATTGATTCGCCCAGGCTTTGGAGTTGTTCGGCATTGATATGACCCATGCGGAAGCAAATTTCTTCGATATTGGCGACCATGAGGCCCTGTCGAGTTTCGACGGCGTGGACGAAGTTGGCAGCTTGAAGCATTGATTCGGCGGTTCCGGTATCGAGCCATGCGAATCCGCGTCCAAAAGTGGTGACGTGGAGGGTGCCTTGCTCGAGGTAGACCCGGTTGAGGTCAGTGATTTCGAGTTCTCCTCGGGCGGAGGGTTTGAGATTCTTTGCGAATTCAACAACTTGGTTGTCGTAAAAATAGAGCCCAGTCACGGCGAAGTTTGACTTGGGGTGCGCGGGTTTCTCTTCAAGGGTTTCGGCCTGGCCCTCGGCATTGAAGCTGACTACACCGTAGGCGGTTGGGTCATCGACTTGGTAGGCAAAAACGGTTGCGCCGTGGTCTCTCGATGTGGCTTCGCGGACTAAGCCGGTGAGATTTTGACCGTAGAAAATGTTATCGCCGAGGACGAGGGCGGAGGCATTATCTCCGATGAACTGATCACCTATGATGAATGCTTGAGCGAGTCCGTCGGGGGACGGTTGCACAGCGTACTGGAGGTTGATTCCCCATTGCGAGCCATCGCCGAGGAGTCGCTGGAAGGCTTCTTGCTCATGAGGTGTAGTGATAATGAGGACGTCTCTTATTCCGGCAAGGAGTAACACGCTGAGGGGGTAGTAGATCATCGGTTTACTATAAACGGGGATGAGCTGCTTGCTGATGCCTCGAGTGATGGGGTGAAGGCGTGATCCAGAGCCTCCGGCGAGAATAATGCCCTTTCGATTCACTTAGTTTGTTTCTCCTTGGTAGTGCTCGTTGATCCACTTGAGATACTCGCCCGATTTGACCGCCTCGATCCAATTTGGGTTCTCGGAATACCACTTGACCGTTTGGTGGAGTCCCTCTTCGAATGATTGGGAGGGTTGCCAGCCGAGTTCGTTCTTTATTTTGGTTGTGTCGATTGCATAGCGGAAATCGTGACCGGGGCGGTCGGTGACAAATGTGATTTGTTCTTGAATCTTTTCAACCGGTTGGTTTGTAATTTCAGCGACGGCTTGGCAAATCCCATGAACGACTTGGAGGTTAGTGCGTTCGGCATTGCCACCGATATTGAAGGTTTCTCCAATTGGCCCATCTGTCATAACTCGGAAGATGGCTTCAGCATGGTCGCCAACGAAGAGCCAATCGCGGATGTTGTCGCCTTTGCCGTAGACGGGAAGTGGCTTTCCGGCGAGGGCGTTGAGGGACATGACGGGTATGAGCTTTTCGGGGAATTGGTACGGGCCGTAGTTGTTGCTGCAGTTGGTGATTTTGGTTGGGAGGCCGTAGGTGTGGTTCCATGCTCTCACCATGTGGTCGGACGATGCTTTGCTGGCACTGTAGGGCGAGTTCGGGGAATAGGGTGTTGTTTCCTCGAACATTCCGGTTTCGCCGAGTTCTCCGTAGACTTCATCGGTGCTAACGTGGTGGAAGACTTTGTCGGCGAGATGGTTCCCCCAGACCTGCCGGGCGGCTTCCAGGAGGTTGAAGGTTCCGATGATGTTTGAGTTCAGGAAGTCGCGGGGGTATTTGATTGAGCGGTCTACGTGGGTTTCGGCAGCAAAGTGGACGATGTGGGTCGGTCGAAATCCTTCGACGGCATTGCTGACTTCTTGCTCATTCGCAAGATTGATGTGAGCGAAATCGTAGTTTTCTCGGTCGGCAATTGATTGGAGCGAGAGGGGATTGCCAGCGTATGTGAGAGCATCGAGGTTGAGGAACTGAACATCGGGGAGTTGGGGGACATATTTGAGGAGGAAATTCGCGCCGATGAAGCCGCATCCGCCGGTGACCAGGATTCGCATACGCTGAGAATACATCAAGGAAGGTACCAGGTATAGTCAGCCTCCTCCACGGAACGATTGCCAGTGTCTCTAGAGAATAATTAACGGTAATTCATTCTAGACCTGAACCCAAATCTAGTTCGGGTAGGATTCCGACCCGATGCCACACAGAAGACTTCGGATCCTGACGGATGCAATTCGTCGGTTGAAAGCGGGCTATGAGAACCAGCCAGAGGAAGGTCGTCCGGCACCGGAGGCTTTTTCTCGGATTGAGAAGTCGAAACTTGGTCGCGAGCCTATCTTAGTTTTGACCGGAACTATCGATCCACAAGGCATGATCGGTACACAGTTGATTGACCCGATCAAAAGAGAACAGGATTATCTGATTTCTTTTGAGAAGTGGGTAACGCGGAGTGATTTTCAGCGAATTGTGTTTTGCGAGAACAGTGGTTTTGACCTCAAAAAATTTACAAAAATTCCAACAAATGGTAAGCAAATTGATCTATTCAGCTTTAATGGCAATTCATTTGATCGAAAATTTGGAAAAGGATATGGTGAAATGGAGATACTTAACTATGTACTTGACCAGTCTGATCTGATTTTGTCAGAGGATAGAATTGTTAAATGTACAGGTAGACTATTTGTGCGAAATCATCGATTATTCCATAAGTACGCCTTAAACACTACGTTTGATGTTAGCTCCGATCTATACCGATCTTTGGACGAGAGCGATGTTCGACTGTTTATGTTTTCCCCCTATTTCTATCAGACTTATCTTCGATGTCGCCAGTCGTTTCTCGATGAGACGGTTCATCCGGCGCAACTTCTCGAGAAAATTGTTGCTCAGGCGATCTGCAGTGCGATGGTAGATTTACTCCAGTTCAAGCCTTTGCCAGCGACTCCTCACTTTGATGGACGGTCGGGAAGTTCTAACTACCGTTACGGATTTATGACTACAGCATTTGGACGCAGGATGAAAGCAATACCGAAGCGTCGATTGTAATTTGGTGTGAATTATTGTCAGTATAATTGCGAGTGTTATGTGCGATTGTTGTGACGTTATTCACTAATGAGGCATCTAATTAAGTTTTGTGAAATTTTCAGGGGTATTATAACATTTATGAGTCCAGGAAATGAAGTTATAAAAATCGCGATTGCTTCGGATCAGTTTATACTGCCTGGTGTTCATGTTGCACTGTACACCCTATTGAGAAACATTAAGGATCGTGAGGTTCATATTTATTGGCTTTATTGTGGCGTTTCTGGCGAGGAGATCGACTGTGTTCGTCAAACGGTTGCAAATTTCGGGAAGCCGTTCGAACTGAGGCCGATTGACTTGGGGGAGGAAATTCATGGTCACCTGAACTCACTCCATGGATCAACGATGACTTATGCGAGATTGTTTCTTGCTCGACTGATTCATGTTGATCGGCTGATTTACACTGATGTTGATGTTTACTTTGATTTGGATATATCGGAACTTTACGATTTGGATATTTCACCCCAGATCGTTGGAGCGGTGAGTGATGGTACGACGGTATCAACAGCCTATGACGGTGAGTATCTTCGCTCTACTTTTGGACTCAGTTCTGAAACTCAAATCTTACAGGCGGGTCTCCTTCTGCTTGATCTGAAGGGATGGCGTGATCAGGGTCTTGATGCGGCGGTTGACCGTATTTTGAGCCAGCACGGTTCAACGCTCAAATCGCACGATATGACTTGTTTGAATGCAATTTTCGCAGGAGATTTCTATCAGATTGAAGAGAGATTCAATGTTATGTTGTACATGCATAAAGGCAAGATTGATTTTTCGGGAAAAGTTGGTCACTACCTTGATCGCCCTAAGCCGTTTGAGGGATTGGCATGGCTCGCGAGTCCATATTGTCAACAGTTCTATGAAGCGCTGGATCAGACAGCGATGCGTGGCTGGCGCCCGGGAATCAAGGAAATTCGCAAGAGCTTAAGAAAAGGAGTTAGGCCGATTGTTCGGAACGTACTGTCAAGGGAAAAGCGAATAGCTGCTCAGCTATTCGGTCGAAACTAGTCAGTATTAGAGTGCGATCCCTTTACTTGTGATGTGTTGAGGTTTTTGCGAATGTTTGCGGCGAGGTAGATCAGAGCGACAGCCTCACTCATGATGATAGCAAGAGCCATTCCCGTGATACCTAGAGTCGGAAGCAGAGCTATCGCAACGGATGTTCCAACAACTGCTTGAATGATGCCAGCTTGGGCATTTTGTTTGTATCGTTTTGAAGCGGCGGAAGTTGAAAAGGCTAACCCAAGGATTGCGGATGTTGTTGCGGCAAGGAGTAGCAGCGCGAAATGGAGGGATGTCAGCGTATATTGTGAAGGAAACAGTGCTCGATGGACTTTTGGGCCAATGAAGTACGCTAGTGGGATGCCAACGGCAAGAGTAAGTGTCACATATTTTGCTAATTTTTGAAGGATTCGTCTTGCCCAGTCAAAATCGTGATTTGTTATTGCGGTTGCAATGGCTGGAGTGAGGCTCACAGTCACGAGGGTCATTATATTGATGATGGGATTGAGCCAGCTGATAAATAGTGATGCGGTTCCAATATTGTTTGAGCTTGCAGAATAGAAGCCAATGAGCAAAACCGGAAGAGCTCTGGTGGTGAGCGTGCCCATGGTTCCAATGGAAAACAGACAATTGTTCATAAGAAGTATGAGCGAATTCGAAAGACTCGCTTTATTTAGGCGAGGTTTGATTCGAGGTTTATCGATCAAGAAGAACCTGAGTGAATGAAGAACGGTGATCGTTGGGTGAGTTAGAGCTACGGTGAAGAGATAAATTGCTGGGGATTTGAGAATAGTAACGGCGAAAATGGAGACTATGAGGACAGCCGATTGGATAAAGATATTTGCTTGAGCATTCTTGTGTTCTTGGAGGTATCCGGTATTGAGTTGTTGCGCAAGAGACGAGGGACCATTCAGGAGGATTCCGACTGTAATCAAAACAGTTCCGAGGGTAAGCATTGCCGCTTGGTCTTGCAAGGTGTGGCCATAAATTAAGTTTTGACCAAATAAATAATATGCCCCGATGAAAATGAGGGCGGTCAGCACAGAACTTAAAAAATAGGCGAGAATTGACTGTCCAATAACGAGGGATTCCTCTTCCTCGTTTGGAGATTCGGCGAATTTGCTGAGTTCCATGGCAGCGGCAGGGCCGACGCCAAGATTGAACGTTTGGAAGGTGGAGAGGAGAGCGAGGATGGCAGCGAAAGCGTTGAAGGTGGGGCCGAATTCGCGAGTAGCAAGAGGGAGAACTACGAGGAGGATAATAACGGAAGGGAATTTTGTCCAGATAGATGTTTTTATCGTTTTTAGGACACTGGCTTTGCGGTTTGCGCGGTGATCAGCTTGCGTGAGTTCGGGATTTGATTCTTCGAGGGAGGGTTGCAAGTTAAACCTTATCCGGATATCTTTCCGATTTGCCAGTTTACCTTGGGGGTTTGACTGGTGGCCCTGACGAGATTACGTGAAGATACGTTGGGCGAGGCTGTAGTAAAGTGGGATGCCGATGCTGAGGTTGAAGGGGAAGGTGATTCCAACGGCGGCGGTGAGGTAGAAGCTGGGATTGGCTTGGGGTAGAGCAACGCGGACGGCTGCGGGGGCGGCGATATAGCTGGCGGAGGCACTGAGAACGGCAAGGACAGTTGATCCGCCGAGGCCAAGCCCACAAATTTTGCCGACGAAGAGTCCGGTGATTCCCAAGACGACGGGGGCGATAATGCCGAGGCCGACGATGAACCAGCCGACTTTTTTGACTTCGGCGAGGCGGGCGACAGCGAGGAGGCCCATGTCGAGCATGAAAATGCAGAGGGCGCCTTGGAACGGATGCTTGAAAAAGGGTTCTACAGTTTCGTAACCCCGGTGACCGGTGAGAGCGCCAATCGCCATTCCTCCGGCGAGGAGAAGGATTGATTTTCCGGTGACGATTTCTTTGAGGGCTTCGGTGAGGTTGCCTTCGGCTTGACTTGCTTTTTTCACGAGGAGGAGGGCGATGACGATGCCGGGGATTTCCATGACGGCGACAAGGGCGGGGCTAAAGAGGGGATATTCGACTTTGAGGGTGTCGAGGAAGGTGAGGCAGGCGATGAAAGTGACGGCGGAGACGCTGCCGTAGTGGGCAGCAAGCGCGGCGGCGTTGGGGTGGTCGAGTTTTCCGATGGAACGACAGGCGGTGAAGATGACGATGGGGATGAGGGAGCCGAGGAGGACGGTTCCGATGAGTGGGAGGGCGATTTGAGCGAGGGTGACGTCGCTAAGGGCGACGCCGCCTTTCAAACCGACGGCGAGGAGGAGGTAGATGCTGAGAGCGGTGTAAGCGCCGTTAGGGAGTTTGAGATCGCTGTGGAAGAATTGGGCGACGGCTCCGAGGACGAAGCAGAGGACCATCGGGCTGATGAGGTTGAGTTTGACGAGTTCGAGGGCGTCCATTTGGGATTGCTTGGGGGAAGGGACGCAGGAGGGGGGCGGTTGGATTTTTTGTGGGTCGAATTGTAGCGTTTGAAATCTGAAAAAAATTCTTGGGCAAGTGCCTATGCACCCGCCCAAGATACTTAGTTCCCTCCTAGTGGGATTGATTGCGCTTGACTAGCTCGCTTTTTTGAGGTTTTGGGTGCGCCATTGCTGAACTTGCTGGGCGAGGGCGCGGATATCTTGAGATGCTTTGGCATCGGGGGTTTGGACGACGACGAGTTCGCGTTTGCGAGTAGCAAGCGCGGCCATTTGGTCGAATCGAACTGAGCCAAGGTACTCCACTTTTTTGTGGAGGTAGCTCCAGATGATTTTTTCGAACATCTTAAAAAGTTTTTGGCCCTCGTGGGCGGTGGCTTGGTTGAAGACGACGTGGATGTGGGCATCGGGTCGGCGTCGGAAAATGGTTTTGGCGGTGGCGTAGGCGTCGGTGATGCTAGTGGGGTCTGGGCTTGCAACCAAGATGATTTCGTCGCTGAGTTTGAGGAAGCTGAGGACGCGGTTTTCGAGTCCGGCTGCGCAGTCAAAGATCAAGAAATCGGTGGATTTGCTAAGGTCGGCGAGTTGGCTAAAGAAGAGGTTGAGCTTTTTAGGACCGGCGCGCATGAGGGAAGGGACGGCACTGGCTCCGGTGATGGCTTTGATGCCTCCTGGGGCGTCGGCGAGGATTTCGGACAGAGTTTTTTGCTCGGCAACGACGTGTTGGAGGTTGAATTCGGGGGTGATTCCGAGGGCGATGTCTAGGTTCGCCAGTTGGAGATCGGCGTCGAAGACGGTGGTTTTGGCTCCGGTTTCGGCGAGGGCGGCGGCGAGGTTTGCGGAGAAGCTGGTTTTTCCGACTCCGCCTTTTCCACTGGTGATTGCGATGGTGAGCATTTCTTTGTTTGTCCTTAAAATTTAGTCTTGGAAGGTGTCCCAGATACTTTCAGAGCCGGTTCCGGCGATGGCGGCGAGGAGATCACGGCGGTCCGCCTGTTCGTGGACTTTAGTGGGTCGAGATTTCTTGGCAGGAGCGGCTTTAGTTTTGGGCTTTTCTGAGGCGGCTGATTCGACGGTGAGTGGGGCAGATTTCTTTGCGGTTGGCATCGCGTAGTTCTGAGCGATAGCGTCAAAGATTTCGCCTGGTCCGGCGATCGATATATGGAGTCGTTTGCCGAGAGCTTTAGTGAGGTAGTCGGTGCCTTCGATATCGAGGGGATCGCAGATGGCGCAATGGAATTCGGTGGCGGTGACTTTGAGGGGAAGGATGAGTCGGCTGAGGGCAAATGTTGGGCTGACGAGGCGAAGTGCAGTTTCGGATGGTTTGACTTCGCTGAGTTCGCAGATGGGAAGGTCGTACTGTCGGGAGAGACATTCGACAACTTGGCGTTCGGTGATGTAGCCGAGTGAGATCAGAACTTCACCGAATCGCTGTTTCGATTCTTTTTGAAGGCGGAGGGCTTCGTCTCGTTGTTGTTCGCTGATGACTTTGTTTTCGACCATCCAGTCTCCGACGCGTTGGTATTGACTCATGCTAATCTGCCCCTGACAATTGGGTTTGCCTGGTAGAAGTATTGGCTTTTTGATGCTGAAACTTCACAGTGAACTTGAGGGGAAAAGTGATATTTGTATTTGGGCCAAGGTGTTGGTAAGATGATGAGTAGGACAAACAGGTTTGAGACGGACATTTTTGGTCAGTCCGCCTGAGGAGAACAGATGATATCACGCGTTTCATGCTTACGCTCGGACGGTTTCCGAGCGGCGATTTGTGGAGGGTTGCTTGCCTTGGGAGTGATCGGGTTTGCGCAAACCCGAAGTACCTTGGTGGAAAAGGACTTTCCGTTTGTTGATCCAATGGAACGGATGGGCAAGTTCGATTATGCGAAGAATCATTTGGTTGTTTCGTTTATGCCTGGGGTGAGCGATTCGGCAAAGGTCGCGTTGGCTCAGCAAATTGGATTAAAGGTTTCAGTGGAAGATTCGGGCAACTACTTTGTTGTGGTTGAGATTCCTGAAAGGGCGAAGCGATCGGGGATGACGGTGGAGAGTGCAGTACGGTACTTCAACCAAATGCCTTCAGTTCGATATGCGGAGTTTGACGTCGCGATTGAGCCGGACTTTATGCCGAATGATCCGAGCTTTGGAAATTTGTATGGCTTGCACAACACGGGTCAGAGCTCCGGCAAAGTCGATGCGGATATGGATGTTCCGGAAGCATGGGATGTGACGGGGGTTGGTAATCCGGTGGTCATTGCGGTATGTGATGATGGAGTGGATTGGGGTCACCCGGATTTGGCGGCAAATATTTGGTCGAACACCGACGAAATTGCTGCGAACGGGATTGATGATGACGGAAACGGGTTCATTGACGATACGCGAGGATGGGATTTTTCGGCGGGGGATAATAATCCGGCACCAGGGGGATCGGATTCTCACGGGACGCACGTTGCAGGCACCGTGGGTGCAGTCAACAATAACGGCATTGGGATTACGGGGGCAGGGCGCAACAACAAGATTATGCCGCTACGGATGTACGGGACAGGAAGCTCGGCTTGGATGTCCCACCTGGCGAATGCAGTTGACTACGCTTGGCAAAACGGGGCGGAAGTTATTAGTGTTAGCTACAATATTGATGGCTTCACCAATGCCTTGGTCGAGGCGATTCAGCGGGCAGATGCAGCTGATGTCATCTACTGCAACTCAGCAGGGAATAATAATCAGCTGAACCCGGCGCGTGCGGCGATTCGAGATTTGGCGAGCAATGTGATTTTTGTAGCGGCTTCGGATCGGAATGACAACCGCGCTTCGTTTAGCAACTATGGAGTCAAGATTGAGATTTTTGCGGCGGGAGTTGATGTTTATTCGACTTTGCCCGGAAATACATACGGAAATAATTCTGGGACTTCAATGGCGACCCCGAATGTGGCTTCCGTTCTTGGGGTGATGCGGGCGCACTTACCAGCACTGACTGACCGTCAAATTCTAGATCGACTCATCGGAACGGCGGATTCGGTTGCATCGTTGGCAAGTTTTGTCCCGGGAGGTAAGCGAGCGAATCTGAACGGCGCGCTTGAAACCGACTTAGTGCCGCCTTCCGCAGTTACGGGATTGGCGGTGTTGCGTCGGGCTCAAACGGTGGCAGAGATTGAGTTTCGGACTTCGGGAGACGACGGAATGACCGGCGCGGCAGACGGCTATGACGTGCGGGTTAGCAGTTCGATGATTACAGAAGCGAATTTTGCGACGGCGCAGCCAGTTTCAGTTTCTGTTCCAAACTTGCCAGCGGGTCAGTTGGTACGGGCTCAACCCCGTGGAATGTGGCCGGGCGGTTCGATTTATATGGCGGTGCGAGCAAGGGACAATATGGGGAACAATTCCCCGATTTCAGTCCTCGGCCCCTTCAATTTGAAGTCAAGTACCTGGTCCGACCGGGTGGAAGGTGCCGCGCAATTTAGTTCGAGTGATGGCTGGGCGACAACAACTGAAAAAGCGTTTTCGAGCAGTAGAAGTTGGACAGACTCACCGGGTGGAAACTATGGAAACAATGCGAACCGTATTTTGACGCAGAATTCTGCGGTCACGGTTGGGGGTTTGGTCGGCGTGAACTTCTGGGCGGATCTTGATCTGGAAAGTAATGCGGACTTCTTGGTTTTGGAGTATTCGATCAATGGCGGGGCATGGACTTTGGCGAACCGTTGGAGTGGACTCGGCAGCTGGGCAAACTACTCGGCGGTTATTCCATCGGCGGCGAATGATTCGGTTCGAATTCGGTTCCGAATGACTTCGAACGCATCGGTTGTCCGCAACGGCGTCTATCTGGATGACATTGCAATTGTTGGATTGTCGGAAGTGATGAGGGATACGGTTGAAGGAGCGGTGAATTTCAATGCGACTTCACCTTGGGCGCGGACGACTGCTTCGTTTGTTTCGCCGACACAGAGTTGGACAGACTCTCCGGCAGGCAATTATGGTGACAATCTCAACATTTCGTTGACTGGCAATACGAACTACTCAACGGCAGGAATTGCGGGCGCAAACCTGACGTTCCAGACTCGGTATGACCTTGAGACCAATTACGACTATCTCTACACGGAAGTTTCGACGGATAGTGGAAATACTTGGACTTCGCTTGGGCGCCTGAATGGCCTTCAAGCGGCATTTGCGGCTCAGAGTTTTGCACTACCAGGAGCTGATTCGGTGCGATTCCGATTCCGGTTGACGACGGACGGTTCCGTGGTTCGCGATGGAGTTTATATTGACGACATTGTGATCAGTGGCGAGCCCTGGGAAAACCTGCGCATGGCATCTTTCACCTTACGGCTGGAGCGTTGGCGTGGATTGGTGAGCAATCAGGTTCTGGGAGTGGAGATTCTGCAACCAGGCACAAACACGATGATGGAGCAGATGACGGTTCCGGCGCAGACGGGCTTCATTCGATCTGAGGTGGTGATGAGGTTCGCGGCACCGGCCCAGGGCATTGCCGATGTTCGATTCACGCTTCCGGGCTACTTGAAACGACGGGCGCAAAACGTGAATTTGGCGTCGGTTCAGCCGGGTGACTTCTTGATGACGATGATTGCGGGTGATGCGGATGGAGACAACGATGTAGATGCGAATGATGTCACTTACATCCAAGCTCGAATCGGAGCGGTTCCGGGTGACCCGAACTATGTCCGATCAGCAGATATTGATGGAAACAACTTGATCAACTTCTGGGACATTCAGGCAACTCTGCCGAACATTGGTCTCGTCGGTCAATAAGTTAGAAAAGTCAGCTCCTCCGGTTCTGTTTGATCTCGGGGGAGCTTTTTTATGCGGCGACGAGGATATCCGGTCGAGCCGCAGTTTGGGCAATCAAATGGGTGATTTCGTCTTCAGAAAGCTCGATTGGAGTACTGGTTATCGGGTTGAGCCAAGTGGTCAAATTGTTGCCAATTGACTCGGCAATGATGATTGCGGTTTGTAGAGATTGAACGGATTTGTCTTCGGAATCTTGGCTGATTGCCGTCGCGGAGTTAGTGAAGAGGGGAGGTAGGCGGAGGGTTTCGGCAGTTCTCGGTGCTAGATCACTGATGGGATGTGAGAAGAGCATTGTAAATGACTGGTTGAGGGTGATTTGCCCGGTTTGTGCGAATTCGTAGGTGAGCGAGTATTCTTCGGGCGCGGTGGCGGCGAGGAGAGCAAAGAGGACGTTGTGGAGAGTTCCGGCGGCGAGGAGTTCTTCGTTTGTCCAATCCCCTCGGGCGGATTGGCTTTGGGCAATCGTAACGCTGAGGTTGCTAACGAAGTTGGCGTTGCCCACAAATCGGTCAATGCGGAAGTGAGGTGTTTTGATGTTGGTTCTTGTGAGGGCGTTTGTCCAAAGGGCAATGGCGAGCGCGCGCAGGGATCGATGACCGAGTAGATTTGTGGCTTCACGAATTGTTGACGGGGCTTTCCCTCGTCCATAGAATGCGCTTGATGCAGCACGAAACACACCGGCGGTGAGAGCGGGGTCGGCGAGAATGTGACGCTCGATTTCTGAGGGGTTAGGGTCAGATTTCTCGAGAAGATTGGCGAGCTCGAGGGGAGATTCGGGAAGATGGGGGAGGTTTTCGGCCGAGCCAAATAGGTGAAGGAGTTCGTCGAATGAAGTCATGTTAGTAGGTGCTGAAAGCGATTCCGGTGCTGTCGTTGCCGGTCATGCTGCTGCGAACGGTGCCAACAAGGTTTGCGCCCGATGTAGTCGTGAAATAAGTGAATTCTTGATCGCTGATGGGGTCTTTGGGAAGGGTGACGATGTATGGTCCGCGCCAGTCGATGGCAGTGATTGAGACGGTTGATCCGGTGCGCGATTTTCCGTTGATCGGGGCAGTTGTGACAGTGAGGTCGGTAAGTGCGTTCGGATAAGTGCCTGTATCTTGATAGAACATTTGAACGGCAGCGCGGACGACGGTGAGGTCACTTTTGAGACTGTTTTCTTTGCTTCGTTGGTAGCTTCCCATGAACTGCGGAGTTGCAATTGCAGTCAGGAGGGCCATGATTCCGACAACGGTCATCATTTCGGCAAGGGTGAAGGCAGAGTTTTTACGTCGCATAGTTTTTACTTGATGCTCTGGTTGAGGCTGAACAGGGGCATGAGGATTGAGAGCACAAGGGCGCCAACGATGGCACCCATGACCAAGATAAACATTGGTTCGAGGAGGGATAAGACAGCTTTCATTTTGCGTTCGGCGGATTCTTGTGACTGTTCTCCGGCGGTTATGAGTAGGGGGGCGAGTTGTCCGGATTTTTCACCGACGCTGACTAATTGAACGGTCATGGCGGGAAATGCTTTTGTTTTGGCCATGGAATCCGCAATAGTGTCACCGTTTTCGACACGAGATTCAACGGCACTGTAGGCTTGGGTTAAGGGGTGGTAACCAGCCACACGACCAGCAAATTGGATTGCCATCATGACCGGGATATTGGTTTCGAGCAGCGAACCGAATGTTTGGACTGAGCGTGCGAGGGCGAGCTCTTGGAGCACCTTGCCGAACATTGGAATTCGGTAAGTCGCTGTGTTGACGAATGCTTTGACTTTGGGAAGTCGGAGGGCGTACTTCGCTCCTATGACGGCCATGACGAGACCAATAATGAGACTCGTGATATTTGATTTGAGAAATTCACCCGTTGAGAGGAGAATCTGGGTTATTGCAGGAAGTTTGACGTTGAGTCCTTCAAATGTTTTGCCGAAGGTTGGCAGGATGACGATCATGAAGAGAAGTAGGGTGACGATCGATACACTCATCAATACGGCAGGATAGACAAGGGCCGATTTTATTGATGTCTTTGTTTTTTGTTGTTGCTCCATGAAGTGGATTGCACCGTAAATGGACTTCGCGAGGTTTCCTCCTTCGTCGGCGACGGCGAGCATTTCGCAGACAACATCCGGAAAGGCGTCGGGGATATTGCGCATTGCGAGGTCAATGGATTGACCGTCGAGAATGCTTTGTCGGAGCTGAGCGGCTACTTGCTTTGCAGGTTCGCTGGTGGCGTGCTGGCTGATTGTGTCCAGAGATTCAATGAGATTCACGCCGCTTTTGATCATGACGGCGAGGGATCGGAGAATATCAATGATTTCGTCGGGGGATGCTTTGGTGCGCTTGTAAAATCTGAATTGCTGTTGAGACAGATTTTCGACGGTAAGTTCGCTTCCGCCTTCTACGACATACAGCGGGGTGAGGCGTTGAGCATCGAGTTTCGCTTCGGCAGCGGACAGATTTGGAGCTTGAATTGCACCTTTCATCCGTTTGCCTGAGCGGTCAACGGCTTCGTACTGATAACTGATCACGATTCAAAATCCTCGGCGGCGATCACTCGGGCAACTTCTTCGACAGTGGTGAGGCCAGCTTGAGCTTTGAGGGCGGCATCATCCATCATGGTGAGCATTCCGTTTTGGCGGGCAAATTTGCGGATTTCTGCCGCAGGGGCTCCGGAGAGGAGGAGCTTTTGAATTCCGTTGGTCATTTCCATGACTTCATAGATCCCCATTCGACCTTTGTAGCCGGTATCGGCACATTTTGGGCACCCGACGCCGCGCTTGTAATCGGCGTTGGTTGGGAGGTTGAGTTTTTCGAGTAGTTCAGGATTGGGAGAATAAGGCTCGGAGCATTCTTTGCAGTTGCATCGGAGAAGTCGTTGGGCAACGCTGCAAGTGACTGAAGCACTGACGAGAAACTCTTCGATACCCATTTCGATCAGGCGAGTGAGAGCAGCGGCACTGTCGTTGGCGTGAAGGCTGGTGAGGACGAGGTGACCAGTGAGCGCGGCTTCGATCGAAGTTTTGGCGGTTTCTGGATCGCGCGATTCACCGACGAGGATTACGTCGGGGTCAGCTCGGAGGATTGCTTTGAGCCCGGTAGCGAAAGTCATTCCAGCGGCCCGATTGACATTTGCTTGCACAATGCCATCTATTTGGTATTCGGCGGGGTCTTCAACGGTAATGATTTGTCGGTCGCCTTGGTTGACGTGGTTGAGCAGTCCGTAAAGGGTTGTGGTTTTTCCGGAGCCGGTTGGGCCGGTAATGAGGATCAATCCTTGCGATTTGTCAACGGCCCAAAGAAGTCTTTGGAGGGCGGATTGATCCATGCCGATGTGGCGGATAGGCTTGATTCCGCCTTGTTTATCGAGGACACGGATTGTAATTTTTTCGCCGTTCACACTTGGGTAGGTTGCAACGCGGAAGTCGTATTCGCCTTCGGAAGTTATGAGGGAAGCCCGGCCATCTTGGGGTACGCGGCGTTCGGCGATATCGAGTCCAGAAATGACTTTGATTCGGCTGACGACTGCGCGGTGGATTTCCTTGGGGATTTCCATGATGTCGCGGATGACTCCATCGATCCGGAATTTGATTTTAACGGTCTTGGACAGGGGCTGGATGTGGATGTCGCTGGCGCGGAGGCGGATGGCACGGACGACAAGTCCATTCACGAATTGGATAACGGGGCTGGAGTCGGTTTGCTCCTCGATGTTGATGACATTTTCCGATTCATCGGTATCCGGTTCAATCTCAATTGCATCGTCGAGCTGGACGTTGGCATTTAGGATTTGCTCGAGATCGGTGAATGCACCAAAAACTTCAGAAATTTTATCGGTGATATCGGACTCGGTGGCCCAAACAGGCTCAACACGTCGTCCCGTTTCGTCGGCGATTTCGTCAATGGCTCTGAGATCAAGGGCGTTTTGGAGAGCGACAACAACGTAATCGGTGTGGGCTTCGATTATGATTGCGCGGAGTTTGTCGCTCAGCCGTTGAGAGATGAGTCGTGCGGCTTGGTAATCGATCTTGATATTCTTAAGATCAATAAACGGGATTCCAGTTTGAAGTCCGACACATTTGAGTTTTTGCGCGACACTGATTTTTCCTTGCCGCAAAAGTGCATCGACCACCGAGTCGTGTGAGTCGACTCGGTGGACGAG
Source organism: bacterium (assembly GCA_013823945.1). GTDB lineage: Bacteria > Armatimonadota > Fimbriimonadia > Fimbriimonadales > Fimbriimonadaceae > UphvI-Ar2. Next base: position 203,123 of record PNMZ01000001.1, on the reverse strand, counting down.
GGCTTCTTGGAGTTCTTGCCGGGTGACGTACCCTTCTTCTACCAGTATTTCGTTCAGTGCGCGATCAAGACTCATCCTCCATTATTGTCGGCGTAATGAAGATCATTACTTGAGAGTTGTTGCGTGTGGTCTTGCGTTTTTTGAACAACTCGCCGAGGAGGGGGATGTCGCCCAGGATTGGCACTTTTTCCCAACTTTCGATTTCTTCGTTGCGGATGAGTCCGGCCACGGCGATGGTTTCGCCGCTGGTGATTCTCATAACGGTTCGAGCTTCTCGAGTTGAGACTTGAGGATAGCTGGCACCATTGACATTGAGGAATCCGGTGATCGAACTCACTTGAGGGAAAAGATTGAGAATAATCTCGCCTTCTTCAGTGATGTTAGCGCCGACTTGGAAGTAGACGCCCACTTTTTCCTCTTTGATGTCATAGATGGGGGTGTTGTTGTCGGAGAGTCCGATGACAACAGGGTAGTTGATGCGGTCACCAATGAGGATGTACGCACTTTGTCCATCGAGCACGCCGAGGTTGGGTTCGGCAAGGATTTTAGTTTTGCCGTTTTTTTCCAGGGCTTTGATGATGCCTTGGAATGTTTGGGGACCTCGATCAAGGGTTTCAAAGGCGATCCCTGCGGGGGTTCGCTCCGTGAGGTTGATGTTGCCGAAGTTCCAGCTGATTCCAAGTTCTCTCATGGCGTCGTTGCTGACGTCCATGATTTGGACTTGGATGTTCACTTGAGGCCGGGGGCTATCAATTTCTCTCAAAAGTTTGAGGGCTTCTTTGACTTGCTTTTGAGGGCCACGGAGCATGATGGTGCGTCCGTTACCGAGTTCTGCTTGTCCGGTTTGGACTCCCGCCGAGTTTCCGCCCGTTGCTCCTCCCGAATTACCCTCGTTCCGGATTGATGTGCTTGATCCGACAGAGATGTCGGGCACTCCGGGGGATGGTCCAACGGCGACTCCGATGGCTTCGCTTTCTTTGAGGAGACTCTTCAGTGTTTCGACCGCTTGGCGAGCAGAGACATGAGAGACGGTGTAGGATTTGACGACGATTTCGTCGGGTAAACCCTTCGCGAGGTTAGGGTATTGCTCAGCAAACTCCCGGGGGAAACTCGCTTCCAAGACTTCAACCGTAGCCATGACGTAACTTTCGTCAATTTGCAGAAATTTGAGGTCAGTGAGCGCGGCGAGGACTCTCAAAATCTCTTCCAATTGCATATCGCGCAGCTGGACAGTGATTTTGGGATCTTCTTTGTGGGCCAAGGTGATGTTGACATCAGTTTCTTGGCTGATCGCTCTAAGGGCGTTGGACAGCTCCCAATTTGACGCATTGAGGGTTGCCCTTCTTTGTCCGATTGGAATTGGTGCCGGAACGGGCGACTGCTGTGCAGGTGCTGGTTCTGGGGAAGGTTTGAGTTCAGCAACAATGTTTTGAACTCGTGATGAGGTAAGGCGAACGGTATTTGATCCGTCCGAGGTGACTTTCCTTGTCCCGGTTGCCTGAGTTTGAGTTAATGCCAACAAATCCGTTGTCGGCGGGGCGCTCAGCTCAGGGACCAGAACTTGCGCGAGCAAGTATCCGATTACTGTCAAGGCAACACTCCGTCTTTGCCGACGGAGAGTGTAGCACTTTTACCGGCTTTTTGTAAAGTCACGGTTTCGCTTGTAATTTTGATTATTTTCAAACCAGGTTTTATGGTTTCGCCTTCTTTGTATGCGACAGCGGAATTGTTTCCTAGTGCGATGTATGCGGTCGGAGTTTTTGAAATGATGATTGCGGTTAACCGAATGGAATTCGGGTTTTTGGGTGGTTCAGGGGTTTGAGAGGTTGGACTCGCTGAGTTATCGTATTGTGGAAGAAGGTTGTCCGGATTCGAACCTGGATCATTTGAGGATGGGTTAACGGGTGGGAAATCTGAGAATTGGGGGTTTGATGAGTTTGGAAGGGGACTAACATTCGGTTCTTCTGGGATTGATCCTGAAATCTCTCGGGGGTTGAATGGGGCGATTTGGGGGTTAGTGGCGGAGCGCGGTGGGCTCTGATTAGGGAGATTTGATTGAAATTGAGCTGGAGTCGTTTGATTGATGCTCGGATTCGTGGATTCGGAGGGAGTTTCAGGATTTGCGATGTCCTCGAGCTGGGATCGCATCGCGAATGGATCGACGGTGAGTTTTGGGATTGTGAGTTCAGTTGATTCGGATGCTAGGGGAGCTTCTGACTTTGATGATGGAGTGGAGATTTCTAAGGGAGGGGCGTTGAATTGCCCAACTCCAACTCCAAGAATCGTAACGGCGACGACTCCGGTGATGAGTCCGAAGACGAGACGGGGATTTTGTGGAAGTTGCATGGTTGTTCTAGATGCTTGTTCGGGCGTAGATTTCGGCGCGGACGGTGAGGCTGCTGGGTTCGTTTTTGGCGTTGATGTTGGCATTTCGTCCCATTTGAATGGCACGAATCCGGAATGCCAAATCATCCTCGTTGAGTGCAACCAAGGCATCATAAAGATCCTTGGTTTGCCCAGTGAGAGTGAATTCGATATCGGAGTTGCTGAGCTCTGCGCTTGTGTTCTCGCCGATTGTCACGGGATTTTCAGAAGATGATCCGGTGATCTTTTCTAGCGTGAGATTATTGTTGGAGGCGATCTTTGCCACGAATTGCGAGAAGTCGCGAATTGACTGTGACATTTCGCTTTCAGCAGTTCGTTTAACCGTAGGATCTTCGGTTTCGGGTTCTTGGGTGGGAGTTAGGCTCGCTAGACGAGAAAGTTCGGAGCTAATTTTTTGGTTAGTAGCAACCAGGCTCGGCAGTGAGAAAAGGACGTATCCAACCATGGCGGTTGCGCCGATGCGGACGAATAAATGCAATTGAGATTCTCTACTGAGCTGGAAGTTCATTGAATTCCTCCGGGTGATAGTTCAAAGTTGATCCTAAGATTTGCGGATTGATTTTCTGGTTGTCGTTCGACGTTTGTCAGAAATGCCTTCATGCCGGGGTTGTTGGCGGCTAAGCGAGCGATGAATGCATGAGCTTGGCCAATTTCTTGAGTAGTTGCGCTGCCACTAATTCGAACTATTTGATCGTTGGACTCGGCATCGAGCGATTCGAGGAGAACGGTGGATTTGGTTTGAACGAGGGCATTTCCGAGTTGGATGAGGAGTTTCTCATTCGACGCCTTTGCGTCGGTGAGAATTGCTTGAACCTCGGGAGACAGTAGTTCCTCCTCTACTGGGTTCAAACTAATGATGCCGTTCTCAGGTGCATCTTCGGGATCGGCTTCACCGCCATTTTCAATGATTGAGGCTTGAATATCTTCGAGCTTTGATATTGCATTTGATTGAGCATAGTACGTGAGCGAAATGCTAGCAAAGGCAAGTACAAGAAGTGTCGCGGAGAGCGCATTCGCCCGATTCTTGCTTGAAAGGGCTTTGTCGCGGTCTGCCTTCCATCCGGTCAGCAGATTTGCGGTGAGTTCAAGCTGACTAAACGGCTTGGCGGATGAAGCGAAATTCTGATTCATGGTTGACCTGTTGAGATGGATGGACTTGATAAGGTGCTTGGGCAAGGCCAAGGGGGACGGTAAATTGAGTGCTCGTTTTTGTGGTTTGAAGATAGGTTGGGTGGGAAAGATCGAGGGCGAGTCCAACTAGTGGATTGAAATCGTCCATCTCGATGGCGAGGAGGTCGGCTATTGCCCGGTTGAATCCTCGAAGTTGACTGATTTTTCCGAGGACGATGAGGTGGTTGATGACTCCTTCGTAACTTCTTTCTGGGTAGAGGCTTCGGAAATAGTTGAGGAGGAGCCGGAACTCCTTGACGAGCGCATTGGTTGGTTCGCCGATGTTGATGGGTTCAAAGGTTGAATTGAGGCACGAGAGAAATTGTCGGTTGAAGAGCCAGGTTGTGGGGGCGTAAAGGATTTCTTCGAGAGATTTCTCTGACTCACTCAGAGCAGAGTTAACGACTTCCTCGATGGCGCGACTTCCGACGCGGACAGTTCGCATGAAGCTAAGTTTGCCGCTACGGATAACGATGAAATTGGTTGAAAGGGATTCGATTTGTACAATACAGTAGTTGGCATGGGGATCGAAGTTGCCGCTTGAGCGGACGCCGTGATCAACGATTCTGAGCATGGCTTGGGCTTCGACTTCGGCAGCGAGGGGATTGAGGCCGGCTTGGTCGATGATATCGGCGCGTTGATCGATCAGCTCTCGATTGACTCCTATGGCAAGTGACTCTTCGTTGGAGCCGCTGGGTTGAGCGACGGCGACAACAGCATGTTCACCCATTTTTGGGAATTGCTTTCTGAGCCGGTAGCGGGCAACGCTGAGGAGTTCCTGTCCAGTGACGTCCGGGAGTTTGGTCCACGAGATGAAAGCTGAGTTGTTGGGAACGGAGAAGACGGCGGGTTGTCCCCGCAGTTCGTTTTTTGTCACCCAGTCAGCAAGGATTTGAATGACTGATTTAGGGTCAACGAAGAGCCCTGTGGAGTCGATGCCACCGGGGAGATTAAGGGTATCCGTCAAAGTAAGAGTTGGATTTAGGGATTGACGAATTGAAGCAAGACGGGCTGTAGATGCTTTGAACTGGATCCCAATCTGGAGGTTCCTGTTCATGCGGCTTCAGCGTCTCCATAGATATAATCAAGTGCTCGTTCTTCTACGACTAATCGGAGGGCCTGAACCACTTCAGGATCGAATTTGGATCCGGCTTCGATCAGGAGCTGTTTGAGTGCTTCTTTTTGGGTGAGACCATCGCGATGGGCTCGTTTGCATCGCATGGCGTCAAATGCATCGGCGACCATGAGAATTCGAGAAGCGAGTGAGATTTCGTTATTTGTGATTTGGCTGGGGTACCCCGAGCCATCGAGCTTCTCGTGGTGGGTGCGGATCAGTTCGAGAATGGGGTCTGGAAGTCCAAGCTTCTTGCAAATTTCGTAGCTGATGACCGGGTGCATTTGCACCATTGCGAACTCTTCGGCAGTGAGAGCTTCGGGTTTTTGCAGGATGGATTCGGGGATGGCAATGTATCCGATATCCATCAAGGTTGCGGCAATTCGGATTTCTTCGACGGTTTCGGGCGCGAGTGCGAGCTTCTCTCCAATTTTTGCGGCAATTTGAGCAGTTCGTGTGGCGTGCTCGCGGCGATTTTGATCTTTCGATTCGATGTAGGTCGAGATCTGTTCGAGAGAGTCGATCAAGGTGGTTCGCCGGAACAGTTCGTTTTGGGCATTCGCGAGGGCCATGCTGAAAATGTGGGCGAAGTCTTCGGCAGTTGATCTTGCCGCTTCGTCGAAATTCGTTGACTTGGATTGAGAGATGAATGTCAAGGTGCCTTGAGCTGTTTCAACCGAACCATTGAGGGAGGCGGTGCTTGATCTGGCGAATAGGGGTACGGCGAGAACCGCTTCTACTACTTGACCAAATTCAATTTGTCCAAAAGCCTCGGAATCTGGGGCTCGAACGATGATCGTTTGGCGATTTGTTTTAGCCTGTCCGGAAATTGTGGTTGGAATAGGGACTTGGTGGGGAAAGTTGAATGAGCCACTTGGCGAATAAGCAGATATCGCAGACAAACTACCCGGATCGTAAGGATCGATGCTGAGGGCATAGGCTCCTTCGGCACCGACAGCAAGGGTTGCTTCCCTGAGGATCTCGTTGAGAATTTCATTGATATCGCCGGCAGATGTGGCAAGGCGGAGACACTTGCGGAGGGGTGTCTCTCCCGTATGGTTTGCGGTTGCGGCTCTGCCGCCTTTGGGACGGAGAAAGAGTGCGCCAATTTGCCTGTTCTTCATTTGCTCGCCTGCGAATGGAGGGATTCCGGTTTGAATATTCGGTTGATGCAGGCATTTTTAACAGGGGGTCAAAAAAAATCCCTGACAGTTGATGTCAGGGATTTGGTGGATTCGCCGAAGTTGTTTACTTTTTCAGCAGATCTCGAATTTCGGCGAGGAGTTCCTCTTGGCTAGGGCCAGCTGGTGCGGCTTCAGGTTCGGGTGCGGGCTTTCGCATTTTGTTGACGGCTTTCACGAGCATAAAGATGACGAAAGCAATGATGAGGAAGTTGATGACTCCGCCGATGAAGCTGCCGTACTTGATCGCGACCGCAGCGGTTTCGCCTTCTGCTGGCTTGAGTACGAGTTGCAAACTGTCGAAGTTGACTCCGCCAAGGAGGAGTCCGATGGGAGGCATGATGACGTCGTTGACGAGCGAGTCAACAATTTTTCCAAATGCTCCGCCAATAATGACCCCGACGGCGAGATCCATCACATTTCCTTTTGCGATGAATTCTTTGAATTCTGATGCCATTGACATGATTTTGTTTTTGTCCCAGTTGGGTTGTTAAGAAAGACGCAGGAGTTGTGCCTTTCGATGTTCTTTTAATCTTTGTTGCCGAGGAAACCTTTAGCGGCATCCATCAATCCTTCCACTGGATTGTCTTTATTGTCACTGTCGCCTATAAGCATTGCGGGGAGTTCAGCGGCGTGCTCTTTGATGAAATTCGCGATTTTGCCAGCGGTAGCGTCGTCGATGCCAGTTTTTTCTTTCAGAAGATTGATGAGCTGTTCCATTGTCCACTCAAGAGTACATGAATAGTAAAGCGATATCTGGAAAATGTGCACCAGATATCGCTTAGTTGTTTGGGGAATAGTTGTTAGTGAGTAACGACTCGATCGAGACCCTTGGCCTGCTCGACCCAGCCTTCGACCATGCTCTCGCTAGGCAGAGATCGGACGAGGTTCTTGTCGGCGTTGACTTCGGTCATTTTTGCGTGGAGATTGGCGGCATTCCGTTGACCTAGTTCGGGGACGCTATCGACTCCGGCGGCTTCGAGAAGATCGGCATATTCGGATCCGATGCCTTTGATTCGGGCGAGGTCGGCACGGTTGACCCAGTTCAGAATGTGGGTCTCGGAGATGCCGGTTTTCTCAGCCAGTTCTTGTCGGCCTTTTTTTGAAGCGCCTTGTTCGAGGAGAGCAGAATCGGTCTTGATTCCGACGGCTTCCAGCTTTTCGCCGTATGCGGGACCGATCCCTTCAATATCTTTTATGTTTGCCATGGGTTGTTTTCCTGAACGCTTTTGGTTCTGGGGCGGATTTTATCTGGTTTGATATGTTAAGAGTTGGGGTTTTCGAGATAGTTGCGAAGGAAAGTTTGATAGATAGAAGTGAGGGGGTCAAGATCGGCGGACGGGATACTCTCGTTTGCGGCATGGATGGTTGCATTGATGGGGCCGAACTCGATGACGGGGATATTGTTGAGCGCGAAGAAGCGGGCGTCGGAAGTGCCTCCAGAAGTTGATGGTTTGGGTATTTGGGATGTGTGCTTTTGGATAGCTTGACTCAGGGTGGTTTGGAGATGCTGATTCTCGGTCAAGAATCCTTGGGCGGAGTCGTCCCACGTGACGGCTGGATGGAGGTTGTGCTTGTGCAGGAGTTCTTCGACCGTTTGAATGACTTTTTCGTGGGGAGAGGCGGGATTGTTGCGCACGTTGAACTGGACTTTGAGCTCGCCGGGGGTGACATTGAATGTACCGACTCCGCTGTTGAGGTTAGCGATTTGGAGAGTGGTTGGAGGGAATGGTCCGTGTCCATTGTCCCAGATGATTTGGCTTAGTTCGGTAAGAAAGGGGAGGACTTGGTGGATGGGATTGAGGGCGAGGTGGGCGTAGGCGGTGTGGCCTTGTTTGCCGGTGAAGGTGAGGATTCCGTTGAGCGACCCACGACGCCCGACTTTGAATTCATCACCCAAATGGTTGATTGATGTTGGTTCACCGACGAGGGCGGCAGTGAGTTTCGGGTGAATTTGATCGAGGCAGTACGGCGTGCCAAAGCGAGATGAGTCTTCTTCATCACTGGTGAAGAGAAGGGAAACGGTTCCGGGATGATTGGGGTTTTGGGAAACGTAGTTGATCGCGGCGATGGTCATGGCGGCAACGCCAGATTTCATATCAGCGGTTCCGCGCCCATAGATGTTGCCGTCAGATTCGATGAGTTGGAACGGGTCGGTGTGCCAGGCTTCGAGGGGACCGGGGGGGACAACATCAACGTGACCGGAGAAGCAGATGTTTGGATGCTCGGTTCCGTGAGTGGCGTAGAGGGATCGGAGGTTGTTGGTTTCGAGGATTTGGGTTTTGAAGTTGTTTTGTTGGAGGAGGTTTTCGAGGATGTCCAGGCATCCGGCGTCACCGGGTGTGAGGGAGGGTATGGCGATCAGAGATTCTAAAAGTTGACGTGGGGTCATGATTGGGATTCGATATGGGCTTTCATACGATCGAGGTCTTCTTGCATTGCTTTCTTGATGAGTTTGGAAAGGAATGGGCTGGCGAGTTTGGCGAGTCCGGAGATGGGGATGCCTTCCATTCGGAAATCGACTTGAGTGGCTTGGCCTTGGTCGGCGAATGTGAAACTCATTGTTTCTTTAGATATTGAATCAAGACTGACCATGGTGAACGATTGGTTCTGAGTCAATTCGATGATGTGGTGAGTTCCAGATGACGTTTCTTCGCCCTCTTGGGTGACTTGAACCCACTTGGTGCCAAGACCGGTCTTTTCGGGAGTGACGAATGTGACTTCGGTTGCAGAGTGGAGGACACGGGCGAGTTGGTCGAAATCGGTGAAGGCGGCAAAGACCGTTTCGCGAGGTTTGTCAATAGTTGATGTAACGCTTATGTTCTTCATTTTGAATTAGTTCTCTCTGAGAAGTTCATTGATGGAGGTTTTGCTGCGGGTTTGGGCGTCGACTTGCTTGACAATGATGGCACAGGCAAGGGAATATTCACCATTTGGTGCAGGGAGAGAGCCGGGGACGACAACGGAGCCAGCGGGGACGCGACCATAGGTGATTTCTCTGGTTTGGCGGTTATAGATTCGGGTGGACTGGCCGATGAAAACGCCCATGCTGATGACAGAGTTTTCTTCTACGATGACGCCTTCGACGATTTCGGATCGAGCACCGATGAAGCAGTTGTCTTCGATGATTGTGGGAGTAGCTTGGATGGGTTCAAGGACTCCACCGATTCCGACCCCTCCACTGAGGTGGACGTTTTTGCCGATTTGGGCGCATGACCCGACGGTTGCCCAGGTGTCCACCATGGTGCCTTCGTCGACGTAGGCACCGAGATTGACATAGCTTGGCATGAGGACGACGTTTTTGGCGATATGGGCACCGTGGCGCACCATAGCGTTGGGGACGACGCGGAATCCGGCTTGTTTGAAGTCTTGCTCTGAGTAGTTTGCAAACTTAAGAGGGACTTTGTCGAAGTAGCGGGCGGGGCCATGTTCCACCAAATGGTTATCGTTGATTCGGAAGCTGAGGAGGACGGCTTTTTTGATCCATTCGTGGGTTTGCCATGCGCCGTTGATTTTCTCGGCCACTCGAATTTCACCTTTATCTAGTTGGTTGAAGGTTACGCCGATGGCTCCGGCGAGGTCGGCGGGGTGGGACGAGGGTGAGAATTCGGCGCGGTACTCCCAGGCTTGTTCGATCAGGGTTTGGTGGGTCATGGCTTAAAGTGAGTTTGGCGGGTTTTCTGGGAGTTTGCGGGACCTGAGTGAAAGCGGTGTTGGAGGGAGAGGTATTATTTTAGGGTTAGAGCTTCGGGATGTGGCTCAGCTTGGTAGAGCGCCTTGTTCGGAACGAGGAGGTCGTAGGTTCGAATCCTATCATCCCGACCAAACGATTATTTATCGACTGTTTCTGATTTTTCAGGTTTCGCTTTTTTGTTTCGCTCGGAGTTGCTGGCGTAGAGCTTGATTCCTCGATTTGCGATCATTGAGCCAAATCCGGCCATGGCAACCAGGAGGAGGAGTCGGACGAGGACGGTTGTAAGTGATTCGGTAGCGGTTCCGATATCGATGGGTTTGCCGGGTTCAGCTTCAAGGCGGACGCTGGGGGGGACGAGAAAGATTTGGTAGGCCAGATAAAAGGCGAAGCCGATCATGGTGACGCCGACAACGAAGACAAGGAGGCCGACGGGAGCTGAGCCGCGCCGATGGATTCCGCCTCCTTGCCGATTCATGATGCGTGCGAGGATACCGCGAAGGGGGGTGCCGATTGCTTTTGTGGAGTTTGGTCGTTTGGAAGACTTTCTGGGACACGCCCAGGATGGCGGAGATGTGTGGTTTTCACTGGTTTCACCAGTGCCACCGGGAGGTTCGTATTTGAGATTCCGGGTCACGCTCGGAATGAAAGTGTTGGAAGTGATTTTAATCTCAACTGGGTTCAAGGATTGGTTCGTTGGTGTTGAGTTTGATCAACCAGACGGCGATTGTGGGGAGGATCATGATTGCGGCGGCAATGAGGTAGGGGGCGGCGGGGGAGTAGGCGTAAGCGATATTGGCGGTGAAGGGGCCAATAATGCGGGCGAGGGAACCGAGGGATTGATTGATGCCAAAGATTGATCCTCGGATGTCAGCGGGGGCGTTTTTCGAGATGATGCTACTGAGGCTGGGTTGAGCGATGCCACTGCTTGTCCCGAGGAGAATGGCTCCGACGATAATGGGCCACCAGGGGGTGATGAAGGGCATTGAGGCGAGGATGGGGGCTTGGAGGAGGTAGCCAATACGGAGAAGGTTGCGTTCACCAAATTTCGGTTCGAGGATTCGGATCAGCCCGCCTTGGACAATGGCGGCGACGATTCCAACGGTGACGAGCACCATGGAAGTTTGGACTTGATTGAACTTATAGACATCTTCGCCGAGCCGGTAGTAGGTTGTTTCTAGGTGGGTGAAGGCAAAACTCGCAACGAAGAATAAGGCGAGGAGGATGCCGAGAGTTGGAGTCGTGAGGGCGTTGGTGAGCGCACGAAAGCGGTTCTCTTTGGGACGGGCAGGCTCGTTTCCGGGGATGCGGGATTCGGGGAGATAGAGGTAGACCCAGATGAGGTTTATGAGAGCAAAGAGAGCTGAGGCAAGGCCAAGATAGAGGGGTTGTCCGTTGTTGAGTTCGATGAGAATTGAGCCAAGCGGTGGTCCGAAGATAAACCCGAGGCCAAATGCGGCACCAATCAGCCCCATTGATTTGGCCCGGTCTTGATCGGTAGTGACGTCGGCTATATATGCGTAAGCGACGCCAAGATTTGCTCCGGCAAGTCCGTGGAGGACACGGGAGAGCCAGAGGATGATGAGGGTTCCGCTGAAGCCGTAGAGGAGGCTGGCAAAAACGGCGAGGGTGCATGTGATGAGGAGAACGGGGCGGCGGCCCTTTTCGTCAGACATTTTGCCGAGCCATGGTGCGATGAGGAACTGCGCAATGCTGAAGAGGGCGATTGAGAGGCCGATAACGAAGCCTTCGGTGGTGGGGTTGTGAGGGAGCCAAGTGGCAGATTCGACGAGTTCTTTTGACCGGAGTTGGACGTCGGGAATGACGGTGCCAAAGCTGAGCATATCGAGAAAAACCGTGATGAAGATAGCGGTCAATGGTTTTTTGCTCGACATGATATTTTCATTATGAAAGCAAAAATCTTATTGTGTAGGGATTTTTATGTATACGTATTCACGGCTTTTATGGTGTAGGATGAACCGTTGCCCGACGAGGGGCGTTTTATTGACAGTGGTTGGACTGCGCGTGAACAGAATGGTTATGCGGATGGTGGCGATGTTGTCACTGGTGGTCTTTTCGTGTTTAAGTTTGGCGGCAAAGACAGAGATTACGGTATGGGGACTAGCAATAACACCGGATGAGAAAGGAAATGACCTGATCGTTCGTCAGTTTGAACGCGAGAACCCGGATATAAAAGTGAAGCTTTTGGGGATGGGCGCGGGGGCGATGAATCCCCAAAAGTTAATGACGGCGATTGTGGGAGGGGCGCCGCCGGATGTGATTCAGCAGGATCGGTTCACGATTTCGGATTGGGCGAGCCGGGGGGCGTTTCGTCCGCTGGACGACTTGATTGAGCGAGATCGGGGCAGCGATCCGCGTACGCCAACTGCCGATCAATACTATCCGGCGACTTGGAACGAAGCGATTTACGATGGCAAACTTTTCGGGATTCCGATAGGGGCGGATAACCGAGTTTTGTACTACAACACCGAGGTTTTTGCGGAGAAAGCGGACGAGCTGAGAGAAGCCGGGCTTGATCCGACCAGGCCACCGAGGACTTGGAGTGAGGTGCTTGCTTACAGCAAAGTTTTGACGGAGTTCAATGCGGACGGAACGATCAAGCGCGCGGGCTTCATTCCCAACGAAGGGAATTCTTGGCTGTATATGTTTGCGTTTCAGAACAATGCGAACTTCATGAGCGAGGATGGTCGGAAATGTACATTGAATACTCCGGCGGCAGTCGAAGCGCTTGATTTCATGAAAGCGGGATATGACATTTTGGGGGGGTACGAGAACACCCTCAAATTCAAATCTGGAACTAGGGGGGGTGAAAATGACCCGTTTGCAATTGGACAAATTGCGATGATTATTAACGGGGACTGGATGATTGCCAGTTATGCTCGTTATTCGCCAAAGGCAAAATTCTTAACTGCGCCGGCTCCAGTTCCGGATGATCGCTACTATCAGCGTGGTCGGTTCGCCGACGAGAAGGACAAGTTCATCACATGGTCGGGCGGGTTTGCTTATGCGATTCCGAGAGGGGCGCGGAACATTGAGGCGAGTTGGAAGTTTATCAAGTTTGTCCAGAGTTTGGAGGGCAGACAGCTTTATGCGCGGGGTCAGGCGGATTTGGAGCAGTCGCGGGGGCGAAGGTTTATTCCTCGGATGGCGGCAAATATTGAGGCGAATGAGTGGCTTGTTGATACTTATGCAAGTGGAAACAGTACTTACGAGTTGGCGTTGCGCCAGCACGTTGATATGATGCCGTTTGCTCGATTGCGGCCAGCGACGTTTGTGGGGTTGAAACTATGGGATGAGCATGTTCGGGCAATTGAGCAGGCCTGTCGGGGGGCGCAGTCAAGTGAAGAAGCTCTGGTGAGCGGTCAGACGCGGGTTCAGCAGATTTTGGATGAGTATTTCTCGAAGGAGGATTATCCAAGGGTCAATATTTTGGGTTGGGTTTTGGGAGTATTTGGGGTAGTCGTGGCTGGTCTGGTTACTTGGGTAGCGATGTTGATTCGGAGGGGTTCGGGACGAGTTTCTCCGCAGGAAACGCGGGCGGGTTATGCCTTTATCTCGCCCTGGATTATTGGTTTCTTGGTCTTTACGCTTGGTCCGATGATTGCATCGCTCGTTTTTGCATTCATGAATTACGATGTTTTGAATCCGGCGCACTTTGTGGGGGGGAAGAATTTTGTTGATGTATTTGTGGTTGACCGGGATTTGCTTTTGAAGGCCCTTGGAAATGTTGCCTATTTGGCGGTGATTGGCATTCCGCTTGGTTTGACCACGGGCTTGGTGATTGCGCTCCTTTTGAACACGGGGGCGAAAGGGATTCGGTTTTATCGGACTGTTTATTACATGCCCGCGATTGCGCCGACGGTGGCTTCAACATTTTTATGGATGTGGATTTTGACTCCGGATAATCAGCGGGGATTGCTGAATAATTTTTGGACGAATACGATTGCCCAGTGGTTTGGCGTCAATGCCCCGGGATGGTTTACGGTTGAGCCTTGGGCGAAGCCGGCTTTGATTTTGATGGGTCTATGGGGGGCTGGAGGAGCGATGATTCTGTGGCTGGCGGGATTGAAGGGGATTTCTAAGACCCTGTATGAGGCGGCAGATATCGACGGGGCATCGGGATGGCGGCAGTTTTGGAGCGTTACCTTGCCTCAACTCAGCCCGCTGGTGTTTTTTAACTCAGTGATGGGCTTTATCGGTGTTTTGCAGACTTTTGACGGGGTTTATCTCATTACAAAAGGGGAGAACATGGGGCCGAATGATAGCTTGGCAACTCCGGTTTATATGCTGTTCAACAACGGGTTTGCATACTTCCGAATGGGGTATGCGAGTGCGATTGCGTGGATGATTTTCTTTATTGTTGTGGCGGTGACTTTGATTCAGTTTAAGCTCGCGCCTCGATGGGTGCATTCGGAGGTGGATAAGTGACAGCCGAAGTTGTCTTTTTGCTACTCACGGTTTGCATCTGGGTGGGCGTGGTTTTAGGGCTTCGAGCAGTCTTTTTGGGGATGCGACTTGGATTTGGGTCGCCGGGGGTTGACCGAGCGGGGCTGGTGAAGCGGCTTGGGATATCGGCGGGGATTGGCGGCTTCTTGCTGTTGGTGGGATCATTTATTCCCAAGGAGCTTGGGCGAGAGGCGGTGGGGAGTTGGTTGCCGTTGGTTTGGATTTACACGCCATTTCCGGGTTGGATGCTTTTACTGTCGGTGTTTATGGTGGGTTCGCGATTGATTCAAGGGCGAACGGCTTTGAATGCGGAGGAAGATCGGGGAAGGTATTTGGCGGCATTGATTTGGGCGGGGGTTGGGGTTGGTTCGTTCTTGTGGTTGCGGGGGATGGAGGGGCAGATTTCGATTCTGAGGGGGGCGATTCCGCTCCACTGGCCGGCGATTTTTGGACTTTTGGGGCTGCTCGTAGCGGCAATGGTGGGGATGGTTTTGGCGGAGCGGACGACAGCGGCGCGGGGGGTAACGAAAAAGATTTCTGCTCAACTGGGGTTGCTGGCAGGCGCGGTGATTTTTAGTATTCCGTTTGTTTGGCTCCTGACGACTTCGTTCAAAGAGGAACGGGATTTGGCGAATACGGATGGCATTGTTTGGGTTCCGCAGGTGCAGAAGACGCACGCTTTCTTGGATCCGGAGAATCCGCAATTTGCCGCGCGATACGATGGTCGGGCGGTCAAAGTCAAGAAGGATTCGGAGGTTGCAGGTGGGAAGTGGTTGGTTGAGGTTGAGCGGCCTTACGGCTTGAGGGGACGGAGATTTGAAGTTCCGGCGGGTTCATTGAAGGAAATTCCGAGGGATCAGCCGATTTGGAGTGGGGTCGAGAACGGGACGGCATTTACGGCTTTTACAGTGAAGGATCAGGAGGATGGGTCTCGGCTTCTGGAGGTCTTGGAGCCTGGGGATCGGAAAGGTCAGCGACTCACAGTTATGCCGGAGGATGTTGAGCCAGTGCGGGAGCGAGGCTTGCGGTGGCAAAACTACTCGGATGCTTTGGAGTGGATGCCGCTGGAGACGGGGTTTGGCATGGCCTACTTGCTGAATACGCTTTGGCTGGCGGGGATGAGCGTTTTGGGAACGGTTTTGAGCTGTTCGATTGTGGCTTATGGGTTTGCGCGGTTGCGGTTTCCGGGGCGGGATCAGCTTTTCTTTGTGATGCTGATGACGATGATGTTGCCGGGGGCGGTGACGATGTTGCCGCAGTTCTTGATTTTCTCGAATTTAG
Organism: bacterium; assembly: GCA_013823945.1. Classification (GTDB taxonomy): domain Bacteria; phylum Armatimonadota; class Fimbriimonadia; order Fimbriimonadales; family Fimbriimonadaceae; genus UphvI-Ar2. The sequence goes on along the minus strand of PNMZ01000001.1, from coordinate 187,834 downwards.
GGTGGATGGATTCGCTTTTGCCGATCTGGGTGCCGACGTTCTTTGCGGGAGCGTTTAATGTGTTTCTGTTGCGGCAGTTCTTTGGGACGATTCCGATGGAGCTGGAGGAAGCAGCGCGGATTGATGGGTGCGGGTATTGGCGGACGTTTTGGCAGATCATGTTGCCGCTTGTGAAGCCGGCTTTGGCGGTGATTGCGATTTGGACGTTTATGGGGGCTTGGAACAACTTTATGGGTCCGTTGATTTATGTGAATACGCCGGCGAAGATGCCGATGAGTTACGCGATGGGTTTGTTTGCTTCGGATCGGGGGACGGATCAGGCGTTGATGATGGCGTTTGCGACGATGTCGACGATTCCGGTGTTGCTGTTGTTCTTCTTCGCGCAGAAGTATTTTATTGAGGGGGTTTCGTTGAGTGGGTTGGGTGGTCGGTGATTCGTTCGAGCCAGATTCGCTGACCGAGAAAGTCTAGCTTTGATTGTTTCCAGCCTGCACTGAGCCAAGCCACCGCTGGTGGATGAGAGGGGTGGTTAGACCAATAAGCGGAGTGATTGTAGGCGGATGCAGGGAGGCTGCCGACAATCTCCCGAACTTGGTCAAATGTAAGTTCGATTCGGTTCTCTGCCGTTTGGGAGAGAAATTCAGTAAGTTTTGAATAGCGTCCCGAGTTTGCTCGGGGTTTGGATAAACGAGTGATTGGACGGCTAGTCTTGTTTGATGAGTGCATAGAAAAGCTTGGAGTGGAAACTTCAATTACAAGGCAATTGAACGTGCCAAATTTCTCTCCTTGTATCAGGCTAAAGGGAGACCAGTGGCACTGATACTCTCCAGTCAGTGTTAACGTGTCCTCCCGGTTTTTCCTTGTTCCCGGACCGGCAGCTGGGCCCCAGGTTCGTACCCCGCCGAGAATTTCGTTCTCATGTAGTTTGAACTCATCATCGGCGTGGCCCTCTCGAATCGGTCGAGACCAGACTGCTGGTTCATTTGTAAGCAGGATGAAGTAGCCACGGGAAATCTGGCCCGATCCAATTGCATTTTCCAAACGCGATATATCCTTGATGCAATCATAACGAAAGATATCAAGCGCCCCTTGATTTAGTAGGGAAAAGACTTCTCCATATATCGCTGCTGAAATTGGGCTGGTTTTATACTTAAATTCAAAGCCGATTTTTTCACCGGGAAGATTTAGGAGTAAGTCCAATGAGGCACGCGAAGAAGTGTGGATCATTCTGACTTCGAGCCGGGGTTCACACATGTAGAGCGACTTTGCGGCCCAAGCAAAGGCATGCTGAAAATCAGCTTCGGAATAGAAGATTGGTCGAGATTTTGCGAGACTGTTTAGGATATTTATTACATCCATCCATACATTATGAACCGAAAAACCCTTCCTCCCCCCCTTGATCCCCCTCTCCATTGAAACGGAGAGGGGGAAAAATGACTTAAAACTCTATTAAATCGGAGAGGGGGAGAAGAGTATTAGTTGACGGTGCCTTCGGGGAACCAGAGGTTGAGTTCGTTGGCGGCGGCTTCGGGGTCGGAGCTGCTGTGGACGAGGTTGTCGTCGATGGTGAGGGCCATATCGCCACGGACGGTGCCGGGTTCGGCTTCGACGGGGTTGGTTGCGCCCATCATCATGCGGATGGCCTTGGTGGCGTTGGGGCCGGTGACAGCGAGGGCGACGACCGGGCCGCTGACGAGGTAGTTGACAACGTCGTTGAAGAAAGGCCGCTCGCGGTGCTCGGCATAGTGAGCTTCGACGGTTTCACGGGGGGCGTTCATGAGCTTGAGACCGGTGATTTTGAGGCCCCGGAGTTCGATGCGGCGAATGATTTCACCATTGAGGTTGCGAGCGACTCCGCCGGGCTTGATGAGAACCAGAGTTGTTTCCATGATTGATGGGAGGTTACCGGGCGATGGGGGCGGGTTCGGGGCCTTAATACCGGGCGGGTGCAACCTCACCATGCGGCCTGAGTAAAGTATCTCTACTTTGGCGGTCGTCACACTCGAAAACTTAACAGTCCAGTACGGTCGGTTCACGGCTTTGCGGGATTTTTCGGTGGCAGTTCCAGAGGGGTGCGTTGGACTTTTGGGGCCGAACGGGGCAGGAAAAACGACGATGCTCAAAACAATGCTGGGCTTTATCAAACCAGCGGGAGGAAGGGGCGACGTTTTGGGGCTAGAAGTCGGGCGCGACGGGATGGCGATTCGACAGGCAGTCGGGTATATGCCGGAGCAGGATTGTCACATTCCGGGGATGAATGCGGTTCAGTTTGTGGCTTATGCCGGGGAGCTGGCGGGCATGCCGCGCAACCACGCGGTGAGAAGAGCGCATGAGGTTTTGGAATATGCGGGGCTGGGGGAAGCTCGGTATCGGGCAATTGAGAGCTATTCAACGGGGATGAAGCAGCGGATTAAGTTTGCTCAGGCTTTGGTACATGGACCTAAATTGCTTCTGCTCGATGAACCGACGAATGGACTTGACCCGAAAGGGCGTCACGAAATGCTTGATTTGGTTCGGGATATTTCTCAGAACAAGGGGGTGAACGTCTTGGTTTGCTCTCACTTGCTTCCCGACATTGAGCGGACTTGTGATTCGGTGGTGGTAATTGCGGGGGGGCAAATGAAATTGCAGGGGAGCGTGAGCGATTTGCGCGGATTGAACTCCAATGCGGTGGATGTTGAGCTTCGGGAGAAGAGTGGAGAGTTTTTGCAAGCGGCGGCACGGCACGGGTTTGAGTTGGTGAGTGCGAAGGGGACGTGGTACCGGTTGGCGGCGGTTGGGGGGCACCAGGAGTTGAGCCAGAAGGTTTTCTTAGCTTCTCGGGAAGCGGGGGCTCAGATTCGTGGGTTGAAGCCAGGGGCAAGGAGTTTGGAAGAGGCGTTTATGGAGGCGATCGATGTCAACTAGTGGCCCAATTGCTGACCTGAGCTATCGCAATGTGACGGATTCTCCGTTGCGAAGAGGGGGGAATTGGTGGGTGATTGCGCGGCAGTTGATGCAACGGGTTGTGAAACTCCGGTCGTTTTGGGTTTTGACAGTTTTGAGTGGGGGACACTATTTGATTCTTGCGGCGGTGACTTATTTTATTGATAGTTTTGCGGCGAATATGGGCGGCGCAGATTTTGCCGGGCAATTCTTTGAGCAGATTGTTTGGAAGGATCAATTTCTGAATGGATTCCAGTTTGGTCACTTCCTTTTGATGGCGATTTTGCTGATGGTTGGGGCGGGGGCGATCGCCAACGACAACCGGTCAAACGCGCTATTGGTATATTTCAGTAAGCCTTGCTCGAAGTTGGATTATTTGGTTGGGAAGTTCGTTGGTATCTTCTTGATGCTGGCGATTGCGATGCTGATTCCGGCGGTGTTCTTTATGTTTTACGGGGCGATGAACTTCCGTGAGCATGGATTCTTGACGGATGATCCGATGATGATTCCACGGGCTTTGGCGGGGATTGTTGCCGTCTGTGCATTTCAGGCGAGTGTGATTTTGGGAGTGAGTTCTTTGTTTAATCAGGGGCGGCTTGCGGGAGCGACTTACGCAGGGATTTATGTTCTGAGCGGAGTTTTTGCTCAGCTCGCGAGGCTCGTGGCAGAAACCCGAGACGTCGCCGGCATTCAAGGGGTTTTGGATACGATACATTACCTTTCGCTTTATGGTGCGAGTGAAGGAGTATTGAAAACGGTTCTTGGTACAGATGGGAGTTTCTTTGTGCGGGACAATCAGGGAGCGGCGGAAGCTATTGTTCCGAGGCCTGATCTCTGGTTGTTATTGGTGATGGTGATCTTGCCGGTGATTGCGTGCTGGGGATTAGCACTACGGAAAGTCCGAGCGGTTGAGGTGGTTTCGTGATTGAGCTGACCGGAGTGAGCCGATGGTACGGCGATGTGATTGGACTGAATGATGTGAACTGCCGGATCGGTTCAGGGGTGACTGCCTTGCTTGGTCAGAACGGGGCAGGTAAGTCCACTTTAATGAAGTTGATTACGGGACAGATTCGTCCCACGACGGGTGAGGTTCGGGTTTTTGGAAATGATCCGTTTTCGAATACGCAAGTTTTTGAAAAGCTCGGCTACTGTCCGGACATTGATAGTTTTCCGGAGCATCTGAGCGGGCGTGAGTTCGTTTACAGGATGGGTCGGATGATGGGATACGACCACGAAACGGGGGTTCGACGGACGGAGGACGTTTTGCAGCAGGTGGGGATGTCCGACCGGGCTGACCGCTCGGTAAAGGGTTATTCCAAAGGGATGCGCCAACGGATAAAACTTGCGCAAGCGATTTTCCATGATCCGGATCTGTTGCTTTTGGATGAACCGCTGAACGGACTCGACCCGGTCGGGCGGAGAGAGTTTATGGATGTTTTGCAGGGGCTGGCGATGCGCGGCAAAGCGATTGTTGTGAGTAGCCATATTCTGTTTGAAGTGGAGCAAATGACTCGCTCGATTTTGCTTTTACATCGGGGGCGATTGCTGGCGAGTGGGGACGTGAGTGAGATTCGGGATTTGATTGACCGGTATCCGCACCGGATTAAGATTCGCGGAGACCGGGTTCGGGAGATGGCGGGGCGATTTGCAGGTTTACCGTTTGTAGTGAGTTTGTCGGTGAACGAGGCATTGGACGAAGTGGAAGTTCAGACTCGGCAAGCGGGGGACTTTTATGCGGTGGTTGGTGATTTGGCGGCAGAAGGATTTGGGATTTGGGAGATTGAGAGTCCAGATAATAACTTGGAATCGGTTTATGAATACTTGGTAGGTGCGCAATGATCGGTGTCGCATTTACGGGAGCGCTGAGAGATTTTGTCCGACCAGGTCGGATTGTAACTTGGCTTTTGATCGCGGTGGTTGTCGGGATTGTGGGACGGATTTGGGTTGGCTTTCAACCGGGCCAAGAATTGGCGACTTACGGACAAGTCGTTGAAGTTTTGGTTTTCCGGGTTTTGGCATTAGCAGCGGCCATTTTTGGAATGCAAGTTTTGGCGGCGGAAGTCGAGCAGAAGACGATTGTGTATTTGTTGACGCGCTCCATTCCTAGACCTTCACTTTTGATTGGGCGCAGTTTAGCGAGCTTTGCGGCGGTTTTGGGGGCAAGTTGGGCGGCTTGGTTGGCGGCTGGGCTGGGAGTTCTCGGCCCAAGGGCGTTCCAGACTCCAGGATTTTGGTGGGACGCGGTCGTGATTTTGCTTGGCGTTTTGGCTTATGGAACGCTGTTTATTTTCGTGAGTTTGGTGCTGAATAAGGCGATGATTTACTGCCTGTTGTTTGCATTTGGGTGGGAAACGTTCGTACCGAATATGCCAGGGGATTTGTACTACTTGTCGATTTATCCCTATTTGAAGTCTATTGCGGGTCACACAGAAATTGAGCGCGAGGCAAAAGGGATGATGGATGTTTTGGCGGGTCAGGTGACGGGGATGGGGGTTCCGGTGGCGGCGAGTTGGGCGGTTTTGTTGGGGTTGGTAGCGGTTTTGGGTGGGCTCGGCGTGTGGTGGTTTGGTCAGCGGGAGTACGTTCCGCGCGAAGACGTGGAGTAATTAATTTTCGTCTCTTTCTGGCTGTAATCCTCGAAAGGTGTCTGGCCAGACGTGATCGTCTTTGCCTTCGCTAAACAGCCACGTTTTATTAAAAGCGATTTTTTCGGTGGCGGAGTTTTTGGCTTTATCGAGACTGGCGAGGAAGACAGAATTCTTGCCAAATTTATTGTTAACGGTGTCTACGGCATGACCGAGCTCGGCATAGTCTTTGGTTGGTTCGAAGAGAGAAGGGGTTGTTTCAGGTCCCTTTTTGAGATTGTGGAAAGTAATGCTGACTTTTGTTGGTTGAGAGAAGTCACGGTCGCGCCAGAGGCGTTCGATAGTAGGAGCGAGGGAGATGGCATCTTGAGTGGGAGGGATTCGGGATTCCGCATGCCAGGATCGTATTCTTCCGGTTACGGAAACTGAGACGTGAGTGGCCCAAACTCCCGTGGCGCGGAGTCGGGAGCAGGCTTTGTGAGTGAGGCGGAGGAGAACGGCGCGGGAGTCTTGGTCGGTGCGCATGTCGGGGGGCAAGACGTGGGAGTGACCCAGAGTCTTGCCGGTTTCATTCTCGAATTGAACGTCGTATCCGCGGAGAAGGTAGTACCACCGTTCGCCAATGACACTGCCGAAGGCATTGGACAGTTGCTTAGGGTTTTGGCGGATAAGATCGTCGCTGGTGAAGACTCCGGAGGCATTGAGCCGTGCTTGCATGCGTTTGTTGATTCCGGGGAATTCTGTTAGCTTGAGACCCTGGAGTCGGTCTGGCAATTCTTGAGGATGGATGAAAACGAGGCCATCCGGCTTTTGGAATTCGGTGGCGAGTTTGGCGAGCCAGGCGTTGGGGGCGATTCCAATGCTGCATTGAAGGCTGGGGGCGACATGATCGCGGATGGCTTGTTTGAGCTGGTGCGCAAGTCGTGTGGCGTTTTTAGGGGTTCGCTCTTCGCCGAGGAGGCGGATTCGGAGTTCGTCGATGCTGCAGACTTTATCTATGGGAAGGACTGATTCGACGGCGGCGAGAACAGCGCGGTGGTATGCGACATAGAGGGCGGGAGTGGCGGGGACAAGGATGATGTCGGGGCACAACTGTTTGGCCTCGCCAACACGAGTACCGGTTCTGATGCCGAACGGTTTGGCTTCGTAACTTGCGGCAATGATGGTTGCGCTGTCGCCGTGGGTGGGGCATACGGCAACGGGTTTGCCGAGGAGTTCGGGGTTTTCAGCTTGTTCGACACTTGCGAAGTACGCGTTGAGGTCAAGGAACAACCAACGAAGTGAGCCATCGTATTTCAATGGTAGTTCCATGTCTACTATTGTAACTGGTTTTGGTGAAATTGGTGGGTCCGGGAATCCTTTGCAGGATGAGAAGGCGTAAAGTGAGGCAGAGATTATGGAAATTACTCCTCCGCCAGTTCAAATTCAGTCTGGGCCGGCCCGTCAATGGTGGACGTGGTTGGTGTTTGCGGGGCTGGCGGGGTTCTTTATTGCGACAAACATGGTGGGGATGTTCGCCATGGGATCGGAGGAGAAAGATCCGCTCGGTGAGCTGAAGACCACGGCTCCGGTCGCCTTGAAACAGTATGCGACTTTTTTGGAGCTTGGGGAAATGCTCGGGACGGATCAGCTGGATTCGGCGGCTTCGACGACATTGGTTCAGACGAGGGATCAATTTGAGGAGAAGGTGGGGGAGAGCGATGAGGCCGCGGAATGGATTTTGGCGATTGATACGATTTTGGGAAATGAACTCAACCAGGATGCGCTTGATCGGTTGCAATTGAGCGATCAGGAAGAATCGGTGGACATGGGGGATGCTTTTGCAGGGGAGATTAGCCGTCCGCTTGTGATCGAAGGCGACGATGTTCCGGCGAAGGTGGCGACTTGGAAAGTTGCGAATCCAGGAGTGGAAGAGTTTCCCGTTTCGGCATTGGGAATATCCGCGAATCCGGTGCTGTTCTTCGGATTTTTGGGTTGGATGGGATTTGTTGCGGTGGGGGGAGTTGTCGCTTTGGCGCTTTATGCAGGTTTGAAATTTTCGGGAGGTCTCGTCGCGAAAGGGTATCAGACGGGGTTAACTGTGCCAGAGTCGGATGCTTATGGCGGTCGTATGGCGATTTACTTTGCGACATTTCTTCTTCTGTCTACTCTGATTGCAATTCCAGTCTTCGCTTTTCCGGATTTGAATCTGGATATGGCGGTCATGCAGGCGGTTCTATTCGTGGTACTGATCGGTTTGATTCCGGTTTTTTCGACGATTCCGCTTTTTGGATTTAAGAAAAAATTTGGCGAGATTTTGGGCGATACAAAGGGGATTTTTGGCAAGCTGGGATGGGGTTTTGCGGGATACATGGCGAATTTCCCTTTGGCAATTGGAGTTACGGTGTTGGTTTCACCGATTGCTCAGTTCCTGCCGACACCTAGTCATGAGTTGATTGAACAATTGTTGGGGAGCGGGCCGACATCGATGGCTTTGCTGTTCTTTATTGCGGCGGTGGGCGCACCGCTGGTTGAAGAGCCGATGTTTCGGGGGGTGCTTTTCCCGGCTTTCCAGAAGATTTTTCGAAGTCCGACAACGGCGATTGTTTTGCAGGGAGTGATCTTCGCCGTGATTCATCCTCAAGGGCCGTTACTGTGGCCAGCGTTGGCTTGTATTGGGATGACGGCAGCGGTCTTGACTCGCCAAACAGGTTCATTGATTCCGGCCATCTTGATGCACTTTTTGCATAATGCGACGATTTTTGGATTGAACGTTGTGATTCGGTGATGAGACGGATTTATCTTGACCATGCGGCGACGACTCCGATGCTTCCCGAAGTTGTGGCGGCAATGGAGCCTTGGCTCTCAGGGGGATTTGGAAATCCGAGTTCATTGCATGCAGAAGGGAGGGCGGCGAAAGCGGCGATTGATCAGTCGAGGGAGATATTTGCGGATCTTCTTGGATGCTTGTTTGGGGAGATTGTGTTTACAAGTAGCGGAACGGAAGCGGCGAATCTGGGTGTGATTGGCGGGGCTCTAAGTGCGCGAGATCAGACCGGGAGTTGGGAGGTGATTCTGGGGGCGGCGGAACACCATTGCGTTTTGCACACCCAGAAATTATTGGAATTATTGGGATTTACGGTTTTGATTGCGCCGGTAGACCGGGAGGCACGGGTGGATGCGGATTGGATCAAAGAGCAGGTTCGGGGAAGGACGGCTTTGGTCAGCGTGATGCATGCCAATAACGAGTTGGGGACATTTAACGATGTTGTGGAGATTGGTCGTCATTGTCGGGAGCATGCGGCTTTCTTCCATGTGGATGCGGTGCAAACCTTTCCGGGTGATTGGAGAGTAGATGATTTTGAGGCGGATTTGCTGACTTTGGCTCCGCACAAATTTTATGGGCCGAAAGGTGTTGGGGTTCTATATGCTCGAAGCGGGGTGAAGCCGATGGCGTTGATGGTTGGGGGTGGCCAGGAGCGCGAGGTGAGGGCGGGGACAGAGAATACGGCGGGGATTGTTGGCGCGGGGGTTGCAGCTCGGATTCTTGGCGAAGATTTGGGATGGAAGAATTGCATTCAAGAAGTGCGAGATTGTTTTGCGGACAGGTTGGGGGAAGGGTTTGTATTCTCGGTGGGGCCAGGGAGTGAAGTTTTGCCGGGGCATTGCCATGTTCGTTTTCCTGGGGTGGATGCGGAACACGCTTTGATCCGGTTGGATCGAGAGGGGGTGAGTGCGAGCAGCGGGGCGGCGTGTTCAAGCGGGAGTTTGGAACCGTCTCACGTTTTGGCGGCTTGTGGCTACTCCGAAAAGGAAGCCAAGGAAGGTCTTCGGTTTACCTTTGGGCGAGGGAATACGTTGGAAGAAGCAGAGCGAGGGGCGGAGATCGTTGGGCGAGTTTGCCGAGAGATTGCCGAGCGGCGGGCTAAGAACTAATTACCAGGTTTGATGGGGCAGTTGGGCGGTGTGCGTGTAATCTCCGGGATAGCCGTTCGTCTGGACTTCTGGATGGGCGGAATGCCCCTGGGTAACACATGATGACTTTAGCGACATTGGCAGTGAGTGCGGTTTTGGGTTGGACGGCGGAGCCGGAGCTGACGAAGACGAAGATTGTGGACGCAACGATTTTCAAGAATGGATCGGCAGTGACAATCCACCAGGTCACGGTGCCAAGTTCGGGTGAAGTTTTGATTGAAGAGCCACCGATTGCGGCTTTGGGGACGCTTTGGGTTTATGCGGGAGATGGTGCGAAGATCAGCTCGGTTGTCATGACTCAGGTGAAGGGGGAGTCAGAGCGAACGATTCGACCGGATTCGATTGGTGGGGCACTTGCTTTGAATACGGGCAAGGCGATGGAGATTGTCTATTCTGAGGGTGGGGTTGTGAAGACCCTCGCCGGAACGCTTTTGGAGGTGTCGGGATCGCTGGCGATTTTCACGGATGCGCAAGAGCAACGCGTTTTCTTGGCATTGGGTTCGATTTTGAGTTTTCGGGGAGATGGGGAATTGACATATACGCGAGTGGTCAAGGACACAACGATGGTTCCAGCGTTGCGAATCAAAGCGACTCCGGGGGCGAAGGTGAATCTGATGGGTTTGCAAGTGGGAATGACTTGGGTGCCGGCGTATCAGGTTGATATTTCGGACAAAACTAAGTTGAAGATGGTGAGCAAGGCGACGGTTGTGAATGATCTGGGGGACTTGGATGGGGTGACAGCGCGGCTCGTGACTGGTTTTCCGAATTTGACGACGATGGGGCAATGGGATCCTTTGACATATGTCGGCTCGATGATGCGTGGTGGCGGTAGCGGAGGAATGGCCCCGGGAGCGGCAATGACACAAAATGCGGCACCGATGCGGCGGGAATCAGCAAGTGATGCTTCATTTGAGAGCTTTGAACCTAATGTCGGTGAGGGATTTAGCGGAGAGGATTTGTTCTTCACGCCGCTGAAGGATTTACTTTTGAAAAGAGGAGAGCGGGGTTACTACGTTCTGTTCCAAACAGAGAGTCCTTATTCTCACCTTTACACGCTCGGTTTGCCTCCGAGCAGTGCAGAGGAAGGAAACCGGGATTACTCGAGTGATGAGTTGCCGGTCTGGCATGAGATCGAGTTTGACAATACGATGAAGCAGCCTTGGACGACGGGGTCGGCTTTGGTCATGCAAAACGGCGAGATGCTCGGAACGGATGAGCTGAAATATACGACGCCTGGTACGAAGGCTTACTTGAAGATCAGTAAGGCGCTCGACGTTGCGGCGGATGTCCGGGAAGAGGAGGTTTCGCGGGAGCGGGGAGCGATCAAGGATCGGTTCAACAATGCCACACACGATTTGGTCACGGTGAAGGGGACGATGGAGTTGATCAATTACAAAGGCTTGGAGATTCAGATGAAAATCTCCAAGCAAGTTGAGGGTGAGGTACTTTCGGCAGAAGGTTCGGAGCGGACGTTCAAGACGGCGAAGCGGTTGAACCAGGTGAATCCGACGAGCGTGATTGAGTGGCGGCCGAAGCTCGCAAAGGGCGCGAAGCGGACTTTTGAGTACACGTACTCGGTGTATGTGAGCGCGCGTTAGTTTGTTGAATGAGGTTCCTGCATGATGCTCTTTCATCATGCAGGGCAATGTTTTTCAATGGACTGGATCCCCGCTTGCACGAGGATGACGATAGTTTGTCAGGCTTGACTCCATTGAATATGCTGGCCTTCCGCCGCATTTGAGATTCCGGGTCACGCCCGGAATGACGGCAGAGACCTTGCGGTCCACCCGCGTTGCCCGTTGCACTTATTGATAGGATCGATTCTGATACGAGCGGGCGGCGTTCTGTTCCAACATGAAGACTTTGTTGAAGGATTCCCGTTGAAATGTGACCTTACCCCCTAACCCCCTCTCCATTGAAACGGAGAGGGGGATCGGCGACTGTGGCTTAGTCTTCGTCTTCCATGTAGGCGCCGTCGGGCATGGGGGTTTGGTATTCGGCGTTGCCGAGGACGGCTTCGACCTGCATGGGATCAACAAGGACTTCGCGGGGGCGGGGGCCGTCGCGGGGGCCGACGATTCCTCGTTCCTCCATTTGGTCGAGAAGTCGGGATGCGCGCTGGAATCCGATGCTGAACCGGCGTTGGAGCATCGAGGTGCTGGCTGATCCGCGCTCGACAACCCAACGGACGGCATCGTCCCAATGCTCATCGGAGTCGGATTGGTCGCGCATCTGATCTTCTTTGTCACGGATAGCGACTTCGACAGGATTGATAACGTAACTCGGCTTTTCTTGGTCTGACCAGAATTTGCAGACGTCTTCGATTTCTTTTTCGGAGACGTAGCAGCCCTGGACGCGGAGGGGTTTGGTGGCGTCGATGGGGAGGAAAAGCATGTCGCCTTTGCCGATGAGGTCTTCGGCGCCCACGGTATCGAGGATGGTGCGGGAGTCGATTCCGGAGCTGACGGCAAATGAGATGCGGCTGCTGATGTTGTTTTTGATCGTTCCGGTGATAACGTCCACGCTGGGGCGTTGTGTGGCGATGATGAGGTGGATTCCGGTCGCTCGGGCAAGCTGGGCGAGGCGAGTGATGCTGGTTTCGACCTCGTTTCGGCATTGGATCATGAGGTCGGCGAGTTCATCCACGATGACGACGAGGTAGGGGAGGCGATCAGCAAAAGAGGCTTTGGCGTTCCAGCCATCAATATTGCGCACTCCGGCTTCGGAAAATTGATCGTACCGGCGGTCCATTTCTCGGACAACGGCACGAAGGACGCCGGCGGCTTCTTTGACATCCTTGACGACGGGGCACATGAGGTGCGGGAGACTTTCAAACAGGGTGAGTTCGACGCGTTTGGGGTCGATCATGACCATTCGGAGATCTTTGGGGGTCATGCGCAGGATGAGCGACATGATGATTGTGGCGAGACAGATCGACTTCCCGGAGTTGGTGGCCCCGGCGACGAGGAGGTGAGGCATCCGCGTGAGGTCAGTATATTTAGCGACTCCGGCGACATCTTGACCAAGGGCGATTGTGAGCTTGCTGGAGTTATCGTGGAATTCTAGGCTGTCGCACATCTCTCGGAGGTAGACCATTTGACGCTGGGCAGACGGGATTTCGAACCCGATGGCAGATTTGCCGGGAATAGGGGCTTCGACCCGGACGGATTGAGCGGCGAGAGAGAGAGCGACGTTGTCGGCGAGATTTTTGATTTTGTTGACGCGGATACCGGCGCCCAGTGCAACTTCGTACCGGGTGATTGTTGGGCCGTTGGCGACTTCCATGACATTGGCTTGGATGCCGAACTGCTCGAGAGTGTCTTCGAGGATCTCGATGTTGCGCTGAACTTCTTTCGGGTCGCGCTTCTTTTTGGATTCGGGGGTGACGAGGAGATCAAGCGGGGGGAGGATGTAGCCGTCTTTTGGAGGTTTGGCTTGCGAGTTGAAATCGAGTTCGGCTTGGGAGCGGACGCGTTCGGAGGGTTCGCGGATGACGGCTTTTTGGCGGACGGGTTTTTCAGTGGTTTCTGGATCGGCTTCGTCGGTTTCGGGCCGACCGCCGAGCATCCGAAGGGTTTTTTCGCGGAGGGATTCAGGGTTTGAATCTTCGAGGGCGGTGGGTTTTCGGGTCTTCGATTTTTGGTCTTCGGGTTCGCGGAGGGTGGGAGTGATTTTGCTCAGAAGTTCTCGGAGGGGGAGATCGATGCTGAGGACGAAGCCGATGGCGACCATGGCGATGATGGCGATGATTTTCCCGGTGCCGAGGAGGGATTGGAGTCCCCAGGCGACGATGGCACCGAAGTAGCCGCCGGAGGATTGCATGGCGGTGTTGGTGAAGAAATCGCCCGCCTCAGGTTTGGCGAGTCCGCCGAGGATGCCGAGGAAGATGAGGGTTGCGCCCCAGACGAGGTGCTGGGCGCGGGACTGGGTTTTTCCGGTGATGAGGCCGATGCCGACGCCGCCGAGGATGATGGGGACGATCCATGCTCCGCGACCGAAGAGGAGGGAGAAGAATCCGGCGAGGGAGTCGCCGATAAGGCCGCCTTGGCGGAGAGCGAGGCCGATGAGGAGGACAAACGCGAGAGCGAGGAGGAGGATTCCGGCGATATCGGGAACACGCTGGGATTTTTGCGGTTCCTTGGTCTTGCGGCTTCTTGCCATTGACTTAGGTTGTGTTTTGCCCATCCTTGGACTCTGCGTTCAACTGAACTTGGTTCAAGTATAGCAGAAATGCAAGGATTACTCACATTGGTCGAGGAAGCCGACGGCGCCCATGCACATCCAGAGGGCGGTGCCGCCGTGGCTCATGAAGGGGAGCCAGAGGCCGACGACGGGGCCGAAGCTGAGGACCATGGCGAGGTTGACGATGGTGTGGAAGGCGAGGACAGCGAAGAGTCCGCCCGCGACGACACGGCCCATCATCGTTTGAGCCAGGAACATCCTGCGCCAGACGAAAAAGAAGAAGATTCCAAAGAGGACAATGACGAGGACAGAGCCAAAGAATCCGCCTTCTTCGCCGATCACCGAGAAGATGAAATCGGTTTGCTGTTCGGGGATGACGCCGCTGGCTTTTTGTTCTCCACGGAAGAAGCCGGTTCCAGTTGTTCCACCCGAACCGATAGCGAGCATGGCTTGGTGCTGTTGATACCCTGCGCCTCGGGGGTCGCGCTCACCGAAGACGAGTTCCTGGACTTTTTGATCGACGCGTGCGCGCATGTAGTCCGGCATGAGACCAGGTGTAAACCAAGCGGCTCCGCCGAGAGCGGTGATGGCAATGAGAGTTGCGGGGAAGAATTTTCCGGGGACGCCTGCTGACGTACAGGCAATCAAAGTGAGAAAGAGGAGGGCAAGGGTTGCGCCAAGGTGGGGCTGAAGAAGGACGAGACAGAGGATTGGGGCAGCATGGAGGAGGGCACCAAGATAGGTTCCGATTTCGTTGATTTTGTCTTCTCGTTTCGCAAAGTAGGCGGCAAGGGTGATGGCGAGAATGAGCTTGGTGACTTCGGACGGCTGGAATTGCATGGGTCCGATTTCGATCCAGCGAGAGGTAATTCCGCGTGATTTCCCGACGAGGATGGTTGCGACCAGTATTCCGAGATTGACGACGTAGAGGAAGGGGGCGGCGGACTTGAGGAATTCGAGTTTGACTTTGTTGCAGATATAGAAGACGACAACGCCGATGGCGGAGAAAATGAGTTGTCGAGTGGCAAAATTTGAATTGCGATCAGAGTCGATACTGAAAATGCTAAAAATTCCGACGATCATGAGAGCAACGGCGGATAGGATCAGTCCCCAGTCGTGACCCCGATGGTCGGTTTTTTCCAGGAGGATGCCTTGATTTCGGGCAGCGGTGGCCATGGGAGACTATTCCGAGGACTTATCGGTTGCGGATCGTGGCTCGCGGGTTGAACTGGCCCAGAGTTCGCGGCGGATGAGGCCCTCACCTGGTTTGAACCAGAATTTAAGTTCGCGGGCGGCGGGGTTGGCAGTTCCGCCGTAGACGAGGTCTACTTTGACGAGGAGAGCACTGATTTTGTCATTGGGAAGGTTGAGGGGATCGGCGGAGGTGGTGACTTTGGCAGTTGCCTTGCGGCGGGTCTTGCCAACGATGACTTCACCCGCCCAATCCCATGAATCGCCGACATTCAAGGGGTATTTGATGAGATTGATGGCGGGGTCGTACTGTTCGTGAGCGGTGGCGGAAAATGAGAAGACGTCGTCAGTTGAAAAATACTTTTCGGACTCGGCTTCGACGGGTTTGCCGCTTTCTTCCGCGTCATCGACAAGCCATTGATAGATGATGGTGTTGTCTTTTCGTGTTTCTTTCAGAGTTACAGGGATGACGGTTCCGTTCAGGATTAGATTAGCATCGCGAGGGGGGGCAACTTCAGGTTTGAGATCAGCTTGCTTTTGGAAGAGTTTTGCGAGGGAGCTGACGGGCTGGGGATTTTGATCGGGTTTTGTCTCGGAAGGGGAGACCGACAATTTATCGCATCCGACCACCGCGAGGATCGAGATCAAAAGAAGGGCGGTGGTGAATTTCATAATCTTGATTTCAGGGGAGTTGAATGCGTGAGAGTTTACGCTTTCTTTTTGTTACGTTATCTCCTACTTTGCCAGTTTCTTCATATTCGACTAATCCGAGGCCCCGAGCGTAGATGGCCCGTTGATGAGATTCGGCGATCCCCGCCGGTTCTAGGTTGATGGTGTATTTGACTTTTGCTTCGATGGCGGGATAGGTTTTGTTGTTAAATTTGTAATCGCGGATGACTTTGGTTTCGCCTTCGATGATGGCGGGAGCGGGGGCGCCCATTACGTCTATGGGGCCGGAGTAGACCCAGGTTTCCGGATTGCGTCCGACGGACACGATGGGATAGGCGTTGACGAGAAGGGCACCTTTTTCAACTCCCACGATGAAAACGGTTCTCCCGTCAATTTTGTAGAACGTAGAGGCAGGTGTTTGCCCTTCGACCGATGTTGTGACTTCGATTCCTTCGCCGATCACGGGTCGGATTTTTTCTTTGAGATTTGGATCGAGTTCGGTCTCGTCAATATATTTTTCGTACCGTTTGAGTTCCGATGACCCGATGATTTTTTCGATAATTGTGAATTTGCTGCGCTTCCCTTTGTGTTCGAAATCTTCGTCGTAGAACCGGATGATGCCGGGCTGGAGCGGAAAATACTCCTCGACCATGAGTTCTTGTTGGCCGAGGAGGACAAAGGTGGCGAGGGCGGTAATCATTTACTCAGCGGGCTTTTCGGCGGTTCCGCTGGCCTTTTTGAGTTGAATTTGATAGGTGTTTTTAGTTCCGTCGGTGGCGGTGTAGTTAACCGTGAGCTTGACGGTTCCGATTCCAGCGGCGAAGTAGGTTTTGCCATCCACGTCTTGGCTTTTGCCTTGGGTGGTCATTTTCCCTTTCATCGAGATGACGATGCAGTCATACGTTTGACCAGCGACCGTGATTTTTTCGGGGGCTTCGATTTTATTGGTTGCAGTCACTTCGACGTCGTTGCCGTTAGGATCCTTAAGCTTCTCTTTGATTTCCCAGGTTTTGCCCGTTTCGATTTTTGCAGGCAATCCGAGCATCGGTGCCTCGAGGGTTTGTTCCCGGGCAGAAACGGTATAGACGCCGTCTTCACGGACTTCAATGATTTCAGTTCCAAGCTGAGCGAGGCCCTCGGATCGGTCGGTTTGATAGCGGGGTTTGCCATCGACCATTCCCAGGTAGGTCGTCTTTTGACCGCCGGTTTGAGTATCGCTATTGAGCTTGACTTCGTAGGTGTTTTCCTTTTCTGATTCTAACCCGTAATACTTGAATCCTTCGTGCTTGAGAGAATCAGGAATTGGGGTTTCTTTATCTGGCCCTTTGTCTTCGGTCGTCGTCTGGGAATCGGGTTTGGTGACGGGTTTAACGTCACCGCCGTTGTTACAGGCGGTCACGGCGAATAGGGCGGCGGAAAGAATCAGGAATTGAGTGAACCTACGCATGTCTGTGTCTCAGTGATTTTACTTGGTTCTGAAGGCTTTGAGTTTCAGAGTTGTCGTTTGAGGAGCGGGCATGTCTTCTCGTTGGATCATTTGGACGAGCCGGACAATTCCATATTTGGGTGCAAACCAGGTTGTAATCTGTGTTCGATACTGCTTTCCGCCGGCTTTGTAGCCGTAGACACTTTCGACGGCAAGGGCTTCGATTTGGCCCATTGCGGTGTCGACGGTTTCGATTCCTCGATTGCGTAGCATTCCCTCGATTGGGCCTTGGGTTTCTTTGCCAGTTTCGACGGAAGGATAGGGTCCGGTGCCTTTGTATTTGATTTCTTCAAGGCTCTTGAAGTCGGGGGAGACAGCGAGTTGGGGCGGGTTGTAGGCTACTCCTTTTCGAGCAGTAGTTTGGAAAATCCCTTTGGAGCTGATTTCCCAGTCGACCACGTCAGTGACCTTATCTTTATCGAGGACTTCAATTTTGAGCTTGGTCACGTCGCCCACTTTTTGGGAATCCGACACGCGCAGGCTCAATTCCCCTTTGGTTGTGGAGTTGGAGTTTGTGCTTTCATAAGTTGACTGGGTTCCAACTGAAGCGGGGAACAGTTCGGCAACCTTGGCTCCTTCGGGGAATTTTTCGACTTTAGTTGCCTCTCCCACCGGGGCTGAGCCGCCTTTGTCGCCGCATCCGACGAGAGCAATTGAAGTGCAGCAAAGCGCGATGAGTGCGATCGATTTGGTGTTCATTGGTGTGTTTCCTGATTCCCTTTAATTAGTTTTTTTGAGTTCGTTGATGGTTTTGACGGCATCTTCGACTAGTCGTTTCTCTCTGAGGTCGGTCAAGTCGAGTTGACGCCCGGCGAGTTCGGTCGTGATTTTGGGCGCGGCGATGGCGATTCCGTTCACAACGACGAGGAGGTTTGAGCCTTTTTGGTTGCGACTATATTTCCACAGTCGCTTCCGCCCATCCTCGGTCATATTGAGATGGACAGTGTAGATCGGGTTTCCTTTTTCGTCTTTACGTTGGGACGTGGTCGCGCTTTCGACCATGCTTTTGTTCACGAGCACAACTGCACCCTGCAAGACTTGTTCCGGTCGGCGGGCAAGACCTGATTTTTTACTATCCGAGATGAGGCTTTCAATTGCGCCGCGAACATTTTCCTTGGGTTGATTACCCTTTGTGACTTTGAATGCAGCTTCTTGATAATGCCCCGTGATTTCGGCAGTTGTCGGCTCGAATTTCTTCTCGATGATATTACTGACTTCTTTTGAGAGAGTTGGTTGGTAGGAGAGGGGGAGTTTGGCTATGAGCGTTTGGGGTGTGCCCTCGATGCTCACTTTGACTGGCACTTCGCAGATTACTTGGATTCCGTTCAGGATGGATTTCAGCCGAATCTCAGCAAGTGGTGTTCCATCTAATTGAATATTGAGGTCTTCGGTGAGTTTTTTTTCCAGGGTGGGATCGCCGCCCAAAGCTTTTCTGAGATCAGCTTCTGTCCAGGTGGTCATTCCGGGTTGCAGTTCGTCGAGATCGATTTTGTTGAGGACGGCGACGAGGCGGACAAGGGACTCTTCGTTTCCTTGGAGCGATTCGAGCAGTTCGCGCATTGGAATGCGGCGAGCATCTGATCCTTGTTCGTTGCTGTCCGGGGCCTGGAATCCTTGTTGCTGGCCTTCGACTTGGACGAGCTGGGCTACGGAGTTCGCAACCCGAATGCTGAAGCCGAGATCGGTGTTGACGGCGACGAGGGCAACTTCGTCCGGCTTGATGGGTTGAGGGTTGAAATTTTGGAGTTGAAATTCGCCAAAGCCCCAATAAGCCCCGCCAAGAGCAGCTCCGGCGGCGGCAACGATCAGGCCAACTTTGATGGACGGTTTCATGAGGAGGACAGAATGGTTCCTGTCTGATTGAACAGTTTACCGGGCGAGATGGTTCCGGCTTAGGTTTTGAAGATCGAATAAGGACAAGAGAGTTTGGTGGTTTGTGGGCAGGTACGATGCAGGGATGCAGGTTGCGGATGTAGCGAGCCGGATTTATTCTGAAGTCGGCAAGGCGATTGTGGGCCAGAGCCGGGCCTTGGAGCAGGCACTAGTCGCTCTTTTTGCCGATGGACACTGTTTGTTGCAAGGGGTGCCGGGGCTTGGAAAAACATTGATGGTTCGCAGTTTTTCGCAGGCACTGAATTTGCAGTTCAAGCGGATTCAATTCACTCCGGATTTGATGCCAAGCGACGTGATTGGTACAAATATCTTTGATCAACGTAGCTCTGATTTTTCTCTTCGGCAAGGGCCGATTTTCACCTCGATCCTGCTTGCAGACGAGATTAACCGGACACCACCCAAGACACAGTCGGCTTTGTTGGAGGCGATGGAAGAGCGTCATGCAACGATTGACGGGATTCGGTATGCCTTGCCGAAGCCGTTTATGGTTTTTGCAACGCAGAACCCGATTGAGTATGAGGGGACGTATCCTTTGCCGGAGGCTCAGCAAGATCGCTTTTTGTTTAAGATCGTGATGGATTATCCGGGGGATGAACAGGAGATCGATGTTTTTCGGAGGTTTCATGCAGGGTTCCGGAGCCAGAATTTGGAGCAAGTTCAGATTCAGCCGGTTTTAGATTTGGAGGGGTTGGAAATGGTGCGAAGTCAGGTTCGCGCGGTCAAGATGGAAGATCGGATGTTCCGGTACATCTATGATATTGTTCGTTCGACTCGGAGCAGCGGAGACTTGATGGTTGGAGGATCTCCCCGGGCGGGGCTGGCTTTGGTTGCGGCTTCACAGGCCTTGGCGGCGATTCGGGGTCGCGACTATGTGATTCCGGATGATATTAAGGAGCTGGCGATGCCAGTTCTTCGCCATCGGGTTCTTATGCGGCCAGAAGCGGAGATTGAAGGTTTTGGAGTTGAGCAAGTCCTTCAGCGTTTGCTTGATGCGCAAGTTGTTCCGAGGTAAGAGGACATGATTCGCGTCTTGTTTTTGACGAGGCAGAAATTTGGGGGGGCTAGAACATTTGCCGACTCCCTGGCGGAACGATTGGAATCTGAGGGGATTGAGGTCGTCACTGACACAGCGGACGATTGGATTCCGGAGAAAACGGGTTGGGCGGTTGATCGGAAGGTTAGCCGACTTGTCCGGGATGCAGGGAAGGGATTTGACTTGGTTGTGGCTTGGGGATACAGAGCAGCTTGGGCATGTTCGGAAGCATTTTATTTGAAAAAGCCGTGGGTTTACGTTGCTTATGACACGCCGAAGACTACTCATGATCAGCTCATTGGGCGGTTGGGAGCGGCGCGATCCGGGATTTGCTGTTCACGTTCGACGCGGAGGATTCTGGATGATGCGGATGGAGTGAATCTGGAGGTTATCGTTCCGGGGGTGGCAGTTCCGGCGGGATTACCGAGCAAGGAAGTTGCACGCGAGCAGATTGGGTTTGGCGGCGAGAGGCTGATCGTTGGGATGGGGCGGGCGGTTTATGATTCGGGGCTAGACGTTTTTGAAGATGTCGCAGAGATGATCAGCGAAGAGATTCCGGGAACGGAGAGTTGGGTACTGACCGAGCCGGGAAAGCGGAAGTTTGAGCACGCGAAAGTAGTGAAGGAGGTTGATCCGTGGGTTTTGATTCAGGCGGCGGACGTGGTTTTTTGTCCGGATCGGCGAGCAGGATTCAAGATGGCGGTGGCGATGGGAATGGCGTTGGGGAAACCGGTGATGGCGCGGGAGTTGTCTTCGCTCAGGGAAATGGGAGTGCCGGATGTGAGCATGGAGTTTTTTGAGAATGACGGGGACGCGTACTACCAACTGCTGGATTTGATCTCGGCTCCGGTATACCAGGAAAGTTTGGGGATGGCGGCTCGGGCGAGGGCGGAGGATTATCTAGCCCTTGATCGCTGCGTGCAGGAATATGCGCGGATGATCCGGGACGTTTTGACTCGGCGGTAATTGTGGCTCTTGGTTGTGCGTTTGAATAATAGTACGGTGAGACCACGGACGGTGGTAACGGAGGACGAGCCAGGGATGGCTCCACTGTATTTTTCTCAGGGATTTGCAATCCTGGTATCTTTTGGGGTGGATGTTTTGAAGTTTATTGCCTTGATGTTAAACATTCCAATTTCACGGAAGAAGAAGACACATGACGACACTCTTGGTATCTTGCCTCCTCGCCACTCAGACAACGGGCGTTAGCAACGTGGTTGACCATGGTCCGCAATCTCAGCACGATGCGGTGATGGAAGTTGCGACGATGGTGAACACGGCTCTATGGGCACCGGATAAGACGGCGCGTGGGTTCTCCTTGCGGTCAATTGAGATGACGAAAGTTCCGGCAGGATTTTCGGGATTGGGTGAGCGCCATGCGGTGCGGATGCGGTTTATCAATAAGCACACAACGACGGCGTTTGATATCTATCAGGTTCCGACGTCAAAGTCGGTTAATGCTTCAAAGCACATGGATTGGCTTTTGAAGGGCGGCTACTTCGAGGGTGGGGTGAGTCATCTGGACACGTTTGTCTCAATGAAGCGCGGTGATATGGATATTGCTTTTGTGGGTGGTTTGGTGAGTGAGCCGAGTGCGAAAGAGCTTTTGTCGCGGCTGGTTGCGGTTAAGCCGGATCCATCTGCGCGTCGGAACTAGAATTACTCTGTTGTTTGTGAACGATTTTGCCCTGGGGTCGAGTGGTTGCGACCCTGGGGCATTATTTTTGAGTGAGTCCTCAGTTGCTTAAGGCTTGTTTTTGGAGTTCGATGAGTTCGAGGATGCCTTTTTTACCAAGGGCGAGCATGCGGCCGAGGGTGTCGGGGCCGAAGGGGTCGGATTCGGCGGTGCCTTGGATTTCGATGAATTTTCCGCTGGCAGTCATGACGATATTCATGTCGGTTTGGGCGGTTGAATCTTCCTCGTAGTTGAGGTCAAGGAGTTCCTGACCACGGACGACGCCGACAGAAATAGCGGCCATGGGTTCGCGCATGAGGTTTTGTTTGATCATGCGGTTTGCTTTCATCCACTCAAAGGCTTGGTAAGTGGCGACATAGGCGGCGGTGATGGATGCGGTTCGGGTTCCGCCATCGGCCATGAGGGCATCGCAGTCGATTGTGATGGTGCGTTCGCCCATCCGCTCCAGATCAATGACACTGCGGAGGGCGCGCCCGATGAGCCGCTGGATTTCCATTGTGCGACCATTGGGGCCGCCACGCATGGCGTCGCGCTGGTTGCGTTGCTTACCTGATCTGGGAAGCATGGAGTATTCGGCAGTGACCCATCCGGAACCTTTGCCTTTGAGCCAGCGGGGGATGTTGTCTTCGACGGTTGCCGTGACGTGCATGTGGGTATCGCCCATTTTGATGAGGCAAGAGCCTTCGGCGTATTTTGAAAATCCGGCTTCCATAATGATGGGTCGGAGTTGGTCGTTGGCTCGTCCGTCGCTGCGCATAAGTGGGGTGAGTTTACCGATTGGACAGAGCGAGGGCACAGGCGGTCGCGACAGCGGTGCTGACCCGGAGGACGCGTGGGCCGAGGGTGATCGGGTTGGTGATGAGCTTGGTTTCAATGGGATCCCAGCCGCCTTCAGGTCCGACAACCAAGGTAGTGGGTTTTGTGATCTGGGGGAATGGGGTTTCGGCGCGGTCGGATTCGCTGAGGACGAGCGGATTTTGGGCTTGTTCGAGGACGGATTTGAGATCGGGCAGGACTTGAAATGTGGGGAGTTTGGTTCGATAGGCGACTTCGCAGGCCTCGCGAGCGATGATTTGGAGCCGTTGGAGTTTTTTGTCGAGTTTGGCAGGTTCCCATTTGACAACGGATCGGCGAGCGGTGAAAAGGATGATGTTGGCCACTCCGAGTTCGGAAGCCATGCGGACGGAATCTTCGAGTGAATCGGGTTTGGGGAGGCCGAGGGCGAGGGTGATTTCGATTGGCGACTCGGTTAGAGGATATTGAACATCGCTCGGGATGGCTTGTTTGCCGTCGAGAGTAGCGCGGATGACAGAACCATCTCCGGGCAAGAGGGCGACTTCATCGCCGGTACTGAGGCGGAGGACGGAGCGAAACTTTTTGAATTCTTCTTCGGGCAGGGGGATGGGTTTGGTGGGGTCGAGGTTCGGGATTTGGACAAATGCGCGGGGGAGGGCGCGGAGGGGAATCATTGGCACTATTTTGGTCTTTTAGGCACAAGTAAAGCCGGGATGGCAGAATCCCGGCTTGTGATTATGAGGGGTGGGGTGAAGTTACTTCTTAAGTTTCTTGCGGAGTCCGACAAGAGCAGAGAGTCCGAGAACGGACATCGTTGCCGGTTCGGGGACGGCCTCGGTGTGTACCGTTAGCTTGACGCCATCGTTGAAGTAGTGGCAGTCGGGATCGAAAGTGAGGGCGAATTTTCCGTCATTCTTGACGTAATTTGTGAGGTCATCCACAAGGCCAAGTTGGGCGAAATCGAACTTAAGGTTGACTCCGCGTGCTTGTCCCCCAATCGGATCGGTCCAGGTGCCGACGGCAACGCCTTGGTTCCCAAAGTAGTCTCCTGCGGCTTGATTGTCGTAGTAGGTTTTGACTCCGAGGGGAGCGGAATCGAGGAGCCGGATTTGGAGAATGTCGTTGTTTTCTTGCGTCCAGTCGTAGATATTTTTGATTTCGAGTGTGGCGTTGGTGATTCGTTGATCACTGGGGATGTTGAGGGCGATGCCCCAACTCACGGCGTCGTAGTGGTCAAGATCGTAGAGGTCTTTGTCCGCTGGCTCAAAAGTGAAGGATGCGGCTTGGCTGAGAGCGGCGAGGGTGAGGAGAGTTGTGATGGCGAGAAGTTTCATTTGGCTTGCGAGGACGAGTCGCACGGTGGGGGCCAAACGGGTCGTACTTTAAGACGATTGTGAGGTTTTGAACCTATTTTAAGAGGTTTTGATTACTCAAAGGTTATTTGGTAATCGATTTTTTCGATGACTCTGTTGATTTTTCCGGTTACCTGGTCGAAGTCGATCATTCGGACGGTGAACCGGGTGGTGAACGTGCCATCAGGATTGGGTGAGGAGTACCATTTACCGATCCAGCCAAGGGATTCGGGAAGTTCTGCGGCTTGAGCGATTGAGGTAACTCGTTTTTTTGTGATGAATTCGGCAGTGACTAGGGGGATTTCTTTGTCGCGTCCGTCGCCGCTCCAACTGGACATGGCGTAGCTGCCGGGGGCCCTGACGGCAAAGAGCGGTTTATCGCCCCATTGTTTCCAGTCGGGGGGAACGAAAGTGCGGACGACGGTCCATTTTTCGGGGCTATGAACGGTGATACGATTGCCTTGGATTGTGGTTTTGGCGGGGGCGGTTTTAGGTGAACTAGGGAGATTGAGACGGATCGCGGGATCGCCAAATTGCATGCGGACATTGGTGCTGTAGCGATATGCGCCACCCGGGCCCTCGCTGCTATCTTTGATAATCATCAATCCGGCGTTGAGGGCACGGCGGTGGGCTTGCCCTATGGTCTGACCGCTGAGGACTCCGTTCCAGAATTCCATGCGCAGCGGTTGGGCCTCGGCAGAGAGTTCTCGTGACCCTCCGGAGAATGCGACGGCACCGAGGCGAAGGAGCCGTGCGACAACGGAGCGATTATCGGGTTCTCGGTCGAGGCAAGCGACGCCACACCCACCGGATTCGACGATCGTGGGGGCAAGCAGAACTTCGGCGTCCCAGGTAAACATCGTGCCCATTCCTCGCCACCAAGAATGTTCGCTATGGGCTAGAACTGCGGATCGGGCAAGAGGAGAGGCCTGAGCAAAGCTCGGGGCGCGGATGGGATCGACTCCTTCGGCGGGTGGGGTTTGCCATGGGACATCTTTTGCTTCGAGGTGGTGGGGATTGGCAAATCCGACATTTTCAAAGAGGGGCCCGAGGGAGTTTTCCCATTCAGCTTGGCTTGCCTGATTTTTCCAATTGGGGCTGAGTAGTTGGTTATAGGTGAGGGCTCGGGCTGCGTAGAGCGTGCCGAACTGAACCGATTCGGCAATGATGCGACCCACGCCGATTTGGGCAAACTCAGAACCGGGGGGAATGGCATAGGGGAGATCGGAGGCTTGTTCTTCGACGATTCCACCTCGCCCGATAATGGCGTGGGGAATTGTATCAGGAAATCCGACGATGCAGAGATGCTCGGGGGGTGATCCAAGGGCGGAATAGTATTTTGCGAGTTGGGTGTTGAGAAGCTCGGCAGTGGGCCAGGTGAGGTGGACATCGGTATCCCCAAATCTTGTCCGAGTGCCAAGTGACACGGCATAGGTTTTCTGGTTGAGCGTGATTTGGTCGCCTGATACAAGCGGCGGAGCAAATTGACCTGAGTTGGTTTTGTCAACGGAAAGTTTGAGATTGTGTTCGTCTTTGTCGCCCGTGAGGATGAAAGGGGCTTTGACTTTGCCGAATTCGATTGTTCCTGATTTGGGCGGAGCCGAGGATTTGGGAACGTTGGGGGGAAGGTTTCCGGTGTGGATTGCCGTTGCAAACGGCTTTTTCCATTCGACATGAAATTTCAGGGGGACGACAAGTCCCCTTCTTCCGGCGGCGAGTTGGGCACCGATAAGGGAGAGCTTGCGGGTTGTGAATGCATTGCGATCAACGGGATTGACTGCGGCGAGGTAGGTAATTTTGAAGCTGTTTTTTGTAGCCCATATGATGGTTTCGAGCGGGCCGTTGAGGAGGACGGAAGTTCCAGAGAATTGTGGTTTGGATTCGCCGATGGAGATCAGGTTGGACGTTTTGAGTCGCTTGAGTTCTGTTTTAATTGAGACGTTGAGCTCGGCGGAATTGGAGTATATGAGAGGGGCTTTGAGGAGGCTTGCGACGGATGCGGCGATGAGGGCGGAATCGTAGTCATCGCTCTGGCACAGAACGGCGTGTTTGCTGGAAGTCCAAAATTGCTGACTCAGTTTGAGGGATGTCTCTGCGGCGCCACTTACCGGGAATGATTTGGATTTGTATCCAGAGATTGGCGTTGCTTTGTCACCGATTTGGATGATGGATTCAGGTTTGAACCGCTTTAGATAGTCGAGGTGTTCGCGGGGGAATGGCTTTCCTGGTTGGATCGCGAACAGGGAGGGGCTTTGGGGATTGACTTGCTGGGAAGCGGGGATGGCGGCGAGATAGGCCATGTCTCGCCAGGATGGGCTTTCGTCGAGGGGGACGACGAATGTTGTGCGGGTGGGTGCGGCGAGAGCGATTTGGGCGAATGCCACTATTGCGAGGGATGCGCCGCGACAGATCATGGTTTGATTATGGCCCTGATTCTTTTTCGGAATACAACATAGCTATTGCAATGACACCTGTGTTGCAGCTAGATTTTCATGAAAGTGATGTGGGAGTTAGATGATTGAGGTTACTCAGTGTATTTCCCAACCGGTCGCTTTTTCCCAAACTGCAGACTTGAAGCTTCAAATCTCTCAACTTAGAGTTCCCTAAAGTTTCCCGCGATAACTCTGGGCTTGAGTTACGAGCTGTGGATCACGGTCGGCGGTAGACGCGTTCGTATCCATCACCGGAGGTACGGCTGTCAACGATGCTCCCGTCATTTTGAATATCAAAGGCGACGTCGGCCTGTAACTGTGTGCTGACGGCAATTCCGTTCACTTCTTCTGCTCGCAGCAACAGCTTGTTTGCTTCTACTTTCCATCGTCCTTTCCATACAGTTTGGGTTCCACGCGTAGTTGTGAAGGTTCCACCGCTGTCCAGGTTAAGCATTTGCTGAGGTTCGGATTGGAGTTGCTCGGCTCTTTCCTTCGTAACGGTGCCAATATGTCGTATCTCAGCTTGATATGTTCCAGCCGGGCCGTTTGCTCCACATCCCGCAATTGCGACGAAAATGAATCCAGCTAAAGTTGGTCTTATCATAATTCCATTGTGTCTGAAGAACTCCCAAGTATGGATATCGAATCGGAAGATTTGTCGGCTTTCGGATATGTGTAGCGGATTGTCAGAGGTGGACGCGCTGCTGGGATAGATAAACAGAGGGTAAAGACGCTCGCGAAATGCTCTTTCGTGTCCTGATATCGTGGCTCGTTAACCAAGATTAGTTAGGACTGTGTAGCGTTGTGAGGGGACCAGTTGAGTGCCTGAATTCACTAAAATATGAATTTGGCGGAGATTTTGGGTCGCGAATTGAAACGCTAGATATCTAGTTGAGATTATTTGGTGGAGGTAAGGGGGCTCGAACCCCTGACCTCTTGCATGCCATGCAAGCGCTCTCCCAGCTGAGCTATACCCCCACTCGGGGCATTATTGTGACTGAGAACTTCGGACAGGTGCAAGTGGGGTGGGGATATTGGGATTGTACGGTTTTTGATCGACGAGTCAGAAAATCGTGGCGAACTTTTGCGCTTGGCGTGCGTTATGACTGTTTATGTTTGGATCGGTTCGTTCGTTGGTGCGTGGGCTTGTTGTGCTGGCGGCCTTTGCTCCGCTCGTCGGATTTGCCCAGTTTAACAATGGAGAATCGGCGGCAAAGGCCAATGCCGCTCCGGCATTTACCGAAGAGGTTCGGGGTGAGATATTAGATGGTGTGACTACGATTTTGAAGGAGCGAGCCTTCGTTCCGGGCCTTGATTTTGCGAAGTGGGATACGCTTTTGGAGACGAACCGGGAGCAGCTTTTGAAAGTCGAAAACGAGAATTCGTTTGCCAGTGGAGTGAATCGGCTGTTGCGCGAGTTTGGAATCAGCCATGTGGGATTGCGGACTCCTAGATCGCGGGAGTTTCGGCAAACTGGTTTGACGACGGGATTGGGAGTAGGGGCACAATTTGAAAATGGGGCAATGATCGTGCGGTCCGTTGCAGAGGGGAGTCCGGCAGCACAGGCCGGGCTGTCAGTTGGAGACAAGATTATTGAAATCAACGGGGCGGCTGTAACGGCGGAGTCACGATTGCAGGCGGGTGAGAACGAGGAGTTGAAACTAAAATTTGTTCGGGGTGATGCTGGGCCACGTGAGATTTCGGTTAAGGCTGGTCGATATGAAGTTGTAGTCCGGGATCAGTTGAAGTGGGTTGACGAAAAATTCGCGGTGATCAAGATCAATTCGTTTAGTCGCGGCTATGACCGAGTGGCTCTTGATAAGATGGTTGAAGAAGCGAGCAAAGCTGAGGGGATCGTGATTGATCTTCGCAATAATGGCGGGGGGGCGGTCACGAATCTGGCGCACTTGCTGGGCTTGTTTATTGACGCTAATGAACCAGTTGGAACTTTTGTCAACCGGCAGATGATGCAAGCGTATTTGACTGAGAAGCAGGTGACTTCGGGAGATGTCAAGGAAATCGCTCAATGGGGGCAATCGAAGTATCGTCCGCGGACTCCAGCGGTAAAGAGATATGAGGGGAAAGTTGCGGTATTGATCAACCGTGGATCGGCGAGTGCGAGCGAAATTTTTTCGGCTGCGATGAAGGAACTGCGGGGAGCGCACATTGTGGGTCAAGCGACTAGGGGTGCAGTTTTGGCATCAACTTATGGTCGATTGGCGGGTGGATTTGAGCTTCAGTTCCCGGTCAGCGACTATGTGACTATCAAGGGTCAGCGGCTGGAGGGTGATCCCGTTACACCGACTATTGACGTGCAAGTCACGCGAGGCGTCGAAGGCGATCCAGTTTTGGATGCGGCCATCAAGGCCTTTCAGGGTTCACAAAGTTAATCTTTGAGACGAGTTTGAATTAGTTGCGTAGAGTTTCGTAGTGGATTCATTGCGCGTGATTTGCCTGCCCGGCTTGGGGGCTGACTGTCGTCTTTTTCAGGACGTCAGTCCGCTTTTGGCAGATCCGGTTTGCCCGGAATGGATTCCAGCCAGGGGGAAGGAGACTCTGGGGGAGTATTCAGTTGCCTTTGCGGAAAGGGTTGATCTGTCAGAGCCTTTTCTTGTTTTTGGGATGAGCTTTGGGGGGATGGTCGCTCTGGAGGCGGCGATGCGGCACGAGGGTTTTGCCAGACAGTGCCGGGGGATTTTGAGTGTTGCAAGTTGTCGAGACAAGACAGCGATCGATAATGCGTTTAAGAAGCGGGCACAGCTCTTGGCCTATTTGCCGGATAGTTTGCTTCGACTTGGGTTGGTTACATTTAGTGAGCGGTTTTCACCGCACGATTTGCTCGAAAATCGGCAAAGAATGTTTTTGCGGGCGATGGCGAATGAGTGTGATTTGACGTTCTTCCGATGGGCGGTACAGGCATGTGCGAATTGGGATCGATTGCCCTGGGATGGAGATCAAATTGATGTTCCGTATTGGCAAGTTCATGGAAAGAACGACGATGTTATTCCGATTCCTGTTGGTCATGCGGATGAAACGTGGGAAGATGGCGGTCATCTTTTGAATTACACGCATCCGGAGCAGATTGCCCAAGCTCTGGAACGGATGGCAGGGGCCGTCGGTGGGCGCGCTATTGCGCTTGATCGAGTTAATATCTAGTTACGCTTCGGTATCTCGCACGTGGTAGGGATTCCAAGAATGCGGCTGATCTTGAGGCGGTTATTTGCGACAATTCGATAGATGACCCGAGCGATCCAGATCCCGGGAGGGAAGCGAAAAACTTGCAAGGGGCTCAGCGGTTTGAGGGTGCAGTAAACGGCCAGGGCCGCGTCGGCTCCGCCCAGAGATTTGTTTTGATGAACGAGGATGACTTCGCGTCGAGATTGGGATTTTTGGGATTCAGTAATCGCTGGATAGGCGATGGCCGGGATGTAATCAAACTGCTGTTTTGGATCGCGCTTTTTGAGCTGGTTGATTGAGAATTGGCAGAAGCCGCAGTCTCCATCGTAGAGTAGGGTGGGTTTCTCCAACACGATTTCTCTTTACTACGTCGAATTATGAGCGATGCGCAGAGCTTGGTTGATTTGATGCAGGGTTTTTTGGAGTTGAAGTGCGGATTCCCGGCGGAGGTCGAGGGCAACTTCAAGAGATACGGGAATGAGTTCGATCTGCTGGCCGGGACGTAGTTGGGCAAGAGACGGGAGGTCAGCTTCGATAATCGTGCCGATTTTTGGGTACCCGCCGAGGGTAGGGCCATCGGGGCCATGGATCAGGAGTTGGTTGTCGGGTGTGACTTGGATTGTGCCGTGAGTTGAGGGTTCGGAGCGCGTGTTCGGTGCGAGGTTGTGGAATAAGTGGGGGCTAGTTTTCGCGGATGCGGTCTGGGGCGGGATTTCGTTAGAATCGAGAATATCAAAGCTTAAACGATTGCCAATGCGAGAAATTGCAGGGGTTGTTTGGCAGTGGATTTGCGTAGCGTTTTCGATGATGTATAGGTAGCGGATCGTCTCTGTCGGAGGTGGGATGAGGACGGGATCCAGGATGACAGAGCTTGAAAAATGATTGTTTGAACTCGCCAAGGATTGGCCCGTTGATATCGGGGTTGGGAGGAGGGATTGCGAATTGAGTCCCGTCCAAGACAAGTAGACGCGGAAGCCTGTTTTGGGAGCATGGATGGTGAGGGACGTGCTTGGCGAGGCACTGATCAGGCCGAGGCACATTGTTGGGTGATCCGGAATGCAGGCGGAATTCCGAGGTGCGGCGATAGCGATTTGAGTGAGGCAATCGGTGACGAGAGTTATTGGGGCGGTGAGTTCGAGGACGGTCTGGTTTTGGGAAAGGTGCGAAACAAGTCTGGCGAGGAGAGGATCGGCAGGGCCGCCGGGGGGAACTCCTTGGCACCGGAGATTTGGAATGCGAATTGGGACGATGAAATTACCGCCGTAGGATTGGGTGACAGTGATCATTTTGGTGCGATGGTGTAACCGTCGTTTTCGAGGGCTTGGCGGACTTTTGTCAGGAGTTCTGGTGCGTTGGGGTTGTCGCCGTGGACGCAGAGGGAATCGCAGGTTTTGGCGAGACGTAGGGCTTGGTCGATTGCTTCTTGTGGTTCGTGGATTATGGCGTCGGGGTTGGATCTGGGGAGGAGTCGGTGGTTGTTGTCGTAGCGGCGGTCAATGAATCCTTCGGGAATGAAAAGGACATGTGCGTTTCTGGCGATTTGGGAGTGATAAGTATTTGCGAGTCCCATGAGTGGGAGTTTCGTGATGATGAGCGATGCATGAAGAACGTTGTAGATATCATCTGGTTTTGGAGAATAGTCCTCCTTTATTTTCTTGTACTTTTTGGCGCCTAAGTGATCATATCTATATGCTCGGCTGGCAGTGTCGTTGTAAAAAGCGCCATGAGGTTTTATGTATTTAGCTTCAGGAATCAAATTTGTCTGTTTGACCATTTGATTAAAAAGTGGCCCTGGTTTTATTTTCAGTGTCATAAAGGACTGGCGGCCGAAGTATTCAGGGTCGGGGTAGCCGGGGTGGGCACCGATTCGGATACCGAGTTGGAGGCAGGATTCGACGGTAGCGCGAGTGATTTCGGGCGAGCCGGCGTGGGCACCACAACAGATATTGGCGCTGCTAATCAGGGGCAGAATTTCCTGCTCGTGGGGCATTCCTTCACCGAGATCAGCATTGAGGTCGATGATTTTCATAGGCGTTTATCTCGGAGCTCTTGAAATTGCGAAACGGTGATTGGTTGGAATTGGATCTTTTCACCGACTTGGAGGGGGAAGTAGTTTGAGTCAGGGTCGACGAGGGTGAGAGGAGTTTGGGCGATGATGTTCCACCCTCCGGGTCGAACGAGTGGGTAGATACAGCATTGATCGCCGGTGATGCCGATTGAACCTGGCTCAACGGCGGTTCGGGGAGTTGATTTTCGGGGGAGGTACTGGAGGGGTTTGGGGAGTCCGGCGAGGTAGGGGAATCCGGGGCAGAATCCGATGGCTTCGACCGTGTAGATTGTCTGGCTGTGAAATTGAATGAGTGCTTCGATTGAAAGGCTCAGGGATTTGGCGGCGGCTTCGAGGTCGGGGCCGTTGTAGAGAGCGGGAATGATTACTAGTGCGGAATTTTGTCCGCCTCCTGAGTCTCCAGATCGAGTTTGGGGCTGGTTCTCACCACGTGAGGAGAGAGCCGAACTATTTACCTCACCCCCTGGCCCCCTCTCCATTGAAACGGAGAGGGGAGAATTGGCAAACAAAAGTTTCTCAAACGCAGCGGAGTCAAAAGCGTCTGGTTCAAAATAGACAGCAAGTTGGTTAAATGCGGGGACGGCTTCTATTAGGCCGAGAGGTGGGCTTTCGTTGAGAGTATTGGCAATCGGGGCAGGTTCGGTGGATAACTCTTTGAAAATGATGCAGGATTCGCTGAGTCTGACCACACGCATGGGGTTATGATACGCGGAAATGGCGCAGGATGAGTTGAAGGTTAGTTTGAGGTTATCGGTGGGGGAAGGGGGGCAGGTTCCCGCTTATGCGACAGAAGAAGCAGCAGGGATGGATTTACGGAGCACTCATGCTGTGACGTTACAACCGATGGAGCGAGCACTTGTTAAAACTGGTTTGCGGGCAGCAATTCCGAGAGGATATGAAGGTCAGGTTCGGCCTAGGAGTGGTCTGGCTTTGAAACAAGGAATCACCTGTTTGAACTCACCAGGAACGATTGATAGCGATTATCGGGGAGAAATTGGAGTTATTTTGATCAATTTGAGCGATTCTGTCGTCCAATTGGATTCAGGTGAGCGAATTGCGCAGCTCGTGATTTGCCCGATTGCTCGGGCGGATGTCATAGTTGTGGATTCGCTTGACGAAACGGAACGAGGTGAAGGCGGTTTTGGCAGTACAGGACTCAAGTGAATATAAGATCAGTTGTCCGCGATGCTTTGCGGTGATTGCGGCGGCGAACGACTTTTGTCCGGAGTGTGGCTACACGATTGGGAAAGGGGAAGGATCTGATACCGAGGTGTATCAGGATTTGGCCCAGGCTAATTTGAGCCGAATGCGAGGGGATAAGCAAGCGGCGATTGATCAGTGTTTGAAGATTTTGCGGGCGTTTCCGAATAATGTTACGGCGCATTCGTTGCTCGGTGAGATTTATCTGGAACACGGGGAGTTGACCCAGGCCAAAGAGTGGTTTGAGATGGCCCTTGACTTGGATCCTAAAGCGGTTCGAGAAAAGCAGATGCTGGATCGTGTTACACAGGATTTGGCACTAAAAGATCACCAAGCGTCCGTTGAGACGCTGGAAGTTAAGCCCAAGAGTGGCCTGACTTTACTTTGGGCGACGATGGTTGTTTTGATTCTTTTGGTTGGGATTGCGAGCTTCTTTGTAGGGCAGAATGCGGGGAAGAAATCGGAGAAAGTGGCAGTGCAGGCCCCAGCTGAACCGATCCGAATCCCGGCATCTGAACAAGCGACAGCGACGCCAACTACGGAACCAGCGCAAAATCCGCCAGATCCAGTGCCCTCGGTGGTCAATGCGGCGGATGATGCGGAAGCAGTTCAGTCAATTTTTGCCAAGGCTCAGAAGGGGGCAATAATTCAGACAATTTTGGTGAATCCGGCTCAAGAGGAGGTGGTTTTGACCGCGGTTGCGGAGGCGGATGTGCCATTTGAGACGACGGCTCTGATGTTAGCGGGCGATGTTTTTGTTGGTCGTCCGGCGACGAAAACTGCAACGGTTCGGATTATCGGTAGCGCTGGGCGAGTCGCATTTGTCGGATCGGTTGAGCGGTCGGCTTATGACGAAGTTCAGGGGCTTTCGGGTGGCAATACGCCGGTGGATGAGCTTGGTGTCAAGGCGTTTCCGAACGCTTGGCATTTGGATGCTTCGACTCGACCGGGGAGTGCAGTTGAGCCACCGGATACTGGTGAGTGAACGGCGGGCCGTCCGAGCCATGGCATTCGATTACTAGTTAGAACATCAGTTGTGTCTTCGACCTGATATTGCCAGGACTGGATCCCCGCCTTCGCGGGGAGGACGCTTTTCTTAGTTTTGCCCTTTGAATGCTGACTACGGAAGAGGTTGGTTTTTGGCGGTGGTGAAAAGTTGGTACCAGTCTTCTCGAGAAAGTTCGATTTCGGCGGCGAGGGCGGCGTCTTTGATACGTTCGGGATTTGTAGTTCCGATGATTGGAATGACGTGGCTCGGGTGCTTGAGAAGGAACGAGAGAGCGATGTTTTGGCGAGATGTATTGTATTTTTTGCTGAAATCGCCGAGAAGCGCGTGAAGTTTTGCATTGCGGTCAGTGAATTGAGAAGGTTCGAGACTTGATGACCCTAGCCATCCGCCGGCAAGCGGTGACCAAGCCAGTGGAGTGAGGTCATGGATGAGGCAGGAATCGAGTTGACCATCTTCAAAGGGTGCAAGATGGTCGAGGGATATTTCGATTTGATTGACAATGAGTGGTTCGGGGAGATTCGCATTGAGGAGGTCCACCATGCTCGGTCGGAAATTGCTGACGCCGAAAAACTTCACCAGTTTGCGATCAGCGAGGATTTGGAAAGCTTCCGCGATTTCCATGGGGTCCATCAAGAGATCGGGACGGTGGAGCTGGAACAGATCAATCTGGTTGATTTGGAG
The DNA here is from genome assembly GCA_013823945.1 of bacterium. Taxonomy (GTDB): domain Bacteria; phylum Armatimonadota; class Fimbriimonadia; order Fimbriimonadales; family Fimbriimonadaceae; genus UphvI-Ar2. Next base: position 153,506 of record PNMZ01000001.1, on the reverse strand, counting down.
TCGTTCGAGTGAGCGTTCAGCCGATTCAATGATATGGCTCTTAGAGAAGTCCCAGCGGTGAGGGGAGCTTGGAGTCGGATCACCACCGAAGCGAATGCCGCATTTCGTAGCGATTGTGGTTTTTGATTTGAGATCGGGGGATTCGGCGAGGAGGCGTCCGTGGATCGATTCGCAAAGGGTTCGACCGTAGATATCGGCGTGGTCAAAGAGGGTGTATCCGGACTCGTACGCGGCGAGAAGGGCTTGGCGTCCCATTTCTTCGTGGGCGGGGGTGAAATCGGACGGGTTCCAGGTTCCGGATATGCGCATACACCCAAAGGCAATTTGGGAAACAGCGAGGGGGGATTGACCGAGAGTTTGGGTTTTCATGGCGGGCAATTGGAGTTTGGCAGGTTTCATTGTATTTGGAATAATGTAGAAAAATGTCTGTATATTATTGATTCACTTCCTGTATAATACTCAGATGGAAGTTACGCGAAGTTCTTTTCCAGCTCGTCGTTACCTTGCAATTTCTCATCACGGCCCTTATCCGGAGATTGGGAATAGCTTTGAAAAGCTCTTTGGCTTGATCGGGCCGTTGGGGATTGAAATGGCGGGTCCACCAGCGGGATTTTGGTATGACGACCCAGAGAGTACACCGGTTGACGAATTGAGAAGTGATGCGGCGGTTCCGGTTGGGCTTGATTTTGAACTTGACCACCCGGATTTGCATTTGATTGATGTTCCGGAAGGAGAGTTTTTAGTGTCGATTTACAGTGGCCCTTATTCAGGGTTGCCAGCGGCATGGTCGGAATTTTCTCATGCGCTGGAAGCAGCTGGAGGCACTGATTGGGATTGGTGCTTTGAAGAATATTTGAATGACCATACAGAAGTTCCGGAGGCTGATCTTCAAACTCGGCTTGTCGCCTCGGCTAAGAAGTCGTGAAAATGACCCTCCCGGATGGGAGGGTCATTTCGATTAGATTAATGTCAGACCCGGATATCGCCGCGAGTGACGAACCCTTCAAAGTCGAACGTGAGGTTGGAATTGGCGGCTTTGAACTCAACTTTGATTCGATCTCGCTGCGGTCGGTCCTCGCCGTTTTCGTTCGGTCCGGTAACGTCGAAAACCGTGACTTTGATTCGGCCCTCGACACGTTCTAGTCGTCCATTTCGGTTGACGACCAGAACTCCGGCACCTTGGAATGAGGCTCGGTCTTCACCGATTTCGAGGTCGCCGATTCGTTTGAGTTCGATCTTGACGCGTGACGGAAGATTTTGTCCGCCGACGGTCATGCTGAAGTTCCCTTTTAATTCCCCGTTGCGGACTTGTCCAGCACGGAATTCAAACTCAGCAGTTTGCTCTTGATTTTTGGCAACGCCTTTTCCGGCGGTGTGGTTGCCATGTTCGGCCTGGGCGAAAGCGAAAACGCTGACGAGGAGGCTTGCGGCGACGAGAATTGTTTTGAGACTGTTCATGGTTGTCCTTTTTGTTGGCAATTCTTGGGATTGCCTTGCTGAGTAGAGACTTAGAGTCGAGGTGAGAGTTCGGCGAAATTGTGAGATTTGTATGAGTTTTAACATGCAAGATAGTTCAAATAAAAAAATGCCGGCTCAGACTTGCGGGTCTTGAGCCGGCGATCGTTGTCGCATGCCTGTCCTTCACTACAGGCGATCTGGAACTTTGAGTTCCACGTTTTTGCGATTGAACGTTGATCGAACAGCTTTAGGGACGTTTGGTTTTTGGGTTTGTTCAGTTGTCGGCGAGTTGCTTTTTGATCCACTCATCCATCACTTCGATGACTTTGAAGTTGAACGGTTGGCTGGGGACGGCTCGAGCGTTTTCGTAGCTGGTGGCTTTGGTGAAGCCGTGGAATGCGTCATCGATGCGGACATAGGTGGCTGATCCTGGGTTTTGGGAATTAAGCTGGTCGCGGATCATCATGTGATCTGCTTCGGTGCTGACGTAATCCCATTGACCCCAGAGGACGAGGGTGCGGGCATTGACTTTGCTCCAAAGCTCGGGGAGGTTGAGTCCGGCAAGTTGACGCCAGAATCCGAGGGTGCGGCCCATCATCTTAGTGGGGTCTTGACCGAAGTATTCGTCAATGTATGGTTTATAGACTGGGAATTCTTCAGCAACACGGGCGGGTGTCCAGTTATGGAGCAATACCAGAGGTTGGATTACGGCATCGGCTCGGGCTCCGGCATCTTGCTCTTGGGGGCTTGCTCCGGCGAGAGCTTGCTGGCGCCGGACATTCTCAATCCAATATTCGGTCCATGTTTTGTAGAGGGTTGAGGCAGGAATGAAGCCATAGACAGGCTCTTGGCTGACGACCCATGGGCCAAATGTTCCGCCCATACTGTGTCCGAAAAGGAAGACTCGGTCGGGATTGACGTACGGTTTGGTTTTGATGTCCCGGAGGGCTTGGAGGTAGACATCGCCTTCGGTGAAAAAGTCGGTTTCGGGGTAGGGTCCGCCTTCGGCGTCGCCCATTCCTGGTTTTTCGACCCGGATGGTGACGAAGTCTTTCTTGGCGAAGTGTTGGACAAATTCTTTGTATGGTCCAGATGGTCCGGACAGGGGGTAATCCATGCTGAACTGACCGAGGCCCTGCATCATGAAGAAGACGGGGAATTTCCCTTCTTTCTTTGGTTTTGTGATGATGGTGCGAATCCGGTTGCCGTTGCTCATTACGTGGCTATAGATCACGTCGTAGTCGGGAGATGTTTCTCGAGGTCTTTCTTTGAGGGTTAGGGTCAAGTTGACGACCTTGCCGTCTCTTTGAAGGACAACGGGGATTTTCTCGCCGGTTTTGAGCTGGGCGACGGTAGAGCCAAGAAGTTGGGGATTTTCTAGTGTGACATTATTGAGGCTTAGGAGGATGTCTCCGGGTTTGAGATCTTTTTCAGCAGAGCCGCCGGGAACAGTTCCGGCAACGACTAGGGTTCCGGCTTGAAATTGGATGCCGAGAGCAGGTTTTCGAGGGAGTTCTCCAGATTGGATTGGAGCCGAGGCAGTTAATGCGAGGGGCGCGATGAGGGCAGTGATCAGGAACATACGGATTTATTACGGATTGTAATATCAGTTTGGTTCCGGTTTTGATTTTTTGTTTATTCGGTTTGCGACTCGATCCAAATAGGCTGATTCGGGCATTTTGAAGAACTTAGTGATGAAGTAATAGACCCATAGGCTGATCAGACCAAATAGTAGGCCAAGAGCGAGGGCGGCGTACTTGTTGTCTAGGGAGGGGAACCGCTCGCTGAGTCGAAAGATGCCCCAGAAGACTGCAGTTGAAGGGATAGCGGCGACAGATGCTTTGACGGCAGTTTTAAGTAATGGGGCGGTGTTGAGGCCGGGAACTTCTTTGGCAATTGACTTGATGAGAAGTATGACGAGGGCTATGGCAGCGACAGAGCCTCCGAGGGCGAGGGCGTACGGTGCCTGGTTGGTGGTTACCACGGCGAAACTGATGGCGAGGAAAATGGCGGTGGCGAGCGTACCGAGAAGGATGGGGCGGAGAGTGTTTTGGATAGCGAAGAAGGCCCGCATGAGAATTGGTTGGAGGCACCAGAAGGGGACTCCGATGGCGAATGCCGTGAGGAGGGGAGCCATTCGAGCGGTGTCCTCAGCGGTAAATCGACCGTGTTGGTAAACGAGGCGGATGACATCCGAGCTGGCGAAGATGAGGATGAAACTCACGGGGACGGTGAGGTAGATGACGCTGCGGAGAGTTTTGATGAGTTGGTCGCGGAACATGTCCATGTTCTTTTGGGCGAAGAACTGGCTGAGAGCCGGGAAAACGGCAAGGGCCATGCTTTGACCGAACACGCCGAGAGGGGCTTGCATTAGAGTGTTGGCTTGGCGGAATGATGAGATGAAGCCGGACTTTTCGCCGTAGCCCCAACTGGAGAAAGCGACCAGGAATAGAGCAAACACACCGGGAAGAGATAGACCGAAGACGACCGGGGCCATGAGCCGGAAGACTTTTCGGACGCCCGGGTGTTTGGTGTCGAGGCTAAATTTATATTTGAGCCCGATCGAACGCATGGCGATGAGGGGAATCAAGAGATTGCCGATAAATGCGCCAATCGTTGCCCCCCAGCTCATGCCAGCGGTGGGGACGAGCATGAATTGGCTGAGAACTAAAGCGCCAAAGATGATGCCGATGTTGTAAATGTTTGGCCCGAGCCCGGGGACAGTGAAGATGTTGCGGCTGTAGAGGGTGCCGAAAAGGATTCCTCCGATGAAGAATGCGAATTGGGCGGGGAGGACAATGCGGGCCATCATGACGGCCATTGGATAGAATTCGGCGGCTTTGGATGGGTCAGTTTGGGGGGCGGTGATCTGGATGAGAAGGGGGGTGAATACCATCGCCACGGCGATGAAGATGGCCACGATGATGGACATCAGAGTGAGGACTACGGAGAAGATGTGCCATGCCTCATCTTCGCGATCGGTATGGAGATATTCGCTGAATACGGGAATGAAGGCACTGCTGAGGGCTCCGCCGGCGACGAGATAGAACAGCAGGTCGGGGATCGAGAATGCGGCGAAATAGGCGTCGGTGAGGGTTGAGTTTCCGAATTGTCCGGTGATTACAGCTTCGCGAACCAAGCCAAGGATTCGGGAGAGGAAGATACTGGCGGCCATGATAATGCCGCCTTTTGCGATATTGGGGGTGAGGCTGTTTGTTGGTTCGAGCTTGCTCACGATTGGTTGTCGGGAAGTATAGCGTTTGGGATGGGGTGGTTCGTTCCCTGTGCGGGCCGGAGGTGGGTCGGTATGCTGATTTTGAAATGCCGAATCGTCTTGCTTTGAGTTCTTCGCCGTATTTGCGCCAACACGCGGAGAATCCGGTGGATTGGCAGGAATGGGGCGAAGCGGCTTGGGACGAGGCACGGCAAAAGAACAAGCCTGTCTTTTTGAGCGTGGGTTACTCTAGTTGTCATTGGTGTCATGTTATGGCGCATGAGAGTTTTGAGGATTTGGAAGTTGCAGAAATGTTGAACCGGGATTTTGTGTGTATCAAGCTTGACCGGGAGGAGCGGCCCGATATTGATGATCTTTATATGACAGCGGTGCAATTGGCGACGGGGCGGGGAGGGTGGCCGATGTCGGTCTTTCTGACTCCGGATGGAAAGCCGTTCTTTGCGGGAACGTACTTCCCGAAAAATGGGCGGGGGGAGAATCCGGGGCTTTTGCAGATTTTGGCGGCGCTGGCGGGGGCTTGGCGAGAGGAGGAAGCGGAGATTCGGCGCAAGAGTGAAGAATTTGCCCAGGGGTTGAGACAGGTTTTGGAGCGAACTATTCCACCGGTGACGGACAAGATTGATGTGGGTTTGGTGGATGGGGCAGTGCGGGCGATGCGGGAGGATTTTGACGAAGTGAATGGAGGGTTTGGCGGAGCCCCCAAGTTTCCGCCTTTTGCAGCTTTGCGATTTTTGATGCGCTACATTGAAGTCCGAGCAAGTTTGCCGGGAGATGGGGCAGGGCTGATTGATACGGCGGTTTATATGGTGATGAGAACGCTGGAGCAGATGGCACTGGGAGGGATTCGCGATCATGTTGGTGGAGGGTTTCACCGGTATTCCACAGATGCGCAGTGGCATTTGCCGCACTTTGAGAAGATGCTGAGCGACAACGGGCAAATGCTTTGGCTTTACGCCCGGGCAGCGCGGATGGTCGATGATGAAGAGTTGAAGGGACTGTTTGAAGAAGTGACGGACGGGATTGTGGGGTGGCTCGAGCGGGAAATGAGGGTGGGAGATGTTTATGCGGCGGCACTCGATGCGGACACTGATGGTGAAGAGGGTTTGACTTATCTTTGGAAGCGGGATGAGGTTTCTGATGGGGTGGCGGACGTTTATGGGTTTGAGTCAGGGGGGAACTTTCGGGACGAGGCGACGGGGGCTTATTTGGGCTTAAATCTCTTGGCGCGTCAGTCAATTGGCTGGCGGCTGGATGATTTAGATGAGATGTTGGAGAGGCGATTAGACCGACAGCAACCAGGGCGCGATGATAAGGCACTGCTCGCTTGGAATGCGTTGGTGATCTCGGGGCTGGCGGAAGCAGGCCGACTTGATCTTGCAACTAGAGTGGCAGAATTCTTTGTGAATTATGGGGCCGAGTTACCCCACCAGTGGGTTGAGGGGCATGAGTCAGTCGGAGGATTTCTCGATGACTTTGCCTACTTTGGCATGGCTTTGGTGGACTTAGGTCGGGACGCTGCTTTGATCGTTGACCGTATGGTGGACGAGTTCGCTGACCAGCGAGGATTTTACTTTACGGGTCGGGAGCACGAGGAATTGATTGGTCGGCAGAAGCCATTTTTGGATCAAGCGGTTCCGAGTGCCAATGGGGTCGCAATTGGTTTACTGCGGCGGGTGGGGCGCAACGATGAAGCGCTTGAGCATTTAACCGCTGCGTATGGATGGGCGCAACGGGCTCCACAAGCGGCGGCAACCATTTTGCTTGAGTGCTTAGAGCAGTTGGTTTTGGGTCGGCAAGTTACTTCGCCGATCGCTGGGCAAGGAACGGCGATTGAGGCTTGGTTTGATCCGTCACCACTTCAGATGGATCCGGATGGTTGGGCTTATGCACATTTGGTTGTTCGGATTCCTGATGGTTTTCATATCAATTCCAATGATCCGGGAGCTGATTGGCTGATACCTTTGTCGGTGGCCGTGGACGGTGGTTATGCGGAAGTGAGTTTTCCAGGGAGCGAGACTGGGCAGCTTTCGGGGATGGTCGAAATAGGAATAAGGGTCCAACCGGTTGGTCAAAGTGGTGAATTCGTTGTTCGACTCGGGTATCAACTTTGTTCGGATTCCGAATGTTATCGCCCAGATGAAATTGAGGTTAAAGGACATGTGATTGGCGTACGTGAGGGGTAAAGTTTGGTCATGAAGGTTTTGGTTGCAGATAAGTTAGAACAGTCGGCTCTTGACGGCTTGAAAGCGATTGGATGTGAGGTTGTCCAGGATGCTGACTTGGATGGGGACAGTTTGCGAGATGCGATTGAACGGGAGAAGCCGGCGGTTTTGGTCGTTCGGTCGACCAAAGTGGAAGCAGACGCGATGGGGGCGGCGGATGCTTTGACCCTCGTTATTAGGGCGGGTGCGGGGGTGAACACGATTGACATTGCGGCGGCGAGTGAGCGAGGGGTTTATGTTGCAAATTGTCCGGGTAAGAATTCGATTGCGGTTGCGGAATTGGCTTTTGGCTTGATGCTCGCGGTTGACCGATCCATTGCAGATTGTGCGGTGGATTTGCGAAACGGAAAATGGAACAAGAAAGCTTATTCTAAGGGGCGGGGACTTTATGGTTTAACCCTTGGGTTGATTGGGATGGGAAATATTGCGCAGGAAATGATTCCGCGGGCAAAGGCGTTCGGGATGAATGTAATTGCTTACTCCAGGTGGATGCAACCGGAGGCGGCGGCGGCTTTGGGGATTGCCCGGGCGGAGTCGCTTGAGGACTTGGTTTCTCAGGCGGATGTGGTCAGCGTTCATACGGCTTTGAATCCTTCGACCAAAGGGATGATTTCGGCAGAGTTGATTGGCAACATGCGGCCAGGAGCGATCTTTGTGAATACCTCTCGATCGGAAGTGGTTGACCAAGCGGCATTGCTTGAAGCCTGTCAGGCGGGAAGGATTCGTGCTGGATTGGATGTTTTTGATGGTGAGCCAGCAGCAGCCGAGGCGGAATATTCGGGGCCAATGACAGATGCGAAGGGGGTTGTTTGTACTCACCACATAGGGGCATCGACGGAGCAGGCTCAGGAGGCAGTTGCAGCGGAGGTCGTGAGAATCGTAGCTGACTTTAAGAGCACGGGGATCGTTCATAACGTCGTCAATGTGACTAAAGGGGCAGTTGCGACTCACCTTTTGGTGGTACGCCACCAGGATAAGGTCGGGGTTCTCTCGCATGTGCTTGGCGTTCTCCGAGATGAGGGAGTCAACGTTCAAGAAATGGAGAACATTATCCTTGGTGGAGCGCAAAGTGCGATTGCTCAGATTGCCCTGGACAAAGTGGTATCGGCTTCTGGCTTGCTGGCGATCAAAACGCATCCCGCGATTTTTGATGCGAGCATTTTTGACCTCCCATCAAATGGTTAATAGACGTAGCGGCGGTTGACCCTAGTCATGAGTCGGGTGACGATTTCGTGGCTATTGGTGTCGGCGGCGCGGGCGAGGGTAGGAACGCGGATGTTTTCACCGAGGAGTTCGACAACATCACCGATTTGAGGGTTGGGCACGGTCGTGACTTCGATCATGATTTGATCCATACACACGAGGCCAACTTGGGGGACAGTTTGACCTTGCAGGAAGACCTCTGATTTATTGCTGAGGGCACGGGGGTAGCCATCGCCATAGCCCACGCCGAGGGTTGCGATGGTTGATGGAGTAGTGGCTTGCCATGTGCCGTTATAAGACACTGTTTCGCCGGGGGCAACATGGCGGAGTGAAGTGATGCGCGTGAACCAGCGCATGACGGGAATCAGCTGATTTTGATAGAGGTTATCGGGGTCAATACCGTAGGCGTGCATGCCAACCCGGACGAGCGAATGACGGGACTCGGGATAGAGTGCAGTAGCGGCGGAATTGGCGGTGTGGATCAGGGTTTCTTCAGGGACTTCTAGGTTTGTGAGTGATTGGTGGAACGTGGAGAGCTGGGCATTGGTTCTTTCGGGATTGGAGGAAGAGTTGAGGAAGTGCTGAGCGATTCCGGCGAGGAAGAGGTTGGATTGGGATTGGATTTCTCGGGTGAGTGAGAGGATTTGGTTGGGTGTGCAACCGAACCTGTGGAGTCCGGTGTCCACCTTGAGGTGGAGGCGGGCGATGCGGTCTTGGGATGCGGCGGTGGTTTGGTAATGCTGAATTGCGGCGGAAGATTCGACAAAGACGTCGAGGTTGTAGAAGATGGCTTGACCGGCTTCGACAGGGAGGGTGGGGGACATCACCATGATGGGGCAATCGAGACCAGAATCGCGGAGGGCAACGCCTTCTTGAACGCTGGCGACGCAGAGCCAGTCGGCTCCGTTGCGGGCGGCGAACCTGCCGACGGGGACGAGGCCATGGCCGTAAGCATCGGCCTTGCAGACGAGACCGATTTTTGGGGTTGGGCCAATGTGGCTACGAATGACGCGAAAATTGTGCGCCATGGCGGGAAAGTTGATCTCGGCCCAGGTTCGTGGGTAGGGTTCCACGGGTTTATTTTGACTCAAAATATTGGAACGAGTGGAAAACTGACCATCTGGACGGTTAAAATAGGACTATGCAAAAGCGACGACCAGAGATTTTGAAGACTTGTTATGACTTGGTGGGCAGCGAAGGTCTGGAGAGTTTGCATGCGCGGACGGTGGCATCGGCGATGGGGATGAACCATGCGACGATCCATTATTACTTCCCGAAGCGGATTGACCTTTTGATGGGAGTAGCAGAATTTGCGAAGGCGCAGTTTGCGGGGGACCGGGAGAAGTTTTATGCCTCGCTCGGATCGGATGCGGAGAAGTTGGAAGGAGAGCTTGCTTTGGCGGAGGCTTATTGCAAGAAGCAGAGCCGGTTTGCGAAGGTTTTGCTCAGCCTTTATGCGGCGAGTGTGGAACATGCCGAGTTACGGAAGGAAGTTTTGGGGATTTATTCGGACTGGGTGGGGGCCATGACGGAGGCAGTTGGGAAGGCGAAGACGAAGAAGGGGAGTCCGTTTGCTGATCCGGAGCTTTTGGCGGCGACGCTGTTTGGATTTATGTCGGTGGCGCATTTGACAAACCAGAAATTTGATGCAACGGCGAAGATTGACGTGGTTTTTGATTCGCTGTTCGCTTAAGAAAGATATTGGAGGCGACGATCGGATTCGAACCGATGCATAAAGGATTTGCAGTCCCTCCCCTTAACCACTTGGGTACGTCGCCTCGTCGGGGAGTTGCATAGTACCTGGAGGGGGTCGGGGGGTTGGCGGGTCCGGTTTGGGATTAATGAGGGTGCTTAGAATGGAAGATTGAAGCAATAAGGACGCCGGCGCACATCCAGAGGAACCAGTCGCCGAGGGTTCGGTAGATAGTGCGGGGTTGGGGGGAGTCGATTGATCGGGCGAGGGTGCCTTCGTATCCGGTTGGGAGTTTGCCAGTGATGCGGCCCCGGGAGTCAACGATCATTGACCAGGCGGTGGCTTCGGCGCGGACGATGGGGATACCGAGTTCGGCGGCGCGGAAGGGGGTGAAAGCGGCGTGGGCGGCCTGGATGAACCCGTTCGGGCTGGCGGGGTCGAGGGTGGGGAGGGCGATGAGGTCGGGGTCTCCGGCATTTGCGGTGTCGCGCATGACACCGGGGTAGCAGCTATCGAAGCAGATGTTGAGGCCAACGTTGAGGGGTAGGGTTTGGACGACGATGGGGCGAGTGCCGGGGGTGATTTGGTCGGCTTCTCCGGCGAAGGGTTTGCGTTTGTGATAGTTGCCTTGGGCTCCGGATTTGTCGATGTAGACGGCGGTGTTGTGGGGTTTGGGATCGTGGGAGGTGTGGAGGGTGGCAACGATGGGGAACCCGTCGGGTCGGGCGGCGAAGGATTGGATTGGGGCGATATCGTGTTCGGCGATGCTGAGTTCGGGCCAGACGGCGAGGTCGGGATTTTGGGCGATCAGGGATTCGTTGATGGGGAGGATTGATTGGCTTCCGAATTGGTCGGTTTGGACTGCGCCGACGACGCGGTCGGGGGTTTGAGGGGAGTGCCATCCGATTGTTGATGAGATCAGGGCAATGAGGGCGACTCCGCCGACGGCGGGGCGGAAGTACTTTTGGGTGGATTCGGAGGCGAGGGCGAAGTTGCTAAACCAAAGGAGCCAGCTTACGCCCCAGATTCCGGTGATGCTGGCGAGGGCGAGCATGGGGGTGCTGGCGTATTGGGTGAGGGCGAGGTGGGCGGGGAGTTTGATGAACGTGATGCACTCCATCACGACGCCCAGGCAGGCCAGGATTGCGGCGCGGCCGAGTGTGAGGGATTTTTGTTCGGCGGCGAACCCGAGCATCAGGGCAAGGACTACGCCGTAGAGTCCGAATCCGACGTAGTTCCAACTGATGTCTCCGGTGGTGATGACATTGGGGGCAACGAGGGGGGTGGTGCTGATGACGGCGGCGGTCATGGCGGCAGTGATTCCGGCTATGAATCCGGTGACGAAGCGGGTGTTTCGGAGGGTGAGGAGAAGGGGGACGAGGAATATCCATCCGAGGAAACCGAAGGATCGCGGGGGGAGGGCGAGGGCAAACATCACACCTGCGATGAGGGCGGCGGCGGCGATCCCCAGTAGTTTTTTCATTGTGGGGTTCAACAGGGGATGGGGTTTTTGGGTTCCCGGGGTGGGTGGCCCCTGGGGATGGGGGCTTGGGGTGGCTATAATTGTGAGGATATCGGGGCGTAGCTCAGCTTGGTAGAGCGCGTGCTTTGGGAGCATGAGGCCGCAGGTTCGAATCCTGTCGCCCCGACCAGTTTTGTTAAGGGTTGTTTCTCTACTGGCGTTGGGAAGAGTAGTTTTTCTCGGGCGTGTATAGATTGTAAATTGTCTTTATGATTCTTGAATTTTCACTCGGTATTTCAGGACTTACAAGCTATTCCGTTTGCAACCCCTCCCTCAATCCCTCCCCAAACTTGGGGAGGGAAATTCGGTTCTGCCCAATTGAGGTAAAGAGTATGCACACGAACCTCACCCCCTAACCCTCCCCGCCTGCGCGAAGACGGGCCCCTCCATTAAAACGGAGAGGGGGGACTTCGAGCACTGGCGTTGCTAATGCAACCCTAGAGTTGATGTCCGGATTACGAGGAGTTACGATTGATTGAGATGGACTTCGGATTCATCTGGAGTCCTTTCTCTGTGCTTGTGACAACCCCTCCCTTAGTCCCTCCCCAAACTTGGGGAGGGAAATTTGGTTCTGCCCAATTTAGGTAATGAGTATGCACACGAACCTCACCCCCTAACCCCCTCTCCATTAAAACGGAGAGGGGGGACTTTGAGCACCAGCGTAGCCAATGCTACCCTTGGCAACTATTCTTTGTCGTCTTTATCCTCGCCGGATTTGCGGGCGACGACGGTGATGGGGGTGCCGGGGAGGGGGAATTTTTTGCGGATTTGGTTGATCATGTACCGCTGGTAGCTGAAGTGGAATAGTTCCGGGTTGTTGCAGAACATGACGAATGTGGGAGGACGGCTCTGGGGTTGGGTGGCGAATTTGATGCGGAACGGCTGGCCTTTGCGGGTGAGGGGTTTTTCGAACTGCGCATCTTGAACCAAACGGTTGAGAGGGCCAGTAGGAAGTCGGAAATTCCAGCTATCCACGGCGGTGAAGACGGCTTTCATGACGCCATCCATCCCTTTTGATTCGAGAGCGCTGGTGAACCGGATGATGGCATAGCTCATTTCGGGGAGCTCGTCATGGATTCGGCGCATGAACTCTTTTTTGGTGTCAGTGGTTTTACCGAGTTGCCCGGTCGGGGGTTCGATGAGATCCCATTTATTCACGGCAATGACGAGAGGTTTGCCCATGTCGAGGGACATTTTTGCGACTCGCTTGTCACCATCGGTGAGGCCCTCTTCGCCATCAATGACGAGCAGAGCACATTCGGCGCGTTCGAGAGCCCGTTGGGCGCGGAGCACCATATAGAATTCGATGCTTCCTTGGACTTTGCCGCGGCGGCGGATACCGGCGGTGTCGATGAGGCGGATTTTATGTCCTTTGAATTCGACGAGAGAGTCGATTGCATCGCGGGTAGTGCCAGGGATGTCGCTGACGATGGCGCGTTGTTCCCCGCTGAAGGCGTTGAGCATTGAGGACTTTCCGACATTTGGACGACCGATGATGGCGAGTCTGAGTTCTTCGTCCGGGTTGGCTTCAGGGGCCATGTGTTTGGCGAGGCCATCAAAAACGGCGGCAAGGAGTTTGTCGAAGCCTTTATCTTGGAGGGCGGAGACGGGGAAGACTTCTTCGCCAACGCCGAGGGAATAGAATTCGGGGCTGGCGTTGACTCGGTCTTGGTTGTCGGCTTTGTTGACGACGATGAAAACGGGGCGATTGAATCCGCGCAGGTACTCGGCGAGATCCCAGTCGGCGGTGTGGACGCCATCGATTGCATCGACGACGAAGAGGACGACGTCGGCTTCGGCCATGGCGACTTCGGCTTGGGTGCGGATTTGATCTACGAGGGGATCGTCATCGCCGAAGAGGATTCCTCCAGTGTCAACGACGCGGTATTGCCAGTCTTTCCATTTGGATTCGGCATAGATACGGTCTCGGGTGACGCCCGGAGTGTCTTCGACCACGGCAAGGCGGTAGCCGATGAGTCGGTTGAACATTGTGCTTTTGCCGACGTTGGGTCGGCCGACAATGACAAGGGTGGGCAAGCGGAGAGCCATAACAGTTCCGGTGGGGGTGTCAAATTGTGACAGATTGAACGACCCGGCCCTCGGGAACAGTTCGGTAATCTTTGAACGTCGTGAGATGAGGATGCGAGAAATATCAGGGATGAGGCTTGGGTTGTTGGGTTGTATGTTTGTGTTTTCGTCAGTTGTTTTAGCTGATGATGACAGGCAGGCGTTCCGGGTGAAGGAGACACTTTGGATGTTGGAAGCGGGGTATAGCGAAGGTAAGGCGTGGATTGGGTCGGAGGATGCAAGGTTTGGTTCAATCTATCAACTGACTTACTTAAAGCCTGAGCCAAGGCTCCGCTACAAGTCGAACCCCGCTCAGGCTCTTTACGGGGTGTATTTCATGCCGACTCGGGCGGGGGCTTTGGACGGAAACCCAGCGAACACGATGTACACATGGGGGGTGAAACTGGGTGCGCGGTATTGGAATGAATATATTCCGGGCTGGACGACGTTTTTGGATTTGGGGTGGGGGGTAAGTTATGCAGAGCGGACAACTCAGGACTTGCCGAACCAGTTAAATAGTACGCCGTTCTTTGGGATTGGGGTGATGACGGAATATATGGGTCAGGAATATATTTTCAGCATTCGGTGGCATCATATGTCGAATGGGGCGACGAACAACGATAACCAGGGATTTAATGCGATTCAGTACAGCATTGGAGTGAGATTTTGACGCTTGCCGATAGTGAGATTTTGAACTCGGCATTGTTGGAGTTGGAGGGGTGTGAGTTTTTGGGGCCGGTGGTTGCGGTTCACGACCGACCGGTTTTTGAATTGGTCGAGAATCCGTTTCGGGCTTTGGCGAGGATCATCACGTTTCAGCAGCTTTCGGGGAAGGCAGCAGAAACGATTTTTGGGAGGTTTGCGGGATTGGTGGGAACGGACGCGGGGATGGCACCGGAGGATGTTTTGCGGTTTGACGTTGAGACTTTGCGGGGTGTTGGTTTGTCTCGGCAGAAGGCGACGTATATTCTAAATATTGCGGAGCGGTTTCATGAACTGGACTTGACTCCGGTTCGGCTCTTTGAGATGTCGGATGAAGCGATGCGGGAGGCGTTGTTGCCGATTAAGGGGGTGGGGGCTTGGACAGTGGAGATGTTTTTGATGTTCTATTTGTGCCGGCCGGATGTGTTTTCGCCGGGAGATTTGGGTCTGCAGAAGGCTTTAGTGCCGATGATGGGAGTCGAGAAGCCAAAGGCGGTGGAGATGATGGCGTTTACGGAGCGGTGGCGTCCTTTCCGGACGGTGGCGAGTTACTACTTATGGCGTTCATTGGAGGATCCAGCGGTGAACCGGGGGCCTCGGAGTTCGGATTAGACGGGTTCTTGGGCACCGGCAATGATTCGGGCGAGGGCGGTTCGGGGCATGATTCGGGGGAGCCAAGTGAGGAATCGGTTCATCGTGCCAGGGATGATGATGGGATCGCCGGATTGGATTCCGAGATAGGCGGCGTGGGCCACCTGGTCTGCGGTCATGAATTGGCCTTGCATCAGGCGAGAACGTTGCATTTGAGCGCGGTCTTGGAACCCTGTTTTGGTGGGGCCGGGGCAGAGGGCACAGACAGCGAGGTGGGTAGTTCGATATTCTTCGGCGAGGGCCTCGGAAAGGCTGAGCACGTAGGCTTTGCTCGCGTAATAAGCGGCCATGTGGGGTCCGGGGAAGAACGCGGCGGTGCTCGCGACATTGACGAGGCGTGAATTGGGGAATTGGAGGAGGATCGGGATGAACCGCTGGCTGAGATCGGTGAGGACGCGGATATTGAGGTCGATGAGGTCGAGTTGGCGGTCGGTGGGAATGGAATGAAATGTCCCGTAGTTTGCGAATCCGGCGTTGTTGATGAGCTGGTCAATGGGGGTTTGGTCGGCGGCGAGTTGGCTGTAAAGTTCGGCGGTTGCACCGGGGGCGGAAAGATCGAGGGCGATTGGCTTTACGGGGATGTCATATCGCTTTTGGAGTCGGGCAGCGATTTCTGTGAGGGTGTCTTCGGATCGGGCGACAAGGATGAGGGGGTGGGAGTTCTTGGCGTAGATTTCGGCGAGGGCGAGTCCGATGCCGCCGGAAGCGCCGGTGATAAGAGTGGCGGGTTTTGCCATGTCATGAGATTATGGCGTGACGAGTATTTTCCAGAATCCGTGAATACTGTTTAGGCGATCAGGATTAGTTAAATTAGAGATAGCGCATTCCTCATCACGACAACTTCTTTAGTAAAATCTCCTTACATATTGCCCGAATGCAATCGTTTCAACATAACTTTCGTAGTCGACGAGGGAGTCTGAAGAAATATTTTCTAAACTGGGATGACTTCGACTTTTTTGGTGGCGAATTTGTGAGTGGGGGTGAGGAGGTGGACAGTGGTTTCAGGTTCCCAGATAGGGGTGTTGCGTCCGAGAAAGAAGTGGTAGACATGATAGCCATCGTGCTTGTGGCACCAGTCAGAGGTACCGGACCCAGTTCGGATGGCGGCATGGTGTCCGGGGGGAATATTAATGTCTTCGTTGATGACAAAGACGTTTTGGAGTCCAGGGGGATCGGACAGATTGGAATCGGCGATAAGAGCGTATCCGCGCAAATTGATGCGCATGTTGCCTTGATTTTGCAGCAACACGAATTCTTGACCAATATTTTCGTTTGGCTGAACTCCGACGATCCGAATCATTTTTTGCCCTTCAGTTAGCGCCTGTAGCAACTAGGGACGGTGAGATGGACCCAAGAGTTGCCGCTGATCTTGTACTTTTACCAGGAATTTTCGCTTGGGGTCCAGTCCTTCAGAGATGATTTTCGAGGTTTTGCACCATTTTCTCCAAAGCGGTTTCCGTTTCGGCAATGAGTTTGGGGCTGATGGACGCGGTGAGAAGCTGTTCTAGCGTTTGGACGTGGACGGCGACCTTTGACATTTTGCGTTTCGCTTCGGGGGTGAGTTGAAGGATTTTCTTGCGTCGGTCAGAGGGTGCCGGGGCTTGGATCAGGAGACCTTGGCGGACGTGGGTCTGAACGGCTTCGGACAGAGTTGCGGGAGCAACGGCCAGACGGCGGGCGATTTCGGCTTGGGATGCTTGATCTCCGGCCCCGATGACTGCGGCGAGGAGTTGGAATGTTGTCCAGCGGATTCCGGCAGCCTTGAGTTTTGGCTCAAGGTACGCAGACTGAAGTTCGTAGAGGGTGGCCACTAGGGGCCCGAGTTGGGAATCCGACACGGGCCGAGAGTACCGCCTCTGAGTGTGGACAGATTTGGCTTTCAAGGGGTTTGTTGATTGGGGGACGGGATAAAGGGGGCTAAGCGATCATGTCGATTAATGATTTCGTCATTTGATCGGATGTTTGGATCACTTTTGCTGCCAGTTGGGTTTGGAGCTGGGCCTGGTTGAGCTGAATGAGCGCATCCGGGAGTTGCTCGGGTTGGGTGGCAACGGAATGAGCCGCGCCTGCGGCGAGCGACTGGGCTGAGTGCAGGCTGGCAAGGGCGGGGCCGATTCCGTTGATTGACATATGTTGGTTTTTCTCCTGGTTTGATCACGCGGAGATGTCGAGGCTGCTCATGACGGATTTGGCACGGGCGGCAGTCTTTGCTGCTTCGTGTTCCATCATGTCTGCCACTTTCTCGGGTGATTGTTCCGGCATCTGTGGCGCCTGTCCGCTTGTTTCCAGCATGGCGCGCTGAATTTGAGCTTCAAGGCGTTTCAGGCCGGCCAGTGTCGAAACCATTGCGGTTGTTGATGAGCTGACCATTTTGAGAACCTCCAAGGACTCTAATTAGTGTTTGCCGTATTTGCAAGGGCCTCCCACTGTACAAGTTGCTAGATATTCTTGTTCGTAAGACAGGAATTCTGCTTCGGTTTGCGATTGCTTGCTGGCGTTAATGAGATCGACGACGGTGTTCCATTGAGTTTTGGCGTGGTACCGGACGATTTGGACGGCATAGGTTTCTCGGGCGTTTGGACCACTCACGGGTTGATCGAGAATCATTGGCCCCATGAGCTGGCCGGTTTGGTTGAGATCGTCGAGCCCGAGAAGATGTCCGAGTTCGTGAGCAATGACCTCGGTGAACTGGCTACTGGTGAGGGGGATACGGTTGAAGTGGGTTTGGACATAGATTGTTCCGCTTATTTCTATTTCGTAGCGAGTTCGGTTCCACGAGTACCGCTTTTTGAGCTCGATCAGACCCAAAGCGTCATGACCGGAGCGGGGGACTTTGTCAACAAATTGAAGGGTGAGGTGGGCTTTTGTGGGGTCGGAGATGAATTGGATGGGGTTATCTTTTTCGAGGGCTTTCTCCCAAGAGTTCAGGGCGTTGGTCAGACCCTGGCGGGCAGCGGGGGTAGGGGTGAGGCCGTCTGGGTCTATGGCAATTTTGACTCCATCGTTGTAGATGATTCCGTGGAGCAGGGCAAGACTGAGTTGGTAATCGCGTTTGGTCTGGGCTTCAGTTGCTTCCTGAAGGGCCTTGACGACCGCGTTGTGGACTTCAAACGGGATTTTGGTTGTATTGGACTTGGTCTCCCAACCGGATTGGGGTGACGTGATGAGCGCAAGGGTGAAAGGAAGGGCAGCAAACATTCCGAAGGAACCTCAGTTGATGGGGTGTTCCTTAGATGGGATGCTTGAAGCCCGGTATTTGACAGAGAGTGAGTCTTAACCTAGTGGTTTTATTGGCTCAGATCGCCAAATGGGATTGGCGAAAGGGCGAGGGCGTAGTTCAAATCGTTGAGATACTTGAGTTTGAGGTTGGCGGGGAGTTTTCGCTCAGGTGCGGGTTGGTGGTTGGGGCTTCCCCAGACGAATCCGGAATATCCGCCGAACGAGGGGACTTGGCACCAATAGAATCCGGCTTTGCCGAAGGCATTCTCGAATTGGGTCAGGATCGGGCCGGCGGAGTAAGGACAATAGACGGGGTTGTCGGCTTGGGTGACGCAGATTCCGTTTTCGGTGAGAGCCTTGGCGCAATCTTGGTAGAAGGATTCGGTGAAGAGTTGCTCGGAGAGGGATCCATCTTCTTCTTCATAGACGTCAGTGGCGTCGATGTAGATCGCGTCGTATTTTTGGGGTGGATTTTTGACGAAAGCAAATGCGTCCT
Source organism: bacterium (assembly GCA_013823945.1). GTDB lineage: Bacteria > Armatimonadota > Fimbriimonadia > Fimbriimonadales > Fimbriimonadaceae > UphvI-Ar2. The sequence continues at coordinate 135,038 of PNMZ01000001.1, read as the reverse complement.
CAAAAAAAATTGATGCACGAGGGTCTTGAAATGCGCCGTTATTCAGTTCGGGATAGTGAGTTTGGCAGGTGTCAACGACCATCTCATCAATTTCGACCATATGGATGGTGGTGAAGGATTCATGGCGGCAGAGTTCGCGGAGGAGAGCACCGTCACCACCACCGACGATGAGGGCGGATTGGGGATTTTTCATTCCGCTGAGGGGGATGTGAGCGAAGGATTCGTGGTAGGCGTGTTCATCGAATTCGGCAAGTTGAACGTGACCGTCGAGGAAGAGCATGCGACCAAGTTCGGTGGATTGGTAAATGTCAATGGTTTGGTATGGAGATGTTACGGACACGATATGTTCGGATATAGCGACGGTCATCGTGACCTTGTCGCTGCGGATTGGGAAAGTCAGGTGTTGCACTGAGGTCTATTTTGGCAGTGGTTTTACTTAAGTTCCGGGAGTCTTGATTTCGAGGGGCTTTTGGGGACGAGGATGTTTGACGGTGATCTGGTCGTTATAGACTCTTCGTTCGAATTTGATGACTTTGCCTTGATCGTTGGTGACGGGGAATGAATAGACGGGAGTAAATGTGATCGTGGCTTGGGTTGGGCTGGGAATGACGTCGATTTCAAGGTGTCCGTAATGTTTGCCGCCGTCGATGAGTTGGGGCCCGCGCCAGAGTTCGGGTGAGTCAAAGTGAGCAACCCACTTTCGCCATGGGTTCATGCGTCGGGGATCTCGGTCAGAAATTGATGAACCGAGACCGTCTCCGGCGACACCGACATCGTAGATTTGGATGTCACCCAGTTGAGATCGCTCGAAGGATTCGTTGTGCCCACAAATGATGGCGGATACGCCGTACTTTTGGAAGTAGGGCGTGTAAGCCCGCATGGCGAGACCGCTCTGTCCAGATGAGTCGGGAAGCGAGGTTGGGAGGGAGTGGCCTCCACTCGAATACGGGATATGATGGAATTGCACAAGGATGATTTGTCCTTTTGATCGTGCATCTTTAAGCTGATCCATACACCAATTCCATTGGGCTGATCCGGGGTTCAGATCGGTTAAGTTGTTGCCGGGATAGGTGGACTTGTTGATGTTCTTGTTGGTGTCGTTGTCGGTGTTGTCGGGCAGTCCGTTGGATGAATCGAGGGTGATGATTGTCACCGGGCCGTAGTCTTGACGGTGATAGAAGTTCTTGTATTCGCGGACGTTGTTGGCGGGGGCATCGAAATAGGATGCGTACTTGTCTCGGGCGAGTTTGACGGCCCATGGTTCGTAACCTCCGACGCGAGCACCAAAGTTTTCCCAGTTTCCGATAGCGGGGATGAGAGGAGTTGATCCCAGGATGTCATCGAATTTTCCGGCGGTGTGGAAAAAGAATTCATCCCAAGCGCGCTGATAGCCTCCGCCTTGGACGATGTCACCGGCGAGCATGATGAGGTTGGGTTTGGCTTGCCGAATCAGTTTGAGGTTTTCGATGAAGCCTTGAGTTTCTGTGATGAGGTAGTTGTTCTGGTCGGTGGGGCGTCCGGTGGAATCGGGGTGTTGAGTTCCGGTGCTCCATTCGCGATAGATTTTGCGACCTTCGGGGTCGGTTTCGCAATCAGCAATGGCAATGATCCGGATTGGAGTTGAGGAATCAGCTTTTGGTGCGGTCCGGAAGGATGCAGAGTATGTGGATTTGCCCTGGGTTACTGTGTAGGTTTGAGTGGAGTTTGAGACTAAATTTTTGACGATGACTTGGTGTTTGTAGGGAGTTCCCTTTGCCATGTCGGGAAACTCTGATCGCTCGGCTTCTTCGATTGAGTGGTAATCAAGGATTGAGGTTTTGGTGGGGCGAGTAGTGAATTTTTGGTTGGCAACAGTGAGGGTGCCAGGCTGGTTACTATGCGAGAACCAAGTTATTGTGATGGATTGATTATGGGGAGCAAGAAGGTAAGGGGTGACTCGAAAATCGGTTTGAAGAGAGTTTTGGCTCAGGAGTAGTGTGGCAACAAGTCCGATCATTCCTTGAGCATTGCACTCAGGGTTTAACCTGGGGTTAAGTCAATGTTTGAACCTTTAGCGCGTTCGTTTGGGTCATACTGGGTAGCGATGAAGCCGAAGCTGGTCATGTTTGATATGGCAGGGACGACTGTGTTTGACCGGGGTGGCGTAGCGAAAGTGATGTCGCGAGTGTTTGGGGAGTTCGGCGCAGATATGGGGCCAGGTTCGTTTGTCACTTTGATGGGGATGCCAACAGTTACAGCGGTTAAAAACGGAATGAAACGAGCTGGTCATGAACGGGCAGAAGAACCGGGGTTTTTGAAGGAGGTATCAGAGAAGTTGGATGGGGCTTTGATTGAGCATTTTGAAGCGGAGGGTAATCCGGTTCCGGGGGCGATGGCGGTGTTCACAAAATTGCGCCAAGAAGGGATGTTTATCGTTTTGGATACGGGGTTGAATCGGCGAGTCGCGGATGCCGTTTTGGGCAAGCTAGGTTGGCAAGGAGGGGTGATTGATTTTACGATTACTTGTGATGAAGTGAACCGCCCAAAGCCGTCACCGGACATGATTTTTGAATCGATGAAGCGGTTCGCGGTGGACAATCCTGCCCATGTAGCAAAGGTGGGAGATACGCCGAATGACTTGATGATGGGGAATATTGGGGGTTGTGGTTGGGTGATTGGCGTGACGGAGGGGACTCACGCAAGGGAAGCATTGATTCCTTACCCGCACACTCATTTGGTGGCAAATGTGAATGCGTTGCCAGAAATTCTATTGAGTTAGGTCGGCAATATTTCGCTCGGCCCAACCGAATGACAATGTCATTCCTGCTCCTCCGGGGCTGGCACAAATGGTAGTTGCGTCTGACATTTGCTCTTTGAGAAGCGGTTTGGTTGGATGTTTGGAATAGGTTCCGAGCCAGCGACTTGAGACTCGCCAAGTTTCGGATTGGATTAACTTAGCGAGGTAGCCAAGGATAAGTTGATCGGTTTGCTCTTCAGTGAACGGGGGTAAGTCCAATCCATATGTGTGGCTGTCGCCAATAGTGACTTCAGAGCTTTGGTGTTGAGAAGCCATGACATGGATTCCGCGCTTCATAAATTCTGGGTAGTAATCAGAATGATGTTGGTTGACAAGAGGAAAACTTGGGCAATCTCGGAAGCTGAGGTAGTGGCTTAGAGTGAGTCCGCCCGCGATCATGGTTTGGAGTCTTTTTTCGGGAGTTGGCGGCTCAAGCCGTAGCATTTGGAGTTGGCATTGTTGGACACCGTGGTGGGTGAAGAAATCAGGGAAGAGGATTTTGAAATTGGCCCCTGGGCAAACGAATATTTTGCTTGCGGAAAGATTCCGCAGATTTGTTCTGATGTCGTTGCCGTCAATATTTGTGACGGTTTCTCCGAATGAGAAGCGAATCCCATGTTCGGAGTTTAGAAAGTTAGGCAGTTGCGCTAATGCTTCCCGGGGGTTGACGCAAAGTTCGGTCGTTGAGAAAAGAGCAGATTGAAGCTCGGTAGGATTCACAAGCGGAAATCTCTCGATGGTTTCATCGGGAGACAGAATCGTAGTCGTATTTGGGTTTTGGGATTGGAACTCGTTCAGAAGCTTCGCTTCGATTGGATGCAGAGCGAGGTGGAGGCTCCCGCATGGGTCGTTGAATAAGTTGGCTTGATCGGCTACTTCCAGCCAAATTTCCCTGGACCGGAGAGCGAAGTCGCGGAGCTCGCCGGGGGTTTGACCAATGGGCCAGATCATGCCAAAGTTGCGGATTGAGGCTCCCTGGGGTGCCAAGGTTGATTCGATGACTTCAACGCTCATCCCGGCTTTTGCGGCGGCGAGGGCGTGGGCAAGACCGAGGATTCCGGAACCAATAATCACGAGATCAGGAGAAGCCATTTCGTTGGAGATTATGATCTTGATGTTAAGAAGGAATGAAAGATTGAATAATCAACGGAATGTTGCCAAAGTTGGTTGTTTTTGACATGGCGGGGACAACGGTTCACGATGCTGATTTTGTGAATCATGCAGTGGTCCATGGGTTTGCGTCCAAGGGGGTTGAGATATCAACCGACCAAATCAATCCGCTGATGGGAATTCCCAAGCCGATTGCGATTGCCCGAGTTCTAGAACAGAATGGAGACGATCGTTTTGCGGATGCGATATTTGTTGATGAAATCCACGAGGTTTTTTTGGCGGAAATGTTGCGGTTTTATCATGAAGATCCCAGGGTGAGGGAGATCGATGGTGCTTCACAGGTTTTTAGGGTTTTGCGCGAGCATGGGGTGAAAATTGCATTGGATACGGGCTTTAGTCGTCCAATTGCGGATGTGATTTTGGATCGGCTGGGTTGGGGAGAGCGGGTTATTGACTTCTCGGTTACTTCGGATGAAGTTGCTCGCGGGCGTCCTTTTCCAGATATGATTGAATCAGCGATGCGGGTTCTTGACGTGGAGGATGCGGCTCTCGTTGCCAAAGTTGGCGACACGCCTAGCGATATGGAGCAAGGCCATGCGGCAGGATGCGGTTGGGTTATTGGGGTTTGGGAAGGAACTCACACACGCGAACAGCTTCTGGATTACGACCCGACGCATTTGGTCGCAAATGTTCGTCAAGTGGCGACAGATGTTTTTGGACTTGCAATCTGATAAACCAGCGCAACCAAGAACGTCAGAACTGCCGTTATGGTTAGAGTCGTGAATGCGGCGCCCCATCCGGCGGTCGTTGCGATTGAGCCGATGTACCAGCCACTTAGGATTCCACCCAAATAGCCGATCCCATCAATCCAACCGCTTGCGGTTGCGCCGCCTTTGGCACCCCCCATGTCGAGACTGAGCGATCCGGCAAGAAAACTGTAGGGGCCGATCATGAGAAAGGCAATGGCAGGAATGAGGATTGGGATGAGAGAAGTGCCTGATCCGGTTGAAATCTGACTGAGAATAAAGAGGCAAGCGGCGGTGGCAGCGAGTCCAATGGTGATTATGGTTGGTCGGCCCTTTGGTCCGAGTCGGTCCGAAAGGATCCCGGCGATGAGGACGGAGAAGCCGCCAAAGAGATCGAACATACCGGCATTTCGGCTCGCGTCACCTTTCGTGAGGCCACCAATTTCTTCGAGGTAAGTGGGCGTCCAGTTATTAAACGTTTCCCGCATGACAGTGAATCCAAATGAGAGGAGACACACTATCCAGAAGTTGCGGTTTGTGAAGAGAGTTCGGAAAATTTTATTGACGGGAAGGATTTCATTTTGCTCGGGTGATGGATCGGATTTAGAGGCTAGATCGGGTGATTCCTTGAGGATTGCGAGGTTTGCAAGGAACATGACGATCAGGCCAGCGGCGGCGATGTAGAAGATAGTTCTCCAAGAATAGCCGAGGTCGAACAGGTATCCGTAAAGGGTCTTTGAGAGAAACGGACCAAACAGGTAGCTAAGGCTCACAATGCCCATCGCAGTTCCGAATTGGGACTTAGGAAACCAGTGTCCGGTTACTCTGACCATTCCGGGCCAGCCCATGGCCTGGGTGAAGCGGTTTGTGCTCCAAAGAAACATGAGAGCGGCGGGGCCAAGAATTGTCATCAACACTGTAGCAATTGCCGCTCCGGCCGCGCCAAACAGAAACGAATTCTTACCGGTGAAACGGTCGGCGAATGAACCACCAAAGAATTTTCCTGCGGCATAGAGCAGAGTTCCGACCGAGGTGATTGCTCCAAGAGTTTCTTTGGTGAATCCGACCGAAGCGAATTCTTCAATAATGGATGTGGTTGAAACGCTGAGGTTTGCTCTTGCTCCGTAAAAGGCCATATAACCGAGAACCAAGAGCGAGAGGGTGACGATCTGACTGCGGTTGAACCGGGTTGGGCTTTCCATGGCGAACCATAGAAGTTTGTTGTTTGGTGATTAAGGGAACCTTAACCAATTATCTGATTTTCTTTGAACTACCAGCTTCCGCCGCCACCGCCACCAAAGCCACCGCCGGAGAATCCTCCTCCTCCACTGAATCCTGATCCGCCAGACCAGCCGGATGATCCTCCATCCGACCTTGATGGAGGGGCGATGCTGGACGCCATATCAGAATTGACATGGTGGAATGTGTGGTTAAGGCTGTTGTGGAAATAGTAGTAGTTCCAGAGGCTGCGGTCGTATGAGCTGTCGATGAATGACGGAGGCTCAGTCACTACACCGTCGCATATTTTGCCCCACTCATCAACGAGATTGAAAGCGATTGCGTAGGGTAGGAATTGCTCGTACTTGACTTGATCAAGATTTGTTTTAGTGAACCATTCTTTGTAATGGGCCCGGCGCTTCATTGCCTCGTAGAATGCAAGGCATTCGTTGTGTTTGATTGCTCCGAGCCGAGTTCGAGCCGGCATGATGTTCATGAAGATGAGATAGACGGGGATACAGGTAATGGCACCGATAAAAAGACTCGCCGTTGTCGGCATGACGCCAAGGGTTTGAGCGAGCGAAACGAAAATTCCTCCACCGCACCAGAAGACTATGAAGAAGAAGCCAATGAGGATAGAAATCATGGTGCTCTTCACTTGATGAGGGAGAGTTCGGTAGAACCCAAATTTGATCAGCTTTTCTTCGAGCTGTTTGGCTAGTCGAGGGCCTGCGGTGGCGAGCTTAGTGTTCAATGTCGCGATCGGCTGGCGCATTGTGCCTGGGTTGATGGCTTCCAGGAGTGACTTCTCGAACGGTGTGATATCGGTTGATGCTTGTTTTCCGGTGCTGATGATATAAGAATCTTCTGGCTCGAACCGTCCGTGGGGATTTTCGGTTTGGAATTTGAGATAGCCTTTCACGGCTAGGTTTACTATTCCGGCGGTGATATCGCGCCCATCTACTTTGTCATCAATGAGTACACCGGCGAAGGATGGAGCAATTCCAGGGGGTGGGTCGAATCGAACGCCGGGTGGTCCGAGTTTGGGGTCGCGACCGATGGCGAGCCAGATCACCCCGAGAATGACGGAAAGAAAAACGGGGAGGAGATACCCCCAATTCCGATAGACTTCTTGTTGGATTGTGATCCAGAAGGGAGGACGCGGGATATTTGAGGAGGGAACACCTATGACGACACTTAGGGCATTATAGGCCGGAATGGGCAAGGAAATTTTGCCAATGAGTCGTCCAGGTTCTGATGTGTAAATGTCGGTTCGGTCAGATGTCGTTTTGTTATTGGGGATTGAGATAAATGTTGTACTTCCGACGGTGCCTCGATAGACTCGGATTGGGACGGTCGATTCCTTTCCCGTTGGGTAGTCAATTTGGAATGATCCTTTTTCTATGTCTACGGGCCAGCCAGGGCCGTAGACATTCCAGTAGATTTCCGCACGATCTTCCCATGTGGAATCGGCTTCGAACCAGTTGATTGCTCCCGATATGGTGTAATTTATTGTATATGTTAGGGTTGTTCCGGGCGAGTGGAAGACGCTCTCGCTTCCAATTCGGATTCGTGTATTGGGGCCTTCTGAAGTGATTTTTGACTCATAGTTTGGTACGGAGATGTTTGAGAGGTAAACGCGCCTGGATGTGCCATCGGGCAGGGTGTAGCGAGTGGGAATATCGCGGAAAATCCCTCGGCGCGATTGGAGAAATTCGACTTGAATAGTCTCGTTTACAACGACAGCGGCGGCTTTGGTAACGGTGAGTTGGACGTCGTACTGCGTGATTTTGAATCCGTCGTCTGCATTGAGAAGGGATGCGACAGCCAGAAGCGTTGCGAGTAGAAGCAGTCGGATTTTGGTCACAGGATTGCTTTTAGGGACGAGATAGGGTGGAACAGGGTTGCTAGGTTCTAAAAAAGCCCGGTGGCAAAACATGCAACCGGGCCACTTGATTGTGAGTGATGACGTTGGTTAAACGTGCTTTTCGAGCATGGACTTGATGTCGGCTTTTGAGCCTGCACCGACCATGCGGTCAACTTCTTTTCCGCCCTTGAAAACGAGGAGTGCAGGAATGCTCATGATGTCGTATTGCATGGCGAGTTCTTGGTTGGCATCTACGTCTACTTTGTAGACCTTTGCGGTTCCGCTCATTTCTTCGGCGATTGCTTCGACGGACGGGGTAATGGCGACACAGGGTCCGCACCAGGTGGCCCAGAAGTCGACGAGTACGGCTTGGTCAGATTGAAGGACTTCGGCTTCAAATTTGCTTGCTTCGAGTGCGAGGTTAGCTCCCATGATTCTTTTGTTTCACTCCTTACTTTGTTACGAGTGTATCTGCTTTAAGACGTTTAGTGGGGGTTAAGTTCCTCGCGGTCCTGGTTGGGAATAATTGGGGAGAAGTTTGTAACCATTTGGCTGGGTGTTCTCGTCTGTGTGTTCGTAATCCACAAGAGGGATGGAATTCAGACCTGTGAAGAAAGCACTTATTGGAACAACAATCGCGGCGATGGCGCTTGGCTCAGCAATGGTAATTGCTCAGTCTGCCCCACAAGCCCGCCGAGGTACAGCAGAGAACCGGTTGATTAGTGTCAGCCTTTACGATACGGGCGCGAAAGTCGTCAGTCTTTACGGTTCTCCGGATGAAATTTTGGGACTAAGCGAAGGTGGCGGAGCAGCTGGTGGTGCTGGTGGTGCCGGTGGAGAAGGCGGCGGTGGTGGCTCACGCGGTGGCGGTGGAGCAAGTGGTGGAGGAAGTGGTACGCCGGGGACTATGGCGCCGCCACCGCCGAGTGCCTCGAATCCTGGAGATTTTCTCGTTGGAGATCCATTTGGAGACGGTAAGGAATGGAAGCAGGCTCGCGGGCCCCAAGTCACCAACGATACGGATGGAGATCCGGATGGACGTGGTGGCGCACCGGGAGCCGGGGGTCGAGGTGGCAATACAGGTGCCCCTGGAAGTGGCGGTGGAGCGGCAGCTGGTTCTTCTGGAAAAGTTATTTACACTCGATGGGTTTACAAGCGCAACAACAGCCGCTACGCCTTTGTTATGGACAAGTTTAATCGGGTCATTCAAATCGAAGCGATTGGGATGAAGAACAGCTCGGTTAAGACCCGACGCGGGATCACATTCGGTTCTAGCTTTGCAAGTTTGATCAAAGCATACAACGCGCCGGATAGCTACGAAGTGAGTGGTGATAACTTGGTCGTGCGATTCCTCGTTCGAGATCGAGTTGCATTCCGATTGAGCCGCTTGGTGAAGGATAAGCCCCAAGTCGTAACAGGCGTTGTTGTAGCTGCGGGCAAGACCTAAGCTCAGCGGAGGTCTGAAGAACTGAAGTGGCGGGCGACTTAGATCGTGCAAAAGATGAAATTCGTCGCCGAGCGGACTTGGTTGATCTTGTTGGTCAACGAGTTGCGCTAAAGAAGGCGGGCAGAAACTGGAAAGGTCTCTGCCCGTTTCATGATGATAGGAACCCTAGTTTTATTGTTTCTTCTGAATTCGGGCATTACCGGTGTTGGAGTTGTGGAGCCAAGGGTGATGTTTTTAATTGGGTGATGGAGACCCAGCGGGTTGACTTCATTGAGGCACTCAAGATTTTGGCGCAACAGACTGGCGTTGACCTTCCAGAATTTCAGAAAGCTGACCAGTCTGAGAATGAGCAAATGGAGGCGGCAATGGCCGAAGCCCAGGCGTTTTTTCGCGAACAACTCCGGGAAGATTCGGAAGCACAAAAGTACCTGGCGGAACGGGGGCTTGATCAGAAAGTTGTTGATGAATGGGAGCTTGGATTTGGGCCCAGTATGGGTGAAGCATTGGCCTATCGACTCAAGAAGAAGGGCATTTCGCTCACTCTTGGGCAGAGCCTCTTTTTGGTTGATCAGGATGGGCGCGGTGGATTTTATGACCGATTTCGTAGTCGGTTGATGTTTCCCATTCGGGATGAGCGAGGCAAACTTGTCGCTTTTGGGGGGCGGATTGTTGGACAAGGTAATCCCAAATACATCAACAGTTCGGATACTCCGCTTTATTCGAAGAGCCGAGTTCTTTATGGGATGCACCGGGCCAAGGAGACGATTGCTAAGAACGACCAAGCAGTTTTGGTTGAGGGATATCTTGACGTGATTGCCTGTCATCGGGCGGGGGTGACCGAAGCAATTGCAAGCCTAGGGACAGCATTGGCAGAAGAACATGTGCGGCTTTTGAAGCGCTGGTGCAGCAAGGTTGTTGTGCTTTATGATGCTGATGACGCAGGCAAAAAGGCGGCGGATCGGGCGGCTCAGCTTTTGGCAGCAGGGGGACTGACGGTCAAGATTGCCTTAGCTCCGAAAGGTGAGGATCCCGACACTCTGTTGCGAGATCAAGGGCCGCAGGCGGTGCGACTTGCGGTTGAGCATGGCGTTAGCCCGATGGATTTTCGGATGGCGATGCTCAACGAACGGCTCGGGGCAGATGACGATGGGTATTGGACGGAAGTGGTTCAGGTACTTGCGACGGCAGAAACACCCCTCGAATTGCAGAAATATTTGATTCCAGTGGCGGCACAGTATCCGGGAATTCGTGATCGTCAAGCGGCGGCGAAAGCCCTTGAGAGGATGGTTGCGGCTGAGCGGAAGAAGGCGAAATCAAAGGGGGTTGCGGAGAGGGTTGAGAGGCTGCCATTGCCGGAGCGTGAGGACCGTGCGGTTCCGTTGCGTACGAGTGAATTGGTGGGGGCGGAGCGGATTATCTTCTTGAGCTTGTTTTCGTCGAGCTTGTTTGAAGAAGCGTGGCAATTTGCGGGGCATGAGCCTTTGATGAAGTCGGAGATCGCGAGAAAGATAGCAAATTCTGTGAAAGCAGTTGGGACGGCGCGACCGGGATCTGAGTGGCTACACGACGTGACCGACGAGGAGGTGAAATTGGTACTACTTGATCTGGGCATGGGGGATCCGGAGCCGATTGAGCGGCGAACATTGGAGGATGCGGTCGATCGTTTGGGAAAAGAACTTGAGGCACGGGAGGCGCGGAAACAAGCCGAGTTAGTCGGGAATAGTTCGGATGACGATGCTTTGAGGGCTATTGGGAACCGGCTTCGGAAGATTAAGGGTGTGATAAAAGAGTAAGTTTTTGTTTGGAATTTGAATAATTGTGGTGTATATAACAATTTAGGCACTCATTTGATTGCTCTGGGACATATCGGGTGGCAGTGGTTCATGGTGAATTTACTGGCACGAGCGCGTCTTCAAATGGATTTGCAGTTGGACATGGAGGGACTGGCGATGCTGGTGACCGGGGGCAAGTTGACGACAGTTTGAAACTGTGGTTGGCTACGGTGGGGCGTACCCCTTTGCTTACTGCTGAACAAGAGGCCGTTTTGGCCCAGGCGATTGGCGAAGGGTGCCAAGACAGTCGTCGGAAATTGGTTGAAGCGAACTACCGATTGGTAGTCAATATTGCGAAGAAATACTCGGGGCGGGGGATGAGTTTGGATGATTTGATCCAAGAGGGGAATATCGGGCTGATTCGGGCGGTTGAGAAGTTTGATTCGGATAAAGGGTTTCGATTTTCTACTTATGCGACGTGGTGGATCCGTCAGGCGATCAGTCGAGCGATTAGTGATCAGTCACGCTTGATTCGGGTGCCCGTACATGTTGTGGAAGGGTCGATGAGAGTGCGCCGTATTGCCGCTCGTCTCTCCATGGAGCTTGGACGTGATCCATCGGCGGAGGAAGTTGCTCGGGCGGCGGATATTGAAGTTGGCAAAGTAGCAGAGATGCTAAAAATGGTTCCGGATGCGATGTCGTTAGAGTCTCCACTAACAGGGACAGACGATTCGACATTGCAGGATGTTATTCCGGATGATGATCATGGGGGAGTGGCGATGGAGCGGGCTCACATGCGTCAAACGGTGCGCGAGGTGATGGAGATTCTTGATGACCGAGAGCGCGAGGTACTTAACCTACGCTATGGTTTGAGAGATGGACTCCAATTGACCCTTGAGGAAGTTGCGAAGCAACTCCGGATCACCCGGGAGCGAGTGCGGCAGATTGAGCAACGGGGATTGAAAAAGCTCAAACAGTGTGATTCGGGAGTTTTGCTTGCGTAGAAGTTAGACGTGAATTTTGACAATCGTGATGTTCTTTTGAGTTCAGGCGAGAGCGTCTCTTTGTGGAGTATTGCCGTTGAAAAACCAGTGGGGTTGGTTTTTCTTCGCCATTTTGGATGAACGTTTTGTCGGGAACACGTGGCGGTGCTACGTGAGAAAGCAGATTGGAATATCGTTTTTGTTTGCATGGCTTCGCCGGATGAAGCGGAGAAATTTCGGGTGAAGATGGAATCTCCCCATAGATTTATCTGTGATCCGGATAAGCGGCTGTATGACGTTTTTGGATTGAAGCGGGGGAATTTAGTTCAGCTTTTTGGGCCAAATGTTTGGCGAGCGGGGGTTCGAGCGGGCAAGCATGGGGTGGGGGTACCGGTTGGTGATCCGTTGCAGCTCTCGGGAACTTTTGTTTTGAATTCAGCAGGGGAGGTGACGTGGGAACATCGTGACAGGGATGCAGGGGATACGGCATCGGTTGATGCGATTGGTCTGGCACTTGGCGAAGTGTAATTACCAGCGGGGATCCAGAAATTTTTGGATCTCGACTCTGTATCCGTTGGGGTCGGTAATGAAAAAGTGGTGGATTTGGAATTGTTCGTTGATGCGCGGCGGGGCATCGGCTTGGGCACTTTTTTCAACTAAGCTTTTGTAAACGCCTTCAACATCATTGGTCAAGAGGGTGATAATGATTTCGTATGGTTTATCAACTGTCTTGAGCCCGGTGCAGAATCCAATGTGGGATTCTGGAGTGATCTGAAAGATGTAGCATGAGCCCTGATCTAGGCGGAGGGGAAGTCCGAGGGTTTCTTTATAAAATTTGCTTGTAAGGTCAAGGTTTTTGGTGGGAAGAAATGTGATGCCTGCTGAGAACATGGCGAGATGATACTGAGTTCGGCATAATGAAGGTGAATGTCGGGCGGTTCTTCGGAAGCTTGGAAAAAGATGGTGTTGCGCTCGATGCAACCGCCGGCTTGGCTTGCGGCGGATGCGCCGGAGGGGGATATTGTTATATCGAGTCGGTATCGACTTGCGCGGAACTTGGTGGGATTTTTCTATCCCCATCGGGCTGAGAATGCGGATTTGGTTGAAGTTGCCCATCGAGTGAGATCTGCAGTGGATGGGATGGCCCTTTCAACGCAATCCAACGTGACGGAGGCCGAGCGAGATTATCTTTTGGGGGCGCGGCTGATTTCGCCGGAGTTTGAGCATTCGGCGCCGGGTCGTATGGTGTTACTCGATGAACAGAGACTGGTTAGCATCATGGTCAACGAGGAAGATCACTTGCGTATACAGGCAGTAAGTGCGGGTTGGTCTATTCAGACAGCGGTTCGGGAGGGGGAACGGATTGCCGAGAACTTGGGACGGAAACTTCCTTTTCAATACCTTGCGGAGTTAGGTTTTTTGACTGCGAGTCCGACCAATCTTGGCGGAGGAAAACGACGTTCGGCACTGTTTCATTTGGTGGGATTGGCAACCCAGGGACGACTCAATAGGATGATTCAGTCCATGCATCACATGGGTGTGACGACGCGGGGTTTATTTGGTGAGTCATCGCGAGGAGTTGCTTCTTTTGTTCAAGTCTCAGCCACCAAAATTAGTGATAGTGAGTTTGTGGGGGCTTGTCAACATTTGATCCGAGAAGAGCGATTGGCGAGAGATGAGGTTTCACGAGATGTGATTCGGGAGAAGGCAATGAGCGCGGCGGAATTTGCTGTGATGTCGGCGCAGATGACGATGCGCGATGCTCTCCTTGTTCTGGGCTATGTGCGTTGGGCAGCGGCGATGGATCTTTCCGGATTTGAGATGAACCATCGGGAGGTAGATGCGTGGATCACCGAAATGGAAGTTTTTGGCACTCAGAGCGCGGAAGTTGCGGCGAGGCAGAGGGCGGACAGTTTGCGAGGGAAATTGGAAAACCTCGTTTGATGGTTTTGCGTATGAGGTTGTGACGATGGCGCAAGTGACTTACCAGCCGGCGGAAGTGATGCATTGGTTCGATACTGAATCGAAACGGACTAATGCCATGGCGAAGGCGCAAACTCGGGATATTGCACGGGCGGCGAATGAAGAGGGTTTGATTCCTGGACTCAAGCAAGCGGCAACGGCGGCGATCTCGATGACAAAGGGGGCCTATGGTAGCGTTGTCCAAAAGCAAGCAGAAGAGACGCGGGTTGATTTTTTTGATGCGGGATTTGAGTTTGTTGATCTGACCAAACGGATTAAGGTGGATTATTCTCAGGTGCGGCAGATTGTGGCGAAGGCGGGGGATCGGTACCAAGTTCTGTACAACGGGGGGAGTTTGATGATCAAGCCCGTGGCCCACTTGGTGGCGGGGAAATATCGGGTTCCGGTAGGCTGGCGGCGCAACGGGATCGAGGTTCCTTTTTTGACTTTGATTGAGGAACTGAGTGGTCGTTGCGGCGTTGAGATCATTGCGGAATGAAAGACGGATTTAAGCAACCGGTGCCGGAGGGGTGGATTGAACAATTGTGGGCGGCGATGGCGGAGGATTTGGGAAGCGGTGATCCTACGACGGCGTTGTTTACCGAATGGTCGACGGCAAACTACCGGATTGAGGCTCAGGCCGATGGGGTGATTTGTGGAGTGGGGATTGCTGGCTATTTGCTCCAGCCAGAAGCGGAAGAACCAGAGGATTGTTTTGCCGAACTCCACAAAACCGACGGTGATTTTGTTCGGGCGGGAGATGTTGTGATTACGGGCCGACTTTCACCGACGCGTTTGCTCACAAAAGAGCGGACGGCGTTGAATTTCTTGATGCATTTGAGTGGTATTTCGACTTTGACTCGGCAATTTGTTGATCGGGTTTCGGAATATGATTGTCGGATTGTTGACACCCGAAAAACTACACCGGGCTTACGCTATTTGCAGAAGTATGCGGTTCGGTGCGGGGGCGGTCAGAATCACCGGATGGGGCTTTACGATGGGATCATGCTGAAAGATAATCACATTCGGGCGATGGGATCGATCAGCGAAGCGGTGAAGCGGGCTAAGGAAGTTGCAGGGCACATGGTGCTGATTGAAGTTGAATGCGAAACCCGGGAGATGGTTGACGAAGCGGTGATGGCAGGAGCGGACATCGTGATGCTGGATAACATGGATCCGTTCTTGATGGCAGAGATTGTGAAAGCTTACAAAGGGAAAGTGCGGCTAGAAGCAAGCGGGGGGATCACCATTGATACGGTGCGTGGAGTGGCGCAGACGGGAGTTGATGCCATCTCGGTGGGAGCGCTTACTCATTCCGCTAAGGCGTTGAGTCTGCACTTGGAAGTGGAATGAAACTGCACGCGGGAGAGTTTGCGGTTTATCCGAGCGTGGCGAGTACACAGGATATTGCCCGAGAGCGATTAGAAATCGGTGAGAATCCGTTAGTGATTTTTTCACATCATCAGGAGGCAGGGCGGGGGAGGTTTGGGCGGGAATGGATTTCAACGTTTGGGGATTCTTTGACGATGAGTGTGATTCTTCTGGAATATGCGGATTGTTTAAAGCCTTGGTTCATTGGGATGAGTACGGCGGTGGCGGTGGCGGGGGCAGTACACGCTCAGATTCAGTGGCCTAATGATTTGGTGATTGGAGGGAAAAAGGTGGGAGGGATTTTGACAGAGATGGTTGAAGTCGAAGGGGGAAAAATTCCGGTGGTAGGGATCGGGATCAATTTGAATCAGGTTTTGTTTCCGGCAGAGATTGCGGAGCGGGCGACGAGTTTGCGGATGGCGTTTGATCACGAGTGGGATGCGGAAGAATTGGGAAGGGAGGTAATTCGGCGGCTGGCGGATGCGCCCGAGCCAACTGGGTGGGGGGAACTTGAACCTGCATGGCGGCTCTTTGATGCGACGCCGGGAAAGCGATTTAAGATGGCGAACGGGGAGGTGGGGACAGCGATCGGGGTGGGTCCGGATGGTCAGCTTTTGGTGAGTGTGAACGGGGAGACGACTTCAGTGATGGCGGCAGAGGCTTTGTTTGGGCCGGATTCGCTGACCTAGGAACACTTAGAATGAAAAAACCGGCTTGCGCCGGTTGAATTCTTTTTGGAGCGGGAAAGGAGATTCGAACTCCCGACCCTCTCGTTGGCAACGAGATGCTCTACCACTGAGCTATTCCCGCTCGGGAGACAGAAATATACCCTAGGTTCTTGGTTTGTGCAACAGGCCCCACAAGTTGGGCCTAAAGGGGTTTAATGGGGAAGTGAGTTCAACTGCGATGATCACCGACAGCCTGGAGCCTTTGTTACGGGAGGCGGCGGAGATTGCGGTGGAGTTGCGGCGCGGGCTTTTGGTTGAGCAGAAAAAGGATTCGTCGCTCGTGACGAACGTTGACCGGGCGATTGAGCAGTTTTTGAAACCGAGGCTATTGGAAATGACTCCAGGGGCTGGGTTTTATGGGGAAGAGTACGGTCATTCAGCGGGGACAGAGGCGGGTTATTGGGTAGTTGACCCAGTGGATGGGACATCGAATTTCGCATTCGGTCAGCCGCTTTGGGGAATTACGGCGGCTTTTTTGCGGAACGGGGTGATCGAATCGGGAGCGATTTTTTTGCCGGAATTGGGTGAGATGTATTTGGCAAGCCGTGGGGGTGGGGCGTACTTGAATGGGGAACGGTTGGCGGATATTCCAGGTGGGGCGATTGCGGAAACCGAGCTTTTGGGCAACACAGATAGCCAGATTCATTTTTTGGGGCAGACCCCGGGAAAAATGCGGCACATTGGGAGCTTTGTGGTGGAGAGTGCCTTTGTGGCGACCCAGCGGTACCGAGCTTTGATGACGGGGACGATTCGGCTTTATGACTGTGCGGCGGGGATATTGCTTTGCCGCGAGGCTGGAGCGGAGGTTCGGTATTTGACGGGTGAAGTTTTTGATGAGTCGCGGCACATGGGAGTTGAGCCGTGCGATCCGTTTTATATGGGGCCTCGGGAGTCGAATTTCCCGTTTGGTGAGTTGAAATAGTCCTGGGTTAAGGAATGGTTAGGGGCTATCATTCCTGTGCGGGGTGGAGCAGTCTGGTAGCTCGTCGGGCTCATAACCCGGAGGTCGCTGGTTCAAATCCGGCCCCCGCACCCAAGCTCTCTGATCTGGTTGAGATCAGGGAGCTTTTTTGTGAGTTCGTGGTAGATTTGGGATGTGGAGTTGTTTTATTCGCGCTGGAAGTTGGGAGTTGTGCTTGGATTTGTGGTTTCTGCGTTTTTGTACAGTGCTTCGGATATTTTGCGAAGTGGTGCGGATGGGCGGGATTGGTTTTTTGTTTCTGTTTTTGCTTGGATTTGTGGGTGGCTCGTAGTTCGGGTTGGGGGGAGGATTTTGAATCCCGAGCCAGGACTGGTGGTGAACGAGGAGGGGGTTCGGTTTGCGGGAGTATTTGAGGATCCGGTGGTGTTTGGTTGGGACGATATGACAGGTGTTCGGGTGTTCAAAAATAGTCTTGAAATTTATTTGAACTATTACGGTCGTTGGAAGGTTAGGCCAGTTAAAGAAACTTTCGACATCAATTTCAATATGTTTCGTAGAAGTCCGACAAGCGTTGATTTGACTGTACTCTTGTACAATAAGGTTCCGGTTATTTCTGGAGAAGTATTCAAACGACGCGGATTTGAAGTTGTTACAGTTAGTTTATTCCTAATATTAATTTTGGGGCCCCAGATTGTTACGCGAGGAACCTCGGGGACTTTAATCTATATAGGAGGCTTCATTGTTTGGTCACTTATTGCTCAACGGTTGTTTTTACGATTGATTCTGGGAGAATTTGGGGTCATGGACACACGCTGGGGCGAACGTAATTCGCTCATTTTGAAGGAGGATATTGAGGCAATTGAGGATATTGACGATGGCGTAGAAGTTTTGACTCGCTCGGGGCGGAGGGCTGAGATATTGTTTAAGGGATTGGGGCGGCCCTGGAGCTTTCGGCGTGTGGACATGTCGGCAGAGGTTGAACGGTGGCGGGAACAAACTGGGGTTTGATTCGATCAACGCTTCTCAATTAAGGAATGCCCCCTCAGGTCGAATTGGGGTTAGGCTCGTCCCGGACTTTGGATGGTCTTGGGAATGAGGGTAACGGTTTTGCGTAGAATGGGGAGGTATGGCAAAGTTGCATGAGTATCCGGTGACGGTGGAATGGGCGGGATCGCGCGGTGGTGCGGGGACGGTTAAGGGTGACCGGAGTGGAGTGAGCAGTTCGCTCAGCGTTCCGGAAGAATTCGGAGGGCCAGGACAGGGAACGAACCCGGAAGAGTTGCTCTCGAAGGCAGTTGCGGGGTGCTATAGCATTACATTCGGGATAGTTGCCGAGGCACGGCGGTTGCCATTCTTGAAGATTGAAACTCATGCTGTTGGCGAAGTCGAGGAGAACGGGCCGCAGTTCACTTATAAGTCCATCACGATTCGGCCGACGATCACTTTGGCGGCGGATGCGACGGACGAGCAAGTGACTTTGGCTGACCAGATCGCGCATAAGGCTGATCTTTATTGCATTATCACGAATGCCGTTCGGGACAAAGTTGCGATTCATGTTGAGCCGACGATTGTTCGGGGTTGATTGAAATTGGCGCGAGTGGGCAGGTTTAGCGTAAACTCTGCCCATGCGCAGTCCGCTTGTTGCTGGTAATTGGAAAATGAACTTGACCTCGGCGGAGGGCGAGGCTCTGGTTACGGAAATACTACATTTGGCGGGCGAGAACTTTAAGATTGATGTTGTTATTTGTCCATCGTTTTTGGCGATACCGAAGATTGCGGATGTGTGTCGCCGGTCGAGAATTAAGCTTGGGGCGCAGAACTGTTTTTGGGTGGACAAAGGGGCTTTTACGGGACAAGTCAGCCCAACTCAGTTGGCAGAGTTTCATGTTGATTACTGCATTGTTGGGCACTCGGAGACGAGGGGTAAGTTTGGAAAGTTGGAGATTCCGGAGTCGACGGTTGGACTTTTTTCAGAATCGGATGAGACGATCAATTTGAAGCTGAAGGCGTTGTTTTATCAGGGTGTCACTCCCATACTTTGCGTTGGGGAGACTTTGGCGGAAAGGGAAGCAGGGCAGACAGATTCTGTGATTGAGGCCCAGCTCAGGGGAGCATTGGTTGGGATTGAACCAGCGGAGATGTATGGCTTGGTAGTGGCCTACGAGCCAGTTTGGGCGATTGGTACAGGGCAAGTGTGTGATGCGGCGGAAGCAGAGCGGGTTTGCGGAATGATTCGCGGTTGTTTGGGCCAGATTGCGGATGACGAGACGTCGGAGAATATTCGAATTCTCTACGGTGGCTCGGTGAAGTCTGATAATGCGGCGGAGTTGTTCCGAATGCCTAATATCGACGGTGGATTAGTCGGCGGTGCGAGTATGGTTGCCAAAGACTTCTATCAGATTATAGTTGCAGCGGAATAAAATAGTGCCCCATCTCCTTTCACGGAGTTGGGGCACGGGCATATTTTACCGGGCGCAGGTCGGTTCGTTTACCGTTAAGTTGAATCCGAGAATTCCATCTTGGACATTGACGAGATTTCTGTGCCCTAGATGCTCGAGAACGGAAATTGCAACGGGTGACCGCGTTCCGCCTTGGCAGTGCACAAAGGTTTGGCTTTCCTTCTTGAGCTTGTCTTGATTTTTTCGCAGATATCCCATCGGGATGTGAGTGCTTGCCGGGTGGTTGTGGAGGACGTATTCGCCGAGTCCCCGGATATCGAGAAGGTGTCCTTGATCGATATTGCAACTTTCGGCGGGAATGCTGATCGTGCTGGTCACTTCAGATCCATTACCGCTAAAATGGGGAATCGAAGAAGGAAGGTAGTATCCCACCACTTGGTCGAGTCCAATTTGGCGAAGGTCTTTGATGGCTTGTTCTGCATCGGCTTGCGATTGGCTGATGAGAACAATTGGTTGGTCGTAAGGGACGAACCAGCCAGCCCAGGTAGTGAATCCTTGAGCTTGGACGGGTGCGTGGAGCGACCCGTAGATGTGCTCGCCCAAGTAGTTGATGCTGGGTCGGACATCGAGAATGACTTTTCCTTCTGCGATGGTGGGGTCAGTCAGTAAGGTTGCTTGAGATCGATTAGTGATACTCGCGAACTTCTGTTTGTTCCGAGCTTTCATTTGCGCGAAGTAGGCAGGAGGTTCCGGTTGTCCAGCAAGGACGTCTTTGACGAACTCAGATTCAACCGAATGACGGAGGCCCCAGTTGGTGAGTTTTTCGTATCCGAGGCTGCTCACGGGTGATCCACCGAGTGATTTTCCGCATGCAGAGCCGGCACCGTGTGCGGGCCAAATCATGATGTGGTCGGGAAGGGTCTTGAATCGTTCGAGGGTGTGGAAAAGGCGTCGGGCTCCGGGTTCGGCGGTTCCGGTGATTCCGGCGGCTTCCTCCAAAAGGTCAGGTCGTCCGACATCTCCGACAAAGACAAGGTCTCCGGTGAAGGCGGCAAAGGGCTCGGGAGATGTCGCTTCATCGGTAAGGATGTGGGTGATGTGTTCCGGTGTGTGTCCGGGAGTGTGCCAGATATCGAATCTTAGGGCTCCGATTCGGAAGGA
This sequence comes from bacterium, assembly GCA_013823945.1. Lineage (GTDB taxonomy): Bacteria > Armatimonadota > Fimbriimonadia > Fimbriimonadales > Fimbriimonadaceae > UphvI-Ar2. The sequence goes on along the minus strand of PNMZ01000001.1, from coordinate 114,576 downwards.
ATCACCTTCTTTGAGAAGAGTCGCCTTGATGGTTGAGTCATATTTCCAGTCAGCGTCGCCTTCGTCGGAAACAAGGAGTTCGGCTCCGGTGATTTCGGCGAGTTCTTGAGAGCCGCTGAGGTAGTCGGCATGGATATGCGTCTCGGCTACTTTCGTGATACGAAGGCCTTCGGATTGAGCGACGGTGATGTACTGGTTGAGGTCTCGGTTGGGGTCGATGATACAGGCTTCGCCAGCACCAGGGCATCCCACGAGATAGCTGGCGTGGGCGAGTTTTTCGTCATAGAATCGTTTGAGGATCATGAGTTTTGTACCTTTTGGTTGGTCGGGTTTTGACATGAGGCGGGCTTGTTCCAGGGCAGTTTAGCGAGGACAAAAGCCATGCCGCAGATATCGGTTAGACCGGCAAAAGTGAGTCCGGCGCCGACAAATGCGGCGAGTCCGTACCAGCCGGGGTTGAGGAAGAAGCCGAGGGACATTCCGGTGAGAATAAGGAGTCCGGCACCGAGGCGAACTTGGCGATCAAGCGACCAGCGGGTTTGAGTGCTGGAGACGATGGGGCGGTTGGCGGTTTGCCAGGCGACCGTTCCGCCATCGAGAACTTTGAGCTTTGGGTGTTGGTGTTGGATCAGTTCGCAGGTCATCCCGGCGCGGCGTCCAGATTGGCAGACGAGAACCACGTCTTCTTCGTGAAGGTCCGCAAGTCGGGACTCGATTTGATCCATGGGGATGTTGATTGCGCCGGGGATGTGTCCGGCGGCGAATTCGGAAGGGCCACGTACGTCGATGAGTTGCGGTTTGGTCGGGCTCGTTTGGAGCTGGTCGAGTTGCTGAAGTGTGATGTTCATTGCTGTGTTGTAGGGGGAGAGGCGAGTTGTTGAAAAATGGATTCCGGGGGCTGGGACTATTTGAGGATGAGTTCTTGGATGAGCATGAAAACGCCAACGATGAGAACGAAATAACCGAATATCGGCTTGAGCTTGGCGGGGTTGATTTTGGACTTTGTATATGATCCAGCGATTACACCCACGACTGCAACGGTGGTGAGCATGAGGCCGAATGGGTAGTTGAGGGGTTGGCCGAAGGCTCCGGTGAATCCGATGAGAGATTGGGCGGCGATGATCGCTAGAGAGGTGGGGATAGCGGCGGTGATGGAGAGGCGGAGGACTTGGGTCAAGGCGGGGACGATGAGAAAACCGCCTCCGGCGCCGAGGTAGCCAGCGGTGGTGCCGACGACGAGTCCCACGGGGGTTGATCTGAGAAAGTCGGTTTTGGGGGACTCTTGGGTTGGGGAGGGGGATTTGTCGGGGCGGATCATTCTGATGCTGATGATCAGCATCAGGGCAGCGAAGAGAACAAGGAGGAAGGCATCTTTACTGAGGCCTAGGATTGGGTCGGGGGTGGCGGGGACAAAGAATCGGCGGGCGAGGAATGCGCCGATGCCGCTGGGAATGGCAAATGCAATGGCGGTGGGCCAGTGGATTTCTTTTTTGGCGGGGGTGAGAGTTATTCCGATTGCGGAGGCAAGGCCGACGACGAGGAGGGAGAGAGATGTGCTGATTTCGGCAGAGAGTCGAAACAGGTAGACCAGGACAGGGACAATGAGAATGGATCCGCCGCCGCCGAGGAGCCCGAGGACGAATCCAACGAGAAAGGTTCCGATCCAGCCGAAAAGTTCGAGCATGTAAATGGGGAGAGGCGTTTGCTTTGGATTTGGATTCTTTGTGGCTAGGACAAAAAAGCGAGAGCCGCATATGGACTCTCGCTGTAGTTTGTTTTTGGAGCGGGCTTATGCCTTTCGCTTTTTGCGATAGGCGGCAATTGCTGCGAGTCCGAGGACGGTCATGCTTGCGGGTTCGGGAACGGCTTCAGTTGAGATGCGGAAGTTGTCGTAGCTCACATACGAACCTGAATTGTCTGGACCTGTAAATCTTAGAGCAAGATTTTGGCCGACAACTCCACCTGAATTGGGAGATGTGAACGTAAACGAATGCTCGATCATATCACCGATTCCAGGCACCACGACGGTTTGATTTGCGATGCGGGTTCCGCCAGTAACCGCGCCATTGGCGACGGATCCGCCTGCCCAAAGCTCAACGTTGGAGTTGAAGTTTCCTCCACCTGGTCGGCCGACGAGGTAAGTGACGGTGTAGGTTGTATCGGCGAGGATTGCGTGGGTCAAATCCTGGGCGATGGCGTTTACTCCATAGACGAATGCGATATTCAGTCCATCTTTTCCGGAGGCTGCCGTGTTCCAAATTCCTCGGTCTGCTCCACCGGTTGCAGTTGCCGTCCATCCGGGTACGGGAGTTGGGGAATAGAAGAATGAACCGCTTCCAAGTGCAGGGTCTTCGAAGCTGTGATTGACGATATTGAGGTCTACCGCGTATGCAGCGGAGGTTGCGAGTGCTAGCACTCCGACGGTTAAGCTCTTGATGTTGTTTTTCATCTTTCTCCAGGAAAGCAAAGGCGAAGAGCCTTTAGCTCCAAGTAGTATAACAATGATGCGTGAAATGATCGTGAAATTTCCTTGCCTGAGGGATCAAGATAAATTATCGACTGAGAAGGCAGCTTGATTCGATACTCTAGTTGCGTCCGGAGTCTCGCTACGAAAGCTATTCCAGGTGCCGCATGTAACCAGCCATTTCTCGCAATTGCTTGGAGACTCTTGCTGATTCTGGTGGACGAATACCTCGGCGGATGAGCTCGTCGAAGAGTTCTGCGGCGAGCAAATAGAATTCGACTTTTTCCAATCTATTCGTTGGCAAATACTCGTCATCGAGTCCACCCATCCCGGAGAATTTGACGAATTGCCACCTCTCACGGAATCCGTCATCTGTTGGGTTCTGGAAATCCCGAAGTAAATTTCGATATGACTCGCCGTGTCCACATGCCTGATAGAGTTTATTTAACTTAACTATCAAAGCGGTCAGCTCAGCATCGGTCATTTCATGCCAGGACAGGTTGTTGCCAAGATGGGGCGAGTGCGCGGGCTTCGGAGGTGTTGACCATTGATTTACCGTGCTTGATGTAGTACTCGAACTCTTCAGGGAAGACGCGGATGGCGGCGGCGACGGGCCAGGCGGCGGCGTCACCGAGTCCACAGAAGCTGCGTCCGTCAATTTGTTGGGTGATTTGGAGGAGGAGATCCATGTCGCCGGGTTGACCGTTACCCATGATGATACGGCGGAGGATTTGCTCCATCCACTTGGTGCCTTCGCGGCAGGGGGTGCATTTTCCGCATGATTCCATGGCATAGAAGTAAGCGGTGCGCCAGATGAAGCTGACGATGCAGGTGTGCTCGTTAAGGAACATGCAAGCCCCGGAGCCCACCATGGATTGGACTTCGGCCATTTCTTCGTAGCCGATGATGGCTTTGCCCACAGCTTCGGCATTGATGATGGGGACGGATGATCCGCCGGGGACGCAAGCTTTGAGCTTGCCGCCTTTCATTCCGCCGGAGAGTTCCAGGAGTTCGGTGAGGGTGGTGCCGAACTCGATTTCATAGTTTCCGGGCTTGTTGACGTGTCCAGAGACGCTGAAAAGCTTGGTTCCACGGGAATTTTTGGTGGATGCACCGAGGGTGGCGTACCACTCGCCGCCTTTTTCGATGATATAGGGGGCGCAGGCGTAAGATTCGACGTTGTTGATAACGGTTGGTCGCTCAAAAAGACCACTGATCGTGGGGAGGGGGGCGTGGGGGAATTTGAGGCGAGGCATTCCTCGTTCGCCCATGAGGGAGCTCATGAGGGCGGATTCTTCACCGCACTCGTAGGAGCCGGCACCAAGGTGGAGGTAGAGGTCGAAATCGAATCCGGAGCCTTGGATGTTTTTGCCGAGAAATCCGCCCGCGTAGGCTTCATCAATGGCTTGGCGGAGGGAGCGGCAGGCGTCAACGAATTCAGCGCGGACATAGATGTAGCCGACTTCGGCTTGCGTTGCAAATGCGGCGATGGTCATCCCTTCGATGAGAACAAAAGGGGTTGTTTCCATGATTTGCTTGTCTTTGAACGTGCCAGGTTCGCCTTCGTCGGCGTTGCAGAGGACGTAGTGGGTTTGGGTTTTTTCTTTGGGGATGCCGTTCCACTTGATCCAGGTGGGGAATCCGGCTCCGCCGCGTCCGCGCAGGCCGGAGGCTTTGATTTCATCGATGATGGCTTGGCGTTCCATTCGGAAGGCTTTTTCGAGCCCCTTGTATCCGCCTTTGGCTTGGTAGCCTTTGAGGGTTTTGAATTCGGGGTCGTGGGAGTGTTCGAATAGAAGCTTGTATTCGGCCATCGGTTTCTTATTCTACTCGGGACCGGTGGATTGAGTTGGCGTGGGGGGTGGGTCTGGGGAGCTTCGATGAAAAAGTAAAAATGAGGGAACCGTTCGGGGTGGGGCTGATGGTACTGAGTGGTGAGACAGCCTGGGCTCGTAGGTTCTTTACCTACGTGCCCCGGCTGTCCTTTTGTTTCTGGCTTCGGTCTGAGGCAAAAAGGACTTATTCACATGAAGAAAGCATTTACATTGATTGAACTGCTGGTCGTGATTGCAATTATCGCGATCTTGGCAGCAATTTTGTTCCCGGTCTTTGCGCAGGCGAAGGTTGCGGCGAAAAAGACTCAGGATCTTTCTAACCAAAAGAACATGGGTACGGCGTTGCAAATCTACTTGAGCGACTACGACGATAACTACCCATTGGCATATCCTTGGCTTGGTACGGGCTTTAGCTGGCTCAGTTTTGTCAACGTCCCGGGCGATTGGAACGGTGCTGACACGGCGGTCACACAGGCCGCTATGAACGCAGCTTGGCCGAACAACGTTCGACCATACTTGAAAAACGAACAAATCTTGGCATCGCCAGGTGCGAATAACTTTCAAGTCGCTGGTGCCCCGTATGCTTCGGCGACAAAGACGCGATCGTTTGTTGGTTACGCTTACAATACACTGCTCACCGAGTACTCGGCGACTGCAGTTGCTGACGTTGCCAAGTTGCGGGTCATCACCAACCCGTACGGTAACCGCAATTTTGACGGATATGCTCGACCGGGGAGCCGTTTGCGGTGCTCAGCAGCTGGGCCATGCCGTTTTGTGCCGAGTTCACCTACTTGCAATGGATCAAATGGAACTTGGAGTGAGCTCAGCAATCCGAATGGTGCGAGTATGTGGTTGTTTGGTCAAGGGATGAACGCGACTTACGCTGACAGCCATGCAAAGTTCACCCGAGTAGCTGGTGGGGCGACTAACGCCAGTGATTTCCGAAATGACTTCTGGGCGGCATACAATGCGAACGGTGTGGCTCGATGGAATGAATGGCAAGATTCGAACTTCTGCCATACGCTTCTTTTTATGCCTGACTTTGACTTCCAAAACTTCGGGACCCCGGTGTTCTTTTAATGAAGTGGATCGTTGCGCTCGTCGTAGTCGTTGGCCTGATTGGCTGTGCTCAATCTGAGCCAGCAGGTGACTATAAGCCTGCAGAAGAGGGCAGTTACAAGACCTCCGAGAGTGTTCCGGGTCGAGAAGGACGAACAAAAGCTGAAGCGGCTCCTGTTCAGACTGAAAGCGGATTGACCGAAGGCGGTTAAGCCTGTGGATGGGGTTGATTTGCTTATTGAATCAACCCCATCTGAAAAACCATGCGCGTCTAGAATGACCATTTTAAAAAAGTTCGACATTTGGGCCTAAAGTCTGATATAGTAATTTTGGAGGCAGTCGTTTTTGAATGCCTTCGAGGATTTATTTCAGATGAAACGAACTGCATTCACATTGATTGAATTGCTGGTCGTGATTGCGATCATTGCGATCTTGGCGGCAATTCTGTTCCCGGTTTTTGCGCAAGCAAAAACGTCGGCAAAGAAAACTCAATCAGTCAGTAACCTGAAGCAAACAGCTACCGGCTTCATGATTTACATGGCTGACTACGATGACTTGATGCCAAGTGCCTATTCCCGAAGGAATGGTACTCAGCAAGGTTTGTGGGTTGGCTATGGCGGTGCGTATCCGACTGGGTGGTGTAACAACGGTTTTTACCGAGATGATGAGGACTTCTTCCACTGGTCAAACAGCACTGAACCGTACCGCAAAAACCCGCAGATCACCGAGTTTGCTGGTGTACCAACGGAAGGTCGTGCATCGTTTACGACTCAGCGTGTAGGTGGGCCACAACCAAACAAAATTTCTATGGGTATGAACGGCTTGCTCCATACGTACTCTGGAACTGCGATTGGCGATGTTTCCATTGTTCCTCTCCTTTGGCCGGCACATGGGAGTGCGAATCACACAGGTATTGCCTACTCAAGTCCTTATCTTGCATGTTTTTCGACAACTTTGGGTTGTCGGTTCAGCCCGGGAGCTGGACCTCAGGGCCAGACTACAGGCTTGATGAGCGGGGCCATGTGGTACACCGATAACGGCGGCGATTACACTTACTGGATCTATGCCAAGGGTTACCCGATTGTTCGAACGGATTCTTCGGTAAGGAATATCCGGGTTGGTTCACCAAGCCGAACTGTTGGAAACAACAATCCATTTGGTGACCCGTTCGCGACATACGACAATGTTGGAATTGAGTGGTCGTTCTATCCTTGCTTTGCACCTGGAACAACATCTGGTGTTCAGTATTGGTGCTACTTCCGACCGGATCGAGATCAATACTGAGATGCCTCGATTAATCTTGATTGCAACTTTGATGGCCTGCTTGAGTGCGGGCCTCATTGGATGTGGTGAGAAAGAGGAACCTTATGAGCCGTCGGGCCCAACAGCTTCGGACAATCCGTCTGTTGGTGCTCCGGTAGGAGCTGATGGGGCGGTTGGCACTGCAGAAGCACCAGCTCTAGGATCTGGAAAAGGATCAGCAAACACGGCCGGAGAGCGCGGCAGGTAGTTTCCCGCCAACGACGATTAAGGCTTCTGAGTCAATGGCGATTCGGAAGCCTTTTATTTGTGACCATCTTGCAGATGGACTTTGACAATTTCGTCAGCGAGTTTGGTAACGGTTGACTCTTGGGTTTTGAGTTCGGCGAGGAGGTTATCGACGTATGCGTGGTCAACGGGGCCGTGGTATTGATCGCCGACTTGGAGCAATGGGGCTCGATCGCAGGCGTTTAGGCATTCGACTTCGTGGAGGGTGAACAGTCCGTCCGGGGTGGTTTCGCCGAAGTCCACTCCGAGTTTTTCTTTGAGATAATCGCCGATTCTGTAAGCTCCGCACATATGGCAGGTCAGACATGTACAGACTTCGATCATATGTTTGCCGACGCTGTGGGCGGTGTTGTACATGCTGTAGAACGTGGCGACGCCTTCGATTTCGGCGTAGGAGCGGCTGAGCCGATGGGCGACTTCGGCGATCGCATTGCTACTGAGGTATCCGTCGTATTCTCTCTGAGCGATCCAGAGGCAAGGGAGGATACAGGCTTTATCGTTGGGGTAGTGGGTTTTGAGGGCTTCGAGCTGATCGACGGCGGTTTGGGAGAACTTGAGTTCGAGTTCTTCGGGTCGGGGTGCTTTTGGCCGTTCGTTTACGGCTCCGAGTTGAATCAGGTCGCTCATCGGTTTTCTTATTCTACTGTTTTTGATTGGGGAAGTTTTGGGCGTGGGAAAGCCCCGGAGACTTTTGTTCTTACCGGGGCTTTTCTAGGTTAGGTGTGGCTTACTTTTGCTTGCGTTTTCGTTTTGCAACGAGGGCGGCAAGGGCAAGGACGGTCATTGTCATGGGTTCGGGGACGGCTTCCATGTAGAAGTCATCTATGTAGCCCAAGTTTGCGTCATTGTTAAAGACTCGAGCGCGGAAGTCCATACCATTGACACCGTGGGGGCCGGGATTACCGAATGCATAAGCTCCTCGGAATCCGGATTCCCAGGTTGAGCCAGTTACGGATCCTAGGAGCATATTGCTTTCATCAAAAACGGACACAGTCATGATGTCGTTTGGTGATTCGTCACCGTTAATACCGTCTACGAATTGAATGTTGTACTGCAATCTGTACCAAGTGGCATAGCTGAGATTCTTCGCGATTGGATCATACGACGCATTTGTGTCGTTGAGATTGAGGATGGTATCGAGTTCGAAAACCAGCCCATCACCGGCGTTGTAAAAGCCCGTCGTATCTTTTGCGCCGTCAATCAGGCCGACCCAGCCGTAGCGATTAGTATCAAAGCTTGGGTTGAGTTCGAGGATTCCGCCCCAGCTGGTTGTGGTTAGGGCATTGTTGTCTGGTGTCCGATACCAGAAACTAACATTGAGTCTATCATAGGCAGCAGTTCCTTGACTGATTGTGCTTTCTCCGGCATAGTCCACAAATGCAGAGTGATAGCCATTGATTACGCCTTGAAGACCCGATTGATCGGTTGGGTGTGATCTAAGTTCGACAGCTTTTCCGTTGGGCCCTCGGCGGACTACGCTTTGAACGTTCGTGTTGATGGCACTATTGCCGTAGGCAGCCCAGCCATTTTGATTTCCGGAACCATCGTTCCATGAGTCAAAATTTTCTGAGAGGGTTGAGACGGCTTGGGCCGCGACACTGATGGTTGCGAGGCCCAGAAGGGCTCCGATTTTGTAGATATTCATTTTGCTCCTTTCCAACTTGGTGCCGGGCATAACCTGCCCACTTGCACTTCCCCTATGGTATCAGAGAATCTTGCGCCAGTGTGTTAAGATTTTTCTTTTTGTTCAAATCGTCTTTTGCGCCTCGAATTCTAATAGTTAAGCCCCGTTGAATCTCGATTTCAACGGGGCTTAACTAGATTTGGTTATTTTTACTTTTACTTTCGTTTTCGTTTTGCAACGAGGGCGGCAAGAGCAAGGACGGTCATGGTCATTGGTTCTGGGACCACCTCGAAGTTGCTCATGGTAGTTTGGTTAGTGATTCCGTTATCGAGTTGCCACGCAGCGTCATCGAGGAACATGAGGTTGGGGCCCCATCCGGAACCGACTCCATAGCTGAAGCCGATGATTGCCGAGTTGCCGTTGACGGTGCCGTTTCCAGCTTTCCACTGATTAAGTGTTACGTTGTACCCGCCCGTTGCTGTGCCCATACCAGCACCAAAATTCCAAACATTGGTGTTTCCGCCAAGGCCCATGAGAACCCATTGGTCGAGGGGAGCAGCTCCCCCACCGTTGTAAGCAAGTTCCCAAACAAGACCTCCGCGGTCGGTAGTGGTGCTCAGGTCACCGTCGGCATCAATCAGGATGCGGGCTGCGACCATTTGACCGGGATCGTTGGTGCTAGAACTGTCGCGGTAGTAGCGGTAGCTCATTCCAACAAGGTCGTTGAGTTTGCCAAGGGTTCCGGTAGAGAAGTAGTTTCCACCAAATTCGACTGGGTTGACGAGATATTCAATATCGGACTTTGAACTTGGACTGCCTGGACCTTGGGTTCCTTCGAACCGAACAGAACCGTTGCCGTTGTATGGGTTTGCGGTCGAGATTCCGACGCTGCCATTGTTACGAACGTTGTTATAGGCCCAACCGGTCGTTCCGACGAGTTGACCTTGGTTTGATCCTCCGGCATTAGTGAAGTTGTCGCCCGTTCCTCCGTTGTTAGAGAAAACTTGTGCGCTGCCGACGACGGCCAATGCGAGCGCGAGGCCCGTGACTGTGAATTTATTCATTTGTGCTCCTTTCCAATTGCAGGACAAACCAATTCGGTTTAATCTCCCTGCTCGATCACTTTATCACAAATTGTTGTGAAGAGCAACTATTTTTGGGGAGAGTGGTTCAAATTAGCGAGAAAGGGCAAGTTATCGAATTGGAGGAGGAAGTCGGGATAGGGCGTGCCATCCACTTCGTAGTGTCCGGTACGGAAGAGGGCTGCTCCGAGTTTGGAATAGAGCTCATGTGCGCGAGTGTTGGCCCGGAAAACGCCGATCATCATTCCTTGGTGGCCACGGTTCTTGGCAAGCTGGGCACATGCTGCAATGAGAGCGGTTCCGTGGCCTTGGCGGTAGTTGTTGGGGTGAACATAGAGGGCGGCGAGAATGTTGAGGTAGGGCCAGTCGGTTTGGATGATGGATTGTTTGACCTCACCCCCCGACCCCCTCTCCACTTGCGCGGAGAAGGGGAGTTGTATCCAGTGGGCGTACGCGACGGGAGTATTTTGTGGTGTTGTTGAAACGAAGATATGCTCCTGGCTGTGGATGCGATCCAGTTGTTTTGCGGTTTCTTCTTGAAGATTTAGGCGGGCTAGGGTTTCGGGGCGGAGGAAGTGGGCATAGGCTTCGCGCCACGATTCGAGCTTAATGGTTGCGATGTGAGGTGCGTCTGAGGGAGTTGCAGGTCGGATATGCGGTTGAGTCACGCTCGTTGCATCACTCCATGAATTAGTTGGAATTCTTGGTGATCTATCGGTCAATTTCGCCGAGAACGATGTCGATAGATCCGATGATGGCGATGACGTCTGCGATCATGCGGCCGACGGAGAGGACTTCGAGGGATTTGAGGTTCATGAAGCTTGATGGGCGTTCGTGCCATCGGTATGGACGGTTCGATCCGTCGCCGATGACATAGAAGCCGAGTTCGCCTTTTGAACCTTCGATTCCAGCGTAGGCCTCTCCGGCGGGAGCGCGAAAACCTTCGGTGTAGAGTTTGAAGTGGTGGATGACCGACTCCATGCTGTTGTCGAGTTCTTGACGTGGGGGCGGGGCAATTTTTCGGTCGATGGTGTTGTAAGGACCTTCGGGGAGGCCATTGATTGCTTGCTCAAGGATGCGACAGGATTCCTTCATTTCAGCAATGCGGACAAGGAATCGGTCGTAAACGTCGCCGACTGAGCCGACGGGGATTTCAAAATCGAAGTCATCGTAGCTGGAGTAGGGTTTGGCTTTGCGAAGGTCGAAGGGAACGCCGGAGGCGCGGGCGATCGGCCCCGAGCATCCAAGGGCTAAGGCTTCGGCTCCGGAAAGGATACCGACATCTTGGGTTCTTTCCTTCCAGATGGGGTTGTCGACCAAGAGGTCTTCGATCACTTTGAGTTCTTTCGGGAATTCGACAAGGAATTTACGGAGTTTGGTTTCGAGGCCAGGAGGGATGTCGCCGCGGAGTCCGCCGGGAACGATCCAGGAGGGCATCATGCGGACGCCGCTGAACATCTCGAACATGTCGAGAATCATTTCGCGTTGTTGCATGATGTAGAAAAACGGGGTCATGGCGCCGAGGTCGAGGGCACCAGTTCCGAGCCAGACGCAGTGAGAGGCGATTCGGGACAGCTCGGCAAGGATAACGCGTAGGTATTGTCCGCGCTTGGGAACTTCGCAGCCGATGAGTTTTTCGACGGCGAGAGCGTGGGCGAGGTTGTTGCCGTTGGCGTTGAGATAATCCATGCGGTCGGTCATGACGACGCATTTATGATAGGTTTGGTATTCGGCTTCTTTTTCCATCCCGGTGTGGAGATAGCCGATGACACATTTACAGCGGACGATGGTTTCGCCTTCGAGTTCACAGATGACTCGGAGGACTCCGTGGGTGGAAGGGTGCTGTGGCCCCATGTTGACGATCATCGTGTTCTCGCCGGTTTTTTCAAACACGGTTTCGGTTGAGGGGATGAAAGTCTGACTCATTGCTTTTCGTATATTACCGTAGGCTTCGAGGGGGCTCCTATGCAAAAAGAGGCCCAACCTGGATAGGTTGGGCCTCGTTGACTTCAAACGAACAGGCTTTTAGTTCCCGTCTGCTGGTGGTGGAGTAGCTGCTGATGCTGAGTCAGAAGCTCCGCCTCCGCCTGCTGCTGAGTCATCCGCGACTTGAAGTCGCCCTTTTGTCTCTTCGTTGACTTTCTCACCGCCGAGACTTGCGTTGGCTCCGGCATCTCCACCGGATTCTGCAGCGCATCCACCGAGAAGTGCTCCGAGAGCGAGAATGACGATAATTCCGGTCACTTGTAGTGTTCGTTTCATTTTTCTTTTAGAACCAGTTGTTGTAGTTGAAGTCGAAGTCAGGTCGGAACAAGCAGTGGTAGCCGACTGGCGTGGTTGCTGTTTCGCGGCAAATGAAGTATGCAGTTCCAGTTCCTGATCCTGCAGCAATGTTTGCCCATGGCGTCACGTAGTCGAGTACGTTGGTGCTACCCGGTTGAGCGATTCTGTACCACTTTGCCGAGGTATCCGTTCGGGTGTAAATGATTCCGCCAGAGTGCACCGCAGCTGCAGCACCGCCGTTGACGTTGCCGAAGAAGCTACCGTTTGTACCAGCACCGCCGTCCGGCATGACACCGGGGCTAAACACACAGTTTCCGGTGCCAGCGCATCGGAGTTGAGGACCGTATGCAAATCCGCGAACGTTTTGCTTACCTGTGGCTTGCACGAACAGGGCGGTTCGGGAGACGTCGTTCACTGCCGTTTGCGAATACGCTTGCAGCAATCCGTTGTAGGAGTAGCCGATGTTTCGCGGGGTTTTACCAGCGAGGGGAGTACCGCCGTTGAACGGGTCTGTATTGGGTGCACCAGCGGACTGAAGCATATCGTAGTTCTTCATGTACGGCTGAAGTGAGTTGCCCCATCGCGTGCCCATTCGATCAACCCATGCAGCGTTGGTGGATCGCCAGTCAGCAGGAACGTCGTGGACGATACCGGCTTGCCAGTTTGTTCCGTTCCAGTAGGTCATCAAGGGGAACAAGTCATCGTAGTCAGAAGCATAGATAATGCTTGATGTACCAGCTTGCTTCAGGTTTGAGAGCGACTGGGTTTTCTTTGCTGCTTCCTTTGCTTGTGCGAACACAGGGAAGAGGATTGCAGCGAGGATTGCGATGATCGCGATTACGACCAGCAGTTCAATCAATGTAAATGCTTTTTTCATTTTATTTGGCTGTCTCCAGATTCGATCCCCTGACTCAGGCGATCGGAATGATTGCTCCAAGGTCTCCCTTGGATTACGTATTATGTCGAAATCTGGAAACGAAAAGTTCCCCGATTTTTCGCAGAGCGGTTTCTCGAGCGAGTTTTGAGCGATGAATACGAATTCAAACGAGAGAAACAGTTGGATAGGAGTAGTTCATCATAGGCCTTTTGGCTATGCATGCAAACAACGGGAAGACGGGAGGCATCCGTTCTAATGAACACCTTTCAATCATTGTTCAACGACTGGTTTGCGTGACCAATTGATGCTGGGACTTACCTTGGAGGAGTCCCAGCAACGATTGGTTAGTTGCCGTCTGAGGGTGGGGCGGGCGGCGGCGCACTATTTGTTGATGCGGCTGCGTTAGCCTCGGTTCCAGGTGTTGCGTTTGGCTGAAGTCGTTCTCGAGCTTCTTCAGACACTTCAGGAGCTGGTTCCGAGGCTGGTTCCGCCTGGGCGCATCCTCCTGCTCCAACGAGCAGGAGGAATCCCAGGACAGTCAATGCAATTGCGCTTTTGTTTAGTTTCCTCATTTGATCTAGAACCAGTTGTTGTAATTAAAATCAAAGTCGGGCCGGAAGATACAGCTGTATCCGGGGGCGGTTGCGCTGATTTGGCAATCATAGAACGATGAGCCAACTCCGGTTGCGTTGTAGAACGCATAGGGGTCAACAAACGTGAGGTTTGGTCCGGTGTTCGGGCGTGCTAGCTGTGTAAATTTGGCACTACTATCTGCGCGAACATTGATTGTTCCTTGACCATGGACGTAAGTCGTTACGGGGTTTGGAACAGACATGCTGAATGTCGCACCGCCCAACGTTGCTCCGAATGCACTAGTTGGCGTTGGCAATCCACCGGGATTAAACACACAGGGGTTTGTAATTGGACCGCTACATCCGAGTTTTGGGTTGCTCACCGCATAGCCCTCAACGTTTTGTTTGCCAAGTCCGTACCAAAGCAGGGTGATTCTTGAGACCTCGTTCACTGCGGTTTGGCTGTAGCCAGACATGAATCCGTTCATGGTCAGGCTGTTATTGGTCGGTGTTTTGAGCCGGGCGGCACCAGTCGTCGAACTTGCAAATGTGGATTCCTTTGATGCTCCAGCAGCTTCAAGAATTTGAGTATTTTTAGTGTACGGGTAGACGTTGTTTGGATAGACGCTGTTTCCGGCATCAACCCATCGAGCGTTGGTGGATCTCCAATCAGCGGGTGTATCTATGACGAAGAATGCGGTGTACGTTCCAGCAATTCCATCCACGCGGTTTGCATTGGGGAAAAGGTCGTCGTAGTCTGCAGAGTAGATCAACAATGAGGTGCCTGTTTGCTTTGCGTTACTAAGAGTTTGAGTCTTCTTGGCGGCTTCTTTTGCTTGTGCGAACACAGGGAAGAGGATTGCAGCGAGGATTGCGATGATCGCGATTACGACCAGCAGTTCAATCAATGTGAATGCTTTTTTCATTTTATAATTGCTCCAATTGGTTTGGCGCAATTCCGCTGAGAATCAGACTTGAGAGGGGCGGTTTGAATTCAGAAAATCTGAAATTGGAACTGCCTCTTTCGCTGTGAACTCCAAGTGGTCTTGGGCCAAACGCAAAAAAAGACAGCTCACAATTGGTGCATTTTGAAAATGCGCCGATTGCTGACTGTCTCCGTACCCAGCTACTTGTTAGGGGGAGTTATGAGTTCCCTAAAATTCGGGAAATTATCGACCAGAGATTTCGGACGATCCGGTTGTTCCCTCGAAGCTTTCCCCTGCGTGGGGCATTTGAATGTCCTCGACCGCTGGCCCTTCGGTTCCTTCATGGAAGACGACATCTTCTCCGCCGAGACCAACATCCTTGCGGAGGGGGAAGCCGACCCAATCGTCAGGTAGGAGGAATCGTTCACCTTCGACGGGCTCGTTCCCGGCGAACACCACACCGTAAAGGTCTTGTATTTCTCGTTCTGGATACTCGGCGCCCAGGAAAATTTCTTTAAGGGTTGGAATTGTTTCGCCTTCATTGACGGCGGTTTTGATGAAAAGTCGTTCGTTGATGTGCAGACTGAAGAGGTTGTAGACGACTTCGAATCGACCTTCGATGTCTCGGGGATGTTGCCAGGTGAGATAGTCCACTCCAACACATTCAACGAAGTAATCGTATTTGGTTGAAGGGTCGTTTTTGAGAGCTTCGACGATTGAGGGTAGGTCGGCGGGCTTGACGCAGATGTATTGATCGCCTCGATTCTCAAACTGCTTGAGGATGAGTTTGCTGAATTTTTTATTTAGGAGATCGAGATCGGGTCGTGAAGTTTCGGCGCTCATTTATTTGGCCTCGATGGTCTGGGGAACGACGGGCGAATTGACCGCTATTGGCTTAGAGTCAATGAGCTTTTCGGGAGCGAGTGAGGTTGATTCGTCCCATTCGATCGCACCGACCTTGATGACGTATGCGTCGCCGATGATCCAGAGAATCATGTAGATGAGAAGGGCAACGCCAGTGAATATCTTGAAATCGAGCGGGGAGTCTTTGAAGACAGTGAGCCACGACCAAAGGAAGACGACTTCGATATCGAAAAGAACGAAAAGGATGGCGACGAGATAAAACTTGATGGGGACTCGCTCAAAAGCATCGCCGAGTGGGGCTACGCCGCATTCGTAGGGGGAAGACTTATATTTTGTAACTCGTTTCGGGCCAAGGAGGTAGCTTCCAAGAACCATGACCGTACAGATCACGGCGGCGACACCCATCATCATGAGGATTGGCAGATATTCCCCGAACATGGGATGAATGTTACCAGGCTAGGAATTGAGGCGATGTAAACTTAGTCCTGATGAGAGTTGAAGAAGCGTTAACGCGAATCATTGGCGGGGTGAATTTGACCGCAGAGGAGGCAGAGCGTGTGATGTCAAATTTGATGCTTGGAGAAGTGCATCATGGGGTGATCGGTGGATTTTTGGTGGGGATGCAAGTTAAGGGCGTTTCAGGCGAGGAGCTTGCGGGGTTTGCCCGAGGCATGCGGCGCCAGGCGGTTCAGTTTAATTTTGGGGTTGACAACTTGGTCGATACCTGTGGAACGGGGGGAGGTCGAGCAACTTTTAATTTGAGTACGGGGGCGGCGATTTTGGCGGCAGCGTGTGGGGCAAAGGTGGCAAAGCACGGAAACAGGGCGGTGACGAGTAAGTGTGGGAGTGCAGATGTTCTCGAAGCACTAGGGGTGCCGATCGAAGGGAATTTGGAAGAGCAGAAAAAACGGCTTGCTGATACTGGTTTGGTTTTTCTCTATGCTCCGAGTCACCATCCAGCGGTGCGTCATGTTGCGCCAGTCCGGAAGGCTTTGGGGGTACGGACATACTTTAATTTGCTGGGGCCGCTAGCGAATCCGGCGGGGGCGAAGCGTCAGATGATCGGGGTTTTTGATGTGAGAAATCTTGATGTCGTGGCGAAGGCCCTTCAGATTTTGGGGGCAGAGCACGCTTTTGTGGTGCATGGGCAAGATGGAATGGATGAGGTTTCTCCTTGTGCGGGTACTGACTATCGCGAAGTGAAGGGGTCTGAAATTTCGGCAGGGGTTTGGCAGCCGAGCGATTTTGGTATGGAAGCTCTCGCACCGACAGATTTGGATCATGGGGATGGGATTGCGGAGAATGCAGAGATACTGAAAGAGGCGCTGACGGAATCACGCAGCGTGAAGAGCGCAGCGTTAATACCGAACACGGCGGTGACTTTGGTATTGGCAGGAGTAGCTTCTTCTGTGAGCGAGGGGGCAGATTTAGCGCGGGCGGCGGTGGCTTCGGGCGAAGCGGGGCGGTTGCTTGACCGATTAGCGGCTCGATGACCATTCTCGAGGAAATTTTTGCGGCAAAGCGGGCGAGGGTTGCTTCGGTCAAGGGTTCTGGTTTGTCGGACATGAAAGCCCGGGCGAAGGATGGGGACTCTGTGCGGGGGTTCGCAGCGAAGCTGGCGGAGAGTCATCACCAGCCATCACTGATTGCGGAAGTCAAACGAATGAGTCCGAGTCAGGGGGTGATTCGAGAGGACTTTGATCCGGTTAGTGTGGCGAAGGCTTACCAGTCAGCGGGGGTGGATTGTTTGAGCGTTTTGACAGATGAGAAATGGTTTGGGGGAAGTGAAGATTATTTTCGAGCCGTGCGGTCGGCAGTAGATTTGCCAATGCTCAGGAAAGATTTTACGGTGGATGAATATGATGTTTATGAAGCGCGGGCGATGGGGGCGGATGCGATTTTGCTCATTGTTGCGGGGTTGGGGCGGCAGCAGCTTTCGGATTTTCAGGATTTGGCTTGGGAACTGGGGATGGATGTTTTGGTCGAGGTTCACACGATGACCGAGGCAGAGGTTGCGCTCTCGATTGGGGCAAAGATCTTGGGGGTGAATAATCGAGACTTGCATTCATTTGGCGAAAATTTGGGGACGACAGAGGCGATTTTGCCGAAGTTTGGGGAGGGCTGTTTGCTGGTGAGCGAGAGTTCGATTCGGACACATGAAGATGTTCAGCGGGTCGGTGATGCGGGTGCTCGATCAGTTTTGATCGGTACAGCTTTTTGCAGGGAAGATGATATAGAGAGTGCGGTTAGTCGGATTATGGGGTGGGGTTAGATGTGGCGGGTAAAGGTTTGTGGGTTGACAAAATGGAGTGATGCCGTTGCATCTGCAAATGAGGAAGCAGATGCATGCGGATGGATTTTTGAGCCAAGTAGCCCACGTTTCGTAGGTGCGAAACCATGGTATCTAATTAGGAGTTTAGGCGGAGTTTCTATGGTCGGCGTGATGGGTGAGTATAGGGCTGGACTGAGTGTCGATATTCTGCGACTTATTCAGATTGTTCAAGCGTTTGGCTGTGATCAAAGAATTGGAAAATCGTGGATGCCGGTTTTTCGACCTCGTACTGATATGGAGGTTGAAGAGTGGTTGGCGGAAACGAGGGGGTGGGATTGGTGTTTGCTCGATCCGTTTCATGCGGGAATGGCGGGGGGGACAGGGGAGACGGTTAACTGGGAATTAGCGGCACGATTTGTAGAAGAATTTTCAGGAAAAGTTATTTTAGCGGGCGGATTGGGACCAGAGAATGTTCGGCAGGCGATTCGGGTTGTGAAGCCATTTGGAGTGGATGCGAGCAGTCGACTTGAGGTTTCACCGGGGGTCAAAGATTTGGACAAAGTTGGAGAATATGTTCGGGAGGCGTGGGCGGGTTTGATTGAAGTGCATGGGCGGTCGCAGCAGGATTTGTGGGATGAGGCGGCGGTTTTTCGGAACGGATGGTAGTTTCTCATTCCGATGCCTCACCCCCCGGCCCCCTCTCCATTAAAACGGAGAGGGGGAGAAGATATTTTTCTAGAGCTTTGGGAATGAATTGTGTGGGAGTTGCGTTGATTAACGTGGCGACGGGCGATTGGCACGTCGGCGGTGTGAGTCATTGGTATAATCGCATCGCAATTTTCCTGGAGGCTTGCGTCCTTTGAACCTGGCAATTGAAACAAAAGATTTAACGAAAACCTACAAAACGAGTTCTGGCCCACAGAGTGTGGTTAAGAATTTGGATTTGCAGGTCGAGCGTGGCGAAATTTTCGGATTTCTTGGCCCTAACGGGGCAGGGAAGACAACGACCATCAAGATCCTGCTTGGGATTATTGACTCGACCAGTGGGGAGGCCAGCGTTCTTGGCAACCCAGCGGGCGATATCGAGAGTCACAAGAAGCTGAGCTATCTTCCGGAGAAGCCGTATTACTACGAGCACATGACCGGGGTTGAGATCATGCAGTTTTATGCATCTCTTTTCGGCATTAAGGATCGAGATCTTTGCGAGCGATTGTTGAACCGAGTGAACCTGGGCAACGATATGAACCGGCCGATCAGCCAGTATTCCAAGGGGATGCAGCAGCGGATTGGATTGGCGCAGAGCCTCTTGAATGATCCGGAGCTGTTGTTCTTGGACGAGCCGACGGGCGGACTTGACCCGATCGCGCACATTGAAATCCGGGACTTGATTTTGAAGTTCCGCGATGAAGGGCGAACCGTTTTCATTAGCTCGCACGAGTTGAGCGATGTTGAGCGGATTTGTGACCGAGTGGCGATCATTAATAAGGGTGAATTGGTTCACCAGGGTCGTTTGGATCAGTTGTTGAGCGGTGGTCGGATTGAGATCACAGCTGACAATTTGACCGAAGAAATTGCGAATAAATTCCGAGGTGATGACTTCACGGTTAGCTTTAAGAATGGACGTTTGATTGCGGACATTCCTGATTCGGCTCATCCGGGCGAAATGCTGGATGCGATCCGAGCGGCGAATGGTGACATCGTGAGCGTGATTCCGCGACGAAAGCGGCTTGAAGACTTGTTCCTTGAATCAGTTGCAGGAGATAACGTCTTGAAGGGTCGGAAGATGAGCAAGATGACAGACGACCACAACGCGGCTGAGGCAGTAGAAGTGACGACGGAAGAGGGGGCGAACTAAGATGGGTGCGATTCTTTCAATTGCGAAAACTACAATTGGCGAAGCGATTCGCCGACGGGTTCTGCTGGTCATTCTTTTGGTCGGCGTTTTGTTCTTGGTCATTGCACCGGGTTTGAGCGTTTTGTCTTTGCGACAAAACTACACGGTTTTGACGAGCTTTACGCTGGGGGTTATCCAACTGACCAGTGCGGTCATTGCGATTGTTTTGACGGTCTATTTGCTTCCAAACGAAGTGGAGCGGCGGACGATCTATACGATTCTGAGTAAGCCAGTTTATCGATGGCACTTCCTTCTTGGGAAGTATCTCGGTGCGGTTGGCGCGCTCGGGATGATGATGCTGTTGATGTCAACGGTTTTGGTGTTGGTCTTCCGGATCATGCAGCAACAGGCTTCAATGGACGATGTTTTGCAGTTGGCGACGGCACCGATCTTCTTCTTTGTTCAGATGAGTTTGCTGGCGGCGGTTGCAATGTTCTTCTCGACATTTGTTTCTCCGATCGTGAACTTCTTCTTGTCGGGTGGTGTTTATCTGGTTGGAACGTTGTTCAGTCCGGTCTTCCAAGACTTGAGTAACAACCAGACTTTGCCAGCGGCAGTCAAGGGAGCGGCGACGGTGATTCACTCGATTGTGCCGAACTTTGCTCAGTACAACATCCAAGGCGGGATTATCAATCAAGGTCCGGAACTGCGCTCAATTGAGTTGTATTACGTTCAGATCGTGGTTTACGCGTTGTTCTACATTGCTGCGTTCTTGATTGCGGGAATGATGATTTTCGACCGTAAAGAGGTTTAAGAAGCGATGCGAATGAATCGAAGTTTGATGTTGGCGGGCCTTGCGGTCTGTATTGCGGGTGGCGCGATTGTCAACCGCATGAACTACCCGCTTTGGCAAGAAAACTTTTCGCCGAGAAAGGACAGTGACCTTCGCGGATTGAGCGGCGATCAGCTTTTGATTGCTTTGGCGGGTTTCCGCGAGATGGTTGCAGGGATCCTTTGGGTTCGTGCGGACACGTTCTTTGACGAAGGGAACTACGACGCCATTCTGCCGATTATTCGCCTGGTTACGATGCTTGACCCGAAGCAGATCGATGTCTATGCAACGGGGATGTGGCATATCGCCTACAACTTTACGGATGAGCAGAGTCGGTCTGACAGGCGCTACATTCCGTCAGCTTTGGCGCTGGGAGCCGAAGGATCGAAGAACAACGATTACACCTATGAGTTGTTCTTCGAAACAGGTTGGCTTTGGTACCACAAGATTGACGACGATTATTCCAACGCGGCGAAGTGGTGGGAAGAAGCGAACAAGCGCAAGGATATGCAAACCGCCCGGAAGAACATCCTGGCGATGGCTTATCTGCGCGATGGCAATATGTCGGGGGCAATTGAGCATTACGAAGAGCTTTGGAATACGGCCCGCGATAACTTTGCGAAGAATCCGAATGACTTCCAAGCGCGCCAGAATGTTGACACGCTTGAAGTGAACTTGGACAACCTGTTGGTGCGGTTGGCACAGCGGGGCAACTTTGCGATTGAAAACGGTACTTACGACCAGTACGACTACGACACGCGACCACCTTACGATGTTGGATTCACGGCTCAGGTGACAGTTGAAGACTCGAAGATTTTGCGGGTTGAAGGAACTTGGAACGTTCAGCCTGTCGGGACTCGGGTTCGAATCGTTTTGCGCGATAAGGATAAGCCTAATTTGCGGCCGGCGGCGTTGAAGTGGGATCAGGGCACCTCGGTTGATTTGGAACCGGAGAAGGACATGACATTCATGCAGGATGGTTTGTTTGTGAAAAACCAGGCATTCTTCCGCAGGATTGACATGGCTCGCGACCCGACGATGTATCCGTTTAACTCGGACAATTATGTGATTGAGTTCTACTACAATCCGCGATCGGCTCCGCCGCACATTCAAGACCGATTTGGCTTTAATGGCGAGGGAATGACGGATAAGAATTACTTGAACACGGAAGTCCGGGATGGTCAGCGAGTGATTTATGCTCAATTGGAGATTTCTCGTGATGAGTTGCTCCGCCAGGGTGAATGGGCAACGCGGACGCCGGTCAAGCGGACCATTGGATTTATTCCGACGGGGGCACGCAATACCGAAGAAGTGATCAATGTTCCGGGTCTGCGGAACGACGTCCAAGAAGGTCAGTAAGCTGACCTTTGGTCTGACAAGCTGAGTGCCTTTTGGCGGCAGGGTTTGAACTCTGCCGCCGGGAGCTGTGCGGCAGGAATTTGGTGAACCCCGTCAGGGCCGGAAGGCAGCAGCGGTAAATCAAAGGACTGGGTGACACGGAATTCCCGGCACTTGGCTTTTTGTTCATTTAATTGGGGAGAGATTTAATGGGGTACGCGCGGATTTGAAGTAAAACTGAGGATGGAGTTGTGAGTTACCAAGCGCTTTTTCGCAAATATCGGAGTCAGTCGTTTGACGACTTGGTCGGGCAAGATCATGTTGTCCAGACCTTGCGGAATTCGATTGCGAAAGGGAAGATAGCTCAGGCCTACTTGTTTACTGGACCGCGAGGAACGGGCAAGACTTCGACGGCAAGGCTCCTTGCTAAGGCATTGAATTGTACGGGTGGGCCGAGCACCGACCTTCCTCCTGATTGTCCGATCTGTGCAGAAATTACTGCTGGAAATTGTATGGATGTATTGGAGATGGATGCGGCGAGTGAGGCGGGAGTCGAGAAAGTTCGTGAGCATATTGTTGAGGCGAGTGAATATCAGCCAGCGAATTGTCGTTATCGGGTGTTCATCATAGATGAAGTTCACGATTTGAGTGCCAAGGCGTTTGACGCCTTGCTGAAGACAATTGAGGAGCCACCCGCCCATGCGATTTTCATTTTAGCGACGACAGAGTTCCATAAGGTTCCGCCTACGATCAGAAGTCGCTGCCAGAAGTATGAGTTCCACCGGGGAAGCATTGCGAACTTGGTTAAGCAACTGAATCATGTGATTGCGGCAGAAGGAATTGCAGCAGAGCCGGCGGCAATAACGGCAATCGCCAGGTTGAGTGATGGGGGGTATCGCGATTCGTTGACGCTGCTTGAGCAGGCGGTGATTACGACCGATGGGCCGCTGACCTTGGATCATGTATATCACCAGTTGGGACTGATTTCTGATGAGGTGACGGACGAATTACTCCAGGCAGTAGCGAGAGGTGATTTGGGGTCGGTTGTGAATCAATTGGAGTCGATTTATCAGCGGGGCCGAGACCCTTTGGCGATTTTGGAGAGCTTGATGTACCGGCTGGCGGATTTGACACGGGCGGTACTTTCGGCAGGGACTGGCTCGGGTGATGCGGCAGTTGATGCGGCTTTGGCGGCAACGGGGGCACGGATTGGTCAAGACTTGCTTTTGCGCTTGCGGGCTGAGGTATCGGGTCGGCTCAAGGGAGTGAAGGATGTCACGATTCCGAGGGTGTGGTTGGAGGCGGAGTTATTGAAGATCGCGCTGGATTTGCGCACACCGGTAGCGGTCGCGGTGAAACGGGAACCAGGAGTTGTGCGGGAAGCGGTCAAGGCGGCTGTAGTTGAACAGAAAGTTGAGACGGTTGCGGTAGCGACTCCGGTTGCTGAGGCTGAGATGAGCGTTCCCGTCCAGACTGATTCTGAAATCGGTGGTCGCGGAGGTGAGCCGCCGGATAGCGATGTTGGCGAAGGAGACTCGGACGGGGTCGCACTCGTTAATGGGAATTGGCAAAAAGTGAGTCGGGAAATTAGTGGGATTTCGAAGACCGCGGCAATTCACTTGGCAAAGAGTCAGGGGTTAGAATTGGTTGGGAATGTTGTTCGGGTTGGTTGCAAAACGCAAGTGAATGCGGATTGGGTGAAGGGTAAGAAGCCGCTCATCCAGGCGATTCGGGAGTCGTGGCGGAAATTCACTGGCGAAGAAGTAGATTTTGAATTTGTGGCGATGGGGAATCGGAGTAAGTCGGCCCCAACAATGGAAGGGGTTTCGGTAGAATCTCCGCTAGAAGGTGACCGGTTGGCAGAGGCCGCGAAGCGGATCTTTGGCACGGTGTCGGACGATACGGAAAACACAGCATGAAACTCCCGAAGAATTTTGGTGGACAAAGCATGGGCAACATGATGGCCCAGGCACAAGAGGCAATGGCGCGGGCGCAAAACTTGGATGCGGAACTGGCCGAAGAGCGGTTTGATGTTGATAAGAATGGGGTCAAGTGCACGTTCAACGGATTGGGTGAATTGCAGTCGTTGAAGATTGACAAGTCTGTCGTTGATCCGGATGATCTTGAGCTTTTGGAAGACATGATAGTTGCGGCAGTGAAGGATGGCTTTGCAAAGGCAACTGAATCTCGAGACTCAAAAGTGAAAGAGATCATGCCCAACGTGCCGGGTCTGGACAAGCTCGGGTTTTAATAGGAATGCAGTTTGCCCGCCCGTTGGCGGAGTTGATTGCTCAGCTTGAGAAGTTGCCAGGTGTTGGGCCGAAATCGGCTCAGCGCTTGGCTTTTCACATTTTGCGAATGGCGGATGACGATGTCCGACGATTGAGCGAAAGTTTGCTAGTAGCGAAGCGAAGTCTGCGGCTGTGCGATGTGTGTCAGAACATCAGCGAAGGGGAGCGATGTGAGATATGTTCTGACCCGAGACGGACAGACGATGTGATCTGCGTGGTAGGTGAAGCCAGGGACATTACGGCGATGGAGCGACTCAATGAGTTCCGAGGGAAGTACCACGTGTTGCATGGACTTTTGAATCCGATAGATGGGATTGGTCCGGAGCAATTGAAAGTGCGGGAGCTTATTCAGCGACTTGCCAACGGTGTCTCGGAAGTGATTGTTGCGACAAATCCGACAGTGGAAGGGGATACGACGGCGTTCTATTTAGCAAAACTGATCAAGCCGTTGGAGATCAAGGTCACGCGGTTGGCGCATGGAATGCCGGTCGGTGGGGAATTGGATTATGCGGACACAGCGACGCTGTTGAGTGCACTAGAATACAGAAGGGAGATTTAGAACAATGAAGATTTTTGTGATTGGTGGTGGTGGACGCGAACATGCGCTCTGTTGGAAGTTTGACCAGGAAGGGCATGAGGTTTTTTGTGCACCGGGGAATCCGGGAATTCATGAGGTCGCGCACGTATTTCCGGTGGCGGTGAATGATCGGAAAGCGCTTTTGGATGCGGCGAACCAAGCCCAGCCAGATTTGATTGTGATTGGGCCGGAAGATCCGTTAATTGCAGGAATGGGAGACATGTTTCGGGAGCATGGATTTGCGGTCTTTGGGCCGGATCAATCGGCGGCGCGGCTCGAAGGAAGCAAGTCGTTTAGTAAGGATATGATGAAGCGAGCGGGGATTCCTACGGCTCGTTACCAGAGTTTTAGTGATCCGGGCGCGGCTAAAGAATACGTTAGCGCGGAGTATGGGGCAGGTCGCTCAGTCGTTGTGAAGGCGAGCGGTGCGGCTTTGGGGAAGGGTGTGATTCTTTGTGATTCGGCGGAAGACGCTAATGTGGCGATTGATGGGATGTTGGTGGGGATGGAATTTGGGGAAGCGGGGCGGACGATTGTGGTTGAAGAGCGGCTTACGGGACAGGAATTTTCGCTATTGACACTGGTGAGTGGTCAAGAAATTTTGAGCCTTCCGGTAGCGCAAGACTATAAGCGAATTGGCGATGGAGATACAGGGCTGAACACAGGGGGTATGGGGACGTATTCGCCGGTGGATTGGGTTTCTGATGAGCTTGTTCGGAAGGCGGAGGATGAGGTTGTTCGGCCAATACTGGCTTCACTTGCAGATTTGGAAATTGAGTATCGGGGAGTGTTGTTCAGTGGGTTGATGGTGGTGGATGGGGAGCCGATTTGCCTTGAATACAATGTGCGGTTTGGTGATCCGGAGACGCAGAGTGTGGTGCGTCGGTTGGGGGATGGTTTCGCAGAGGCTCTGCTTGCGTGTGCGAAGGCTGAGGCGATTCCGGAGGTTCCGGTTCTGGATGGGGCCGTTTGTACGGTTGTCGTGGCGAGTGAAGGGTATCCGGGAGAATATGAAAAGGGTCGGGCGATAGAGATTGGCGAGCTGTTGGACGGGGTGGAAGTGTTCCATGCGGGGACGGCGATTGTGAATGATGAGCTTTTGACGAGTGGGGGGCGGGTGGTTGCAGTTTCGGCGACGGGTGCGGATGCGGAAGAGGCGCGGGCGAAGGCTTATGCAGGAGTGGGAGGGGTGCGGTTTCAGGGGATGGTTTATCGGAAGGATATTGGTTTGTGAAAGCGGGGAATAGTAGGAAAAAGTGGATTTTGATTTTCGGGATTCTATCGTTTATTGGCGTTTGCGTTGCTGTCAGTCTAATAACTCTGTACTTGATGTTTAGTTCCGACTTGCGGCGTGGCAGATGTAGCGTTGCAATGAGGGAATTTTACGCTCAAGAGGGGTTGACCCTATCTGAGTTTAAGGACAGAAAAACGTGGTTTCTTACTGACAGTCGTGAGGACAAGGATGCCTGTATGAATCAGGGTCTTCGTGAATTGAAATTTGAAGCGAAGGGTACTCAAGTCACGGGTGTGTATCTTATTGGGGGCCAAGAGCACCAGTTTTCCGGAACTGTAGAGTAGAGGATTTGTGGGTCTTCTACACGCTAAAGCGGCTGACCCACCTCCTCCATTCTCACTTTCCCAAATAAATTTATGAAGGGGAGGCCTTTGGAAACGGCGAACCCACCTTCTCAGACATCTTTAGCCCTGAACGAATATAGGGCGGACGAGGCTTTTTACGGGAGTGGAGTTTGAGTGGGGTTGGCGCGGGCGAGTTTTTTGAGTTCGCGTTTGGGCCAGATTCCGGCGCGGGCTTTGCGCGCCTGGTTCAAAGCTTGGATGAGGTTCCAGGTGAAGAGGACAACGAACAACGTGAGACTGATTGCGAGGCGGATGATGATTTCTTGCCAGGTAAAGGTTTCCCAGTTGGTTTGATAGTGGTAGACGAGGCGGGAGATGGTGACGCCGAGTCCGCCCAGCATGACGAGGAGGAGAAGGGCTTTCCAGAGGATGCCATCCACGATTTCTTGCCATGAATGGGCGGCGATGAAACGGGAAGTATTGCGGTGCAAGAACCACGCGATGGCGGGCACCCAAAGCGGGGTAAAGATGCTAATGATATGGATCAGAGCGGCAGTGTTGCGCTCGGACTGGGTGGTTTCGGGGCCGTTGGGTTGGAGGGCCATGCTTGCTCTTGAGTATGGGACTTGATTTGAGAGTGGGAGGTTGCGGGGGGCCTACAGAATGGTCAAAGTGCGGATTGTGCAGATGGTAGCAAAAAGTAGCCCCGCATCGTTTGGGTTATCTATAAGTTTATGAGGAATGGATGCTCCTCTAACGTTGCTGTATTTCGAAGCATTACTACAGGCTCGTCTTAGTTCAACCCCTCCCAGCCCTTCGGGCCACCCTCCCCATATTTGGGTAGGGAAATCGTTTGATTGGACTTTGCGGTTTTGAATTCCCCAGATTTGGAAGTCTTTGTATCAATCCTCCCAGCCGTTTGGGCCATCCCCAGTTCGAGCAAAGGGCAAGCTCACTCCAAACTTCGGGAAGGAAATTGGTTCGCTCAGGGATAATGGAGGTATCGACCAGTCACCCGTTGCCGTTTACATTCACACGCCGTTTTGTCCGAGTAAGTGCGGGTATTGCGATTTTAATAGTTATGCAATGAGCGGGGAGATCATGGTGCGGACGACGGCGGCGACGGTGCGGGAGATTCGGGAGAGTCCGCATGCGGGGCGACCGGCAAAGACGATTTTCGTGGGGGGAGGGACGCCCACTTTTTTGCCAACGGAGCAGTTGGTGGCGATTTTGGAGGCGGTGATAGAGGTTCATCCGCCAGTGGACGACTGTGAGATCACGAGTGAGGCGAATCCGGGGACGATTGATTTTCCGAAATTTGAGGCGATGCGGGCGGCGGGATTTAATCGCCTGTCCCTGGGGGCGCAGTCTTTCCAGACTCATGATTTGATTCAGCTGGGGCGAGTTCATGCGCCGACGCACATTGCGGAGGCAGTGCAAAAGGCGAGGCGAGCGGGGTTTGACAATGTGAATCTCGACTTAATGTTTGCTTTGCCCGGTCAATCTCTCAAAGCATGGGAGACTAATTTGGAGACGGCTCTGGCTTTGGGGACAGAACATTTGAGCTTGTATTGTTTAACTATTGAGCAAAATACTCGCTTTTATCGCCAGAATTTGAGGGGGATGCTGGCGTTGCCGGATGATGAGCGGCAGACGGCAATGTATGACTTGGCGGTAGAGAGGTGCGAGGCGGCGGGGCTGCAGCAGTATGAAATCTCGAATTTTGGGAGACCGGGGCGGGAGAGTCGGCACAACTTGGCATATTGGCGGTCGGCGGAGTATTTGGCTTATGGGCCGGGGGCGGTGGGATGTTTTGATCGGGAAGATGGGCGGTACCGGTATACGAATTTGAAGCATCCCGAGGGGTATTCGTCGGCGGTTGAAGAGGGACGGGATTTGCATTTTGAAAGTGAGGTTTTGAGTGAAGAGGATCGAAATTTTGAACGGATTATGATGGGGATTCGGCTGAATAGTGGTTTGGAACTTCAATCAGTTAACGTGGATGATCTCGGAATGGTTTTGGCAATGAGCCGTGGATGGCTGAGGATGCAAGATGATCGTCTGGAGCTCACGCAAGTAGGTCGCCACTTCTGTTCGGAAGTGGCGGTTTTGCTCGCTCCTTGAGTTGGCGGTAAGATCAAATTTGGCTTATGGAAGTGATCCAGTCGAATGTGAATGTGGGGGATGCGGCGCACAAGGCGAACCGAGCGGTGATGGACGGTGTGATGGCGGATTATCGAGGTCGTCTGGCGCAGGTTATGCAGGGGGGTGGGACAGATGCGGTAGCCAAGCATAAGAGTCGCGGAAAATTGTTGGCGCGTGAGCGGATTGATGCGCTGGTTGATTCCGGGGCTCCGTTCTTGGAATTTTCAAGTTTTGCGGCTTGGGGGTTGTATGGGGATGCGGCTCCGGGGGCGGGGGTGGTTACGGGGATTGGACGGATCCATGGGCGGGAGTGTGTGATTGTTGCGAATGATGCGACGGTCAAGGGAGGAACTTATTTTCCGATTACTGTGAAGAAGCATTTGCGAGCGCAAGAGATCGCGCTGGAGAACCACTTGCCGTGCATTTATCTGGTGGATAGTGGCGGGGCATTTTTGCCATTGCAAGCTGAAGTTTTTCCAGATAAAGAGCACTTTGGACGCATTTTCTATAACCAAGCGAATCTTTCGGCCCGAGGGATTCCTCAGATTGCGGCGGTTATGGGGAGTTGTACCGCGGGGGGAGCTTATGTGCCGGCGATGAGCGACGAGACGGTCATGGTGCGGGATCAGGCGACGATCTTCTTGGGTGGCCCGCCACTCGTGAAAGCAGCAACGGGGGAGGAAGTTTCGGCAGAGGATTTGGGAGGGGCGGATGTTCATACACGGCTAAGCGGGGTGGCGGATCACTTTGCGGAAGATGATCACCATGCCTTAGAGATTGTTCGGAATATCGTGGAGAATTTGGGAGGACGATCAGGTTTGAGTTTGAGTGATCCAGTTGCGGGCGAAGATCCGATTTATCCGGTGGAAGATTTGTATTCTTTGGTTCCAGCGGACAGTAAGACGCCGATGGACATGCGGGGAATCTTGGCGAGGATTACAGACGGGAGTCGGTTCCATGAGTTCAAGGCTCGGTATGGGACGACGCTCATTTGTGGATTTGCACGGATGCATGGGCATCTGGTGGGAATCTTGGCGAACGACGGGATTTTGTTTAGTGAGAGTGCTTTGAAGGGGGCGCATTTTATTGAGTTGTGCTGTCAGAGGGAGATCCCGATTTTGTTTTTGCAGAACATCACTGGGTTCATGGTGGGGCGGAAATATGAGAACGAGGGGATTGCCAAGAATGGGGCAAAGCTGGTTACGGCGGTGAGTACGGCGAATGTGCCGAAATTCACGGTGATTGTTGGTGGTTCTTATGGGGCGGGGAATTACGGGATGTGCGGGCGAGCTTATGGACCTCGCCAGCTTTGGATGTGGCCGAACGCTCAGATATCGGTTATGGGGGGCGAGCAGGCGGCGAACGTTCTGCTGACAGTTAAGATGGATCAGTTGGCGGCTTCGAGTCAGACACTCTCGGCGGATGAGCAGGCGGAGTTCAAAGCTCCGACTTTGGCGAAGTATGCGGAGGAAGCCAGTGCCTACTATGCCTCAGCGCGGCTGTGGGATGACGGGATTATTGATCCAGTGGATACTCGGCGGGTGGTGGCTTTGGGGATTGAAGCGGCGCGGAATGCGCGGGTCGATGTGCCTGGGTTTAGCTTGTTCCGAATGTAGAACCGAGTTCCCCGAACATATATAATCGAAAATTGTTTACCTCACCCCCAACCCTCCCCGACTCAGCGGGGACAGGCTCTCTCCATTGAAATGGATAGGGGGCTTTCATTTTCAGTTTTTGGGTGTTAGTCGAGTTTGAAGGAGTAGTCGCGGGTGCCGCAGTCTTCGATATAGCGGGCCAGTAGGTCGATGCTGGCTTGGACATCGTCTTTGTGGACGGTTTCGTTGACGGTGTGGATGTACCGGGTGGGGATGGAGAGGGTGAAGCTGGGGACTCCTCCGTTTTGGCGTTGAACGCCTCCGGCATCAGTTCCTCCAGCGGTGAGAAGTTCGAGTTGGTACTTGATTTTGTTTTTGATGGCGAGGTCTTCGAAGTGCTCGACCATTTTGGGGTGACAAATGAGGGAGGAGTCGAGGACTTTGATCGCGGTGCCTTCACCGAGTTTGGTAACGCAATACTCAGCAGGAATGCCGGGGAAATCGTTGGCGAGGGTGACATCGAGGGCGACGCAGAAGTCGGGCTTGAGACCGCTTCCGGCGGCGGTTGCCCCACGAAGTCCAATTTCTTCTTGGGTTGTGGCGACAGCATAGACGTCAACATCGTGGGATTTGGCGGCTTTGACGGCTTCGATCATGACGAAGACGGCACATCGGTCATCCATGGATTTACAGGTGTAAAGATCGCCCATGGTTTGGAAATCTCGGTTCATTGTCACCATGTCGCCGATTCGGATTTGTGCTTTGGCTTCGTCTTTGGTCAGTCCGGTATCCACGAAGTAATCTTCAAGTTTGGGGCCGGCATTGGCTTCGGTGGGGCTGAGCATGTGCTTGGGTTTGGTACCGAGCATGAGGAGGCCGTTGCGGGGGCCGGACTTCGCGTGAACGATGACGCGCTGGGCGGCCATCATGCGAGGGTCGAAGCCGCCAAGGGGATGGATGCGCAGGAATCCGTTGTCATCAATGTACTTGACAACAAAGCCGATTTCGTCCATGTGGGCGGCGAGCATCAGTTTTTTGCCGCTCCCGGATCCCTTTTTGATACAGATCAGGTTGCCAAGGGCATCGGTTGTGATTTCGTCGCAGACATCTTTGAGCTCGCGGTAAACGATCCGTCGGATGAGGTCTTCTTGTCCGGGGACTCCGGCGGCTTCGGTTAGTTCTTTAAGGAGCTCTACGTTCATGAGCCCGTTTTACCTTTGACGCGCTGGCTATGCAGCTTTTTTGAGGTTTTCGTACTGAGTGACCCGGTTGCGTCCTGCTTCTTTTGAGGCGTAGAGGGCTTGGTCGGCGCGATCAATCAGGGTTGCTTTATCCGGCACATCCGAAGTGAACATTGCAACCCCAAAGCTGGCGGTAACTTGTCGATTTGGCCAGTCTTGGTCTTCTAGGGCGAGGCGGCATTCATCGGCGAGGTAGTACATATCTGTTTCATCTAGGCCGACACCGACGATTACAAATTCTTCTCCACCATAGCGAGCGACGAAGTGGGGTTCGGTTATACACTGCTGCAGGGTTCGGGCGACTCCCTTGAGGACTTCATCTCCGGCGAGGTGCCCAAAGTCATCATTGAAAGATTTGAACTTATCGACATCCATGAGGATGACTCCGATGGGAATTCCGGTCATTGTGGACATTTCCATTTTGTCGGAGAGGAATTCTTGGAAGGTTTTATGATTTTTGAGACCGGTGAGTCCGTCTGTGGAGGCGAGGTTGAGGAGCTTTAGGTTGGCCTCTTCGAGTTTATACTGTTGGATTTCGAGTTGGACATTGGCTTCATTGATTTCAGCCATTTGCGTTTCGAGTTGTTTTTGGATGGCTTTGCGTTCGGTGATGTTTTGGAAGAATACGCTGACTCCGCCGTCTTGGTTTGGATAGACGCGGTAGTCGTACCATTCTGCTTTGGTTGCGTTGAAGAGCTCAATTGAATCAGCTTCGCCTGATTGCCGGACTCCGTTTAGGATTTGGATAAGCGGCTGCCAGTGGGCATCGGAGTGACTCGCTTCAATATCCGTTCCGATTATTTCTCCCAATTGACAACCGATGGTATTGAGAGCGGATTGGTTGATGTAAGTGAACTGGTTAAATGGGTTGAGCGAATAGAATGAGTCATTAATGCTTTCGAGAATATTTTTGACGCGTGTATTTGCGGCGTCAAGGGCGTCTTCCGCAACTTTTTGGTCAGTTATATCGAGTCCAGTACCTCGGAAGCCTTTTAGTTCGTTTTGTGAATCGAAGAACGGGACGGCGTTGAATTTTTGCCAGACTTGTTGCCCCCATTTTCCGGTCGTTCGCAGGATGAGATTCGTCACAGGATCTCGATCCAAGACTGAGGACGCGATGAGGTTTTGTACCTCTTTGACTTGGTCTTTGTTGACGAAATCGAGGGGAGAGTGACCGAGTACATCCTCGGGGGTGTAGCCAAGCACTTGAGCAATTTTTGGGCTGGCATAGGTGAATCGGAAGTCAGCGTCAACTTCCCATATGTATTCTCCGGCGGCTTCTACAACGTCTCGGAATCGGGATTCAGATTCTTCGACGAGCAGCTGAGTTTGTTTTTTTTCAGTGATGTCATCTTCGATGATCACTATGTGGGTGCAAAATCCACTCTCGCCTTTGACCGGGGAAATGGTAATGCTTGACCAGTATTCGGTTTCATCCGGTCGAATGAGACGCAATTCGGTTCGTCCGCTGGACTGTTTACGGATGATTTCTTTGATTTCGCTGAGGGTTTCAACGCTTGTTTCAGGAGATGTTCGGAATTCAAATGGAGTTTTTCCGAGGACTGATTCGGAATCGAATGAGGTAAGTCGGGCAAATGCGGGATTAGTAAAGATGACATGTCCGCTTGCGTCGAGAATTGCGACACTATTCATGGATTCTTTGGCCACCATGCTGAGCATTTTTAACCGTTCTGCGTTAGATTTTTGCTCAGTTATGTCTTTGGCAACGGTGAGAAATCCGGTGAGCTCGCCATGGGGATTGGTTAAAGCGGAGATGCTCATACCAACGTCAACAACGGTTTCGTCAGCTCTGAGGTATTGCCACTCCGTTTCTTTGGGATTTTGGGAAAGGTATTCGAAAAGCTCAATATTTGAGTCAATTTTCTCACCGGTTTGCGCTTCGAGTTCTACGTTACGCAAGAAAATTTCGGTGGGTAGGTGGAAGTCAGCGAGGCTTTTTTTGTTGATGCATTCTTCTGCGGAGAACCCGAGTATTTCTTCGGCGGCACGGTTCATTCCAATGACTTCGCATCGGGGATTTGACCAAATGATCGCGTATTCTGTGCTATCGAGGACGGCTCGTTGAAGCTCGGCCATGGCGGCGATTTGGAGTTGAGTTGAGAGTTCTTCTGTGACATCAATTCCACACCCGATGCCCCCGAGAATTGCTCCCTCTTTGTTTCGGAGAGGGAAGAATTTGAGAGCGATGGTTTTCTGTTTATCTTTGGAAGTGAATGTGTGGTTAAAGGCGATCATCTCGCCCTTCACGAATATGGAGTCGAGGATATTGAGGACAATTTCAGGGTTTTCTTCGGAGTGGATTGCGTTAGCGAGCGGGTGAAGAATGGCGAAGTGGGCAGGGACTTCCATGACTTCGGTCATTTTTTGGTTCCACTCGAAGATGGTGCCTTCGTTGTCGAATGTTGTAGCTCCAATTGGTAGCCCTTCGAAGAGAGATTGGAACCGGCGAGAGGCGTGCTCTTGCATGGCCTTTTGGATTTCGGCGACTTCCAGGGCTTCGCGGAGTTCTGTCTCTTGTTCCTCGTGTTCAGCGTTTTGTTGCTGGAATTCGGCACTGCGCTCGATGAGATCAGCGTTTTCAGCGATGAGCTCTTGGAGTCTTGAATCTGAGTGAGCGGCAGCCTTATATGACTGCTTAACTTGGGAGCAGATGTAAATAAATATTGGTACTAAAGCAATTGTCGCGATGATTGGAATTACCGAGTCTGAACCTAAGATGAGCGATCCGATGATTGTTGAAAGTGATATGACAAGTCCAGCCGCGCAAATGCGCAAGCTGGTTAGGTGTCCCATTTTTTTGGACTCGGTGGTTTGGATGTTCTCCGGCTCCACTGATGGGATTATTGGTTTTAATGCTATTGAATCTCCAGAGTCGTCCATGAAAATTCTTGAACTGCCCACGACATGGGCCGATGGGTGGTGTTTCGGAACTGAACGGCTGGTAACCTGATTGGAACAGTTATGACGGAACGAGTTGTGATTATTGGCACTGGGCCGGCGGGGTATACGGCTGCTCTTTATGCGGCGCGGGCGGACTTGAGTCCCCTCGTGTTTGCCGGTCCTGAGCCGGGTGGCCAGCTGATGATTACGACCGACGTTGAGAACTATCCGGGTTTTCCAGAGGGGGTGATGGGGCCAGAAATGATGAAACTGTTCCGGGAGCAAGCTGAGCGGTTTGGTGCTCGGGTTGAGCAGAAGACGGTCACAAAAGTTGATTTGCTCAGCACGCCGAAGAAGATTTGGTGCGAGGATGAACTTTGGGAAGCGGAGACGGTGATCATTTCAACGGGTGCGTCTGCGAAGTGGCTCGGCTTGGAGGGTGAAGTTACATTTGGTGGATACGGCGTGAGTGCTTGTGCGACATGCGACGGATTCTTTTTCCGAGGTAAGCAGGTGATTGTCGTTGGGGGTGGAGATACGGCGATGGAAGAAGCGAACTACTTGACACGCCATGCGGAGAAGGTTTTTGTGATTCATAGGCGCGATTCGTTCCGGGCAAGCAAGGTGATGCAACAGCGCGTTCTCGACAATCCAAAGATTGAGGTAATTTGGAATTCGGAGATTATTGATTTCTTGGGTGATTTGGAGCCTCGCAAGAAGCTTCGTGGGGTCACTTTGCGAGACACAGTCACCGGAGAGACAAAAGATATGGATATTGATGGTGTGTTTATCGCGATTGGTCACAAGCCAACGAGTGATCTTTTTGTTGATGTACTGGATCATGATGATGTCGGCTACTTGACTCACGAACCGAATTCGACGAAAACAAAGATTCCTGGCGTTTTCGTTTCGGGAGATGTTGCGGATAGTGTCTATCGTCAAGCAGTTTCTGCGGCAGGGACAGGGTGTATGGCGGCAATTGATGCGGAACGGTATCTTGAGTCGCTCGGACACTAAACGTTCGGCGGCTTAGGTTCGTCTAAAGGAAAGGCTTATGATTGCGTCTCTGGTGGTATTGAAAGCAGTTGCTTCGGTGTTGGTTGCTCCGCAGGAAGGGGTGCCATCTAACGCGGGGATTATGGTGCAGATGACGGCGCAGGATAATCCAAAGCAAGCACTAGAAATATTTCACTACTGGCAACCGCTTGAGACAGAGTGGATCTCACCCTACAAGGAATGGAGATTCAGTCATATCAGTGTGGCGATGGCGCAGCCATTGCGGGCTCCGGGGCCGACCCAGCGGTTTAGGATTTTTGCTCAAGGGCGAGAGTCGGAAGGGAATGATGAGCTGGGTCTAGCGACAGCAAAGTACATGTTGAGGCTGTGGAACTATGTCTATTTTCGATGCGATGTTGATCATAGTCCTCGTTTTGGCCGTTTAGTGGATGTATACCTTTGCAAGGAGGGTGATCCAGGAGGTGAGCATTTCCAGATGTACAACTCGTTTGATCTGGATGAGCAAGATCGTCCGAAGCCAACGAACTTTATCAATATTTATCAGGCGTTTGCGGCGAAGCGTGGCATTACTTTGTCGCGGGAGCTGGCGCACGAGTATGGTCACGCGATTTTGCCTTCGGCGGGAGGATTCGAGGGTCCGGAGAGTTATGCTAATGGCGAATTAGGAGAGCGCGTTTTTCTCGGATGGTTGCGGGATGATATGCGAGCTGGGAAAATCAATGCTTCTGACACTATGGGGACGACGCAGGCGGAGCTTGATGCTTATTACAAGCGTGATGTCGAGCCGAGGGTGAAGCAGGTTGGACTCAAGGGGCCGAATTTTGAATTACTGAAAGGCCGGACAGAGAAATCATTTTGGGAGTACGTATCGATTGCGACCTACTTGAGTCGAATTGCGCCGACTTTGATGTACGGCAGGTTTACGAACTTGAGCACGATTGTTGCTGAGGATGCGCAACTAGCGATCAAGAGTGCGGCAGAGGAGCGGACTGAATGGGAAGTCGTTGTTCCGGCAGAACTAAGCGGTCAAGCGATTTGGATACCCTTGGTGAAGGGAAATGTGAGCGGAGCGAAAGTAGTTTCCCGTAAGGGTGATTGGGCAAAGATTCAGACAAAATCCGGGCAGAAAGTGATGGTCAAAAATCCGCCTTTGCCGCTTGAGTGAAAAAGTTGAAGTAGATTCTCAACTTTTTTTTATGAATACCCTGTTGATTGCGGGGAAGATTTCCTATAACCCAACTGAGAGCACTGATCAGGTTAGTCGAAACCGCAGTGTTTTCAGGACGAAATTGGATGTCAGACATTCTGTCGCAAGATGAAATAGAAGCCCTCTTAAGTTCCCTCTCGGATGGGGACGGCGGCGGTGCTTCGTCTGGCGGCGGGTCTTCTTCTGGTGGATCTTCGGAATTAGCGGCAGGGGGAACGGTCTCAAGTCTGACAAAGCGGTCACAGCGAAGCGCGGTGGCTTATGAAGTCTATGATTTCCGACGTCCGGACAAGTTTAGTAAGGAACAGCTTCGTACTCTGCAGATGTTGCATGAGACATTTGGTCGTTTGGCGGGGACGAATCTTTCGGGGTTATTGCGAACAAATGTGAGTATTGATTTGATCTCATTGGAGCAGGTTCCTTATGAAGAGTATCTGCGAAGTATTTCTAGCTCGGTCTTCACGATTTTCTCGATTCCGCCGTTGAGTGGGCAGGCGGCGATTGAGATGGAATTTGATCTCATTTTTACAATGATTGATAAGCTATTGGGTGGTCCGGGGCGAACAGTCAAGCGGCAAAATTTGACGGATATTGAAGAACCGCTGTTCCACCAGATTGTTGGAAAGATGTTTTTGGCGTTGAAATCAGCTTGGGAGGGAGTGGTTATTGTCAACCCGACGGTTGAGGAGATCGAGACATCGTCACAGTTTGTGCAGATTGCTCCGCCAAGTGATATTGTGGTCAGTATTTTATTTGAGGTGAGGGTCGGGGAAGCACATGGGGCGCTGAGCCTTTGTATTCCTTACATGGTTTTGAAGCCAATTACGGCAAAGCTGAGCGCTCAAAAGTGGTTTGCGGCGACGAGCAACCGGAAGCAAACAGCGGCGCACCGATCCGCTTTGACTCATCAGTTGAGTGCGGCTCCAGTTGATGTTGCGATTCGGATGGGGAAAAGCCGAATCAGCGTAAAAGATTTCTTGATGCTTCGAAAGAATGATGTGATCCGGCTTGACCAAAAGGTGAAGCAGGACATGACGTTAACCGTTGCGAATCAGGACAAATTTCATGGAGTACCGAGCTTGAATGGGAACTCCATTGCTTTCCATATCAATGGAGTGAAACAGAAGGACTAATACATGGCACAACTTTCCCCTGAACTCGTCAGCAAATTCAGTAATTTGCAGTCGAACATTTGGCAAAACGTCTCGTTAGCGGTTTCGGAGGCGGCAGGAGTCGGCATTAACTTTAGTGATGCGATGACGATTGCTTCGGAGATCAGCGACTTGTACGGTGAGATGAGTAGTCCAAAGTTGATTATTCAGTTTGCATTTGCGAATAATCCGGAGTCGAACCAGGTTGTCTTGATTTCTCAGGACACTTTGGTTGACATTTTCAATACGGTGACGGGCAAATCTGTTGATGCGGTGGACGAAAACACAATCTCCGAAATTCGCGATGCGATTGAGGCAATTGTCCAAGGTTTGTGCTTGGCGGCAGGGAATATTCGCAACGAAGCCATGGTTGCGAGTGGTCTGAGTGTGCGATTGCAGATTTTTAGTGTGCCGAACAACATGCAATCGGCAGGTCAGGTTTTGCGAACGAACTTGCGCATTAGCGGTGAAGATTTGAGTGGCAGTTTGATCTGGTTGGTGGATGAGGAGACGGCCAGCATTTTCACAAATACGGAGTCGAACTCCGCTGCCCGGCCAGGATTTTCTGTTGAAGGCGGTGGTTCCAAAGCTACAGGTTCGAGTGGGTCTTTGAATGGACTTGAAGATTCTGGTCTTGATTTGCTCTATGATATTCCGCTGGAAGTGAGCGTTGAGTTGGGTCGAGTTCGGATGGTGGTGAAGGATGTGATTGAACTCGGTTCGGGTTCGATTGTTGAAATTGACAAGGCGGCGGGTGAGCCAGTTGACGTGATGGTGAATGGTCGGCTGGTAGCGCATGGCGAAGTTGTGGTTATTGAAGACAACTTTGGGGTGCGAATCACTGAGATTTTGAGTCCCGCCGAGCGGATGGCGAAACTGAACGAAGTGGCTTAAAGGCCAGGTGAATTTGATGCTGAAACGACTTGCTCTTGCCCTTGGCATACTTCTTGCCCCAGTATTTTTGCGGGCACAAGATTTGGGGACGAAGGCGGATATTGTTACTTCCGTTCCGCGAACACAGGGTGTGACCGCTGGGCCGCAAATGGGTCAGTTTCTGACTTTGATGGTTGCTTTGGGAATTGCTTTTGTTGCCTTAAAGTTTTGGGCACCCAAGATGATTGGGAAATTCAACAAGCGGTTGACGACGCCCCTTGGGTCGCCGATTACTCTTGAAGAGAGTGCGAATTTTGCAACAGGGAATTTGCAGGTGGTGACGGTACGTGGGAAGTCCTTGCTATTGGCAATAACTCCGCAGGGAGTGACTTTCTTGGCTGAAGTTCCGAGCAAGGCACCTGATGATCCGGTTCCGGCTTTCTTTGAACTTTTGGATCAGCAGTCGGTTGAGCCTAAGCCGCAGAAGATTGTCACCAAGGCCGTGGTTGAGATGCAGGAAGATGAGCCGGCGGAGGTGAAGCCTGACGCTCGCGTGAAGGCTTATGGGGCTGCGAAATCTGGTGATGTGCGGGATGATTTGAAATCGCGGCTGGAGAAGCTGCAACGGATTACGAAGGGATGAGAAAGTTGCTCGGCAGACTCGCCCAGGCCACGGGTCATCCGTTGTTCCGATCCTGTTTGGTCATGGGGCTCGTTTTGATGGGGACGTTCGCTTTGGCGCAGAATGCGGGCGGGCCAGGCTCTGTGCCCGTTCCTTCGATCAATTTGGGCATTGGCGGTGAATCGGATCGGGAGCAACTTTCGACTTCATTGCGGATTTTGGCGATGCTCACGGTTTTGAGTATTGCGCCGGCGATTCTGATTCTGACGACGGCCTTTACACGGATTGTGATTATTTTGAGCTTTACACGGACGGCCTTGGGAACGCAGAATATTCCGCCCAACCAGGTCTTGATTGGACTCAGTCTGTTTTTGACGTTGTTTGTGATGGGGCCGACTTACGAAAGGATCAACAAAGAAGCTCTTCAACCCTACATGGCGGAAGGTAGCACGATGAGCTTTGAGGTAGCGATGGAAAAAGCTCAGGCTCCGATCAAGGAGTTTATGCTCAAAAACACGTACGAGAGCGACTTGAAAATGTTTATGGACTTCAAGAATCAGACTGCGGCGACCCGCGCGGACGTTGATATCATGACTTTGATTCCGGCGTTTGTTATCAGTGAGCTTAAAACGGCGTTCATCATTGGGTTTTATATATTCGTACCATTCATCATCATTGATTTGATTGTTGCAAGCATTTTGATGGGGATGGGGATGATGATGATGCCTCCGGTTGTGGTCTCGCTTCCGGCAAAGATTCTTGTGTTCGTTTTGGCGGATGGGTGGTCAGTTTTGGCTCGGGCGATTTTGGCGGGGTACACCTAGATGGAACAAGCCGTAGTCATGGATTTGGCCCGTCAGGGCATTGTGGTGAGTTTGATGGTTTCCATGCCAATTTTGGCGGTTGCGCTGTTCTTTGGTTTGGCCGTCTCGGTTTTCCAGGCCGTCACTCAGATTCAGGAAATGACTTTGACTTACTTGCCCAAGTTGGTTGGTGCGGGATTGATTATTGTTTTTATGGGTGGGTGGATGCTCTCGACCCTGGTGACATTTATGACGCACTGTTTTGAAATGGCGACCCGAGTGGGGGGAGTCTAAGGATTGTCACTCGATACGACTTTCATTTTGGGTTTCATCGCGATTTTCATCCGTTGTAGTGCGATGATGCTGGCGAGCCCGCTTTATGGAGGAGCGACTCCGGTGAACATTCGGGTTATGGCCGCGGCGATTATCAGTTTGAGCTTGACGCCAGTGATTAGCCCAACTTTGGAATTTAATGTCAGCAATTTGATTGAGCTTGCGATGGTGATGGGGCGGGAGGCTTTATTTGGGTTGTTGATTGGGATGTGTATGCAATTTTTGCTCGCGGCGGTTCAGATGGCGGGGGCGATTGCCGACTTGCAGATCGGTCTGGGATCCGCGATGCTGTTTAATCCTCAAATGGGCGGTCAGACTTCGCCGCTGGGGCAATTCAAGTTTTGGTTGGGGATGGTGATGCTCTTGGCGATGAACGCTCACCATACGATGTTCCATGCGTTTGTGGCGAGTTTTCGATTGGAAGGTTCTCCGCTCGGGGCGGGGGGGATGGACTTTGTTACGGCGGGGACTTTGCTTCTGGGCCAGTTGTTGGTATTGAGTATTCAGATTGCGGCTCCGATTGTGGCGGTTACGGTGGTGATTGATGTGGCGGCGGGTTTGATCAACCGGGCAGTTCCGCAGACGCAACCGTTCTTGCTTGCTTTGCCGGCCAAGATCGGATTGGGATTGCTTGCTTTGAGCTTGGCGCTTCCGGCCTTTGTGGTTGCGATTCAGCGGGGAGTTGATATTACGTTCACCCAATTGGGAAGGATGTTGGGAGGGTAGGCGATGTCGGAGCAAGCATCGGGCGAAAAGACCGAAGACCCGACCCCAAAACGTAAGCAGGATGCGCGGAAGAAGGGTCAGGTTGCTAAATCGACAGACTTGACAGGGGCGGTGACGCTCTTTGCGGCGGCAATGGCGATTCCGATTGCCATGGGGATTGTTGGCGATGGGGCGGTACCGATGTTTGCGAAGCAGATGAGTTCGGCACCCCGGGACTTGACACCCAATTCGATTATGGGGTTTCTGCAGGGGATTGCGATGCCGTGGTTTATGGGGACGGTGGTTTTGATGCTGATATTGGGGACGGTGGGGGTGATGACGAACTTGGGGCAAGTCGGTCTTTTGTTCACCACGGAGCCGATCACTCCAAAATTTGAGAAAATCAATCCGTTGAGTGGGTTCAAGCGCATTTTTTCAAAGCGGGGGGCGATGGAGGGGGTGAAGGCGATTGCGAAACTTGGGATTTTTGGTTATATCGCTTATTCGGTGATAGCCGCAGATTGGAGCAATTTGGTTGGATTGATTTGGCTACACCCGGCTCAGGGGGCAATTGAACTCGGCAAAATGTTGCACTCGATGCTTGTGAAGATCGCATTGGTTTGGTTGATTATTGCGGCTCTGGATTACTTTTTTCAGCGGAAAGAAACGGAGAAGCAGATCAAGATGACGAAGCAGGAGCTTAAACAAGAAATGAAGGAGCAGGAGGGATCTCCAGAAGTGAAATCGGCTCAGTACCAAAAGCGGCGTCAGCTCTTGAAGGGGGGGATGGCGAAGCAGTTGAAGGAGGCGGATGTCTTGATTACGAACCCGACCCACTTTGCGGTGGCGATCAAGTACAAGCGGAATTCGATGCATGCGCCGGTGGTCTTGGCAAAAGGGCAGGATCATTTGGCGTTGAAGATGCGGGAGATTGCGGCGGGGAGTGATCTTCCGATAGTGGAGAATGTTCCTTTGGCCCGGGCGCTATATAAGCAATGTGAGGCGGGGGATTTTGTTCCACGTGATTTGTTTGGTCCGGTGGCGGAAGTCTTGGCTTATGTTTACAAGACGGTTAAGGAACGACGGGCGGGGTAGGGGCTACTGTTTACGCTAGGAAAATTCCAAGTTAACCCCTCCCCATTCCATTGAGTAGGGTGACTTTTGTAAATTGGATTCAGGCCCTATGCGCAAAAAGGGTGGGGAGGCCGCCGGTGTGCCAGAACAGGGTTTTAGGGGGGAGTTGTTTGCGGTGGGCGAGATCGAGAAGGGCGGCGAAGGCTTTGGCGGAATAGATAGGGTCTAAGAGTATGCCTTCGGTTTGGGCGAGAGTCATCTGAGCTTGGATGCCGTCGGGGGAAGGGACACCGTAGCCGGGGCCGACGAAGTCGAGGGAGAAGTTAATCTTGGTTTTTGGGATTGGGGTTGAGGCGAAGTCTTGGGCGTAGGATTCGGACAGAGAGACGAGATCGTCGAGGAGTTCGGGATCAGGATCGGCGGAAATACCGAGGATTTTGGTATTGGATCCAGCGAAAGCGTGAGCGAGTCCCATGTGGGTACTGCCACTGCTGGAAGCGGTGATGATGAGATCGAACGATTGGGTGAGTTCTTGGGCGGCGAGGACGAATGCGTGAACGGATGTTGGGGAGCTCCCGCCGATGGGGATCCGGAAGACGGTTTCGCCTTGGGATTCAAGATCGCGCTGGATCTGGTCGGCGTGGGATTCGAGTTCGTCCCATGTTCCGTCGGCAAAGTGGTGGCGTTGGATTTGGAACAAGGAATCGAGTTGGGGATTGCCACCGTGGGAGAGAGTGCCGTTTGGCTTACGGTCGGGAATTTCGAACGGCGCGTGCATCGAGGCGACGTGAGTTTTGATGCCTTGGGTGATAGCGGCGGCTCCGAGCTGGCGGATGAAATTGGACTGGGTTGCGCCGCACGATACTATCGCAGTCGCCCG
The DNA here is from genome assembly GCA_013823945.1 of bacterium. GTDB lineage: Bacteria > Armatimonadota > Fimbriimonadia > Fimbriimonadales > Fimbriimonadaceae > UphvI-Ar2. Next base: position 72,173 of record PNMZ01000001.1, on the reverse strand, counting down.
AATATTGACGGCTTCGGCGAGGAGGAATTCGAGTTTACGCCCCTTGTTGCCGCCTCCGGCGAATCCCGTGAGGTCATCGCGTTTGATCCAAATTTCGGAGCCCAGTTTTTGGGTGAGATTGGGAAGGATGTGGCAGGGGGTGGGGAGGATGCACAGAGGAATTCGGGGCAGCATTGTGAGACAGTTTAGCTTTTGGGACAGAGGTTTGTTTTCTTAGCCGTTGTTGTGATTTTTGGGTCAAGAATGGGTTTGTTAAGGCCAAGTATAATTAGGAGGACACATGGGAAAACTCGAGGAAGAAAAAAATCCGCGCGGGCGTCGCATGATGTTTGGATGTTTGGGGGTTTTGGTTGGGGTGATTGTGGCGGTTTGGATTTGGATCGGACCGCTTTTCTTGACGGCAAAGAAAAAGGGATTTCTTGATCCGGAGATTAAGCGAACCTATGAAGGGGATTCGCTGACAAATTTGAAAGACATTCACACGGCCTTGATGCTTTATCAGGAGTCGGAAGGACAGTTACCATTTGCGGATTCTTGGATGGACGCGACTTGGCCAAGGTTGCAGACGGGGGATATGGATGAGGAACAGGCGAAGAGGAAAATGAAGTCGCCGAGTTTGTGGGAGGAGAATCCTCAGGCTTATGGATATGCTTACAACGAAGTGGCATCGGGGGTTTATTCGGATGATATTCCGGAGCCTGATTTGACGCCATTGGTTTTTGACAGTCGAGATTTGACTTGGAATGCGTTTGGCAACCCTGCTCAGCTTGCGCCTGATCCGAAACGACCTGAGGGGAATTTTGCGGTGACGGTCTCGGGGAACGTTGTTAAGCTTGATTCGATTTTGAAATAAGGCCTATTTGGGGCCGGGATGGCATACGTTTGTCAAACGAGGCCTTAGCTATACTTGCGAATGAACGGTGATTTGATGTTTCCTGTCCAACAGGCGCACTTTTACCGACTTTCAACGAAGAAAGAGAAGAACTGATATGTCCGTGATTGAACAAACCAAGCCGCTTGTGAAGTTAGATTTTCTGCGCATGATGATGGTGTCGCGGGAAGGGGATCGCCGAGAGGGGATTTTGTTGCGCCAGAGTAAGGGGTGGTTCCAGGTGAGTGGAATGGGTCATGAAGCGGTGGGGGCGATGGCGCATTTGCTGAACGAAGATGATTATTTGTTCCCTTATTATCGTGATCGTGGTTTGATGATGGCGCGGGGAATGACGACGAAAGAGCTAGCTTTGGCATATTTCGCAAAGCGTGATTCGAGTAGTGGAGGTCGCCAAATGCCCGGGCACTATTCTTCGCGGAAGCTGAATGTGGGGAGCGTTTGTACTCCTACCGGTGGAGGACTTTTGCCGGCAGCAGGAGTTGCTTGGGCCATGAAGTTGGATGGCAAAGACAATGTTGTTGTCGCAACGGTTGGGGATGCGGCGATGCGGCAGGGCGAGTTTTATGAAGCCTGGGCATTTGCGGTTCAAGAGAAGTTGCCGCTCATTATTGCCATTGAGGATAACAAGTACGGGATTTCCACGCCGACGACCAAATTCATGGCTTTGAATATGCCAGGGATTATTGCCACGGACTTTGTCGAGAAAGTTGATGGCCGGACGGTTGACTCGGTTCTGGAAGGTGCGGGTAAGGCGGTGGCTAAGGCACGAAGAGGCGATGGCCCTACTTTGCTTTGGTTTGATTTGGATCGGTTAAGCAGCCATACCAGTTCGGATGATCACCGGACTTATCGTGATCTGGATGAGATTGCGGCGATGGCGGATCGAGACCCGATTAAGCTCTTGAAGGATGAGCTGATTGGGACGGGTGAATTGACTGAGGCCTCATTTGAAGCACTTCAACAAGAAGTGATTGAGGAGGTTGATCGCGTTTATCGAGAAGCGGAATTGGCAGAAGATCCGAGGGCTGAGGAAGTGATGGATCACCTGTGGGGGGCTCCGGATGTTCCGGTTACACCTCCGATTGAGTCAGGTTCGCAAACTATGGTCGAGGCGATCAACAAAGTCTTTGACAAGGCGCTGGCGGATGATCCGGATGTGATTTTCTTTGGCGAGGATATTGAAGACCCGAAGGGCGGAGTGTTTAAGCTGACCGAAGGACTGACGGAAAAATATCCGAAGCAAGTCTTTAATTCACCGCTCGCGGAAGCAACGATCATTGGCGTTGCGGTCGGGATGGCGATGTACGGTAAGCGCCCGGTCTTCGAACTTCAATTTGTTGATTTCTTTTGCCCGGCATGGAATCAGATCATGAGCAACGTCAGCACTCAGCGTTGGCGCTCTTTTGGCGAATGGCCGACGACCATGACGATTTATGCTCCTTACGGAGCCTATTTGCCAGGGGGGTCGCTTTGGCATAGCCAGTCAAATGAGGCTTATTTTGCTCATACGCCGGGGCTCAAAGTTGCGATTCCTTCAACTCCAGAAGATGCGGCGGGCTTGCTTTGGACTTCAATTCACTCGGAAGATCCGTGCTTCGTTTTTGTTCCGAAGCATATTTTCCGAAAGCGGGTTCCGGTTGATTCGGTGGAGCCACTTGGATTTGGGAAGGCGAAGGTTGTTCGGGAGGGTTCAGACGTGACCATCGTTACCTTTGGGAATACATTGGAACTGGCACATGAAGCGGCGGAGAAGTTGGCGGGCGAGGTCAGTATTGAGGTGATTGACTTGCGATCAATCGTGCCGATGGACAAAGATTTGATTGCACAATCTCTCGAGAAGACAGGCCGGCTGGTCGTTGTTCACGAAGATACAAAGACTTGTGGATTTGGGCAGCACATTATTTCTGAGATCACCTCTGATCCGGCGACGTTTGGACTGTTGTTCAGCTCTCCGCAATTGGTTGCTCGACCGGATGTTCATATTGGTTATAACCCTATTTATGAGTACGCGGCTTTGCCGAGCACGGATGATGTGATCGCGGCTTGCCGCATAGCGATGGAATAGTCATCTCTTAAAATAGGGCCGGGGCTGGATGATGCAGCCCCGGCTTTTTAGCTTGCATTTGGCAGTATAGGTGGTTACACTGTTTGGTATGCGAAGTGCGATTGTCTTTGGTTCGGTTTTGATTTTGGTTGGAGTTGCCCAGGCTCAAATCAAGATTCCGGGTGGGGGGCAGTTACCCGACCTCAAGTTGCCATCCATTCAGGATTTGATTCGAGGAGAAGCTCCTTTAACGATGACAATCAAGGATGCGCCTTTGATGGGTTGGGATGAGTTTAAGCGATTGGGAATCTCGGCGGACGCAAAGGTTTTGGGGCAAGCGGACAAGACGGCGAAGGGGACTTTCATGCTGGGTACCGGGCAGTACAAAATGACCATTCGGTCGTTCTGTTGCCGGGGATACACTTATGGTCCGACAAAAGGGATGGGTTACCTTTTGGGTCCGTGGAAGGGCTCGAAGTCCGGCTTTGTTCGAGAGCTTCTCTCTAGTTACGGGCGGAATCCGAGTGTTGAGCAGCGCGATGTTCAGCTTTTGATTTGGGCGGTGATTGCTCGGGTCAAGCCGCAAGATATGAACGAGGGTGCTCAGCGGGCACTTGTGCAGTTGATGGGGAAAGATGGAGGGAAGTTACTCGCCGATGGGGCGCTGGATTACTTTGCGGGTCGAGCAGCCGATGATTTGTTTAGGAAAGCAAGCAAAGAGTTGAAGCCTGTTTTGGAATTTGAAAACAAGATTAGGGGGCTGCATCGGCAAGCGAACGCAAAATACGAGGAGTTTGAGAGGCTTGCGGTTTTGGAGCCTCAAGAAGAATTGAAATCTGAAGTGCCACGCGGTACATGGAATTTGGCTCCTGGTGGATATCTTATTCGATTTGACCCGCAAGGGTATTCCAAGACTGAGGTCGAGGTGATTGTTCCGCGCCGGGCGGAGATGGTTCGGGATGAGTTGCGCCGGGTGACGCAGATGAAGTGGGCGGATGGATTCACAATTGATTTGAAGTACACGGATGTGGAGCCGGTTGTCTTGCCTCAGGACGCTAAGATGCGTGCATTGCAGGTGGCAGAGGTTCGCATTTCGGGGCCGGGACTCAGTGCGCCGGTCGTTAGTACGAAGACTGACTTTGTTTTGCAGGGAGTTCCCACGAAGAAGAAATCTACAGCAGAAACACTGCATTTGTATAAGTTTAGTTATGCAATGCTCCAGGGATGGTGGGGATCGGCACGGGATCGGTATGAGGATGTGCAGGAATTAAATGACAGAATCGAAACCTATGAAGAGTGGTCGGAGCGGATGGGTCGGATTGAGAGAGGGGAGCGCCCGGAAGAGGATTTATTTGACGGAAGTTCGATCCAGGACATGATCGAGTCGCTTTTTGGAGGGACGGATGATCGTCTGGAAGTGATTGGCGATACGCACGGCCGGCTAGCGGAACATTTGGCACATGCGACGGGCGTTATCGGAGGACTTGGCGATGGGACGGAGGTTGATCCTTCAGACTTTCCAATCATTCCGGCGAACGGTGGTTCTCAGAATTTGGGTGGGTCGAGCAATGTCTGGTGAAGTTTGGGGGATACGGACTCAATGGAAATCAACTAGTCAGCGGTTTTTGTCTGGCTGAGTTGATTTTTCTGCAGCTTGGAAGCTTTTCCAGATGACGTGATCGGGGTCGTTATATTTGACTTGGGTGAATCGAATGATTCCGTACGCAAGAAACGTGACGATCATGACGATCAGGCTGGCGGTGGCGAGTTTGGTTTCGGTGCGGAGCCGAATTTGGCGAACAAAGCCGTAGATACACAATAGTGCGCTGAGAGTGAACAGACCATAGATGATGGGGCCGAGAGCATTTGCGGCGAATGCGTGGGGAAGATTTCCGTGCATGGTGGCAGTCCAGCTTGTCGTGAGGCCGCACCCTGGGCAGGGGCGGTCGAACATGATAACGCTGTAGCATTTGGGGAGGCCGAGTTGGGTGTGGGTTCCGTGGCCCGCCGGACTCGGCTTAAGAATGACGGAACCGATGAATGTAACAGCAAGCCAAGTGAGGAACCAAACGAGTTGACCGGTCAAAGCTCGCCGAGAGGGTGATGGAGCATAGAGCCAAGACTGTTCCGTCATAAGTTTGCGGTAATTTGGTCGAATACCTCAGCAGGTATGACGCATTCTGGTTGCAATGTTATTGCATTAGAGACGTTGGCGATGCCAACGACGTTGCCATCTTCGGTCAAGAGTGCGGCTTTTGGATGATCAATCGGATTTGGGTGATTAAACGATCGTCCGTGGCGAATATGCAAGATTTGATCAGGGTTGAGAACGACGAAGGGAAGGTGTTTGAGAGCGGATTTGACGGGGATTAGATTGGACGGAGTGATTTGATCGAGCGGGAATGAGTCAGTGATTTGATACGCTCCGGCTCCGGTGCGGCGGAGTTCGGAAATGTGTGCTCCGCAACCAATGGCTTGCCCCAGATCGTGGGCCAATGACCGAATGTATGTTCCACCCGAGCAGACGATCGTAAATGTTGCTTCAGTCGCAGAAACGGAGTTGGTTTCGTAAGAGTGGATGAAGATATGTCGTGTTTTAACTGCAATTTCTTGTCCAGATCGGGCGTATTCATACAGTTTTTTGCCTTGATGCTTGATTGCGGAATAGATAGGTGGGACTTGGGCGATTCGACCAAGGAACTGGGGGAGGTGCAGTTGTATTTCGTCTGCGAGGTTTGAGGGAACGGGCTTTGTTTCGGTGATTTCGCCTTCGGCATCGTATGTGGTCGTGGACTCGCCGAATTTGTAAGTGACGACGTAGGTTTTTGGTTCGAGGTCGAGATATTGGAGGAATCGGGTTGCGGGACCGACGGCTACGACAAGGAGGCCAGTGGCGAGTGGGTCGAGTGTGCCAGCATGACCGATGCGGCGCGTCCCCAGCGTTTTGCGGAGTCTTGAGATAACGCCGTGCGACGAGATTCCGAGGGGTTTATCGACTAAGAGGATGCCAAACATTGAACCATGGCCTCGACTAACTTTTCGGCGGCGACTTCAATTGTCTCGTCGCTGTGGGCACCGGATGCGTTGATGTGTCCGCCTCCTCCAAATTGCTTGGCGACTTGGGTTGTGTCTATAGGGCCTTGGCTTCGAATCGAGATTTTGATGCGACCGGAGGCACTTTCGCGAAGAATTGCCGCCATGCGGACCGTGTCGATGGCAAGGAGTTCATTGACAAATCCTTCGGTGTCTTCTTCGATTGCTCCGGAATTTGTGAAATCGGATTGGCGGAGAGTTGTATAGGCGACTTGGTTGTCGGCGGCGAGGCGGAGGTTGCTCAGAGCCTTGCCGAATAACTTGACGGCGGGGAGGGGTTTTGTGAGATAGATTGCCTCATTGATCGCGGTGAGTTTTGCCCCGGCTTCCAGCAGATCGGCAGCGACGTGCATTGAGTGGGGCGTTGTGTTGGGGTAGCGGAAATTGCCGGTATCGGTCAGGATTCCAACGAGGAGGAGGGTAGCGATTTCCGGTGAAATTTCGATATTGTTGGGGAGCCAAAGATCGGCGAGAATTGCGGCGGTTGCGGGAGATTTTGTGCTGACAATTCGGATGTCTCCCGGGCGCTCGTTCGGCTGGTGGTGGTCGATGATGACAAGTTTTTTGGCGGCTGCGATGGCGGGGTAAATGGTTTCGCCAATTCTGCCAATGGCCTCCAAGTCTACGACGATGGCCAGGTCGGCGGGTTTGCCGGAGGGTTGGTTGGTGATTCGTTCTATTCCAGGGAGAAAGTTGAGGTATTTGGGGGCGGGGTGGTGGAACAAGACCTCGTGGGATTTGCCGAGCTGATCGAGGACGAAACTAAATGCTAGGGCGGAGCCGAGAGCGTCTCCATCTGGATTGACATGGCTGGCGAGGAGGATGTGATTAGCGGCTTGGATTTCCGCGAGGAGACCGGGCCACATCTCGCTCAGTTGGTTGGGGGAGGCTTCGGTCACGAGATTGAGGATACCTTGGGGCGGGATTTCTGCACCTCACCCCCAACCCTCCCCGAACAGGTCTAGGACAAGCTCTCTCCATTAAAACGGAGAGGGGGGCTTTGGGATAATGAGAGATTGAATTCGAGATTTCCAGGATCTCATGAGGACAAAACAGCAAGGGGGAACTTTTTTCGGGGGATTAGCCACAATAAGATATATGAGTGGCCAGCTTGATTTGACAAGGAGCCGAACGAAATGGTCAAAGGCGATCATCATCAAGCGGATTTTGTGGGGGGTTGTTTGGACATTGTTTTTTCGGCCATCGCCACGATTATTTTTTACAGGATGGAGAAATTTTCTGCTGAGAGCCTTTGGGGCGAAGATTGGTGCGGGGGTAAAAATTAGCAATACGGTTAAAATTTTATATCCGTGGAATTTGGAGATGGGGGATGGGAGCTGGATTGGTTGGGATGTTGATGTGTATAACTATGCTCCTGTCAAAATAGGAAAAATGAGTGTTGTTTCACAGTACTCCTATCTTTGCACGGGGACTCATGATTATGAAGATCCGCTCTTCCCTCTGGTGTTTTTTCCGATTACCATTGGGGATCAAGCTTGGGTTGCGGCGAAGTGTTTTGTTGCTCCAGGGGTGACGATTGGGGATGGGACGATTGTGGCGAGTGGGAGTGTGGTTACGAAAGACATGCCGGAGTGGCAGATTTGCGGCGGGAATCCTTGTAAGGTGATCAAGGCCCGCCCGCCGATTCGGCAATGACGAGTTTTAGTTGTTTTTTCAAGAGCCGATCGTAAAGTACTTGAGTCCCGCTGATTTGACTTCTTCAGGGCGGAAGAATCGGCGACCGTCGAAGATCAGATTCCCGCGCATGAGCTGAGCGACACGATCCATGTTGAGGCGACCATACTCTGCCCATTCGGTTACGAGGATGGTTACATCAGCGTCGTGGACCGTTTCCTCACCGGTTTTGGTGTAGGTGAGATCGGGGTGGATTGCTTTGACATTGTCCATAGCGACGGGGTCGTGAACAATGATCTCTGCGCCCTCGGCTTTCAGGATTTTAATGATTTCAAGAGATTTTGCGTCGCGAATATCATCGGTGTTGGGCTTGAAAGCCAATCCGAGAATTGCCACGCGTGTGCCCGAGAATGAACCCAGTTCAGCGCGAATGCGGCCGACGAAGTGGAGGACTTGATCGGTATTGATCTTTTCGGCGGCTTTGAGCATCTCAAAGTCGAAGCCCATGGTTTCGCCGACTTTGCTGAGTCCCTGGACATCTTTGGGGAAACATGAGCCACCCCAACCAAGTCCGGCTTGGAGGAATTTGGGGCTGATCCGGTGGTCGAGGCCCATTCCGGCAGCGATGTCGTCTACGTTTGCACCACTTTGCTCGCAGATGCGGCTGATGCCGTTGATGAAGCTGATTTTAACGGCAAGGAACGCGTTACTGGCGTACTTAACCAGTTCTGCGGACGTTCGATTGATGACGAGAATGGGGCATCGGTTTCGGCTGAACAGGCTGAGGAGTTTTGTTTCGGCGCCCGGGTCGTTTACGCCGATGATGATTCGATCAGGATTTTTGGTGTCAGCGACAGCGCATCCTTCACGGAGGAATTCGGGACAGCTGACGACATCGTATAGGTTGGGATCGACGCCCATGCGGACGAGAGTTTCCTCGATGAGATTGCCGGTTCCGACGGGGACGGTGGATTTTGTGACGAGGGTGATGTGTTGTTTGATAGATCGCCCGACTTCTTGCACGACCTGCATGACTGCAGTCAGATCTGGGGTTCCGTCGGCGCTGGGAGGTGTCCCGACGGCGATGAATACGATGTCGGCGGTAGCGACGGATTCAGGAATGCTGGTGGATGTTTTGAGATGACCCGTTTTGAGACCGCTTTGAATGACTTCTTCGAGGCCCGGTTCATAAATGGGGGATTCGCCTCGATTGATCACTTCAAGTTTAGCGGGGTCGCGGTCGACGCAGGTGACGTTGCTCCCTTGATCGGCGAGGATTGCACCGGTGACGAGACCAACATAACCAGTACCGATTACCACGACATTGAGGGTGCGATTTATACGGGTGCGGTTGAGGGCGACTTTCTCGTCGTCACGTTGAATTTGTTGAGTGGTCTCAAAGACCGCCGAGTCAACTACTCCAGCTCCATTGAGGACGGGGACGCCGTCGAGGGTAATTTTTTTATCCAACGCTTTTTCTCCAAACGGATCAGCCACTCGCTAATCACGCTCTTATTGTACGACGGATTTGAGGTAATTTCCTGCTAGGATTTGGGAGAATTTACTAGTATAGAATACATTCAGGTAGTTTGCCGAGCTAGTGAACTTGCATGAATTGGCACAGGCTACTTTTTGTTTCTGTTTTGGTAGCCGGCAATGATTGCTTCAGCGATGTTATTAGCCATTTTTTGAGCACTAAAATTGGCATGGGTATAGTCGTAGGCGTTCTTGCTAAACTCGATTCGCTGGTGTGGATTATTTTTTGTATCAACAAGTTTTTGGGCAAGGGCTTCGACGGAATTGGCGGGAAAGAAGTAGGCGTTTTCACCTTCTTTGAGGGCCATGATTTCGGGGGAGTGGGGTTCGTTGTCGGCGCAAATCATGGGTACTCCGTAGGCCATGCAATGAATAGCATTGAGGCCAACTTGACCAGCGGAGACGGAGATGTAGGCGCGGTTGAAATAGGGGGCAATATCGGTCTGTTTCCAGAGGGGGCCAAGGATGTTGACGCGATCTTTATGTGGAGAAGAATTGCGAAGTTTCTCTAGGATTGCTCGCTCGGGGCCATCTCCGATGATGGTGAGTTTCGCGTCTAGTCCGAGATGCTCAGTAGCATAGAGAAAGGCATTCAGGAGAAGGGGAACTTTTTTAAGGGGGGTGAGGCGGCAGACGGTGACGATTTCATTTCGGTCGGCCGTGTAGGGTTCGGCGAGAGTTGCGATTTCTTCAGTTTCTATTGAGTTCCAGGCGACGAAGAGTTTTTCTGCAGGGACACCAAGCTTGATCAGCTCTTCTTTTCCTTGGGGGTAGTAGAGAATGGTCGAGTCGGACCATTTTGTTTGTTTGATGTAGAACGACTTGATCCGTTCCTTAGGACGAATTCCGTGACCCCAGAAGGTTATCGAGGCACCTTTTCGGCGAAAGAATTTTGGGAAAATGACAGAAGTGATGTTGCGGGGGTTTAGCTCAAGAACGACGGCGTCGGGTCTTAACTGATGAAAGATCGCCAAAATTTTTGGTTGGATGTTAATGGCAAGTTGGTGGCCAAATGCGATGTTTGGGAATGAGATAGTTTTGATGCCCTCTGGATTCTCGATACTTTCGAGGGGCATTCCTTTGGTTGTAGTGCCATAGGCGATGGTTACGTCGAGGCGAGGATCTTGGCTGAGGGCACGGAAGGTCGCAAGGCGGTAAGGCGGCAAAATGGGCTGCTGAATCAGCACCTTAATTTTGTTTGTTGCCATGCGAGCTTTGGAAGATACCACCAGGTTATTTGGTTTTTTCCTCTTTGATAGTACGCCTTACCCTGGTAATCGTCACATTTCGTTTGGATTGGTTGTGATGAGGTTGGCAAGTCCTTCCTCAAAATCGGTCTCTGATTTGAAATTGAGTTCACTCTTTGCTAAGTCGGGAATACCAAAGCTGGATCGGATGTCGCCTTCTCGAGGGGAGCTGTGGGAAATTTCGCTAGTTGAAGCAGTGAGATTGATTGTCAATTCAGCGAGGTGTTTGATTGAGGTTGATTTTCCTGTGCACACGTTGAACGCTTGGCCCTTGATCTTGGTGGCTTGGGCGGCGGCGATGTTAGCGCGCACGACGTCTCTTACGTGGATGAAATCGCGGGTTTGGAGGCCGTCCCCGTGGATCGTAATGGGGAGGTTTTGTCTTGCTCTTTCAGTAAAGATGCTGATGACACCGCTGTAGGGAGAATCGGGTCGCTGACGGGGGCCGTAGACGTTGAAATACCGGAGGCAAACGGCGGTGAGATCGAATAGATGGCAGTAGTTGCGGATGTAATGCTCGCCGAGGAGTTTTTGTGACCCGTAGAGTGATATTGGGTTCTGAGGAGCGTTTTCGGGTGTTGGGACGATTAGGGTGTCGCCATAGGTTGCGGCAGAAGAGCTGAAAACGAGGTGCGATTTTGTGGAACGTGCGGCTTCTAGGACATTCATTGTTCCGGTTGCATTGATGGCATGAGCGAAGAGGGGTTGCTCGAGAGTTTGGGCGACATTGCTGACGGCGGCAAGATGGAAGATCGTGTTGCAGTCTTCGGCCGCTTGGTTGAGAGCAGTTTGGTCGAAGATTGACGCTTTGATGAAGGTGATTTGGTCTCGGAACAGGTCGAGATTTGATTCTAGACCGTTGCTCATGTCGTCAATTACAGTGACTTGGGTGCCTTGGGCGAGAAGGGCTTGGACGAGGTGAGATCCGATAAATCCGGCTCCTCCCGTAACGAGGGCTTTTGAGGTGCGCTTCATGGTTGAAATGTGTCTGCGGCGTGAAGATGATGGCATGAAAGTTGCGGGAGTTGGAGATGCTGGTAAATTGGGTTTGGAGAAGAGAATTTGAAAATACTGCATGCTATGTCAACGGCCTCGCTTCTTTACGGGGGACCGGTGACTTGGGTGTTCCAGACGGGAGTTTTACTTGAGAAGGAAGGGCATACAATACATATTGTTGCGGCGGATGAGCCTGAATCTGAAGCGGTGAAAAATTCTCCACTTACTGTTCATGGGGTTGGAGAAGGAAAAGGGGGTTATCGGTATCAGCCAAACATTGTTGAATGGGCTGAGAGGCACGTTCATGAATATGATGTCGTTGTCGGTCATTCGATTTGGGCGCACCCTTTCAAAAGCTTAGCGGAAGCGGCGATGAGGAAGGGTATTCCTTTCTTTGCGATTCCCCACGGAATGCTCGATCCTTACTTTACTCCTCGATTTTCGTATCAACATTTCAAAAAGTCAATTTATTATCGTCTTTACTTGAGGAAAATTCTAGAAAATTGTTCGGGGGTTATTTATACTTGCATTGCGGAACGGGAGCTTGCTCGGACTTCATTTGCTCCTTATCAAGTCCAGGAATTCGTTATGGAATTTGGGGCTGAGATCGATTTGGTTAATCCTGCCGATGGGAAAGCTGCCATTGAGAAAATCTTGCCAGAAGTTTCGGCTCAGCCATATTTTGTATTTCTCTCTCGAATTCATCCTAAGAAAGCATGCGACATTATGATCGAGGGGTTTGGGCGAGCACTAGCGGATTCTAATTATCAGCTAGTAGTTGCTGGGCCGGGTTCGGATGAGTTGATTTCTCGACTTAAAGAAATTGCAAAATCAGTCGGAATCTCGGACAGAGTTCATTTCACGGGGATGCTGAAAGGTCATGAAAAGGCAGGAGCCTTGCAGGGAGCCCAGGCGTTTGTATTACCTTCCCACCAAGAAAACTTTGGGATTGCAATTGCGGAAGCAATGGCCTATGGAACACCTGTGATTATATCAAACAAAGTGAATATCTATCAGGAGATTCAGAATGAAGGGGCAGGGCTGATCTGTACTGATGAAGTCGAGTCATTTTCCGATGCGCTTCTGAATTTTGTTGCTTTGTCGGATGAGCAGAAGTTAAAAATGGGAGAGAGTGCAAAGCAATGCCACCAGAAGCATTTTACGATTGAAGGTTCAGCTTTCTCTTTCCTTGATATTATTAGTGGCAAAATAGCTCGTTAATTTGTGACTTTTAGCTTGCTTTGATGACTCTGTCACTCCCGTTTTGGTTTGTGGAGATTGCGAGTTTTGCATGCCGATCAATGACATCGCTGTAGATTTGCAATAGATTTTTCAGTGCGATCTGTGGCGTATAGAACGCTTGGTATCGGCTGCGTGCATCAATCGACTTTGATTTCCATTCACTTTCTGGAATTTTGGTCAAACTTTGCAAAAGCGCACGTAGCGACTCTTCGCAACTCGGATCAAATGCGTTTCCAATTTTGGGTGCGTCGGAGATTTGGGGCATTTGACCATGATTCGGGACAATTGGGAGAGTTCCGACGGCCATTGCTTCAATCACGCTTAAACCAAAGGTTTCGTAACAGTGACTTGTGTTGAGGACATACTTTGCTGTTCTCAAAAGGTTGGGAATTTCTGAGGATTCAGTCCATCCTGGGAACTTGATCGTGGGATCGCTGGCAGCAATGGCGCGTATTTCCTCCTCCAAGGGTCCGACTCCGACCATGAGGAGTTCCCAGTCCTTTGGCATTTGGTTAGCCCAAGCGTTGACGGCAACTTCTGGTCCTTTTTCTGGTTGGAACCGGCCCAGGAAGACGATTCGGTTTTTTCGCTTGGTTTCGATGTAGCCAGGGTCTACGGTTGAGTGTGGTTTGACGAAAATTTTCTCGGCGGGGAGGCCGCTCCGGATGAATATTTCTCGGGCAAAGTCGCTGAGGGCAATGTAGGCATCACACCGCTTGGTTAGTGCCCCGTTCCAACGGTTCACTTGTTGCATTGCAACAAGTGGTAAGGTTGCGGCAAGGGAGCCTCGGTAGCATTTATTTTTAATTGCGGCAATAGGGAATCTGCCAACACAGTCTTGGCATGTGCGGCTGTCGCGAAGGAGATTTGCTTCGGCGCAAGTCAGACGAAAGTTGTGGAGTGTTTGGACAACGGGGATGTTTTCGAGGTTGCAGGCTTTGTAGACACTGGGGCTGATGTTGGCAAAGAAGTTATGGACGTGGACGATATCTGGCTTTGACTTTTGGATAGCTTTGCGGATTTTATGGAGCGATTCGGTTGACCAGACAACATTCTTGGCCAATCTAACTTTTGCGACGACTCCAGGGACGTCCTTCTCGTTGTCGACAAAATACTGATCGACTTTGATGCCAGCTTGCCGGAGAATTTCTGCTTCTGCTTCGAGTACAGCGATTTCGCCGCCTGGGCTCCAAACGTAGCGGTTGTGGACTTGGAGAACTTTTTTGATCGGGGATTTTTCCATTTGCTACGCAGTTAATTGTCGGCGGAGTATTTCCGAATGTTCACGAGGGGAATTTCCTGGTGGTCAATGGCTTTTTTGCTTTGGAGGAGAAGAATTGCTTGCTTGATTGTCCTAATTTGATTGAAATTGGGAATTCTTGCCGCTGGGAACCCTCATAATCCTTTCTGGTCAAACACTTCAGTGGATCAACTTGTTCCTGCCTTGATAAGTCCTTTCCAATCGCATTCGGTCAATCGAGTCCGAGTGTGTACGATTGGCTTGGTGTTGGCCTGTATTCACACGCGTTTTTTACATTTTTCATGGTTTTCTTTGGTGATTTCTGATCAATGGTATGAAATGAGCTTGCCCGTTTATTGGCTGGAGCTTTTACAATGACTGAACGACGATTTCGTCGCCTTGTTTTTTGGCAGAATATCGCATCCCATCATCAAGCAGGGGTTCTCATAGAGCTTGCTCACGAGTTCAATTTTGAAGTTATCTGGGTAGTAGGTGAAGGGATGAGCGAGGATCGGGCGGCGATGGGCTGGCCCGAATTTGAAGACCAGGGAGTTGAACTCATTGTGGCCCCGAATATCGAGATAGTAGATAAGCTTTTACACGATCGAATTGAACATTCACTGCACATTGTCAGTGGAGTTTTCCGAAATGCGATTGCCCGGTCGGCATTGATCCGCGGCAGTGGTCGGGGAGGCAACTTTATGCTTCTCAATGAAGCACCTATGCCTGCAGATGCGGAGACGTCCCATGCATCTTTGAAAGCCCGTGCGATGAATCAGCTTATGGAATGGGGTCAGATTGGAATGCGCAGTTGGTATGGCGACGAAATTTTGGGGGCACTTTGCATCGGCAGTCTGGCAGAAAGGGCATACACCAGATTTGGATGGTTAGACAAAGTAATTCCTTACGGCTATTTCCCTCCCGGGCCCGGCTGTGATTACGAAGCTAAGGTTCCGGAGGGGAGTTTTAAGATATTGTATCTCGGCCAGTTCACTCATCGAAAGGGAGTTGATGTTTTGGTGGAAGGGCTTGGAAAATTGAAGACGGGTCGGTGGAATGCTAAGTTTTTTGGAGAGGGTGTGTTGCGCGAGAAATGCGAGGAAAGCGTCAATCGGAGTTCGGTTAAGCAAAAGATAGAATTTCATGGCTACCTCAATTGGTCGGCAGCTATGGAAGAGATTGCGGGTAGTGATTTGTTGATCGTTCCGAGTCGTCACGATGGTTGGGGGGCGGTGGTGGGGGAGTCCATTATGCGCGGAGTTCCAGTTGTGACAACTGACCGTACGGGGAGTTCAGTCTTATTGAAGGATCGTTGGCGGGGCGGGGTTGTCAAAGCGGGCGATTCATCTGCTTTGGCGGCGGAGATTGATCGGTGGGTCGCTCAAGGTCGTTTGAATCTGGATGAACGAAAGCGGATCTATGAATGGGGTAAGAGGCTGGAGCCCGAGAATGCGGCAAGATACTTTGCTGAAGTCATTAGGTGGATTGAGGGCGGAGATCGCCCGGTAGCTCCGTGGCTTTGTGATTGAGTGTAGCGGACGGTAGACTGCTGATTAGCTATGTGCGGGATTGCAGGATATATCGGTCAGCGGAACGCGGTTGAAGTTGTTCTTGACCAGATCGAACGGTTGGAGTATCGGGGGTATGACTCAACGGGAGTTGCTTTCCAATCTCCAGAAGGCTTGAAAGTCCTGAAGCGAGCGGGGAAGCTCGGTCAATTAAGGGCAGTTGTAGCAGATGAGCGTCCGGAGGCATTCGTGGCGATTGCACATTCGCGGTGGGCGACTCATGGGGCGCCCAACGATCTGAATGCCCACCCTCATTTTGATCAAGAGGGAACGGTGGCGGTGATTCATAACGGCATTATAGAAAACTATCTTGAGATTAAAGAGGAATTGACACGGGCGGGGCATGTCTTCCAAAGCGAGACTGATTCTGAAGTTGCAGCCCATGTCATTGGTTTGGAGTACGGGGAAGGGATTTCGCTTGAAGAAGCCGTTCGGCGAGCGGTTGGCAAACTTGAAGGGGCGTTTGGATTTGTGGTTATTTCCATGCGCGAGCCGGGGAAAATCGTTTGTTCTCGGAATGCGAGTCCGTTGGTTTTAGGGTTTGGGGAGGGCGAGAATTTCATTGCGAGTGACATTCCAGCGCTTTTGCCATACACGAGACGAGTGGCGATTTTGGACAATGACATGGTTGCCTTGGTGACCAAGGATGGAATTTCCGCGATGCGTTCAGACGGTCAGGCGGTTGAGCTTGCACCGTTTGATGTTGAGTGGGACATTGCGAGTGCGGAGAAGGGCGGTTTTGAGCACTTCATGCTCAAGGAGATTCATGAGCAGCCGGACGTTGTTCGCCAGTGTTTGGCGGGTCGTCTCGGACAGGAGGAGATGACGCTTCTTGGCTTGTTTAGTGATCATGTGTGGCACGACATTGACCGGGTGAACATCATTGCGTGTGGCACGGCATATCATGCGGGATTGATGGGCAAGACACTCTTTGAAAAGATGTTGCGGTTGCCAACAGATGTTTATTTTTCGAGCGAGTTTCGGTATAACGATCCGCTATTGTCGCCCAAATCATTGGCTGTATTTGTAAGCCAGAGTGGAGAAACGGCGGATAGCTTAGCGGCATTACGATTGTGTAAGGAACGACGGATTCGGACGCTTGGGATTGTGAATGTTGTGGGAAGCAGCATTGCACGGGAAGTTGATCGGGTTCTTTATACGCAGGCGGGGCCAGAGGTAAGTGTTGCTTCAACTAAGGCTTACGTGGCTCAGTGTTTGGTGCTTTATCTTTTGGGACTTCACATCGCTCAAGTCAAAGAGATGCCGGGAGTTGATGTGCGCAAGGGATTAAAGGCGGTTCGGGGTTACCCGGATGCGGTGCAAGAAGCGTTGGAGCTTGAAAGTGCGATGCAGGAGGCGGCTAAGAAATTTTTGGATGCGCCTTTGGTATTTTTCTTGGGTCGTGGGGCGGACGCAAATGTTGCGCTTGAGGCAGCTTTGAAGTTAAAAGAGGTGGCTTACGTTCCAACGCAGGAGTGCCCGGCGGGAGAGATGAAACACGGTCCGCTGGCTTTGATTGAGGAAGGCACTTTAGCGGTTGTTGGGGCGACGCAGGCGAATACTCGGGATAAATTGGCGAGCAATATCAGCGAGTTGCAGGCCCGAGGTGGCCATGTTCTGGGGATTACGACGAAAGATGACGGTTTGATTCCGGGGGTGAGTGATACGGTGGCAAAGATCCCAGCGACGGGCGATTGGTACTTGGATGCGCTTCTCAGTGTTGTTCCGCTGCAGTTGTTTAGCTACTACATGGCTCTTTATCGCGGATGCGAGATTGATCAGCCGCGGAATTTGGCTAAATCGGTGACAGTCGAGTAAGTTTGCGGGTTAAGTTGCCCTAATTGGGCACGAATCTTGCACCGAACATATTCACCATGGGTGCATTGCGCAAGACGTCCCCGGCTGTGGTTCAACCGACGCAGATCATTGTGTTTCCAATTGACCAGGCCCGACCGGATTTAGTCGAGAAACCAAGTATCTGGGAGCGGATGGAAGAATCTGAAGTCGGCAGCTTGGTTTTGTTCGAGTTGAAGATGTTTGGAATTACGGCAATTATTGCCGGGCTGGTTGGACTGAGTCTCTGGGGCGGCTATACGGCTAAGTCAGCGGCGGGAATCAATCTAGATGAAAGCATTAGCATGCATCAGATTTCGACCCATTTGACGGATTCCAATTGGAAACCTTCGCATTATCTGAACTAAGGCTTACTTTGCGCCCTTGCCTGTGATGACAGCCATTCCTGTTTTGACGAGGATTCGGATGTCGGTTCGGACGGATGTGCTTTGGTAATATTCCTCGTCTTGCGCGACGCGGATATCGTATGAAGATTCACTTCGTCCGGAGCATTGCCATAGTCCGGCGCAACCGGGCTTCATCTTGAGATATGTCTCTAGCCCTAATCCTCGAGTTTCGATTTCTACGGGGAGAATTGGACGTGGGCCGACGAGGCTCATTTCACCTTTGAGGACGTTGATGAGTTGGGGTAGTTCGTCGAGAGATGACTTGCGGAGGAATTTGCCGCATTTAAGAATTCTGGGATCGTTTTCTACTTTTTCGCCGGCAATAACCCGGGCAGCCATTTCAGGGTTTTCGGCGAGGATTTTTTCAGCGTTCTTGACCATGCTCCGGAATTTGAGCATTCTGAATTGTTTGCCCCCTTGACCGATTCGGATTTGAGAGAAAAGGATCGGAGTTCCATCATCGAGAAGGATGACGAGGCTGATGAGGAGGAATACGGGGAAAAGAAGAATCAAAAGTGTGGCAGAAACGATGACATCAAAGACTCTTTTCATCCAGACGTAGGATGGATCTTCGTAGCGGGGTTTTGGGGCAACCGGAGCGTCTGGAATGCTGACGGCGGCGCGTGCAAAGGTGGTCTTAATTGCTTCGGGTTTTTCTTGGCTGACCTTCAATTTTTTCATCTCCTAGTCTTGATCGCTCGAAGGAGATGGCTACTAACTGATATGCCCAGTTGACCAGTACCCTTTCCAACGAGTTGTAGCAATGACCACAATTGGTTCATTAGCTGAGGACAGTATAACCGGGGTTGGTCGTTCGTGTATGCCAATTCACGGACTTTTAATGACATCTGGTAACGGTGCGGGCAGAACCTAGTTGGGTTGCTGGGTCTAGCGGGGTGATGATTGGCACGTGACTTGCTGACACTTTATTTTGTCGATGCTCAAGTCACAGAAAAAAGTAAACCCGGCGCAGGTTCTTGATGTTTCGGAACTTGTCCGGTTGCATGGTCATAGTCGGTATGAGGCGGCTGACTATGCGCTTTTGAAGCGAGGCATGGATATCTTGATTGCAGGGACTGCTCTGATGATTTTCTTTCCGGTGTTTTTTGTACTTGGAGCGATTGTTTTCAGCTCTGACCCTGGTCCGGTCTTTTATAAGCAGAAGCGAGTCGGACGTGGGGGTCGGGAGTTTTGGATGTTTAAGTTTCGGTCGATGCGGCAGAACGCCGACGTTCTATTGAAGGAACTTTTGGAAAACGATGCTGAGGCACGGGCGGAGTTTGAAGCGACTTATAAGCTGAAGAACGATCCGCGCTTGATTCGATTTGGGTCTTTGATGAGAAAGTTGAGCCTGGATGAGTTGCCTCAACTGATCAATGTGATTCTGGGGGATATGAGTTTGGTTGGCCCACGCCCAATTGTGGCTCCTGAAGCGGTGAGGTATGGAGAAGTTTTTGAGATTTACAAGCGAATGAAACCGGGTTGTGCAGGACTTTGGCAGTGTAGTGGTCGAAACGACACGACCTATGATGAGCGGGTCGAGCTCGACCGCCGGTATTATTTTGAGGCTTCGGTACGGCGCGATTTCTGGGTATTGTGGAAGACTCTTCTTTCGATGGTTCGATTGAAGGGTGCTTACTGATTCGGGCCGTTGGTACCATTACTGTAGTTGATCGAATAGGTTTTGGGTGTTAAAGTTAACAGGTTCAGATGATTACGGGAGAAGTTGGGAATGGTTGGAGAGATGCGGGCGTTTAGAATGAAAGTTTGGCCTGCAAATTGCATTGCTGAGAAGAAGGAGATATAGTAGCCTTGAGTTTGGTTACGATCTAGCAACGAAATCCCATGAGCGCGACATCGATTGAACAAGAAAAGTCCTGGCCGATGCACTTTCCGACACTGAGTTTGGATGGTGTCCTGGCCTGGATCAAGCGAAAGGAGGTCATTATTGGTTTCGTTATTGGCGCGCTGATGTTGTTCTTGTACAGCGAGGTTGCGGTCCTGCTATCTAAAGCGTGGATTGACCCAGACAGTCACTATCAGCACGGGCCGGCGATTCCTTTCGCTGTCGCGTATATTCTTTGGACGCGGCGGGAAAAGATAGAGAAGACGCCGATCAAACCGGTTTGGTGGATGCTCCCAATCTTCATAGGAATCGGAGTTATTGACGTATTTTTGTCTCTTGCTCACTTTATTGACAACGCACATGTGAACATTTTTTATGTTGCGTTCTTGGTTTTGATCTGCATGGTCTACGGGTTTCGTCGATTCTGGGCGATGAGTCCGGCGTTGCTCTATGTCACGATGGGCTTGCCTCTATGGCACCGATTTATTGATGACAATACCAATCAGCTTCAGATTTGGAGTACGAGTGGAGCTTATCAGTTGTTGGAATTAGCGGGATTTGAGCCATTGAGAACCGCTCCTACAGTTGTACATCTCAATAATTTTGAATTGAACATTGCGGAGGCTTGTAGCGGGATGAAATTGACACTGGCGCTTATTGCGACTACGCTCTTTATCATGTTAGTTGCTCGGCTCCGTTGGTGGGCGAACTTAATTTTGTTGGTTTTGACGCTTCCTTTGGCAGTGGCAATGAATTCACTTCGCATTGCTTTGATCGGGATTTTCGGTGACTCGTTTGGTCATGACGCAGGTTTTTGGTTCCATGACTACGGTAGCTACGGAACTTTGATCTTGGCCTTCTGGTTGCTCTACATTGCGGCGAAAAAACTTGGGTGGAACGTATGAAAAACTTGCTGATTGCTATTGGTGCGACATGTTTGGTTTTAGGTGGAGCGAAGGAACTCGGAAAACGCCCGCCGGAGAAGCTGGAAGAGACATGGCTGACTGAAAAGGTTCTTGAATCGGTTGGAGACTATCAGGTGGCTCCGAAAGAGTTCGGATCGAAAGTCACATACCGAATGTCCGATGAGACTTACGAAGTTTTGGATCCGATTGGTATCTCGTGCCAAATTTTTGAAAGTCCGCTTGGAAAGAGAATTGACGTTGTGATTATTGCGGGCCACACAATGCAGTCGTTTCATGACCAGCAGGTCTGTTTTAAGGCTCAGGGGTGGAATATTTTGAAGACGGAGACCAGGATGATTGACACTGAGAGTCACGGAAAGATACCGGCAAGTTGGATGACGATTGAGCAGCGTGGAGAGTCGCCGAAGCCGGCGATGTACTTGTTCCGAACTCCAAAGGGCTTTGATAGTTACCAGGGGGCGCGCTGGGGCTTTCTTATTAACAAGATCGAGAAGCCATTTGAGACTCAGATGGGTTATTCGTACCGATTTATTGGTTTGACATCAGATGTCTCTGAGGATGAGTTGGTTAATTTCGCGGCTGACTATCTTGATGAGCTTGATCGAGAAACGAACGGCGTGATGTAGTAAAAAAAATGAGGTCGGGGTTGACTTCTTCTGAGTCAACCCCGACCTCATTTTTATATTGTTAGTTAGTTTTTGGTAAGGTGTGCCTGCTTAGCGGATACCCGGTTGAACGCGACACCAAGTAGGTTCGGACTCGATGCCTTGAGGATACCAGTTGCTTCCTTAAATTCTGCCTTAGAAGCCTTGCCTACTTGAGCAATCAGTATTGCCGCATCAGTAACGCTTGCGAGGCTTGGTGCGTCGGCAAGTCCTGCAACGTGGGGAGCATCAATGATCAGCATGTCTGCTTCTTGTGACAATAAGTTGATAATTTCTTGCATTCTTGGAGAGCCGATGACTTCGGTTGCGTTGGCAGGTATTGTTCCAGCTGTCACAACATAAAGTCCTTCGACGGTTGTTGCCTGCAGTACGTCATTAACCGCTGCAGTTCCGAGGAGAAGGTCTCCGAGTCCTGGCTTGTCGGCGGAGCCGAACATGGTGTGCAGACTGGGGTGCCGCATGTTTGCATCTATGAGAATAGTCCTTTGACCATTGAGAACACACGCGATGGCAAGGTTTGATGCAACGACCGATTTCCCTTCTTTTCGGAGCGTACTTGTTACCGTGAGCGACCGAATTTCGCTTTCTCTAGCATAGACGGCGATGTTAGATCTCAAGACCCGATAGGATTCAAATGCCGCGTTATTTTGCGGATTTGTAATGATCGGATGCTTACTTCGAGATCGTTCGGGGATGTTGGCCAAGGGGCTGAGTCCAGTCAGCATAAATGCTTCTTCTCGGGTATTGACTCGGTCTAGAGCTGAATCTCGAACCAATGCAAAAACGGTGGCGAGTGCGATTCCTACGATGGTGGCGATGAGGATGTTTATCAGCCAGTTGGGTTGAGATTGTTCAGCACGCACAGCACGGGTAAGGGTTACGGCTGAGCTTTTGATTGAGTTGTTGCGCAGTCTGACTCGGTCGAGGAGTTCGTTCATTGAGCCAATGGATTGTGAGTGTAGTGTGATTCTTCGCTCGATTTCTCTTTGGACTGCAGTCAGATTTGCGAGCGAGCTCAGGCGTTGTTTTAGTGCCTCATTTTGTTGTTCGATTGCTTGAAGTCGACTTGCAGTTGCGTCTCGGTTGATTAAGGCATCGGCATAAGCTCGCTTTGCAATATCGTACTGAGGATTGTTGATTTTGATGTTTGGTCGCAGTGATTTTTCGAGTTCGGTGATGAACTGTCGTTTGGTGGCAATCTGGCGATCAAGTTCCTTGACTGGTTTCGATGTCGGAAGATAGATTTCAAGGAGTTGGTCGCGGCTAATCTGAAGATTGTTGAGTTGCTGGCGATTTTCGATCAACACGATTTCATTGGATTGATCATTAACTTGATCGCGGACTTCGGGAATTGTTGAGAGTTCCCGTCGTGACTGTTCGGCAGCGGCATTAGCGGCTCCATAAGCAGCTCTGGCCTCTGTGAGTCTTTGCTCAGAGTCTGATACAAGATTTAATCGCACTTCGACTTCAGCGGCACTATCGACGACTTGATTCGAGTTCTTAAATGTTGTGTATTCAGCCTCAACATTTTTCAAGGCTGCTTGTTCTTCAGCGATGCGGCCCTGGACGAATTGTTCTGCTCGAGCGGCGGCATCATTGCGGATACGGTCGGCATAATTTTTGAATACTTCGGGGTATGCGACGGCAAGCTCCTGAACCTGCTTTTCGTTTTCACCTTCGATGATCACGACAAAAATGCTGGATTGTTTCTTTTGTCGAACCGAAACCTTGGGGAGTTTAAGTAAGTCTTCACGGGTTTGAGGTTGTGCGATTCCGGCGGCGTCGAGTGCTTCCCAGAAGACGTCTTGGGATTGTAAAAGTTCAACTTGAGTGTCGAGTGGATATGCGGCACCTGAAACTCCGAGTTCTCCGATAATGTTTTCCGGGCTTGCTGTCATCCCGTTTGGAGCGGTTCCTTCGACAAGGATTTCGGCACCTGCGGCATATTTGGGGGCCATAAGAAGGCTGGCAATAACCCCAATGGCGATACAAGTTAGAAGTGTTGTCCAGAAAACGCCACGATTGCGTTTGATTGAGCTGAGAAATTCAGTAATAGTTACTGAAGTTGCCAACTCAGGCTGGGCTTGGGGTGCTTCTCTTTCCGCGGTCGTCATTTATATCTCACTCTTGCCGTTTGGGACTGTACAGGATACCTCCCCGGTACGAATACTCGGTTGAATCCTGGTGATTTGGATGTTAAAAACCCGTGATTGGGCCAGGTTTTTGGGTCAGTCCCTGAATCTGAGACGTTAATGGGCGTTAGAATGATGGGGGATTTTGGACAAAGGCGTGACGATTTTGCGATGTGATAGGGTGGAAGGTCGTTTTGAGGGCATGGTTGATCGAGTTGCTCTGTTTGATCGAGATGGAGTCTTGAACGTTGATCATGGATATGTATGCAAAGTGGAAGATTTTGAGTGGGTGGAGGGGGCTAGTGAGGTCTTGGATCTGTGTCGTTCGAGGGGCATGGGAGTGGGAGTGATCACGAACCAGTCGGGGATTGGGCGCGGTTACTATTCGGAGGGGGCGTTTATTGATTTGATGGAGTCGGTGTTACCGGCTGGGATGGTTGATTTAGTTGTTTATTGTCCCCATGCACCGGAAGCGGATTGTACTGGTCGTAAGCCGGGGGGGCGGATGCTTGAGATGGCACTGCGCTTTTTTGCAGTTGACGGTTCGTTGGCTTTTTTTGTTGGTGACAAGGCAAGCGATTTGGGTGCAGCCGATGCGGCGGGGGTTCGAGGTATTCGATTCCAGGGCGGAGATTTGCGCGATTTGTCTAAGGATTTAGGAATTTCTTAACTTCTTGAGCACGGGACTTGGGGAGTATAAGAATTTCGGTCTCGGTTACGACAATGGCGAGATCGTCAACGCCAAGGATGTTTATTCGTTGGGATGTTGATTCGTTATAGATGATGTTTCCGGTTGATTCAATTGACTGGTTTTGTCCGAGAGCGACGTTTCGGTTTGTGTCTGGTTCGTAACTCCTCTCGAGGGCATCCCAGGAGCCGAGGTCGTCCCATTGGAAGTCGGCCTCGGTGACGAGAACGCGGTCGGATTTCTCCATCAAGGCATAGTCTATGGAGATACTGGGGAGGGTTTCAAACGTTACATCGGCCTCCGCTAGTTGATTTTGGGCGAGTTCACCTGCCATTTTGCGAATGATTGCAGCGCATTCGGGCTGGTGAGTTTCCATTTCGCTCATAAAAGTTGCGAGAGTGTAGAAGAACATTCCGCTGTTCCAGAGGAAATTTCCTTGACGAAGAAATTCTTGGGCGGTTTCGAGGTTGGGTTTTTCGCGGAAGCGGGTGACATTGTGCACCTGCTGACTTTGCGATTCGGGGCCGACTTCGATGTAGCCGAATCCGGTTTCTGGTCGATCCGGGCGGATGCCGATTGTGACGATCGCGCCCTGCATTTCGGCGGCAGTCATTGCCCGATTGACAGAGGCTTGAAACTGTTTTTGAGTCTCAATTTGGTGATCTGCAGTCAGGACGGCGACGGTGAGGAGAGACCAATTCTCGGGGAATTTTGCGATCAGATTGGCGGCAACCCAGGCAAGGGCTCCAGTTGTGTTACGTTTGGTGGGCTCGGCGAGGATGTTCGATGTATTCAGTACCGGAAGTGTCTGAGTGGTGAGGTCTTGGAGGTGACGAGCGGTGGCAATGAAAGTGTGTTCATGGTTTGTAAGGCTTATTGCTCGGTTTGTTGCTTGCTCGATTAAGGTGAGGTGAGGATCAGCAAGGCGCAAGAACTGTTTGGGTCTTGTTTTTGTGGATACGGGCCAGAATCTTTCTCCTGATCCACCGGCCATGATAACGGCAATTCTTGTATTCATTTTTCTGTTGTGCCTTTGCGTTTGTACGCCCCTTCGACGAGCGGCGAACCGGAGATTACGACTTCATTTGGGTTTTTGAACGAAAAGGTCGCGTTGATGGTTTGAGTGAGGTCAAGATTTGTACCTGAAGATGCGGCGGCTTGCTGAATATCGGGGGGAAGGCTGAGGTTTGAGATCGTCAATCGGTTCTTTTCAGCTTTGAGGTCGCCAGAGAGAGTAATTGATTGCCCCATTGCTTTGGCTTCAATCTCGATGGAGTTCGATGTGATTGTAAGTGATCGGCTCGCGGGTGAAGATGCGGAAGGTTCCCATTGACCAATGATGGTTGGCTCGGCAGTGCGGCATCCGGCGAATATAACAGCTAGGGTGGTCATTGCAATGAGAATCTTGATGGGTGGAAGTTTCAACATGTGATAGAGGGCTTCTAGTAAGTGTATCCTGGGTGGAGGTTAAGAAAGGGGATGTTTGCAGACGAATCTCGAGCGGAGGAATTGATCGGTCGGATATGTCGGCAAGTCAATCGTCCGATTCGGGACGTTCTTTGGCGCATGTTTGAAGATTGGCCGAATGGTGATGATGGGTTAGCGCGGCTCAACCGTATTGTTGGGGCGATGAGCGGGGCGGGGGTTTTTGCGGATCTGCTTGAAGAGATGCCCGAGGTTGCGGCATTGTTTGTGAATCTGGTCTGTACGACTCGCCATATGGCAGATATTTTGGTTCAGAATCCGGAGCTTGTGAGTTTATGTTTTGACTTGGAAGTCCTTGGGCGGAGCTATAACCGAGGGGAAGTCATTGAGGAAGGACGGCGATTGGTTGAAAGCGCGCGGAATTACTCTCATCAGTTGGATCGGCTGCGTTTTTTGAAGCAGGAGCGGACGCTGGTTTTGGCGATGCAAGATATTGGTGGGATTTTGCCTCAGCCGGAAATTTGGCGCGGGGTAAGCGAGTTGGCGATTGGTTTGGTTTCTTTGGCCCAAGGGGTGGCTTGGAGGCAGTTTCAGGGGCAGGGTCATTCCCAAAAAGATTGTCCACTGGGGATTATCTGTATGGGTAAGTTAGGGGGCCTTGAGTTGAATTATTCAAGTGATATTGATTTGATTTTTGTTGCGGAAGATGACTTTGATGAAGATGTTGCGAGGAAGTATTGCGAGTTGTTTCGGTCGGCGGTGGCGGCTCGGATGGGGCGCGGTGATTTGTATCGGGTTGATTTGCGATTGAGGCCGTTTGGGAGTCAGGGGCCACTGGTCAGTCGAAAGTCGGCGATAGAGCGCTATTACGACCAGTATGCGGAGCCGTGGGAGCATTTGGCTTTGATCAGGAGTTTTGTGATCGGGGATGGATCGGAGTGGTCTGCATGGTGGGAAGGCGTTCGAGATCGATTCGCTTTTGGTGGGATGCGGAGTGAGATGGCTTTATCCAATTTGCTGATGATGCGGAAGCGGGCGGAAGCTGAGGCGGAGGAGTCTGACTTGAAACGCGGGGCGGGGGGAATTCGCGATATTGAGTTGAGTGTGCAGACAGCCCAGTTGGTTGCGGGCAATGATGATGTTGAATTGCGAGGTCGGGGGACGGTTGACATGCTCGCAGTTGTTATCGAGCGAGGATTAGTTCCTGAAGAAATTGGGCGAGCGTTTGAAGAGCATTATCCGTTTTTGCGAATGGTTGAGCACCGGGTTCAATTGATGGATAATCGCCAAGTTTATGCTTTGCCGGAGAATGATTTAGAGCGGGAAGTTGTGGCCCATTCTTTGGGATTTTTGCGGGCAGCGGCTCTGGAGGATGAGCTGGCGGCGCGGAGGAGGGAAGTTCGCCAGGGATTCAATCAGATTTTTGAACCGCTGATGGGAATTGACCGGGCGGGATGGAACCCGGAACTCGACTGGGTTTTGGAGATGAAATCGGGAAATGAATACCGGATAGTTGTTGAGGAAAATGAAAGCAGTCGCGAGAGATTATTGCGGGTCTCGAGGGAGTCACCGGCGGCAATCAGTCAATTGCAGCAGTCGGCGAGCGCGATGGAGCAACTTTTGAGCGGGGAGATTCAGGAGGACGTTTCGGCGACTGAGCGGTTTGAGCGATTGGTAGAGCGTTACGACCGGGAAGAAATGGCGCGTCGGTTGCGCAATGGGTGGCTTCGTGCGGTGTTGCGCGATACAGTTGGGGTTGGGGAGGGGATTGGTTCTGAGTTGAGTCGTCATTACGATGCAGCAATACGGGTTTTTGCGAATCGTTGGGGGTCGACTTCAGTTTTAGGATTGGGGAGTTATGCGGCGGGGGAGATGAGTCCAGGTTCGGATGCTGATTTGCTGGTGTTAGTTGAAGATGGGAACGAAGCGGCGGCGGCGGAGCGGTCGGTTCAATCGGCATTGTTGGAGCTCGGAAAATTAAGGGGCTTAGGGGTGCCATTTTCCGTAGATTTTCGATTGAGGCCAGAGGGGCGCAATGGTCGTCTCGTGGTCACATATGATGGATTGAGAAAGTACGCGGCCACCTTCATGGATGGGTGGGAGCGTTTTGCTTTGGGGCGGTGTAGGGTGGTTGTTGGTGATCCGAAGGCTTTGAATGTTGTTAACGAAGTCGTGTACCGGGAGGAAATTTCAACCGAGGACTTTGCAGCACTCGTTCATATGAAGGGGAGGATTGAGCGGGAACGGGTGAAACCAGGCATGCAGGGTCGTCATGTCAAGCTGGGGCACGGAGGGATTGACGATATTCAGTGGTTGTTGCAACTGGGGATGTTTCGAAATCGTGAAAGGGTTATGGAATTGGCGGAAGTGCCAGTGGGAACAGAAAATCGGTTGCGGTTTTTGCGGGATGTTGGGTTTTTGGATTTGGTGGAGTTTGAGACATTGCGAGAGGGATGGAAGCATTTGGTTCGGGTTCGGGAGAGGTTGTATTTGATGGGGATCGGGGGTGATTTGTTTCCGGAGAATCCGGACAAGTTGGCAGTTTTAGGTCGCGAGTTTGGATATGATGATCCGAACGAGGTTTTGGCGATGCACTTGGGGCACAGGCAACGGATTCGGGGGATTTTTGAGACGGGTTTGGAGCGGGTTTTGCGATGATCAACGGCTGGATTCTTTTGATTGCGAGTTGGCTTTTGGGTGGGATTCCTGTTGGGGTTTTGGTGGCGAAAGCAAAAGGGGTTGATATCATGTCAGTAGGGAGTGGGAATATCGGGGCGACTAATGTTGCGCGGGTGATGGGGAAAGGGGCGGGTTTACTGGTTTTTGTTTTAGATGTGCTGAAGGGTTTGGTGCCAGCGTTTTGGTTCCAAATGATTGTAGAGCGTCCGATATTTGGATTTGGGTTTCCGAGTCAGGAGTTTGGTTTGCTTTGCGGGGGGGCGGCGATGGCGGGACATATGGCGAGCCCATTCTTGAAATTTAAGGGGGGCAAGGGGATTGCAACGGGTCTAGGGATGTTGGTTGGTTCGGCTCCTCTTGTGGGGGTGATTGCTTTGAGTTCCTTTATTGTTGTAGTGGCGGCGACGCGGATTGTGAGTTTGGGGAGTGTGGTTGCGGCAGTGGTGATGGCGTTAGCGGGGATTTTCTTGACTCCTCCTCCGCTTTTTTGGGTGGTTTACGGTGCGCTCGGATTTTTTGTGGTTTGGAAGCATCGGGCGAATATGCAGCGACTGTTGAAGGGTGAGGAGCCGAAATTTAGTTTTGCTCGAAAAGATTCCGCTCAGGATGGCGGAGTTGAACCGTCTGAACAGTAGCGTTGTTGTTGTGGCATCAAATCTTGGCTTTGCTTGTGTGGCTTCCGGTGGGCGTGTGGATTTACACGGTCGTTGGTTGGTTGGTTATGGACGAAGTCGAGCCGCCGATTGGGTGGGCAGCGCTTATGGTGGGGCTTGGGTTGGGATTGGCGACCAGTTTAGCTCCAGTCAGGGATTTGAGCTGGGTGCCGTTTTCGGTTGCCGTGATTACCGTCGTGCTTGCTCCGGGGGTGATGGAAGCGTGGCGTCGGTATGAGATGTTTCGGATTGACGTTGAGAAAGCGGATGGTATTTATGAGCGGTTGCGGGTTAACCGTGGGGATGTTTATGCAATGACGAAGCTCAGCGAGGTTCTCTATGAGCGGGGAGTGATTCATCCGGCAATTGCGTTATTGGATGGGGCTTTGAAGGGGCAACCCCAGGATTTGTTTCAGAATGAGTTGAAGATTTTGGGACGATGGAAGCGCGATTTGGGGTCATTTCCGTTGCGGACGGAAGTGGCTTGTCCCCGATGTGGGACGATCAATGGAGCAGGGGTTTTTTGTCAGCGGTGCGGCGGCGAATATTTGCTTGATTTGATGCGGCGGCGATCAGTTGGGTTTGGAGGTTGGGGTTTGGTGATGGGGGTTTGGTTAGTGCTCGCTGGCCTGGTGGCAGCGGGGCCGTTTTTGCTTACGGATACGATGGGGCCTGAAGTCAGGCTTGGGGCGGGGATTTTGGCGATGTTAGTTGCCCTGGGAGCGTTAGGGGTGTTTGTTAGGCGGGGGGTGAGAGGGTGATCCGGAAAGTGGATAAGTATGTTTTGAAGGAGATGATCGTGCCCTTGATTGCAGGGACGCTCGTAATTGCGTTGCTTTTTATGGTTAATGAGATTATCTGGTTGTTTAAGGAGCTCGATTTGAACTCAGTTCCTCGGGGGGCGGTTCTGAAATACATCTTCTTGGCTTTGCCGAAGTGGTTCTTTTTGACTTTTCCGATGGGGGTGACATTTGGGGCGAGTTTGGCGATTTCTCGGCTTGCGCGGGAGGGGGAGATCACGGCGATGCGGGCGGCGGGATACTCGGTGTGGCGGATTTTGCGTATGGTGGGGATTTGCGGGATAGCGTTTGCGGGGTTAAGTTTTTATAATTCGAGCCAGGTGACGCCTTGGGCGGGGAAGGAGTCGGCAAAGTTGCTGAGGGAGTTTGGGGTTTTGGCGGCGATTCCGAAGTTTGAGCGGAACCAGAGTTTGAACTTGCCGCCTTATGCGGCGAACTTTGGATCAGTTGAACAGCGGGAGCAGGTGCTGTATTTGAGGGATATTTTGCTCATCGAGCGTCCCAAGGAGGGGCAAGTTTATGTTTATTCGGCACCGACGGGGACTTATTCAAAAGGGGTGTGGACGATTCAGAATCCGGTGATTCGGGTGATTGAGGGGGAATCTCTGGTGATGGTTAACCGGGTTAAGGAACTCGTCATTAACCAGCGGATTGTGATTGAGGACTTTTTGCGATCTGCGGAGGCGCGGGATCGTTCGACCTTGGAATTATGGCGGGATATTCAGGATGCGAAGAAAGTTGGTGTTCAACCAAGGAACCTGGAGATTGAGTTTTACTCTCGGTATGCGGTTGCAGCGACCTGTCTTGGGTTTGCGATCATGGGTGGGGTTTTGGCGTTTCGATTCCGTCGGGGTAGTGCCTTTCAAGGCTTTTTGATCAGTTTGATTATTGTGTGGATTTACTTTAATGTTCAGATTATTGCGACGGAAGTGATTGGACGGAACGGTTGGGTGACACCGATGGCGGCGGCGTGGTTGCCAGTTGGGTTTATTGTTTTGTTTACGGCGGTAGCGAGTTGGAGGCTTGAGTGAGAAGGTTGTGGTGGCTGGGGCTTCTGGTTTGTGGGCTTAGCTGGTGTCAGGGTTTGCCAGAGACTCCAGAGGGGCCAGAGCCAGCGGTGGTTTTGGGTCAAACGAGTTTGCCTCAAGAAGGTGCAGGTCAGCAGTTGCCGCCTCCAGGTTCGGGGAAAAGTAAACCGCTCAAGATTGTTTCTGCGGACAAAGGAAGTCGGAGAGGGAAAGAGGTCTTGTTGGAGGGGAATGTCGAAGTAGAGTACGAGGGTTACACCTTGAAAGCGGATCGCATTGAGGGGAATACGGAGACTCAGAAATTTGTCCTTGTGGGAGGGGCATCTTTGCGAGGGGAAGGGGATGAGGTCACGGGAGAGACGGTTCGCGTTGATTTCAAGGAAGGGACATACGAAGTCGAAGGCGGTCGGGCGGTTATTGTGCCAACGCGGACGCAAGGTCTGACAACAGGGCCATGGTATGCGACGGGAGGCAAGTCGAAGTTCAGGGAGCCGCACTTCCATTTGATTGATGGAAAAATGACTCCGTGTGATTTGGATCATCCGCACTTTGAATTTGATGCGGGCAGGGTTGATTTTGAGCCGGGGAAGAAGATTGTTTTTCGAGATTTTGGGTTGGAGATATTGGGGAAGCGGGTTTTGGGATTGCCTTATCTTTATATTCCTTTGGTGGATGATCGCCCTCGGTATCTGCCAGAGTTTGGTCAGAGTGTTGACGAGGGTTACTATGTGAAGTCGCGGTTTATCACTCCGCTTCGTGGGGCTGATATCTGGGAAACGCGGTTGGACTACATGTCCAAGCTGGGATTTGGGATAGGAGGGGAGTTGGGTTATGACACGGAGACAGTTTTAGGTTCAGTGGGTGCATATGGCCTCACAGGACGAGATGATACGTTGGTTGCTAACTGGAAGCATCAACAGCGCATCGGGGCTTCTCGACTTGACCTTGATACGCGATGGCAGAAGAACAACTATTTGACGGCACCGGATAGTTCGATTTTGAATTCGCGTTTGCAGTTGACGGTGCCAAGTGCGACGGGGAGTTCGGCGATTGGATACAGCCGGAACAGCTCGGATACGGCGAATTTTGGGAGTGTTTCCCAGAACTTGAGTTTTTCGGATACGCGGCGATTTGGGCCAACCACGAGGACGAGTTTGAGCGCGACTTACTCCGACTCGCGGAGTGAGAATCAGGGTTTGGTGTTGAGCCAGAGTAAGCGTTGGGATGTGCGGTTTTTGGGTAATCAGGAGTTGCGGTCGTTTAGCGCGGACTTACTTTATCAGCGATCTATTCCAGTGGGTGAGACCCAGAGTTTTTCGGCAGCGAGTGACCGGACTCCGCTCCTGACTTTGCGCTCGGATACGCGTCGGTTGTTTGGCGAGGGGTTTGGAGGAGCATGGCCATTTCAGTTTGAGGGGAGTGTTGGGGAGTTACGCGATCCAGGTGGGGATCCGATCACGAGAATTACGTTTGATTCGGTTTTGAATAAGAATATTGATTTGGGGAGAGGGTTTGGGCTGGATTACAACGGGCAGTACCGACAAGGGCTTTATAGCGATGATACGGCTCAGTATTTGCTGGGTTATGGGGGGAATTTGCGTTATGCGTATCGGGGAAATTCGACTTTACGGCTAAGTTATCGGAACCAAAAACAACTTGGGTTTACGCCGCTAGCGATTGACTTGGCGGGTCAGAATGATGCTTTTCAGTTTGGGCTTGATGTTGATCATGGGAGAGGGTGGCGGAGTACGGCTTCAACGGGCTATGACGTTTTGGCGATTGAGCGTCAGCAGACGCCATGGCAGATTGTGACGCTGGGGACGACTTATCGGAACGGAGATCGGTTCTTCCAGTTTTCGGGAAATTACGATACATTCAATCGGAACTGGGGAGTGTTTCGGGCCGACTCTCGGTTCCGGATTGGGGAGACGGGGATGGCGGCGAGTGTTCGATACGATGGGAGTCGGGCGGTTTGGGGGGCGGCGAGTTTGCAGATTGATGGGTTCAAATGGGGACAGGTGAGTACGGATGCGGTGCTATTTTACAATGGCTATACAAAGCAGTTGGAAGCGCAACAGTATTCGATAAAGTACGATTTGCACTGTACGGAAGCGGTTTTGGAGATCACGGATTTCCGCAGTGGCTTTAGGAGCGGTCGGCAAATTGCGTTCTATATTCGGATCAAGTCGTTGCCATTTGGAAGTGATTTTGGTCTGGGACGGCGGGGTCAACAGATTGGCGGGGTTGGAGGATTTGGTGGGTAGGTCCTTGAGAAATTTGACTTATTGCAATATAATTGCATTATGAAATCGGTAATCGCTTCGGTGAGCTCGGCTGGGCTGGCTTTGTTGGCGCACGTTCCGTGTTGTGGATCGACGGTTTTGTTTGCATTTGGCGGGATGAGTGTCACGGCGGGGTGGCTACATGCTTTGGAGCCTTACCGGTGGTGGATGGTGGCGTTTAGCTTGCTCAGTTTGGGATTTGGCTTTTGGGGGGCTTACAAGAAACCTCATGCTTGCCATGATTGTGGGAGTTGCGATTCTGATCTACATGCAAAGCGGCGGGTCAAGATTGGTTCGATGTGGTTTGTGACGTGTGTTGTGGTAGGGATTACCCTAGTAGGATTTTTGAACACTCAAGCTGGTCACGTTCACTAAATTGATTGTTTTGTAACTTGTTGGTGAAGAGTAGGTGATTTGTTTGGATAGGGATGAGACTGTTTGAGCGAATTTTTACGAAGGGGTTGAATTGGAATCGGGGAAGTGCGGCGAGCTTTTTGTGGTCACCAGGGGCGGTGCCAGCGCGGGAAGCCGATGCGACTCAGAATAGCGCAGTGATGGCTTGCGTATTTTGGGCGATGCGCAATGCGGGGCGGGCAAGTTTTTTGATTCAGGGGTTTGACGGTGCGGAGTGGGTCCGGGTTGACCACTCGTTGGGGGAGATTTTGCGGCGGCCCCAGGGAATGATTGATGTTCGTGACCGGGCGAATTTGTCGGGTCGTGAATTGATTTCGGCCCTAGTATATTCGCGCATTCTGGATGGAAATGCTTTTGCATTGAAGATTCGGAATGCGGAAGGGCGGATGATTGGATTGGAGTGGCTCCCGCATTCTTGTGTCCGGATCGTGGAGGTGCGTGATCGTCCGAATTTTGTGGATTACTATGAGATTTTGGGATCGAACGGTGTGATTCGAGTTGGGCGAGAAGACATTTTGCATGATCGGGATGGGCTTGATCCGGAAAGACCATGCATGGGAATTTCCCGAATAAAATCAGTCGTACGGCAGATTGCCACTGACAATCAGATTGCGGCTTATAGCCAGAGTTTGTTGGGCAATCCTGTACCAAGCCTGATTGTTTCGGCAAAGGGGGAGGGGATTCGGTTGACTCAGGCGGATGCAGATTTTGTGGCGGAGCGGATGCGTCAGGCAACAAGTCGGGAGAATGCGGGCGGAGTAATTGTGCCGACTTTTCCGGCAGAAGTTACGCCGATTGGGTTCAAGCCGGATGATTTGGCGATTGGCCAGCTCAACCGGCTGCCAGAAGAGCGGATCACGGCAGTGCTTGGGATTCCGGCGGTTGTAGTTGGGCTCGGGGCGGGGCTTGACCGGGCGACTTACTCGAATATGGGGGAAGCGCGAGCAGCGGCGACAGAGGAATTCTTGGTTCCTTTGTGGCAAGATTTGTCCAATACTTTTACAGATCAGTTGCTGCACGAATTTGGAAGCGGGGATGATCTGCGGGTTTGGTTTGAAGAATAAGAGCTGCCCCCTTGGCGGGGGCGGCTTTTGACTTATCTAGATTTGTTAAAGTGTTCGTTGGCCTTCTTAACTAATCGGCTGTAGCGCACACGGAGAGTGCCGGAACTGATGCCCAAGGATTGGGCGATGAGATCCCACTCGAAACCGTCGGCCCTTGCGGCGGCGAGGAGGACAAGCTCGGGGAACTCCCGTTGGACTTCTTCGATGAGAATTTTGTCAAGTGGATTTGACGGTTCTCGAGCGAGTTGTTCGTCGAGTTCGGTGGTATCGATTCGACTAGCTTTCGCTCGGAAGTCAAGCACGGTGTTGCGGGCGATGAACCAGAGTCCCTCTTTGTAGTGGATTTTGCCATTTTCGACTTTATTCCATGCGGTCATTACGGCATCTTGCTCGAGGTCTTTGACATCTTCGCCTTTGATTCCGAGGCGTGAACACCATGTGCGGGTTGCGCGGCGGACGTACTGCTCGGTGTCTTGATTCCAACGAATTTCAGAGTTATCATGTGAATAGCCCATGCTATTATAGTATCTATATGTCTACTATTTTGTCAAGTGGATTGTCAAAATTATGGTAAAATATTGACATGGTTGACAAGTTGAAAGAATTTCGGCGTGTGAAGGGGTGGACGCAGCAAGAGTTGGCGGAGGAATTGGGCGTTTCTCGGAGTTTGGTGGCGATGATGGAATCTGGTGGGGCAGAGATTGCCCCGAAGGTGATGGTGCGACTTCGGGGGTTGGGGTTTGATGGCGGGGAGGTGGGTGATCCTTTGATCCCAGCAAGTCAGCTGTTGGTTCCGGTGACTTACATTGGATATATTGCGGCTAGTGATCCGGTGAATTGGACTGACCCTTTTGAGAGCGAGACGTTTGAATTTGTGCCGCCAGAGATGGGCGATCCGCGGGGGCGGTTCGCTTGTCGGATTAGTTCGGATTCGATGTATCCGCTTTTGGAGCCGCAGGATGTTTGTGTCTTTCAGCGAACGGACGTGCCGAGGATTGGGCAGGTGATTCTGTTTCGTTCTGACGAGGGACTGGTTACCGTGAAGCAGTTGAAGCATGATGGCGAGCAGTATGTTTTGTTGCCGTTGAATACTCGCTATGATGCTTTCCCAGCGGAAGGGGCGATGCTGGGGTACCTTGTTGGGATTGTGAGGGAGCGGGGAACCCAGCGGATTACGATCTATGATTCGTCGGGAATTGTTCCCTAGCGATTGGTGAGTTCTGTGCAAGTTGAGACGAGTCAAGCTCCTGCTTTCCGAGTAGGGCCAGTCGAGGTGGCGAATCCTTTGGTTTTGGCACCGATGGAGGATGTTTCTAATCTTGCGTTTCGATTGATTTGTAAGCGGATTGCTGATCCGGGGTTGATGTTCACGGAATTTGTGAGTGCGATGGCGATCCACCACAATGCGGTGAAGACGTACCGGAAAATGAAGGTTCATGCGGGGGAAAAGCCCCTGGGGATTCAGATTTTTGGGGGTGATCCGGCGATCATGGCGGAAACGGCGAAGGTTGCGGTTGGGTTTGGATGTGACATTGTTGACATCAACATGGGTTGCTGGGTGCCGAAGGTTTGCAAGACAGGATCAGGAGCGGCGCTCTTGAAAGATCCTGATTTGGCGGAGGCGATTGTCCGGGCGGTCGTGAACGCTGTTGATGTGCCGGTGACGGTGAAAGTGCGGGCGGGCTGGGATTATTCGATGTTTGCGGCGCCTGACTTAGCGCGGCGATTCCAGGATGCGGGGGCGCAGATGTTGACGCTACATGCGCGGTTTGCGAAACAGGGATTTGAAGGTGAAGCGAATTGGGATTTGATTAAGTCTTTGCGGGATGTCTTGACGATACCACTGATTGGGAATGGTGATGTGAAGACGGCGGAAGATGCAAAGCGGATGATGCGCGAAACGGGTTGTGATGGGGTGATGGTAGGCCGGGCAGCGATTTCAAATCCTTGGGCGTTGGCGCGGATTCAGGCAGGATTGACGGGACGGGATGACCCGGGCGAGCCGAGTTTGCGGGAGCGCGTGGAGACGGCGCTGGATCATGCGAGGATGATGGTTGCCTTTGAGGCAGAGTGTGAGAGTTGGGAAGAGGTTCGCGCTCGGCCGGACTTTGCCGACTTTGAGCTTCGGGGGTTGCGGGCTTTGCGAGGGCAGCTGCCACTCTACATCAAGGGTGCGGAAGGGGCGAGTGAGATTCGTGGGCGGTTGAGTCGTGTTTCGAGTTATGAAGAACTTGAGGAGTTGCTCTTGGGTTTTCTGGCGAGGTTTGAAAAGTGAAGTTACCGATTTCGGTTGTGATCAATACTTTTCAGGCGGAGCGGTACCTTGATTTGGTTTTGCGATCGGTGGTTGATCATGTTGAGGAGATTGTGGTTTGTGATATGTATTCGGATGATCGGACGGTGGAGATTGCGGAGAAGTTTGGGGCTAAGGTAGTTTTTCATGATCGGGTTGGCTATGTGGAGCCAGCGAGGAAGTTTGCGGTTGATCAGTCAAATCAGCCATGGGTTTTAATCTTGGATGCGGATGAGGTTTTATCGCCTCGTTTGTGGGATGAGTTTGCAAAGCTTCTTGACGGTAAATGCGCTGATATCATTGAGTTTCACTGGTTGAACTATATGTTTGGTGCTCCAATGTTCGGGGCTGGATTCGAGCCGGATCGGGACGTTCATGGCAGGTTATTCCTAAGGGAAGCAGTCACTCTTCACAGTGAAGTTCATCAAGGACTTCGGCCAGTGGATGGTATGCGAGTTACGCGAATACCTTTTAGCGATGAGCTTTGTGTTCACCACTTTACATATCTGTCGGCGGAGG
The DNA here is from genome assembly GCA_013823945.1 of bacterium. Lineage (GTDB taxonomy): Bacteria > Armatimonadota > Fimbriimonadia > Fimbriimonadales > Fimbriimonadaceae > UphvI-Ar2. The sequence goes on along the minus strand of PNMZ01000001.1, from coordinate 35,026 downwards.
ATTTTATTGGGCGAGTTAACAAGTACACATCGGTGGAAGCGGGCCAGGTCTTTGAGTCTGAAAAGGTCAACTTTGGTCGCGTGTTTCGAAAACTTGGACGAGATTTTTGGAAGAGAATGGTTGTAAAAGGTGGGAACAAGATTGGATGGCAGGGTCTCTCGGTTTCTCTGTTGATGCTGGCGAATGATGCGATGAAATTTGCAAAAATTTTAGAACTTCAGAATGGAGCTAGCGGTGAATCTGTATTGGCAGCACACCGCAAGATCGCGGAAGAAAAATTAAAGAATTGACAAGTAAATTTCTTGGTATCGAGTCAAAAGCGCTCTCTCGGAATACCGCTCCAGGAACCAAGCGGCTTGGGTAGGGTTGTCTGATTTCTGCCACGCAGTTTCAATTGATTTTAGGATTTGTTTGGGGAGGTTTGGGTCGGGGAGTTCGGCATAGTCGCCATAAATTTCATGGGCATTCCAAGAATTGCTGAGCACGAGTGGTTTGCCAAGGGCACCAGCTTCGATCCCGGCGATGAGGAAATCTTCGAGAAGACTTGGCAGGGCGAAGATTTTTGCCGCGCGGAGGAGTCCGCCGAGGTCTTGATTGGGGACTTCGCCAAGGAATTTGAATCTTTCAGAATTGGGATCGACTTCTTGGGCGAGTTCACGGCACATGTTATAGTAGGGTTGATCGCTGGGGCCGCCAGCGAAAACGATCTGATGTTGTGTGTTCTGTACCGATCTGATTAAGTTAAGTTGATTTTTTCGATCAAGAAAGTTGCCAACGGCTAGAATGTACTCACCTTTGATGTTATATTTGCTTCGCATTGCCTCTTCTTGATTGAAGCCAAAGTCGGATGTGCATGTTCCGCTGGGGACGACCCTACAATTTTCGGGGTCAACGTCGAAGTATGTTTTGAGCCGCTGGGCGATGTCTTGACTTGGGATCAAGACTCGGTTGGCTTTTTGGAGGAGTTTTCGTGTTTTGCGAGGATAGCGTTGCTCGATCGTTGCTTTTGCGCGTTTGATCTTGAGTTCGGTAGGGTTTCCGGGGACATACCAGATGGCAGAAACAACATAAGGAATTTGCTTTTCGAGACAAAGCTGGGCGAGGCTCCAATAGTAATCGTTTGATCCAAAAAAGTGAAACAAATCGGGCCAATCCTTCACTTCAGGCGAGAGGACTTTGACCTCGTGACCAGAGTGACTCAAGAGTCGCTTAGTGGTTTCGAGTTGAACTTCGGCGCCTCCGTGAATCAGTCCACCATCGTAACGACCGACTAGGTGGATTTTCAAAATTGTTTCTCCAGTTGCTGGTTTGCGGCGGAAATGACTTGATCGGGAGTTATGGGTGGGGTGAGGAGGATGTGGTTTGAGCCAAGGGGCGCGTACTCGGCGGGTGATTCTTTCATGAAAAGGCTGACGGTGGGGGTTCCGACGGCAGCGGCGAGGTGCATGAGTCCGGTGTCGTTGGTGATGAGAAGTTGGACGCTGGCGAGGATGTTCGCGGTTTCGACCCAACTGGCAGTCCCGGCGATGTCTTTTTCGGCGATTGAGTTTAAGGCGCCTTTTTCATCAGGGCCACCTATGTTAATGATTTGGTAACTTTGGTTTTTGAAGTGTAGGGCGGTTTCTTGGAAATGCTGGAGGGGCCATTTTTTTTGAGGCTCAGAACCGCCGGTCATGAAGGCGAGAATGGGCGGTAAATTCAAGATTTCTCCAGAAATATTGATGTTTTCATGGTGGTCGAGATTGATCTCGGCAAGCATCCGGGCGGATAAGTCGAAGATCTGATGTTCGCCGGGAATTCTCGCGATAGGGTGGGTGAGAAGGTCATCATGTTTGCCGCCGGAGAGTCCGATTCGAGTGGGAATCCTTAGTCTGGCAGCAAGTCGTAAATATTTGTTTTGAACATATGGAAAAAGCGCTATATCAGGTTTTGCTTGCCAAAGGTGAAACCAGGCATTTTTTCGGGGAATGACTTTGACTCCGTCAATGGGCCACGTCTGTAGTATTTCAAGTCCTAAACCTGATGATATCGCAATTATTTTAGCATTTGGCAGACCGGAGCAGAGAGATCGAAGGGTTGCGCGGTGGTTTATTGTATCGCCGAGGGTGGGGGGCAAGAATATTACTAACGTCTTGATTTTGTCGATCTCCAGGCGATGAGACTTCTCTTGGCCCACGGATTGCACTATACATCATGGCGAGTTCAGTAAAATCGGGCTCATCAACGGAGATGGTTTTTCGCACTTTGATCTTGAAATCGGCAGGGTTGCCGGGAGTGGAACGGTTCGTTCGTTCTTCTCGGCTATTTCGGCCGATGGTTGGTCGGTTCATTGCGGGTGAGGGGCTTGCGGAGTCGATTTCTACGGCGGAAGGATTAGCTCGGGAAGGGTTTTTTGTGTCGCTTGATCTCTTGGGGGAGAATGTCGCGACATTGGAAGAAGCGGAAGCAGGAACGCAAGCTTATTTGAACTTGCTTGATGGAATTGCCAAGTCGGAGTTTAAGGATGCGATCAATATCTCGATCAAGTTGACGGCTTTGGGTTTGGATCAGGATTTGGACTTGGCGGAGGCGAATTATCGTCGGTTACTTGAAAAGGCGGTTGGTGCCGAGACATTTGTCCGTGCAGACATGGAGGGATCGCCTTATACTCAGATGACGATTGATCTCGTCCGCAAGGTGAGAATGGAGTTTGTTGATACAGGAACAGTGCTTCAGAGTTATCTCTATCGGACAGATGGGGATTTGGAGACTCTGATAGGCGACAGTTGTAGGCTGCGGATCGTTAAAGGGGCTTACCTTGAATCTGAGAAGATTGCTTTTCCGACCAAAGCGGATGTTGACCGGAAGTATTTGGAGCAGGCGAAGAAGCTCCTGGTGCGGGGGAGATACCCGGCGATTGCGAGCCATGATGCGGCGATTATTGACGAACTCAAAAGGTTTGTCGTCAGCCGTGGCATTGATAAGAAGAGCTTTGAGTGGCAGATGCTGCACGGAATACGACGTGATCTGCAGCGGCAATTGCTCGATGAGGGATACAATGTGCGGGTTTATTTGCCTTTTGGTGAGGCGTGGTACCCGTACTTTACGAGGCGGCTCGCGGAGCGTCCGGCGAATGTGTTGTTCATCATGAAGTCGCTTTTTGCGAAATAGTCAGAACACGCTCAGTCGGGAGTTGCCGATTTTTGAGGCAGCGAGAGCAAGGGCAATGACGCAATCGTCATGTTGGCCAGGGGGGGCCGAGTATTTGATGCCGCCGCCGGGGGTTGCAATCGCTTGGAATGACTCAAGCTCTTGGGTTTGTTCTGGAATGTCGAGGAGAGACAGCTTGTTTTGTTCGAGTTTAACGGCGAGAGATTGAATTAATGGTTCTTTGCTGAGGGATGTAAAACGGAAAGGAAACAGAGTGAGTCCCGCGGATTGAAGTTGCTCTACGATGGGATCACCCAGCCCCGTAGCATCTATCACAGCAGGTGCGCGGAATTTTTGACATGCGGCGATGATCCGGGAGATAACTTGTGACCAGGATTGACGGCGGAATCGATCGAAGTAGACTTGTTGGCCCTGATCGTTCAGGATAGTTATGACAGTGTAATCTTGAACTTTTGCGAGGTCTATTCCGGCAATGTAGGTGTGACTTGGATTTGCCTCCGAGATTGGAAACGAGGTGATGTTTCGGTGGAAATTTTGAAAGATGGTGTCTTTGTTCTGGGCGAATTCGGCGAGGAATTCTTGGCGGAATGTACGGTCGGGGAGGGCGTCTTTTGCATCGGCTATCTCTTGTGGGTGGATGTACGGATTTGATGCGGTTGGCATTTGCCAAGACATGTAATTGTGATGATCAGTCGATTGACCTTTGAGGAAAAGACGATGGAAGTAGTTGTGACCTTGGGGGGAGCTGAGGAACCAAGCGTCGCCGCAAAGATCGACGAGCGTCGGACGAATTGATCCCTCGAATGCTGTTTGAAGGTTTGGAGAGTGGGCGGCTTCGTCTATGATCCAGAGTTTGTACTTGTAGCCTCGGCCGAGGTTGATGTCATTGAGAGTCCAAAAAACGATTGTGCCTCCAGTCACTAGTTCAATTCTGTGATCTTCGTGACTGATCCGTTTGACGATCGGGCTCAGGAGGCTTTGAGTGGTACGGTAAGGTTCTGCGAGGAGTTTGTACGTTGGGGCGGCCCATGCGACGGCGTTTCCATCGAGGGCGGAATGGATTGCGAGATCGAGCCCGAGGACAGTTTTGCCCCATCGCCGTCCGCAGGCTAGAATGTTGAATCTTGATGCTTCCAATTTGACATGTGTTTGGGCAGGATGAAGCCGGGGAAGTCGGATTTCGGTATTGAGATTCACGGGGTGTCTTCGTAAACAACTTTGACAGTCAATTGACGTGGTTTGTCATCGCCATATTTTCGACCTTCCATTCGAGCGGAGGCGGTTTTAAGAGCATCTATTTGGATTTTCTTCTGATCGGTTGTGAGTTCTTTACTTCGGGAAATCTCGATAATTTGCTCCAGAAATGCTTCGCTTTGCCACATGCGAGCGACGCGGTACTGATCGAGAAACTCTGGGTTGAATTTCGGATTGCCGGGACTGAGCCAGTTATAGACGGTTGTGAGACTTGGCATCTTGGGATCGGCACAGATTTCACGCAGAGATTTGCCCTGGGCGAGCATGTTGCAGAGTTGCTGGCGCAGGGCGTCGGTGTATCTCATAGTCAGATTTAGTCGTCGTCAAGATTGATGAACTCCTCAATGAAATCGAGGATTGATTCGAGCATGAGGTCTCGCTTTGTGATTAGTTCTTGGGGATCATCACCGAGCTTTGTGGCGTGGACTTGGAGATCGATGATTCTTATTCCAGGAAAGATTAATGCACCTTTTACGAATTTGCGACCTTGGTTACGACCGAGAAGATAAGCAAGTCGTAGAGATTGCATATCGAGTCCGAGTTTTTTGAGAAATGCTTCCATGTTAGTTTTGTTTATTCAGTTCTTGGACAGCATGTGTCAAAGCCGTCAGAGTGTCTTTGAATTCTGTTAGTAAGATGACGAGTTGTTGCCGATCGTTTGTCCATGCTTTGATGACTTGATGCAGGAGGAATCCTGCGGCAGCAGCCCAAGGGCCGTTTGCGGCAAGAGATGTGAAAAGTTGTTCGTTCATAGGTTTTCGAGGGAAATGAATCCGAATTGATGTTTTGATTTGAGCTGCCACAAGGTTCGAGTTCGTTTGTATACACCGTCGCCTTCCCGGCTTCCTTGCTCGCGGTCGGTGTTGCCTTCGATCGTTCGGAAAATGCCGAGCACAGTAGGTCCAAGGCAGAAGCCGATGTGCCCGGTTTGGTCTTGGTTTAACCAGTAAAAGAGGGCACCGCGGTGGGGTTTTTGAATTCGTTTACTGTTTGACTTTGCCCATTTAATCCAGTTCCTGACGGCAGCGCATGCACCTACGGCGGGGAGAAACTTGGGATTTGTTCCTGACTTGACGAGACACCAATAGACAAAACAAGCACACCACGGATAGCCGCCACCCCGTCCGAGACCAGAGATTTCCTGATATTCTTCGACCCTCTGACCCTGGTTGGGGCCAGATTCGAGGATTCCAACTTGGGAATCAGCGTGGGCGATTGCCCTTTGACCTATGGCAGCATTTTGGTACTTATTATCGGTCATCCATCGCACAGGTGATTTGATGGAGTTCATTGCAGTTGACCTCGATCATTTTCAAACTTATTCATATGCGAATGGAGGAGACTGGAGTCTTGGTAATTTCGTTACTATGTTGCAGAGATATTGGGAAATCAGAATCTAATTAATGAGTTATGGAACGAAAGACGTTTTGGATTGAAAATAAGAACGAGGGTCTGGGTGAGCTTGGGGATGGACTGCGCGGATATGCATCGGTTAAGAATGTTGTTGATAGTTACGGTGACGTGATCTGTGATGGAGCCTATGGAGACTTGGGGGAATTTGTCCGAACAGGATTTGTCGCGGTAGGGCATGATCACTCGGGAATTCCGGTGGGATATGTCACGGAAGCCAAGGAAGATGAGCGCGGACTCTTGGTGGGGATGAAATTTCACTCGACGGCGGAGGCGCAGGCGGCGAAAACAGTTGCGGATGAACGATTGGCGGCCGGGAAGCGAGTGGGGCTCAGTATTGGGTATTTGCCGAGAATTTGGGATTTTGAGATGCGTGATGGCCGAAGGGTTCGATTGCTGAAAGAGATTGAGTTGAAGGAGTTTAGCTTGGTGACTTTACCAGCGGCAGTGGGGGCGGAGGCGATGGGTATTGAAAAGAGTTATCGGGCAGGAATAGCCGATGTTTTGGAGCTTGAACAAGCCATGTCCCGGGCCGGAATTGACAAAAATTGACAATTTTGTTGCATTTCTTGGTGAATTAGGGGATTAGGGAATAGGAAGCGAAATGAGCGGTACGAATCATATTGAACTAGGGCGCGAGCTGGAGAGCAAGCGGATGGCATACAAAGAGCGTTGGGATGGCTACGCCACAAAGTCGCTGGTTGACGGACAAGCGGTTAAAGATATTCCGGCAAACGACCTTGAGGGTCTGCGGAAGATGATGGATGAGATTAACGATCTCAGCAAGAAGTTTGAAGTGGCGCGGGGGGCTTTTGAGGCGGCGCAGGAAATTGAGGTGAGGGCTCGAGACATGAGCCGCCCGGTGAACCGAGTCTTGGGTGCGGCTTCGGGGGGATTGGCGAGTGACATGCTCTTGAAAAGTGCGGCTTGGCAGGGTCGAGTTGGGGGTCGGTTTGGCGATGTTGAGCTTGATCGAGCGGCTTTGGAGTTTTTGGGAGTGAAGGCGACGATGACCACAGGGTCTGGTTTTGCACCGCATCAGTTTCGGGATGGCAGTGTGGTTCCGGCGATTTCTCGACCGCCGCAGTTGATTGACTTGCTTCGGATTGATGTGACGGAACAGAACGCGGTCAAATTTATGAAGCAGACGACGCGAACAGATGGCGCGGCGGCAAAGGGGGAAAGTGCGGCGTTTGATGAGGCAGGGATTGCTTACTCGGAGGCGACGGTCAATATTCGGAAGCTGGGGGTTTATCTTCCGGTGACTGAAGAGCAGTTGGAAGACGAGCCTGGGGTTCGGGCGTTGATTGATGAGGATCTGAAGCTGATGGTTCGACAGAAGTTGGACGAGCAGGTTACGGTTGGCGATGGAACAGGGGTGAATATCCTTGGACTTTATAGTCAGACGGGTGCTTTAGCACAAGCAGCGGGGACTGACAATTCGTTCGACCAGATCATGAAGGCGATGACTACGGTCCGCACTCAGGGGAGGGCGAAGCCGAACTTGGTAGTTTTGCATAGTGACAATTACCAAGCACTTGCTTTGACCAAAACGGCAGATGGACTTTACATTTTTGGTCATCCGGGTGATGCGCCGTTGAGCCGAATCTGGGGAGTTCAGATTGTTGCGAGTGAGGCTTTGACAGCGGGTACGGGCATGGTGATTGACACGGACTATGCGCGGATCAAAATGCGCGGTGATCTCACTGTGAGCAGTACGAACGCGCACGAGGATTACTTCACGAGTAACAAGGTGGCGATCCGGGCGAGTGTCCGGGCGGGGCTCCAGGTGTTGCGTGATCAGGCGATTTGTAAGCTAACGGGTTTGGGTAGCTAGGCTGATATGGGGTTGGTCAGGGTGGTGTTATGCGCCCTGACCCCCTACTTGTTGTGTTCTTCGGGAGGTGCATTTTATGGGAATGAATTCTTGGCCCGTGGGGGCGGATGTAACTGGTTTTTTGAATGATTCAGGGTTTGCAGATTTGCCAACCGTTGACTTTGGAGAGCTTGTTGACCGAGCGGTCAGTGAGCTTGAAATGATGGTTGGTTTTGGTCCGTTTTTGGCGGGCTCCATGGCGGAATTTCGATTTGACTCGATGAGTGGGGTTGTTCTGCTTGATCGTCCGTTTGGATTGATTTCGGGAGTTGAATGTGGCGGAGAATCTGTGCAGTTCACGACTTGTCCGGAGGGAGTATTGCCAGTGCGGAAGTTGGCTTTGGCAGACAATCTTTCGGGTGCGGTGGTTGTTTCGGGGAGGCCGGGTTTTGGGGTCGAGATACCAGCGGATATTTGGTATGCGGTTCGGGATTTGGCAGCGAGTTATGTGGTTGCGATGTTGGAAGCGGCATCGAATGATGATGTGGAGTCAGTCAAGCAGGACTCGGTGACAATTAAGTACCGGGCGGGGATATCTCCGGCGCGATTTGCGGAGCTATTGTCAGACCGTTCGCTTGTGGTTTTTGGACGGTACCGAGTACCGGGGTTGGGGGCTTGATGGGATTGGTTTGGAAGCCGCATCAATTTCGGCTGTGGTCGCTCGTGCCAGAGATTGTCGGGGGTGTATTGGTGCGCAGTGAGTGGGATTCTGGGGCACTCATGTCTGGATTGCTTGTGGAGAAGACGCCGAAATTTGTCATGGATGAACTCGGGATTGAGGGGAAGAATCCGGCGGTGGTTTTGATGGATTTGGATGATTGTGATTTGATTTCTGTGGGGGATCGACTGGAGCTTAACGGGGTGTTTTATCGGGTGGTGGTTGATCCTCAGAGATTTGAGATGGGATTGGCGACGGATCATGGTCGATTAATTGTGGAGCGACTCGACGGATGAGTTGGTCTGCGGATTTGGTGGCGGTTCGGGGCTATGTGGTTGACGCGATACAGTTGGTATGGCCAGGGATTGTGGTAGCGGTTGATGCGCCGGAGAGTGACTTTGGAGTGCCCTTTGCACGGGTGGTTACCCAGGATTTGGAGTTTGAGCCGGATTCGGTTATGGTGGATCGGCTTAAGGTGGGTTTTGAAATTTTGGTGCGGCGGTCGGTGGCTTTGGGAGTTGTTTCAGAGGCCCTGTTGGTGGATGCAGAAGCATTACGGAATGAACTTTTGGCTGCGGTCAGTCCGGCGGGGGTGGCGGAATTGCCGATGGTTCGTAGAGTTTGGATTGAGCAGCGAAGTGCGGGGGATGGTGAGTTTGATTTGAAGATGGAGTTTCTGTGTGAGCTATGTGCGGAGCGGGGGGAGTAGATGGCGCGTTTGACGGGAGTTGATGTATCGGTTTTTGATGTTGGCGGGGTTTCGGTCTTAGCGGATTTGAGGCAGGCGGAGGTGGTGTCTTCCACACAATTTGCGGATGTGACGCCGGTCGTGCTGGCGGGGGAATCCCGAGCGGCGGTCAAACAAAACGTTCGGATTTCGAATGGTCTGATGAGTTCCAAGCCTGGTGGGGTGAAGGTGACGCATCTGGATGTTTCGGCACTGAGCTTGGCGGGATTGGATTATCGGGCGGTCGTTGAACAGGGGGTCTTTGAAGGTCAGACGGCTATTGAGGATGGTTCGGGCATTGGGGATGAGTGGGAGTGGCCAGTAGTTGTTCGGAAGGATTATCGGGCTCGTCTGGAATTGATGGTTGAATCGTCGGGTTCGGTTGCGCTCGTTGACAAGGCCTTTGGGGGACTGGCGGGGAAGGACGTTGGATTTTCGGTGACGATCAATGGAGTTGTTGTTGCGGTACCGATGGCCTTGGCCCAATTTGAGCATTTGATTTCGGCGGGAAAGCGGCAGAAGTGGCGCGTTGATCTCGTTGGAAATGCGACGGTGGGAGGGGCATATCCGACGGCACCAGCGGAATCGGGGAGTTTGTTGGCTCATGCTTTTAACAGCCCAGGAGCACCTTTGGCAGTTGTAATTGATGCGGGGGTGGGCCAGCCGGTTTTGTCGGGTGGCTTCTTAATCAAGAAATTTGGTTTTCGATTTGGAAGGGGAGCGGTCGTGGATTCTACTTATGACTTTGTGAGTCAGGGAGCGGTGGTGCTCTCGTGATGGAATTCTTGAGCGGTTTGTGGGACCGTTTCTTGGGTGGAAACGATGAAGATCTGGATGATGGCGAGCCGGGATTAGGTTGGTCGGATTATGAGGAGTATCGGCATGGAGAGGGGATGGACTATGGTCTATTTGATTCTGACAGTGGAGTGATTCGTGAGGTTTCCGGACGATCTGTTGACGAAATGACTTTGGATTGGTGGGATGAAATTGATGAGGGAGGCTTACGACGATGAGCTTTGAGTTACTTTTGAACCAGGCGCAAAGAAGGTTGGCGGCGGATCGGTTGACCGTGGTTGCGGGGGGATTGGAGTTGAATGGGTCGGTTTGGGAAAATACGTGGATTGATCCGGTGACGAACACATTGATGCTTCGTCCTCGCCCTCTTGAAACCGAATGGTACACAACGGCGACCGGGGAATATGCGAAGTTGGGGCTGGCGGATTTTGCGGTTGGTTCGGAGTGGGAAGAGCGGATCGACCAGCATTGGGCAGGGCCGTGGCTAGCGGCGAGGGATGCGGCGAGCAATCCGGCAGCCCTCTCTAATGTGAGCTTTCCGAAGAATTTGGGGCTGAGTTTTAGTTGGTTTAGTTACGGGGCGGGGGATACATTTTTGCAGTATCAGTTGGGGTGGAATGATGTGGCCTCGGATGCTGCGGGAGTAGCTTTGCACTTTTGGAGTGATGGTCGGGTTGAAGTTTTCCGGAACGGCGCGTTTGTTGATGAGGGGAAGATTTCTGGGGCGAAGTCGCGCGAGGTCAGGCGATTACAAGTTTATGAGGTGATGGTGATTCCCATGCGAGGTCGGGAGTTACTGGTAGTTGCTCAAAGTGGAGATGGGTTTAGCGTTGTATTCGGCGACATTGATCCGGATGATCCTGAGCCAGAAATCACTCCGGCGGGGAAGATTTGGTTTAGGTGTGTGAGCGGGGCGACTCAGGCGCAAATTGCTCCGCTTCGATTTGCGCAATCAGGGTTTGCGACGTCATTGAAAAGTGCATTTCTAGAGGCCCCTGTAGCGGGCGAAAGCCTGGTTGAGTTTGAAAATGCAACTTGGTTGGGCGGGGTTCAGCATTATTTGATTTATGGTGATCCAGGTTACGGGGCGGGAGATCAATCGGTCGAAGCGACTTTGGTGAAGTGGGATGGTGTGACGGAGTTTATTCCGGATGGAACTGCAAACGAGATTCGAGTTCGACTGGATTTGACATCGACGGATAGTCGGTTTTCGCCGTTTGTCACGGGGGTGCAGCTGGGGTTTGGTGCAATTAGTGACTTGACCGATGGCTCGGGGGTTGGCGATGGTGCGGAGTTCGTCGGAAGAGCGGTGCTGAGTGTTCCAGATCGAGCTTTTGGGGTTGCTTCGGATTTGTTGGTCACGGACGGCGATGGGATTGACGCATTGTCGGGTGGGCAATTGGGAAGGGGGTCATCACCGGTGCGGCTGGTTGTTGATGACCAGACAGTTTTAGAAGGAATAGCGGGGGCGATGGAAAGGATCGCTGAAAATAATTCGGTTACCGAAGGGAAGCTGGAAATACGCGATCGGTGGGGGCTGATAGATGATGCTATCTTTGCGGATCGCGTGCCCTTGGATGGGTTAAGTTTTAGCCAAGCGGTTCGGCTTTTGGTTGAGAAGTCGGGCATTGAGGGAAGCCGCGTTCGAGTTTCGGAATCGGGGCTGAGTTTGCCATTTGCGCCGGGATTGGTGGCGGGGGAATGGGGTCTGCTCATCGAAGCGGGTGATCGCGTTAGTGATTGGCTCAAGAGGCTGTTTGATACATTTGCGCCGGGGTGGTGGTATGGATTTCGTCCGGCGGCAGATGGGAGCGGTGAGGAATTTTTTGCGGTTCCGGAGTCGGAACTTAGCGCTGAGTCAGCGGGGGTCCTCTTTCGTTCGGTATCCGAAGGAATAGTGTATCGTCATTTACGACGTGCGGCTCTGGAGCCAGTTGCGAATGAGGTGCGGGTGACGGGAGTGGATCCGCGAACGGGGCGTCCGATGCAGAGTGTTCGGACTGACTATGGTGCACAAACGGTTGGGGCATCGGTTGCAACTCGTTCGGCGACTTGGAGTGGTTCGATCAAACGATATGCTTTAGTTGATCGAGGGCTGACGAAGCAGTCGGCAGTGGATGCGAGTTGTGATGCGCTCTTTGCGGATCTAGCGAAAATGCGTGAGCTTGTTGAGTTTGAAAGCGAGATGCTCTTTCATGATAGTGGCGGACCGATTTGGCGGGGTGATTTGGTGACGCTCGACAGGGTAGGGGATGTGCGGATACGGTCTTTGGGTGTGGATTTTCGGTTTGAAGTTGACGGGGGCACCTACCGCAAGGCGGTTTATTGTGGGGAGTTGGTTGGGTGAATTTTCGAGCTTTGGTGAGTTTGCGCAGTTTGGTTCTGGCGGCACGGCGAGCGGGGAGAACCCGAACGGTGGTGGCCCGAGGTAGTGATGAGCTGGCGAAGAAGCTGATTCAGAACGTAAAGCGGATCGGGGGGAGCTGAAGATGGCGATTTTTCGAAGCGGAAGGCAGAGGCGCTTGGTAGTTACGGGGAGTTGGCAGTGTCCGATTGAGGTCGAGTATCGGTGTACGCGGGAGTGGCCAGTGACCCCGAATCGTCACGCAACGTTGTCTGAAAAGTGGCCCGAGTTTATTGAGGTTCGGGGTTTGGGGATGAAAGCGCGGCTTACAACGACCTCTGTGTTTTCGAGTTGGCCCACGAATTCGACCTGTACGGCGAATTTTTCAGACACTTTTTCTTTGGAGCAAGAGTTGGTCGTTGGGGATGGTTTGAGCTTTGAAACTGGAGATATTGGTTCTTATTCTGTGAGCTATTCGATTGCGGATGGAGCAATATTTGCACTTGATCCGACTGCGACATTCTTGTTCTATGCGGATGTTGAGGAGTGGTTTGAGGTCATTGATCCAATAGAAGATTCGGATGCATTGGGTTTTCCGAATTTTGGTGGTGATCCGACGCCGGACTCGGTCAACGGACGTGGAGTACGATTTTTTGAACGATTACGACCGGGAGGTGAGTTGGGAGCGACACTTTCCGGGATGGTTCCGATCGATGTGAGTTTAGAGGTGACTCAGGCAATGGCGGATGAGTATGGGGATGTTAACTATGCGCTAGATCGGCGGGGGCAGATGTGGGTCGAGAACGATTCAGGGTTGATGACGATTTCAGGTTCGGTGGCGGATGAACCGATCTCAATGGACTATTTTGAGGAGACTGGTGCAGGGAGTTTGGACGGCCGGTCGGCGTTTGTTCTGTCTCTGCAGAAGGGATTAGGTGATGGGGGCTCGGCATATGGCTTTGTCTGGGGGGTTCCGGCGACGAAGTTTCGGTGGCGTGGAGTCTTCTTCGTCGGATCAGATGTTCTGAGTGATGACCAGATTGTTCGATTTGAGCGGCGGGTGGGATTTGTTGATGAATTGGAGGTCGCGGGCTCGGGGGTTTTAGAGTTTGAGCAGATGGCTTGGCAAGGATTCGGGGTGATTGATGGAGTGAGTCTGCCAAGTCTGGGGTTTGATGATCGGCGCACGGTGCGGCATTGGCTCGACGGAGATCATCTCGCGGAAAACGGCGATGAGCGGGCGGACTGGCGATTGCAGTTTCGGGGCAAAGAGTGGGTTGCATTTACGGCGTCGCACCCGGAATCGGTGATCTTGGATGACGGAAGCTCTCTGAGTGGTTGGTCTGGGAGTGGGGTTGATTTATCAGTTGGGATTGCGATAGATGTTGGATCGGCGGGGGGATCGGTGGTTCGGAGCTTTGAACCGGTCGTCCGGCTGGAAAGTTATCGCTTTTTGGAGTTTGAGGTGAGGTCGGTGGGGGCTGATGGTTTGGGATTTGGTGTTGGTATTGGGGACAAGTTCTGGCGTTTGGCGACGGGGGATGACGGCATTTGGGTAACGCGAAGGATTGATTTATGTCACCCGACCAATGGGACGCTGGATTGGGATGAGAAGGAATCTCGGTATCCGCTTGATGAACTTGGAGATGTTTCTGACTCAGATTATTGGGGCGTGAGTCGAATTGAGAATTTGTCCATTTTTGATTTGGAAGGAGATGCGGTTTATGAGATTCGAGCGATTCGATTGATCCGAGTTGGGGAGGCGAAATTGAGCTTTTTGCCGGCGTTTCGGCGGTGGGGTACCAGGGTGGTTGGCGAGCCTCTCGAAGTAAAGCCGTTATTTTGGAGCGAGGTTGATGGTCGGATTGCCGACACATGGGGGATGTCTCGGTTGGGTGGATATTATGGCTGGAGGAGTATTTCGGAAGCGGTCGGTGATTTGCAGGAGTTGGGGTGGTTGGTGAATCCTGGGCTGGCGATTGGCGATGGCTTTCACTCAAATTTGAGGGAGGCGGAGCTGATTTGGGGTGGAGGTGTTCGGCAAGGTGGTTTAGTTGGGGTTGATCTTGCAGGCTCGGAAGATTTGCCAGTATTTGCGGCGGCGCTGTGGGATGAGGTGACGATCTATCCAGGGGCGGGAGATGTGTGGGCAAACGACGGCGAATATGGAGTCCAGACCCGGCTCGATACAGGGAAGATTTTGCGAGGAAAGGCGTGGGGACTTGCTTTAGATGAGTCTGGATCCCTGAGTGGATATCTGGTGGAGCTAATCGGGGGTTCGACGCTGTGGGGGAGCGATTTATCGGATTCTCGAGGATTCTTTTTGACGGGATTACCCGGAGGTCAGGAGTCAGGGAGGGCGGTTGTTCGAGTTGGCGGTTGGGAGTCACCTGAGTTTTCGGTTTTGACTCGGATGCGGCATCGTCGGGCTTTGCGCGAGCAGGCTAGCCTGGGAGGAGTGAGCTTTGATTGGCACCCGGCGGGGCTTGCCGTTAGAGCCTCTCTCGGTTCCCTTGGGCTTCGTGTTTCGGTTAAGGGGAACGGAGTTTCATCTCCCTATTCGACTCGAACGGTAGGATTTTCGGCGGCAAGTTTGGCAATTCGTTGGGATCTCGGTCGCAAATTGAGGCTAGTGTTGGTCACCGAAGAGGAAGGTCAGATCAAGGAGCGGTTCTCTGATGATTTGGGTGAGAATTGGAGTATGGCGACTACTTTGGCGGTGGGAAATGTGCGGTATCCGGGATTGTTTATTCATCCGGATGGACGACGATTTGTTTATTGGATTGAGGATGGAAATGTGAATGGCGTGATTCGAGATAGAAGCGGCGCCGTGCTTTCAAGTGTATCGAGTGCTCGTTCGGGGGTTGGAAACAATGGATTGGCGGTTGGGGGATTGGATCAGATGGGTGGACGGTTCGCTTTGGAATTAGTGACCGTTGAAAGCGACATGGTTGTGAGTAGTTTGAGCACTGATGGCGTGACGTTTAGTTAAGGAAAAAAGGAAGAACATGAAGAGAATCGATGGGAGTTTGGTGGGTCAGCAAGATCCGGTTTTTGATGCGTTTGCGATTACACCCAGTGATGGGGCAGATTTGGCGCAGGTCACGCGTGGATTGTATTTGGCGGTTGGAGGGTCGCTCAAGGTGACTATGGCGGGGGGTGCAACACTGACTTTTTCGGGATTGACTCCGGGAATTTGGCCGTTTGAAGTGGTTCGGGTTCATGCGACCGGAACGACCGCCACGGGTCTGATTGGGTTGGTTTGATGAGTCTGGGACTAGGTAATCAAACATCTTTGCGATTGCGGGATGCGAAGAATCCTTACGGATTCGTCTTGCGCAATTATGCTCAGGCAGTTTCCCAAGTGCGAGCTGGTGTGCGGGATGCGACAGTTGTGGTCTTGGATGATTCGACGGGAAATGGCTTTGCGACTTCGCTTGCTACGACATTGCCAGAATCGAAAGCATGGCCAAATCTGGTGGCCGAAATGATGACAGAGGTGGGAACCCCGGCGCGTTGGAGCTCGGGAAAGCCTGCCTATGCTTCAGCGAATCTCTACGATGGTCGGGCCACAATTTCTGGGAGTCCGTTCACGGTACCGACGGGTGGATGGGGGCCATTTTCGGGCGGTTTTGCAAGCGCATGCCATCAGAACACATCGACAACAACAAAGATTCGGTGGACGCCAGGTTTCGCAGCGGACTTGTTTGATGTGTACTATATTCAGATTAATAGTGGAACACTATCAGCCCAAGCAAAAGGGGGTTCTGTTGTCAATCAGCAGACGGGAGGTCCTGGATCGATTCAAAAATTTACGGTGAGTGCGGCGTCACTAGAAGACACCAATTGGGTGGAG
The DNA here is from genome assembly GCA_013823945.1 of bacterium. Taxonomy (GTDB): domain Bacteria; phylum Armatimonadota; class Fimbriimonadia; order Fimbriimonadales; family Fimbriimonadaceae; genus UphvI-Ar2. Next base: position 18,956 of record PNMZ01000001.1, on the reverse strand, counting down.
TTTTGGCGGGGTACCGCTCCAGCATATATTGTTGGGGTTGTGGCCCGAAGTTCGGCGCAGAAGCGGGTTCAGATTTTCAATGGCTCCATTCCGGGGGCTACGGTGGCTGATTTTAGTTTGCCGGGTTCGGGCTGGAATTCACCTTCAATGCTTGCGGCGCTGCAGCCAGATTTGGTGGTGATTGGTTGTGGCATCAATGAGGCGATGGTCGCTCGCCCGGTGGGACAATTCGCGGCAGATGTAGCGGCATTGGCTTCGTATTGCCGTGGATTGTCTTCGGCACCGGATGTCTTGGTGAAATCGTGTGCGCCAAGTGGGGGCGGATTTTCGCCATTGGAAGGGCAATATCGGGATGCATTGGTCACTCTATGTTCGACCAATGGATATGGATTTGTTGACGTGTTTGGGGGATTTGGAAATGCTTTTACTCCGGCACTCATGGCGGATCAGCTTCATCCAAATGATGCCGGTCAGTTGCGGATCGCGGAGATCATGCGTTCAGCGTTGTTGATTTAGATTTGAATTGTGAGAGGACTGATACTGCTGAATTGTTTTGCTAAATCTTCCTTACTAAAACTATCTATATCAGCTTTCCAGAGGTGGCGGCGGAACTTTTCGATGGGGAGATAACTTCCGGCGAGTCGCTTGAGGACTTGGCGTTTGTTTGGAGCGGCACTGAGGCTGGTTTTCAGAGCCGCTCTGGCCCTTTGGGGCTGATAGAAGAACGCATAGAGGCTCGTTAGATTCATCAAGTTTTGGGCATAGCCCCGTTGCCAATCGGGGGTGTGGGCTCGGAAGGAGCTGATTTGGCGATGGATCGCTTCTCGAACCCGGATTTCTTCGGCGGCTTGGCGAATTGAGAGGCGGTAGGAGTTCGAATCGTGTTGACGCCAAAATGTCAGGTTCTCTGGGATGCAGCCAAATGGGCCGCGAGTTGCGGCTTCGAGGAGGGCAACCCAGTCGCCGGAGTATCGGCAGGTGGTTTCGAAGCGGAGATTTTCCCGGCGCCAGAGGACGCCTGATGCAAGAATGCGGTTTTCGTATAGGAGCCAGGGGAGAGGGTTTTGGGGAGAATTTGTGGGCCAGTCAGCATGGACGCTGTCATCGGGGATTTCGTGGCCTTGATCGTCGATCAGCGAACCTAGGCAATAGCTAAGCACCAACGTTGGATCGGTTTCGAGTTGGGCAATTTGCCGTTCAATCTTCTTTGGCGACCAAACATCGTCGCTGTTCATGATTGCGACAAAAGGTGATTCGGAAAGGTCGAGTCCCCGCTGCTCGGTGCCGTAAGTGCCAAGGTTTTCGGGGTTTTGGTAGACTTGAATTCGCGGCTCTGACTGAGCAATTGATCGTGCAATTTCAACAGAGTCATCGGTGCTGCCGTCATCAATGAGGACTACTTGCCAATCGGTAAATGACTGGTTCTGGATAGACTGAATACTCGCGGGTAGAAATGCGGCGTGGTTATAGCTGGGGATGATGACTGTGACCTTGGGCATTCGCTCGGTTTGACTGTACCTTTGGATTGGAAATTTGTTCAGAATAAAGGGAATGGCGGATCAACTCTACGACAAGGCATTTTTTGATGAGATTACGCAAGCCAGTTATCGGGCGGCGGGGTTGATTGTTCCGCATTTAATCGAGCTTGTCGCACCGAGTTCAGTAGTTGATTTGGGATGCGGTCGGGGTGCGTGGCTCAAAGCGTTTCAAGATGCCGGAGTAAGCGATGTCGCTGGATTTGATGGGGGGGAAGTTGCTGCGAGCGAATTTTTGGCTGGGGCGGATCGATTTTCGGCCTTTGACCTGCGAGGTCGAGTTGGTATTGACCGGAAGTTTGATCTGGCAATGAGTTTGGAGACAGCAGAGCATTTGCCGCCCGAGAGAGGGGAAAGTTTCGTCGAGGATCTGGTTCGGCTTGCGCCGGCAGTTTGGTTTTCGGCGGCAATCCCTCGTCAGGGTGGAACGGGGCACATCAATGAGCGCCCCCAGAGTTATTGGATGGAATTGTTTGGGCGTCACGGATATTTGCCGATTGATGAGATTCGGAAGCGGATCTGGACCAATTTGGATGCGGGAGTTGTGTATGCTCAGAACGGAATTCTGTATGTTTCGTCGGATTTAGTTGATCAAAAGCCGGCTCTCGGTCAGTGGGTTGCGGCGACGGATCACAGGATGATTGATATTGTGCATCCGAAGATTTTTGAAATGAAAAATTCGTATTACTTGCCGCAGGAAGCAGGGCTTGCTCAAGTAGTTAAGTCGTTACCATTTGCGCTGAAAGCGACGCTGAATCGCCGCAAGTGATTGCCAGACTATTTGCCCGTCAATTCTCACAATTCACTTTAAGTTTTTGATGTAAAACCTTCACAAAATTGTGAGAATATCGTTTTGGGATCTGGATTTGCAGGAGCGGAAGGTATGGCACTCAGACGACTTGGAGTTGTTGCCTTTATGGCAGTACTGTCGGCGATTGGATTCAGTGGCAACGAAGTGACCACTTGGAATCAAACAGCACTCACAACGATTAAGCAGAAATCCGTGGCTCCGCCCGTAGTAACCCGAGCTCTCGCGATGCTCAGTACGGCTCAGTACGATGCATTGAATTCTATTCAGGGCGGATACAAGGGATTTGCGAGCTTTGACCAGGCTGATGCAGGAGCTTCGATGGAAGCGGCTACAGCGCAGAGTTCATACCGAATTTTGAGCACGTTGTTCCCTGACCAGGAAGCGGTTTATCGTGCTCAGTTGAATGACACTTTGGGTCGTGTACCAGATTCGGCAAGTCGTGACGCGGGGATTGCCGCTGGCAACAAGGCGGCGAACGCAGTGATTCAACTCAGGGCAAACGACGGGATGAACACGGGTGGTATTTATACAGGTGGAAACTTGGACGGACAGTGGCGACCAACACCAGACGGATACAAACCGGGAGCATTGCCGAACTGGGGGAATCAGACGATGTGGGTGGCAAGTTCTGGTCTGAATACTGCGCCGGGGGCACCCCAACTCGGATCAGCTGAGTACGCTCATGCTTTTAATGAGGTTAAAGCTTTTGGTTCGGTGAACAGCGTCATGCGGACACAGGACCAGACCGATATGGCTTATTTTTGGGCGGCCGGCTCAGGAACGGTTACCCCGCCGGGGATGTGGAATTTGATCGGTGGTCAGATTGCATCCGACCGGAACATGGGATTGATGGAAACGGCGCGAATGTTTGGAGCGATGAATGTGGCAATGGCAGATGCAGGGATCGCGGCATGGGATGTGAAATATACAGATTCTTTTTGGCGCCCGATTACGGCGATTCACAACGCTGGAACAGATGGCAACATTTTGACCACGGAAGACGACTCTTGGGTGCCGCTTTTGACGACACCGAACCACCCGAGCTACGTATCGGGACACAGCACCTTTAGTTCAGCGGGGGCGGCGGCACTGCGTGGAATACTGGGCAGTGATCAGGTTTCGATCACGATGACTTCAGATGGAATCACTCGGTCGTTCACGTCGCTTTCTGATATGGCGATGGAAGCAGGAATGAGTCGTATTTACGGCGGCATTCACTTTAACTTTGACAATACGGATGGTCTCGCACTAGGAACTGCGATTGGTGATGGTGTTCTGGCGAGTAATTTTGAGGCGGTTCCCGAGCCAGCAACGATGGTGCTGCTTGGACTCGGTGCGTTGGCACTCAAGCGAAGGAAGAAATAGTTGAGTTGGGAGAGGACAATTGTTGTCCTCTCCCTTATCCAATTACATTTTTGCGCAGTCAGCGCAGACTTTCTTGCCATCTTTTTCAACAGCATCTGCTACAGCGATTTGCTTTCCACAGGGACAGTCGATCATGTCGGCGGTTTGCATTCCGTCACCCTTTTCGGCACAGTTGACACAGACCAATTTGCCATCAACTTCTTTCATTGCTGACTTGTCCATCTCGTGTCCGCAATCGGTGCAGGTTGCTTTTTCAGCGGTTGCGGTTGAACCAGCTTCGGCGGGTTTGGTGTCGGTAGCGGGAGCTTCGGTGGTGGAACAACCGATGATGGCAAAGCTACAGGCAACTGCAGCGACGAGCGTGAGGAGTTGGTTTTTCATGAGCAAAGTCCCTAAATGGACGTCACATTATAATGCGATTAAAATTTAATCAGTTCCATGTTATTTAGATGGGTTCAAAATTGAATTTGTTGCTAGGCTTATTGGCAACATAATGCAATATCATTGCAATTTGGTTTTTGAAATAAAGTTGCATTATCACTAGGAGTTGACCCGATTCGGCGGAGGGGTTGTCCCGGTCGGAGACTAGTATGAGTGTCGTCGCGGACAACTATTTTTCCGTTGACGATGACGGCTGTGAAGCCAGTGGAATAAGCGTGTGGGGTGGCGTAGGTTGTGTTTTCCTTGAGGCTTGCCGGGTCAAAAATGTTGAGGTCGGCAAAGAAGCCGGGTTTGATCAATCCGCGATTTTGGAATCGAAAGGTTTGAGCGGGGAGCGATGTCATTCGTCGAACGGCGTCTTCGAGCCGGAGATGATTCTCTTGTTGCACGTATTTTTGGAGGACTCGGACATTGTTGCCGTATCCGCGAGGGTGGGGGACTCCAGAGTTGAATTCTCGGCACGAAGCGTCGCAAGCGATCATTGTGTTGGGGTGGGCCATGAATGACTTGATATCTTGTTCATCCATCCCATGAAAAACGCCGCTTGCACCACCATTGAGTTGCATCCAGAAGATCGTTTCAATCTGGTCGTCGAGGGTTGACTGGCCAAGCCGAATCTGGGCGGCTTCGACGATTGTTTTACCATTGAGACGGGTATCCGCCCGGCACGATGCGATGACCGCATAGTCGTAGTCAGCTTGTAGCCGAAGAGCGAGCCGATCTTTCATGTACTTAATGATTTTCGATTTTTGTTCGGGATCCTCGAGTCGTTTTTTGAACTCAGCTGTTCCTCCATCGAGAGCAGAATCTGGAATCAGAGTTGAAATACTGGTGCTGCTTGCGGTGTAGGCGTATTGATCTTGAGTGAGTTCAAGTCCATCCTCGCGTGCTTGTTCCAATCGGCTGAGAACTTGATTGGTTTTGCCCCACATGTTTTTCCCCGACAGTTTGATGTGAGAGTATTGGACGCGCGCGCCGGATTCCTTGCCGATGGTGATCATTTCTTCGATCGCATCGAAGATTTCGGTTCCTTCGCTTCGCATGTGGGTGGCGTAGAGACCTTGGTTTTTGGCGGCGACCCGGGCAAGTTTGATAATTTCATCGGTTTTGGAGTAGGTTCCGGGGAGGTAGATCAGGCCAGTTGAAAGGCCAACGGCTCCGTCGTCCATTGCTTTTTGAACCATATCCTTCATGGAATTCAGTTCTTCGGGAGTTGGCGGCCGGTCGTGATTGCCGTTCATTGCGGCCCGTCGAATTGTGTTATGGCCGATTAATGAGGCAACGTTGACGGAAACGGGGTTGCGAGTGATTTCGCTAAAGAAATTACTGATGTCTTGGGCCGAACCGCCGCAGTTTCCGATAACGATTGTTGTCACGCCCATGCGCACGAAATTTTCGGCATTGGGGAGCTCGGTGACATTCTCGGCATGGGTATGGACATCAATGAACCCAGGAGTAACGACTTTGCCTTTTGCATCAATCTCAGATTTTCCGGGCATGAGATTGAATCCGATTTCGGCGATACGGTCGTCGGCGATGGCAATATCAGCGCGGTATGTAGGGTTACCAGTGCCATCAGCGATAGTTGCATTCCGGATCACAAGATCGTATTGGATCGGGGGATTGATGGCGAACAGCATGAGACCGAGGTTACCTTTGCCGTCGTTTGGAAGTGTATCGTTGTCTCGACATCAAGAGTCTATTGAAGTAGAAATGAAAGTACAGGCAAGTTTGTTGCTGCTCGGCTGGATACCTGGACTTGGCGTGGCACAAGTTATGGATTGTGCCGGCAAGACAGTTACGCTTTATGACGTCACCGAGTATTCGGTCAAGACGATTCAGAATTGCCGATTTCAACTTGAAGGCGCGGGAATGCTTGGCTTTGAACGTAAGAACGGGATAACGATAAAGAATTGCCAGTTTTATGGACGTGGGGCGAGGTCTGCCGTTTGGTTCAATGATTCGAAAGACATTCGATTTGAGGACAATTTTTTACATGGATTTACTGGTTCGGCACTTGGATTCACCGGGGGAACTGGCTTGACGATTATTGGGAATACGATTGATTCTCCGAATACGGCAACGGGAGAGATTGTTACAATCTCGCCTGGACATGATTTCAACATTCGTCGGGTGCATGCTGAACGCGGTTTGCCATTTCGATTCAATGTCGCGTCCCGTTGGCAACAGGGCACGGGTCTGGGAGCGGCGATTGGTTCTTTGCCAGCTGTGATCCGCGGCGTGAGTTCAGGGGGGAAAACGGGGACATTTTCATTTTACGACTGGTCAAAGGACATGGATCAAACGCGTCCCTATTGGAATGATATGTATTTCAAAGGGGATTTAGGGAAGCTGCGCATCATGTGCTATTGGCCCGGAATGACGGGGGATGAGAAGTTCAAAATTACTAGGCGACAAGGGAAGACATTTTATATTGAGTGCATCAATGGGATTTTCCCAAAGGGAACCTTTGCGTTTTATATTGATAATCCAGCCGCCTATGTTGAAAATGTCGTCTTCAAAAGTAATATCATCCGAGGTGGAAAATTCTCGGGGATGTCAGCTTATTACGTTCGCAATATGGACATAAGAGAAAATACGGTTTTCACTACTGCCGACTATGCATTAGGTGTTGAGACGGGTGAACAAATCACATTCGCGGATAACAGAGCCTACAATTATCAATATGACTCGGAAATGAAGAATTCGTGGAGTGCATTTGCAGTTATTGGATTTGCAGATGGAGTGAAGTTTATCAACAATATCGGTCCTTGCGATGTTGGTCCTTGGGGAAGACCACAGTCGAATATTGAAGGAGAGTTCTTATTCAGGACAGAGGCTCAGTTTCAGGCGGAGAAGAATGGATTTCCTCGGCCGATAGGGGCGAAGCGGGGGTAGTCGCCATTTGGACAAGAATAAGCTTTTTTAGATGGTGGTGAGATTGTGATTCGGATGAAGTTGGGCGGGAAATGCTCCGGTGATCCGAATTTGGTACTTCCACCGCAGAACCGAAATAGTTGCCTTGGGACGAACTAGGTACGAGTGGCTCCGGTTGGCCGAGAGTGGCGTAGACTTTTTCGAGGGACGGGTGTCTTGGAGCGACTAAGTGTGATTCGTAAAGCTCGATTCCGGATATGTTGTGGGCATGGTTTTCGACAAGAATTTGAAACTGCTTGTGGACTTCCGTTAGTTCCTCGTTGGTCGGTTGGAGCTCTTGGAGCATAGCGTTTCGAGGGAGCCACTTCCACTTGAGAAGGTGGTTGATGAGGTTGACTCCAGTAGCGGGTGTTGAAAGGGTAAGAATCTTTACGGTTGATTTGGTAACAATCTCCGGATGTTCGATCAGCACTTTACGGATCACGATGCCGCCCATGCTGTGGCCGACCATGACGATGTTCGGGTACTCCCAGATCGAGCGGTGGGGGAGGTGAGGAGTGGCCAGTTCTGTTAAGAGAGACTTAGCTGCGTCTTCGAGGTCGTAGCGCCCCGACAGGGAAGTCGTGTACCACTCGGCTTGAAAGATATCGCAGTGGTTCAATTCGGGGTCATTTTGGATGATGGTAAACCAATTAGAGGTTCGGGTCGACCAGGCTTTTTCGCCCTTGCTCAGAAACCCATGAACGAAGACGATCACCGTGTCTTGCTTCGTATTCCTAATCCATTTTGACTGACGATGAGAGATCAATCGGTCAGCGGTTTCAGCGGCGATTCCTAGATAGTTAACTATGTTCTTGAAATTCGTGGTGATCGATCGCTTCACTTCAAGTGATTATTGCGCATGAGAGATATTCAAAAAAGTGGAGCTGGCGTTAAGCCAGCTCCCAACTCAGGTTCGAGCAATGTATGGGTTAGAACAGTTCGAACTCAAGAACTTCGGTCTTGATTCCGCCGGCAAATCCAAAGTTTCGGAAACGGTCGGTTCCGGATCCTCCGATCGCCTTTGCGTCGAAGGAAGCCGAGACGCTAGAAGTTGTGAGCGTGTCGTTTCCTTCGTCGAGGTTCACTTCAAGATTGGCGAGAGCCGAGACGTTGGTCAAACTGACAATGTCGTTTTGGGCACCAGTGCTAACAATGACATCAAATCCAGCTCCGAGACCAGAGACTGTCACCCGGTCGGCTCCTTCATCGGTGAAGATTCCGGCAGAGATTCCAGTCATGACGTTCGAGATATTGACGATGTCGTTGCCTTTGTCGGCATTGAGGCTGAGGCTCCCACCGACTGTGCTTGCACCGATGTTAAAGTTGTCGTTCAAATCTCCACCAAATGCTTCGAAATTGAATCCAGAAGTGAATCGTTGAGCATTGATGACGTTTGCGCCAATTCCGAGGTCAAGAATGACATCGCCAGCGGCACTTGAGTCGGTGAAGACCGCACGATCGTTGCCCTCTTCGCCCCTCAATGTGACATTGCCTTGGCCAGCGGCGCGAGTCAAGATGAGTTGATCGTCACCTTGTCCCCCTTCCATATTGATGTCGCCAATATTCCCGATGGCAACAAATGCGAGTCGGTCGTTGCCGCTATCCATGAGGCCGGTCACATTGACAAGCGGTCCGGTTCGGAAGGTAACGCTCGGAAGGCCATTGACGAGAGTTCCATTTTGTCCAATGACGCGGACGCCGCCGACGATTTGGACAACGCGGACGTCATTGCTGAAGGCATCTCCGTAGATGTTGAGGTCGTTACTTGTGAGTTCTGCGCTCACGTTGTTTCCGAGGGCCACGGCTGCGACCATGCTGCTTGCAATTGTGAAGATGAGGTTTTTCATTTTTTGTTCTCCTGTCTTTTGTGCCCCTGCTGGGGTTGCCACATCATCACAGGGACAAAGCATCAGCGTTGAGTGACATTTATTTTTGCAATTTTTTGATGAGAGGTAAATTGGGTTCAATGTTCAGGCGGAATATCCAGGAAGGGAAGTGGGACGATGGCCCACTTGTGCGCCGAGCCCTGCTGAATGATGCCGATGCCTGGGCAAAAATTGTGGATCGTTATTCGGGCTATGTAATGAGCCTGCTTCGGTCGACTCGATTGCCAGAAGCGGAGCAACCTGATGCCTTTCAGTATGTTTTTGTTGAATTATTCAAAGCATTGCCATCGATGCAAAACCGTGACTATTTGGCTCCTTGGATTCGGCAGACGACCGTTCGCCATGCAATTCGGCTGAGAAAGAAGCTTGAGAAGTTCACTGAATTGACAAATGAAGAATTCTTGGTTGATGAGTCTCATGTTGACGAGGTTGAAGCGTCTGAGCGAGTTCTTTTGGTCAACTTGGCTGTTTCTTCACTGAAGGAGCAGTGCCAAAAGTTGATTCGTGCGTTGTTCTTTGAGGAAGAGCCTCGGAGCTATGCGGAGATCGCTGAGGAAATGGGACTTAGTTCAGGGAGTATGGGGAATACGAGGCTCCGCTGTTTGGAAGCTTTGTCCAAGGCACTTCGGTCGCGTGGCGTGATATGAGAGCAGTGGATTGGATTGAGGGGTTATCGGGTCGAGCCAAGCTCCCGCCCACCGTTTTGAGAACTCCAGAAACCGTTGGTCTATTGATTCAGAATGGAATGGGGGCAATTCGTGAAGATGTTCGGCGGGCCGGGGTTCTTTCAAAAAGTGCAGAAAAATTAGCTCAGTGCCTTAATGAACCAGTGCTTGCGGGCCAGGCTCACCGATTAGCGGGACACGTCTTTTTGCTGAGTGATCGCCCGAAAGATGCGATTTTAAAGTATCAGGAGGCGTTGATTCAGTTCGAATCGGACGCAGTTGAGCGGGCGAATACGGCCGTTGCGATGATCCAGGCTCTCGGTTATGTTGGGAGATATGATGACGCGGCGCGGATTGCCGGCGGGGCGATTACAACTTTTGAGGATATTGGAGATTTTTTTAGAGCGGCGAGAGTGCGTGCGAACTTTGGAAACATGTTGCATCGCCAGGATCGTTTTGAGGAAGCGGTCGTTCAATTTGAGATCGCTTATCCGATTTTGGTAGAAAATGGTGCGGAAGCGGACGCGGCGATAGTGGCTCACAACTTCGCGGTTTGCCTCATGGCTCAACTGGAGTTTGATCGGGCTCAAGAGTTGTTTCAGAAAGCGTTTGAGTTTTTCAGTGCGACCGAGCAATTGCTTTTGGCATATGAGGTGGAGCTTAACCAGGCTTACCTTTTGGGAAGAAAAGGCGATTTATTTCAATCTCTCACGCTTTACCGAAGTTTGCTTGCGCGTCGCCCGTCCAATGCAGGATTGAAAGTAGGGCACTGCTTGCTCGATCAGTCAGATTTCATGTTGAATGCCGGGCTTTTTAGTGATGCAATACAGGCGGCTCGAGATGCGCGGGATGTTTTTGAGTCGGTTGGCGCGCGGCTGGAAATAGGTAAAAGCTACTTGATAGAGTCGATTGCATCTTTGAAACGAGGTCAAGTTCAGGTTGCACGTGAACTCCTCCTGGCAGCGAGGAAGCGGCTGGGGAAGGAGAGGAGTTTGAACTGGCTTGCATTGGCCGAACTGAATGCGTCAGAAATTTTGATGCGATTAGGACAAATTAGCAAAGCGAGGTTGCATATATCCCAAGCGTTGGCTTTGGAGCCGTCGGCGGAAAGGGTGCCGTTGATTCGGAGGACGGCGATTCAGCTAGCACTTGAGGCAGGTGATTACGGTGAAGCAAATGAGCTGTTGAAGGTTGACCAATCACCTGATTTGAAGGCGGCTTTTTACCGGACGATACAGCTTCCGGATCCTGCCCAACAATATGCCCGACAAGCATTGAGTGAATACGACGGCGCGCGGAGCCTATTGGGTTCGCACGGGTTACGGCGAGCCCATGCCGTAGCAAATGAGTCGGCTCTGCGAGAATGCTTCCGAACACTCAGCTCTCCCGGTGAACGACTTGGTGTTGTGGCGAGGCTGAAAGACCAGGGATTGGGCGAGATGATTCGAACTAGTCGCAATGGGCAACAATTTTCTGATCAATTTGCAGGAACTGGTGAAGTTGAAGCAGTACGGACATACAGAGAAAGTTTGACCCTCACTTATGCTCCCTTGGATCAAGAGCAAACAATATCAGCAATGAAAGAAGGTCATGTCTTTATCGAGTTTTTTGTTGATAGCGGAACCTTGTTTGCATTTTCAATCTCTTCGTCAGGGATTCAGGAGCATCGGCTTTGTGAGCTATCTGAGTTGAGAAATTCGATTCACTTTTTCCATTTGAACCGATTGCGACGGTCGGTGAGTGGGGAGAGACTCGTTGAAAAAGCACTCCGACGCATTATGGATTTTATTGAATCGGCTTTTGGCGAGGACAAGAGAGTTGTAACAGTTGGTCGAGACGGGCCGATCTTAACGATTCCGTTCCATGCTCTGCCTTACGGTTCGGGGTCGATGATTGATAAGGTCGAAATCAGTTATGCGCCAAGTTTTTCGGCTTGGCGTTCGATGCAGAGCCGTGATCGCCACCAAGGTCAGGGTAGCGTTGTATTGGGTTTTGCCGATGAAAACGCGCCGCAGATTGCCCTAGAAGTTGAGATCGTGAGTCAGATCGCGGGAGTCACTCCGGTTCGAAAGTTCCAGGCTATGAATTCAGCAGTTGCTGGTGCTCACCATATTCATATTGCGGCACATGGGATTGTCAGAGAAGATTTGCCGCTCTTTAGCGCGATGCAGTTGGGTGAGGATCGGTTTACCGTTTTAGATGTATTGCAAATGGATATGCAGGCAGACTTGGTTGTGTTGAGTGGCTGTTCGACCGGGGTTTCTATTCTCGGTGAAGCGTTTGAATCACAGGGATTTATTGAGGCAATGTTTGCTTCGGGTTGCCGTTCAGTTGTGGCTTCACTGTGGGATGCGGCGGATGAGCCAGCTTTGGAATGGATGTCCAACTTTTACCAGGGGTTAGAAACACTGACGCCGTTGGCTTCGTACTCAAAGGCGTGTCGGATGACTCGAGAACGGTGGCCTCATCCGGGTGATTGGGCGACTTTTGCATTTGCGGGATTAGATTGTGAAAAAGATGTCCTGATTTTTGATCAGGGTGTCTATGAGAAATGAGAGAGACTAATGAAACCGACCTGGGAACAGATTGTTGACTATGCACGAGGGATTGCTGCGCCGGATATTGTGTTGGCGGTTGAAGCTGACCCGGATGCAATGTCGAAGGTGAGCCAAATGCGAGCCGTACACGATGCCGGGCGAGAAGAAGCTCCAGAACTTTGGAAATTAAGAGCAAAAGCACTCTTGGTTGGTCAAGATCGGACGATTCCATTGCTCTTTGGCAAACTTGTTCCTTCTCCAGCTGGCCCGACGGGGTTGCGTTCGGCCGCTTCCAAAGTTGATTCGTTCCGATTTGAATTTGATCGTGCGGTTTTGGATGTTCGGACTGAGTTTGATGCCCAAGCGGACAAAGTATTTGTTGCCGGGGTTTTTGAAACCAATGAGCCAGTCGATGTTCGAGTAGGCACGGAGTTGGAATGGCTCACTTCTTGCGATGAAGATGGTCAGTTCAGCATGCATTTGGATCAAACGCGTACATTGCAATTTCATGTTTTGCAATCCAATCAGATTTTCCGAGTGGAGATTCCCAATGAAAGTTAAGTCCCTGATTTTGATCGGCCTAGTTGCCGTGAGTTCCGTTGCTTCGGCACAGTCTCGTTTCATCTTGCGTTATACGGAGAGTGAGCCGTTGAGCTCATTCCTAGTGCGCTATCAATTGAAATTGGAGCGGACGGTTGCGAATCGACCGATTCATGCGGTGATTGATCCGTTGCGTCGGAATCCGGCGGCGTTAATTCAGCAAATTTCGGATGATACAGATGACGACGTTTCGATTGAGCAGGATCAAATTGTCCGGCTTCCGATTTTGAGCTTTAGGCAACCTGAGGTTTCTGGAGAGAGGGCGTTGACATTGGCCTTCAAGAATACGAGACCGACAAACTTTTTCGGTTCGATTCTTCCGGGTGGATTTGTTCAGCAATTGGCGGGGTACCAATCCAATGCGGTTCCTTCTTGGGGTGCTCATGGAGGTGGGTCGGGAACGGTTGCAGTGATTGATACGGGAGTTGACGGCACCCACACATCTCTGAGCCGGGTCATGGTTTCTGGAATTGACTTGATTGATCGACGAGGGACGGGGTCTGAATTAACTGGTTTGCCGACGAACATCTTGGCGATTGTTAACCCAACGACCATTCCGCTGTTGCAACGGGACTTTAATCATTTGTCCAACGGTCACGCACCAGCATGGGAAAGGAGTGTTCGACTTAACTCGTCATTTAGTCAGATTCCGATTGGACTCGGCCATGGGACGATGGTGGCGGGAGCAATTCATTTGGTCGCGCCGACGGCTCGAATTCTGCCGATCCGGGCCTTTGGTCAGAATGGGCAAGGCCGACTGTTCCATGTGATCGAAGGAATACATTTGGCGGAGCAACGAGGAGCGAAAGTTGTTAATTTGTCGCTTAATACTTATACTTATTCGCCAGAGATGGAGAAAACAGTTGACGACGTTTCGGATCGTGGAGTCATCTTGGTTGCTTCGGCAGGGAATGATGGCTTGACGAATCCTCTGAGTTATCCTGCTCGACACGAGAAAGTCACGAGTGTGGCATCGGTTGATGCTCGGAACGTTCGGAGTCGGTTCAGTAATGCTGGCGTTGATGTCACCTGGGTTGCGGCTCCGGGCGAAGGTCTCTACTTGCCATTTCCTGGCCAGCGGTATGCCGGAGGTTGGGGAACTTCGTTCGCAGCTCCATTGGTTTCGGGGATGGCGGCTAAGATGCTTTCTCGAAAGCCAGACGCAACTTATAGCGACCTGCAAAGTGCACTCGGACGGTCGAAATTCAATCCGGATTTGAATTTGGGATTGGGGACGTTAAACGTATTTTCATCGGTAGACGGATTATAGAGCCGTGCAGAGAGGAAGCCTCGTCAGAGGCTTTCTCTAAATTCTTGTCAAGATTTTAGAAAAATACTTGGAACGCGAATACCTTCTGATGCCTTCCACTTATGAAATGAAATTTGGTTTTCCATTTGTGATCGGCCTATGCGCGATTGCGGGTTCCAGTTTTGGACAAGAGCACAGTTCAAAAGAATCTCAAGGCAAGGTGTTTTGCCCCGTCTGCGTGGCGAATGGGTACGCATCGAGCACGACTGCGGCAGGGAAGGATTGGTTCATCACCGGGAATTCGGTCGGCGGTGCGTTGTGGTACCAGGGTATCGACCGGTTACAGATTGGAGTTGGCTTTCATTCGTCTTCGGAAGCTGTCCGGGGGCTATTTTCGTACCGACTGATTCCAAACCTCGGCCGGGATTTGGGCTTGAACATCGGCTATGGATTTCAGAACCAGGAATCAGGGGCGACGGGTGTTTCTTCGACTTTGGAATGGAACCCACGGCTTGAGCGAGGTTCATTGAACGTATATGCGGGGGCCAGTCGGCAAACGGACGCCCGAAATCGGTTCATCTATGGGGCGAAGTGGAGTCCGGATGGGGTGTGGTTTGTTGGGAACCAGTTTGATGGTCGGGATCACAATCCATTTTTCCAGCGGTCGTTTGGACACTATTCGGTTGGATTGATTTATGTTGCGGGTAAGCGCGTTAGCCTTTCGGCGGGGTACCAGTTTTGAAAATTGGGATGCTCAGGAGTTGGAGTCCATTCCAATGAGCTTATTGGAAGTTAGAAATGTCTAGCCCCAAGTAGCTTAGCTCAAGGTTGTCGAACATTGTTGTGCGGCTGCATGGAAGAAATTATTCGAGATGATTTTTTCCTATTCTTACTTCAAGATTATTGTTTGCGTTACATCCACGGAGTTTCAGGGGCTGATGTACCTTCAGGTTCGTTGATCCTGGACGATTGTAGTCCTCAAGATGGCGTCGGGGATTCGAATCCCTCCGGGGCCGCCAATCTTATCGATCTTTAGAGACAAAAAATCCTACCAGCAACGGTTTCCTGCTATAGTGGGCGCTTGGTAGGGGGCATTACGACGGCGAAGCTGTTGGCAGGGCACCTGAGCCACTTCAAAGGTTCCTCATGCATCAATTGCGCCTCTTCCTCTCCGTCCTCAGCCTGCTTCTTCTTTTTGTGCCTGTTCACGCACAGAATATTGATACAAAAGTTTACTACCGCCTGACAAGCGAGGCGAAGGACACAGGCACGGAAGACTGGGTTCTGGATCTCTGGGAGGATGTAGAAGGCATCAAACCGGCAAAGAGGAATCCGTCTGAAGCACTTAGGCCACTTTGGAGATTTCAGGACTTGGGAAACGGCTTCTTCCGTATGATCCACATCTCGCAGCCCAACTTGTCACTTGAGGTCGTCCAGAGCAAAGATATCCCCGATTACCGCTACATGGCGCTCCGCCCAACTGCAGATCGAACAGCCCAACAATGGAAGATATCTGGTAATGCAAACGGCTTTCGCCTGACTAATCGCTGGCAAGCTGACCAGTCTATCGAGGACGACGAAATGGGAACGAAACTCGGTAAAAGTCGACAAACCGACGGCCAAGTGTGGAAATTTAACAAGACTGACATCAAGGTCGAACCTGTTCAGGCAGAGACGCCTTTGATGTTCGGGCCTGTTAACGCAAATTATGGTGACGCGGAGAGACTTGATAAAAACTTTTATTACCGTCTGCAAAGCGCTACCTACGCCAGGGATGAAAATGGATTTCTTACAAAAGATGATCATGGATTTCTGACAGTACTCGAAGGTTGGTTGCAGCCGGGACTAGCGCAGTCCATGCAGTCTCCAGGGCAACTTTGGAGGATCGAGGACATTGGAGACCCATATTTCCGCTTGACCAATGGCTTGCTCAAGGATCAGTCTCTTAGTATTACCAAGTCCGACGAACGATTGGTACTCAGCAAGACTGAGCAGACTGGGACACAGGCTTGGGTTCCTTTCCATATTGCTGAAGCTACAGGACGAGAAGACACCTTCATCTTGGTCAATGGCGGGGGTGGGAGGCTGGAAGCGACCCAAGACCAGGATGTCGTCAAGAGACTAAGAATCACCAAAACTGAGAGAGGCGTGAGCACAATTTGGATACTGATAAAGACTGATGTCCCGGTCAAGGCGGAATTCGAGCTAACGAGCACAGCTTTCGTAAACGGTGCGGAAATCCCAGCCACCTATACGGGCAAAGATGGTATCTCCCCGCCGCTGGCTTGGAAAGGCGCACCCGCCGGAACCAAGTCATTCATGATCCTCTGCACCGATCCTGATGCACCCAGCCCGGCAAATCCAGATCCCAATCCTTTCGTTCACTGGTTCATGCTGAACATTCCGGCCGATACAAATTATTTGTTGGCCGGGATACCTCGCCTACAACAAGTATCCACCCCCGTCGGAGCTGTCCAACTTTTTAACGGTACAGGTGAAACAGGATATATCGGACCCATGCCCCCAGCGGGCAGCGGAAAGCATCGCTACTTCTTCACAATTTTCTCAATGGACCGGGTACACGTCATCGACCCTAATATGACCATAGAAGAGTTCTCCAAGATCTTGGAGAGCAGCGTTCTGGCTAAAGCAGAACTAATGGGAACCTACGAAGTTCGTGCAACATCAATGCAAGACGGTCGCCTGATGTTTAGAACCAGTGAGCCACTCACAACGGATCTTAACATGGCACTTCGGTCGTCTCATTGGAGCAACGTAAGCACCAAGACACTCATTCAGCCTGAACGCAGGTAGGGAAAGCGGCAGGAAAAAGAGCAATGGGTCGCCTTGAAGGCGGCCCGTTTTTATTCGCAGGCGAACGAATCAAGAATCCCCTCCGGATCTGCCTCTATTTTGAACCTTAATGTCAAAAAAATGATTCCAGAAACGGTTTCCTGCTATAGTTAGCGCTTGGTAGGGGGTTACGGCGGCGACGAAGCTGACGGCTTGGCACCTTAGCCACTTCAAAGATTCCCCATGCTCCAAATGCGCTTCTTCCTCTCCGTTCTCAGTCTGCTTCTTCTGTTCGTGCTTGCTCAGGCACAGGCTACTCCTGCAGCGGCTATTGATACAAAGTTCTATTACCGTTTGCAAAGCGGCACGACCGACTCGGAGGATCATGGGTTTCTCACCGTACTTGAAGGATGGTCGAGGCCAGCGCTTGCACAGAGGCTTGAGTCTCGCGGTCAACTTTGGAAGTTTGTGGAGGATGCTGGCGATGTTTACCGCCTGGCCAATGGCTTAGAGAGGAACAATATGGAACATGTTCTTGATTTCTATAAGGACAATAAATTGATGCTACGATTCTCTTCGCAACAATATTGGATGACACAGACATTTAAGGTTAAGCATTTTGGTGGTAGCGTCATCGGCTTGACTGATAGAAACAGTTATCTTTTTCTAGAAGCGACTGAAGACTTAGACCCCGAAAAGAGGCTAGTCATGAAACCGGCTGCTGATGTCAGGGGCCAAATGTGGGTGCTTGAAAAGACGGATATCCCGACCGGTGTCGCGGTCAAGGAAGAGTTTACGCTTACAAGTACGGCTTTCCAGAACGGAACAAGAATCCCCGTAGAGCATACGGGCGTCGGCGCTAACACTTCGCCCCCACTAGCTTGGAAAGGTGCGCCCGCTGGGACCAAGTCATTCATGATCATCTGCACCGATCCTGATGCACCCAGCCCCGCAAATCCAGATCCTAATCCTTTTGTGCACTGGATCATCTTGAACATTCCGGCGACGACAAACAATTTGTTGGCCGGCGTGCCAGCCTTAGAACAACTCTCCAACCCTTTGGGGGCTGTACAAGGCCCCAATGGCTTCGATAAGTTGGGATATTCCGGACCTATGCCTCCCGCGGGCAGCGGACAGCATCGCTATATTTTCACAATTTTCGCAATGGATCGGGTTCACGTGTTGGATCCGAATCTCAGCTCGGAAGAATTTCTAAAAGTCTTAGACAGCAGCGTTCTGGCTAAGGCAGAACTGATAGGCACCTACGAGATCCCTGCATTATTAATCCATGCCAGTCGTCCAGTGTGGCAAAGAGGTCTGCCCATTGCTGGAGTACCAGAACTCACAGCGAGTTGCGCGGTATCTGCCGCACGAAACTCCTCGAACTTGGAGCTGATTGTTGGGCGCCGCACTGCGCAGTACACGCAATAATCGAGAGTTAGAAGACTGGCTGGACGTACTCGTCCCGCCAGTCTTCAATTCGGATCGGACCATTGTTTTCACCGTTTGCTGAGGAGTCGGAATAGGTAAATCGGAAACCGCTTGTCCGTCCGTTGACTTCAAGGTCAGAAGAAGGGTGAGTCTCTCGATGGGTATCAATTTTTTGGGGTCTTTTGTTCTGAGAATAATGGTGCCCAGGAGTTGGAATGTCCACTAGAATGAATCTAGCAGATAGTAGAAACTTCGAGTAAGAGAGGGGTTAAAACCAGGTTAGGGAGAGTCGCTGGGCTACAAGTTGGGCGACACTATTTGACCTGGTGACTCTTTCAAATTCCAGCTTTCGACGGTTGCCGAGTGAAAGGATCTTTTAATCATTTGAGCGAGTGAATGGAGAGCATCTGCATCATTACCAAATTTCGTAGTGATCAAATCTTGAGTCATTAAAGTTAGATTCCTCGTCCTTTGAATTTGAGTGTAGTGCTGTTCGGGAGATTGTCCATCTATTTTCAAGCAAACCGTAACGAAGAATGGGTTGAAGGCGGTAATAATCTGGTGTATGCCAAAGTTACCTTCAGCGATTTGTATTCACGATGACAGCCTTTTTCTTAGCCACGTCATTTCGGCTTTTCAGCCTGTAGGTGAAGTGTTTGTATTCGTTTCTAGACTGCCTTGGTCAGGGGAAACAGGAAGCTGGGAAGAGACAGTGCGGATCGCA